>NZ_CEEDBD010000001.1:0-3981626 GCF_979253095.1 Rathayibacter sp. AC451 | reverse complement strand
CGACGACGCGGTCCCCGTGCCGGCATCGTGCAAGGGCGCCGGTCTCTCCTCGACGACCGAGTGAGTCGGCACCGTTCCTGGACGTGAACCGGCGCCGTCGATGCTCGCCTCCAACGCGAGGGTGCGGCGGGGAACAAGGCTCACTTCGCAGACGCGATCCGACTCGACCTGTTCAAGAAGGAGCAGGACCGCATCCGTGGCGAACGGGCGATCGACGAGCGGGACGAAGCGAGCCCGACGCAGGACGTTGCCGATGTCGATGATGCGATCCGGCTCGCCCTCGATGTGACCGCGGAATGCGCCAGCACTTCAGGCTGGGCGCCCGACCACGTGAAGAGGCCCTGCAATCAAGTCTTCCTCGCGCGTGTTCTCGTTCACGCGGACGAGACGATCACGGCGAGTCGAACGAGCCGTTGGCCGCGATCGCCTCGACCGCCGTCCAGCTCGCAGCACACGAAAAAAGCACCACTCGGAAGAGTGGTGCTCGGAACCTCACCAGCTTCCTGGAGACCGGGATCGGCGCCGACCCGGCGTTCTTCTCCGGCAAGGGTTGTCGTGACGACACTTCGGTGCCCCTGGAGGGACTCGAACCCCCAACCTGCTCCTTAGGACGGAGTCGCTCTTCCATTGAGCTACAGAGGCTGGCCGAGCCAGTGTACCCGCCGCCCACCCTTCCCCCGAAGCCGCGGTTGACAGCGGAGCCGCGACCTGCTTGGTTAGTTACTGCGCCAACTAACCACGCAACCAACGACCAGCGATCAGCAGGAAGGGGCACCCATGGACGACTCACGGCCGATCTTCCTGCAGATCGCCGAGCAGATCGAGAACGACATCATCGCGGGGGCGCTCCCCGAAGAGACCCAGGTCCCCTCCACCAACGAGTTCGCCGCGTTCCACCGCATCAACCCGGCCACCGCCGGGAAGGGCGTGAACCTGCTCGTCGACGACGGGGTCCTCTACAAGAAGAGGGGGATCGGCATGTTCGTCGCCGAGGGCGCCCGCGACCGGCTGGTCGAGAAGCGCCGCACGCAGTTCCGCGACCAGTTCGTCGCTCCGCTGCTCGCCGAGGCCGCCAAGCTCGGCCTCACCCGCGAGGAGCTCGCCACCATGATCAGCGAAGGGGATCGCGATGAGCGCGGTCATCGAGGTCTCCGGCCTCAGCAAGCACTACGGCAGCACTCACGCGATCCGCGACATGGGCTTCGCGCTCGACGAGAACCGGATCCACGGCCTCCTCGGCCGCAACGGCGCCGGCAAGACGACGCTCATGTCCCTCCTCACCGGTCAGGAGTTCGCGAGCACGGGCGACATCCGCGTCTTCGGGGCGGCGCCCGTCGAGAACGCCGCCGTCCTCTCCCGCACCTGCTTCATCAAGGAGAGCCAGAAGTACCCCGAGGACTTCCAGGTGAAGCACGTCCTGCGCAGCGCCCAGTGGTTCTTCGAGGGCTGGGACGACGCCTTCGCGCACGAGCTCGCGAGCGACTTCCGACTGCCGCTGAACCGCCGGGTCAAGAAGCTCTCGCGAGGGCAGCTCTCGGCCGTCGGGGTGATCGTCGGCCTCGCCTCGCGCGCCCCGCTCACCTTCTTCGACGAGCCGTACCTGGGTCTGGACGCCGTCGCCCGCCAGCTCTTCTACGACCGCCTGCTCGCCGACTTCGCCGAGCACCCCCGCACCGTCGTGCTCTCGACGCACCTGATCGACGAGGTCAGCAGCCTCCTCGAGCACGTCCTCGTCCTCGACGAGGGTCGGCTCGTCGTCGACAGCGATGCGGAGGAGCTGCGCGGCTCGGCCGCCACCGTGGTCGGCACGCGCAGCGCGGTCGACGCGTTCACATCCGGTCGCGAGGTGCTCTCGCGCAGCGGCGTCGGCGGACTCGCCTCCGCGACCCTCCCCCGCCTCGACCACGCGGACCGGGCCCAGGCCGCAGCCGCAGGGCTCGAGCTCGAGCCCGTCTCCCTCCAGCAGCTCGTCGTGCAGCTCACGAGCACCACCCCCTCCGGGAAGGACGCCTCATGACCACCACCGCCCCCGCACGGAGCCTCGGCACCTGGGACCGACTGCTCCGTATCGTCCGCCTGCACTTCGCCAACCCCGCGACGCTGCTCTACACGCCGCTCGGGATCCTCGCCGCGATCTTCCTCGGCAGCCTCGCGATCTTCTGGGTCGTCCTGCGCACGATCGGCGCCGACAGCGCCGGCGGCGAGTCCGGCGTCCAGGTCTCCGGACCCGGCGCGTTCATCTTCATCTACATGCTCGTCGTCGCGATCCAGGCGGTGAACATCACCTTCGGTCTGGCGCTGGGCTACGGCTCCACGCGGCGCGACTTCTACTGGGGCAGCGCTCTCACCTTCCTCCTCCTCTCCGCCCTCTGGACGGTGCTCTACACCGTCATGGCCGCGATCGAGTCGGCGACGAACGGCTGGGGCATGGGTGGCATCCTGTTCCGGGTCGTCGGCTTCGGCGGCATCTCCTGGGTCGAGCGGGCCTTCGGCGTCTTCGTGCTGTTCCTGTTCTTCTTCTTCGTCGGAGCCGCGACCGCCTCCGTCTACGTCCGCTGGCGGGCGGTCGGCATGACGGTCTTCTGGATCGGGCTGGCCGCGGTGGCCGTCGCCGTCGTCGCGCTGATCAGCCTCACGGGCACGTGGGACTCCGTCTGGCTCACCCTCGAAGCGGTCGGCCCGACCGGCGGGTTCGCGCTGCTGCTCGTCCCCACCGCGATCGCCGCTCTCAGCGGCTGGCTGATCCTCCGCCGCGCCACTCCCCGCGGCTGAGCTCACCGGAGCAGCACCCCGCATCCGACCGCCCCGAGCGCGAGCGCCGCAAGGCCCTACCGCGCCGGGCGGTCGGATGCGAGCGTGGCGTCATGGCCGCATCCATGATCACCGCGCTCCCCTCCGCCTCCGAGCACACCTGGGCCGCCCGCGACGCGGACGCCCCGCTGACGCAGGAGACCCTCGAGACCGTCGACGCCTGGTGGCGCGCCGCCAACTACTTGGCGGTCGGCCAGATCTACCTGCTCGCGAATCCCCTGCTGACGGAGCCGCTCACCCGCGACCACATCAAGCCGCGCCTGCTCGGCCACTGGGGCACGACTCCCGGCCTGAACCTCATCTACGCGCACCTCAACCGCGCGATCCGCGAGCGCCGCCAGTCGACCCTCTACATCACCGGACCCGGCCACGGCGGCCCGGGCATGGTCGCCAACGCCTACCTCGACGGCACCTACAGCGAGATCTACTCGCACATCGACGAGACCGAGGACGGCCTGCGCCGCCTCTTCCGCCAGTTCAGCTTCCCCGGCGGCATCCCCAGCCACGCCGCTCCCGAGACCCCGGGCAGCATCCACGAGGGCGGCGAGCTCGGCTACGCGCTGAGCCACGCTTACGGAGCCGCCTTCGACAACCCCGATCTGCTCGTCGCCGCGGTCGTCGGCGACGGCGAGGCCGAGACCGGCCCGCTCGCCACCAGCTGGCACTCCAACAAGTTCGTGAACCCCGCGACCGACGGAGGTGGTCCTGCCGATCCTGCACCTCAACGGCTACAAGATCGCGAACCCCACGATCCTCGCCCGCATCCCGTACGAGGAGCTCGAGAGCCTGCTCCGCGGCTACGGGCACGAGCCCTTCCTCGTCGAGGGCGGCTTCGACGGCGAGGACCCGATGCGCGTGCACGAGCGCTTCGCCGAGGTCCTCGACACGGTCCTCGACCGCATCGCCGCCATCAAGGAGCGCGCCGCGGCCGGAGACCTGACGCGGCCGGCCTGGCCGATGATCGTCCTGAAGACCCCGAAGGGCTGGACGTGCCCCGCCGAGATCGACGGAGTCCAGGTCGAGGGCACGTATCGCGCCCACCAGGTGCCGCTCGCCAACGCGCGGGACACCGAGGAGCACACCCGCCTCCTCGAGGACTGGCTCCGCTCCTACCGCCCCGAGGAGCTCTTCACCGAGAGCGGCGGCATCGCCGAGCGCGTGCGCTCGCTCGCTCCCGAGGGCGAGCTGCGGATGAGCGCCACGCCGCACGCGAACGGCGGCCTCCTGCGCCAGTCGCTCCACCTGCCCGACTTCCGCCGCTACGAGGTCGTCGTCGAGTCCCCCGGCGGCACGGTCGCCGAGGCGACGAAGGTGCTCGGCGAGTGGCTCGCCGACGTCATCCGCGAGAATCCGACCAACTTCCGGATCTTCGGACCCGACGAGGTCGCGAGCAACCGCCTGCAGAGCGTCTACGCCGCCACCGACAAGCAGTGGGAGGGCGAGCTCAGCCCGCTCGACGACCACCTCGCCCGCGCGGGCCGGGTCATGGAGGTGCTCTCGGAGCACCAGTGCCAGGGCTGGCTGGAGGGGTACCTGCTCACCGGTCGGCACGGGCTCTTCACCTGCTACGAGGCCTTCATCCACATCATCGACTCGATGTTCAACCAGCACGCGAAGTGGCTGAACGGCACGCGCGAGATCGAGTGGCGCCGCCCCATCGCGAGCCTGAACTACCTGCTCTCGAGCCACGTCTGGCGCCAGGACCACAACGGCTTCAGCCACCAGGACCCGGGCTTCATCGACCACGTCGTCAACAAGAAGCCGGAGGTGGTGCGCGTCTACCTTCCCTTCGACGCCAACACGCTGCTCTCGGTCTACGACCACTGCCTCCGCAGCGTCGACTACGTCAACGTCGTCGTCGCGGGCAAGCAGCCCGCCCCCGCGTGGCTCACGATGGACGAGGCCGTCGCGCACTGCTCGCGCGGCCTGGGCATCCTCGAGTGGGCCAGCAGCGAGCGGCAGGGCGAGTCCCCGGATGTCGTGCTCGCCTGCGCGGGCGACGTCCCGACCCTCGAGACCCTCGCCGCTGTGAGCATCCTGCGCGAGAAGCTGCCGGACCTCGCGATCCGCACCGTCAACGTCGTCGACCTCATGCGCCTGATGTCCGAGTCCGAGCACCCGCACGGCCTCTCGGACCGCGAGTTCGACGCGGTCTTCACTCCCGACCGCCCCGTCGTCTTCGCGTACCACGGCTACCCGTGGCTGATTCACCGCCTGACCTACAAGCGGACCGGCCACCAGAACCTGCACGTGCGCGGCTACAAGGAGAACGGCACCACCACGACTCCGTTCGACATGGTGATGCTGAACGACCTCGACCGCTACTCACTCGTTATCGACGTCATCGACCGCACCCCCGGCCTCGGCTCCCGCGGCGCCGGCCTCCGCCAGGAGATGCAGGACGCCCGCCTCCGCGCCCGCGCCTACACCCGCGAGTTCGGCGAGGACCTCCCCGAGGTCGCGAACTGGACCTGGTCCGGCGAGCGCTCCGGCAACGCCAGCACCGCGACGGGAGGCGACAACGAATAGGAGGCCGTCCCCTCCTTCTTCTGACGGGGCGAGGGTGCTTCGATCGCAAGGCGGAGGAGGAAGCGATACCGGCGGTATCGCGCCCGACGACAACGCCGCGAGCGGAGTGCCCTCGCCCCGTCAGGCTGCCGGAGCCAGGTAGCCGTTCCACTCGGGTTCCATGCGCTCCGCGCCGCGCACGAGCCAGGATCCGGCCCGCGGCACACGGGGCACCGTCCGCAGGTGCCAGCCCATCTCGGCCGGCGTGCGGTCGCTCTTGGTGTTGTTGCAGCGGTGGCAGCAGGCGACGAGGTTCTCCCACGTGTCGCGCCCGCCGCGCGACTTCGGCTGGATGTGGTCGATCGTGTTCGCGTGCGTCCCGCAGTAGCCGCAGCGGTGGTTGTCCCGGCGCAGCACGCCACGGCGCGACACGGGCACCGTCCGCGAGCTCGGGATCCGCACGTAGCGCGTGAGCAGGATCACGGAGGGCCGCACGTAGTCGCCGGTCGCTCCGTGCACCGGATTGTCCTCGTCGGCCTCGATGACGGTGGCCTTCTCGGTCATCAGCAGGACCAGTGCCCGCTTGAACGAGACGACCGCGAGAGGCTCGTAGCCGGCGTTGAGAACCAGGGTGCGCATCAGTGACCTCCGACCGTGCCTCGGTCGTCGCCGCGCGGCATCGCCCAGAACGCGAAGAAGGGCGCCGTCGTGATGACGGCGCCCTTCGGGCCCGCGGCAGATCGCCGCGTCGAGTCGTGGTGACGTATCCGCGTGTCGGAGGAGTGCACCGACGCGGAGAGGATCCCCGCCCGGATCGAGTCGGTCCGCCGCACGCGCGAACGCAGCCCCACAGCGTGGTGCCCGTTCCGCTCGGCCATCCCGGCACTCCGTCCCTCGACGAACCGCTCCGCCGTTCGAGCGGAGTGGGGTTCAGAGTATTCCTTCCCCCGCGAAACACCAGAGGTTCGCCGGAATTCGTCATCCGCATTTCACATCGATGACGCCCGGAACGCGGACGAGCCCGCCCCCGGGGAGGGGAGCGGGCTCGTCCGAGTGCGACCGGCGGTCAGCCGGCGATGCGCACGATGTAGTAGTCCGACGTCCAGATCGGCTGCACCCGGACGCTCGCACCGGCGTAGGGCGCGTGCAGGATGTTGCCGTTCCCTGCGTAGAAGCCGTCGTGGCCGGGCATGATCACCAGGTCGCCGGGCTGCGCCTCGGACTCCGGGATGCGGGTGCCCATCGCGGCCTGGCCTGCGGCCGAGTGCGGCATCGAGATGCCGTACTGCGCGAACACGTACATGACCAGACCGGAGCAGTCGAAGCCGCTCGGGTCCGCGCCGCCGAAGACGTAGGGCACGCCCTGGTACTGCATCGCGGTGTTGAACACGGCCGACAGGCTGTACCCGGTGGTCGGAGCCGACGCGGCGAGCTCCGCGGCGGAGGCGCCGTCGTAGGAGTTGAACTCCTCCGCCGTCTCGGCGCGGGCCTCCTCGACGTCGTCCGTCTCCACGACGGGCTCGACCACGGGCTCCGGCTCGGGGGGCGGCGGGGGCGGAGGAGCGGCCTCGGCCGAGAACGCGTCGCGTGCGATCGCGTTCTGCACGACGCTGCCGGCGACCGCGACGGTCTGCGCGTCGCCCTGTCGGAGGAGGTCGGCCTGCGAGGCGGCGAAGGGGCTGTCGGTCTCGGTGCCCGGCGAGAAGGCGTAGGCGGGCAGGGCCATGGTGGCGACCAGCGCGCCGGCGAAGCCGACGATCGCGACCTTGCCGAGCTTCCGGCCCCGGTGCTTGCGCGGGGTGCCGGCCGGCGACGGCACGAAGTCGGTCACGTCGCGCTGCCGCGCCGGAGCCGTCGGGACGGCACGACGGGCGACCGGCGCCTCGGAGTGGATCCGAGCGCGCACGACGGGCGGCTGGTTCTCGAAGGTGGCGGTGCTGCGGGGGCTGTTCGGGTGGGTGGAGCGGTACCGGTCGGGGGTTCCGGGGGTGTCGTTCTCGGCCAAGGGATTGGACCTCCGCGTCCCGTCAGCCCAGGCAGCTGTCCCGTCTCATGCACGAAGCATCGATGTTCACGGTGGTCCGAGACGGGCAGGGGGACGTCGGATTCCGCGCCCTGGAACCGAGGTTCGGATGCAGGGCTCCCCAGAGCGTAAGCGACCGTTACCGATTTGTCACCATTCGACGGCACCGGATCCTGGGGACAGCCGACAGCGGGACCCGGGATGCGCTAGGAGTCCGTCCAGCGTCCGGTCAGGAACCCCGCGATCCGGAACCGGTCAGACGACGAGGAAGATGTGCGCCGCGACCTCGGTGGGGAGTTCGATGCCCGCCTCCGCGCCGTCGATGCGCACCAGGACGTAGCCGTTCAGCGCCGAGAACTCGCCCTCGGCGCCCGGCATCACGCCCGCCTGCTTGAGCTGCAGCAGCAGCTCCGGGTCGACCTGCGCCGGCTCGCCGAGGCGTCGGACGACTCCGCGCTTGGGCTCGGCGGAGCCCGCGACGAAGCGCGGCAGGCTGATCACGCCGTCCGCGAAGCGCGAGGCAGGGCTGTCGCCCAGCTCGTCGAGCCCGGGGATCGGGTTGCCGTAGGGCGACTCCGTCGGGTGGTCGAGCATCTCGAGGAGACGGCGCTCGACCTGCTCGCTCATGACGTGCTCCCAGCGGCAGGCCTCCTCGTGCACGAACTCCCAGTCGAGCTTGATGACGTCGTGGAGGAGGCGCTCGGCGAGGCGGTGCTTGCGCATGACGTGGATCGCCTTGCGGCGGCCGTCGGTGGTGAGCTCGAGGTGGCGGTCGCCCGAGACGACGACGAGGCCGTCGCGCTCCATGCGCCCGACGGTCTGCGAGACGGTCGGTCCCGAGTGGCTCAGACGCTCCGAGATGCGAGCACGGAGGGGGATGATGTTCTCCTCCTCCAGCTCCAGAATGGTCCGCAGGTACATCTCGGTCGTGTCGATCAGATCCGTCATCTCAGCCTTCCCGTCTCGGCGCGCTCAACCTTACTGGGCACCGTGTCGCAACATCCGCGAGGCGTACGGCACCAGGCCTTCGTCACTCGAAGGAGGGGGCGAGCCGGGAACCCTAGTATTAACGCATGCCGGACGTCACCATTCCTCGCGAGCTCCTCCCCCACGACGGACGATTCGGCTGCGGCCCGTCCAAGGTGCGGCACGACCAGCTCGCGCATCTCGCGACCGAGGGCGCGCACCTCCTCGGCACGTCCCACCGGCAGGCCCCGGTCAAGAACCTCGTGGGCCGGGTGCGCGAGCACCTCTCGACGCTGTTCCGCGTGCCCGAGGGCTACGAGGTCCTCCTCGGCAACGGCGGCTCGACCGCCTTCTGGGACTCGGCCGCCTTCTCGCTCATCGAGCGCCGCGCCGAGAACCTCACCTTCGGCGAGTTCGGCCAGAAGTTCGCGAAGGCCGCCTCCGCGCCGTTCCTCGAGCCCGCGCACGTGATCTCGGCGCCCGCCGGCTCGCGCAGCGAGGTCGAGGTGCTGGAGGGCGTCGACGTCTACGCCTGGCCCCACAACGAGACCTCGACCGGAGTCATGGCGCCCGTGACGCGGGTCCACGGCGACGAGGGCGCGCTGACCGTCATCGACGCGACGAGCGCCGCCGGAGGCATCGACTTCGACGCCTCGCAGGCCGACGTGTACTACTTCGCCCCGCAGAAGAACTTCGCGAGCGACGGGGGCCTCTGGTTCGGCCTCTTCTCTCCCGCCGCCATCGAGCGCGTCGAGCGCATCGCCGCGAGCGGCCGCTACATCCCCGAGTTCCTGAGCCTGAAGAACGCGGTCGACAACTCGCGCCTGAACCAGACGCTGAACACGCCGGCCCTCGCGACCCTCCTGCTGATGGAGTCGCAGCTCGACTGGATGAACGGCAACGGCGGCCTCGCCTGGGCCTCGGCGCGCACCGCCGAGTCCTCCTCCGCCATCTACGACTGGGCCGCGGCCTCGTCGGTCGCGACCCCGTTCGTCGAGGTCCCCGAGCACCGCTCGCAGGTCGTCGCCACCATCGACTTCGACGCCTCGATCGACGCGGCGCTCATCGCGAAGATCCTCCGGGCGAACGGCATCGTCGACACGGAGCCCTACCGCAAGCTCGGGCGCAACCAGCTCCGCATCGCGACCTTCACCGCCATCGAGCCGGACGACGTCCGGTCGCTGCTGAACTGCATCGACCACGTCATCGAGCGCCTGGCCGACTGAGCGGGTGCGGAGGATGAGGCTGTGGCTCCGCGAGGAGGAGCGCCGACCGAGTCCTCCGCCCTACCCGAGCGACGTCGCCCGGGCGCTGCTCGTCGGCTGCCTGATCTGGCTGGCGGCGCTGATCGGCGTGCTCGTGGCGTCCGCGATCGGAGGAGACGTCCCTCCCCTGGTGCTGTCGACCGTCGTCATCGGCTTCGTGCTCGGCACGATCGGCCTCTTCTACAGCCGCAACCGCCGCTGACGGGTCAGGCGGCGTCCGTCTCCATCGTGAGCGTCGCCTCGATCGGATCGATCGCGAGCTCCACGGTGACGCTCCCGAGTTCCGACAGCCGGGCCACGTGCGTCCCGCCGCACGGGATCGACGCCTCACCGGCGGGCAGATCGCACCGCCAGGTGCGCCGTGCGCTCAGGCTCGCGTCGTCCCTCTCGATCCGCACGTCCGCGTCGCTGCCGATCCACTCGGCGAGCAGCTCGTCGACCCGCTCCGTCAGCTCGGGCAGCGCCTCCTGGAGTCGGGCGGTGTCGAAGCCGCTGCGCCGCAGCGACTTGCCCAGCCGGTAGACGTCCGTCGATCCGGCCGGCCGGATGAGGGACGTCGTGATCGCCGCCTGATCGAAGTCGGGGCTGCCGAGCGAGTCGGTGCGGACCGGCTTGCTCCAGAAGCCGGCGAGGGCGGCGTTGAGCGCGAGAGACGCCAGGTGGCACGCGGTGTGACCCCGCGACAGCGAGCGCCGCTCGGCGGGGTCGATCTCGACGCGGACCCGCTGACCCTCGGCGAGCGCCGACGCGTCGGCGACGAGGTGCGCGACGACGAAGCTCCAGCCCTCGGTCCCGAGGCGCACGGGAAGGCGGTCGCCGAGGTGCAGCGCACTGCCGTCCCACGCCGCGATCCGGCAGTCGAGGAGCCGGTAGCGCAGGCCCTCCGCCACGAGGGCGCCGACATCGGCACCCTGGTCCGGCCAGGTGGGATCGACCGGATGCGCGGCCGTCTCGTCGAGGACGACGACCCAGCGGCCGTCCTCGCGCACCTCCAGGTGCAGGATCGCCCCCTCGGAGGCGGTGGCTCCGTCGGGGTAGGAGACGAGCGTGTCGGAGTTGATCACGCCGGCCCCTCCCCGCGGCGCGCGGCCGAGACGCCGACTCAGCGGTCGTCGTCGTCCCGGTCGTCGTCATCGTCGTCTTCGGAGTCCTCGTCCTCGGACTCGTCGCCTTCGGAGTCGTCGTCGTCATCATCGTCCGAGTCGTCGTCTTCGGAGTCGTCATCGTCATCATCGTCCGAGTCGTCCTCGTCGTCGTCGAGCACGACCTGGTCGTCGAACTCGTCCTCGGAATCGGCGTCCTCCTCGTCCGAGTCCTCGTCGTCCGCGTCCTCGTCCTCCGCGTCCTCGAGCTCCTCGCCGGCGGTGTCCTGCGCAGCGCGGTAATCGGCGAGGCGGTCGGTCCACGGCACCCAGTCGGGAGCCAGGACGGCGCCCTCACCGGGCAGCAGCTCGACCTCGAGCACGTTGACGTCCTCGGTCTCGTCGATGCGCGAGAGCGTCGCGGTCCAAAGCCATCCGGGATAACCGCGCATGAGGTTGGCGAACTGGAGCGAGACGACGTGCTCGCCCTGAGCGAGCGTCGCCACCAGCGGCCCGATCGTGTCCGCGGGAGTGATGTCGGCGAGCGCCTCGCGGGCCCGGTCCTCCGACGCCGCGAGCACCGGATCGAGCTCGTACACGGGCTCGGGGGCGAGGTCGTCCGCGGCCTCGTCCGCCGAGGCGTCCGGCTCCGGCTCCTCGGAGGCGTCCTCCTCGCCGGCCGTCGCGGTCAGCTCGGTCTCCTCCGACTCCGGTGCCTCGGTCTGCTGAGACACCTCATCCGACTCCAGTGCCACGACCTCCTGGGGCGCCTCCGCGGGACCGTTCTCCGAGCCGGCGTCGTCCACCGGCACCTCGGTCCGCTCCGCAGCCGGAGCGGCAGTGTCGACGGAGCCCTCGAGACCCTCGCCTTCACCATCTTCCGACGCGGGCACCCCTGCCGGGTCCGAATCGGAGCCCACAGGAAGGAGGAGGGACTCCTGCCCCTCCTGCGGCGCGAGGTCGCCGGTCGTCTCGTCGGCGTCAGGCATCCAGCTCGTCCGCGACCTTGCGCAGCAGGGCCGCGATCTTGCGTCCGTGCGCCTTGTCGGGGTAGCGACCGCGCTTGAGGCCCGTGCCGATCCCGTCGAGCAGCTTGACGGTGTCCTCGACGATCACCGACATGTCGTCCGCCGACTTGCGGTTCATCTTGACCATGCTGACGGGGGCTTCGAGGATGCGGGCCGACAGGGCCTGCGCTCCGCGCTTGCCGTCGGCGATGCCGAACTCGAGTCGCGTGCCGGGCTTCACCGCGGTCCCCGAGGGCAGCGCGGACGCGTGCAGGAAGACCTCCTGGCCGTCATCAGTGCTGATGAAGCCGAAGCCCTTCTCCTCGTCGTAGAACTTGACCTTGCCGGTAGGCATGCAGAACCCCTCCTGGAATCGAAGCAGCCACCAGTTTAGAGGCTCCCCGGCTCGGCCTATCCTTGACGCGTGAAGCCACAGCCGCCCGCGGGCATCGGACGCGCCGAGCGCACCCTCGCCTACATGTTCATCGCGATCATCGTCGTGACCGTGCTGGCGTTCCTCGCCATCCTGATCGCGCCCGCTACAGGGCTGCGCGAGTACGAGGGCCCGCTGTGGCAGTTCGTCTTCGCGATCCCCCTCGTGGGCCTGCCGATCGCGTTCCTCATGATGATCGCGATGCTCGTCGTCGGAGTGCGGCGCCGCCGCGCCTCCTGAGCGCGCGGGCGCGAGGACGACGCCGAGCGATCCACCACTTCGCTCCCAGACTCCGTTCAGCCAACGCGCAGAAGATGTGTTCATGGACGGACCCCGAATTCTCATCGTCGACGACGAGCCCAACATCAGAGACCTGCTCACCACGAGCCTCCGCTTCGCCGGCTTCGCCGTGCGCGCGGTGGGGAACGGCGCTCAGGCCATCTCGGCCGTCCTCGAGGAGGAGCCCGATCTGATCATCCTCGACGTCATGCTCCCGGACATGAACGGGTTCGGCGTCACGAAGCGACTGCGCTCCGCCGGCTACACCTCACCCATCCTCTTCCTCACGGCGAAGGACGACACCGAGGACAAGATCACCGGCCTCACCGTCGGCGGCGACGACTACGTCACCAAGCCGTTCAGCCTCGACGAGATCGTCGCTCGCATCAAGGCGATCCTCCGCCGCACGATGCACGCGGAGGAGGACGCCGTCATCCGCGCCGGCGAGCTCACCATGGACCAGGACACCCACGAGGTCCTCGTCGGCGACGAGCCCGTCGAGCTCAGCCCGACCGAGTTCAAGCTCCTGCGCTACCTGATGCTCAACCCCAACCGGGTGCTCAGCAAGGCGCAGATCCTGGACCATGTCTGGGAGTACGACTTCAACGGCGATGCGGGCATCGTCGAGTCCTACATCTCGTACCTCCGACGTAAGCTCGACACGCATTCCGAGGAATCGCTCATCCAGACCAAGCGAGGATTCGGATACATGCTGAAGGTCGCGAAGGCCTAGCCTCCCGTCCGATCCACGTCGCGGAGCCCGAGGCTCCGCAGCCCGGCGGCCGTCCCTTCGAGGGGCAGCCGCCGTTCCGCCATCGAGGGAGTCCCACCGCCATGCACCAGACCCTGGCCGAGCGGTGGAACTCCATTTCGCTGCGCACGAAGATCACCGCGGTGACCGTGCTGCTGCTGACCCTCGGACTCCTGGTCTCGGGCATCGGCACCATGACGATGCTCAAGCCGCAGCTCATCTCGCAGCTCGACCGCAATCTGACTCTCAAGGCGCAGGCCGTCGCCGACTCGCTGAGCGCGATCGGCGAGGCGGGACTCGACGACGACGACGCGGACTACGTCGGCGCCGTCTACGACGCGCTCGGCAACCGCGGGGACACGACGGCCGCCGGTCCGACCGACCCCGTCTTCCCCGAGACGTTCACCATCGAGCAGGCGCTCAAGATGACGGACAAGGTCCAGCACGTCCTGAGCGAGAACGGCAAGATCGAGTACCACTTCGTCGCGACGACGTACTCGCAGGGCAACCAGATCGAGACGCTGCTCCTGGCGACGTCCACGCGGAACGTCGACTACATCATGACGCTGTACCTGACGATCTTCCTCGGCTTCGGAGTCGCGATCGTCGTCATCGGGGCGCTGCTCACGCGCCTGCTCGTGACCACCACCTTCGCCCCGCTGCGCGAGGTCGAGCGCACCGCCGCGGCGATCGCCGACGGCGACTTCAGCCAGCGCCTGGACGGCACCACCCCGAACACCGAGGTCGGGCGCCTGAACCGCTCCCTCAACGCGATGCTCGGGCGCATCGACACCGCGTTCCGCGATCGGGCGCGCACCATCGACCAGATGCGGCGCTTCGTCGGCGACGCGAGCCATGAGCTGCGCACTCCCCTCGTCTCGGTCCGCGGCTACGCCGAGCTGTACCGGATGGGCGCACTGCAGACGCCCGAGGCCGTCGGCCAGGCCATGGAGCGCATCGAGAAGGAGGCGATCCGCATGGGCGGACTCGTGGAGGACCTCCTCGAGCTCGCCCGTCTGGACGAGACCAAGCCGCTCGCCCTGGCGCCCGTCGACCTCATGCCGCTCGCCCGCGACGCCGCCATGGACGCCATGGCCTCGTGGCCCGATCGCGACTTCGGCGTCGAGACCCGGGACGACACTCCGATCGAGACCCCCGCCCTCGACGAGGACGAGCCCGCCGACGGGGCGACCCAGCCGATGCAGACCGCTGCAGCGGGCCTCACCGGTCCGATCGCGGCCGCGAGCGCACGGCTCGCTCGTCTGCGACGCCGCCCCCGCCGTGTCGTCAAGGCGGAGGAGATCGCAGCGGGCACCGCCGAGACCGCCCCGGAGGAGGCGGGCGTCCCCGCGCTCGTGATGGCGGAGGAGAACAAGATCCGCCAGGTGCTCACCAACCTCATCGGCAACGCGGTGCGGTACACGCCCGACGACACTCCGATCGAGATCGGCGTCGCCGTCGACCGCTCCCGCCGCGTGGTGTTCCTCGAGGTCATCGACCACGGCGAGGGCATCCCGCCGCAGATCCGCGAGAAGATCTTCCAGCGCTTCTGGCGCGCCGACACGTCGCGCACCCGTGAGACCGGAGGCAGCGGGCTGGGCCTCGCGATCGTGTCCTCCATCGTCAGCGCCCACAAGGGCCGCGTCGACGTCGTCGAGACGCCGGGCGGCGGCGCGACGTTCCGCGTCGCCCTGCCTCTCCTCACCGTCGGCCCGAACGGCGAATCCTCCCCAGCCTCGGTCTGACCGCCTCCGCGGTCCCCGCCCTCGGACCTACCGTTCTCGCACGCGCCGACCGGCGCCGACCGGAACGAGAGGACTCCCCCATGACCCGCTACCAGACCGACATCGACGCGCTGACCACCATGACCGGCACCGCACACGGCTACATGGACCGCATCCAGACGGAGGTCTCGGGACTGCTCGCCCAGCTGACCGGCCTGGAGGCCTCGTGGCAGGGCCGGGCGTCGAGCGCGTTCCAGGGGGTGGTCGGCGTCTGGCGGGCGACGCAGGCCCAGGTCGACGAGGGGCTCTCGACCATCACCCTCGCCCTCGGCACCGCCGCGCAGCAGTACGAGGACACCGAGCAGGCGAACGCGCGGCTCTTCGGCTCGTGAGCGCGGCGCCGGAGGGTCGCACCGTTCTGCGTGAGCGGAGCGCCCCTCCGGCCGGTGGGCACCTGCGTTCGGCACCGGGCCGGAACGCGGAGAAGGCGGCTCCCCGGAGGGGAACCGCCTTCAGCGCGTGGTGCTGGTCGGACTAGAAGTCCATGCCGCCCGTGGGGTCGCCGGCCGGGACCGGGTTCTTCTCGGGCTTGTCGGCGACGACGACCTCGGTGGTGAGGAAGAGGCCGGCGATGGACGCCGCGTTCTGCAGAGCGGAGCGGGTGACCTTGACCGGGTCGATGATGCCGGCGGCGATCAGGTCGACGTACTCGCCGGTCGCGGCGTTGAGGCCGTGTCCGGTGGGCAGCTCGCGGACCTTGGCGGCGACGACACCGGGCTCGAGACCGGCGTTCAGCGCGATCTGCTTGAGCGGGGCCTCGATGGCGACCTTGACGATGTTCGCGCCGGTCGCCTCGTCTCCGGTGAGCTCGAGCTTGTCGAAGGCGAGCTTGCCGGCCTGGATGAGGGCGACGCCACCACCGGCGACGATGCCCTCCTCGACGGCGGCCTTCGCGTTGCGGACGGCGTCCTCGATGCGGTGCTTGCGCTCCTTGAGCTCGACCTCGGTCGCCGCTCCGGCCTTGATGACCGCGACACCGCCGGCGAGCTTCGCGAGGCGCTCCTGGAGCTTCTCGCGGTCGTAGTCGCTGTCGGTGTTCTCGATCTCGGCGCGGATCTGCGCGACACGACCGGCGATGGCCTCGGCGTCGCCGGAGCCCTCGACGATGGTGGTCTCGTCCTTGGTGATGACGACCTTGCGGGCCGAGCCGAGCAGGTCGAGGGTGACGTTCTCGAGCTTGAGGCCGACCTCCTCGGAGATGACCTGGCCGCCCGTGAGGATCGCGATGTCCTGGAGCTGCGCCTTGCGACGGTCTCCGAAGCCCGGGGCCTTGACGGCGACGGACTTGAAGATGCCGCGGATCTTGTTGACGACCAGGGTCGCCAGCGCCTCTCCGTCGACGTCCTCGGCGATGATCAGGAGCTGCTTGCCGGCCTGGATCACCTTGTCGACGACGGGCAGGAGGTCCTTGATGTTCGAGACCTTGGAGTTGACGATGAGGATGTAGGGGTCCTCGAACACCGCCTCCTGGCGGTCGGGGTCCGTCACGAAGTACTGCGACAGGTAGCCCTTGTCGAAGCGCATGCCCTCGGTCAGCTCGAGCTCGGTGCCGAAGGTGTTCGACTCCTCGACGGTGACGACGCCCTCCTTGCCGACCTTGTCGATCGCCTCGGCGATGATCGCGCCGATCTCGGGGTCCGCAGCCGAGATGGACGCGGTCGCCGCGATCTCGTCCTTGGTCTCGATGGCCTTCGCGCCGGCGATGAGCTCGGCGGTGACGGCCTTGACGGCCTTCTCGATGCCCTTCTTCAGGGTGATCGGGTCGGCACCGGCCGCGACGTTGCGCAGGCCTTCGCGCACGAGCGCCTGAGCGAGCACGGTCGCGGTGGTGGTTCCGTCGCCGGCGACGTCGTCGGTCTTCTTGGCGACCTCCTTGACGAGCTCGGCGCCGATCTTCTCGTACGGCTCGTCGAGCTCGATCTCCTTGGCGATCGAGACGCCGTCGTTCGTGATGGTGGGGGCGCCCCACTTCTTCTCGAGCACGACGTTGCGGCCGCGCGGGCCGAGGGTCACCTTGACCGCGTCGGCCAGAGTGTTGAGTCCACGCTCGAGGCCGCGGCGGGCTTCTTCGTCAAAAGCAATGATCTTGGCCATGTGTGTTTCTCGTCCCTCCCGGACGTCAAGAAAGTTTCATTCCTGGCACTCGGATCAACCGAGTGCCAAGAGCGATTCTGGCACTCACGGGTGACGAGTGCAAGCGACGCGACACGGGCGGAACGACAGGAGCCGCCGTCCGCTCGAGGCGGGCGACGGCTCCTGCGACAGGCGCGCGGATCAGACCACGCGCACCGATTCCGCCTGGGGTCCCTTCGATCCGCTGCCGACCTCGAAGGCGACGTGCTGGCCCTCCTCGAGGACCTTGTAGCCCGACATGTCGATCGCGGAGTAGTGGACGAACACGTCCTGTCCGCCCTCGTCGACCGTGATGAAGCCGTAGCCCTTCTCAGCGTTGAACCACTTGACGGTTCCGTTCGCCATTTCCACTCCCAAAGTGCTGTGCTGCCCTCGACACCAGCGATGCGCTAGTGCCTCCGAGTCGAGATACTAATCCGCGGAATGACGCCGGAAACGGCCGGAACGGGCGTTCGGGAAAGAGTTGTCCGCGATTCAACACGGATTAAACGTGCCGGAAACAGAACACCCCCTCCAACGCGAGGATGAATCGGCTCCCGGGCTCCGGAGGCCTCAGTCGACCGGGTAGTCCGCACCGAGGACGACGACCAGATCGCCGGTCTCGACGAACTCGTCGCCCTGCACGATCTCACCGGCGCCGAGCGACTCGACGAGGCCCAGTGCCGCACCCTCGAGGGCGGCGTCGCTGTAGTAGACGGTCGTCACGGCCTGATCCTCGGAGTTCGCGTTCGCGACCGTCGGCACCGTCCAGCCGGCCGTCGTCAGCTGATCGCCCGCACTCGCGGCGAGCCCCGCGGTCGCCGTCCCGTTCAGCACGGCGATCTGCAGCGCCGGATCGAGGGTCGGCGTCGCGGAGGGCGACGCCGACGCGTCCGCGATGCCCGTGGGGGCGGTGAAGACGTCGTTGAACTGGACGCGGTTGTCGATCACGAGGAGGCCGATGAATCCCAGCAGCACGATGACGCCCGTGGCCAGCGCCGCCCAGGCGAAGGCCACGAGGCGCGCGTGCGGGGCAGGAGGCCGACGGTGCGCTCCGACGCGCCCCTCCGTCGCCGGGATCTCGTCGAAGCGGTCCTTGGGGTGCGTGTTCGACATCGGGTCGGGGCCGGCCTTCCGTTGCGGTGTGCTCGAGCAGCGGGTCTACTCGGGGCGCCCGAGGCGTCGTGCCGCGCGGGCACCGGAGCGTCCGTCGCGGATGCGCAGGAGGCGGTTGACGAGCATCGGGTCGTGAGCGAGGGCCGCCGGAGAGGCGAGGACCGCGCCGAGGACCTGATAGTAGCGGGCGACCGAGAGGCCGAACCTGGACCGGATCGCGTCCTCCTTGTCGCCCGAGCGCGAGGTCCACTCGCGCTCGAAGGCGAGGACCTCGCGGTCCCGGTCCGAGAGGGTCGCGCCCGCGCCCCGCGTCGTTCCCGTCGTCCCGCTCATCGCTCCAGCGTAGGCACGCCGTCCGCCCGCGCCGGGGAGGCGCTCCGGTACATGCTCACGTGGGCGATGCCCGCCTCCCGGCACTCGTCGCCGAACGCCGCGAACCCCGAGCGCGCGTAGAGCCCCGCGACGTACGACTGCGCGTGCAGGAGCATCGCCTCCTGCCCGTAGCGCTCGATCACCGCCCGCACCAGGGCGTGGGCGAGTCCATGACCGCGCCGGTCCGCGCGCGTCACGACGCGTCCGATGATGCGGTGCGCATCGGCGTGCTCCGGCTCGTCGTCGCGGAGGGTGCGCAGGTACGCCGCGGCCCCGCGCTCGTCCGCGATCCACCAGTGGCGCGTGGTCGGCTCGAGATCACGCGCGTCGAGCTCCTCGTCGTCCACTTTCTGCTCCCGGAGGAACACGTCGGTCCGCACCCTCGCGAACGAGTGGACCTCCTCGATCGTGAGTTCGCTCCACGCCTTCGAGATCACGGAATTCGCCTGCACGGCTGGGAGTTTACGAGAGAGGAGGGGAGCACCCCTCCCCCGTAAACTGGCGAGGAATCCTAGGGAGACCCATGTCGTCGTATTCCGTGAACAAGACCGACGCCCAGTGGCGCGAGGAGCTCGACCGCGAGCAGTACGCGGTCCTGCGCGAAGCCGCCACCGAGCGTCCGTGGACGGGCGAGCTGCTCGACGAGCACCGCTCCGGCCTGTACACCTGTGCCGCCTGCCACGCGGAGCTCTTCCAGAGCGGCACCAAGTTCGACTCCGGCTGCGGCTGGCCCAGCTTCTACGAGTCCGTGAACCCGGACGCGGTCCAGCTGATCGAGGACAGCACCCTCGGCATGGTGCGCACCGAGGTGCGCTGCGCCAACTGCGGCTCGCACCTCGGCCACGTGTTCCCGGACGGCTTCGGCACTCCGACCGGCGACCGCTACTGCATGAACTCGATCGCACTCGAGTTCCAGGCCGAGAGCGAGTGACGGTGCCCACTCCGGTGCTCGACGCCGTCCTCGCGAGACGCTCGCGGTCGAAGGTGACGGCGGAGGCGCCGGGGCACGACGAGATCGCGACGTACGTCCAGGCGGCGTCGCGCCTCGCCGACCACAGCTCGCTGCGCCCCTGGCGGGTCATCGAGATCCGCGGAGCGGCGCGCGACCGCATCGGCCGCGCCTTCGCGGCGGCGTCCGGGTCGAAGAAGGACCCGCGCAAGTACATCGAGAAGACGCACCGCGCCTCGCTCCTGCTCGCCGTCGTGGTGAGCACGAAGAAGTCCAGCGTGCCGGACTGGGAGCAGGAGGCCGTCGCCTCGGGCGTCGCGCACCTCCTGAGCCTGCTGCTCGACGAGGCGGGCTGGGGCGTGTTCTGGCGCACCGGCTCGTACACGCGCGCCAAGGCGGTCCGCAAGGCGCACCGTCTCGAGAAGGGCGAGGAGCTCCTGGGCTGGCTGTACGTCGGGCGCCCCGACGGCAAGATCGGCGGGCCCAAGCGGCCGACGCCGGCCGAGAAGCACCTCAGCGTCCTCGCGCCCTGACGCCCGCGGGCGCCCCGCCACTCCGGCGCGGCGCCCGCGATAGTGTGTCCGGGTGCCTCCGGGCACCTGCCGACGTGGCGCAATTGGTAGCGCACCCGACTTGTAATCGGGCGGTTACGAGTTCAAGTCTCGTCGTCGGCTCAAAATATGCCGGTCAGGCCCCGTTTCGGCGGGGCCGACCGAGCGCTGAACTTGCTGCAGTCACGATCTGGTCATGATTGCCTCAAGGACAACGCCTTTCTGCGGGCTTGCTCGACTGCCTTAGTGACCTCGTCGAGACGATTCGGCCAGAGATGCGTGTAGGTCGCGAACGTCTCGCGAACGTCCTCGTGCCCGAGCATGCTGGCGATCAAGAGCGGGTCAGCGCCGGCCGCAATCGCCATGCTCGCAGCAGTGTGCCGCAGCTTGTGAGGCGTCAGCCCGGGGACGTCCAGACCTGATCCGAGCATCGCCTTCACCCAGACGCGATTGCGCCAGTTCGCATCGTGGATCGATGTGCCAGTCGGGGTCGCGAACAGCCAATCACCTGGCTTCCGCTCACCGATGAGAGCCGCAAGCTCGTCACAGAGGAACACCGGCACCGGCACCACCCGACGCTCGGAAGTCTTCGGCAGCCCTAGTACCCGCTCCCCCTGCGCTCCCTTCGTCCAAGTGCGATCCACCCGGAGTCGTTTCTCCGAGCGGGAGAAGTCACCAACGCGCAGCGCGAGCGCCTCGTTGATCCGGAGCCCCACGTAGGCCAGCGTGAGAACCAAAACGCGATCAGTCGCTCGACCGGTCGCCCCCTCCGCCGCGACCGCGAGAGCCTCAACCTCCTCGAAGTCGAGAAACACGGGTTCGTCAGCGTGCGACGAGGCGCGCGCGAGCTCGATTCCCCGGGCAGGATTCGCCTGAATCCAGGCTTGATCGACAGCGAATCCGCACACAGCCGAGAAGATGGTGTGCAGGCGCCGAACAGAAGCGGCCGCAAGTACCGAGCGGTCGCGCTCATCGAGAAAGGCAGCGGGGGCTTCTCCGCGCTCGAGAGCCGTGACCCAGTCCTCTACCTCGTGCCGCTTGATCGACGCGATCCGTCGACCACCCCACTGCGGCAGGACGTAGGTGCGGAGATCTCGTTCGTAGGCGTGACGACTGCTCGTCTTGATCTTCCGCTTAGAGTCGATCCACTTCTGTGAAACGGTCGCGAACAGCTGCTCCCCCAGCGCCGCCGGCCTGTAGGAGCCCTCCCGTGTCTGATGGTCGACGCGGGTCGCGAACTCCTCGGCAGACGCCTTCTCCGCGAACGACTTCGACCGCTGCTTCTGGCGTCCGTCCGGTTGCGTCTCGTACCAGTCGACACGCCAGCGCATCCCACGGCCAAAGGTCGGAGTGCGGAACTCCTCGGGGAGCCGTTTGATGGCCTGCAACTGCCGGGACGTGGGAGCGCGTCGCTCGACGACCGTGCCAGCTTCGTCACGAACTTGATGATCGCGAACCCACCGATCGCTGACCCAGGCGCGAGCCATTAGAGCTGCGTAGTCATGCTCTGCCCATCGAGGTGGCGCGCAAGCCACGCCTCAGGGACCTCAACCCCATAGTTGTCTCGTAGTTCTCGAGCATCGCCTTCGATGATGCGCCGGTAGCTAGCGATGGCCTGCCGCGATTCGCCGGACAGGGGCTGAAGCGTCGCCGCTGAGTTTGCCGCATAGATCCAGCTTGAGGCCTCCTCGATATCGTTCAGAAGATCCAGCACCCGTCGCGCGCGGTTGTGCGAGTCCGGCAGGTGCGAGAGCTCGAACCGAAGTCGGAACCAACGTTCCGCCTCGAGGTTCGTGAGCGTCCTAGCCATCGTCGGCAGCTCCGCGACGGCGAACGGGTCCTCGAGATCTAGGAGCAGTTCGAGCGGCGACCGGTTCAGCGTCTCCGCGATCGCCAGCAACTCTCCGACCGACGGATCACTCTTTCGGCCCAGCTCGATGTTGACGATCGTCGACCGCGTCACAGCCTCGCTCGGCACTGCGTCAGCGAGGGCCTGGGCATCCCGGAAGCCTGCCATCTTCCGGTACTTCGCGACCCGCAGGCCAAGCCCAGTCTTCTCGTACGCGCGCTTCGGTCGATCTGTCATGCGTCGAGTCTTCCAGATTCTCACCAGGAGGATCGAGCGTGCGTGATCGTAGCGCTAGTGCGCACAGCGGGAATGATGTGTTAGTTTCTCCTCAGGGCGAGAAGCAGCGCAATGGATCAGTCCTGATTCGCACAGTGGCAACTTTCGGCCCAGAACGTGAAGAAAATTTCATAGCCGCCGGTTATCCCTCTCTCCCGTGGGGTCGGCAAGCCGCGCGGTTGCACCGAACCAACCGCACGGCGACCCTGCCGCTCAACCGGACCGGTGAATAGAGGACTTGCCCCGCCCGCTGGACCGTCGCGAAGACGGACGCCGGGATGCGACGCGGGAATGGTCAAACTGCGCTGCCGGGTCCGCTTCGATGCGGTCGACGCAGCACCCACAGTCGAGCGCGCCCGCGTTCGCTGAACGAATAGAGGAGCTCATGGATTCACTGACGGCGGATCTCAAGCCGCTGAACAACCCGCAGGAGACTGCCGCGTTTCTCGGCAGGACCGTCGGCGCTCTCGCGAACGATCGCTACACCGGGACGGGTCTTCCGTTCGTGCGAGTCGGTCGATCGATTCGCTACGAGCGGTCTGCGATCGCCGAGTACATCGCCGCGAACCGATACATCCGGACGGACGAGCGCGCGGCCTCGTGACCGCAAAGAAGAAGGCCCCCGGCGTTTGCACCGCCGGAGGCCAGAACCCCACCCGAACCGTTACCACACGAAACGAAGGAGCTATTCCTGTGACTCTAGCATTCACCACCGACATCGAGCCCGAACGGCACCGCCTGGTGCACCCGATCGCGCTCCCCGCTCTCGCAGCTGCGGGGGCGGAGGTCTACGTCACCGCAGACGCGCATGGCTTGATCTGCTACGGCTCGCACCTCCCGGAAGGGTTGTTGTTCTCGACCCCCGCCGGCACGCCCTTCACAGACCAGTACGGCGCGCCCTGGACCTTCCTCGGCGCCTATGAGCTCGACGGCTACAAGCGCGGCATGGCGAATCTGCGACTGCTGTCGCCCGTCCCGTGCGTCGACTTCGACTGGTGCCGGGGCCACGAGCTCGACGACAACGCCGACCTGCTCGAGCCCGGGTGGCACGAGGCCTCGCGCGAGACGGTCGGCGTGATCAACGGTTGCGACGTCACCGCCTACCGCGTGGTCTACGAGGACGTCGACGACACGACCAAGGACCAGACAGCGATCTTCACTCCGCAGTCGATCGACTACTCGCTCGACCGGGCCGGTCTCTTGTTGTTGGCTGACGACCTCGAGCGCCTCAGCAAGCGCGTCCGCAACCTCGCCCGCAAGGCTCAGTCGTGAGTCCCGCGGAAGTGGTCGGCGCCCCGGATGGCCCCGGCCGCTCGCTCCGCAAGCTGCGCAAGCTCGCAGGAGTCGCGCTCTCCGACGCGGCCCACTCGGTCGGCGTGTGCGTCCCCTCGCTCCACAGGGCCGAGGACGGTGACTGCCGGATGCTCACCATCAGCGAAGTGTTCGCGCTCTCGACCCTCTACGCCCAGGCAATGAAGAACGGCGGCGCACGATGACCGCCGCATTCGTCGATGCGCGCTTCGCGGGCGGACCGATCAAGGTCGAGCCCGACGAGTTCCTCGAGCAGATGGTGGTTCGGGTCGACGTTCCCGGGCTGACGGTGCCGCTCGCGCCGGATGAGGCCGTGCGTCTCTCGGTCGAGCTGATCGCCGCCGCGCACCGCGCCGAACACCCCAAGCCCGATGACTGGATAGGTGAATGACTAAGCGAGACACGCACTCCGGTCAATTGTTGCGGCGCAACTAAGCGCACCGGAGACAACAGAACATCTGAATCTGAGGGGCGCGGGCAGCAACGACGTGGAACTGCCCGCGCCCTTTCATCTTATCTCCCCTGAACGAAAGGAGGACCAATTGGATGCACGTTTGAATTGCGCCTGGCACGGACGAATGGACATGGATGGACTGTCGGATGCTGCGTGGCGCGTCTTCACGAACGCTCTGATGTGGTCCAACGCTAACGGCACTGATGGATGGATTCCGGGTCGCTACCAAGTGCGGATGCACCCGAGCTACGACAGCGGCGTCATACGCGCTGCTGAGGCCGAGCTTGTCGCGGCGAGCCTCATCGTCCCAGGCAACGACTCGAGCGGCGCGATGGGGTACCAGATGCCCGGCTGGGCCGAGACGAACGGCCTTGGTCAGTCCACCGCGGAAGAGATGAAGCTCTACAAGGCCAACGCCGCCACGAGATCCCGACGTTACCGCGAGAAGCAGCGGCAGGCACTCGCGAAGGCCGTCGGGTTCACCGAGGAGGAGAGCGTCACGCGTGACGTGACTGGTGACGTGACGAGTGACGTGCGGGCGCACGTAGGCAAAGGCAAAGGCGAAGGCAGAGGCAAAGACCGAGGAAGTGTTGCTGAAACGAAATCAGCAGCAGATTCCACACCTCGGCAGCCCGGAAGCCCCTCGGCTGAGCAGTCCGAGTACCGGCAGGTTCTCGACCCTCGGACGGGCGAGATGGTCGACGTCCTGCCTGGCGTTCCTCGGCAGATCGGGGCTCAGACGTTCTACCTCCCGAAGGAGGCGTCGTGACCGTCGACAACGTGACGTGGTGGCCGACCAAGGAGCCGGGGCGTCCGTACCGGTGGCTGCTGGATCTCGACACTGAGCGGCCGGCCCCGACGTGCCCGACCCACCGCGAGAAGACCGATGGTCTAGGCGTCTGTCAGGGGTGCGTGTACGCGTGGCGCGTGGCGCTCAATTTCGAGGGTGCCCCGTGGACAACTTGCACCGTCTGCGGCTTCCCTATCCACCCCGCAGCAGAAGTACCAGGCAATACCACTTGCCCAACATGCGATATCGAGTTTGTGAACTACAAGAAGGAGTCCGTATGAATCCCCTTACTGCACTCGTCCAGCATCTCGAGATTGAGAATGCGCGGCTCATTCAGGAGAACACGTTGTTGCGGCAACAGGCGAAGGATCGCCGCGGTGGCATGACGAGGGAGAACAGGAGGTCGGCGTCGTGAGTGTCCCGGATCTCTTCAACGAGCACGTGCAACTCACTGGGTACCAGTTGCTCGCGGCCTCGGCTGATCGGCATTCGCGGGCTGAGATCGCGACGTCCGCGTTCGCCGCTGTCCCGGAGGTGGAGCGGGAGCGGTTCATGGGTGCGCTCCTCGGCGAGATCCTTGAAGCGTTCGACATGGTCCTGGCCGTGCACCCTGCGCGCGCCAGGTTCCTGCAGCTCGTCCACTCCAAGGCCGACACGTCGTCGGCGTTCAAGAAGCCCCAGTCAGGAAGAAGCGAATGATGAGCAAGAACAACGACCAGTCCGTGAACGAGCTCGACACCCTGAACTGGTGGGCGCTCCGATGGATCAAGGCAGCAACGGCGAACGACGAGAAGCCGTACCAGGCGAACTACGCAGAGTTGGTGAAATCCGGCGTCGACCCCATCGATGTCCTCACGGCACTCGCAGCAATCGTCGTCCCCCTCGTGAAGCTCAACCCCGAGTGGGAGGCGATACTCGACCGTCAGATCGAAGAGCTCGACCTCATTCGGCGTCTGGGCATCGAGGAGGATCTCGAGCGGCGAGACGACCAGAGATGACCGGAAGCCAGCAGACGGGTAGCGCACCACGTCCACCCACCGCGTACGTCCATGGTGTCGCCGGCCCCGTCGTGATCGTCCCAGGGCGCGTCGCCGCGTGGCTCGAGCAGCGCACTGACCTGCAGCGCGCGCGAGTCGACCATCGAGGGATCGACGCGGAGATCGACAACGTCCTCCTCGCTCTGCGCCTCGCTGGTCTCGCGTGGATGACTGCCGCGACCGGAAGCCCGACCGCCCCTGCTCCGGAAGCCGGGACACGATCTCCCTGGGTGAGCACGACGCAAGCCGCAACGCTTCTCGGCATCACGCCGAGGGGTGTGCGGCTAGCGATCGCGGAACACCGCCTGCCGGCCGAGAACGTCAACGGACGGTGGCGTATCGCCCGGCACGACATCGAACACGCGAGAGCCGCACGAGCGGCCTGACGAAAGGACAACAGGATGAGCCTCACCACTGATCAGGCGGACTCGATCAAGGCGAGCTACCGCGCAAGCCTCCTCAGCATCCGCGACAACCCGAAGCTCAGCGAGGAGGGGAAGCGAGAACTGATCAACGACAGCTACAGACAGACACGCCTCGAGCTCGACCGGCTCCGGGACAGCGACCAGGCAGCTACCGCGGCGCGTCGCACCGACCTCACCAGTCGGCTTCTCGCGAGATCCGTTTTCGAAGGGCAGGACCCCAGCCTCAGCATCTCCTATCGAGATGCGCACGAGCGCGCTGCACGGCTGAAGGACCAGGAAGAGGCGGTCACGCTCCTCCTCCAAGCCGTCGACAGCAAGGACGTTCCCCTCGAGAAGGCTGTCCTCGGTCGTGCCTACAAGGAGCGGTGGGTCGACGTGGCGAACACGTACAGCGCCAACCATCCCTTCTACGAAGCGGAGGTCGATGAACTGTGGGAGCTCACCGCACCGACGGGAGGGCGTGCCTCAAGCGACATGCGTGCGGCGCTCGAAGAGTCGATGAACTACAGCCTCGACAAGCCTGCGGAGTGGACGCCGTAGCTCCTGCAGCGGGACGGGGGGAGGCAACCCCTCCCTCCCCCATGCGCGGCGCTCCGGCGGCATAGCGCTTTTTCACACACGGGAAATTTCACGTCGAGAGCGCCCACGACCTGTGCCCTGGGAGCGGTCGAATAGGGCAAGCGATACCGTTCATAACGGCAATCCGCTATCCTAAGAGTGCTGCTGCATAGGGCGCCCATATGACCATCCCGATTGGTCATATGGGCGCCTTTCTTGTGTCCCTGGCCTTTTCCCGTCGATTAAGATAGAAGTGCCGGAACGCTCCGGCTGCAATAGTCATGTTCTCCCGCGTGACCCGATTATCGGGAGAATCGTGGCGGGAACTTTCTACCAGGCGTTCGTGGACGTCGTGCCTTCGGCTAAGGGCTTCGGCTCCGCGCTCGACAAGCAGGTCAGCCCTGCAGGAATCAGCGCGGGCAAGTCTGCGAGCAGCGGAATCAATTCCGGCATCCTCGGCGGCTTCAAGTCTCTCGCCGGCCCTCTCGTCGCCGCGGTCGCTGGTCTCGGTATCGGCAAGGCGTTCTCCGACTCGATCAACAACGCTTCCGACTTCCAGGAGGCGGGCACCGCGATCACCGCGGTTTTCGGTGACGCGGATGTCACGATTCAGAAGTTCGCCGCGGGTGCCGCCCAGTCTCTCGGCCAGTCGACGAATCAGGCCCTCGACGCCGCCCGTACCTTCGGGGTATTCGGCAAGGCCGCTGGCCTCTCCGGTCAGGAGCTCGCGGGCTTCTCCACCGACTTTGTGGGGCTCGCTGCCGACCTGGCCTCCTTCAACAACACTTCTCCCGAGCAGGCCATCGAAGCCCTCGGCGCTGGACTTCGCGGCGAGTCGGAGCCACTGCGTCAGTACGGCGTCCTCCTCGACGACGCGGCGCTCAAGGCACGCGCTACCGAGCTCGGCATCTACTCCGGCACGGGAGCGCTGACGCAGCAGCAGAAGGTCCTCGCCGCGCAGGCGGAGATCCTCGCGCAGACGAACACCCAGCAAGGCGATTTCGCCCGTACGTCGGGTGGCCTGGCGAACCAGCAGCGCATCCTCTCCGCCGGTATCGAGAATCTGTCGACGTCGTTCGGCGCCCTGCTGCTCCCCGCAATGCTCGGCGTCGTCGGCTTCCTGAACACGGCCGTCGTACCCGGACTCGCCCGCGTCGTCGATGCCGTGGGGACCGTGCGCAACGCCTTCCAGGGGCAGCCGCCGACCGTCGCGATGGGCGCGTGGACGGAGCCCCTGACGACGTTCGGCGCGTACCTGCGAACCGTCGTGGACTCGATCGGCTCCGCGTTCGCCGCCCTCGACTTCGGAGCTCTCGTCTCGAGCCTCGCCCCGCTTGCATCCGCGGCGCTCGGACTGTGGCAGGCGTTCTCCCCGCTGAACATCATCTTTCAGGCCATCGCGCCGCTGCTCCCTCAGCTCGGGGCGACGTTCGTGCAGCTCGGCTCGACCATCGGCGCCGCTCTCCTGCCCGTACTCACCGGCATCGTTGCCGCAGTCCAGCCCGTCGCCGCAGCCCTCTCCACCGGCCTCGGAGCCGTCATCGCGACGCTGCTGCCCGTCATCGCCCAGCTCGTCACTCTTCTCGCGGAACGTCTCGGCTCGACGCTGACCCTCGTGCTGCCGATCATCACTCAGATCGCGACGACGCTCGGCACGGTACTCGGCACTGCCATCAACGCGCTGCTGCCGATCATCACGCAGCTCGCCACGTTCGTCGGCGATCTCCTCGTCGCCCTGGCGCCCCTGTTCGGCATCCTCGTGCCCCTCATCGGTGCCGTGCTGATGCTCGTCGCCCCGCTGCTGCAGCTCATCGGGGCGGCGCTGACGCCCCTCATCAACCTCCTCGGCGTGATCATCGCCCCGATCACGACGCTCGTGTCCGCGCTCGTCGGGCTGCTCGTACCTGCCGTGCAGTTCGTCGCCGACGTCCTGACCGTGCTCGTCACCGCACTGTCGGTCGCGATCAAGTGGATCGTGAACCTCGTCACCGGCTCCGGCCAGGCCGGCTCGCAGCTCGCCGCCATCTGGAACGGCGTCGGCCAGATGTTCTCGACGTTCTTCTCGAACACGGTCGGCATGTTCGTCGACTTCATCTCCAACACGGTCGGCATGGTCACCGACTTCGGCTCCCGCGTCGTCGCCGCGTTCAACCTTATGTGGAACCTCGCAAAGACCGCAGTCTCGACCGGCGTCAACAACGTCATCGAGTTCGTCTCCGAGCTCCCTGGCCGCGCCCTCGCCGTCCTCGGCAACCTCGGCGGACTCCTCGTCGACTCCGGCCAGGCGCTCATCCAGGGGTTCATCGACGGCATCTCCGGCATGATCGGCGCCGTGGGCGACGCGGTCGGCGGAGTCATGGACTTCGCTGCTGGGTTCTTCCCCCACAGCCCCGCAGAGCGCGGCATCTTCTCCGGCGTCGGCTGGAACGCCGTCGAGGGCGCAGGCGTCGCCATCGTCAACAAGTTCGCCTCCGGTCTCGCCGACTCTCAGGGCGTCGTAGGAGCCGCGACGAACGCGATGCTCCCGAACATCAGCGGACGCGTCGCTATCTCGCCTGCGCCCCGCGTGGACGTCGGCAGCAACGCGAGCGGCGACCCGTCCGGCTGGGCGATCGAAGTCGTCGACAAGACCGGCGGCAGCCTTACGGACCTCATCGACTTCCGGATCGTGCAGAAAGTCGAGCGCCCAGCTCGCGCCGCCCTGATGATGTCAGGACTCCGCTAGCTCTACACGCCGGGGTTCTCCGCTGCGGCCTCAGCTTTCATCTCTGCACGCATCTGCTCGAGCTCCTCGGGGAGATAACTCTCGAGGAGCGAACGCATCTGGTCCGTTCCAGGGACCGCCGGCTCGAACAACACGCTCAGCTTGGTTGTCGGCGTCACGTGCACCGCGATTGTGACATCGTCCCCCTCGGACTTGCCCGGCATCGGAACCCACTCGAAGGCGCCCGCCGCGATGATTCGTCCGAGAAGCTTCCGAAGCACCACAGCGGACTCGTCGTCCTCGACGACGATCGTTTGATCGTCCACTCGAAATGTTGCCGTCATAACCGTCTCCTCAACCACTGAGCGCGGGAACATCCTCACGTCACACTGGCGAGACTACTGGTCACTTTTCACACACAGGACGCGCCAGCTCCGCTCAGCGCGGGGAGGGGTCGCAGCCATCACCAGCGGGCTTAGGCGCCGTCCTTGAGCTGGCTACTTCGCGGCGCTTGTTCCTCTGTCCATGTCCCGCAGGATCGCGTTGACCGCGAGTTGCGCTTCGATCGCGTGCGCCTGCCACTTCTCGGTGTCCTCCTCCGCCGCGAGAGCCCGCAACCCGTCATCGTCCATCGACACACGGTCAGCCCAGAGATCCGGCACGCGGTCCTTGCCCAACATGCCGATCAGCGTGAGAGCTTCGGCGCCCATCCGGCTCGACTCTTGCCGATCCGTCGAACCTCCGCGGTTCATGTTCTCGAGCAAACGAGTAGCTGCCGATAGCTCGACCTCGAGACGGGCTTGCCGTGCCGCCGCGGCCCGGTCCTGGGCGGCGATCTCGCGCGCGTTCTTCCGGTCAGCGGCTGAGATGTAGAGGGCGACGAGGGATGCGGCTACGGCCACGACGACGGCGATCACCTGGACGAGGTTCGAGACTTCGGTAGGGGTCATGACGTGACTGTAGAACTGTGTCGACGCCTTCGCCGACGACGACCATGGCTCTCGTCGACAACAGCAGGACCATCACGCTCGCCATCAACCCGAGCCACACCTCCTACAGCTACGACCCGACCCGCATGGCGAAGGACATCGTCCGCACGCAGTCGCAGGCGCTCGCGCTCTACGACAACTGACCCATCTGGGGCGGGTCCACCCTCGGGCACCCGCCCCAGACCTCCGGGTCAGGCTGTTGTCACACGCGGGGTGTTTAGCGCCCTTTCAGAAACGGGAACCGGTCAGCGGCATGGAGGCCGTCGCTCGGTTCAGTCCGCGGGACCGTTGCCGTGCAACGCGTTCGTCAATCTCAGCAACTTCATACGGCGGGTTCGCACACAACATGAACCGCTCACTGCACGTTCTTGCAGACGTCAACCCCAGGTTGACGATTTCGCGGCCCGATGTGACACTTGTGACACCTACAGATGAACCGCGGCGAGGAGTCGAGCGAATCACGCTCGCCCGTACGCGCCCAGTACTCGCGTCCAACGCGCCGAAACCCCTCATGAAGGCAGCTGACCAAATGGCTACCACTCTCCAACCGTCCGCCGTACCCGAAGGTGAACTTGCGATTCTCGAACGCGCACACGACGCCATGCCGGCCGATTCGGCACTCGCGTCGACGATCGGGATGATTTTGCACGACCTGCGCGCTGGCGACCCCGTCACGATTGCTGCAGCCCAGGATGAGCTGACACCTTCGCAGGTGGCGAAAGCGTTGGGGGTCAGCCGGGGACTGGTCTATAAGATCCTCGACTCGGGAGCGCTGCCGTTCCGTACCGTCGGCGAGCGGGATCGACGGATCGCTGTTCGTGACTTCGACAGCTACCACGCTCAGACGATGGTGGCCAGGGCCGCGGACGCTCGCGCGGTTGCGTTCAGCGACGACCTCGAGGCGAGAGTCTTCAACGCGACGAAGTAGCGCCCACATATGCTGAGCGCATGAACGATGCCCGCCGAGTGACCCTGCGCTGCCTCACTGACGATCTCGCCGACGACTGGGAGGACGCAGAACACGCTCGACTGGTGGCGGATCTGGCGCAAGTTGTCGAGGCAAACGTCGCAGATTCGAGCGACGATGCGGCCATCATGCGGGCACTGCGTAAGTTGCCTGTGATCAATAGGCTCGGTCACCCGATTATTCGCTACTTCGATTCATCCTTCTCGACCGAGGGTGACGAGGCGCGAGAGAGCATAAGTGGGCTTGCTAACCCGCACTGGTGGAAGCAGAAGACGGGCCGCTGGCGGGGGGCTGCTACAAATCACGCGATGCTCGAAAGCAAAGGAGTAGCGTGGTTGTGCGCCGCTGGACTTCGCTATGAGGGAGAGAAGAAAGACTTTTACAAAGCTTTCATGGCCCGCGCAGGTACCAACCCGGCTTACTTTCTGCCCTCAAAGGCCGACTATCGGTTACAAAAGGTGGATGAGAAGTGTGCGAAATTCGATGCATGGCAGATCCAAGTTGGGCTCGCCGCTCGAGCGCTCTACTCAGAGGCTGCTCAGCATTCGGGTGAAGCTGGCCCGGTGAAAATCGAGCCGTGGGCTCTTGTTGACGGCGAGGTCTACGAATCAGATCCAGAGCTTCGGACGAGCGAAACTGTCGTTCTCGCTGAGTTATCTCTGTCCTTAGATGAAATTAAAGAGCAGGGCGAAACTATTCGCGAAGCGACTCTGACGGTCAGTTCTCTCCGATGGGATCTGCTTGACCAAACGCTTTTGCTTAGCCAAATCGCTCGAAGCGCGCTCGGTCGTCTTGCGGAGACATGGACGCTCACTGTCGGCGCTTCTTCTGCGATTACGTACTACTCCACGCTTGTTGAAGACGAGGCTCACGAGTCCCTCATCGGGGCCCCTACCGCTCTGGAGGCTAACGAACTTGGTTTGCGAGTGGGTACTTTCGCACATTATTCGCGCCGCGAGGCACTGACGGAGGCCACGGTTGACGGCCTGCCCGTTCCCGGGCTTTGCGGGTACTGGTTCATACCGACGCGCGACCATGAGGGCCTCGAAGTTTGCCCCAAGTGTGAGAGGCGAATTTCCGAGCTGCCGGCCTGACTGACCTGCAGCGAGAGTTGAAGCCAGACCTTGCGTTAGCCAGGCGGCTGACGTTTTGCTCACCCCGCTGCTCGAGCGACTCATTCCCCGAGCAGCACCGGGTCAACGTTATAGCCAGAAGCAATTCCGACGACAACGATCATCGTGTCAGATCCGTGTTCGCTCCTCAGCCAGTTCGTGATGCTAGTGACCGAAGAAGCCGTGTATTGCACGCCCTCTAAATTTTCCAGAATGTTGAAGTTTGGCACCAGGACTTCGGCACCCTCGAATATGTCGGGCCACGGCTCACTAAAGAAGGGCCTGAATCGGGGGATTATGTCGTCGCGCACCGTGCGCAATATCAGGTCAACTTCATGCTGTAGAGGAAGCCCGGGGCTACTACTTTCAGGCAGCGACACTACTGTCTCTAAGGTGCTGACCGGAACCGTCACGTTATCACCCAGTGCAAAAGGAAGGCTTGGCATCATCGCCGTGTCACCGGAGCGAAGGGAGCGCATGAGTGGCGCGACGAAGAACAGGGGCGGAACGCGATTTTTCGCACCAATGGCAAATTCGGCATGCAGTCCCGTGCCAGCGACCACAAGAGTGAGGTTGCGGTGCTTGTCGTCATTCGACAGATCGGCCAGCCGCTCGAGTATCGGAGCGGAAGGATCGCTGGCACCAGGCAACGGCTGAATGTCGATAATGGCCTGCATCGCCAGCGGGTCAACTCCTCCAATAATCATGCCGGGAATCTTCTGCGTCCTAATCGGGAAGGCAGTAGACCCTCCGCCCGCGTTGTCCTTCGGCGTACGTCCGTGACTAAGCACAAGCGCCCTCGCCAAGTAATCAAGGCATGCGCGGATATTCTGTACTGCGTCTCCCGCAATGGCGGCTAGGTAGGCCGGTACCGGGACAGTCAGTTCGCTCTTGAGACCCCACACAACGAAGGGGTCACCGTCCGGGTCTGCTCCCTCTGTGCCTCGCTCCGGCATGAGCTTCATCGGCCGCCCCTCGGTGTAGCGGCGCGTCTCGTTGTCCAGTTCCCGAACCAGCATTTCGGCGCGCTCCATCTTCACGATGAGGTCCTGAGGCAGAGCAATCATGGAACGAGTGTCCTACGCGCACTCGCGACAATGAGATCTCGACGCGCGGGTCGTGGGGGCGAGGTCGATGATCGCCTGCGCTCTTTGGGCATGGAATCCCGCTTGGACCCGAACCACCCGGCCCGTCCTCGAGACGTCACCGTGTACGAGCAGGCGTACGGCGACCTCGGCGACGAGGCGCCGTGGCTGCTCGCGTGGAAGGATGGCGCGTTCATGATCAACCCGCAATCCAGGCGGTACATGTACGCGAGCGAGGTGCCGAACCTGTACGGAAGTGACCGGCGCGGGCGAGGTGGGCGGCGCCAGCCATCCGCGGGCAAGCCCCACCCGGTCTAAGGGCTCTTGATGGTTTGCGGGACGGTTTCCTCGAAAGCGACCCATGCAGCGGTGACCTCGGGGAGAACGGCAGGCGGGAATACCACTTCGCCACGCCACGTCTCGCCATCTACTGGAAGCATTGGGCATAGCGCGAAGCCACCGTCGGCGTAAACGCGACCCTGTAGCAGCTCGATGGACTTGTCGAGGAACTTCTGCGCTTGCTTTATGTCGCTGAAGACGATCTGTGAGCGGTGTGCCCCGCCGATCTCGGTATTCGGAATGAATTTGTCCGGGTCATCTTGGCACGAGAATTGCGTGTCCAGACCAAGGCGCCAAAGGGCAGTGAGTAGCGGTGCCATCAGCTCGTCCACCTCGATCCCGTGCGCATCAACTTGGGGATGCGGGTTGTGTCGGTAGGGGGCGACTCGGTCCGGGAGCTGAAGACTCTCATCCTCGCGGCCCGCGGCGTAACCATCCTCGAAGCCCTTGCGGTAGCGCTGCCTGCCAGCAAGCGACAGGCGATCGCGTAGGAAGTGCACTCGGATCTTCTGCATCTCAGCGCTGTTGCCCATCCACTCCCGAAAAGTCATGCGCACATGCTCGCACCCGCCACCGACATCGGAGCTAGCTCGAGTGGACCCGTGTGTCTTGTCGGTGGTCATGGCGACGATCACCGCATGTCGCATCACTGGACGCCGCTCTCGATGGTCACCCGCTCCGTCCGCCCCCACGAGTGGCGAATGGGCGACAAGCGCGAGGAGCTTGGGTGGATTCGCCTCGTCGAGTACCAGGGCCGGCCGACCTTCGTGTGCGTCACGCGCGACGAGTGGGTCGTCGGGTGTGGAGATTCACTCCGAGACGCTGCAGAGGCGTTCCTCGCGTGGCGCCGCAGCTAGCGCTGACCTCGAGAGCTGTCAGCGTCCCTGCCCCTGGCTTGAGGTCCGAACTGCTCAAACCCTGCGTCGAGGATGTGCCTCAGACCGACCAGGAGGAGACCGAGCAGGAAGATGATGCCAGCGACGTAGCCGTTGCCCACATCCATCTGCACGATCGCGCGCACGAGGATCAGCCACGACAGGACGACTGCGAACGGTCCCAGGTACGGAAGCGCGGCATCGACCAGGGGCTCCCACTTCACCAGTCAAGGCTAGCTGCCGCCGTGTAAAGACACCCAGTGGCGGACATGCCCGAGCTTCACCACATCGGCAGGCATCGACCGACACGAGCCACACTGGCCGCATGAGCGACGAAGAAGAACCTGGCGAATACGAGGGCGAGCGCGCGATCGACGTGAAGGGGCTCGCGCAGATGCTCGGAGTCTCGACAGACAAGGCCTACCTGCTCGGCAACGACCCACTGTTTCCGTCGTTCAAGGTCGGGAACCGTCACCGGTTCTGGCCATCTGAGGTCAGGGAGTACCTGAGCCGGCCGAAGGACCCTTGGAAGCAGTCAGCGCAGTCGCGCGGGCGAAAGCGCGTAGGACGCTAGACCCGTGAACCAACTTCCGCAGTCACGATCCAGTCATGATCCAGTCATGATCACACGGTGTTTTAGGCCGATCACAAGTGATGGCAGGTGAACCTGCGCCTCTGCGAAATCCGCTTCGTTGCAGGGTTCTTTGACGGCCAGTGATCGCCAGTGATTCCAATGCACGAGGGCAGATGGGAACGGGCGGTTACGGGTTCGAGTCCCGTCGTCGGCTCCGAAGTCCCCGCGCCTGAGCGGAGCCGTACTCCACACGGCCGCGGTCCGATCGTCCCGCCGCTCGGAAGGCCGGGCGGTCGGCGGGCCGCATCCTCACGGGTGCTCACCGTGCGACCGACGCGCCTCCTCGCGCCGCGCCCGCCGAACGACGACGAAGGGGCGCGCCCGGATCCTCCGGACGCGCCCCTTCGTCAGTGCTCGTCGAACGTCAGCTCGCGGGCGTCGGGGTGGGCGACGCCGAGGAGTACGTGTCGGCCGCCGAAGCGAGCACGAACGAGCTGAACGCCTCCGGGTCGGTGAGGGAGCCGGTGTAGGCCTCGCCGTTCACCAGGACGGTCGGGGTGCCGGAGACCTTCTCGACCTCGGTGCCCGGCAGCGGCCCCGCGGTCGCCCGCTCGGTCGCGGCCTGCACCCAGCTCGTGAAGGAGCCGTCGTCGATGCAGGAGTCGACGGCCGCCGTGTCCTCGACTCCGGCGTCGGCCGCGTAGCCCTTGAGCTGCTTGTCGGACAGGCCGTCGGTCCCCTCGGCGGGCTGGTTCTCGAAGAGCAGCGCGTTGAAGTCGAAGAAGGAGTCGGGAGAGCTGTCGGCGACGCAGGCGGCGGCGTTCGCGGCGCGCTCGGAGTACTTCGTGCCGTTGGAGCGCGTGGTCAGGATCGCGATCGGGTGGATCTCGACGGTCGCGGCCCCGCTCTCGACCCACTCCTGGATCTGCTCGCCGTTGGTCGTCTCGAACTGGCCGCAGTAGGGGCACAGGTAGTCGACGTAGACGCGGATGTCGACGGTGCCGGTCGAGGTGTCGAGCTCGCTCGGGCTGGGGGTGCCGCTCGCGGGGATCGGGGCGGAGGTCTGCGCGACCAGGCCCTCGCCCACGACGAGGCCGTCGCTGGCCATGTTCGCCGGACCGGGGCCCACCTCGGCCGGGCGGAGGTTCGGCACGAGCACGAGGGCGACGATCGCCACGACGGCGATGACGGCGACGGCGAGCCCGCCCTGCAGGAGGAGACGGCCGGCGCGATCGCGGCGCTTCTGCTGCTCGCGGAGTCGTCGGGCCTTCTCCCTCGCTGCCTCTCGACGCTGGTTCTTCGAGAGACGGTCGTTGGCTCCGCCGTTGGTCATGACAAGGACACTCCGAGAAAGAGAGGGGGGAAGACGTCGCCGGGTCGCGACGCCGGAATCCTACGCGCGAGCCCTGGGAATACCCCAAACGGCGGGTAGGCGCCGCGAGCGGGAGGAGAGACGAGCCGACGCGGTGGCGCGGCGATGGTGCGTGGCATACTGTGACGGTTGGCCGCCGTCGTCCACACGACGATGACCATCATCAATTCCATTCACTCGGATCGTCCGGCACGTACCTGCCGGTGAAGGAGCAAGAACAATGGCGTCCGTAACCTATGACCACGCGTCCCGCGTCTACCCCGGGGCCACGCGTGCCTCCGTCGACAAGCTGAACCTCGAGGTCGGCGACGGCGAGTTCCTCGTCCTCGTCGGGCCCTCCGGCTGCGGCAAGTCCACCTCCCTGCGCATGCTCGCCGGCCTCGAAGAGGTCAACGAGGGACGCATCCTCATCGGCGACCGCAACGTCACGGACGTTCCGCCGAAGGACCGCGACATCGCGATGGTGTTCCAGAACTACGCGCTGTACCCGCACATGTCGGTCGCCGAGAACATGGGCTTCGCGCTCAAGATCGCAGGCATCAACAAGGACGAGCGCGCCGCGCGGGTCCTCGAGGCCGCGAAGATGCTCGACCTCGAGCCCTACCTCAACCGCAAGCCGAAGGCCCTCTCCGGTGGTCAGCGTCAGCGCGTCGCGATGGGCCGCGCCATCGTCCGCAAGCCGCAGGTGTTCCTCATGGACGAGCCGCTGTCGAACCTCGACGCCAAGCTCCGCGTCCAGACCCGCACTCAGATCGGCACCCTCCAGCGCCGCCTGGGCATCACCACGGTCTACGTCACCCACGACCAGACCGAGGCGCTCACCATGGGCGACCGCATCGCGGTCCTCAAGGACGGCCTCCTCCAGCAGGTCGGCAGCCCGCGCGACCTGTACGAGAACCCGAACAACGTCTTCGTGGCCGGCTTCATCGGCTCGCCCGCGATGAACCTGTTCCACGCCGACGTCACCGACGGCGGAGTCAAGTTCGGCGACACCGTCCTCCCGATCGCCCGCGAGGCGCTCGCGAAGACGAGCCAGAAGGTCGTCACGCTCGGCGTCCGCCCCGAGGACGTCACCGTCTCGACGCAGCCCGGCGGCCTCCCCATCGAGGTCGACCTCATCGAGGAGCTCGGCTCGGACGGCTACCTCTACGGCCACACCGAGGTCGAGGGACGCCGCACCGACATCGTCGCGCGCGTCGACGGCCGCGTGCACCCCACCGCGGGCGACCGCGTCTACGTGACCGCGAACCACCGCGTGCACATCTTCGACGCGGAGTCGGGCGAGCGCCTCTCCTAAGGCTCCGCTCCCGCGCACACGCTGCCGCCGTCTCCTCCGGGACGGCGGCAGCGTTCGTTACCGCTCCTCCACCGCCCGACTTCCGACACGAACGGCGCTCCATGTCCGGATCCCTGAACATCACCTCCGCCACCGTCGACCCCGCCCTCCTGGACCTCCCGTGGAACCTGCGCCTCGACGACTGGCCCGACGCCTACATCGCCGCTCTGCCCAAGGGCATCTCGCGGCACACGGTGCGCTTCGCCCACCTCTCGGGGCACGTCGTCGCCGTGAAGGAGACGACCGCCGAGATGGCTCGTCGCGAGTACGAGATGCTGAAGACCCTCCAGCGCCTCGACGTGCCGTGCGTGGTGCCCGGCGCCGTCATCGCGAACCGCACCGACGACGAGGGCGGTGAGCTGCCCGCCGTGCTGGTGACGCGCCACCTCAAGTTCTCGCTCCCCTACCGGGCGCTCTTCTCCCAGACGCTGCGGCCGGACACGGCGACCCGCCTCGTCGACGCCCTCGCCCTCCTGCTCGTCCGCCTGCACGTGATCGGCTTCTTCTGGGGCGACGTGTCGCTCTCGAACACGCTGTTCCGCCGTGACGCCGGTGCGTTCGCCGCCTACCTGGTCGACGCCGAGACGGGACAGCTCTACTCGGGCGGGCTCTCGAACGGCCAGCGCGAGAACGACCTCGAGATCGCCCGCGTGAACATCGCGGGCGAGCTCCTCGACCTCGAGGCCGGCGGCCGCGTGGACGAGGACCTCGACCCCATCACCGTCTCGGACGGGATCGTCGCGGCGTACCGCAGCCTCTGGAAGGAGCTGACGGGCGTCGAGTCGTTCGCCACCTCCGAGCGCTGGCGCATCAACGACCGCGTGAACCGCCTGAACGACCTCGGCTTCGACATCGAGGAGCTGGCGATCAAGACGGACGACGCCGGATCGACGGTGCGGATCCAGCCGAAGGTCGTCGACGCCGGGCACCACCAGCGCCGTCTGCTCCGCCTGACCGGGCTCGACGCCCAGGAGAACCAGGCACGACGGCTCCTGAACGACCTCGACTCGTACACCGCGACCTACGGCAAGCAGGGTCTGGACGAGGAGATGGTCGCTCACGAGTGGCTGGCTCAGGTCTTCGAGCCGGTGATCCGCTCGATCCCGCGCGATCTGAAGGGGCGTCTGGAGCCGGCGGAGATGTTCCACCAGCTGCTCGAGCACCGCTGGTTCATGTCGCAGCAGCAGGCCCGCGATGTGCCGCTCGCCGAGGCGGTCACCGCCTACGTGAACGACATCCTGCGCCACCGCCGCGACGAGGCGACGATCATCGCACCGCCGACCGAAGCCCTGACGCTGCCCAACCTCGTGATCGACGAGGCGGGCGACGCCGAGCTGACCGACGAGGACGCCGAGGTCGACTGGACCAAGAACGTCTGACCCGGAACACCGAAGGGCCCGTGCGGAGCGATCCGCCCGGGCCCTTCGTCATTGGTGCCGACCCCGCGAGGGGTCCGGCGCGGTGAGCTGCAAGGCGGAGGAGGAAGCGATACCGGAGGTATCGCGCCCGACGACAACGCCGCAGATCGCCGTGCCGGGCCCTCGCGGTGAGCTGCAAGGCGGAGGAGGAAGCGATACCGGAGGTATCGCGCCCGACGACAACGCCGCAGATCGCCGTGCCGGGCCCCTCGCGGTGAGCTGCAAGGCGGAGGAGGAAGCGATACCGGAGGTATCGCGCCCGACGACAACGCCGCAGATCGCCGTGCCGGGCCCCTCGCTACTCCTGAGAGGCGCGGAGCTTCGAGATCTCGTAGAGCGCGACGGACGCGGCGATGCCCGCGTTCAGCGACTCCGCCGCCGAGCTGATCGGGATCGAGACGATCGCGTCGCACTGCTCGGTGACGAGGCGGGACAGACCCTTGCCCTCGCTGCCGACGAGCACGAGCAGGGGCCGGTCGGCCAGCTCGAGACCCGGAAGCATCGTGTCGCCACCGCCGTCGAGGCCGATGACGAAGACGCCGTCGCGCTTGAAGTCCTTGATCATGGCCGTCAGGTTCGACGCCATGGCGACGGGCACGCGGGCCGCGGCTCCGGCCGAGGTCTTCCACGCGGCAGAGTTCAGACCCACGGAACGGCGCTGGGGCACGATGACGCCCTGACCGCCGAACGCGGCGACCGAGCGGATGATCGCGCCGAGATTGCGGGGATCCGTGATGCCGTCGAGCGCGACGAACAGGGGGACCTGCGCGCGGGAGATGCTGCGCTGCAGCAGATCGCTCGGGTGGGCGTACTCGTAGGGCGGCACCTTGAGGACGAGGCCCTGGTGCACCGAGTCGGGGCCGGCGAGCCGGTCGAGCTCGGGGCGCATGACCTCGAGGACGGGCAGGCCGCGCGCGGTGGCGAGCTTGAGCGCCTCCTTGACCCGGTCGTCCATCTCGATGCGGGTCGCCACGTAGAGCGTCGTCGCGGGGATCTTCGCCCGCAGCGCCTCGAGGACGGAGTTGCGCCCCGTGACCATCTCGGACTCGTCCACGCTCTTGGGCCTGCGCGACGGAGCGGGGCGGCCCGCTCCCCCTCTCGCGGCCGCCGACAGCGTGCTGCCGGGACGCCCCTTGCCGCCGGCGGCGACGAAGCGCTCGCGCGCCGCCTTCGCCTTGCCCGCGGGGTGGTACGGGCGGTCCTCCGCCTTCGGCGTGGGCTTCTTGCCCTCGAGGGCCTGACGGCCCTGACCGCCGGAACCGACGGCCTTGCCCTTGCTCTTCTTTCGGACCGCTCCTGGGCGGCCGGGCTTATTCGCCATCGAGACTCCAATGCGCACCCGTCTGGGTGTCTTCGATCGTGATTCCCGCCGCAGCGAGATCGGTTCGGATGCGGTCGGCGGCCGCCCAGTCGCGCTGCTCCCGCGCGGACTGGCGCTCGAGGACCAGACGGTCGACGAGGACGCTCAGAGCCCGGTAGGAGGGCTCGTCGTCGGAGCGCGCCCACTCGGGCGCCTCCGGGTCGATGCCGAGCACCGACGCCATGGCGAGGACCTGCGTGCGCAGCGCCGCGACGGTGCCCAGATCCTCGGCGTCGAGGGCGGCGTTGCCGGCCCGGACGGTCTCGTGCAGGACGCCGACCGCCTGCGGGACCGACAGGTCGTCGTCCATCGCCTCGGCGAACTCCTCGGGCACGAGCGGCTCGCCGAGGGTGGCGAAGCGGGTGCCCTCCAGGCGTCGGCGCGACCTGTCGAGGAAGCCCTCGATCCGCTCGAGGGCGGCCTCGGCCTCGTCGAGCGCACCGTCGTGGAACTCGAGCGTCGAGCGGTAGTGCGCCGAGCCGAGGTAGTAGCGGACGACCAGCGGTCGCGCGGCGCCGAGGAGCTCGGAGGCGAACACGGAGTTGCCGAGCGACTTGCTCATCTTCTGCCCGGTCACCGAGACGAGCCCGTTGTGCAGCCAGTAGGACGCGAAGGCGTGCCCCGCCGCGCTGGACTGGGCCAGCTCGTTCTCGTGGTGCGGGAAGCGGAGATCGAGGCCGCCGCCGTGGATGTCGAACTGCGTGCCGAGGTACTTCGTCGACATCGCCGAGCACTCGATGTGCCAGCCCGGGCGGCCGCGGCCCCACGGAGAGGCCCAGGACGCCGACTCGGGCTCGTCGGGCTTCATGCCCTTCCAGAGGGCGAAGTCGTGCGGGTCGCGCTTGCCGCGGGGGTCCGCGTCGGTCGCGGCCTCCATGCTCTCGAGGCGCTGGTGGGTGAGGGCGCCGTAGTCGGGCCACGAGCGGGTGTCGAAGTAGACGTCGCCGGACTCGTCGGGCGCGGGGTACGCGTGGCCGAGCTCGATGAGGCGCTGCACGAGCCCGATCATCTCGGCGATGCTCGCCGTGGCGCGCGGTTCGTAGGTGGGAGGGAGGATGCCGAGGGCGTTGTAGGCCGCCGTGAACTCGAGCTCGACGCGGTAGGCCAGGGCCCACCACTGCTCGGACGGCACCTCCTCGGGGGCGGCGCGGCGCGACTCCTCGGCGATCGCGAGGATCTTGTCGTCGATGTCGGTGACGTTGCGCACGAGGGTGACGTGGAACCCGCGGTAGCGGAGCCAGCGCCGCAGCTGGTCGTAGACCAGCGCCGAGCGCAGGTGCCCGATGTGCGGGGAGGACTGCACGGTGGGTCCGCAGACGTACATCCCGACCTCGTTCGCACGGAGGGGGACGAAATCGACGAGGGCCTGGGCCTTCGAGTCGTGCAGTCGCAGAGTCACGGGGCGAGTTTACCGGGCGCGCCGCCTCCGGCCGGGCCGCGGATCAGCGCGCTGGCGGGGCGGGGAGCACGAGTGCGGTGGCGGTCGCCGCCACTCCCTCGCCCCGGCCGGTGAAGCCGAGGGCGTCCGACGTGGTGGCCGCCACGCTCACCGGCGCGCCGAGCAGCCCCGAGAGCAGCCGCTGCGCCTCGTCCCGGCGCGGCGAGAACTTGGGGCGGTTGCCGATGAGCTGCACCGCGACGTTGCCGATGACGAACCCCGCCGCCTCGACGAGGTCGCGCGTCGCGACGAGGAACACCTCGCCGTGCGCGTTCGCGAACCTCGGGTCGGAGGTGCCGAAGCGGGAGCCGATGTCGCCGAGGCCCGCGGCCGCCAGCAGCGCGTCGCAGATCGCGTGCGCGACCGGATCCCCGTCGCTGTGGCCGGAGAGGCCCCGCTCGCCGGGCCAGTGCAGTCCCGCGAGCCAGAGAGGCGACTCGTCGTCGAAGGCGTGCACGTCGGTGCCGATGCCGACCCGCGGAGGGGCGACGGGAACCGGTGGGGCGAGGAGCTGCTCCGCCCTCGAGAGGTCCCACGGCGTGGTGATCTTGAAGGCGAGCGGATCGCCCGCGACGACGACGGATCCGTGCCCGTGCGCCGCGAGGAGCGCCGCGTCGTCCGTGTGCTCCGTGCCGGCCGCCGCGTACGCGGCGTCGAGCAGTGCGCGCGGGAAGCCCTGCGGGGTCTGCACGGCGGCCAGCAGCGAGCGGTCGACCGTCTCGAGGATCGCGCCGTCGGCCTCGATGCGCTTGATGGTGTCGGTGACCGGGAGCCCGGGGACGACCCCTCCCCGGTCGAGCGGACGGCCGCGACGACCCGCTCGAACTGAGCGACGGGAGTGAGTGCGCGTGCGGCGTCGTGCACGAGCACCGTGTCGATCGAGGGCGCGAGCAGCGCGAGGCCGCGGGACACCGACTCCTGGCGGGTCGCCCCTCCGGCCGTGACCGCGATGCCGTCGGAGCCCGAGGCGGTGCGGCAGAGCGCGACGGTCTCGTCGACGAGCTCCGCCGGAGCCACGACGACAATCTCGACGGGCTCGGAGAGCGTGAGGACCGTGCGGAGGCTGCGCTCGAGGATCGTGCGCCCCGCGCAGTCGACGTAGGCCTTGGGGCGCTCGCGCCCGAGCCGGGTGCCGCTGCCCGCCGCCACGATCACGACGGCGACGGTGGGAGCAGCCGCGGAGAGCGGGGTCATCGTGCACGTCCTTCCACCGGCGGTCGCCGGCGGTCAGAGTACCAGGGGGCCTGCGCGGGTGAGGACCCCCTCGGTCGGACCGGCGCGGAGGGGTCGCTACGCTAATCTGGAATCGGCCCGTGCACCGTGAAGACGCCCTGTCCGGGGCGAGCAGGGCCGACGATCTGGAGGAACCTGTGAAGGCGCGTATCGCTGCATCCGTCGTTCTCGCGGTCGGCGTCGCCCTCGCAACCGCCGGCTGCAACCTCGTCGCCCCCCAGGCGACCCGCAACATCTACGACCCGAGCGACGGAGTCGGAGCGACCATCGGCGATCTCGCCCTCCGCAACGCCTTCATCGTCTCGAACGACGGCGAGGAGGGCACTCTCGTGGTCACGATCGTGAACGACTCCGCCGACACCGAGACGCTCGAGGTGCAGTACGAGTCGAGCGAGGGCCGGACGGACGGCGAGCTCGAGCTCGTCCCCGGCCGGAACGAGATCGGCCCGACCGCCGAGCAGGCGGTGACGATGTCGGGCCTCGACACCGTTCCCGGCAGCCTGTTCCCCGTCTACTTCCAGTACGGCGACGTGGAGGGCAAGGAGCTGCTGGTCCCCGTCCTGACCAACGCCCTGGAGTCGTACGCGACCCTCACCCCGGCCCCCTCGGCCACCCCGACCGAGACCGCCACTCCCGACCCGGCCCTGACCGCGATCCCGACCCCGACCACGGAGCCCGGCAACTCGATCGAGCCCCCCGCCGGCGAGTAGCCCGCGTTCGATCGAAGGACCGCCCACTCCGGTGGGCGGTCCTTCGTCGTTCCGCCCGGGCCCCGCGCGCACGCGTCGGACCCCCAGGCCATAGGGCGCGCACTCCCTCAGGCAAAGGTGGGTCTCGATACGCCGCTCCGCGGCTACTCGACCAGCAGGCGGTGCGCCCCCTCCAGAGCACCTCGTCGCACAGCGACGGCCCCTCGGCGGCAGCTCGTCGCGCAGCGACGGCCCCCTGAGCAGCTCGTCGCGAAGCGACAGCCCCACCCTCGGCTCGTCGCACAGCGACGGCCCTACTTCTGGAGTCCACCGCGGGGCCTGGTGGGGTCAGCTGCAAGGCGGAGGAGGGAGCGATACCGGCGGTATCGCGACCGACGACAACGCCGCAGATGGCCCCGGCAGGCCCCGCGTCCGGCGGTATCGCGACCGACGACAACGCCGCAGATGGCCCCGCCAGGCCCCGCGTCACGAGTCGAAGCGGTAGCCGAGGCCGCGGACGGTGACGAGCAGCGTCGGCTCCTTCGGCGTCTTCTCGATCTTGGAGCGGATGCGCTTCACGTGGACGTCGAGGGTCTTGGTGTCGCCGAAGTAGTCGCTGCCCCAGACGCGGTCGATGAGCTGGCCGCGAGTGAGGACGCGTCCGGCGTTGCGGAGCAGCATCTCGAGGAGTTCGAACTCCTTGAGGGGCATGGGCGTCTCGACTCCGTCGACCTCGACCGTGTGGCGCTCGATGTCCATGCGGACGGGGCCGGCGGTGACGATGCGGTCCTCTCCCGGTTCCTCGGTGCGGCGGCGGAGGACGGCGCGGATGCGGGCGAGCAGTTCGCGGGTCGAGTAGGGCTTGGTGACGTAGTCGTCGGCGCCGAGTTCGAGACCGACGACGATGTCGACCTCGGAGTCCTTCGCGGTGACCATGATGATGGGGATCTGGGAGCGGGTGCGGATCTCGCGGCAGACCTCGGTGCCGGGCATGCCGGGCAGCATCAGGTCGAGCAGGATCAGGTCGTAGTCGCCCTCGTCGAAAGCGGTGACGGCGCGGAGTCCGTCCTCGGCGACGGTGACGTCGTAGCCCTCTCGTTCGAGCAGGTAGCTCAGCGGCTCGCTGAGGGCGCTCTCGTCTTCGACGAGCAGGATGCTGGTCACGCGGTGTCTCCTATCGGGGCGGAGGATGCGAAGGGCGTCCTCGCCGGGTCTGCTTCGGGGAGTCGGATGGTGAAGGTGGAGCCGCGTCCGGGCTTGGACCAGACGCGGACGTCGCCGCCGTGGTTCTGCACGGCGTGCTTGACGATGCTCAGGCCGAGTCCTGTTCCTCCGGTGTGACGCGAGCGGGCCTGGTCGACGCGGTAGAACCGCTCGAACACCCGGTCGAGGTCGTCCTCGGGGATCCCGATGCCCTGGTCGGTGACCGCGATCTCGACGACTCCGCCCGTGGAGCGCACCCCGATGCCGACGCGGGAGCCGGGCGGCGAGTACTGGATCGCGTTGGCGAGCAGGTTGTGCAGCGCCGAGACGAGCATCTTCTCCTGGCCGGCGACGTAGGCCTTCTTCATCCCGCCCTTGACCAGCGTCACGTCGTGCGACTCGGCGAGGACGTGGGTGGTCTCGAGGGCGGCGGTGACGATGTCATCGACGCGGACCAGCTCGGCCGAGGCCCCGACGTCGGCGGACTGCAGACGCGAGAGCTCGATGATCTCGCGGGTGATCTTGGCGAGACGGTGCGACTCCTGGGTCAGCCGGCGCGCGAAGCGGCGGACCTGCACCGGGTCGTCGGCGGCGGAGTCGAGCGCTTCGGCGAGCAGGCCCACCGCTCCGATGGGCGTCTTCAGCTCGTGCGAGATGTTGGCGACGAAGTCGCGGCGCACGGCCTCGAGGCGGCGCGCCTCGGTGTGGTCCTCGGCGAGGACGAGCACGAAGCGGGATCCGAGTCGCGTGGCGTGGACGACGAGGGTGACGGCCTGCTCCGAGAGGGGGCTCGTCGCGAGCTCCAGGTCCTGCTCGATGTCGTCGCCGAACCGGCGGACGCGGTCGACGATCGCGACGAGATCCGGGTGCAGGAGCGTGTCCTGCGAGACCAGGCCCAGCGCGATCGCCCGGGTCGACGCCTTCAGCACGTTGTGCGAGGGATCGGTGACGAACGCGGGAGCTCCGACGGCCTCGATGATCGCGTCGATCCCCTCGGGAAGCGTGGCCGAGACCACCTCGGCCGCGATGCGCCCCTGCCTCGCCGCGAGAGTGAAGACGGTCGTCAGCAGGACGCCGATCGCCACCCCGAGGACGAGCGCCAGAATCACGAACACACCCGAATCCACGCACCCAGGCTAGTCATCCACCGGGCGTCTCCCTACCGGATGCCCGCCGACGGACTGCAGGTCGAGTACTGTTCAAACCCGCGGCACCGTTCGTTAACCTGCCGTCGTCATCATTGCTCCGCCTGCGCCGCGAAGGAACAGGTGCTGTGTCGCGCGTGGTGCGCGACGCCAACCCGGCACCGTTCGCCGTGCGTGCCGCAGAGAGGGTCGATCACAAGATGCGCGAAGTATTCCAGCAGGAGCTGGCCGAGGTCCAGGATCGCCTCGTCGAGATCTCCGGACTCGTCGAGATCGCGATCGAGAAGGCGACTCAGGCGTTCAACCACTCCGATGTCACCCTCGCCGAAGAGGTGATCGCCAGCGACGCCCGGATCGACGAGCTCGCGATCAGCCTCGACGAGCTCGCGATCGACATCCTCGCCCGCCAGAACCCGGTCGCCCGCGACCTCCGGATCGTCGTGTCGGCCCTGCGCATCAGCGCCTCGCTCGAGCGGATGGGCGACATCGCGGAGCACATCGCGCAGCTGTCGCGGTACCGCTTCCCCGACAAGGTCGTCCCGAAGAGCCTGCGCCCCACGTTCGTCGAGATGGGCCGCCTCGACGTCGTCGTCGCGCACAAGCTCACCGAGCTGCTGCGCTCGCAGGACGGCCGCATCGCCGAGGAGATCCGCGACGAGGACGACAAGATCGACGAGCTGCACGTCAGCGTCTTCGACAAGGTGCTCAGCGAGGCCTGGAAGGGCCAGGCCGCGGACACCGTCGACGCCACCCTCGCCAGCCGCTACCACGAGCGCTTCGCCGACCACGCGGTCTCCATCGCCAAGAAGGTGCAGTATTTGATCTCAGGCGATTACGCCTGAGTGCTGAGATCGCGCTCTGCGCGATCACAGCCGCGGTCGGCCTGCGCCTGAATGCGAGGATCACGCTCCGCGCGATCCTCGCCGCGGTCGGCTTTCCGGGATGGTTTCGTTCCGAGGAGCGTCCCGCGTTCGGCTAGGCCGAATCGCTCACACGCGATTCGGCCGTTCGCCTTTAAGGGGGTCGGCCGGCCTGCACGATCGAAGCTCGGATGCCGTCCGAGCCGATTCGGGGGACGGATTCTCGCCCGTCATCCGGTGATGGAGTAGCACGCGATCGTCCGCTCCCGTCGTTTCCGCTGATCGAGTGCGCGTGGAGCGCGCGTATAGAGATCCGCCGATGCAGGGGGCGGGGCAGACCCTCTCCGTCGACCTTCGGCGCGTCTCGAGCGCGTCGGTTCGCGGAACGGCGCAGTTCGAGCGAGCCGAACCGGGTTCCGCGAGCCGGACGTACCGGCGGGAACGCGGAAGGCCCGCGCGGATCGGGGATCCGGCGGGCCTTCCGTGAGGGCGGGACCTACTTCTTGGCACCCTGGGCGGCGACGGCGGCGGCACCGGCGGCGGCGGCCTCCGGGTCGAGGTACTCGGCGGGGCCGATCGGCGCGAAGTTCTCGTCGAGCTTGTAGACCAGCGGGATGCCGGTCGGGATGTTGAGCTCGGCGATGTCGGAGTCGGAGATGCCGTCGAGGGTCTTCACGAGCGCGCGGAGCGAGTTGCCGTGGGCGGTGATCATGACGGTCTTGCCCGACGCGAGGTCCGGCTTGATGTCCGACTCCCAGTACGGCAGCATCCGCTCGATGACGAGCTTCAGCGACTCCGTGCGCGGGAGGGCGTCGCCCAGGTCCGCGTAGCGCTCGTCGTGCGCCTGCGAGTACTGGTCGTCGTCGTCGAGCGGGGGCGGCGGGACGTCGAAGGAGCGGCGCCAGGTCTGGAACTGCTCGGGGCCGTACTCGGCGAGCGTCTGCGCCTTGTCCTTGCCCTGCAGCGCGCCGTAGTGGCGCTCGTTGAGGCGCCAGGACCGCTTGACGTCGATCCACAGGCGGTCGGCCACCTCCAGCGCGATGTTCGCGGTCTGGATCGCGCGGGTCTGCCGCGACGTGTAGACCACGTCGGGGTGGAGCCCGGCCTCGGTCAGCAGCTCGCCGGCGCGCGTGGCCTCCGCGACGCCCTGCTCGGTGAGCCGCACGTCGACCCAGCCGGTGAACAGGTTCTTCTGGTTCCACTCGCTGTTGCCGTGGCGCACGAGGATGAGAGTGTAGGTCTCGGACATGCGCCCAGTGTAGAGGCGGGGCCTCCGCCCGCGGATACGCTGGAGCCCATGCCGATCGGAGCCGTGACCCGCGGGACCACGGGCACGAACCGCCTCCGCCGGGTCGACCGGTGGATCGCCGAGCTCCCCGCACTGCGCTCCTCTCCGCAGCCCCTCGTGGTCGACCTGGGCTTCGGGGCGAGTGCGGTCACGACCCTCGAGCTGCATCGCCGGCTCGTGGCCACCGTCCCCGGCATCGAGGTCGTCGGCTTCGAGATCGAGCCCGCCCGGGTGACCACCGCGCGGGAGCAGCTCGCGGTCGTCCGGGGCGGCGGCACCGCCTTCCCCTCGGATGCGCGCGTCGGCTTCGAGCGCGGCGGCTTCGAGATCCCGCTCCCCCGGGGACGGCGGGCCGACGTGATCCGCGCGTTCAACGTGCTCCGCCAGTACGACGAGGACGCGGTCGCCGGCGCCTGGCGGATCATGACCGAGCGGCTCCAGCCGGGCGGGGTCCTCGTGGAGGGCACCTGCGACGAGATCGGCCGCATCTGCACGTGGATCGAGATCGGCCGGGACGGCCCGCGGTCGTTGACGCTCTCGCTCCGACTCGGAGCGGTCCCGTCCCCGCTCATCGCGGCGGAGCGACTGCCCAAGGCCCTGATCCACCGCAACGTGCCGGGCGAGCGGGTCCACGACTTCCTGCACGCCCTCGAGCGGGCGTGGACGATCAACGCCCCCCTGGCCGTCCACGGCCCCACGCAGCGCTGGATCGCCTCGGTGCGGTCGCTGCGGTCGGACTGGCCGATCCTCGGCGGTCCCCGGCGGTGGCGGCTCGGCGAGGTGACCGTCGCGTGGGACGCGGTCGCGCCCGCGGATCGGGCCCCGTCACTCCTGTGAGCATTCTCAGATCCGCGGCCGGTACCGTCTGCTCCCATGGACGACCCTCCCTCAGACGCGCCCGCTCATGAACCGGCGCGCCACCCCGCCCCTCTGATCGGCGGTGATGCGCGTGCCTGAGTGGCTCGGCATCGTCATCGGCCTCCTCCTCACCCTCGGCACCGGCCTCTTCGTCGCCTCCGAGTTCGCGCTGGTCAATCTCGACCGCAACGAGCTCGAGGAGCGCCGCGCTCGCGGCGAGAAGCGCCTCGACCCCACGATCTCCGCCCTGCGGATCACCTCGACCCACCTCTCGGGCGCGCAGCTGGGCATCACGCTCACCACGCTCCTCACCGGCTACACGTTCGAGCCGGCCATCAGCTCGCTGCTCGCGGAGCCCCTCCGCTCGGTGGGGGTCCCCGAGGGGATCGTCCCCGGCATCGGCGCCGTCATCGGCGTGCTGCTCGCCACGGTCTTCTCGATGATCATCGGCGAGCTCGTGCCCAAGAACTTCGCCCTGGCCCTCCCGCTCGCCACCGCGCGCGTGGTCGTGCCGTTCCAGGTCGCGTTCACGACGGTGTTCAAGCCGGTGATCCTCCTCTTCAACAACACGGCGAACGCCCTCATCCGCGCGATGGGGATCGAGCCCAAGGAGGAGCTGTCGGGCGCCCGCAGCGCCGACGAGCTCGGCTCGCTCGTGCGCCGCTCCGCTCTGGAGGGCACCCTCGACCGCGATCACGCCGACCTGCTGCACCGCACCCTGCTCTTCTCGAGTCGGAGCGTCGCCGACGTGATGACCCCGCGCGTGCGCATGTCGTCGGTCACCCTGCGCAGCACCGCGGAGGACGTCGTCGAGCTCGCGAACCGCACCGGCTTCTCGCGCTTCCCGGTGCTCGGCCGCGACTCCGACGACATCCGCGGCGTGCTGCACGTCAAGCACGCCTTCGCCCTCGAACCCGAGCGGCGGCGGCGGGTGAGCGCCGAGGAGCTGATGGTGGCTCCGATGCGCATCCCCGAGACCGCTCGCGCCGACGCTCTGCTGGCTCCGCTGCGCGGCAGCGGTCTGGCGATCGCGGTGGTCGTCGACGAGTACGGAGGCACCGCCGGCGTCGTGACTCTCGAAGACCTCGTCGAGGAGATCGTCGGCGAGCTCGAGGACGAGCACGACCGCACCCGCGCCGGAGTCATCCGCTCCGGCCGCTCGGCCACGTTCGGCGGTGAGCTGCGCCCCGACGAGGTCGCCGCCCGGCTCGGCGTGATCGTCCCCGAGGGCGAGGACTACGACACCGTCGCCGGCTTCCTCTCGTCGAGCCTGGGCCGACTGCCCGAGCTCGGCGACGAGGTCGCCCTCGAGGCCGGCGTGCTGCGCGTCGACCGCGTCGCCGCGAACCGGGTGGACCGCGTCCGCTTCACCCCCGGCTCGGAGGGCGGTACCGCCACCGGAGTCGCAGCCCTGCGCGCGGAAGGAGCCGTTCATGAGTGAGTACCTGCCCGGGATCGCCTGGCTGGTGGTCCTCCTGCTCGTCAACGCCTTCTTCGTCGGCGCGGAGTTCGCGGTGATCTCGGCAAGGCGGTCCCAGATCGAGCCGAAGGCCGACGCCGGGAGCCGCGCCGCGAAGACGACCCTCTACGCCATGGAGCACGCGACACTGATGCTGGCGACGAGCCAACTCGGCATCACCGTGTGCTCGCTCGTGATCCTCAACGTGTCGGAGCCGGCGATCCACCACCTGCTCGAGATCCCGCTCGGGCTCACCTCGCTGTCCGCCGAGGCGATCGGCGTGATCGCGTTCGTCGCGGCGCTGCTGCTCGTCACGTTCCTGCACGTGGTGTTCGGCGAGATGGTGCCGAAGAATCTGGCGTTCTCAGTGCCGACGCGGGCGGCCCTGCTGCTCGCTCCCCCGCTCGTGCTCGTCTCGCGTCTCGTGAAGCCCGTGATCTGGTCGCTCAACGCGGTGGCCAACGGGATCCTCCGTCTCGTCCGCGTCGAGCCGAAGGACGAGGCGACGAGCGCGTTCACCCTCGACGAGGTCGCAGCGATCGTGCGCCAGTCCACTCGGGAGGGAATGCTGGTGGACGCCTCGGGCACCGTCACCGCCGCCTTCGAGTTCACGACGAAGCAGGTGTCGGACGTCGCGGTTCCGCTCGACGAGATGGTGCTCCTGGCGTGGGAGTCGACTCCCGCGGATCTGCGCCGAGCGGTCGCCGTGCACGGGTACTCGCGCTACCTCCTCGCGGGAGCCGACGGCCTGCCGGCAGGCTACCTGCACCTCAAGGACGTGTCCGACCTCGGGGATCAGGAGTCGCCGGTGCCCGCGAAGCGCATCCGCCGCCTGGCCGCGGTGTCGGGCGGCGACGAGCTCGAGGACGCCCTGGCCGCCCTGCGGCGCACCGGAGCGCACATCGCCCGCGTCGTCGACCGCGAGGGGCGCACGACGGGAGTCCTGTTCCTCGAGGACATCATCGAGGAACTCGTCGGAGAGGTGCAGGACGCCACGAACGCCTGAGCCGGGGCCGCACTGTCAGCCGAGCTCCGGCAGCGCGGCCCTCGCCGACGCGGCGTCCATCCCGGTCGCGGTCAGCAGATCGACCGCGAGCGGACGGAGGATCACCAGCAGGGTCTTCTCGGCGAGGCGCGCGTCCGGGATCATCCGCTGCGGGTCGAGGGTGGTGGCCAGCAGGACCAGATCCTGGCGGGCGAGAGCCGTCATCGACGCGTCGGAGACGCACCGGCCCAGCAGGGCGATGCCGGGCCCGAACGCCGCGACCGCCTCCGCGAGCTCCGGACGCGGCACACCGTCCCCGATCAGGAAATCGGTGCGGCGCGCGACGATGCGGAGGTTGCGGGTCGCGAGGTCCAGCGAGGCGAGCAGTGCGCTCTGGCGCTCGAGCTCGCCGCGGTGCCTCCGGACGAACGGGGAGATGCGCGCGACCCCGATCGCCGATTCGAGTGCCGCCGACCACGCGTCGATCACCGGCTGCGTCCCGCGGACGCGCTCGAGGGCGGCGGCCGACGCGGAGGCGTCACCGCTGCGGAGCGCGTCGGCGAGCGTCTCGACCGTCCCGGCCAGCGCCGCGACCAGCCGTCGCGCCTCCGCTCGCGCCGCCCGCAGCGGATTACGGGGCACGATCGCCGTGCAGAGCAGCGCGGCGAGACCGCCGACGAGGCCGTCGAGGCTGCGCGTGAACACTCCCCCGTCGGGAGCCGGGAGCACCATCACGAGCATGGCCTGCGTCCCCGCCGCGACCGCGAAGCCGGGCGAGGGCGAGAGCGCGCGTCCCACCGTGAAGACGACCGCGAGCACGAGGGCCAGCTGCCAGACGCCGGTGCCCCAGAGCAGCAGGAGCACCTCGCTGAGCGCGATGCCGAGGACCATCCCGACCGCGGTCTCGGCGACCTGCTTCGGGCGGGTGTCGCGCGCGATGCCCAGGCTCGAGATGGTGACCGTCAGCGACAGCACCGGCGCCGGGTGCCCGAACACGAAGCGCGAGACGGAGTAGGCGAGCACCGCCGCGAGCACGATCTGCACCACCGCCGGGGCCGACGCCACGGCGCGCGCAACGCCCCGCGAGGGTCGCGGACGATCGCCGTGGACGAGGCTCCGGATCCGCTCGGCCGCCCGATCCCGACGTGCGGGTCCTGCGGCCACCACGGTGTGGCCTACCTGGTCTTCGCCCCGAGCCGGGGCAGACAGGGCACGCCCGCCTCCGCACCGGCTCCGGGCGGGACGACGACCTCCTGGGCCGCCGCGACCCGGACCTCGCCCGCGAGGACCGTGAGCTCGAGATCGACCGGGACGGCGCGCTTGACGACCGCGAGCGCCACCGGGCCGTCCTCGTAGTGCCAGGCGCTGGAGGTGACCGCGCCGACCTCGACGCTCTCGCCGTTCTTCAGTGCGAAAACGGGATCGCCGTGCGACGGCAGCGCGGAATCGGAGCCGTCGAGCTGCAGCAGGACCAGGCGGCGGGGCGGGTGGCCGAGGTTGTGCACCTTCGCCACCGTCTCCTGGCCGCGGTAGCAGCCCTTGGCGAGGTGCACCGAGGAGCGGAGGAGGTCGAGCTCGTGCGGGATCGACCGCTCGTCGACCTCGGTCGCGTGACGCGGACGCCACGCCGCGATGCGGAGCGCCTCGAGCGCGTCGGCGCCGGCGAGGACCACGCCGGCCGCCGCAGCAGCCGAGGGGAGGCCCGCGAGAGCGGTGCGCGGCACGAGGGTCTCGCGCGCGTGCCAGTCGGCCGCCGGATGCTCGGCCGCGGCGTACTGCCAGCCGCCGGGCTGGACGCTCGTCCACGGGTCGATCCAGCTGACGGCGGAGTCGCCCGCGAGACCGAGGACGAACGAGGCGGCGGATCCGTCGCCGAGGGTGGCGAGCGTCGCGAACTCGTCGGTGCGGTCGGCGATCTCGACGCGGAGCAGGAAGCGCATCCGGTCGAGCCAGGCCGCGAGGCCGGCCGTCTCGTCGCGGTCGAGCAGCAGCCAGGCCGCCTCTCCGTCGTCGACGAGGCGGATGAGGTGCTCGATGCGGCCGGTCGGGTCCAGGAGGAGCGTCTCGGCGGAGTCGCCGGGCTGCAGCCCTCTGAGCGCCTGACTGGTCAGGGAGTCGAGCCAGGTGAGGCGGTCGGGACCGGTGACGGTGACGACTCCGCGCCCCGACAGGTCGACGAGCGCGGTGCCCGCGGCGAGCGCGCGCTGCTCGCGGAACGGCTCGCCGTAGTGCGCGGCCACACCCGGCTCGGCGACGCTCGCGGTGGCCACCGCCCCCGGGACGTCGAGCAGGGGCGAGAGCGGGTCAGTCGACACGGGCGAGCCTTCCGGAGGCGTGGGTGCGCAGGCCCTGGCCGAGCGCGGCGATGTCCCACGCCCAGAGCAGGTGGTCGTCGACGAGGCCGTAGAGGCGGGTGGCGGCGGCGTAGTCCTTCGCGGCGGCGGTGCGCATGACCGCATCCGTCGCGAGGTCGATCCTGGGGCCCTTGACCTGGCCGAGGTAGAGCTCGCTCACGCCGTCCGGGTGGACGAGGGAGACCTCGATGTCGAAACCGCCCGCGGCGTTGCGGAGCGTCTCGACCGACTCCGCGTCGGGGTAGGCGGGAGCACCGCGTCCCGGCAGCATCGCGGGGCCGGCATCGGCGTCCGTCAGGGCACGGCTGAGGCGCCAGTAGCCCATCTCGCTCACCAGCGGGCTGTGCCCGATCTCGCGCTCGTCGTCGAGCAGCCAGGTGTAGGAGCTGTAGTTGAGGTAGGGCAGACCGTCGTAGCTGAAGCTGACGCGGTGGCCGAACTCGGCCTGCACGCTCTCGTCTCCGACGGCGTAGTCGACGACGCCGGACCCCTCCCAGACGCCGAGCAGCCAGGAGAGGGGGACGAGCTCGGGCGGCAGGCCCGACGGAAGGGAGATCACTCCGGCTCCGACGCGGCGGCTAGCTCTGGCCGCGGTAGAGCTTGTAGACGACGACTCCCGAGACCCACGCGATCGCGAGGGAAGCGAGCCCGAGCAGTCCGAGATAGAAGAGTTCCAGCGCGAGAAGCATGCCCCCATCCTACCCGGCCGCGCGGGCTCCCAGCGGGGGCGGGGGCAGCGGGACGACGGGGAGCGTCAGCGCCCGGCGAGTGCCGCGATCGCGCTCGCGACGCCGACGACGACCATCGCGCCGACGACGCTCGTCATGGTCCGGAGGAGGTACCCGGAGGCGCGGGCGACGGCGAGCTGCACCGCGAAGGTCGCCAGCACGCATCCCCCGAACGTGAGGGCGAGCCACGTCTGAGCCGACCCCGGCGACGCGAGCACCAGCGACACGACCGACCCCGCGAGTGCCAGCACCCAGACGATGCCGACGCCCACCCGATCCCCGCTCATCCGTCAATCATGCCCGAGGCGATCGGCCGTTCCGGCCCGCCGCTAGTATTGCCGCAGACCATTTCTGGAGGATCCGTGGCGCAGTTGTTGATACTGACCTCTGCGGGGGGGCACCGAGGTGCTGCCCGCGCTGGGGCTCCTCAGCCACAAGACCCGGCAGATCCCGGCAGAGCCGGCCCAGCTCGTGAACGCCCCGAGCTGCGATCTCATCTTCGTCGACGCCCGTCAGGACCTCGCGAGCGCCAAGTCGCTCTGCAAGATCCTGACCACCACCGGCATCAACGTGCCGCTCATCCTGATCCTCACCGAGGGCGGGCTGACGGCGGTCTCGGCCGACTGGGGCGTCAACGACGTGATCCTCGACTCCGCCGGGCCCGCCGAGGTCGACGCGCGCATCCGCCTCGTCATCGGCCGCCTCGCCCAGGAGCAGTCGACGTCGCGCATCCAGGCCTCCGGCGTCGTGATCGACGAGGCGAGCTACTCCGCGAAGGTCCACGGCCGCCCCCTCGACCTCACCTTCAAGGAGTTCGAGCTCCTGCGCTTCTTCGCCACCCACCCGTCCCGGGTGTTCACCCGCGAGCAGCTGCTCAGCGAGGTGTGGGGCTACGACTACTTCGGCGGCACGCGCACGGTCGACGTGCACGTGCGGCGCCTGCGCGCGAAGCTCGGCGACCTCGAGTCCCTCATCGGCACCGTCCGCAACGTCGGATACCGGTTCAACGTCTACGAAGAGGACAATGAGCGAGTCCCTCAACCTCTCCGTTGAGAACCTGGCCGACCCCTCGGTGTCGGCCGGTCTCGAGCAGCTGATCGGCCGCGCCCAGTGGTTCGACGGGCAGCCGCCCTTCAGCGACCAGACCCTGGTCGACGCGCGCACCGGCTCGCGCACGCTGCTGATCGGCCTGCGCGCCGACGTGGTCGTCGCCGCGGCCGTCCTCGGGCAGGGCGAGCTCGAGTTCGTCGTCGATCCGGAGTGGCGCGGCGTGGGCTTCGGCCGCGCCGTGCTCGAGCAGGTGCTCGCGAGCGGACGCACGGGTCTGCTGGCGTGGGCGCACGGCGACCACCCCGCGGCGCGCTCGCTCGCCGAGTCGCGCGGCTTCGCTCCGGTGCGCACGCTCCTGCACCTCGAGCTCGAGCCCCTGGTCGCCCCCGCGGTGCGGGTCCCCGAGGGGTACGTGCTCTCGGACGCCCGCGGTCTCGATCCTGCGGAGTGGGTCGCGCTCAACGCGCGCGTGTTCGCTGCGCATCCGGAGCAGGGACGGATCACCGAGGACGACCTCGCCGCCCGCCGGGCCGAGGACTGGTTCGACGAGGGCGACTTCCTGGTGCTGCGGAACGCCTCCGGCGCTCTCGTGGGCTACGACTGGCTGAAGATCGAGCCCGGCTCCGCGACGGGCGAGATCTACGTGCTCGGCATCGCTCCGGAGGAGGCGGGCCGCGGCCTCGGCCGCGCCCTCCTGGGCGCGGGCCTCGCCCGCATGCTCGCGCGCGGCTGCACCACCGCCGACCTCTACGTCGAGGCCGAGAACCGCTCGGCCGTGGCCCTGTACCGCTCGCTCGGCTTCACCGACGCCTCCGTCGACGTGCAGTACCTGCAGCGCACGCCCGCCGTCCGCTGATCCGGAGGCTCCTCCCCCGACCGCGTTCACCCCGCATTCACCACGGGCGGCGCGGAGCGCGCGGAGGCGGTGCCAGGATGGTCGCATGGACGGCGACAACCTCATTCTCGAAGACGGCCTGAGCGACGAACTCGACGACGACTTCGATGACGAGGAGGAGCACTCGGACCCCCTCCTCCCGGACAACCGCTACCTCGACCGCGAGCTGAGCTGGCTGGCGTTCAACCAGCGCGTGCTCGAACTCGCCGAGGACCCGCTGGTGCCGGTGCTCGAGCGCGCCAACTTCCTCGCGATCTTCTCCTCGAACCTCGACGAGTTCTTCATGGTGCGGGTCGCCGGTCTGAAGCGCCGCATCCTCACCGGCCTCGCCCTCACGACGAACATCGGCCGCGTCCCCCTGGACGTGCTGACCGACATCTCGGAGAAGGCGCACCAGCTCCAGCAGCGTCACGCCCGGGCCTTCAAGGACCAGGTCGAGCCCGCCCTGCGGGACGCCGGCATCGACATCGTCCGCTGGGACGAGCTCAGCGACGCCGAGCGGGCGGTGCTGGACGACTACTTCTCGGCACAGATCTTCCCGGTCCTGATGCCGCTGGCCGTCGACCCGGCGCACCCGTTCCCGTACATCTCCGGGCTCTCGCTCAACCTGTCGGTCCGGGTGCGCAACCCCAAGACCCAGAAGACCGAGTTCGCCCGCCTCAAGGTGCCGCAGATGCTCCCCCGCTTCGTGCGCATCGCCGGCGTCGCCGCGCCCGGCGAGCCCATGCGGTTCATCTCGCTCGAGGACCTCATCGCCAACGAGCTCGACGACCTGTTCCCCGGCATGGAGATCCTCGATCACCACGTCTTCCGGGTGACCCGCAACGAGGACGTCGAGGTCGACGAGGACGAGACCGAGAACCTCATCAAGGCGCTCGAGAAGGAGCTGCTGCGACGCCGGTTCGGCCCGCCCATCCGCCTCGAGGTCACCGACGACATGGACGACGAGACGCTCGGCCTGCTCGTCCGGGAGCTCGACATCACGACGCAGGAGGTCTACAAGCTCCCGGCTCCCCTGGATCTCAGCGGCCTCTTCAGCCTGCAGAAGATCGACCGGCCGGACCTGAAGTACCCCAACCACGTGCCCACGACGGCGGCGCAGCTCATGCCGACGGAGCCGAACCAGCGCCAGGACGTCTTCAAGGCGGTCTCGCGCGGCGACGTGCTGCTGCACCACCCCTACGAGTCGTTCGCGACGAGCGTGCAGTCGTTCCTCGAGCAGGCCGCCGCCGATCCCGACGTGCTCGCGATCAAGCAGACGCTCTACCGCACCTCGGGCGACTCCCCCATCGTCGAGGCCCTCATCGACGCGGCCGAGTCGGGCAAGCAGGTGCTCGCCCTGGTCGAGATCAAGGCGCGCTTCGACGAGCAGGCCAACATCTCGTGGGCCCGCAAGCTCGAGAAGGCCGGCGTGCACGTCGTCTACGGCCTCGTCGGCCTCAAGACGCACTGCAAGCTCGCTCTCGTCATCCGCCAGGAGAAGGGCGGAGTGCTGCGGCACTACTCCCACATCGGCACCGGCAACTACAACCCGAAGACCTCGCGCATCTACGAGGACCTCGGCCTGCTGACCGCCGACGACGAGGTCGGCAAGGACCTCACCCGTCTGTTCAACGAGCTGTCGGGGTACGCGATCGAGAAGAAGTTCAAGCGCCTGCTCGTCGCTCCGCGCCACCTCCGCAAGGGACTCCTCAAGAGGATCGATGCCGAGACCGAGAACGCCCGCGCGGGCAAGCCCTCCGGGATCCGGATCAAGGTCAACTCGATCGTCGACGAGGCGGTGATCGACGCGCTCTACCGCGCCAGCCAGGCCGGGGTCCCGGTCGACGTCTGGGTCCGCGGCATCTGCGGGCTGAAGCCGGGGCAGGAGGGGCTCAGCGAGAACATCCGCGTCCGCTCGATCCTGGGCCGCTACCTCGAGCACTCGCGCATCTTCAGCTTCGTCAACGACGGCGATCCGGTGGTCTACATCGGCAGCGCCGACATGATGCACCGCAACCTCGACCGCCGTGTCGAGGCCCTCGTGCGGATCGTCGAGCCCGCCCACCTCAGCGAGATCGACGACATGTTCGAGCGCGCGATGGACGAGAAGACGGCCTCGTGGTGGCTCGGACCCGACGGAGTCTGGACGCGCCGCCACCTCGACGAGGACGGAGCCCCGCTGTCGGATCTCCAGAACCGTCTGATGGCGCACATCACGCACCGCAAGCGCATCGCGTCGCGGGCCGCTTCCCGGGCCTCCTCCCGCTGACGCCGTGACGGGGACCGTCTACGCGGCCGGAGCGGTGTGCTGGCGGATCATCGAGGGCCGCCCGCACATCCTCGTGATCCACCGGCCTCACCGGAGGGACGTCAGCCTGCCCAAGGGCAAGGTCGACCCCGGCGAGTCGCTGCCCGAGACCGCGGTGCGCGAGATCCGGGAGGAGACCGGGCTCGCCGTCGGGCTCGGCGTGCCGCTGGGCTCGACCGAGTACACGCTGCCCAACGGGCGGCCCAAGGCCGTGTACTACTGGGCCGCGAAGGTCAGCGAGAAGGCCGTGCTCCACTCCGACTTCCTCCCGAACCGCGAGGTGGAGGCGCTGGAGTGGGTGACGCCCAAGCGGGCGCGCGGGTACCTCACCTACTCGCACGACGTCGCGATCGTCGACGAGTTCGCCCGGATCGCCGCACGGGGGGCGCTCGAGACGTTCGCGCTCGTGGTGCTGCGGCACGCGAAGGCCGTGCCCGCCTCCTCCTGGGACGGGCGCGACTCCACCCGCCGCCTCAACCGCCGCGGTGCCGAGGAGGCCGCGGCCGCCGGACGCGCCGTCGCCGCCTGGCGCCCGCGCCGCCTCGTCTCGAGCACCGCGAAGCGCTGCCGTGCCACCGTCGCTCCCCTCTCCTCCCTTCTGAAGCGACCGGTGCGACTGTCCGAGGAGATCAGCCAGGAGTCGTACGAGAACGGCACGGCCGACATCCGGAGCCTGGTCGGCAAGCGCGTGCGCGCACGCAAGTCGGCGGTGCTCTGCAGCCACCGGCCGGTGATCCCGGAGATCCTGCGCGAGATCGCCCTCGCCACCGCGACTCCGATCGGCCCGTACCTCGACGAGGCGTCGCACCTGCCCACCGGGGGATTCACGGTCGTGCACCTCTCGAGCGAGCACCCCGGCTCGGGCATCGTCGCGATCGAGACGCACTCGCCGCTCGCCTGAGCCTCCTCCCGAAGACGGCGGATCGAGCCGGATCCCCGTCGCGCCCGGCAAGCCCCGACGGGCCTCGTTCACCGCCCGTTCACCCAGCGGACCGTGGGCGGACACGACCCCCTCGTACATTCGCTCGCGGGCTGCACCAGGCCCTGTTCTGTTTCCATGCTTTCCTACCCGAAAGGGATACTTGTGAGAATCTCGCGTCTCGGCCAGGCGGCCGTCGTCGCCGCCGTCGCAGCGATCACTCTGACCTCGTGCGCAGCCAACGAGGGGGGCGCCTCCGCAGGCGGGTCCTCCGAGTCGGGCTCCGGCAGCAGCCTCGAGGGCACGCTCAACGGCATCGGCGCCTCGTCGCAGGGGTCGGCCCAGGAGGCCTGGGTCGCCGCCTTCCAGACGGAGAACCCCGGCGTCACCATCAACTACTCGCCCGACGGCTCGGGCGCGGGCCGCGAGGCGTTCATCGCCGGCGGTGCCGACTTCGCCGGCTCGGACCGCGCGCTGAAGCTCGAGGAGCTCGACGGCTCCTTCGGCAAGTGCGCCGAGGGCACCTCCGCCATCGACGTCCCCGCCTACATCTCCCCCATCGCCCTGGTCTTCAAGGTCGACGGCGTGGACGAGCTCAACCTCGACGCGGCCACCGCCGCGGGCATCTTCAAGGGCACCATCACCAAGTGGAACGCCCCCGAGATCACCGCGCTCAACCCCGACGCGACGCTCCCGGACGCCAACATCACCGCCGTTCACCGCTCGGACGACTCGGGCACCACCGAGAACTTCGCCGCGTACCTCAACGCGACCGCTCCTGACGTGTGGGACGCGGAGCCGGACGGCGTCTGGCCCTACGAGGGCGGCGAGGCGGCCCAGGGCACCTCGGGCGTCATCGACACCGTGACCAACGGCACCAACACCATCGGCTACGCCGACGCGTCGCGCGCCGGTGACCTCGGCACCGCGAAGATCAAGGTCGGCGAGGAGTTCGTCGAGTACTCCCCCGAGGCCGCTGCCGCGATCGTCGACGCCTCGCCCGAGGCGACCGACCGTCCCGAGAACGACATCGTGTACGACATCGACTACTCCACCGAGGAGTCGGGCGTCTACCCGGTCGTCCTGGTCAGCTACCTCATCGCCTGCCAGGAGTACCAGGACCCCGCGACGGCTGAGCTCGTCAAGGCGTACCTTGGCTACGTGACCAGCGAGGCCGGTCAGGAGGAGGCCGCGACCTCCGCCGGTGCCGCCCCGCTCTCGTCCGAGCTGTCGACCCAGGTCGCCACCGCGATCGAGTCCATCAAGTAGCACCCCCCGCGCGAATCGGCCCCGGACCCCCACCGGTCCGGGGCCGTCTCGCGGCTCGGCCCCCTCCCCCACACCGAACGCAGGGAACCCACCATGAGCACCGCAGAGCGGCCCGTCGGCGCCATCAAGGCGAAGCAGCGTCCGGCCGACCGGATCTTCGCCGGGTCGGCAGTCGCCTCCGGCACGCTGATCCTCGTCATCCTCGCCGCCGTCGCCCTCTTCCTGGTCGTGCAGTCGATCCCCGCGCTCACCGCGCCGGCCGACGACATCTCCGGCGGCGCCGGCTTCTGGGCCTACGTCGGGCCCCTGGTCTTCGGCACGGTCTACGCCGCGGCCCTGGCCCTCGTCATCGCCGTCCCGATCTCGATCGGCATCGCGCTCTTCATCTCGCACTACGCCCCGCGCCGTCTCGCGCAGGGCCTGGGCTACGTGATCGACCTGCTGGCCGCCGTGCCGTCGGTCGTCTTCGGCCTCTGGGGCATCACGGTCCTCGCCCCCTTCGTCCAGCCCTTCTACACGTTCCTCACGAACGCCTTCGGCTGGTTCCCGCTCTTCTCCGGTCCCGTCTCGGGCACCGGCCGCACGATCCTCACCGTCGCGCTGGTCCTCGCCGTGATGATCCTGCCGATCGTCACGGCGATCTCGCGCGAGGTCTTCCTCCAGACGCCGACCCTGCACGAGGAGGCGGCGCTCGCCCTCGGCGCGACCCGCTGGGAGATGGTCCGCACCGCGGTCCTCCCCTTCGGCCGCCCCGGCATCATCTCGGCCTCGATGCTCGGCCTCGGCCGCGCGCTGGGCGAGACGATGGCCGTCGCCATCGTCCTCTCGCCGTCCTTCGTCGTGAACTTCGCGCTGCTTCAGTCGACCAACTCCAACACGGTCGCCGCGAACATCGCGCTGAGCTTCCCCGAGGCGTACGGCCTCAAGATCAACGAGCTGATCGCCTCCGGCCTGATGCTCTTCGCCATCACGCTCATCGTGAACATGCTGGCCCGCTACATCATCAACCGCCGCAAGGCCTTCTCGGGAGCGAACTGATGGTCACCATGACGACTCCTCCTCGCCAGCGCCGCCGCGTCGAGGACGCCGCTCCCGCAGTGACGAACACCCTCACCAGCGGGCAGCTGCCCAAGTGGGCCCCCCTCGCGCTCCTGGTCGGCAGCATCGCCCTGATGGCCGTCGTCTACGGGCTCCTCGCGGTCAGCGGAGTGACCGAAGGCTTCGACGTCGTCGGCACCGTCTTCTTCGGCGCCGTGCTCTACACCGTGTCGGTGTTCGTGCTCGCCCGACTGGTGGAGGGCGCGCGGCGCGCCACCGACCGGGTCGTCACGACGCTCGTCACCGCCGCGTTCGTCGTCGCGCTGATCCCGCTGATCTCGCTGATGTACACCGCGATCACGGCCGGTGCCGCGCGCTTCGACCTCCTCTTCTTCACCTCCTCGATGCGCAACGTCGTCGGCGAGGGCGGCGGCGCGCTGCACGCGATCATGGGCACGCTCATCATCACGGCGCTCGCGGCGGTCATCTCGATCCCGATCGGCCTGATGACGGCCATCTACCTGGTCGAGTACGGCCGGGGCGCGCTCGCCCGCGGCATCACCTTCTTCGTGGACGTGATGACGGGCATCCCCTCGATCGTCGCGGGACTGTTCGCCTACGCCCTGCTGGTGCTGTTCTTCGAGCCGGGCGTCCGCATGGGCTTCGGCGGCGCGATCGCCCTCTCGGTGCTGATGATCCCCGTGGTCGTCCGCTCGACCGAGGAGATGCTGCGCCTCGTCCCGAACGAGCTGCGCGAGGCGTCCTTCGCCCTCGGCGTGCCGAAGTGGCTGACCGTCCTGAAGATCGTCCTCCCCACCTCCATCGCCGGCATCGTGACGGGCGTCATGCTCTCGATCGCCCGCGTCATCGGCGAGACGGCTCCGCTGCTCATCGTCGCCGGTTTCACGCAGTCGATGAACTACAACCCGTTCGACGACCGGATGATGACCCTCCCGGTCTACGTCTTCCGCCAGTACGCCGACCAGGGCTCCGACGCCGCCGCCTACATCGACCGGGCCTGGACGGGCGCGCTCGTCCTCATCCTGATCGTCATGCTCCTCAACCTGCTCGCACGCCTGGTCGCGCGCATCTTCGCCCCCAAGCTCGGCCGCTAACCCGAAGGATCTCCGTTGTCCAAGCGCATCGAAGTCAACGACCTCAACGTCTACTACAGCAAGTTCCTCGCGGTCGAGGGAGTCGGGCTCACCATCGAGCCCCGCACCGTCACCGCCTTCATCGGGCCCTCCGGCTGCGGCAAGTCGACCTTCCTCCGCACGCTCAACCGGATGCACGAGGTCATCCCCGGCGCCTACGTCGACGGCGAGGTGCTGATCGACGGGAACAACCTCTACGGACCCGGCGTCGACCCCGTCCTCGTCCGCCGCCAGGTGGGCATGGTCTTCCAGCGGCCGAACCCGTTCCCGACGATGTCCATCCGCGACAACGTGCTGGCGGGCGTCAAGCTCAACAACCGCCGCATCAGCAAGAGCGACGCGGACGACCTGGTCGAGAAGTCGCTCCAGGGCGCGAACCTCTGGAACGAGGTGAAGGACCGTCTCGAGAAGCCCGGCTCCGGTCTCTCGGGCGGGCAGCAGCAGCGTTTGTGCATCGCCCGCGCGATCGCCGTCTCCCCCGATGTCCTGCTGATGGACGAGCCCTGCTCGGCGCTCGACCCGATCTCGACCCTCGCGATCGAGGACCTGATCGAGGAGCTCAAGAACGAGTACACGATCGTGATCGTGACGCACAACATGCAGCAGGCCTCGCGCGTCTCGGACCGCACCGCGTTCTTCAACATCGCGGGCACCGGCAAGCCGGGCAAGCTCATCGAGTACGACGACACCGCGACGATGTTCTCGCGCCCGTCCGTCCAGGCCACCGAGGACTACGTCTCGGGCCGCTTCGGCTGATCCTCCGCCACGACGACGAGAGCCGCACTCCCCTCGGGGCGTGCGGCTCTCGTCGTCTGAGGAGGTCCGGTGTCAGGCGGTCTCGATCGCCAGGATCGGCTCGGTGGTCGGGGTCTCCGATCCGCCCTCGTCCTCGACGGTGACGGCGACCACGGCGCCCTCGGCCATCGTCCCCTCGAGGGGCGCGACCGTCCGGCCGTCACCACCCTCGAAGAGGCCGGCGGCCACGGGTCCCGACGAGTCGATGTACCAGAGCTCGTAGGTCTTGCCGTCGGGCAGCGGAGCGAGGTCGTCGACGACGAGCGCCGAGCGTCCCAGCGAGCTCGACCAGACCAGCGTGGCGGACTCGCCCGAGGCGACCGTGGCGGTCGACTCCTGCGCGTCGGGAGCACTGCGAATCTGCTCGAGGGCCGTCAGCTCCTGCGTCTGGCCGGAGCCCGGCGAGAGGACGGAGGGCAGCGTCACTCCGCCGACCACGATCACCGCGGCGGCGGCCGCGGCCGACAGGTAGATCGCCGGTCGCGTGAACCAGCGTCCGCGAGCCCTGGCCTCGGCGCCGTGGCGACCGGACGCGGACGGCGGCACTGCGGCCGCCTCCCGGTCGGGTTCGACGGCGTGGAGTCGGGGCGCCTCGGTCTGCTCGAGGGGCTCCTCGCGCGGGAGCTGGGGCGTGGTGGCGATGAGCGCCATCAGATCGGCCTTGAGGGTCGGCGACGGCGCCACGGACGGCGCGTCGTCGGCGAGCGCCTCGGCAACGGCCGAGAACTCGTCGGCTTCGGCCCGCGCCTCCGGATGCTCAGCGAGGTACTGCTCGTAGCGGGCCTGCTCGCGCGGAGTCAGGATGCCCAGGGCGTGCCCGGCGGCGAGGTCGCGGGGATCCTCCGCCTCGTCGGGTCGAAGCGCATCGGTCACCGGGTCACCCCCATCTCTTCTCGAAGTCTGATCATTCCATCGCGCAGGCGCGTCTTCACGGTACCGACGGGGCACTGCAGGATCCCCGCGATCTCGCTGTGCGAGTATCCGCCGTAGTACGCCAGCTGCAGCGCCTGCCGCTGCAGCTCCGTCAAGCGGCCCATGGCGGCCGCGACCTTCTCGTGCTCAAGAGACACCTCCGCCTGCTCGGCGACCTGGTCGTAGTCACGACCGAGATCCCGGATTCCGATGCGGACGTCCCTGTCGCGGCCCGCCTGGGCCGCGCGTACCCTGTCGATGGCCCTGCGGTGTGCCATCGTGAGGATCCAGGTCGTCGCGCTTCCTTTATTCGGAGCGAAGCGTGCAGCGGTTTGCCAGATCTCGAGGAACACCTCCTGGGTCACCTCCTCGGACTGCGCGCGGTCGACGAGGACGCGGGTGACGAGCCCGAGGACCCGCGAGGCGGTGAGGTCGTAGAGCTCGGCGAAGGCCGCCTGGTCGGCGGAGGCGACGCGCTCGAGGAGCGTGCCGAGATCGGTCGTCGTCCCGTCGCTCATCCGCGCTGCCCCGCCCGGGCCCTGCTCCGGAAGCCGTTGGCCACGGAGGAGACCACGATCGACACGGCTGCGACGATCACGACGACCTCGATCGGGTGCACCACGAAGCGGATGTCGATCGCGAGGGCTCCGAGATCCAGCGGCGCGGGGGCGGACAGCCGGGGCGAGAGCCAGAGGGCGATCAGCCCGGCGGCCGCGGCGGTGAGAGCCGGGTAGGTGCGCGGACGGATGAGCACCCAGAGGCCGGCGATCACGTCGAGGATCGCCAGCGAGCGCATCACCGCCCCCTGCGAGACCGTGAGGCCCCCGCCGAGGAGGGCGCCGTCCGCGCCGTCGACGAGCGGGGCGCCGAGGAAGTACAGGACGGCGGCGACCAGCAGGCCGATCCCGGCCCACCACCGCGCGCCTCTCCGGAACGCGGTGCGGTTCTTCATCGGGATCGCGCCTGTCTGTCGAGGACTCTGACGTGCTGTGCGGAACGGCCGTCTCGGGCCGCCCGTCACCGGGCCCTCACTTCCTCGCTCACGAGCGGGGAGAAGGGGCCGGACCGCAGGAACGCCTCTCGGCGCGAGGCCGCTCGAAGCGGCTATAAGTGGAGCCCGGGGTTACTGCGATCCGGCCGTACCCAGTGTAACCACTGCCCCCGGGGTGCTCGCGAGACGCGTTCGCGGGCGGTGAACGGGGTTGCGGCCGACGGCGGCCGAGTGCGCGCTACTCCAGCGAGTCGCTGCGCCAGAGGCGCGCGCAGCTGACGAGCTCGGCGGCGGTGGTCGAGAGGCGCAGTGCGCGGGTGGTGAGCTCGCTCGCCCTCGGTCCGTCGATCAGCTCGACGTCGTCGGCGACCGAAGCGGCTCCGGAGGCGCTCACGCGGCAGAAGGCGGCCGCGCGATCCAGCGCCACGGCGAAGTCGCCGTCGAACACCCCGCGCAGGATGCGATCGGCGAGCTCGGTGATCTCGGCCGGGCCGGTCGGCGTGCTGGCACCCGCGACCACCGGATCGATCGTGGACGACAGCTCCACGCCCCGCTGGTACAGGAAGCTCGTGCTGTCGGGGTCCTGCCGGATCACCAGACGCAGCAGGTAGATGCGCCAGAGCGCCCCGGGCAGGCTGGCCGCGCTCGAGCGCGCCCAGAGCTCGGCGAGCGCGTCGATGCCGTTGTGATCGGTGTACTCGACGAGGCGGTCGATGATCACCGGATCGGGATCGTTCCGGACGCGGCTGAGGAGCGCGATGGCCGTCTCGTGGGCGACGCGGCTGATCTGCGCCGGGTCCTCTCCTCCCTGGAACGCCTCGAAGACGTGGGAGGGGAACTTGGTCGGCTTGTGGAAGCCGTCTGTCATGGGGCCGCCTTCCGCGGTCGGTGGGCGGACGCGCGCGTCCGTCCGGTGGTGGAGGGGTTCGGTGAGGGTAACGCCCCCGGGTGCCCGAGTATGCCCCTCGACCTGCGCTCCCGCACGCCCGCGGGCCCCCGCTCCCGGGTCTCCGCGGGCGCGCTACCCTGGGACCCGCGGGCCTCTAGCTCAGTTGGCAGAGCAGCGGACTTTTAATCCGCGGGTCGTCGGTTCGAGCCCGACGGGGCCCACTCCCTCCCCCGCCGTCCGGGACCGCCGCCGCCCCGAGTCCGGTCCCTACGGCCTCGGCGACTCCGGCACGGCGCTCGACTCGGGCTCGCGGGTCACGACGACGCCGCGGTCGCCGTGGGCCGTCGCGAGCATCTCGCGCAGCCAGAGGTCGTTCAGGCGCGGCGGGCGTCCGCCGACGAAGTGGAACTGCAGCGGGATGTGGGGCGAGATCCAGACGGAGACGCGTCCGGATCCGCTCTCGACGGGCTTCACCCAGCTCAGGTAGAAGGTCTCCTGTCGGCGGAGCTCGCGACCCACGACGGCCTGAACGTGGGCCAGCACGCGGTCCTCGAACTCGTAGACGTCGGAGGAACCGTAGATGAGCTGACCCATGGAACGATTTTCCCAGGGGGGCCGGATCGGCCCGTCGGGGTGGACACGGCGCGCCGTCCTGGGGCGGCCCCCCGATCGTGGGGCCCTTGTCCGGGGTGCTAGCGACCTCGGCGGAGGAACGGAATCCCCCTGCAGGCGCCGGGAGCCGAGGCGAGCATGGAGGGCATGAAGCGCCTTCACTACGCCGGCGGAGCACTCCTCGTGGGGGACGCCGTGGCACACGAGATCCTCGCCTACGCCCGCGAGCTCGGACTGCGCGGCATCGCCGACACCGTCCGGATCGCGGGCAGGTCCCTCGACGGCGACCCGGAGCAGGCGGAGCTGCTCATCGGTCCCGCGAGCCAGCTGCTCCTCGTCGAGGACGACGCCCCGGAGGATCCGGAGGCCGACGCCGAGGCGCTCGCCGACCTCACGGAGCGCAGGCGCGCGCTGGAGCCGCGGATCGAGCACGTCGCGGCCGAGGATCAGCCGGACGTCGGCGACGAGTACGACGAGTGGGCCCTGCTGGGCCGCGAGCAGGACTGATCCTGCGCCCTACTCGTGGCAGAGAGCCCAGATCGAGTCGGGGTACTCGGTCAGCTCGTCGCCGTCGACCAGGCGCCAGACGCCGCCCTGGTGCTCGAGCAGCCGGCCGTGCACGACCTGCGAGCGCCAGCCGTCGTCGGTCCGGTACCACCGGACGAGCCGAACGCTGACAGAGCTGCGGGATGCGGTCCGCTGAGACATCGTCGTCCTCACTGGCGACCCTGCCGTCGTCGCGGCGGTGCGACGGCGGTGGGGAGCACCTGTCGGGAGCCTACGCCCCCGGAGGAGGGACGCGGTTGGTGCGGAGGGAGCGCTTCGATCACGATCGGAGCGCGGAGGGGCGACCGTCCGGTCGCCCCTCCGGTCGGTCAGCGCGTCGGATCGTCCGCCCAGAAGCAGACCATGGTCATCGTCGAGCGGTACCAGAGCGTGCTCGCGTCCACGGAGTCGACCGGGCGATCGGGATCGTCGAGATAGACCTCTCCGGCGGACTCGACTCCGGGAGGGAGGCACGCGTTCTCGGCGACGAAGCGCACGGGCTTCGTCGGGGCGTACCAGTCGCCGTCCCCGTTCTCCGACGCGGGGATGAACGAGGGGATGCCGGTGTACGAGCACACCAGCGTCAACGATCTCCCGCTTCGCACGAATCGGTAGCTGGTGGTGACCAGGCTCCTGTCGGGCGCGCCCGAGAGCAGCTCGCCGTAGTAGCAGGAGCCGGTCGACGAGATGTCGCTCGAGGCGTGGTCGTCGAGGTTGGCGCCGGCGTTGTGGTCGGCGAGGGCGGGGAGCCGCCGCGGCGCCCGCGAGGGCGACGACGGAAGCGAGAGCGAGGACGGTGGAGCGGATCGACATGACGGTCTCCTCATCGAGACGGCGTCGGCGCAGTGCGTCGGCAGTGGCGGGTCGCTCGCCGTGGCGAGCGGACGGCGGCGGCGCGTCGCTCCGACGACGGGATCGTCGGGGGGCTCCTCCGCGGGCGTCCGGCGGACCGGATGGCACGACTCTAATCCGCGCGGAGCCGCGTGTCTGCCCCCGGAGCGCTCACACGAGGTCGGACCGGCGGTGCTCCCTGCAGGAGGCGAGGGCGGGAGGCCCTCAGTGGATCAGTGGACGACGCCGGAGACGCCGCGCCCGGCGGCGCACCGCGCGTTCGCTCGGCCCGAAGGTGCCCGCTTCGAGCAGGAGCCGGAGCGAGGTCGCGACCTGTCTCGCCAGCCGAGGGTCGATCGCCCCGGGTACGCGGATCGCGTCGATGAGATCGAGGGCTGTCCGCGTGGTGCGAGAGATCGCCATGCCGGAACCCTAGGGAGCACCGACACAGCTCGACGCACCCCGCACGGGGGCGCGCGGCGGCATCATTGCTCACCGCCGCGCGACTCCCCTATTGCGCCGGTAGCGGCTCAGTCGTGGCCGTTCGTGGACTCGCCGCGACCGGTGGAGGACTGCAGGCGGTCGATGTGCTCGGACGCCTGCGCCTTCGTCAGATCGGCGGGGAGGGTCTCGCCCGCCTCGCGCGCGAGGGTGTCGAGGTAGCTGCGCTGCGGGCCGGTCATCGGCTCGTCGCCGGTCACCCAGTCGGACGGGTCCTTGCTGGCGCTGGTGTCGCTGCCGTCGTCGGCGCGGGCGCCGAGGACGTCGCCCTCGGTCTTGATGTCGGATCCGGTGGTGTCGTTGTCGCTCATGCTGCGACGGTACGCGCGACCACCGACACCGGCGAGGGCTTGCGGAGCGGCGGTCGCCGCTCCCCGGGACACCGCCCTTCTCCCAGGAACCGCCGCCCGGTCAGGAGCCGAGGAGGGCGTGCGCGACGGTGAAGATGACGAGGCCGGCGAGCGCGCCGACGACCGTGCCGTTGATCCGGATGAACTGGAGGTCCTTGCCCACCTGCAGCTCCAGCTTGTCGGAGGTCTCGCGCGGGTCCCAGCGCTGGATCGTGTCGCCGATGATGCTCGCGATGTCCGCCCGGTAGCGGTCGACGAGGTTCGACGCGACAGTGCCGACCCACGCGTCGACCGTTCCGGCGAGGCGCTCGTCGGTCGACAGCCGGCGGCCGAGATCGACGACGATGGACTCGAGGTTCGCGCGCAACGGGCTCTCGGGATCGTCCATCGCTCCCAGGAGCGAGGACTTCGTCGACTCCCAGACGTCGCCCGCGAGCTCGCGCACCCGAGGACTGTCGAAGGCCTGGTTCTTGATCTCCTCGACGCGGGCGACGAGGTCGGGATCGGTGCCGAGGTCGACGGCCAGCGTCTCGAGGTAGCCGTCGATCGCCCGGCGCAGCGGATGACCCTGCTCCTCCCGCACCGCGTGCACGAAGACGAGGGCCTCGTGGTAGAGGCGCTCGTCGATCGCCCGGCTGACCCCCGACGGCAGCCACGCGGGCAGCCTGCCGCTGACCATGCGGGTGAAGCTCTGCGGATTCGCGGCGAGCCACGCCTCCGCCTGCTCGACGAGCGTGTCGACGAGGCGCCGGTGGTGACCCGCCTCGACGATGCCGCCGACGAGCTTGCCCAGGGGCGGTCCCCATTGCGGGTCCAGGAGATGGCGGCGGGCGAGCGACTCGATGACGCCCTGCACGTGCGAGTCGTCGAGCAGCGCGATCGCCGCGCGGACGGCGGCGGCGCTCTCGTCGCCCACGCGGTGCGCGTTCACCGGCTCGGCGAGCCAGACCCCGGCGCGCCGGGCGATGCCGAACGAGTCGAGCTTCTCGCGCACGATCGCCCCGCGCAGGAAGTTCTCCTCCACGAACTGGGCGAGGCTCGTGCCGATCTCGTCCTTCTTGGTCGCGATGATGGCCGTGTGCGGGATGGGGAGCCCGAGCGGCCGGCGGAACAGGGCGGTCACCGCGAACCAGTCGGCCAGAGCGCCGACCATGCCGCCCTCGCTCGCCGCGCGGACCCACTGCAGCCACGGGTACCGGTCCTGCAGGGCGAACGAGATCGCGAAGACGACCGCCATCGCGATCAGGAGCCCGGTCGCGATCCGCTTCATCCGGACGAGCGCCGCGCGCTTGGCGGCGTTGTCGCGCCCCGTCGAGGTGCTCACCGTCATGAGGCGGTGGGGAACCCCTCGTGGCGGATGCCCCACGCGACGGTCCACTCCTCGCCCGGCTCGAGCCAGCGCAGGCCCTGCCCGGAGTTGAGGGCCTCGGCCGGCGCCGTCATCGGCTCGACGGCGATGGCGGTCTTCACGTCGTCGCCCTCGGGGAAGATCCGGGTGATGAACACCTGGATGTAGTTGTGCGAGGAGTCGGCCCAGAGCAGCACGCGGCGGCCGTCGGCCGCGCGGAGCCCGTGCACGCTCTCGCCGTCGACGACGCTGACGTCGGCCCACGCGTCGTCCAGCTCGAGATCGCCCACGCGGCGGCCGCGGCGGAGGTCCCACTCCGTGCCCTCGACGGGGCTCTGCCCGATGGGGTTCAGGCGCTCGTCGACCTCGATGTGCACGGCCGCGTCGACCGTGAGCTCGAGCTCGTCGGTCGGGACGTCGCCGATCGCCAGGAAGGGGTGCGTGCCGATCGCGACCGGCGCCTCGTCCGCTCCGACGTTGACCACGCGGTGCACGACCCTCAGACCGTCGGCCTGCAGCTCGTAGCGCACGCTCGTCTCGAGGTGGAAGGGCCAGCCGCGCTGCGGGACCACCGGGGCGGCCAGCTCGACGAACGAGGGACCCTGGTCGACGAGGCGGTAGGAGGTGGCGGTCAGGAGCCCGTGGAGGGCGTTGTGGTACTTCGGCTCGGTGATGTCGAGCTGGAGGGTCCGCCCGGCGTGGTGCCACTTCCCGTCCCTGACGCGGTTCGGCCACGGGACCAGCACGGTCCCCGACCCGAACGGCGGGACGATCGTCTCGGGGTATCCGGCGGTGATCTCGACGCCGTCGACGGAGAAGGTGGCGCAGCGCTGCGGCCACCTCCGTGACGACGGCGTGCAGGGTGCGGCCCTCGGCGGTGAGGTCGAGCGCGAACTGGCGCCCGGTCGCGGGGGCGGGAGTGAAGTCGGCCATGCCTGAATCCTACGGACTGACGTGAGGGAGGGAGCGCCCGGCGTCGCCACCGGCTCCGCCGCAGCGCGTCACGGCCAGCCCCGCCTCCTCGAGCTCGGCGACGACGCCCGCGGGGGCGCCCGCTCCGGTGAGCAGGAGGTCGAACTCGGCGGCGCCGCCGACGCGCCCGAGGTCGATCACGCCGAGCTTGCGCGAATCGGCCACGACGACGCGGCGGGCGGCGGCCCCCAGCATCCGGCGCTTGAGAGTCGCCTCGGGCAGGTTCACGTTCGTGACTCCGGCACCCGGATGCACGCCGGTGCAGCCCACGAAGGCCGTGTCCGCGCGGATCCGCTCGAGCATCTCGGAGGCGAGGGGCTCGACGAGCGAGTGCTGCAGGGGGCGCAGGGTGCCGCCGGTCACGACGACCGTGAACCGCGGGATCGCCGGCTCCAGCGCGAGGGCGGTGGAGAGCCCGTTGGTGATGATCGTGACGTCACGCAGGTCCTCCCGCGCCACCAGGGCGTGGGCGATGGCGAGCGGAGTCGTGCCGACGTCGAGGATCACGCTCTCGCCGGAGGAGACGGAGGCGGCGGCCTCGCGGCCGATCGCCGCCTTCTCCTCCGCCGCCGACGCGAGCCCCTCCTCGAGCGAGCGCTCGCCCGCTCGGTGAGCCGACGGGATCGCTCCGCCCCTGACCCGCTGCAGTGAGCCCTCCGCCGTCAGCAGATCGAGGTCGGAGCGCACGGTGACGACCGAGACGCCCAGGCGCTCGGCGAGGTCGGCGACCGAGACGAAGCCGGACGCCTCGGCCAGGAGCCGCATGCGGACGCGGCGCTCGAGGGCGCTCCGCCCGTCCTGCTCGCCGTCCGCTCTCATCCGGCCATGGTCGCCGCCCGCGCGCCGCTTGTCAAAGGGAAACCGTGCTTTCCTTTTCGAAGGAGCACCTCTAGTCTGGGTCCCGCCATGAACGAAGCGATCCCCCTCTCCGCCGGCGTCGTCAAGCGCCCGCACCTCCTCGCCGACGGGCGAGAGCTCCTCTACTTCGACGACGCCGACACGACGCTGCCGCCCGAGCGCGCCGCGGACGCCCGCGACCTCGATTCTCGCCCCGCGACCGCGCGCATGCGCCAAGACGTCCTCACCGGCGAGTGGGTGTCGATCGCCGCCTCCCGGCAGAACCGCGTGTTCCTGCCACCGGCCGAGCTCGACCCGCTCGCCCCGGCCTCGCCGACCAACCCCTCCGAGGTGCCCAGCCTCTACGACGTGGCGGTCTTCGAGAACCGCTCGCCGTCCTTCGGGCCGCTGCTCGAGGACGACGACGCCCCCGCCTCGCTCGAAGACCTCCGCACCCTCGGCCTCGGCCGCACCCTGACCAGCGTCGGCCGCTGCGAGGTCGTCTGCTTCAGCCCCGAGCACGAGGGGTCGTTCTCGACCCTCTCGGCCTCGCGCGCCCGCACCGTCGTCGAGGCGTGGGCCGACCGCGTCGCCGCCCTGTCCGCCTTGCCGGGCGTGCAGCAGGTCTTCCCGTTCGAGAACCGCGGCGAGGCGATCGGAGTGACGCTGCACCACCCGCACGGCCAGATCTACTCGTACCCCTACGTCACCCCGCGTACCACGCGACTGCTGGCGTCGCTCGACTCCTACGGCCCCACTCTCTTCGCCGACATCCTCGCCTTCGAGCAGGCCGGCGAGCGCGTGCTGATCCGCGGCGAGCACTTCACCGCGTTCGTGCCGTTCGCCGCGCGCTGGCCCGTCGAGGTGCACCTCCTGCCGCACCGTCACGTCGCCGACATCAGCGAGACGACGCCCGAGGAGCGGGACGAGCTCGCGGTCGTCTACCAGCGCCTGCTCCGCGGCATCGACGCCCTGTACGACACTCCGACGCCCTACATCGCCGCCTGGCACCAGGCACCGGTGCACGAGCGCCGCGACGAGGTGCGACTGATGCTGCAGATCACCTCCCCCCGCCGCGCCGAGACCAAGCTCAAGTACCTCGCCGGCAGCGAGGCCGCCATGGGCGCCTGGATCGGCGACATCCCGCCCGAGACGAGTGCCGCCGCCCTGCGCGCGGCCATCGAGCGCGCCGACGCCGCGACGCTGGCCGACGAGGTCTCCGCCCGGCCCGACGCCTCCCTCCCCCGACTCCCCCTCCGACTCCGAGGAGACCCGATGACCACCGCCTCCCCCTCGCTCGACGCCGTCGCCGAGCGCGCCGCCCGCGACTTCGAGCGCGAGTACGGCCGTCCGCCCGTCGGTGTCTGGGCCGGTCCCGGACGGGTGAACCTGATCGGCGAGCACACCGACTACAACGACGGCTTCGTGTTCCCGTTCGCCATCGACCGCGCGACCGCCATGGCCGTCGCGCCCCGCGAGGACCGCGTCATCCGCATCGCCAGCGCCTTCTCGCCCGAGCACGTCGAGATCTCGCTCGACGACCTCGCGCCCGGAGCGATCGCGGGCTGGTCGGCGTATCCGCTCGGCGTCGTCTGGGCGCTGACGGAGTACGGCGTCGACCTCGGCACCCGATCGGGCTTCGACGCCTTCGTCGACTCCGACGTACCCGTGGGGGCAGGGCTGTCGAGCTCGGCCGCGCTCATGTGCGCGATGGCCGTCGCGTTGAACGAGCTCTGGGAGCTCGACCTCGACAAGGCGACGCTCGCCCGCGTCGGACGCCGTGCCGAGAACGTCGCTGTCGGCGCCCCGACCGGGATCATGGACGAGTCCGCCTCCCTCTTCGGGCAGCGCGACGCGGCCGTGTTCCTGGACTGCCGGAGCCTGGACACCGAGGTGATCCCGCTCGGCTTCGAGGAGGCCGGACTCGTGCTGCTGGTCATCGACACGCGCGTCGAGCACGCGCACGCCACGGGCGGTTACGCCGAGCGGCGCGCCTCGTGCGAGCTCGGCGCCTCGACCCTCGGGGTGGAGTCGCTCCGCGAGCTCTCCGTCGACGACCTCCCCCGCGCCGAGGAGCTCCTCGACGACGTCACCTACCGCCGGGTGAAGCACGTCGTCACCGAGGACGCCCGCGTCCTCTCGACGGTGCGGACCCTCCGCGAGCAGGGCCCCCGGGCCATCGGCGAGCTGCTCGACGCCGGACACGTCTCGCTCCGCGACGACTTCGAGATCTCGGTGCCCGAGCTCGACACGGCGGTCGAGGCGTCCCGTGGCGCCGGCGCGATCGGCGCGCGCATGACCGGCGGCGGCTTCGGCGGCTCCGCGATCGCGCTGACGCCGGTCGAGAAGGAGGAGGAGGTCCGCGCCGCGGTCCTCGCCGCCTTCGCCGAGAAGGGCTTCCGCGAGCCCGAGCTCTTCCTGGTCACCGCCGCCGACGGCGCGGGCCGGGTGCGCTGAGCCGCCGCACGACCACGAGGAGCCGGCACCCCCCGGACCGCGCAAGCGGCCGGACGGGTGCCGGCTCCTTCTGCAGGACGGCGCCGGTCAGGCGGGCGGGACGACCGCGCGCAGCACTCCCCCGGTGACCCGCACGAGCTCCGAGGCGCTCGTGGGGTAGACCGTGTGCGCGTGCCCCGCCGCCGCCCACACCGTGTCGAAATCGGCGAGAGCCTCGTCGACCACGGTGCGCAGCCGGAGCGGATGACCGACCGGTGCGACGCCTCCGATGGTCTGGCCCGTGGCCTCCTTGACCACCGAGGCGCTCGCCCGACCGATCGTGCCGCCGAGCTCGCCGCCCAGCCAGCCCGTGTCGACGCGGTGGCCGCCGCTCGTGAGGACGAGCAGCGGCTCCCCGTCGAGCAGGAACACCAGCGAGTTCGCGATCTGGCCGGGCTCGATGCCGAGCGCCGCGGCCGCGAGGGCCGCCGTCGACGCGGCCTCGTCGAGCCAGCGCACGGGCGGATGCACTCCGTGCCCGGCGAGGTCGGCGAGGACGCGGTCGACTGCGGGATGACTCCGTTCGCTCATGCCGCGAGGCTAGCGCGGACTACTCCGCCATGGTCGCGACGTCGATGACGAAGCGGTAGCGCACGTCGGAGGAGAGCACGCGCTCGTACGCCGCGTTGATCTCGGAGGCCGGGATCACCTCGACCTCGCTGGCGATGCCCTTCTCGGCGCAGAAGTCGAGCATCTCCTGGGTCTCGCGGATGCCGCCGATGCCCGAGCCCGCGAAGGAGCGGCGGGCGCCGAACAGCGTGAAGACGTGCAGCGGCAGGGCCTCGGCCGGGGCGCCGACGTTGACCATGGTGCCGTTCAGACGCAGCATGCCGAGGTAGGCGTCGAGGTCGAGCGGCGCGCTCACGGTGTTCAGGATGATGTCGAAGGTGTTCGCGAGGGTCGAGAACGTCTCCTCGTCCTTCGTCGCGTAGTAGTGGTCGGCGCCCAGGCGCAGGCCGTCGTCCTTCTTGCCGAGGGTCTGCGAGAGCACGGTGACCTCGGCGCCCATCGCGTGCGCGAACTGCACAGCCATGTGGCCCAGGCCGCCGAGTCCGACGACGGCGACCTTCTTGCCGGGGCCGGCGTTCCAGTGCGACAGGGGCGAGTAGGTGGTGATGCCGGCGCACAGAAGCGGCGCGGCGGCCTCGTAGGGGATGGACTCCGGCACGCGGAGCACGAAGTCCTCGACGACCACGACGTGGGTGGAGTAGCCGCCCTGGGTGATCGTGCCGTCGCGGTCGACGGCGGCATAGGTGCCGACGTTCCCCTTCAGGCAGTACTGCTCCTCGCCCGCGAGGCAGTTCTCGCACTCGCGGCAGGAGTTCACCATGCAGCCGACGCCGACGCGGTCGCCGACGGAGTGCTTCGAGACCTCGGAGCCGACCTCGGCGACGACGCCGACGATCTCGTGGCCGACGGTCAGCGGGTAGGCGACCGGTCCCCACTCGCCGCGCACGGTGTGGATGTCGGAGTGGCAGATGCCGGAGTAGGCGATCTCGATGAGGACGTCGTGCGGGCCGACGTCGCGGCGCTCGACGGTGGTCGGGACGAGCGGCTCGGTGGCGGACGGGGCGGCGTAGGCGGATACGGTGCGCATGAGTTCTCCTCGTGGGGGGCGGGCGCACTCGAGTGTCTGTCCGACGGGGGTGAGGGACGCGAGTGCGCCCGACAACGCTACTCTCGCCGTCTGGACGGGAACCGTAGGCTCGAGGGCATGCGCAGCGCGATCGACCTCAACGCGGATCTCGGCGAGGGCTTCGGCGTCTGGCGGCTCGGCGACGACGACGGGATCCTGCAGGTCGTCTCGAGCGCCAGCATCGCCTGCGGCTTCCACGCGGGTGATCCGTCGATCATGCTCGCCCGTTGCAGGACCGCGGCCGAGCGGGGAGTCGCGGTCGGCGCTCACGTGTCGTACCGGGATCTCACGGGCTTCGGACGGCGCGAGATCCCGGTGAACCGCGACGAGCTCCACGCCGACGTCGTCTACCAGATCGGCGCGCTGGAGGCCGTGGCGCGGGCGGCCGGCACCCGGGTCCGCTACGTGAAGCCGCACGGGGCCCTGTACAACCGGATCGTGCACGACGAGGTCCAGGCCGAGGCCGTTGCCGCCGCCGTGCGCGACACCGCACCCGGCCTGCCGATCCTCGGGCTCGTCTCCTCCGCCATCGAGCGCGCGGCCGCGGCCGCCGGCTCGCCCTTCGTCCGCGAGGCGTTCGTCGACCGCGGCTACCGCCCCGACGGCACCCTCGTGCCGCGCGCCGAGGCGGGCGCCCTCCTGGAGGATCCGGAGCTCATCGCCGCGCGAGCCGTGCGGATGGCGGTGGACGGCACGGTGCTCGATCGCGACGGCGGTGTCCTCGCCGTGGAGGTCGACTCTCTCTGCGTGCACGGGGACTCCCCCGGCGCCCTCGCCACGGCCGTCGCGGTGCGTCGGGCCCTCGCGGAGGCGGGCGTCGCTCTGGCACCCGCGGTGCGGTGATCGAGGCGCGCCTGCTGCCCTCCGGCGACCGGGCCGTGCTCGTCGAGCTGGAGGGGCTCGACGGGGCGCTCGCGCTCGCGTCGGCCCTCGAGCGCTCGCGGCCGACCGGTGTCGTCGACCTGGTCCCCGCGGCGAGGACCGTGCTGGTGGTGCTCGACCCCGACGTCCTGACCCCCGCGGAGGCGTCCCGCTGGGTCCGCGCCACCGCCGCGGTCACGAGCACCTGCACGGCGGCCACCGCCGGTCGCGTGCACACCCTCGACGTCCGCTACGACGGAGCCGATCTCGGAAGCACCGCGGCGATCCTCGGGTGGAGTGCGGCCGAGCTGGTGGAGCGGCACACGACGACCGTGTGGCGTGCGGCGTTCGGAGGCTTCGCGCCCGGCTTCGCCTACCTGGTCCCGCTCGGCGAGTGGCCGGAGGTGCCGCGCCGAGCAGAGCCCCGGACCGAAGTGCCGACGGGGTCGGTCGCGGTGGCGGGCCGCTACTCCGGGATCTACCCCCGCTCCTCCCCCGGCGGCTGGCAGCTGCTCGGCTCCACCGCTTCCGCGCTCTGGGACGTCGAGCGGTCGCCGGCCGCGCTGCTCGCACCGGGCGACGAGATCCGGTTCCGGGAGGTGCCGTGAGCCTGCACGTCCTCGATCCGGGGCCCCTGGCGCTCGTGCAGGACCGCGGTCGGCCGGGGTCCGCGGGGATCGGAGTCGGCCGGTCGGGCGCGATGGACGCCGGCGCTCTGCGGCTCGGGAACCGGCTGCTGGGCAACCCCGTCGACGCCGCCGGGCTCGAGCTGCTCGGCTCGGGCTTCACGGCGAGCGCCGACCGTGACGTCTGGATCAGCCTGACCGGTGCGGACGGAGCCGCCTCGATCGAGGGACGGACCGTCGACAGGGTGCTGCCGGTGCTGCTCCCGGCCGGCGGAGTGCTGCGGCTGGGTCCCCTCCGGGCGGGGGTCCGCCGCACGCTGACGGTGCGGGGCGGGGTCGACGTGCCGCAGGTCCTCGGCTCCCGCTCGCGCGACACGCTCGCGGGGCTGGGTCCGGAGCCCGTCGGCGCGGGAGACGTGCTCGGGGTGGGACCCTCGGCGGGACCCGGCGCCCCGCTGGACTGGTGGCCGTTCGACGCGCCCGGCCGGGACGCGGTGCTGGACGTGCATCCGGGCCCGCGTCTGGATCGCGTCCCGCCGGGAACCTGGCGGGCCCTGCTCGAGACGTCCTGGCGGGTGGGCTCCGCCGCCGACCGCGTCGGGCTCCGGCTGACCGGGACGCCGCTCGCGACCGCCGGCGGCAGCGAGCTCCCGAGCGAGGGCATGCTGCACGGCTCGGTGCAGCTGCCGCCGTCCGGGCTGCCGGTCGTCTTCGGACCGGACCACCCGGTCACGGGCGGCTACCCCGTCGTCGCGGTCGTCGACTCCGGAGCACTCGACCTCCTGGCGCAGCTCGCGCCGGGGGCCGCGGTGCGGTTCCGGGCCGCCGCGCCGGTCAGCGGGCGGCGCGCTCCGCGGCCGTGACCACGTTGTGGATCAGCATGGCGCGCGTCATCGGCCCCACTCCTCCGGGGACCGGCGAGAGCCAGCCCGCGACCTCCGCGACGCCGGGGGCGACGTCGCCGGTGAGCTTCGCCTTGCCCGTCTCGGGGTTCTCGACGCGGGTGATGCCCACGTCGAGCACGGCTGCACCGGGCTTCACCCAGTCGGCGGCGATGAGACCGGGGACTCCCACCGCGGCGACCACGATGTCGGCGCGGCGCACCTCCTCGGCGAGGTCCGTCGTACGGGAGTGCGTGAGGGTGACCGTCGCGTCCAGGCCCTTGCGGGTGAGCAGGAGCCCCAGCGGACGGCCGACGGTGAGTCCGCGTCCCACGACGACGACGTGCTTGCCCGACAGCGGGATGTCGTGGCGCTGCAGCATCTCGACGACACCGGCGGGCGTGCAGGGCAGCGGGCTGTCGAGCTCGCCCTCGACGCCGAGGACCAGTCGGCCGAGGTTGGTCGGGTGCAGGCCGTCGGCGTCCTTGTCGGGGTCCATGAGCTCGAGCATCGCGTTCTCGTCGATGCCCTTCGGCAACGGCAGCTGGATGATGTAGCCGGTCACCGCGTCGGACTCGTTGAGCTGACGGATGGCGCTGCGGATGTCCGCGGCGGAGGCCGTCGCGGGCAGGTCGACGCGGATCGACTCGATCCCCACCTCGGCGCAGTCGCGGTGCTTGCCGGCGACGTAGGAGCGGGACGCGGGGTCGTCGCCGACCAGGAGCGTGCCGAGCCCGGGCACGACGCCCTTCTCGCGCAGTGCGGCCACGCGCACCGCGATCTCGGCCTTGACCGCCGCCGCCGTGGCGACTCCGTCGAGTACCTGTGCCGTCATCTCGTCACTCCTCGTGTTCGACCGGTGCGCCCGGGCACGGCGGAGGCGGGGGACGCCTCCGCCGACCGTGGCGCGGGATGAGCCCGACGGGCTCGATCGGGATCCGCGGAGCCCGGTGCCGGGACTCCGCGGATCACGGGCTCAGAGCCCGGGGTAGAGCGGGAAGTCGTCCGTGAGACGACCGACGCGCGCCCGCAGCGCCTGCAGGTCGGCGGCGGGCTTGAGCGCCTCGGCGATGACGTCGGCGACCTCGGCGAACTCGTTCTCGCCGAAGCCGCGTGTGGCGAGCGCGGGCGTGCCGATCCGGAGCCCCGAGGTGACCATGGGCGGACGCGGGTCGAACGGCACCGCGTTGCGGTTCACCGTGATGCCGACCTCGTGGAGGCGGTCCTCGGCCTGCTGGCCGTCGAGCGGCGAGTTGCGCAGGTCTGCGAGCACGAGGTGCACGTCGGTGCCGCCGGTGAGCACGTCGATGCCCTCGGCCTTCGTGTCGGGCGCGGTGAGGCGCTCGGCGAGGATCTGCGCGCCGCGGATCGTGCGGGCCTGGCGCTCGGCGAACTCCGCCTCGCCCGCGAGCTTGAAGGCCGTGGCCTTCGCCGCGATGACGTGCATGAGCGGACCGCCCTGCTGGCCGGGGAACACGGCCGAGTTGAGCTTCTTGGCGTACTCCTGCTTGGACAGGATGAGACCCGAGCGCGGACCGGCGAGCGTCTTGTGCACGGTGGTGGTGACGACGTCGGCGTGCGGGACGGGCGACGGGTGCAGCCCGGCCGCGACGAGGCCGGCGAAGTGCGCCATATCGACCCAGAGCTTCGCGCCGACCTCGTCGGCGATGGCGCGGAACGCCTCGAAGTCGAGGTGGCGGGGGTAGGCCGACCAGCCGGCGATGAGCACCTGCGGGCGGACCTCGAGCGCCTTCTCGCGGACGACGTCCATGTCGATGCGGAACGACTGCGGGTCGACGCCGTAGGCGGTCGCGTTGTAGAGCTTGCCCGAGAAGTTGAGCTTCATGCCGTGCGTCAGGTGGCCGCCGTGGGCGAGCTCGAGACCGAGGATCGTGTCGCCGGGCTGGATCAGCGCGGCGAGCGCGGCCGCGTTCGCGGTGGCTCCGGAGTGGGGCTGGACGTTCGCGAACTCGGCGCCGAACAGGGCCTTGGCGCGGTCGATCGCGAGCTGCTCGGCGACGTCGACGAACTCGCAGCCGCCGTAGTAGCGGCGGCCAGGGTAGCCCTCGGCGTACTTGTTGGTCAGGACCGAGCCCTGCGACTCGAGGATCGCGCGCGGCACGAAGTTCTCGCTCGCGATCATCTCGAGGTAGCCGCGCTGGCGGTCGAGCTCCTGCTGCAGGACGGCGGCGATCTCGGGATCGACGACCGAGACGGGCTGGTCGAACGACGCCGACGCTCCGGTGCTCGAGGTCTGGCTCTGGGCGGGGGAAGTGGACACGGACGCTCCTTGACTGGGAAACGGAGGGTGCCCGCGCCGGCGCATCGAGGCGACTCGGCGCGTACGGGCGACCCGGACTACGGTATCCGTTCCAGCCCAGGCGTGCGGCGGGAAAAGTGTCCGGGGGCGAGCCCGGAGGAGGTGCCGCTCCCTGATGGTCACCCATCCGAACGCCAGTCGCGACGCGGCCAGTGTAGCAACGCGAGCGCCGTCCGACAGGTCGCGCCCGAGCGCGAGCATCCCTCGACTCTGTGCCAGGATCGTGCGGTCGACGAGCGGAGGAGGGCGCTGTGGCGAGCACGCACCGGGCGCAGCCCTCTCCCCGCCGCAGGACCGCGCGAGCGTCGGCGGCTCCGGGCGATGCCGATCTGATCGCCCTCGTGCGCGAGGGAGATGCGGCCGCCTCGGCCGAGCTGTGGCGGCGCCACGCGTCGGCGGCGCGCTCCCTCGCCCGGGCCTGGTCCTCGCTCGACGCCGACGACCTCGTGTCGGAGGCGTTCCTGCGCACTCTCGACGCGATCGCGAAGGGCGGCGGTCCGGAGGGGGCGTTCCGCCCGTACCTGTTCACCGCCGTCCGCAACGCCGCCGCGACAGGGGGGCGGCGCAGCGGGCGCGAGCAGCCGCTGGACGCGATCGGCGAGGTCGCCGCCGATGACGACGGCCCGGAGGAGCTCGCACTCGCGGCGCTCGACCGCGACCTCGGCGTCCGGGCGTTCCGCGCCCTGCCGGCGCGCTGGCAGGAGGTGCTCTGGTACACCGCCGTCGAGGGGATGACGCCCGCCGAGGCCGCCCCGCTGCTCGGTCTGCGGCCCAACGGAGTCGCCGCACTCGGCCACCGCGCCCGGGAGGGGCTACGCGGGGCGTGGATCCAGCAGCACGTCAGCGTCACGGCGGCGGAGGGCGAGTGCCGCTGGGTGCTCCAGCAGGCCGGGGCCCACACCCGCGGGCGCCTGGCGCTCCGCGACCGTCGGCGCGCGGACGCCCACCTCGAGGAGTGCCCGTCGTGCCGGGGCGCCCTCGCCGAGGCGGCCGGGGCGAGCGCGCGTCTGGCGGTGGCGCTGCTGCCGCTCGTGGCCGGTGTCGGCGGCGCGACCGCCTACGCCGCGGCGGGCGGGGCCGGCGGCGCACCGGTCGCCGGCACGACGGGCGGAGCGACGGCGGGCGCGACGGGCGGAGCGGCGGCGGGCGCGGTGACGACCGGCAGCGCCTCCCTCGTCGCGGCGATCGCTGCGGCGGGAGTGCTGCTGGTCGCCGGGATCGCGATGGCGGCGCTGATCCCTCCCGGTCCGACCACGGGCGAGCAGGGCGTCGCCGCCCCCGCGAGCCCTGTGGCGCCGGTGGACTCCGGCGAGGACGCCGTGCCGCCGGCGCCCCCGACGGTCGCATCGCCGCCGACCGTCGTCTCGCCCCCGACCGTCGCGGTACCGCCGGCGCCCGCCTCGCCGGCGCCTGTCCCGACGTCCCCCGCCGTGCCGCCCCGTGCGGCGACGACTCCGACGCCGGTACGCGCGACGACTCCGACTCCCCCGCCGATCGGTGCTCCTCCTCCGTCCGGCACCCCGGTGCGGCCGCCGACGGCCACCTCGACGTCCGCGCTCCCACCGCCTCCGGCCCCGGCGCCGTCCTCCACTACTCCCCCGCTCGCTCCCGCAGCCGCCCCCACGCTGACGATCGACGAGGATCCGGCGAACCGCCTGTTCCCCGCCGCTCGCGGCCACGCGCCGCCCGGGTCACGGGTGAGCGTCGAGGACGCGACGACCGGCGCCGTCTACGCCGCGGTCCCGGCGTCGACGGACGGCTACTGGGGTGTCCCCGCACTCCCTCTCCCGGCGGGCGAGACCACGCTGGTCGCCGTCGGCGAGCGGCGGAGCGACCCGTGGACGGTGCGCCTCGAGTCGCCCACGCCGCTCGCCGCGCCGACGGCGGACGGGCCGGTCACCGTCGTGGTGCTGGCCGGGACAGGGCTCGTCGACGTGCTCGTGGACGGTGCCGTCGCGCAGAGGACGACCTCGGTCGCCCCGGGCTTCGTGCTCTCGCTCGACCTCGCGGCCGGCGAGCACGCGATCGCCGCCCGCTACGCCTCCGCGGAGGGGCGCTCCGGCCCCGAGACCGCGACCCGCGTCGTCGTGCGCTGAGCACGCAGCTCCGCACCCGCCAGCAGGGCGATCGCCAGCAGGAAGCACGCCGCATAGACGACGGCGGTGCTCTCGAGCCCGAACGCGCCGTAGACGACGGAGCCGACCAGGGCTCCTCCGCCGATGCCGGCGTTGAAGGACGCCGTGTAGACCGCGGTGGCGGTGTCGCGGATCAGCGGATCGGCCACCTGCAGGAGGCGCGTCTGGAGCAGCGAGGGCAGCACGCCGAACGCGACTCCCCAGACGACGAACGCCGGCAGAGCGACCAGGGGCCGAGCGGGAACCAGGTTCAGCACCACCGCCGAGACGAGGACGACCGTCAGCGCGACGAGGAGGGCGGCAACAGGCCGGCGGGTGACCACCCGGGATCCGGCGACGACGAGCCCGACGGCTCCGGCCGCTCCGTACACGAACAGCAGCGGCGACACCGCCCCGGTCGCCGCTCCCATCCGGTCGGTGGCGAAGGGGACGAGGTAGGTGGTGAAGGCGTAGTGGCCGGTCATGGCGACGGCCACCGCCACGCAGAGCACCGCCACGGATCCGACACCGCGGCCGGCGCGCAGGGTCGCGATCGAGCCGGTGGTCGTCTCGGGGACCGGGGTCTCGACGGACGGGAGCACCCGGAGGACCAGGAGCGTGCCGACCGCCATCAGCCCCGCCACGATCAGGAAGGAGACGCGCCAGCCGACGAGCTGGCCGAGCGCGGTGCCCAGCGGAACGCCGAGCACGAAGGCGAGCGTGCCGCCAGCGAAGGTGACCGCCACCGCGCGCCCGAGGTCGCGGGGCCGGACGAGCCGGGCGGAGTAGGCGCCGACGACCGCCCAGAAGAGGCCGTGGCCCGCGCCGCCGACGATGCGCGCGGCGACCATCAGGGGGTAGGAGGGAGCGAGCGCCGTCGCGACGGTGCCGAGAGTGAGCACGACGAGAACCGCGATCAGGAGGGTCCGCCGCGGGACCCGGCGGGTGACCAGCGCGAGCGGCGTGCTCGAGAGCACGACGGTGAACGCGAAGACCGAGACGAGGAGGCCGGCCTGCGCCGGCGAGACCCCGAACGAGCCGCCGAGCTCCGGCAGCAGGCCGGTCGGCATCATCTCGGCGGTGACCGAGAGGAAGATCACGCTCGAGAGGACGAGCAGCGGCGCCCAGGGGAAGCGGTCCGCGGGCGCGGAGGTGCGGACGGGAACAGTGGAGGAGGTCATCGGAGGGCTCCGAGAGGCGTGTCCCCCGGCACGGCGCGGCGGCCCCGCTCGAAGCGGTGGCGGCCCGCGTCCGGGGCGGAGGATCGGCTGCGCGCCGTCGTGCGCGCCCGGGGCCGCGGGGATGCCGACGACCGCTGCCAGCCTACGGGGGCCCTGCGCGTGGGTCCAGGGGCGGGCGGCCGATATCCTGAGCGGATGCAGTCCGACCCCGCAGCGCCCGCGTCCGCCCGGCCCGTGCCCACCGGCACCGAGTTCACCGGGACCGGCGATCGAGGTCCCGGCAACCACTGGACCCTGACCTTCGCGTGCCCGGATCTGCCCGGCATCGTCCACGCGGTCTCGGGCGCCGTGGTGCACGCCCGCGGCAACATCACCGAGAGCCAGCAGTTCTCCAGCGCCGACACCGGTCGCTTCTTCATGCGGCTCCAGGTGGAGTCGCCCGTCACCCGCCAGGAGTTCGAGCGGGCGCTCCAGCCGATCACCGAGCACTACGGGATGACCTGGCGCCTGGACGTCGTCGGCCGCCCCCTCCGCACGCTCGTGCTCGCCTCGACGGCGGCGCACTGTGTCAACGACCTGCTGTTCCGCCAGCGCGCGGGCCAGCTCGCGGTGGACGTGCCGCTGATCCTCTCCAACCACGGCAGCCTGCGCGATCTGGCCGAGTTCTACGGGGTGCCGTTCGAATCGCGCCCCGTGGTCTCCCCCGAGACGAAGCGGGAGTTCGAGGAGCGGGTGATCGAGGTCGTCGAGCAGCACGACATCGAGCTCGTCGTGCTCGCCCGCTACATGCAGATCCTCTCGCCCGAGCTCTGCGCACGTCTCGCCGGCCGCGCCATCAACATCCACCACTCGTTCCTGCCCGGCTTCAAGGGCGCGAACCCCTACAAGCAGGCGCACGCTCGCGGCGTGAAGCTGATCGGCGCGACGGCCCACTTCGTCACGAGCGACCTCGACGAGGGCCCGATCATCGAGCAGAACGTTGTCCGCGTCGACCACTCGCACTCCCCGGCCCAGCTGGTCGCGATCGGTCAGGACGAGGAGAGCCGCACCCTCACGCAGGCGGTCAAGTGGTTCGCGGAGGACCGCGTGCTGCTCGACGGGGCCCGCACGATCATCTTCAAGTAGCGGCTCCGCGGATCGCCGCCGGCTTCCTCCGTCCACGGATCGGCCGTCGTGCGGCGAGCGCCACGAGCGGCCCGGCGACGACGAGCACCGCGAGCTCGACGTCGGAGGGCGACGCTCCGAGCAGGAGCGCCCCGCCCGGAGCCAGGACGTCGATGAGGAGCTCGGACCAGCTCGCGACGATCCCTCCGCCGAGCACCACGGCGACGAGGACGACCGCAGCGATCGCATCGCGCGCAGCACCTCGGGCGCCCGTCGGCGGGATCGCCCCGGACAGGGCGGGCGGGGCGAGGATCGCCAGGACGAGCGCACCCGGGCCCATCCACCCGGAGCGCTCGGCGACGACGACGAGCAGAACGAGCCCCGCAACGGCGGCGAGCGCGAGCAGGCGGGCGGCGGCGGTGCGTCCGAGGAGGGCGAGACCGGCGGCGACCGCGAGCGCCACCGCGACCAGGACCGTGGGGTTCGAGAACGGACCGAGGAAGCCGACGGAGGCGGTGCCCGTGCTCCAGGTGCCGAGGACGACGTAGAGCAGCGCCAGCACGGCCGCGACGACGAACGCCGTCGCGGTGGTCCGACGTCGGTCGACCCTGCGCCACGCGCGGTGGGCGATCCCGTCGACCACGAGCCGGAGGGCTTCGCTCGCGTCCGGACCGTCGCGCCCCTCCGCGTCCGCGTCGTCGAGCAGCATCCCCAGGACCACTTCGCCGTGCTCGCGCCGCCAGTCCTCCGGGTACCAGCGGAGCAGTCGGCGGTACCGCCGCTCCGCCCTCACGCGACGACCCCCTCCGGGCGCTCGCGGAGCGCCGCCCGACCCTGCTCGACCATGACCTGCAGGCGGGAGAGCTCGGCGGCCAGCGCCGTCTCTCCGGCTCCGGTCACGCGGAAGAACCGGCGCAGGCGTCCGTCCGACACCTCCTCGCCGTCGGTCGCGACCAGGCCGTCGGCCGACAGCCGCTCGAGAGCGGAGTAGAGCGTCGGGACCTTGAGCACCGCCTCCCCCGCCGAGAGCTCGCGGGCCTCGGCGAGGATCGCGTAGCCGTGGCGCCTCCCCCGCGACAGCACGGTGAGGATCCAGAACGAGGTCGGCGGGAGCGCGTCGGTCATGGAGGCGAGAGTACTCTCACAGCGAGAGTATCGGAAGACCGGACCGAGCGATCACTCGCCCAGCGCGATGGCGCGCAGTGCCCGCACGTGGGAGTCGAACGCCTGGGCTCCGGCGCGGGTGAGCGAGACCCAGGTGATGCGGCGCGAGTCGCTGCGGGCGCTCGACGAGCTCTTGACCGTCGCCGTGAAGCCCGCATCGACGAGCACCTTCAGGTGCTTCGAGAGCGTCGCGTCGCTCACTCCGAGGGTGTCGCGCAGGACGCCGAAGTCGAGACCGTCGCCGGCACGCAGCAACCCGCAGATGCGCAGGCGCAGCGGCGCGTGGATGACCTCGTCGAACCGCGCCTCAGCGGACACGGCGCATCCGCTCCCGAGCGGCGGCGGTGAAGGCGCAGGTCGCGCCCACTCCGACCGCGAACGCCGCCGCGGTCGGCAGGGCCACCCAGCCGTGGAGGTCGAAGGAAGCGAGGCCGAGGGCCGTGCTGAAGAGCCCGAGCACCAGGACGAGCGCCACCGCCGACACGACCCACGGCATCGCCCCGAGGCGGCCGAGCTTCACGCCGGTCGCCCGGCGGTAGGCCCAGAGCAGCACCAGGCCGAGGGCCAGCGCGGGCAGGATCCCCCGGACCCGCTCTCCCCGGCGGCGGGACGCACCACGACGAGCGCGGCGACGAGGCCGAAGCCCGTGGAGAGCCACCACGGGGTGCGGACGCGCGCCGCGAGTGCTGCGCGATCGGAGTCGAGCTCGCGGAGGATGTCGTCGTTTTCCATAGTGGAAAGTCTTACAGAGACTTTCCCTCACGGCAAGTGATGCTCGGAGCGCGGTCGGAGAGGACGGTTAGCATGGTCGGCGTGAATCCAGCAGAGGCGACCACCGCGGACCGCGACCCCCGGATCGGCCCGAACGCCGTCGTCCGATTCCTCCTCGAGCTCGTCGCCCTGGTGACCTTCGGCATCTGGGGCTTCAGCAGCTTCGGGATGCCGTGGAGCATCGTCGTCGGCATCGGCGCTCCGGTCCTCGCCGCCCTCGTCTGGGCGCTCTTCCTCTCGCCCCGGGCCGTCCTGGCGATCGACGTCTACGGCCGCTCGCTCATCGAGCTGCTCGTCATGGGCGCCGCGGCGCTCGCATGGCTCGACCTCGGGCAGCCGATCGTCGCGATCGTGTTCGGCGTGATCGCCATCGTCTCGGGCGTCATCGCCGGACGCCGCTCGATCTCGTAGCACTCCTCGCCCACCCCGCGGGCTCGGACGGCGAACGGCCGCCCCGCCGCCCCGAGGGGGCGAGCAGGACGGCCGTCGCGTCGAGCGGTTCTACTCCGTTGCGGCGCCCTCACGCTGCGCGAGTGCGCGGCGTCGGACTCCGGTGATGACCGCTCCTGCGCCGATCAGGGCCAGCGCGGCGGCTCCGAGGAGACCGGCCTCGAAGCCCGTGTGGGGCAGGCTCCCGGGACCTCCGGTGCCGGGCAGACCCGGTCCGGCGGTCGGCGAGGAGGTGGGCGCGGGCCCGGCGGTCGGCCCAGCGGTCGGAGTCGCAGTCGGCTCAGGACTCACGGTCGGCTCAGGAGTCGCAGTCGGCTCAGGAGTCGCAGTGGGCTCCGGAGTCGCGGTCGGCTCCGGAGTCGCGGTCGGCTGCGGCCCGGGGGTGACGTCCTCGGTCACGCTGACGCTCACGAGCGTCGCGAGACCCGAGTCCGCGTAGGCGATGCGGCCGAGGTACTCGGCCGGCCCCGCGAGGTCGGACCACGAGATCGCGTAGTCGACGGGCTCTCCGAGCACGGCGTCCACCGTCTCCGGCTCGGTGGTCAGCGATCCCTCGCCGCCCTCCGCGGTGACGACGAAGCTGCGCAGATCGAAGGTGACGGTGTCGTCGCTTCCGACCGCGTAGATGTCCGCGGTCACCCGGTAGGTGCCGGCCTCCGGCGAGTCGAGGTCGACGCGCTCGTCCGCCGAGCCGGTGGCCGAGACCGCCTCCGAGACCGGCTCGCCCGCGGCGTCGAGGAGATCGACGTAGAGGTCGAGGTCGGCCGTCTCGTCGATCGAGTCGAGGTCGAAGCGGGCGAAGGTCGCCCCCTCGGGGACCTCCACGGTCGTCTCGAGGGTCGTGCCGGCGGGCAGCGTGCCCGAGTGGCCGTCCGCCGCCGTCGCGTCCTCGGCCAGCACGCCGCGCGCGAGACCGCTCGGCGAGAGCGGGAGCGCGCCGTCGATGCCGGGCGTGATCGTGGCGGTGGTCGAGCCGGTCGAGCCGGATCCCGACACCTCGTACGGGGCGTCGAGCAGCACCGGGCGCACCGCGACCGGGCTGCGCACCTCGTGCTCGGCGCTGGTCCAGGCCAGGTAGCCAGTCGCGAACTGCCCGAGCTCGGCGTCCTCGGTCGTGAAGCTCACGGTGTACTCCGCCGTCTCCCCCGCCGCCCCGAAGGACAGCGTCGAGGGCGAGACGACCGCGTCGATCTCGGGGACGTCGATCGAGGCGGTGTACTCACCCGGGCCGGTCGACGTGACCGTGCGGGTCACCGTCTGGGTCCCGGCGAGCGAGCCGATGGCGATCGAGGCCTGGTTCAGGTCGGACGGGTCGATGGCGTCGACCTCGAAGTCGGGGTCGAAGACGTAGCCCGCACCCTTGAGGAACGCGATCCAGTCGGTCGGTCCGCTCTCGTAGAGCAGACCGGGGTCGAGGAAGCGGGTGGGGTCGACGTGACCCGCGCCCTGGGCGAAGACGTCCTCGGAGGGGTCGCCCGCCTGGTCGACGCTGTCGTACGCGGTCGTCATCATGGCCGACTTGACGGCCGACGGCGAGGCGTTCGGCGAGACGCCGAGGATCAGCGCCGCGAGGCCCGCAACGTGCGGCGAGGACATCGAGGTGCCCGACTCGAACGCGAAGGCCGGGTCGTCGCCCTCGGCGTTGAAGGAGTCCGCGAGGATCGCGACTCCGGGCGCCGTCAGGTCCGGCTTGAGGACGTCGCTGCCGTCGGCCTCGGCCGGGCCGCGCGACGAGAAGCCGGCGACCTGCGGGACAGGGATCTCGGCACCCGTGAGGTTGCCCTCGCTGAGCACGACCGTCGCACCGTCGGTCGAGGCGTACTCGGTGATCGCGTCGTAGGCCTGCGAGTCGATCTGGATGCTCGGGACGGAGTGGTCGTCGACGTGCAGCGCGTTGGGGAACGGGTTGAGCAGCAGCATGCCGATGCCGCCGGCCCGCTCGACCTCGGCCGACTTCGACACGCGCGCGGTGGTGCCCGCGGTGCAGGCGACGACGGTGCCGGCGACCCTCGCGGGGTCGAGCGTGCCCGGGGCGCAGACGGTCGGCGTCTCGGAGCCGGGGAGGACGACGTCGGCGCTGTTCACCAGCGGTCCGGCGACGTCGTCGTGGACCGAGATCGATCCTCCGACGAACGCCTGCCCGTCGCCGAGCGTCGCGGTGGCGGTGTAGGTCGGGATGGAGGACGCCGCGACCGTCGTGTACCACGGCGACGCGTGGTCGAGGGTCGAGTCACCGGGGCCGGAGTTGCCCGCGGAGGCCGCCACGAAGACGCCCGCGGCGGCGGCGTTCAGGAACGCCTCGTCGTAGAGCGTCAGCGTGGAGGTCGCCGAGCCACCGCCGATCGAGAAGTTGATCACGTCGACGCCGTCCTTCACGGCCGCGTCGATGGCGCCGAGGATCCCGGTGCCGGAGCAGAAGTCGTCGTCGTCCGTGCCCTCGACGTCACCGTTCCAGCAGACCTTGTAGGCCGCGACCTTGGCCGCCGGGGCGACGCCCGAGATCGTGCCGTAGTCGTAGCCGTCGACGCTCGCCTCGACGTCGGCGTTGCCCGCGGCGGTGCTGGCGGTGTGCGAGCCGTGGCCGTCGGCGTCGCGCGGCGAGAGGAACTCGGGGTTGTCGGCCGAGCCGACGCTCTCGGACGCGCCGAGGAACCAGCGCGCGCCGATCAGCTTCTGGCTGCACTCGTCGCCGTTCCACTGCTGGGAGGCGTCGGCGCCGCTCTCGCAGGCGCCGACGAAGTCTCCGCCGTCGGACTTGCGGTAGGTGACGGCCTCCCCGTCGGTGTACGGGGCGGCTCCGGGGCTCGTCGCGAGCGGTGCGCCGGCGAACGAGGGGTTCTCGGGCGCGATGCCGGAGTCGATGACGCCGACGACGATGCCCTCGCCGGCCTCCTCGACGCCGCCGACGGCGTTCCAGACGCCGTCAGCGCCCTCGAGGCCGAGGAAGTCGGTGGAGCGCTGCTGGCCGGTGTCGGGAACGGGGATGCCGTCCGTCGGCGCCTGGGCGAGCGGCGCGGTCTGCGCGGCACCGGGAGCGCGGTCGAGCGTCAGGTCCTCGACCTCCCTGACCTGCGCGACGTCCTTGCGCTCGGCGAGCCGGCTCGCCTGAGCGCCGGTGAGAGTCGCGGAGAAGCCGTTGAGCGCGACCGTGTAGTGGTAGCCGATCTCGGCGTCGACAGCGGCCGCCACGTCGTCCTGGCGCTTCTCGAGGTGGTCGGCGTAGTCCTCGACCGGCGCGGAGCGCGCCTGCAGCTGCGCTCCTGCGTCGGGGGCGGTGCGAGCGAAGCGGGCGTCGGTGCCCTTGTACGTCGCGGCGGACGGCTCGACGAGGGTGACGACGTAGTCGCCGTCGTCGAAGCTCTGCAGCGACGAGAGGCCGCCGACGAGGGAGGCGCTCCCGATCGCGGGAGCGGCGCTCGCGCCCGTGGCGGCGAACGCGGCGGAGGCGGCGACGCCCAGAGCCGCGAGACCCGCGAGGATCCACCTCTCTGCGCGCCGGACAGGTGGACGGTGGGAGGGGTGGATCGGCAATCGATGTCCTTACTCACGTTCGCTGGGAACCGGATCGGTTCCCGCACTGGATCGACCCTACGAACTCGATTGCCCGGCTCTGTTACGAACACGTTACGAAGTCCCTGAAAGGGTGACTTCTGTTCTTGGCACTCTCCCTGCCCGAGTGCTAAATTCTTCTCAGTTGAGTCGAGTCGGCTCAACTCGAGATTCATCCGTTGCCAGACCGAATGGAGTGATTCCCATGGCCGTCACCTACGACCCCGTCCGCGAGCTCGACCGCTTCGCCTCCGCCCTCTTCGGCTCGGGCCAGGGCCCCCGCCGCATGCCGATCGACCTCTACCGGGACGGCGACCACTACGTCCTGACCGCCGACCTCCCGGGCATCGACCCCGGCTCGGTCGACGTCGACGTGGACGGTCAGCTGCTCACGATCCGCGCGCAGCGCACCGTCGCCGGCGGCGAGGGGGTCACCTGGATCACCCGTGAGCGCCAGTCGGCGACCTTCGTCCGCCAGCTGAGCCTGGGCCAGGGAGTCGACACCGAGCGCATCTCCGCGTCGTACGACAACGGAGTGCTCTCGGTCACGATCCCCGTCTCCGAGAAGGCGCGCTCCCGGAAGATCGAGGTCGTCTCGGCCTCGGGCCCCGAGCAGGTGCAGCTGAGCGAGGCGCACGCCGAGTAGACCGGCGTCTCCGGCGGGGCGGCTGCGCGAGCGGCCGCCCCGCCTTTCTGTGCGGCGGCGCAGCCCTACGCTGAGAGGATGCGCGCTTCATCGCCCGACGCCGCCGTCGGAATCCTGCTCCCCCGCGATCTCCCCGCCTCCGAGGTCCTCCCCTACGCCCGCCGCGCGGAGGCCGCGGGCTTCGACGAGCTCTGGGTCGTCGAGGACCTCGGCTTCCGGGGCGGCATCGCCCAGGCCGCGGCCGTCCTCGCCGCCACCGAGCGGATCGTCGTGGGCATCGGGATCCTGCCCGCCGCCGCCCGCACCGCCGCGTTCACCGCGATGGAGCTCGGCACGCTCGCCGAGCTGTTCCCCGGCCGCGTGCACGCCGGCATCGGGCACGGAATGCCGCACTGGATGCGCGGACTGCGCATCTGGCCGGCGAGCCCCCTGACCCTGTTGGAGGAGCACTTCGACGCCGTGCGCTCGCTGCTCTCGGGAGCCGAGACGGCGCGCGACGGACGCTACGTCGCCGTCGACTCGCTCCGCCTCGAGACGCCGCCCGCCGTCGTGCCGCCGCTGCTCGCCGGAGTCCGCGGTCCCCGCTCGCTCGAGCTGGCCGGCCGCATCGCCGACGGCGCCGTGCTGGCCGAGCCCGTCACTCCGGAGTACCTCGCCGCGGCCCGCGAGCACCTGGGCACGTCCGGCCGCGTCGTCGCGTACAACGTGGCGGCCGTCGACGACGACGCCTCGGCCGCTCGCGACCTCGTGCGCCCCGGACTCGAGTGGATCGGCGAGCCGGACTGGGCGCCGCACATCGACCCCCTGCCGTTCGCTCCGGAGTTCCGCGCGCTGCGGGAGCGGAGCGTCGATCGGGCGGCCTTCGTCCGCGATCTGCCGGACGAGTGGGTGGACCAGCTGGCGGTCGTGGGGACCGCGTCGTCGGCCCGCGCGCGGATCGCCGAGCTGCACTCGGCCGGCGCCGCGAGCGTCGTGCTCATGCCGTCGGGCCCGGACGCGTCGGCGGCGCTGGACCAGCTGGCTCGAGTCCTCTGAGCTCCGCGGACGCGCCGGTCGACGCGCGTCCGGCCCGCGGGAAAACGTCCGGCCCGCGCTAACACGTCCCAGCTCGCGGAAACACGTCCGGCCCGCAGGATCCGAGGATCCTGCGAGCCGGAGCGTGTTCTGCGAGCCGGAGGCCGGCTAGGCCGACATGCGCGCCTTGAGGTTCTCGTCGAGCGTCGCGAGGAACTCCTCGGTCGTCTGCCAGCCCTGGTCGGGGCCGACGAGCAGCGCGAGGTCCTTGGTCATCTTGCCGGACTCGACCGTCTTGATGACGACGTCCTCGAGCGCGAGCGAGAAGTCGATGAGCTCCTGGTTGCCGTCGAGCTTGCCGCGGTGCGCGAGGCCGCGCGTCCAGGCGTAGATCGAGGCGATCGGGTTCGTCGACGTGGGCTTGCCCGCCTGGTGCTGGCGGTAGTGCCGCGTGACCGTGCCGTGCGCCGCCTCGGCCTCGACGACGGAGCCGTCGGGCGTGGAGAGCACCGAGGTCAGTGAGGCCGAGCGAGCCGAAGCCCTGCGCCACGGTGTCGGACTGCACGTCGCCGTCGTAGTTCTTGCAGGCCCAGACGTAGCCGCCCTCCCACTTCATGGCCGAGGCGACCATGTCGTCGATGAGGCGGTGCTCGTAGGTGAGGCCCGCGGCGTCGAAGCGCTCCTTGAACTCGGTCTGGAAGATCTCCTCGAAGATGTCCTTGAACCGGCCGTCGTAGGCCTTCAGGATCGTGTTCTTCGTCGAGAGGTAGACCGGGTAGTTGCGGGTCAGCCCGTAGTTGAGCGACGAGCGCGCGAAGTCGCGGATCGAGGCGTCCTGGTTGTACTGGACCTGGGCGATGCCGTCGTCGGGGGCCTTGTAGACCTCGAACTTCATCGGCTCGGAGCCGTCCTCGGGGGTGAACTCGACGGTGAGCGTGCCCTTGCCCTTGAAGACGAAGTCGGTGGCGCGGTACTGGTCGCCGAACGCGTGGCGGCCGATGATGATCGGCTTGTTCCAGCCCGGCACCAGGCGCGGGATGTTCGAGATGATGATCGGCTCGCGGAAGATGACGCCGCCGAGGATGTTGCGGATGGTGCCGTTGGGCGACTTCCACATCTTCTTCAGGCCGAACTCCTCGACCCGCGCCTCGTCGGGCGTGATGGTCGCGCACTTGACGCCGACGCCGTGCTTCTGAATGGCGTGCGCCGCGTCGATCGTGACCTGGTCGTCGGTCGCGTCGCGGTGCTCCATGCCGAGGTCGTAGTACTCGAGGTTCACGTCGAGGTACGGGTGGATGAGGGTGTCCTTGATCTTCTGCCAGATGATCCGCGTCATCTCGTCGCCGTCGAGCTCGACGACGGTTCCCTCAACCTTGATCTTGGACATTGCTCTCCCATGGTCTCGTGAAGCGCCCCGCCTCTGCGCGGGACGGGCGGCTCTCGGCCGCGTCAGACGGCCTCCGCCAGCTTACCCGAGGGGCCAACTGTCTCGACGTCGAGAGAGTTGGCCGCGCGGTGCCGTGCGGCTGGCGCGTCTCGTCCGGTGGAGGGATGCCGCTCGACGACCGGCCCGCTAGATTGACCGCATGAGTGCACTGCGTCTGGAAGAGCTGTCGGCCGCGAACATCTCCGCCGTCAACGGACTGAGCCTCAAACCGGGGCAGGAGCAGTTCGTCGCGCCGGTCTCGTACTCGGCGGCCGCCGCGGTCATCGATCCGGGCGCCGCCTGGCAGCGGGCGATCCTCGACGGCGATGAGCTCGTGGGCTTCATCCACGCGCACTTCGACGAGAGCGCCGCCGAGGAGTTCCGCAGCTGCATCTGGCGCATCAACATCGACGCCGCCAAGCAGGGCCGCGGAGTCGGCACCTTCGCCGTCCGCGCCGCCGCCGACGAGGCGCGGAGCCGCGGCTTCGACACGCTCACCGTCATCTGGGAGTCCGGCGAGGACGGCCCCGACCAGTTCTTCCGCTGGGTCGGCTTCGAGGTCGTCGGCGAGACCCCGTACGGCGAGAACATCGGGGCTCTGAAGCTCTGACCGCTCGGCGTCCTCGCAACGGGTCGTCCGAGCAGGTCGACCCCGACGCCGGAGGCGCACCCGACTTCGTCACGGCCGTGCTGGCCGTCGTCGACGCGATCCCGCCCGGACGCGTGATGGCCTACGGAGACATCGCCGCGGTCCTCGGAACCCGTGCCGCCCGAGCGGTCGGCACCGTGATGGCCCGCTACGGCTCCGACACCGCGTGGTGGCGCGTGGTCCGCGTCGGCGGAGCCCCTCCGGTCGGCCACGAGGAGCGCGCCCGCGTCGAGTACGAGCGCGAGGGCACGCCGCTGGTCGAGACTCCGAGCGGCTACCGCGTCGACGTGCGGACCGCCCGCTGGCGGTGACGCGTCACTAGACCAGGGAGTCGCGCCAGGCCGCGTGCAGCACGGCGAACCGGCCCTCGCCCGCGATGAGCGCCTCCGGAGTCCCGTCCTCGACGATGCGGCCGTGCTCCATCACCAGCACCCGGTCGGCGATCGCGACCGTCGACAGCCGGTGCGCGATGATCACGGCCGTCCGGTCGGCGAGCAGGGTCTGCAGCCCCTGCTGCACGAGGCGCTCGCTCGGGATGTCGAGCGAGGAGGTCGCCTCGTCGAGGATGAGCACCGCCGGATCCGCGAGGAACGCCCGCGCGAACGAGATCAGCTGGCGCTGCCCCGCCGAGACGCGGCCGCCGCGCTTGTTCACGTCGGTGTCGTAGCCGTCGGGCAGCGACACGATGAACTCGTGCGCGCCGACCGCCTTCGCGGCGCCGACGATCTCGTCGTAGGTCGCCGAGGGCCGGCCGATCGCGATGTTGTCGGCGACGGACCCCGAGAAGAGGTACGCCTCCTGCGTCACCATGACGATCGCGCGGCGGAGGTCCTTCGGGTGCAGCGAGCGGAGATCGACACCGTCCAGGCTCACCACTCCGTCGGTCGGATCGTAGAAGCGCGAGAGGAGCTTCGCGAGCGTCGACTTGCCGGCGCCCGTGGATCCGACCAGGGCGATGGTCTGCCCGGCGGGGATGTCGAGGTCGAAGCGCGGCAGGATCTCGCGATCGGCCGTGTAGGCGAAGCGCACTCCCTCGAAGGCGATGCGTCCGCGGGCCTCGTAGAGATCGATCGGACGCGCGGGATCGGGCACGCCGGGCTCCTCCGCGAGCACGCCCGAGATCTTCTCGAGCGCCGCTGCGGCCGACTGGTAGGAGTTGTAGAACATCGCCATCTCCTCCATCGGATCGAAGAAGCGCCGCGTGTAGAGCAGGACAGCGAGCAGGGCACCGATCTCGAGCCCGCCGTCGAGCACCCGGATGCCGCCCAGCAGCAGCACGACGGCGACGGTCACGTTGCCGATCAGCACGAGCCCCGGGTCGAAGGTGCCGAACAGCGCGAAGACCCGCTTGTAGGTCACGCGGTAGCGCTCGACGAGCTCCCCGAACGCCGACTCGTTGCGCTTCTCGGTGCGGAACGCCTGCACCGCCCGGATGCCCGTCATCGTCTCGACGAACTGCACGATGAGGCGGGAGGACGCGACGCGGGTGCCGCGGAAGAGCGCCTGCGACCGCTTCTGGAACCAGCGGGTCAGGATCGCCAGCGGCACGAGGGCGCAGGCGAGCACGAGTCCGCTCGGCGGATCGAGCGAGACGAGGGCGATCGCCACGAAGCCCATGTACAGAGCACCCTGGACGAGCTGGTTGATCCCGGAGTCGAGCAGCTCGCGGATGGAGTCGAGGTCGCTCGTCTGGCGCGAGATGATGCGCCCCGAGGTGTAGTTCTCGTGGAACTCCAGGCTCAGCCTCTGCGTGTGCAGGAACACTCGCTTGCGCAGATCGATCAGGATCGCCTGGCTCACCCGGGCCGAGAGGACCGTGTACCAGGCGACCAGGAGCGCGCCGGTGAGCCCCGTGAGCCCGTACGCGCCGACGGTGAGCAGCAGCGGAGTCGCGTCGCCGGCCAGGACCGCCGGCAGACCGTTGTCGATGCCGACCGCGATCAGGGCCGGACCCGCCACCTGGGCGGCGGTCGAGACGACGACCACGACCGCGGTCAGGATCAGCCTCAGCCGCAGCGGCTTCAGCAGCGACCCCAGGAGTCGCAGCGAGCGGCGCCGCATCGCGGCGGACTCGGCGCGGGTCAGGTCGTCGCGCTCCTCGGTCGATCCGAGCGTGCTCATGAGGTCGCCTCCTGATCGGCGGTCGCGGTGCGGGGGCGGGACCCGGCGCGCTCGGCGCCCGGCGCGCGGGTCTGCTCGTCCTCCTCGAGACTCGAGACGACGAAGCGGTAGTGCGGGCTGCTCGCGAGCAGCTCGCTGTGAGTGCCCACGGCGGTGACGCGCCCGTCCTCGAGCAGGGCGACGCGGTCGGCGAGCGCGACCGTGGACGGCCGGTGGGCGACGATCAGCGCGGTCGTGTCGCCGAGGACGCGGCGCAGCCCCGCCTCGACGCGCGCCTCGGTGTCGACGTCGAGCGCCGACAGCGGGTCGTCCAGGACGAGTACCGAGGGCCGCGCGGCGATCGCGCGGGCGAGGGCCAGCCTCTGCCGCTGCCCGCCCGAGAGGCTCATCCCCTCCTCGCCGACCGTCGTGTCGAGGCCGTCGGGCAGCGCGTGCACGAAACCGGCCTGCGCGATCTCGAGGGCCTCGAGCAGCTCCTCCTCGCTCGCCTCCGGGCGCCCCAGCAGCACGTTCTCGCGGACGGACGTCGAGAAGAGGGTCGCGTCCTCGAACGCCATGCCGACGTGCGAGCGCAGCTCCTCGCGGCGCATCCGGCGGACGTCCACTCCGTCGATCTCGATCGCGCCGGCCGTCACGTCGTAGAGGCGGGGAAGGAGCGCGGTCAGCGTCGTCTTGCCCGACCCCGTCACTCCGACCAGCGCCATCGTCTCGCCCGGCTCGACCTCGAGGTCGACGCCGTCGAGGAGATCGACCGCGTCGGCCGGGGCGTCCTGGTAGCGGAAGTGGACGCCGCGGAAGGTCACCCGGCCCCGCGGGTCCGCGACCGAGACGGGCTCCGCCGGGTCGGTGATCGTGTTCTCGCTGTCCATGACCTCGAAGTAGCGGTCGACCGCGGTGCGCGTGTCGAAGGTCATCGAGAGGAGGAAGCCGATCGACTCGACCGGCCAGCGCAGCACGGTCGCGGTGGCGAAGAACGCGAACAGCTCGCCGACGCTCAGCTGGCCGTCGGCCGCGAGCCACACGCCGCCGAGCAGGCAGAGCGCGAAGGCGACGTCCGGGACCAGCAGGAGGATCAGCCAGATGCCGGCGATGGCCTTCGCCTTGGCGATCTCGGTGCCGCGCAGCAGCTCCGCCTGGTCGGCGAAGCCCTCGAGGGCGTGCTTGCCTCGGCCGAACGCCTTGAGCACGCGGATGCCGTGCACCGACTGCTCGACGGTCGTCGCGAGATCGCCGGCCTGGTCCTGGCTCCGGCGGGCGATGCTCGAGTAGCGCTTCTCGAACAGGAAGCCGTAGATCCAGACAGGGATCGAGCAGACGATGAAGAGGACGCCGAGGATCGGGTTCCAGTACACGAGCACGCCGAAGCCGACGAGGATCGTCAGCGCGTTGACGACCAGCAGCACGAAGCCGAAGGCGATCCAGCGGCGGATGAGGCTGAGGTCGCTGACCGCGCGGGACAGCAGCTGCCCGCTCTGCCACCGGTCGTGGAACGACACCGGGAGGTCCTGCAGCCGCTGGTAGAGCGCGGTGCGCATCCGGGCCTCGACCCGGGTGCTGGGCGTGAGCACCATCCGGCGGCGCAGTGCGATCGCCGCGGCCTCCAGCACGCCGAGTCCGAGCACGAGGAGCACCGGACCGAACAGGGGTCCGAGGTCTCCCCGACCCCGCCGACCCGGCGCCCTCGGCGAGCGGACCGTCGACGAGACGCTGCAGGACGATCGGGATCGCGAGCGAGACGAGGCTCGCGACGAGGGCGACAGCGATGCCGATGCCGAGCCGGGGCAGCGCGTCCCCGACGAACGGGAGCAGGCGCAGCAGGACCTTCAGCGTGCCGGGGCGCTGCTGCTCGGAGGAGACGGACGGGGAGGCGGGTGCGGACACAGGAGTGCTTTCGCGGCGAGGAGCGGAGGGCGCGGTCGGGCGCCGGAGAGGACGAGTGCCGCAGAGCGTCGCTCCGGGCAGCCTTGCAGGCTATACCCGGTCTCGCGGAGGTGTCCACCCGGCTCGGACAGGCGTCGCAGAACGCCCGTCCGACGCCCGGTTCAGCGGACGCGCACCGACAGGCAGGTGACGCAGCCCTCGAGCTTCTCGAACTCCGAGACGTCGACCGTGACGACGGTGTAGCCCAGGCCGCGCAGCAGCTCGGCGCTGCGGGGCGCGGACGCGGCCATCAGCAGGGTGTCGTCGTCGAGCACGACGACGTGCGCACCGGGCTCCTCGGGCATCGGCAGGAAGGAGGGGAAGATCCTCGGCTCGTCGACGACCGGCTCCCAGCCGATGACGGTGCCGTCCGGGAGGGCGGTGACGGCGCTCTTGAGGTGCAGCGCCTTCGTGAGCGGGACGGCCACGACGCTCCAGCCGAGGGGTCGGAGGATCGCGCGCAGCGCAGCGACCCCTTCCGCGTTGGTGCGGCCGCCCCGGCCCACGTACACGGTGCGCCCGATCTTCAGCACATCGCCGCCGTCGAGGGTGGCGGGCTCCTCGAGGCGGTGCACGGTCAGGTCGAGCGCGCGGACGGCCTCCTCCGCTCCGGCGCTCTCGCCCCGGCGCGACTCGGCACCCGAGCGCGCGAGGACGGCGTGGCCGCCGAAGACGACCACCGCGTCCTCCACGAAGACCGAGTCGGCGTGGTGCGCGGCCGTGGCGGCCTGGACCGTCTCCCAGCCGGCGGCCTCGAGCGCGTCGACGTACTCCTCCCACTGCGCTTCGGCCTTCGCCTGGTCCACGGGGACGCGCTCGAGGTGGGTGAGCTCGCCGTCGCCGAGGTTCGCAGCCGGCTGCCGGACGATCGCGATGCGGCGCTCGACCGGCTGCCGCTCGTCGCGGACGGGCTCGAAGGAGCGCAGGACGCGGCGGCCCAGCGTCGCCGCGGCCACGGTGAAGGCGACCAGGAGGATCAGGTTGAGCCCGCCGAGCGTGTCGAGGACCGAGATCCAGACCGTGCCGTCGAGAGCGGTGCCGCTGGCCGAGACCTGCACGAGGGTGCCGAACAGCGCGCCGACCACGCCCGCGACCAGACCCGCGAGCGCCGCGGTCCACCACCGCGCGAAGAGCCCCGCGAGCCCCAGGACCACGAGCACCACGAAGGCGAGCGCACTCGAGAGCAGGAAGTAGGCGTTGACCTGCGCCAGCGACGACGGCTGCAGCTGGTTGCCCACGAAGAACGCGAGCAGATTGGCGAGGTGGGCCGCGAGCGCCGTGGCGGCCGCGGCGGCGAGCGCCGGCAGCACGCGGCGACCGAGGGAGGGGGCGGGCGCGGAGGCGAGCGTCGAGTCAGAAGGCACTCGCCGACCCTACGCGGTCTCCTCCGCTCCTCCCCGAGCACCCCCTCGACGCCTCTCAGGCCCGCGCACCCCACCTCACGACTCGTCGCGGAACGGCCCTCACCACCCGACCGACCCCGACCCACGCCGCCTCGCGGCACCCGGGCTCTCGATCCCGCCGCCCGCGGGCGCCACCCCGACACCTACAGGGCGAGGAAACGAGAACCCGACGCCCACAGGTCGAGGCGCATGCTCACGCGATGCCCGCAGGGCGAGAACACGAGAACTCAATGCCCGCAGGGCGAGGTCACAAGAACTCGACGCCCGCAGGGCGAGGACACCACAACTCGACGCCCGCAGGGCGAGAACACCGGAACTCAATGCCCGCAGGGCGAGAACACCACAACTCGACGCCCGCAGGGCGAGAACACCACAACTCGACGCCCGCAGGGCGAGAACACCTCACGCCCCGGTAGGCCGCGAGTCCTCGTCAGAGCCGATGCCCGAAGGGCGAGCCCACTCAGCGGGAATCGCGTGCCAGCGATTCCCGCGGCGGGCGACGCACCCCGCTCCCTGGAACGCCCCACGTCGCGATCCCGACCGCGCCACGCCGCGCGAGGAGCGGCGTGGAAGAAAGCACCCACTGAGCGCTGCGCGCTCAGTGAAAGAAGTGCCGCTCCCCCGTCGTGTACATGGTGACGCCGGCGCGCTTGGCGGCTTCGATGACCTCGGCGTCGCGGACGGAGCCGCCGGGCTGGACGACGGCCTTCACTCCGGCGGCGAGGAGCACCTCGAGGCCGTCGGCGAAGGGGAAGAACGCGTCCGAGGCGGCGACGGAGCCGGGGGCGCGGTCGCCGGCGCGGGTGACGGCGAGGTGGCAGGAGTCGACGCGGTTGACCTGGCCCATGCCGACGCCGACGGAGGCGCCGCCCTTGGCGAGCAGGATCGCGTTCGATTTCACGGCGCGGCACGCCTTCCAGGCGAACTCGAGGTCGAGGAGGGTGTCGGCGTCGGCGGGTTCGCCGGCGACGAGCTCCCAGCCGGAGCTGACCTCGCCCGGGCCGCCCGTGAAGCGGTCCGGCTCCTGGATCAGGACGCCGCCCGAGATCTGCTTGAACTCGGTCTCGACGGGGGCGTAGAAGGAGGGCAGCTGCAGCAGGCGGAGGTTCTTCTTCGTCTTGAGCACTTCGAGCGCCTCGGGCTCGAAGGCGGGCGCGACGAGGACCTCGGTGAAGATCTCCTTGACGGTCTCGGCCATGGCGAGGGTGACGGGGCGGTTCGCCGCGATCACTCCTCCGAACGCCGACACCGGGTCGCACTCGTGCGCCCGCCGGTGCGCGGAGGCGATGGGGTCGATGGCCTTGGTGCTCGCGATGGCGATGCCGCAGGGGTTGGCGTGCTTGATGATCGCGACGGCGGGCAGCACGAAGTCGTACGCGGCGCGGACGGCCGCGTCGGCGTCGACGAAGTTGTTGTACGACATCTCCTTGCCGTGCAGCTGCTCGGCCTGGGCGATGCCGGTTCCGTCGGGCGAGACGTAGAGGGCGGCCTTCTGGTGCGAGTTCTCGCCGTAGCGCAGGACCTGCTTGAGGGTGCCGCGGATCTCGATCGCTCCGTCGACGGCGGAGTCGCCCGCCTCCTGCCCGGCGAACCAGGCGGCGACCGCGGAGTCGTACGAGGCGGTATGAGCGAAGGCGCGGGCGGCGAGGGTGCGACGGGCCGCGAGGGTCGTGCCTCCGTCGCCGAGTGCGGCGATGACGCCGGGGTAGTCGGCCGGATCGACGACGATCGCGACGTTCGCGTGGTTCTTGGCCGAGGCGCGCACGAGGGCGGGGCCGCCGATGTCGATGTTCTCGACCACGGTCTCCGCGTCGGCGCCGCCGGCGACGGTCTCGCGGAACGGGTAGAGGTTGACCACGACGAGCTCGAACGCGGCGATGTCAAGCTGCTCGAGCTGCTCGCGGTGCGAGGCGAGCCGCAGGTCGGCGAGGATCCCGGCGTGCACCGCGGGGTGGAGCGTCTTCACGCGGCCGTCGAGCGACTCAGGGAACCCGGTGACGGAGGAGACGTCGGTCACCTCGTGGCCCGCGTCGCGGATCGTGGCGGCCGTCGATCCGGTCGAGACCAGCTCGACGCCCGCGGTCGCGAGCGCCGCGGCGAGCCCGAGGAGCCCGGTCTTGTCGCTGACCGAGATCAGCGCGCGGCGGACGGGGACCACGTCGCGGTCGTCGTAGCTGCTGGGGTCGTGGGCGGTGATGCTCATGATCGGGCGAGCTCCTCGAGGTCGACGGTTCCGTGGGCGATGTCGAGCACGGTCTGCACCAGCAGACGGCGCTCGATGGTCTTGATGCGCTCGTGCAGCGCGGCCTCGCTCTCGCCCGGGAGCACGGCGAGGCTCTCCTGGGCGATGACGGGGCCCGTGTCGACTCCGGTGTCGATGACGTGCACGGTGACGCCCGTCTCGGCGGCCCCGGCCGCGAGCGCGTCGCGCACGGCGTGGGCACCGGGGAACAGCGGCAGCAGAGCGGGGTGGGTGTTGATCATCCGCGGGCTGAGGGCGTCGACGACGACGGGAGGGAGGATCCGCATGAAGCCCGCGCAGACGACCAGGTCGGGCTCCCACTCGCGGATGCTCGCGAGCAGCTCCTCGCCCCAGGCGTCCCGCGACGCGAACGCGTGCGGCGTGACCGTGAAGGAGGGGATGTCGAACGCCTCCGCGTGGCGCAGGCCCTCGGCATCGGTGTCGCTGCCGACGGCGACGACGCGCGCGGGGAACCGGTCGTCGCGGGTGGCCTCCAGGAGGGCGCGGAGGTTGGAACCGCCGCCGGAGATCAGTACGACGAGCTTCAGCACTGCGCAAGTCTAGGGGGAGGCCCTCGCCGGGGACCACCGCTGCTCAATCGCGCGACGTCCTGCCCGCGGCGAGGCCCAGGGCGGCGGCGAGCGCCAGCTCGAGCGCGGCGACCGCGCCGACGACGAGCGGATCGGGTCCGACGACCGCGAGCCTGCCCGGCCCGGCCGCACCCGCCGACGCCCAGGCGAGCAGCCCGAGCAGCACGCCCCCGACCACTCCGATGCCGGCGGCGGCGACCGCGCCCCAACGCAGGAACGGGCGCCCCTCGAGGGCCTCGAAGAGACTCCTGCGCACCCTCCAACCGGCGAGGAAGCCCGCGAGGACCGGGACCAGGATCCCGACGAAGCCGAACGGCAGGTCGCCCTGCGGCAGAGCGCCGAGGAACGGGATGGACGGCACCGGGCCGAGGAGGGTCCCGGCGGGGCCGACGGACGATCCGGCTCCGACGGCGAATCCCGGTCCGATCAGCCAGCTCGCCGCCCAGATCACGAGGTTGGGGACGAAGGCGAGCTGGCCGAGCGTCAACGCGAGTCCGCCGAGCGCCTCGGATCCGAGTCCCTCGTAGAGCGCGACGACGGAGGCGTAGCCGGTGACGAGCAGCACAGCGACGAGCACGGCGGCCGCGCCGACGACGCCCGCCGCGGCGAGCGCTCCGGCGCGCAGCGAGACGAGCACGAGGGGCAGCGCCGGGTCGGGCAGCCGGGCGGCCGCGTCCGAGACCAGCTCGCCGAGGCGGTCGGTCTCGCCGCTGCGGGCGGAGTGGGTCCCCGCTCCGATCGCGACGCCCAGGCCGAAGACGAGCGGCGGCAGCACCGCGCCCTGCACGGTGGCCACCGTCGCCGCCTCGGTCGCCGACCCGAGGGTGACCAGGAGGGCGATGACCAGGTAGGTCGCGATCGACACCGTGAAGCCGATGAACCGGAACGGCGACTCCTGCGCACGGCGGCCCGTGCGGGCGCCGAGGAGGATCGCGAGCACCGCGAACGCGAGGGGCGCGATCGTGACGGCGAACGCGTCCGCTCCCCCGGGCAGGCCGAGGGCGAGGGCGGAGTCGGGGGCGAGGCTCGCGCGCAGATCGGCCCCGTGGCCCATCAGCCAGGCGTCGGCCGAGACGCGCCAGAACACGGCCCAGTCGACGGCGGTGTCGTACTGCACCGCCCACAGGACGGTGAGCGGGACGAGGGGGATCGCGATGCCGATGAGGGCCGAGAGAGCGGCGTCGAAGGCGGCGAGGAGGGCGACGGTGATCCGGTTCATGGGCTCGACGAGCCTACCGGCGGGCCCGGCTCCGGCTGCTCAGCCGCACGCTCGGGCGCGTCCGCACGCCCTAGGGTCGAGCCGTGACCAGGACCCCAGCAGACCGGACCGAGCGGGGCCTGGACCGGCTCGTGAACTTCAGCGACGCCGTGACGGCGATCGCGATCACCTTCCTGGTGCTCCCGCTCGTCGACGCGGTCGAAGAGGGCGGGTCGGGCGGCCTCGGCCCGCTCCTCGCGGACCACGTCGGCACGCTCTCGGCCTTCGTCGTGACGTTCGCGGTGATCGGACGCCTGTGGCTGGTGCAGCACGCGGTCTTCGAGGAGGTGCGCCGCTACTCCCCCGCTCTCGTCGCGGTGGACTTCGTCTGGCTCGCCGCGATCGTGCTGCTGCCGTTCGCTGCGAACCTGCTCTCGAGCGCGTCCACCGACGACCCGTCCGTCGTCGCCCCCTACATCGGGGTGATCGCCGCGGCGAGCGCCGCCACCCTCGGGATGCGGCTGCTGCTGCGCCGCGATCCGGACCTCGCCGCCCGCGGGACCGGGCAGCCGCTGACGCGCTCGGTGATCGTCCTCGGACTGCTGCTGGCGGCGCTCCTCCTCGCGGTGATAGTGCCAGCGGTCGGCCTCTTCTGGCTGCTGCTGCTCCTGCTCGCCGGACCGCTCGAGCGCCTGCTGCACCGCGGTCGGCGCACCGCACCCGCTCGTCCCGTCCGCACCGCCCGCGGGCTGGACCGGCTCGTCGGCTTCTCGGACGCGACCGTCGCGATCGCGATCACCCTCCTGGTGCTGCCCCTGGTGGAGCTCGCGCCCCGGATCGCGGCCGACGGAGGAGGCGTGGCGGCACTTTTCAACGGCCACGTCGACCAGGTGCTCGCGTTCGCGCTCTCGTTCCTGCTGATCGCCGTGTTCTGGATCCCCCACCACCGCGTCTTCGAGCTCGTCGACGACTACGACGGCGGCCTGGCCCGGCTCGGTCTGCTCTGGCTCGCCGCCGTGGCGTTCTTCCCCTTCGCGACGAGCGTGATCGCGCTGCTCCCCGACACCCGCGGAGCGATCGGCCTGTACCTCGGGACGATGACGGTGATGAGCGGCGCACTGGTGCTGATCGAGCGGCACCTGGCCCGGCACCCGGCGCTGCTGCGGGAGGGGGTCGGCGGGGTGCCCCTGCGCGGGGCGCTGGTCCCGTTCGGGCTGCTGGTGCTCGCGCTGGTGCTCGCGATGGCCGCGCCCTCGCTCTGGTGGCTGCTGGTGCTGCTGCTGCAGACGCCGGTGCGGCGGCTGCTCGATCGGCGCCGCTAGCTAGCGCGAGGGCGCCCAGCCGAGCTGCGGAGCGATCCGCTCGGCGACCGTCCGCAGGATCCGCCGGTGCGACTCCACTCCGCCCACCGCGGGGAGCGTCAGGGTCAGCGAGTCCGCCTCGGCGAGGGCGGGATCGGCGGCGAGGGAGGCGACGATCTCCTCCGGCGACCCGACGTGCAGCGGGCTGAAGCGCATGGGAGCGGCGATGATCGAGCGGTCGGCGGTGCGCGGCGTGCCGTCGTCGTTCATCCGGGCGAGGTAGCCGTCGATGAAGGGGCGGTGGGCCCGCTCGTCGGCGTCGTCGACCAGCGGCAGCACGATGCGGCCCGCGGTGACGCGGGAGGTCCGCTCCGGATGCGCGGCGCGGAACGCCTCGCGGTAGGCGCGGATCTGGACGGCCTGCTGCTCGGCGAACGGCAGACCGGTCTCCTCGGTGTTGAGAGTCGAGACCTGCAGGTGCATGCCCTGCTCACCGGCGCGCACGGCGGAGGAGACGGAGCCGGCGCCGTACCAGATCCGGTCGGCCAGCCCCGGGGCGTGCGGGTGCTGCACGAGCGGGTCGCCGACGGGCACCGACATCAGCGCCGACTCGGCGATCCCGAGCACCTCTCCGGACAGAGCCTGCCGGAGTCGCTCGATCCGCTCCTGCGCCTGGGCGCGGAACTCGCCCTCGCCCTGACCGAAGACCCCGTCAAAGACCGACGCGAGGTGCGCGAATCCGCTGCTCACGCCCAGATCGAGACGGCCGCCCGAGAGCAGGTCGACGGTCGCCGCGTCCTCGGCGAGGCGGATGGGCGCCTCGTAGCGGGCGCCGATCACGGCGGTGCCCAGGCGCAGGCGCCGCGTGCGCTGCGAGGCGGCGGCGAAGAAGGTCATCGGCGACGCGAGGTAGCGCTCGAAGTGGCGCACGCGCACCCAGCCGGTGCCGTAGCCGAGCTCCTCGCCGAGCTCGAAGAGGGCCAGCCCGTCCTCGAGGCTGCGCGCGGCGTCGCCCGGCTTCTCGGGCCCCTCCGGGTACGGGACGAAGGTGAGGAAGTCGAGGCCGAGTCTGCGGGTCACCCCCCGACGGTACCCGGAATGCGCGAACGGGCGGGATCGCTGCCGGAGCAGTCGATCCCGCCCGTTTGGACGCGCCCGTGGGTACTACAGCGAGGCGAAGACCTCGCGCAGCAGCGCGGCGGTCTCGGACGGCGTCTTGCCGACCTTCACGCCCGCGGCCTCGAGGGCCTCCTTCTTGGCCTGCGCGGTGCCCGCGGAGCCCGAGACGATGGCACCGGCGTGGCCCATCGTCTTGCCCTCGGGAGCCGTGAAGCCCGCCACGTAGCCGACGACCGGCTTGGTGACGTTGGCCTTGATGAAGTCGGCCGCGCGCTCCTCGGCGTCGCCGCCGATCTCGCCGATCATGACGATCGCCTTGGTCTCGGGGTCGGCCTCGAACGCAGCGAGCGCATCGATGTGCGTCGTGCCGATGATCGGGTCGCCGCCGATGCCGATGGCGGTCGAGAAGCCGAGGTCGCGCAGCTCGTACATCATCTGGTAAGTCAGGGTGCCCGACTTCGAGACGAGGCCGATGGGGCCCTTGCCCGTGATCGTCGCGGGGGTGATGCCCACGAGCGACTCGCCCGGCGTGATGATGCCGGGGCAGTTCGGGCCGATGATGCGGGTCTTGTTGCCCTTCTCCTGCGCGTACGCCCAGAACTCGGCCGAGTCCTGCACCGGGATGCCCTCGGTGATGACGACGAGGAGGCCGATCTCGGCGTCGATCGCCTCGATGACGGCGTCCTTCGAGAAGGCGGGCGGGACGAAGGCGATGGAGACGTCTGCGCCGGTGGCCTCGATGGCCTCCTTGACGGTGCCGAAGACGGACAGCTCGACGTCGCCGTGGGTGACGGTCGTGCCGGCCTTGCGCGCGTTGACGCCGCCGACGATGTTGGTCCCGGCCTTCAGCATCAGCGCGGTGTGCTTGGTGCCCTCGCCGCCGGTGATGCCCTGGACGATGACCTTGGAGTCCTTGGTGAGGAAGATCGACATGCTTGTTCTCTGATTCCTTGAGTCGTCGGGTCCGTTACGCGGCGGCGAGTTCGGCGGCCTTGTCGGCGCCTTCGTCCATGGTCGCGGCGAGCGTGATGAGCGGGTTGGCGGCGGCCTGCAGGATCGCGCGGCCCTCCTCCACCTTGTTGCCGTCCAGGCGGACGACGAGCGGCTTGGTCGCGGTGTCGCCGAGGATCTCGAGCGCCTGCAGGATGCCGTTGGCGACGGCGTCGCACGCGGTGATGCCGCCGAAGACGTTGACGAAGACGCTCTTGACCTGCTCGTCGCCGAGGATCACGTCGAGGCCGTTCGCCATGACCTGGGCGGAGGCTCCGCCGCCGATGTCGAGGAAGTTGGCGGGCTTCACGCCGCCGTGGCGCTCGCCCGCGTAGGCGACCACGTCGAGGGTCGACATGACCAGGCCCGCGCCGTTGCCGATGATGCCCACCTCGCCGTCGAGCTTCACGTAGTTGAGGTCGTTCTCCTTGGCCTTCGCCTCGAGCGGGTCGGCGGCGTCCTTGTCCTCGAGCGCGGCGTGCTCGGGGTGGCGGAAGCCGGCGTTCTCGTCCAGCGAGACCTTGCCGTCGAGCGCGACGATGTCGCCCTCCTCGGTGAGGACGAGCGGGTTCACCTCGACGAGGGTCGCATCCTCGCCGGTGTAGACGTCGTAGAGCGTCACGAGGACCGGGGCGACCTTGCCGATCAGCTCCTCGGGGAACTTCGCCGCACGGGCGATCTCCTCCGCCTTGGCGAGGTCGATGCCCTGGCCGGCGACGACCTCGACGCGCGCGAGCGCCTCGGGGCGCTCGACGGCGAGCTGCTCGATCTCCATGCCGCCCTCGTAGGAGGTGAGCGAGAGGTAGGAGCGGTTCGCCCGGTCCAGCAGCACGGAGAAGTAGAACTCCTGCGCGATGCGGGCGCCGCCCGCGACCATGACGCGCTTGACGACGTGGCCCTTGATGTCGAGGCCGAGGATCGACTTCGCCGCCTCCTCCGCCTCGTCGGCGGTCTTCGCGACCTTGACCCCGCCGGCCTTGCCGCGGCCGCCGATCTTCACCTGCGCCTTGACGACGGTGACGCCGCCCAGCTTCTCGGCGGCGGCGCGCACCTCCTCGGGCGTGTCGGCGACGATGCCCGGGAGCACGGGGACGCCGTACTTCTCGAACAGATCACGGGCCTGGTATTCGAAGAGATCCACGCTGCATTCCCATTCCGCGCTGAGCGCGCTTGCGTTTCGAGTCCGATGCGGCCCGTCTGCGCCGGAGTCTCGGCACGGTCCTGGGCCGCGACAACTCTACTCCGCACGCGCTGCGCCCTTCCCGCGCCGCGTAGCGTGGACGCATGCCCCCGAGGACCCGCCCCCGCCCGGAGCGCGACGTGTTCCGCGAGGGCGTCTTCCTCGTCGCGGGCGCTCGGGCGATCCTGCTGCAGATCGCGCACCCCGCTGTCGGCGCCGGAGTGGCCGAGCACTCCGACTTCGTGCACCGCGCGCTCGGGCGCCTGCACGGCACCCTCTCCTACCTCTACGCGCTGCACTACGGCTCCCCGGAGGACGTCCACGCGGTGCGCCGCCGGGTGAACCGGGCGCACGGGCCCGTCCGCGGACCCGGCTACAGCGCCTTCGATCCGGAGCTGCAGCGCTGGGTCGCCGCGACCCTCACCCAGTCGATGCTCCAGCTCTACGAAGGCGCCTTCGGACCGATGACCCGGGAGCAGGCGGACGACCTGGTCGACCGCTCGCGCGTGGTCGGCACCTCACTGCAGATGGCGGACGCGTCGTGGCCCGCCGACCGTGCGGCGTTCGACGCCTACTGGGACGAGCAGGTGGGCCGCCTGCACGTCACTCCCGAGGCGCGCCGCGTCGCGCACGACCTCCTCGGCGGAGCGATCGCCGCGTGGTACCTCCGCCCGTTCGGACCGTACCTGCGGCTGATGACCGCCGGGCTGCTCCCTCCGTCGCTCCGCGAGCCCTTCGGCTTCCGCTGGAGCGAGCGGCAGCAGGCGCGCTTCGACCGCGCGCTCGCGCGCACCTTCGCGGTGTACCGGCTGCTGCCCGCCCGGGTGCGGACCTCGCCGAGCCGGTTCTACCTCGCGCAGGTGCGCCGGGCGACCCTCGCCGACGCCTAGGCCGTGCCGATCACGATCTCGCGTGCTCCGCTCGGCCTGGTCGACACGGCCTAGAAGCCGGCGGTGATGCTCCAGCCGGCGTAGGCCGCGAGCTCCAGGCCCAGCGCCTGCGCGGCGGCCCGCGCCTCCTCGACTCCGCGCTCGTCCCGGACGTCGACCGAGATCGGGACGCTGTCGCCGAAGCCCGACACCGAGACGCGGGCGCTCGTGGGTCCGCTGTAGAGCGGCACGTGCGCATCGGCGGTCCGGGCGCCGACCACGCGCGACCCGGTCGCCTCGGCGATCACCGCCAGGGCGAAGGGCGCCGTCGCGATCGCATCGGTGTACAGGGTCGCCTCGCCACGCATCCTGCGACTCTACGGCGGGCGCGGATCTCCGTCCGGCACTCCCGCGGGCGGGCCGGACGGAGGAGAATGCGGCCGAGAGCAGCACTCGATGAGGAGGCGCAGCATGGACGCGGTCGTGGTCGGAGTCAGCGGATCGGATCGGAGCACGGACGCCCTGCGCTGGGCGCTCGACTACGCCGAGGGGCATCGGCTGCCCGCCGAGCTCGTGAGCGTGGTCGAGCCGGCGCGAGGGCGCGTCCCGGATGCCGCGGTGGCGCAGCGCCGAGCCGCCGGAGCCGCGCTCGAGGAGGCGAGGGCTCTCGCCGAGCGCGAGTACGCCTCGGTGCCCGTGCGCGTGCGGCTCCTCGACGGCGATCCCGTGCACGTCCTGGCGGAGGCGGCGCCGGCGGGTGCGCTGCTGGTGCTGGGCGCGCATCCGCTCGCCCGCCGCGGTCTCGCCGTGGCCGCGCCCGTCGCCGTCCGGGTGGCCGCGGCCTCGCGCTCGGCGGTCGCGCTGATCCCGGGACCCGTCGAGCCGGGCCGCACCGGTGTCGCGGTCGGGGTCGACGGATCGGAGGTGTCGCTCGAGGCGATCCGGCTCGCGGCGCACGAGGCCGACCGGCTCGGCGAGCCCCTGCTCGCCCTGCACGCCTGGCAGCTCCCGGGCGCCTGGGCCGACGCCGTCCCCGTGGAGCGCCGGGTCATCGACGCGATCGAGGAGGACGAGGACCTCGTGCTCGCCGAATCGCTGGTGGGCCTCGGCGACAGCTGCCCCGACCTCGAGATCCGGCACCTCCTCGTGCGCGGCAACCCGGTCGAGAAGCTCAGCGAGGTCGCCTCCGGAGCCCGCCTGCTCGTCGTCGGCAGCCACGGTCGGGGCGCCTTCCTCCGGCTCCTGCTCGGCTCGGTGAGCCACAGCCTGGCGCTCACGGTGCCGGGGCCCCTCGTGATCCTCCGCCACCGCGCTCTCACGCGCTGAGGGCTGGGCATCCGGTGGGATCCCTCGATCGGGGCACGGGCCGGGACTACGGTGAACCACCCGGCCTCCGCCGCGGCTGTCGACGACGACGGGAGCATTCATGAGCAGCACGGAACCGCGATCGTCCGAGGCCCCCTCCGCCCCGCCCGGCTCCGGCACCCTCTCGGTCGCCGCGATCCTCGCCGAGGCCGCCCGGCGCACTCCGACCACGATCGCGATCCGGGTCGGTCCGCTCGCACTCGACTACGCCGCGCTCTGGGACCAGACGCGGGCCTACGCGGGAGCGCTGCGGACCCGCGGCATCGGGCCGGGCGACCGGGTGGCGCTGCTCGTGCCGAACGTGCCGGACTTCCCGCGCGGCTACTTCGCGGTCCTCGCGCTGGGAGCTGTGGTCGTCCCGGTGCACGCGCTGCTCAAGCACGACGAGATCGCCTACGTGCTCCGCGACTCCGGAGCGGCGGCGCTGATCTGCGCCGCGCCGCTGCTGGAGGAGGGAGCGGCCGGCGCCGAGCTCGCCGGCGTCCCCGTGCTGAGCGTGATGGTCCCCGACGGCACGGAGTCCCCGTTCGCCCGCCTCGAGGACCTCGCCGCCGAGGCCGAGCCGATCGACGGGTACGCCCCGCGCTCCCCCTCCGACACCGCGACGATCCTCTACACGAGCGGCACGACCGGCCGGCCCAAGGGAGCGGAGGGGACGCACTTCGCGATCGTGTCGCAGTCGGACGTGCTGCTGATGAACACCTTCGACCTGCACCGCGGCGACGTCGTGCTCGGGGCGCTCCCGCTCTTCCACACCTTCGGGCAGGTCTGCGCCATGAACACCGCGTTCCGCACCGCCGCGACGGTCGTGCTGGTGCCGAAGTTCGACGGCGACGCCGCGCTCGAGGCGATGATCGCGCACGACTGCACCGTGTTCGAGGGTGTGCCCACCATGTACGTGGCGCTGCTCGACGCGGCGACGAGGCGCCCGGACCGCCCGCCCCTGCGCTACGCCGTGTCCGGAGGTGCGGCGCTGCCCGTCGCGGTCATCGAGCGGTTCCGCGAGGTGTTCGGCGTCGAGATCTACGAGGGCTACGGGCTCACCGAGACCTCTCCCGTCGCGACCTTCAACCACGTCGGCGTTCCGCCGCGGGCGGGCACCGTCGGCACCCCGATCTGGGGAGTGGAGGTCGAGGTGGCACGGGCCCAGGTGCAGGACCGGGTGGAGCTGCTCCCGCGGGGCGAGCTCGGCGAGATCGTGATCCGCGGGCACAACCTCATGAAGGGCTACCTCGGGAACCCGCAGGCGACGGCGGAGGCCGTCGTCGACGGCTGGTTCCGCACGGGCGACCTCGGCACGAAGGACGACGAGGACTACGTGCGGATCCTGGACCGGACGAAGGACATGATCATCCGCAACGGCTACAACGTGTACCCGCGCGAGGTGGAGGAGGTGCTGATCGGGCACCCCTCCGTCGCCAACGCCGCGGTCTTCGGCGTGGCCGACGAGAAGCACGGGCAGGAGGTCGTCGCGGCCGTCGTGCTCGGACCGTCGGCGACGGCGGGCGCCGAGGAGCTGATCGCTTTCGCGAGCGAGCACCTCGCCGCCTTCAAGTTCCCGCGCCGCATCGAGTTCGTCGATGCTCTGCCGCTGGGCCCGAGCGGGAAGGTGCTCAAGCGCGAGCTGGTGGCCCGCTACTCCTGATCGGCCTCGCGAGGGGCCGCTCCGGTCCGCGCGGCGCGCCGTGTCGCGTACCGGAAGGGCATCCCGCGGCGACCGGTGCGAGCGTCGCCCGCGAACGGGGCACGGGAGTCGTACCCCGGACGGGTGATACTGGGGCGACCTCCCCCTCCCGTTCAGGAAGTACCCGACCGTGCCCAGCTCGTTCCCGCCCCCTCTCCCCCGCGATCGACGTCCGCAGGACGCGCCGCCCCGGCTCCGGAGCCCTCGGCGGCGCCGACCGCTGCGCCTGGGCTCCGTCCGGCTCACGCGGCTGCGCCTCACTCCGCTGCAGTGGATCGGCGGAGGAGCGACCGCGTTCCTCGCGCTGGTCGGCCTGCTCTCGGGCGGCCTCTGGTCGGCGGTCCTCCTGGTCGCGCTCGTCGTGCTGATCACCGGCGTCTACGGAGTCCTGCTGCGCCGACCGACCTGGCTGGGGCTCGCGCGCCGTCGCCGCACGTCGGGACTCGTCGCGGCCGGGGCCCTCGCCGCCCTGCTGGTCGGCTCGAGCGCGTACGGCGCCACCGCACCGGCGCCCGTCGCCCAGGAGCAGGTCGCCGCGAGCACCGCGACGCCGGCCCCCACGGCGGAGCCGACGCGGACGGCCTCACCGGCACCGACGCGCACGGCCGTCCCGACGCCGACGGTCGTCGTCACGACCGAGACCGTGACCGAGACCGCGCCGGTGCCCCGCGCCGCGCGGACGGAGGAGGACCCGACCGCCGACCAGGGCAGCAGCGTCGTGATCGCCGGCAGCGACGGGGTCCTCACCCGCACCGTCGAGATCGTGAAGCACGACGGCGTCGAGGTGTCGCGGACCCAGGTCTCCGAGGCGGTCACGACCGCTCCCGTGGACGATGTGACGCGCGTCGGAACCCGGGTGCCGCCGCCCGCTCCGGCGCCGGCTGCCGCTGCGGCGTCGGGCTGCGACTCCAACTACACCGGGGACTGCGTCCCCATCGACTCCGACGTCGACTGCGCCGCCGGATCCGGCAACGGCCCCTCCTACGTGCGCGGGCCGGTGACGGTCGTGGGCTCCGACATCTACGACCTCGACCGCGACGGGGACGGCATCGCCTGCGACTGACTCCGCGCGAGATGCCGGTCCCGTGCGCGGCCCGCGCCGCGCGTACCGGACCGGCATCTCGCGGCGCTTCCCCGGCGCGTCAGCCGAGCAGCGACCAGACGACGGAGGCGAGCACGGCGCCCGCGGCGGCCCCCGCCAGCACCTGCGCCGGCGTGTGCGCCGCGAGCCGGACGCGCGACCATCCGGTCCAGAGCACGACCGGCACCGAGAGCAGCAGCGACCAGGGCCCGTAGGCGATCAGCACCACGACCGCGCAGGTCGCCACGACCGCGGCGTGCCCGGAGAGCTTCCACATGAGGTTCACCAGGCCGACCGCCACGACGACCGCCACCGTCACGAGACCGAAGGTCGTCACGGCCGCCGGAGCGCCGAACGCGGCGAGCAGCACGAGGCCGACGACGATCGAGACCAGCGCGAGAGCGATCGGGAGCGCGCGCTCGCGCCGCTCCGGCACGTGGTGGTCGCCCCGGATCCGCCCCGAGCGCATCAGCAGCCGGATCGCGAGGTAGGGCAGCACCCCGACGAACAGCGCCGCGAGAGCACCCCAGGCGATCCCGAGCAGCGGCGGATCGGCGACCCGGGCTCCGACCACGATCGGCACCACCACGGCGAGGACCGCGGGCGAGAACGCCTCGGTCGCGAACCGCGCCGCCGTGACGCTCCGCGAGGCGCGCGGGACCGGGGCGGTCACGGCGCCGCGCGCCTCACAGCTTCTCGATCGGCGCGACCTTGATCAGCAGCTTCTTGGCGCCCACCGCGTCGAACAGCACGTGCGCGACGCGCTTGGTGCCCTCTCCGGTCACCGCGTTCACCCGGCCCTCGCCGAAATCGGTGTGCCGGATGCGGTCGCCCGCGATCAGCTCGAGGTCGCCGTTGTCGCGGACCATGCCGGTGATGCGGTTCGGGAACTCCGCCTTGGCCTTGGGAGCCGCCGCGAGCGCCTCGCGGAACTCGGTGTTCGAGCGCGAGCGGCCGAAGCCCGGGCGCTGGGCGTTCAGCGCGCGCGGCTGAGTGCCTCCGCGCGACGTCGCCGCCCCCGGCGACTGGCGCCACTCGATGAGCTCCCCGGGGATCTCCTGGAGGAAGCGGCTGGGCATCGCGACCGACGTCTCGCCGTACTGCGCACGCGTCATCGCGAGCGACAGGTAGAGCCGCTTGCGGGCGCGGGTGATGCCCACGTAGAAGAGCCGCCGCTCCTCGGCCGGACCGCCCGGCTCGTTCGCGGAGATGCGGTGCGGGAGGAGGTCCTCCTCGATGCCCGTGAGGAACACCGCGTCGTACTCGAGGCCCTTCGCGGTGTGGAGGGTCATCAGCGAGACCGTGCCGGAGTCGTCCTCGAGGTCGTCCGCCGCGGCGACGAGCGACACCTCGGTGAGGAAGTCCACCAGTCCGCCGTCGGGGTTGTTGCGCGCGAACTCCTTGGTCACGGCGATGAGCTCGTCGACGTTCTCGGCCCGCGCCTCGTCCTGGGGATCGCGGCTGGCGCGCAGCATGTCGAGGTAGCCGCTGCGGGTCAGCAGCGCTGTCAGCACCTCGTGCACCTTCGCCTCCCCCTCGGGACGGCCGGGGTCGAGCATCATCGCGCACTCGTCGAGCAGCGTCGCCAGGTCGACGATGGCCTTGGTGACCTTCGGCCCCATGCCCAGCGAGCCCGCGTTGCGCATCGACTCGCGGAGCGTGACGCCGTTGGTGTCGGCGAACGACTGCAGCTGCGCCTCCGTCGCCGGGCCGATGCCGCGCTTGGGGGTGTTCATGATCCGCCGCAGCGCGAGCACATCGGCGGGGTTCGCCACGGTGATGAGGTACGCGAGCGCGTCCTTGATCTCGGCCCGCTCGTAGAACTTCGTGCCGCCGAGGATCCGGTACGGCAGCGCCGAGCGGATGAAGATCTCCTCCAGCGCGCGGGTCTGCGCGTTCGTGCGGTAGAACACGGCGATCTCGTCGTAGCCCGTGCCCGCGGCGTGCAGCCGGGCGATCTCGTCGACCACGAACTGCGCCTCGTCGTGCCCGGAGTAGCCCGTGTAGCCGATGATCTTCTCGCCGTCGCCGCTGGAGGACCAGAGGTTCTTGGCACGGCGGTCGAAGTTGTTCGAGATGACCGCGTTGGCCGCCGAGAGGATGTTCTGGGTCGAGCGGTAGTTCTGCTCGAGCAGGATCACCCGGCAGCCCGGGAAGTCGCGCTCGAACTCGACGATGTTGCGGATGTCGGCGCCGCGGAACGCGTAGATCGACTGGTCGGAGTCGCCGACGACCGTCAGGGAGGCGCCGGGGATCGACCCGTCGGCCGTGACCGGGCCGCGGTACGGGCGGTCGAACTGCGCCGCGTCGATCGTCGCCCGCGGCACCGGCCGGGTCAGCTCGTGGATCAGCGAGTACTGCGCGTGGTTCGTGTCCTGGTACTCGTCGACCAGCACGTGGCGGAAGCGCCGCTGGTACTTGGCCGCCACGTGCGGGAAGGCGCGGAAGAGGTACACGGTCTGCGCGATGAGATCGTCGAAGTCGAAGGCGTTGGCGCTCTCGAGGGCCCGCGAGTACGCGCGGAACACCTGGAGGAACATCTCCTCGTTCGGGTCGCTCATGTTGGCGGTGCGGGCGTAGGAGTCGACGTCCGCGAGCTCGTTCTTGAGCTTCGAGATCTTCGACGACGCGCTCGCGACGGTGATGCCGAGGGAGTCGGCCTCGAGGTCCTTCACGATCCTCTTCAGCAGTGCGCGCTGATCGCCGGAGTCGTAGATGGTGAAGGAGGAGGTCATGCCGAAGTTCTCGGCCTCGCGGCGCAGGATCCGCACGCAGGCCGAGTGGAAGGTCGAGATCCACATCCCCTCGGCGCTCTGCCCGACGAGCTTCTCGACGCGCTCGCGCATCTCGGCCGCCGCCTTGTTGGTGAACGTGATGGCGAGGATCTGGCTCGGCCAGGCCTCGCCGTTGCCGAGGAGGCTCGCGATGCGGCGCGTGAGCACGCTGGTCTTGCCGGAGCCGGCGCCGGCGACGATGAGCAGCGCGTCGCCGCGGTACTCGACCGCCTCGCGCTGCTGCGGGTTCAGGCCGGCGACGAGCTTCTCGTGCGCCGGGTCGCTGAAGGAGGCGCCGTCGCCGGGGGCGCCGACGATGACCGGGGTGGCGCGGGAATCGCTCGGATCGAAGAGGAGGCTCATGTCCCTCCGAGTGTAGATCGACCCTCCGACACGGGGAGCCGGGTCAGGCCGCTCGGGGCCGAGCCGCGGACGCCGTCAGCGAACCGCCCACGTCGAGGCCGCGCCAGGCGAGCGCGAAGCCCACGAGCGCGATCGTCGAGGTCGACACCGCGAGCAGCTGCTGCAGCGCGAACGCGGTCAGATCCTTCGTGTCGTCCGGGTAGTACTGGATGCCCTGCACGGCGAGTCCGGCGAGCACGAGCACCACGACGACCGAGCAGACGACCAGCAGCCTGTTCACGTTCCTGCGCGGAGTGCGGCGCGGGGCCCGGCCCAGCTGGGCGCGGGTCGAGAGCCAGGCGCAGGCGAGGGAGGCGGAGGCCAGCGCGACGAGGTCGGCGCCGAGCACGTCGCTCGCCCGGTGCCACGACGCCGCCATGGTCAGGTTGCCGACCAGGACCACCACGGCGCCGCCGAGCAGGAGCACGACGGTGCGACCGCGGGCGGGCAGCACCATCGCCAGGGCGAAGACGACCGAGACCGCGGCCGCGGTGTGACCGCTCGGGAAGCTGCCGCCGGTGTACCAGGCGTCGGTCTCGACGAGCAGCGGGCGCTCGAGGACCACGTTCTTGAGCAGCTGCGTCAGTCCGGCGGTCAGCACGATCGACCCGACGGAGGCGAGCGCGAGGGCCGGTCGGCGCCGGATCAGCGCGATCGACGCCGCCAGCAGGGCCCCGCCGATCATCGAGACCGGAGTGATGTCGGCCAGAGTGCCCGCGGCCGTCCCCGTCGCCCGGCCGAAGACCAGGTCGGCTCCGCGCAGGCCGGAGTTCTCGGCGGCCTGGCCCTGCGGCGTGAGCACGGCGAGCCAGTAGACCAGAGCCACCCCGAGCGCGGCGAGCACCGCGGAGGTGATCCAGCGGCGGGTGATGCGGGCGCGGGTCGACACGGGGTTCCTCCTCCTCGAGGGGGCGGGGCGGGGCGCGGCGAGGGGGCCGCGCAGAGGGCTTCCGATGATGGCAGCGAACACTCCCGGTCGCCTCCATCCGCGCCGGGAGGTCGCTGATCCGGATCAGCGGGCGGCGACGACCTCGAGTGCGAGATCGGGGTGGTCCGCGAACACGCCGTCCAGACCGGTCGCGAGGATCATCCGGAACTCGTCCTGCCAGGCCCCGAAGGCGGCCGGCTCCTTGCCCCGGCGGTGCACCTTCTCCGAGGAACCGGTTCTCGGGGCGGAGGGTCCAGGTGTAGACCTCGAGTCCCACGGCGTGCGCGTGCTCGACCAGCGAGTTCGGCCCCGTCGCACGCCCCGCGGCGTCGCGGGCGAACAGCATGCTCTTGTCCACGCTGACCCCGTCGACCGTGCCGGCGAGGTTGCGCAGTCCGGACGGGGTCACGAAGTCGGCGTAGGGAGTGGCGCGGGCACCGTGCGCCGCGACGAGGTCGGGCGCCGCTCCCCGCGACTCGATCAGGAACACGCGCTTGGTGCCGACGCCGCGCACGCCGAGCCGCTCGAGCACCGTCTTCTCGAAGCTCTCGATGGTCAGCCTCGGGTCGCGGGGGCCCCAGCCGGCAGCGGCGAGCTCCTGCTCGAGCAGCACGTCCAGCGGCAGCCCGATCGAGTCGAAGTAGTCGGCGTGCTTGATCTCGGCGACGAGCCCGGAGGAGCGCCCGGCGCGTCCTCGCCCGCCCGGTCGAGCAGGGCGAGCAGGTCCGAGAAGCGCAGCAGCGGGAACTGGCCGTCGAAGGTGGCGCTCGAGGGGCGGACGGCGGGCAGCCGCTCCCTGGCCCGCAGCTGGGAGAGCTCGGGCCAGGTGAAGTCCTCGGTGAACCAGCCCGTGACGTCCTTCCCCTCGAGCCGCTTGGTCGTCCGGCGGTCGGCGAATTCCGGTCGGCGCTCGATGTCGGTGGTGCCCGAGATCTCGTTCTCGTGCCGCAGGACCAGCACGCCGTCGCGGGTGGCGACGAGGTCGGGCTCGACGGCGTCGGCGCCGAGGGCGACGGCGAGATCGTAGGCGGAGCGGGTGTGCTCGGGGCGGTAGCCGCTCGCGCCGCGGTGGCCGATGACGAGTGGAGCGGAGCGGTCGGGCATGCGGCGATCCTACGGGCGAGGACTCGGTTCGCTCGGGGGGAACAACCAGACTCTGAGAGCTGTTCTCAGATACTGTGGTCACATCGTCGGAGTCCTCCGAGGACCCGGCGGCACCACAGCATCCCGACCACCGCGACTCAGCTCCGTTGCTCCACCGGACACCAGCGCACCTGAGAGAAGAGGAACCATGGCAAGCAGCAATCCGGCCTTCGGGCGTCCGGAGTTCAGCAACCGCGGCTACGCCGGCCGCGTGCAGGACCTCCCCGACGTCTCGTCCGACACGCTCGACCAGATGTACAACCGTCCGGCCGCGAGCTCCACGGAGACCGACCGGATGACCGTCGAGGACACCCTCGCGAAGACGGCTCTCGCCTTCGTCGTGCTCCTGGCGGGCGCGGCTGTCGGCTGGTTCGTCCCGGGGCTCATGCTCCCGGCCGTGATCGTCGCGCTGGTCCTCGGCATCGTCAACGCCTTCAAGAAGGTCCCGAGCCCCGCTCTGATCCTCGGCTACGCCGCCACTCAGGGCGTCGCGGTGGGTGCGATCTCGGGCATCTTCGAGAACGTCTACGAGGGCGCGGTCGTCCAGGCCCTCCTCGCGACCGTCATCGTGATCGGCGTCACCCTGGCGCTGTTCATGAACGGCAAGATCCGCACCTCGCCGAAGCTGAACAAGATCTTCTTCATCGGCATGATCAGCTACGCGGTCTTCTCGCTCGTGAACCTCGGTCTCGGCCTCTTCGGCGTCGGCGGCGGCTTCGGTCTGCGCACCGGCTTCATCGGCATCGTGATCGGCCTCATCGCGATCGCGCTGGCCACCTACTCGCTCGTGATGGACTTCGAGTTCATCCAGCAGGGCGTGCGCAACCGCGCCCCGCGCATCTACGGCTGGACGGGCGCCTACGGCATCCTCGTCACGGTCGTCTGGATGTACCTCGAGATCCTGCGACTCGTCGCGATCTTCCGCGAGTAGCCCTCGCACCGCTCACGCCGTCGGGCGCTCGACCTCCGGGGTCGGGCGCCCGTCGTCGTTCCGGGGTGCTGGCCCCCGTCCAGGCCCGCCTGGCAGCATGGATCCGTGACCGCCTCCTCCTCCCGCATCGTCGGCCTCGACGTCGCCCGCGGGATCGCCGTGCTCGGGATGTTCGCCGCTCATCTCGCCCCGGTGACCGAGGAGATGATCTGGAACGGCCGCAGCTCGGTCCTCTTCGCGGTCCTCGCGGGGGTGTCGATCGGGCTGATGACCGGCGGCGCACGCCGCTCCGAGCGCCCCGGGCGCGACACCGGGTCGATCCTCCTCCGGGGGCTCTACCTGCTCGCCCTGGGCGTCGCGCTGACCCTGCTCGGGACGCCGATCGCCGTGATCCTGCCGCACTACGGCCTGATGTTCGCCCTCGCCGCCCTGGTCCTCTTCCTCCCCCGGGCACTGCTCGCCGTGCTGGTCGTCGCGTTCGCCGTCCTGGGTCCCGTGATCGTCGACGACCTCGTCGGAACGGGCGGAGCCTGGCTGCGGACGCTGCCGCCGGATACCGCCCTGCTCGCGGAGCAGCCCCTCCTCTGGCTGACGCAGTACTACCCGGTGCCGTCCTGGCTGGCCTACATCGTCCTCGGCCTCCTCGTCGCCCGGTGCGACATCCGCTCGGCGACCACGCAGCGCTGGCTGGTCATCGGCGGAGCGGTCTCCCTCGTCATCGGCTACGGCGGCGGCATGGCGATCGGCGGCGCCGAGAGCGTCGAGGCCCACGCGAGCACCACCGCCGAGCTGGTCGGTGCGGGCGGAGTCGCGGCCGTCGCCATCGGCTTCCTCACCGCTCTGGGGCAGCGCTCGGCCGCTTTCCGGCGGCTCTCCGCTCCGCTCGCCGCAGTGGGGGGCATGCCTCTGACGATCTACTCCCTGCAGCTGGTGGCGCTGGCGGTCTACCTGGTCCCCTACGAGCCCTTCGACTTCGACGCCTGGCGCAGCTGGACCCTCCTGCTGGCCTTCGTGCTCGGCTCGATCGCCTTCGCGATGCTCTGGCGCCGGTTCGTCGGTCAGGGCCCGCTCGAGTGGCTGCTGTCGCGCGCGTCGCTGCGCCCCTCAGCCGGGGTCCGCACTCCGGCGCTGAGCTAAAGTGGACCGATGATCACGCGACGCGAGGCCGCCCAGCGCCTCGACATCCCCCTCGAGATGGCGGCCCGCCACGGTCTCGGCGCCCGTCTCACCGAGGAGGAGTTCGCCGCTCTCGAGCAGGATCCGCCGCCCTGGCTCGTCCAATCGCGCGAGAACCGCACCGGCAAGCGGCCGGTGTGGGTGACCCTCGACTGCGCGATCTGCGGCCGCTCCGAGGCCGCACGGCCCAAGAAGTGGTGGCCCGACTTCACGTTCCTCGTCTGCGAGGACCACTCCCCGGACGAGTGGCCGAACCACCCCGAGGGCCACCGCCGCGACGAGTACGACGGCATCGGCACGCGCTTCGTCGGCGTCGTCGACAGCTCCGTCTGACCTTCCCCGCAAACGCCGAACGGGCCCCCTGAGGAGCCCGTTCGATCACAGTGACGCGAGAGGCGTCACTCCCATTCGATGGTGCCCGGGGGCTTGGACGTGACGTCGAGCACGACGCGGTTCACTCCGGCGACCTCGTTGGTGATGCGGTTCGAGATGCGCGCCAGCAGGTCGTAGGGCAGGCGCGTCCAGTCGGCCGTCATGGCGTCCTCCGAGGAGACGGGGCGCAGCACGATCGGGTGGCCGTAGGTGCGGCCGTCGCCCTGCACGCCGACGGAGCGGACGTCGGCGAGCAGCACGACCGGGCACTGCCAGATCTCGGCGTCGAGGCCGGCTGCGGTGAGCTCGGCGCGGACGATCGCGTCGGCCTCCTGGAGCAGGTCGAGCCGCTCCTGGGTGACCTCGCCGACGATGCGGATGCCGAGCCCCGGGCCGGGGAACGGCTGGCGGCCCACGATGACCTCGGGCAGGCCGAGCTCGCGGCCGATGGCGCGGACCTCGTCCTTGAAGAGGGTGCGCAGGGGCTCCACCAGGGTGAACTGCAGATCCTCGGGCAGGCCGCCCACGTTGTGGTGCGACTTGATGTTCGCGGTTCCGGTGCCGCCGCCCGACTCCACCACGTCGGGGTAGAGCGTGCCCTGCACCAGGAAGTCGATCGACGCACCCTCGCCCTGCGCCTCGAGGACGAGCGCCTCCGCCGCGGCCTCGAAGGTGCGGATGAACTCGCGGCCGATAATCTTGCGCTTCTGCTCGGGGTCGCTGACACCGGCGAGCGCGTCGAGGAACTGCTCGCGGACGTCGACGGTGACCAGGCGGACACCGGTCGCGGCCACGTAGTCCTCCTCGACCTGGCGGCGCTCGTCCTTGCGGAGCAGTCCGTGGTCGACGAAGACGCAGGTCAGCTGGTCGCCCACCGCGCGGTGCACGATCGCGGCGGCCACGGCCGAGTCCACTCCTCCGGAGAGGCCGCAGATGACCCGGCCGGAGCCGACCTGCTCGCGGATCAGGGCGACCTGGTCCTCGATGACGTTGGAGGAGTTCCAGTCGTTCGGGATGCCGGCGGCGCGGTGCAGGAAGTTCTCGATGACGGCCTGGCCGTGCGTCGAGTGCTTCACCTCGGGGTGCCACTGCACGCCGTAGAGGCGACGCGCATCGCTGCCGAAGGCGGCGACCGGGGTCGACGAGGTGGAGGCGAGGACGTCGAAGCCCTCCGGCGCCTTGGCGACCGAGTCGCCGTGGCTCATCCAGACCGTCTGGTCGGCGGGCTGCTCGCCGAGGAGCACGCCGCCGTCCGCGAAGATCGCGGCGTCGGTCGCCCCGTACTCGCGGAGGCCGGTGTTCGCGACCTCTCCGCCGAGGGCCTTCGCCATGACCTGGAAGCCGTAGCAGATGCCCAGCACGGGGATGCCGAGGTCGAAGATCGCGGGGTCGAGCTGCGGCGCCCCCTCCTCGTACACGCTGGAGGGGCCACCGGACAGGATGATCCCGACCGGCGACTTCGCCGCGATCTCGGCCGCCGTGGCGTTCGAGGGCACGATCTCGGAGTAGACGTTGGCCTCGCGCACTCGACGGGCGATCAGCTGCGCGTACTGCGCGCCGAAGTCGACGACGAGGACGGGCTGCGCGGACAGCTGAGGGGTCGGCTGCGGGCTGGACTGCTGCTCGCTAATGGGGGCCTCCACGGAGTCGGTCGGGGCTTTCGGATCGGTGCCGGCGGTGCGGCGCGCGAGGTACTGCTCGACCTCGCGCGCGATGCGCCCCTCGACGAAGAAGGAGAGCGTCGGGATCACGCCGCCGAGCGCGATGAGCACGAAGCGGCTGAACGGCCACCGCATCAGGCTCCACAGGCGGAAGTCGGCGAAGAGGTACACGACGTAGAACCAGCCGTGGGCGATGAGGATCCCGGTCGAGAGGTTCGCTCCCGTGCCGCTGGACTCGTATTCGCCGCCCGGCACCTCGTACATCGGCGCGAGGTTCAGCACGCCCTGCTGCCCGAAGGCGAACAGCTCGAGGTGGAACACGTACTTCAGGAGCATCTCCGCGCAGAGCAGGAGCAGCATCACGCCCGTGATGATCGAGGTCACCCGGTAGAAGCGCAGAGCGCTCCGGATCGCAGGGAACTGCGCGGGCTTGGGCTCGAGGGGCATGGGGTCCAGTTTACGGTGCGGCCGAGGGGGCGGAGGCGCGCTGCGCCTCCTCGGCGTCGAGCGCCTCCTCGATCTCCCTCTCCCACGCGTCGCGCACGAGGCGGTACCAGAGGTAGAGGGCGAATCCCGCGAAGACGACCCACTCGACGGCGTAGAAGACGTTGAGCCAGTTGAGCGAGAGGTCCTGCTGACGGGCCGGGGAGTCGATCGCCTCGAGGCCGCCGATCGGCTCGTCGACGACGACGTAGCCCTGGTAGACGTCGGCCGGTGGATCGGGCCAGCGGTTGATCAGCGCGGGGATCGAGAGCGCGGTGAGGGTGAGCGGATCCGCACCCTCCTCCGGCGCCTCGGCCGCCTCGTTCGCCACGAGGCGCCCGGTGTACTGCGTCGGCGCCGACTCCTCGCCGGAGTCGAGGCGCTCGGCCACGGCGCGGGCGCGATCCTCGTCGGCCGTCCAGCCGTAGGCCACGACGAGGTCCGCGGTGCTCGTGCGAGTGCGGGCGAAGACCCACCAGCCGGGCTCCCCCGCGTTCAAGCGCCCGCCGATGACCTCGGCGCCGCCGGGCACGAGGACGGACTCGGCCTCGACGCGCTGACCGTCCGCCTCCGCCGTGATCGGGGCGGAGGGGGCAGCCACCCGGTCCAGGGGGACGATCGTCTCGGAGAGGCCGTCATCCGGCTCGGCCGCCTCGATGGCGCGGCCCACCTGCCACTGCCCGAGTGCGGCGAAGAGCCCCGCGATCACCAGAGCGAGCACCAGGGCGCCGATCCAGCGCGGGCGGCGGGCCACCTGCCAGACGGTGCTCTGCGTCATTCGTTCCTCGCTCGTGCCGGATCCGCTCGTTCCGCGCGGTGCGGACCGCCGGGTGGACCCGACGAGCCTAGCCCGTCCGCGTGGGAGCTCCCCGGGATCAGTAGTCGGGCTCGACGGACCTGCGCGGCCGGTCGGTCTCCGCACCGTCGGACTGCTGCATCGCCTGGTCGATCAGAGCCTGGCGCATCGGATCCGGGAACTCGTCGTCCAGCTCGTCGCGCTCGCGGCCGCGGCCGGGCGGGACCTCGACCGGTCCGGTCGCGGCGGGCGCGGTCCGCGTCGGCCCGGTCCGCACCGGCTCCTGATCGTCGGACATCGCGGCCTCGACCAGCGCGAACTCCTCCTCGGCGAGCGCGCCCCGCTCCGCCACCGCTCGGCGCGGTCGGTGGCGCCGATCCGAGAGGAACTGCCCGATGATCTCGGACCTCGACGCGAGGATCGGGCCGATGATCGCCATGATCAGGACGTAGAGACCGGCGAAGGGCTGGATCCGATCGTCGAGACCGGCCGACAGCGACAGCGTCGCGAGGATGAGGGCGAACTCGCCGCGGTTGTGCAGGATGAACGCCGCGTTGAGTCCCGCCCTCGGGCCGAGCTTGTTCAGCCACGCCACGAACTGGCCGGCGCCGAGGTTCAGCACGATGGTCATCAGGGCCGCAGCGAGGACGGGAACGACGACCTCCGGGAAGGCGCTCGGGTCCAGCCCCAGGCCGAAGTTGACGAAGAAGAAGGCACCGAAGACGTCGCGGAGCGGGATGGCGATGTGCTCGACCCTCGCCCGGTAGCGGGTGGCGCCGATGACCAGTCCGATCAGGAACGCTCCGATGGCGTCCGTCACTCCGAGGACCTCGCCGATGCCGCCGAACAGCAGCGCGAGACCGAAGAAGAGGATGGTGAACAGCTCGTCGTCGCGGGTGCGGAACAGCCGCGACACCACCTTGCCGCCCCAGCGGGCGATCGAGAACATGACGACGAGGAACGCGAACGCGATCAGCAGCTTCAGGATCACCGGCCACGGCTCGGTCTCGCCCGAGAGCACGACCGAGACGATGGCCAGGTAGATCGCGATGAAGATGTCCTCGACGACCGTCACACCCAGGATCATCGGCGTCTCGGGGTTCGCGAGGCGCTTGAGCTCGATCAGGAGCTTGGTGACGATCGCGCTCGAACTGGTGGCCGTGATGCCGGCGACGATCAGAGCCTCCTGGCTCCCCCAGCCCAGCAGGAAGCCGAAGCCCAGGCCAACGGCCATGTTGACGCCGATGTAGGTGCCGCCCGAGAGGATGAGCCGGCCCGCGTTGCCGAAGAACTCGTCCTGGTCGAACTCGAGCCCGAGGTTGAAGAGGAGCAGGATCAGGCCGAAGACGGCCGTCAGCTCGATGTAGGTCGACTCGAACTCGAGCGGGAACCAGTGGAAGTTCGGGCTCGCGAGGAGTCCGACGACCATGTAGATGGGGATCGCCGGGAGGCCGATGGTCCTCCCGAGGCGTCCGAGCACGTAGGCGACGACGAACAGGATCCCGAGGACGATGAGGTCTTCACCGTGGTGCATCCTCAGGCTCCGGGTGCGTCGGCCGTCTTGGGGAAGGCGCCCGAGCGGAAGAAGGCGAACGCCTTGGCGACCTTCTCGGGACTGCCGGCCACGACGAGCGTGTCGCCGGGGAAGACGCGGAAGTCGGGCGCGGGCGCAGGGTTGGCCGCATCCCCGCGGACCACGGCGACGACGGTCAGGCCGACGATGCCGCGGTCGGCGGGCTTGCCGAGCTGCTGGCCCGCGATGTGGTCGTCGTAGTCGACGGTGAACCAGTCGATCGAGAGGCCGGGGATCTGATCGAGCGCGGTGAGCGACTCGGTGATCTGCGTGCCGCCGAGCAGCTCCGCGAGTGTGTGCGCCTCGTCGTCGCTCAGGCGGAGGGAGACCTTCGCGCCGTCCTGATCGCCCTCGGCGAAGGTGATGAGGTCGCTGTGCCCCGAGCGGTGGGCGATGACGCCGACCTTCCCGCCGTCGGCGGTGAGGAAGGTGTGCAGCACTCCGACACCGGGCAGCTTGACCCTGCGGACCTCGACCATGCGTGCTCCATCCGCGCCCTGCGGCGCTCCTGACTCGGATGCCTCCAGCTTAGGCGCGCCTCCGGCCGCCCCTTCCCCGCGTTCGCCCGCGGAGGAACGCCGGGGCCGTCCCTCTGCTGAGGGAACCCCGGACCGTCGAGGGAACCAGTCCTTACGGGCTCCCTCGACGGTTCGGGGTTCCCTCACTGTCCACAGGGCCCGAAGGGCTCTCCACAGACCAGGGCGGACCGGCACCGATGGAGGAGAACGCGGGCCAGGGTCGAGGGCATGAGTGCGGTGGAACTGCTCCGGGACGGAGCGTGCGGGCGGTCGGACGCGTTCGTGCGTCTGCGCAGGGGCGTGTACGCGGAAGCGGACGCGTGGGCGCGGGCCTCGATCGACGAGAGGCAGCGGGCGCGCATCGACGCGGTCGCGGCGACGTGGTCGTCGCCCTTCTTCCTCCGGGAATCGGCCGCGGCGGTGTGGGGCCTCCCCCTGGTCGAGCCGCTCGCCACGGTCGTCCACGTCGAAGGAGCGACCGACGTCGGCAGCCGGACTCGGAACGGCGTGGCCGAGCACCGGAGCGCGCGCTTCCCGACCCTCGCGGTCGTCGACGGCCTCGCCGTCTCGGATCTCGCGCAGACCGTGTTCGATCTCGCACGGTTCTCGTCCTTCCGTCGCGCCGTCGTCGCGGCCGACCACGCCCTGCGCCTCGTCGACGGCGACGGCCGACCCCTCCTCCGGCGCGAGGAGCTCCTCGAGCGGCACGCGGATCTGCCGCCCGGCTCCCGTGGCCGGACGGCGAGCGCCGCGGTCATCGCGTTCGCGGACCCCGCCTCCGAGACACCGCTCGAGTCGATCAGCCGCGTGGCGATGCACGTGGGCGGGCTGCCCGCGCCGGTGCTGCAGCACCCGGTCCACGACGCCGAAGGGCGGGCCGGAGTGGTGGACTTCTTCTTCGACGAGGTGGCGGTGGTCGGAGAGGCGGACGGCGATCACAAGTACGCCGATCCGGCATTCCTGAAGGGGCGCACACCCGAGGAGGTCCTGCTCGCCGAGAAGCGCCGGGAGGACCGCATCCGCTCGTGCGTGCGCGGCTTCGCCCGCTGGTCGTGGCGCGACGCCTACGACGTCCGCCCCCTGCTCGTCCGCCTGGCCCGCGCCGGAGTCAGACGCATCGAGGGAACCCCGAACGGCCGAGGGAACCAGCCGGCGCGGGCTCCCTCGACGGTCCGGGGTTCCCTCGGAGCGGGGGCGGAGGGTCAGCTGGGCTGGTAGGGGGCGACGACGACCTCGACGCGCTGGAACTCCTTGAGGTCCGAGTAGCCGGTGGTCGCCATCGAGCGGCGGAGGGCGCCGATCAGGTTCGCGGTGCCGTCGGCTCCGGTCGCGGGGCCGTAGAGGACCTGCTCCAGGGTCCCGACCGTGCCGACCTGCACGCGGCGGCCGCGCGGGAGCTGCGGGTGGTGCGCCTCCTGGCCCCAGTGCCAGCCGCCGCCGGGGGCGTCGGTCGCGCGGGCGAGGGCGGAGCCGAGCATGACGGCGTCGGCGCCGACCGCCACGGCCTTCACGATGTCGCCGGAGGTGCCGAGGCCGCCGTCCGCGATGACGTGCACGTAGCGTCCGCCCGACTCGTCGAGGTAGTCGCGGCGAGCGCCGGCGACGTCGGCCACCGCGGTCGCCATGGGCGCCTGGATGCCGAGGGTCGCGCGCGTCGTCGACGCCGCTCCCCCGCCGAAGCCGACGAGAACGCCCGCCGCGCCCGTGCGCATGAGGTGCAGCGCCGCGGTGTAGGTCGAGGCCCCGCCGACGATGACGGGGACGTCGAGCTCGTAGATGAACTTCTTGAGGTTCAGCGGCTCGGTGCCGCGCGAGACGTGCTCGGCCGAGACCGTGGTGCCGCGGATGACGAACAGGTCGACTCCCGCGTCGACGACGGTCTGGTAGAGCTCCGCGGTGCGCTGCGGCGAGAGCGCACCGGCGACGGTGACGCCCGCGGCGCGGATCTCGGCCAGACGGGCGGTCACGAGCTCGGGCTTGATCGGCTCGGAGTAGATCTCCTGCATGCGCTCGGTCGCCCGCTCGGCGGGGAGCTCGCGGATCTCGGCGAGCAGCGGCTCCGGGTCCTCGTACCGCGTCCAGAGGCCCTCGAGGTCGAGCACGCCGAGAGCGCCCAGGCGCCCGAGCGTGATCGCCGTGGCCGGCGACACGACGGAGTCCATCGGAGCCGCCAGGATCGGCGTCCGGAACCGGTACGCGTCGATCGTCCAGTCGACCGAGACCACCTCGGGGTCGCGGGTGCGGCGGCTCGGCACGACCGCGATGTCGTCGAAGGCGTACGCGCGGCGAGCGCGCTTGGCGCGCCCGATCTCGATCTCAGTCACGGAGCGAGTTTAGCCGTGCGCCTCGCCGGGCTCGTCGCCCGACCTCCGGCGCAGCCGCGGCGGGCCCGCCCGCTCGCTCTGCCCCCTCCCCTCCGGCGCAGCCGCGGCGGGCGCAGCCCGCTCGCGCTGCCCCCTCCTCCGGCGCAGCCGCGGCGGCGCCTCGCGCCGCTCGCGCTGCGCCGCACGTTCCGCCCCACGCAGAACCGCCGCCGACTCCCGGAACGGGGTCGACGGCGGATCGGGATGGCGGCCCCTCCGGTGTGGTGGGCGTATGGGCCGCAGGCCCATCGGGCAGAGGGGCCGCCATCGCGATCCGACGTCGACCCGCCCCACCAGCAGCACTCAGCGCCGGTAGTTCGGAGCCTCCACCACCATCTGCACATCGTGCGGGTGCGACTCCTTCAGCCCCGCCGCCGTGATGCGGACGAACTTGCCGCGCTGCTTGAGCTCGGTGATGGTGCGCGCTCCCACGTAGAACATCGACTGGCGTAGACCTCCGGCGAGCTGGTAGGCCACGTTGGCGAGCGGACCGCGGTAGGGCACCTGGCCCTCGATGCCCTCGGCGATGAGCTTGTCGTCGGTGGGGACATCGGACTGGAAGTAGCGGTCCTTCGAGTAGGAGGTGCGCTCGCCGCGGGTCTGCAGGGCGCCGAGGGAGCCCATGCCGCGGTAGGTCTTGAACTGCTTGCCGTTCTGGAAGACGAGGTCGCCGGGGCTCTCCTCGCAGCCGGCCAGCAGGGAGCCGAGCATGACGGTGTCGGCGCCGGCGACGAGCGCCTTGGCGATGTCGCCCGAGTACTGCAGTCCGCCGTCCGCGATGACGGGCACGCCCGATTCGCGGGCGGCGAGGGACGCCTCGTACACGGCGGTGACCTGCGGCACGCCGACGCCGGCGACGACGCGGGTGGTGCAGATGGATCCGGGGCCGACTCCGACCTTGATCGCGTCGGCACCCGCGTCGACGAGCGCCTGGGCGCCGGAGCGGGTGGCGACGTTGCCGCCGATGACGTCGACTCCCGCGAAGGCGGTGTCGGACTTCAGCCGGCGGATGATGTCGAGCACGCCGGCCGAGTCGCCGTTGGCGGTGTCGACGACGATGACGTCCACTCCGGCGTCGAGGAGCGCCGTGGCGCGCTGCCACGCGTCGCCGAAGAAGCCGATGGCCGCGCCCACGCGCAGTCGCCCCGCGTCGTCCTTGGTGGCGTTGGGGTACTGCTCCGACTTGTCGAAGTCCTTGACCGTGATGAGCCCGGCGAGCTTGCCCTGCTCGTCGACCAGGGGCAGCTTCTCGATCTTGTGCTGCGCGAAGAGGGCGATGACCTCGCTGTCGGGGATGCCGACGCGGCCGGTGATGAGACCGGAGCTGGTCATCACGTCGCGCACGAGGGTCGAGGCCTTCTCGAACGGCGAGACGAAGCGCATGTCCCGGTTGGTGATGATGCCCACGAGGACACCGGAGGAGTCCACGACCGGGAGTCCGCTGATGCGGTACTGCCCGCAGAGCTCGTCCACCTGGGCGACGGTGGCGTCCGGAGTGGTGGTGACGGGGTTGGAGACCATGCCGGACTCGCTGCGCTTGACCCGGTCGACCTGGTCGGCCTGGTCGGCGATGGAGAGGTTGCGGTGCAGGACGCCGAGGCCTCCCTGGCGGGCCATGGCGATCGCCATCCGCGCCTCGGTCACCGTGTCCATGGCCGCGGACAGCAGCGGTGTCGCGACGGAGATGCGCTTGGTCAGCCGGGAGGTCGTGTCGGCCTCGCTCGGGATGACGTCGGTGTGCCCCGGCAGGAGCATGACGTCGTCGTAGGTGAGTCCGAGGAATCCGAAGGGATCCGGCTGGTCCATCAATGCCCCTTTAACAGGTCGAAGCGGGTGCCCGGGCGGAGGAGAGGGCATCCGGTCCCGGGGAGCCCGGATGCTCAATCTTAAGCGCCGCCGGGGCCGCTCTATTCCGAGCGGAGACGCGCTGTCACCCGTTCGAGACCGTTGGAGCGCTCTCCGCCCCTCATAATGTGGTCACGCGTCTGTGCCGACGGTGAAACACCGCCGACACATGCGGAACGTATGGTCAACCAACGTTGTTTGACGACGGCTGTTCGGGCGTGCCCGGAGTCAGCATCCGTCTGTGCACCCTGACGAGAGGTAAACGTCTTGCTCACAGCTCCCCGTTCGACGCGCCACAAGCGCTCGACGACCCCGCACCCGACGGACCGGGAGGCGCCCCGTGGCGACAGCTAGTCCGTTCGGCGCGCTGCGCCGCCGACTCCTGGCGGTCGGCCTGCTCGCCGCGACCCTGACCGGTCTCGCCGCCGCCGCTCCCGCCGCGATGGCCGAGACCACGGCCGACCAGTCGATCATCGCCTGGGTCCGCGTCCAGGGCACCAACGAGAACCTCGCCGGAGTCTCCGTCGCGATCGAGGGCGACTCCTCGGCGACGCTGACCACCGGAGCCGACGGCCGCGCGGTCTTCCCGCTGGACGAGCCCGGCAGCTTCACCATCACGGTCGACGAGGACACGCTCCCCGCCGACAAGGGCTACCCCGCCGCGGGTCAGAACCCGAAGGAGGTGACGATCGTCGGCTCGCAGAACCAGATCGTCAACTTCATCGTGTCGACCGCGAACGCGAAGGGCACCGGGGCCACCGCCCCCGTCCCCTCGGACTCGGCGGCCCCCACCAGCCCGGCGACCGAGGGCACGACGGGCAACGACGCGACGAACCCCGACGGCACCTCCAACGCCGCGAACCAGCCGGTCTCGGCCGACACCTTCTGGATCATCTTCTGGCCCAAGGTCGTCACCGGTCTGATCTTCGGCCTCCTCATCGCCCTCGCGGCGATCGGCGCCTCGCTGATCTACGGCGTGACCGGGCTGAACAACTTCGCGCACGGCGAGCTCGTGACCTTCGGCGCACTGATGGCCTACCTCCTCTCCGGGGTCTTCGGGCTCCCGGCGCTGCTCGCGATCCCCCTCGCGGTGATCCTGGGCGGGGCGTTCGGCTACGTGCAGGACGGCCTGCTGTGGAAGCCGCTGCGGAAGAAGGGCATCCAGCTCATCCCGCTGATGATCGTGACGATCGGCCTCTCCCTGGCCCTGCGCTACGTGTACGTCTTCTTCTTCGGCGCCGACCGGCTCTCGCTGCCCAACAGCACCGCTCCGTACTTCACGATCGACGCCCTCGGCATCAGCCTGAAGTTCACGGACATCGTCGGCGCGGTCGTCGGCATCGTCTGCATCGTCGGAGTCGCCCTGGTGCTGACGAAGACCAAGATCGGCAAGGCCATGCGCGCGGTCTCGGACAACCGGGCCCTCGCCTCCGCCTCCGGCATCAACGTCGAGCGCGTCATCCGCGTCGTCTGGGTGCTGTCGGGAGCCCTCGCTGCTCTGGCGGGCGTGTACATCGGCTACTACCAGTCGCTGCGCTGGGACACCGGGGCGTCGATCCTGCTGCTGATCTTCGCGGCCATCACGCTGGGAGGCCTCGGCTCCGCCTACGGAGCCCTGGTCGGCTCGCTCATCATCGGACTCATGATGAACATCTCGACCGTGTGGATCCCGGAGAACCTCAAGTACGTGGCTCCGCTCATCCTCATGATCATCATCCTCCTGGTCAGGCCGCAGGGAATCCTGGGCCGCAAGGAACGGATCGGCTAGGACACCATGAACCTCAACTTCATCTGGCTGGCGATCGGGCAGATCGTCGATCCCACCGTCGCGGCGTACGCCCTCGCGACGATCGGCCTGGTCATCCACTTCGGATTCACCGGCCTCCTCAACTTCGGACAGGCCGGCTTCATGGCGGTGGGCGGATACGCCTTCGCCATCACCTCGGTCAAGTTCGAGTGGCCCGTCTGGGGCTCCCTGCTCGCGACCATCGTCGCGGCGACCGTGTTCGCGCTCATCCTGGGCATCCCGACGCTGCGGCTGCGGGCCGACTACCTCTCGATCGTGACGATCGCGGCGGCCGAGATCATCCGGCTGTCGGTCAAGACGCCGGAGTTCTCGGCGGTCACGGGCGGTTCCGAGGGCATCAACGGAGCGGCTCGGGCCTTCAACGACCTCAACCCGCTGCCCGAGGGCCGCTTCGGACTCGGAGTACTCACCTACAACCAGGACCAGTGGTGGGTCAGGATCGTCGGCTGGGGCCTCGTCGGCCTCGCCTGCCTCCTCGTGTTCCTCCTGATGCGCAGCCCCTGGGGCCGCGTCATCAAGGGCATCCGCGAGGACGAGGACGCCGTGCGCTCCCTCGGCAAGAACGTCTTCTCGTACAAGATCCAGGCGCTGGTCCTGGGCGGCGTGCTGGGCGGCCTCGCCGGAGCGCTGTTCATCCTGCCCCGGTCGCTGCAGCCCGACAACTACGGCACCCAGCTGACGTTCTTCCTCTACACGATCATGCTGCTGGGCGGCGCCGCGACGGTCTTCGGACCGGTGGCCGGCTCGATCATCTTCTGGGTCGTCCTCGGTCTCACCGACGGACTGCTCACCCTGGGGATCGACACCGGCGTCCTCAGCAACGACATCATCCGCCTCACGACGGTGCAGACCGGACCCATCCGGTTCATCGTGGTGGGGGTCGCGCTCATGCTCCTGGTGATCTTCCGACCACAGGGGATCTTCGGCAAGAAGAAGGATCTGCACTTTGCCTAAAACGCCGGTCTCGGACATCACCGAGGACACCATCGTCCCCGGGGTCAAGAAGAAGGACCCCATCCTGGTCGTCGACAGCGTCAGCCGGCGCTTCGGCGGCCTGACCGCGGTCGACGTCGCGCACGTCGAGATCCCCCGCGGCTCCATCACCGCCCTGATCGGCCCCAACGGAGCCGGCAAGACCACGTTCTTCAACCTGCTGACGGGCTTCGACAAGCCCAACACCGGGCGCTGGAACTTCAAGGGCAAGAACCTCGCGAACGTCCCCGCCTACCGGGTGTCCCGGATGGGCATGGTGCGCACCTTCCAGCTCACCAAGGCCCTCGGCGGTATGACGGTGCTCGAGAACATGCTCCTCGGGGCCAAGGGGCAGAAGGGCGAGAACATCTTCACGTCGCTCATCAGGCCGCTGTGGTCGAAGGAGGAGGACACGATCGAGGCGCGCGCGATCAGCCTGCTCGAGAAGTTCAAGCTGGACACCAAGAAGGACGACTACGCGTCGAGCCTCTCGGGCGGTCAGAAGAAGCTCCTCGAGATGGCGCGGGCCCTCATGTCCGAGCCCGAGCTCGTCATGCTCGACGAGCCCATGGCCGGCGTGAACCCGGCGCTGACGCAGTCGCTCCTCGGTCACATCGTGAACCTGAAGGACGAGGGCATGACCGTCCTCTTCGTCGAGCACGACATGCACATGGTCAACACCATCGCCGACTGGGTGATCGTGATGGCCGAGGGCAAGGTCGTCGCGGAGGGCCCGCCCTCCACCGTGATGAACGACCCGGCCGTCATCGACGCGTACCTCGGCGCCCACCACGACACCGACCTCGGCACCGTCGAGGGACAGCTCGAGATCGCGGAGGAGATGGAGTCGGACCTCGTCCGCGAGGACGTCGAGCGGCAGGCGGAGGAGGCCGGCATCGTGCCGCCCGCCCACCCGGCCACCGCCCCGGCCACCGGCTCCGCGACGACCGCGCACGCCGCGGACGCCGCTCCGACGAGCGTCGCGCCCACCACGGACGCGCCCGCCGTCGACTTCGGAAAGGACGACAAGTGACCGGCAACACCCTCGAGACGCACGACCTCCACGCGGGGTACGTGCCGGGAGTCAACATCCTGAACGGCTCGAACGTCTACGTGAAGAAGGGCGAACTGGTCGGCATCATCGGCCCCAACGGAGCGGGCAAATCGACGCTCCTGAAGGCGATGTTCGGGCTGGTGAACATCCGCCAGGGCACCGTGCTGCTCAACGGCGAGGACATCACCGGCATGAAGGCCGACAAGCTCGTCTCGAAGGGCGTCGGCTTCGTGCCGCAGAACAACAACGTCTTCCCGTCGCTCACCATCGAGGAGAACCTCGAGATGGGCATGTACCAGAAGCCGAAGATGTACCGCCAGCGCCTCGAGTTCGTCACGGAGCTGTTCCCCGAGCTCACCAAGCGGCTCAAGCAGCGCTCGGGATCGCTCTCGGGTGGTGAGCGCCAGATGGTCGCCATGTCGCGCGCGCTGATGATGGATCCGTCGATGCTCCTGCTCGACGAGCCGAGCGCGGGACTGTCGCCGATGCGCCAGGACGAGACGTTCGTCAACGTCCAGCGGATCAACCGGGCCGGCGTCTCGATCATGATCGTCGAGCAGAACGCCCGCCGCGCTCTGCAGATCTGCGATCGCGGCTACGTGCTCGATCAGGGGCGCGACGCCTACGAGGGCGCGGGGCGCGAGCTCATGAACGACCCCAAGGTGATCGAGCTCTACCTGGGCACGCTCGCGACGACCAACGAGGTCACCACGAGCACCCCGACCGTCGGAGGCTGACGCCTCCGCCGCACCGTGGGGCCCGTCGTCCGCCGAGAGGCGACGGCGGGCCCTCGTCGTCCCGCGCGAGGAGGCACCGGGTGAGGCGCATCGCCGCGGCCGTCGTGCCCGCCGTGCTGCTGGCGCTGCTCGCGGGCTGCGGCACCTCCCCCTCCGTCCTGCCCGACGGCGTCTCGGTGAGCATCCGGCAGAACCGCGACGACTACGGCCCGCGACGACTCGAGGTGCTCGTCGCCAACGGCACCGGTGCCGCGCTGGACGTCTGGGAGGCGCGCCTGGACTCCCCCGCGTTCACCGGCGCCGCGTGGACGGCGGAGCCCTCGACCGTGCGCGCCGGGACGACGACCGCGCTCCGGCTCCAGCTGCCGGAACCCGACTGCGGCGGCGACGCCTCCGACGGCCGGATCCGCCTCACCTGGACCACGGCGGGCACGTCCGGCACCGCCGTCGTCGTGCCGGAGGACCCCTTCGCCACTCTGGCCCGGGTCCACGCCGAGGACTGCCTCGCCGAGCGAGTCGCCGAGGTGGTGCGCGTCGAGCCCTCGGCCGAGGTGTCCGTGCGGGAGGAGGCGGGCGGGCCCGTCGCGCACCTCGCCTTGACCGTGGTGCCGACCGGCGCGCCGGGATCCGTGCGGATCGAGGAGGTGCGCGGCACGATCCTCCTGCGCCCCGCCTCCGGCGACGTCTGGCCGGTCGGACGGCGGATCGACGCCGACTCGGAGCCGTTCGTGCTCGACCTCGCGATCGTGCCGGTGAACTGCAGCACGCACACCGTCTCGGAGGACAAGCGGGGCACGTTCCTCCCCGTCGTCGTCGGTCTCGAGGACGGCGCGGAGGGCGTGGTCCCGGTCGCGGTGAGCGACGCCGTGCGCGCGGCGCTGTACGACTACATCGCCTCGGACTACTGCGGCTGGAGCTGATCCGCGTGGTCGCGGACGAGACGGCCGGACGAGGATCTCTCCGCCGCCCCACCCCCCGTCGCGGGGACATCTCAGGGCGACCCTTGCCGTAATTTTGGGGACACGAGACGTCACCCCGGCGGGGTGCGCCGAGCACGATCCTCCTGGTGGGAGGCACGTTCCGGACGCAGCCCGACGGACGACGCCGCCCCCGGGCGGTGGCCGCCGCCGCTCGACCCCTATCGAAGGAGCCGCGCTTGAAGAGCTACACCCCCGCCCCCGTCGCCCTCGGCGCATCCTTCGGCACCGGTGCGATCGGCGACTACGAGCGCTGGTCGGTCGTGGGCGTGTACGCGCAGGTCGTCATCGCCGAGACCCCGAGCGGCAAGCGCCGCAGCTACAGCCGTTCGTTCGTCACGTACCGCCTGGTCCAGGAGGCCGAGCTGCTGCGCGCCTCCTAGGCCGCACCACCCGCTCCACCCGCACCACCCCTCGAGCGCGCGTCCCCGTCAGGCGGACGCGCGCTCGATCAGTTCGGTCGGCAGGATGATGGCGGCCGGGCGCTCCCCCGCGATGCTCTGCAGCAGGAGCCGCACCATCTCGGCGCTGATGCGGCCGAAGGGCTGGCGCATGGTCGTCAGTGCGGGCTCCGTGGACAGGGCCACGCTCGAGTCGTCGAAGCCGCCCACGGCGACGTCCTCGGGCACTCGGCGGCCCGCCCGCAGCAGGGCGTCGATCGCGCCGGCGGCCATCCGGTCGTTCGCCGCGAAGACGGCGTCGACGTCGGGCCGGGCCTGCAGGAGCTCGGTCATCGCCGCATCGCCGCTGGACCGGCTGTAGTCGCCGTAGCGCACGAGGGACTCGTCGTACTCCTCGCCGAGCTCGCGGCGGTAGCCCGCCAGGCGCACGAGGCCCCCCGGCAGGTCGGGAGGCCCGGCGATCGTGGCGACGCGGGTGCGCCCGCGGGAGCGGAGGTAGGCGACCATCTCGCGGGCCCCCTCCTCGTCGTCCGCGGCGACGTAGCCCATCCGCTTCTCGTAGCCCAGCGGGATGCCGCAGGCGATGGCGGGGACGGCGAGGTCCTGGATCTCGCGGAGGAGCTGCTGCCCGCCGTGGGCGGAGACCAGCAGCACGCCGTCCACGTGCCCGGCGCCGAGGTAGGCGAGGGCCCGCTTCTGCTCGGCCGTGCTGCCGGCCATGATCAGCACGAGCGAGACGTCGCGCTCGGCGAGCTCGGCGGCCGCTCCGGTCAGCAGGGTCGAGAAGTTCGGGTCCTCGAACAGCAGCTGGTGCTCCTCGGTGAGGAGGAAGGCCACCGAGTTCGTGCGGTTCGTGGCGAGGCTGCGCGCGTGCGGATTGACGCGGTAGCCGGTCTTCTTGATCGCCGTCTCGACGGCGGTCTTCGCATCCGGGCTGACCCACTTGCCGCCGTTGAGGACGCGCGACACCGTTCCGCGGGAGACACCGGCCTCCAGCGCGACGTGCTCGATCGTCGGTCTCTGGCGGCCGGAGGCGGTGGTCACCCGGCCAGCTTAGGGGTCGGCTCCTCCGCCGCCCGCGGCTCGCCGACGATCACGCCTTCACCGCACCGGCGGCCAGATCGACCTTCCAGAACCGCTGCAGGACCAGGAAGATCGCGATCAGCGGGATGACCGAGAGCAGGGCTCCGGTGATGACCAGCGTGTAGAGCGACGGGGCCGAGGCGCCCTGGTTCAGCAGGCCGTTCAGACCCACCGTCAGGGGGAACAGCTCGTCGTTGCCGAGCATGATGTACGGCAGCATGAAGTTGTTCCAGATGGCCACGAACTGGAAGAGGAAGATCGTCACGAGGCCCGGGAGCAGCATCGGCGTCGCGATGCGGGTGAAGATGTACATCTCCTTGGCGCCCTCGGTGCGGGCCGCCTCGATCACGTCGGTCGGCACGGCCGCGGCCGAGTAGATCCGGGCCAGGTAGATGCCGTAGGGGCTGATGATCTGCGGCAGCAGGACGCCCCAGAAGGTGTTCGTGAGCCCGACGTTCGCGAGCAGGAAGTACTGCGGGATCGCGAGGATCACGCCGGGCACGAGCACGCCCATCAGCAGGACGTTGAAGACGACCTTCTTGCCCGGGAACTCGAACTTCGCGAGCACGTAGCCCGAGAGCGCGGAGATCCAGGTCGAGGCGATCGCGCCGAGCCCGGCGTAGAGCGCGGTGTTCAGCATCCAGCGCCAGAACAGCCCGTCGCGGTACGAGGACAGCGCGACGATGTTGTCGATGAGGTGCGTGCTGGGCGCGAGGGTGAAGGTCGAGAACAGCTCTCCGCCGTCCTTCGTCGACGCCATGAGCACCCAGAAGACGGGGAAGAGGCAGTAGATCGCGCCGACGAGGAGGATCCCGGTCGAGATCGCGCTCGGCCGCTCGCGGTGCGCGAGGGGCGAGCGGGACGAGCGCTTCGCGGGGGCGGTGGTGCCGAGGCGGGGGGCGACGGTGGTCATGGATCAGTCCTCCTGTCCGAAGGCTCGCTTCTGCACGACCCGGAGGAAGAGGAAGGAGACGATGAAGGTGGCCAGGGCGATCACGACGGAGGTCGCCGCGGCGGAGTAGATGTCGTCGCGGGTGAACGCGTCGCGGTAGACGAGCATGAGCGGGGACCAGCTCGTCGAGAGGCTGTTGGTCAGCGGGCGCAGCGTGGTCGGCTCGGCGAACACCTGCAGGGTCGCGACCATCGAGAACAGCGCGGTCATCACCAGCGCGGGCGCGAGGATCGGGATCTTGATGCGCAGGGCGATCTGCACCTCGCTGGCACCGTCGATCCTGGCGGCCTCGTAGATGTCCGTCGGCACAGCCTTGAGCGAGGTGTAGATGACGATCATGTTGAAGCCGACACCGCCCCAGAGCGCGATGTTCGCGATACCGAAGATGACGGCGCCGGAGGAGAGCAGGCTCGGGGCGTCCCAGCCGATCCGCTCGAAGACGTAGTAGAAGGGGCTGACCGCGGGCAGGTAGAGGAAGCCCCAGAGCAGCGAGCTGATCACGGCGGGCACCGCGTAGGGCAGGAAGATCGAGATCCGCGAGAAGCCGACGGCGCGCGTGCGCTGCGAGTCGAGCAGCAGCGCGAACAGCAGGGCCAGCCCGAGCATGCACGGGATCAGGATGAGCCCGTAGAGCAGGACGCGTCCGACGCTCGCGGCGAACTCGGGGTCCGACAGCGCGGACACGTAGTTCTCGACGCCGGCGAACACCTGCTTCTGGGCGCCCGATCCCAGGCCCAGACCGCTGACCTGGCGCTTCTGGAAGCTGAGGAAGAGCGTGTAGACGATGGGTGCCGCCATGAAGGCGACGAAGAGCACGATGCCGGGAGCGAGCATCGCGTAGGGGATGCCGACCCGCGAGCGCCAGCCGGAGCGGCCGGAGCGGCGGGCGGCGGGGCGGCTCGAGCGGTTCGACGAGACGCTGCCGTCCGGTGCTCGGGTGATCGTGGGAGCGGTCATCGCTGGTCCTCGTCCTGCTTGCTGGGGTGGTCTGCGCGTGCAGTGGCGATGCCGCTGCACGGGAGGGGTGGTGCGGAGGCGGGGCCGGGGGGACCCCGCCTCCGTCACCGTCAGTTCACGGAGAAGCCGCTGGAGACCAGGTCGTCCGTCGTGATCGACTGCATCGCCTCGACCGCCTCGACGAAGGCCTGGCGGGTCTTCGCGTCGGCCGCCTTGGCGAACTCGTCGTTGTAGGCGCTGAACGCGACGTTCACGTTCGGGCCGTAGGTGAAGCTCGAGACCGTGTCGGCCGCCTCCGACGCGATGTCGTAGAAGTCGGCCTGCTGGCTGAAGAACTCCGGAGCGGTCGTCAGCGCGGGGCTCGCGGCTTCGGTGGCGGCCGGGTATACACCCGAGATGTCGGCCAGAGCGGCGACGGCCTCGGGGTCGCTGTTCAGCCAGGTGGCGAACTCGACCGCGGCCTCGACGTGGTCGGACTGCGTCGTGACGGCCGTGCTCGAGCCGCCCCAGTTGCCGTTCGAGGGGGCGGAGGCGTCCCACTGCGGGAGCGTCGCCGCGGTCCAGAGACCGGCGGTGTCGGGGGCGTTGCCGCCGAGGACGCCGGGCGCCCAGACCGAGCTGATCCAGCCGACCTGCGAGCCGTCGTTCAGACCGGCGTTCCACTCGGGCGTGTACATCGGCTTGTTGTCGATGGCGCCCTCCTCGACGAGGCCGCCCCAGTAGTCGGCGACCTGCTCGGTCGGGCCGGCGTCGATGTCGACGCCCCAGCTCTGGTCCTCGATGGACCACCAGGAGGCGCCGGCCTGCTGCGCGAGGCCGGTGAACCAGCCCGCGTCGTTCGCCGAGAACGTGCCGAGGTACTTCGACGGGTCGGCCGCGTGGACGGCGCGCGCCACCTCGGCGTACTCGTCCCAGGTGGTCGGCACCGCGAGGCCGAGGCTGTCGAGGATGTCGGTGCGGTAGTAGGCCATCATCGGGCCGGAGTCCTGCGGGATCGCGTAGACCGCGTCGCCGCCGAGGGTGACCGAGTTCCAGACGCCGTCCGAGTACTCGCCGGCCAGGTCGTCCGACACGGAGCCGGAGATGTCGGCGAGCGCGTCGGAGGAGACGAGCGTCGGGATCTTCTGGTACTCGGCCTGGATCAGGTCCGGAGCGCCGCTGCCGGCCTTGATCGCGGTGAGCAGCTTGGTGATGGCGGGGTCCCCGCCGTCCTGCTTGTTCACGGTGACCTGGATGTCGGGGTTCTGCTCGTTCCAGATGTCGACGACCTGCTCGAGGTTCGGAGCCCAGGCCCAGTAGTTCAGGGTCACGGGTCCGGACTCGCCGGCGTCGCCGGATGCGGTGCAGCCGGTCAGGGTCAGGGCGGCGGCGGCCGCGGTCGCGATGGCGGCCCTGCGGAGTGATGTGCGCATTCGTCCTCCTTGTCGAAGTGCTGTGTGGTGGTGGTGCACGGGCGCTCCGACGAGGGATGGACGACGGTGTACCTGTGAGCGGTTACAGTTACACATACGGAACCGGGGACTGTCAACTCGACGGATTGCGCGGATTCAGACGGCTTCCAGGCCGACAACGCTTCCGGTCGGCCGGTCATCCCGTGCTAGAACTGGGAGCGCACACAGTTCGAAGGAGATCTCCGCATGACCACCGCCCCCAGCTCCCCCGTCGCCGACGCGGTCGCGGAGACCCCCGCGCCGCCGTGCTCGGCCGCCCCGGCAGCGCCCTCCTCGGCGGCCGCTCCGAGATCCGCTACGGCGGCGACTACAACCCCGAGCAGTGGCCGCGCGAGGTGTGGGACGAGGACATCGCCCTGATGCGCAGCGCCGGGGTGAACCTCGTCAGCATCGGCATCTTCTCGTGGGCGCTGCTCGAGCCCCGTGAGGGCGAGTACGACTTCTCGTTCCTCGACGAGCTGATCGGGCTGCTGCACGCGGCCGGCATCGACGTCGACCTCGCGACGCCGACCGCCGCGCCCCCCGCCTGGTTCTGGAAGAAGTACCCGGAGGCCCGTCCCGTCACCCGCGAGGGCGTCACGCTGGGCTGGGGCTCGCGCGGCATGGTGAGCCCGAGCTCGCCCGAGTACCGCGCCGCCTGCGTCGCGCTGACCGAGCGCCTCGCCGAGCGCTACGCCGCCCACCCCGCGGTCGTGCTCTGGCACGTCCACAACGAGTACGGCGCCCCGATCAGCGAGGACTACTCCGAGTACAGCGTCCGCGCGTTCCGCACGTGGCTCCAGCGCCGCTACGGCACGCTCGACGCGCTCAACTCCGCCTGGGGCACGCTCTTCTGGGGCCAGGTCTACGGGGAGTGGGACGAGATCGACGCGCCGCGCGTCTCGGCGAGCACCGTCAACCAGACGCAGCGGCTCGACTTCGCCCGATTCACCTCCGACGCCCTGCTCGAGTGCTTCCGCGCCGAGCGCGACGCGATCAAGCGCTTCGCGCCGGACACCCCCGTCACCACGAACTTCATGGCGACGAACTGCCCCTCGGTCGACCTCTGGAAGTGGAGCGAGGAGGTGGACATCGTCGCCAACGACCACTACCTCGTGGCCGAGCGCCGCGACAACCACGTCCTGCTCGCGCTCGACGCCGACCTCACCCGCTCGCTGGCCGGCGGCGCCCCGTGGATCCTGATGGAGCACTCCACCTCGGCCGTCAACTGGCAGCCGCGCAACATCGCCAAGCGCCCCGGCGAGCTCGCCCGCAACAGCATGAGCCACCTCGCGCGCGGTGCCGATGCGATCCTGTACTTCCAGTTCCGCGCCTCGCGCTACGGCGCCGAGAAGTTCCACTCAGCGATGCTGCCGCACGCCGGAGTGGGCAGCCGCGTGTGGAAGGAGGTCGTCGCCCTCGGCGACGAGCTGGCCGGGCTCGGCGAGGTCCTCGGCTCCCGGGTGCACGCCCGTGCCGCGATCCTCTGGGACTGGGAGTCGTTCTGGGCCCAGGACCTCGAGTGGCGGCCGTCGGTCGAGCTCGAGCACCGCGAGCGCGTGATCGCGTACTACACCGAGCTCTGGCGCCGCGGCGTGAGCGTGGACTTCGCGCACCCGCACGCCGATCTCTCCTCCTACGACATCGTCCTGGCGCCGGCGCTGTACCTCGTCGACGAGACGTCGAAGGCGAACGTCGAGGGCTATGTCCGCGGGGGCGGCACGTTCGTCGCCTCGTACTTCTCGGGCGTCGTCGACCAGAACGACGCCGTGCACGCGGGCGGCGCTCCCGGCGCCTTCCGCGAGGTCCTCGGAGTGGCCGTGCCCGAGTTCCTGCCGCTGCACGCCGACGAGACCGTCGCGCTGAGCACCGGCGCCTCGGCGTCCGGCTGGGCCGAGGAGCTCGTGCTCGAGGGCGCGGACGCGGTCGCGGACTACATCGACGGGCCCGCGGCAGGCGGTCCGGCCGTGACGCGCCACGGATACAGATCCGGTCGCTCCTGGTACGTGTCGACCCGGGTCTCGGGCGACGATCTCGGCGCGATCGTGGAGGACGCGCTCCGCGACGCCGGCATCGAGGCCCGCCTCTCTCCCGAGGGCCTCGAGACCGTGACGCGTGTCGGGGAGGACGCCGAGTACGCGTTCTTCCTGAACCACTCCGGCGACGACGTGCTCGTCGACGCGGCGGGCGTGGAGCTGCTGACGGGAGCGGAGGCGGCCGGAACATTGACGGTGCCCGCCGGCGCGGTCCGGGTCGTGCGCCGACCGCGCTGACGCCCCGCGATCGGGAGGGCGCCCCTCGGACCTCGGTCCGGAGGGCGCCCTCGTGTCGTTCCGGGTGCGCTCAGCAGGCGCCGTACCGACCGAAGGCGCCCGCACCATCCGCAGGGCTTCGCACCGTCTGCAGGGCCCCGCACCGTCTGCAGGCATCCGCACCGTCTGCAGGCCTTCGCTCGGTGTGCAGGGCATCCGAGCCGGAACAGCCATTCCGCCGCAGGGAGCACGACGGCACGACCGGGATCCCCTGCAGATCGCGCAGCCACCCCTCCCGCCGAGACCGGAGCCGATCCGGAGCCGACGCCCCTCCCCGCGCACGCAGAAGGGGCCCGGTCCGAAGACCGAGCCCCCTCCCCGCGTCACGACCGGGGTCGTGTCACCGTGGTGCTGCTACTCGAGCGAGCCGTCGACGGTCTCCTCGAACGAGGTGACGTTGCCGGCGGAGTACTTGTAGATGGACACCGACGCCTCGCTCGGGTCGCCGTTCTCGTCGAATGAGATCGGGCCGGAGAGACCGTTGTAGTCGATGTCCTCATCGTCGGCGAGCAGGGCCGCGCAGTCCGCGTAGGTGGTGCACTCCGTGCCCTCCTTCGAGACCGACTCGAGGTTGTCGCGGATGGTCGCGCCGTCCGTCGCTCCACCCTGCAGCGCCGCGAGGGCGAGCAGGACGGTGGCGTCGTAGGACTCGGGAGCGTAGCTGAACACCGTCAGCGGGTCGTTGCCCTGCTCCTCGACGAGGGCCTGGAGGTTCGACTGGAACTCCTCCGACGCCTGGACGCCCGGGTTGGTGAACTGGGCGCCGGCGATGTCGACGTTGGTGTCCGACTCGCCGATGACGCCGTAGTTGCCGTCCGTGCCGTAGAGCTTCGAGAAGTCGAAGCCCTTCGCCGCGAGCTGCTCCGCGATCGTCTTGATCTCGTCGAACGAGATCACGACGAGCGCGTCGGGGTTCGGGGCGAGCACCGTGGTCAGAGCCGAGTTGAAGTCCGTCGAGGCGGGCTCGAAGATCTCCTCCGCGGCGACGGTGGCTCCGCCGGCCTCGAGGGTCTCCTTGATGTTCTTCTGGAGACCGGTGCCGTAGGCGTCGTTCATGTACAGGATCGAGACGTTGGTCTTGCCGTCGCCCAGGATCTTGTTGCCGAGGATGCGTCCCTGGAGCACGTCCGAGGGAGCGGTGCGCCAGTAGTAGCCGTCGTCCTCGTACGTGGTGAAGTCGGGCGAGGTGTTGGCCGGCGAGACCTGCACGACGCCCGCCTGGGTCACCTGGTCGATGAAGGTCTTCGACACACCGGACGACGCCGCGCCGATGATGGCGGAGACGCCGTCGGCGATGAGCGAGGTGGCGGACTGCGTCGCGATGTCGGTCGACGTGTCTCCCGAGTCCTTCGGCTCGACCTCGATCGAGAGGCCGGCAGCGGCCTCGTTGATGTCGGCGACCGCGAGGTCGACGCCGGCGAACTCGGGCGGGCCGAGGACGGCCAGCGTCCCGGTCTGCGGCAGGATCGCGCCGATCTTGAGGGAGAGGTCGCCCGATGCGCCGCCGTCGGTGCCCGCGTCGCCGTCTCCGCCGCCGCTGGCGCAGCCGGCGAGGACGAGTGCGCTGGCGCCCAGGATGGCGACACCGCCGAGGGTTGCCCGGAGGGACCGTGCGCGAGCCGAACCGGCCTTCGCGTAAACGCCCATGTTGCTCCTTGAGAGTGATTGTCGTCAGAGCGGTGCCGGAGGCAACCGCTCGGCAAACGTAACCTTCGAGGAGGCCGTGAACAATACAAGGGTGTTACGAATGGATTTCGCGACCTGATCGTTACTTCCGGTCGCAGCAACCGCTCTCAACGACGTTATCCGTCGTTCACGCCACCAGACGGCGCCTCCGCCGCTCTGCCGCGACGAGGTCGACTGAGAAGATCGCCAGGGCCGCCCAGACCAGCCCGAAGCCGAGCCAGCGCTCGGGCGGCATCTCCTCGCCCAGCACGAACGCACCGACGAGGAACTGGAGGAACGGCGTCAGGTACTGGATGAATCCGACGATCGAGAGCGGGAGGCGGCGCGCGGCCCCCGCGAACAGCAGCAGGGGCACGGCGGTCACGATGCCCGCCGACGCGAGGATCAGCGCGTGCCCGGTCCCCTCCGTGCCGAAGGTCAGCCCGACCAGCGAGCCGACCACGGCCAGCTGCACGATCGCGAGCGGAGTCAGCCACAGCGTCTCGAGCGTCAGCCCGGCGACGGCGTCGATCCGGCCGCCCACCCGGCTCTTCACGAGCCCGTAGAAGCCGAACGAGAAGGCGAGGGCGAGCGAGACCCACGGGAACGCTCCGTACCCCACGGCGATGACCAGCACGGCCACGGCGCTGATCGCCATCGCGATCCACTGCGCCGGGCGCAGGCGCTCCCGCAGCACGAGGACGCCCAGCAGCACCGTGACGAGCGGGTTCATGAAGTAGCCCAGCGCCGCCTCGATCACGTGGCCGGTCGTCGTCGCGATGACGTACACCTGCCAGTTGACGTAGATCAGCACTCCCGCGAGAGCCATGACGCCCAGGAGCCGCGGCTCGCGGAAGAGACCGAGGAACCCGGCCCAGCTGCGGGTGACGCTCAGCAGGATCAGGCAGAAGACGAGCGAGAAGAGCACGCGGAACGCGACGATCTCGAACGGGGAGGCGGGCGCCATCGCGATGAAGTAGAGCGGCATCGCGCCCCACAGCAGGTAGGCGCCGAAGCCGAACCAGAGCCCGGTGGTCGACAGACCGCCACCGGACCCCCGAGCCGGGGGCAGCGCCTCGACGCCCTCGCCCGCGGCCGCGTCGGCGGCGGTCGCCCGGGTGCTCGCGGGGGTCTGGTCGGAGGGGGTGCGGGGAGGCGGACACCCCTCCGATGCTACGCACGGCCGGAGCGGCGCGACCGCGCGGAACGGTCATCCGGGGCCCCGATCAGGCCACCGGTCGGAAGGGGGACCGACCGGGGACGACGAAGGGCCCGGCGACCGAGGTCGCCGGGCCCTTCGTCGTGATGCGTCCTAGCGGACGACGACCGCGAGGACGTCGCGCGCCGAGAGGACCAGCAGGTCCTCGCCCGAGAACTTGACCTCGGTTCCGCCGTACTTGGAGTAGATGACCTTGTCACCCACGGCGACGTCCAGGGGGACGCGGTTGCCGTTGTCGTCGATGCGGCCGGGGCCCACGGCGACGACTTCACCCTCCTGCGGCTTCTCCTTGGCGGTGTCGGGGATGACGAGACCGGAAGCGGTCACCTGCTCCGCCTCGACCTGCTTGATGACGATGCGATCTTCGAGCGGCTTGATGGACACCGACACGGTTGACCTCTTTCTTGACGACGATGTGGCGGAGCGCGGTTCTGGCACACACGCTCCGAGAGTGCTAGATCCACTGTAGAGGCTGTGCTGGCACTCGTGCAATCAGAGTGCCAAGCCGGGCGGCGCGATCGCTCGGGGCGAGTGGCCTAGCATGGCGGGATGCACCGCGACGAGCTGGTCGAGCTCCTCTCCCCCGAGGGGCTCCGGCTCCTCGACTCCCTCGACGGGTACCGCTCGGACGACCTCGTGCGCGCGGTCGCGGCGCTGCGCTCCGCAGGCCACTCGCCCGCCCTGGTCTCGGGGGTCCTCACCCAGTCGCGGCTGCGCGAGAAGGCCCGCGGCAAGTTCGGCGAGTTCGCGCGCTCGATGCTCTTCACGGACGCGGGCCTCGAGCAGGCCACGCGGCTCCGGGTCGCCGCCCTGCACGCGGGCCGGTACGCCGGCGCCGGAGCGACGAGGATCGCCGACCTCGGCAGCGGCATCGGCGGCGACGCCCTCGCCCTCGCCGCGATCGACCTCGAGGTGACGGCCGTCGACGCGGACGAGGTCACCGCCACCCTGGCGAGCTTCAACCTGGCCCCGTTCCCCTCGGCGCGCGCGGTGCACGGCGACGCCGAGACCTTCGACCTCGAGGGCTACGACGCCGTCTACCTCGATCCGGCGCGGCGCACCGCCGGCCACCGCGAGACGGCGCGCCTGGACGACCCCGACGACTACTCCCCCTCGCTCGCCTTCGCCTTCGGCCTCGCCGAGCGCCTGCCCGTCGGCGTCAAGGTGGGTCCCGGCTTCGATCGCGAGCGGATCCCGCGCGACGCGGAGGCCCAGTGGGTGTCGGTGGACGGCGACCTGGTCGAGACCGGCCTCTGGTTCGGCGCTCTCGCGCGTCCCGGCGTCCGCCGCTCCGCCCTGCTCCTCGGCGCCCACGGGGCAGCCGAGCTGACCGCGGCCGCGGACTCCGACGACGAGGAGGTCGGCGACCTCGGCGCCTACGTGCACGAGCCCGACGGCTCCGCGATCCGCGCACGCCTCCTCGGCGAGCTGGCCCGCTCCAGCGGCTCGCGAATGCTCTCCCCCGGCATCGCCTACCTCACCGGCGACGAGCCCGCCTCCTCGCCGTTCCTGCGCAGCTTCCGCGTGCTGGCCGAGCTTCCGCTGGACGAGCGGACCCTGGCGAAGGAGCTGCGCGGACGCGGGATCGGCGTGCTCGAGATCAAGAAGCGCGGGGTCGACGTCGATCCGGCGCGGTTCCGCAAGAAGCTCGGGCTGTCCGGCCGGGGCAGCGCGGTGCTCATCCTGACGCGCGTGCAGGGCCGCCACCGCGCATTGCTGGCCGAGCGCGTCGCCTGAGCGGTCGGCTCTAGGGCCTGTTGGACAGGAGATCGCCGTCGCGAGCACGGCCTGGTCGTGCGAGCTGCAAGGAGGAAGCCGAAGGTCGATGCGGGCATCGACCGAGGATTCCGACGCCGCAGATCGTGCGATCAGGCCGAGCGGAGCACGCGAGATCGTGTTCAACAGGCTCTAGGAGTTCGCCGCTCCGATCGCCACCACGAGGATCACCACGGTGACGGCGAGGTAGATCAGCGAGACGACGATTCCGGCGAGACCGGTGATGATCGCCGCCAGAGCGAACCCGCGGGCGGCGGGCTCCCGGCGCCGCCCGAGGACCCCGAGCACCACAGCGGGCGCCGAGAGGACGAAGCCGAAGCCCCAGACGAACACCGTGATGACCAGGCCCGCGATGCCGAGGATCATGCCGACGATGCTGAGCGTCTTCGGGGCGGTGGGAGGCGGGGGCGCGGACGCGTACGCAGGCGGCGCGGCCGCGTACGCATACGCAGGCGGCCGGCCCGAGGGCGATCCGTAGTCCGGGGCGTCCGACGGGCCGGGAGCCGGCGGGACTCCGTAGGCGGGCCCGGGGCGCGAGGAGGACGGCGGCGCCGGCGGGGCGGGAGGGATCGGCGGCACGGGCGGGACGGGGACGGTGCCCGGACGCTCCTCGGAGCCGGGCGCGGCGCTGTCGTTCATGGCGCCGAGTCTATCCAGCACCCGTCGGAGACCTCAGGCGGGCAGATACCCGTCGGAACGCAGGCCGCCGACGAAGGCGGTGTAGGCGAGGTACGCGACGACGGCGAGTATCACGACCAGGTAGCCCAGCGCGAAGCCGGCGATCGCCAGACCGCGTCCGCGCTGGCCTGAACGCCGGGCCTGGGCGAAGCCCACGTGGCCGAGCACGATCGCCGCGGGTGCGAGACCGAGGATCCCGCAGAGCAGTGCGGCGACCGCGAGGCCGTTGAGCGGCGTCCGCGGACGAAGACCACCCGGGAAGCCGGGGTGCGGATCCGCGGAGCCCGCCGGCGGCGGGTAGGCCGCCGACGGTGCTCCCGTGGGAGGGGCGAACGGGAGAGGGGGTGCCGGGTCACCGGCGACCGCCCCGGCGGACTCGTCGTTCACGTGCTCTCCCCTCGCGCGGCTCCGTCCAGCCTAGGGTCCCCCGAGGGACCGGCCGTCGTCAGTACTCCGACATCGGGACGGTGGCCAGCGCGGCGAAGAAGAGGACTCCGACGATGACTCCGAGGATCAGGGCGGCGAAGCCGATGACGATCGCGGCGATCGCGAGGCCGCGTCCCTTCTCCCCCGTGCGCTTGATCTGCGACAGGGCGATGAAGCCGAGGACGATCCCGACGACGGAGACGAAGAACGAGGCGATGAAGCCGATGATCGCCAGGATGTTGTAGCGATCGGTGGTCGGCGTGTACGGAGTGGTCATGGGATCCCCCTTGATCAGGAACGGCAGGAGAGGCCAGCGTGGCAGGGCGCCGAGCACGCTGTCAAAAGGCTGAGCGCCGCTTGCAGAGCGCCGGATCCACGACTAGTGGACCTGGATCTCGGTGACCGGCAGGGTCGAGTCGGCACTGAAGTCGAGACTCGAGGGTGCGCGACCGGCCCGGATGAGCTGGGCGGCGAGCGCCGCGATCATCGCCCCGTTGTCGGTGCAGAGCGAGAGCGCCGGGATGCGCAGCTGGATCCCCGCCGCGTCGCAGCGCTCCTGCGCGAGGGCGCGGACCCGGGCGTTCGCGACCACTCCGCCGCCCAGGAGGAGCCGCGGCACGTCCCGGTCGCGGCACGCCGCGATCGCCTTCGTCAGCAGCACGTCGGCGACCGCCTCGCGGAAGCTCGCCGCCACATCGGCGATCGGCACCTCCTCGCCCGCGTCCTGGCGCTTCTCCACCCAGCGGGCGACGGCGGTCTTGAGCCCGGAGAACGAGAAGTCGTAGCGGTGGCGCTCGAGGTCCTTCGGCAGGCTGAGCCCGCGCGGGAAGCGGATGGCGCGCGGATCGCCGAGAGCGGCCACCCGGTCGATCTGCGGGCCGCCCGGATAGGGCAGGCCGAGCACGCGCGCGACCTTGTCGAACGCCTCCCCCGCCGCGTCGTCGATGGTCTCCCCCAGGAGCTCGACGTCCGACACCAGGTCGCGCACGTGCAGGAGCGATGTGTGACCGCCCGAGACCAGCAGTGCGATCGTGGGCACCTCGACCGGGCTGCCATCGCTGCCGTCGGCCCGCAGCACGTCGGCCCCGACGTGGCCGACCAGGTGGTTCACGGCGTACAGGGGCTTCCCCAGTGAGACGGCGAGCGCCTTCGCCGCCCCCACGCCGACCATCAGCGCGCCGGACAGGCCCGGGCCGCTGGTGACGGCGATCGCGTCGAGGTCCTCGAGGGCGACGCCGGCCTCGGCGAGGGCCGTGCGGAGCGTGGGCTCGAGCGCCTCGAGGTGGGCGCGCGCGGCGACCTCCGGCACCACTCCGCCGTAGCGCGCGTGCTCGTCCATCGACGAGGCGATGGTGTTGGCGAGCAGCGTGGTGCCGCGGACGATGCCGATCCCCGTCTCGTCGCAGCTGGTCTCGATCCCGAGGACGAGCGGTCCGGCGCTCATGCGGTCTCCTCCGTCGCCCGCGCGAGTGGGGCGCGCATCACGATCGCGTCCACTCCGTCGGGCTGGTAGTAGGCGGGGCGGACCCCGATCTCGTCGAAGCCCTCCGATCGGTAGAGGGTCTGCGCCCCGGGGTTGTCCGCGCGGACCTCGAGGAACACCTCGCGGGCGCCGCGCGCGCGCGCCTCGGCGAGCAGGGCGCCTAGCAGGCGCCGCCCGAGTCCGCGGCGCCGGGCGGAGGCGAGGACCGCGATCGTCTGGACGTCCCCCTCGTGGGCGCCGCGCGGGCAGAGCAGCCCGGCATACCCCGTGACGACTCCGTCGTCCTCCGCGACGAGGTAGTGCGTGTGGGCGCTGCGGATCTCCTCCGCCATCATCGTGCGCGACCAGGCGTCGCTCGTGAACTCCGACTCCTCGATCGCCATGATCGCGTCGAGGTCCGCCGGCACGGCCCTGCGCAGCTGTGCGCTCACGCCGTCACCCGCTTGGGCCCGTCCGACAGCGTCACATCGGGCGAGCGGAGGTAGAGGGGCTCGTCGGCCGCAGGGGCCCGGCCCGCCGCACGGCCGAGCGCGGCGACGGCCCCCAGTGCCGCGGCCGACACGGACGCGGCCTCGAGCCGGGGAAGCTCGGGGAAGGGCAGCGACCCGGGCTTGTCCAATCCCGGGCCGTCGATGCGCACGGGGAGCCCCTGCTCGTCGAGTCCCGCGTAGGCGCTCCAGTAGAGCTCGCGGCGGCGGGCGTCGGTGACGACCAGGAACCCGGGTTCCCGTCCCTCGCGCAGCGCCGCCAGGGCGAGGGCGTCGTGCGACACGACCGGCAGCGCGGGGACGCCGCGGCCGAAGGCGAAGGCGCGCGCGGCGGCGATCCCGACCCGCAGGCCCGTGAAGGGTCCGGGACCCATGCCGACCGCGACGGCCCCGATGTCGGCGCTGGTCGCGCCCGCGGCGGCGAGAGACTCCTGGATCAGTCGGCCGACGACCTCGGCGTGCCGCATGGTGTCGCTCTCCGAGCGCTCGGAGAGGACGGCGCCCCGGTCGTCGACGACGGCGACGGAGGTTCCGGAGGAGGTGTCGATCGCGAGCAGCACCCTGACAGGGTACCCGCGCGGCTCACACCCAGCGGGTGCCGCGGAAGCGGACCGTCCGCGGCTCGATCGGCTCCTCGCCCTCCGCGGCGTCGGACCCGGCGGTCGGGCGCTCGATGACGATGTCGAGCCACGACTCCGCGACTCCGTCGAGCAGCCCGGCACCCCACTCCACGACGACGACGGAGTGCTCGAGATCGAGGTCGAGGTCGTCCAGCTCGACCGCCGAGCCCACGCGGTAGGCGTCGACGTGCACGAGCGGCGGGCCGTCGTGCAGGGGCGGATGCGTGCGCGCGATCACGAAGGTCGGGCTCGTCACGGGCCCGCGGACGTCCAGGCCCTCCCCCAGTCCCCGCGTGAACGTGGTCTTGCCCGCGCCGAGCGGTCCGGTGAGCACCAGCAGATCGCCGGCGCGGAGCGAGCGGCCGAGCTCGCGGCCGAGCTCCTCCATCTCCTCCGGATCCGCGACCTCCACGGTGCGGTCGGCGAACGAGGCGCGGTCGGTGAACGAAGCGCGGTCGCCGGACCGGCCGCGCTCAGCCACGATCGCCGCCGAGCACCCGGCGCTGCACGCGCCCGCCGACCCGGGTCACGAGCTCGTAGTTGATCGTGCCGCACCAGCGCGCCCACTCGTCGACCGAGGGGACGCCGGTCGTCGGGTCGCCCCACAGGGTGACGGCGTCGCCGGCCTCGACCGGGGTGTCGCCCACGTCGACGACGAACTGGTCCATGGCCACCCGACCGGCGATGCGGTGGCGGCGTCCGCGGATGTGCACCTCGGCGACTCCGGAGGCGCTGCGCGGGATGCCGTCGGCGTAGCCGAACGGGATGAGCGCGAGCCCGGTCGCGGCATCGGCGCGGTAGGTGTAGTCGTAGCTGACGCCGACGCCCTCGTCGACGCGCCGGACGCCCGCGACGCGCCCCTGCAGCGTCATCGCCGGGACGAGGCCGAGCTCGAGCGACGTCTCGTCGTCGAAGGGCGAGAGGCCGTACGCCCCGATGCCGACGCGGACCATGTCGCGCCGCGCCTCCGGGATCCGCAGCGCACCGGCGGACGCCGCGAGATGCACGAGGGGTGCTGCGACGCCGCGCTCGCGCAGCAGCGCCTCTCCGCGGGCCAGGACCGCGAGCTGGGCGAGGTCCTCCTCGCGCGACGTGTTCGAGAGGTGCGAGAACACCCCCGTCAGATGCAGGACGCCGCGCGCGGTGTGCCGCGCGAGAGCCTCGGCGAGCTCGGGCCACTCCTGCTCCGGAGCGCCGTTGCGGCTGAGACCGGTGTCGAGCTTCAGTTGCACCGCCGCGCGCGCCCCGCGGTCCTCGGCGGCCTGGGCGAGCGCGTCGAGCTGGGCGAGCGAGGAGACGCCGACGTCGACGCCGTGCTCGACCGCCGCGTCGAAGTCCTCGCCGGGGTCGTGCAGCCAGCAGAGCAGCGGAGCGAGGACCCCCGCCTCGCGCAGGGCGACCGCCTCGCGGAGGTCCGCCGTGCCGAGCGCATCGGCCCCGCCCGCGAGCGCCGCCTGCGCGGCCGCGAGCGCTCCGTGGCCGTAGGCGTTGGCCTTCACGACCACCATCAGCCGACGAGCACCCGTCAGCTCCCGCATCCGCCCCACGTTCCGGGCGATCGCGTCGGCGTCGATCAGCGCCTCGCGGAACGACAGCGGCGCGGTCACGACTCGGCCACCACGAACGCGCAGGCGACGCCGGCGTCGTGCGTCATCGAGAGGTGGATCCGCGCGATTCCCCGCGCATCCGCCGCCGCCCGCGCCGCCCCGTGGAGGGCGAAGGACGGGTTCCCGTGCTCGTCGCGCTCGACGACCATGTCGTGCCAGCGCGCCCCGGCCGAGTCCCCCAGCGCCTTGATGAGCGCCTCCTTCGCCGCGAAGCGCCCGGCGAGGGAGGCGACGGGGAGATCGCGTTCGCTCGGGGCGAACAGGCGATCGCGGAGGCGCGGCGTGCGGTCGATCGCCCGCGCGAAGCGGGCGAGGTCCACGACGTCCACGCCGATCCCCACGATCACGACGGGGTCACTCGACCGTGACCGACTTGGCGAGGTTGCGCGGCTGGTCGACGTCCAAGCCCTTCGCGGTCGCGAGCTCCATCGCGAACATCTGCAGCGGGGTGACCGCGAGCAGCGGCTCGAACAGCGGGTCGGCGAGCGGGATCGGCACGACCTCGTCGGCGATCTGGATCGCCGCGGTGTCGCCCTGCTCCGCGATCGCGATGACGCGGGCGCCGCGCGCCTTGATCTCCTGGATGTTCGAGATCACCTTGCGCTGCAGCTCGTACGACTCGCTCGGGCTCGGCACGATCACGAAGACGACCTGGCCGGGCTCGATCAGCGCGATCGGACCGTGCTTGAGCTCGCCGGCGGCGAAGCCCTCGGCGTGGATGTACGCCAGCTCCTTGAGCTTGAGCGCGCCCTCGAGGGCGACCGGGTAGCCGACGTGGCGGCCGAGGAAGAGCACGGCGCGGGTGTCGGCCATCCAGCCGGCCAGCTGCGCGATGTCGTCGGAGGCGTCGAGGACCTTCGACAGCTTCTCGGGGATCGCCTGGAGCTCGGCGGCCTGCGAGGCGATGACCTCGGCGGAGGAGGCCCCCCGCACGGTGGCGAGGTGCAGTCCGAAGAGGTAGAGAGCCGCGATCTGCGCGACGAAGGCCTTGGTCGAGGCGACCGCCACCTCCGGGCCCGCGTGCGTGTAGAGCACCGCGTCGGACTCGCGCGGGATCGTCGCGCCCTGCGTGTTGCAGACCGAGAGCGTCTTCGCGCCGTGCTCCCGGGCGTACTTGACCGCCATCAGGGTGTCCATCGTCTCGCCGGACTGGCTGATCGAGACCACGAGCGTGCGCGGGCTGAGGACCGGGTCGCGGTAGCGGAACTCGTGGCTCAGCTCGACCTCGACGGGGACCCGCGCCCACTTCTCGATCGCGTACTTGGCGACCATGCCCGAGTAGGCGGCGGTGCCGCAGCCGATGATCGTGATCCGGTCGATGTCCGTGAGGATCGGGTCCAGGCCCTCGAGCTCGGGGAGCGTGACGACGCCCTCGTGGATGCGTCCGCGGAGCGTGTTGGCGACGGCCTCGGGACCCTCGGTGATCTCCTTCGCCATGAAGCTCGACCAGCCGCCCTTCTCGGAGGCGGACGCGTCCCAGGCGATCTCGAACGGCTCGGTCTCGACGGGCTCGCCGAAGAAGTCGGTGACGGTGACGAGATCAGGGGTGATCGTGACGATCTGGTCCTGCCCGATCGCGACCGCGCGACGGGTGAACTCGACGAACGCCGCGACGTCCGAGCCGAGGAAGTTCTCGCCGTCGCCCAGGCCGATCACGAGCGGGGAGTTGCGGCGGGCGCCGACCACGACACCCGGCTGGTCCTGGTGCAGGGCGAGGAGCGTGAAGGCGCCCTCGAGCCGCGCGACGATCGCCTGGAAGGAGAGCACGAGGTCGCCGGTGCGGCGGTACTCGCGGGCGATGAGGTGCGCGGCGACCTCGGTGTCGGTCTCGCTCTCGAAGACGACGCCCTCGGCGGCGAGCTCCTCCTTGAGCGGCTGGAAGTTCTCGATGATGCCGTTGTGGATGACGGCCAGCTTGCCGTCGTCCGCGAGGTGCGGGTGGGCGTTGCGATCGGTCGGCCCGCCGTGGGTCGCCCACCGGGTGTGCCCGATGCCGGTCGTGCCCTGCGCCAGCGGGTTCGCCTCGAGGTCGTCGACCAGGACGCTGAGCTTGCCGGAGCGCTTGCGGCTGTCGACCACCCCGTCCGCGTCGATGACGGCCACTCCCGCGGAGTCGTACCCGCGGTACTCCAGACGCTTCAGGCCCCCGAGCAGCACGGCCAGGCTGTCACGCGCGCCGACGTATCCCACGATTCCACACATGGGCTCGATCCTAACCGCGCCGGAGGTCCCGATCGCCGCGACGGGGCCGCTGCGCCGTCGGCCGCTAGGATCGGTGCCTATGCCGTCGTCAGCTCGCGAACCCGGCCGCGAGGCGCAGCCCTCCCCGTTCGTCGAGATCGTCCGCTCCGACTGGGCCGAGCTGGCCCGGTCCACGGAGCTCCCGCTGACCGAGACCGAGGTCGTGCAGCTGCGCGGGCTGGGCGATCGGCTGAGCCTCACCGAGGTGGCGGAGGTGTACCTGCCGCTCTCCCGTCTGCTCGCGCTGTACGCCGCCGGCTCCCGTCATCTGCACCGGGCGACGAGCACGTTCCTCGGCGAGCGGGCGCAGCCCACCCCCTTCGTGATCGGAGTCGCCGGCTCGGTGGCGGTGGGCAAGTCCACGATCGCGCGGCTCCTGCGCGAGCTGCTCGCCCGCTGGGAGGACACTCCCCGCGTCGAGCTGGTCACCACCGACGGCTTCCTGCTGCCCAACGCCGAGCTCGAGCGGCGCGGGCTGATGAGCCGCAAGGGCTTCCCCGAGTCCTACGACCGCCGCGCTCTGCTCCGCTTCGTGTCGGAGGTGAAGGGCGGAGCCGCCGAAGTGCGCGCACCCTTCTACTCGCATCTCTCGTACGACATCGTCCCGGACGCGGAGATCGTGGTGCGCCGGCCCGACGTGCTCATCGTCGAGGGGCTGAACGTGCTGCAGCCGCCCGTTCCCGGGCACGGCCTCGCCGTCAGCGACCTCTTCGACTTCACCGTGTACGTCGATGCGCGCACGGGCGACATCGCCCGCTGGTACGAGGAGCGCTTCCTCGCGCTGCAGCAGGGAGCGTTCGCCAATCCGAACTCCTACTTCCACCGCTACTCGACCCTCACGCCGGACGAGGCCCGCGAGCGCGCCCGCAGCATCTGGGACGCGATCAACGAGCCGAACCTCGTGCAGAACGTGCGCCCCACGCGCAGCCGCGCCAGCCTGGTCCTGCGCAAGCAGTCGGACCACGCGGTGTCGTCGGTGCTCCTCCGCAAGATCTGAGCGTCGGGGAACCGCGCGGCGTCGACTTGTCTCGAGCAGGCGGGACTCCGCTCGCAGGAGGGACGCCGCCCCTCCCTCGCTGATCGAGCAGCCCGCGTCTCGAGATCCCCCGGACGCGCGCTCCCTAGGAGCGCAGCCGCTCCAGCACCACATCGGCGAGCGACTGCGCGAGGCGGTCGGCCGTCTCCTGCGTCGTCGCCTCGACCATGACGCGCACCATCGGCTCGGTCCCGGAGGGGCGGAGCAGGACGCGACCGCCCGTGCCGAGCTCGGCGGACGCGTCCGCGACCGCGGCCGCGATGACCTCGTCGTCGTGCACGCCCTCGCGGTCGACGCCGCGGACGTTCACGAGGGTCTGCGGGAACACCTTCATCACCGAGGCCAGCTCGGCGATGCTCTTCCCGGAGCGCGCCATCTCGGCCGCGAGCTGCAGGCCGGTGAGGACACCGTCGCCGGTCGTCGCGAAGCGGCTCATGATGACGTGGCCCGACTGCTCGCCGCCGAGGGAGTAGCCTCCGTCGTTCATCGCCTCGAGCACGTAGCGGTCGCCCACTCCGGTCTCGATGACGCGGATGCCGGCGTCGGCCATCGCGATCTTGAGGCCCAGGTTGCTCATGACGGTGGCGACCAGGACGTTGTCCCGGAGCACGCCGCGTCGGGCCATCGACGTCGCGAGGATCGCCATGATCTGGTCGCCGTCGATGACGCGCCCGGTGGCGTCCACGGCCAGGCAGCGGTCGGCGTCGCCGTCGTGCGCGATGCCCAGGTCCGCTCCGGCCGCGAGGACCGCCTCGGCGACGTGGTCGAGGTGCGTCGAGCCGACGCCGTCGTTGATGTTCAGGCCGTCGGGATCGTTGCCGATCACGGTGACGGTGGCGCCCGCGTCGGTGAAGACCTCGGGCGAGATGCCGGCCGCCGCGCCGTGCGCGCAGTCGATGACGACGTGCAGGCCGTCGAGCCGGGTGCTGCCGAGCGACCCGAGCAGGTGGACCACGTAGCGGTCCTCCGCGTCGGAGAAACGGCGGATCCGGCCGACGTCGGGGCCGGTGGGCGTGAGCGCGGGGACGCCGAGAGCCGCTTCGATGCGGTTCTCGAGCTCGTCGGGCAGCTTGCGCCCGCCCGCGGCGAAGAACTTGATGCCGTTGTCGGCGGCCGGGTTGTGCGACGCCGAGATCATCACGCCGAAGTCGGCCTGCTCGTCGGCGATCAGGTACGCGGTCGCGGGCGTGGGGATGACGCCGGCGTCGAGGACGTCGACTCCGGCGCTGGCGAGTCCGGCGGCGACAGCGGCGCCGATGAACTGGCCGGAGATTCTGGGGTCGCGGGCGAGCACCGCGAGGGGGCGTCGACCCTCCGCCCGGGCGGCCGCACCGAGTACACGGGCGGCCGCCTGGGCGAGGCCGAGAGCCAGGTCGGCCGTGACCTCGCGATTCGCGAGGCCACGGACGCCGTCGGTTCCGAACAGGCGCGTCATAGTGCGCAGTCCACTTCTCCAGCTACTGGTCGCGCGGCCCGAGGGGCCGCACCGACTAGCGCTTCGAGAACTGCGACGCCTTGCGGGCCTTCTTGAGACCGGCCTTCTTGCGCTCGATGACGCGGGCGTCGCGCGTGAGGAAGCCGGCCTTCTTGAGGATGGCGCGGTTGTTCTCGCGGTCGATCTCGTTGAGCGCACGGGCGATGGCGAGGCGCAGCGCGCCGGCCTGGCCGGAGGGGCCGCCGCCGGTGATCTTCGCGACGACGTCGTAGGAGCCGACGAGGTCGAGCACCTTGAACGGGTCGGTGATCAGCTGCTGGTGCAGCTTGTTGGGGAAGTACTCCGCGAACTCGCGGGCGTTGACGGTCAGGCTGCCGGAGCCCGGGACCAGGCGCACGCGGGCGATGGCCTGCTTGCGACGGCCCACGGCTGCGCCGGAGACGTTGAGGACGGCGCGGGGCGTCGAGGACGCCTCGGTGGCCGGGCTTTCGGTGGAGTAGCTCTCGGGAGCCACGTCGATCTGGTCTGCGATCTTCGCCACGGTGTAGGTGATCCTTTGTCTTCGAAGTCTGGGGTGTCGGGGAGGGCCGGAGCCTACTGGGCGACCTGGGTGAAGGCGTACGCCTTGGGCTGCTGCGCCGCGTGAGGGTGCTCGGTGCCCGTGTAGACCTTCAGCTTGCGCAGCTGCGCACGGCCGAGGGAGTTCTTGGGGAGCATTCCGCGGATGGCCTTCTCGACGGCGCGGACCGGGTTCTTCTCGAGGAGCTCGGCGTACGTGGTGGCCGAGAGGCCTCCCGGGTAGCCGGAGTGGCGGTAGGCCTTCTTCTGGAGGAGCTTCTGGCCGGTCAGGGCGACCTTCTCCGCGTTGACGATGATGACGAAGTCGCCCATGTCCATGTGCGGCGCGAAGGTGGCCTTGTGCTTGCCGCGCAGGAGCGCCGCGGCGTGGGTGGCGAGACGGCCGAGCACGACGTCGGACGCGTCGATGACGATCCAGTCGTGCTGGACGTCAGCCGGCTTCGGAGAAAAAGTGCGAGTCACGTGAGTGCTGCTTTCTGGTCGGAGTGAGGTGTTCGTGAATCCCGCTCCGTGGCCGTTCGACCCGCGAGGGGGCCGAACCGATCCGGTGGAGGGCTCAACTTCGGGCGCTCGGCACACGGCCGAAAACACCAAGGGTCGACATTACAGCAAAGATGCCGTCAGCGATAGCGACGACACCGTCAGCGATGGCGACGACGCCGGTCGGCGGCCCTCGCGGGACGGGAGCAGCCGCTCACTCCGTCCCGCCGAGTGCGGCGAGCACGTCCTCGGCGAGCGTCTCGAGCGCGTCCTGCGCGCCCACCGATGACCGGAGGGACACGAGCCGGTCCCCCGCGAGCACCGTGAACGTGGACGCCGGGTCCAGCGCCGGGTCGCCGGGCTGGAAGAAGGCCGCCTCGCCCAGGTCGCTGCCCACGGCGCCGACGGCCGACGCCTGCCGCGCGGTCGCGTCCGCGAGGGTCGCTCCCGTGGCGGACTGGAGCAGCAGCGCAGTGGGATTGCCGGCCATCGACCACGCGCAGGCCCCGAGCTGCTCGGAGGGCGTCGCGAACTCCTCCGGGAGATCCAGGATCGACTCGATCGTCTCGACCGGCAGCACCTGCGCGCAGTCCAGCGTCTCGGCGGTGAGCGTCGGTGCCGCGGGGGCGGCCGGGTCGGTCGTCGCGGGCGTCGTGCCGGCGGCGGGGGTCTGCGTCGCGATGGTGGGCTGCGCCTGCTCCGGGATGTCGACCGTCGTGCCCGAGCAGCCGGCGAGTGCGAGCGCGAGCACGGCAGCGCCGACGAGGGAGGCGGGCGTGGAGCGGATCATGACGGGTCCTCCGCGAGGGGCTCGGCGACCGGCAGGGTGCGGCGCACGCGCGTCTGGGTGGCGCGCTCGGCGAGCGAGGAGTCCTCAGGATAGTCGACCTCGCGCAGGATGAGCCCGCGGGCCGGCATCACCGCGAACGCGTTGGTTCTGGCCGCGTCGTCGCGGAGCCCCTCGACGTCCTCCGCGGCGAGCCGCCCGTGCCCCACTGCGACGCAGGCCCCCACGAGCGCGCGCACCATGCTGTGGCAGAAGGCGTCGGCCCGGAGGTGCGCGTGCAGGACGCCGTCGGAGTCGCGCTCCCAGTCGAAGTCGAGCAGCGTCCGGATCGTGGTCGCGCCCACCCTCGCCCGGCAGAAGGACGCGTAGTCGTGCAGGCCCAGCAGCGACTGCGCCGCCCGGTTCATCGCCTCCTCGTCGACCGACTCCGTGATCCACGTCGTGTACGCCCTCCTCGAGCGGGTGGCGCAGCGACGAGGCGTCCGCCAGCCGGTACTCGTAGCGTCGCCACCGGGCGGAGAAGCGGGCGTCGAACCCTTCGGGCGCTCGCGAGACGCGGTGCACGCTGAGGTCCGAGTACTGCCCGAGGATCCCGCGCAGCCGCCGCTCCAGCACCGCCTCCTGCGGCAGCGTCCCCTCGCCCGCTCGGCGACCACCGCTGAGCCGGATCCACTGCTCCTCGCTGAGGTCGGCGTGCGCGACCTGCGCGCTGGCGTGCACGCCGACGTCCGTGCGGCCCGCCACCGTGACCGTCGTGCGCTCGGGCGTGCGCAGCACCTTCGACAGCGCGTCCTCGAGCACCCCCTGCACCGTGCGGAGTCCGGGCTGGAGAGCCCAGCCCGAGAAGTGGGAGCCGTCGTAGGCCAGGTCGAGGCGGACGCGGTGAAGCACCCGTCGAGTCTAGATCGACGCACCGGGCCTCTCCGGCCGATCGGATCCGGCCTAGAGGCGCACGCCGGCAGCGGCGAGGACGGTCTCCGCCCAGTCGAGCGCTGTGGCGGAGTCCCCGAGGTGCGAGACGATGCGCACTTCGTAGCCGCCGGCCTGGATCGCCAGCTCGCCGGGCTGCGACGCCCCGGCGTCGCGGTCGACGCGGTAGCCGGCGTCGCCCAGGGGCACCGGCGTCGCACCGACGGCCTCCCCCGCACCGACGAAGGTCTCGAGCAGGCGCGCCGGCGCGAGGGTCACCTCGAGCGCGGAGGGGTTGCCCGCGACGGAGTAGGTGCAGCGTCGGCCGTCGCCGACCAGCGCGACCGATCCGCTCGGCAGCCCCGTGCTCTCCTCGATCCGCGAGGCGGGCAGGACGGTCGCGCAGTCCAGGACCGGCTGCGCGGCGGCGGTCGGCTCGGCGGGCACCGGCGTCGGCGTGATCACCGCGGTCGCTCCGGACTGCTCCGGGATCTCGACCACCGGCACGGACGAGCAGCCCGCGAGGACGACGACGAGGGAGAGGACCAGGACGGCCGGTCGTCGGGAGCGCAGACGCACGACTCCCCTTCCGCAGGCTCACCGGGGCGGCGGCCCCGGCCGCACCGGGCGGCGCGGTCGCGCGATGCAGCGCGATGACGCCATCGTAGGCGACGTTACGCGCCACCGGAGTGTCGCCGACCGCCCTCCCGGAACGACGAGAGCCCCCCGTCCCGGAGGACGGAGGGCTCTCGACGATCGCGCGGGACTACTTGGTCTCGCTGGTCTCCTCGACCGGGGCGTCCTCGACGGGAGCGTCCTGGACGGCGGCGACGTCCTCGGACGGCGCGTCCTGGACGTCGGTCTCCTCGACGGGGGCGTCCGCGACGGGAGCCGACGCCGGCGCCGCCGTGGTGCGGGACTTCTTCGCCTTCGGGGTCACGGGCTCGAGGACGAGCTCGATGACCGCCATGGGGGCGTTGTCGCCCTTGCGGGGACCGATCTTGGTGATGCGGGTGTAGCCGCCCTCGCGCTCGGCGACGAGCGGAGCGATCTCGGTGAAGAGCTCGTGCACGACGGACTTGTCGCCGATGGTCGCGAGGACGCGACGACGGGCGTGCAGGTCGCCGCGCTTGGCGAACGTGACGAGGCGCTCGGCGAGCGGACGCAGGCGCTTGGCCTTGGTCTCGGTCGTCTTGATGCTCTTGTGCGTGAACAGGGCCGCGGCCAGGTTCGCCAGCATCAGACGCTCGTGTGCGGGACCGCCTCCGAGGCGGGGGCCCTTGGTGGGCTTGGGCATGGGTTTACTCCAGTACTAAAGGGGTGTCAGCAGGTCGGTCGCGAAGAGCCTCAGGCTCCGGAGCGGAGACCTAGATGCTCTCGTCGTCGTAGCTGTAGAAGTGGGCGCCGTCGAACCCGGGGACCGAGTCCTTGAGCGACAGGCCGAGCTCCGTCAGCTTCTCCTTGACCTCATCCACCGACTTCTGACCGAAGTTGCGGATGTTCATGAGCTGCGTCTCCGAGAGGGCGACGAGCTCATTGACGTTGTTGATGCCCTCGCGCTTGAGGCAGTTGTAGCTGCGCACCGAGAGGTCGAGGTCCTCGATGGGCATCGACAGCTCGGTCGAGAGGACGGCGTCGACCGGCGCGGGGCCGATCTCGATGCCCTCTGCCGCGTTGTTCAGCTCGCGGGCGAGTCCGAACAGCTCGGTCAGCGTGCGACCGGCGGAGGCGATGGCGTCGCGCGGCGTGATCGCGGCCTTCGTCTCCACGTCGACGACCAGGCGGTCGAAGTCGGTGCGCTCGCCGGCACGGGTGGCCTCGACGCGGTAGGTGACCTTCAGCACGGGCGAGTAGATCGAGTCGACCGGGATCTGGCCGGCCTCGGAGAACTCGCTGCGGTTCTGGGTCGCCGACACGTAGCCGCGGCCGCGCTCGATGGTGAGCTCCAGCTCGAACTTCGCCTTGTCGTTCAGCGTGGCGATGACGAGCTCCGGGTTGTGGATCTCGACACCGGCCGGAGCCGAGATGTCGGCGGCGGTGACCTGACCGGCGCCCTGCTTGCGCAGGTAGGCGGTGATCGGCTCGTCGTGCTCCGAGGAGACGACCAGGCCCTTGATGTTCAGGATGATCTCGGTGACGTCCTCGCGGACGCCCGGGACCGTCGTGAACTCGTGCAGGACTCCGTCGATCCGGATGCTGGTGACAGCGGCGCCCGGGATGGAGGACAGCAGGGTGCGACGCAGCGAGTTGCCGAGCGTGTAGCCGAAGCCGGGCTCGAGGGGCTCGATGACGAAGCGGGAACGGAACTCCGAGATGTTCTCCTCGGTGAGCGTCGGACGCTGTGCGATAAGCACTGTTGATTCCTTTCGATCACGTGTCCGCTATATGACACGTGCGTTTGCGAGGTATGAAGTTATGAAAGAAATGCGCGATCCGCCGGTCGGCCGGCGCCCGCCGCGGAGGGCGGGAGCGCGGCCGACCGACGGCTGCGAGTGCTGGTGCTAGACGCGGCGGCGCTTGGGCGGGCGGCACCCGTTGTGCGCCTGCGGGGTGACGTCGTTGATCGAGCCGACCTCGAGGCCTGCGGCCTGGAGGGAGCGGATCGCCGTCTCGCGACCCGAGCCCGGGCCCTTCACGAAGACGTCGACCTTCTTCATGCCGTGCTCCTGAGCCTGGCGCGCGGCCGACTCGGCGGCGAGCTGGGCAGCGAACGGCGTCGACTTGCGCGAGCCCTTGAAGCCGACTCCACCGGACGAGGCCCAGCTGATGACGGCCCCGGAGGGGTCGGTGATCGAGACGATGGTGTTGTTGAACGTCGACTTGATGTGGGCCTGGCCCACTGCGATGTTCTTCTTCTCCTTGCGGCGCGGCTTACGAGCGGCCGACTTGGGGGTAGCCAATGTGTATCTCCTCTAGGTCCGTGTCGCCCGCGTTACTTGCGGCCGGCCTTCTTCTTGCCGGCGACGGTGCGCTTGGGTCCCTTGCGGGTGCGCGCGTTCGTCTTGGTGCGCTGTCCACGGACCGGGAGGCCGCGGCGGTGACGGAGGCCCTCGTAGGAGCCGATCTCGACCTTGCGGCGGATGTCGGCGGCGACCTCGCGGCGGAGGTCTCCCTCCACCTTGTAGTTGCCCTCGATGTAGTCGCGGAGCGCGACGAGCTGGTCGTCGCTGAGGTCCTTGACTCGGATGTTGCCGTCGATCCCGGTGTCGCTGAGGGTCGCGAGCGCCCGAGTGCGGCCGACACCGTAGATGTAGGTCAGTGCGACCTCCACGCGCTTCTCGCGCGGGATGTCTACTCCTGCCAGACGTGCCATTGTGGCTTCTCCTGTTGAGTGAGTGGAGGTGTGATGCAACGCCGGTGCCCCGGCCTCCACCGGGGGTGTCCTCGCCGTTCGTCCCCGCCGGGGCGGGGATGCAGCGCGAGTGGTGACGTTGCGGTTCTGTGTTCTGTTGTGGGGCGGCGGACCGCCCCGGCGCTCCCTGCCGGGAGCAGCGGTCGGGACTAGCCCTGGCGCTGCTTGTGGCGGGGGTTGCTGCTGCAGATGACCATCACGTTGCCGTGGCGGCGGATGATCTTGCAGTGGTCGCAGATGCGCTTGACGCTGGGGTTGACCTTCATGGTTCTGTTCCTTGATTTCGCTGGCGTCGTGCTCCCGGCGGATGCCGGGGCCGTTCCTTACAGGACACGCACGTCGCGAACGGAGCGGGGCGAACGCCTACTTGTAGCGGTAGACGATCCGGCCGCGGGTCAGGTCGTAAGGGCTCAGCTCCACGATCACGCGGTCCTCGGGGAGGATGCGGATGTAGTGCTGACGCATCTTGCCCGAGATGTGGGCGAGAACTTTGTGTCCGTTGGTCAGCTCCACGCGGAACATCGCGTTGGGGAGCGCCTCGACAACCGCACCTTCGATTTCGATGACACCGTCTTTTTTGGCCATAGCCTCACTGTCGTTCGGAAGTAGTGTGTGTACTGGTCGTGCGAATGTTTCCGCGCGATCCTCCCCCGGGCGAGTGCCCGGGATGCGGTGTGCGGGCGTACCGGAGCACGCGCAAAACACCAAGGGTCGATGCTACGCGATTCCGGCCCGCTCCGCCACCTCGGGCGTGTCGCACGAGCGGCCGGACAGGACGCGCCTCCGCCGATCGGCCCCTCGCCGCCGCCTAGGCTGGCTCCCGGGCCCGGGTCGGGCCGACGGAGGGAGTGCCGATGGCGCGCACGAGGAGATCCACGGACCGCGACGGGCGGCGCTGGTACTCGCATCCGCTCGTCACGGTGCTGGTCGCGATCGTCGTCATCGCCCTCGTGCAGACCTTCTTCGTGAAGGTGTACACCGTGCCTACCGGGTCGATGGAGAGCACCCTGCAGGGCGGCGGCTTCTTCGGCGACCGGATCCTCGTCGACCGCACCGCGGCACTGCAGGGCGAGCCGGGGACGGGGCGCATCGTCGTCTTCTCGCGCGACGAGGCGTGGGGGGCCACCGACACGGTCGGGAACCCGCTCTCGGAGGCCGTGAAGTACTTCGGCGACGTGACCAGCATCGGCCCCAGCCACGAGGAGTTCCTCGTGAAGCGCGTCATCGCGTCGGCCGGTCAGACGGTCTCGTGCTGCGACGCCGAGGGGCGGGTGCTCGTCGACGGGCAGCCGCTCGACGAGGACTACGTCTTCGAGGACTTCCCGTTCGACGCCGGGTCGCTCGACTGCTCGACGACGCCCGCCTCGACCCGGTGCTTCCAGGAGTACACGGTGCCGGAGGGCACGCTCTTCGTCCTCGGCGACCACCGCTCGAACTCGAACGACTCGCTCGGGCTCTGCCGCGGCGCGGTCGGACCGATCGACGCCTGCGTCAAGACGGTGCCCGTCGAGCGCGTGGTGGGCCGAGTCTTCGCCGTCGCCTGGCCGCTGACCCGCTGGAGGCTGTTCTGACCCTCGCGGGGAGCACTGACGGACGGGACCCGTTCGGGTCCCGTCCGTCAGTGGGGGGCGTGCTGCCTGCCGCTAGGAGCGCACGACCTCGACGAGCTGCGGGAACAGCGGGTGCTCGGGAGCGAGCCCGGTCACGTCCGAGACGAACTCCTCCGGCGAGAGCGCGGCGAGCTTCTCGCGCAGCTCGACGCTCTGCGGGTCCTCCGGCACGTCGAAGCGCAGCGCGGCGCCGACGGCGGCCAGGAGTCCCGACGGGGTGCGACCCCGCTCGGCGAGCTCGGCCGCGGGGCCGATGAAGCGCTCGTGGCGCGACAGCTTCCGCAGGGGCTGACGGCCGACCCGGTCGACCGTGTCGGTCAGGTACGGGTTGCCGAAGCGCTTCAGGGTCTTCTCGAGGTAGGCCTGCTGCTCCTCGTCGCTGAAGCCGTGCTTCGCCACGATGAGCGCCTTGGTGTCCTCGAGGGCCGCCTTCACCGCGTCGTGCACCTCCGGGATCGCCAGAGCGTCCGAGAGCTTGTGCGCGCCGGCCGCGAAGCCGACGTAGGCCGCCGTCGCGTGGCCGGTGTTCACCGTGAAGAGCTTGCGCTCGATGAAGGGCTCCAGGTCGTCGACGTAGGTCGCGCCCGGCAGCTCCGGCTCGCCGCCCTCGAAGGGGGTGCGGTCGATGACCCACTCGAAGAAGCTCTCGACGGTGACGTCCAGACCCTGCCCCGGCTCCTGGTTCGGCACGATGCGGTCCACCGCGGTGTCGGCGAAGACCGCACGGGAGCGCAGCGTCTCCCACTCGTCCGCGCCGAGGTTCGCGGCGACCTCGGTCTGCAGCAGACGGGTCGCGTTGATCGCGTTCTCGCAGGCCATCACGCTGAGCCGGGCCGCGGACTCGTCCCGGGCCGCGAGGCCCTTCGCGATCACGGGAGCGACGAAGCGGAGGATGTTGGGGCCGACCGCCGTCGTGACGATGTCGGCCGTCGCGATCTCGCGGATCAGGGCCTCCTCGTCGGCGGCCGAGTTCACGGCGCGGAAGCGGTCGACCACGTGCGTGACCGACTCCTCCCCCACCTCGTGCACCTCGTAGCTGTCGGCGGCGGCCAGCTGGTCGATCAGCGCGGCGTTGACGTCGGCGAAGACGATCTCGTAGCCGGCTCCGTGCAGGATCAGCCCGACGAAGCCGCGGCCGATGTTGCCGGCGCCGAAGTGGACGGCCTTGGGCATCAGGAGTTGACCTCCCCGAGGAGCCCGTAGAGCGCCTGCGCGTCGGGGGCGTCGAGGAGCTTCTGCACCTCGTCCTCCTCCGAGAAGATGATGGCGATCTTCGAGAGGATCTCGAGGTGCTCGTTGTTCACGCCGGCGATGCCGACGACGAAGCGCACCTCGTTGCCGTCCCAGTCGATCGGCTGCGCGTAGCGGACGAACGACAGCGCGGAGGAGCGGATCTCGTCCTTCGCGTCGTTGGTGCCGTGCGGGATCGCGAGCAGGTTGCCCATGTAGGTGGAGACGGTCGCCTCGCGGGCGAGCATCGCCTCGTGGTAGGCGGGGGTCACCGCGCCGACTCCCACGAGCATGTCGGCGGCCTCCTTGATGGCTGCCTCCTTCGTGGTGGCGGTGCCGGAGGCGTTGATCTGTCCGATGGTGAGCACTTCGCTCATGGCTTCAGTCCTTCCGATGGTGGGAACAGGCGAGGGAGCCCGCAGGGGCGAGCGGAGCGTGTCCGCCTCGTCGCACCCTACGGGCTCCCTCGTCGTGCTTACTGGATGGTCGCGGGCTACTGGCCGTGCTGTTCGCGGACGAGCGAGACGACCTCGTCGTACTTCGGGCTGTTCATGAAGTTGTCGACGGAGACGTGGATCGCGCCGGGCGTGCGCTGGCGAGCGCGCTCGGTGAGCTCGGCCTGGGTGATGACCAGGTCGACGTCGTCTTCGAGAGCCGCGATCGCCTTGTTGGTGACCGTGACGTCCTCGAAGCCCGCCTTCTTCATCTTGTTGCGCAGGACGGAGGCGCCCATGGCGGACGATCCCATCCCGGCGTCGCAGGCGAACACGATGTTCCGGACCTGGGTCGCGGTCGCGGTGGCACCGGCGACGGAGGCGCCGCTGGAGTCCTGCGGGGTGTTGGCTCCGCCGGCGTTGATGAGCGAGCCGACGGCGCTGTCCTTGCCCTTGTTGGCCTGGTTCGCGGCGACGGCGGCGGCGAGCTTGTCGTCGCCCTCCTGCGCTGCGGCGAGGTCGCTCTTGCGGCCGGCGCGGATGATCACCGAGGCGACCGCGAACGAGACGGCGGCGGCGAGGACGACCGACAGGATGACTCCGATGAAGCTGTCGTTCGCGGTCTGCAGGAGCACCGCGATGATCGAGCCGGGCGAGGCCGGGGCGCGCAGGCCCGAGTTGAAGGCGACGTTCGTGGCGACACCGGTCGCGCCACCGAGGATGACGGCGGCGAGGAGGGCCGGCTTCATCAGCACGTAGGGGAAGTAGATCTCGTGGATGCCGCCGATGAAGTGGATGACCGCGGCACCGGGAGCGGAGGCGCGGGCGGCGCCGACTCCGAAGATCGCGAAAGCGAGGAGCACGCCCAGGCCGGGGCCGGGGTTCGCCTCGAGGAGGAAGAGGAAGGACTTGCCGGTCTCCTCCGCCTGCTGCACGCCGAGCGGGGTGAGCACGCCGTGGTTGATCGCGTTGTTGAGGAACAGGATCTTGGCGGGCTCGATGAAGAGGCTCGTCAGCGGGAGCAGGCCCGCGCCGACCAGCCACTCGACTCCGGCGCCCAGGACGGCCGAGAGGCCCACGACGAGCGGGGCGACGCCGGCGAACGCGACGAGCGCCAGCAGGAGGCCGAGGATGCCGGCCGAGAAGTTGTTGACGAGCATCTCGAAGCCGGGCTTGATCTTGCCGTCCCAGATCGCGTCGACCTTCTTCATGAGCCACGCCGAGAGCGGGCCCATGATCATCGCGCCGATGAACATCGGGATGCCGGCGCCGACGATGACGCCCATGGTCGCGATGGTGCCGACGACGCCGCCTCGGGCGCCGTAGACCATGCGGCCACCGGTGTTCGCGATGAGCAGCGGGAGGAGGTAGGTGATCATCGGGCCGACGAGGCCGGTGTTCACGACGTCGGGGTCGCTGCTCCAGCCGCCGAACTGCTGGACCCAGGTGGCGTCGACGCCGAGCAGCGGCAGCCACCCGGTCTCGATGAAGAGGGCGGTGATGAAGCCCCAGGCGATGAAGGCCGCGATGTTCGGCATGACCATCCCCGAGAGGAAGGTGCCGAAACGCTGGACGTGGACGCGCGCTCCACCGCGCGTCGACGTCGCTGACGTCGTTGTCATGTGGTGTTCTCCGATTCTTGGTGCGGGATCCGACTGTTCCTGAGCGGACGGATCCCGCGGGCGGGTCGTGATGAGGGGTGGTGCACGGGGGTCTGACGGGGTGGTGCGTGACGGCGGCCCGGAGGGCCGGGGGTTCAGGAGGCGGCGATCGCCTCGGTGACGGCGGAGCGCGCCGCAGCGGCGCTGTCCGTCGAGAGCGCGAGCTCCGCGAATCGCTTCGCATCCTCGAGGGAGTGCTCGGCCAGCTCGGCGCGCACGTCGGCGAGAGCCGAGGGCGACATCGAGAGGCTCGTCGCGCCGAGGCCCACGAGGACCACGGCGAGCAGGGGGTCGGCGGCGGCCTCGCCGCAGATGCCGACGGGCTTGCCCAGCGCCGCGCCCGCGCGGCCGACCTCGCCGACGAGGCGGAGGACGGCCGGGTGCCACGGGTCCTGGTACGCGGACACGGTGCCGAGCATCCGGTCCGCCGCCAACGTGTACTGGGTCAGGTCGTTGGTGCCGATGGAGGCGAAGTCCGCGACTCCGAGGATCCGGTCGGCGAGCAGGGCCGAGGAGGGCACTTCGACCATGACGCCCGCGGTGCGGATGCCGAGCTCGCGAGCCATCGTCGTGAAGTAGCGGGTCTCGTCGACGGTCGCGACCATCGGCGCCATGACCCAGAGGTCGGCGTCGGTCGCGGCGTCGGCCTGCGCGAGGGCGGTGAGCTGGTCGCGGAGGATCTGCTCGCTGGCGCGCAGAGCGCGGAGTCCGCGCAGCCCCAGGGCGGGGTTCTCCTCGTGGTCGTCGTTGAGGAAGCTCAGCGGCTTGTCGGCACCGGCGTCGAGCGCTCGGACGACGACCTTCTTCCCCGGGAACGCGGCGAGCAGGCGCGTGTACTGCTCCGCCTGCTCGGCGACGGTCGGCGCGGTCTTCGCGTCGAGGAAGAGGAACTCGGTCCGGAACAGGCCCACGCCCTCCGCTCCCAGCTCGACCGCGCCCTGCGCGCCGTCGGCCGAGCCGAGGTTCGCGAGCAGCGGGACGGCGTGGCCGTCGGCGAGGGCGCCCGGGACGACGGGAGCGGCGAGGCGCTCGGCGCGCTCGGTGATCGCGGCCTTCGCCTCCGTGATCTCGACGTCCGACGGATTCACGGTCACGACGCCGGTGGTGGCGTCGAGGATCACGAGCTGGCCGTCGCGCAGGTCGAGGGCACCGGTGGTGCCGACGATCGCGGTGATCGACTTCTCGCGGGCGAGGATCGCGGTGTGCGAGGTCGGACCGCCGTCGCTGGTGACGAGGCCGAGGACCTTGTCGAGGTCCAGCAGCGCGGTGTCGGCCGGCGCGAGGTCGCGGGCGACCAGCACGAACGGCTCGTCCGACTCGGGTACGCCCGGTGCGGCCACGCCGCGCAGGTGCGCCACGACGCGCTGCGAGACGTCGTCGAGGTCGGTCGCGCGCTCGGCCATGTACCCGCCCATCGCGACGAGGAGGTCGCGGAACCCGGCGAACGCCTCGTGCACCGCCCGCTCGGCCGTCTTGCCGTTCGCGATGCGCGCCTTGACGTCGTCGGCGAGCGACGGATCCTCCGCCATCAGCGCCTGCGCGTCGAGGACGTCCTTCGCGGAGCCGCCCGCGCGCTCCCCGCGGTGGCGGATCGTCGCGGCCGTCGCCGACAGGGACGACACGGCGCGCTCCTCCTCCTGCACGGGAGTGCGCGTGCTCGCCACGTCCTCGGGCTCGGGGAGCGGCTCGGGCATGCGCAGGACGGGCCCGAGGGCGAGCCCGCGGCCGACTCCGGTGCCCTGGAGCTTCGCAGAGGCGTAGGCGGTCGAAGGAGTGGACAGCGTCATGAGTGCTCGGTTCCTGTCGTGCTCTCGTCGGTGAGAGAGCGGGGGTGATCGAGTGGGGTGCGGGGAGGAGCGTCGGGGTGAGCGAGTCAGGAGGGGGTGAGAAGCGACCCATTGAGGGTCGCCGTCGCCTTTCAAGGTCTTCCGCAGCTGCCGGCGCCGTGTGCGCCGGGGCTGCCGCCCTGCGTGACGCGCAGCGTCACGCGTCGTGGTCGGTGGTCAGGAACTCCGCCAGCTCGTCGAGCACGGCCTGCTCGTTGTCGCCCTCGACGGTGAGGGTGAGGTCGTCTCCGTGCTCGATGCCGAGCGAGATGATGCCGAGGATCGACGCGGCGTTGACCGCGGTGGCGTCGCCCTTCTTGACGAGGACCTTCTGGCCCGACTTCGCCGCGGCCTGGCTGAAGAGCGAGGCGGGGCGGGCGTGGAGGCCCTTCGACGATGCGACCTGAACAGTGCGCTCGACCATGAACGTTTCTCCTTGGATCTGCAGCCGGGGCTGCGTCAGTGGTGGCCTGCTCCGGGCTCGGCGCCCGGTGCTGGTCGTCCGGAGGGATCCCCGTCCGCTCCTGCGACGACCGCGCGAGCGGCGAAGAGGACGGGCAGGGTGTCGAGCACGGTGTCGGCACCGTGCACTCCGAAGACGTCGTGCGGGAGGAGGGCGGCCGCGACTCCGACCGCCTCCGCCTGGTGGCGGAGTCCGTCGAACTGCGACTCGAGATGCGGCCCGACCAGGAGGACGTCGGCCTCCGGGAGGGAGTCCGCGAGACCGGCGAGGGTCTCGGAGCGGAACGAGGCGTCCACGCCCCGCTCCTTCGCACCCGCCCGCAGGCGGTGCGCCAGGAACGTGCTCGACGCCCCTGCACCGCAGACGATCAGGATCTTCCGCATACGATCGCCTCCTCGCGCCCGTGTCGTCCTTCAGTGAAGCACCCCTCCCGCGCGGGCGGGGCTGCCGCAGGCAATCTTCCGCAGGGCCGGAAGAGCGCTTCCACGCCGACGGCGCGGGGATTTCCCGGCCCGACTGGGAGATGGTTGACTGCGAGGACCGACGACTCGCCGACCTCGCGACGAGCGGGCCCGCGGCGGGGCGCACGCTCTCCGCGGGATCCCCCTTCGCGCCTGGAGCCCCTGGATGCCTGACAACCGCGAACGCCTGCTGGAGTACCTCTCCCGCGCGGACGGGTGGGTGACCGCGCACGAGCTCGCCGATCGGCTCGGAGTGACCACCCGGAGCGTGCGCAGCTACGTCACCGCGATCAAGACGCAGGCCGCGCCGCTCGAGCCCGTCGAGTCCTCCGCCAACGGCTACCGGCTGGCCCGCGACGCCTACGCCGCGTTCCTCGACGCCCAGCGCAGCCGCTACGTCGAACCGGACACCCCCCGCGATCGTCTGTACGGACTCGTCCGGCGGCTGGTCGACTCCGACGACGGACTCGACGTCGTCGCCCTCGCCGAGGACCTCGCGGTGAGCGAGTCGACGGTGGAGGCGGACCTGAGGCGCGTGAAGTCCCTCGCCGACGAGGCGGGTCTCTCCCTCGCCCGCCTCAGCGCGACCGTCCGGCTCGAGGGCAGCGAGGAGGCGAGACGCCGCCTGATCTCGCGCATGTTCCGGGACGAGAGCGCCCAGGGCGTCTTCACCCTCGACGACGTGCAGCGGGAGTTCGCCTCCCCCGGTCTCGGGGCGTTCAAGACCGAGCTGCTGGGCGCCCTCGAGGAGCGCGGCTACTACATCAACGACTACGGCGTGAACAGCGTCCTGCTGCACATCGCCATCGCCGTCGACCGCGTCTCGCGCGGCATCGGGGACTCGTCGGCGGGGCACCCCTCCCCCGCTCTGCACGGCGAGCTCGCCGCACTGCTCGCCGAGCTGGTCGAGCGCCACTACGCGACGCGGCTCACGGACGCCGAGCTGGCCCAGCTCGCGATCCTGATGACCACCCGCGTCGCGACTCCCGGGCAGAACGAGCCGGTCGCCGCCGTCGTCGAGAACTACGTCGATCCCGAGGACCTCGCCGTGGTCCGGGAGCTGGTCGCCGAGGTGAACCGCGAGTACCTGGTGGACCTCGACGACGAGGGCTTCATCGTGCGCCTCGCCCTGCACGTCCGGAATCTCATCGCCCGGGCGTCCGAGGGCGGCTACTCCCGCAATCCGCTCACCCGCTCCATCAAGACCAGCTTCCCGATGACGTACGAGATCGCGGTCTTCCTCGCCTCGGGACTCCAGCGCCGCCGCGGCATCCTCGTGAACGAGGACGAGATCGCGTACATCGCCCTGCACGTGGGCTCGTTCCTCGAGCGTGTCTCGCGCCGCGAGGAGCGGCTGTCCTGCGTCATCGTCTGCCCCAACTACTACGACCTCGCGCACATGCTCAGGCTCCGGGTCGAGCGCTCACTCGGCACCGAGGTCGAGGTCCGCTCGCTGATCACCCGGAGCGACGTCGACTGGGACCGCCTGACCGCCGATCTGGTGATCACCACGATCGACGAGCGGCCGTACGCCGACGACGTGGTCGTCGTGCAGCCGTTCCTCACCGATCACGACGTCGACTCCGTCCGTCGAGCGATCGCCCGGGTCCGCCGGCACCGGCGCCGCGCGCAGATCAAGGACGAGCTGCTGCAGTTCTTCGACGAGTCGCTCTTCTTCCGCAACCTCCACGCGCGCGACGAGTCCGCCATGATCCGCCTCCTGGGCGAGCGGATGATCGCGCAGGGCATCATCGACGACGATTACGTCGCCGGCGCGATCGAACGCGAGCGGATGAGCTCCACGGCCTTCACCGACAATCTCGCCGTGCCGCACGCCATGGCGATGAGCGCGCGGCGCACCTCGATCGCGATCGTCGTGAACGACGTGCCGATGGAGTGGGGCGAGCAGCGGGTGAACGTCATCGCGATGATCGCGTTCGCGTCGGCGGGCCGCAGCACCTTCCAGTCGGTCTTCGACCAGTTCGTGGAGGTCTTCTCGGAGCGCGCGGAGGTGCAGCGGCTGATCCGCCGCTCCACCGACTTCGGCGCCTTCATCGAGGAGCTGGTGAGGGTGTTCGACAGCTAACTGTCGGACACCCTCACCAGCTCCTCCCAGGCGGCAGCCGGGCGGTCCAGTGGACCGCCCCGCCGCGGAAGACCGCGATCCGTGACGGCGACCCTCAATGGGTCGCATCCGCATCCCCCGGTGTTGCAGGCGGAGAAAGGTCTCGATACGCCGCCCCGCGGCTATCCGACCAGCAGGAGGCGCGACAGATCCTCCCCGCTCTGCTCCACGCGATCGGCGTCGGCACGATCCCGTACGGTGCGAGCGCCGCCGCTCGATGCGTCTCTGCGGGGCTGCTCGACCAGCAAGGGGACCGCCGTCGCGTCTGCTCCTCCGGTCCGAGCCGTCGTGCTGTCTGCAACCGAGGTCGGGACGGCCCGCGGGTTCCGTTCGAGTCGCCCGCGCGGCTCCTGACCTCGGTTGCGAACGGCTCGGCCCGCAGAACCAAGGCTGACTGAGGAGATCCGAGCGGGAATCACCGGATCGCGTCGTGGAGCCTTGCGTAGAGGCCCACCGGGAGTGGTGGGTCTCTGAGGAGAAGTCCCCTCGTACGCGTGGCGACCGGGTCGGCAGCAGCCGACTTCTCCCTCACCGCTGAGACGCGAAGCCGCTTCGCCGCTCGGCACGCCGCTGCGCGGCTGCTCGATGAGCGGATCGAGCCACACTCGCGCCTAATTCACGCGATCGGCGTCGGCGCGATCCCGTACGGCGCGAGCCCCGCCGCTCCCCCGTCGGCGAGCGTCGTCACCCAGATGCCGTCGCGGTGCACCGCGACGGAGTGCTCCCAGTGCGCGGACATGCTGCCGTCGACGGTCGCGACCGTCCACTCGTCCTCGCGCACGACGGTCTCGGCGCTGCCGGCCGTCACCATCGGCTCGATCGCGACGACGAGCCCGGGCTTCACCTCGGGTCCGCGCTGGCGCACCCGGTAGTTGAAGACGGGCGGCGCCTCGTGCATCGAGCGGCCGATGCCGTGGCCGATGTAGTCGGTCAGGATCCCGTAGACGCGGCCCGACTTCTCGGCCTCGTCCTCGATGTACTCCTCGATCGCCGCACCGATCTCGTTGAGGTGCCGGGCGGAGGCGAGGGCGGCGATGCCGCGCCAGAGCGAGCCCTCGGTCACGCGCGACAGCTCGGCCCGCGCCGCGACCTCCTCCGGGCGGGAGGGGTCCGGCAGCACGAGGGTCATCGCGGAGTCGCCGTTCCAGCCGTCGATCTCGGCGCCGCTGTCGATCGAGACGATGTCACCCGCGGCGAGGACGCGCCCACCGGGGATCCCGTGCACGACCTCGTCGTTCACCGACGCGCAGACCGTGTGCCGGTAGCCGGGCACCAGCTTGAAGTTCGAGTGCCCGCCGCGCTCGATGATCGCGGCCTCCGCGATCGCGTCCAGCTCGAGCGTGGTGACGCCCGGACGGATCGCGGCGCGCACGGCATCGAGCGAGGCGGCCGTCGCGAGCCCCGGGGCCAGCATCGACCGCAGCTGCGCGGGCGTCTTGTAGAGGGAGGAGCGGAACCCCACGGCGTCAGGCGGCCGACGGGTCGTCGACCAGCCGACTCACCCGGTGGCCCTCGAGGGCCACGACGATCCGATCGGTGACCTCCTCGACGGGCCCGAGGCCGTCGACGACGACGACGAGGCCGCGGCGGGCGTAGACGTCGATGAGCGGAGCGGTCTGCTCCTCGTAGAGCGCGAGCCGGCGGCGGATGACGTCCTCGGTGTCGTCGCTGCGCCCCTGCTCGTGCGAGCGCTTCAGCAGTCGCGTCACGACCTCGTCGGTGTCGGCCGTCAGCTGCACGACGGCGTCGAGGCTGTTGCCGTCCGCAGCGAGGATGCGGTCGAGCTCGTCGACCTGCTCCGTGGTGCGCGGGTAGCCGTCGAGGAGGAAGCCCGTCTTGACGTCCGCCTCCTGGAGGCGGTCGTGCACGATCGCGTTGGTGAGCTCGTCCGGCACGTAGCGACCGGCGTCGAGGAAGGCCTTGGCCTGCAGGCCCAGCTCGGTCTCGTTCGCGACGTTCATCCGGAAGATGTCGCCGGTCGAGACGGCCGGGACGCTCAGGATCTCGGAGAGTCGCGAGGCCTGAGTGCCCTTGCCGGCGCCGGGAGGGCCGATCAGCAGGAGACGGAAGCCCACCACCGGGGTCGCGGTCATCGGAGGAGCCCTTCGTAGTGGCGCTGCTGCAGCTGCGAGTCGATCTGCTTCACGGTCTCCAGTCCGACTCCGACGATGATCAGGATGGACGTGCCGCCGAACGGGAAGTTCTGGTTGGCGCCGACCAGCGCGAGCGCGACCAGCGGGACCAGGGCGATCAGGCCGAGGTAGATCGATCCGGGGAGCGTGACGCGGGTGAGCACGTAGTTGAGGTACTCGGCCGTCGGGCGGCCCGCGCGGATGCCGGGGATGAAGCCGCCGTAGCGCTTCATGTTGTCGGCGACCTCGTCCGGGTTGAACGTGATGGCCACGTAGAAGTACGTGAAGCCCACGATCAGCAGGAAGTAGAGCGCCATGTAGAGCGGGTGGTCGCCCTGCGTGAGGTAGTTGGTGATCCAGGTCACCCAGGCGGGTGCCTCCTGGCCGGCCGCGGGCTGGTTGAACTGCGCGATCAGAGCGGGCAGGTAGAGCAGCGAGGACGCGAAGATGACGGGCACGACCCCGGCCATGTTCACCTTGATCGGGATGTAGGTGTTGTTGCCGCCGTAGGTGCGGCGACCCACCATCCGCTTGGCGTACTGCACCGGGACGCGGCGCTGCGACTGCTCGACGAAGACGACCGCGACGACGAGGAGGAGACCGACGCCCAGGACGAGGAGGAAGGTCTCGAAGCCGCGCGACTGCGCGATGGACCAGAGGGAGGTGGGGAACTGCGCCGCGATCGAGGTGAAGATCAGGAGCGACATGCCGTTGCCGATGCCGCGCTCGGTGATGAGCTCGCCCATCCACATGATGATGCCGGTGCCGGCGGTCATGGTGATGACCATGAGCAGGATCGAGTACCAGGCGTCGGTCGTGATCAGCTGCGAGCACTCGGGAACGCCTGAGGAGCCGAAGAGGGCGCCGGAGCGGGCGACCGTGATCAGGGTGGTGGACTGCAGGACGCCCAGCGCGATGGTGAGGTAGCGCGTGTACTGCGTCAGCTTGCCCTGACCGGACTGTCCCTCCTTGTAGAGGGTCTCGAAGTGAGGGATGACCACGCGCAGCAGCTGCACGATGATCGACGCCGTGATGTACGGCATGATGCCGAGCGCGAAGATCGACAGCTGGAGCAGGGCTCCACCGCTGAAGAGGTTGACGAGCTCGTAGAGACCGGAGGTCCCCTGGTTGCCGGCGAGACAGGCCTGCACGGCGCTGAAGTCGACGAACGGAGCAGGGATGAAGGATCCCAGCCGGAAGATCGCCACGATCGCGAGAGTGAAGCCGATCTTGCGGCGGAGGTCGGGGGTGCGGAAGATCCGCGCAACGGCGCCAAACACTACCTAAGGTCTCCTGCTCAGTTCTTGGTGCGGGATACAGGTCGAGCTTGCCACGCGCCCCCCGGAGGGAGTCGGCGTGACAAGCTCGACCGACAAGCTGCTGGTGCTACTTGATGGATCCGCCCGCGGCGACGATCTTCTGCTCAGCAGAGCTGGAGACCTTGTCGACCGCGACGTTCAGCTTAACCGCAATGTCCCCATCGCCGAGAACCTTGACCTTCTCGTTCTTGCGAACGGCACCCTTCGCGACGAGGTCGCTGATGGTGACGTCACCGCCCTGAGGATAGAGGTCGGCGAGAGCCGAGAGGTTGACGACCTGGTACTCGACGCGGAACGGGTTCTTGAACCCGCGCAGCTTCGGAGTGCGCATGTGCAGAGGCATCTGCCCACCCTCGAAGCCGATGCGCACCGTGTAGCGGGCCTTCGTGCCCTTGGTGCCGCGACCGGCGGTCTTGCCCTTCGAGCCCTCACCGCGTCCGACGCGGGTCTTGGCCTTCTTGGCACCCGTGGCCGGGCGGAGGTGGTGGACCTTGAGCACGTGCTCCTTGGTCGCCGGAGCGTCGGCCGAGGCCGCGCCCTTCGTGGACGTCTTCGCGGGAGTCGTCGACTCCGGCGCGACGGCCTGGTTCTTGTCAGCCATTAGTCAATCTCCTCAACCTTCACCAGGTGGGCGACGGTCTTCACGTATCCGCGGTTCTGAGAGTTGTCCTCGCGGACGACGCTCTGACCGATCTTCCTGAGACCGAGCGAGCGCAGCGTGTCGCGCTGGTACTGCTTCTCGCTGATCTTCGACTTGATCTGGGTCACCTTGAGCTGGGCCATCACTTGCCTGCCTTCGCGCTGGACGCGGCGGCGAGGGCATCGGCCTCGGCACGGACGAGACGGGCCGGAGCGACCTGGTCGAAGTCGAGACCACGACGGGCGGCAACGGCGCGCGGCTCCTCGAGCTGCTGGAGAGCCTCGACGGTCGCGTGGACGATGTTGATGGTGTTCGACGAGCCGAGCGACTTGCTCAGGACGTCGTGGATGCCGGCGCACTCGAGCACGGCGCGGACGGGACCACCGGCGATGACACCGGTACCGGCGGCGGCGGGGCGCAGGAGCACCACACCGGCCGCTGCCTCACCCTGGACGGGGTGCGGGATGGTCGAGCCGACGCGCGGGACGCGGAAGAAGTTCTTCTTCGCCTCCTCGACGCCCTTGGAGATGGCGGTCGGGACCTCGCGGGCCTTGCCGTAGCCGACGCCCACCAGTCCGTTGCCGTCGCCGACGACGACGAGCGCGGTGAAGCTGAAGCGACGACCGCCCTTGACGACCTTCGACACGCGGTTGATGGTCACGACGCGCTCGAGGAACTGGCTCTTCTCGGCGTCACGGCCACCGCGGTCGCGGCCACCCTGGTTGCGGTCGCGGCCGCCGCGGCGGGGCTCGCGAGCCTCCTGCTGCGGCTGCGTGGACGCAGCGGTCTCGACGGGGGCCTCCGACACAGCGGCGACCTCGGGTTCCTTGTTCTCTGCGGCGCTCACAGGTTGAGCCCTGCCTCTCGTGCTCCATCGGCGATCGCGGCGACGCGACCGGCGTACTTGTTGCCTCCGCGGTCGAAGACGACCGCCTCGACACCGGCGTTCTTCGCGCGCTCGGCGACGAGCGCGCCGACCTTGCGGGCCTTGGCGGTCTTGTCACCCTCGAACACGCGCAGATCGGCCTCGAGCGTAGACGCCGACGCGAGGGTACGACCCTGGGCGTCGTCGACGATCTGCACGAAGACGTGGCGGGCCGAGCGGTTGACGACGAGGCGGGGGCGCTCGGCGGATCCGACGACCTTCTTGCGCAGGCGGTCGTGACGACGACCGCGAGCGGCGGACTTGCTCTTTCCTCTGGTTCCGAGACCCATGATTACTTACCGCTCTTTCCGGCCTTGCGGCGAACGACCTCGCCGGCGTAGCGCACGCCCTTGCCCTTGTAGGGCTCGGGCTTGCGGATCTTACGAATGTTGGCGGCCACCTCACCGACGGCCTGCTTCGAGATGCCGTGCACGGTGAGCTTGTTGTTGCCCTCGACCGTGAACGAGATGCCCGCAGGCGGGGTGACGACGACCGGGTGCGAGAAGCCGAGCGCGAACTCGATGTCCGAGCCCTTGGCGACGACGCGGTATCCGGTGCCGACGACCTCGAGGCCCTTGGAGTAGCCCTGCGTGACACCGATGATGTCGTTCGCGATGAGCGTCCGGGTGAGGCCGTGGAGCGAGCGCGACTCGCGCTCGTCGTCGGGGCGCGAGACCAGCACCTGGCTGTTCTCGACGGAGACCTGGATGGGGCTGGCGACCGGGACGGTCAGCTCGCCCTTGGGGCCCTTGACGGTCACGACGGATCCGGCGACGGAGACGTCGACGCCCGCCGGGATCTCGATGGGGAGTCTTCCAATACGCGACATGAGGGGTTACCACACGTAGGCGAGGACTTCCCCACCCACGCCCTTCTTCTCGGCCTGGCGGTCGGTCAGCAGACCGCTCGAGGTGGACAGGATTGCGACGCCGAGGCCGCCGAGCACGGTGGGGATCTCGGAGGACTTCGCGTAGACGCGCAGACCCGGCTTCGAGACCCGCTTGATGCCGGCGATCGAGCGCTCGCGGTTCGGGCCGTACTTGAGGGAGATGGAGAGCGTCGTGCCGACGCGCGCCTCCTCGACCTTCCAGTCGGCGATGTAGCCCTCGCGCTGGAGGATCTCGGCGATGTTCGCCTTGAGCTTCGAGCCCGGCAGGGTGATGGAGTCGTGGTGCGCGGAGTTCGCGTTACGGATTCTGGTCAGCAGATCTGCGACCGGATCAGTCATGGTCATGGCTGATGGTGCCTTTCTCGCCTGGTTTCGGCACCCTTTACAAGAGTGACGACCTGTGGTGTGGGACGGCGCCGACGACGTCGACGCCCATGCGGCCGCGCGAACGCAGGCCAACGAGCCATGGTACATGGCCGAGGGCCGGCGGTCGAGGGCCGATTCTCACCGCGACTCCCGGAGGAGTGCGGCTCCGTCCTTGCACGCGGACGTGCAACGAGGTCGGGGGCGGTTCTCACCACCCCCCCGACCTCGGAGGTTCTCGCTACGCGTTGTCCGCCGACTTGAACGGGAAGCCGAGCTGCTTGAGCAGCGCGCGACCCTCGTCGTCGGTCTTCGCGGTGGTCACGACGGTCACGTCGAAGCCGCGGACGCGGTCGATGCGGTCCTGGTCGATCTCGTGGAAGATCGACTGCTCCGTGATGCCGAACGTGTAGTTGCCGTGGCCGTCGAACTGGCGGTCCGACAGACCGCGGAAGTCGCGGATGCGCGGCAGCGCCACCGTGACGAGGCGGTCCAGGAACTCCCAGGCGCGGTCGCCGCGGAGGGTGACGTGAGCGCCGATGGCCTGGCCCTCGCGCAGCTTGAACTGCGCGATGGACTTGCGGGCCTTCGTGACCTGGGGCTTCTGGCCGGTGATGGCCGTGAGGTCCTTGATCGCGCCGTCGATGATCTTGCCGTCGCGAGCAGCCTCGCCGACGCCGGTGTTCACGACCACCTTCACCAGGCCGGGGACCTGGTGGATGTTGCCGAACCCGAACTGCTCCTTGAGCGCCGGGACGATGTCGGCCTGGTACTTGGCCTTGAGCCGCGGCTGAACCTTCGCAGCCTGTGCGGTGGTGTCAGTCATCAGAGTTCCTCACCCGACGCCTTCGCGTAGCGAACGCGAACGGTCTTCGTCACGCCGTCCTTGGTGACGGACACGTTGCGGTGCCCCACCCGGGTCGGCTTCTTGGTCTTCGGGTCGACGAGCGCGATGTTCGAGATGTGGATCGAGGCCTCGACGGTCTCGATTCCACCCTCCTTCGAGCCGCGCTGCGACTGGCCGACGCGGGTGTGCTTCTTGACGAAGTTCACGCCCTCGACGACGACACGGTTCTTCTCGACCAGGACCTCGAGAACCTTGCCCTGCTTGCCGCGGTCTCCGCCGCGGGCCTGGGTAGCGCCCGAGATGACCTGGACGAGGTCACCCTTCTTGATCTTGGCCATGACTAGATAACCTCCGGTGCCAGCGAGACGATCTTCATGAACTTCTTGTCGCGGAGCTCGCGACCGACCGGTCCGAAGATGCGGGTGCCGCGGGGGTCCCCGTCGTTCTTGAGGATGACGGCGGCGTTCTCGTCGAACTTGATGTACGAGCCGTCGGGACGACGGGTCTGCTTGACGGTGCGGACGATGACCGCCTTGACGACGTCGCCCTTCTTGACGTTGCCACCCGGGATCGCGTCCTTGACGGTGGCGACGATGATGTCACCGAGACCGGCGTACCGGCGGCCGGAGCCGCCGAGCACGCGGATGGTGAGGAGTTCCTTGGCGCCGGTGTTGTCGGCGACCTTCACTCGGGATTCTTGCTGAAGCATGTCTCTCTCCTGCTAACTCAAGTAGGCCGCGGCCTACTTGGCCTTCTCGAGGATCTCGACCAGGCGCCAGCGCTTGGTGGCGCTGAGGGGACGGGTCTCGCTGATGACGACGAGGTCGCCGATGCCCGCGGAGTTCAGCTCGTCGTGAACCTTCACCTTGGACGTGCGGCGGATGACCTTGCCGTAGAGCGGGTGCTTCACGCGGTCCTCGACCTCGACGACGATGGTCTTGTCCATCTTGTCGCTGGTGACGTATCCGCGGCGGGTCTTGCGGTATCCGCGAGTGCCCGCCTCCTTGACGTCGTGGGCGGCCGACTCGTGGCCGGCGGTCTCATTGGCCGTTGCCATTACTTGGCCTCCTCATTCGACTCGGTCGCCGCGACCTCGGCCTTGGCGGCCTTCTTGGTGGTCTTCGGCTTCTTCTCCGCCTTGGCCGGGGCCTCGACGGGTGCGGGGGTCGCGCGGATGCCCAGCTCGCGCTCACGGATGACCGTGTAGATGCGGGCGATGTCGCGCTTGACCGCACGCAGGCGGCCGTTGGTGTCGAGCTGTCCGGTGGCCGACTGGAAGCGGAGGTTGAACAGCTCCTCCTTGGCCTTCTTCAGCTCGGTGACGAGACGCTCGTCCTCGAAGGTGTCGAGCTCGGCGGGGGCGAGCTCCTTGATCCGATCGCCATTACGCGTCTCCCTCCTCGCGCTTGATGATGCGTGCCTTCAGGGGCAGCTTGTGGATGGCACGAGTCATAGCTTCGCGAGCGAGCTTCTCCTCGACGCCGGCGACCTCGAAGAGGACCCGACCCGGCTTGACGTTGGCGACCCACCACTCGGGCGAGCCCTTGCCGGAGCCCATGCGGGTCTCGGCGGGCTTCTTGGTCAGCGGGCGGTCGGGGTAGATGTTGATCCACACCTTTCCACCGCGCTTGATGTGACGCGTCATGGCGATACGAGCGGACTCGATCTGACGGTTGGTCACGTAGGCCGGCGTGAGCGCCTGGATACCGAAGTCACCGAACGACACCTTGGTGCCACCGGTGGCCTGGCCCGAACGGCCGGGGTGGTGCTGCTTGCGGTGCTTGACTCGACGGGGAATCAACATGGTTATGCCTCAACTCCTGCTGCGACGGGCGCCTCGCCCTGCTGGCGGGGGGCGCGACGCGGACGGTCGCTGCGCTCGGGGCGCGACGACTTGCTGTTCGCCTGCTCCCGCGCGAGCTCCTTGTTCGTGATGTCGCCCTTGTAGATCCAGACCTTCACGCCGATGCGACCGAAGGTGGTCTTGGCCTCGTAGAAGCCGCAGTCGATGTTCGCGCGGAGGGTGTGCAGCGGCACACGGCCTTCGCGGTAGAACTCCGAGCGGCTCATCTCGGCGCCGCCGAGGCGGCCGGAGACCTGGATGCGGACGCCCTTGGCGCCGGCGCGCTGAGCGCCCTGCAGACCCTTGCGCATCGCGCGGCGGAAGGCCACGCGGGCGGAGAGCTGCTCGGCGATGCCCTGCGCGACGAGCTGGGCCTCGGCCTCGGGGTTCTTGACCTCGAGGATGTTGAGCTGGATCTGCTTGCCGGTGAGCTTCTCGAGGTCGGCGCGGATGCGCTCGGCCTCGGCGCCGCGACGACCGATCACGATGCCCGGACGGGCGGTGTGGATGTCGACGCGGACGCGGTCACGGGTGCGCTCGATCTCGATGCGGGCGACGCCCGCACGGTCGAGCTGCGTGGCGAGCAGGCGGCGGATCTTGACGTCCTCGGCGAGGTAGTCGCTGTACCGCTGGCCCTTCTTGGTGCTGTCGGAGAACCAGCGCGACACGTGGTCGGTGGTGATTCCCAGACGGAAACCGTAGGGGTTTACTTTCTGACCCATTACTTGGTCCCCTCCTCAGGAGTGGCCAGCACGACGGTGATGTGGCTGGTGCGCTTGTTGATGCGGAAGGCACGACCCTGAGCACGGGGCTGGAATCGCTTGAGGGTGGTTCCCTCATCGACGAAGGCGCGGGACACGAACAGGTCCTGGTCGTCGAGGTACTCGTTCGAGGCATCGGCCTTGACGCGAGCGTTGGCCATCGCCGAGGCGACGAGCTTGTAGACGGGCTCGGACGCGCCCTGCGGCGCGAACTTCAGGATGGCCAGTGCCTCCTGAGCCTGCTTCCCGCGGATCAGGTTCACGACACGGCGAGCCTTCTGGGGGGTGACGCGGATGTGTCGCACGCGTGCGATCGACTCCACCATTTCTCTCCTCCTTCTCGTCGCCGCTTAGCGGCGACGGCCCTTCTTGTCGTCCTTCTCGTGACCGCGGAAGGTCCGAGTGGGGGCGAACTCGCCGAGCTTGTGGCCGACCATGGTCTCGGTCACGAACACGGGGATGTGCTTGCGACCGTCGTGGACCGCGATGGTGTGACCCAGCATCGCCGGGATGATCATCGAACGGCGCGACCAGGTCTTGATGACGTTCTTGTTGCCGGCTTCGTTGGCCGTGAACACCTTGCGGAGCAGGTGGTCGTCAACGAAGGGGCCCTTCTTGAGACTGCGAGGCATCTTCTACAACTCCTACTTGCGCTTCTTACCGGCGGTGCGGCGGCGGACGATGAGCTTGTCGCTCTCCTTGTTGGGGCGACGGGTGCGTCCCTCGGACTGTCCCCAGGGGCTGACCGGGTGGCGTCCACCGGAGGTCTTGCCCTCTCCACCACCGTGCGGGTGGTCGACCGGGTTCATCGCGACACCGCGGACGGTCGGGCGGACGCCCTTCCAGCGCATGCGGCCGGCCTTGCCCCAGTTGATGTTCGACTGCTCGGCGTTGCCGACCTCGCCGATCGTGGCGCGGCAGCGCGCGTCGACGTTGCGGATCTCGCCCGACGGCAGGCGGAGCTGCGCGTAGGGGCCGTCCTTGGCGACGAGGCGGACCGAGGTGCCGGCCGAGCGGGCGAGCTTCGCTCCCCCACCGGGCTTGATCTCGATGGCGTGGATGACCGTACCGGTCGGGATGTTGCGCAGCGGCAGGTTGTTGCCGGGCTTGATGTCGGCGCCGGCGCCCGACTCCACGATGTCGCCCTGCGAGAGCTTGTTCGGAGCCAGGATGTAGCGCTTGGTGCCGTCCACGAAGTGGAGAAGCGCGATGCGCGCCGTGCGGTTGGGGTCGTACTCGATGTGAGCGACCTTGGCGTTGACGCCGTCCTTGTCGTTGCGACGGAAGTCGATCAGACGGTACTGGCGCTTGTGGCCACCACCGATGTGACGCGTCGTGATGCGGCCGGAGTTGTTGCGGCCACCGGTCTTGGACAGCGGGCGAAGGAGCGACTTCTCGGGCGTCGAGCGGGTGATCTCGGCGAAGTCGGCAACGCTGGAGCCGCGGCGACCAGGGGTCGTGGGCTTGTACTTACGAATAGCCATTGTCTGTTTCCTCTACGCTTCTTCGGCTCAGCCGACGTTCGTGAAGATGTCGATGGAGCCGGACTTCAGCGTCACGATCGCGCGCTTGGTGTCCTTGCGCTTGCCGGTGCCGAACTTGGTCCGACGGGTCTTGCCCTGGCGGTTCAGCGTGTTGATCGACGCGACCTCGACTCCGAAGATCTTCTCGATGGCGAGCTTGATCTCGGTCTTGTTCGAGCGGGGGTCCACCACGAAGGTGTACTTGCCCTGGTCGATCAGGCCGTAGGACTTCTCCGAGACCACCGGGGAGATGATCACGTCGCGGGGGTCCTTGTTGAACGCGGCGGACTGGCTCATGCGTTCACCTCTTCCTTCTTGGACTCGACGCCGGTCTTGAGGGCGACGAAGCCCTCGAGAGCAGCCTGCGAGAAGACGATGTCGTCCGAGACGAGCACGTCGTACGCGTTGAGCTGGTCGAACGGCAGGATGTGCACGAACGGCACGTTGCGGAGGGAGAGCTCGGCGATGAAGTCGTCGCGCTCGAGGACCACGAGGACGTTCCGCGACACCGAGAGGGCCTCGAGGAGGACGAGGACGTCCTTGGTCTTCGGGGTCTCGCCCAGGGCGAGGGTCTCGACCGCGTGGATGCGGCCGCCGCGGGCCCGGTCGGAGAGAGCACCGAGCAGAGCAGCGGCGATCATCTTCTTGGGGGTGCGCTGCGCGTAGCTGCGGGGGGTCGGTCCGTGGACGACGCCACCACCGGTCATGTGGGGGGCGCGGATCGAGCCCTGACGAGCGCGACCGGTTCCCTTCTGCTTGAACGGCTTGCGGCCGGCTCCGGAGACCTCGCCACGGTTCTTCGTCTTGTGGGTTCCCTGGCGCGCCGCGGCGAGCTGGGCCACGACGACCTGGTGGATGAGGGGGATGTTGGTCTGGACGTCGAACAGCTCGGCGGGCAGCTCGAACGAGCTCGCCTTCTGGCCCTTGACGTCGACGATGTCGATAGAGGTAGCCATGGAACTACGCTCCCTTCACGGCGTTGCGAACGAACACGAGGCGACCGCGCGCACCGGGGACGGCGCCCTTGACGAGCAGCAGGCCCTTCTCGGCGTCGACGGAGTGCACCTTGAGGTTGAGCACGGTGACGCGCTCGCCACCCATGCGACCGGCCATGCGCATGCCCTTGAAGACACGGCTGGGGGTCGAGGAGGCACCGATGGAGCCCGGCTTGCGGTGGTTGCGGTGCGAACCGTGCGAAGCCGAGACGCCCTTGAAGTTGTGACGCTTCATGACACCGGCGAAGCCCTTGCCCTTGCTGGTGCCGACGACGTCGACCTTGGTGCCGGCCTCGAAGACGGCGTCGACGGTCAGCTCCTGGCCGGCCGAGTACTCGGCGGCGTCGGCGGTGCGGACCTCGGTGAGGTGGCGGCGGGGGGTGACTCCCGCGGCGTCGAAGTGACCGGCGGCGGGCTTGCTCACCTTGCGCGGGTCGATGGCGCCGGCGGCGATCTGGACGGCCGAGTAGCCGTCCTTCGCCTCGGTGCGGATCTGGGTCACGACGTTGGGGCTGATCTCGATGACGGTGACCGGGACGAGCTTGTTGTCGGCGTCCCACACCTGGGTCATGCCGAGCTTCGTGCCGAGGAGGCCCTTGGAGGTCTTGGTGGCGACAGACATGTGTTACCCCTCCCCTTAGAGCTTGATCTCGATGTTGACGTCGGCCGGGAGGTCGAGGCGCATCAGCGAGTCGACGGCCTTGGGCGTCGGGTCGATGATGTCGATGAGGCGCTTGTGGGTGCGCATCTCGAAGTGCTCGCGGCTGTCCTTGTACTTGTGGGGAGAACGGATCACGCAGACCACGTTCTTCTCGGTCGGAAGCGGCACCGGGCCGACGACCGTGGCTCCGGCACGGGTGACCGTGTCGACGATCTTGCGCGCCGACGTGTCGATGACCTCGTGGTCGTACGACTTCAGTCGGATGCGGATCTTCTGTCCCGCCATGTGTGATCTCTCACTCTCTTGTTATTGCGTCGTACGCGACGGGCCTGTGGGGCCTCGCCTCGCATTGGACGCGCTCGCGAAGGAACTCCGGCGAACCGGGAGTGCACCGATGTTCTTCTGTCAAAAGCGCCGCACTCGTGGGCGCTCCGATCGGCGTGCAGAACGCACGACGCACGGAGAGCCCGGTGAGATGTCGGTTGTTGTCGTTCTGCTACCCGCCGCCTCGATGTCGCACCGGCTGGGCCGCCCTCTCGGGTCGAGCCTCAGCGATGCCGTCTCGGCACTGCCTGGCAGTGTTCCACCGGCTGCAGCACGCTGCGTCGGCGAAAATTTTGAACTAGAAGAGTCTCCCACAGATGAGCCACCCGTGCAACCCGGGCGTGTCGCGCGTCGGGGGCCTCCACTCCCCCGGGATTCCGGGGCGGCGGGTCACTCGTAGAGGAGGGCCCGGAGGGTCGTCTCGGCCGAGTCCGGGCGGCGGGGATCGATGGTCTCGCCGGCGCGGTAGTGGTCCAGCACCCGCGGATCGACGTAGCTCGCCCGCGCCACGGTGGGGGTGTTGCCGAGGACGTCGGAGGCGTCGCGCATGGCCTGCGCGATCGCCGCGTTGCGGGCGCGCTGGGTCGGCTGCGGGCCGGTCCGCGCCAGGCTCAGCGCGGCCGCCACCGTTCCGTGCAGAGTGCGGAAGTCCTTCGCCGTGAAGTCGTCGCCCGCCTTCTCGCGCACGTAGTCGTTGATCTCCGGCGCCGAGAGGGGATGCCATTCGCGGCCGTCCTTCCAGGCGAGCAGCCGGGCGTTCGGACCGCGTCGCTTGAGGGAGCGGACGACGCTGGAGAGGTCCTTGTCGAGGATCTCGCTCGTCCAGGCCTGGTGGCTCTTGCCCGGGAACGCGAGGGCGACGCGGTCGCCGTGCGTGGTGGCGTGGGAGCAGAGGAGGGTCGAGAGGCCGATGCTCCCGTGCTCCTTCGCGTAGCGCTCGCTGCCGACGCGGAGGGAGCCGGTGTCGAGCATCCGGAACGCCGTCGCGAGGGCGCGCTCCCGGCCGTACCCGTCGCGGCGGAGGTCCATCGTCACGGCTCGGCGCGCACTCGGGAGGGACTCCGCGAGACGGAGCGCCCGATCGAACTTGATCCGGTCCTTCTGCTCGCGCCAAGTCGGGTGGTAGATGTACTGCCGGCGTCCGGCCGCGTCCACGCCCATGGCCTGGATGTGGCCGTTGGGGTACGGAGCGATCCAGACGTCCTTCCAGGCCGGCGGGATGCCGAGTGCGTCGAACCGCGCCCGCAGCTCCGGGTCGGTGACCGTGACGCCCTTGGGGTCGCGGTAGCTGAAGCCGGAGCCGGCACGGACCCGGGTGTATCCGCGACTGCTCGAGTCGGTCCTTCGGAGTCTCTGCGCGCGCGTCTCAGCCATCGGCACGACCCTAGGACGGGGGCACCTCGCTCGGCACCCGCTTGACGGGAGGGTGCCGAGCGGGCCAAGGAGGCCCTACTCGTTGCCGAGGCGCTTGTCGGCCTGGCGCTTGAGGTCCTCGATGCGGTCGTCGTACTTGCCCTTGGTGAGGCGGCTCGCGATGTCGCTCGTCTTCTCGAGGACCTGGTCCGAGACGCGTTCGGCCTTCTCGCTGCGAAGCGCCTCCTGGGCCTTCTGGCTCTGCAGCAGCTCCGCTGCCTGACGTCCGAGCTTCCCGAGATCCACCATGACTTCTCCTTGATCGACGCGCGGCGTTCCGCGCGCGCCCAGTGTGGCGTCCTGTCCTGGACGAACGGTGGGGCGTCAGAGGGCGAGGACCCGGGTCGCCGACTCGACGAGGGCGCCGCCGTAGGAGGGTCCGTGGCCGGCGGCGTGCACCGCGAGCGGATGCAGCTGGTGCAGGGCGACGCGCTGTTCCCAGCCGTCGGCGAGGGCGTGCGACTCGTCGTAGCCCCGGAGGATCTCGTCGAGGTGAGGGGCGCCGAAGAGCGCCAGCATGGCGAGATCGGTCTCGCGGTGGCCACCGTGCGCGGCCGGATCGATCAGCACGGCACCGGAGGCGGACCACAGCACGTTCCCCGTCCACAGATCCCCGTGCAGTCGCGCAGGCCGCTCCGAGCCGTCGAACTCCCCCGCGGCGACGCGGTCGAGCGCCCTCTCGACGGTCTCGGCGCCGGATCGGGAGAGATTCCCCGCCTGGACGGCGACCGGAAGGAACGGGCGGACCCGCTGCTCGGCGTAGAAGCGGCCCCAGGACTCCTCGGCGGTGCAGGGCATCCGGCGCCGGCCGATCCAGGCAGGGCCGTCCCAGCCCTCGGGTGCCGCTCCGAACGCCTCCGCTCCGAGATCGTGCGTCGCCGCGAGCGCACGGCCGAAGTCGGCGGCTGCGGCGGCGGTCGGACGCACCGGCTCGACCGTCGCGAGCTCGATCCGACCGGGCGAGACCGAGAGGACCTCGACGCACCGGGCGCCACCGCGCGGCTCCGCCTCGCTCAGCCAGCGCAGCCCGGCGGCCTCCCACTCGAAGAACTGCGCAGCGGCGGACGGATCGCTCTTGACGAACACCATGCGCTCCACGCTAACCGGCGAGCGGACCTGGGCGGCGGACGATCGACCGCGGGGAACACGGAAGGGGCCGCCCGCACGAAGCGGACGACCCCTCTCGAGAGATCAGCAGGAAGAACCTACTTGACGATCTTGGTGACCGTTCCGGCACCCACGGTGCGTCCACCCTCGCGGATGGCGAAGCCGAGGCCCTCCTCCATGGCGATCGGCTGGATCAGCGCGACCGTCATGTCGGTGGTGTCGCCGGGCATGACCATCTCGGTGCCCTCGGGCAGCGTGATGACGCCGGTGACGTCGGTGGTGCGGAAGTAGAACTGCGGGCGGTAGTTCGCGTAGAACGGGTTGTGACGCCCACCCTCATCCTTGGACAGGATGTACGCGGTGCCCTCGAAGTCGGTGTGCGGCGTGACCGAACCCGGCTTGACGACGACCTGGCCGCGCTCGACGTCCTCGCGCTTGGTGCCGCGGAGGAGCAGACCGCAGTTCTCGCCAGCCCAGGCCTCGTCGAGCTGCTTGTGGAACATCTCGATTCCGGTGACCGTGGTCTTCTGCGTCGGGCGGATGCCGACGATCTCGACCTCGGAGTTCAGAGCGAGGGTTCCACGCTCCGCACGGCCGGTGACGACGGTTCCACGACCGGTGATCGTGAAGACGTCCTCGATCGGCATGAGGAACGGCTTGTCCTTGTCGCGGATCGGGTCCGGGATGGACTCGTCGACGGCGTCCATGAGGTCGATGATCGACTGGGTCCAGGCCTCGTCGCCCTCGAGGGCCTTGAGACCGGAGACGCGCACGACGGGGGCGTCGTCGCCGGGGAAGCCCTGCGACGAGAGCAGCTCGCGGACCTCGAGCTCGACGAGCTCCAGGATCTCCTCGTCGTCCACCATGTCGGCCTTGTTCAGGGCGACGAGGAGGTAGGGGACGCCGACCTGCTTGGCGAGGAGGACGTGCTCACGGGTCTGAGCCATGGGGCCGTCGGTGGCGGCGACCACGAGGATCGCGCCGTCCATCTGCGCCGCGCCGGTGATCATGTTCTTGATGTAGTCGGCGTGACCCGGGGCGTCGACGTGCGCGTAGTGGCGCTTCGGCGTCTCGTACTCGACGTGCGAGATGTTGATCGTGATGCCGCGCTGGCGCTCCTCGGGAGCGGAGTCGATCGACGCGAAGTCGCGCTGAACATTGGTCGCGGACGGGAACTTGTCAGCGAGAACCTTGGAGATCGCCGCGGTCAGCGTGGTCTTTCCGTGGTCGACGTGACCGATGGTTCCGATGTTGACGTGCGGCTTGGTCCGCTCGAACTTGGCCTTAGCCACTGTGGGTCCTCCTCAGGACTTAGGTGCAAGCATCCGCATCCGACGCCGCACGGGGCGGCACGAGGACATGAGGGCTTGCGGGGGTTTTGTGTACTTATGTTACCGGCAGAGGTCGTGCGGGTTTCCACGCGCGTAGGCGGCAGCAAACCCGCACGACACTACCAGTCCCCCGCCGTCCGGTCGAGCGGCGGGGGGAAGGGGCGGAGTTACTCGCCCTTGTTCTTCTGGACGATCTCCTCGGCGACGGCCTTGGGGACCTCGCTGTAGGTCTCGAACGTCATCGAGTAGACGGCACGGCCCGAGGTCTTCGAGCGCAGGTCGCCGATGTAGCCGAACATCTCGGACAGCGGCACGTTCGCGCGGATGACCTTGATACCGGTGGCGTCCTCCATCGACTGGATCATGCCGCGGCGGGAGTTCAGGTCGCCGATGACGTCGCCCATGTACTCCTCGGGGGTGCGGACCTCGACGGCCATCAGCGGCTCGAGGAGGACCGGCTGCGCCTTGCGCGAGGCCTCCTTGAACGCGATCGAGCCGGCGATCTTGAACGCCATCTCGGAGGAGTCGACGTCGTGCGCCGCTCCGTCGACCAGGGTCGCCTTCACGCCGACCATGGGGTAGCCGGCGAGGACGCCGACCTGCATGGCGTCGCGGATGCCCGCATCGACCGAGGGGATGTACTCGCGGGGGACGCGTCCACCGGAGACGCCGTTGACGAACTCGTAGGTCTTGTCGGCCTCGACCTCCATCGGCTCGATGGTGATCTGGACCTTCGCGAACTGACCCGACCCACCCGTCTGCTTCTTGTGGGTGTAGTCGTACTTCTCGACGGTGCGGCGGATCGTCTCGCGGTAGGCCACCTGCGGCTTGCCGACGTTGGCCTCGACGTTGAACTCGCGCTTCATGCGGTCCACCAGGATGTCGAGGTGCAGCTCGCCCATTCCCTTGATGACCGTCTGACCGGTCTCCTGGTTCTGCTCGGTGCGGAAGGTGGGGTCCTCCTCCGCGAGCTTCTGGATCGCGGTGCCGAGCTTCTCCTGGTCGGCCTTCGTCTTGGGCTCGATGGCGACCTCGATGACGGGCTCGGGGAAGGTCATCGACTCGAGGACGACCTGGGCCTGCGGGTCGCTCAGGGTGTCACCGGTGGTGGTGTCCTTGAGGCCGATGACCGCGTAGATGTGGCCGGCGGTGACCGAGTCGACCGGGTTCTCCTTGTTGGAGTGCATCTGGAAGATCTTGCCGATGCGCTCCTTCTTGCCCTTGGTCGAGTTGATGACCTGGGCGCCGGAGTCGAGCTTGCCCGAGTACACGCGGACGTAGGTCAGGCGACCGAAGAACGGGTGCACCGCGACCTTGAACGCGAGCGCCGAGAAGGGCTCGGTCGAGTCGGCGTGCCGCATGATGACCTTCTCCTCGTCGCGGACGTCGTGGGCCTCGATGGCCGGGACGTCGAGCGGGGAGGGGAGGTAGTCGACGACCGCGTCGAGCATCGGCTGCACGCCGCGGTTCTTGAACGCGGAGCCGCAGAGCACGGGGTAGATGTCGGAGTTGACGGTCAGCTTGCGGATCGCGGCCTTGATCTCGGCCACGGTCAGCTCCTCGCCGCCGAAGTACTTCTCGAGCAGCTCGTCCGAGGTCTCGGCGACGGTCTCGAGCAGCTTCTGGCGGTACTCGGCGGCCTTGTCGGCGAGGTCGGCCGGGATCTCCTCGATCTCGTACTTCGCACCGAGCTGGACGTCTCCCTTGGAGTCGCCGCGCCACGTGAGCGCGCGCATCTCGACCAGGTCGATGACGCCCTCGAACGACGACTCCGCGCCGATCGGCAGCTGGATGACCAGCGGCTTCGCGCCGAGGCGGTTGATGATCGTGTCGACCGTGTAGTAGAAGTCGGCGCCGAGCTTGTCCATCTTGTTGACGAAGCAGATGCGCGGGACGTCGTACTTGTCGGCCTGGCGCCAGACGGTCTCGGACTGGGGCTCGACGCCCTCCTTGCCGTCGAACACCGCGACGGCGCCGTCGAGGACGCGGAGCGAGCGCTCCACCTCGACGGTGAAGTCGACGTGACCCGGGGTGTCGATGATGTTGATCTGGTTCTTGTTCCAGAAGCACGTCGTCGCGGCGGACGTGATCGTGATGCCGCGCTCCTGCTCCTGCGCCATCCAGTCCATCGTGGCGGCGCCGTCGTGCACCTCACCGATCTTGTGCGTGATACCCGTGTAGAACAGGATGCGCTCGGTCGTGGTGGTCTTGCCGGCATCGATGTGGGCCATGATGCCGATGTTGCGGACCTTGTTCAGGTCGGTGAGCACATCTTGTGCCACGGAGTTCCTCCGATTGGTGATGGAGCCAGCGCAACGGGCTCATGGCCGATCGGCTGGGGTTCTGGTGGGACTGTCGCCCGACCGCGGGGATCGGGGATCGGCCGCCGGGCCGGGCCCGCAGCACTGACGCTGCGGGCCCGGGGGTCGCGGCCGCTCGGGAGCGGCCGCGGGACGCGCTACCAGCGGTAGTGCGCGAAGGCCTTGTTCGACTCGGCCATCTTGTGGGTGTCCTCGCGACGCTTCACAGCGGCGCCGAGTCCGTTCGACGCGTCGAGGATCTCGTTCATGAGACGCTCGGTCATCGTCTTCTCGCGACGGGCCTTCGCGTAGCTGGTGAGCCAGCGGAGGGCGAGGGTGTTGGCGCGGTGCGGCTTGACCTCGACCGGGACCTGGTAGGTCGAGCCGCCGACGCGGCGGCTGCGGACCTCGAGGGTCGGTCGGACGTTGTCGAGCGCCTTCTTGAGCGTGACGACGGCGTCCTGGCCGTTCTTGGTGGACACGCCCTCGAGCGCGCCGTAGACGATGCGCTCGGCGAGACCCTTCTTGCCGTCCAGGAGGATCTTGTTCACGAGCTGGCTGACGACCGGTGCGCCGTAGACGGGGTCTGCGACGACGGGGCGCTTGGGAGCGGGGCCCTTACGAGGCATTACTTCTTCTCCATCTTCGCGCCGTACCGGCTGCGAGCCTGCTTGCGGTTCTTGACGGCCTGGGTGTCCAGGGCGCCGCGAACGATCTTGTAGCGGACACCGGGGAGGTCCTTCACACGACCGCCGCGCACGAGCACCATCGAGTGCTCCTGCAGGTTGTGGCCCTCACCGGGGATGTAGGCGGTGACCTCGGTGCCGTTGGAGAGCTTCACGCGGGCCACCTTGCGGAGGGCCGAGTTCGGCTTCTTGGGCGTGGTCGTGTACACGCGGGTGCACACGCCGCGCTGCTGGGGGTTGGCCTTCAGGGCGGGCGCCTTGGTCTTGGTGACCTTCGGCGTGCGTCCCTTCCGGACCAACTGCTGAATCGTTGGCACTGATCTGCTCCTTGAATGCTGCACGGTGACAGCGGATCGATGGTCGACATTCGGCCTGTCCGTCGCCGGACGCGGCCGAGTTCATCTGGACCCGACGCACCCCGGTGCACCGGCGAGCGGGGCAGCGGGGAGGAGGACGGGTATGCCGTGGGGGCCGCCCGATCGGACGAACCCGCGGACCCTTGCGGACCCGGTGGAGCGAAGCGCGGCGCCCGGCGGGCCCGGAGGCACGACAGGAGCGCACGCCAAAGCGCACACCCAAAGAATATTACGGGGAGTGACGGGGCCGGTCAACCGGACGGCGTCCGCTCCCAGCGAGCAGGAGGGAGCTGCGACGGTCGGAGGGACCGCCCGTGCACCTCACTCCCCGCTCGTCGCCCTCCCAGCCCCAGTGCGGGCGCTGCCCGCCGGCGTCGCGGCGCAGCAGCAGGAGCAGGAACACCACGTGCACCGCTGCAGCGAGGACTCCGGTCGCGATCGCGAACGCGGTGCCCGCGTGCTCGAGCGCGTAGCCGAGGATCTCCCCCGGCTCCTGCCGGCCGAGACCGTAGAGAGCGCCGCCCACGAGCAGGAACAGCAGGTACGCGACGAGCCCGGCGAGCAGCGACGGCCCGACGATGCGGGTGACGGACGGGCGCGCCGCGAGGGTGATCATCGAGAGCAGGACCGCCAGGACGCAGGCGGCCACGGACACCGGTCCGAGCAGCGGTCCGGCGTCGCGCTCGGGCACGACGTCCTGATCCAGCAGGAGGCTCAGCACGCCGAACGCGCAGACCACGAGCGCGAGGTAGAGGAAGGCGGCGAACGCGGCGAGGGCGATCCCGTAGCCCAGGCCCGCTCCCCGGCCCTCCTCCCCCGGCGCGCTCACGAGCGCGCGGCGGCTTCCCGCTCGGCGTTGCGGCGCTTCACTCCGCGGGCGCGCCCGGCGATCAGCGCGCCGCCCCAGACGCTCACCTCGCGGGCGAGGACCGCGGCGGCGAGGACGCTCGCGAGCACGACCGGATCGCGGAGGAACTCGACGAGCACAACGCGGTCGGAGGGGAGCGCCGCGCCTCCCACGCTGTACCAGGCGCCGGCGAGCGCGGCCGCTCCGGCGAGGACGGCGACGAAGAAGCCGCCGAGGACGTACGCCCACCACCCCGCGCGGTTCACGGCGAGGACGATCAGGGCGAGGCCCGCGAAGAAGACCGCGACGGGGGCGAGGAAGGCCGGGCTGGGCGCCTCCGCGAGCGCGACGGCGAGCGGGTCGCCGGGCACCGCGTCCACGACGATCCGGATCGCGGTGATCGCCGCGAGCAGCAGGGCGGCGTAGACGGCCGTCGTCAGCAGCGCGATCGCGAGCCCCGCGAGGCGGTTCCCCCTGCGGGCGGGCGGTGCGGGGTCTGGCTCGACCGAGCCCAGCGGTGACGGATCGGCAGCAGCAGCGGGTACCGCGGTGCTGGACCCCGTCGGCGGCTCGGGCCACACGTACTCGCGCGTCGGCTGGGGGCCGGTCGCGGTGCCGGACCCCTCGGTCGCGGACGGCATCCGCTCGGTCTCGGCGTCGCTTCTCCCAGTCACCCGGTCAGGATAGGCACGGAGGACTCCGGCGGCGGTCAGGCGCGCGGTCACCCGCAGAAGGGTGCCACTCGGAGTGGCTTCCCAGGCTGCTCGGCCGCAGGAGCCTCACTCCAGGGGGTTCAGGAGGCGGTGCAGGAACTGCCGGGTGCGCGGCTCGTGCGGATCGCGCAGCAGCTCGGCCGGCACGCCCCGCTCGACGACGACGCCGTCGGCCATGAAGACGACCTCGGAGGCGACGCGGCGCGCGAACTCGAGCTCGTGGGTGACGACGAGCATCGTCCAGCCCTCGGCCGCCAGCTCGCGCATGAGCGAGAGCACCTCGCCCACCAGCTCCGGATCCAGCGCGGAGGTGGGCTCGTCGAACAGCAGCAGCTCGGGGCGCAGCGCGAGCGCGCGCACGATGCCCACCCGCTGCTGCTGGCCGCCGGAGAGCTCGAAGGGGTACGCGCCGCCCCGGCCGCCGAGACCGACGCGCTCGAGCAGCGCCTCCGCCTCCGGCACCACCTCGGCCGCGGGGCGGCGCTGCACGCGCAGCGGCCCCTCCGTGACGTTCTCGAGCACCGTGAGGTGGGGGAAGAGGTTGAAGTGCTGGAAGACCATCGCCGAGCGGTCGCGCAGCGCCGTGAGCGGGCGCCTGCCCACGCCGGCGGCGAAGTCGAGAGCGGTGCCGTCCGAGAGGACGACGACGCCCGCATCCGGGACCTCGAGGCTGTTGAGCGAGCGCAGCACGGTGGTCTTGCCGGAGCCGGAGGGGCCGATCAGCGCGATCACCTCTCCGCGGCGGATCTCGAGATCGATCCCGCGGAGCACCTCGACCGAGCCGAACGACTTGCGGAGGCCGCGGACGGAGAGCACGGGCCGGGCGTCCTGGGCGGCGTCAGCGGGCGACATAGCGGTCCAATCGCTTCTCGAGGAGGCTCTGCCCGCTCGAGAGGACGAGGCAGATGAGCCAGTAGATCAGGGCGGCCTCGAGGTAGAGGAGCATGAACTCGCTCGAGGCGGTGGCGATCTTCTGCGCCTGGCGGAAGAGCTCGGTGACGAGGATCAGGGACGCGAGCGACGTGTCCTTCACCAGGGAGATGAAGGTGTTCGACAGCGGCGGGACGGAGACCCGGGCGGCCTGTGGCAGGATGATGCGCCGCAGGGCGAGCCCGCGACCCATCCCGATCGTGTGCGCCGCCTCCCACTGCCCCTTCGGCACGCTGAGGATCGCGGCGCGGATGACCTCGGCCGCGTAGCCGCCGACGTTGAGCGCGAAGGCGATGATGGCGCTGGGCCACGGATCGATCCTGATCCCCAGGCTCGGCAGCCCGTAGAAGATCACGAAGAGCTGCACCAGGAGCGGCGTGCCCCGGATGACGGAGATGTAGACGCGGGCGATCCAGGCCAGGACGCGCACTTTGGAGAGCCGCATGAGCGCGACGCCGAGGGCGAGGACGAGTCCCAGCGCGAAGCTCGCGAGCGCCAGCGGGATGGTGCCGACGAGACCGCCCGACAGGATCGGCCAGAACGATCGGAGCACCAGGTCGATGTCCATGTCGTCTCCTCTCGACGGGGGTGGCGGAGCGCGGGCCGCTCCCCGGAATGCTGTCACGCCCGAGGCGTCGACGCGCGAGGTTGCCACGGAGGCCCGGGCGTGGGAGGCCCGGGAACGGCAGGAGGCCCGGGAACGGCAGGAGGGAGCCGGCCGCGCCGACTCCCTCCGATCCGGCTACTCGGAGACGTCGGCCCCGAAGTAGCGCTCGGAGATCTCGGCGAGGGTGCCGTCGGCGCGCAGCTCGCCCAGCGCCTCGTCGACCGCGGTCACGAGGTCGTCGGAGCCCTTCGGGAAGGTGAACGCGCTCTCGGAGCTGTCGTCCGTGGTCACCGCGACCTTGAGGCCGGCGGCCTGGTCCGGGAAGTTCGTCGACCAGTCGAGCCACGTGAGGCGGTCGTTGATGGTCGCGTCGACGCGGCCCTGCTCGACGAGGGCCACGGCCTGCGCCCAGCCCTCGACGCCCTCGACCTGCGCGCCGGCGTCCTGGGCCAGCTCGTACCAGTTGCTCGAGAGCGACTGGGCCGTGGTCTTGCCCTCGAGGGACTGGAGCGAGGTGATCTCGGTGTCGGAGGTCGGGACGACGACGACTCCTGGGCTCACGGCGTAGGGCTCGGAGAAGTCGTAGCGGGCGCTGCGCTCGTCGTTGATCGAGACCTGGTTGGCGATGACGTCGAAGCGCCCGCCGTCCAGACCCGCGAACATGGCGTCCCACTGGGTCTCCTCGAACTCGGGCTCGACGCCCAGCTTCTCGGCGACGGCGGTGATGATCTCGACGTCGTAGCCGGTGAGCTCCCCGGTGCCGCCGTCGGCGTGGAAGGAGAAGGGCTGGTAGGTGCCCTCGGTGCCGATCGTCAGCACACCGGCGTCCTGCACCTCGGCGAGCGTCAGGCCCGAGTTCGCGGCCGTCGTGCCCTCGTCGGTCGATCCGGAGACCGCGTCGTCGGTGGATGCGGGAGCGCATCCGGCGAGGACGAGGGCGGTGGCGGCTGCGGCGGTGCCGAGCAGGACGCGCAGGGAGGTGCGGGCGGGGAGGTGCGTCACGGTGGGTGTCCTTCGATGCTTCACGTTGTCGTCGCGCCGGTTCTCGGCGGGGGTGCCGGGCGGAGCGGGGGCTCCGCCGAGCGGACGGCGCGGACTCGGTCCGCGGGCGCCCGGAGTGACCATAACCACCGGGAGGGGGCGGCCTATTCCCCGATGACCCCGGATGACGGCGCGAGAGCGGCGAGGAACTCCTCGGCGCCGGCCACCTCGTCGGAGGTCAGGCCCTCCGCCGCCTCCGGGCGGACGAGGTGGAACGGGGTGTCCTGCTCCCCCGCCCAGGCGTAGGCGTCCTCCCGCAGGTTGTCGTCGATCCAGACGACCGCGTCGATCGCCTGCCGATCGCGCGCCTGCTCGAGCCAGGCGGCGACGGGCTGGAGCTTGCCCGTCTGCCCGGGGAAGCGCGGATCGCGCGGCAGACCGCCGCGGAAGACGATCGCCTCGGTCCCCTCCGGAAGTCGCAGATCGCGGGCGAGGACCGAGGTGAGCTCGGGCGGCCAGGTCGTCGCCCAGACGATCGTGCCGATCGCGGCGAGACGGGCGACGAGGGCGGCGCGATCCTGGTCGAGGACGAGCCGGTGCCCGCCCGCCGCTCGATCGCTGACGACGGAGGGGTTCAGGACGCCGTCGACGTCCAGGAGGATGAGGGCGGCCATGGCTGCCACCGTAGCCGCGCCGACCCGGGCGCGCGGGACGCGCGCTAGCGTGGCGGGATGCCTCCCTCCGCTCGTCTGCCCGGCGGCCGGACCGTCTCGCTCGAGCCGGACGCCGTCCGCCCGGACTCGCTGGTGCTGAGGATCGACGGGTCGGAGCAGTCGCTCATCGATCCCGCGGATCCGGGGGCGCTGGATCTGGAGTACACCGCCCGGCTCGGGGCGGTCGTGGACGCCCTCGCGCCGGCCGCGCAGCCGGTCCGCGTGCTGCACCTGGGCGCCGGGGCGCTGTCGCTCGCCCGCTACACGGCGTCGTCACGGCCGGGATCCGAGCAGACCGTCGTCGAGCTGGAGGAGGGACTGGTCGAGTTCGTCCTCGCGCACGCCCCGCTGCCGGCCGGGGCCCGCCTGAGAGTGATCGCCGGGGACGCGTCGGCGGTGCTCCCCTCCGGATCCTTCGACCTCGTCGTCCTGGACGCGTACGACGGAGACGAGATCCCGGCCGCCTTCCACCGCGCCGAGGTGCTCGCGGGCATCGCCGAGCGCGTCGGCGGCGGGCTGCTCGCCGTCAACGTGGCGGACGACGCCGACCACCGGCGCCTGGACCGGCTGCGCGGCGAGGTGGGACGGCTGCTGCCCGTCACCGCGGCGGTCGGAGCGGCGCCGTTCGTCGAGCACCGCTCGGGCGGCAACGCGATCCTGCTGGCGTCACGCGGATCCGTCGCCGCCGACGTCGCGATCGCCCTGCTGCGCGCGGGACCGCATCCGGTCGCCGCCGCTGCGCAGCGCGACGTCGTGCCCGTCGAGGTGCCGGTAGAAGTCGACCCGTGACTCCAGGGCGACACCGGCGTCGAGGTACTTGATCTTGATGCGCTTGATGTAGGTGCGCACGGTGTGCTCGGCGATCCGCATCTCGAGCGCGACGGCCTTGACGGCCGTGCCCCCGCCGTAGGAGCGCATCACCCTGCTCTCCTGCGGACTGAGGACCGGCCGCCGCTCCTCGCTCGTGCGGAGGAAGCGCACGCGCGCCGCCTCCGAGATCCAGGTGCGGCCCGAGGCCACCGACACGACGGCCGCCGCGAGGTCGCCCGGCTCGTCGCCCTTCCAGACGAAGGCCGACCGCTCGAAGCGCAGGACGGCGCGGACCGTCTCGAGCGCGACCGAGGTCGACAGGGCGACGAGACCGCGGTAGCGCCCGCCCATCAGCGCCAGAGTGCGGACGAGCTCGCCGGGGGCGACGCTGTCGAGATCGACGACGACGACGGTCTCGGCGGGGGTGCTGCCGGCGCCGTCCTGCACGTCGAACTGCGGGACGGCGCTGCGCAGAAGGGCGAGCAGGGCTGCGCGCTCGATCGCGAGACCGTCGACGACGGTCAGGGCGAGGCGCTCGGTCTCGGGCACGGGGACTCCTCGTGGGCGCGGTCGGGAGCCGCCCCCGGGGGCACCGTAGCGCCAGGTGCCCCGCTGATCCAGCCATCGGGACATGCCGTCCCGAACAGTCCCGGGGCGGCGGTCCGGAGGGGCTCCGCGTGCTCCGGTGCGCGGCCGCGGGTCTCGGGCTAGTCTCTGCTCTCTATGGACGACGTCGACCCCCGCCCCCCGCGCGCCCGGCGGCTCCCCGCCGACGTGGTGCGGGAGCGCATGCTCTCCGCCGCGCGCGGCGTGATCTCGCAGAACGGTCTCACCGTCGGGTTCGCGCATCTGCCGATGGAGGAGTACATCCGCCTCGCTGACGTGCCCCGCAGCTCCGTCTACCGCCTCTGGAGCACTCGCGAGGAGTTCGTCGCGGATCTGATCGGCGAGGTGTTCGTGCACGACCGCTACGCCGGCGGGGACGATCCCGAGGCGCAGGAGCTCATGCGGGAGGTCTACGAGCGCCACTCCGACCGGCTGGGCACCGCGACCGGTCGGCGGGCCGTGGCCTGGGAGATGATCCGGATCGGCGCGAACGCCAATCTGGCGAACCTGCGCCGCTCGGTGGACTGGTCCTCGTACAACGCGCTGCTCGCCTGCACGTTCTCGATGGAGGAGGGGCCGGCCCGCGAGGCCGTGCGCGCCACCGCGAAGCGGATCGAGACGATGCTCACGCACCGCATGCAGGTCTTCTACCAGGAGATGCTCGACGTCTTCCAGGGCAGCCTGCGTCCCGGATTCACGACCCTGCAGCTCGCCCACCTCACCGCGATCGTCATCGACGGCCTCGCCCACCGCAGCCGTCTGATCGACGGGGACCTGGACGAGGTGATCACGGCGCCCGGGCTCACCGGCGAACCGGTCCAGTGGCACCTGGCGTCGTGGACCATCCGCTCGATCGTCGAGGGGATGCTCGAGCCTCCGGCCGACGACTAGGCCGTGTCGGGCACGATCTCGCGTTCTCAGCTCGTCCTGATCGCACGATCTGCAGCGATCCCGTGCTCGACCCGTCTACTCCTCCGGGACCGGCTCGCAGAAGCCGTCGATCAGCATCATCACGCCGGCCACCACCAGACTGGGAGTCTGCGGTCGGGCGGGGTCGAGGGGCCCGGTCACCAGTGCGGGGTCGGCGATCCTCGCGACGCAGAGCCCCTCGATGTACGCGGAGATCGCCGAGGCGAGCGCCGTGTAGGCGTCGCCGTAGACCGGCCGGACCCTCAGCCCCGCCTGGGTGAGCGTGTGCCGGTAGTACTTCGCCATGTTCTCGACGAAGTGCTGCTGCCGCTTGCGCAGCGCGTCGTGCAGGACGCTCCGCGCGGGGTCCTCGTGCGACTCCACCGTGCCGGCGAGGGCGATGAAGTTCCGCCAGTGCCGTGAGGCGAACGTGTTCTCGTAGTTCGCCTCGATCGCGACGGCGACGGAGGCGACGAGGGTCGCGCGCCGCTGCTCGGGCCCCGCCTGCTCGTCGGTGTTCTGGTGCAGGTAGGACGCGCCGACCTGCAGCGCCGGCTCGTCGAGCCGGTTCGAGAGCAGGCGGTCGGGGATCCGGGTGAGGAGCTCGTCGAAGTAGTCCTGCCTGCTCGGCCAGATGCGGTACGCCGTGCTCCGCGGGACGCCGGCCGACCGGATGAGGTCCTCGAGCGGGAGGTGGGAGACGCCCACCCGGAGGCCGCCGGTGCGGACGGCCTCGAGACCGGCGTCGAGGAGCCTGGTCCGCACCTGCTCCCGGCTGAGGCGCGGGGCCCGCGGGGACTCCGACGGGTCGGGATTCTGGGTCATGCGCACTCCGGCGGGATGCGGAGGCTCCTTCGTCGTCCCCCGATGGAGGGAGCGTAGCGCGTGCCCGACGCTCGTCGGAGACGGGCGCGGCCCGCCTCCTGCTCGGAAGCCGGGCGGACCGCGCTGCCTGTCCCCCAGGTGGCCGCCCCTTCGGCCTCTTTCACGGTAAGCGCAGTCCTCCGGGGCGGTCAAAAGACTGGGACATCGTGTCGCGAAGCGATGAGTGGAATCCCGTGGTCGGCGAGCCGCCCGGGCGTTCAGCGCACCGGGCGGCGGCGCGCCTCCTCCGAGGGCGGGAGTCCGCGCAGCACCGCCGGCGAGCGGTCCTCGCCGCTGCGCGGCCCGGCGAGGACGGCCGCGACGGCGTCGGCCGCCTCGGCGCCCGCGCGCTCGGCCAGAGCGGTGTTGCGCATCAGCTTCGCGTGGTGGCACGGGCTCGCGTCGATCCGGACGACCAGCGACGCCAACCGCACGGCGTCGCCCAGCCGGGCCAGCGGGTTGAGCTCGGCTACGACCGACGGCACATCGGGGAGCGTCATCAGCGTGTAGCGGCAGGTCGACACGGCGTACTCGTCGACACCGGCCTCGGCGGAGCTCGCCCCGACCATGATGTCGCCCAGATCGACGTCGCCGACACCGGTGCCGAGCAGCGAGGCGACCCTCACCCGGATGTCACCCGCGAGCGCGACCACGTGCACGCTCGCCGGCCAGGGCGGGAGCTCTCCCAGCTCGGTCGATCCGGTCCGCATGGCGATCCCCGCCCGGCTCGAGAGAGCGTCGATCATCGGCATGCCGGTGCACTCGCCCGCGTTCGTCGCGTCCTCGGAGGCCGCCTCGCCGCAGGAGGCCATCAGCGCCGCGAAGCCCAGGCGGCTCTGCGGCTCGAGGCCGGCCACCATCGCGGGGCTCACTCCTCCCGTCGAGTCGATGATCTCCCCCAGCCGCTTGGCGACGTCCGAGCCGGTGTTCGGAGTGCCGAAGGTGATCACGTCCGAGACCAGCGACTCGACGGGGACGCCGTCCACGTCCTGGCTCAGGGCCTGCCGCGCGGCCAGCCCGCCCATCGAGTGCGCCACCACGATCGCGCGGTTCCCCGTCGCCTGCACCAGGCACGAGAGGGAGGAGGCGAGCGCATCGCTGATGCCGGGATCGGTCACCCACCGAGCGGAGAGGTCCCGGTAGTCGAAGGTGTAGACCGCGGAGCCCTCGATGTTCTGCAGCCGCCCGATGACAGAGCGCTCCGAGACCGTCTCGGGCTCGTCGACGCCGTTCACGGCCACGAGGTCGACCAGGTGCGAGAAGGCGCCGGTGCGCGTCTCGTCGTGCGTCGCGGTGCCGAGCCAGCCGTGCAGGACGACGATCGGGACGCGCGCGGGGGCGTCGACCGTCCGCACCTCGTCATCGGGGAGGACGGGGGCGAGCTGCGCCGCTCCGCAGGAGGACGGCACCGCCCCGGCCGCGACGGCCCTGTCCGCGGGCAGCACGACAGCACCGACCACCACGAGAAGGGCGGCCAGCACGACGACCACGAGTCTCATCCGCGCGTTTCCTCACCGCTGCGATCCCGACTGGACGGGCACGGGGCGGGCACCCCTCGAACGTGTGTCGAGTCAATCATCCGTGCACGGGGAGCGGCGGGACTTGCCCGGATCGGTCGACCCCCCGTGCGGGTGACCGAGAACGACGAAGGCCCCGCCGGTGTCCCGGCGGGGCCTTCGCTCACTCAGTCCGTGCTCAGCTGTAGTTGCCGGGCTCGTAGCCGTCGCTCGAGAACGAGTCGAAGTCGACGAACGAGAGGTCGGCGTCGCTGAACGCGGCGTCGTCGGCGAAGATGCGGTTGGGGTACCGCTCGGCCTTCGCCTCCTCGGTCGCCTCGACGGACACGTTGCGGTACTTCGGGAGACCGGTACCAGCCGGGATCAGCTTTCCGATGATCACGTTCTCCTTCAGGCCCAGCAGCGGGTCGCGCTTGCCCTCCATGGCCGCCTGCGTCAGGACGCGGGTGGTCTCCTGGAAGGACGCGGCCGACAGCCACGACTCGGTCGCGAGCGAGGCCTTGGTGATTCCCATGACCTCCTGGCGGGCGGACGCGGTCCGCTTGCCCTCGGTCAGAGCCGCACGGTTGACCTCGCTGTAGCGCGAGCGGTCGACGAGCTCGCCCGGCAGCAGATCCGTGTCGCCGTGGTCGACCACGGTGACCTTGCGGAGCATCTGACGGACGATGACCTCGATGTGCTTGTCGTGGATCGGCACGCCCTGCGAGCGGTAGACGCCCTGGACACCGCCGACCAGGTGCTTCTGCACCTCGCGGACGCCCAGCACGCGCAGGACCTCCTTGGGGTCGACCGTTCCGACGTGCAGCTGCTGACCGAGCACGACCGACTGGCCGTCCTCGACGAGGAGCTGCGAGCGCTTGAGCACCGGGTAGATGACCGCCTCGTCGCCGTTGTCCGGCTGGAGGATGAGTCGTCGGGCCCGGTCGGTGTCCTCGATCGTGATGCGACCGGCGGCCTCCGCGATCGGCGACGCGCCCTTGGGGGTGCGGGCCTCGAAGAGCTCCTGCACGCGGGGAAGACCCTGCGTGATGTCGTCGGCCGAGGCCGATCCACCGGTGTGGAAGGTGCGCATGGTGAGCTGCGTGCCGGGCTCGCCGATCGACTGGGCCGCGATGATGCCGACGGCCTCTCCGATGTCGACGAGCTTGCCGGTGGCGAGCGAGCGGCCGTAGCAGGCCGCGCAGACGCCGACGGCCGACTCGCAGGTCAGGACCGAGCGGACCTTGATGTGACGCACCTCGGCGCCGACGAGCTTCTCGATGAGGACGTCTCCGACGTCCTCCCCGGCCTCCGCGATGACCTCGCCGGCCTCGTTCGTCGCCGGAGTGGCGAGCGAGCGGGCGTAGACGGAGTTCTCGACGTTGGAGTCCTGGATCCAGGCGCCGGTGGCGTCCTGGAGCATGATCGGCAGCTCGAGGCCCTTGGTCGTGCCGCAGTCGTCCTCGCGGATGATGACGTCCTGCGAGACGTCGACGAGACGACGCGTCAGGTATCCCGAGTCCGCGGTGCGGAGCGCGGTGTCGGCCAGACCCTTGCGGGCACCGTGCGTGGCGATGAAGTACTCGGCGACCGACAGTCCCTCGCGGTACGAGGAGATGATCGGTCGGGCGATGATCTCGCCCTTCGGGTTGTTCACCAGGCCGCGCATGCCCGCGATGTTGCGGACCTGCAGCCAGTTTCCACGCGCACCGGACGTGACCATCCGGTTGATGGTGTTGTCGGTCGGGAAGTTCGCGCGCATGGCCTTGGCGACCTCGTCGGTCGCCTCGGTCCAGATCTTCACGAGCTCCTGGCGACGCTCCGCCTGGGTCGTCAGACCCTTGTCGTACTCGGTCTCGACCTTCGCGGCCTTCTTCTCGTAGCCCGCGATGATCTCGGGCTTGGAGGGGGGCGTGAGGATGTCCGACAGGGCGACGGTGACACCGGACCGGGTGGCCCAGTAGAAGCCGGCGTCCTTGATGCGGTCGAGCGAGGCGGCGACCTCCACCTTCGGGTAGCGCTCCGCGAGGTCGTTGACGATCCCGGAGATGGTCGTCTTGTCGGCGACCTGCTCGAAGTAGGGGTAGTCGACCGGCAGCGCCTCGTTGAAGAGCGCGCGGCCGAGCGTCGTGTCGAGCAGGACCGGCGCGGTGACCTTGCCGGTCTCGTCGAGCTCGACGCCCTCGGGTGCGGTGCCCTGCGCGAAGTAGACCTCCGACATGCGGATGCGGACCTTCGAGTTCAGGTGCAGCGAGCCCTGGTCCTTGGCGAGGATCGCCTCGGAGACCGAGGAGAACGCACGTCCCTCACCGGCGGCACCCTCGCGGATGGTCGTCAGGTGGTGGAGGCCGATGATCATGTCCTGCGTGGGCAGGGTGACCGGACGGCCGTCCGAGGGCTTGAGGATGTTGTTCGACGCGAGCATCAGGATGCGCGCCTCGGCCTGGGCCTCGACGGACAGCGGCAGGTGGACGGCCATCTGGTCGCCGTCGAAGTCCGCGTTGAACGCGGCGCAGACGAGCGGGTGCAGCTGGATCGCCTTGCCCTCGACCAGCTGGGGCTCGAAGGCCTGGATGCCGAGTCGGTGCAGCGTGGGCGCGCGGTTGAGCAGGACGGGGCGCTCGCGGATGATCTCCTCGAGCACGTCCCACACCTGGGGGCGCGAGCGCTCCACCATGCGCTTGGCGGCCTTGATGTTCTGCGCGTGCGACAGGTCGATCAGGCGCTTGATGACGAACGGCTTGAACAGCTCCAGCGCCATCTGCTTGGGCAGGCCGCACTGGTGCAGCTTGAGCTGCGGTCCGACGATGATCACCGAGCGGCCCGAGTAGTCGACGCGCTTGCCGAGCAGGTTCTGGCGGAAGCGACCCTGCTTTCCCTTGAGCATGTCGCTCAGGGACTTCAGGGCGCGGTTGCCGGTACCGGTGACGGGGCGACCGCGGCGGCCGTTGTCGAACAGGGCGTCGACGGCCTCCTGCAGCATGCGCTTCTCGTTGTTCACGATGATCTCGGGGGCACCGAGGTCGAGCAGGCGGCGGAGACGGTTGTTGCGGTTGATCACGCGGCGGTAGAGGTCGTTCAGGTCGCTCGTCGCGAACCGGCCTCCGTCGAGCTGCACCATCGGGCGCAGCTCCGGCGGGATCACCGGGACGACGTCGAGCACCATCGCGGCCGGCGAGTTGCCGGTGGCGAGGAACGAGTTGACGACGCGCAGGCGCTTGATGGCGCGGATCTTCTTCTGACCCTTGCCCTCGGCGATCTGCAGGTGCAGCGTCTCGGCCTCGGCCTGGAGGTCGAACTGCTCGAGGCGCTTCTTGATCGCCTCGGCGCCCATGTAGGCCTCGAAGTAGACGCCGTAGCGGTCGACGAGCTCGTTGAAGACCGCGTCCTCGGGCTTGAGGTCGCCGACCTTGAGGGTGCGGAACTGCTCCCACACGCTCTCGAGCCGCGCGATGTCCTCGTCGAAGGACTTGCGGATCTGCGACATCTCCTTCTCGGCGCCGTCCTTGGTGCGGCGCTTCTGGTCGCTCTTCGCGCCTTCCGCCTCGAGGGCGGCGAGGTCGGTCTCGAGACGGGCCAGGCGGTCCGCGATGCGGGAGTCGCGCTGGTCGGAGAGGGTCTTGATCTCGAGCCGGAGCTCGTTCTCGAGGCCGGGCATGTCGGCGTGACGGCCGTCGTCGTCCACGTCGATGATCATGTACGCCGCGAAGTAGATGACCTTCTCGAGGTCCTTCGGCGCCATGTCCAGCAGGTATCCGAGGCGCGAGGGGACGCCCTTGAAGTACCAGATGTGGGTGACGGGGGCGGCGAGCTCGATGTGGCCCATCCGCTCGCGGCGGACCGAGGACTTGGTGACCTCGACGCCGCAGCGCTCGCAGACGATGCCCTTGAAGCGGACCCGCTTGTACTTGCCGCAGGAGCACTCCCAGTCGCGGGACGGTCCGAAGATCTGCTCTCCGAACAGGCCGTCCTTCTCGGGCTTGAGGGTGCGGTAGTTGATGGTCTCGGGCTTCTTCACTTCACCGTGCGACCAGCGACGGATGTCATCGGCCGTCGCGAGGCCGATGCGCAGCTCGTCAAAAGTTGTTACGTCGAGCAATGTTTTCTCCTTGTCGGAAAACAGGGTGTCTCGTCAGAGACGGGAGGTCGGAGCGGGTCGCCGGATCAGATGTCGTCGACGGAGGACGACTCGAACCGGGAGGAGATGTTGATGCCGAGCTCTTCCGCAGCGCGGTAGACCTCGTCATCGGTGTCGCGCAGGCTGACCGCGGTGCCGTCGGCCGAGAGGACCTCGACGTTCAGGCACAGGGACTGCATCTCCTTGATGAGGACCTTGAAGGACTCGGGGATGCCCGGCTCCTGGATGTTCTCGCCCTTGACGATCGCCTCGTACACCTTCACGCGGCCGAGGATGTCGTCCGACTTGATGGTGAGGAGCTCCTGGAGCGCGTAGGCGGCGCCGTAGGCCTCGAGGGCCCACACCTCCATCTCGCCGAAGCGCTGTCCACCGAACTGCGCCTTACCACCGAGCGGCTGCTGGGTGATCATCGAGTACGGGCCCGTCGAGCGCGCGTGGATCTTGTCGTCGACGAGGTGGTGCAGCTTCAGGATGTACATGTAGCCGACCGAGACCGGGTCCGGGAAGGGCTCCCCGGAGCGGCCGTCGAACAGCTGCGTCTTGCCGGACGAGCCGATCAGGCGCTCACCGTCGCGCGTCGGGGTGGTGGAGTCGAGGAGCCCTGCGAGCTCCTCCTCCGCCGCGCCGTCGAACACGGGGGTCGCGACCTTGGTGCCGGGCGCCGCCTCGCGGGCGTGCTCGGGCAGGCGCGCGGCCCACTCCGGCTCGCCGTCGACCTTCCAGCCCTGCTTCGCGATCCACCCGAGGTGGATCTCGAGGACCTGGCCGAAGTTCATGCGGCCGGGGACGCCGAGCGGGTTGAGGACGATGTCGACCGGGGTGCCGTCGGCGAGGAACGGCATGTCCTCGACCGGCAGGATCTTCGAGATGACGCCCTTGTTGCCGTGGCGGCCGGCGAGCTTGTCGCCCTCGGTGATCTTGCGCTTCTGGGCGATGTAGACGACCACGCGCTGGTTGACGCCCGAGCCGAGCTCGTCGTCGCCGTCCTGCGCGTCGAACACCTTGACGCCGATGATCGTGCCCTGCTCGCCGTGGGGCACCTTCAGCGACGTGTCGCGGACCTCGCGGCTCTTCTCGTTGAAGATCGCGCGGAGCAGGCGCTCCTCGGCCGAGAGCTCGGTCTCGCCCTTGGGCGTGACCTTGCCCACGAGGATGTCGCCGGGGCGGACCTCGGCGCCGATGCGGATGATGCCGCGCTCGTCCAGGTCGGCCAGGAGCTCCGGGCTGACGTTGGGGAGGTCGCGGGTGATCTCCTCCTTGCCGAGCTTGGTGTCGCGGGCGTCGACCTCGTACTCCTCGATGTGGATCGAGGAGAGGACGTCGTCCTTCACCAGGTTCTGGCTGAGGATGATCGCGTCCTCGAAGTTGTGTCCCTCCCACGGCATGAACGCGACGAGCAGGTTCTTGCCCAGCGCGAGCTCGCCGTTCTCGGTGGCGGGACCGTCGGCGACGACCTCGCCGACCTCGATGCGCTCGCCGGCCGAGACGACCACGCGGTTGTTGTACGACGTGCCCTGGTTGGAGCGGTCGAACTTGCGCAGGAAGTAGGTCTGCGTGCCGCCCTCGTCCAGCTGGACGGTGACGGAGTCGGCGGAGACCTCCTGGACCACGCCCGCCTTGTCGGCGGTGATCACGTCGCCGGCGTCGATGGCCGCGAAGCCCTCCATGCCGGTGCCGACCACGGGCGACTCGCTGCGCAGCAGCGGGACGGCCTGACGCTGCATGTTGGCGCCCATGAGCGCGCGGTTCGCATCGTCGTGCTCGAGGAACGGGATGAGGGAGGTCGCGACCGACACCATCTGGCGCGGGGAGACGTCCATGTAGTCGACGCGGTCGGCGTCGACGAGCTCGACCTCTCCGCCCTTGGGGCGGACGAGGACCTTGCCCTCGGCGAAGTGGAAGTCCTTAGTGAGGGGGGCGTTCGCCTGGGCGACCAGGTACTCGTCCTCCTCGGACGCGGTGAGGTAGTCGATCTGCTCGGTGACGCGACCCGCGACGACCTTGCGGTACGGGGTCTCGATGAAGCCGAACGAGTTGATGCGCGCGAAGGACGCGAGCGAGCCGATCAGGCCGATGTTCGGGCCTTCCGGGGTCTCGATCGGGCACATGCGGCCGTAGTGCGACGGGTGGACGTCGCGGACCTCGACGCCGGCGCGCTCACGGGAGAGACCGCCGGGGCCCAGCGCCGACAGGCGGCGCTTGTGGGTCAGGCCCGCGAGCGGGTTGTTCTGGTCCATGAACTGCGACAGCTGCGACGTTCCGAAGAACTCCTTGATCGCGGCCACCACGGGGCGGACGTTGATCAGGGTCTGCGGCGTGATCGCCTCGATGTCCTGCGTGGTCATGCGCTCGCGGACGACGCGCTCCATGCGGGACAGTCCGGTGCGGACCTGGTTCTGGATCAGCTCGCCGACCGCGCGGATGCGGCGGTTGCCGAAGTGGTCGATGTCGTCGACGTCCAGGCGCAGGTCGACCGGGGCGCCCTCGCGCACGCCCGGCAGGGTGGTGCGTCCGTCGTGCAGCGCGACCAGGTACTTGATGGTCGCGATGATGTCCTCGACCGTCAGGACCGAGTCGGACAGCGCCTTGTCGATGCCGAGCTTGCGGTTGATCTTGTAGCGGCCGACCTTCGCGAGGTCGTAGCGCTTGGAGTTGAAGTAGAAGTTGTCCAGCAGCGCGCGCGCGGCCTCGGCGGCGACCTGCTCGCCCGGACGGAGCTTGCGGTAGATGTCGCGGAGAGCGTCCTCCTTGGTGAGGATGTTGTCCTTCTCGAGCGTCAGCTCGATCGACTCGTAGCCGGCGAACTGCTCGAGGATCTCCTCGCTGGTGAGGCCGAGGGCCTTCAGGAAGACGGTGACCGACTGCTTGCGCTTGCGGTCGATGCGGACGCCGACCTGGTCGCGCTTGTCGATCTCGAACTCGAGCCACGCACCGCGGCTCGGGATCACGCGAGCGGAGTAGATGTCCTTGTCGGACGTCTTCTCCTGCTGGCGCTCGAAGTACACGCCGGGCGAGCGGACGAGCTGGGACACCACGACACGCTCGGTGCCGTTGATGATGAACGTGCCCTTCTCGGTCATGAGCGGGAAGTCGCCCATGAAGACCGTCTGGGTCTTGATCTCACCCGTGAGGTGGTTCATGAACTCGGCCTCGACGTACAGCGGGGCGGCGTAGGTCTTGCCGCGCTCCTTGCACTCCTCGATCGTGTACTTCTCGGGCTCGAGGTACGGGTTCGTGAAGCTCAGCTGCATCGTCTCGCTGAGGTCCTCGATCGGGGAGATCTCCTCGAAGATCTCGTCCAGACCGGAGTTGGCGGGGAGGTCCTCCCGGCCGGCGGCCTTCGCCTCGGCGACGCGGGTCTTCCACGCCTCCGAGCCGACGAGCCAGTCGAAGCTCTCGGTCTGCAGTGCGAGCAGATCCGGAACCGTCAGGGTGTCGCTGATCTTGGCGAACGAGAGACGCGATGCGCCGCGTCCGTTCTTGGGTGAGGTGGTGGTTGCGTTGGGCGCAGCAGCCAAGGAAGGAACCTCCGTAGACCCTCGCGGGTCTCAATCTGTGGGATGTGTGGAGTGGGCTCCCGCCGGGCGGGCCGACACTCCCCTGTCCGCACGCCGCAGGGACCGGTTCGACGCGGTCTTCGGGGTGGGGGCTAGAGTGTGGCATCGGCATCCACCATCTGATGCCGGGTTCCGGTGACCTGCCTACCGCAATATGAGGGCGTGGGTACTCGGGAGCGCAAAGTACAAATATAGATGCATCGCGCCACGCCGCGCAAGTGCTGATCCTTGCGCCGTGTCCCGGGGTCCGGTATACGTCCGCCGCCGAGCGGACGCCGCGCCCCTCCTCCGGCGCCGTCCCTCAGACTGAGGGGATGCAGGAGAGAACCGGCCGCCGACGCGGCGACGACGCCGAGCACCCCCGAGCCGTCCTGGCCAGCGGCTTCCTCGCGACGATCGAGGCCGACCGCCACGCGTCGGACGCCGCCACCCTCGTCGTCGACGGCACCCCGCAGTCGCACGTCGACCTCGCTGACCCGACCCACCTCTCGTTCGAGTACGTGCGCCGCATCGGGCATGCGATCGACCTCCTCGCGCCGGAGGGCGAGGCCGTCACGGCTCTGCACCTGGGCGCGGGCGCTCTGACGCTCCCCCGCTACGTCGCCGCGACCCGGCCCGGCTCCCGGCAGCAGGTCGTCGAGATCGAGGGCGCGCTGGTCGAGCTGGTGCGGGAGGCGCTCCCGCTCCCCGGGGCGCGCAGATCCGCATCCGGCAGGGCGACGCCCGCGAGGTGCTCGGCAAGCTGCCGCCCGGACTGCTGGGCAGCATCGACGTCGTCGTGGTCGACATCTTCTCGGGCGCGCGCACTCCCGCCCACGTGACGAGCGCCGAGTTCTACGCGTCGATCGCTCCGCTGCTCGCGCCGCGGGGAGTCGTCGCGGTGAACGTGGCCGACGGAGGGGCGCTCGCGTTCGCCCGCGCGCAGGCCGCGACCCTCGCCTCCGTCTTCACGCACACCGCGATCGTGACGGACACGCAGATGCTCAAGGCGAAGCGCTTCGGCAACGTGGTGATGCTCGCCTCCGCCTCGCCCCTCCATCTGGACGGGCTGCCCCGGCGCCTCGCCTCCGACCCCGCGCCCTCGAAGCTCGTGCAGGGGCGGGAGCTCGAGGACTTCGTGGCGGGCGCCTCGGTGGTCACCGACGACACGGCAACCCCGTCTCCGCTGCCCGCGCGGAGCATCTTCCAGGTGCGCCGCGGCTGATCCGCCCCGACGGCCCGGCGGCCTGCGCGCGTCACCCGGGGAGCCGGCGCGCGTGCCCGTAAACTGGACCGGCCGCAGCGGCCTCCCGCCCGTCGCGCACGACCTGCGACGCACCGGATCCGCAACCCACGAGGAAGCACTGCTCTGAGCATCATCATCCGCCATGACCCCGCGACGCTCCGCGAGGAGATCGACGTCGACGCCGCCCAGGAGCGCCTCGAGGAGATCGGCGCGCTGCGCTCTCTCGCCGCCCTCACCGAGAAGACCGAGCTGCTGCGCCTGCTCGGTCGGATCGACGAGGCCTGGGACGTGGCCAACGAGGCCGTCCGCCGCACCCGCTTCTCGGGCGACCGCGCCGAGCTCCTCACCGCGCGCGTGCGCCGCGCCCGGCTCATGCAGCTGCGCGGGCGCACCGACGAGGCGCTGTCGGAGCTCGCGCTCTGCGTCGAGGAGGCGAAGACCCACGAGTGGCACCTCGAGCACTCGTTCGCCCTCAAGCACCGCGGCCTGACCTTCTTCGAGCTCGGCGAGTACGGCCGGGCGGCCCGCGACTTCGACGCCGCCACCGCCCTCGGCGAGCGCGTCGGCGTGCCGGAGGAGGAGCTCGAGATCGCCCGGCTGGGCGTCTCGGCCGCGACCGAGTTCCAGGGTGGCGCGGCGCGCGACCGCGCCGACGGCTCCGTCCGCGGACGTCGCAGGGCCGACGGCGCGCACGACGCGGCGACCACCGACGACGCGGCGACGACCGACGACGCCGGCACGACCGACGGCGCCGACCGGTCCTGACGGCCCCTCGAACGGGAGCACGGACGCGTGGCTGAGCTCGAGCAGGTCTCTCGATGGGCCGAGGAGCTCTTCGCCGAGCACCTCGACGACTCGTGGAGCTTCGGCTTCGACCACGCGCGCACCCGCGGGGGCGCCTGCCACTGGAGCGACAAGCGGATCACGCTCTCGCGTCATCTCGCGCCCCGGTGGAGCGACGAGGAGGTGCGGCAGACGCTGCTGCACGAGATCGCGCACGCGCTCGCCGGACCCCGTGCCGGTCACGGCGCCGGGTGGCGGAGGATCGCCGCGGACCTCGGGTACACGGGGGCGCGCACGCACAGCAACCCGACCGCCGACGAGCTCGCGCCCTGGGTCGGCGCGTGCCCGAGCGGCCACGTCTTCTACCGCCACCGCCGACCCGGCAGGCCTCTCGCCTGCGGCCGCTGCGCTCGGCGCTTCGAGCCGGCGAACGCCATCGAGTGGCGCCGCCGCTCGGTCCCGTCGGCGTGAGCACGACCGGCGGTCCTCGCGCGATCCGGGGCCGCGCTCCGAGCACGGGGCAGTGGCTCGAGGAGGCCGACGGGCGCCGCTGGTGGTTCGACTCCGGCAGCACGGCGCTCGACTTCGCGTACACGGGTCCGATGCACGGCGCTCCCGGCGAGCGCCTCGACTCCGACGGCGCCCTGGCGTCCTGGCTCGCCGCTCGCTTCGACGCCGTCGGCGAGGAGGCGCGCGACGCGCGACTGGCCGACGCGCTCGTGCTGAGGGACGCGATCGCGCGCCTCGCCCGGGCGGCCGAGCGGGGCGGCTCCGGCGCGGGCGACGCGGGCGACGTCGACGTCGTCAACCTCTTCGCGGCGATGCCGGACATCCCCCCTGCGCTCTCCGGAGGGACGCGGCAGGCGGGGCGGACGAACGCCGCGGCACGACAGGCGCTCTCGACGATCGCGCGCGAGGGCGTGGAGCTGCTCGGCGGATCAGGGGCGGGGCGGTTGCGGCGCTGCGCCGCCGAGGACTGCGGGATGCTCTACCTCGACACCTCGCGGGCGGGGTCCCGCCGCTGGTGCTCGATGCAGCGCTGCGGCAACCGGGCGAAGGTCCGCGCGCACCGCAGCCGCAGCGCGGCGCGCGCGGACGGCCGCTAGGACCTCTAGTCGATGACGCGGACCTCTTTCCAGAACGCCACGTAGCCGGAGAAGTCCTTCCCCACGCGGTCGAACGCAGTCGGGTACGGCGTCGGGTACGACCAGGCGCGGTCCTTCAGGAGCCCGTCGTCGGACTTCACCGAGAAGTACTGGCACTCGCCCTTCCACGGGCAGGTGTAGGGCGTGTCGCTCGGCTCGAGCAGCTCGGTGGCGACGCTCGAGGGCGGGAAGTACCAGTTGCCCTCGATCGAGATGAGGTCGGAGTCGGGGGCGTCGGCGAGGACGACGTCGTTGAGGACGGCTTTCATGCGGGCCAGCTTTCGGGAGGGTCGCGTGCGCGGTGGGAGCGGAGGCGCTCCTTGGGAACGCTACGCCGCTGGGGGCCCGGTGGTCGAGTGGGCCGCCGGGCGCGGGGTGCTCAGCACCGTCACGGCGTCGACGGTGTCGACGCGGGCGGCGGCGGCGACCTCGGCGGAACGCCCCGCCTCCTTCAGAGCGCGGCCCGACGGGGAGGCGGAGAGCAGGTGGGAGCAGGCCCGTCGCAGTCCGTCGAAGGAGGCCGACGCGACCGCGGCGTCGGGCGAGGTGTGGTCGATCCCGAGGGAGATCAGGGCGTCGATCAGCGCGCCGGCCGCGAGCTGGTCCTCGAGGGCGAAGCGCGTCGCCCCGCTCTCGTCGGTGTCGCCCGCAGCGACGACGTTGACGCTGGTGCGGCCGCCGTTCTCGTGCTGGCGCTCGAGGATCCAGCGCGCGACGGCGGTGCGGTCGGCCAGGCCCGCCCGCACGACGTGGCCGTCGACCGACCCGGTGTCGAGGCCCGGCCCGCCCGGCAGCGCGTCGACGACGACGGTGATGTGCGCCGGAGCGAGCACCCGCAGGGCCCGCGGGCCCCAGTCGAAGCGGATCTGGTAGGTCGACTGGTCGTGGGCGGAGGACGCGGCGTTCACCCTGACACGGTACCGGGCGCATACACGGCCGAGCGCTCCCGCGCACCCGGTGACGCCGACGGGCCGGGCGGAGGAGGATGGACGACGTGAAGGTGATGCTGAAGCACGTGCTCGACACCGACGTGGACTCCGCCTGGCGCGCTCTGCAGAGCCCGGCCGTGTTCCGCGAGGTGATGTCCCCCTCCTGACCGCCGCCTCGCTCGACGAGGGCGGCTTCCGGCCGACGTGGGGGCTGGGCCCGCACGACGTGGCGATGGACGCCCTCGGGATCGTGCCGATGGGGGCGCAGGAGATCGACCTCTCCTACCGCCGCGTGCCGTCGATGCCGGACGTCCGGATCCTCCGCGACAGCGGTGCTCCGCTGACGGGTGCGCTCCGGCTGATCACCGCGTGGGACCACCGCATGGCGGTCGCTCCGCTCCCCGACGGGCGGACGCTCTTCCGCGACAGGCTCGAGTTCAGCGCCGGGCTCGCCTCGCCCGCGCTGTGGCCGTCGATGTGGGCGTTCTGGCAGTGGCGCGGCATCCGCATCCGCTCGCTCGCCCCGACCTGGCGACACGACGTGGGCGCCGATGCGCGCCCCCGCGGGGAGGCGGCGGAGTGAGCCCCGACGGCACCGCCGAGGAGCAGGTCGAGCTCTCGCGCGCCGAGCTCCTGCGCTTCCAGTGGCCCGCGAGCGAGGAGGCCGAGGAGACCGACGAGGTCTCGCCCCGCCGCCGACTCGCCTCGTCGATCGAGGTGGCCGACTGGCGCCGCCACGTGCAGGCGCTCTACGCCGAGGTCCGCCGGCTCTCGAACGTCGACCTGCTCGCTGCGCACGCCTCGTGGATCCGGGGACGCAACGCCCTCTTCGCGCACCACCCGTCCACTCCGCTGCTGCCGGTCGACCGCGCGCACTTCCGCTCGCTCCCGATCGCGCCCTACGACGCGTCCTGGCGCTTCGAGCTCGAGGTGCTGCCCGCCGAGGAGCCCCGGCGGATGGACGTGGAGACCGGGACGGACGGCACCGTTCCGTTCGAGCTGGTCGGCGCGGTCGCGGTGCCGCAGGCCGGGACGCTCGACGTCTGGCGCCTCGCCTCCTACGGGGGCGGGCTGTTCGTGCCGGTGAAGGACGCGCTGGCCGGCCGGCCCGGCGGGACCTACGGCGGCGGCCGCTACCTCCTGGACACCGTCAAGGGCGCGGACCTGGGCCCGGGGTCCACTCCGTCGACCCTCGTCCTCGACTTCAACTTCGCCTACAACCCGTCCTGCGCCTACGACCCGGCGTGGGCGTGCCCGCTCGCGCAGGCGGGGAACACGCTCGGGGTCGAGGTGCCGGTGGGCGAGCGCTACAAGGGCTGACGCGGGCCCTGTTCTGCGCCGGAGCCCGGTCGTCCGCTAGGGTGGGAGGGTGCGAGCGCGAAGTCTGCGCTCCCCCGCGTCGTAGAACGCCCCTTGTCCCCTGAGGACTCTGAACGTCGAGGACCCCGTCCCGACCATCTGGCGCACCGTGCATGAGGCCTCCGGCCGCGCGCACAGCTTCGTACGGCGAACGGATGTGACCACCGTCACCTTCGCCCGAAAGCCGATCACCCGCGCCCGGCCACCCGCCTGCGCTGTCGGATCGGCATGATGCCCCGAAAGGCACCATCCATGTCGTCCATCCCCACCTTCGCCGCTCTCGGCGTCCCCGCTCCCCTCGTCTCGGCCCTGACCGCGAACGGCATCACCGAGCCGTTCCCGATCCAGGTCGACACGCTCCCCGACACCCTGAACGGCCGCGACGTCCTCGGACGCGGCAAGACCGGCTCGGGCAAGACCCTCGCCTTCTCGATCCCGATGATCGCCCGCCTCGGCGGATCGCTCGCCGGCGGCCGCCGCCGTCCGGGCCGCCCGCTCGGACTGGTCCTCGCGCCGACCCGCGAGCTCGCCACCCAGATCACCGCTGCGATGCAGCCCCTCGCCGACGCCTACGGCATCGTCACCACGACGATCTTCGGCGGCGTCTCGCAGCAGCGCCAGGTCGCGGCCCTCAAGCAGGGCGTCGACATCGTCGTGGCCTGCCCCGGCCGCCTCGAGGACCTGATGAAGCAGGGCTTCGTCAACCTCGACGCCGTCGAGATCACCGTGCTGGACGAGGCCGACCACATGGCCGACCTGGGCTTCCTGCCCGTCGTCACGCGCATCCTCGACAAGACCCCCGCGGAGGCCAGCGCCTGCTGTTCTCGGCGACGCTCGACAACGGCGTGGACAAGCTCGTCAAGAAGTACCTGCAGAACGAGGTGCTCCACTCGGTCGACGAGGCCAACTCCCCCGTCGCGCTGATGACGCACCACGTGTTCGAGGTCGACGGCCTCGACGCGAAGAACGCGCTCGTGAAGACCCTCGCGTCCGGCACCGGCCGCCGCATCCTCTTCATGCGCACCAAGCACCACGCGAAGAAGCTCGCCAAGCAGCTCACCGGCCAGGGCATCCCCGCCGTCGACCTCCACGGCAACCTCTCGCAGGTCGCCCGCGACCGCAACCTCGCCGCGTTCGGCGCCGGCGACGTGAAGGTGCTCGTCGCGACAGACGTCGCCGCCCGCGGCGTCCACGTCGACGACGTCGAGCTCGTCATCCACGTCGACCCGCCCATGGAGCACAAGGCGTACCTGCACCGCTCGGGCCGCACCGCCCGCGCCGGCTCGGAGGGCGACGTCGTCACCGTCGTGCTGCCCACGCAGCGCGGCGACGTGAAGACCCTCCTGCGCAAGGCCGCCATCCAGGTCCAGCCCCAGCAGGTCACGGCCGACTCGGCCGCCGTCGCGAAGCTCGTCGGGAACGTCGCCGCGTACGTGACCCCGTCGGCCGTCGTCGAGCCCGCCCGCGGACAGTCGCAGGGCGGACGCTCGCAGGGCGCCAACGCGCAGCGCAAGCGCGCCGCGCGCACCGACGGCACCGGCTCCGCTCCCCGCGGCGGACGCGGCGAGCGCTCGGCGGCTCCCGCCGGCGGCTCGGACCGTCCCCGTCGCGACCGCGCCGCCTCCTCCGAGGGCGCCGCTCGCGGCGGAGCCCGCGGCGGCCGCGGCCGCACCGCCGGCGCCGCCTCGACCGGTGGCGGCTCGCGCTCGTTCTACAGCACCGCGACCGGTGGGGCCTCCTCGGCCGCCCCGGCCGGCGGCGAGCGCCGCGGCGGTCGTCGCGCCCAGGGCTGAGGCGCGCGCAGCGCGCCTCAGGTGCCGTCTTGTGCGCCGCAAGGCGGCGCACCGCGGTCGGCTCTCGTAGGCGGGTGCGGCTCGCAGAGCGGGTCGCGACCGGCTACGCCGATCCGCTGACACGCGGATCGACCGTCCGCCTCGCAGGTGCCGCTTCGGCCGCACGTGCGGGTGAGGGCGACACGCTGAACGTCGAGAAGGCCGGGAACCCCTTCTGCGGAGTCATCCGCGGAGGAGGTCCCGGCCTCTGTCGTTCCTGCGGTGGGTCGAAATCGGACCGATCGGGATGCGCGGGCGCCGTCTGCGTGGACCGAGGGGAATCAGTGCCGAATCGCTCCGTGTTCGCAACCGAGGTGGGGAGCGTGATTCGAGCCTCGGACGGTGCGCGATGACGCCCTCGGCCTCGATTCCGAACGGACCCGGGCCGCGGGAGCAGAGCCGGTCGCAGCAGACGGGCCCGACTCACGTGCCCGGTCCGTCACCTGCGGCTCCGACGCAGACGGCCGTGCCGCATGTGGCACGACGAGCAGAACGTCGGCCAGGACCACGGCTCAGCCACCGTCGCGGCTGACGGGCGCTCTCAGCCGAGGTTCCGCTTCCCGCGGAGGACGCAACGCCCGTCTCCCGAGCGGAGCACCGAAGCCCACGGCATAGCCGAACGCGCGATCCGCATGCGAGCGGACCGCGCTAGGCGGAACGCACCACGCTCTCGGGAACCCGGCCACCTCGAAGAGCCGACCGCGGGGCGCGGCCTCACCTTGCACCGGAGAGGAGCGCCGAAGCGCACGGCGGAGCCGAACGCGTGATCCGCGTGCCAGCGGATCGCGCTAGGCGGAACGCGACCCGCTCTGCAGAACGCGACCACCCACGAAAGCCGACCGCGGTGCGCCGCCCCGCGGCGCACAGAACGACACCGTCGAACGCGCGATCCGCGTGCCAGCGGATCTCGCTAGGCGGAACGCACCACGCTCTCGGGAACCCGGCCACCTCGAAGAGCCGACCGCGGTGCGCCGCCCCGCGGCGCACCGATCAGCACCGCCGACCGCGGTGCGCCGCCCCGCGGCGCACAGATCAGCGCAGCCGACCGACAGAGGCCAGCGCGGCGCGGACGAGTGCGCCGCGGCCGCCCTCCATCTCGGCCGAGACGGCCTCGGAGCAGGCCTCGTCGGGGGTCATCCAGGTGAGCTCGAGAGCGTCCTGGCGGGGCTCGCACGTGCCCGTCACGGGGACCACGTACGCGAGGGACACCGCGTGCTGGCGCTCGTCGGTGAAGGGGCCCATGCCCGGCATCGGGAAGTACTCGGCGACGTGGAAGGGCAGCGGGCTCGCGGGCAGCAGCGGGAACGCCATCGGCCCGAGGTCCTTCTCGAGGTGGCGGAAGAGCGCGTCCCGGAGGGTCTCGCCGTACATCACGCGGCCTGAGACGATCGTGCGGGTGATCTGGCCCGATGCCGTCGCGCGCAGCAGCACGCCCACCTCCGTCACCTGGCCGAGCCCGTCGACGCGCACCGGCACCGCCTCGACGTACAGCAGCGGGAGCCGACGGCGGATCTCGGCGAGTTCGTCGTCGGACAGCCACCCGGAGTTGGGGTCAGGGGTACGCACGCTCATGGAGCCATTCTTACCCCTCGTTGCTGTCCGTCCGGTTCCGTCCGGGGTGCGGCGGCGGCAGCGGCGATGATGGAGCCATGGGAATCGACGCGAACGCGGTGCTGTGGTCCTCCTCCGAGAAGGACCGGGCGGACCGGCCGCTGCTGGTGCTCCTGCACGGCTACGGCTCGCACGAGGGCGACCTGTTCTCGCTCGGCGCGTACCTGCCGCTGGAGCCGGTGCTCGCCTCCCTCCGGGCCCCGATCGCCCTGGACGGGCGGGCGAACGCGTGGTGGCCGTTGCGCGTGCCGCTGGATCCGGAGCGCCTGACGACCGACCCGGACGCCGTCGAGCGCGCCGTGCAGGACGTGCTCGACTGGCTCGATGCCCTGCAGCACCACGGTCCCGTCGGGCTGCTCGGGTTCTCGCAGGGAGCGGCCCTGGCGGTGCAGCTGCTGCGGCGCGCTCCCGCCCGCTTCGCGTTCGCCGTCGCCCTGTCGGGCTTCGTCGTGCCGCTGGCCGAGGGCGACGAGGCCGACGAGCGCCTCGCGCGGGAGCGTCCGCTCGTCTTCCGCGGGCGAGGGACACTCGACTCGGTCATCCCGCCGAGCGCCGTGGCCGAGGGCGACGCCTGGTTCCCGGCGCACACCGACCTGGACTCCCGCGTCTACGAGGGGGTGGCGCACGGGGTGAGCCAGACCGAGATCGCGGACGTCAGCTCCTTCATCCGCCGCGCCTTCGGCTGAGGGCGCCGACCACCGGCGCCGCGTCAAGGGTTTGCCCGCGGCGGACGCGCCCGTCAGTGTCGGTGGTGGCAGGGAGGATGGAACCATGCCCACCGAACCCGGCGGCAGTGCTCTCGAGCGCTTCTCCCCCGCCACCCGCGCCTGGTTCCAGGGTGCCTTCCCGGCGCCCACGGCGGCGCAGGAGGGCGCGTGGTCGGCGATCTCCTCCGGATCCCACGCGCTCGTGGTGGCCCCCACCGGCTCGGGCAAGACGCTGTCGGCCTTCCTCTGGGCCATCGACCGCCTCGTGCAGGGTCCGCCGCCGGAGGATCCGCAGCACCGCACCCGCGTGCTCTACGTCTCGCCGCTGAAGGCGCTGGGCGTCGACGTCGAGCGGAACCTCCGCTCGCCGCTGGTCGGCGTGACACAGACGGCGCTCCGCCTGAGCGCGGAGGGCGTCGGAGGCGCTCCGTCGACCGTCACGGTCGGCGTCCGCTCCGGGGACACCCCCGCGGCCGAGCGCCGCGTGCTGCAGAAGACCCCGCCCGACATCCTCATCACGACGCCCGAGTCGCTCTATCTGATGCTCACCTCGGCCGCGCGGGAGTCGCTGCGGGGCGTCGAGACCGTCATCGTCGACGAGGTCCACGCGGTCGCATCGACCAAGCGCGGTGCGCACCTCGCCGTCTCGCTCGAGCGCCTCGACGCCCTGCTGACGAAGCCGGTGCAGCGCATCGGCCTGTCGGCGACGGTGCGGCCCCGCGAGGAGGTGGCCCGGTTCCTGGCCGGCCGCTCGCCCGTCTCGATCGTCGCTCCCGTCTCCGAGAAGCAGTGGGACCTCACCGTCGTCGTCCCGGTCGAGGACATGTCCGAGCTCGGCGCCGCCGCACCCCAGGAGGGCTCGACGATGGGCGCGACCGGTCCGCAGAGCGGATCGATCTGGCCCCACGTCGAGGAGTCGATCGTCGACCGCGTGCTCGCGCACACCTCCTCCATCGTCTTCGCCAATTCGCGTCGGCTCGCCGAGCGGCTGACAGCGCGGCTCAACGAGATCTACTCGGAGCGCCGCGAGGCCGACCTCGAGCGCGCCCGGTCGGCCGCCGAGCCGGTCGCGGTCGGCGCGCTCGTCGACGACGCGATCGGATCGATGGCCACGGGCGCCTCCCGGCGCGCTCCGGCCGAGCTGATGGGCGGCGCCGGCGGCACGAGCGGCACCGGGCAGTCGGCGCCCGACGACGAGCCCCTGCTCGCCCGGGCCCACCACGGCTCCGTCAGCAAGGAGCAGCGCGCGATCATCGAGGACGACCTCAAGTCCGGCCGGCTGCGCTGCGTGGTCGCCACCTCGAGCCTCGAGCTCGGCATCGACATGGGCGCCGTCGACCTCGTCGTGCAGGTCGAGACCCCGCCGTCGGTCGCCAGCGCCCTGCAGCGGGTCGGCCGCGCGGGCCACCAGGTCGGCGAGGTCTCGCGCGGCGCGTTCTACCCCAAGCACCGGGCCGATCTGCTTCACTCGGCCGTCACGACCGAGCGGATGCGCTCCGGACTGATCGAGGCGATCCAGGTCCCGGCGAATCCGCTCGACATCCTCGCACAGCAGACCGTCGCCGCCACGGCGCTCGAGTCCCTCGACGTCGACGACTGGTTCGACATCGTCCGGCGCAGCGCCCCGTTCGTCTCGCTCCCGCGCTCGGCCTACGAGGCGACCCTCGATCTGCTGTCGGGGCGCTACCCCTCCGATCAGTTCGCGGAGCTGCGCCCCCGCCTCGTCTGGGACCGCGACGCCAACACCCTCACCGGCCGCCCCGGGGCGCAGCGCCTCGCCGTCACGAGCGGCGGCACGATCCCCGACCGCGGACTCTTCGGCGTCTTCATGGTCGGGGAGCCCGGCTCCACCGGCAACCGCGTCGGCGAGCTCGACGAGGAGATGGTCTACGAGTCGCGGGTCGGCGACGTCTTCGCGCTGGGTGCGACGAGCTGGCGGATCCAGGAGATCACCTACGACCGCGTGATCGTCACGCCCGCCTTCGGCGAGCCGGGGCGCCTGCCCTTCTGGAAGGGCGACTCCCAGGGCAGGCCCGCCGAGCTCGGCGAGGCGATCGGAGCATTCACCCGCGAACTCGGCGGAGCGGCCGTCGATCCGGCCCGGGCGCGCTGCGCCGAGGCCGGTCTCGACGAGTACGCGACGAACAACCTGCTCTCGTTCCTCGACGAGCAGCGCATCGCCACCGGTCAGATCCCCGACGACCGCACCCTCGTGCTCGAGCGCTTCCGCGACGAGCTGGGCGACTGGCGGCTCGTCCTGCACTCGCCGTACGGCATGCAGGTGCACTCGCCGTGGGCACTGGCCGTCGGGGCCCGGGTGCGCGAGCGGCACGGCGTCGACGGCGCGGCGATGGCGGGCGACGACGGCATCGTGGTCCGCATCCCCGACACCGAGTCCGAGCCCCCGGGCGCCGAGCTCTTCCTCTTCGAGCGCGAGGAGCTCGAATCGCTCGTGACCAGCGAGGTGGGCGGCTCCGCGCTGTTCGCGGCCCGGTTCCGCGAGTGCGCGGCCCGGGCGCTGCTCCTGCCCCGCTACAACCCCGGCAAGCGCTCGCCGCTCTGGCAGCAGCGCCAGCGCGCGGCGCAGCTGCTCGACGTCGCGCGGACGTACCCGACCTTCCCGATCATCCTCGAGACCGTCCGCGAGTGCCTGCAGGACGTCTACGACCTGCCCGCTCTGCTGCGGCTCGCGGCACGGCTCGACGGCCGCGAGCTGCGGATCCTCGAGGTCGAGACGCCGACCGCGAGCCCCTTCGCGCGGTCGATGCTGTTCGGCTACGTCGCCGCGTTCATGTACGAGGGCGACAGCCCGCTCGCCGAGCGGCGGGCCGCGGCGCTCTCGGTCGACGCGGCGCTGCTCGGCGAGCTGCTCGGCCGCGCCGAGCTGCGCGAGCTGCTCGACCCCGTCGTGCTCGCGCAGATCGAGCGCGAACTGCAGCGCGTCGAGCCCGAGCGCCGCCTGCGCGGGCTCGAGGGGGCCGCCGACCTCCTGCGCCTGCTCGGCCCGCTGACCATGGACGAGCTGGGCGAGCGCCTCGTCGAGGAGTCGGTCGCGTCGGCCGACGTCGCGGCCGCTCCCCGATCGCGCGCGAGACGCTCGAGGCGGTCGTCGCCCAGCTCGTGAAGGCGAAGCGCGTCCTGCCCGTCGGGCTCGGGGGCGAGCAGCGCTACGCGGCGATGGAGGACGCGGCGCGGCTGCGCGACGCCCTCGGCACACCCCTCCCCATCGGCGTGCCCGTGGCGTTCATCGACCCGGTGCGCGACCCCCTCGGCGACCTCGTCGCCCGCTACGCCCGCACCCACGGTCCGTTCACGGCGGCAGCGGTGGCCACGCGGCTGGGGCTCGGCGTCGCGGTCGTCACCGACACCCTCCGCCGCCTCTCCGGCGAGCGGCGGGTCACCGAGGGCGAGTTCCGCCCGAACGGCACGGGCAGCGAGTGGTGCGACGCCGAGGTCCTGCGCCGGCTCCGCAGCCGCTCCCTCGCCGCCCTCCGCAAGGAGGTCGAGCCGGTCGACGGGGCCGCCTACGGGCGCTTCCTGCCCACCTGGCAGCACGTCGGCGGCTCGCTGCGCGGCATCGACGGGGTCGCCTCCGTCATCGACCAGCTCGCCGGAGCGCCCATCCCGGCCTCCGCGTGGGAGACGCTGATCCTCCCGTCCCGGGTCCGCGACTACTCCCCCGCGATGCTCGACGAGCTCACGGCCACCGGTGAGGTGCTCTGGGCCGGAGCGGGGACGCTGCCCGGCAACGACGGCTGGGTGAGCCTGCACCTGGCCGAGACGGCCGGTCTCACCCTGCCCGTGCCCGGCGAGACGCTGCCGCTGGGCGAGCTGCAGCAGGAGATCGTGGGCGTGCTCGGCTCGGGGGGCGGCTACTTCTTCCGCCAGCTCTCCGACGCCGTCGGCTCCACCGACGACTCCGCCCTCGTCGACGCCCTCTGGGAGCTCGTGTGGGCGGGGCTGCTCACCAACGACACCCTCGCGCCGCTGCGCACCCTCGTCGGCACGAGCGGAGGCGCCCACCGGCAGCCGCGCGCACCCGCCCGCGCCCGCGCACCCCGCGGCCGCATGATGACGCGCCCGACGATGCAGACCCGCGTCGGTCCGCCCACGGCCGGCGGCCGCTGGTCGATCGTGCCGCTCGCCGAGTCCGACCCGACGATCCGCGGGCACGCCCTCGGCGAGGTGCTCCTCGAGCGCTACGGCATCGTCACCCGCGGCTCCGTGCAGGCCGAGGGGGTGCTCGGCGGCTTCGCGCTGGCCTACAAGGTCCTCAGCGGCTTCGAGCAGCAGGGCCGCGCCCGCCGCGGCTACTTCATCGAGAAGCTCGGAGCCGCGCAGTTCGGCACCGCCGGCAGCGTCGACCGTCTGCGGACCTTCGCGCCGCAGGACGACGCTCTGGATCGTCCGCGCCCCGTGCTCGCCCTGGCCGCCACCGACCCCGCCAACCCGTTCGGAGCGGCCCTGCCGTGGCCGCAGGGCGAGGGCCACCGGCCGGGTCGCAAGGCGGGCGCGCTCGTGGCGATCGTCGACGGCGAGCTGGCCGTCTACCTCGAGCGCGGCGGCAAGACCGCGCTCACCTTCACGTCGGACGAGACCGCTCTCGCGGACGCGGCCGGGGCGTTCGCGCAGCTGGTCCGCTCCCGCGGCGTCGAGAAGCTGACCGTCGAGAAGATCGACGGCGACTTCTCGCTCGGCACGCCGCTGGGCGACGCGCTCGTCGCGGCGGGCTTCGTCGCCAACCCGCGCGGTCTCCGGATGCGCGCGTGAGCCCCGGAGGGAGCCCCCGTGCCCGAGGGTGACACCGTCTACCGATCCGCGCACAACCTCGCCGAGGCGCTCGACGGCCAGGTCCTGACGACGTGCGACGTCCGCGTGCCGAAGTACGCGACCGTCGATCTCACCGGGGAGACCATCGACTCCGTCGTGCCCCGCGGCAAGCACCTGCTGATGCGGGTCGGCGATGCACTCATCCACTCGCACCTCAAGATGGAGGGCAGCTGGCACCTCTACCCCCTCGGCGGCGAGCGGCCGAAATGGCACCGCCCCGCGTTCCAGGCGCGCATCGTGCTCGAGACGCCCGAGTGGCAGGCCGTCGGCTTCGAGCTGGGCCTGCTCGAGATCGTTCCCCTCGCCGCCGAGCAGGACGTCATCGGCTACCTCGGTCCCGATCTCCTCGGCCCCGACTGGGATGCGGACGAGGCTCTGCGGCGCCTCTCCGCCGACCCCGAGCGGCCGATCGGCCTCGCCCTGCTCGACCAGCGGATCATGGCCGGCCTCGGCAACGTCTACCGGGCCGAGCTCTGCTTCCTCCGGGGAGTCCTGCCGACCCGTCCGGTCGGCGAGTCCGGCGATCTCGTGCGCACGATCGCCCTCGCCAAGAAGCTGATCACGGTCAACCGGGAGCGCATCGAGCGCACCACGACAGGCAACCTCCGGCCCGGGCAGCAGCTCTGGGTGTACGGCCGCGACCGCCGGCCCTGCCGCCGCTGCGGGACGCCGATCCGCCAGGGCGAGCTCGGCGACAGCGAGCTGCAGCTGCGCGTCACCTACTGGTGCCCGCACTGCCAGAGCTGAAGGGCCCAACAGAACCGGCAGAAACGCTGGTGCGTGTCGCGCGCCTTCACCGACGTCGAGGAGCATTCGGAAGCGCATCGTCGAGATCGCCCGACCACAGCACTCCCTCTCCGTCGGGGCGAACGAAGTGGACTCCGTCGCCGAGGGGCTCTGAGATGCTCTCCTGGATCTCCGCCGCTCCGGATCGGGCGTCCATTCCTGAGTCGGCGCCGAAGAAACGGCGTAAGCCGAGGACGAGACCAGGCTCGAAGCTGCTGCGATAGATGACGGCGACATGCGCCGGCCCGTCCACCCAGGCAGCGAGGATCTCCGGAGTTCGGGCATCCGGCCCGATGTCCTGCGCCACGAACTCGAGGAACGACGTCAAGATGTCCTGGGTCAAGTCTGTCTCCGGCAAGATACCTCCTGGCAATGAGCTTTGCTCAATACTAGCATGAGGAGCACAATGAATCAGAAGACCTCGCGGACCATCGGCGTCGTACTCGTCACCCTCGGGCTACTCGTCGGCGCAGCAACACCGGCAGAAGCAGCCCAGCCGCCGAAGGGATACCAGACCGACCAGGTGGTGGCGACAGTAGAGAACCCTCGGTTGGGCAAGATCCTCTTGCGTCGCGGCTTTTGGGACGCCGACATTCAGCGGGGATTCGGGATGGACAAGGCGTGGCACAAGCACGCTCTGACCTCCCGGGCAGCCCAGAAGGTGCTCCTCGGCTCCACGAACAACAAAAAACAGTCGAATGGCAACTTCGATCTTCGGACGTACGTCGGTAAGTACGACTGCAAGGACCAGTGGAACTGCACCTTAAGAGAACAGATGCTCGTTCACGCGATTTTCGACCCGACGACCTATACCAATTATCACGGCTGGCCGGTCAATGGCAAATTAGGCATGGTGACCGCCTATTGTGACAACAACGGCATCGAGAAGTGTCCACGATGGGTGACCTATGCGCTCACCAATCCTGGTAAAACGAATCCTTATCGTCTCAGCGGTGAGAGCACCGAGAAGTCCGGGCCGACTCCCCTGCCCGCGGAATCAACCCAACGATCGCAAACAGACTCGGCTGTCCTCAAGTGGAGCTACAACGAGTTGGCGCGGACAACTGCCAGAGAGTAGCGGCTCCATCACTCGTCGCTGAGGACGGCGGACCCGAACTTTTTTTCCACCAAATCCTCGCACTCCGAGTTCCGAGGCTGTCGACGAGTGCCCGCCCTGCCGGACCCGAGGGCGACACTCCGCCTTCGCGGTCGGCAGGGACCGGCGAGCACGACCGGCGCGACCGGTATCGCCCCGTTCGCGGTCAGCACGCAGAGCGTGTTTTCGAGCGAGCGCCCCGCTCAGGCCCTCCTCACCATCAGGTGACCACGCCCGGCGAATCCGCGACCTCCGTCGCGACGGCGTACCTCACCGAGACCGACTGACCGTCACCACCGATCGACTGGAGCACCCGCCGGTCGTCCCGCGGGGTGGGGCCACTCTCCCCTCTCGGTTCGTCACGCAGAAGCCGGCGCTACTCCGCCTTCGCCGCCCGGGGTCCCGGGACGTGGGCGGTGTGCACGGTCAGCTCGAGCCGCTCGATCGACTCGACGCGCGGAGCGACCTCGCCGCCGTTCGCGACGATCCAGCTGCCGACCAGCAGCAGCTCGTCCTGGCCCGCGGTCAGCGGACCGCTGACGGCGAAGGTGCCCAGTGTCGGAGTCGAGAACGTCACACGCACGGGATCGCCGTGCTGCAGCCCGTCGACCGAGCGCTCGCCCGCCGATGCCTCGGACGCCGCGGCCAGCGCCAGGCTCTGCACCTCGGTGCCCGTTCCGAGGAACACGTCGGCGACCACCAGCTCTCCGCCGACCGCGCGGCCGACCACGCCCTCGATCCCGTAGAGCCCGTAGCGGGGCGAGCGGATGAGCATCCGCACGTCGTCGCCGACGCCGATCTCGGCGAACGCCCCCCGGATCGACTGCACGTCGCGGCGGGCGGGAGCGGAGGCCAGGGCGTCGAGGATCTGCATCCGATCAGGGTAGCCCGCCGCGGCCGTGCGGCGACGGCCCGGGAACGACGAAAGCCCTGCCGGAGCAGGGCTTTCGAGAGGTGCGGAGTCGGTGGGATTTGAACCCACGGAACCCAATAAAGGGTTCTCCACCTTAGCAGGGTGGTGCACTCGACCGGACTATGCGACGACTCCCGAGCGCCCGCTGGGCGAACGCACGACGACCATCATAACCGCACCCGGCGGGCCGGGACGACACCGGCCCGCCGGGCGTCCGGGAGGCGGCGGCTACTGCTCGTCGAGTGTGCGGCCGACGGTGCAGGTCTCCTGCTGGGCCGTCTGCCCCGAGACGTCGCTGGGGAGCGCCACGGCGGTCTCCTCCGGCACCGGGGCGGTGGTGGCGGGCGCGCCGGTCTCCTCGGGAGCGGGCTCCGGGGTCGCGGGCTCCTTGGGAACCGAGGGGACGGGCGTGGATCCGTCGGCCGACTCGGAACCGCCGCCGGTCGTGCCGGTCAGCGCGATCGGCTGGTCGGCCTGCAGCGCGGCGATCAGCGTGGCCGCCGCCTCCTCGCTCGGGTAGACGCCGTTGCCGTCGATGAACGTGGGGTACTGCACGAAGACCACGTTGGCGAGGTCGACGTCCTTCACGGCGAGGCCGATCGAGACCATGGTGTTGACGTTCTCGAGCGAGGTCGAGAGCTGCATGTTCGACACCGCGGCCTTGGCGAGCCCGTACAGCGCGACGGGATTCGACAGGGTCGAGGCGCTCTTCACCTTGCGCACGAGCGACGAGAGGTAGACCTGCTGGCTCGAGATGCGGGTGAGGTCGCTGCCGTCGCCGACACCGTGCCGCGTGCGCAGGAACGCCAGCGCCTCGGCGCCGACGAGTGTGTGGGTGCCGGCCGTCAGCGTGAGGCCCGTGTACACGTCCTCGAGGGGTGTCGCGACGCAGACGTCGACGCCTCCGACCGCGTTGGACATCTCGATGACGCCCTCGAACTGGATGAGCGCGGCGTAGGGGATCTCGAGACCCGTGAGCTGCTCGACCGTCTGCACGGTGCAGGCGAGACCGCCGAGCTCGAGCGACTGGTTGACCTTCTCCGAGCTCACCGGCTCGGTCACGGCTCCCGTCGCCGGATCGGTGCACGAGGGGATCGGCACGTACAGGTCGCGGGGGAAGCTGACGACCTCGACCGTCGAGTGGTCCTCCGAGATGTGCATCAGCATCGTCACGTCGTTGAGGTTCTCGGAGCGGTCGCCGAACGCGCCCGCCTCGGAGCCCTCTGCGCTGTCGCTGCCGGCGAGGAGGATGTTGACCCCGCCCTCGATCGCACCGATCTCGGGCACCGGGCTGCCGGACGAGCCGGCCTCGAGGTCGACGGACGGACGAGCGCTGCCGGCGATCATCGAGACCGCGATCGCGACGATGCAGACGGTGCTGACGACTCCGACCCCGATGCACGCGGCGAGGACGCGACCGAGGTGGCGCAGTCCGCTCTGGGGGCGCAGACGGCCGTGCCGGGCGGCGGTCCTGCGCGACGGGGCGGGTTCGCTCATCGGGTCGTTCTCCCTCTCCGTAGCGCGGCAGGAGCCGCTCCGTGCCGCTCACCGCCGATCGGCGCTCCAGGAGGAGCGTATCCCGCGGGGCGCGCGCGTCTCCGGCTCAGCCGAAGAACCCGACCGAGCAGGACTGCTGATCGGCCCTCACGCCGGTGACCTCGGCCGGCAGGGCGACCTCGCCTCCCGCCGTGGGAGCCGGGGCCGCCGTGCCGGGAGTCGCCTCCGCGGTCGCGAGCGGCTCGGCGGTCGCGGGGCCGGCGGGCGGCTCGGTCGTGGCGGGCGTCTCGACGGCGGGCTCGCCCTCGACGACGGCGCCACCGCCGGTTCCTCCGGTGATCGAGATCGGCTGATCGGCCTGCAGCGCGCTCGCCAGGACGTCGCCCGCGGTGCGATCGGGCACCACTCCGCCGTACGCCTCCGCGGTGGGGTACTGCGCGAAGACGATGTCCGCCAGCTCGACGTCGCTGAGCGCGAGGCCCATCTGCACCATTGTGTTGACGTTGTCGAACCCGGTCGAGAGCGTCATGTTGCCCAGGGCCGCCTTGGCGAGCCCGTAGAGGGCGACGGGGTTCAGGAGGGTGTCGGCGCTCTTGATCTCGCGCATGAGCGACGAGAGGAACACCTGCTGGTTGCTGATGCGGGTGAGGTCGCTGCCGTCGCCGATGCCGTGGCGGCTGCGCAGGAACTGCAGAGCGGCCATGCCCTCCAGGGAGTGCGTGCCGGGCTCGAGGTAGGTGTTCGTGTACGGGTCGGCGATCTCGGTGGCGACGCAGACGTCGACTCCGCCGACGGCGTTCGACATCTCGATGACGCCGTTGAACTGGACCACCGCGCCGTAGTCGACGCTGATGCCCAGGAGGTCCTCGACGACGCCGGCGACGCAGCCCAGGCTGACGTCCTTGCCCATCGCCTCGTTGATCTTGGTGCCGGAGCGCTCGGCGATCGTCTCGCCGGTGGCCGCGTTCACGCAGGAGGGGATGTCGACGTACATGTCGCGCGGGAAGGAGACGACGGTGGCGTTGGTGTGGTCGGCCGAGACGTGCAGGAGCATGTTCACGTCGTTCAGGACGCTCGTCTCCTGGTCGGGGTCGCCGTAGGCGTCGCCCTGGCCCTGGCGGGAGTCGCTGCCGACGACGAGGACGTTGAAGCCGCCCTCCAGCGCGCCGATCTCGGGGGCCGAGGCGGCCGCTCCGACGCCGGATCCCGCGGCCACCGGATGCAGATCGACGGACGGCTGGGCGGACTGCACGAGGAGGGTCGCGGCGATCGCGACGATCGAGACCGACGCGGCGATTCCGACTCCGGAGACCGCTGCCGCGGCCTTCACGAGCGTGCGCGGGAGGCTGTGCCGCTTCTGCCGACCGTGCCGCACGAAGGGGCGCGGGGACCGCGCCGACTCGTCCGCGGCGGATCGGTCCGTCGAAGGGCGCGTCCTGAGCATCCGTCTCCCGTTCGTGTGCGTGCGTGCTGCCTGGTTCCTGCGCGCCGCAGCCGGGAGGGGGTCACCGGCGAGCGCGCGTCGGGACATAGTACCCGGGGACCTGCGGAACGGCCGGGGAACCCGTCACCGAGCGGATCGCGACCGCGGACGCGCGGTCGGGCCGGGACGGACCGCTCCGCTCGGTGGCGGTGCCGCCGGCGCCCGGGATCGTCGATCGGAGCGGAGGGCTAGGGATTCGAACCCTAGAGGCATTTCTGCCCACCAGTTTTCAAGACTGGCTCCATCGGCCGCTCGGACAGCCCTCCTCGCCGCGTCCCAGGGGGTCGCGACAGTCGATGGTAACCGACGGGCGTCCGCCGAGCGGGGCACCCGTGCGCAACCGAGGACGGGAGCCGCGCAGCGGGCCTCGACGCCGCCTCCGGACCCCGTGGACCTCCGGAGAGGACAGCTGCGTCAGCGCAGCGACGACAGGGCGGCGGCGACGCCGTCCTCCTCGACCGTGGGGATCACGGCGGAGGCGACGGCGCGGACCTCGTCGGGGGCCTGGCCCATCGCGAGGCCGGCGCCCTGCTCGGCGGCCCAGGTGAGCATCTCGATGTCGTTGCGGCCGTCGCCGAGGGCGACGACGTCGGAGCGCTCGATGCCGAGCTCCTCGCGCACGACCTCGAGGGCGGTCGACTTGTTGACGCCGTGCGGGGCGATGTCGAGCCAGGCCGTCCAGCCGATGGCGTAGCTGACCTGGTGGAGCCCCATCTTCTCGACGAGGCCCGAGAACTCGTCGATGCCGGTCTCGGGCGAGATGACGACGACGCGGGTGCACAGGCGGCCGAGGAGCTCCTCGAACGGGACGTGGGTGGTCTCGACGCCCATCACCGCGCCGCCGGGGAACGCCTCGGTGTAGAAGAAGGCGCCGTGCTCGTCCTCGACGGCGTAGTGCGCCTCGGGGAGGAACCGGAAGATGTTCTGCAGCACCTCGGTGGGGTCGAAGGTCTTGACGATCTCGGGGCGGTAGCCGCCCTCGACGCCCTCGTCGCGGCGCAGGGTGACGGCGCCGTTGCAGCAGATCACGAATTCCGGAGCGATGCCCAGGCGCGCGACGACCGGCAGCGTCGAGGCGGGCGAGCGGCCGGTGGCGAGCATGACCTCGTCGCCCTGGCGCTCGACGCGCAGGATCTCCTCGATCACGACGTCGGTGATCGTGCCGTCCTCGTGCATGACGGTGCCGTCGATGTCGAGGGCGACGAGCCGCCGGCCGGAAGCGGCGCTCATGCGGTCGCGACCGGCTCGAGGACCTCGAGGCCGCCCAGGTGCGGGCGCAGCGCCTCCGGGACCACGACCGAGCCGTCGGCGCGCTGGTGCGTCTCGAGGAGCGCGACGATCCAGCGCGTGGTGGCGAGCGTGCCGTTCAGGGTGGCGACGGGAGCGGTCTTCCCGGACTCGGTGCGGTAGCGGGTGTCGAGGCGGCGGGCCTGGAACGTGGTGCAGTTCGAGGTGGACGTGAGCTCGCGGTACGCGTCCTGCGTGGGCACCCAGGCCTCCACGTCGAACTTGCGCGCAGCGCTCTGGCCGAGGTCGCCCGCGGCCGTGTCGATCACGCGGTAGTGCAGGCCGAGGCTCTGCAGCATGCCCTCCTGGTACGAGAGGAGGCGCTGGTGCTCGGCCTCCGCGTCCTCCGGGAGCGTGTAGACGAACATCTCGAGTTTGTTGAACTGGTGCACGCGGATGATGCCGCGGGTGTCCCGGCCGCCCGAGCCGGCCTCGCGGCGGTAGCAGGTGCTCCAGCCCGCGTAGCGCTTGGCGCCGCTCGAGAGGTCGAGGATCTCGTCGCTGTGGTACCCGGCGAGGGCGACCTCGCTGGTTCCGGTGAGGTAGAGGTCGTCGTCGCGCAGGCGGTAGACCTCGTCGTCGTGCTCGCCGAGGAAGCCGGTGCCGTCCATGATCTCGGGCTTGACCAGCGTGGGGGTGATCAGCGGGGTGAAGCCCGCCTCGAGCGCGCGCTCGAGGCCGAGGTTCATCAGGGCGATCTCGAGGCGGGCGACGAGGCCCTTGAGGAAGTAGAAGCGGGCGCCGCTGACCTTCGCTCCGCGCTGCATGTCGATGCCGTCGAGGAGCTCGCCGATCTCGAGGTGGTCGCGGGGCTCGAAGTCGAAGACCGGGCGCTCGCCGACCGTCTTGACGAGCTCGAACTTCTCCTCGCCGCCGGCCGGCACGCCGTCGATGACCGGGTTCGCGATGCGCTTCACGAGCGAGGTGAAGCGCTCGTCGGCCTCGGCCGCCTCCTGCTGGGCCTGCTTGGCGGCGGCTGCGAGGCGCTGCGCCTCCTGCACGAGGGCGGCCTTCTCGTCCTTCGGGGCCTTCGCCACGGTCTTGCCGAACGCGTTCTGCTCGGCGCGCAGACGCTCGGCCTCGGTGATCGCAGCACGCCGGACACGGTCGGCCTCGAGGGCCTCGTCGACGAGCTCGACGGAGTCGCCGCGCGCCTCCTGAGAGCGCTTGAGGACGTCCGGGTTCTCGCGGAGGAGCAGTGGATCGATCACCCCGGCAGTTTAGCCGGGGGCGCGCATCCCGCCCGCCGCACCTGGGGATCGACCGAGCAGGCGATCCGAACGCGGGCAGTGCTGAGACTCTAGGGGGCCCCCTCCCCCGTCCCCCGAAGTGGAACCACCGCATGACCGACCAGACCTCCCCCGTCCTCGTCGAGCGCGACGGGCCGATCGCCCGCATCGTGCTGAACCGCCCCGACGCCCTGAACGCCATCGACCTCGGCACGGCCCGGGCGCTCCTGCGCACCGTGGCCGACCTCGACGCCGATCCGGCGGTCGCGGTCATCGTGATCCAGGCGGCCGGACGGGCCTTCTGCACGGGCGGCGACGTCTCGGCGATCATGAGCGCGCCGGAGCCGGAGCTCTACCTCCGCGACGTCGCGACCACCTCGGCCGAGGTCTTCCGCCTGCTCGAGAGCGCCCGGGCCGTCGTGGTCTGCGCGATCGACGGGATGACGGCGGGGGCCGGCATCGCCTTCGCCCTCGCCGCCGACATCGTGGTCGCGACGCCCGCGGCGGTGTTCCTCAGCGCCTACGGCGACGTCGGCCTCGTGCCCGACTGCGGGGTGACGGTCGCCCTCCCCCGCACGATCGGCCGGCGCCGCGCGCTCGACTTCGCCCTCACCGGCCGACCCGTGCGCGCGATCGAGGCGCTGGAGTGGCAGCTCGTCACCGAGATCGTTCCGCGGGCCGATCTCGCAGCTCGGATCGACGAGCGCGTCACCGCGCTCGCCTCCCGACCCGCGCACGTGGCCGCCGCGACCCGTCGGCTGCTGCGGACGGATCCGGCGGACCTCGCGGAGCGGATCGAGGAGGAGACCGGCCTGCTGGTCGACTTCCTCGCGGTGCCCGCGACCCGGGCGCTCCTGGACGCCGAGCACGACCGCCAGCGCGCCCGCCGCGCCCGCACCACCGCCGGGGTCTAGGGCCTGTCCAGCCCCGGCACCGGCGCCGCCCGCTACCGTTCGTGCATGGCGGAGACGGGACCGAGGCGAGCGGCGGTCGTCGTGAACCCCTCGAAGGGCGATCAGGCGCGGCTGCGGGCGCTCGTGGCGGCGGCGGAGCAGGAGCACGGCTGGGAGGCGACGGTCTGGTTCGAGACGACCCCGTCGGAGCCGGGCGCCACGCAGGCCCGCGCGGCCGTCGCCTCCGGGGTCGACGTCGTGCTCGCCGCCGGCGGCGACGGCACGGTGCGCTCGGTGGCGGAGGGGCTCCGCGGCTCGGGCACGGCCCTCGCGGTGCTGCCGTTCGGCACGGGCAACCTGCTCGTGCGCAACCTCGGCCTGCCGCTGAGCTTCGAGGAGGCGGTGCGCGTCGCGTTCGGCGGCGGCGAGCGCCGGATCGACACCGGAGTGGTGACGCTGGAGCGCCCGGACGGCGAGCGGGTCGAGAACGTCTTCCTCGTCATGGCCGGCCTGGGCATCGACGCGAAGATGATCGCGAAGACCAGCACGAAGCTGAAGAAGGCGGTCGGCTGGCTGGCCTACGTGGACGGCGGGATGCGCGCGCTGGCCGAGCTGGAACCCGTGAAGCTGCGGTACTCGCTCGACGGCTCGGCCTCGCGGTCGGTCTCGGTCCACTCCGTGATGGTCGGCAACTGCGGTGTCCTGCCGGGCGGGATCCTGCTGATCCCCGACGCCGAGCCGGACGACGGCGTGCTCGACATCGTGGCGCTGCGCCCGCGCGGGCCGCTGGGCTGGCTCAAGGTCTGGAACACGATCACGTGGGAGAACGGCGTGCTGCGCCGCTCCGCCGCGGGCCGCAAGCTGATCGACCTGCGCGAGGACGCCCGCGACGTCATCTACCTCAAGGGGGAGGACATCCGGATCCGCGTCGACGAGCCGCAGGAGATCCAGCTCGACGGCGACGGCTTCGGACTCGCCAAGGGAGTCCGGATCCGCGTGGACACGGGATCGCTGCTCGTCCGGGTGCCCGTGCGCTGAGTCGCGGGCGATCCGTCAGCGCCGCCACTCCGGCGGCGGCACCGCGAGGCCGTCGAGGTCGGCGAGCGAGGCCGCTCCCGACTGGCGCAGCATGCTGCGGAACTCGCCGTCGATCACCGCGAGCAGCGCCGCCACCTCGTCCGCGCCCCCGACCGCGAGCGCCCACATCGCCGGCCGTCCGACGAACACGGCGCGGGCCCCGAGAGCGAGCGCGGCGAGCACGTGCCGGCCGCTGCGCACCCCGCTGTCCACGTACACCTCCGCGTCACGGCCCACCGCCTCGACCACCTCGGCGAGGGCGCCGACGGCGGTGATCGAGCCGTCCATCCGCCGTCCCCCGTGCGTCGAGACGACGACCCCGGAGGCGCCGGCGTCGACCGCGCGGCGCGCATCCTCCCCGCGCAGCACGCCCTTGACCACCACCGGGCGCCCGGTGACCGACGCGAGCCACTCGATGTCGTCGAGGCCGGGATGCGGCACCGGGTGGCCGAGCACGCGCTCCCGCTCGTGGGGCGTGAGGTTGCCCAGGCGCGCACGTCCTGGCACGTCCGGCCAGGTCAGCGGTTCGACCCCGGCGCGCTCCTCGCGCAGCACCGGAGTCTCGACGGTGAGCAGCATCGCGCCGGCGCCCGCCTGCGAGGCCCGCTCCACCAGGGCGCGCGTCACGTCGCGCTCGGCCAGCAGGTACACCTGGAACCACCACGGCGCACCCGCCGCCGCGATGCGCTCGAAGGGCACGGCCGTGTTGGTCGAGACGCCCAGCAGCGTGCCGGCGCGCGCCGCCGCCTCCGCCATCGCCTCCTCGCCCCGCGGATCCGCGGCCACCTGCTGCGCCATCGGAGCGATCATCACCGGGCTCTCGAGCGGGGTGCCGAGCACGGTGGTGGCGATCGACGTGTCGGGCTCGCCGCGGAGTGCCGCCGGCCGGAACCGCACCGCGTCCCAGGCCGCGAGATCGGCGTCGCGCTCGAGGCGGCCCCCGGCGACCGCTCCGTAGTAGTCGGCGACGAACCACGGGAGTGCCGCGCGGGCGCGCTCCTCGAGCTCGGCGGCGAGGCGCAGCGACGGGGCGGTGCCGTCAGTGCTCCTGCTCTCAGTGCTCCTGCCCTCGATGCTCGTGCCCTCAGTGCTCGTGCCCTCGATACTCCTCCCCTCAGCGCTCCTCGAGAGCCTCGACCTCGAGGACGAGCGCCGAGGACGGGGCGAGCAGCGGTGTGCGCAGGCCCACCCCGGCCAGGAGGGACCCCGGGAGGACCACCTCGCCGCGGCTGATCCACGGCGGCGGGACCGCATCGAGGAAGCGCTCCGGACGCAGCTCGTCGACGATCCGCACCCGGTAGCCCAGCGCGGGGTCGAGCCCCACGAGACGGGTGGGCGGCGGGACCGCGTCCTCCCCGGTGCCGGATCGAGCCAGCCGGTACACGGCGTGCCTGCGGTCCGGCGAGACCGCTCCCGTGAGCTCCGACCCGTCGTCGGCGGTGGGGCCGTGCACGAGCCCGGCGGTCGCGAGCAGCGGTCGGAGCCGCTTCGAGAGGCGGATCCACGCGGCGAGCGCCTCGAGCTCCTCGGGGCTGCTGCCGGTGATGTCGGCCTCGATGCCGGGCGAGGAGAAGAGCGTCGCGGCCATCCGGAACGACAGATCGGCAGTGCGTCCGGTGGTGTGCGCGCGGGCCGGACCGACGTGGCTGCCGATCAGCTCGGGCGGCAGGAGCAGCTCGGTCCAGCGCTGGATGCGCAGCCGCTCGAGCGGGTCGTTGGTGTCGGAGGCCCAGACCCGGTCGGTGCGGGCGAGGATCCCCAGATCGACGCGACCTCCTCCGGAGGCGCACGACTCGATCTCGAGGCCGGGGTGACGCGCCCGGAGCGCGTCGAGCAGGGCGTAGACCGCGCGGGTCTGCGCTCCGGCACCCGGCCGGCCCGCGTGCACGGCCTCGAGCAGATCGCGGTTGTGGTCCCACTTGAGGTAGTCGATCGCGTACTCCTCGACGAGCGAGGAGAGCCGCTCGAGCAGCAGCGCCGACACCTCCGGGCGCGCGACGTCGAGCACGTGCTGGTGGCGCCAGCTGCGGGCGCGGCGCGGGGTCTCGAGGAGCCAGTCGGGGTGCTCCCGGGCGAGCCTCGACTCCGGGTTCACCATCTCGGGCTCGACCCACAGGCCGAACTGCATGCCGGCCGCGCGCACGTGCTCGACCAGCGGGTGCAGCCCCTCGGGCCACACCTCGTCGTCGACGCTCCAGTCGCCCAGGCCCGCGGAGTCGTCCCGGCGGCCGGAGAACCAGCCGTCGTCGAGGACGAAGCGCTCGACTCCGATGGAGGCCGCCGTGTCGGCCAGCCGGGTCAGCGTGGGCAGGTCGTGCCGGAAGTAGACGGCCTCCCACGTGTTCAGGTGCACGGGACGCGGAGTGCGCGGGTGCGACGGGCGGGCGCGGAGCGAGGAGTGCATCCGGCGCGAGAGGCCGTCCAGGCCCTCGTCGCTCCAGACGAAGTGCGCGGCAGGGGCGGTGAAGCGATCGCCGGGGGCCAGTGCGATCTCGCCCGCCCGCAGCAGCTCCCCCGCGCCCAGGGCGCCCCGACCCTCGGGCAGCCGGTCGACGCGGTGCACGGAGTCGCTGCTCCAGGCCAGGTGCACGCCCCAGACCTCACCGGTGCGGTCGCCGAAGCCGGCGGTGCCCGCGATCGCGAAGGTGGGCGCGTCGTGCCCGGTGCGGCCGCGCCGCGACTCCCGCACGATGCTGCCGTGCGCGACCGGGCGGCGCTGCGGCGAGCGCTCGCGGGTCCAGCGGCCGGCGAGGTCGAGGAATTCGACGGCCCGGGCGTCCAGCGGCAGGGTCGCCTCGAGTATCGACGGCTCGACGACGCGCTCGCCGCGGTTCGTCAGCGCGTGCTCGACGACCAGCACTCCGGCGGCGTCGAAGCGGAGGGAGGAGGACAGCGAGAGCTCGTCGGCGACGGCCTCGAGGCGGAGGCAGTGCTCGTCGCTCTCGAGCGAGACGACGCGCCACGACGGCAGCAGCGGCTCTCCGGCGATGTGGCCGGCGAGACCGGGGCGGCCCTGCCAGCCGTCCTGCTCCCCTGGGAGGATCGTCTGGGGCCACGGGGCGTCGAGCGCGCTCGAGGAGACCTGGCGGATCGACGCCTCGTCGAGCGCGGCGAGCGCCTCGGCGTCGACGGGACCGGGATCGCGGCCCCAGTGCAGGACCTCGGGGAGACCCTCCGCGCGCACGGCGACGATCAGCGCCGTGCCCGCCGAGCGGAGCATCCGGACGTCGGCGCTCATGCCGCACCGCCCTCGGCGATGACGCGCACGCCGCCGGCGGGGATCACGACGGAGCCGTCGACGAACCCGCCCGTGACCAGATCGCGCCCGGTCGCCGCGACCACCGCCTCGTCGGCCGAGTGGTTGAGCAGGAACAGGAAGCGGCCGGCGGGCCCCTCCCGCCGCACCGCCTCCACACCTCGCGGCGCCTCGAGCACCGAGGCGGTCAGGGCGGGGTCGAGCAGGTCGAGCAGACCGCCGATCCCGTCGTCGTCGAGCATCGCCGAGACGTACCAGGCCTCGCCCGCGCCGTGGCGGCGGCGGGTGACGGCGGGCAGGCCGTCGAGGACACCGCCGCGGTAGGAGGCGACGACCTCCGCGTCGAGGATCTGCAGCCGCTCGGTCCACTCCGCACCGCGCCAGCCGGTGTCCAGGGCGAACGACTCCCCCTCCTGCAGCGGGCCGAACTCCTCGGCGCCCGCGCCCAGCAGCGCCGAGAAGGCACCGGGAGCCAGGCCCGTCCGCACGCGGTTCGCGGGATCGACGATCCCGGAGAGCGGAGTCACGATGACGGTGCCGCCCTGCTCGGCGAACGCGGTCAGAGCCGCGACCGTCTCCTCCGACACGAGGAACAGCGCGGGCACCACCACGAGGGAGTAGCCCGAGAGGTCGCGCCACGGGGGGACGACGTCGACCAGCACGGTGCGGTCGAAGAGCACCCGGTGCCAGGCCCGCGCCTGCTCGGCCCAGCGGAGCCGGTTGTGCGGCTTGAGGCCCGAGGAGAACGCCCAGCCCGCCTCGTCGTCGTGCAGGAGCGCCACGCGGGCGGGCTCGACCCGGGCGCCCAGGACCGGCTCCAGGCGCTGCAGCAGCGCTCCGAGCTCGACGACCTCGCGCCAGACCTTCGTGCCGGTGCCCGCGTGCGGCAGCATCGCCGAGTGGAACTGCTCGGCTCCCGCCGTCGACGCGCGCCACTGGAAGAACATCGCCCCGTCGGAGCCGCGCGCCACGTGCGCGAGGCTGTTGCGGAGGATCTCGCCGGGGTCCTTGGCGCGGTTCCGCGGCTGCCAGCTCGCGGCACCGGTCGAGTGCTCGAGCAGGAGCCAGGGAGCGCGGTCCTCGGTCAGCCCCCGCATCCGGTCGGCCGAGAAGGCGAGGTCCTGCTCGCGGCGGGGATCGGCTCCCGTCGTGTAGTGGTCGTTGACGGCGATGTCGCAGTGCGGCGCCCAGCGCGCGTAGTCGACCACGTCGGGCCCCTGGCCGACCATGAAGTTCGTGGTGATCGGAGTCTCGACGCCCGCCGCGCGCAGCACCTCCTTCTCGGCGAGGTAGTGGGCGAGCAGCTCGTCCGACGAGAAGCGGTCGAAGTCGAGCTGCAGTCCCGGGTTGTGCATCGCTCGCGATCCCCGCGGCGGGAGGATCTGCTCGAAATCGGAGTAGCGGTGACCCCAGAACGCGGTTCCCCAGCTCGCGTTCAGGGCGTCGAGGGTCTCGTAGCGCTCGCGGAGCCAGCGGCGGAAGGCCGCGGCGGACTCGTCGCACCAGCAGTGCCGGTTGCCGCCGCCGAGCTCGTTCGAGACGTGCCAGAGCGCGACCGCGGGGTGCCGCCCGTAGCGCTCGGCGAGAGCGCCGGCGATCCGGAGCGCGTGGGTGCGGAAGACGGCGGAGCTCGGGCACCAGCCCAGACGGCCGCCGGGGTGCACGGGGACGAGGTCGGCGTCGACCGGCAGGATCTCCGGATGCGCGGCGAGCAGCCAGCTCGGCGGGGCCGCGGTGGGGGTGGCGAGATCGATCGCGATGCCCGCCTCGTGCAGGAGCCCGACGATCTCGTCCAGCCACTCCCAGTCGAAGACGCCCTCGGCCGTCTCGACGAGCCCCCACGAGAAGACGCCGAGCGTCACCATCGTGACGCCCGCCTCCTGCATCAGCGCCACGTCCTCCCGCCACACCTCCCGGGGCCACTGCTCGGGGTTGTAGTCGCCGCCGAAGGCGAACCGGGAGAGGACGGAGGCGCGGGGGGCCCAGGGATCGACGCTGGTCACCCTGCGAGCATCCCGTCGGCCGAGGGGCTTTGTCAAGCGATGGAACAAAGGGGCGGAAGAGGCGGCTTCAGGCGGAGGGGGATCTCGATACGCCGGCTGCGCGGGCTACTCGATCAGTAGAGGGGGCCTGAGCGCAGGCTGAGGGATCAGCAGGAGGGAGCCCGCACTTCAGGCCAGCAGGGTCCGGATGGCCAGCGCGGCGCCCGCGCGGGCCCACTCCGAGAAGTCCCAGGTGCGCACGTCGAGCTCGACCGGCACGGCCTCGCGCTCGAGGCGCTCGGCGATCCCCGAGCGGATCGACGCCTCGGCGAACGCGACCACCGCGATGCCGTCTCCGCTGACCACGACCTTCTCGGGGTCGACGAGGTTGGCGACCTCCGCGATGATCACCCCGAGGGCGCGTCCGGCCCGCTCGAAGGCGCGCAGCGCCTCCGGATCGCCGTCGCGCGCCGCTTCGACGACCTCCTCGTACGAGGCGCCGGGACGACCGGAGGCCGCGACGACCGCGTCGTTGACGAGCATCGTCGACGCGCAGCCGCGGTGGCCGTGCGCGCAGAGGTCGCCGCGGGGATCGACGATCGTGTGGCTGACCTGGCCGGGTCGGCTGTGCCCGCCCTCCACCAGGCGCCCGTTCACGACGAGCCCGCAGCCGATGCCGGTGCCGACGGTGACGAGCGCCATCGACTCGAGCCCGGCGCCGGCGCCGAACCAGTGCTCGGCGGCGGTCAGCGCCTGCACGTCGTTCTCGACGGAGCACGCGAGTCCCGTCGCCTCCCGGACGAGGCGCGCGAGGTCGACGTGATGCCAGTCGAGGAACGCCGAGTGCTCGACGACCGCGCCGCCGGGGTCCTGCCGCACCCGCCCGGCGATCGCGATGCCGATGGAGGTCAGCCCGACGCCCTCGCCGGCGAGCTCGAGGGCCGCCTCGGCGATCTGCCGCACGACCTCCGCCACGTCGCTGCTTCTCAGCGAGTGCTCGGTCGACGCCGTCACCTCGGCGCCGAGATCGGTGACGACCGCGTAGAGCGCGTCGCCGGTGAGCTTGATCCCGAGGAAGCGGCGGGCGGAGCTGCGCACCCGCAGCATCTCGGAGGGGCGGCCGGTCGCCGCCATCAGCCGCGTCTCGCCCTCCGCGAGCAGCCCCGCCTCGACGAGGGTGCGCGAGATGCGCGTCAGGGACGCCCGCGAGAGTCCGAGCCGCCGGGCGATCTCGGCGCGCGGCAGCGATCCGTGGATGAGCACCTCGAGCAGGGTCGCCCGCGTCGCGGACGGCATCTCCTCGATCCGGAACGCCTCGGGCGGCGCGAGGGGTGCGACCGGGACGGGAGCGGTCACCGGCGAAGAGGTCACGACGCCGAATGTAGTCCGTCGGAGGGGCTCACGCGGCCCCCACGGCCACCGGGCGGCTGCCCGCGTGCTCCCACTCGCCGGTGAAGTGGTTGAAGCAGACGGAGTTGTCGATCCGCGAGCGGTCCGGCGCGTCCTCCGAGCCCACGACCTTGCCGACCCGCTCGGGGTCGGGGGCGGCGAGCGCGAGCAGCCGCGTGTAGTCGTGCTTCGGGTTCAGGATCACGTCGTCCGCCGGACCCCGCTCGACGATCCGGCCGCGGTAGAGCACGAGGATCTCGTCCGAGAAGTGCCGCGCGGTCGCCAGGTCGTGGGTGATGTAGAGGACAGCGAGGCGGTCCTCCCGCTGCAGCCGGCCGAGCAGGTTGAGCACTCCCAGGCGGATCGACACGTCGAGCATCGAGACCGGCTCGTCGGCGATGACGACCTGCGCGCCCGGGGCGAGCGCCCGGGCGATGGCGACGCGCTGCCGCTGCCCGCCCGAGAGCTCGTGCGGGCGGCGGGGTGCGAACTCCTCCGCCGGCTCGAGGTTCACCCGACGGAGCATCTCGAGCACCCGCTCGTGGGTCTCGACCGCGGTCCGCGTGCGGTGGTGGATCCGCAGCGGCCGGGCGATGTGGTGCTCGAGCGAGTGGAACGGGTTGAGCGAGGCGAAGGGGTCCTGGAACACCATCTGCACGTGCCGCCGGTAGACCGAGCCCTGCACCGGCGTGCGGTCGTCGAGGGTGACGTCGACGGATCCGGACGTGGGCTTCTCGAGCCGCGCGAGGATCCGCGCGATCGTCGACTTCCTCGATCCGGACTCGCCCACCAGGGCGACGGTGCGCCCGGGGACGAGGTCGAACGAGACGTGGTCCACCGCGCGGAACGCCTCGCGGCGCAGTCCCTTGCGGATGCTGAAGTCCTTCACCAGATCGGTGACGCTGACGCTGGTCATGCGATGTCCTCCTCGAGAACGGCGTCGGGATTCGCTCCCGATCGGATGAAGGCCCCGCGCGTGCCGGAGAGGCTCGGGAACGAGCCCAGCAGCTTGCGGGTGTACGGGTGCTCGGGCGCGCGGTAGATCTGCTCCGCCGTCGCGAGCTCGACGATCTCGCCGCGCAGCATCACGGCGATGCGGTCGCTGATCTCGAGCAGCAGCGGCAGGTCGTGGGTGATGAAGATCACGGCGAAGCCCAGCTCGTCGCGCAGCCGCACGATCTCGCGGAGGATGTCGCGCTGCACGACCACGTCCAGCGCGGTCGTCGGCTCGTCCATGATCATCACCTGCGGCTCGAGGATCATCGCCATCGCGATCATCACCCGCTGCCGCATGCCGCCCGAGAGCTCGTGCGGGTAGGAGGTGAGCCGCACCGGATCCACGCCCACGCGGCGCAGGACGTCGGCCGCCCGCTCCTTCCGCTCCTTCCGCGACAGCCCCGGCCGGTGCGCGACCAGGACGTCGTCGAGCTGCGCCCGCACCGAGGTGACCGGGTTGAGCGCGTTCATCGCCCCCTGGAACACCATCGACAGCTTCGACCAGCGGAAGGCCCGCATCCCGTCGTCGCCCAGTTCGAGCAGATCGGTGGAGGTGCCGTCGCGGTCGTGGAACACCACCCGGCCCGAGGCGATGCGCGCCGGCGGCTTGTGCAGCCGGTTGACCGCGTAGGCGAGGGTCGTCTTGCCGCAGCCGGACTCTCCGGCGAGGCCCAGGATCTCGCCCTCGCCCAGGCGGAAGGTGGCGCCGCGGACCGCCGTGACGGGCGACTCCACCTCGTAGACGACACCGAGGTCCTCGACCTCGAGCACGGTGCGGGTCATGCGGCGCTCCTTCGCGCGGTGCGGGCTCCCGAGCGCTCGGCCTTCGCCGCCGCGCGAGCGCGACGGGCGTGCAGGCGGACGTTCTTCAGCCGCGGGTTGATGATCTCGTCGATCGAGAAGTTGACCAGCGAGAGGCCCATGCCGAACAGCGCGATGATCAGGCCGGGAGGGCCGAACCACCACCAGGCTCCGAGCGGCAGGGCGAAGCCGTTCTGCGCGTAGAAGAGCATCGTGCCCAGCGTCGACGAGTTGGACGCTCCGAGGCCGAGGAAGGACAGGCCCGCCTCGCCGAGGATCGCCGCGATCACCGCGAAGACGAACTGCGACGCGAGCACCGGCAGCAGGTTCGGCAGGATCTCGACCGCGATCACGCGCCAGGCGCGCTCCCCCGCGACCTTCGACGCCGAGACGTAGTCGCGACTGCGGATCGAGAGGGTCTGCGCGCGCAGGACCCGCGCGGATCCGGCCCAGCTCGTGATGGCCAGCACGACGCCGATGGTCCAGAGACCGCGCTGCTCCTGCGGCACGAAACCCGAGATGACGATCACGAGCGGCAGGCCGGGGATCACCAGGAACACGTTCGAGAAGAGCGAGAACGCCTCGTCGACGATGCCGCCGAGGTACGCGCCGAGGATCCCGAAGAAGGCCGAGAGCGCCGTCGCGAGGATCCCCACGATCAGGCCGATCTCGAGCGAGCCGCGGGTGGCGAACGCGAGCTGGGCGAGCACGTCCTGCCCGGTCTGCGTCGTGCCGAGCCAGTGCTCGGCCGACGGCCCGGTCAGGCCGATGTCGCGGATGGTCGTCGGGTCGCCCACGAGGAGCGGACCGACCAGGCCGAACAGGGCGACGCCGAGGACCAGCGCGAGCCCCACGATCAGCCACGGGGTCGGCGTCGGCAGCATCATCCGCCAGGCCGGCCGCGGGGGCCGTCCCTTGGCGGCGTCGACGGTCGCGAGCTGCTCGGTCGCGTCGACGACGACGGTGTCGGAGGAGGGGGCGAGGTTCGTCATCGGCGTCAGCTCCGCGCTCGGGTCCGGGGATCGATGATCCCGTAGAAGAGGTCGACGACGAGGTTCGCGCCGAGCACGGCCAGCGTGATGAAGAGGAAGATCCCCTGCATCAGCGCGTAGTCGTTGTTGGTGACCGCCGAGAGCAGCTTCGATCCGATGCCCGGGTACGAGAACACCTGCTCGGTGACGATGGACCCCGAGACCACGAAGCCCAGCGAGATCGCGAAGCCGGCCACCGAGGGCAGCACCGCGTTGCGGGCGGCGTAGGAGCGGAGGATCTTCCCCTGCGGGAGGCCCTTCGCCTGAGCGGTGAGGATGTAGTCCTCGGACAGCGTCGAGACCATCATGTTGCGCATCCCCAGCAGCCAGCCGCCGAGGGAGGCGATCACGATCGTCGCCGCCGGCAGCAGCCCGTACTGGATCGCCGAGAGCAGGAACTCGCCGTTCCAGCCCGGGTTCAGCACCACGTCGTACCCGCCCTGCGAGGGGAAGAGCCGGAGCGTCGTGGCGAACACGTAGACCAGGATCAGCGCGAGCCAGAAGTACGGCACCGCGGCCAGCAGCGTGGTGGCCGGTACGAGCGAGTCGAGCCAGGTGCCGGGCTTCCAGCCGACGATCGCGCCGAGGGCGACGCCGATCACCGTCGCGATGACCGTCGCCACCCCCACGAGCACGATCGTCCAGGGCAGCGAGGTCGCGATGACTTCGCTGACGGGGGCGGGGAAGTACGAGACCGAGACTCCGAGGTCGCCGCGGAACACGTTGACCAGGTAGCTCCAGTACTGCGCGATCAGCGGCTGGGAGGTGTCGCCTCCGAGCAGCAGCTCGTACGCCTGGCGCGTCTCGGCGCTGACGATCCCGCCGCGCTGCTGCAGCTTGGCCAGCAGGATGTCGACCGGGTTGCCGGGCAGCAGGCGCGGGATGACGAAGTTGATCGTCAGCGCCGCCCACAGCGCGATCAGGTAGAACCCGAGTTTGCGCAGGTAGTAGTTCACGCGCGGCTCACTCGCCGGTCGGGGTCAGGTTCTTGAAGATCTCGGCGTTGTCCGGCGAGGCCCAGATCGCCGGGAAGGCGTAGAGGTCGTCCTCGGTGGGCCAGCCGTCGAACTTGGCGGCGTTGTACTCGGAGGTGGTGCCGCCGGTCATGACCGGGATGTAGGGCATGTCCGCGACGATCTTCGCCTGGATGATGTCGAACTGTGCCTGGCGGGCGGCGGTGTCGTCCGGGCTGGTGGCGGTGAGCGCCTCGACGGCGGCGTCGACCTCGGGGTCGCTGTAGCGGGCCACGTTGATCGGGGCGGCCTCGCCGACGGGAGCGGTGTTCGCCGTGGTGAAGAAGTTGTTGTAGAGGTAGTACGGGTCGGAGGCGGGGCCCTGGCCGAGCGAGTCGATCGCCAGCTGGTAGTTCCCCTTGCTCTTCTTGTCCGTCCACTCGTTCCAGGAGGACTGCGACGCGGTGACCGCGATGCCGGCCTCGCCGAGCTGCTGCGCCATCGTGTCGATCGCGGTGATGTAGTCGGTCCAGCCGGTGACGACCTCGATCGTGAGCTTCAGGGGCACGCCGTCCTTGGCGTAGATCCCGTCGGCGCCCTTGGCGTAGCCGGCCTCTTCGAGGAGGGCGGAGGCGCGGTCCAGGTCGGGGGCGCTCGGAGCGACGGGCTCGGCGACGGCGGTCGAGATCGACTCCTTCTGCGCCTCCGTCAGCACGAACGTCGGCGAGACCTCGCTGGCGGTGTTCTGGAAGGCGAGCGCGTTGATCTGGTCGCGGTTGAGCGCGTAGTAGATCGCCTGGCGGACGGCCGGGTCGGTCTGCGGTCCGACGCAGCCGAGGTCGACGTTCGCGCAGCTGAGCAGGGCGACCTGGTTCTGCGGGATCGTGATGGCCTCGTAGCCGGGGTAGTTCTTCGCGACGTTCTCGATGTCCGGCACCGGGCCGGTCTGCCAGTCGATGGTCCCGGCGGCGAGGGCGTCGACTCCGGCGGTGTTGCCCGAGAGCGAGAGGAAGCGGATCGCCTTCACGGCGGGCGCGCCGTCCCAGTAGTCCTCGTTCACGCCGAGGGTGAAGGCCTGCGCCTTGAAGTCGGCGAGGAGGTAGGGGCCGGTGCCGACGGGCTCGGCGACCACGTCGGTCACCGGGTCGACGTCGGCCCAGAGGTGCTCGGGGACGATCGGGGTGCGGCCGAGGACCGTGGGGCCGGTGACGAAGGCCGGGTGGTCCCAGGTGATGCTCACGTGGGTGTCGTCGGTCGCGGTGACGACTCCGTCGAAGCCGCCGGTGTTCAGCGAGGGGTTGTCGACCAGCATCTGGAAGGTGAAGGCGACGTCCTCGGCGGTGAACGCCTCTCCGTCGCTCCAGGTCACGTCGTCGCGCAGCGTCACGTCGAGCTGCGTGCCCTCGGCGTTCCAGGTGTACTCGGTGCCCAGCAGCGGGACGTAGGGGTCGGAGTTGATGTTCGTGACGAAGAACAGCGACTCGTAGATGGTGCCCAGCCCGCCGATCTTCGAGGGCGAGTACGGGTTGAAGTTGATCTGGTAGTCGCCGGCCTGACCGGTGTAGGCGACGAGGGTGTCGGCCGACGAGGTGCCGGAGGAGCTCGCTCCTCCGGTGCAGCCGGAGAGCAGGAGGGCGGACGCCGCGGTGGCGGCGGCAGCGGCGAGGACGCGCAGGCGTCGGCCTTCTCGAACGCGAAGGAACATCGTTGATCCTTTCCTGGCGTCGACGGCGCAGGGTCGTCGACGGTGACGGAGCTGTGTGCGGCGAGCGCCGCCCGAGCATTGTTACATGACTGAACTAAGTGGTCAACAGTCGGCGGTGGACTTCGTGAGAGCGCTCTTCCCGCTCCGCGGAGAGCGGCGCCGAGGCCGGAGCGGACGCCGTCAGCGCGCCGCGCGCGCCGTCGTGCCGCGCAGGACCAGGCGCGGGCGCTCGGGAGTGCGCTGCGGCAGCGGCTCCCCCGCGATCACCGCGAGGAGGGCCTGCGCGGTCAGGACGCCCAGCCCGCGGACGTCGCGGCTCATCGCCGAGAGCGGCGGATCGGCGAGGCGGCAGAGCTCGGAGTCGTCCCACGCCAGGAGCGAGAGCCGCGTCGGCACGTCCACCCCGAGCGCGCGGGCGGCCGCGAGGCCTCCGAGCGCCGCCAGGTCGTTGTCGTAGAGGATCGCGGTCGGTCGCGCCTCGTCGGCGAGGAGCATCCGGGTGGCGGCCTCCCCCGACCGCGCGGAGTAGTCGCTCTCGATCGAGCGCCCCGACAGTCCCGCCCGGGCGAGCCCCCGGTCGAAGGCCTCGCTCCGCTCGCGCGTGTGCCCGAGGCGGACGGGACCCGAGACGCGGCTGATCCTGCGGTGCCCGAGCGCGGCGAGCGCCGCCATCGCCTCCAGGACCGGGGTCGCGTTGTCGACCGGGATCGACGGGACGGCGGCGCCTCCGGGGGTCCCGCCCAGGGCGAGGGCGGGCAGCCCCAGCACGTGCGCGCGCTCCGGCCGCGGGTCGTCCTCCACCAGGTCGCCGAGCACGGCGCCGGCGACCCGGGGATCCGCCGCCCACCGCGAGAGCGCGGCGAGCTCCTCCGCCTGGTCGGCGGCGACCTGCAGCAGCACCCCACCGCCGCCCGGGACCAGCACGTCCTCCATCCCGGCGATCAGCTCGGCGAAGAACGGATCTCCCCCGTGCTCGCGGGGAGGGCGGCGGACGACGATCCCGACGACCGCCGCCCCCGGCCCGCTCAGGCCGGCACCCCGGCGCGCAGCCCGTTGGCGTGGCGCAGCACCAGCGGGTCGAGGAACGCGTCCGGATCGACGCCGGAGGCGGCTCCGGAGACGGTGAACCGCGCGGACTCTCCCGCGAGCAGGGTGACGAGCGCCTCATCGACCCTCGCCCCCTGGTCGACGCGGTCGACGAGCAGGGTGACGTCGCGCGCCAGCGAGCGCGCCGTCACGGTGACGACGACGTCCGCGCCCGAGCGCTCCGCCATGGCCTCCAGCGGCGACGGGTCGAGGGCCTGGTCGACGACCTCGGCCGGGTGGAGCAGCGCGCGGGTCCAGCCCTCCGGCTCCACGCTCACGATCTCGCCGGCCGGGTCGCCGAACGCCGTGATCGAGGCGGGCAGCGGAGTCGTCGTCTCACCCCGCGCGGGCACCGCCGCCTCCCAGCGCTCCTCGGCCAGCACCGTGCCGTCCAGCTGCAGGCGCCGGGCGACGACGGAGCCGCTCCACGCCTCGTCCGTGTCGTTCAGCAGCACCGCGGCCGGCCCGCCGTCGCGGGGCTGGATCGTCGCGAGCCGCGGCGCGTACGCCGCCCGCAGCGCGTACCAGAGGGGCTTCCGGTGCTCGTGGAAGTCGACGGCGGCCCACGAGACCACCGGCCAGTCGTCGTTCAGCTGCCACACCACGATCCCGGTGTTCAGCGGCGAGAGCGAGCGGAAGTGCTCGATCCCGAAGCGCAGCGCCGCCGCCTGGTTCAACTGGGTCGCCCAGTGCCAGTCCTCGATCGACTCCGGCGAGGGCAGGTGCCCGGCGAGTCCGCGCTCGAGCTTGAGGTTGCCCTCGTGCGCCTTCTGGTGCACGAGCATCTGCTCGCCGTACGGCTCCAGCGGCTCGTCGTGCACGACGCTCGTGAGCGTCGACCACGCGGGCGGCCCTGGAAGCCGAACTCGGAGACGAAGCGCGGTCGCCAGTCGGCGTAGCCCGTGTAGTCGCGCGTGTTCCAGACGTCCCAGATGTGCACGGTGCCGTTGGCCGGGTCGTTGGGGTGGAGGTAGTCGTCGAACGAGTAGGGGCTGCCCGGCGAGTAGAAGCGCGTCGGGTCCAGCTCCGCGACGATGCCCGGGAGCAGGGTGCGGTAGTAGGCGTTGCCCCAGGTGGCGCCCGCGAGACGGGTGCGCCAGCCCCAGTCGGTGTAGCCGACGATGTTCTCGTTGTTGCCGTTCCAGATCACGAGCGAGGGGTGGGCGCTCAGGCGGGTGACCGCCTCGCGCGCCTCGGGCTCCACCTCGACGGCGAGCCACTCCTCCTCGGCGTAGGCCGCGCAGGCGAAGAGGAAGTCCTGCCACACCAGCACGCCCTGCTCGTCGCAGACGTCGTAGAAGTCGTGCGACTCGTAGATCCCGCCGCCCCAGACGCGCAGCAGGTTCATGTTCGCCTCGGTGGCGTCGGCGATGCGGCGCGCGTACCGGTCACGGTCGACCTCGGTGAGGAAGGCGTGGTCCGGGATCCAGTTCGCCCCGCGGATCTGCACCGTGCGTCCGTTGATCTCGACGCGGTAGGGCGAGCCGTCCTCGTCCGGCGTCGTGTCCACGCGCACCGTGCGGAAGCCCACGCGGCCGGTCCAGACCGAGTCGTCGCCCGCGGCGACCGCGACGTCGTAGAGGGGCTGCTCGCCGTAGCCGCGCGGCCACCACAGCTCGGCCCCGGGGACGCGCACCTCGAGCACTGCCTCGACCGCGCCCGCCTCGGCGCGGATCGCCGCCTCCGCTCCGCCGATCGCGACCGACACCTCGGCCGACGCGGAGCCGGCCCACTCGAGTTCGACGTGCGCGCGCAGCACGCCGTCGGTCCCGTCGACGTCGACGACCGGACGCACGGCGGCGATGCGGACGCCCGACCAGCTCTCGAGGCCGATCGGCCGCCAGATGCCGCTCGTGGCGACGTCGATGCCCCAGTCCCAGCCGAAGTTGCTCGCGGTCTTCCGCAGCGCGTTGTAGGGGTGGTGGTTCACGTGCGGCCTCGGGCCGTGCGCGAGCGAGCGCCGCTCCGCCTCGGTCACGGGAGCCGCGAACTCGATCGAGAGCACGTTCTCCCCCTCGACCAGGGCCTCCCGCGCACCGAAGCGGTAGGAGCGGTGCTGGTTCTCGGTGCGGCCGAGTTCGGTGCCGTTCAGGCGCACGGTCGCGACCGTGTCCAGGCCCTCGGCGACCAGGTCGTGGCGCTCGGAGCCGTCGTCGGTCCACTCGAAGCGGGTCTCGTACACCCAGGCGGTGCGGCCGATCCAGGCCAGGCGCGCTTCGTTCCCGCCGTCGAAGGGGTCGGGGATCAGGCCTGCGGCGAGGAGGTCGGTGTGCACCGAGCCGGGCACCGTCGCCGCCACCTCCCCGGTCGGCCGCTCGGGCGCCTCAGGGCCCTCCAGCGCTCGCAGCGTCCAGTTCTGGTGCAGGGGGATGACGGTCATGGCTTCCTCGCCTCGGTTGTCGCGTCCGGTGTCGGATACTTTCTTAGACGATTGAACAAAGTACCGTCAAGGGACGGAGAGACGGACGGAGGGCCCGATGACGACGACGCGCGCACCGCGCACCTCGGGTACGAGCAGGGGGATCCTGCTCGACCTCGTCCGTGCCCGCGGCCCGATCAGCCGCATCGAGCTGGCGCAGGTCACCGGCCTCACGCAGGCCACGGTCTCGATCCTGGTGCGGCAACTGCTCGAGGACGGACTCGTCGCCGATGCAGGCCGCTCGCAGTCCACCGGGGGCAAGCCGCGCGAGCTCCTCGCCCTCGTGCCGTCGGCGCGCTTCGCCGTGGGCCTCCAGCTCGAGGCCGACTCGACCACGGCGATCGTGGCGGATCTCGCCGGATCCGTCGTCGGGCGGCTCCGCACCCGCGGCGTCCTCGACGAGGGCCCGGAGTCGTTCGTGCGCGGCTTCGCCCAGCGGATCGACTTCCTGATCGAGGTGCTGGGCGTCGAGCGCGACCGCGTGGTCGGCGTGGGCGTCGTCACTCCCGGCGGCGTCGACCGCTCCGGCGAGCGCGTCCTCGGCCTCGCCGCCCGGGGCGCGGAGTGGGCGGCGGCCGGGCTGCGCTCGCTGCTCGAGCAGGCCTGCTCGCTGCCCGTGCTGCTCGACGACGACGCGTCGGCCGCGGCCGTCGGCGAGTTCTGGGCCGGCACCTTCCCGGCGGCGGGCGCGCACTGCACGCTCTACCTCGCGGGCGGGATCCGCGCCGGACTCGTCCTCGACGGCGCCCTGCACCGCGGCTCCGGAGCAGGTGCCGGTCGACTCGACCGCTTCGGACCGCGCGGATCCGCCCCTCTCACCGACCGCGTCGGACTCCCCGGCATCGCCGCGGGTGCGCGCGCGGCCGGCCTCCCCGGCCTCTCGGGCGACGCGTTCGCCGACGCCGCTGCGGTCGCCACCGCCGCCGTGCGCGGGGACCACGCCTCCGGCGCCGTGGTCGACGCCGCGGCCCACGAGCTCGCCGACGTCGCGGTGGCGCTCGCGGATCTGCTCGACCTCGACTCCGTCGTGCTCGCCGGGCCCGCCTTCGCGGTGGCCGGCTCCCGACACCTCGCCGTCCTCCGCAGACGCTTCGCCGAGGAGCACCCGCAGACCCGCGTGCTGCTGTCGGCCCACGTCGCCGACGCGGCCGCGGTCGGCGCCGCCGCGCTGGTCCTGCAGCGGGCCCTCTCGCCGCGCGGGCCCTCCCGCGGGACGCTCGAGGGATCCGGCCCGATCGGCGCCGATCTCGGCTACGGTGGTCCACGCGAAGGGGAGTAGTTCCCACCGCCTGCTCGGCAGGCGACGAGGCGCGTCGACATGCTGGTCCGGGACGATCCGGACCCGGCGCTCCACCCGGATCCGCACGGAACCGGGCGAACGAGACCTTCGGTCAGTCGACGCACGTCCTGACCGGTCCCTCTCGCGCGGGTCGGCGGGCCCGAACCCAGGAGATCCCATGGCGAGAACCGCTCCGGACCCCACCTCCCCGACCCCCGTGCAGATCCGCCGGTGGCGGCGCTACCTCGCCGACGAGCTCGCCGAGGCGGCCACCTACCGCGACCTGGCCGGGCGCCGCTCGGGCGAGGAGCGCGAGATCCTGCTCGCCCTCGCCGCCGCCGAGGGCCGCCACGAGGACCACTGGCGCGAGCTGCTCGGTGCCGCCGCGGAGCCGTCGCCCCGGCCGGATCTGCGCACCCGGGTCCTCGGGTTCCTCACCCGCCGCTTCGGCTCCGTCTTCGTCCTCGCCCTCGTGCAGCGCGCGGAGGCCCGCTCGCCGTACGCCGACGACGACGACGCGACCGAGGCGATGGCCGCCGACGAGCGGATCCACGGGGAGGTCGTGCGGGGCCTGGCCGAGCGCGGGCGGACGCGGCTCTCGGGCACGTTCCGGGCCGCGGTCTTCGGCGCCAACGACGGGCTCGTCTCGAACCTCGCGCTCGTGCTGGGCGTCGGCGCGAGCGGAGTCGCCACCAGCGTGGTGCTGTTCACCGGGCTCGCGGGGCTGCTCGCCGGCGCCCTCTCGATGGGGGCGGGCGAGTTCGTCTCGGTGCGCTCGCAGCGCGAGCTGCTCAGCGCCTCCTCCCCCGACCTCGACACCAACCGCCTGGTCCCCGACCTCGACGTCGACGCGAACGAGCTGGCGCTGGTCTACCGCGCCCGCGGACTGAGCGAGGAGGAGGCGAACGCCCGCGCCGCCCACGTCTTCACGGGACTGCGCGGCGGAGTCGCCGCCACCTCTCCGATCACCATCGGCGGACCGAAGGCGGACCCCTCGATCGACGAGCACGAGTCGATCGGCACCGGCATGGGCGCGGCGCTCTCGAGCTTCTGCTTCTTCGCCTCCGGCGCGATCATCCCCGTGCTGCCCTATCTGCTGGGCATGTCCGGGATCGCCGCCGTGATCCTGGCCGCGGTGCTCGTCGGGATCGCCCTGCTCGCGACCGGCGCGATCGTGGGGCTGCTCTCGGGCGCTCCTCCCCTCGCGCGGGCCCTGCGCCAGCTCGGCATCGGCTACGGAGCGGCGCTCGTCACGTACCTGCTCGGCCTGCTCTTCGGCGCCTCCGCGGTCTGAGCGACCGCGTCAGTCCTGCTCGGGCTGGTCCTCAGGTGCCGGGGTCCTCCTGCGCCAGCGCAGCGCCGCGACACCGATCGCGATCAGCAGCGAGAAGGGCAGCGAGCCCAGCAGCGGGATCGACGCGTAGTAGAGGATCTGGCGCTGGATCCACTCCGGTGACGGGGTGTCGGAGTCGCCGTAGTACGGGGCGGGCGGCGACGAGTAGCCGATCGTGAGGATCGAGAAGCCCAGCGCGGTGCCGGCGAGACCGGCGAGCAGCAGCACGAGCAGCCAGGGGTTCCGCAGCAGCGGGGCGTCCGGCTCGACGGCCGCGACCGGCCGCCCGTCCGACTCGACCGGCTGCGCCTCGGAGGGGAGCGGCGCCTCGGAGGAGGGCCGCGCCGCCTCGTCGCCCGGCCCGGCGGACCGCACCGCCGTGCGGCGGGAGCGGCGGGTGTCGGCGACCTCGGCGATGCGCGGCAGCGCGGCGGTCCGCGCGCCGGTGGGCAGGGGGCCGCTGCCCGGGCGGGCGAAGGCGCGGTCGTCGCCGCGCACCCGGTCCACTCCCCCGGCGAAGCCCCGCTGGAAGACCGGGTCGTAGCGCGGATCGACCTGCTCCCGGGTCGGCGCTCCCGTCGTGCTCGTGTCCGGGTCGTGCCCGTCCCTGTCAGTCATCGTCGACCTCCGGCTTCGCGGTGAGGAGTCCGCGCAGCCAGTCCCGCGCCTCGATGAACACCTCGTCGTCGTAGCGTCGCACGTACGAGACCGGACGGCGATCCGCCCGCGGGTAGGAACCCAGGAAGATCACACCCGGGCTGAAGCGGCGGAGCCCGAGCAGGGCGTCGGCGACCCGCTCGTCGGCCACGTGCCCGTCGAGGTCCAGCACGAACCGGTAGCGGCCGAGGGCGTCCCCGATCGGCCGCGACTGGATCATGCTCAGGTTCACTCCGCGGGTCGCGAACTGCTCGAGCATCTCGAGCAGCGCGCCCGGCTCGTCGCCCGGGAGCTCCGCGATCAGGCTGGTCTTGTCGGCGCCCGTGGGCTCCGGCAGCCGCGTCGTCCGCGAGACGTGCACGAAGCGGGTGACCGCGTTCGGGTTGTCGCCGATCCGCTCGGCGAGCACGTCGACGGCGTGGTGCGCGACGATGCCCGGAGGAGCGATGGCGGCGTCGGCGGGAGACCCGGCGAGCAGGTCGACGGTCGCCTGCACGTTGCTGCTCGCGGGGAGGTACTCGTGGCTCGGCAGCTCGGAGTCGAGCCACTGCCGGCACTGGCCGTAGGCGACCGGATGCGCGGCCACCGTGCGCACGTCCTCCAGTCGCGTGCCCGGCCGCGCCACCAGGATGAAGGAGACGGGGACGAGGTACTCGCCCACGATGCGCAGCCCCGGGATCCGCGCCAGCGCGTCCTGCGTGGCCGTCACCCCGCCCTCGACCGAGTTCTCGATCGCGATCACCGCGCCGTGGCTGCGGCCCGAGACCAGATCGCCCAGCGCCTCGCCGACGTTGGCGACGCTGCGCCACTGCTGCCCCCGCGCCTCGGGGACCTGCGCGAGCGCCGCCTCCGTGAAGGTGCCGGAGGGCCCGAGATAGCTGTAGGTACGGGACTCGGAGGCGCTGTCGGGCATGGCGGACAGCCTAGCCACCGGCTGTCCAGCCGGTATCGCGGGCCGGAGCGGGCTGCCACTATGGACCCCATGACCGATCGCGCAGGGAAGCCGGCACAGGCCTCCGATCTCATCGACGTCGAAGCCCTCGTGAGGGCCTACTACGACAACAAGCCGGACGTCTCCGATCCGCTCCAGAGGGTCGTCTTCGGCACCTCCGGGCACCGCGGATCCTCGTTCGACACCGCCTTCAACGAGGACCACATCGCCGCGGTGACGCAGGCGATCGTCGAGTACCGCACGGAGCAGGGCATCACCGGCCCGCTCTTCATCGGTGCCGACACGCACGGCCTCTCGCGCCCCGCGCTGACCACCGCGCTCGAGGTGCTCGTCGCGAACCAGGTGCGCGTGCTGGTCGACGAGTTCGACGACTTCGTGCCCACTCCGGCGCTCAGCCACGCGATCCTCCGCTGGAACAACGACCCGGCGCACACCGACGAGGCCGACGGCATCGTCGTCACCCCCTCGCACAACCCGCCCCGCGACGGCGGCTTCAAGTACAACCCTCCGCACGGCGGACCGGCCGACTCCGACGCCACCACCTGGATCGCGAACCGCGCCAACGAGCTCATCGCCGACGGCAACCGCGACGTGAAGTCCGCCGAGCCCTCGGCCGTCGAGACGTACGACTTCCGCACCCACTACGTGGCGGACCTGAAGAACATCATCGACATCGACGCGATCAAGAAGGCCGGCGTGCGCATCGGCGCCGATCCGCTGGGTGGCGCGTCGGTGCACTACTGGCAGCTGATCGCCGAGATGTACGAGCTCGACCTCACGGTCGTCAACGGCGAGGTCGACCCGGCCTGGGGCTTCATGACCCTCGACTGGGACGGCAAGATCCGGATGGACCCGTCCTCCCCGAGCGCGATGGCCTCCGTCGTCGCCCGCTCCGGCGACTACGACGTGCTCACCGGCAACGACGCCGACGCCGACCGTCACGGCATCGTCACCCCCGACGGCGGGCTGATGAACCCCAACCACTACCTCGCCGTCGCGATCGAGTACCTCTACACGCACCGCTCCGGCTGGCGCGAGGACGCGGCGATCGGCAAGACGCTCGTCTCCTCCTCCATCATCGACCGCGTCGCCGAGTCGCTCGGCCGCCGCCTCTGGGAGGTGCCGGTCGGCTTCAAGTGGTTCGTCCCCGGCCTCGTCGACGGCTCGGTCGGCTTCGGCGGCGAGGAGTCGGCGGGAGCGTCGTTCCTCCGCTTCGACGGCACCGTGTGGACCACCGACAAGGACGGCATCCTGCTGGCCCTGCTCGCATCCGAGATCATCGCCGTGACGGGCAAGAGCCCGTCGGCGCTGTACCGCGAGCTGACCGAGCGCTTCGGCGACCCGGTCTACGAGCGCGTCGACGCGGTCGCCACCAAGGCGCAGAAGGCGGCGCTGGGCAAGCTCGACGGAGACGCCATCCCGGCGACCACGCTCGCCGGCGAGGAGATCGTCGCGAAGCTCTCGAAGGCCCCGGGCAACGGCGCGGGCGTGGGAGGCGTGAAGGTCGTCACCGAGAACGCGTGGTTCGCCGCGCGCCCCTCGGGCACCGAGGACGTCTACAAGATCTACGCCGAGTCCTTCCGCGGCCTCGACCACCTGCACGAGGTCCAGGCCGAGGCCCGCACCATCGTCGACGCCGCCCTCGGCTCCTAGCCCGCCTCCTTCGTGAATTGCCCGGAAGGGCTCGTTCTCCTCCCCGAGAACGAGCCCTTCCGGGCGTTTCAGCGTCGGATCGCGGCCTGAACCTGCGCGACGACGGAGGGGAGGTCGGCGAGGTCGTCACCCGTGAGCTCGATGACGGAGTAGCCGGCGGCACGGAGGCGGCCGATGCGCGCGCGGTCCCGGCGCCAGCGATCGCGCTCGACCCGGTGGTAGTCGCCGTGGTACTCGATGATCACCCGGGCGGAGGCGCTGCAGAGATCCACTCGCCCCAGAAACGCATCGGCGTCGTAGATCTCGACGTCGGCCTCGATCCCGGAGACGCCCGCGAGGACGAGCGCGACACGCACCAGGGACTCCGGTCTCGACTCGGCCCTCGCGTCCAGAAGTCCGAGCGCCTGCCGCAGCCTGCGGAGGCTTCTCCTGGACCGGTACGTCGAGACCGCTTCCTCGAGCGAGCCGCGAGTGCACAATCCCCGATGCAGGAAGAAGTCGCCGACCGCGACGAGGTCCCCGAGCTCCAGGACGGCACCGAGATCGCACCAGGTGCGGGCCGCCGTCGTCAGCCGGCCCCGCGGGTACGTCAGCACGTCCACGGAAAGGTCGATCGTCAGAGACCGACCGGAGATGCCGTCTGCATGCGGCGCGCGCCGAGGGGCCGCGACGCCGATGTCGAGTTCGGTCCGGCGCTCCCAGGGCAGATCCAGGGGAGCCCAGAGAAGCGCAGCCGTCGGCCCGCACGCGAACGTCTCCGGTCCGAGCCGGTACAGGAGGGCAGAGCACCGGTCACCGAGAGTCGTCATCGGTCGCACCGATCGGGCTCCGCGCACCGGTCCCACGACCGCGCGCATCGCAGCTCTCGTCGCCCCAGCCGCGTACCCCTCCGATACCCGGAACACACCCTCGGGAAGCTCCCCCTGCACGCGTCCAAGCTGGCGCCCGCCGCGTCCCCGCGCGCGCCACTCTCCACAGCCCCTACTGAGTCGCCCGGAAGGGCTCGTTCTCGCGCTGGAGAACGAGCCCTTCCGGGCGAGTCAGGGCCGGGTCGCTACCAGCGGGGGGTGGACCGTCGGGCGGAAGTGGGTGTCGTAGAGGGCGTTGACGGCCTCCATGAACGCCGGGCCGAGGGGCGCGGCGTCGGCGGCGGTCGCGTTGGCGCGGGCCTGCTCGGGCGAGCGGGCGCCGGGGATGACCGACGTCACGCCGTCCTGCTGGATGATCCAGGCGAGTGCGGCGGCCGCGGGTGCGAGGCCGTGGTCGGCGGCGAGGCGCGAGAACTCCTGCGCGGCCTCGACACCGGTCGCGAAGTCGACGCCCGAGAACGTCTCTCCGACGTCGAAGGCCTTGCCCTCGCGGTTGTAGTTGCGGTGGTCGTCGGCCGCGAACGTGGTCTCGGTCGTGTAGCGGCCGCTGAGGAGGCCGGAGGCGAGCGGCACGCGGGCGAGGATGCCGACCCCGGCCTCGCGGGCGGCGGGCAGCACCGCGTCCAGCGGCTTCAGGCGGAACGCGTTCAGGATGATCTGCACGCTGGCGACGTTCGGCCGCGCGATCGCCGTCAGCGCCTCCTCCGTGCGCTCGACCGAGACGCCGTAGTGCGCGATCGCGCCCTCGGAGACGAGGGTGTCGAGCGCGTCGAAGACGGCGTCGTCGGAGTAGACGGAGGTGGGCGGGCAGTGCAGCTGCACGAGGTCGAGGGTGTCCACGCCCAGGTTCTTCCGTGAGCGGTCGGTCCAGGCGCGGAAGTTGTCGAGCACGTAGTTCTCGGGGACCTGGTCGACGCGGCGGCCCATCTTGGTCGCGACGAACACGCCCGAGTCGGGGTGCGCGGCGAGGTAGGAGCCGATCGTGCGCTCGCTGCGGCCGTCGCCGTACACGTCGGCGGTGTCGAAGAGGGTGACCCCCGACTCCACGGCGGCGTCGAGGATCGCGAGGGCATCGTTCTCGGCGACGTCACCCCAGTCGGCACCGAGCTGCCAGGTTCCGAGGCCGACGACGGAGACGGGCGCACCGGTGCGTCCGAAGATTCGAGTGTCCATGCCTCCACCGTAGGCGCGGGCCGGATCCAGCGGAGCCCCTTGCGCGTGCCCTAACGTCGAGGGCATGCCCCTCGTCGTCCTCGGAAGCGCCAACCTCGACCACGTCTACCGCGTCGCCCGCATCCCCGCGCCCGGCGAGACGGTGCTCGCCTCCGACTACCGCACCTTCCCGGGAGGCAAGGGCCTGAACCAGGCGGTCGCCGCGGCCCGCACGGCCGAGGGCACCGCCTTCGTCACGAGCCTGGGCCGCGACTCGGCGGGCGACGAGCTCGCGACCGTGCTCGCCGCCGAGCCGCTCGCCGTGCACGCGCGGCGCCTGGACACCCGCACCGGCACCGCGCAGATCACGGTCGACGACTCGGGCGAGAACGCGATCGTCGTCGACTCCGGAGCGAACGCCGCCTTCGCCGGGCTCACGGCCGCCGAGGAGGAGGTCGTCTCCGCCGCCTCCGCGCTGCTGCTGCAGCTGGAGGTGCCGCAGGAGACGGTGCTCGCCGCCGCGCGCGCCGCCCGCGCCGCAGGAGTCGTCACGATCCTGAACGCCGCCCCCATCCGGCCGCTGCCGGCCGAGCTGCTCGACGAGCTCGACGTGCTGATCGTCAACGAGCACGAGGCGCGCGAGCTGGGCCGCGAGCGCGGGATCGACGCCGCCGACGACTCCGCCCTCGCCGTCGCGCTCACCGCGCTCGTGCCGCTCGTGCTCGTCACCCTCGGCTCGGACGGGGTGATCGTCGCCGTCCGCGACCGCGAGCCCGCCTCCGCCCCGGCCTTCCGCGTCCGCGCCGTCGACACGACCGGCGCCGGCGACACCTTCTGCGGCGCCTTCGCCGCCCGCCTCGCCGCGGAGGGGGCCGACCGCTGGGATCCGGAGGCGCTGCTCCCCCTGGTGCGCTGGGCGAGCGCCGCGGCGGCGGTGTCGGTCACCCGGCAGGGCGCCGCGGTCTCGGCTCCGACCACCGTCGAGACCGAGGCGTTCCTGGTGCAGCAGGGCTGAGCGAGCCGGACCGCCCCGGACCCGGTCGCTGACGGCTCCAGGTCCGCCGGGTCAGTCGACCGCCGCGATCCGCACCGCGACGCGCGCGCGCCGCTCCGGATGCTCCTGCTGGCACCACTCGCGCACCGCGGCGCCGACCGCCCGGGCGACCCCGGGGGCCGAGGCGTCGGACGAGACCACGAGATCGATCGAGACGACGACGTGCTCCGGAGCGATCCGCACCAGCACGGGCTCGACGGAGGTGCCGCCCGAGGCCGTTCCGAGGGAGGCGGGCAGGAGCGGGATCGGCGAGGGCGCGAGCGCCGTCGCGGCGTGCGCGAGGACGTCGCGGGCCTCCGGTCGCGCGGGCACCAGCATCGCCACTCCGGGCACCGCGCGGGCGAGCGCTGTGAGCACGGACGACGCGCTCGGCTGCTGCGGGACGACGACTCCGCCCGCCGTGCTCACGACTGCTCCGTTCCGGGGTGGTAGACGTCCTCGACGCGGACGTCGATCGTCGTGACCCGCAGCTCGGTCTGGGTGAGGAGGCGGGTGTGGATGCGCTCGCGCACCTGCTGCGCCGCGTCCGCGAGGGGAACCCCCAGAAGACCGAGATCGTGACCTCGACCACGACCTCCGCCCCGGGAGCGCCGATGTCGCCGACCAGCCGGCAGCGGCCGACGAGCACCCCGGGGACGCTGTCGCCCGCCTCGCGCACGAGCCCGCGGACCGCGCCCTCGGTGATCGTCAGCTCGACGTCCGGCTCGGGGCTGGCGAGCGGGATGTCGCGACCTGCCCGCGCCTCCCGGCGCACCTGCGCGAGGATCGAGCCGAACCAGCTCTCCTCGGGCGCCGGCAGCCGCTCGGCGTCGTCGTCGATGAGGGCGCCCGAGAGGGCGCGCACCCGCTCGAGGGCCTGCAGCGTGCGGCGGTGCTCCGGAGACTCCTCGATGGCCGCGTCGTACGGCAGCCGGCCACGGTCGAGGTAGTCGCTGAGGTCGTCGAGGGTGAGCTCGTCGCCGTCGACCGGAGCCCCCTCGACGGGCGCGGCCTCGAGCGCGTCGCCGCGCTCCGGGCCCGCCGGAGTGTCGTCCGCGTTCATCGCGCCTGCTCCTTCATCGGGGACGTCCTTCATCGCCAGTCCTCCATCGCCACGACCAGCGATTCGCGGGCTCGCGCCAGCTTGCCGCGCACGGCCGTCGTGGTCAGCCCCAGGTGCTCGGCGATCTCGCCGTAGGACTCGCCGCCGACCTCGCGGAGCAGCCAGCACTGGCGCTGGGATTCGGGCAGCTGCGCGAGAGCCTGGGCGAGCGCCTTCATCGCATCGGAGCGCTCGGCGGCCTCGAAGGGGCCGGGCCCCGTCGCGGCGGGGTGCTCCACGGCGTCGACGTCGTCGGCGGGTCGGCGCTGGCGCAGCAGGTCGACGCTCGAGCGGCTCACGATCCGCATCATCCAACTGCGGACGCTCGCCGGCTCCTTGAGCTGCGGGAGCTGGGCCCAGACCGTGATGAGCGCGTTCTGCACGGCGTCGGAGGCGTCCGCCTGCGAGCCGGTCAGCCGCCACGCGTACGCCCGGAGGATCGACTGGTGCCGCTTGACGAGGACCTCGAAGGCCCGCACGTCGCCCTCGGCCGAGCGCTCGGCGAGGAGCGCATCGCTCGCCGACTCCAGACCAGGCATGACGCCCTCTCTCCTCGACCGTCGGCACCGTGCCGGACACCTATCAGGCAACGGTCAGGAAATTTCCCGATCCGGACCGTGACGATCACCCGCCGGGCTCCGTCCCACTCATGTAAGCACAGCCCGAGGGCGCAGGACTGCGAAGTCGATGCGACCGGGCCCAGGACCCCCGACCGCGGAACCGCGGCCGACGAGACGTACAGGAGACACCATGAGCGACACCACCCGCACCCCCTCCACCCCCCGCGTCGACAAGTCCGTCGACACCGTGACCAGCCTCGGCGGCGCGGTCTCCGGCACCGCTCAGGGCCGCACCGTCATCGACGACGCCGTGATCGCGAAGGTCGCTGGCATCGCGGCTCGCGAGGTCCCCGGCGTCTTCGCCCTCGGCAACAACGCCGCCCGCGCGTTCGGCGCCATCCGCTCCGCCGTCGGCGGCAACGACCTGGCCCAGGGCGTCCGCGTCGAGGTCGGCGAGACCCAGGTCGCCGTCGACGTGACCCTCGTCGTCGAGTACCCCGTCCCGATGCAGACCGTGGCCGACCGCGTCCGCGACGCGGTGGGCGAGGCCATCACCGGCCTCGTCGGCATGGCGGTCGCCGAGATCAACGTCGCGATCGTCGACGTGCACATCCCCGGGGACGACGACTCCGCCGAGACCGAGAGCCGCGTCCGATGAGCACCCCCACCCCCTCCGCCCCCGCGAGCCGGGGCACCGTGCTCGGCGTCGTCGTCGGCGCGATCCTCGCCTTCGCCGCCCTGCTCTTCGGCTTCTGGGGCTTCGTCCTCACCGCCGTGTTCATGGCGCTCGGCGTCCTGATCACGCGGATGCTCGACGGATCGCTGGACGTGCGCGGACTCGTGGACGTGTTCCGCGGCCGCACGACCTCCCGCTAGGAGCCGTCATGACCACCGCCCTGCAGTCGCGTCCCGCCGCCGGCGCCCCCGCGCCGGTGGCGGGCACCGTCACCGTCAGCGTCCGCTCGATCGAGCGCACCGCGCTCGCCGTCGTGCACGAGGAGCTCGGCGTGGAGGTGTCCGCGATCCGCGTCCGCCTGTCGGACGACAGCGGGGGCCTCGCGCTCTCCGTCACGACTCCCGTCGTCGTCGGCTCGGACCCCGCCGCCGCCCCCGGAGCCGGCGAGGGGAGCCTGCTCGATCGCCTCCACCGCGATCGGAGCCGCATCGCCGCCCGGATGCAGGCCTTGACCGGCCGCACCGTCACCCGGGTCGACATCCGGGTGAACGGCACCCGCACCCGACACACGAGGAGAGTCGCATGAGCACGGCCGCATCCCCCCGCGACGCCGCTCCCGACGCGCGCTACCGCCGCTTCCTGCGGCGCGAGACGCACCGCTCGCGCTCGGCCGCGCAGATCGTCGTCCTCGTGGCGATCGCCCTGATCGCCGCGTACGTCGGCACCGAGGCGGTGCTCGCCGTCCTCGGCGCGGCCCCGCTCCTGATCGCGCCCTCCGCTCTGCTGGGAGCCCTGGTCGGAGTGGGCGGGCTCGCCTCCTCCGCTCTGATCGGCGTCGCGGTCGTCACCGGGCTGCTCGCACTGGTGCTGCTCGTGCTGGCGATCGCTCCCGGGGCGCGCGCTCGGCACACCATCGACGACGAGCGCCTCGCGATCGTGGTCGACGACGGAGTGATCGCCTCGGCGCTCGCGCGCTCGGCCCGCACCGTAGCCCGCTCGCGCCGCGAGGACACCAGCGCCTCGATCGGACGCCGCACCGCGGTCGTCTCGATCACGCCCGCCTCCGGCATCGCCGTCGACCGCGACTCCGTCCAGAGCGCCCTCGACGCCGAACTGGAGCGGATCTCCGCGCAGCCCGTCACCCGCGCCACCGTCCGCATCGCCGAGTCCGGGAGGATCTGATGACCACGAGCAACCGCTTCGTCAACCGCCTGTTCCTGCTCCTCGTCGGCCTCGTGCTGGCCGCCGTCACCGCCGGACTCGTCCTGGTCGCGGTCTCGCAGCCCGTGCGGGACGCGGTCTCGGCCTTCGGCTCCGACCAGGGGGCGGCCCTCGTCTCCCGGATCTCGCCCGAGGACGGCACGCCCTGGAACGACACCGCCGTGCTCTGGCCGCTCTACGCGATCGTCGGCGTGTGCCTTCTGGGCGTCGTGATCGCCCTCGCACTCGCCCTCACGCACGGCCGCGGTCGCACCGGCACGGTGCTGCACGACGAGACCTCCGCCGAGGGCGGCCCGGCCGGCTCGGTCGAGTTCGCCACCGGATTCGCCGAGGACGTCCTCGAGAACGCCCTCGCCGGCCGCGGCGACCTGCTCGACGTGACGGTGTCGGCCTACCAGCACGGGTCCACCACCGCCCTCAAGGTCCGGGTCCTCCCCCGCAGCGGGGTCTCCCCGCGCACGGTGGTCGACTCGGTGCGCTCGGAGGTCGAGAGCCTGGACCGCCTGCTCGGAGTCCGCCTCCCGGTCGTGCTCGAGGTCGCCTCGAGCGCCCGCGCCGGCTTCTCCCGGGAGGACCGCGTCGCCTGACCCCTGCCCGCAGAGCGTGCAGGCACCACTCCTCCCGCGGCCGTCGCGGGAGGATCACCGAATCGAACGAAGGGAGCCCCTGATGGGTGCTGACGACAAGATCCGCAACGCTGCTGAGAACCTCCTCGGAAAGGCGAAGGAGGCGGCCGGCAAGCTGACCGACAACGAGCGCCTCGAGGCCGAGGGACAGGCCGACCAGACGAAGGCGCAGACCAAGAAGGTCGGCGAGGACGTCAAGGACGTCTTCAAGAACTGACTCCACCGCTCCTGCCGAGGAGGCCGTCACCGCTCGCGGGGGCGGCCTCTTCCGCGTTCCGGCGTCAGACGCTCCAGAACATGATGCGACCGGCCGAGGCGGAGTCGATGTCCTGGTCGAGGTTGTCGACCGTGTGCGACGCGTAGAGGATCGTGTCCCCGTCGACGCTCGTGACGATCCCGGTGTGGTCCCAGTCGCCGGAGCCGTCCCAGTCGAACTGCACGACGTCGCCGACCTCGACCTGCTCGCGCTGCGCGTTCGTGAGGGGCGTCGCCCGCTCCGGGTGGGCGGCGAGGTAGGAGTTGAAGGCCGTCGACGACGCCCAGGCCGAGCTGTACCCGCCGCCGGACGAGAAGCTCCACTCGGAGTCCATGGTCCAGCCGCGGGCGATCAGGGACTGCGAGGTGAAGTTCACGCAGTCGTTGCCGGCGATCACGCCGTACTGCGCCGAGTTGTACTCGGTCCAGTACGTCCGGACGTAGTCGAGCTGCGAGGCGAGGCGGCTCGCGTCGAGCGCGGCGGCGGCCTTCGCGGCCTCGATCGCGGGGTCGGGCGTGTAGGCGAACGTGATGGCCGAGGCCACGACCTTGGTGGTGGCCAGCACGCCGGTCGCGGTCGGCAGCGGCTCGGCGGTGGGGGTCGAGGAGGCGGAGGGAGTCGGGGCGGCGAGATCCGCCGCCGGGTCCGCGACGGGCACGGGGGCGGTCGTGGCCAGCGCGGTCTGCGCCTGATCGACGGGCGTTCCGCCGGCGGTGACCGCTGCGGCGGCCTCGGTCACGGCGTCGAAGGTGATGGGAGCACCGCTGGCGTCGAAGAAGGCGACGGGCACGACTCCCTCGACCTCGCCGGATGCGGGAGGCGCCACCACCGTGATCTGGTCGGGGTTCTCGACGGCGACGCTGCCCTCGAGGTCGCCGAACCGCACCGAGGCGACCGAGTCGAGGTTGGAGCCCTGGAGCGTGACGCTCGTGCCGCCGGCGACCGTGCCGCTGGTGGTCGACACTCCGCTCAGCACCACGCGCGCGGAGGCGGTGGTCGCGGGGAGCACGGCGACGGTGGTCGCAGCCGCGGTCGGCGTCGCCGACCCGGAGGCGGTGGCCGAGGCGGACTCGGACGAGCCGGATCCGCCGATGGTCAGGCTGGCACCCGCGGCGACGGCCACGACGACGAGGCCGCCCGACATCGCGAGCACGAGGTGACGGCGGCCGGGTCGGAGGAAGGAGGCGCCGCGCCGTGCGGGCTCCACCCGCGGGCGGTGCTGGCGGTGACCCTCGGCCACGCGGCGGTCTCGGCGCGAGGCGAAGCCGCCGCCGCTCGCGGAATGCGGGGGGACCGAGGCGGACGGCCGGGCCGCGGGCACGACGGGGGGCGGGAGCCGCGGCGGCGGTCGTGACGGCGGTGCGCACGCGGCCCTCCCGCTCCCTGGCCTGGCGGCGGGTCAGCGGGGGCGCGGTGACGCCGGGGTCAGCGGCGGCGCCGGGGGTGGGAGCGGGCGAGGTCGGGGTGGAGCGGGTGGAGCTGGGGGGCACAGAGGTATCTCACGGTTCGGGATGCGACGGCACGGTGGCGCACTGCTTTTTCAGAGGGGAGCTGCCCTGTCAAGGGCTGTCGCGCGCGACGATCGGGGTCGTCGGGAAACGCTCCGGGTAACAGTACGGTAACGAGCGGCGAGTGTCACGTCTTCCGGTGCCCGGGTGTGATCGCTAGACCGACTAGGAAGTGCTTCCCGGGGCGTAATCGGGCGCATCCGGAAGTCCGAACAGGCGCTCCAGAGTCTCGATCCCCGTGTCGTGGAGGTGCTGCGCGAGCTCCGTGCCGACGTAGCGGAGGTGGTACGGCTCCGACTCGTAGCCCGTGATCGGGGTCGCGTCGGGCTTGTAGCGGACGAGGAAGCCGAAGCGGTGCACGTTGGCCCCGACCCAGAGCCCCTCGGGCGTGTCCCCCCAGCAGATCTCGAGCGCGCACGCCCCGGAGGCGCCGACGACGTCGACCGCCCAGCCCGTCTGGTGCTCGCTGTGACCCGGCCGCGCGCTCGTCGCATCCGCCCCGGCCTGCCCGCGGGTCGAGACCCAGCCGGCGTACACGCCGACCTGCGTCTCGTAGGAGCGGTACGCGCTCTGCACGGCGAGCGCGAGCCCCGCCTCGGCCGACGCCGCGGCGACGAGGGCGACGAGGGCGTCGGCCGTCGCCTGCCGCATCGGCTGGCGGTTGACGTAGCGGACGTCCGGGTACACGAGATCGGCCGGGAAGTAGTCGACCGGGTTCAGCGTCCTGAGCTTGTTCACGACGACCCACACGCTCGCCGGGTCGTCGACGGAGTTCGCGGCGAGGTCGATCCCGGGGGTCGCGGTGGGCGTCGGCTCGGCCGGCGCGGTGGTCTCCGTCGCCGTGGGCTCCGGCGCGGCGGTGGCGGACGGAGTCGCGCTCGGCGTCCGCGTCGGCGGGAGTGACGGCGAGCCGGTCGGCTCCGGGCCGCCGCGGCCGGCTCCGATCGCCGCGCCCACGCCGAACGCGGTCGCTCCGGCGGCGGCCGCCACGGTGCCGATGACGAGTGCGCGCCGGCGCACCGGGCGCCCGCCCGGGGTCTCGTTCTCGCTCGAGGTCATCCTCCGAGCCTAGACGCGGGCCCTGCGAACCTCGCGGACACCGCCCGGTCGCCGCCGCGTCCTCCACGCGGGACTCCCATATCCTCTAAGGATTCACATCAGCGACTCCCCTAGCTTGAGTGACAGCACCGTGACCCTCCGGATCCGCCCCCTCGGACCCGCATCGGCCGTCCCGGCGACGAAAGGACCCCATGCTCCGACCCCGCCTCGCTCCCGCGGTCCCTCTCACGGCCCTCGCGCGCACCCTCGAGATCCCCGCCGACGATCTCCTCGAGGCCGACGTCACCGGCGTGACGCTCACCGCCTCCGATGTCGAGCCCGGCGATCTGTTCGTCGCACTGGCCGGTGTGAACCGCCACGGTGCCGAGTTCGTCGCCGAGGCCCGCGAGCGCGGCGCCTCCGCCGTGATGACGGACGGGGCCGGAGCAGAGCTCGCCCGCGCCACCGGACTGCCCGTGCTCGTCGTCGAGGACCCCCGCGCCCGCCTCGGAGCCGTCGCGGCCGCCGTCTACGGCACGGCCGAGCGCGCTCCCGTGCTGTTCGGCGTGACCGGCACGAACGGGAAGACCTCGACGGTCCACATGATCGAGGGCATCCTCCGCCAGCTCGGCGTGGTGCCCGGTCTCAGCTCGACGGCCGAGCGCCACATCGGCGACACCTCGATCACGAGCGGACTGACCACGCCCGAGGCGACCGAGCTGCACGCCCTGCTCGCCCGGATGCACGAGGAGGGCGTCGGCGCCGCGGCCATCGAGGTCAGCGCTCAGGCCCTCACCCGCCACCGCGTGGACGGAGTCGTCTTCGACGTCGCCGGCTTCACGAACCTCAGCCACGACCACCTCGACGACTACGGCGACATGGAGACCTACTTCGCCCAGAAGGCGCAGCTGTTCCAGCCCGACCGCGCCCGTCGCGCCGTCGTCTCGCTCGACTCCCCCGCGGGCGCCCGCATCGCCGAGACGGCGGGTGTCCCGGTGTCGACGATCACCTCGCTGCCCGGTGTCGAGGCCGACTGGACGGTGACGATCCTCGAGCAGGAGTTCGGCCGCACCGGCTTCCGCATCCAGAACCGCGAGTCGCGGGCGATCACCACGTCCGTGCCGATCATCGGCGCGCACATGGCGGCCAACGCGGCGCTGGCCATCGCGATGCTCGTCGAGTCGGGCCGGCCGCTGGGCGAGATCCGGGCGGCGCTGCACCGCGACGGCGGAGTCGACGTCTCGCTCCCCGGCCGCACCGAGCGCGTCTCGGGCGAGCGCGGCCCGACCGTCTACGTCGACTTCGGCCACAGCGCCGACGCCTTCCAGCACACGCTCGAGGCGGTGCGGGGAGTGACCCGCGGTCGCGTGATCATGGTGTTCGGCGCCGACGGCGACCGCGACACGCTGAAGCGCCCCGCGATGGCCGAGGCGGCGGTCTCGGGCAGCGACGTCCTCGTCGTGACCGACCACCACCCGCGCTTCGAGGACCCCTCGTCCATCCGTCGCACGCTCGTCGACGCGGCCCGCGCGGCGAGGCCCGACGGCGAGATCCACGAGGTCGACGACCCCAAGCGGGCGATCCGCGTGGCCGTCTCGCTGGCCCAGGAGGGCGACTCCATCCTCTGGGCGGGCCCCGGCCACCAGAACTACCGCGACATCCAGGGGGTGCGCACGCCCTACTCGGCCCGGGCCGAGGCCCGTGCCGCGCTCCGCGAGGCCGGCTGGGCCGAGGAGCCCGCGGCCGACTCCGAGTGACGCGGGGACGCGCCTCCTGAGATCCCGTTCAGGCTCGCCGCCGGGGCCTGGAGGCGCGTCCTCGCGCGGTGTAACTTTGCGCAGCACGCAACGTTCGCGGCGGTCCGCCGTGCCCTGAGGGCGTCCGCCTCACGAGGGGACACCCATGGCCGACTCCGCCGCTCGACAGCCCGAACCCACGCCCTCCGGCGCGGTCATGACGCACCGGCAGATCCTCTTCGTGATCTTCGGGCTGATGGCGGGCATGTTCCTGTCCTCGCTCGATCAGACGATCGTGGGCACGTCGATGCGCACCATCGCCGACGACCTCGACGGGCTCTCGCAGCAGGCGTGGGTGACGACGGCGTACCTGATCGTCTCGACGATCGCGACTCCGATCTACGGGAAGCTCTCGGACATCTTCGGCCGCCGACCGCTCTACCTGATCGCGATCGTCCTGTTCCTGATCGGGTCGCTGCTCGCCGGGTTCGCGACCTCCATGCTCGGACTCGCGGGCTTCCGCGCGGTCCAGGGCCTGGGCGCCGGCGGCCTCATGTCGCTCGCCCTCACGGTGATGGGCGACATCCTCCCGCCGCGAGAGCGCGCCAAGTACCAGGGGTACTTCCTCGCCGTCTTCGGCGTCTCGAGCGTCGTCGGCCCGCTGATCGGCGGACTCCTCGCCGGCACCCCCGAGATCCTCTTCATCACCGGCTGGCGCTGGGTGTTCCTGATCAACCTGCCGATCGGCGCCGTGGCGCTGGTCATCGTGCTCCGCTTCCTGCACCTGCCCAGGCCCGCCGGCGTGCGCTCCGTCCGCATCGACTGGTGGGGCGCGGCCCTCGTCATCCTCGCCGCCGGTCCGCTCCTGCTGATCGCCGAGCAGGGGCGCGAGTGGGGCTGGGGCTCCCCGATCGCCTGGGTCTGCTACATCGTCGGCGCGCTCGGCATCGTCGGCTTCATCGCGGCCGAGCGGATGATGGGCGACGACGCGCTGATCCCGCTCAAGCTCTTCCGCTCGCCGACCTTCTCGATGGCCACCGTGCTGGGCGTCCTCGTCGGCTTCGGGATGTTCGGCGGCATGATGACCATCCCGCTCTACCTGCAGCTGGTGAACGGAGCGACGCCCACGGAGTCGGGCTTCCTGATGCTGCCGATGATCCTCGGCCTCATGATCGCCTCGATCGTCTCGGGCCAGATCATCTCGCGGACCGGGCGGTACCGCGCGTTCCCGATCGTCGGGACCTTCCTGATGTCGGCCGCGTTCTTCTACTTCACCTTCGTCTCCATCGACAAGCCGGTCCTGTTCATGATGGGCGGAATGCTGATGCTGGGGCTGGGCCTCGGCCAGATGATGCAGACGCTGACCCTCGCGTCGCAGAACTCCGTCGACGTGGCGAACATGGGAGTCGCGACGAGCGCCTCCACGTTCTTCCGTCAGATCGGCGGCACCCTGGGCACCGCGGTGATCTTCTCGGTGCTGTTCACCCGCATCCCGGACACGATCGCGGCCGCCTTCCGGAAGCCTGGGATCTCCGCCGACCTGCAGGCCGCGCTCGCCGACCCGACCGTCCTCGCCGATCCGGCGAACGAGAAGATCCTCGGCCTCCTCCAGTCCCAGGACACCTCGGCGATCGGCTCGGCCCTCGACGGCGACACCTCGTTCCTGAACACCGCCGACCGCGCGCTGTCGGCGCCGTTCCTGACCGGCTTCAACGACGCCACCGTGACCGTCTTCTCGGTCGCCCTCGGCGTGGTCCTGCTCGCCTTCGTGCTGTCGTGGTTCCTCAAGACGCCGCCGCTGCGCGCGAAGTCGGCGATGCAGGAGGCGCACGACCTCGCCGCCGACGACGAGCGCGCCGAGGAGCTCCGCCGGACCGACCCGCAGCTCGCTGCCCGGGCGGGTGCGGATCTCGCCGCCGGCAGCATCGAGCCCGACGTGCGGACCGACTCCGTCCGCACGACTCCGACCGCGCCCGACGACCGGCGGAGCTGAACCGTACCTGCGCCGCCCCGAGATCTCGGCGCTGCGCCGGTACGGCGGCGAGAGAGCGCTCCATCCGAAGCCGTAGGATGGCCGTACCAGCCGAAGGAGTCGCCCATGAGCGTTGCCCGCATCCCCGCCACCGAGTCGCCGAGCCTCGCTGAGCAGACCGCCCGGGCCGAGCGCCTCGCCGTGCGCGACTGGCCCGTGGGCTTCCTCTGGGGGTCCGCGACGGCCGCCGCCCAGATCGAGGGCGCGGGGCACGAGGGCGGCAAGGAGGACAGCATCTGGGACGCGTTCTCGCGCGTCCCCGGCGCCGTCGCGAAGGGCGACACCCCCGAGGTCGCCGTCGACCACTACCACCGCATGCCCGCCGACGTGCAGCTGATGAAGGAGCTGGGCCTGGGCTCGTACCGCTTCTCGGTCAGCTGGTCGCGGGTGAAGCCGGGCGACCGCTCCGTCAACGCCGAGGGCCTCGACTTCTACTCGCGCCTGGTCGACGAGCTGCTCGGAGCGGGGATCCTGCCCTGGCTGACCCTCTACCACTGGGACCTCCCGCAGGCCGTGGAGGAGACCGGGGGCTGGACCAACCGCGACACCGCCGAGCGCTTCCGCGACTACGCCGAGACCGTCTACGAGAGCCTCGGCGACCGCGTCCAGCACTGGACGACCTTCAACGAGCCCTTCTGCTCGACCCTGCTCTCCTACGGCGCCGGAGTCCACGCCCCCGGAGTGATCTCGCAGCAGGCCGCGCTCGCCGCGGTCCACCACACGCACCTCGCCCACGGCCTCGCGGTCTCGACGCTGCGGCAGCTCGGCGCGCAGAACCTCGGCATCACCCTCAACCTCTCCAACGCCGTCCCCGACGACCCCGAGGACGAGGTCGACCTCGACGCCGCCCGCCGCTTCGACGCGCTGCAGAACCGCATCTTCCTCGACCCGTTGCTGCGCGGCGAGTACCCCGAGGACCTCCTCGAGGACGTCGCGGGCCTGGGCCTGGACGAGCTGATCGTCGACGGCGATCTCGACCTCATCTCGCTGCCGCTCGACTTCCTCGGCGTGAACCACTACCACGACGACAACGTCTCCGGTCACCCGCTCCCCGCCGGCGCCGAGGACTTCGCCGCCGCGACCGATCGCGAGACCGCGTCCCCGTTCGTCGGCTCGGAGTTCATCACCTTCCCCAGCCGCGGCCTGCCGCGCACGGCGATGGACTGGGAGGTGCACCCCGACGGGCTGCGCTACCTGCTGACCCGCCTGGGCCTGGAGTACGAGAACCTCCCTCCGCTGTACGTCACCGAGAACGGCGCCGCGTACGACGACGTCGTCGAGGACGGCCGCGTGCACGACGTCGACCGCACCCAGTACGTGCTCGACCACGTCGAGAAGGTCGCCGACGCGATCGACCAGGGCGCGGACGTCCGCGGCTACTTCGTCTGGTCGCTGCTCGACAACTACGAGTGGGCGTGGGGCTACGAGAAGCGCTTCGGCATCGTGCGCGTCGACTACGAGTCCCAAGAGCGCACGATCAAGGACTCCGGTCTCGTCTACTCCCGCCTGATCGGCGGCTCGTCCGCCTCGTTGCTGGACTGAGCCGTGGTCGACGGTTCGGCGGGACGGGAGCCGGGGCGCTCCCCCACCCTCGAGATGGTCGCGGCGCGCGCGGGAGTGTCGCGCGCGACCGTCTCGCGGGTCGTCAACGGCGCCCCGCAGGTCGCGGCCGACATCGTCGCCGCGGTCGAGAAGGCGATCGGCGAGCTCGACTACGTGCCCAACCGGGCGGCGCGCATGCTCGCCTCCCGCCGCACCCACTCGATCGCGCTGATCGTGCCGGAGTCGACGGCGCGCGTCTTCGCCGACCCGTTCTTCGCGTCGATCGTGCAGGGCGCCGCCATGCACCTCGCCGACACCGACTACACGCTGTCGATGCTCATCGCGTCGGAGTCCAACGGCGAGAAGACCCGCCGCTACCTCCTGGGCGGCAACGTCGACGGCGCCCTGGTGGTCTCGCACCACTCGGGCGACCACTCCTACGCGGCGCTCGCCAACTCCCTCCCGATCGTCTTCGGCGGCCGGCCGCTGTCTCCGGAGGAGCGCGGCTCGTACTTCGTCGACGTCGACAACGCGGAGGGGGCGGCCGACGCGACCGCGCACCTGATCGAGCGCGGTCGCCGCCGCCTCGCCACCATCGCCGGCCCGGCCGACATGCCCCCGGGCGTCGACCGCCTCGTGGGTTGGCGCCGCACCCTGGCCGACGCGGGCCTGGACGACTCCCTCGTCGAGTGGGGCGACTTCTCGCCCGACAGCGGCCGCGAGGCGATGCGCCGCCTGCTCGAGCGCGATCCCGGCATCGACGGGCTCTTCGCCGCCAACGACCAGATGGCCGTCGGCGCGTACGAGGCGCTGCGGGAGGCGGGCCGCCGCGTCCCCGAGGACGTCGCCGTGGTCGGCTTCGACGACGACATGTACGCGCGCACCGCGGTGCCCGCCCTCAGCACCGTCCGCCAGACGCCCGCCGAGCTCGGCGCGCGCATGGCCGAGCTGCTGGTCGCGCGCATCGAGGGACGCCCGGTCGAGCACCGGACGCTGATGCCCACCGAGCTGGTCGTCCGCGCCAGCTCGTGACGCCGCTCGTGCGGGATGACCGCACTCCGCTCGGTGCTCGTTCCGCTGCGCCGGGAAGTGCGCGCCGGGTGGGCACCCTCGACTCCGCAGAAGTCGTCGTACTCGGCCTCCAGTACGACAACTTTTGAGGAGCCGATCCGGCCCACCACCCCGACTGCGCAGAAGTTGTCGTCTTCGACCCTCGAGTCCGACAACTTCTGAGGACTCGACGTCCGGCGGTTCGAGCTCAGGGATCCGACTGCCGGGGATGCGACTCCTGAGCACCCGATCTGCGCGGGGTCGAGCGTGACCTCGGCCGGTGCCGACGCGGTCATGGGCGCCAGCCGTGCGCGCGCAGTGCCGCATCGATCTCGGCGATGGTACGCGCCCGGCCCCGGCCGAGACCCTCGGCTCTGACCACGACCTGAATCCAGCCCGCGAGCTGCAGAGCGAGGCTCCGCTCCCGGTCGCGCGCGTACTGGGCGTCGTCGCTCTGATGGTGGCTGCCGTCGTACTCGGCCAGTACCTTCCAGCGCACGAAGCCCAGGTCGCCTATGGCGATCAGCCGGCCTCCGTGGACGATCTCCACATTCGTCTCGGCCGGTGGGAATCCCGCCTCGAGCGCCACCGAGCGCAGCCACGTCTCGCGCCGGGATGCCGATGCAGTGGAAGCCAGCCGCAGCGTCTCCTGCAGGAGCACCTTCCCCCGACCGGCGTACCGGTCGAGCCGCTCCTCCAGCTCTGCGATCGTGGCGTAGGGCCGCGGATCGGTCCTCGATTCGAACCGGGGGACGAACAGCAGGTGATCCGCTGCGGCGAGCAGGTCTCGCGGTGGCAGCAGCCCGGCGAGCAGGATCCAGGTCGTCGCGGGATCGGTGACCGGAAGACCACGACGTACCAGCACTCGTGTCCACTCCGGACGCAGGACGTGTCCGACCATTCCCCTGGTGCGCGGCGGCCGGCGAGGCGCTGGCGCCGATACGTGGATCGGGTCGTCGGCGAGGGCGAGCGAGGGCAGCGGAACACCCCAGATCCCCGCCGCCGTGAGGTGGGAGAAGTACTGTCCACGTCTCAACCGCGGAAGGTAGGCGCGAGCGCGCTCCTCGTGCGTGACCGGTGCAACACGCGTCCGCACGCCGTGGAACGGCTGCGCGAGGAGAGGTGAGCGCAGCTGCGCGTCGGTCGCGCCCTCAGCGAGCGCGGTGCGTCGGGTGAAGGCACCCAGGTCATTCGATCTCATGCCCCCGAGGATGGCGCCTGCCCGACCGTCCCACCGCCCGGCACCACCCCCTGCGGACAACTCCGTTGTCGTCACACTGGGGAGGGCTGGTCGGCCTGCCGAGTCCTCAGAAGTTGTCGTACTCGAGCTCGAGTACGACAACTTTCGCGGACTCGGCGCCCGCGCCCCTCAGAGGAACAGCGGCGCCGGGTCCAGCGTCGCGAAGCGGCGGCGCATCACCGCGACCGCGTCCGCGTGCGAGTCGATCAGCACGAAGCGCCGCCCGAGCGCGTGCGCGACCGCCCCGGTCGTGCCCGAGCCGGCGAAGAAATCGAGCACCGCGTCGCCCTCGCGGCTCGACGCCTGCACGATGCGCCGGAGGATCCCCTCCGGCTTCTGCGTCGGGTACCCGGTCTTCTCGCGGCCCGTCGGCGACACGATCGTGTGCCACCACACGTCGGTCGGCCGCTTGCCCCGCTCGGCCTTCTCGGGGGTCACCAGTCCGGGCGCCATGTAGGGCTCGCGGTCGACCGCGACGGAGTCGAAGTGGTAGCCGCGCGGGTTCTTCACGTACACGAGGATCGTGTCGTGCTTGGTCGGCCAGCGCCGGGTCGCCTTGGCCCCGTAGTCGTAGGCCCAGATGATCTCGTTGAGGAAGCACTCGCGGCCGAAGAGCGCGTCGAGCAGCACCTTGGCGTAGTGCGCCTCGCGGTAGTCGAGGTGGAGGTAGAGGGTGCCGTCGTCGGCGAGCAGGCGCCAGGCCTCGGCCAGCCGCGGCTCCAGGAACGACCAGTAGTCGTCGAAGCGGTCGTCGTAGCGGAGCAGGTCGCCGCGGATCCGCTCGTAGCTGCGGCCCTTGAATCCCGCGATCGTGCCCGTCGCCGAGCGCACCGAGGTCGTCGAGGTGCGCACCTGCGCGCGCCCGGTGTTGAAGGGCGGATCGAGGTAGACGACGGTGAACGCCCCGTCGGCCAGCTGCGGCAGCACCTCGAGGTTGTCGGCGTGGATCACCGCGCTCCGCGACTCCGGCACGCCGTCGGCGATCGGGAGGGTCGGGGGCATCCGGCAATTCTGCCAGGGCGAGGGAGCGCTCCCGACACGCCCGCCCGCCCGGGAGGACGCTGAGCGGCCTCGACCGGTCCCCGGCGTAGAGTGCTGCGATGACTTCCGAGGTGCGTCACGACGAGGACGAGTCCAGGTACACGCTGTGGGTCGACGGCGAGAACGTCGGGGTCGCCGACTACGCGGTCCGAGGGGCCGACATCGTCTTCCTGCACACCGAGATCGCTCCCGAGCACCGCCACGAGGGGCTCGGCGACCGCCTGGTCGAGGCGGCGCTCGACGACGCGCACGAGCGCTTCGGCGCCCACATCGTGCCGACGTGCCCCTTCGTCGCCGAGTTCATCGCCGCGCACCCCGACTACCAGGAGCTGCTCGCGAGCTGAGCCCGCTCGATCCGCCCGCCCGCGTCAGCGGAGGCGGCGCGCCCCGCTCGTCCGCGTCAGCAGAGGCGTCGCGCCCCGCTCACGGGACCCGGCGCAGCCACTCAGGGGTCGAGTACTTCGTCCGCACCAGCTCCTCCGCCTCCGCGTACTCCGCGTCGGTGAGGTCTCCCGGCGTCCCGCCGTGCAGGCGCACGAAGGTGTCCTTCATCCGCTCGATGATCTCGGCGCGGCTGAGCCCGGTCTGGCTGCGCAGCGGGTCGACGCGCTTCACGGCGGAGGCGATGCCCTTGTCGGACAGCTTCTCGCGGCCGATCCGCAGCACCTGCACCATCTTCTCGGCGTCGATGTCGTAGCTCATGGTCACATGGTGCAGCACCGCTCCGGAGCCCAGCCGCTTCTGCGCGGCTCCGCCGATCTTGCCCGAGGGCGAGGTGATGTCGTTGAGCGGCTGGTAGACCGCGTCGATGCCGAGCGATTGCAGCGCGCTGATCGTCCACTCGTCCAGGAACGCGTAGGAGTCGGCGAAGGTCAGGCCCTGCACCAGGTCGCCCGGCACGTAGATCGAGTAGGTGACGACGCTGCCCGCCTCCATGAACATCGCCCCGCCGCCCGAGATGCGCCGCACGACCTCCACGCCGTACTTCTCGGCGTTCTCGAGATCGACCTCGTTGCGCAGCGACTGGAAGCTGCCGATGACGACGGCCGGCTGGTCCCACTCCCAGATCCGCAGGGTCGGCTCGCGGCGGCCCTCGCCGACAGCGGCGGTCAGGACCTCGTCGAGCGCGAGGTGCATCGCCGGCGAGACGGCCTTCGCGTGCACGATCCGCCAGTCGTAGTCGCGCCAGCTCGTCGCTTTCTGCAGCGAGCGGCGGATCGCGACCGCCACCGCCTCGGGCGTGAAGCCCAGCAGCACGGCGTCCGAGGGCAGCGCCGCCCGGATCGCGGCGGCGATCGTCTTGGCGTCGCTCTCCTCCGGCAGTCCGACGACGGCGCGGTCGATGTCGTCGAGCGCGGTGTCGGGCTCGAGGAAGAAGTCGCCCGCGAGGCGGAAGTCGGCGAACCGGCCCTCGACCACCTCCAGGTCGACGACCACGAGCTTTCCGCCGGGGACCTTGTATTCGCCATGCATGGGGCCAGCCTAGGCGCGAGCGGCGGCGCCGGGTGGTGCGTCGAAGCGCTCGTCGAGCCAGGCGACCACATCCGCCGTGACCTCGACCCGGTTGAGCTCCTGGAACAGCTCGTGCCGGGCCTCCGGGTACACCCGGACCGACACGTCGGTGAAGCCGGAGCGCCGACGGTAGGCGCGGGCGAGGGCCTGCACGGACCGCTCCCCGCCCAGCGTGTCCTCGGCGCCGATGACGATGAGCAGCGGCAGCGGAGGAGTGATCCGCCGCGCGGGCCGGCCGACCAGCCGCAGGGTCTCGATCACCCCGACCCGCTTCGCCAGCGGATCGGTGAAGGTCAGCTGGTCGTCGTGGAACAGCTGCCAGACGGCCGGATCGCGCGAGAGCCACTCGAGGCCCAGGCCGCCGGGCTGCCGGTGCCGGCGGGTGAGGTCGCCGCCGTTCATGAAGCCGGGCAGCCGGTAGGCCGTGCCGCTGAGCACGAGGGCCGCGTAGTCGGAGGAGTGGTGGTCGACGATCCGCTGCGCCATCAGCGAGCCCCAGGAGTGGCCGAGCAGCACGATCGGCAGCCCGGCGTTCTCGGCGGCGAGCTCGCGCGTCAGGCGGTTGATCGCCTCCTCCGTCGCCCGCAGGCCGCCCGGACCCAGGCGCCCCAGCTGCGACGCGTCGCCGCCGTGCTGCTGCAGGCCCGTGCGCCCGTGCCCGCGGTGGTCGTCGGCGGCGACGGCGTAGCCCGCCGTCACCAGAGCCTGGGCGAGCTCGAGGTAGCGGCCCGAGTGCTCGCCGACGCCGTGCGCGATCTGCACGAGGGCGCGGGGCGCGGGGTGCGACCACCAGCGGTAGTGGATGGTCACGCCGTAGGCGTCGTCGAAGGTCCTGTCGACCGCGGTGTCCGGCATGGCACCAGTGTGGCCCACCGGCCGCTCAGCGCCACGGCGGACCGGAGAACTGAGAAGTTACTCACGATCGAGGCGGAGCCACCGCCTCGCCGTCGGCGGATCGTTACGGTTCTCATCGACTCACGGCGCCTCCGACGCCGGTCCCCCCCACCCCTTCTCGAGCGAGGCCTCCCCCACTGATGACCGTATCGCCCCTGATCTGGACCCTGACGATCGTCTTCATCGTCCTGCTCCTGCTCTTCGACTTCTTCTTCCACGTGCGCAAGGCGCACGAGCCCACGCTGAAGGAGTCGGCGCTCTGGTCGGCCCTGTACGTCGGCATCGCCGTGCTCTTCGGCCTCGGCGTCCTCGTCTTCGGCGGACCGACCCCCGGGTCGGAGTACTTCGCGGGCTACATCACCGAGAAGGCCCTCTCGGTCGACAACCTGTTCGTCTTCCTGATCATCATGGCGAGCTTCAAGGTGCCCCGCGCCGACCAGCAGAAGGTGCTGCTCTTCGGCATCGTCTTCGCCCTGATCGCCCGCACCGGCTTCATCTTCCTCGGCGCCGCGCTGATCAACTCGTTCGCCTGGGTCTTCTACGCGTTCGGCCTGATCCTGCTCCTCACCGCCTTCAACCTGGTGAAGCCGGGCGACGAGCACTCGGGCGACAACATCATGGTCCGTCTGGCCAAGCGGATCTTCAAGACGAGCGACACCTACGACGGCGACAAGTTCTACACCACTGTCGACGGCAAGCGCGTCCTCACCCCGATGCTCCTGGTCATGGCCGCGATCGGCGGCACGGACATCCTGTTCGCCCTCGACAGCGTCCCCGCGATCTTCGGCCTCACCAACGACGTCTTCCTGGTCTTCACCGCGACCGCGTTCTCGCTGCTGGGCCTGCGCCAGCTGTACTTCCTGATCGACGGCCTGCTCGACCGCCTGGTCTACCTCAGCTACGGCCTCGCCGCGATCCTCGCGTTCATCGGCGTGAAGCTGATCCTGCACGCGCTCCACGAGAACACCCTGCCGTTCATCAACAACGGCGAGCACGTCGAGGTCTTCGAGATCGGCACCGGCCTCTCCCTCACGGTGATCATCGGAGTGCTGACCGTCACGGTCATCGCCTCGCTGGTCAGCCCCAAGGGCCGCCGCATGGCCAAGGAGGCCGCCGAGCGCCGCCGCGTCGCGGCCGAGGCCGACGCAGGACACTGATCCGTCTCGTGCACCGCGCAGCGGCGCACCGCGGTCGGCCTCCACGCGCGGGACGATCCCGCAGAGCGTCCTGCGTCCGCCTACGGCGATCCGCTGGCACGCGGATCACCTGTTCAGCTCCCACCCAGTGACGAAGCCCTCCGGGACCACGAGTCCCGGGGGGCTTCGTCCTTCCCGGAGCGGGAACTCACTTGGCTCGGTAGCGGTGCTCCGGTCGGCCCGTCGAGCCGTAGCTCAGGGTCATCTCGACCAGCCCGCGGCCTGCCAGCCCCGAGAGGTAGCGCTGAGCCGTCGCCCGCGAGATCCCCGCGCGCTCCGCGACCTCCAGCGCCGAGAGCTCGGAGGCCGACTCCGTGAGCCGGGCGAGCACGAGCTGCTCGGTGGCCGAGCGCGAGGGCCCGGCCGCGGCGGCGTCGCCCGAGTGCAGGATCCGCAGAGCCCGCTCCACCGCCTCCTGGTCGGCCGCCCGGTCCTCGCGCAGCACGTTGCGGAACCGCACGTACGCGTCGAGCCGCTCGCCCAGCAGTCGCGCGTCGAACGGCTTGATCAGGTATCCCAGCGCCCCGGCGTGCAGCGCGCGCCGCACGGTCGCCCCGTCCGAGGCGGCGCTCACGACGAACGCGTCGGTGTCGAGCTCGCGCAGCAGTGCGATCCCGCTCTGGTCCGGCAGGTGCACGTCGAGCAGCAGCAGATCCGGCGCGGAGTCGAGCACCGCCGCCCGCGCCGCCCGCGCCGTGTGCACCGGTGGCAGCGCGCGCAGCCCCTGCCGACCGTCGACCAGGTCGGCGTGCAGCTGCGCGACGCGGAAGTCGTCGTCCACGACGAGCACCGTGCGCTCCTGCGAGTCGGTCATCGCTCCTCCTGAGTCCCGGGCGGACGCACCGCGCCCGGCAGCCGCGCGCAGAGCACGGCGCCTCCGCTGCCGCCCCCGGCGTCCGCCAGCCAGACGGCTCCTCCACGCCGCGCCGCCACCTCGCGGCAGAGCGGCAGCCCGAATCCGCGGCCGTGCACGCGGTCGTCGTCCCCGTCGTCCCCGGCGGGCCCGCGGTCGAAGAGGGTCTCCGGATCCGCGACGCCGTCGCCGCTGTCGGCGACCGTCACGAACAGCGTGTCCCCGTCGTCCAGCAGCTCGACCTCGACGAAGCGCACGTCGCGGGCGCCGAGCGCAGCCGCCCGCACCGCGTTGTCGACCAGGTTGCCGACCACCGTCGCGACGTCCTCCGGCTCGACGACGACGCCGCGCACGAGCGTCTCGTCGCCCAGGGTCAGCAGCACGCCGCGCTCGGCCGCCTCGATCCCCTTCGCGCCCACGAGCGCCTGGAGGTACGGCTCCTGCAGCCGGTCGGCGTGCTGCACGGGGTACTTCAGCGGTCCGCGGGTCAGCACCTCGTCGAGGTAGTCGCGCGCCGACTCGGTCCGGCCGGCGTCGAGCAGGCCCGCCACCACGTGCAGGCGGTTGGCGAACTCGTGCCGCTGCACGCGCAGCGCGTTGGTCATCGAGCCGACCGCGTCGAGGCGGCGGCTGAGCGCCGCGACATCGGTGCGGTCGCGCAGCACGACGACGACGCCGAGGTCGCGGTCGCCGCGGGTCACCCGGCGGATGTCGACGTAGACGATGCGCGAGTGCACGACGAACCCCTCCGCTCCCGCCGACCGGGCCCGCTCGGGCGAGCGCAGTGCGGCGGCGATCGCGTCGGCCAGCGGCGTCGGGAGATCGAGCTCGGCCAGGGTCAGCCCCTGCAGCGCGTGCCCGGACGGATCGTCCGAGCCCAGGATCGCGGCGGCGCGCGCGTTGCAGACGCCGACCCGCCCGTCGCGGTCGAAGGCGAGAACGCCCTCGTCGACCCCGTCGAGCACCGCGGCCTGGTCCTGCACGAGCGCGGTCAGCTCCTCCGGGGCCAGACCCAGGGTCAGCCGCAGCAGCCGACGGCGGATGAAGACGGAGGCGACCACGGCGAGCGCCAGCGCCGCGACGGCCGCCGCGACGACTCCGAGGAGCGCCCTCGGCAGGTCGTCGAAGACGCTCGAGCGCGCGAAGCCGATGCTCACCTCGCCGACCACCCCGCCGCCCGCGGGAGCGAAGACCGGCACCTTCGCCCGGGCCGACTCCCCCAGAGTGCCCGTGCCCCACGACACGCTCTCCCGTCCGGCGAGAGCCTCGGTCGCGCTCGTCGAGACGACCTCGCCGAGCCGGTCGGGGTCGGGGTGCGCGAGCCGGATCCCCTGGTCGTCGGTGATGACCACGAAGAGCGCTCCGGTGCGCTCCTCCACTCCGGCCGCGAGGTCCTCGAGCGGGCCGGAGCGCAGATCGACCGCGTCCGGCGTGCCCGGGTCGGCGGAGTAGCCGCCGACGGCTGCCCGCACGTCCGGATCCTCGGCGACGGTGCGGGCGATGGCGAGCGCCGTCTCCTCCGCCTCGCCGCGCAGCTGCTGCACGCTGAGGGCGGTGACGAGCCCGGCGCAGACGAGGACCGCGGCCGAGACGGTCGCGAGCTGCAGCACGAGCACGTGGGTCGCGAAGCGCATGCGCCGCCTCCTCACTGCGCAGAATGCGCAGAACCCACACTATGCGCAGATCACGCGCTAATGAGCGATACCCGGGTGCCGCCGCCGAGCGTCCCTAGGGTTCTCAGGACCCGGAGAGCGCCGCCTCGGCCGGAGCGCTGGACGCACGACGACGAAGGAGTCAGCAGTGTTGGTAGTACTCGGATTCACGATGATCCTGGCCTTCATGGCCCTGATCATGACCAAGAGGCTCACGCCCATGGTCGCGCTGATCGTCGTCCCCACGATCTTCGGCCTCTTCGCGGGCGCGGGCCTGGGCATCGGCGACATGGTCATCGAGGCCATCGGCAGCCTCGCCCCCACGGCCGCCCTGCTGATGTTCGCGATCATGTACTTCGGCATCATGATCGACGTCGGCCTCTTCGATCCGCTGATCCGCTTCATCGTCCGCGCCCTCGGCGACGACCCGGCCAAGGTCGTGCTCGGCACGGCGCTGCTCGCCGGCGCGGTCTCCCTCGACGGTGACGGATCGACCACTTTCATCGTGACCACCGCGGCGATGCTGCCCATCTACCTCCGCCTGGGCATGAACCCGGTCGTGCTGACCTGCGTCGCGGGTCTGGCCAACGGCACGCTGAACATCGTCCCGTGGGGCGGCCCGACCGTCCGCGCCGCCGCGGCCCTGCAGGTCTCGCCGAGCGAGATCTTCGTGCCGATGCTCCCCTCCCTCGCGGTGGGCCTGGCCGTCACGCTCGTCTTCGCCTGGATGCTCGGACTCGGCGAGCGCCGCCGTCTCGGCTCGCTCGCCCTGGCCGAGCCCATGGTCGAGCAGGAGCTGGTCGGCGCCGGCCGCACCGGCGGGCTCGCCGCCCTCACCGGAGGCATCCGCACCGTCGCCCGCGAGAGGTTCTCGTTCCTCCGCGGTCCGGAGTCGCTGCGCGGCGCCCAGGTCGCCGTCGCCGCCCGCGTGCAGGCCGACGACGCCGACACCGCCATGGCCGACACCATGCTCGACCCCGAGCGCGAGACCCTTCGCCCGAAGCTCATCTGGGTGAACCTCGCCCTGACGCTGATCGTCATGACCCTGCTGGTCGCCGACATCCTGCCGCTGCCCTACGTCTTCATGGTCGGCTCGGCGGTGGCCCTGCTGATCAACTTCCCGAAGATGAAGGACCAGGCGTCCGAGATCGTCAAGCACGCGCCGAGCATCGTCGGCGTCGTCTCGATGGTCCTCGCCGCGGGCGTGCTCATCGGAGTGCTGAACGGCACCGGCATGGTCGACGCGATGGCCGAGTGGGTCGTCGACGTGATCCCGCCGGCGCTGGGCCCGTTCCTCGCCGTCATCACCGGCGTGCTGAGCATCCCGATGACCTTCTTCATGTCGAACGACGCCTTCTACTACGGCATCCTCCCGGTGCTCGCCGAGAGCGCCGCGAACTACGGCATCGACCCGGTCGAGATGGCCCGCGCCTCGATCACCGGCCAGCCCGTCCACCTGCAGAGCCCGCTCGTCCCGGCGATCCTGCTGCTCGTCTCGCTCGCCGCGGTCAACCTCGGCGACCACCACCGCAAGGTGCTGTGGCGCGCGGTGATCGTGTCGCTGGTGATGCTGGCGGTCGGCGTGCTGGTCGGAGCGATCCCCTTCGGCTGATCCGCCGCAGGACCGCCGCAGAACCTCAGCCGGAACGACTCGTCGCGCACCATCGCGGCTGACGGGCCCTCCCGGCTGAGGTTCTGCCGTGCGGGAGCCGAGCACCGGCGGCGGACGTCGTCAGCGGGGCTCCGACGTCGAGCGAGCGGGCGGATCCGCGGCCGCGCTCTCGCAGACGTGCGTCAACCGCGCCAGGTGGTACCGCCAGCCGTCGTCGTGCTCCGCGGCCAGGGACGGTCGCGTCCCCGCCTTCAGGAACCCCGTCTCGGCGAGCGTCAGGGTCGTGGAGGACCCGTCCCCGGCGAGCCGGATCACCACGTCGAGCGGGTGCTCCCACCCCGGCTCGCTCCACCGGAACGCGAGCAGCTCCGGCTCCCGGCACCGCGTGACGACCCCCGTGGCGCTCCGGCGCCGCCCGTTCTCGATCCACGTCTCGAGGAGGGGCGACCCGGCGACGGGCTCGAAATGCATGTCCGGCCACCAGGCGGCCCGCTCCAGGGCGAGGAACCGCCACACGGTCCCGGCGGGCGCGGAGATCCCGGTCCGCACGCGCACCGAGTCGAGGAGCACGGTGTCGGCCCCGCCGAGACCGGCCGGCCCTAGACCGCGACGTCCGCCCGCTCCGCCTCGCGGGTGCCCGCGTAGACCTCGCGGTCGATCTCGTCGTCGGCGTTCGCGACGAGCATCGCGACGAAGGTGTCGCCGTTGACGTTCAGGAAGGTGCGGAAGATCCCGGTGAACCAGTCGACCGCGATCAGCAGCCCGACCGCCTGGATCGGGAGGCCGAGGGTCGTCGCGAGGAACAGCGCGACGACGGGGAACCCGCCGGGCACCGTGATGGTGCCCATGTTCAGCAGGATCGCGAGGCCCATCCCGAGCAGGATCTGCCCGGGCGAGAGCGCGACGTCGCCGGCCTGCGCGAGGAAGAGGACGACGATCGTGTAGTTCAGCACCGCGCCGTAGGAGCCCATGGTGAGCCCGATCGACAGGGTGAAGTCGGCCACCCGGCGGCTCACTCCGACCTTCTCGACGGTGTTGCGCAGCACGGTCGGGAAGGTGACGGCGGAGCTGGTGGTCGTGATCGCGATCACCGTCTGCTCGGCGAGCTTGCGCGGCAGGCGGCGCGGGTCGAGGCGGGTGCGCACCGTGACGACGACGACGAACACGACCGTGAGGATCAGCACGCCCAGCAGGGTCGTGCCGAGGTACGCGAGCGCGGTCGAGACCACGGCGAGGCCGACCTCGCCGGTGAGCGCGGCGAGCAGGGCGAACACTCCGATCGGCGCGATGCGCATCACGAGGCGGATGAGGACGAGGAGGATCTGCTGCAGCTGCTCGAGGCCCTTCAGCACGAGGGTGTTGCCGGTGGAGGTCGCGTAGCTGTTCAGGGCGATGCCGAACAGGAGCGAGAACACGATGATCGGCACCATCGTCGCCGTCGACATCGAGGCGATGATGTTGGTCGAGAAGAACCCGAGCAGGGTGTCCTGCCAGCCCGCGGCCTCGGCCGCCGACTCCTCGAGCGCCGGGTCGAGCTCTCCCGAGAAGGTCGCGCCCGCGCCGGGCTGCAGCAGCAGGCTGAGGCCGACCGCGACCGAGGCGGCGACGACCGAGAAGCCGATCATCCAGCCGAACGTGCGGGCGGCGAGCCTGCCGGTGCCGACCCCGCCCATCGAGCCGGTCGCCACGATCACCGACGCCATCACGAGCGGCACGATCGCCATCTGGATCAGACGGATGAAGATCTGGCCGACGAACTCGAGGTTCCCCGCCCACTCCCCCGCGATCAGGCCGAAGACGATCCCGGCGACGGCCGCGAGGCCGATCCGGGTCGCCGGGTTCTTGAGGACGCTGAGCTTCATGAGGACTCCGAGGACGAGGGCGGACGGCCGGGGCCGAAGTGGTAGGACCAATCAAGCGCACCGGTGTTGCGCCCGCGCTTCGCCTGTGTTTCGAGTGCGTGACGGCCGCCGGCCCCGTGTGATGATCGGAGGGTCCGCCCCGCGTCCCGGGGCGCAGGAAGGGCAGCCCGTGGTCGAGACCTCCGCCGCCGAGACGGTTCCCGCCGTCGTCGTCCGGCACCTCGAGGGACAGATCGCCCGGGGCAGGCTCCTCCCCGGCGCCCGGCTCGATTCGGAGCGGGCGATCGCCGCCGAGCTCGGCGTCTCGCGCACCGCCGTGCGGGACGCACTCGCCCGGATGGAGGCGGCGGGACTCGTCGAGCGCCGGCAGGGCTCGGGCACCCGCGTCAGCGCCATGCCCCCCGCCGAGCGGCTGCTCGCCTCCGGTCTGCAGCCCCACCGGTCCGAGCTCGAGCACTCGGCCGAGCTGCGGCGGGTCCTCGAGCCCGAGATCGCGCGCCTCGCGGCCCTGCGGGCCGGTCCGGAGGAGCTGCGCACGCTCGAGGACGTGCTCGACCGCGCCGCGGGCTGCGACGACCCCGACCGGTCGGTGCGCCTCGACGTCGAGTTCCACGTCGCCGTCGCTCGACTCACCGGCAACCCGCTCCTGGTGACGATGAGCGACCTGACCACCTCGTGGACCGTCGAGGCGCGGATCTACTCCCACCTCGAGGACCGCGGGCGCACGGCCTCGCTCGCGGGCCACCGCAGGATCCTCGACGCGCTGGCCGCCGGCGACGGCGAGTCGGCCGCACTCGCGATGCGCGAGCACCTGGGCGAGATCGAGACGATCATCGCCGAGGTCGTCGCTCCCTGAGGAGCGCCAATCAGCCCAGCAGCGGCGCCAGGTTCTCGGTCCACACGTCGAACCCGAGCTTCAGGATGAGCGCGCCGACGACCGCGAGGAACGCGATCCGGATGAAGCGGCTCCCCTTCGCCACCGCCATCCGCGAGCCCAGGTACGCCCCGGCCACGTTCGCCAGGCCCATGAACAGGCCCAGCACCCAGACGACGTGCCCGCCGGGGATGAAGTAGAGCAGCGCCCCGAGGTTCGTCGCGACGTTCACGATCTTGGCCTTCGCGCTCGCGAGCAGGAAGTCGTAGCCGAGCGCCGTGATCAGGGCGATGATCAGGAACGTGCCGGTGCCGGGGCCGATCAGGCCGTCGTAGAAGCCGATCACGAGGCCGAGCACCGCGGCGGTCACGAGGTGCCGCCGCCCCGCGTGCTTGAGCGCGGTGACGCTGCCCATCGTCGGTCGTGCGATCGTGACGACGGCGACGACGATCAGCGCGACGACGATGATCGGCTTGAAGACGGAGGAGGGCAGCAGCCCCGCGAGCGTCGCACCTCCGTAGCTGCCCGCGAGGGCGACCGCCGCCATCGGCAGCGCCGTGCGGAGGTCGGGTCGGGCCCGCCGGAAGAAGGTGATCGCGCTGGTCGTGGTGCCGAAGATCGACGCGAGCTTGTTGGTCGCCAGCGCCTGCACGGGCGAGATCCCGGGCACGAGGAGCAGGGCGGGCAGCTGGAGGAGGCCTCCGCCGCCCACCACCGCGTCGATCCAGCCGGCCGCGAAGGCCGCGAGGACCATCAGCGCGATGATCGGGAGACCGAGGTCCGAGGTGAAGTCCAGCATCGCTTCGGAGCGTACTGGAGCGCTCCCACCCCCTCGACCTCCCGCCCGGGCCGCCCTAGGGTCGGCGGCATGCGATTCGGACTCTTCATCCCCCAGGGCTGGCGCCACGACCTCGTCGGCATCGACCCCGCCGACCAGTGGCGCACCATGAACGACCTCGCCCGGCACGCCGATGCCGGCGCCTGGGAGTCGATCTGGGTGTACGACCACTTCCACACCGTGCCGGTGGTCACCGAGGAGGCGACGCACGAGGCGTGGACGCTCATGGCGGCCTTCGCGGCCACCACCTCGCGCGTCCGCCTCGGCCAGATGTGCACGTGCATGTCGTACCGCAACCCCGCGCACCTCGCCAAGATCGCCACGACCGTCGACGTGGTCTCGGGCGGCCGCGTCGAGATGGGCATCGGCGGCGGCTGGTACGAGCACGAGTGGCGCGCCTACGGCTACGGGTTCCCCCGCATCGGGGAGCGGCTCGGCCGGCTCGACGAGGGCGTCCAGATCATGCGCCAGGCGTGGACCACCGGGTCCGCGACCCTCGACGGCCGCTACTACACCGTCGACGGCGCGCAGAACCGGCCGCTGCCGCTGCAGGAGGGCGGGATCCCGCTCTGGGTCGCGGGCGGGGGCGAGAAGGTCACCCTGCGCATCGCGGCGCAGTACGCGCAGTACACGAACTTCGCCGGTGCGCCGGAGGCGTTCGATCAGAAGAGCGAGGTGCTGCGTGGGCACTGCGAGCGCCTCGGCACCGATTTCTCGGCGATCACCCGGAGCGCCAACTACAACGTGATGATCGGCGAGACGGAGGCGGAGGTCGAGCGGGGCCTGCAGCGCCTCGAGGAGCGGGTCGCCCCGTTCCTCGGCGCCGAGGCCGCCGCGTCGTTCGTCGCGGAGTACCGCTCGCCCGAGGCGCTCGCCGTCGGCACCCCCGGGCAGATCGTCGACCGGCTCGCCGACATGGCCGCGCGCGGCATGGACTACGGCATCTTCTACTTCCCCGACGCGGCGTACGACCGCTCGGGGATCGAGCTGTTCGAGCGCGAGGTCCTGCCGGCCCTGGCGTGAGCGCGCGGATCGGAGGCGGTGCCTACGCCTCCGATCCGCACTCCGCAAGTCCCTGCGGCGCCCCCGCACCCCGCCTACGGTCGGAGCATGGACGCACAGGACATCCGCTGGAACGACGAAGCCCGCAGCAAGATCCTCGAGGACTCGGACCGGGTCCTCCGCGAGGCGGTGCTCGATCTCGCCCAGAGCAAGAAGGGCGAGCCCTGGGAGGACGTCTTCGCCGAGCTGAACGCCCGGCTGAAGGACCGCTTCATCGACTTCGAGCCCGGGCCGGACCTCCGCAAGTACGCCGAGGCCGTCTCGGCCGGAGAGATCGGGACAGGCTCGTGAGCGGCTCGCCGGACGACGCGGCGCTGACCGACGACATCGAGTCGATCAAGGCCCTGGGCGAGGGCCGGATCGGCGAGACCGCCGGCCCCGAGGACGTCGAGCACGAGCTGTCCCCCGAGGAGGACGCCGCGATCGAGGACGAGCTCAAGCACCGGGGCTGATCCCGGACACGACGAAGGCCCGCCCCGAGAGGGAGCGGGCCTTCGTCGTCGGTGCGACTACGCCGAGAGGCGCTCGTAGTCGGTGTAGCCCTCGGCTCCGCTCGCGTAGACCGTGGCCTGGTCGAGCTCGTTCTCGGGGTGCCCGCCCTGCCAGCGCTCGACGAGGTCGGGGTTGGCCATGACCGGCCGGCCGACCGCGACGGCGTCGGCGTGGCCGTCGGCGATCAGCGAGCGGACCTCGTCGCGCGTGGTCGGCGATCCGAACCCGCTGTTCGCGATGAGCACGCCGCCGAAGCGCGAGCGGAGGTCCTGGACGAGCTCGCCCGCGGGCTCGGCGTGCAGGACGCTGAGGTACGACAGCCCGAGCGGCGCGAGTCCGTCGACGAGGGCCTCGTAGGTGGCGCGCACGTCGTCGGCGTCGGTCTCGAGGACGTCCTGGATGTTGTGGCTCGGCGAGATGCGGATGCCGACGCGACCGGCGCCGATCTCGTCGGCGATCGCGCGGGTGACCTCGATCGGGAACGCGGCGCGCGCGGCGGGGCTTCCGCCGTAGGCGTCGGTGCGCACGTTCGAGACGGGCGAGAGGAACTCGTGCAGCAGGTAGCCGTTGGCCGAGTGGACCTCGACTCCGTCGAAGCCGGCGTCGACCGCGCGGCGGGCGGCGGCGACGAACTCGTCGCGCACGACGGCGAGCTCCTCGGTGCTCAGCGCGTGCGGCACGGGGAAGCGGGCCTTGTCGTCGCCGGGGACGCGGACCTCTCCGTCGATCGCGATCGCGCTGGGAGCGACGATGCGGTCGGTCCCGGTGATGGCGGTGTGCGAGACGCGGCCCGCGTTCATGACCTGCATGACGATGCGGCCGCCGGCGGCGTGCACGGCGTCGGCGACGGCGCGCCAGCCCTCGGCCTGCTCGGCGGTCGCGATGCCCGGCTGCCCGGCGTAGCCCTTGGACTCGGCGCTCGGGAACACGCCCTCGCTGATGATCAGGCCCAGGCTCGCGCGCTGGGCGTAGTGCTCGGCGATGAGGGCGCCGGGGACGCCGTTCTCGTCGGCGCGCAGGCGCGTCATCGGCGCCATGACGACGCGGTTGGGGAGTTCGAGGTCACCGGCGGTGAGCGGGGAGAAGGGATCCACGGAGGGCCTTTCGTCGGGGGTCGTGCGGTTGGGGTGCTGTGGCACCGCGGAGGGGAACCGCGCCCGCGGCGCGCACATTCCTGCTCCCGGCGTTCTCCCATGCGCCGCCCTCCCCGGCGCGCTCCGCGGCGATCCGCCCGGGATCCTGGCGGGCTCGCGTCGACTCGCCTGTCTACACTCGGGAGGCGAACGACGAAGGAGTGTGCGCGATGACCGCGTCAGCGAACCACCGGTCCGACGTCCGCGGGCGCCCGGCCGCGCGACGGTCTCTCCTGGGCGCGGTCGCCGCCCTGCTGATCGGTGCCGGAGCAGCGCTGGCCGGCGCTCCCGCCGCCGTCGCCGAGGATCCCGTGACGCTCGGCTCCTCCCCGGTGCTCGACTCGGTCGGCGCGCTCGGCTCCGGAGACTCGGCCGAGATCGAGTCGGCCGTCGCGCGGCTCTACGACGAGCACCGCGTCCAGCTGTTCGTGACCTACGTCGACGACTTCACCGGCGTCTCCGGCGACGAGCGCTGGTCCGACGCCACGGCCGACCTCAACGGGCTGGGCGAGGAGGACGTCCTCCTCGCCGTCGCCGTCGACGCCCGCCAGTACCAGGTCTCGGTCGCGAGCGGCTTCCCGCTCGACGACGCGCAGCTCTCCTCGCTGCAGAGCGAGGACATCGAGCCGCAGCTCGTCGAGGGCGACTGGGCCGGGGCCGCGGTCGCCGCGGCCGACGGGATCGGCGAGCGCCTCGACGCGCCGACCGCCGGGGAGTCGCTCGGCCGGGGCGCGACCGTCGTCCTCGCGGTCCTCGCCGTCCTCGTGGTCCTGGGCATCGTGGTGCTCCTCCTCGTCCGCCGCTCGCGCCGCCGCAAGGCCGCGGAGGCCGCCGAGGCGTCGATCGACGAGCTCGCCACCCGCGCCGGCTCCGCCCTCGTGCACGCCGACGACGCCGTGCGCACCAGCGAGCAGGAGGTGGGCTTCGCGGAGGCGCAGTTCGGCTCCGATGCGACGGGTCCTTCCGCGACGCGCTCGTGACCGCGAAGCGCCTGCTCGGCGAGGCCTTCGGCCTCCATCAGCGCCTCGACGACGCCGAGCCCGACACCGACCAGGAGCGCCGCGACGGCTACTCCCGGATCCTGCAGCTCTGCGCCGACGCCGAGCAGGCGCTGGACGAGAAGGCCGAGGCGTTCGAGCAGCTGCGCGACCTCGAGAAGAACGCTCCGGAGGTGGCGACGCAGCTCTCCGCGCGCATCGAGGCGGTCGCGGTCCGCGTCGCGCCGACCCGCGCGATCCTCGGCGAGCTCGCCGTCTCCTACTCCCCCTCCGCGATCGACGACGTCGAGGACGACGCCGACCAGGCCGAGGACCGCCTCCGCTTCGCCCGCGACGGAGTGGAGTCGGCCCGCGCGGCGCTCACCGCCGGCGACACCGGACGCGCGGCCGTGCTGCTGCAGGCGGGTCAGCAGGGCGCCGAGCAGGCGGCGGGCCTCCTCGAGGCGGTGGCGACCCGCGCCGCGGACCTGCGCGAGGCGGAGCGGACGCTCGCGGCCCGCGTCGGCGAGATCCGGGCCGACGTCGCCCAGGGTCGCGCGCTCATCGCAGCGTCCGACGCCTCCGACCCGACGACCGCCCCTCTCGTGCAGAGCGTCGGCACCGCCGTCGCGCAGACGGAGGCGTCCCTCGCTCAGGTGGAGCGCGCCGCCGCTGTGCGCCCGCACGATCCGCTGGCGCTGCTGGCCGCCCTCTCCGCCGCCGACGCCGTGATCGACTCGGCCGTCGGCGGCTACCGCGACGCCCAGGCGCAGCGCGAGCGCGAGCGCGCGGCCCTCGCCGCCGAGCTCACGACCGCCCGGAGCCGCGTCTCGGCGGCCGAGGACTTCATCGCCGCGCGTCGCGGAGCCGTCGGCTCGCTCGCGCGCACCCGCCTCGCCGAGGCCGCCCGCGCCTCGGAGTACGCCGCGCAGATCGCCGCGACCGACCCGCGCGAGGCGCTCGCCTCCGCGCAGCGCGCCTCCGCCCTCGCCGAGCAGGCGTTGCAGCAGGCCCGCTCGGACACGAGCGGCTACGCGTCGCCGAGCGCCGCGGGCAGCCCCTTCGGCGGGAACACCACCGGGGCGTTCCTCGGCGGGATCCTCGTCGAGTCCCTGCTGGGCGGCGGCCGGCGCTCCGGCTACCGCTCGGGCGGCTTCGGCGGAGGCGGCTTCGGCGGCTCGTCCGGCGGCGGCTTCGGCGGCGGCTCCCGCCGGTCCAGCGGCGGCGGCTTCGGCGGCGGCGGCGGTCGCCGTGGCGGCGGCGGCCGCTTCTGACCCCGCTCCCCTCACCCCTCCACGACGCATCCATCCACCACGCAAGGAGAGACAGCATGGCCCAGAGACAGTCCATCTTCGGACGCATCGCGCAGCTCGCGAAGGCGAACATCAACGCGCTCCTCGACCAGGCCGAGGACCCGCAGAAGATGCTCGACCAGATGGTGCGGGACTACACCGACAGCATCCGCGACGCCGAGGCCGCCATCGCGCAGACCATCGGCAACCTGCGCCTGCTCGAGGACGACTACCGCGAGGACGTCGACAACGCGCAGGAGTGGGGCGCCAAGGCGCTCGCGGCGAGCCGCAAGGCCGACGACCTCCGCTCCTCCGGCAGCACCGGCGACGCCGACAAGTTCGACGCCCTCGCGAAGGTCGCACTGCAGCGCCAGATCCAGTCCGAGAAGGAGGCGAGGGACGCCGAGCCGACCATCGCCTCGCAGACCGAGGTCGTCGACAAGCTCAAGTCGGGCCTGAACCAGATGCGCGAGAAGCTGAACCAGCTCTCGTCCAAGCGCGACGAGCTGATCGCCCGCTCCAAGACCGTCGAGGCGCAGACCCAGGTCCAGGACGCCATCAAGAGCATCGACATCATGGACCCCACCAGCGAGGTGAGCCGCTTCGAGCAGAAGATCCGCCGCGAGGAGGCGCGCGTCCGCGGCGCCGAGGAGCTCGCCTCCTCGAGCCTCGACGCCCAGTTCGAATCGCTGGAGGACCTCGGCGAGATGACCGAGGTCGAGGCGCGACTGGCCGCACTGAAGTCCGGCCGCCCGCAGGACTCGATCGGATCCTGAGAGCACCGATCGGCGCGGTGGCTGCGATCGCGGCCGCCGCGCCGACGTACCGTTCGCGAAGGCTGGCAATCCTCATGGTGCGGTGGACGGCCCTTCCCCCTAATGTTCGAAGAGGTAGCCCCTGAAACCGGTCGCCGCACGCCGCGTCCGGCCCCTACCGGCGCGGTGAACCAGGAGCGGACCAGGCCTGCCTCACGCAGGCGGAGCCGGGGATCGCTCTCCACGAGGCCGTCGACGCCGATGGCCGCCCCGAAAGAACGAGGCACCCCGTGAGCATCTCCGACACCCTGCCCGACGGCGGCGCGACCGCGCAGCCCGGCGGCGAAGCGAAAGCCGCCCCCCGAGTCGTCCGCACGCGTCCGCGCGCCGACGGCCGCATCAACCCCACGACCGAGTACTCGGGCCTCCTCAGCACCGTCCGCGATGCGGGCCTGCTGCGCCGCCGCACCGGCTTCTACTACACGATGTTCGCCGCCCTGGTGCTGGCCCTCGGCGGCATCGTCACCGGATTCGTCCTGCTGGGTGACTCCTGGTTCCAGCTGCTGCTGGCCGCCGCCCTCGGCATCGTCCTCACCCAGTTCGCCTTCCTCGCCCACGAGGCCTCGCACCGCCAGGTGTTCGAGTCGGGCAAGGCCAACGACGTCGCGGGCCGCACGCTCGCGAACCTCTTCGTCGGCATCAGCTACTCCTGGTGGATGACGAAGCACAGCCGTCACCACGCCAACCCGAACGTGCTCGGCAAGGACCCCGACATCGAGCGCGATGTCATCTCGTTCACGAGCGAGGACGCGGCCCGCTCGCGCGGCCTGTACGCCTGGCTGACCCGCCGCCAGGGCTACGCGTTCTTCCCGCTCCTCCTGCTCGAGGGCATCAACCTCCACATCCACGGCTTCCGCACCGTCTTCGGCCGCGGCAAGGTCGACAAGCGCTGGGTCGAGATCTCGATGCTCGTCACCCGTGTCGGCCTCTACCTCGCGGTCATCTTCTGGGCTCTGCCGCTGGGCATGGCGTTCGCCTTCCTCGGCGTCCAGATGGGTGTCTTCGGCCTCTACATGGGCGCTTCGTTCGCCCCGAACCACAAGGGCATGCCGCTGCTGCCCAAGGAAGCGCGCGTCGACTTCCTGCGCCGTCAGGTCCTCACTTCGCGCAGCATCAAGAGCACCTGGCTGACCGACCTCTACATGGGCGGCCTCAACTACCAGGTCGAGCACCACCTGTTCCCGAACATGCCCCGCCCGGCCCTGCGCCGCGCCCAGGTCATCGCGAAGGAGTACTGCGCCACCCACCAGATCCCCTACACCGAGACCTCGCTGCTCGAGTCGTACGGCATCGTCGTCCGCTACCTCAACCGCGTGGGCCTCTCGGCCGGCGGCGACCCGTTCGACTGCCCGGCCGCCTCGGCCTACGGCCGCTGAGCCGCGCTGAACGCCGCGAAGGCCCCCGCTCCGATCGGAGCGGGGCCTTCGCCGTTCCCCGGGGAGGGCGGGGCGGCGGAGCGTCAGTTCGCGGAGCAGAGGATGAGCGTCGACGACACGAACCCGGCGGTCTTGGCCCCCGATCCGCCGTAGCCGCTCGGGAGGGTCGCCACGGCGGTGAGCCGGAACGCGACCGAGATCGACAGGGTGGTCCGGAACGTGATCGTCGCTCCGGCCGGCACCGCCGCGGTCAGGGTGATCAGGCGGCTCGTGCCGCTGAGGAAGGCGATGTCCGCGCTTCCGCCCGACACTCCGAAGACCCCGATGCTGGCGACTCCGGAGCCCGTGACGACGACCGTCGTGCCGACCGGCAGCGGAGTCGTCGGGCCGGCCTGGAGCGTGAAGCCGGGGCCCAGGAGCCCGAGGGTCCCGCAGGTGCCGCGGAGCATGAACGGGCCCACGTCCGTGATCGAGGCGGCAGCCGACGGGGTGGCCACCGCGACCGCGACGACCGGGACGGTCCACGCGGCGGCAGCGGCCACCGAGCGGCGCGTGACGACGCGCTCGGCGTCGAGGGGAACGGGAGTGCGGTCGTGGGTCACGAGCGGCCCTTTCTGTCGGAGGACGACGACCGAGGGCGCCCTCCGGCGCGGAACGGTCGGCAGCGGTGCGGTTCGGGAGCGATCCTGGGCAGCGAGCGCTCCGCGTTCAAGGCGCGAGGCGCTGTCCCCCGCAGATGGGAGACGGCCGAGCGCAAGGGGGTGCGCGGGGGCCGGAGCGCGACCTAGCGTGGCGTCATGAGCAGCTCCGACAACGACATCGAACCGACCCTCGTCGACCCCGAGCGGACCCCGGCCGAGACCGATCCCGAGACGGGCGCGGGCACCACCGCCGGCCTCGACGAGGTCGGCCGTCCGTCCCCCGACGGACTCACCCAGGACGGCGAGGCGGAGAACCCTCCGCTGCCCGACTGGGGCCCCACCGACGGCGTCCACGGCACCGACGCCGACCCCGACGGAACCGGTGGCGCGACCCGCTGACCGAGCACGATCCGAGGGACCTCCTCGGCGCTGACCGCCCCGGCGATCGGTGCCCGAAGAGGTCCCTCCGTGTTCGCCCCGACGTCGCCGCCGCGTCGACGGCGCCGCCCTACACTGGCGGGATGCAGCCGAAAGAACGCGCCCTCCGGGTGATCTCCTACAACCTCCGGGAGCACCGAGCGCACGTCGAGATCGCTCCTCTCGCCGCCCGTCACGACGTCGACGTCCTCTGCCTCCAGGAGTGCGACACGACGAAGCTCCCCCAGGAGCTGGGCGACCTGCGGCTCGCGTCCGTCACCGCGCGCAACCGCCTGGGCCTCGCGATCTACTACTCCCATGCCCGCTTCGAACTCGTCGGCAGCGCCGCCTCCGAGCTCAGCAAGTCGATGCACGACCGCGTGATGTCCCCCGCTCACGAGCGCCTGCTGGCCGTCCGCCTCCTCGACGAGGAGGGCGGTGCGATCGCCGTCTCGTCGTTCCACGCGGCCCCGCTCTCGGCGGGCAACGCGCTGCGCCGCAAGCAGATCGACGAGGCCCTCAACCGTCTCCGGGAGTACGCGCCGGACACCCCGTCGCTCATGGTGGGCGACTACAACTACCCGTGGTTCTTCCGCGGGCTCGACCGCAAGATGACCCGGAACGGGTACCTCGTGTCGCGGAGCGACTCCCCCACCTACGCGCGCTACCGCTACTTCAGCGGGCACTTCGACTTCGCGATCAGCGACTCCGTGCGCATCGAGCGCGTGTCGACCCTTCCCCAGGGTCTGTCCGACCACCTGCCCGTCCTGGTGGACGCCCACTACGGGAACAGCGCGGCCTAGGTCCGCTCGGGCCCGGGGTCCGCTCGGGCCCGGCACTGCTCCGGTCTCGGAGTGCTCACCTCCCGCACGGCCGCCGCTCGCTAGGCTCGGGGGGTGACGACCCTGATCCTGGCCCGGCACGGAGAGACCGTCTGGCACTCCGAGAACCGCTACGCGGGCTCCTCCGACATCGCTCTGACACCCGACGGACAGGACCAGGCGGCGACGCTGGCCTCCTGGGCCGTCGACGCGGACCTCGAGGCGGTGTACTCCTCGACCCTCGTCCGCGCAGTGCGCACCGCCGTTCCGGCCGCGCGAGCGGCGCACCTCGAGGTGCAGCTCGATCCCGCGCTCGTCGAGGTCGACTTCGGCCAGGGCGAGGGGCTGACCACCGCCGAGATGGAGAAGCGCTTCCCCGACGCCTACCGCGCGTGGGTCGCCGCCCCGGCGATCCAGCCCCTGCCCGGCGGGGAGTCGGGCCTGGACGCGGTCGCCCGCGCGAACACGTCGCTCGCCCGGATCCACCACGACCACCCGGACGGCCGGGTGCTCGTCGTCGCGCACGGCACCCTCATCCGCCTGCTGCTCTGCGCGTACCTCGGCATCAACCCCGAGACGTACCGCCACACCTTCCCCGTCGTCGACAACGTGTCGCTGACGACCCTGCGCTGGGACGAGACGGGCATCGGCCTGCTCGGCTACAACGTCCCACCGGTGCAGAAGCAGCGGCGCTCGAGCTGAGCGCCGTCGACCCGGCCCCGCGCCGCCCGAGCGGCGCGGGCTCGATCGGCCTCGTCCTGGGCGCGGTCGCGAGCGTGCAGCTGGGCGCGTCGTTCGCCGTCCTCCTCTTCCCCGCCGCGGGCCCGGTCGGCACCGTGACCCTGCGGCTGATCTTCTCGGCGCTCGTGCTCCTCGTGGTGTGCCGTCCCCGGATCCGCGGCTACACCCGCGCCGACTGGGGCACCGTCGCCGTCTACGGCCTCGCCCTGGGCGGGATGAACGCCTGCTACTACGAGGCGATCGCGCGCATCCCGCAGGGCGCGGCCGTCACCCTCGAGGTGCTCGGGCCGCTGGCCCTCTCGGTGATCGCGGGGCGCAGCCTCCTCAGCCTGCTCTGGGCCGGCCTCGCCCTCGCCGGCGTCGTCACGCTGTCGCAGGGCGGCTTCGGCTCCCTCGACCCCGTCGGGGTCGCCTTCGCCCTCGGGGCCGCCGCGCTCTGGGCGACCTACATCGTCTTCGCCGAGCGCACGGGCGGGCGCTTCCCGCGCCTGGACGGTCTCGCCCTGGCCCTGGCCGCGGGCGCGATCGTCTCGCTGCCGTTCGGCATCGCCACCGCCGGATCCGCCCTCGTCCTCCCGCCCGTGCTGCTGCTGGGCTTCGCGGTCGCCGTGCTCTCCTCCGCGATCCCCTACGCCCTCGAGCTGCTGGCGCTGCGGCGACTCCGCTCCTCGACCTTCTCGATCCTGATGTCGCTGGCACCGGGGGCAGCGGCGCTCTCGGGCTTCCTCGTGCTCGGTCAGCGCCTCTCCCCGATCGAGGCGGTCGGCATCGGCCTCGTCGTCGCGGCGAGCGTGGGCGCCGTGCGCACCGCCCGGCGGTGACCGACGCGGATCCGAGCGACCCCTGCCGTTCGGCCTGATGTTTCGTTAGGCTAACTATGTGCCATTCGAGACCGCGATCCCCGCCCTCGCCGGAGAGCTCCGCGTCGCCGTCGCGCGTCTGGGCCGTCGACTCCGCCAGGAGAAGGGCCGGCACGAGCTGAGCGACGCGCAGCTGAGCGTCCTCGCCCTGCTCGAGCGGGAGGGGCCGCGCACGCTCGGCGAGCTGGCCGAGCTCGAGCGCGTCCGCCCCCCGTCGATGTCGCGCACCGTCGCGTGCCTCGTCGACGACGGTCTGGCCGAGCGGCTCGGCGATCCGGCCGACGGGCGGATCACCCGTCTGCGTCCGACTGAGGCGGGCGCCGCTCTGGTGCACGAGGTCCGCCGCAGCCGTGACGCCTGGCTGGTCGCCCGGCTCCGGGAGCTCTCCCCCGCCCAGCAGGCGCTGCTGCACGACGCCGCCGCACTCCTGCGCGAGGTGGCCGAGCGATGAGCGCCATGTTCCGCTCGATGGCCGTGCCGAACTACCGCATCTGGTTCGCCGGAGCGACGGTCTCGAACATCGGCACCTGGATGCAGCGCACCGCCCAGGACTGGATCGTCATCAACGATCTGACCGACCACGACGCCACCGCGCTCGGCATCACGATGGCACTGCAGTTCGGCCCGCAGCTGCTGATGGTCCCCTTCTCGGGCTTCATCGCCGACCGCTTCGACCGGCGGCGGCTGCTCATGGCCACCCAGGCCGCGATGGGCGCGCTCGGACTCGCGCTCGGCCTCCTCGTCGTCACCGGTGCGGTCCAGCTCTGGATGGTCTACCTCTTCGCCCTGCTGCTCGGCTTCGCCGCCGCGGTCGACGCTCCCGTGCGCCAGACCTTCGTGTCGGCGCTGGTCGAGGAGAAGGACCTCTCGAACGCGGTCTCGCTCAACTCCGCCTCGTTCAACTCCGCGCGGATGATCGGCCCGGCCCTCGCGGGCGTGCTGATCTCGGCGATCGGGTCGGGCTGGGTCTTCCTCCTCAACGCCGCGAGCTTCCTCGCGGTGCTGCTCTCGCTGCGCCTCCTGCACCGCGACGAGCTCCACTCGGCGCCGCGCGCCTCCCGCGGACCGGGTGCGCTGCTGGACGGGTTCCGCTACGTCTCGCGGCGGCCGGACATCATCGTCGTGCTGATCATCGTGTTCCTGATCGGCACCTTCGGCCTCAACTTCCCGATCTTCGCCTCGACCATGGCGACCGTCGAGTTCGACATGGGAGCGAGCGAGTTCGGCCTGCTCTCCTCCGCGATCGCGATCGGCTCCGTCGTCGGAGCCCTGCTCTCGGCCCGCCGCGACCGCCCCCGCCTGCGCCTGATCGTCGCGGCCGCCGCCGCGTTCGGCGTGGCCCTCGCCCTGTCGGGACTGATGCCGACGGCGTGGTCCTTCGCGGTCGTCCTGCCCCTGGTGGGCGTCGCGGCGCAGACGCTGATGACCTCGGCCAACGGCTTCGTGCAGCTCTCCACCGCGCCCGAGATGCGCGGCCGAGTGATGGCGCTCTACATGGCGATCTTCGTCGGAGGGACGCCGATCGGCGCGCCGCTGATCGGCGCCGTGGCGAACGGCCTCGGCCCGCGCTGGGCGATCGCGGTGGGGGCCGCGTCGGGCCTCGCCGCCGCCGCCGTCGGCCTGGGCTTCCACCTCCGGATGCGCCGCGCCGGAGCAGCCTCGGCTCGCGAGAACGCGCTGGGCTCGCAGGATCGGGCGGATCCCGCGAGCCGAGCCCGATCCGACGAGCCCGAGGTCGGCTCCGGCGCTCCCGCGCTCAGGCCTCGCGCGTGATCTCGACCCGGACGAACAGCTTCGACGAGTGCGGCCCGGCGTAGACGCCCCGCAGCGGAGCGATGTCGTTGTAGTCGCGGCCTCGGCCGACGATCACGTGCCGGTCGCCGATGTCGATCAGGTTCGTGGGATCGTAGCCGCGCCACGCGCCTCCGCAGAACCACTCGACCCAGGCGTGGGACTCGCCGGTCACCGTCTCGCCGATCTCGGCGTGCGGCTTGGGGTGCAGGTAGCCCGAGACGTACCGGGCCGGGATGCCGACGGAGCGCAGCGCCCCCAGGACGATGTGGGTGATGTCCTGGCAGACGCCCTTGCGCGCCGTCCACGACTCCGTCGCCGTCGAGTGCACGCCGGTCACGCCCTGCTTGTAGGTCATCTCGCGGCCGATGCGCTCGGCGATCGCGAGCGCGGCCTCGCAGGGCCCCGCCGCCTCGTCGGCGAGCGAGCGCGCCAGGTCGACCAGGTCCTCGGGAGGCGCGGTGCGGGTGGTCTGCTTCGACTGCTCCACGTACTCGGTGAGCGTCTCGACCTGCTCGGCGAGCTGCTCCCAGCCGTAGGGGTGCTCCGGATGCGCCTTCGGGCGCACCTCGACCAGGGACGTCGCCGTGAGCGAGAGCTCCTGGTGCGCGTCGAGCACGTCGAACGAGGACACCCGGGTGCCCCAGTAGTCGGTGTAGGTGTGCACCGAGGTGACCGGTCGGATGTCGAGGTTCGAGAACAGCACGAGCTGCCCGTCCGAGGACGCCGGCAGCATCCTCGCCTCGTTGTACGACGCCACGACGTCGCCCCGGTAGGTGAAACCTGTGGTGTGCGTGATGCGCAGCCTGCTCACAGCGCCTCCCCGATCCAGCTCGGCATGACGTTGGTGGGGAAGTAGCGCTGCCGGATCGCCTCGGACGCGGCCGAGGTCGCGTCCTGCACCCCGTCCATGTGCCGCGGGAGGTCCTCGAGGATCTCGGCGATCGGCCGGTACTCCAGCTCGCTCCGGATCTGGCCCAGCACGCGCTGGGCGTCGCCGGTGTGCCCGATCCGGCCGGTGCGCGGCTCGATGTCGCGCATGCACATCTCGGCGCGCGAGATCGAGAAGAGGATCGAGCGCGGGAAGAGGCGGTCGAGCAGGAGGAACTCCGCCGCGTTCCGCGCGCTCGGCACGCCTCGGTAGGTGCGGAGGTACGCCTCGTACGCCCCGCACGAGCGGAGGATCGTGGTCCACGACGGGCCGCTCGCCTCGGTCAGCGACCGGGTCGCGAGCAGTCGCGCCGTCATGTCGGCGCGCTCGATCGAGCGGCCGAGCGTGAAGAACTGCCAGGCCTCGTCGCGGGACGTCGCCGACTCGATGATGCCCACGGCCAGCGCCGAGCGCTCGCGGACCCAGCTGAAGAACTCCGAGACGCGCTCGCCCGAGACGCGGCGCGGCATCCGGGTGCGGGTGGTGTTGAGGCACTCCCAGAGCTCGGTCGAGACGATCTCGCGGGCGCGGCGCGCGTTCTCACGGGCGGCGCCGAGCGAGTAGGCGATGGAGGCGGGATTCGTGCGGTCGATCGCGAGGATCGTGAGCACGTCGGCGCGGGTGATCTCGCCCATGTCGTCGGGCGGGGTCGAGCCCATCACCGACAGCAGCGAGCGGCACGCGGTGTCCTCGTCGATCCATGGGTCCTCCAGCAGGAGCTGGAGGTGGACGTCGAGGATGCGCGCAGTGCCGTCCGAGCGCTCGATGTAGCGGCCGATCCAGAAGAGGGACTCTGCGATCCGGGAGAGCATCAGTCCTCCTCTCCCGCGTCGCGACCCTGCTGCTGCTGCTGCTCCTGGTCGGTGTTCGGGGCGTCGTGCGGCGAGTGGTCGGGGGTGTGGTTCAGCGGGTACACGATCGGGATCGAGCTGGTGACCGCGGCCTGCTCGGCGACGAGGCCCTGGATGTCGTGCGCGTCGGGCTCGCGGTCGCGCTGCGACTCCAGGCCCACCACCCAGGTGTCCTTCGATCCGCCGCCCTGCGACGAGTTCACGACGAGCTGGCCCTCGGGCAGCGCCACCCGGGTCAGGCCGCCGGGCAGCACCCAGACGTCGTTCCCGTCGTTGACGGCGAACGGCCGGAGGTCGGCGTGGCGCGGGCGCATGCCGTCGTCGACGAGGGTCGGGATGGTCGACAGCTGCACCACAGGCTGCGCGATCCAGCCGCGCGGATCGGCCTGCAGGCGCGAGCGCAGCTCGGCGAGCTCCTTCGCGGAGGCGTCGGGGCCCACCACGAGCCCCTTGCCGCCGGAGCCGTCGACCGGTTTCACGACGAGCTCGTCGAGCCGGTCGAGGACCTCCTCGAGCGCACCCGGATCCTCCAGGCGCCAGGTGTCGACGTTCTTGATCACCGCGTCCTCGCCCAGGTAGTAGCGGATGAGGTCGGGCATGTAGGTGTAGACGAGCTTGTCGTCCGCGACTCCGTTGCCCACGGCGTTCGCGATGGTCACGGTGCCCAGGCGGGCGGCGAGCATGAGCCCCGGCGAGCCGAGCATCGAGTCGGCGCGGAATTGCAGCGGATCGAGGAACTCGTCGTCGACGCGGCGGTAGATCACGTCGACGCGGGTCGGGCCCGAGGTGGTGCGCATGAACACCTTGCCGCCGGTGCAGAAGAGGTCGCGGCCTTCGACCAGCTCGACGCCCATCAGGCGCGCGAGCAGCGTGTGCTCGAAGTAGGCGGAGTTGTAGACGCCGGGGGTTAGGACGACCACGGTCGGGTCGTCGACGCCCTCGGGCGCCGACGCGCGCAGGGCCTGCAGCAGCTTGTTGGGGTAGTCGCCGACCGGGCGGACCCGCATCGAGACGAACAGCTCGGGCAGGGTCTGCGCCATGACGCGGCGGTTCGAGATCACGTACGAGACGCCGGAGGGGACGCGGACGTTGTCCTCGAGAACGCGCCACGCGCCGACCTCGTCGCGGATGAGGTCGATCCCCGAGACCTGGATCCGCACGCCGTTCGCCGAGACGATGCCGGCGGCCTGCCGGTGGAAGTGGCTGGAGCTCGAGATGAGCCCGGCGGGGATCACGCCGTCCTTGACCGCGTTCTGCGGCCCGTACACATCGGCGAGGAACGCCTCGAGAGCGCGGACGCGCTGCTTGATGCCGCTCTGCACCTCGTTCCACTCGGCGCGCTCGATCACGCGCGGCACTGCATCGAGCGGGAACGGCCGCTCCTCGCCGGCGAAGTCGAACGTGACGCCCTGCGCGAGGTAGGAGGAGGCGAGCGCGTCGGTGCGGCCGCGCAGCTCCTCCTGGGTCATGCGGGCGAGCGAGGAGTAGATGTCGCGGTACGCCGAACGGACCCCGTCGGGGCCCTTCGTCGCGGCGACATCAGCGAACATCTCGTCCCAGGGAGGGGCGCCGGCACGGCGGCGCTCGACCTTCTGGGACCCGTAGCCGTCGAAGAGGTCACCCATGGCACGACTCTAGTCCGGGGCGTATTGCGGGGATGTTTCGCCGGATCCGGGCGGCCCCGGCGGGCCCTGCGGAACGCCGGTGTCCGCCTGTGGAGAGCGCCTGCGATACAGAACGTCAGCGGAGAAGGGGTCGGTCGGCTGACAGCCGAGAACGACCCCTCTCAGCTGACGTTGCGCCGACGACAGGTCGAGGCGGGCCGCTTCTTCGGCACTCCCCGAGGAGCGCGGGCACCGAGCCTGCCGGCAACCCTCCGGACGAACCACCTGCGGAACATCAGTGGAGAGAGGGGGATGTCGGCTGACAGCCGAGAGACCCCCGTCTCCGCTGACGTTGCGCGAGTAGCGTCCCGCCGAGGGTGCCTCGAGGCCGCGCCGCCGGCGCTGAGGAGCGGTCCAGAGATGCTCCTGGCGGTGGATCAGGGACAGGAGCGCCTCTTCCGTCCGCGGCCAGTCCTCCATGATCTGGTGGTTGTCGAGGCGGATGCAGAGGTACTCCTGCCGCGCCAGCTCGAGATCCCGGCGCCGATCCTCGCGGAACTGCTCGAGGCTCCCGTGGTAGCGGTAGCCGTCGCTCTCGAGGACGAGCCGCTCGCCGACGATCTCGTCGACGAAGCCGACCCCGGGGACGGGCACCTGCGTGCGCACCTGCACCCGCCGGCGACGCAGGCTCAGGCGCGTCTTTGTCTCGAATCCGGACTGGCTGCTGCCATCGACCCTCTCGAAGAGGGCGCGCTTGCCCAGCGGCGCGAGCTGCCGGAGCGTGCCGAGCTCCTCGACGGTCAGCAGACCGCTGTTCAGCGCGGAGTCGATCGTGACGATCGCGTCGTCGTCACGGACGCAGGTCACCAGGTGCAGGACCGCCGCGCCGACGCCGTCCTGCGACAGGGACCGCCGCCCCTGCCCGGGCCACTGCCGCCAGTGGCCGACCTCGCCTCGCCGCAGCTCGTGCACCGAGGACGCGCCGAGAGCGACGTGCAAGGCGGGCCGCTCGACGGTCCACAGCCCGAGGTGCCGCAGCAGGGAGACGCACGTGAGGACGCCGCCCGCCCGCACCGCCGCGAGCTCGATCGGCGGCACGTCCGAGAGGGCGTACACGCCCCGGCGCACGCGCACGAGGACACCGTCGTCGAGGGCGCGCTGCACGACGGTCCGCGGGATCGCCGAAGCCGCGATGCCCCGCGTGGTCGCGAAGCCGCCGCTGGATCGAAGGAGGGAGACGAGTCCGTGCGTCCCCGGGATCGTGCCGGAGATCGTGCCGCGCCGATCGGGGAGAACTGCTCTATGTGGACAGATCGGCGCCGACGCCGTCCGGGGAGGACGTGCACGACTCCTCACCGCCGGAGCGCGACCCGGGCTCGCACGGAGGCGCCGGAGGTCGGTGCGCTGTACCGGGCTGCCGCACCCGCCGAGGCGTGACTCCCGACCGTCAGCGGGCCTCCACGACCCGCACCGGACGCGTCCGCCGCCCGCAGCGGACGTGGTCGCCGGCAGACGCCCTCGCCTCGACCCGACCGGCCGACGATGACCGAGGCGGGTCCGAGCACGAGACCCGCCGTCCACCAGACGAGGAGCATCCCCATGACAGAGAACCCGACCCACGGCCGCATCCAGCGCCGCACCATCGTCGCAGGCGCGGCCTGGACGGTACCGGTCGTCGCCACGACGATCGGAGCGCCGCTCGCGGCCGCGTCCCCCACGACCCCGCCGCCGGCCGTCTGCCACGAGTTCCCGCCGGCGTCGACCTGGACGTGGCAGGTCCCCCGCTCGGGCATCGTCTCGTTCCCGTTCTACTTCCGCGACGGCGAGCGCTTCGCCAGCTCCGCGGACGCGACTCCCGGGTTCGGCACGGCGACCATGGCGGTGCTCACCACCCTCGAGGTGGTGCAGGGCAAGCGCTACCACTTCGCGATGCCCGCCTTCTCCAACCCCGTCGGCTCGCAGTGGCAGTCGCTGAACGTCTACCTCAACGGCCAGCAGGTCTTCGCTGGCACGACGCGGCCGTTCCCGGGGATCGAGTACATCCCGCCCGCGGGCAACACCTACCACTACGAGTGGACGGCGAATGCGACCGGACCCGTGAAGGCGGTCTTCGAGTGGATGATGCCCGACACCGCCGGACTGAATCCGCCGACGAACCAGGACATCAACTTCACGCGTCCGACCGTCACCTGCCTCTAGGAGGCGCGGAGCCGCCGACGGTCGTCCTCCGACCGTCGGCGGGGGCGCTCGGAGCGGCGGAGCCGGTCACGCCGCCCGACGCGCCGCCGCCCGACGCAGCGCCCGTGCGGACCGGAATCCGGCGAGTCGCGCGGCCTCGCCCGGGGGCAGCGGCGTCGCGGCGCTGACGAGTGCCCGCGCCCGCGCGAGACGGGCGTCGCAGAGCGCCGTACCCGGGCTGGATCCGCGCCCGTGGAAGATCCTCCGCAGGTGCCGGTCCGACACGGCGAGTGCGCGAGCGAGCGCGGTGACCGAGAACGAAGGATCACCCGCGTTCAGGGCGATGGCGTCGAGCGCCCGGCGGTACAGGAGCGCTTCGCCCGACGAGCGCCCGAGGAGCCGGGGACCGAGTGCCTCGTCGAGAAGACCACTGAGGAGACTCGTGGTCGCGAGTCGGAAGGACGGGAAACCGGTCGCGTCCGGGTCGAGCCCGGCGTTGAAGGCGGCGTTGACCGCGGCGAGGAGCACCGGGCGGAAGGACGGGGCCGCATCGGCGATCACGGCCCCGGATCGCAGCGCGGCGACCGCAGCGGGTGACAGCCCCGAGCCGTCGGCCGCGAGCTCGAACTCGAAGCGCGCGATCCGATCGACCGCCGTCAGCGCGAGCGGCCCTCCCTCGGGCGACACCACGAGATCACCGGAGGTGATGGCGTGCGTCGCGCCTCCGAAGCTCACGTCGGCATCCCCGTCCACGACCACGACGGCGAACAGCACGCCGGGAGTCGGAGCCCGCTCGAGACCTGCCGACGTGTGCCAGACACGGGCGACACGGAAGCCCGCCGCGGCGACCTCGTCGGCGATCAGGTGGGACGGGCCCTGTCCGGTCATCGCCCGTTCGGCGAGCCACGCGGAGGCGGCCCTCCCGGTGAGGACGTCCTCGCGGGGAGAGCGGTCGGGTGCGGGATTCACGAGAGGGCTCCTCAGGGCGTGGAGACCGCGGGCACGGTCGAGGAGAGTGTCCTCCAGACCTCAGACAGGTGTGGTGCATCGGTCAGGACCGGACGCGCGCGACGCCAGGGGCGGACACGGGCGCCGGCACCGCGCACGGCGACGTAGCGAACCGCGCTCGCCGACGACCTCACCCCAGCGGCGGGAGCACCCCGCGCTGAACGCGCGGCGGCCCGATCACGTCACCGCGATGCCCCTCCCGACCGCATCAGAGCGCCCGCCGCATCGACGACGCGCTGCCGAACCCCGCCAAGCGCGCGACGTCGGCCGAGCTGAGGGCTCGATCGCCGCTCTCCCGCAGAGCACGGGCGATCTCGGCGCGCTCGGCGCGGATCTCGGCGGCAGGGCTCGATCCGTGCGCGGCGAACGCCTCCTGCAGCGAGCGGGGCGAGATCCGCAGCTCGTCGCTCAGGACGGCGGTCGAGAACGCCCTCTCGGCCGCCCTCTCCGCGATCATCCTCCGAGCGCGATCGACGAGCACGTCCCGACGAGTGGCGAGGCCTCCCCGCGCAGCCGCGTCCACTGCGAGCAGTCCCGAGACGAGACTGCGCACCGCGAGGCGGAAGGCCGGGAAACCCGGATCCTGCGGGCCCAGCTCCGAGTTGAACGCCGCGTTGAGCGTCGAGATCAGGACCGTGGCGAAGGGCCGCACGTCGGGGTCGAGCAGTCCCCCGTCGCTGCAGCCTCGGCGCACCGCCTCCGGCAGCTGATCGGCATCGAACTCGACCTCGAGGTGCGCGCCGGATTCCGCCGCCGTGATCGTCACCTCGTCGAATGCCGGCAGCACCGCGATCGACCCCGGTCCGGCACGGCCCGACCAGGTCGGTGCCTCGAGCTCGATCCCACCGTCGACCTGGAGCAGCACGGCCGCCCGGGGCCTCGCGGGCGCCTCCCGGAGGAGCGTCGTCTCGGAGTGCCAGTACCGCGCGATCCGCAGGTCGGCGCCGGGCACCTCGTCGACGTAGACACGGGGAGCGCGCGGGTCCAGGACGCGGTAGCCGGCGGAGCGGAACCAGGCGATCGCCTCCTCCCCCGCGAGCGAGGCGGAGCGGCGGACCGCGGTGCGGGGCGGTGTCGTCACGAGGTCCTCGGCTCTCTGCGGACCGATCGGCGTGTTCCCACGACGCGCCCGCAGACCAATGGTGGAAGACGGCAGGGCCGATCCGGACCGATTGCGCAGGATGCGCGGAACCGGCGCGCAGTCCACGCGGAGACCACCCGGATCCCACCACCGCGGGGCGCATCGTCGACACCATGACCGACATCCCGTTCACCGAGAAGTCAGGAACCGCATGACCGAGAACACACCCCGCTCCGTCCACCGCCGCACCGTCGTCGCCGGCGCCGCCTGGACCATCCCCGTCGTCGCCACCGCGATCGGCGCACCGCTCGCCGCCGCGTCGAACACGACTCCGCCCGTCGACACGAGCAACTTCGACCGCTACATCGTCTGGGCGAACACCAACGTCGGCGCCGTCGGCGGCGGGCAGACCCCCATCGTCGACGCCCTCGTGCGCACCGAGGGGCCCACCGCCGGCTCGACCTCCTCCGTCGCGGTCCGCATCCCCGCCCAGTACCTCGACATCGGCTACGTCAATGCCAACTTCCTCGTTCCGGGACACACCAACGGCTGGAACTACGTCACGTCCTACATCGACGGCGGCTACGCGGTCTACCAGTTCACCCACCCGACCTCGCCGGTCCCGGCGAACAGCGACAACGTCTTCCGTTGGACGTACCGCCTCGCGAGCGCCCCGTGGCTGGTCGGCACCTCCTACACGGTCGACGTCACGTCGCTCGTCTCGCCCGGCGACCGGAACCCCGGCAACAACGTCTGGGTCGCGTCGCCGGCCGTGGCGTACGTGCAGCCGTAACCCGACTCCCGTCGCCCCGGAGCGCCGGCCGTGCCACCACCCGAGGTGTCGCGGCCGGCGCTCTCGTCGTGACCCCCGACGGCGACGGTCACCTCGGCCGTCACGCCTCGCGCAGCGCACGCCGCAGAGCGTCCTCGGAGCCGAATCCCGACACCCGCGCGATGTCGCGGAGAGGCGATCGACGGCCGGCGATCAGCTGCTCACGAGCCAGGACCGCCCTGGCACGCCGGATCTCCTGCAGCGGCGTCCGCCGTCCCTCCTGTGCGAACACGAAGGCCAGGTGCTGCCGCGTCACGCCGAGACGCTCCGCCAGCCGCGAGACGGAGAGGGCAGGGTCGGAGGCGTCCCGCTCGATGACGGCGATCGCACGCTCGCCCAGCGTCGTCGTCCCGATCGCGTCCGGGAACAGCTCGTGCACGAGCGCTGTGCAGCAGCTCCCGATCGCGGCGGCGAAGTGCTCCAGTCCGGGCGAGCCGTCGGCGAGGCCCGCGTTCAGAGCGGCGTTCGCCAGTGAGACGAGAGCGGCCTTCGCCCACGCGCCGTCGCGGTCCTGGGCGCTCAGCAGCTGCGGGCGGAGGGCGAGGACCGGGAGTCGTGCCTCGATCTCGATCCGGGCGGTCGACTCGGAGGCGTCGAGGGCGACGTCGGCGCCCTCGGTCACCAGGAGGACCTGGCCCGCTCGGAGAAGACCTCTGCGGCGAGCCGTCCCCTCCTGCGCCTCGAGGGCGATCGAGCCGTCGAGCTGCACGATCACGAGCGCGCGACCGGAGGAGGCCTTCAGCGTTCCGGACGCCGGCGTGTGCCAGATCCGAGCGACGCGGACCGGTCCGGCGTCGACCTCGTCCCAGGACGTGTGGACGTCCCCCGTCGCCCGGAGTCCGCGCACCGCGAGGAGCCTCTCCGCCTCCGTCCCGCGTGCGATCACGGCGGCCCCCTCACGACAAGGACGCACTCGAGCAGGCGGGATGCGGTCGACGTCTCCGAGCAGTGACACCAGTAAAGCCGAGGAGCCCGCCCGCCCCGGCCCGCGGCCGTGGAACGGAAGATCGGGCACGCAGAACGGAAGAGGAGCGACCGCGACGGAGGCAGGAATCGAAGAATCGGCTCCGTCATCCACCTCTTCCAAGGAGCTCACGCATGTCCGACCACCTCACCGACTCGCCCACCGGCGGCATCCAGCGACGCACGATCGTCGCCGGCGCCTCCTGGACCATCCCCGTCGTCGCCACCGCGATCGGCGCACCGCTGGCGGCCGCCTCCGGCGACGCGCTGAGCCTCGCCTTTTCGCAGCCGAGCTACTCCGGCGGCGGCTGCGGCTCCCTCAGCGGCGTCACCGTGACCGCGACGAAGGCGGGTTCTGGCGTCGCCGGACGGACGATCGCCGTCACCCTCCCCGCGGGGTTCACCTTCCCGGGCGGCGGCTCCACGCACTCCGCGACGTCGGGCGACGACGGCAGCATCAGCCTGCCGCCGATCACCCTCCCCGCCGCCGGCGGGAGCGGCACGCTCTCGGCCTCGTCCGGGACGACGACGGCCACCGCCTCGATCAGCGCGACCGCGAACACCGCGGCCGCCTCGGTCCAGAACGCCACTCCGGCCACGACTCTCAGCGCGAACATCCCCGCCGGCTCCGACAACCTCGGCTTCCGGTACTTCCTCGCACCGAACGGCGACCTCTACTACTTCACCGGAGATCGCGTCGCCACCGGCGTCACCACCCTCGCGTCGCAGTACGTCGACGGCTACTCCGATCTCGTCACCTTCCAGACCGCGTCCGGCACCTACTCCGCTCAGAACGCCGGACCCGTCACCACCCTCAGCGGCAACATCCCCCTCGACTCGACCGCCGTCGGATTCCGGTACTTCCTCGCCCCCGACGGCGACCTCTACTACTTCACCGGCGACCGGGTCGCGACAGGCGTCACCACCGCGGCCTCCCAGTTCGTCAACGGCTACTACGACCTCGTCACCTTCCAGACCGCGTCCGGGACCTATTCGGCTCAGGGCGCCGGCCCCGTCACCACGCTGAGCGGGAACATCCCGCTGGGCTCGACGAACATCGACTTCCGGTACTTCCTCGCCCCGAACGGCGACCTCTACTACTTCACCGGGGATCGCGTCGCCACCGGCGTGACCACGGCCGCCGCGCAGTACGTCGACGGCTACTACGACCTCGTCACCTTCCAGACCGCGTCCGGGACCTACTCGGCCCAGGGCGCCGGCCCCGTGACCACGCTGAGCGGGAACATCCCGCTGGGATCCGACAACGTCGACTTCCGGTACTTCCTCGCGCCGAACGGCGACCTCTACTACTTCACCGGCGACCGCGTGGCGACGGGGGTCGCGACCGCGGCGGCGCAGTACGTGCACGGCTACTCCGATCTCGCCACGTTCACCTACCTGACGGCCTGCTGAGCCGACGGGGGCGGGCGATGCACCACCCGCCCCCGAGCGCCGAGGATCAGGGCACGTCGATCCGTCGCGAACGGTCCCCCGCGCATGATCGGAGGAGCGGTTCGCGACGGATCGCCGAGCCGTTCGACGGATCGCGCATCGCGAGCGGCGGCCGATCGCGCCGTCGGGAATACTCCGCCCGCCTCGTCGTTGTATCGTCCTGTACATGCAAACGCATGGATCTGGCGCCGCACCGGCGCCGGCGACGGAAGGGGCGCACCTCATGCAGTTCGGAATCTTCTCGGTCAGCGACATCACGACCGACCCCACCACGGGAGCGACGCCGACCGAGTCCGAGAAGATCGCGGCCGCGGTCACGATCGCCAAGAAGGCGGAGGAGGTCGGGCTCGACGTCTACGCGCTCGGCGAGCACCACAACCCGCCGTTCTGGTCCTCCTCGCCCACCACCACGCTCGCGTTCATCGCCGCGCAGACCGAGCGCCTGCTGCTCTCGACCGCGACCACGCTCATCACCACGAACGACCCGGTGAAGATCGCCGAGGACTTCGCGATGCTGCAGCACCTCTCGGGCGGACGCGTCGACCTCATGCTCGGCCGCGGCAACACCGGCCCGGTCTACCCCTGGTTCGGCAAGGACATCCGCCAGGGCATCGAGCTCACGATCGAGAACTACGACCTCCTCCACCGCCTCTGGCGCGAGGACTTCGTCGACTGGCAGGGGCAGTTCCGCACGCCGCTGCAGGGCTTCCAATCGACGCCCCGCCCGCTCGACGGAGTCGCTCCGTTCGTCTGGCACGGCTCCATCCGCTCGCCGCAGATCGCCGAGCAGGCCGCCTACTACGGCGACGGCTTCTTCTCGAACCACATCTTCTGGCCCGCCTCGCATACGCAGAAGATGGTGCAGCTCTACCGCCAGCGCTTCGAGCACTACGGTCACGGCTCCGCCGACCAGGCGATCGTCGGCCTGGGCGGTCAGATCTTCATGGCCCGCAACTCCCAGGACGCGGTGAAGCAGTTCCGGCCCTACTTCGACAACGCGCCGGTCTACGGGCACGGGCCCTCGCTCGAGGACTTCACGGAGCAGACGCCGCTCACCGTCGGCTCTCCGCAGGAGGTCATCGACCGCACACTCGGCTTCCGCGACTACGTCGGCGACTACCAGCGCCAGCTCTTCCTGATGGACCACGCGGGCCTGCCGCTGGCCACCGTCCTCGAGCAGCTCGACCTGCTCGGCGAGATCCTGCCCGTGCTGCGGCACGAGTTCGACTCCCGCCGCCCCGCCCACGTCCCCGAGGCGCCCACCCACGCCTCGCGCGTCGCCGCCCGCGACGCGCAGCCCGTCGCCGTCGGCGCCTGAACGCCGGGACAAGGAGAACCACCATGGACACCCGCAGGATCACCGTCCTCTCGGCCGGCCTCGGCCAGCCGTCCTCCACGCGGCTGCTCGCCGACCGCCTCGCCGACGCGACCGAGCGCGAGCTGAGCCAGCAGGGCTTCGCCGTCGAGCGGAGCGTCGTCGAGCTGCGGGACCTCGCGCACGACGTGACGAACAACCTGCTCACCGGATTCGCGAGTCCGGCCCTGCAGACCGCGCTCGACGCGGTGTCGGGCGCCGACGGCCTGATCGCCGTCACTCCGATCTTCACGACCAGCTACAGCGGACTCTTCAAGTCGTTCGTCGACGTGCTCGACACGGAGGCGCTGCGCGGACTGCCCGTGCTGCTCGCCGCGACGGGAGGATCGCCCCGCCACTCCCTCGCGGTCGACTACGCCATGCGCCCGCTGTTCAGCTACCTGCACGCCTCCCCCTGTCGACCACTGTCTTCGCGGCGACCGACGACTGGGGCGGAGCGAGCGAGGACGGTCGAGCCCTCCCCGGCCGCATCGAGCGGGCCGGTCGCGAACTCGCGGCCGAGGCGGCCCGCGTCTCGCGCACGGTGCGCGACCCGTGGGCGCTCGAGGGGTCCTTCGAGGGGATGCTCGGCCGCGGCTGACCCGGCGGGCGCGACGACGGGTCGCGCCAGCACCGGCCGCCGACCCGGGGGTGACGTATCCTCGCCTCCGGGTCGCCCTGGATCTCCCGACTCCGGCGCCCGCCGGACCCGAGGAGCACCATGACCCGCACCGTTCCCCGCCGCTCGATCGCGACAGCGCTCCGCTGGAGCGCTCCTCTCGCAGCCCTGGCCGCCCCGGCCCCCGCCGCCGCGCCGCAGGAGCTCCTGGGCTACTTCGTCGACGACAGGGCCCACCTCCTCGTGGTCGTCAATCCGACCCGGAGCCGCATCCGCCTCCGCCTCGTGGTGAACCACGTCCGCTTCCCCGAGCCCGCGCTCGCCGCCCCCTACCGGATCGCGGGCGTCGAGGGCCGACTCGGACAGGCCCTCGACCGCGACGTCGTCTCGTACGACCTCGGAGCGGTCCAGGTGCCCGCCCGGGGGTCGTGGGTGGGCACGATCGCGCTGGTGCACGGGCCGCACGGGGCGTCGTTCCTCCCGTCCCCGTCGTCGTTCGGGCACGGGATGCTGCTCACCGCGGACCTCCCGCTCGGCGCGGGAGCGCCCGTCGCCGCCCACGGCCCGACGGTGTCGACGGCGTACCTCTCTTAGGCGTCGTCGCCTCGGCGGCATCGCGGCGGGGTGCGGCCCGCGAAGGCCGCTGAGCGCGCTCCCGACCGAAGTCCTCACCCAGCGGCCGGGCCCGGATCCCTCACGTCCAGGCCGTGCTCAGAGGCGACGTGCTGTCAATCCCCGATCCGGGCCTCCCCCGCGAAAGGGTGCTCGCGGTACCGTCTTCCCAGGCGCCGTTCTGGAGCGCTCAGAACGTGCCGTTCCCTCGGAAGGCGGGCTCCTCATGAGCACCATCGCCGCCAATGCCGCCCAGCAGCGGGTGGCAGGGCGCTACTACCTCATCGAGCGGATCGGCTCGGGCGGGATGGGCTCGGTGTACCGCGCACGGGACGAGACCGTGCAGCGCGACGTCGCCGTGAAGGTGTTCCGCGCGGAGGCCTCGAACCCCGAGGACGTCGCCCGCCAGGAGCGCGAGGTGCGGATGCTCAGCTCGTTCGCGCACCCGGGCATCGTCAACCTCTTCGACGCCGGCCTGCACAACTTCGGCGGGGAGGTCCGCCGCTACGTCGTCATGGAGCTCGTCGCCGACCCCACGATGGAGGCCCGGCTCGAGTCGGGGCCGATGGCGATCGACGAGGTCTCGGCGATCGGCACCCAGCTCGCCGAGGCGCTCGCCTACCTCCACGAGCGCGGCGTGGTGCACCGCGACGTGAAGCCCGCCAACATCCTCGTCAGCGACGTCGGTTCGAGCGGCTACGAGCACACCGCCAAGCTCACCGACTTCGGTGTCGCCCACTTCATGGACGGCTCGCGCCTCACCAGCGACGGCATCGTCATCGGCACGGCCAGCTTCGTCAGCCCCGAGCAGGTCGCGGGCGAGCCGATCAGCGGAGCGAGCGACGTCTTCTCGCTCGGCCTGGTCCTCCTCGAGGCGCTCACCGGTCACCGGGAGTACTCGGGCACCGTCCTCGAGGCGGCGATCGCCCGCCTGCACCGCAGCCCCGCGATCCCCGAGACGCTCCCCGCCGAGTGGCGGACGCTGCTGGCCGAGATGACGCAGCGGGACCCGGCGGGCCGCCCCACGGCCGACGAGGTCGCGCACCGGCTGCGCGGCGGACTGACGCCGACCGCTCCTGCGCAGTCGGTGGACGGGGGCCGGACCGCGAGGATCCGCCGCAGCGTCATCATCGGCTCGAGCGTGGTCGGCGTCGGCGCGGTCGCCGCGCTGTCCTGGATGCTCGGCGTGCTCGCCGGCCGCTGAGACCTCCCGCTGGTCGAGCAGCCGCGCAACGGCGTCTCGAGCGCCGTCACCCTCTGGAAACGGGGATCTCGACACGCCCGCTCCGCGGGCTATTCGATCAGCGGAGGTCTGCAGTCGCGTCTCGAGACCCCCCGTCACCCGGAGAGACTCCGCTCAGGCCTCGCCCGGCAGCGCCTTCCGCAGCACGAGGCGGGTCCAGGCGCCGACGTAGAGGCGGTCGCCCTCCTCGATCTCGCGGCGCTGGCCCGGGGCGATCGGAGTCTGCGGCAGCGCGGCGCCCGCTGCGGCGAGATACGTGCCGTTCGCCGACTGCAGGTCCTCCACCCACCAGCGGTAGCCGTCGGTGCTCAGCTGGCAGTGGCGGCGCGAGACCCCGGAGTCGGTGCCGCAGTCGATCTGCGGCGAGATCCCGCGCGAGACGGAGGGACGCCCGACCAGCAGCGTGCGCTCGCGCAGCACCACGACGGTCGGCGGCCCGGCGGAGGGCATCGGGTCGTCCGCGCGCTGCTCGGCGTACCACTCCGGGTCGATCCAGAGCTCGGCGATCCACGGCTCGTCCTCCGAGGTCTCCGGTGAGAGCGAGGGGGCCGGAGCGGCCTCCGGGATCACCTCGGTCGGCGGGGCCGTGGCGACCGGCACGTCGAAGCCGGCCTCCTGCTCCGGGACGAACTCCGTCGGAGCCTCCTCCGCCGCGCGGGGCGCCGGAGCCTCGCCGAGGTGGGCACCGGGGTCGCCGGCCGCAGTCGCGGAGCCGCCGACCTCGCCGGGCGCGCGCACGGCGCCGGACTCGGTGAACGGGTCGGCCTCGGGCAGCGAACCGGTGGTGAAGTCGTAGCCGCAGTTCTCGCAGAAGAGCGCGCCCGCCTCGTTGGGGTACGAGCAGTTCGGGCAGACGGCGGGCCCGGTCGGGATCGCGGTCGTCGGCGCGGCGGCGCTGGGCCCGGGAGCGGCCGAGGGCGCGGCCTGGATCGGCGCGCCGCAGACGTCGCAGTAGTCGCCGGACGCGGAGGTGTGCCCCTCGGGGCACCGGTAGCTCACTTGCGCACCCGCGTGGTCTTGGTGGACGCCGTGTCGAGCGCCATCTCGTCGAGGCGGGTCACTCCGCGCTTGAGCCGCACGGTGCCCTCGTTCGGGTTGTCGATCTCGACCACCTTGCGCAGCTTCGCGGTGGCCTCGTCGTTGCCGGTGACGGCGGCCAGCTGCACGGCGCGGCCGAGCTTGACCGTGGCCGTCGCGTCGTCGCCGACGGCCTTCGCGGCCAGTCCGTCCTGGATCGCCGATGCGAGCTCGGTCTGCCCGGTGTAGTGCGCGACCGCCGGGTCGATGCGCGCGGTGAGCGCCGAGTCGTCCGTCCAGCGGGCCTTCACGAGCGCCGAGGCGACCACCTCGTCGCGGACGCTCAGCTGCACGCGCGCGGCGAGCTGCTCCGCTCCGACGGGCTTGGACGCGACGCGGACCGCCACGTGGTACTCCCGGGACTCGTCTCCCCAGGCGCCCGTCGGGTACGAGCCGGTCAGCGGGTTCACCGGAGTGCGGCGCGAGCTGAGGTCCTCGAGGTTCGGCGCGACCTGGCGGACGAACAGCAGCTGGGCGCCCTGCGGCGTCCACACGCGCAGCTCGCCGTCGGCGACTCCGCGGCCCATCGACGCCTGCACGATCTGCTCGAAGTCGGCGGCCATGTCGGCCGGGTTCGCGATGAGGCCCACGGTGCCCAGGAGCGCGCTCGCGATCGTACGTGCCTCCTCGACGACCCAGCGGGAGCCGACTCCGCGCACGTCGCACTGGAACATCCCCTGGGCGGCGCGGATGGCGGCGTCGAGCTGCATCCGCGACTCGTGCTCGTTCTTGCCGTCGGTGAGGAGGATCGCGTGGCGCTGCGTCGCCTCCGGGACCGTCGCGAAGAGCTGACGGGCCAGGGTCAGCCAGCTGCCCATCGCGGTGCCGCCGTCGGCCTGGAGGTAGCCGATGGCCTCGCGGGCCGCGGCGCGGGCGCCCGGCTCCATCCGCACCATCGAGACGGAGGCGTTGGGGTAGGGGAACGCGCGGTCGGCGCGCTCGGAGCCCGCGACGACCGCGAAGAAGGTGCCGTCGAGAATCTGGTCGACCGCGACCTGGGCCGCGCGCTTGGCGGCGGCCATGTTCTCGCCGGTCATCGATCCGGAGCAGTCGACGATGATGATCTCGGCGGCCGCTCCGTCGCTGCCGGCCGAGCCGGTGCCGGACGCGGTGACCGTCACGATCGCGTGCACATCCGTGGCGCCGTCCGAGAGGTACTCGTTCTGGAAAACACTCGCGCTGAACTCCGCCATTCCCGCAGTCTATTTCGCGCGTCGCCCCGCGTGCGGCCCCGGCTGCCGCGCTCACAGGCGGCTCCCGCCTCGCGGACGCCGCCGAGGGCCCTCGCAGTCCTGGTGAGCGCGCTCCTGCTGCTCTCCGGCTGCTCCTCGACGACGCCCGGAGGGATCGCCCTCCCTCCCGACGGCGCCCGCTTCGACTACCAGCTGGGCGGCGGATACCCGCCGGCCGAGGGTGTGGAGCTCGTCGTGCGCGACCGCGAGGACGCGTCAGAGCCCGGTCTCTACTCCGTCTGCTACGTCAACGCGTTCCAGACGCAGCCCGGCGAGCGCGAGGACTGGACGGGCGAGCGCGCCGACCTGCTGCTGCGGGACTCCTCCGGCGCGCCCGTCGCCGACCCGGACTGGCCCGACGAGGTGCTGCTGGACGTGTCGACGCCGGCGAAGCGGGAAGCGCTGATGGCGGTCGTCGGGCCGTGGATCGCGGGCTGCGCCGACAGCGGCTTCGACGCGGTCGAGGCCGACAACCTCGACTCCGCGACGCGCTCGCAGGGGCTGCTGAGCGACTCCGACACCGCCGCCTTCGCCGCCGGCCTGATCGAGGAGGCGCACCGGAACGGGCTCGCTCTCGGGCAGAAGAACGCGGCCGAGCGCGCGCCGGAGCTGCGCGGCCTCGGGTTCGACTTCGCCATCACCGAGGAGTGCGAGGCCTTCGACGAGTGCGACGCGTACACCGGCGCCTACGGCGACCGGGTCTACGAGGTGGAGTACACGGACGCCCCGGACTCCGTGTTCGAGCGGGCGTGCGCGGCGCGCGGCGACCGCATCGGGGTGCTGCAGCGCGACCGCGACCTGCTGGTGCCGGGCGAGGACGGGTTCGTCTCGCGGCAGTGCTGAGAGCGGGAGCGCGCGACCGGTAGCATCGAGCGCTCCGACAGGGAGCGGGGCGCATGAGCGAGCGACGACGGGCCTTCACACCGATCGAGCAGCGGATCGACGACGCCGCGAACCGGATCCTCGCCCGCGGCCCCGCCACCGGACCGCGCGCCTCACTGATCGAGTTCCTCGTCTTCGGCGCGAAGCAGGCGTGGGCGTGCGTCTTCGGCGCCGTGCTTCTCGCGGTCCTCCTCGCCGCCCGCCTCTGGTACCCGGACGACGCCGCACTCGCCCGCAACGACCTGCTGACGATCGTCGCCGTGGTGCTGCAGATCGTCCTCGTCGCCACCCGCCTCGAGACGGGGCGCGAGCTGTGGGTGATCGTGCTGTTCCACCTCGTGGGCACCGGCATGGAGCTGTTCAAGACCGACGTGGGCTCGTGGAGCTACGAGGCCGACGGGGTGCTGCGGATCGGCGCGGTGCCGCTGTTCAGCGGGTTCCTCTACGCGTCCGTCGGCTCGTACATGGTGCGGATCCACCGCCTCTTCGACGTGCGCTTCGTCCGCTGGCCGCGGTGGTGGCTGACGGCGGTCGTCGCGCTGCTGATCTACGTGAACTTCTTCAGCCACCACTTCCTGCCGGACGCGCGGTGGCTTCTCCTCGCGGCCGTCGTCCTGCTCTGGGGGCGCAGCGTCATGGTCTACCGCGTCCACCGCGGCGTGCACCGGATGCCGGTGCTCCTCGGATTCGCGCTGGTCGCCCTGTTCATCTGGTTCGCCGAGAACATCGCCACCTACTCGGGCGCCTGGCTCTACCCGGACCAGGTCGACGGCTGGCAGGTCGTCTCGGTGTCGAAGCTCGTGTCGTGGTTCCTGCTGATGATCGTGTCGGTCGTGCTGGTCACCGCGGTGCATCCGCCTCGCGAACCCGACCCCGTCGTCAACCCCGGGCCCTCGGACCGGTCGTCCTGAGAGGCTGAGCCGTGCCCAGTTGGTCCCTCGCCCTCCTCAGCGGCGCGATCGGAGGAGCGACGCTCCTGATCGGCGCCGCGCTCGCCTGGTTCTTCCGCGTCCCGCCGAAGCTGACGGCCGCCGTGTCGGCCTTCGGCGCCGGCGTGCTCATCTCGGCCCTCGCCTACGAGCTGGTCGCCGAGGCCGCCGACGACGGCGGGCTCCTGCCGACCGTCCTCGGCACTCTCGCCGGCGCGATCGTCTTCGTCGGGGCGGATGCGCTGCTCTCGCGAGCGGGCGCCGGGAACCGCAAGTCCTCCTCCGGATCGGGCGGAGGCGGCGGGGCGGCGATCGCGGCCGGGGCGCTGATCGACGGCGTGCCCGAGTCGATCGTCCTCGGGCTCTCGGTCGCGCAGGGCGGGTCCGCCGCCGCCATCAGCGTGCCGATCGTCGCCGCCGTGGCGATCTCGAACCTGCCGGAGGGCCTCTCGTCGACCGCGGGCATGAAGGCCGACGGCCGCTCCGCCCGCTACGTCTTCACCGTCTGGGGCGGCATCGCCGCGGCGTCGGCCGCCGCCGCGCTCGTGGGCTTCCTCGTGTTCGCCACCGCGCCGGGGGCCGTCGTGGCCTTCGTCACCACGGTCGCGGCCGGCGCGATCCTCGCGATGATCTCGAACACGATGATCCCGGAGGCGTTCGACCGCGACAACGTGCTGACGGGGCTGTATGCCGTGCTCGGCTTCGTCACCGCATTCATTCTGCACTCCATCGGATAGCACGCCGCGCGGCGGCGTGCCGCAGTCGGCTACCGCGGACAGTTGCGTTTCGCAGAGCGTCCTGCGTTCGGCGACGGGGATCCGCTGACACGCGGATCCCCGGATACGCCTCGTGGAGTGCGGGTGGTCCGGTGGGTTGCTGGTCGAGCAGTCCGGCAGGGGCGTATCGAGACCCACCACCGCCAGGAGTCGGCGGATCTCGATACGGCCGCTGCGCGGCCTACTCGAGCAGCAGAAGGCGGGCACTCCGCGCGGACCGAGCAGCCCCGCAGCGGACGCCACGCATCACCTTGCTGGTCGAGTAGCACCGCAGGGGCGTATCGAGACCCACCACCGCCAGGAGTCGGTGGATCTCGATACGGCCGCTGCGCGGCCTACTCGATCAGCAGGAGGCGGGCACTCCCTCACGGAACGCGGCTGGCCTACGCCCTTGCCGGTCGAGTAGCACCGCAGGGGCGTGTCGAGACCCGCGTCAGCCGCTGAAGGCGGTCAGGGCGTCGTCGAGGATCGAGAGGCCGCGGGAGACCTCGGCCGGAGTGACGACGGCGGGCGGCACCACGTGGATCCGGTTGTCGGCGGTGAACGGCAGGAGCCCCCGCGACAGCAGATCGCTCTTGAGCCGGCCGACCGAGGCGGCCGCGAGCGGCGCGCGGGTGCCGCGGTCCTCGACGAGCTCGAGGGCCCAGAAGACGCCGGAGCCGCGCACCTCGCCGATCACCTCGTGCTTCGCCTCCAGCGCGGCGAGCCCGGGCGCGAGGTGCTCCGAGCCGATGGTCTTCGCGTTCTCGACGATGCCCTCCTCCTCCATGGCCTCGAGCGTCGCGACGACGCTGGCGGCGGCGAGCGGGTGGCCGGAGTAGGTGAGTCCGCCCGGGAAGACGCGCTCGTCGAAGTGGTGGGCGATCGGATCCGAGATGATCACTCCTCCGATCGGCACGTAGCCCGAGTTGACGCCCTTGGCGAAGGTGATCAGATCGGGCCGCACGTCGAACGCGTCGAAGGCGAACCACTCCCCGTGCGTCCGAAGCCGGCCATGACCTCGTCGAGGATGAGCTGGATGCCGTAGCGGTCGGCGATCGCGCGCACACCCGCGAGGTACCCGGGGGGCGGGGTCAGCACGCCGGCGGTGCCGGGGATCGTCTCGAGCAGGAACGCCGCGATCGACTCAGGGCCCTCGGCCTGCACGACGCGCTCGAGGTGGTGCAGCGCGCGCTCGCACTCCTGCTCGGGGGTCTCGGCCCAGAACTCGCTGCGGTAGAGGTACGGGCCGAAGGCGTGCACGTGACCGCGCGCGTACTCGTTCGGGATGCGGCGCCAGTCGCCGGTCGACACGATCGCCGCTCCGGTGTTGCCGTGGTACGAGCGGTACAGCGAGACGACCTTGTCGCGGCCCGTGAACAGGCGGGCCATGCGGATCGCGTTCTCGTTCGCATCCGCTCCGCCGTTGGTGAAGAAGACCTTCTCGAAGCCCTCGGGCGCGCGATCGGTGATCAGGCGCGCCGCCTCGGCCCGCGTCTCGTTCGCGAAGGCGGGACCGACGGTCGTGAGCACCGCGGCCTGCTCCTGGATGGCGGCGACGACCTTCGGGTGCTGGTAGCCGATGTTGACGTTCACGAGCTGGCTCGAGAAGTCGAGGTAGCGGTTCCCGTCGACGTCCCAGACCTCGGCTCCCAGGCCGCCGGCGATCGGCAGCGGGTTGAGGGCGCCCTGGGCGGACCAGGAGTGGAACACGCGCGAGCGGTCGGCGGCGGTGACCGCGGCGTTGCTGCGGGCGGTGGCGGTCGGAGCGGTCTCGGTGCTCATGGTGTCCTTCCGGAGGCGGCGTCCCTCCATCCTGGCCCTCGACCGCCCGCACCGCCGTAGCGGATCCGTCTATCGGAGACCCCTACGATGGACGGATCGTCGACCCCGGCCTCCCCGCCGGCCACCCTCGGAGGCTGCCGTGCCCGCGACCGTCCGCGACCTGCTCGCCGAGCCGGCGTTCGCCCTCCACGTCCTCGCGGGCGTGCACGACGAGGCGGCACTGGACGCCCCGCTCGTCTGGGCGCACTCCTCCGATCTGGTCGATCCCACTCCCTGGCTCGAATCGGGGCAGCTGCTGCTGACCGACGGCGTGCACTTCGCAGGCGAGCACACGGCCGACTTCTCGGAGGAGTACGTCGCCCGGCTGCGCGGCCGCGGTATCCGAGCGCTCGGCTTCGCGACCGGCATCGTGCACGACGACGTGCCGGCGGCGCTCGTCGCGGCCTGCGAGCGGCAGGGCCTGCCCCTGCTCGAGGTCGCCGAGCTCACGCCGTTCATGGGCATCATCCGCTTCGTCGCCGACGTCATCTCGCGCGAGCAGCGCGAGCGCCTCGAGTGGTCGCTCGAGGCGCAGCGCCGCGTCGCCCGGGCGGCTCTGCGCCCCGACGGGCTGGCCGCGATCCTCTCGGAGCTCGAGCGGCAGCTCGGCTGCTGGGTCGCCCTCTACGACGCGGTGGGCCAGCGCGTGCAGGTGCCGACCCGGCTCGACGTGCCCCGAGAGGCGGAGCGCTCGGTCGCGGACGCCGTGCGGCACACGCTCTCGCGCGGCAGCCGGGCGGGGCTGCGCCTGGACGACGGCGGCGGCGTGACCCTGCAGACGCTGGGGCGGCGCGACCACCTGCGGGGCGTGCTCGCGGTGGGCACCGGCACTCCGCTCGATCCGGCGGGGAACGACCTGGTCGCCAGCGTGATCGCGCTGGCGAGCATCGCCCTGGAGCAGCGGCGGGCGCTCGACACCTCGCGCCGCCAGCTGCGCTCCGGGCTCCTCGAGCTGCTCGCCTCCGGAGCGTTCGAGGTCGCCGCGCGCACCGCCCGGCAGCTGTGGGGCACGCTGCCCGCCGAGCCGCTCCGCGTGAGCGTGCTCGCGGAGCCGGTGCACGGCGACTCGCTGCTCGACGAGCTCGAGGTGGTCGCCGAGGAGAACGGCGCGCGCCTGTTCTTCGCCGAGCGCGAGGGGGCGCTCGTGCTCGTCACGGGGGCCGACGATCTCGCCGTCATCAGCGACGTGCTCGCGCGGCACGGAGCCGCCGCCGGGTCGTCGGCTCCGACCGACTGGGCGTCTCTCGAGGGGGCGCTGGTCGAGGCGCGCCGTGCGGCCGACCGCTCCTCGCCCCAGCGGCCGCTGCTGCGCTTCGAGGACGTCGCGGCGCAGGGCATGCTCGGACTGCTGACCGCGTCCGGGGCGGAGCCGCTCGCCCGCCGCCTGCTCGCCCCGCTGCTGACCCCGGAGGGCGCGGTGCTCCTCGAGACCGCCCGCGTGTGGCTCCGCCGCAACGGCGCGTGGGAGCCGGCCGCCCGCGAGCTCGGCGTCCACCGGCACACCCTGCGCAATCGCATCACCGCCGTCGAGCGCGCGCTCGGCGTCGACCTCGACGACGTCAGCGCGCGCAGCGAGCTCTGGCTCGCCCTCTCCGTGCTGCGCTAAGGACTCGCGTCCCTGGCGACCTCGGTCTCGATACGCCGCAGCGCGGCCACTCGACCAGCAAGGGGCGACCGAGCGCAACCGGCGATCCGCGTGTCAGCGGATCGCCGTGCGCGGACGCAGGACGCTCTGCGGAACGCTGCCCACTGCCCGGCCGACCGCGGGCGATCGACGACGCAGGAGGAGAGAGCTTGAGAACACCGCGGCGATCCGCGTTCCAGCGGATCGTCGTGCGCGGACGCGAGACGCTCTCTGCAACGCAACCGCCCGCCCTGCCGACCGCGGCCGATCGACGAGCGCAGCGAGGAGAGAGGCTCAGGAATGCTGCGGGAAGCCGAGGTTGATGCCGCCGTGCGAGGGGTCCAGCCAGCGCGACGTGATCGCCTTCTGCTGCGTGAAGAAACGCACGCCCTCCGCACCGTGGGCCTTGGTGTCGCCGAACAGCGACGACTTCCAGCCGCCGAACGAGAACGTCGCCACCGGCACCGGGATCGGCACGTTGATGCCGATCATCCCGACCTCGACCTCGTTCTGGAAGCGGCGGGCCGCTCCTCCGTCGTTCGTGAAGATCGCCGTGCCGTTGCCGAAGGCTCCGGCGTTGATCAGCGCCACACCCTCCTCGTACGACTGCACGCGCACGATCGACAGCACCGGACCGAAGATCTCCTCGGTGTACGCGCGCGACGTGGTCGGCACCCTGTCGAGCAGGGTCGGGCCGAGCCAGAACCCGTTCGCGTCGCCGTCGACCTCGATGCCGCGGCCGTCCACGACCACCTCGGCACCGTCCTCCTCCGCGATCGCGATGTAGGAGGCGACCTTGTCGCGGTGCTGCTCCGTCACGAGGGGCCCCATGTCGCAGCCGCGGCGCCCGTCGCCGATGCGGAGCTGCGACGCCCGCTCCTGGATCTTGCCGATCAGCTCGTCCGCCACCGGTTCGACCGCGACCACGACCGAGATCGCCATGCACCGCTCCCCCGCCGAGCCGAAGCCCGCGTTGATCGCGGAGTCGGCCACCAGATCCAGATCGGCGTCCGGAAGCACCAGCATGTGGTTCTTCGCTCCGCCGAGCGCTTGAACGCGCTTGCCGTGCTTGGTGCCGGTCTCGTACACGTACTGCGCGATCGGAGTGGATCCCACGAACGAGATCGAGCGCACGTCCGGGTGCTCCAGCAGTCCGTCGACCGCGACCTTGTCGCCGTTGAGCACGGTGTAGACACCGTCGGGCAGACCGGCCTCCTTCCAGAGGGCGCCGAGCCAGATCGCCGCCGACGGGTCCTTCTCGGACGGCTTCACGACGACCGTGTTGCCCGCCGCGATCGCGATCGGGAAGAACCACATCGGCACCATCGCCGGGAAGTTGAACGGCGATATGATGCCGACGACGCCCAGCGGCTGCTTGGTCGAGTACACGTCGACGCCGGTCGACACCTGCTCCGAGTACTCGCCCTTCAAGTGGTGAGCCAGGGTCGTGGCGAATTCGACGACCTCCTGGCCGCGGGTGATCTCGCCCATCGCGTCGGACACGACCTTGCCGTGCTCGGACGTGATGATCTCGGCCAGCTCGCCCTTCTTCGACTCCAGCAGCTCGCGGAAGCGGAAGAGGATCTGCTGACGCTTGGCGAGCGACGTGTCGCGCCAGGCGGGGAAGGCAGCCTTGGCGGAGGCGACGGCCGCATCGATCTCGGCGGCGTCGGCGAGCGCCACCTCGCGGGCCACGACTCCGAGCGCCGGGTCGTAGACGGGGGCGGTCCGACCGGACGAGGACGCCGACGGCGCCCCGTCGATCCAGTGGCCGACGATGGACAGCGCGGTGCGGGACTCGGCGAGGCTCATGGGGTCGAGCGTAGAGAGCACTCGGGCCGTCGGAGTGACGGATTCGTCCACCGCGGTTCCGCGCCGCTGGACGGACCCGCTACTCCCCCGGCACCTCGAAGCGCGCCAGAGCCGCCGTGATGTTGTCGTGCCCGCCCTGCTCGTTGGCCCACGCGACGAGCGCCTCGGCCAGCGTCACCGGGTCGCTGCCGACCCGCTGCTGCGCCTCGTGCAGCACGGCGGCGAGGTCCTCGGCGAACGAGGCGTAGTTCCACAGCCCGTCCGAGCAGGCGAGCACCCAGCCCGCCTCCTCGAGCACCGTCGTCGAGAGCCGCGGCTCCTCGTCGTGCGCGTCGGCGCCGAGCCAGCGGGTGATGGCGTGCGCGTCCTTCGACGTCTCGGCCTCGGCGCGGCTCATCCCCGACGCGATCTGCTCCTGCGCCCACGAGTCGTCCACGGTGAGCTGCCGCGGTTTCCCGGCGTCCGGGATCCAGTAGCAGCGGCTGTCGCCGACATTGCCGGTGACCAGCAGCGATCCCTCGAGGATCGCGGCCGTGAAGGTGCAGGACGGCGGATTGTCGCGCTTCTCGGGCACGGCGGCGTCGATCGCTCCGGAGGCGCGCGCCGTCGCCATCTGCAGCAGGGCGCCCCAGCGCTCGGCCCCGCGGGCGCCGCCGCCGACCTCGGCCTGCAGGGCGCTCAGGGCGGCGCGGGCCGCGGCGAGCGAGGCGGTGTCGGAGTCGGGGGTCGACGAGACGCCGTCGCAGACGACGAGGAGCGCCGTGCTCAGCGCGCCGTCCTCGGCCGCGACCGCTCCGATCGCCAGGGCGTCCTCGTTGGCCGGGTGCCGGATCCCGCGGTCGCAGACGCCTCCGACGAGCGGATGCGGCGCCTCGGCCCAGTGCTCGCGCTCGGTCGGCGCGCGCTGTCCGCACTGCTCGCAGTAGCCGTCGGCGGCGACGGCTCCCCCGCAGTACACGCACGCGCGGGTCGCCTCGACGGCGGTCGGCGGCGCGGTCGGAGCGGCCGTCACGATCAGCGTCGCTCCGCACGCCTCGCAGAACGCGTCGCCGGTCGTGACCGGCTCACCGCAGACGGGGCACGGGGTGGACAACGCAGGGGTGTCTTCGGCGGGGGTGTCGGTCGGAGTGCTGCCGGTCGGAGCCTCCTCGACGGTCTGAGCCGCGTCCGGGACCGGAGTCCCCTCTTCGGTCGGTGACGCGTCGGGGATCCGGCCCACCTCGGACTCGCCCCCCGCTCGCGTTCCCGCTCACGCCCGCGTTCCCGCTCACGCCGTCTCCCCCGCTCACGTCAGCGTCCAGCGCCGCACGGCGTTCGCCCTGTCGACGAGTCGGAGGCGCTCCTCGCGCTCCCGGGTCGACGCGGCGAGCGAGCGGTACGAGGCTTCGAGTCCGTCGCGGATCGCCGGCTCGGTCGCTTCCACGGTCCCCAGCATCGCCCCCTCGGCCGGTCCGTCGCGCCGCACGAGCTCCAGCGCCGACTCCAGCACCCCGGTGGTCAGCTCGAGCCGGGTGCGCGGGTCGATCGCGAGCGAGTCGACGCTCGAGAGCGCCGCCGAGAGCGAGGGCAGTCCGCGACCCGACTCCGCCAGCAGCTCCGCGCGCCGGCGGCGGGCGTCGAGGAAGGAGGAGCGCGTCGGCGTGACGATGTCGAGCGCGTCGAGCGCGCCGTCGAGGTCGCCGCGGGCCTGCCGCACCCGGGCGAGACCGAAGGCGGCCGGAGCCGTGTAGTTCGCGTCCGAGCGGGCGCAGATCACGTAGAGCGACTCCGCCACCTCGGGCTCGCCGCTCGACTCGCACGCCGCGGCGAGCGCCAGCTTGGGCGCCAGCTCGCCGGGGACCTGGCCGTAGACGGTGTTGAACGAGGCGCGGGCGCCGACGTCGTCGCCGCGCGCGAGCTGCGCGAGACCGCTCATCCACACGGCGCGCCACTCCCAGGGATCCTCGGACAGGATCTCGCCGGTCGCCCGGGTCACCTCCTCCCACCGCTCGGCCTCGATCGCCGCTCGGGCCCGCGCGAGCCGCACCTCCACCGTCGTGGTCGGAGCGAGCGCGAGGGCGCGCAGGCGCACGACGGGATCCGCGACGTTCACTCCCGCGAGCCACGCCTTCGCGGCGTCGGACTCGTCGATCTTCAGCAGCGGCAGCGCGTCCCACGGCAGCGGACGGTCGACCACGTCGGCGACCGGCGCCTCGAAGAGCGCCGACTCGGTCGAGTGCAGCGACGGGTGCCCGGGCCCGCGGTCGGTCGCGACGACCTCGCGGAGCACGCCGAGCAGCTGCCCGCGCATCTCGTCGACCGTCGCGAACCGGTCCTGCGGATCGGGCGCGCACGCCTTCGCCACGAGACGGTAGAACGAGTCGTAGCGCTGGAACAGCGGCGTCTCGGACACCGGCGGCAGGGAGGCGACGTAGGTCGTCTGGTTGCCGCGGAAGTCCAGCACGAGCGAGGCGAGGGTCCGGCCGATCGTGTACACGTCGGACGCGATCGACGGGCCGACCTCGGGCACCTCCGGCGCCTGGTAGCCGACGGTGCCGTAGATCGCCGAGGCGTCGTCGTCGGCCCGGCGCACGCCGCCGAGGTCGATCAGCTTCACCTGGTCGCCGACCTGGATCATGTTGTCGGGCTTGAAGTCGCAGTAGAGCAGGCCGTGGTCGTGCAGGTACGCGAAGGCGGGCATGACCTCGAGCACGAACGCGAGCGCCTGGTCGACCGGCAGCGGATCGGCGCTGCCGCCGTTCGCCTCCAGCCGCTCCTTGAGGATCTGCTTGAGGCTCGGACCGCCGACGTACTCCATCACGATGTAGCCGGCGCCCTCGTGCAGCACGAAGTTGTAGATCTCGACGATGAGCGGGTGCTCGACCTCGGCGAGGAACTGCCGCTCCGTGACGGCGGCGGCGTAGGCGTCCGGATCGCCCGAGTTGAGCAGGCCCTTGAGAACCACCCAGCGGCCCGAGACGTTGCGGTCGCGCGCGAGGTAGATCCAGCCGAGTCCGCCGTAGGCGAGGCAGCCGACGACCTCGTACTGCCCGCCGACCACGTCGCCCTTCTGCAGCTGCGGGGTGAACGAGAACGGAGTGCGGCAGTTGGGGCAGAAGCCTTCGGTGCGGCCCGGCTTGCCGTCGCGGCCGCGGCCCACGGCGGTGCCGCAGTTCGAGCAGAAGCGCTTGCGCTCGGGGAGGACCGCCTCCGTCATGAGCGCGGCCATCGGGTCGGCGGCGGGGCGGGAGGGCACGGACGTCAGCCCGGCGCCCAAGCGCGGCCCCCGCAGGCGGGTCGAGGTGGTGCCGACGCGGCGGGTGACCTTCGAGCCGGTCTGCGCGGTGCGTGCGGAGCCGAGAGCGGCGGTGGCGAGGCGGGCGGAGGAGGTGCGGCCGCTGCGCGCGGTCGCCGCCTCCTCGGTGCTCGAGCCGACGGGCGCGGACGTGTTCGGGCTGCCCTCGACGAAGCCGGTGCCGAACGCGGCGGACGCGGTGGCCGGAGCGGCGGGAGCGGGGCGGCGCGCGGTCGGGGTGGACGCCGCCGGACCTGCGGGAGCCGCGGCGCCGCTCGCGGGCGGCGACCCGCAGACGTTGCAGTAGCCGTCCTCGATCGTCCCGGTGCAGCCCGGAGTCGCGGTGCAGGGTTCGCCGTTCATGGGGTGGCCTTCCGGTGGTGCGGCAGATCTCGGGTGACGACGTCGTACTGCTCGACGAAGTGGCGCGCGAGCGGCACGGAGCAGGGCACGGCCTCCAGCGCGGCGCGGACCTCCTCCTCGGCGGCCCGGCCGGTCGCGGTCGAGGCGCGTCCGTTGCCGTCGGCGCGCTCGCGGAGGGCGCGGAGGCGGAAGCCGAGCGCCGCCCGCTCGCGCAGCGGCGAGGTGTACGCGGCCTCGACGGCGTCGAACGCCCGGCCGACGGCGGTCAGACGGGCGAGGTATTGATCCAGGCCCTCGCGGTCAGCGGGCGGCTCCCCCAGGCGCGAGACGTCGGGCACGGCGAGGCGGGGCGGATCCGCGATCTCGCGCCGGCAGCGCGCCACCAGCTCCCGGAGCGGGGCCTCGCGGCGCTCCGCCGCCTCGGCCAGCTCCTGCGCGCGCAGGCGGTCGCGCTCGAGTCCTCGGCGCTGCGAGGCCGCGATGATCAGGTCGCGCTCGAGCCGGGCGGAGTCGTTCTCGAGCTGCCCGAGCGGACCGGACACGTCCGCGCCGCGGCCCGCCTTCTCGGCGAGGGCGTCCAAGCGGGAGCGCAGCACGGCGACGCGCTCGGCGGCGGGCCGGTCGACGACTCCGCGGGCGTCCCGGGTCAGATCCCGGCAGCGCTCGATCTCGGCGCGGACCCCGACGATCCGGCCCGCGACATCGGTGCCGCTCGGATCGAACTCCAGCCGGGACTTCAGCTGCGCCACGACGGCGTCGCAGAGGCGCACCGCCTCGACGAGCGAGACCGCCGCGCTGCCGCTGCGCCCGCTCGACGCGTCGAGCCTGCCCCAGATCAGCTGCGACATCCGCTCCCGGGCGACCGTGTCGACCCGGCCCGAGTCCCAGACGGTCTCGAGCTCGGCGAGCCTGCGGGTGACGGACTCGCGCAGCGACTGGGCCAGCACGATGTCGGACGTGTAGCTGTCGGCCTGGGGGGACGCGAGCGCCGCCGCGTCGAGTCTCGAGAGCTCGCGCGTGGTGCGGTCGAGCCATCGGGTCAGCGCCGCCAGGTACTCGAACAGCTCGCGCTGCGGGATCGCCTCCCCCAGGCGCCCCGGGGCGACCGGGGTGCCCTCCGCGACGCCGGCGGACTGCGTCATCGTCCGTAGACCGGCGCGGGCGGCGCGGCCTCGCCGAGCTCGCCCAGCCAGCGGTCGTAGATGCTCTGCCAGCGGCCGTCGGCGCGGATGCTCTCGAGCGCTCCGTTCACGAAGCGCACGAAGTCCGGGTCGTCGGCGGGCATGCCGAGTCCGTAGGGCTCGGAGCTCAGCGGATCGCCGATGACCTTCGCGTACGGGTCCTGGGCGACGAATCCCGCGAGGATCGTGTCGTCGCCGGCGATCGCGTCGACGGACCCCTCCTGGAAGAGCGCCAGGCACTGCGTGTGCGTGTCGGCGGCCACGGCCTCGACTCCCGGGTACTCGTTCTCGAGGCGGCTGAGCGTCGTGGTCGCGCGCGGGGCGCAGACCTGCTGGTCCCCGGCGGCCTCGAGATCCTGGATGCCCGCCGCGTCGCTGCTCTCGGAGACGAGCAGCTTCAGACCCGCCCCGTAGTACTCGGAGGAGAACGCGATCGTGCTCCAGCGGTCGCAGGTCATCGTGAGCGTGCGGGCGACCATGTCGACCTGGGGAGCGCCCTCGCCGCCCGTGAGCGCCGGCAGCCGCTGGGCCGAGGTGATGACCACGAACGTGATCGCATCGGGGTTCCCGAGGATCGCCCGCGCGATCTCCCGGGCGATGTCGATGTCGAAGCCCTCGATCGTGCCCGTGAGCGGATTGCGGGCGCTCATCAGGAGGGTGTCGGCCGAGACGCCGACGCGGAGCGAGCCGCGGTCGCGGATCTCGGTCAGGGTCGCACTGTCGGTGACGCCCGTCGGGGCGTAGGAGGTGGTGGCCGACGGCGTGCAGTCCGTGGTCGGCGGCGCGGCGGTCGTGGTCGGAGCGGGGGTCGCGGTCGCGGCCTGGTCCGACACCAGCGTGCCGAGGTCGTCGGCCCCCGTGGTGCAGCCCGAGACGGCGAGGACCGCCGCGGTGAGCAGCGCGAAGGCCGCGGTGCGGATCCGGTTCATCGGTACTCCTCCAGTCGCTGCGAGACGCCCCGCCAGGCGAGGACCGCCCCCACCAGCCCGGCGGCCAGCAGGACCCAGGAGGTGAGCGACGAGATGCCGCCCCAGTCGCCCAGCGTCGAGGAGGCCGTCGCGGCGTCGGTGCGGACCGCCTCGCGCGCGTCGACCTGGAACGTCCTGAAGGCGGTGTTGGCCGAGCCGGGCTCGGTCGAGACCGCCAGCCGGACGGCGTCGTCCCAGCGTCCGTCCTCGTCGGCCGCGCGGATCTCGTCGTGCCGCGCGAGCCAGTCCTGGAGCCCGGTCAGCAGCGCTCCGTCGACGATGCCGCTCTCGATGCCCTCCTGCAGCTGGCGCTCGGCCTCCCCCGCCGCCGCCTGGAACTCGGCCTCGAGCGCCGCTCCGGAGCCGCGCTTGATGAGGGTGAAGCTCTCGAGCGACTTCGCGTCGGTCGCCGCGGTCAGCGCTTGCGAGACGGCGAGGGTGGCGCGGTAGCTCTCGGCGCGCACCGTCGCCGCGTTCGAGGCGGCGACTCCGTAGACCGCGGTGCCCGCGATGCCCAGGATCACCAGCAGTGCGGTGGCGGTCGCCAGCGGCCGGTTCAGGTAGCGGTGCGTGCGCCGGGCGAGCGCGATCTGCGCCGCCACGAGCACGAGCAGCATCAGGAGGGAGCCGATCATCAGCAGGACGCTGAAGCGCACGGTGTCGTAGGCGCTCGCGACCCGGTCGGCGCCGGTGGTGACGAGGCCGTTGAGGTCCTCGAGGACCCCGTCCCCGGTGTCCGTCAGCACGGACGACGCCTGATCGAGGTAGGCCGATCCGACGGGGAAGCCCTGACGGTTGTTCGCGCGCGCCTGCTCGACGAGACCGCTGTAGGTCGCGACCTTCGTGGCGATCGCCGCGAGCACCGCCGCGTCCTCCGGCTCGGCCGCCGCGAGCTCGGTCAGCCGCGACGTCGCTGCGGCGAGGCTGTCGCTGTACTGCTGCCGCTGCTCCGCCGGCTCCAGGCCGCCCACGAGGAACGTGTTCGCCGCGATCGCGTTCGCGTCGACGAGGAGGTTGCGCACCTGCTGCACGCCGACGAGCTGCGCCGACTGCGCCCGCGCCTCGGCCGCGGCGCGCGCCTGCAGCGCTCCGGTCTGCTGGGCGAAGAGTCCGAACAGCACCGCGGCGAGCGCGGTGAGGACCAGGAGGGTGCGGAAGAGGCGCGGAGTGGTCGACGTCGCGCGGGCGAGCAGCGACGGCCGCTTCGGGGCGGGGAGGTTCGCGACCTGCACGAGGGGCGGCGCCGGGGCCCGCTGCACGGGCGGTGCGGCGGGACGCGACGCGGGAGCGGTGCTCATGCGGTCTCCTCCGTCTGCGGGGCGTCGGGCGCGAGTTCCGGATCGGGGTCCGGATCGGGGTCGGGCACGGGGTCCGCCGCCTCGGCGCTCTCGGTGATGTCCTCGGGCTCCAGGATCCGGAGGTCGTCGGGCGTCGGCTCCTCGACGTCGCGCAGTCGCCACGCGTGCCCGGCGATCGCCGCGTCGAGCACGTTGCGCACCCAGCGGCCGTTGCCGAACGCCTCCGTCCGCTGCTGAGCCGCGGCGAGCTCGGCGAAGGCCGCGACCGCCTCCCGGGTCGGCTCGAAGTCGGCCGAGGCCGCGAGCCGCGCGAAGATCGCCGACAGCTCGTCGTCGGTGTAATCGGCGAAGTCGATCGTGGTCGAGAAGCGACTCGCCAGACCGGGGTTCGTGTCGAGGAAGCCCTGCATGGGTCCGGAGTAGCCCGCCACGATCACGACGAGGTCGCCGCGGTGGTCCTCCATGTCCTTCACCAAGGTCGTGACCGCCTCGGCGCCGTACTGGTCGAGTGCGAGCGCGTAGGCCTCGTCGATGAACAGCACGCCGCCGCGGGCCGACGCGATGACCTCGGCGGTCTTCGTCGCGGTCTGCCCCAGGTAGCCGGCGACCAGCTCCGAGCGGTCGACCTCGACGAGCACGCCCTTCGAGAGGATGCCGAGCGAGCGGTAGATGCGCGAGACGAGCCGGGCGACCGTGGTCTTGCCTGTGCCGGGGTTGCCGGTGAAGACGAGGTGGCGGGTCAGCGTCGGAGTGGTGAGTCCCGCGGCCTGGCGCAGGGTGTCGATCCGGAGCAGCTGCGTCTGCCGCTTGATCTCGCTCTTCACCCGGTCCAGGCCGATCAGGGCGTCGAGCTCGGCCATCAGGTCCTCGATCGACTCGGGCGGCTCGAGCTCCTCGGGCTCGGGCTCCTCGACTGGCGCGGCGGAGGGTGCGGCGGCGACGGGGCCGCCCGGCTCGTCCTGCGGGCCGTCGTGCTCGGTGCGGCGCAGGCGCGCGAGGATCTCGTCGATCCCGGGCACACCCTGGGGAAGGAGGGAGGGCGCCGGGAAGCCGGACGCGGTCGGAGCGGGAGCCGGCGGGCGCGGCTCCTCCTGCTGCCGGGGGATCGCGCCGAGCTGGGCCGCGGCGGTCGCGGACGCGGCGGCGATGCCTCCGATGCCCGGTTCGCCCAGTGCGCTCGCGGCCGAGACGACCTCGGTCAGCGCGCGGGCGTAGGCGGACGCGCGCTCGGATCCTGCGCGGACGAGGGCCGCGAGGTGGTCGGTCGGGCCGCTCCGCCAGCGCCGGGCGCTCGAGGCGGCGGTGAAGAAGGCCTCGAGTCCGCCGGACGTGCCGGTGGCCGAGAGCCAGTCGTGGCCGGCTCCGGTGATCGACTCGGCGACGGCGGCCGCGAGCCGGGCGCCCTCGTCGCGGACGGCGCCGGCGTCGAGTCCGGCGGCGGATCCGGTGAGCACGAGCGCGTCGAGCGCCGAGGCGAGCGCGGTCACGAGGCGCTCGGCGGGGTCAGCGGGCCGGACTGCTGCGAGGGCTGAGCGGGGGCGGCGGTACCCGAGTCCAGTGCGCTGCTGAGCGACGACTCCGAGAACTTCTCCGCCAGGAACTGCCCGTGCGCGATGAGCGCCGACGCGTCCTGGCGCGAGACGGCGTCCGAGATGCGGTCGAGGGTGCCCCCGAGGATGTCGAGCTGGTCGGTCAGGATCATCAGCGAGGTCTTCCCCTTGTAGACAGCGCGGCGGTCGGCGAAATCGCGCGGCAGTCGGAGGTAGCCCTCCACCGCCTCGGGCAGGTAGCTGGTGGCGGTCGCGACGACCGTGTGACCCTGCTGGCTCATGCCGCCGAGGCGGTCCAGCCGCGGCACCATCTCGCGCACGGTCTCGTCGATGCGGCGGATGCGCGCGGCGACCGACGGCGCGACCCGCCCCTCCGTCTCGGCCCTCACCCGGTCGAGCGACGCCAGGATGTCGTCGCTCGTGGGAGCCGAGGGGAGGACGACCGGCGCCTCCACCGGCGCGGGATCGGAGCCGCCGAACAGGCGCGACAGCCAGCCCATCCCGACTCCTAGCGGCCGAGATCGAGCGAGGAGGCCGCGTCGATGTCGGAGTTGCTGCGGCGCGCCCGCTCGACGTACTCGCCGGCCTTGGCCGTCTCGGTCTGCAGCACGCCGACCGTCTGCGCCATGCTGTCGAGCGCCTTGATCTTGAAGTCCGAGATCGAGTCCATCGTCTGGTAGATGTTCGCGAACGCGGCCTGCAGCTGCGGGAGCCCGACCGTGGCCGAGGCGGCCTGCGACTGGATGTTCGCCGACTGCTCGGCGAGCATCCGCGACGTCGCCTCGATCATGTTCGAGGTGGTCGTGTTGAGCGCCGTGATCTGGTCGAGCACGAGGCGCTGGTTCGCCAGCGCCTGCGCGACGATGACCGCGGTGCGCAGCGCCGAGACGGTCGTGGTCGTGGCGCGGTCGACGCCCTTGATCAGCTCGACGTTGTTCTTGATCACCACGTCGATCGCCAGGTAGCCCTGGATCGACACGGCCAGCTGGGTCAGGAGGTCCTGGTGCTTCTGCCGCGCGTAGAAGAGTACGTCCTCGCGCAGCGCCCGGGCGCGGTCCGGGTCGGTCGCGTCGAGCTCGGCGATCTTCGCCGACAGCTTCACGTCGAGCCGCTCGGCGACGTAGATGTACTCGTTGAGACGCGTCATCGTCTCCCACAGGTGCTGCTTCTCGAGGTTGAGCGCGGCGTTGTCCTTGCGGAGCTCGTCCTGCCCGTCGTAGAGCGCCTGGATGATGGCGTTGAGGTGGGTCTGCGCGCTCTCGTAGCGGCGGAAGTAGTCGGTGATCTTGTTGCCGAAGGGGATGAAGCCGAGGATCTTCTTCTGCACGTTGTCCTCGGACGGGTCGAGGTCCTCGACCGTGCGGCGCAGCTCCAGCAGCGTCCGGCCGATGGTCGAGCCCTCGCTCAGACCGCCCTCCTGCAGCGCGCGCACGGGCGCCTTCAGCAGCCGGTTGGAGGAGTCGGCCGCCGAGCGGATGTCGGCGTCGCCCATCGTGCGGATGTCGTTGGCCTTCGCCGCGAACTCGGGGCTGCGCGCCTCGGACTGCAGGAGCGACGCGAGGTAGCCGTCGACCTTCGCCTCGAGGCCGGGCAGCGCCTGCTCCGGGACCTTCGGCGCGATCGAGGGCGCCGAGGTGGTGGGCACGGCGGCCACGGGCTCCGGCGGGGTGAGCGACAGAGCGTTCTGGACGGGCGGCTGCAGGGCCTCGGTCATCAGGGTTCCTCACCGTTCCTGGCGCGCGGCGCCGACTCTGGATGAACGTCCGGCAAGTGTATCCCGGGGTGTCAGGAGGGAGGCTGTGCGCGGGGCGGGGACGGGCTGGGGCCGCCTGGGCGTGCCGGGTGCGTCGGGCCCCGCGGTGCCCGGGCGGAGCCGCGCGCGTCCGGAGCCGTGCCCGTCCGGAGCCGCGCGCGGGCGTGGCGCGGTGCGGCCGGTTCGCAGCACGCGGGTCCACCATGGGCGGGTGCCTGCCCTCGAACCCGTGACCCGCTCCGCTCCCCCGCTCGGCGGGCCGCGGATCCTCCGCCAGCGCTGGACCGAGGCCGCCTTCCTGCACTGGCGGGTGGATCCGTCGCTCGTGGCGCCGCACCTGCCCCGCGGCGTCCGTCCGGACGAGCACGACGGCTCCTCCTGGGTCGGGCTGATCCCGTTCCGCCTCTCGCGCACCGCGTTCCTGGGTGGTCCGCGCGTGCCGTGGTTGGGCACCTTCCCCGAGGTCAACGTGCGCCTCTACTCCGTCGACGCGCAGGGACGCCGCGGAGTCGTCTTCGTCTCGCTCGAGGCGTCGCACCTGCTGCCCGTGCTCACCGCGCAGGCCGTGTTCGGGCTGCCCTACCAGTGGGCGCGGATGAGCATCGAGCACCGCCACGGCGCCGTGATCTACGAGACCTCGCGGATCGGAGAGCCGGCCGCGCGCTCGCGCATCGCGGTGCGCCCCGTCCCGGGATCGGCGGCGGAGGATCCGCTCGCCTCGTTCCTGACCTCTCGCTGGGCATACCACGAGACCCACCTGGGATCGACGTGGTACGGACGCAATCTGCACCGGCCGTGGCCGCTGCAGCGGGCCGAGCTGCTGTCGCTGGACGACGGGCTGCTGGCGGCGGCCGGGTTCCCGGGGATCGGCGGAAGGGCGCCGGACTCGGTGCTGTACTCGCGCGGGGTCGAGACGGTGTTCACGGTGCCGAGGCGGGTGCGGTAGGGCTCGCACGCGCTGTCGGGCCACCGCGAGCGGTCGTGGCGCGAAGCGACTCCGCGGTGGCGTGATCGTCCGGCCCGTGTCGGTGGTCCGTGGTCTCATCCTCGTATGGTTCTTCTGGATGTCGAGGCGAGGCCCGCGGGCGGCGGCCCGAGCGTGCGCGAGTGCTTCGACGACGCCCTCGTCGCCGCCGTCGGGGCGGCGTGCGCGGTCGATGCGTTCCGCGCGCGGGCCGAGGCGCAGCGCGCCGAGCTGATCGAGCTCGCGCGGCGCACGGCGATGGCGTTGCCGGAGGCGCTCGTCGACCCGCACGTGCAGGCGCACGTCGAGCGCGAGGAGGCGGCGATGCGGGCCCTGGTGGCGGAGCTCGCGACCGGGATGCGGGTCGCGGAGTCGCTCGCCTCGGCACTCGTCGAGGAGAGCCGGATGCTCGTGAACGAGCTCCCGCAGACGCTGACGGCGCTGCGGGAGGCGGTCATCGCTCCCGAGCACGCCCGCGTCGTCGTGCGGGCGGCGCTGGATCTGCCTGTCGAGGTGCGCGGGCGCTTCGACGAGGAGGCGGCGCGGATCGCCGCCGAGTGCACTCCGCCGCAGCTGCGACGCCGCCTGCGCCTCGTCCGCGAGCGGCTGCATCCGGAATCGCTGACGGCACGGCACCAGCGGTGCGCCGCCCGGCGCGGGGTCTGGCTCGACGGAGAGCTCGACGGCATGGCGACGCTGCACCTGCACCTGCCGGCACCCGAAGCGCACGGCGCCTTCGACCGCATCGATCGCGCTGCCCGCGCACTGGAGGAGGCGCCGGACGAGTCGCGCTCCCTCCCGCAGCTGCGCGCCGACGTCGGCACGGCGCTCCTGCTCGACGGCGAGATCGGCGAGCGTCCCGACGGCTCGCGACCGGCGGCCGCCGTTCCGCGCGGCATCCGTCCCCGCGTCGCGGTGACGGTCCCCGTCCTGACCCTGCTCGGCCGCTCGGAGGAACCCGGCGTGCTCGAGGGGTACGGACCCGTCGATGCCCGGACCGCGAGACGCCTCGCTGCACAGGCTCCCTCCTTCACCCGGATCCTCACCCACCCCGAGAGCGGAGCGGTCCTCTCGGTCGGGCGCACCTCCTACCGGCCCCCCGCCGACCTCCGCCGGGCGCTCGCGCTGCGGGATCGGACCTGCCGCTTCCCCGGCTGCACACGCTCGGCCTCGGACAGCGACGTCGACCACGGCGTCGAGTGGCAGCACGGTGGACGCACCGACGCCGACAACCTCGCCCACCTCTGCCGGCACCACCACCGTCTCCGGCACACGAGCAGATGGTCGGTACGCCACGGTCCGGGCGGCATCCTCGAGTGGACGAGCCCGACGGGACGGCGGTACCTCACCCGACCGGAGGAACCGGAGCCGCCGGCCGACCTCTGGCGCGAACAGGTCAGCACTGCTGTGGAGGGGGCCCCACCGTTCTAGTCGGCGCGCGACGGAGGGATGACGATCGCGGTGACCGCAGCGCGGTGTGCGAGGCGACCGACGCGGAGCGGTGCGGTGCGGTGCGGTGCGGTGCGGAGCGGTGCGGAGCCGAGCGGTGCAGAGCGGTGCGGAGCCGAGCGGTGCGGAGCAGAACCGATGCGGAGCGGTCCGCGGCAGGCTGTCCGCGGCAACGCGGCCGTGACATTGCGTCTGTGGGAAGAGGTCTGTGGGAACAGGTCTGGGGCAAGGGGTCCTGCCCGACCCTCGTCGGGGAGTAGCGTGCCGATCTCCGCCTGGTGACGACGCCGGGTCCGACGACTCCGGAGGACGACACGAGCATGAGCGAGAACAGCACGAGCACCGGCACCGGCACCGGCTCCGGCACGAGCACAGGCACGAGCACAGGCACGAGCACAGGCACGAGCACCGGCACCCCGCGCACCACCGCGGTCCTCTTCGACATCGACGGCACGCTCGTCGACTCCAACTTCCTGCACATCGAGGCGTGGGCGCGAGCGTTCTGGCAGTGCGATCTCGAGGTGCCGGCTTGGCGCATCCAGCGCGCGATCGGCGCCGACTCCTCGGAGCTGATCGGCATGCTCACCGAGGACGACGTCGACGACGCCACCCGCTCGCAGCTGAAGACCCTGCACGCGAAGAACTACGCCGAGCTCGGCGCACGCTTGACCCTCCTCCCCGGGGCGCGGGAGCTGATCCGGGAGATCGCGGGACGCGGCGTGCACGTGGTCCTCGTGACCTCCGCTCCCCAGCAGGAGCTCGACCTGCTGCTCGAGGTCCTCGACCTCGGCGACGCCGTGCACGCGGTGACGAGCGGGGAGGACGTCGACACGGCGAAGCCCGACCCGGGCATCATCGCGATCGCCCTGGAGCGGGCGGGCGCCGGCCCGGACGACGCGATCATGGTGGGCGACGCCTCCTGGGACGTGCTGTCGGCCGAGCGGGCGGGCCTCGCGACGGTCGCCGTGCTGTCGGGCGGAACGGGCGAGCACGAGCTCCGCGAGGCGGGCGCCGTCGCGGTCTACGAGGACGCCGCGGCGGTCCTGGCCGACCTCGACGGGGGCCCGCTGGCGGCTCTGCTGCGCTGAGCGCGGCACCCCGCGCTGAGTACCCCGCGCCGACCGGCGTCCGGAGGGCTCGGTGCCCCTCCGGATGAGCGACCCGGTCGGCGCGGGGACGCCCCCTACGCCTGCGGGCGGCGGCGCAGCACCAGCAGTGTCACTCCGACGGCGGCGACGACCGCGACGAGCGCACCGCCGATCCAGAGCACGTCGCCGATCGGCACCGCATCGGCTCCGGAGGGCGCCGCCGCGTCGGAACCGTCCTCGGCAGGAGCGGCGGCGCCCGAGACGTCGACGGTGCCGTTGCAGTCAGGCACCGTCTCGGAGCCGTCGGCGACGGCCACTCCGTCCGCCGGCTGCCAGTCGAACGAGTACTCGCCCGACACCGGATGGCCGTCGGTCGACACGACCTGCCAGGTCGCGTCGTAGGTGCCCGCGGCGCCGAGCTCGAGCGGCATGGAGGCCTCGGGTCCGAGGACCGTGACGCAGCCGTCGCCGTAGTACAGCCCGTCGGGACCGATGACGCGCAGCCCCGCCGCGCGTCCGTCGTCTCCGAGGACGAGCAGGTCGTCGTTGGTGGTGACGCTCAGCGTCCCGGGCTGCTCCGTCACGACGGCGTCCGCCGCGGGCGAGCTCGAGACGAGGTAGTTGTGGGCGCTGGCGGGCGCCGCCACCGCGACCGCACCGGCGAGGCCGAGTGCGATCGCGGCGGCGGCGACACGGGAGGTGCGGCGCAGGATCACGCGGACGCCTTCGGGCCGCGACGACGCGACGCGAGCGCGACGGCGACTCCGACCGCGCCGACGACGAGACCGCCGACTCCGAGGACGCGGGCGACGACGTCGGCCCCGCCCGCTGCGCTGGTCGAGGACGCGGTCGTGGCCTCGGCGGTCTCCTCGTCCTCGTGCGAGTCGGAGCCGCTGCCGTGGTGGCCTGCACCGTCCTCCGCCGCGGTCACCGCGACGACGGGAGCGGGCAGCTCGGGCTCGTCCTCACCCTCGACGGTCGGCTGGTCCCACGCGGTCGAGCCGGTCTCGCAGGTCTGCAGGACCGGGAACGCGAGGGCGTCACCGGCCGCGTCCTCCGGGAGCTGCAGCTGCAGCGAGACGGTGTCGCGGAAGCCGTCCGCGAGCGGGGTCCTCGCGGTGTAGACGACGTCCGAGACGCGCTCGGTGACGGAGGCGCCGTGCGAGTCGGTGATCGGCTCGGCGAGCTGAACCTCGTTCTTCGCGACGTCCCAGTTGGGGTTCACGGTCGGGCTGACCGAGTTGATCCCGTCCGGGATCGTGATGGTGAGGCCGGTCGTCGGCGATCCCTCGCAGCCGTGCGCGAGGGAGAACGTGACGACGGTGTACGCGCCGGCGGCCGTGGTGCTCGCCGTGGCGCTCACATGGGCGCTGGCGGCGGTCGGTGCGGCGAGTGCCAGTGCGACGGAACCGGCGGCCACCAGCGCGCCGCTGCCGACGAGGCGGAGACGAGAGGAGGGGCGCGCGGCCGAGGTGCGGGTGGAAGAGGTGCGGGTCGAGGAGGTGCGGGTGGAGGAGTTCATGATCTCGGGTCCTTGAGGGTGCCGGCGATCGCCGGGCGTCCGGATGCGCAGCGCGGGGATGCGGTGCGCGCGGGTGGACGCCGGCCGAGCACGCGCCCCGGGACGGAGCGGTGTCAGACGGCGTGCAGGACGCGCCGCGGCGGACCGCGGTGCCGCAGATGCGTCAGCACCGCGTCGAGTGGACGCGGGGACCGCGGCTCCGGGGCGCCCGTCACGGCGACCGAGGGGCCGACGGGTCCGAGCAGGACCGCCGAGGCGCGGGCCAGGGCGCGCACGACGATGCGCACCAGCCGCTCGCCGAGAGAGAAGAAGAGGGCCTCGCCGCGACGCACGGCGGCGATGGTGAGGACGGCCGCGACGAGGTGCGCGAGGGTCATCGGGACGGAGTGGGCGGCATGACCGCTCCCGGCCGCGACGAGCTCGAGCGTCGATCCGTCGTGGAAGTGCGCTCCCGATGCGGTGGTGCCGACGACACTCACCTCGCCGCCGCCCGTGAGGAAGAGCCCGTGGAAGGCGAGCTGGCTGAGCAGGACGGAGACGGACAGCCGCAGGAGCGAGAGGGTGCGTCCCGCGAGGAGCACGCAGACGACCGCGGCGAACGCGGAGGTCAGCGCGAGGATCGCCGGCGATGGCGCGTGGGCTCCCGCGAGGGTGTGCGAGGCGGCGGCGGTGACGGTCGCGGCGACGGCGGCGGCGAGGCCCCGCGCGACTCGCGCCCACCTGGTGTGCACCTGCGGCCCCGTTCCTCGTCCGGGCGGCCCCTGATGGTGACCGCGCGCCAGCGCCCGCGAGGGCGAGCGGCTTCCAGGGTAATCGACGCGCCTGCACGCCGAGACGAGGTTCCGGGCGGTCGAGGATGCTCGGCGGCGCCGTTACGAAGCCGTTACCGAACTTCTCCGATCCGTTCCAAACCCCCCTGGGCAGGGCTCCGAAGACATGTCAACGGCCGCGAAACGGTCCACACAGCAACAACCCCCTTGTACGACCAGGACAACGGAACCCGTCACCGGGACCGTCTCACGAAGGAGAAACATCATGCGAACCACCAAGCGCACCACTTTCGCCGCATTCGCCCTCATCAGCATCGCGACCCTCGGCCTCACCGCCTGCTCCAGCGGCAGCGGCTCGACCACCGAGTCCACCGAGGAGTCGATGTCGTCCTCCACGCCGATGGAGTCCTCGACGCCCATGGAGACCATGGACCCGGCCGCGAACCTCGTCGGCCCCGGCTGCGCCACCTACGCCGAGACCGTCCCCGACGGCGCCGGCTCGGTCGCCGGCATGGCCCTCGACCCGGTCGCGACCGCCGCGTCGAACAACCCGCTCCTCAAGACCCTGACCGCCGCGGTCTCGGGCCAGCTCAACCCCGACGTGAACCTCGTCGACACGCTGAACGGCAGCGAGTTCACCGTCTTCGCCCCCGTCGACGACGCCTTCGCGAAGCTCGACGCCGCGACCCTCGAACTGCTGGCGACCCCCGAGGGCGCCGAGACGCTCTCGTCGGTCCTGACCTACCACGTCGTCCCCGGCCAGATCACCCCCGATGACATCGAGGGCACCCAGACCACCGTCCAGGGGACCGACCTCACCGTCACCGGCTCCGGCGACGACATCAAGGTGAACGACGCGTCGGTCATCTGCGGTGGCGTGCAGACCGCCAACGCGACCGTGTACCTCATCGACACGGTCCTGATGCCGGCTGCGTAAGCAGTCCGCAGTCTCCGACTGCTGAGAACGCCGAAGGGCGGGCACCGCGAGGTGTCCGCCCTTCGGCGTTGCTGCGCGCACGACGCGGAGCGCACCGGTGCCCGCACCGACCAGAAGAGGCGCGGACCCCGTGGGGAGTCCGCGCCTCTTCGTCGTGCGACGCCCTACTCGGCGGCGGCGCTGATCTCGGCGAGCACGCGGTCACCGGGGAAGGCCTGCTCCATGTCCGCCTCGATCTCGGCGCGCTCGAGCAGCTCCTCCATGCGGTGGCGGCGGTTGCGCGTGATCAGGGTCACGACGGTGCCCTTCTTGCCTGCGCGGCCGGTGCGGCCGGAGCGGTGCAGGTACGTCTTGTACTCGTCCGGCGCGTCGGCCTGGATCACCAGGTCGATGTCGTCGACGTGGATGCCGCGGGCGGCGACATCGGTGGCGACGAGCACGTCGACGCGTCCGCTGGTGAGCATCGCCAGGTTGCGCGTGCGGCGCGACTGGTTGAGGTCGCCGTGCAGGCTCGTCGCGGGGATGTCCGCGTGCTCCAGCTGCTCCGCGAGCTGCTCGGCGAACGCGCGGGTGCGGGCGAAGATCAGCGTCTTGCCCTCGCGCGCGGCGAGCTGCTCGATGATCGCGCCCTTGTCGCGGTGCTCGATCACCAGGACGCGGTGGTCGATGGTCGAGGACGCCTGGTCCTCGCCGGCGACCTCGTGCACGCTCGGCTCGACGAGGAACTCGTCGACGAGCGTCGCGACGCCCTTGTCGAGGGTGGCCGAGAAGAGCAGGCGCTGTCCGCCGGTCGCGGTGCGGCGGAGGATCCGCTGCACCGGCTCGAGGAAGCCGAGGTCGCACATGTGGTCGGCCTCGTCGAGGACCGTGATGGTCACCTTCGAGAGGTCGAGGCGGCCCTGCTCGACGAGGTCCTCGAGACGGCCCGGCGTCGCGATGACGATGTCGACTCCGCGCTGGAGGGCGCCGACCTGCTTGTACTGGGGCACGCCGCCGAAGATCGTCGTGGTGAAGAGGCCGACGGAGCGCGCGATGGGCTGAACCGTGCGGTCGATCTGCATCGCGAGCTCGCGGGTGGGGGCGAGGATGAGGGCGCGGGGGGCGCGGCCCTGCTTGCGGTCCTTGCCCCCGTTGTTCTCCATCAGGCGCTCGACGACCGGCGCGCCGAACGCGATGGTCTTGCCGGAGCCGGTCTTGCCGCGGCCGAGGACGTCCTTGCCGCGGAGCACCTCGGGGATCGTGGCGGCCTGGATCGGGAACGGCGCGGCCGCTCCCATCGAGGTCAGCTGACGGACGATGTTGGCGCCGAGGCCGAGGTCGCCGAACGACACGCCCTCGACGTCGACGGCCAGGGTCGCGGTCGCCTCGAGGCGCTCGAGGACGACGTCGTCGACCTGGTGCGAGCCGCGGGTGTCGCGCGAGGGGTAGAAGTCCGAGGAGTCGCGGCGGGGGCCGCGGTCGCTCCGGTCATTGCGGTCGTACGACGTGCGGGCGGGGCGCTCGGTGCGGGCGGGGCGCTCGGTGCGGGCGGGGCGCTCGGTGCGGGCGGGGCGCTCGTCGCGGTCGAACGAGCGGGCCGGACGGTCGGTGCGGTCGAAGGAGCGGGCCGGACGGTCGGTGCGGTCGAAGGAGCGGGCCGGACGGTCGCTGCGGTCGAAGGAGCGGGCCGGACGGTCGCTGCGGTCGAACGAACGCGCAGGACGGTCACTGCGCTCGGTGCGGTCGTAGGAGCGGGTGGGGCGCTCGGTGCGGTCGGACGAACGGGCAGGACGCTCGCTGCGGTCGTAGGAGCGGGCAGGACGCTCGCCGCGGTCCGCCGAGCGCGCGGGACGGTCGTCGCGGTCGAACGAGCGCGCCGGGCGGTCCGTGCGATCGAACGAGCGCGCGGGGCGCTCGCTGCGGTCGTAGGAGCGGATGGGACGCTCGCCGCGGTCCGCCGAACGAGCCGGACGGTCGTCGCGGTCGAACGAGCGCGCCGGGCGCTCGCTGCGGTCGTAGGAGCGGACGGGACGCTCACCGCGGTCCGCCGAACGAGCCGGACGGTCGTCGCGGTCGAACGAGCGCGCCGGGCGCTCGCTGCGGTCGTACGAGCGCGCGGGACGGTCGTCGCGGTCGTAGGACCGCGCCGGACGCTCGGTGCGCTCGTCGGCGCGGGCGGCGCGCTCGTCGGCGTTCCAGCGCGCCTTCTTGGGCGCGTTCTCGTCGACGGGGCGGTAGCCGCGGTGGCCCTCGCTGCGCGCGCCGGGCTTGGCCGCGGGGAAGCGCGAGCGGCCTCCGAGCTGCGACTTGCCGCTGGACGCGCCGAAGCGGTTGGGCTCGAAGTTCTTGGCGGGGCGTCCGCCGGCGGGCTTCTTGTTCTTGGGCATGGCTGTCTTCCTGGGTTCGGTTTCTGCGCGGGCAGGCGCACGCCGGAGAGCGCCCTCGTGGGGCGCGTCCGAACGCAGCCTGCTGGAACCCGGGCGAGTCTTTGACCGGGGCCGATTCACACATGTGATGTCTCTCACGACGACTGTCGGAGATCCGGCCCGCTTGACTAACAAACCCATCCGCGCGCTGAACGCACGGTGTCAAGAGCCGACCGAAGGAGTCTACACGCGCCCGCGCGCCCTGGCTAGGGCGAGGTGCTCCTCCAGGCTAGGATGCCCGGCCGCTCACCCCTCCGACGTCGCGCGCCGCGCCCGGTACGCCGCGACGTTCGCCCGGTTGCCGCAGTTGCCGGTGTCGCAGTAGCGCTTCGAGCGGTTGCGCGAGAAGTCGACGAGCACCGCCTCGCAGTCCTCGGCCGCGCAGATCCGGATGCGGTCGCGCTCGTCGCCGCGCACGACGTCGACGAACGCCATCGCCGCCTCCACGACGATGCGCGTCGCGAGCGGGCTCTCGTCCCGCGTCGCGTGCAGGTGCCACCCCCAGAGGCCGTGGCGCACGAGCTGCGGCAGGGCGCGTCCGTCCTCGAGCATGGCGTTGACGAGGGCGACGAGGTCCTCCTCGGCGCTGGTCAGCCAGAGCGAGCGGAGGGAGGAGCGGACCGACCGGATCGCCTCGAGCTCGGCCGTCGAGTGCTCGCGGCTGCCGGTGTAGCGGTTGACGCGCACGAACTCGTCGAGCTGCTCCAGCGTCGCGAGCTCGTCCTCCCCCGAGTGCGAGAGCTCGGGCAGCGTGTTGACGAGGAAGGCGGTCGAGGTCAGCGACGCTTCGACGTCATGAGCGAAAACCATGTTGACTCCTGACAGGGCGAGCCGCTACCGTCTGGATGACGGGAGGCTGTCACGAGCATAACCAGTGTGACTCCTGACTTCTCATCCTCCCCTCGTCTCGAAGGATGCGCGCATGACCGCCAGCACACCCCCGCGCCGACTGGGCTCCGGCCTCGCGCTGGCCCTCGCCGCCGCGGCGGCCTTCGGCCTCGGCGGTCCGTTCGTGAAGCCCCTCCTCGAAGCGGGATGGACCCCCTCCGCCGCGGTCCTGTGGCGGGCCGGAGGCGCGGCGCTCGTCCTCGCGATCCCCGCCGCCCTCTCCCTCCGCGGCAAGTGGCACGTCCTGCGGCGCAACCTCGGCACGATCGGCCTCTACGGCGTCTTCGCCGTCGTCGCCGCGCAGCTCTGCTTCTACAGCGCGATCGAGCACATGTCGGTCGGCATCGCCCTGCTGATCGAGTACCTGGCCCCCGTCTTCCTCGTCCTCTTCGCGTGGGCGCGCACCCGGCGGCACCCCGGCCGCTTCACCCTCGCCGGCTCGGCCGTCGCCCTCGCGGGACTCGTGCTGGTCCTGGACCTGTCGGGCGAGTCCACTCCCGAGCTGATCGGCATCGCCTGGGCGCTCACCGCCTCCCTCGGCCTCTGCGTGTACTACGTCATCGCGGGACGGGTCGACCCGGAGCTGCCGCCGATCGCGCTCACCGCCGGGGCGATGACGGTCGGCGCGGGGATCCTGCTGATCCTCGGGCTCACCGGCGTCGCCCCGCTGCGGGCGACCTTCGGCGACGTCGTGTTCCTCGGGAACGAGATCACCTGGGCGGTCCCGGCCGCCGTGATCCTGGGCATGTCGACGGTGCTCGCCTACCTCCTCGGCATCCAGGGCGGCTCGCGGCTGGGCACGCGCATCGCCTCGTTCGTCGGCCTCACCGAGGTGCTCTTCTCGATCCTCGCGGCGTGGGCGCTGCTGGGCGAGCTGCCCGCGCCGATCCAGTTCGCGGGCGGCGCGCTGATCCTGACCGGCGTGGTGCTCGTGCGGCTGCAGGCGGAGGAGCCGACGCCCGCAGCTCCCCTGCCCGAGGAGCCGGCCGTCGCCGCCCACCCTCCGGTGACCCCCGCCTCCACCCCCTGATCGCGGGGGACCTGTAGGTCCAGCGGCGTGCACCCCTTACGCTCGTCTCACCCATGCGCGAGCCCACCCGACCCACGCGACTGATCGCCCTGTGTGCGGCGACCCTCGGGCTCGTCGCCGCGGCCCTCACGGGGTGCGCGAGCACGACTCCCGTCTCGGAGCCGATCGCCCAGGCGGCGGGCGCGGCAGCGGTCCCCGCCTACGCCGACATCCCCGTCACCGCCGACGTCGTCTACGACGAGGAGACGGGTCAGGCCGTCGACGTCTGCTCGCCGACCGACGCGCTCCTCACCGGCGCTCTCCCGGCCGTCCTCGTCGTGCACGGCGGCAGCTGGGCCCGGGGCGACAAGGCCGACGCGAACTGGCGGCCGCTCTGCCAGTGGCTGGCGTCCGAGGGCTTCGTCGCCGTCTCGGTGAACTACCGCCTCGCTCCCGCCGCGGTCTTCCCCGCCCAGATCGACGACGTCTCGGCGGCGCTCGACTGGCTCCTCGCCCCCGAGCAGACGGAGCGGTTCGGCATCGACCCGGATCGCGTCGCCGCGTTCGGCGGGTCGGCCGGCGGCAACCTCGTCTCGCTCCTCGGCACGCGTGACGACACCTCCTCGCAGCTGAACGCGGTCGTCGACCTCAGCGGCCCCTCCGACCTGACCGCCGCGGGCATGGCCGACGACGACCCGGCCGTCGGAGTCGCGCCGGCCGTGCGGACCTACCTCGGCTGCCCCGATCTCGCCGCCTGCAGTGCCGCCGCGGAGGCGTCGCCGATCACGCACGTCGACGGCAGCGAGCCCGCGTTCCTGATCGCCCACTCCGGCGAGGCTCGGGTCGCCCGGTCGCAGTCGACCGCCTTCGCGGACGCACTCGAGACCGCCGGCGCACCGGTCGAGCTCCTCGTGCTGCCGGGCACTCAGCACTCGATCGCCATGCTCGACGAGAGCCTGCGCACGTCGGTCGTCGAGTTCCTGCACGCGCACCTCGACGCTCCCGTCGTGCAGAACCTCTCCCTCGAGCCGGCGGGAGCGGCGGAGCCGACCTCGTGACCGGGGCGGTCGCCGTGCGGCTCGAGCACTCCGACTCCCCCGGTGCCGCCGCGCTGCTCGCCCTCACCGATCGCGGGACGTCGCTCGACCGCGAGCACGCGCGGCTCTTCGTCGCCCGAGCCGAGGGCGCCCTCGACGACCGCCCGCTCGGCCTCGTCGCCCTCGCTCCGGGGCCCGACGACTTCGCCGAGCTCGTGCGCCTCGTCGTGCTGCCCGAGGCGCGCCGTCGGGGCGTCGCCCGCCGCCTGGTCGCCGCCGCCGAGTCGTGGGCGAGGGTCCAGCGGATCCGCACCCTGCGGTTCCGGGTCGACGCGGCCGACGACGCGGTGCGGTCCGCCGCCCGAGCGCTCGGGTACATCGAGGTCGACGGCTTCGGCGCGAACGTCGGCGACGACTCCGCCGCGTGCTTCGCGAAAGGGCTCTGACCGACTGGCTGCTCCGACGGACTGGCCGCTCCGACGGCGTCGCACCGCTCGCGTCAGACCCCGAGCGCCCGCAGCCCGGCCGCCGCTCCTGCCGCCGCGATCACCACGACGACCAGCGGAGCCTTCAGGAGCGCCGCCGCCGCACCGACCGCGACCCCCGCCACCCGTGAGACGGGCGCCGCCCCGGCGCCGTCGGTCAGTGCCGACACCAGGGCGACCGCCACCAGCAGGACGACCGTGCCGCGCTCGACGAGCCGCTCCGCCTCGTCACCCAGGGGCATCCGGTCGCGCAGCAGCACGCCGCCCGCCCGCAGTGCGAAGCTGCCGACCGCGAGCACGACGATGCCCACCGTGACGGCCGCGATGCTCACGAGCGTCCCCGTCGCGCCGTCGCCGCGACGGCGGCCAGGGCGAGCACCGGAGCCAGCCCGAGCGGCACCACCGGCACCGCCGCGAGCGCCACCGCTCCCCCGAGCAGCGCTGCGGCGAGCGTCGGCGCACCCCGCAGCCCCGGCAGCGCGAGCGCCAGCAGCACCGCGGGGAACACCGCGTCGAGACCGAGGACGGAGGGATCCGTGACCACGCCGCCCAGGAGCGCCCCGACGAGCGCTCCCAGCGGCCAGGCGGCCAGCACCACCGCGCCGGCGGCCCAGAACAGCACGCGGCGGCGCTCGGGAGTGCGGCCCGAGAGCGCGAAGGCGATCGTCTCGTCGTTCGCGAGGTGCGCGGCGAGGAGCCTGCGCCCGCCGCGGCGGACGATCCCGCCGGCCGCCATCCCGTAGGGCAGCGCTCGGGCGTTCACGAGGAGGGCGGCGAGAGCGGCGGCCAGGGGGGCGCCTCCCGCGGCGACGACGCCGACGAACAGGATCTCGGCCGAGGCCCCGAAGACCGCGACCGCGAGCAGCAGGATCTGCCAGAGCGGGAATCCAGCCCCGGTCGCGCCCAGGCCGTACGACACTCCGATGACGGCGACCGAGACGCCGACGAGCCCCAGTGCGCGAGCGTCCGCCACTCCGACCGTTCGAAGCATCGAACGAAGGGACGGCATACTGGTCATGCGGGCCAGTGTGGCGGCCCTCCCTCCGTTCGTCAAGTCGAACGGCTGAGCGATAGGACGAACATGACCGACGGCCCCACTCCTCGCGACCTCGTCGCCTCCTCCCTGCGGCGCGAGCGCGCGCGGCTCGGGCTGAGCATCTCCGAGATCGCGCGCCGGGCCGGCATCGCGAAGTCGACCCTCTCGCAGCTCGAGGCCGGCGAGGGGAACCCGAACCTCGAGACGCTGTGGGCGCTCGGCGGTGCGCTGGGCGTGCCCTTCTCGCACCTCGTCGAGCCGCCGCGGCGCACTGTGCAGCTGATCCGCGCGGGCGACGGACCCCGGGTCGCGTCCGCCACCGCGGACTACGCGGCGACCCTCCTGAGCGCCTGCCCGCCCGGGGCGCGCCGCGACCTCTACGTCCTCGCAGCCGAGCCCGGCGCCGCGCGCGACTCCGCTCCGCACGCGCGCGGCACTCTCGAGCACCTCGTGATCACCGCCGGCCGCGCACTCGCGGGCCCGTCGGACGCACCGGTGGAGCTGAACGTGGGCGACTACCTCGCCTATCCCGGCGACGAGCCGCACGTGTTCGACGCGCTCGAGGCGGGGACTACGGCCGTGCTCGTCTCGGAGCACGTCTGAGAGCTCCGGCGGAGCGCGGCGAGCGGATCGCGGCGAGCGGACCGCTCAGTCGAACGAGCAGGCCGGGTCGTCCGACAGCGCCCGCTCGATGCGCCCGCGGTGCTCGTCGGACATCGGCGGCAGCGCGTCGAGCGCGAACCAGCCGACCTCGCTCGACTCCTCGTCGGCCACGCGCGCCTCGCCCGACACCCAGCGCGCCCGCACCACGTGGTCGAGGTACTGCGCGCGGTCGCCGTTCGGATACGTCATCGGCGGGAGGGTGCGCACCTGTACGAGGCGCTCGACCTCGATCTCGACGCCCGCCTCCTCCAGCGCCTCGCGCCGGGCCGTGCCGGCGACCGTCTCGCCCGGGTCGATGACGCCGGTCACCGCGGTCCACGCCCCGGTGTCGGAGCGGCGCACGAGCAGCACCCGCCGCACCGGCTCCCGCGCGTCGAGACCGCCGCGGAGGATCACCGCGGTGACGCCGGTGAGCCAGAGCGGCTCCGTGCCGACGTGCTCGCGCAGCCGCAGGATGAACTCCGGAGTCGCCATCAGCCCGCGAGCGCCCCGGCGTCGAACGGCTCGGGTCGGAAGTCGAAGGCCACGACGCCGGCCGTGTCGAGCACCGGTCCGACGAAGCCCTTGAAGGCGTCGTGCGCCGGGTCGAACATCCCGTCGCCGTCGACCGCCGGGCGGCCGACGTAGTAGTTCAGGTCGCCCTCCGACGCGAAGGTCAGCAGGAACGCGCGGTCGAAGCCCTCGCCCGCGCCCTCCGTGCTGAGCTGCGGTCCGGTCTCGATCGAGACGATGTACGGCTCCCCGTCGCGCACGCACTCGTCGGCGAGCGAGAGGAAGCGCGCGGTGACGGCGTCCACCTCCGAGACGAGCGCGGTGGGGCGGAAGCGGAAGAGCACGATGTGACGGATCGTCCCCGGCCGGTAGCCGCGCGAGACGAAGGCCTCGGCCCCCACCTCGGCGAGCGCCGCCTCGGCCCGCTCGGGACCGCTGCGCCAGCGCGAGCCGATGGTCAGAGCCTCGTCGGGAGGAGTGGTGTCCTGATCGATCGTCATGCCGACGCCTTCCCGGCGCGAGCGGCACGCCGCCGCTCACGATACCCCTCGACCAGGTTGTAGATGACGGGCAGGACGACCAGGGTCAGCACCGTGGACGAGACGAGTCCGCCGATCACCACGATCGCGAGCGGCTGCGAGATGAAGCCGCCGTGCCCGGTGATGCCGAGGGCCATCGGGAGCAGCGCGAAGATCGTCGCGAGCGCGGTCATCAGGATCGGGCGCAGTCGCCGCTCGGTGCCGTGCAGCAGCGCCTCGCGCACCGGCATCCCCCGCTCGCGGTACTGGTTCACGAGGTCGACGAGCACGATCGCGTTCGTCACCACGATGCCGATCAGCATCAGCACGCCGATGAGCGAGGGGACGCCCAGCGGGACGCCCGTGATCACCTGGAGCAGGATCGCTCCGGTCGCCGCGAACGGCACCGACACGAGCAGGAGCAGCGGCTGGAGCAGCGATCGGAACGTCGCCACCATCACCACGTAGACGATCAGGATCGCGACCAGGAGCGCGATGCCCAGCTGCGAGAAGGCCTCGGTCTGGTCGGCGGTGACTCCGCCCAGCTCGGCCGAGACCCCGGCGGGCAGGTCGGTGCCGTCGATCGCGCTCTGCACCGCGACGTTGGCCGAGGCCAGGTCGTCGCCCTGGGGGGTCACGGTGATCGTGGCCGTGCGCTGACCGCGCTCGGTGGTGATGCTCGCCGGTCCGTTCGTCTGCTCGACGGTCGCCAGGGTCGAGAGGGCGACCGGCCCGGCGAGCGTGGGGATCTCGAGCGCCGCGAGCTCGTCGATCGTCGCCGGCGGCTGCGCGTCGGCGAGGTAGATCGAGAGCGTGCGGTCCTCGATGACGACCGAGCCCGCCTGCGAAGGCTGCAGCGCCTGGCTGACGAGGGTGCCGATCGCGACCTCGCTGAGCCCCGCCTGCGCCGCGGCGGCGCGGTCGACGCGCACCGCGACGTACGGCAGGGAGGAGGACAGGTTCGACTCGGCCTGGCTGATGCCGTCGGCTCCGCGCAGCGCCTCGAGCAGCGCGTCGTTCGCGCTCTGCAGGTCGGACTGCGACGCGGTCGTCAGGTCGACCTCGATGTCCGAGGAGGCGCCGAAGCCGGAGGAGGCCGAGACGCTGATGTCCTCGGGGTCGGCGATCGCGCCCAGCGCGTCGCGGACCTCGGACTGCACGACCTCCTGGTCGGCGGAGTCGTCGGTGGTGACGGAGTAGCTGATGGAGTCGCCGCCCCCGCCGCCGAACGCGCTCTGCAGGCCGCCGCCCGAGGACCCGATCGAGAGCTGCACGGTCTCGACGCCCTCGACGTCGAGGATCGCGGTGCTCGAGGCCTGGGCGGTGACGTCCTGCGCGTCGAGGCTCTGGCCCACCGGCACCGTCTGGGTCACCGTGAAGGTGTCCTGACCGCTGGCGCCGAGGAAGTTGGTCTTCATCAGCGGGTAGAGCGCTCCGGTGCCGACCAGCACGAGCAGGGAGAGCAGGACCGTGACGACGGAGTGCTTGAGCGTCCAGGCGATGATCGGGCCGTAGACGCGCTGCAGCGCGGAGGCCTTGCGCGGCGCCGCGTGGGCGGCGTGGTGGCCGTGGGGCTGCCCCTCCTGCTGCCCCTCCTGCTGCCCCTCCTGCTGCCCCTCCTGCTGCCCCTCCTGCTGCGCCGCCCGCTGCACGATGGGCGCGACCGCGGTCTCACCCGAGGCCGTCCGCTCCTCGTCGAGTGCGGCCCGCGCGGCCTCGCGGACGCCCGGCCGCTTCGAGGGTCGGAGGAACCAGTACGCGAGCACCGGCACGATCGTGAGCGCCACGAGCAGCGACGCGAGCAACGCGATCGTCACGGTCAGCGCGAACGGGCGGAACAGCTCGCCGGTGGTGCCGCCGACGAACGAGATCGGCAGGAACACCGCGACGGTCGTGATGGTCGAGGCGGTGATCGCTCCGGAGACCTCGCGGACGGCGCGGACGATGGTGCCCGCCCGCTCCTCCCCCGCGTCGAGGTGCCGCTTGATGTTCTCGATCACGACGATGGAGTCGTCCACGACGCGGCCGATCGCGATGGTCAGCGCGCCGAGGGTGAGGATGTTCAGGGTGTAGCCGGCGGTCTGCAGGCCGATGAAGGTGATCAGGACCGAGGTCGGGATCGAGATCGCGGTGACGAGCGTCGAGCGGACCGACAGCAGGAACACGAGGATCACGAGCACGGCGAAGACGAGGCCCAGGGCGCCCTCCTGGGCGAGCGCCGCGATCGACTCCTGGATGTAGGGGGCCTGGTCGAAGACCGAGGTGAAGGTCACCCCGTCGCCGAGCGACGCCTCGAGATCCGGCAGGAGCGCGGTGACGCCGGTCGAGACGTCGACCGTGTTGGCGGCCGGCAGCTTCGTGATCGAGAGGGTGAGCGCGGGCTGGCCGTTGACCCGCGAGATCGAGGTGATGGGGGCGTCCGTCACCGCGACCGAGGCGACGGAGCCGATGGTCGGGAGGGCGGCGGGGACGGCGGGCACGGCTCCGGGGGCGACTCCTGCTCCCGGAGCGGCAGCTCCCGGTGCGGCTCCGGCGGAGGCCGTCGACGACGGCAGCAGCGGCAGCGACGCGATGTCGTCGGTCGAGCCGAGCTTCTGACCGGACTGCACCGAGAACGTCGATCCGTCCTGGGTGATCTCGCCGCCCGCCACGAGCACGCCGTTCTGCTGCAGGGCCGTGCGGATGTCGTTCGCGGTCGCTCCGGTGGCGGCGAGCTGCGCGTCGTCGGGAGTGATCGTCACGCGCTGGGCGCTCTCGCCGACCAGCGCGACCTCGCGGACCCCGTCGACCTTCTCGAGGTCGGGGATCACGCTCTCGCGCAGGCGGCTCGCGAGCGCCTTCGCATCGCCGTCGCTCGAGACGGCGAGCTGCAGCACCGGCAGATCGTCGAACGACCCCGTGACGACCTGCGGGTCCACGCCCTCGGGCAGGGTGCTCCTGATGCGGTTGATCGCCTGCAGGATCTTCTGCTCGGCGGTCGCCAGGTCGGTGCCGTAGGTGAAGGAGGCCGAGATGAGCGACGAGTTCGTCGAGGAGGTCGCGCTGGTGGTCTCCAGGCCCGGCACTCCCTGGATCGCCGTCTCGATCGGCGTCGAGACGTCGTCGTTGACCACCTCCGGCGCGGCGCCCGGGTAGCTGGACACGACCGCGAGCTGCGGGAACGAGATCGAGGGCGCCAGCTCCTGCTTCAAGCCGGTGAGCGCGACGCCTCCGAACACGGCGACGACGACGGTGACGAGGGCGATGAGAGCCCGGTTCTTCATGCTGAGGACCGCGAGGAGATGCACCCCTCGAGTGTTCCATCAGCCGACTGAGTGTTCGTCGTTCCTCAGGATGATGCGGGTGTGCTCCCAGCCGGTGAGAGCGCTCCCCACGGCGCCCTCGCACGACAGCGTCCTCACACGACGTCGGCCAGGTACCCCGTGTCGGCCACCGGGTGCCGCGCGACCTGCGCCCACGCCTCGGCGAGCGCCTCGACCGCACGGTCCGTCGTCTCGGGCGAGTAGCCGATGGGGATGCGGAGGAACCGCTCGAACGCTCCGTCGATCCCGAACCTCGGGCCCGCCGTGATGAGCAGCCCCGAGGTGCGGGCGGCGAGGGCCAGCTGCGAGCTCGCGGGGCGGCCGAGACCGACCCAGGTCGAGAGTCCGCCCGAGACGCGCGGGACGCTCCACTCCGGGATCGCCCGCGCGAGCGCCGCCTCGAGGTGGTCGCGCCCGGCGCGCAGCTGGGCGCGGCGCAGCTCGAGCACGCCCTCCATCCGGCCGAGCATGTCGGTGACGAGGAGCTGCTCGAGGATGGGGCTGCCGAGATCGCCGGCCGAGCGAGCCGCGACGAGCTTGCGGATGGTGCCGCGGTCGGCGCGGATCCAGCCGATGCGGATGCCGCCCCACAGCGTCTTGCCGACGGAGCCGATCGAGATCACCGTGCCCTCCGGCCCGTACGAAGCGAACGGCAGCGGCGACATGCGGCGGTCGATGTCGAGCTCGGCGGTGGTCTCGTCGGCGATGATCACCGTGCCCTGCCGGGCGGCGGCGGCGATCGCGCGCTCGCGCAGCTCCGGAGCCATCGACCGGCCCGTCGGGTTGTGGAAGTCGGGCATGAGGTAGGCGAGCGTCGGGCTGGTGCCGCGCAGCGCGGCGATCAGCCCCTCGTCGTCCCAGCCGTCGGCGCCGTCGACGTTGACCGGGACGAGCCGGGCGCCCGCGAGGCGGAGCGCTTCGTAGGCGTGCGGATAGGTGGGCGCCTCGATCAGCGCACGATCGCCGCGCGAGAGCAGGGTGCGCGCGACCAGGGCGATCGCGTGCTGCGCTCCGATGGTCACCATGATCTGGCCGGGCTCGGTGCGCAGGCCCCTCTTCGTGTAGCGCTCGGCGATCGCGCGGCGCAGCGACGGCAGCCCGACGGTGTCGTAGGAGCCCTCGTCGAAGTGCTCGGGCACGAGACGGGCGGCGCGGACGTAGGCCTCGCCGAGCTCGGGGACCGCCGGCAGCGCGGCCTTGGTGAAGTCGAGGAAGTCGGGTGCGAGGGTCGGCACCGCGTGCACCGCGGCTCCGGGGAGGCGGGTCACGCTGCCGGAGCCGCGCACGCTCACCAGGTAGCCGCTCTCGCGCAGCTCGCGGTACGCGGCCGCGACCGTGGTGCGGCTCACCCCGAGGCGGGCCGAGAGCTCGCGCTCGGCGGGGAGGCGGCTGTCGGCCGGGATGCGGCCGTCGATGCCGAGCAGGCGGATGCGGTCGGCGAGCGCCAGGTACGCGGGGCGCGTGCCGCGCTGCTCCCGCCAGTCGCCGAGGAGGGTCTGCAGGGCGCGCACGCCGAAGTGGACATCAGCCATGCGTCCAAGGTAGCCGGATTGGACCGCGCGCGGAAGGCCAATCCTGCGGTGGGATGGCCCCTGTGACCGCTTCGCCCGCCTCCCGCCCCCTCACCGCCCCGGCGCCCCTCGACGCTCCCGTTCCGCTCGGACAGTGGCGGATCCGAGCCGTTCCCCGGCTGATGGCCGGGCTCGTCCTCTACGGCGTCGCCGACGCGATGATGATCCGGGCGTCGCTCGGCGTGGATCCGTGGACCGTCTTCGCGCAGGGCCTCTCGCGCCAGACCGGACTGGGAATCGGACTGCTCACCAACGTGATCGGCCTGCTGGTGCTGCTGCTGTGGATCCCGCTCCGGCAGCGTCCGGGCCTGGGCACGGTGCTGAACGTGCTGACGGTGGGGCCCGCGATCGAGCTCGGGATGTGGCTCATCCCGACGCCCGCGGCGCTGTGGGGGCAGATCCTGCTCTTCTCGGCGGGACTCGTGCTGCTGGCCGTCGCGAGCGGGATCTACATCGGCGCCCACCTGGGCCCCGGCCCGCGCGACGGGCTCATGACGGGGCTGCACCGGCGCACGGGGCTGCCCATCTGGGTGGGCCGCTCGGGAGTCGAGGCGACGGTGCTGCTGATCGGCTGGGCGCTCGGCGGCAACGTGGGGTTCGGCACCCTCGCCTTCGCGGTGCTGATCGGCCCGCTCTGCACCGTGACGCTGCCGCTTCTCGGAGTGGGGCGGCGCGCGGACTGACGATCCCCTGCTGATCGAGCAGCCCGCGCAGCGGGGGTATCGGGATCCCCGTGTCCGGGAGCAGGTGGGGATCGACCCTCGCGCAGGGCGCTGCTCGACCAGCACAGGGATGGCGAGTGGTCGCGACTCGGGGGCTGACGGCCGCGCGCGGCCCGATTCGAGTCGATTCGCGCCCACTGGTGCTGATCGAGCAGCCCGCGCAGCGGGGGTATCGGGATCCACCACTGCCGAGCCGCCGCCTGCACGCAGAACCGCCCCGCTCCAGGAACCCAGGGGGTCGGTTCCTCGAGCGGGGCGGTCGTCGTGGGGCGCGCGGTGCCTAGCGCTTGCCGGCGAGCTGGGCGCGCTCCGAGGCGTCGATCGACGCGATGCCCTCGGTGATCGAGGTGCCGGAGGCGGCCGGGGCGTCGTGGTCGTCGGCGCCAAGGGAGGCCTCGTCGAACGGAGCACGGCCGGCGAGGACCTCGCGGACCTGGGTCGTGTCGACCTGCTTGGTCCAGGTGCCGACGAGCAGGGTGGCGACCGCGTTGCCGGTGAAGTTGGTGACCGCACGGGCCTCCGACATGAACCGGTCGATGCCGACGATGACTCCGACGCCGTCGACCAGGTCGGGGCGGAAGGACTGCAGGCCGCCGGCCAGGGTGGCGAGGCCGGCGCCGGTGACGCCCGCCGCTCCCTTCGACGCGATCATCATGAAGAGGAGCAGCCCGATCTGCTCCGAGATCGACATGGGCGAGCCGGTGGCCGAGGCGATGAAGAGCGACGCCATGGTCAGGTAGATCGCGGTGCCGTCGAGGTTGAAGGAGTAGCCGGTCGGGACCGTGATGCCGACGACGGGCTTGGAGACTCCGAGGTGCTCCATCTTGGCGATCAGACGCGGCAGGGCGGCCTCGGAGGAGGAGGTGCCGACGATCAGGAGGTACTCGCGGCCGAGGTACTTCATCAGCGAGAAGATGTTGACGCCGGTGACCAGGCGCAGCAGCAGGCCCAGGATCACGATCACGAAGATCGCGCAGGTGACGTAGAAGCCGATCATCAGGGTGGCGAGGGCGACGACCGCACCCCAGCCGGTCTTGCCGACGACCGCGGCGATCGCTCCGAAGGCGCCGATGGGGGCGACCCAGAGCACCATCGAGAGGATGCGGAACACGAGAACCTGGAGCTGCTTGATCGCTCCGAGGATCGGCTGGCCCTTGGCGCCCATCTTCTGCAGCGCGAAGCCGACGAGGAGGGCGACGAAGAGGGTCTGCAGGATGCTGCCGTCGACCAGCGACGAGAACAGCGAGACGGGGATGATGCCGAGGACGAACTCCGACGTGGTCTCGGCCTTCAGGTCGCTCGTGTCGTACTCGGCGCCCGAGATGTCCAGGCCCTCGCCCGGGTGCAGGATGTTGCCGACGACCAGGCCGATCGCCAGGGCGAAGGTCGACATCACGATGAAGTAGCCCAGCGCCAGTCCGCCGACCTTGCCGACCGTCGCGGCCTTGGCGATCGAGCCGATTCCGATCACGATCGTGCAGAAGATGATCGGCGCGATCATCATCTTGATCAGGCCCACGAAGGCCTTGCCGACGGGCTCGAGCGTCGCGGCGAAGGCCGGGGCGACGAGACCCACGATGACGCCGGCGACGACCGCGATGATGACCGCGATGTAGAGCCAGTGGTTGCGGTCGATCCGCTTGCGGGTCTTCGCGGGGGTGACCGCGGGACTGAGCCGGTCACTGCCGGACCGGTCGGAGGGGCGTCCGGGCGTCTTCGCCATGAGCGTGTCCTGTCTCTTCGTCGAGGGGAGGGTCGTGCGGTGTCCGTGAGGTGGGGGGCCGGTGCGGCGAGCGCTCCGGGACGTTCCGATGGTGGCCCCGCCGGAGTCCGGGGCCGCGGTTGCGTTCATACTGTTCACGCGGATCGACGCGACCACGCGCATCGGTGCGGACGCCGCGAGACGTGACGAGGAGGTCGCGATGCCCCGAGAGCGCACCCCGCGCCTCCGCAGCGACCGCGGACCCCGCGGCAGCATCGCCGCCCGGCTCTTCGCGGTGCAGCTGCTGTGCATCCTGCTGATCGCCGCGGCTGCGGTCGCGGTCCTCGCCGTCGACGCGCGCGGTCGTGCCGGAGCGGACGCCGCCGAGCGCAGCCTCGTGGTGGCGCGCACCGTCGCCGACAACCCGTTCGTCGTCGAGGCGACGCAGGAGCCGGATCCGTCGCGCTCGCTCCAGCCGTACGCCGAGGCGATCATGGCCGACACGGGCGTCGACTTCCTCACGATCATGAACCCCGACCGCACCCGGTACACGCACCGCGACCGCGAGCGGATCGGGCAGCCGTTCATCGGCACGATCTCCCCCGCGCTCGAGGGCCGCACCTTCACCGAGACCTACACGGGCACGCTCGGGCCGTCGGTGCGCGCGGTCGCGCCCATCCTCGACGGGAGCGGCGAGATCGTCGCGCTGGTCTCGGCCGGAGTCACGCTGCAGGCGGTGGACGCCTCGTTCGGCAACCGGGTGCAGGTCGTCGCGTGGGGCGCGCTCGGCGCGGTCCTGCTGGGCGGGCTCGGCTCCTGGCTCCTGGCCCGCTATCTGCGGCGGGTGACCGGCGGGCGCGGTCCGGAGCAGATGAGCCAGGTGTTCGCCTACTACGAGTCGGTGCTGCACTCGGTGCGCGAGGGACTGCTGCTGGTCGACGACCGCGGGCGCCTGGTGCTCGCCAACGACCACGCGCTCGAGCTGCTGGGCCTCGAGGGCGTCCGCACCCCGGTGCCGATCGCCGACCTCGACATCCCCGAGGCGCTGCGCGAGCTGCTCCGCTCGGACGAGCCGGTGACCGACCGCCTCGTCGTCGCCCACGAGCGGATCCTCGTGGTCACGGAGCAGCCGGCCGCCTCCCCCGGTGCGCGGCCGCTGGGCACGGTGACGACGTTGCGCGACCGCACCGAGCTGCAGCGGATGACCGGCGAGCTGGAGTCGATGCGCACCCTCTCGGACGCCCTGCGCTCGCAGACCCACGAGTTCTCGAACCGCCTGCACACCATCGCCTCGCTCATCGAGCTGGGCCGGCCCGAGCAGGCCCTGTCGTTCGCGGCCGGCGAGCTCACACTCAGCCAGCGGCTCGCCGACCGGCTGATCACCTCGGTGCAGGAGCCGGTCATCGCGGCGCTCCTGCTCGGCAAGACGGCGCAGGCGCGCGAGCGGGGCGTCGAGCTGCACCTCGAGACCCACCTCGAGCCGGGCACGCAGGGCTTCGACCCGGGCGACCTCGTGACGCTGCTGGGCAACCTGATCGACAACGCGCTCGACGCGGCCGCGGCTCCCGACGGCGCCGACGAGCCGTGGGTCGAGGTCTACCTCGGCCACGCGGAGGGCGCGGGCGGCGAGCAGGAGCTGGTGATCCAGGTGTCCGACAGCGGCCCGGGAGTCGAGGAGACGGCGGACGTCTTCGCGCGCGGCTACTCGACGAAGGAGCAGGACGAGTTCGGCCGCGGCATCGGGCTCGCGCTCGTGCAGCAGGTCGTCCAGCGCCTCGGCGGGACGATCGAGGTGTCGCGGCACGTCGGAGCCGTGTTCACGGTGCAGCTGCCGCTGCCCGCGCGCGTGGCGGAGGCGGCACGGTGACCGGCACCGACCCGATCCGGGTGCTCGTCGTCGAGGACGAGCCGCTCACCGCGAGCGCGCACGCCGATTACGTCCGCCGGGTCGAGGGCTTCGAGGTGGCGGCGGTCGCCGGCACCGGAGCCGAGGCGATCCGCGCACTGCGGGCCGACTCCGCCATCGCGCTGATCCTGCTCGACATGAACCTGCCGGACATGGGCGGGCTCGACCTCTGCCGTGCCGTGCGGGCGGCCGGGCTCGACGTCGACGTGATCGCGATCACGGCCGTGCGCGACGCGGCCGTGGTGCGCGCCTCCGTCGCCGCCGGGATCGTGCAGTACCTGATCAAGCCGTTCGTCTTCAGCACGTTCGCGGCGAAGCTCGCCAGCTACCGCTCCTACCGGGGGCGACTGCACGGCTCGGCCGTCGCCAGCCAGCACGAGGTCGACGGCGCGTTCGCGGCGCTGCGGACCTCGAACGCGCCGGGCCTGGCCAAGGGCCTCTCGGCCCAGACCCTCGAGTCGGTCACCGCGCTGCTCGGCGAGGTCGGCCTCTCGGCGGCCGAGCTCGCGACCCGCCTCGACATCTCGCGGGTCACGGCCCGGCGCTACCTCGAGCACCTGGCCGACACCGGAGTCGCGGAGCGCGCGCCGCGCTACGGCTCGCCGGGGCGGCCGGAGCTGGAGTACCGGCGGCGCTAGGCGGCGTGCTCGCTCAGCGCCAGGGCGATCTCCTCCTCGATCAGGTCGTGGTTGATCGCGGCGCCCACCCGCAGGCCGTCGGCGGCGGCCGCCATCACCTGCGCCATCGGCTCGACGAGCGAGCCGGCGGCGAAGACGCGGTCGACGCCGGTGCGGCCCATGGGGTCGGCCGGGAGGTGCCGCGCGACGTCCGAGGGGTGGTCGACGAGCTCGAGGCCCAGACCGGACGGCAGGCGGCCGGCGACGTCCGGAGCGACGACGACGGCGTCGAGCGGCAGGAGGCGTCCGTCGACCACGGCGCCGACGAGACGGTCGTCCTCGATCCGGAGCTCCTCGACCGCGCCCGCGACGAGGTCGATGCCGCGGGCCGCGAGACGGAGCGCCTCCTCCCCCTCGGGTGCCTCGTCGCCGTTCAGCAGGATCGAGACGTGCGGGCTCAGCTGGCGGAACATCTGCGCCTGGTGCGGGGCGAAGGAGCTGCCCAGCACCGCGATCCTCCGGCCGCGCACCTCGAAGCCGTGGCAGTACGGGCAGTGCAGCACGTCGCGGCCCCAGCGCGGGGCGAGGCCGGGGATGTCCGGGAGCCGGTCGGCGACTCCGCTCGCGAGCAGGAGCCGCCGGGCGTGCAGCACGGTGCCGTCGGCGAGGGTCGCCGAGACGCTGTCGTCGGTGCTCGAGGCGGCGACGACCTCGCCGGTGACGACGCGGGCGCCGTAGCCCTCGGTTTCGAGGCGGGCGAGCCGGGCGAGCTCGAGGGGCGACGTGCCGTCGCGGGTGAGGACGTTGTGCGCCCCGGGCGAGGGCGCGTTGCGGGGAGGGCCGCCGTCGATGACGACGACGTCGCGGAGGCTCCGGCCCAGAGCGGTGGCGGCGGCGAGGCCGGCGAAGGAGGCGCCGACGATCAGGACGTCGGCGGGGCGGTGGCGGGCGGAGGGGGCGTCGGTGTGCGTCATGCTCCGAGAGTGCGCCCTCCTCGGCTCCGAGGCCGGAATCCGTGCCGTTCCGGCAAGACCGGCGGGCGTCTCTGCCAGGATCTGTCGCATGGCCGAACCGATCGAGAGCACTCCGCCGTCCGACGAGGAGGTGCTGGCCGCCGTCGGCCCGCGCCTGCGCCGGCTCCGCGTGCGGCGCGACCGCACCCTCGCCTCGCTGTCGGCCGAGACGGGCATCTCGTCGAGCACGCTGTCGCGCCTCGAGAGCGGTGGCCGGCGCGCGACGCTCGAGCTGCTGCTGCCGATCGCGCGCGCCCTCGGCGCACCGCTGGACGAGCTGGTCGGAGCGGCGCCCGAGGATCCGCGCGTGCACGGGCGGCCGATGCGGCGGCACGGCATGCTCATCCAGCCGCTCAGCCGCGACGCCGGCGGGCTCCAGGCGTTCAAGCACACGATCCCGGGCGGGCCGCTGCCGCTGCCGGTCGAGGACCTCGATCAGCGCACGCACGAGGGGTTCGAGTGGCTCTACGTGCTGAGCGGGCGGCTCCGGCTGCGACTCGGCGAGCACGACCTCGTGCTGCCCCCGGGCGAGGCCGCCGAGTTCGACACGCGCGTGCCGCACTGGTTCGGCCGGGCGGACGAGAGGCCGGTCGAGTTCCTGTCGCTGTTCGGACGCCAGGGCGAGCGGATGCACGTGCGGGCGTCGACGCGGCGCCCGGAGCGCTGAGGCGCGCTACTCCGTCGCGAGCACCTCGCGCACGAAACCGGCGGATCTCGCACGCAGCGTCTCGATCCGCTCGGCCTTGGCTGCCTCGACGTCGAAGCCGACGTACGCGATCGGAGGACGCGCCCGCACGTTCGCCGAGCACTGGAAGTCGGAGCAGACGAGCGTGCCGAGCGCGTCGCCCGCCCGACCCGCGGCGCCGGCCTTCCGAGCGCCGAAGAAGACGACGTCGTTCGGCAGCCGGGTGTCGCGGCACCACGAGCACTGCGCCCGCGAGCGGGGCAGCGCGTCGGCCTGCTTGAGCAGGACGCCGACGACGCGGCCGTCCAGCGGCACGACCGCGTACGCGCGACGCCCGATCTTCTTGTCGCGCCAGCCGAGAAGATCGATCGAGTCCCAGTCGAGGGAGTCGAAGCCGGCCGGCAGCGAGAGGTCCGCGACCTCCTTGCGCGAGGCGTTCACGAAGGAGGCGCGCACCGCGTCCTCGGTCAGAGGGAGCATTGCAGCACCTAGCCGAGGGCTCGGCCGAGGCTCAGCCCAGGTGGGCCACGGCCTCCTTCGGAGCCTGCGCGAGGAACTCCTCCTTCTTCACCCGGATCATCGTTGCCGCGACGACCGCCGCGAAGACGAGTCCGATGGCCGCGGTGAGGAAGACCGCGGAGTAGCCGTCGACGAAGGCGGCGGGCGAGGGCGCGGAGCCGACGGCGCCGGCGTAGATCGTCGTGAAGATGGAGAGGCCCACCGAGCCGCCGATCTGCATGGCGGCGTTCGCGGTCGCTCCGGCGGCACCGGCGTCGTGCGCGGCGACTCCGGTCAGGGCGAGGTTCTGCACGGGCACGAAGATCATGGCCATGCCGACGCCGAGCACGATCAGCGCGGGCAGCACCTGCACGAGGTAGGCGCCGTCGGCCGTGATGCGGCTGAGGTAGAGGAGTCCGACGGCGGCGATGATCGGCCCGGCGATCATCAGCAGGCGGGGTCCGACGACCGGGAGCAGACGGGTCGCGATGCCGGCGACGACCATGATCGTCAGGGTCATCGGGAGGCTCGCGAGACCGGCCTCCAGCGGAGGCAGGCCCAGGACGATCTGCAGGTGCAGCGTCAGGTAGAGGGTGGAGCCGATCATGACGCTGCCGACGATGGCCTGGATGAGGAACGCGCCTCCGCGGACCCGGTCGGCCACGATGCGCAGCGGCAGCGACGGGTGATCGGAGCGCGCCTGGATGCGGACGAAGAGCGCGAGGAGCAGCACGCCGACGACCAGGAAGCCGATCGTGTCGACGCGGAGCCAGCCCTGCTCGGCGAGGGTGAAGCCGTAGACCACGGCGCAGAGGCCGAGGGCGACGACGATCGTGCCCGCGATGTCGAAGCGGTTGCGGCCCTCGGCGCGGCTCTCGGTCACGAGCAGCGCTCCGGCGACGACACCCACGACGACGAACGGCACGTTGACCAGGAGGCACCAGCGCCAGTCGGCGAACTCCGTGAGCAGGCCGCCCAGCACGAGGCCGACGGCGGCACCGGCACCGGCGACCGCGCCGAAGACGGCGAACGCGGTGCTCCGCTCGCGCCCGCCGGGGAACGTGACGGTGAGCAGGGCGAGGGCGGCGGGGGCCAGGAGCGCGGCGAACGCGCCCTGCAGACCGCGGGCCGCGATCAGCTCGGTGCCGGAGGAGGCGAGACCGCCCCACGCGGACGCCGCGCCGAAGCCGACCATGCCGATGAGGTAGGTGCGCTTGCGTCCGGTGTAGTCGGCGATGCGGCCGCCCAGCAGCAGCAGGGCGCCGAAGGCCAGGGCGTACGCGGTGACGACCCACTGGCGCTCGACGTCCGAGAGGCCGAGGTCGCGCTGGGCCTCGGGGAGCGCGATGTTGACGATGGTGCCGTCGAGGACGACGACGAGCTGGGTGAGCGCGAGGATGACGAGGACCCACCAGCGGCGGGAGGGCGCCTGCGCGGTCGTCGGCGGAGTGGTCGACGGCGCCGGGGCGGCGGAGGGGGCGTGCGAGGTCAAGGGAGCCTTTCGGACGGGGCAGGAGCGGGACCGGCGGGTCCGGATCCGGGCCGCGTCGTCGAGGCCGAACCACCCCAACTGGTTGGTTGGGCACGGACGAGTGTAACGTTCGAGCGGCCGGAGGTGTTCCCATGAGCGCGAAGAAGTCCGAGGCGGTTCTCGAGCCCGCCCGCGAGCGGATCCTGCGCGCCGCGATCGCCGAGTTCGCCGCGCACGGCTTCGCGGGCGCCCGGATCGACCGCATCGCGGCGTCCGCGGGGCTGAACAAGGAGCGCCTCTACGCCTACTACGGCGGCAAGCGCGGACTCTTCGTCTCGTCGGTGGTCGGCGCACTGCAGGAGCTCGACACCGTCCTGCTGGCCGAGGCGGTCGATCTCCCCGATCTCGCCGAGCGGATGTTCGACCACGTGTGGGAGCACCCCGAGTTCCTCCGCCTGCTCACCTGGGCGCGGCTCGAGGGCCCCGGCTTCTGGGAGGAGGCGAGCCAGCGGCTCGGCGCGACCCCCGCGCCCGAGGCGCGCGTGCGCGAGTGGCAGGCGGCGGGAGTGGTCGACGCGGGTTGGGCACCGGACGACGTGTTCATCGCCCTGCTCGGGCTGTGCGAGATCTGGCACCTGACGCCGTTCACCGACCGCTCGAGCGGCGACGGCGTGCGCGAGCGGCGCCGGGCCTTCGTGGTGCAGGTCGCGACGCTGATCGCGGCTCCCCCGGCGGCTCCCCCGGTCACTCCGCGGTCGTGAGCCGCTCGAGGTAGCCGGCGAAGGCGAGCAGATCCGCCTCGGGCCAGGCCTGCAGCGCCTTCTGCATCCGCTGCCGCTGCTCTCCGCCGAGGTCGGCCATGCGCTCGCGACCTGAGGCGGTGAGCGCGAGGAACCGGGCGCGCCCGTCGGCGGGGTCCACGGTCATCTCGAGCATGTCGAGCTCGGCGAGCTGCCGCACCTGGCGGCTGATGACGCTCCGATCGACGCCGAGGCGCTCGGCCGCCACGCTCGCGTGCACCGGGCCGCAGCGCTCCAGCATCCGCAGCAGCCGCAGGCCGAACGGAGGCAGGGACGGGTCGATCGCGGCCGCCGCGTCGCGCACCGCGCTGCGCACCTGGACGGCGAGCGCGGTGATCTGCTCCTCGACCTCGGCCAGCGCGCGGGCCGACGCCGCGCCGGGAGCGGATCCCGGCGCGGCGTCGAGGACTCCGGAAGGAGTCATCAGTGGCGCTCGACCACGTCGATCGAGCCGGTCGGACGGGCCTGGCCGACCGGACGCAGCCCCGCCTGGCCGTCGGCGGTCGCGATGAGCGCGTCCTCCGCGTCCTCGACGGTGCGGGTCGACGGGCTCGTCGGCTCCGACTTCAGCTGGATCGCGTTCTTGGTGCCGAGGTCGACGTTCGGGAGCAGGATCACGGCGATCAGGGTGATGACCGCGAGCGGGATGCTGAAGAGGAACACGTCGCCGACTCCGATGCCGTAGGCGCTCTCGACCACGATGCGGATCGGCTCGGGCAGAGTCGCGACCTGCGGGATGGTGCCGCTGCCCAGGGTCTGGGCGGCGATCGCCTGGTCGGCGGGCTCGAGGCCCGCGATGCCGCTGCCGATGCGATCGGTGATCACGGTGCCGAGGATCGAGCCGAGGACCGAGACGCCGATCGTGCCGCCGAGGCTGCGGAAGAAGGTGACCGCGCTGGTCGCCACTCCGAGGTTCTTCACCTCGATCGAGTTCTGCACCACGAGGACGAGGTTCTGCATCAGCATGCCCAAGCCGGCGCCGAGGACGGCCATGTAGATCCCGACGAGGACCAGGTTCGTGTCGTAGCGCAGGGTGCTCAGCAGGTAGGTGCCCACGACCGCGAGCACGCCGCCCGAGACCATGATCGCCTTCCACTTGCCGGTGCGCGAGATGATGCCGCCGAAGATCGTCGAGGCGATCAGCAGACCCGCCATCATCGGGATCGTGAGCAGTCCCGACTGCGTCGGGGTGGCTCCGCGCGAGAGCTGCATGTACTGCGCGAGGAACACCGCGGTGCCGAACATCGAGACGCCGACCGAGACGCTCGCGACGACCGCGAGGCTGAAGGTGCGGTTCGTGAACATGCCCATCGGGATGATCGGCTCGTCGACCGTGAGCTCGACGATCACCGCGGAGACCAGCAGCACGACGGCGCCGCCGACCATGAGCGCGGTCTCCCACGAGGCCCACTCGAAGTTCTTGCCGGCGAGCGAGACCCAGATCAGCAGCAGCGAGACGCCGGCGGCGATGAGGACCGCGCCGAAGTAGTCGATCTTGACAGTGCGCTGGGGGTGCGCCGGGAGGCGGAGGGTCACCTGGAGCAGCACGATCGCGACGATCGCGACGGGCAGCGCGATGAAGAAGTTCCAGCGCCAGCCGAACGCGTCGGTGACGACGCCGCCCAGCAGCGGGCCTCCGACGGTGCCGACGGCCATCACGCCGCCGAAGAGGCCGGCGTACTTGCCGCGCTCGCGGGGGCTGATGATGTCGGCCATGATGATCTGGCTCAGCGCGGCGAGACCGCCGGCGCCCAGGCCCTGGAAGACGCGGAACACGATCAGCATGTTCGTGTCCTGCGAGAAGCCGGCGGCCGCGGATCCGATCACGAAGACCGCGAGGGCGAGCTGGATCAGCAGCTTGCGATTGAAGAGGTCGGCGAACTTGCCCCAGAGCGGGGTCGAGACGGTGGTCGCCAGGAGGGTCGCGGTGACGACCCAGGTGTAGGCGTTCTGGTCGCCCTTCAGGTCCGAGATGATCAGCGGCAGCGAGGTCGAGACGACCGTGCCGGCGAGGATCGAGACGAACATGCCCAGCAGCAGGCCGCTGAGCGACTCGAGCACCTGGCGGTGCGACATGGCCCCGTCGGGGCCTGCGGGGGTGTGACGGTCCGGGGCGGCGGCCTCCGGAGCGATGCGCTGTGCGCGGGACATACGGCTCCTCGATTCGACATCTGCGGTCTTGGTTGATGAGGATCAACTATTGACCTTCTGCAACTATATAGCCGGGCGTGGGTTTTCGCCAGGGGGGTCGCAGGAGTGATCGCCGGAGTGATCGCCGCAGCGGTCCCGGGGTCGCGGGAGCGACCCGGTCGACGCCGTGGCCGACGACCACGCTGGGCGCCGCAACGACTCAGCGCGAGGAGCGGACCGCTCCGCGGCGGCGCAGGACCACGACCGCGGTCACCGCGGCGACGGCGAGCGCCGCGAGCACCGCGACTCCGACGGGCGACCCGGCGGCGGCGCCGACGACCGCCCACAGCACCGCGAACCCCACGGTCGCGTAGACGAGCGCCCAGGCGAGGCATCCCGGGACCATCGCGAGCAGGTAGACGGGGAAGCGCATCCGCGCCGCTCCGGCCGCCGCGTTCAGCACGGTCTGGAAGCCCACCGTCAGGAAGCTCACGGTGACCGCGGGCGCACCGTAGCGGGCGAGGACGGCCGAGGCGCGGCGCATCGGCGGCGACTCGAGCCACCGGCCCCAGCGGCGGGAGGCGGCGCCGGCCACGATCGCGCGGGCCAGCCAGTAGGTGGCCTGGGCGCGGAGGAAGACGATGGCGAACAGGGCGGCGAGCAGCTCCACGAAGCCCAGCTCGCTGAGGAATGCGGGCACGGGGCCTCCTCCTCCTCCTGCTCGGTGCGCGTGCAGAGGCAAGGCTACCCTCACTTCCTGAGGCGCGACCGGAGCGCCGGCCGCTCCGCTCTAGGCTCGACGCATGGACAACATCGACCGGAAGATCCTCGATCTGCTGCGCCAGAACGCCCGGGCGGGCTACGGCGACATCGGCGGGGTGGTCGGCCTGTCCGCCTCCGCCGTGAAGCGCCGCGTCGACCGGCTCGTGGCCGACGGCGTGATCCGCGGCTTCACGATCAAGGTCGACCCCGCGGTCGACGGCATGGCGACGGAGGCGTACGTCGAGCTGTTCTGCCGGGGCACCGTCGCCCCCGACGAGCTGCGCCGGATCCTGTCCGCCGTCCCCGAGGTCGTCGACGCGGGCACGGTCACCGGCTCGGCCGACGCGATCGTGCACATCCGCTCGCGCGACATCCCCAGCCTCGAGCTCGCGCTCGGAGAAGGTGCGCATCGCCCCGAACGTCGACCACACGAGGTCGGCGATCGTGCTCTCGCGCCTCATCCAGCGCGGCGAGGCGTAGTTCCCCGGCTCGTGCGCCGATCTCAGTGCGAGCGGCCCGCGACGACGTCGGCGAGGGTCGCCAGCGGCGACGTCGTCGCCCGGCCCCGCGCCTCCGCCGCGTCGGCCAGGCCGTACGCGGTGTAGAGCGTCGTCACGGCGAGCCAGCGCAGCGGCTCGGGCTCCCACTTCCGCACGCGGTGGTCGACCCACGGCAGACCGGTCAGCGGCGTGCGCTCTCCGGCGCCGAGGTGGTGGAGGACCAGATCGCGCAGGGTCCGCCCGGCGAGGTTCGTCGCTGTGACGCCGGTGCCGACGAACCCGCCGGCCCAGCCGAGTCCGGTCGCCCGGTCCAGGCCCACGGTCGCGTGCCAATCGCGCGGCACTCCGAGGACGCCCGACCAGACGTGCTCGATCCGTACGCCCCGCAGCACCGGGAAGAAGCGCTCGAGGACCTCGCGCAGCCTCCCGAGAGTCCGCGGGTCGGTCGCCCCGTCGACGTCGAGGCCGGAGCCGTAGCGGTACGGCACTCCCCTGCCGCCGATCGCGATGCGGTCGTCGGCCGTCCGCTGGGCGTACATGTAGGCGTGCGCGAGGTCGCCGAGCGTCTCGCGCCCCGCCCAGCCGAGCTCGTCCCACACGGCGGCCGGCAGCGGCTCGGTCGCGATGAGGGACGAGTTCATCGGCAGCCACTCCCTGCGGTGGCCGGAGAGCTGCGCCGTGAAGCCCTCGGTCGCGCGCAGCACGACGCCGGCGCGGACGGTCCCGCGTGCGGTGACGGCGGCCCCGGGACGGATCTCGTCGACCCTCGTGTCCTCGTGGATCACGACCCCGAGCGCCTCCACGGTGCGGGCGAGGCCGGCGGCGAGCTTCGCCGGGTGGATGCGCGCGCAGTGCGGGTGCCACATGCCCGCCGAGGTGCCGCTCACCGCGATGCGCGCCGACGCCTCCGCGGCGCCGAGCATCTCGACGTCGGTGTGGGCGCGCGCCTGCGCGGCGGCGACCGCGGCCTCGGGGCGCCGCTTCTGCGCCGGGCCGCGGGCGACCTGGTACTCGCCGCCCTTGACGATGTCGGCGTCGATCCCCTCGGCGGCCGCGACCGCGATCACCTCGTCGACCGTCCCGTTCACCGCGAGCTGGAACTCGTCGACCGCGTCGCGGCCGTGCGTCCGGGCGTAGGAGGAGACGCCCCCGGTGATCTCGTTCGTCAGCCAGCCGCCGTTGCGACCGGACGCGCCGAAGCCGGCGAAGCGCTGCTCCAGCACCGCGATCCGCAGCCCGGGCGCGGCCTTCTTCAGGTAGTAGGCGGTCCAGAGACCCGTGTAGCCGGCGCCGACGACGCACACGTCGACGTCGAGTGGTCCGGGCAGCGCGGGACGCGGCTCCGACCGGCCGATCGAGGACCACCAGAACGAGACGTCGCCGTTCACCGGACCCGTCGAGGGCATGGGATCAGTACATCATCGACGGGAAGGACTGCGACATCTCCGACAGGAGGGCGCCGGCCCAGGCGATCCCGACGATGAACGACACCGCGATCACGCCGAGGAGGATCCACAGCGGCAGCAGCCCGCCGCCGGTCACGCGCTTCACGACCACGCTGCGCCCGATCACGTAGACGTAGGGCGCCGCGAGGAAGGCCCAAGCCCAGTGGAAGGGCCGCTGGATCCCCGCCCTCTTGAGCTGGCGCCAGTCGAGGAACGCGAAGACGACCTCGGCCGCGTAGATCAGGAAGCCGATGACCTGCACGGCGCCGAGGCCGAGGAGGTACGCGGTCGACACGCCCATCGACGACGTCGGGCCGTAGGCCGAGCTCATCGCCGACTCGACGACGAGGTCCGGCGGGAGCAGCAGGATCGAGAGCGCCGAGAGCAGCGGAAGCAGGACGACGACCCAGATCCACGGCGTCGAGCTCACGATGCTCGGGTCGCGGGGCTGCGGGGCGGCCGACCGGGGTGCGGAGGCGTAGGGCTGCGGGGACTGCGCGGCGTACGGGTTCTGCTGACCGTACGGGGTCTGCTGGCCGTACTGCGGCTGCGTCGGAGACTGCTGGCCGTACTGCGGCTGTGGCGGGGCCTGCTGGCCGGGCACCGCACCGGGGGCGATCGGACCGGGAGCGATCGGACCGGGAGCCGCCGGCCCGGAGGCCGACCGACCCGACGCCGACTGCCCGTAGCTCGTCGGCTGCCCGCTGGAGGTCTGGCCGTAGAGCGGCGGCGCCGGCGGAGCGACGGGCGCCGCGGGAGCGACAGGAGGAACGGGGGCGACGGGCGTCGCGGCTGGAGCGTCGCGCAGCGACTCGGTCCAGCCGGTACCGTCCCACCAGCGCTGGCGCGGGGATCCGGCGGGGTCGGGGTACCAGCCGGCGCGCGGTCCGGACGAGGCCCCGGCCTCGCCTCCGCCCGCGGTCGACTCGGCCGCCGTGCGCTCGTTCTCGTCGCTCATCGCGTTCTCCGCTCCCCTCCGGGCGCCGTGCCCGCATTCCTCCTGAAGGGTAGCGTCGCCCGGTCCCGGGGCGCCTGAGCACGGGCGGCGAGCATCCGATGAGACGCCGATGAGCGGGCGGAGGCGGCGCCTCATCACGAGGGAGGAGATCGCCGCGCGATCGTGTCGCGGGGCCGCGGGGCTCGCCTACGGTGAGGCCATGTCCAGCCGCCGCCGCTCCCTCCTCCTGCTCGCTCCACCGGCGCTCGGCGCGCTGTTCGCCGCGTTCTGGTGGTCCGCCGAGATCGGCCGCCTCGCGACCGCCCGGCAGATGCTCGACCTCGCCGTGGTCCTCGTGCCCATCGCGATCGCGATCGCGCTGTGCATCGCCCGCCCGGCGCTCGCCCTGGGACTCGTGGCCGCGGTCCCCCTCGTGCACCTGACCGGTCTCGCGCTCGCCGGATCGACGACCTGGCCGATCCTCGAGGGCTCCCTCGTGGTGGCCTTCGCCGTCGCCCGGTTCGGACCCGCCCGGCTCCGCTGGGTCGGTCTGCTCACCGGGGCGGTCTGGGCGACGGCCGTCGGCTTCTCCCTCGTCTACTCCGGCGGCTGGCTGAGCTGGATCGGCATCGGCGAGACGTGGGACCACCCGCCTCTCGCGCTCGGCTGGGCGAGCGGCCTGGCCGCCGTGCACGCCCTGCTCTGGGCGGTCTCGTGGAGCGCGGGCACGGCGCTGAGCCTCGCCGCGAGGAACGAGGCGGCGGACGAGCGGATCGAGCTCACCGAGCGCGAGCTCCTCATCGCGGGCTACGAGCTGCGGGCGCTCAAGGAGCGCACCGAGATCGCCCAGGAGGTGCACGACGTGCTCGCGCACTCCCTCGCCGTCGTGATCGCGCTGGCCGACGGCTCCCGGTTCCTCCGCCGCACGGATCCCGAGTCGACCGACTCCTCACTCCTGCGCATCGCCGAGACGTCCCGGTCGGCCCTGGTCGACCTGCGCGGCCTGATCGAGGGGCTCACCGACGAGACCGACCGGCCCCAGCCCGGACTGTCCGACCTCGCCGATCTCGTCCGCCGCTTCGAGGGCACGGGGGTGCACGTCGAGCTGCGGGAGCTCGGCGAGCGCGGCGGTCTCACCCCCGCGCAGGAGCTCGCCGTGCACCGCATCGTGCAGGAGAGCCTGACGAACGTGCTCAAGCACGGCGGCACCGACCCCGTCGCCTCCGTCTCCCTCGCCTGGGACGGACCCGGGCTCCTGCTCACCGTCTCGAGCCGCCCGGGCGACGCCGTGCCCGCGGCCCGCTCCGCCCACCGCGGCTTCGGCCTCGCCGGGATGGAGCACCGCGCCCGGCTGGCGGGCGGCTGGCTGAGCGCCGGCCCGGATCCGGACGGCTCGTTCCTCGTCACCGCGTTCCTCCCCACGACCGCGACCGCACGGGGTCTCGCGGAGGGGGTCGCCGCATGAGCGCGGCCGTCCGCGTCGCGCTCGTCGACGACCAGGAGCTGTTCGTGCACGGTCTGCGCATGCTGATCGAGTCGCAGCCGGATCTCGTCGTCGCCGGCACCGCCTCCGACGGGGAGGCGGGAGTGGCGCTGGTCGCCGCCGAGCAGCCCGACGTCGTGCTCATGGACATCCGCATGCCGCTGCTCGACGGCCTCGAGGCCACGCGGCGCATCACCGGCGGCGAGGGCGCCGAGCGGACCGGAGGCCCGCAGGTCGTCGTCCTCACCACCTTCCGGCAGGAGGAGGCCGTGTTCCGCTCGCTCCGCGCGGGCGCCGCCGCCTTCCTCACCAAGGACGCGACTCCGGAGCAGCTGCTCGCGACGGTCCGCGCCGTGGCGGTCGGCGACGCCCCGCCCGTCGACGCCGGCGCGCTCGTGCGCCGCTTCGCCGGCGCGCACGGCGAGCGCCGGGCGGAGGAGGTGCTCGCCGCGCTCTCCCCGCGCGAGCGGGAGATCTACGCACTCGTCGCCAAGGGGCTCGGCAACGCGGCGATCGCGAGCGCCTCCTTCATCAGCGAGGCCACGGTGAAGACCCACGTGCGCAGCGTCCTGGTGAAGCTGGGGCTGCGCAGCCGCGTGCAGATCGTCGTGCACGCCTACGAGAACCGGCTGGTCTGAGCCCCGCGTCCGGCCTGGGCCAGGATGGACGCATGCCGCACCTGATCCGCGCCCGCGCCGCCCTCTTCGACATGGACGGGACGCTGGTCGACTCGACCGCGGTCGTCGAGACCATCTGGCGCGACTTCGCCGACCGCTTCGGCCTGGACCGCGCGATGATCCTCGCCTCGGTGCACGGGGTGCGCGCCGAGGACAGCGTGCGCCGCTTCGCCCCGCCCGGCAGCGACGTCGCCGCGATCGTCGCCGAGCTGAACGCGTACGAGCTCGAGCACACGGAGGGGACCGTCGAGATCCCCGGCGCGGTCGCGTTCCTCGCGGCGCTGCCCCGCCCCTGCGTCGCACTCGTCACCTCGGCGAGCCCCGCCCTCGCTGCCGGCCGGCTCGCGGCCGCCGGGGTGCCCGCCCCCGACGTGGTCGTCACGGCAGACGACGTGCTGCGCGGCAAGCCCGCCCCCGACGGATACCTGGCCGCCGCCGAGCGCCTGGGCGTCTCAGCCGCGGACGCCGTCGTCTTCGAGGACGCCGAGGCGGGCATCCGCTCGGGGCTCGCCGCCGGGATGCGCGTCGTCGTCGTCGGCGGGCACGACAGCCCGACGACCGAGGGGCTCCCCCGCATCGCGCACTACTCCGACGCCCTGGTCGACCTCGACGGTGACGAGCTCCTGATCACGTTGGGCTGACGAGAGCGGACCTGGGCTGACGAGAACGGGCCCCCGCGATCCGAGGATCGCGAGGGCCCGCAGTGCAGATGCGACTCAGAAGTCGAAGTCCGCGATGTTCTCGGCGTCGAACACGAACGGGTCGCCGAGGAGCACGGTCGCGTCCTCGCCCACCTCGAACGTGCCCAGGTCGCCCGCCTCGAACGAGTCGCCGGTCTCGCCGGTGATGTCGCCGTCGATCAGGGCCTTCGCGGCGTAGGCAGCGAGGTAGCCGAGGTCTCCCGGGTTCCACAGCGCGAACGCCGTGACGGTGCCGTCCTCGACGTACTCGCGCATCTGGTTCGGCGTGCCGAGACCGGTCAGCGCGACCTTCCCCTTGTAGTCCGAGGTCGAGAGGTAGCGCGCGGCCGCCGCGATGCCGACCGTCGTGGGCGAGACGATGCCCTTGAGGTCGGGGTGCGACTGCAGCAGCGCCGCCGTCTTGTCGAACGAGGTCTGGTCGTCGTCGTCGCCGTAGACGGTGTCGACGAGGGTCACGTCGGGGTGGTTCGCCTCGAGCTCCTCGGTCATCAGCTCGATCCACGCGTTCTGGTTCGTGGCGTTCGCCGAAGCCGACAGGATCGCGATCTCGCCGGAGTCGCCGATCTGCTCGGTGATCAGGTCGACCTGCGCCTTGGCGATCCCCTCGGCGGTGGCCTGGTTGATGTAGAGGTCGCGGCAGTCGGCGTTCGTGTCGGAGTCGAAGGTGACCACCTTCACGTCGTTGTCGCGGGCCTCGTTCAGCGCATCGCAGATCGCCTTCGGGTCGTTCGCCGAGAGCACGATCGCTCCGGCGCCCTGCTGCGTGAGCGTGTTGATGTAGGAGACCTGCGCGTCGGGGGTCGCCTCCGACGGCCCGACCTCGGCGTACGTGCCGCCGAACTCCTCGATCGCCTTCTCGCCTCCGGCGTCGGAGGTGTCGAAGTACGCGTTGCCGAGGTTCTTGGGGAGGAAGGTGATCGCGTAGTTCGCGTCGCCTCCACCCTCGGAGCCGGAGCCGGAGTCGGAGCCGCCGGCGGAGCAGCCGGTCGCGACGAGCGCGAACGCCACCGCCGCTGCTGTCACGGAGCCCAGGCGCCGGAGCGCGCGGCCCTTCGTGGGAAACGTCATCGTTTCGTCCTTTCGATCGGAGTGCGGGTCCGGCCTCCGCCGGCCCGGTGCGGGAGGTGCTGTCGGTGCGGATCGGTCACGGGCGCGGGCCCGGGGCCGATCGGGGTGTCCCGGGCCGGGTGCGCTTCTTCTGCACCCAGCCGAGGAGGCTGGTGGACACCACCGAGAGCACGAGGAGCACTCCGGTGATGATGTTGATGACGTCGGAGGTGACGTTGGCCAGTCGCAGTGCGCTGGCGAGGATCCCGATCAGCACGACGCCGGCGAGGACTCCGTGCAGAGCACCGCGACCGCCGAAGATCGAGACCCCGCCGAGCAGCACCGCGGCGATCACCTGGAGCTCGAGGCCCGTCGCGTTGTCGCCGCGAGCCGAGCCGTAGCGCAGGGTGAAGTAGACGCCGGCGAACGCCGACACCACGCCCGAGAGCAGGAACAGGACGAACTTCGTCCGGTTCACGTTCACGCCCGAGAAGGTCGAGGCCTCGTCGTTCAGGCCGATCGCGTAGATCCCGCGGCCGAAGGACGTGAAGTGCAGCAGCACCGCGAACACGATCGCCAGGATCACGATCGGCACGACGATCGTCGGGATCGGGGAGTCGCCGATCTTGGACGTCGCGAGGTCGGTCCAGAACTCGGGGAAGTCGGTGACCGCCGTGGTCCCCAGCAGTCCGACGGCGAGCCCGCGGTACAGCGCGAGCGTGCCGATGGTCACAGCCAGCGACGGCAGGCCGACCACCGTGATCAGGAACCCGTTCAGCGCTCCTCCCACGGCGCCCGCCAGCAGAGCTACGAGCGCGGCCACCGCGAACGGAGCGCCCGCCTGGGTGAGGATGCCGGTCAGCACGCTCGCCAGCCCGACCGTCGAGGCGACGGAGAGGTCGATCTCGCCCGTCACGATGATCAGCGTCATCGGCAGGGCGATCAGCAGCACGGGGGCGATGTCCAGGAGGAGGTAGGTCACCGTGATCGGGCGGTCGAAGTTCCGCACGGTGGCGGAGGCGACGAGCACCACGAGCACCAGCAGCGCGATGATCGCGGTCTCGCGGGTGAGCAGGATGCGGCGGAGGGATCCGTGACCGTAGTCGCGGTAGGTCCGCGCCGTGCGCACGGCGGTCGTCTCGGTCGAGAGAGAGCTCATCGCGCGTCGTCCCTTTCTGCCAGGAGCCGGCGGGACTGCCGGATCGAGAGGACGCGGTCGAGCACGATCGCGCCGATGATGAGGACGCCGACGACGGCGCGCTGCCAGAAGTCCTGCACGCCCAGGATCGGGAGGGCCCGGTTGATGGTCAGGAGCAGGACCGCGCCGAGCGCCGCCCCCCAGACCGTTCCGGAGCCGCCGAAGATCGCGACGCCTCCGATGACCGCCGCGCCCACGGCGTCGAGCTCCCAGCCGGAGCCGGCCTGCGAGTTGACGGTGCCGTAGCGGGCCGCGTACAGCACGCCGGCGAGACCGGTCAGCGCGCCGCTCAGCACGAAGGCGGTGAGGATCCGCCGGGTGACCGGCAGGCCGTAGAGGCGGGCCGCGTCCGGCTCGGAGCCGATGGCGTAGAACTCGCGCCCCGCCCGCAGGTTGCGCATGCAGTACCCGGCGACGACCAGCACCACGAGCGCGATGATCGTGAGGATCGGGATGGTGAGGATCTGCCCCGTGCCCAGCGCCAGGAAGTCCTTCGGCATGTCGGAGGCGTTCACGCGGTCGCTGCCCGCCCAGGCCACGTTGATGCCGCGGTAGGCGTACAGCGTGCCGAGGGTGATGACCAGCGCGGGCACCTTCGCGAAGGCGACCAGCGCGCCGTTGACGAGGCCCAGCAGCGACCCGAAGAGGATCCCCGCGACGAAGACGACGATGATCGGCAGACCCGGCACGTCGAGGAAGAGCCGGCCGGTGAGGTACGCGGTGAGCCCGAGGATCGAGCCGACCGAGAGGTCGACGCTGCGGGTGATCACCACGATCGCCTGGCCCACGGCCACGAGCACCAGGATCGACGGCGTCAGCAGCAGGTCGCGCCAGCCGTCGGGCGAGAAGAGGAAGGACGGGTTCTTCACCGTCGTCACCGCGACGAGCAGCACGATGGCGAGCAGGATGCTCGTCTCGCGCGCCGTCGCGAAGCCGCGGAGTCCGCGGGAGAGTCCGCCCGAGGAGGGCGTCGGCCGGCCCGTCCGCGGTCCGGTGGTCGTGGCGGCGCTCATGCGGCGCTCCCTTCGGTGCCGCGGGCGGACGTGCCCGCGGCGGTCGGATCGGCGGCGATCGCGCCGGTGCCGCCGGTCGCGGCGAGCATGACGGCCTCGCTGGTCGCCTCGGCGCGCGGCAGCTCGCCGGTCAGGCGGCCCTCGCGCATCACCAGGACGCGGTCGGCCATGCCCAGCACCTCGGGCAGCTCGGAGGAGATCATGAGGATCGCCATGCCCTCGCCCGCGAGCTGCGAGAGCAGCCGGTGCACCTCGGACTTGGTGCCGACGTCGATGCCGCGGGTGGGCTCGTCGATGATCAGCACCTTCGGGTTCGTGGCGAGCCACTTGCCCAGGACGACCTTCTGCTGGTTGCCGCCCGAGAGGGTGCCGGCGACCGTGTCGAGCGCGTTGGTCTTCACCTCGAGGCGCCCGGCCCAGATCCGCGCCGCCGAGTTCTCGGCTCCGCGGGTGAGCAGGCCGCCCTTCGTCAGGCCGCGGCGGATCGCCGTGGTGATGTTGTTCGAGACGGAGGCGTCGAGCACCAGGCCCTGCTTGCGGCGGTCCTCGGGCACGAGGGCGACCCCGGCGCGCATCGCACCGGCCGGGTCGCGCCGGGGCAGCGGGGCCCCGTTCAGCGTGACGGTGCCGCTCTGGTACGGGTCCACTCCGAAGACCGCCCGGGCGACCTCGCTGCGACCGGCGCCCACGAGCCCGGCGAGACCGACGATCTCGCCCGCGCGCACGGTGAACGAGATGTCGTGGAAGACGCCCGGCTGGGTGAGGCCCTGGACCGCGAGGACGACCTCGCCGATCTCGGCCGGCTGCTTCGGGAACAGTTCGGTCACGTCGCGGCCCACCATCTGGCGCACGATCCCGTCGATCGTGGCCTCGGTGGTCGGCGTCGTCGCGATGTACGAGCCGTCGCGCATCACGGTGATCGTGTCGCAGAGGGCGAAGACCTCGTCGAAGCGGTGCGAGATGAACACCAGCGCCCGGCCCTCGTCGCGCAGGCTCCGCGCCACGGCGAAGAGGCGCTCGACCTCGACGCCCGAGAGGGCGGCCGTCGGCTCGTCCATCACCAGGACGGAGGCGTCGAGCGAGATGGCCTTCGCGATCTCGATGATCTGCTGGTCGGCGATCGAGAGGCCCTCGGCGGGCCGCTCCGGATCGATCGCCACGCCGAGCCGGCGCATGAGCTGCTCGACCTCGGCGCGCATGGCCCGGCGGTCGATCCGACCGAAGCGGTCGGTGGGCTGGCGGCCCATGAAGATGTTCTCGGTGACCGAGAGGTCGGGGAAGAGCGTCGGCTCCTGGTAGATCACGGCGACGCCGGCGGCCTTGGACTGCGCGGTCGAGGTGAAGTCGACGTCGCGGCCGTGGAGCAGGAACTCCCCCGCGTCGCGGCGGTGGACCCCGGCGATGATCTTCACGAGCGTCGACTTGCCCGCGCCGTTCTCGCCGATCAGCGCGTGGATGGAGCCCGAGTGCAGGGTCAGGGTGCCCGAGCGCAGCGCGACGACGGCGCCGAAGGACTTCACCACCCGGGCGAGCTCGAGCGCCGGGGCGGGCGCGGTGTCTGTCACGGAGGTGCCTCCTCGTCGAGGGCAGGGGGGTGTGGGGCGAGCGGAGTGGCGGATTGCCGCCGCGGAGGACGGGGACGTCAGAACCTGAATCGATTCATCCGCTGTTCAGGCATACTCTAGGGACGACGACCGGGTCGGTCAAGACGAGCAGTGCCGCTCGTTGCGCGGTCGTGACGGAGGGGAACAGTGGCAGCGAGCATCCGCGACGTGGCGCAGCACGCCGGCGTCTCGGTGGGCACGGTCTCGAACGTGCTCAACCGCCCGGACGAGGTCTCGGCCGAGAACCTCGTGCGGGTGAACTCCGCGATCGAGGAGCTCGGCTACGTGCGCAACGACGCGGCCCGCAAGCTCCGCAACGGCGTCAGCTCGACCGTCGGCTTCGTCGTGCTCGACGGCCGCAACCCGTTCTTCGGCGACGTGGTCCACGGGGCCGTCGACGAGGCGTCCCGCCACGGCATCGCTGTGCTGCACGGCAACACCGACCAGGACGTCGCCCGCGAGCGGCACTACCTCGACCTGTTCGAGGAGCAGCAGGTGCGCGGCGTGCTCGTCTCCCCGCACGGAGACATCACCCGTCGGCTCGAGCGCCTGCGCGAGCGCGGCATCCCCGCCGTGCTCGTCGACCGCTTCAGCGGCGACGGGCGCTTCAGCTCGGTCTCGGTCGACAACGTCGCCGGTGGGCGGATGGCCGTCGACCACCTCATCGCCACCGGCCGGCGGCGCCTCGCCTTCGTCGGCGGCCCGTTCGAGATCCGCCAGGTCGTCGACCGGCTGGCGGGAGCGCGGGTCGCCGCGGAGGACAGCGAGACCCCCGTCGACATCGAGGTGGTCGCCACCTCGGCGCTCACCGTGGCCGAGGGGGTCGCGGCGGGCGAGCGCCTGGCGTCCCGGCCCCGCCGCGAGCGCCCCGACGCCGTCTTCGCCGCGAACGACCTCCTCGCCCTCGGGCTGCTGCAGTCGCTGGCCGCGAACGGGCGGATGCTGGTGCCCGACGAGATCGCGTTGATCGGCTTCGACGACATCGCCTTCGCCGCCGCCGCCGCCGTGCCGCTCTCGTCGATGCGCCAGCCGAGCACCACGATCGGGCGCACAGCGCTGCGGGTGCTGCTCGAGGAGGCCGCCGACCCCGAGCTGATCCCCCGGCAGACCGTGTTCCAGCCCGAGCTCGTCGTGCGGCGCTCGACGGCGCCCTAGCCTGCGGCGCTGCGCGTCACGGCCGCACGCACTCCGCGGTCGCGGTGAGACTCAGCCCCTCCTGGGTGCCGCGGATGCTCACCGAGTCGACGGAGTCCTCACGCCGCGCCTTCGAGGCCCAGTAGTCGCGGCCCATCGTCCGGTCGACCTGTTCGAAGCCCGCCTCGGCCCACTGCGCGACGATCGCGTCGAAGGGCTCCTGCGGGCTGTCGAACACCGTGAAGACGGGTACCACCGCACCGCCCGCCACCCGCGTCCCCCGCCCGTCGGGGCACTCCTCGACACGCACGGCGACCTCGGCGGCGACGCCGGTCGCGGCGGCGGCGGACTCGAGGACCGCGCGCACGCCCGCCTCGCCCACCGCGATCCTCTCGGCCGTCTCCGAGGGATCCACCGGCGGCTCCCCCGCCCGCGAGAGATCGTCCGGCTCCGCGGAGCCGAGCGGGAGCCCCAGGAACCCGCTCGTCGTCCCGCCGTACCCGGGCGCCGAGACGGTGAAGGCGGTCCGCGGGTGCGTGCCCGCGTCGGCGGCCTCGTCCGGCGTGGCAGCGAGCAGCGCGGCGACCGCCGGGACGTCCTCCGCGACGACGTCGACCGAGGCCCGGAGCGCCAGGGGAGCACCGGTGCCCGTCCGCACCTCGTCGATCCCGGGGTCCTCGTCGAGCCGGTCGAGGCGCGCGAGCAGGGCCGCGCCGGGACGCGTGCCGTCGACTCCGATCAGGCTCGTCCCGGTCGAGAGCGAGAGCGCGCCGCGCTCGTCCGGGAGCGGGGCGAGCGGACGGATGACGGGGACGGCATCGGCGAGGTCCGCGTCCGCCGTGAGCGACGCGGTCCGTCCCGAGACCAGGTCGACCCGGTCGACGACCGGCAGCGAGCGGAGGTCCTCCGCGAGAGCGACGTCCCGCCCTGCGGCGAGGATCGAGGTGCACGGGGGCGAGGCCCTCCCCCGCACCGACGCTCATGCTCACCCGCAGGTCCGCTCCGACGACCCCCGCGCCGAGCGCGACCTGCACCGCCGAGGCGGTCCGGAGGTCGCTGCCTCCGGCGCCGACCTCGACGACGGCGATCCACTCGTCCGGGCGGTCCTTGACGTCCGCCTGGTCGAGCGAGCTCGTGACGGAGTCGACACCCTCCACCGCGCCGACGCGCTCCGCCAGCGCGTCCAGCGCGTCCTGGGAGCCCGTGGGCGGCGCCGTGCAGCCCACGAGGGCGAGGACCACCGCCGCGAGCAGACCCGCCGCCGCCCGCCGCGCTCGCCCCCGCACGTCAGTACCGGATCGCGTCGATGACCTTGACCCGGACGGCCACGATCGCCGGGACGAGACCGGCCAGCGCCCCGACGAGGGTCGCCGCGCCGAGACCGAGCAGTGCCGCCTCCGCCGGGAACGGCGGGATGTCCTCGATGCCGTTCTGCTGGATGAAGCCGACGGTGATCGGGTTCGTGACGAGGATCACAGCGATCGCCACCCCGACGACGCCGGCGACCACCGTCGCGACCACGCTCTCCATCATGATCGAGAAGAAGATGCGGCCGGAGGAGGCGCCGAAGCTGCGCCGGATCCCGATCTCGCGGATGCGCTGCCGCACCGTGACGAGGGCGATGTTGAGGAGCCCGAGCGCCCCGAGGGCGAGCACCAGTCCGGCGACGCCGCCGATCACCCAGGTCAGCACCCCGAACGGATCCGAGTCGTACGTCAGGTAGTCCTGGCGGCTCACGTCGGCGTCGATCCCCGGGCCCAGTGCGGCCGCGATGTCGCGCTGCACCGCCTGGGCGAGCGGCTCCGCGATGTCCAGCGGCACCCACATCTCGTAGTTCGGGATCGCTCCGCCGCCGAACGGGTCCTCGACGGCGGGCTCCTCGGCGACGCCCGCGTACCCGTCGGCGAGCATCATCATCGTGGGCTCGGTCTCCCACTGGGTCACCGGGGTCACCCCCACCACGACCGCGGTCGTGTAGCGCTCGGCACCCAGCAGGGTGACCGTGGGGTGCGCGGCGAGGTCGGGTCGCCCGAGGCGGTCCCAGAAGATCTCGCTCACGACGACGGCGGGAGCGAGTCGGAGCTCGTCGCGCTCGGTGAACCAGCTGCCCTCCTCGACCTCGAGGCGGTGCATCTCGGCGTACGGCTGGTCGACCGCCGTGACGGGCACGTCCACGGCTCCGTCCGCGAACTGCACGCGCGCGGATCCGTAGGTCGTGCGGCTCGCGTACGTGATGCCGTAGCGCTCGAGCACCGTCTCCCACGCCGTCTGGAGCGCCGCGGGGTCGACGACGCCGTCGCCGCTCGTCGTGTAGGCGCTGACGTAGAGGCTGGCGGGGCGCCCGCTCGAGCGCTCGGCCTGCTCGATGCTCGCCTGGCGGGCGATGCCGCCGGCTGCGACGACTCCGGTGAGCGCCGCGACGGCGACCGCCACTCCGATGAGCGAGAGCAGCACGCGGCCGCGGTGGATGCGCAGCTCGGTCCACGCCTCGACGATCGCGCCGGCGATGCCGACCAGGCCGCCCATCAGAGCGCGCCCTCGGGGTCGGCCGCGGGCGCGGCGTGCGCGGGTGACCGGTCGTGCAGCGTCCCCGCCGAGGACGCCGTGTCCAGCCGGCCGCGGTCGAGCCGGTAGTGCCGCTCGGCGCGGGAGGCGATCGCCGGGTCGTGCGTGATGGTCACGAGAGCCGAGCCCGATTCGCGGGCGATCTCGTCGAGCAGGCTCATCACGGTCTCCCCCGTGTCGGTGTCGAGTGCGCCGGTGGGCTCGTCGGCCAGGATCAGCCGCGGACGGCGCACCAGTGCGCGCGCGATCGCGATGCGCTGCTGCTCGCCGCCGGACATCCGCCCGGGCGAGGAGTCGACGCGGTGCCCGAGGCCCACGCGCTCGAGCATCTCGGCCGCGATCTCGCGGCGGCGCCAGAACTCGCGTCCGGAGGCGTAGAGCAGCGGGGTCATCACGTTCTCCCGGGCGGTGCGGCCGTCGAGCAGGTTGAACTGCTGGAAGATGAAGCCGATGCTGCCGCCGCGGATCCGCGCCCGCGCCCGCGAGGACAGGGTCTCGGTCGGCCGCCCCTCGAGCAGCATCCGCCCCTCGGTCGGCTCGTCGATCAGGCCGAGGATGTTCAGGAGCGTGGACTTGCCGGAGCCGCTGCGGCCGACGACCGAGACGTGATCGCCCTCCCCCACCTCGAGGTCGACGCCGTCGAGGATCGTCAGCGGGGGCGCGTCGGGCAGCGGGACGACCTTCCGGATCCCCTCGAGCCGGAGGATCGTCACGGGCAGAACACCGAGCCGTCGGGGTTCTGCACGCACTCGCCGCCCTCGACGGCGGCGTCGTTCGCGGTGGCCCCCGGCACGAACTGCAACAGCTCCGCGCCCTCGTCCACGCCTCCCGTGATCTCGACGCTCGAGCCGTCGGTGAGCCCGAGCGTCACCGGGACCTCCTCGGTCGAGCCGTCCTCGGCGAGCCGGAAGACGACTCCCGATTCGGCAGTGCCCTCGACGGCGGTCGTCGGCACCACCAGGACGTTCTCGGCCAGGCCGCCGGCCAGCGTGACGGTAGCGGCGAGGCCGGGGAACACGGTGACCTCTGCGGGCACCTGGCAGCGGAAGCTCGTGCCGGAGCCGGTCGGAGCCGCCTCGCCGCCCGCCGCCTCTCCGGTGCCCTCGCCCGCGAGCGGCGTGGTGATCGCGAGGCCGGTGCAGGTGAACGCGGCCGGGCCTCCGGTGATCGAGACCTGCGCCTCGGTGGGGCGGTCCTGGATCCGGTAGAGCTGCTGAGCGTCGATCGATCCCGTGACGGAGAAGCGGGGCGGAGCGACCTGGCCGGTCACCTCCCCGACCGTCACGGCCTGGTCGTGGATGACGCCGAGGGCGCTGAGCACGCCGTCGGCCTCGGCGTACACGCGCTCGAAGCGCACCGCCGGGGGCGGCTGCGAGACGCTCACGGTGCCGTCGGCCGCGGTGGTCTCGACCGGGTCGCGCACGGTCTCGACGCGGATGTCGTAGACGAGGTCGCCCTCGGCGACCGTCGCGCCCTGCTCGATGTACACGTCGTCGACGGTGCCGACGGCGGTGGCCTTGAGCGGCACGGCCGGGTCGGCGGCGACGGAGCCCTGCAGGGTGAGGTCGTTGGTGATGGTGCCGCGGGCGACGGTCACGACCGGCTCGGTGAGCTCGCCGGACGGGACGGTCGGATCGGCCTCGGCCGCACTGTCCGGGAAGAAGGCGATCTTGACGAGCGCGATGCTCGCCGCTCCGATGATCACCATCCACACGATCGGGAACACCCAACGTCGAACCGCACTCATCTCGTCCCCCGACTCCGCGCACCGCGCTCGCGTGCTCCCCCCGTGGGGCACTGAGGTGAACCTTATCCAGGCTCCGGCGCGTGGAGTGCGGGACTCGGCAGGCGGCGCCGCGGAGTCATCCCTGAGGAGGAGGGAGGGGGACGGCGAGCTTCTCGACGACGCCCGCGACGCGCCGCGCGCGGGTGGCGTCGGCCTCCGCCCCCTCGATCGCGGTGACGTGGGTGCCGCCCAGGGCGGCGATCACCTCGGGCGGGACCTCGATCCCGGTGGTGCGGCCGACCTGGTGCATCGTCGTCGAGAAGCGCATGACGGGAAGCTACTCCCGGGCGGACCGGTTTCCATCGGGGTCCTCAGCAGAGGGACCGAGCGCCGAGCGGACGGCGTCGACCGTCATGCGCCCGTCGGGATCCAGACGGGTCAGCATGCGCGCCATGATGTCGGCGAGCTGCGGGATCTGCTCGGCGTCGAGCGGGTCGATCACGTCGGCGAGCACCGTGGCCACGTGGCCGGGAGCGGTCGCGACGAGCTTCGCCAGCCCCTCCTCGGTGAGGACGGCGTTGGTCGCCCGCCCGTCCGTCGGGCACGGCCGCCGCTCGAGGTAGCCGCGCGCGACGAGCCGGGTGACGACGTGCGACAGCCGCGGCAGCGTCGCGTTCGTGCGGGTCGCGAGCGTGGTCATCCGCAGCGTCCGGTCGGGCGCCTCCGAGAGCATCGCGAGGGTCATGTACTCGAAGTGGGTGAGGCCGGCGTCGCGCTGGAGCTGCTGGTCGAGCGCGCCCGGGAGCAGCTCGACGACCGCGATGAAGCGGATCCACGCACCCAGCTGCTCGGGCGTGAGCCACCGGGGCTCGCTCGGGGATCCGTCGGGCGTCGGCGTTGCAGCGGGCGTCGGGGATCCGGGAGGCATGACGTCACCCTACACCTTTCGTTGCAGCGACAACCTTTTGTCGGGTCACCGCGCCCGGACCGTCCGCTCAGATCACGTCGTCCGAGAGCGCGATCGGCGTGCCGAACCGGTGGTTGGTGATCGAGACGGCCTGCTCGCGCAGGAAGGGCAGCAGCTCGACGCGGCCGGCCGGGGTGACGGGGTTCGCGTGGATCGCGACGTCCGGCGACCCGCCGAGGGCCTCCGCGAGCGCGGAGGCGAGAGGGATCCGCGACCCGTCGGCGCGCTGCAGCGGGATCGGCTTGCCGGTGCTGCCGCGGGTGATGCCGGTGACCACGTCGGTGAAGGACCGCGTCGCGCTGCGGGCGGCGAGCGCCTCCTCGCCGTCGAATCCGGGCGACGCCGCGGCGCCGCCCCCGGGGCCGGCGTACTCGTCGACCCGGTCCGAGACGATGTCGCCGACGATGCGGATGCGCGACGCGGTGATGCGCCCGGCCGCCGCCCGCTCGAGCCACTGCGCGTCCGACTCGACGACCACCTTGGGCACGAGCCCCGCCATCTCGGCGAGCTCGTCGCCCGCGAGGATCTCGAGCACCCGCGGCGGCAGCGGGATCGACGTCGAGACGTCCATCCTCGACCGGGTGAGCAGACCCGCGGCGATGACGCGGAGCAGCTCCCCCAGGTCGCCCCCGTCGGCCAGGCGCAGCGCGATCGGCACCCGCAGGTAGCGGAACAGGTTGCGCTCGACGCCGACCTTCGAGATGTCGGTCACCACTCCGAACTCGGTCGCCCAGGCGAGCTGGTCCGAGAGCGCGGAGCGGCGGAGCAGGTCGAACTGCTCGAACTGCAGCGACGACTGCGCCGCCTCGATGAACTGGCGGGCCCGGTCGTCGAGGCCTCGCAGGTGCAGCGTCGACGACGGGCGGGCGGGCGACGGCTTCCACGAGCCCAGGCCGATCAGGTGGTTCGGGCCGCCCGCCTTCGCGCCGCCGCCGACCGACGAGCGCTTCCAGCCGCCGAACGGCTGCCGGCGCACGATCGCGCCGGTGATGCCGCGGTTGACGTACAGGTTGCCGGCCTCGACGGAGTCGAGCCACACGGCGAGCTCGTCGGCGTGCAGCGAGTGCAGCCCGGCGGTCAGCCCGTAGTCGGTGCCGTTCTGGATCCGGATCGCGTCCTCGAGGGTGGCCGCGTGCATGATCCCGAGGACGGGACCGAAGAACTCGGTGAGGTGGAAGTAGCTGTCCTCGGTCACCCCCTCGCGGACTCCCGGCGACCAGAGCCGACCGCTGTCGTCCAGCTGCCGCGGCTCGACGAGCCACGACTCCCCCGCACCGAGCGTGGTGAGGGCGTGCGCGAGCTTGCCGGTCGGCTTCTCGATCAGCGGTCCCATGACGGAGGCCGGGTCCTCGGGGTACCCCACGCGCAGCGAGGTGACGGCGTCCACGAGCTGAGCGCGGAACCGCTTCGAGCGGGCGACCGACCCGACGAGGATCACCAGCGACGCGGCCGAGCACTTCTGCCCGGCGTGCCCGAATGCGCTCTTCACGATGTCGGCCACTGCGAGGTCGTAGTCCGCGTGGGGCGTCACCACGATCGCGTTCTTCCCGCTCGTCTCGGCGACCAGGGGCAGGTCCGGCCGCCACGAGCGGAAGAGCTTGGCGGTGTCGTACGAGCCCGTGAGGATCACGCGGTCGACGAGCGGATCCGTGATCAGCGCGCGGCCCAGGGACTCCTCGTCGAGGTCGACCAGGGCGAGGAGGTCCTGCGGGACGCCGGCGTCCCAGAGCGCCTCGGCGAGCACCGCCGCCGAGCGCCGCGCCTGCGGGGCGGGCTTCAGCACGACTCCGGATCCCGCGGCGAGCGCCGCGAGCACCGAGCCGGCGGGGATCGCGACCGGGAAGTTCCACGGCGGAGCGACGACCGTGACGCGGGCCGGCACGAAGGTGGCGCCCGTCACCGCGTCGAGCTCGCGCGCGCGGGTGGCGTAGTAGTGGGCGAAGTCGATCGCCTCGGAGACCTCGGGATCGCCCTCGGCGATGGTCTTGCCGGTCTCGGAGGCCATCACCTCGAGGAGCCGGTCGCGGTTCGCGGCGAGCGCGAGCCCGGCGCGGTCGAGGATCGCCGCGCGGTCGTAGCCCAGCCGCTCGCCCCATCGCTGAGCCCGCCGTTCGACGGTGCGCAGCAGCTCCTGCAGCGCCTCCGGAGTCGTGATCCGCGCGGCGTCGGCCGTGGCGGTGCCGATCGTGGAGGTGGCGAGCCGCCCGGTGATCAGGCGCGCCCAGCGGCGGTTGCCGGGCAGAGACGGGTCGGTGTCCGGCTCGTTGCGGAACCCGGCGGTCGCCGCGGCCGCTCCGGAGCCGCGGCTGAGCCCGAGGACCGCCTCGGTGAGCCCGGCGGCCGCGGGGTCGACGGAGTGCTCGCCGGCGCGCGCGTGCTCCTGCACGAGGCGCCGACCCGATCCCGACGACCACTCGCGCAGCCTGTCCTGCGTGCGGTTCGGCGCCGGCAGGCGGTCGTCGAGCGCCTCGAGCGAGAGCCGGAACCGCTCCAGCTCGCGCTGGAAGACGCTCTCGTCCTCGAGCTCGAAGACGGCCGACAGGAAGTTCTCGGGGCTCGCGTTCTCCTCCAGGCGCCGCATCAGGTACGAGATCGCCACGTCGAACTCGCGCGGGTGCACCACGGGCGTGTAGAGGAGCAGCTGCCCGACGTCCTCCCGGATCGCCCGCGCGAGCCCGGTCGCCATGCCGAGGAGCATCTCGATGTCGACCGCCTCGACCACGCCCCGCTCGTTCGCGAGGATCCAGGCGTGGGCGACGTCGAACAGATTGTGGCCGGCGACCCCGATCCGCACGGCGTCGGTGCGCGCCGGGTCGAACGCCCAGTCGAGCAGGCGCTTGTAGTTGGTGTCGGCCTCGGCCTTGCTCCCGACGGTCGCGACCGGCCAGTCGTGGATCGCGGCGTCCACCCGCTCCATGGCGAGGTTCGCGCCCTTCACCACGCGCACCTTGATCCGCGCCCCGCCGCGCGCGCGGCGCCCGGTCGCCCAGGCGGTCAGGTCCTGCAGCACGCCCAGGGCGTCGGGCAGGTAGGCCTGCAGCACGATGCCGGCCTCCAGCTCGAGCAGGTTCGGGTGGTCGAGGAGGCGGCGGAAGACGGCGACCGTGAGGTCGAGGTCGCGGTACTCCTCCATGTCGAGGTTGATGAACTTGGGGGTCGGGCTCATCGCCGCCGTCTCGTAGAGCGGAGTGAGCCGCTCGACGATCCGCTCGACCGCCTCGTCGAAGGCCCACATCGAGAGCTGGCTCGCGATGCTCGAGACCTTGATGCTGACGTAGTCGACGTCGGGGCGCTCGAGGAGCACCCTCGTCCCCTCCAGCCGCCGCAGCGCCTCGCGCTCGCCGAGCACGGCCTCGCCGAGGAGGTTGAGGTTCAGCCGGTCGCCGCCCTCGCGCAGCGACGCGATCGCCGAGCCGAGGCGGGCGTCGGAGGCGTCGACCACCAGGTGGCCGACCAGCTGCCGCAGCACGCGCCGGGCCGCCGGGACGACGATCCAGGGCAGGACGGGGCCCACGGCACCGCCCGTGGCGACCGCCGCGCGGAGGTACGGAGGGAGGAAGGCGGGGGTCTTGGGGGTGAGCGCCGCGAGGTTCTCGGCGGCGACCGAGAGGTCCTCCGGTCGGGCCACGCCGTCGACGAAGCCGGCTGTGAAGTCGAGTCCGTTCAGGTCCTGCAGCACGCCGGCCAGGCGGCGGGCGGCGGGGTCGGCCTCGAAGGCGCGGCTGCGGATGAGCCAGCGGCGCGCGAGCTTCTCGACGCGCTCGAGCATCGGCTCCACGTCGTCGAACTCGGGCTTGCGGCGCGGCAGACGCAGCGCCTCGCCGGTGTGGTACTGGCCGGTCTCGCTCAGAGCGCCCCGATCGACGGGACGCGCACCGGGCGCGCCCTCGGAGCGCGGCTGCCGGCGCTGCTCGCGCTGCTGCGGCTGCTGGTCCTCGGGCGCGGAGTGCTCGGCCTGCTCCTCGCCGGCCTCCGGCGCGTCGATCGGCACCTCGTGCTCCGGGTCGTTCCCGGGCACGGCTGAGGACGTCGACTGCTCCATCCCACGAGGCTATGCCCGAGGCGGCGGCCAGGCGGGGCGTGTCGCCCCCCTCGTACCGACTCCTCGGGGAAGAGACGTCCGGGAAGCGACCTCTGGGAAGACTCCCCCTTCCCGTCGGGTGTGGTGGACGCCGGTGGGGGCGAGCGGGACGATGGGCGCACCCGAACACCCCGCTCGCGATCGAAGACCCGATGGATCCGCTGCCCGTCCCGCGTGCCGCGATGATCGCCGCGCAGGCGCTGATCGACAGCACGGCCGCCTTCGACGGCGAGGCGACCGGCCCGATGAACCTGGCCGTCCTCGAGCGCGCGCTGAGCCCGATCGAGGAGGGCGTGGTCGACGCCGACGGAGTGGTCGTGCCGACCGCGTCGGACGTGGCGGGAGCCTCCGTCATCTGCCTCACCTGGCTGACCGGGCGCCTGGCCGAGTCCAGCGGGCGCTCGAGCGAGGAGATCCTCTTCTCGCTGCGCGAGTTCGTCACCGAGGCGCTGCGCAGCGACGCCGACTGAGCGGGGCCGTCGCCCCCGCGGCGCCGGACTCGCGTCCCGCCTCCGGGCCGACCACACTGGCCTGCATGGCGCGAAGCACAGTCCGACGCGATCGGCACCGGCCCCTGGACGTCTCGGACCGCGAGCGCAGCGGCACCGCGCCCGGCCCGCGTCCCGCCGCGCCGCCGTCCGATCCGGCGGTCGACGTGGTGATCGTCGGCGCCGGCCACAACGGCCTGGTCGCCGCGGCCTACCTCGCGCAGGCCGGACTCGACGTGCTGGTCCTCGAGCGGAGCGCGCGCACGGGCGGTGCCGCCGTGTCGGAGTACCCGTTCCGCGGCGTCGAGGCCCGGCTCAGCCGCTACTCCTACCTGGTGAGCCTGCTGCCGCGCACGATCCTCGACGACCTCCGGATCGACGTGCCGCTCGTGCGGCGCCGCTACTCCTCCTACACCCCCGATCCCGCGGACCCCACCCGCGGCCTGCTCGTCGACACGCACGACGCGCAGGCGACCGCCGCCTCCTTCGCCCGGCTCGGCTCCCCGGCCGACGCCGAGGGCTTCGCCGGCTTCTCGCGCCTCACCTCGACGGCCGCGACGGCGCTCTGGCCGACGCTCACCCAGCCGCTGCTGCGACGCGAGGAGGCGCGGCGGCTCGTGGCCGACGACTCCGTCTGGAGTGCGCTCATCGAGCGCCCGATCGGGGAGGCGATCCAGCGGAGCGCCGAGAACGACCTCGCACGCGGCGTCCTGCTGACGGACGCCCTCATCGGCACCTTCGCCGGCGCGGCCGACGCCGACCTCGCGCAGAACCGCTGCCTGCTCTACCACGTGATCGGCGGCGGGACGGGCGACTGGGACGTCCCGGTCGGCGGCATGGGCTCGGTCTCGGGCGCCCTGGACCGCGCGGCCCGCGACGCCGGCGCCCGGATCCTGACCGGGGCGGAGGTGACCGCGATCGGAGCCGACGGCGACGTCGTCTACCGCCGGGGCCCGCGCAGCCGCCGGGTCCGTGCGCGGTTCGTGCTCTCGAACGTGGCGCCCTTCGTCCTCGACCGGCTGATGGACGGCGGGTCGGGCGTCGGCGGCCCGCCGCCGGAGGGCGCCCAGGTCAAGATCAACCTCGTGCTGCGGCGCCTGCCGCGGCTGCGCGACGAGAGCGTCTCACCGGAGGCGGCCTTCGGCGGCACCTTCCACGTGAACGAGGGCTGGGACGCCCTGGAGTCGGCCTTCCGCGCGGCGGGCAGGGGCCGCACGCCCACCCCGATCCCGTGCGAGATCTACTGCCACTCGCTGACCGACCCGACGATCCTCTCGCCCGAGCTGGCCGCCTCGGGAGCGCACACCCTCACCGTCTTCGCCCTGCACACCCCCGACCGCTGGCTGACCGCCGAGAACAACGCGTCGACCAGGCAGCGGCTGCAGGAGGAGATCCTCGACTCGATCGACTCGGTGCTCGCCGAGCCGATCCGCGACCTGATCCTGCTCGACGCCGACGGCGCCCCGTGCCTCGAGACGCGCACCACGCACGATCTCGAGGAGAGCCTGGGCCTGCCGGGCGGCAGCATCTTCCACGGACCCCTCTCCTGGCCGTTCGCCGAGGACGACGAGCCGCTGGACACTCCGGCGCAGCGCTGGGGCGTCGCGACCGCGCATCCGCGCGTGCTGGTCTGCGGTGCGGGAGCACGGCGGGGCGGCGGCGTCTCGGGACTCGGCGGGCACAACGCGGCGATGGCGGTGCTGGAGGAGCTCGGCGCCTGATCCTCGAGGCGGCTGATCCTCGACGGGCCTGATCCTCGACGGGCCTGATCCTCGACGGGCCTGATCCTCGACGTGCCTGATCCTCGGATGGGCGTGATCATCGGGCGCGTGGCGCCGGGACGTCACGCCCTCAGTGCCACCGGTGGTCCTGGATGGTCATCCGCGGCCCGTGGCGCGGCTTCCGCGCACCGCTGCAGCCGATCAGCCGGATGATCCGCTGCCGGTGCCCGCGCCACGGCTCGAGCAGCTCGAGCATGCCGTCGTCGTCGACTCCGAGGCGGCCGGTGAGGGCGAAGCCCACCGCCGCAGCGAGGTGGTAGTCGCCCACGCTGACCGCGTCCGGATCACCGTGCGCGCGCATCATCACCTCGGAGGCGGTCCACGCGCCGATCCCGGGCACCGAGCGCAGTCGCGACTCGACCTGCGCGCCGCCGCGCCCGAGGGTCAGCGTGCGCTCGAGTCCCGGCGCCACGAGCGCGGCGGTGAGCAGGGTGCGCGAGCGGCGCGGATCCACTCCTGCGCGGTGCCACTCCCACGACGGGATGCGGCGCCACTGCTCGGCCGTCGGCGCCACGTGCAGGGGCACGGGCACCGGGCCGGGGGCGGGATCGCCGTAGCGGCGGACCAGCGCCCGGTACGCCCGCCACGCCTCGGTGCTCGTCACCTTCTGCTCGAGGATCGACGGCGCCAGCATCTCGAAGACCAGCCCGGCACGGGCGAGCCGCAGGCCCTCGACCCGGCGCAGCACGTCGGCCAGGGGCCGGTGCGAGGAGAGGTCGAGGCCGCTCCAGTCGTCGCCGTGCCCCAGGAGCTCGGGCACCTGCGCGATCAGCCACTCCGCACCCTCGCCCCACGCCCGTGCGCGCACCGAGCCGTCGACCGCCTGCACGAGCTGCAGGGTGCCTGCGCCGTGGGGCGTGCGGAAGGCCTTCCAGAAGCCGGAGGCGTCGATCAGCATCGTGGGGTCGCCCGTGCCGCGCAGCAGCGTGCGGACGGTGAGCGCGAGGCTCACCGGCACGGCGGGCGCGTAGACCGTCGCCCGGACGGGCTCGGGAGCAGGAGGGGCGGATGTCACGCAGCGATGCTAATCGCGCCCTCCGACACCGCCGGACGAGCTCGGCCGCGAGGGCGGCGACAGCCCTCCCGCACTGACTCTTCGGAGCCGGCGCGATGCCCGGATTGGATCAGGACCGATGACCACATGCGCAGATTTTTCTCGCCGATTCCGCTGGTCAGAGGCCTCTTCACGGGCGTAGCTTCGCGCTGTCGCGACGGCGTTCAGTCGTCCGGCATCCGCCTATCACTGGAGATGCGCACATGTTCGACACGACCTTCATCCGCAAGGCGATCGTCAGGAGCTCCGAGACCGCTCTGGACCGTCGCCGCTTCTTCGAGGCCACCGGCGTCGCCGGCCTCGGCATCGGCGCGGCCGCTTTGGCCGCCGCCCCCTCCGCCGCCGCTGCCGACCAGGCGCCCGGCGGACCGAGCGACGGCTCGATCCTGAACTTCGCCCTCAACCTCGAGTACCTCGAGGCCGAGTTCTACCTCCGCGCCGTCACCGGCCGGGGCCTGGACGCCGCCGATGCCACCGGTGTCGGCACCCCCGGCTCCGTCACCGGCGGTCGCGCCGTGCCGTTCAAGACCCCGTGGCTCAAGTCGGTCGCGACCGAGATCGCCCAGGACGAGCGGGCTCACGTGAAGTTCCTCCGCAAGGCGATCGGCACCTCGGCTGTCGCGCGACCCGCGATCAACCTCCAGGCGAGCTTCAACGCTGCCGCCGCGGCGGCCGGACTGATCGCTCCCGGAGGCACCTTCGACCCGTTCCTGAACGAGCAGAACTTCCTGCTCGGCGCGTTCGTGTTCGAGGACGTCGGAGTCACGGCGTACAAGGGCGCCGCTCCCCTGATCGACTCGCCGACGTACCTCGAGGCGGCCGCCGGCATCCTCGCGGTCGAGGCCTACCACGCGGGCACCATCCGCTCGTCGCTCTACGCGCTCGGACTCGACGTCGCCGCGGGCAAGCTCTCGGACGCCCGCGACTCCCTCGACGGGGCGGCGACCGATCTCGACCAGGGCATCAAGGTGAACGGCGCGGCGAACATCCAGCCGACCGACGCCAACGGCATCGCGTTCAGCCGCAGCCCCGGCCAGGTGCTGAACATCGTCTACCTGAACCCGAAGGCGACCACCAAGGGCGGGTTCTTCCCGAACGGAGTCAACGGCGAGCTCAACGCGAGCTCGGCCGGCTAGTCCACCGTCACTGCACGACGACGGGCCCTTCCTCGAGGCGGCGAGGAGGGGCCCGTCGTCGCGTCCGGACCGGCGGCCGGCCCTCCCTCGGCCCCGCAGGTGCACCGCGGACTCCGGCGTCCTCTACTCTGAGCGGGTGAAGATCGGGATCCTGACCTCCGGGGGCGACTGCCCCGGCCTCAACGCCGTCATCCGCGGTGCCGTCTACAAGGGCATCAAGGTGTACGACCAGGAGTTCGTGGGCTTCCGCGGTGGCTGGCGGGGAGTGGTGGACGGCGACATCATGCCGCTCGAGCGCTCCGACATCCAGGGCATCGCGAAGCAGGGCGGCACGATCCTCGGCACGAGCCGCACGAACCCCTTCGAGGGCGAGAACGGCGGCCCCGAGAAGATCGCCGCGATGATGGAGCGCAACGGCATCGACTCGATCATCGCGATCGGCGGAGAGGGCACGCTCGCCGCGGCGAAGCGCCTGACCGACGCGGGTCTCAAGATCGTCGGCGTCCCCAAGACCATCGACAACGACCTCGGCGCCACCGACTACACCTTCGGCTTCGACACCGCCGTCGGCATCGCGACCGACGCGATGGACCGCCTCCGCACCACGGGCGACTCGCACGGCCGCTGCATGGTCGCCGAGGTCATGGGCCGCCACGTCGGCTGGATCGCGCTGCACTCCGGCATGGCCGCCGGCGCGCACGTCATCCTCATCCCCGAGAAGCGCACGTCGATCGATCAGATCGTCGAGTGGGTGCAGAGCGCACAGGACCGCGGTCGTGCGCCGCTCGTCGTCGTCGCCGAGGGCTTCTCGCTCGACACGATGGACGACGCCCACTCCGAGCGCGGCCTCGACGCCTTCGGCCGCCCGCGCCTGGGCGGCATCGGCGAGATGCTCGCCCCCATGATCGAGGAGCGCACGGGCATCGAGACCCGCGCCACCACGCTCGGCCACATCCAGCGCGGAGGAACGCCCACCGCGTTTGACCGCGTCCTCGCGACCCGCCTGGGCATGGCCGCGATCGACTCCGTCGTCGCCGAGCACTGGGGCCGCATGGTGGCGCTGCGCGGCACCGACATCTACCACGTCGACTTCGCCGAGGCCCTCGGCACCCTCAAGACCGTGCCGGACTCCCGGTACGAGGAGGCGCGCACGCTCTTCGGCTGAGCGGCGCCGCCTCCCCGACGGGGTCGAGGCGACGGGAGGGTCAGCCCTTCGCGCCGTCCGGTGTCGCCGTCGCGACGATCTGCGCGCGGCCCAGCGTGTGGAAGTGGACGTTGAAGCCCAGGATCGCCGGCGTCGACTCCGGGTCGAGGTCGAGGCGCTCGACGTCGAGGGCGTGCACGACGAAGAAGTAGCGGTGCTCGCGGTCCGGCGGCGCCGCTCCGATGAACTGGCGCAGCCGCATCTCGTTCGGCAGCGTCTGCGCGCCGTGCGGCAGCAGCTCGAAGCCGGCCGCCCCCGCGCCCGTCGGCAGCTCGGTCGTGGCGGCGGGCAGGTTGTAGAGCGCCCAGTGCCAGAAGCCCGAGCCCGTCGGCGCGTCCGGGTCGAAGACGGTCACCGCGAAGCTCTTCGTGCCCTCGGGCGCTCCCGACCAGGCGAGATGCGGGGAGACGTCCTCGCCGCCCAAGCCCTCGCCGTAGTGGCGGGCGGCCATCGGGGCGCCGTCGGCGACGTCGTCGCTGGTGAGGGTGAAGGACGGCACCTCCCCGAGGCGGGCGTAGGGGTCGTAGTTCCAGTCGGACATCGGGTCTCCGTTCGGACGGGGCGACCCGCGATCGCGGGCCCTCTCCAGGGTACGAACGCACGCGACGAGGGCCAGGGCTTGCGGAGCACCTGCTCAGGAGCCGAGGTAGCGTCCGGGCCGGTGGTTGAACGCGAGCACGAGGTTGAGCACCACGACCCCGGCCGCCGAGATCAGCACGTTCACCGGCGGTACCACGAGCAGCGCGGCCACGACGACGCAGGCGTCGAGCGCCATCATCACGTAGCCGGCCCGCCAGCCGAGCCGCTCCTGCGCGATCAGGGCGACGATGCTGAAGCCGCCCAGGCTCGAGCCGTGCCGGAACAGGATCAGCAGGCCGATGCCCGCGAGAACGTCGCCCGTGAGCACTCCGTAGACCGGCTCGATGCTCAGCATGCCGAACGCGAGCGGATGCAGTCCCGCCAGCACCGAGACGAGCACGATCGAGAACATCGTGCGCAGGGTGAAGCGCCAGCCCTTCTTCCACAGCGACAGCGCGAGGAACGGGATGTTGACGACCACGAGGATCACGCCGAACGGGATCGGCAGCGGATAGCCCAGGAGCAGCGCCAGCCCCGCGGTGCCGCCGGTGACGGCCTCGCTCGCCCGCAGGAGGAACAGGCCCAGCGAGACGACGAACGCTCCGGTCACCAGCCCGAAGACGTCCTCGATCCGGGAATGCGGCAGGGTGGCGGAGGCGTCGGTCACCCGCCGATGCTGCCACAGCCGTGTTGCGGCACCGTTTCCCGAGCGGCCGCACCCTCGTAGGATGTGCCGGTGCTGCCGAAGATCCTGCTGTTCTACCGCTTCGTGCCGCTCGCCGACCCCGAGGCGATCCGGCTCTGGCAGCGCGAGCTGTGCGAGTCGCTGGGCCTGCGCGGTCGGCTGCTCGTCTCGAAGGACGGGCTGAACGGCACGCTCGGCGGCGAGATGGGGGCGCTCAAGCGCTACCTCCGCCGCACGAAGGAGCATCCGGCGTTCCGGGGCCTGGACGCGAAGTGGAGTGAGGGGTCCGGCCTGGACGAGGACGGCGCGAGCGTCGACTTCCCCGGGCTCTCGGTCAAGGTGCGCGACGAGATCGTCTCGTTCGGCGCTCCGGACGAGCTCCGCGTGGACGAGCACGGCGTCGTGGGCACCGGCGTCAAGCTGCAGCCCGACGAGCTCGACGCGCTCGTCGCGGAGCGCGACGACGTGGTCTTCTTCGACGGCCGCAACGCCTTCGAGGCCGCGATCGGCCGCTTCGACGGCGCCGTGGTGCCCAGCGTCGCGAGCACGCGCGACTTCGTCGAGCAGCTCGACTCCGGTGTCTACGACCATCTGAAGGGCCGCCCCGTCGTCACGTACTGCACCGGGGGCATCCGCTGCGAGGTGCTCTCGAGCCTGATGACGGCGCGCGGCTTCGGCGAGGTGTACCAGCTCGACGGCGGGATCGCCCGGTACGGCGAGGCGCGACGCGACTCCGGGCTCTGGCGCGGAGCGCTGTACGTCTTCGACGGCCGCGGGTCGCTGACCTTCTCGCCCGACGCCGAGGTGATCGGGCGCTGCGCCGGGTGCGCCGCCCCGACGAGCCGGATGCGCAACTGCTCCGATCCCGCCTGCCGTGCCCAGCTGGTGGTGTGCGGGGAGTGCGACGGGCTCGCCTGCGCGCGGCACCGGGCAGACCCTAGGGTCGGGGCATGAGCATCGAAGCGCGCGGACGCACCCTCGTCGACCTCCACACCGACCCCGAGCTGCTGAGCGTGGTGAACGTCTGGGACGCGGTCTCGGCGTCCACCGTCGCGGCCCTGCCCGCCACCCGCGCCCTCGCGACCGCGAGCCACTCCATCGCCGCGACGTTCGGCTACGAGGACGGCGAGCGGATCCCGCTGGATCTGCACCTGGGCATGATCGCCCGCATCGTCGCCGCGGTCGAGGTCCCGGTCTCGGCCGACCTCGAGGCCGGTTACGGCGACGCGGGCGAGACCGTCCGCCGCGCGATCGAGGTCGGCGTCGTCGGCGCGAATCTCGAGGACCAGGCGAAGCCGCTCGCCGACGCGCTGCGCTCCGTCGAGAAGGCCGTCGCGGCCGCCGAGGAGGAGGCCGTGCCCTTCGCCCTGAACGCGCGGACCGACGTGTTCCTGCGCGCGGGCGACCGCGACCGCTCCGAGGTCCTCGCGGACGCCGTCGAGCGCGGCCGCGCCTATCTCGACGCGGGCGCCACCTGCTTCTTCGTGCCGGGCCTGCTCCAGGACGCCGAGATCGAGGCGCTCGTCGCCGCGCTCGGCCGGCAGCGGATCAGCGTGATCGGCGTTCCGGGGTCGCAGTCCCCCGCCCGCTTCGAGGAGTGGGGCGTCGCCCGCATCTCGTACGGTCCGTGGACGCAGCGCGTGGCGCTGACCGCCCTGCAGGACACGGCGAGCGCCCTCTACTCCGGCGGCGCGCTGCCCGAGGGCACGCGGGCGCTGAACTGAGCACCGCCTGAGCCTTCCGGGACGGGGGCGCCCTCCCGGGCGTAGCGTGGGCCCATGTTCCGAGCCATCGTCGTCGAGCAGCAGGACTCCTCCGACACCGCCGTCCCGAACCGCGCCTCGCTCGTCGAGCGCGACGAACCCGATCGTGCCCACGGCGACGTGGTGGTCGCCGTCGAGTACTCGAGCGTCAACTACAAGGACGCCCTCGCACTCGCAGGCCGTCCCGGCATCGTCCGGCGCCCGCCGCTGGTCGCCGGGATCGACCTCGTCGGCACCGTCGAGTACGCCGACGGCGCGGCGGCCGAGCGCTTCGACTCCGGCGACCGCGTGGTGCTGAACGGCGCCGGGCTCGGCGAGCGGGTCGACGGGGGGCTCGCCGAGAGGGCCCGTGTCGACTCCGCCTCGCTCCTGCGCCTGCCGGGAGCGATCTCCTCGGCGAGGGCCGGGGCGATCGGCACCGCCGGCTTCACCGCGATGCTCGCGGTGCTCGCGCTGGAGAAGCACGGCATCCGACCCGGCGCCGGGCCCGTGCTCGTCACGGGAGCGGCGGGCGGAGTCGGCTCGATCGCCGTCGCGCTGCTCGCGCGGCTGGGCCACGAGGTCGTCGCGTCCTCGGGCCGCTCCGTCGAGCAGGGCGACTTCCTGCGCCGCCTCGGCGCCGCGGAGGTCGTCGATCGTGCCGAACTGCAGGACGCGGGCAAGCCGCTGCAGTCCGAGCGCTGGGCGGGCGCCGTCGACTCCGTCGGCTCGCACACGCTCGCCAACGCGCTCGCGCAGACCCGCTGGGGCGGCGCCGTCGCGGCCTGCGGACTGGCGCAGGGCCCGGACCTGCCGACGAGCGTGATGCCGTTCATCCTGCGCGGAGTGACGCTCGCGGGCGTCAACTCGGTGGAGGCGCCGCGCAAGCTCCGCGAGGAGGCCTGGCGGCGCCTCGCGCACGACCTCGATCTCGAGCTGCTCGACGAGCTCACGACGACGGTGTCGCTGAGCGGCGCCCTCGACATCGCCGGGGACGTCCTCGCGGGGAAGGTGCGCGGCCGAACGCTCGTCGACGTCCGGGCGTGACCGCGCGATCGCACCGGAGCGGGTAACCGCGCCGAAACAGGGCCTGCGTAGGGTCGGCCGCATGAGCACCGGTCGCCACGAGCTCAGCCGGCATCGGCGAGCGCCGATGGGAGTGAGCGCAGGTACCACATCGGGATCGCACCGGGAGAGGTGTCGACCGTGGCCCTCCTGCCGGGCGATCCGTTCCGCGTCCCGATGATCGCCGAGTTCCTCGACGACGTGCGCGAGGTCGCGCACAACCGCGAGCACCTCACGATGACGGGGACCTACAAGGGCCACCCGATCACCGCGACCAGCACCGGGATGGGCTGCCCCTCGACCGCGATCGCGGTGGAGGAGCTCGCGCGGGTCGGAGTGACGTCCTTCATCCGGGTCGGCAGCTCGGCCGCGACGCAGCCCGGCATCGAGCCCGGCGCGCTGCTCGTGAGCGAGGGCACGCTGCGCAACGACGGCACGTCCGCCGCGTACGCGCATCCGGGCTTCCCCGCGGTGCCCGATCTCGCTCTCACGTCGGCGCTGCTCGAGGCGACGCGCGAGATCGCCGAGCGCGAGGGCGTGCCGGTGCACTCGGGGATCAACGCGAGCGACGACGCCTTCTACGCCGAGACCCCGGAGTGGATCGCGACGCTCGAGCGCCACGGGATCCTCAACGTCGAGATGGAGTCGAGCGCGCTGTACGTCGTGGCCCGGCTCCGCGGGCTCCGTGCGGGCATGGTCTGCGCCTGCTCGAGCAACCTGGTCGACGGGGCGAGCCTGTACTCGGGCACGAAGGAGCGCCTCGCGCAGGGCTGGCGGCTCAGCATCGAGGCCGCCCTCGAGACGGCGGTGCGGCTGAAGCTCTGACGGCGGGGTCGCCGATCCGGGTGCTACTCGGCGGCCTCGGTGGCGCCGCTGGGCTCTGCCGAGGCGTGGCCGACGGAGGGGTCAGCGCGAGGAGTGCGGGGCTTCGGAGCGGGCTTCGACGATGCCTTCCCGGCGGCGCCCTCCTGCGAGGTCGGCTTCGACGCCGGCGGCCGCTTCTTCGGCACGGCCTTCTTCTCGGCCACCGCCTCGGCGGCCGCGGACGTCTCGGCCACCGCCTGAGCAGTGTCCAGCGCCGCGTCCTCGGCGGGCGATGCGGGCGGCACGCTCGCTCGGTCGGCCTCGGCCGCTCCGGCCGCCTCTGTCTCGCGGGCGACCGCCGCCTCGTCCGCCGCCGCCAGCCGCGCCGCGGCCTGCTCCGCGACCTCCGGGACCACGACGAGGTCGTCGGTCTCGATGATCGGGATCGCCGCCGTCGTCGGGCCGAGCTGCAGGGCCGCGATGAGCTCGGGAGCGTGCTTCGTGCTGATGATCAGGCGCGACCAGTCCTCGTCGACGAGATCGATCACCACGGCCGCGGCCGTGCGCTTGATCAGCAGGAAGTCCTTGCCGCCGTGGAACTTCCACGTGCCGGCCGCGATCGTGAGCGGTACGGCCGTGCCCGGGGCGCGGATGCCGCGGACCCAGATCCACGGGTCCTCGGTGACCGTCGCCGAGCGGATGCTCGCGCGATCGATCACGACGTCTCCGCGATGGAAGGCGAGCAGGCGCTCGGCCCTCGTCAGGCGCAGTTCGAGGCGGTCGGGGAGCACGGTCACGACGGGCATGCCTCTAGTCTGCCCCGAGTCCCCGCGGATCGCGCGGCGGTGCGACCATGGAGCGATGCCGATGGATCCCGACGAGCTGCGACGCCTGGACGCGCTGCTGGCCGAGCGGCAGGACGAGGCGCGCCGCGAGGCGGCCGTCCTCGACGAGGCCCTCGCCGAGCTGCTGCTGGCCCGCAGCGACGGCACGGCCGACGACGAGCACGACCCGGAGGGCACGCCGCTCTCGGCGGAGTGGTCGCGGATGGCCGGGGTGCGCGACGCTCTGACGCGGACGGAACGAGAGCTCACCGAGGCCCGCCGCCGGGTCGGCGAGGGCGGCTACGGCGACTGCGCCTCGTGCGGGCGGCCCATCGGGTCGGCGCGCCTCGGCGCCCGCCCGACCGCGGAGCTCTGCATCGACTGCGCACGGCGGGCCGAGCGCTCGCGCTGACCCTCGTCCGCCGGCCCTCGTCCGCCGGCCCTCATGCGCCGACCCTCGTCTGCTGGCCCTCATGCGCCGACCCTCGTCTGCTGGCCCTCGTCTGAGGGCGTGCACAGTCAGCGGCTCGGGGAAGCGCGGGTGCGTCTGCGAGAGTTCGCAGGTTGTGCCGCCGTGCCTGTGCCGCCGTGCCTCCGCGGTGCGTCCCGTGCGCTCCTCCACTTCCGCTCGAAAGGCCCACCCCATGACCGAGACGTCGACAGACCGCGGCGCGACCGGCGCCCCTCCCGCTCCCGACCGCCGGGCCTGGCGCTCGCTGGTCGTCCTGCTCGCGGGCATGTTCATCGCCCTGCTCGACACCACGATCGTCAACGTCGCGCTGCCGACCATCCGCACCACGCTCGACGCCTCGGAGTCGACCCTGTCGTGGATCATCTCGGGCTACGCGCTGGCCTTCGGCCTCGCCCTGATCCCGGCCGGGCGCCTCGGCGACCGCTTCGGCCACAAGTGGGTCTTCGTCAGCGGAGTCGCGCTCTTCACCGTCGCGAGCTTCGCCTGCGGCCTCGCCGCCGACGACGTCCAGCTCGTCGTCGCCCGCGTCGTGCAGGGCCTCGCGGGAGGCATGTTCGTGCCGGCGGTCAACGCCTACATCCAGCTGCTCTTCCGCGGTCCGTCGCGAGGCAGGGCCTTCGCGATCATGGGCGCCGTCCTCGGCGTCTCGTCGGCGCTCGGCCCGATCATCGGCGGCCTGATCATCCAGGCCTTCGGCGACGAGAACGGCTGGCGCCTGGTGTTCTGGGTGAACCTGCCCATCGGAGTCGCGACGCTGATCGCCGCGGCGCGCCTGCTCCCGGCCCGCCGCGAGCTCGAGTCGGGCCCCCGCGCACCGAGCGGCGGTGTCGACTGGCTCGGCCTCGTCCTGGTCTCGGGCGGACTCGTCGCACTGCTCGTCCCGCTGATCCAGGGCGAGGACGAGGGCTGGCCGCTCTGGACGATCCTCTCGATCGCCGGCGGCGCCGTGCTGCTGGCCGCCTTCGGCGCGTGGGAGGTCCTGTACGTCCGCCGCGGACGCACGCCGCTGGTCCCGCCGTCGCTCTTCCGCCACCCCGCCTTCACCGGAGGCGTGATCCTGGCCCTGGTCTACTTCGCGGCCTTCACGAGCATCTTCTTCACGATCTCGCTGCTCTGGCAGTCGGGTCTCGGCCACACGGCACTCGAGTCCGGACTGGTCTCGATCCCCTTCGCCATCGGCAGCATCATCAGCTCCTCGCAGAGCAACCGCCTCACCGCGCGTCTGGGGCGCAACGTCCTCGTCCTCGGCAGCGGCCTCCTCGCGATCGGCCTGGCCTGGGTGTGGCTCGTGCTGCTGACCGCGACTCCGGACTCGATCACGAACTGGCAGCTGCTCGCTCCCCTGCTGATCGCGGGACTGGGCAACGGCTTCTTCATCGCCCCGAACGTGCAGTTCATCGTCGCCACCGTCGACCCGCAGGACGCGGGTGCGGCCAGCGGAGTGATCTCGGCCATCCAGCGCATCGGCTCGGCCGTGGGCATCGCGGTGATCGGCAGCGTCCTCTTCGGAGGGCTGGTCATCACCGGACCCGACACCGTGGCCTCCGGGTTCCTCGACGCCGCCGCACCCGCGATGCTGCTCAGCACCCTGATGGCCGTCGCGGCCTTCGCGCTGGTGTTCGTCCTGCCGAAGTCGGTCTCGCGCCGCTGAGGGCTCCTGCGGGGCGGCGCCGCCGCCCCGCAGGAGTCCCTACGGACGCGCCGCCGCAGCCGCCTTCGCCGCCGCGGGCAGGGCGTCGACGATGCGCCCGATCGCGGCGTCGTCGTGCGCGGCCGACACGAACCAGGCCTCGAAGACCGAGGGCGGGAGCGAGACCCCCGAGTCGAGCATCGAGTGGAAGAACGCCGGATAGCGGAACGCGTCCTGCGCCTGCACCTCGGCGTAGTCGCGCACCGGTCGCCCGAGGTCGGTGAACACGAAGCTGAACAGGTTGCCCGCCGTCTGCACGGTGTGCGCGACCCCCTCGGCCGACAGAGCGGCCGACACCTCGCGCTGGAGGGTCGCGGCGGTGGCGTCGAGGGCGGCGTAGACCGCGTCGTCGGCCAGCTGCAGCGTGCGGATGCCCGCGGCCACGGCGACCGGGTTCCCCGACAGCGTGCCCGCCTGGTACACGGGTCCCAGCGGAGCGAGGTGGTCCATCACGTCCGCTCGGCCGCCGAGCGCGGCGACCGGCATGCCGCCCCCGATGACCTTGCCGAACGTGTACAGGTCGGCCCGGTAGGGGGTCTCGGCGTCGCGGTTCTCGAGGCCCCACCATCCGCCGGCGCTCACCCGGAACCCGGTGAGCACCTCGTCCATGATCAGCAGCGAGCCGTTGGCGTGCACGAGATCGGCGAGGGCCGCGTTGAAGCCCGCCTCCGGAGCGACGACGCCCATGTTCGCGGCCGCCGCCTCGGTGATCACCGCGGCGATCTCGGAGCCGCGCTCGGCGAGGACGGCGCGCACGGCGTCGAGGTCGTTGTAGGGCAGCACGATCGTCTGCGCGGCCGTCGCGGCCGTGACACCGGCCGAGGCGGGCAGCGACAGGGTGGCGAGTCCGGAGCCGGCGTCGGCCAGGAGCCCGTCGGAGTGGCCGTGGTAGTGGCCCGAGAACTTGATCAGCAGATCGCGCCCGGTGACTCCGCGGGCGAGCCGGATCGCCGTCATGGTGGCCTCGGTGCCGGTCGAGACGAGCCTCAGCTTCTCGATCGGTGAGACGCCGCCCGCGGTGATCCGCGCCTCGACGAGCTCGGCGAGCTCGGTCTCGGCCGGGGTCGACGCACCGAACGAGAGGCCGCGCGCGGCCGCTTCTTGCACCGCCGCCACGACCTCGGGGTGGGCGTGGCCCAGCACGGCCGGGCCCCACGAGCAGACCAGGTCGACGTACTCGCGCCCGTCGGCGTCCGTGATGTGCGGACCCGAGGCCGAGACCATGAAGCGGGGCGTGCCGCCGACCGAGCGGAAGGCGCGGACGGGCGAGTTCACGCCGCCGGGGATCGCGTGCCGGGCACGCTCGTACAGGCTGTCGTTCGCCGAGACGGCGTTCACCGGGGAAGTCACCCCTCCACGATACGGCGCGCTCGCTGCGCGCCCGGTGGACGAGGAGGGGCGGCGATCAGCGCTCGAGCAGATCGCGGGCGATCAGCGCTTCAGCAGATCGCGAGCGATCTCGACCGCCCAGTAGGTCAGCACGGCGTCCGCGCCCGCACGGAGGATGCCCGTGACGGATTCCAGGATCGCCGGCTCGCGCGAGATCCAGCCGTTCGCGGCGGCGGCCTCGATCATCGCGTACTCCCCCGACACCTGGTACGCCCAGACGGGGACGTCCGAGACGGCGGCCACATCGGCCAGCACGTCGAGGTAGCTCATCGCGGGCTTCACCATCACGACGTCGGCGCCCTCGGCGAGATCGAGCGTCGCCTCGCGCAGACCCTCGCGGCGGTTGGCCGGGTCCTGCTGGTAGGTGCGGCGATCGCCCTCGAGCGTCGACTGGACGGCCTCGCGGAACGGCCCGTAGAAGCTCGACGCGTACTTCGCCGAGTAGGCGAGGATCGCCGTGTCCAGGTGACCCGACTCGTCCAGCGCACCGCGGATCGCTCCGACCTGGCCGTCCATCATCCCCGACAGCCCGAGCAGGTGCGACCCCGCCTCGGCCTGCGCGAGCGCCATCTCCTCGTAGCGCAGGAGCGTCGCATCGTTGTCGACCCGGCCGTGCTCGTCGAGGACCCCGCAGTGCCCGTGGTCGGTGAACTCGTCCAGGCAGAGGTCGGTCTGCACGACCAGAGCGTCGCCGACCTCCGCCACCACCGCGCGGGTGGCGGCGTTGAGGATCCCGTCGGGATCGGTCGCGCCCGAGCCGACCGCGTCGCGGGTGGTGGGCACGCCGAACAGCATCACGCCGCCCAGTCCCGCCTCGGCCGCCTCGGTCACCGCTCCCCGGACGCTGTCGAGCGAGTGGTGCATCACCCCCGGCATGGAGCCGATCGGACGGGCATCGGTGATGCCCTCCGCGACGAAGAGGGGGAGGACGAGCTGGGCCGGGTGGATGCGGGTCTCCTGCACGAGCCGGCGCATCGCCGGGGTGGTGCGGAGTCGCCGCGGACGGATGGCGGTCATGCTCCAAGCCTAACTCCGCTCGGATGAGCGGCTCCTGGAGCAGAACTCTGCTGAGTGAGGGGTTGCTCCGCTGTCGGGTGGCACCCCCTGCTCTCGGCTGATGTTCCGCGACGACCGCCGCGGTCAGCGGCCGGCGTGCTCCGCGGCGACGCGGGCGACCGCGTCGATCAGGGACGAGGCCGAGCGCTCGTCGGCGACGATGTCGACGCGGAGGCCGAAGGCGCGCGCGTCCTTGGCTGTCTGCGGGCCGATGGCCGCGACGAGGGTCGATTCCGGGATCGGGCCCAGCTGGCTCTGCACCTGCTCGGCGACGCTCCCCGACGTGACGAGGATCGCGTGCACCGCGCCGCTCGCGACATCGGCGACGACGCGGTCCTCGACGGGGACGCCGACCGTGCGGTACGCGACGACCGAGCGGACGTCGTGGCCGATGCGCGTGAGGCCCTCGGTCAGCAGCGGCTTGGCGATCTCGGAGCGGAGGGTGAGGACGCGCAGCGGGTGCTTGCCGCCGGTCGCCTCCTCCCACTCGGCGAGGAGACCGCGAGCGGAGTTGTCCTCGGACGGGACGAGGTCGACGGCGTAGCCGGCGGCGACGAGCGCGGCGGCCGTGGTCTCGCCGACCGCAGCGACGCGGGTCGCCGGGGGAACCGTGGTGCGCAGCAGCGACAGGACGTCGACGGTGGTCGCGCTCGTGACGGTCATCCAGTCGAAGGCACCGGCCTCGAGGTCGGCGAGGGCCTGCTCGAGCGCCGGGAAGTCGTCGGTCGGAGCGAAGTTGATCATGGGCGCGACGACGGGCGAGGCGCCCTTGGCGCGGAGGGCCGCGGCGACGCCGTCGCCCCACGGACCGCCGCGGGGGACGAGCACGCGCCAGCCCTGCAACGGCTTCTCCCACTGGGAGTAGGCGGCGGGGACGATCACGAAGGGGCTCCCAGGGGTGCGAGGTCGGCGGCACCCGCACCGAGGAGCGCGTCAGCGAGCAGGGAGCCGCAATGGAACGCGGCATCGACGACGGGCAGTTCGCGACCACCATACTGCGGATCCGCCGAATGTCGACCTCCGCCGATCGAACCGTTACCGACCCGCTCCCTCACCTCGCGGCCGAGCGAGGCGGAGCCGTCGGTCGAGAAGACGACGCCGCGCAGCACGACCTCGTCCCCCGCGACCGAGGCGGTGGCGCCGATCGGAGCGGCGCAGCCGGCCTCCAGCGCGGCGAGCAGGCTCCGCTCGGCCGTGATCGCGGCGCGGGTCGGAGTGTGCTCGACGGCGGCGAGGGCCGCGCGCAGCTCGTCCGACGGCTCCTCGTCGCGGACCTCGATCGCCAGAGCGCCCTGTCCGGGCGCATGCGGCGAGACGTCGAAGTCGAGCAGCTCGGTGATCGCCTCGGTCCGGCCGAGCCGGGTGAGCCCCGAGACCGCCAGCACGATCGCGTCCAGAGCCGAGTCGCCCTCCTCCGTCACCCGGCGCAGGCGCGTGTCGATGTTGCCGCGGATGTCGACGATCTCGAGATCGGGGCGGGCCGACAGCAGCGCGGCGCGACGCCGCGGGGAGCCCGTGCCGACGCGCGCTCCCGGTTGCAGGGTCGCCAGCGTGCGGCCGTCACGGGCGCAGAGCGCGTCGCGCGGATCCTCGCGCTCGGGGACGGCGCCGAGGACGAGCCCCTCGACGGGAGCCGTCGGCAGGTCCTTCAGGGAGTGCACGATCGCGTCGCAGCGCCCCGCCAGCAGCGCGTCCCGCAGGGCGCTCACGAAGACGCCGGTGCCGCCGAGGGACGCCAGCGAGCCCGTCATGCGGTCGCCGTCGGACTCGATCCGCACCAGCTCGACGGGCACGCCCGCGGCGGCAGCCATGCGGTCGGCCGTCATGCGGGTCTGGGCGACGGCGAGCGCACTCGCGCGCGTGCCCACCCGGATGCTCACGGACGCACCTCCGTCACGGGGCGATTCCCGCGAGCGCGGGCTTGAAGCCGGCGCGGACGTTCTCGCAGCAGCCGGGGCGGCAGACGTCGTACCAGGGGCCGAGCGCCGTCATCGACGGGCGCTCCTCGGTCGGAGTGCCGTTGACGCGCTCGAGCACGAGGTCGACGAGGCCGGACACGTAGACGGGGTCGGTGCCGGGGGTGGCGACGCGGATCGCGACGAGCCCGTTCTCCTCGGACGTCTCGAGCGCCTCGTTGTCGAGGTCCCACATGACCTCCATGTGGTCCGAGACGAAGCCCAGCGGCACGATGAGGACGGCCTTGCGGCCCCGGGCGGGCAGCTCGGCGATCGCGTCGTTGATGTCGGGCTCGAGCCACGGCTGCGTGGGCGGGCCGGAGCGCGACTGGTAGACGAGCTGCCACGGCACGTCCACGGTGGTGGCCGCCGCCATGACGACCTCCGCCACGGCGAGGTGCTGCGCCTCGTAGGCGCCGCCCGGACCGAAGCCGTGCACGTCGACGACGGTGCCGTCGTCGTGGCGCTCGTGCGGTCCGCTGCGCTCGGCGTCGGCCATGGGGATCGAGTGCGTCGAGAACAGCACCTCCACCTCGGTGGCGAGGTCGATGCCCGGGAGGCGCCCCTGCAGCTCCTCGAGACCGTCGTGCACGGCCGTGACGAACGGCATGACGAAGCCCGGGTGGTCGAAGAACTGGCGCACCTTGTCGATCCGCAGCTCGCCCTCGAGGCCGGTGGCGTCGAGCGCCGCGGCGTAGTCCTCGCGGTACTGACGGCACGACGAGAAGGAGGAGTAGGCGCTGGTCGCGATGGCGATCAGGTTCGAGAAGCCGCGCTCCTTCGCCTCCGCCACCGCCTCGCTCATGTAGGGGGCCCAGTTGCGGTTGCCCCAGATCACGGGGAGGTCGATGCCGCGCTTCTCGAGCTCGGCCTCGAGGGCCGCCTTCAGCGCGCGGTTCTGCGCGTTGATCAGGCTGACGCCGCCGAAGTGGCGGTAGTGGTGGGCGACCTCCTCGAGGCGCTCCTCCGGGATCCCCCGGCCGCGGGTGACGTTGCGCAGGAACGGGATGACGTCGTCCTGCCCCTCCGGTCCGCCGAAGCCTGCCAGCAGGATCGCGTCGTAGGCGACGGGCACCTCGACGTGCTCGGGTCCGGACGCGGCGGGCGGAGTGGCCCCGCGGACCAGGACGCCGTCGGTCGTCGGGGAGTCGGGGGTCGTGTCGCTCATCGGAGCACCTCTGCGATCTGGTCGGCCTCGATGCGCCGACCGGTGAAGAACGGGACCTCTTCGCGCACGTGACGGCGCGCCTCCGTGGCGCGCAGGTCGCGCATCAGGTCGACCAGGTTGACGAGCTCCTCGTCCTCGAGCGCGAGGATCCACTCGTAGTCGCCGAGCGAGAAGGACGCCACCGTGTTCGTGAGGACGGAGCGGAAGCGCGAGCCCTGACGGCCGTGCTGGGCGAGCATCGAGCGGCGCTCCTCCTCGGGGAGGATGTACCACTCGTAAGAGCGGACGAACGGGTACACCGTCAGCCAGCGGGCCGGATCCTTGCCGCGCATGTACGCGGGCAGGTGGTTCGAGCTGAACTCGGCGTCGCGGTGCACGCCCATGGCGTTCCAGGTGGGAGCGAGACCCGCGAGCAGGTCGGTGCGGCGCAGGACCCGGTAGCCGCGCTGCAGCTCCTCGGGCTCGGAGCCGACGAGCCAGAGCATGATGTCGGCGTCGGCGCGCAGGGCCGAGACGTCGTACGTGCCGCGCACGGTGACGCCCTCCTCCGCGAGCCGGGCGACGACGCGCTCGTACTGCTCGGCGGCCGGGGCCAGGGCGTCGTCGGAGAGGGTGAGCGGACGTACGGGGTCCCTGCGGAGAACCGCCCAGAGCGTGTATCCCAGGGGCTGATCGGCGGGGGCCTGATCGGCGGGGGGCTGCGGCGAGGGAGCGGCAGCGTTCTCTTCGCGGGCGGACTGAACGGGACCCGCCGTTCCGGCGGTCTGATCGGTCATTGATCCATCATCCCTCCGCTCGCGCGGATGCACAAAAGCGTCGACGGCTCTGGCGCCCGGGGCTCCGGAACGCTAGCGGTGGCGCACGCACGAGCGGCCGCCCCCGGAGGGACGGCCGCTGCGGAGTGCGGAGTGGCTCAGTCTTCGGTGACCTGCTTGACGACGCCCCAGACGAGGAGTCCGACGGCCGCCGCGACGCCCGCCGCACCGGCGATCAGCGCGGACGGGTTCTGCCGGCTCACGACCCGGAACTTGCGCTCCAGGGTGCGCTGCGCGTCCTTCACCTTGCGGGGGACGTTGATCTTGTACTCGATGGCGTCGAGGGTGGCGGCGAGCTCGGTGCGCGCGCGCTCGATGTCGGCCTTCAGCTGGTCGGGCTTGAGCTCGGCCGGGTCGACGAAGCGGGGGGTGGTGGTGCTCACGTCAGTGGTCATAGGTTCCGACTCCCTTGAACGCCTGGACGTCCTTCTTGATGCTCTCGATCGAGTCCTGCGGGACGGGCGGGACGGCCTTCTTGATCGACTTGACGCCGACCAGGGCGAGCACCACGGCCACGATCAGGAAGAACACGGTGACGATCAGGGCCGACAGCCAGGCCGGCAGCCACGACGAGATGCCGATGATCGCGAAAGTCACGAGCGTGGCCCACGCGGTCAGGAGGAGGAAGGCCGCCACGGCGAACAGCGCCACCGCGAGACCCGCGTTCTTGGCCTTGCCGGACAGCTCGTTCTTCAGGGAGGCGAGCTCGGCCTTCACGAGCTCGACGACGAGCCCCGGGAGGTCGCCGACGAGCTCGCCCAGTGATCGGGCGTTCTTCGGATTGCGTTCGTTCACCACGGGAGCTCCTCGAGGTCGGGACGTGCCGGCCCGGCACCGGTCGATGGGGCCGAGCGGATGGGGACTAGGCCTTGCTCGTGGGGGTCGACGACGCCGAGCCCCTCGAGCCGGCCGAGGCCGCGGCCTCGTCGACCTTCGCGGCGGCGCGACGGGCCGCAGCGGTGGCCTCGGCGTCGCTGGAGCCCTGCGACTTCTTCCCGCCGGCGACCGCCTTCGAGACGACCGTGCGGACGAGCTCGTACGCCTTGTCCGACACGGTGTCGAGCTGCGTCTTCGCCGCTCCGCCGACCGCTCCCGCGACGTCCTGCACCGGCTGGGTCTGCCAGAACCGGTTGGCCGCCGCGGCGATCTGCTCGTACCGCTTGCGGCCCGCACGTGCTCCCAGCACGTATCCGGCTGCGGCTCCTGCCACGAAGATGATCTTGCCCTTCACGCCTACTCCTCGTCCTGGGCCGCTCTCGCGGCTCGTTCACGCGGTCGATGACCACTCGTGCCGGTGCAACCCGCACTCATGCGGGTGCCTGCGACCCAGAGTAGCCGTCGCCGTGCCGTTCTTCGTGCGCGATCCCGACGCCTTGACGCACCAGGCGGCGGCGGATAAGGGCGGCCGCCTCCGCCGCGTGCGGGAGCACGGAGGCGAGCCCGGTCCCGGCGATCCAGGTGCCCGTGACGGCGAGTCCTGCGACGGGGGCGAGCGCCCCGCGGAACTCCTCGAGCCGGTCGCGCCGGCCGAGTGCGGCGGCCGGGCGGACGTTGGCCCAGCGCACCCGGGCCGAATCGACGAGGGTCGAGGGGTCCAGGGGCACGCCCAGCAGGGTCGAGGCGTCGGCCAGCGCGACGGCGGACGCCTCCGCATCGCTCGCGCCGGCGAGCGGCGGGTGCTCGCCGGGTCGCCCGTAGGACAGCCGCAGGACGTGGCGTCCTGGCGGCAGGGTGGCGGCGAGCCACGACCACTTGGCGGTGGCGTGGGTGAGGGCCTTCGCGACGACGTCGTCCGCGGTCGGCGCGACGAGCACTCCGGAGCCGCGCGGGGCGGCGTCGAGGCGGGCGTCGTCGACGACGAGGGTCACGAGCTCGACCGAGTCCTCTCCCGGCTCGCCCTCGTCGCGAGCGGCAGGCACGAGGTCGGCGAGCAGGGCGCGGGCGTCGTGCTCGGGGGTCGCGACGATCACGGCGTGCGCGGTGAGGCCGGAGCCGTCGGAGAGGCGGAGGGAGAAGGGGCCGTCGTCGTCCGCCCGGCCGAGGCCCGCGACACCGATGCCGGTGCGGATCTCGCCCGAGAGGTAGTCGATCCGCTCGACGAGGGCCGCCACCAGGCGGTGCATGCCGCCGTCGAGACCGCGCACCGCGACTCCGGCGGGCACGTTGGCCCGGAGCGCCGCGACGGCGCCCGCGAGCGAGCCGCGGCGGGTGATCGCCCCGTTCAGACCGGGCGCCGCGAGGTCGACGTCGATGTCCTCGGGCCGCGAGGAGTAGACGCCCGAGACGACCGGGGCGACCAGGTCCTCGAGCACCCTCGCGCCCATCCGCGTGCGCACCAGCTCGGCGAGCGAGTGCGCCCGCCCGATGCGCAGCACGGGCATGAGGGTGTCCAGCCACGCGCGCGCGGCGGCCCGACGGCCGATCGCGCGGACCACGTCGGCGGCCAGGGGCGTGCTGGGGATCCCGAGGATCCCCGCCCGGGGCGAGGGCACGGAGCGCCCGCCCGCCAGATGCAGCCAGGACCCTCCCGTGCTGGGCGCGACGATCGACTCGGCGAGCGGCGTGCCCTCGAGGGTGAGGGCGGCGAGCGCCTTCTCGACGTGGCCGCCCCGGGTGGCGAAGCTGTCGGCACCGGCGTCGAGCACGGTACCCGCGAGCTCGAGCGGGGCGACGGAGCCGCCCACGCGATCCCCCGCCTCGAGCACGACGACCCTCAGGCCGATCCGCAGGCACTCCGCCGCGGCGGCGAGACCCGCGACCCCTCCGCCGACGACCGCGACGTCGTGGTCGACGGGGCTCCGCCCGGAGGTCACGGCCGCCAGTCGTGCGCGAAGGCGACGAGGCGCGTCAGCACGTCCGGGTCGGTCTCGGGCGGTACGCCGTGGCCGAGGTTCAGCACGTGGGCGGGGGCGCTGAGGCCGCGGCGGAGGACGTCGTCGACGTGCGCGGCCAGCACCTCCCAGGGCGCCGACAGCAGCGCCGGATCGACGTTGCCCTGCACCGGCACGAAGCCGCCGAGCCGGTGGTTCGCCTCGTCGAGCGGGATCCGGTAGTCGACCCCGACGACGTCCGCGCCGATGGCGTGCATGGCTCCGAGCAGCTCCCCCGTGCCGACGCCGAAGTGCACGATCGGCACGTTGCGGCGGACGCCTCCCGCGTCGAAGGCCAGATCGCGCACGTGGGTGAGGGCGCGGGCGGAGGCGGGGGCGACGCGGGCCGTGTAGTCGGCGAGCGACAGCGCTCCGGCCCAGGAGTCGAACAGCTGCGCGGCGCTGGCGCCGGCGAGCACCTGCGCGCGGAGGAAGCGGCCGGTGACCTCGGCCGTCCACTCCATCAGGCGGGCCCACGCGTCGGGATCGGCGTGCATGAGGGTGCGGGCGCGGATGTGGTCCTTCGACGGCCCGCCCTCGACGAGGTACGCGGCGAGGGTGAAGGGGGCTCCGGCGAAGCCGATGAGCGGGGTGCCGCCCAGGCCCGCGACGGTGCGGCGCACGCCCTCGCGGATCGGCTCGAGGCTCTCGTCGAGCACGGCCGGATCGATCGCGGTCAGCTCCTCGACGTCCGCCGCCGTGCGGACGGCCTTCTCGAGCACCGGGCCCCGGCCGGGGACGATGTCGACCGCGACCCCTGCGAGTCGCAGCGGGATCACGATGTCGCTGAAGAAGATGCCCGCGTCCGTGCCGTGCCGGCGCACCGGCTGGAGCGTGATCTCGCTCGCCAGCGCCGGGTCGAGGCAGGCGTCGAGCATCTTGGTGTCGGTGCGCAGCGCCCGGTACTCCGGCAGGCTCCGCCCTGCCTGGCGCATGAACCAGACCGGCGTGCGCTCGGGGCGCTCGGAGCGGTAGGCGCGCACGAGCGCGGAATCGGCGGTGCGCCCGGCGGAGAGGGGGTGCAGCGGATCGAGCAGGCCGTCGAGGGGGAGGTCACCGCCGCATTATTCCAGGCTTCCCCGAGCGTTCCTCCCGGATCCCGGGCCCACCGCCCCGGGACGGCGCGTAGACTGCTGGGGTGCTTCTGTGTCTGACGGCGTCGCACAAGAACGCCAGCTTCGATCTCCTCGAGAAGCTCTCCGTCGACTCCTCCGCCGTCGCCTCGGCCCTGGCGGACGGCATCGACTTCGTCTCGGGGGCCGTCGTCGTGGCCACCTGCAACCGCTTCGAGGCCTACCTCGACATCGACGAGCCGCTGACGGCCGCCCGCGCGGTCGCCGTCGAGGCCGCCACGGCCGCGGTCAGCGCCGCCACCGGCGTCGCGCAGGAGCAGCTGCGCGGCAGCGTCGACGTCGTCTCGGGCGATCGCGTCGCCGAGCACCTGTTCGCCGTCTCGAGCGGACTCGAGTCCGTCGTCGTCGGCGAGGGCGAGATCGCCGGCCAGGTGCGCCGCTCCCTCGAGGAGGCCCGCCGCCTGGGCACGACGTCCTCCGAGCTCGAGCGCCTGTTCCAGCGCGCCTCGCAGACCTCCCGCGGCATCAAGAACCGCACCGGCCTCGGCAGCGCCGGCCGCTCCATCGTCCGGCTCGCCCTCGACCTCGCCTCCAGCCGCGTCACCGACTGGCGTGCGACCCGGGTGCTCCTGATCGGCACCGGGAGCTACGCGCGCGCCACCGTCGCCGCCCTGCGCGACCGCGGCGTCGTCGACATCGCCGTGCACTCCCCCTCCGGCCGCGCGGAGGGTTTCGCCGTCCGTCGCGCCCTGCGCCCGATCGACGGTGCCGACCTCGCCGCCGAGGCGGTCGCGGCGGACGTGGTGATCACCTGCACCACCACCGAGACGCCCGTGCTCGACGCGGCCCTCCTCATCGACGGGCGCCTGCACGCGGCCGCCCGCGAGCGCCAGCTCGTCATCGACCTGGGCCTGCCCCGCAACGTCGCCGCCGACGTGACGAGCGTCTCGGGCGTCGAGCTCCTCGACCTCGAGACCATCAGCCTGCACGCCCCGCTCGAGGTGCTCGACGCCTCCGAGAAGGCGCGGGCGCTCGTCGACAAGGCCGCCCGCAAATTCTCGGACGTCGCCGACGAGAAGAGCCTCACTCCGGCCGTCGTCGCCCTCCGCGCGCACGTCTTCGACGCCCTGGACGCCGAGATCGAGCGCGCCCGCTCGCGCGGCGACGACGACGGACGGACCGAGCAGGCGCTGCGCCACCTCGCCGGCGTCCTGCTGCACACTCCGAGCGTCCGCGCCCGCGACTACGCCCGCGCCGGCGCTCAGGAGGCGTACCTCACGGGCCTCGAGGCGCTCTTCGGCATCGAGGTGCCCGCCGAGCCCGCCGTCGCGCGGCCGCAGAGCGACGACTCCGCCGCCACGGCCTGAGCCGGTCGTGCGCCTGAGGCTCCCCTACGACGCAGAGCCGATCCTCACCGACCGGCTCCTGCTCCGGCCGTTGCGCGTCGAGGACGCCGCCGACCACGCCCGCTACCAGGGTCACCCCGAGGCGGTGCGCTACCTCCGCTGGCCGGTGCGCACCCCCGAGCAGTCGCGTGCGCACCTGCTCACCCGGCTGCCCTCGGCGCGGCTGGCCGCCGACGGCGACGTGGTCGTCCTGGCGATGGTGCCGCGCGAGGGCCCGCTCTCCGGGCACGTCGTCGGCGACCTCACCCTCATCGCGTCCTCGCTCGAGCAGGGCGCCGTCGAGATCGGCTGGGTGCTGCACCCGGACGCACAGGGAGCGGGGCTCGCGACCGAGGCGGCGCGCGCTCTGCTGGACCTCGCGTTCGACCGGCTCGGCGCTCATCGCGCGATCGCGCAGCTCGACGACCGCAACACCGCCTCCGCCCGCCTCTGCGAGCGCCTGGGCATGCGGCGCGAGGCGCACCACGTGGAGGACGAGTACTGCAAGGACGAGTGGACGTCGACCCTCGTCTACGCGCTGCTGGCGCGGGAGCACCGCACCGTGAGCTGATCAAGCCGCGGCCCTGCTGATCGAGCAGCCCGCGCGGGGGGCGTATCGAGATCCACCACCGCTGGAGACGGGGTCTCGATACGCCGATCCGCGGCTACTCGACCAGCAGGCAGGCAGACTTACGCTCCGCGCAGCCCCGCGAACAGGTGCGCCTCGAGCCGGTCGAGCGGGATGCGCTCCTGCTTCATCGTGTCGCGGTCGCGCACGGTCACGGCGTCGTCCTCGAGCGAGTCGAAGTCGACCGTCACGCAGAACGGCGTGCCGATCTCGTCCTGGCGGCGGTAGCGGCGTCCGATCGCTCCGGAGTCGTCGAAGTCGACGTTCCAGAGCTGGCGGAGCCGGTCGGCCACCTGACGGGCCAGCGGCGACAGGGCCTCGTTGCGCGAGAGCGGCAGAACGGCGACCTTGACCGGCGCCAGGCGCGGGTCGAGGTGCAGCACGGTGCGGGTCTCGACCTTGCCCTTGGCGTTCGGCGGCAGCTCCTGCTCCTCGTACGCGTCGACCAGGAACGCCATCAGCGCGCGGGTGAGCCCGAAGGACGGCTCGATCACGAACGGCACGAAGCGCTCGTTGCGGGTCTGGTCGAAGAACGAGAGGTCCTTGCCCGAGTGCTCCATGTGCGTCTTGAGATCGAAGTCGGTGCGGTTCGCGACCCCCATCAGCTCGCCCCACTCGCCCGAGGCGAACGAGAAGCGGTACTCGATGTCGACCGTGCGCTTGGAGTAGTGGGAGAGCTTGTCCTTCGGGTGCTCGTACTGGCGGATGTTCTCGGGATCGATGCCGAGGTCGACGAACCAGTCCCAGGCGAGCTGCATCCAGGTCTCCTGCCACTCCTCGTCCGTGCCGGGCTCGACGAAGAACTCGAGCTCCATCTGCTCGAACTCGCGGGTGCGGAAGATGAAGTTGCCGGGGGTGATCTCGTTGCGGAACGCCTTGCCGATCTGGCCGATGCCGAACGGCGGCTTCTTGCGGGCGCTCTGGAGCACGTTGGCGAAGTTGGTGAAGATGCCCTGCGCGGTCTCGGGGCGGAGGTAGTGGAGTCCCGACTCGTCGTCGACGACGCCCAGGTAGGTCTTCATCAGCCCGGAGAACTGCTTGATCTCGGTCCACTGGCCGACCTTGTCGGGGTGCTCCGGATCCGGGATGTCCGCGAGGCCGTTCACGGGCGGGTGGCCGTTGACCTCCTCGTACTTCTCGAAGAGGTGGTCGGCGCGGTAGCGCTTGTGGGTGATCAGCGACTCGGTCAGCGGGTCCGAGAACACTCCGACGTGGCCCGAGGCGTTCCAGATCGCGGTCGGGAGGATCACGGCGGAGTCCAGGCCCACCACGTCGCCGCGGCCCTGCACGAACGCCTTCCACCACTGGCGCTTGATGTTCTCCTTGAGCTCCACCCCGAGCGGCCCGTAATCCCACGCCGAGCGCGTGCCTCCGTAGATCTCACCCGAGGGGAAGACGAACCCCCGGTGCTGCGCGAGAGTGACGACTCTGTCGAGGGTGGTGGGTTCTGCCACGGGTTGCTCCTCAGCTGTTCGGGCGCACGGGGCCCCGACGCGCGCCGGCTGCGCGCGTCCTGTGATGTGTGCCCCCATGGTAGCCGCGGGTCGAGGACGCCGAACGGTGCCGGGAGGCGCTCGGGCCGCCCGGGAGCGGGCAGGATGGCCGGATGAGCAGCCTCGCGCCGATCGTCGTCTCCGCCGTCGTCGTCCTCCGGGAGCGCCGCGTCCTGATGGTGACGGCGCGGGGCCGCGAGGTGGTCTACCTGCCGGGCGGCAAGGTCGATGCGGGCGAGACGGGCGAGGAGGCGGCGGCGCGCGAGGCCGAGGAGGAGCTCGGCACCGCGACCACGCGGCTCGAGGAGCTCGTCGTCGTCCGCACCCAGGCCCACGGCGAGCCGGAGGGCCGCGAGGTGCACATGCGCGTCTTCCTCGCCGAGCTCGCCGGGGAGCCCGCGGCGAGCGGCGAGATCGACTCGCTGCACTGGATCGGCACCGCCGAGGCCCACCGCTGCCCTCCCGCCGGCGTCGCCGTCCTCGAGCACCTCCGCGCCCTCGACCTGGTCGACTGACCCGGCGACGCGCCCGGACCGCCCGCCGTGTCGCGCCGACTGACGGCGGCCCCGGCGGCCGCCGCTCGGCGGCGGCTACCCTCGTGCCGTGGAGACGAGACGACGCGCCAGGGACCAGCCGCTGCCGGGAGAGCCCCTGCGGCTCGAGGCCGTGCGGATGGAGGCGGCCGTGCCGATCCTGCGCATCTTCTCGGTCGCGAAGGCGGGCGAGTTCTACGTCGACTACCTCGGCTTCACCGTTGACTGGGAGCACCGCGCGGGCCGAGACGCTCCGCTCTACCTGCAGGTGTCGCGCTCGGGACTGCGCCTGCACCTCAGCGAGCACCACCGCGACGGCAGCCCGGGAGCCGCGCTGCACGTGTCGCTCCGCGGCGTGCGCGAGCTGCACGCCGAGCTCGACGCCAAGGCCTATCCCTATCTCAATCCGCGGATCACGCGCTCGCCGTTCGGCTTCTCGCTCGAGGTGATCGACCCGTTCGGCAATCAGCTCCGCTTCGCGGAAGCCGTGCCGGAGCCGACTAGCGCCTGAGAAGCGGAGAGGTCAACCGTTCACGCCACGTCCATCCGTTTCGGAGTGCGGTCGCCTAGCGTGGCCGTCGATGACTGCTCAGCTGACGACGGAACGACCGGACACGGTCCTGGCGTCGGAGCGGGCGCGACGCGTGCCCCTCCGGGCCCGCCGCCTCGTGGAGCGGGCCGTCCGCGTGGCGCCCCTGGCGATGGGCACGGTCGCCACCAGCGCGATCCTCCTCGGCTCGCTCGGCGTCGGCTACCTGCCCGGCGACTCGCCGCTGCGCGAGTGGCCGCTCATCGCCGCCATCCGCTCGACCGCATCGCTGACCGAGATCAGCGCGATCCTCGTGCTCGGCGGCGGACTGCTGCTCCTGCTCGCCTGGCTCCGGCTGCGCACGCTCGCCCGGAGCGAGGACCCCCGTGCGCTGCGCACGATCCTCGTCGCGGCCGCCGCGTGGTGCGCACCGCTGCTGATCACGGTGCCGCTGTTCAGCCGCGACATGTTCTCGTACGTCGCTCAGGGCCGCCTGATGACCCAGGGCATCGATCCGTACTCCCACGGGGTGGCCACCCTGCCCGGCTGGTTCCTGCTCGGCGTCGACCCGGTCTGGGCCGACACGCCGACCCCCTACGGGCCTCTGTTCCTCCTGATCGAGCGGACGGCCGTGCAGCTCGCGGGCTGGTCCTCGCCCGAGCTCTCGGTCGCGATGCTGCGCGCCGTCTCGGTGGCCGGGGTGATCGCCCTCGCGGTCTACGCGCTGCGACTGGCCCGACTGCGCGGCCTGTCGACTCCGCTGACCGCTTGGATCGTCGTGGCGAATCCGCTGACCCTGATCCTGTTCGTCGTCGCCGGGCACAACGACTCGCTCATGCTGGCGCTCATCCTCGCCTCGCTCTACTACGGATGCACCGACCGTCACGTCCTCGCGGTCGTGCTCATGGGCGCCGCGATCGCGGTGAAGCCGGTCGCCGTGATCGCACTGCCGGTGCTCGCCCTGCTCTGGCTCCGGCACGACGCGACAGTGCGCGAGCGCCTGCGCGGCTGGCTCTGGACCGGGCTCGGAGCGCTGGGCCTCGTCGTCGCGCTCGGCTTCGCGGCGGGCGTCGGAGTGGGCTGGGTCGCCGCGATGATCGTGCCCGGCACGATCCTGCACTGGTACGCGCCGATGTCGCTCGTCGCGGTGCTGGTCTCGTCGTCGGTCGAGCTGACGGGGCACGACCCGGCGGCGGCCGTGACGCTAGTCAAGCTGCTCGCCCTGACGCTCGCCGGGGCCGTGGCCGCCTGGCTCCTGCTGACCCGCCGAGCGATCGACCCCCTGGCGCGGCTCTCCACGGCGCTGCTGGCGTTCGTCACGGCCTCCTCCGCGATCCACCCCTGGTACGCGCTCTGGATCCTGCCGATCGCCGCCCTCGCGCGTCCGTGGCGGAGCGTCCACGTGCACCTCGCCGTCTACGCGACGATCTTCCTGATGTGCGTGACCCTGGCGGAGCCGGTCGAGGGCAACGGCGGGATCCTCGATCAGCTGCCGGGCCGGGTCGCGACGATCGCCGCGATGGCGGTCGTGGGCCTCTACGTGCTGCTCGGCTACACCGACTCGGAGCGTGTGGCGGTGCGCGGGCTTGTGCGCGGGCTGCCGTTCGGCGGCGAACTCGTGTCGCGCGGCTCCGATCTGCTGCAGCGGTCGACGGGCGGCCGCCTCGGCACGCGGCTGGACCGCCGCTACGCGAGCGTCCGCGCACGCGACTGACCCGCGTCTGCGGCGAACGCTCCGGCCGGCGCGGAACGCCCGGGTCGATCGCGGTCGCTCGGGCTAGGAGTCGGAGTCGGAGTCGCCCGACCGGCGACGGCGGCGCTCGATGGCGGCCTGGGCGGCGGTCGCCGCGGCCTCGGGGTCGCCCGAGGAGAGCACGCCCGAGAGCGAGGAGAGCCACCGCGCGTCGTCGCGGCTGCCGTGCAGGGCGTTCGAGAAGAGCGGGAGCTCGGTGCGCGTGGCGTGGATCGCGTACGACTCGCGGCTGTAGCCGTTGTCGGGCACGACCGGCGAGCGGTGCTCGGCGCGGGTCGTGCGCTCGGTCGAGGCGTCGCTCCGGACGGGCTCGTCGTGCTCGCTGGGCTGGGCCATCGGTCCTCCTCGTGTCACCGCTGCCGTGGCGACGGAGCGGGCGGACCGGCGACGGTGCCGGGCGCGAGGGTCAGCGTACCCCGGTCACGGGGCGTCGAGCTCGTCCGCGTCGCTCCGGCGCGGCATCGGGCGCCAGACGACGACCTCCGTCCGCCGCTGGGCACGCGTGCCGTGGCGGAGCGTGACGACGTCTCCCTCGAGGCCCGCGGCGAACACGCGACGGCCGGGACGGTTGAGCAGCTCGTCGGCCAGGGCCGACTCGAGCTCGCGCACGCGGGCGGACAGCGACTGCACCTGGTTCTCGAGCTGGAGGATCCGCGCAATGCCCTCGAGGGACACGCCCTCGGAGGACAGCCGGGCGACCTCGCGCAGCTGCACCACGTCGCGCATCGAGTAGCGGCGCGACTTGCCCGCGGTCCGCGTCGGTCGGACGAGTCCGAGCCGGTCGTACTGGCGCAGCGTCTGCGGGTGCATGCCGGCGAGGTCGGCGGCGACGGCGATCGCGAACACGGGGGTGTTCTCGTCCATCGTCGCCTCCTCTCCGGCCGGTCGGGCCTGTCGCGTCCGCAGGGACGCCGTCGCGCCCGCGCCTAGTAGCGGGACTTCTCCAGGATGTCCTCGCGCGGGTTCTCGGCGGGCTCCGCGGCCGCGTAGGCCTCGAGCGCCGCCCGAGCGGCGGAGGACAGGTGATCGGGCACCGCCACCTGGATGACGGCGAGCAGATCTCCGGTGCCCTTGCCGGTCTCGACGCCGCGGCCCTTGACCCGCAGCACCCGTCCGCTCGGCGTGCCGGGCGTCACCCGCAGCTTGACGGGATCGCCCCCGAGCGTCGGCACCTCGATCGTGGCGCCGAACACGGCCTCCACGAAGGTGACCGGGACGTTCACGCGGAGGTTCAGTCCGTCGCGCTCGAAGACCGGGTGCTTGCGGACGGCCACGGTGAGCACGAGATCGCCCGGCTCGCCGCCGTCGGGGCTGGGGCGCCCCTTGCCGCGCACGCGGATCTTCTGCTGGTCGGCGACGCCGGCGGGGATGCGGACGGAGAGCGGTCGGCCCTCGCCCGTCTGCAGCTGCACCGTGTCGCCGCGGGTCGCGGTGCGGAAGTCGATGGTCGTGCTGGCGGTGACGTCGGACCCCTTCTGCGGTCCGCCGAAACCGCGGAAGCCGCCCGTGGGCTGGCCGAAGCGGCTGCCGCCCGGCGCTCCCCCGAACATCCCGCCGAGGAGGTCCTCGAATCCGGGAGGGGGGCCCTGCCTGCTGCCGGCACCGGGGCGCCCGCCCTGGCCGAACACGTCGCCGAAGACGTCGTCGAACCCGCCGGGCTGGCCGCCGGCGGTGAAGCGCGCGCCACCGCCCATCGCGCGGATCTGGTCGTACTCCTTGCGCTGATCCGCGTCCGAGAGGACGGTGTACGCCTCGCTGATCTCCTTGAAGCGCGCCTCCGCCCGGGCGTCCCCCGGGTTGGAGTCCGGGTGGAACTGCCGGGCGAGCTTGCGGTAGGTCTTCTTCAGATCCGCCGCGGAGACGTCCTTGGACACGCCGAGGACCTTGTAGAAGTCCTTCTCGAACCAATCCTGGCTGGCCATGTGCCTCTTCCTGTGTCGAGTGCGGCGAGGGACCCCGCCCCGACCGGGCCTCGCCCGAAGGGGCGGACCGGGTGCGGGACGGGGTCCCTCGCGGTGGTGCGGGAGGGTGTCAGTCGGCGGGGACGGCCACGACCACCTTGGCGGCCCGCAGCAGCGAGCCTCCGAGGTAGTAGCCCGCCTCGACGACGTCCGCGACCGTGGAGGTCTCGGCGCCCGGGGTGGGCTGCTGGAAGATCGCCTCGTGGATGTTCGGGTCGAACAGGTCCCCGACGGCTCCGGTCTTCACCAGCCCGAGCTTCTCGATCCCGCCGCGCAGCTTCTGCGCGATGGCGGTGAACGGACCGCCCTCCTGCAGGTCGCCGTGCTTCTCGGCGCGGTCGAGGTCGTCGAGCACGGGGAGGATGACCTTCACCGCATCGCCGATGGCCCGCTCCTTCTCGACCTGCCGGTTCGACTCCGTGCGCTTGCGGTAGTTCGCGTACTCCGCGGTGACCCGCTGGAGGTCGGCGAGGTGCTCCGCTGCGAGCGTCTCGGCGTCGGACTGGCCCGAGAGGAACGAGAGGTCGGCGTCCGAGAGCGTCGTCTCGACGTCGGGGCCCTCGGCCTCGATCAGACCCTCGGTGTCCTGGGCGGACTCGGCCGCCTCGGCTCCGGTGGTCGGCTCGTCCTCGGGCACGCCCTCGGTCGGCTCCTGGTTGTGCTTGCCCATCGCTACTTGGTGTCCTTCGGCTCGTCCTCGTCGATGACCTCGGCGTCGACGATGTCCTCGTCGTCCTTCTTCTCGTCCTCGGCCGGCGCGTCCTGCGGGGCGCTCTGCGCGGCCTGGTCCTGCGAGTAGATGGCCTGCCCGATCTTGGTCTGCGAGGCGTTGAGGGCGTCGAACGCGGTCTTGACGGCCGCGTCGTCGTCTCCGGCGAGCGCGGTCTTCAGCGCGTCGACGTCGCCCTGCACCTCGGACTTGACGTCCTCGGGCAGCTTGTCCTCGTTGTCCTTGATCAGCTTGTCGATCGAGTACGCGAGGGTCTCGGCGCTGTTGCGGATCTCGGCCGCCTCGCGGCGGGCCTTGTCCTCGGCGGCGTGCTCCTCGGCCTCGCGCACCATGCGCTCGATGTCGTCCTTCGGCAGCGACGAGCCGCCGGTGATCGTCATCGACTGCTCCTTGCCGGTGCCCTTGTCCTTCGCGGACACGTGCACGATGCCGTTGGCGTCGATGTCGAAGGTGACCTCGACCTGCGGGATGCCGCGCGGCGCCGGCGCGATGCCGGTCAGCTCGAAGGTGCCCAGGTTCTTGTTGTCACGGGTGAACTCGCGCTCGCCCTGGAAGACCTGGATCGCGACGGACGGCTGGTTGTCGTCGGCCGTGGTGAAGGTCTCGCTCCTCTTGGTCGGGATCGCGGTGTTGCGCTCGATGAGCTTGGTCATGATCCCTCCCTTGGTCTCGATGCCCAGCGAGAGCGGGGTGACGTCGATGAGGAGGACGTCCTTGCGCTCGCCCTTGAGGACGCCGGCCTGCAGCGCGGCGCCGACGGCGACGACCTCGTCCGGGTTGACGCCCTTGTTGGGCTCCTTGCCGCCCGTGAGCTTCTTGACGAGCTCGGCCACGGCCGGCATGCGGGTCGACCCGCCGACGAGCACGACGTGCGCGATGTCGTCGACCTTCACGCCCGCCTCGGCGATGACGTCGGTGAACGGCTTGCGGGTGCGCTCGATGAGGTCGCTGGTGAGCTCCTCGAACTTGGCGCGGGTCAGCGTCTCGTCGAGGTTCGCCGGGCCGTTCTCGGTGAGCGAGAGGTAGGGCAGCTGGATGCTGGTCGAGGTGCTCGAGGAGAGCTCCTTCTTGGCCTGCTCCGCGGCCTCCTTGAGGCGCTGGCGGGCGATCTTGTCCTTCGACACGTCGACGCCGGTGGAGTCCTTGAAGCGCTTGACGAGGTAGTCGACGACGCGCTGGTCCCAGTCGTCGCCGCCGAGGCGGTTGTCGCCCGAGGTCGAGCGCACCTGGATGGTCGAGAAGTCGTCGTCCTTGCCCACCTCGAGGAGGGAGACGTCGAAGGTTCCGCCACCGAGGTCGAAGACGAGGATGAGCTCGTCCTCCTTGCCCTTGTCGAGGCCGTAGGCGAGGGCGGCCGCGGTGGGCTCGTTGATGATGCGGAGGACGTTCAGTCCGGCGATCTCGCCGGCGTCCTTCGTGGCCTGGCGCTCGGCGTCGTTGAAGTACGCCGGGACGGTGATGACCGCGTCGGTCACCTTCTCGCCCAGGTACTGCTCGGCGTCGCGCTTGAGCTTGCCCAGGATGCGGGCCGAGATCTCCTGCGGCGTGTACTTCTTGTCCTCGACCCCGAAGGTCCAGTCGGTGCCCATGTGGCGCTTGACCGAGGCGAGGGTGCGGTCGACGTTGGTGACGGCCTGGCGCTTCGCGGTCTCGCCGACGAGCACCTCGCCGTCCTTCGTGAACGCGACGACGGAGGGGGTAGTGCGGAAGCCCTCGGCGTTCGCGATGACGGTGGGCTCGCCGCCCTCGAGGACGGCCACGACCGAGTTGGTGGTTCCCAGATCGATGCCTACGGCACGGGACATAGCGTGTTTCTCCTTCGCGACCGGCCGTCCGTGAGGGGGTCGATCAGTTGTCGTGAGTGGTGCTGACGTGAGTGGTGCAAACCTCCGCGGGACTTGAGCCCCGCACACTCAAGTTTATGCAGGTCGATCCTGGAGTCAAGCCGGGAGCCGAGAACCTGAGTCGAGTCGGCTCAACTCTCAGGGCCCGCTTCCCGCCGTTCACCCGGACGCCCTACGGTGAGCGCATGACCGAACGCACCGGCCGCAGGACAGTCCTCGCGTGGGGACTGTGGGACTGGGGCGGATCCGCCTTCAACGCCGTCGTGACGACCTTCGTCTTCACCGTCTACCTCACCACCGACGGCCTGTTCGGCACTCCGAGCGGAGTCTCGGCCGCGCTGGGCTGGTCGCTCGCCGGAGCGGGCCTGGTGGTCGCGCTCATCGCCCCGCTCACCGGACGCCGGGCCGATCTGGGCGGACGCCGCCGCCTCTGGCTCGGGATCCACTCCGCGGTCGTCGTCGCGTGCATCCTGCTGATGTTCTTCGTGCGCCCCGACCCCGCGTACCTCTGGCTGGGTTTGGGACTGCTCGCCGTCGGCACCGTCTTCTTCGAGTTCGCGAGCGTCAACTACAACGCCATGCTCAGCCAGGTCTCGACGCGCGCCACGATCGGCCGCGTCTCGGGCTTCGGCTGGGGCATGGGCTACGTCGGCGGCATCGTGCTCCTGCTGATCGTCTACTTCGGCTTCATCTCGCCCGAGGTGGGGCTCTTCGGGGTCACCGGCGAGGACGGACTCGACGTCCGCGTCTCGATCCTGCTCGCGGGAGTCTGGTTCGCGGTCTTCGCGGTCCCGGTGCTCGTCTCGGTCCCCGAGCTGCCGGCGCGGGCCGGCGGGCGCGAGCGGATCGGCGTGATCGCCTCCTACCGCGCGCTGTTCCGCCAGATCCGGGCGCTCTGGGGCGAGAGCCGCAGCACCGTCGCGTTCCTGATCGCCAGCGCGGTCTTCCGCGACGGCCTGACCGGCGTCTTCACCTTCGGCGGCGTCCTCGCCCAGGGCACCTTCGGCTTCAGCGCCGGCGAGGTGATCCTCTTCGCGATCGCCGCGAACGTGGTGGCGGGAGTCGCCACCATCTCGGTCGGGGCTCTGGACGACCGGCTCGGCCCCAAGACGGTCATCGTGGCCTCGCTCGTCGGGCTCGTCGTCTGCGGCACGGCGGTCTTCGTCCTGCACGACGGCGGCGCCACCGTCTTCTGGATCTTCGGACTGCTGCTCTGCCTCTTCGTCGGGCCCGCCCAGTCGGCCAGCCGCAGCTATCTCGCCCGTCTGATCCCGGAGGGCCGCGAGGGCGAGATCTTCGGGCTCTACGCGACCACCGGCCGCGCCGCGTCCTTCCTCGCCCCGGCCGCCTTCGCGGCCTTCGTCTCGATCGCCGCGGCGGCCTCCGGCGGCGACGAGTCGAACGTGCAGTACTGGGGCATCCTCGGCCTCGTCCTCGTCCTCGCGGTCGGGCTGGTCCTCCTCCTGCCCGTCCGCCGGCCTCCGGCGAGCGCGCCCGCCGCGCCGTCCGCGCAGCAGGGCGCTCCGCTCCCCTAGAGTGTCTGAGCCGTCGCCCGACGGTGCAGCGCCGGCTCCGTCGGCCCGACCAGCGGAGGAGCGGCATGTCGCGGCGCACCACGGACGACGACGCCGCACGACGCGGACCCGAGCGGCACAGCCGCAGTGCCGAGCCCGCGGTCGACGCGCCCCTCACCAGCCCTGCCGACGACTGGCCGGTCGCCCCCGCGACTCCCGCGCGCGAGGCCGCCGCCGACCGTCCGGCGCCGATCCGCGTCAAGAAGAAGCGCCGCGTCTCCCGTCGGGTCCGACTCGCGAAGACGACGAAGCGGATCGGCTACGCCGCCCTCGTCGTCGCGCTCCTCGCCGGCCTCGCGGTCGTCGTGGCGCTCATCGTCGCGCCCCACCAGCTGTTCTGAGGCGCACCGGCCGTCCGGCCGGCGCTCAGGTCGCGAGCCAGAAGACGATCAGCAGCAGCGTGACCAGGAACCCGGTCAGGAAGTTCAGCGCGAGGAACCGCTTCCAGCCCGCGTTCGCCCGCTCGGCCTCCGAGTCGCTCAGCGAGCGGTACGGCCAGATGCTCACCGCGTAGGGCACCGCGAGCAGGGCGGCGAGCGTGCCGGGCCACGGCAGGAGCAGCAGGAGCAGCCCGCTCGCCGCGTACGCGCCGATGGCGAACCGCGTGGTCGCCTTCGCTCCGATGACGGTCGCGATGGACCCGATGCCCCCGGCACGGTCGGCGAGGATGTCCTGCACCGCTCCGAACGCGTGGCTGGCGATCCCCCACAGGAAGAACGCGACGAGCAGCGCCACCAGGGGCCCGGTCACCGTCGTGCCCGCCAGCGCGATGCCGTACACGGCGGGACTCACGAAGTGCGTCGCCGAGGTGAGGGAGTCGACGAACGGGCGCTCCTTGAAACGCAGTCCCGGTGCGCTGTAGGCGATCACGGCGAAGACGCTGACCGCGAGCACGAGCCACGAGAGCGGCGAGCCGAGCAGCACGAGAGCGATCAGGAACGGCACGTTCGTCGCGACCGCGGCGATCAGCGTCGCGCGGTGCTCGCTCCGGTCGAGGACCGCGCCCTCGACGCCGCCCTTGCGGGGGTTCCGAAGGTCGGACTCGTAGTCGAAGACGTCGTTGATGCCGTACATGGCGAGGTTGTACGGGATCAGGAAGTAGAGCGTGCCGAGCACGAAGGCGAGGTCGATCTCGCGCGTGGTCAGCAGGTACGCGGCCGCGAAGGGATAGGCGGTGTTGACCCAGCTCAGCGGCCGGCTCGAGACGAAGAGCGCGCGCAGGCGGTTCACGAGGGGCTCCGATCAGCACGGCGGCGGTCCGGGAGGATCGACCAGAGGGCGGGCAGGGCGACGGCCGCGGCGATCGCGTAGGCGAAGTCCTCGATCGGCGCGACGCCGATCCGCAGGCCCGAGATCAGGGAGTCGTCGTAGGCCACGAGCAGTCCCACTCCGATCATCACGTTGTCGAACACCGCGGTCATCACCAGCAGCACGACGAGCGTGCCCGCGAGGGCGCCGAGGCGCAGCCGCCCGCGGCGCAGGGCGATCACGAGGACCACCAGGACAACCGCGAGGAAGACGGCGTTCAGGACGAGGTACGTCATGCGGCCGCCTCCGCCCGCTTCGAGAGGGCCCCGTAGACGTCCATCGACAGGTAGCAGAGCAGCGTGAGGAAGAGGACCTCCTCGATCGGCAGCTCGGGAGCGAGCTGGAGCCCGGTCATGTACGGGGTCTCGCCGCGGAAGAACACGCCGAGCCCGATGCCGAACAGGTCCCAGATCAGGAAGAAGACGACGCCCGCGGGGAGCACGATCGCGGCCTTGCGCGCGTCGTTCCAGAAGAACAGCCCGAAGCGCCTGTCGAGCACGACCATCCCGGTGATCGAGACGGCGAGCGCGAGCAGGTAGACGACCCCCACCGGCTACTCCCCCGCGTCCGCGAGCACGGCGTCGCGCACCTCGGATCGGACGCTCGGAGCCACGGGGGCCCCCGGCGCCCCGCGCACCGGGAGCGGCTCGGTGGACACGTCGCCGCGGACCCGCTTGAGCATCACCTCGGCACTGATCACGCACATCGGGAGGCCGATGCCGGGGATCGTCGAGCTGCCGGCGAACAGGAGTCCGTCGACGCGGGCACTCGCGTTGCCGGCGCGGAAGAACGCGCTCTGCTTGAGCACGTGCGCCGGACCCAGCATCGAGCCGCGCCACGCTCCGAGATCGCTCTCGAAGTCGGCCGGTCCGATGGTGCGGCGGACGACCACGCGCTCGGCCAGGTCGGTCGCTCCCGTCCACGTCGCGATCTGGCGGATCGCCGCGTCGGCGATCGCCTCGACCCGGGCGTCGCCCCCGCCGTCGACGCCGCCGTGCCCGATCGAGGTGTCGGCGGGGATCGGGACGAGCACGAACAGGTTCTCGTGCCCCTCCGGAGCGACGCCCGGGTCGGTCGCACTCGGACGGCACACGTAGATCGACGCCGGATCGGGCACCGAGGGGCTCTCGCCGAAGATGCGGTCGAAGTTGTCGTGCCAGTCCTGCGTGAAAAGCAGGGTGTGGTGCTCGAGCTGCGGCAGCTCGCCGCGGACGCCGAGCAGGACGAGAACGGCACTGGGGCCGGGGTTGCGGTCCTCCCAGTACTCGGGCGGGAAGGTGCGCAGCTCGTCGGGCAGGAGGGACTGCTCGGTCGTGAAGAGGTCGGACGCGTTGACGACCAGCTCCGCGGGGAGGCGCTCGACGCCGTCCGGACCCTCGAACTCGACTCCGACGACCTCGGCGCCGCGGCGGCCGCCTCGGGGCGCGCGGGCCGTCAGGATCCGCGTGGCCGGCGACGACGTGCGGATCGTGACGCCCGCCTCCTCGCCGACCTCGGCGACGGCCTCGATCAGGCGCGTGAATCCGCCCATCGGGTAGAGCACGCCGTCGGCCAGGTCGAGGTGGCTCATCAGGTGGTACATGCTCGGAGCGTCGTACGGCGAGGAGCCGAGGAACACGGCCGGGTAGCCGAGGATCTGGCGCAGCCGGTTGTCGCTGACGGCCGTGCCCGCGAGCGAGTCGAGCGGAGTCAGCAGGAGCTTCCCGAGCGTCGCCGTGCGGGTCAGCACGTCCTTGCGCAGCAGCGGCAGGAACGAGGCGAAGCTGGTGTAGAGGAAGCGGCGCTTGGCGACCTCGTAGGTGTCGCGCGCCGACTCGAGGTAGGCGCGCATCCTCTCACCCGAGCCGGGCTCGACGCTCTCGAACAGGGCGATGTTCGACTCGAGATCGGCCAGGACGTCGATCGGCTCGTCGACGCCCTCGCTGTAGACGCGGTAGCCGGGGTCGAGCTTCACCAGGTCGAGGCGCTCGTCGGCGCTCGTGCCCATCAGTCGGAAGAAGTGGTCGAAGACCTCGGGCATGAGGTACCACGAGGGTCCGGTGTCGAAGCGGAATCCGTCGCGCTCCCACGACCCGGCGCGGCCGCCGACGACCTCGCGCTTCTCGAGAACGGTCACGCTCCAGCCGTCCCGCGCGAGCAGGGCGGCGGAGGCGAGCCCGCCGATGCCGCCGCCGATGACGACCGCGCGGTGCGGACCCGCCGCCGAGCGGCTCGCCCGGGCAGGGCCCCGTCCCAGCCGGGGCGCGAGGGTCGAGGCGGCCGCCCGGGCGGCGAGCGCGGCCTTCGTCGCCGTCGGCACGCTGACGCGGGCGCGCAGCAGCTCGTCGGCGGGCGTCTCGCGGATGCGATCGGCGAGGGCCTGGAAGAGCGAGTGCGCGAGCACGACCGCGCGGCGGCTCGAGCGCGGCAGCTCCGGGATGATCGCGGCGGCCTCGTCGAGGTCGGCGTCGAGGTCGGCGAGCAGGACCGCCTTGTCGTCCTCCGTGAAGGCGCGCGGATCGATGCCGGGGAAGTAGCTGCGGCCGAGGCCGTCCACGTCGGCGGCGAGGTCGCGCAGGAAGTTGACCTTCTGGAACGCCGAGCCCAGGCGGCGGGCGCCGGCCACGAGGCGCTCGCGGGCGACCGGGGAGACGTGACCCGCATCCTCCGCCGCGAGGAACACGTGCAGGCACATGAGGCCGACGACCTCGGCCGAGCCGTAGACGTAGCGCTCGAACGACTCGGGAGTGTGCACGGTCTCGCGCAGATCCGCGCGCATCGAGGCGAAGAAGGGCCGGGTGAGCTCGGTGCCGAATCCCGTGGCGCGGGCCGTGCGGGCGAACGCGTGCACCACGAGGTTCGAGCTGTAGCCGGAGGCGAGCGCGCGGTCGGTCTCGGCCTCGAACGCGTCGAGGGCCTCCTCGACGGCGGTCCGGTCGAGCTCGGCGGCCTCGGCGACCCCGTCGACGATCTCGTCGGCGACGCGCACCAGCGCGTAGACGTCCTCGACCCGCTCGCGCACGCCGCGGCCGAGCAGCCGCGTGGCGAGCCCGAACGACGTCGAGTAGCTCCGGATCACCTGCGCCGACGCCTCGTGCGCGACTCGGTCGTACAGTTCGCTCTGCCGGGTCATCGTGCCACCGTAGGGGTCGTGGGCGTGCGTGCGGTCATCGGGGCGGCGGGCCGCGCGTGGCGGCCCGGCGGAGCGGGGATCACCGGGTGCGCCCCAGCACGCTCGCCACGAGCGGGCGCACCTCGGCGCGGAACTCCTCCGACACGGCGGGTGTTCCGAGCGCCTCCCAGGCGCGGCTCGCGAAGTCGCCGGCGAGGGACTCGGCGAAGCCGCGGGCTCCGCACTCCTCGAGGATCCGGCGCACGCGCTCGGCGGTCTCGGTACCGAGGTGCTCGTCGCCGATCAGGCCCTCGATCTCGGGCCAGCAGTCGGTGCCGGCCGCATGCGCGATCAGGACGGTGCGCTTGCCCTCGCGGAGGTCGCCGAGCGTGGTCTTGCCGGTCTGCCCCTCCGAGCCGAAGACCCCGAGCAGGTCGTCGACGATCTGATAGGCGATGCCGATGCACCGGCCGAACTCGCCCAGTGCCTCGACGGCCTCGTCGGAGGCGCCCGCGAGGATCGCCCCGGCCTGCAGAGGAGCCTCGAACGAGTAGACCGCGGTCTTCAGGCGCTCCATCTCGAGCACCTCCTCGACCGAGGGCATGCCGGGCATGAGCGAGAAGTCGACGTCGGCGAGTTCGCCGGCGGCCGAGGCGAAGACGGCCTCGTCGAGCAGGGTCAGCAGGCGCGCGCGCACAGCGTCGTCGGCTCCGACGCCCTCGACCAGGCGGTGGGCGCCGGTGAGGGCGAGGTCGCCGGCGATGACCGCGACCGACGTGCCGCGGTGCTCGGCGATCGGGATCGACAGACCGGCGGTCGTCGCCTCGTCGCGGTAGCTGCCCGAGACGTTGGGGCCGCCGCGGCGCACGAAGTCGCGATCGATCACGTCGTCGTGGACGATCAGCGCGGTGTGCAGGAGCTCGAACGCGGCGCCGAGGTGGGCGGCAGCCTCGGAGTCGCGTCCGCCGTGCGCCTCGTACGCCGAGATGACCATGAGGGGGCGGAAGCGCTTGCCTCCGCGGGTGTTGGCCTCGAGGGTGTGCCAGAGGGTCGTGTACCGCGTCCCGAGCCGCTCCGCCCGGGCGCGCGCCAGGGAGAAGAACCGGTCGAGCACGGCATCGACGTGTTCCTGCCGCTTCCGGGAGAGAACCACGGGGTCGCGTGTATCCACGGTTCAGAGGCTAACAAGTTCGCTTGTCTAGCACTAAGCCGGCTGAGTTCCGCGGTCGTGCTTGACTTACAGCCATGACTTCGGGAGGAATCGCCGTGCGCGAGGACGAGATCGAGCAGGTCGTCCTGCTCGACGAGACGGGCGACGCCGTCGGCGTGGCCGACAAGGCGACGGTGCACGACACCGACACGCCCCTGCATCTGGCGTTCTCGTGCCACGTGTTCGCGCCCGACGGCGCTCTGCTCGTGACCCGCCGCGCGCTGGGCAAGCGCACCTGGCCCGGCGTCTGGACCAACTCGTTCTGCGGCCACCCGGCGCCGGGCGAGCGGATCGAGGACGCCGTCGTCCGTCGGGCGGAGCGCGAGCTCGGCGCCCGCCTCGAGACGCTCGAAGTCGCGCTGCCGGACTTCCGCTACCGCGCGATCGACGCCTCCGGGATCGTCGAGAACGAGATCTGCCCCGTCTACACCGCGACCCTGTCGAGCCGCGAGGCGCTGGCACCGCGCGCGGACGAGGTCATGGACCACGAGTGGGTCGACCCCGAGGCGACGCTGGCCGCCGTGCGCGCCGCCCCGTGGGCGTTCTCGCCCTGGCTCGTGCTGCAGCTGCCGCGCCTGCTGGGCTGAGCGGGGCGGCGACCGGCGCTGCCGCGTCAGTCGCCGTAGACGTCCGTGCGGTGGAAGTTCAGCGACGAGCGCGACGCCGTCGGGCCGCGCTGCCCCTGGTAGCGCGAGAAGTACTCCGCCGATCCGTACGGCTTCTCGGCGGGAGAGCTGAGCCGGAAGAAGCACATCTGCCCGATCTTCATGCCGGGCCAGAGCGTGATGGGCAGCGTCGCCACGTTGCTGAGCTCGAGGGTCACGTGTCCGGTGAATCCCGGATCGATGAAGCCCGCGGTCGAGTGGGTGAGCAGCCCCAGGCGTCCGAGCGAGCTCTTGCCCTCGAGGCGCGCGGCGATGTCGTCGGGCAGCGTGACCGCCTCGTACGTCGATCCCAGCACGAACTCCCCGGGGTGCAGGATGAACGGCTCGCCCTTCGGGGTCTCGACCAGACGCGTCAGATCGGGCTGGTCCTCGGCGGGGTCGATGTAGGGGTAGCGGTGGTTGTCGAACAGCCGGAAGAAGCGGTCGAGGCGCACATCGACGGACGACGGCTGGATCATCGCCGGATCGTGCGGTTCGAGTCCGACCCGGCCGGAGGAGAGTTCGGTCTGGATGTCGCGATCGGAGAGCAGCACGAGGCGATCCTAGGGCGTGCGGTGCTCGCCGCGACGTGGGGTGAGCACGGGGCTTGCTACGATGATCGAGTGCGCCTCCGAGGCGACGCGCGAGTGTAGTTCAATGGTAGAACTTCTGCTTCCCAAGCAGATGGCGCGGGTTCGATTCCCGTCACTCGCTCCACCTCCCCGCCCCTCCCCCGCCTGTTCTGGGGACCGTTCTCGGGCGACACGCCGACGCGATCGCCGCAGTCACGCGGATTCGGAGCCTCACCGGTGCAGGCTGGACGGGTGACAGAGCTCGTCCAGATCCCGTCGCCGGGCGTCGCCCTCGAGTACGGGCGCCCCGGCCGCCCGGTCGTCGTCGTGCTCCACGACGTGTTCGGCCGGCTGCCGTGGATGGAGCCCTTCGCCGAGGCCGTCTCGAAGCACGGCTACCACGTGCTCGTCCCCGACCTCTACGACGGATGGGCGACGCTCGCTCCGGAGGACGCGCGCGATCTCGCCGCGATGACCGCGCAGGACCGGGCGATGGCCGCGATCGCGGAGGCGATCCGCTCCGGAGCCGCCGAGGGAGCGCAGCGCAGCGCCATCGTGGGCTTCGGCTTCGGCGGCCGACTCGGGCTCCTCGCCGCCGCGACCGGGCTCGTCGACGCCGTCGTCGCCTACTACGCGACCCTCGGGCAGGAGGAGCACGCCCTCGTGCCCTGCCCGACCCTCCTGCACTACGCGGCGAGGGACGAGTGGCCGGACGGCGACGACCCGGAGTCGTTCGTCGGACGCCTCAAGGACGCGGGCACCCCGGTCACCGCGCACACGTACGCCGGCACGGTGCGGCACTTCGCGAACGGGACGCTGCGCGACGCGGTCGACCCTCCTCCGCCGCCCTGGCCTACGCCCGGACGGTGTCGTTCCTGAATCCCCAGCTCATCGACTACTGAGCCTGGGGGCGCTCAGCCGCGGACGTCGTGCAGGTGGTGCTGCACGTCGTGCAGGTAGTAGCGGGCCATCGTCTCGACCGTGAAGGTCGCACCGTCGCTGCGCCGACCGGGGCGCTGCCACTGACGACCCCGGACGCCCTCGAAGACACCGGCGATGAGGCCGGCCTCCTCGACGAGCTCGCGGCCGACCGTCGCCGGGTCCTGCTCGGAGTAGCGGTCCTCGACCGCGGTGACGTCCTGGTCCCAGTTCGGGAACAGCGGGTCGTCGCCCTCGAGCATCAGGCCCAGGCGCAGGCGGTAGATGCGGTGCACGTCGCGCACGTGCGCCGCGTACTCGAGCGGCGACCAGGTCTCGTCGTCGGGCCGCCCGACGGCGTCGTCGCGCTCGAGCACGTACGGCCACGCGGCGGCGTTCTCGCGGATGAGGTGCGGGACCTCGGACGCGTCGACGAGTGAGGCGTCGAAGCCGCACTCGGGCAGGGGCGCTCGGCGGCCCAGGTCCAGTCCTTGGTGTCGGGGGTGATCGGCATGAGCCCAGGGTAGGCCGCCCCGCCGACACGGGGCGGCGACGGACGGTCACGCCGCGACGCCCTCCTGCCACCCTCGACCGCGCTCAGCAGCGGGCGTGGGAGGTGAGGGTCGCGGTCCGCTCGCTCTCGGCGGTCCAGGGAAGACCGGGGAGGTCCGCCGCTCCCGCCGCAGCGCCCGCGTCCACCGCGATCGAGGCCAGGGCGCGCGCGGCGTTCGCGGCGAAGTCGGCTCCCGGGGTCGAGCTGTTGAACGACACGGCGACGGTGAGTCCCGATGCGGGATCGGAGTAGGCGGCCGTCACGAATCCGGGCGCGATGCCCGAGAAGCCCCTCAACGGACCGACCTGGTGGCCGCCGAGTCCGGCGAGCAGCCACGCGGGGCGCCCCTGCCCCTGCGGGACGGCGTCGGCCCAGACCGCGTCGCCCGACGGGGAGGCGGCGATCCCGGTCGCGAGCCGGCGCAGATCCTCGAGGTCGGTCACCGCTCCCCCGGCGGCGCCCAGCGCCGAGGGCGAGGCCTCGGTGAGATCGCGGCGCACGTCGCACCGCACCGCTCCGCTGCCCGGGTCTATCGCGGCCGCGTAGCCGCGCGGCGCGGGGGCGGGCAGCACGAGGTCGCCGGCGGAGGGGAGGGTCGTGCTGCGCAGGCCGTAGCGGGGCACGAGATACTCGTCGTAGAGGGAGGCGACGCTGCGGCCCGTCCGCTCGGACACGACGAGACCGGCGAGGAGCGAACCGGTGGAGGAGTCGGACCAGGCGGCTCCCGGGGCGGCGGACGGGGAGTGCACCTGCGCCGCCGAGATCAGCTCCATCGTCGGCCACTCCCGCTTCGGGTTCTGCACGATCGTGGGCCAGAGCGACGCGCGGAAGTCGGCGAGCCCGGAGGTGTGGGAGCAGAGCTGGCGGAGGGTCAGCCCCTCCAGGCCCGGGAGCGAGGTGAGCGACTCGGTGATGTCGGCGTCGAGCTCGACCCGGCCCTCCTCGGCGAGCGCCACGACGACGTCGCAGGTCATCGCCTCGGTGCCGCCCGTGCCGAGCCGCACGTGCGCCTCGGTGGTGAGAGGAGTGGGATCGCCGTCGCCGACGACTCCGATCGCGCCCTCCCAGCCGCCCGCCCAGGGCGACCAGACCCCCGCGACCGCGCCCGTCGCTCCCGCGGCTCCGCGGGCCTCCTCGAGGAACCCCGAGAGGGCGACCGCGAGCTCGTCCGGCACCGGGCCGGGCTGCGCGTCCTCGACGACGGAGGGGGTCCCCCGGTGCACCCGGCGAGCGCCAGGACCAGTGCGGGCACGACGGCAGCCGCGACCCGTCTCCGCTTGCGACGCACGACCATGACCCTCGGCTCCCCCGGACATCCTCTGGAACGGACCCCACTGTACGTGCGCGATCCGCTGCCCAGGAGACGACTGCGCGCGCCCCGCGCGTTCGTGTCCGGACCGTGATGCGAGCAGTCCACCCCGTTTCCAAACCATCCGGAGCCGGGCTACGAAGAGAGGGTGTCGGCACAGGGCCGTCATGCGAAGGAGGTCCAGTCATCATGCGCAGATCCCCCAATCGTCTGCTCGCCACCCTCTTCGGAGCGGTGTACGTGCTCGTCGGACTGCTCGGCTTCGTCGTGACCGGCGGCGTCGAGTTCCTCGCGACCGAGGGCGGTCTGCTCCTCGGGATCTTCGAGGTGAACCCGCTGCACAACATCGCGCACCTGCTCATCGGCGGCGCGCTGCTGATCGGCGGCCTCTCGAGCGTTCCCGCGGCGAAGTCCGTCAACACCGTCGTCGGAGCCGCGTACCTGCTGCTCGGAATCGTCGGCTTCTTCGTCGAGAACACCGCCGTGAACGTCCTCGCCCTCAACACCGCCGACCACTTCCTCCACCTCGGCAGCGCGATCGTGCTGCTCGGAGTCGGTCTCGGCACCGAGAAGACGACGCGGTCGCGAGCAGCGACCGTCTGACCCGGGCGGCATCCGCCGCCCCCTCCAGCTCCGTCCGCCGCGGGCCCGCCGTTTTCCGCGGCGGACGGACTCCACGGCCCCGGACGACACGATGCGGTGTGTCGATCCGGGGCCCCCCTCTCGTTCCGGAGGCTGCTGTGAACCCGATCGTCCGCGGCTGGGCCGCCTTCGGCGCTCTCGGCGCCGGTCTCGTCCACCTCTCCCTCGCCTCGGTGCGCGACGACGCCGCGCTGGTGCCGCTCGTCCTGCTCGGGGCGGGAGAGCTCGTGTGGGCCCTCGCCGTCCTCGGTCGCGGACGGATCGTGGTTCCGCGCATCGCACTCGTCGTCGTCTCGGCGACGGTGGCCGGGTCGATCCTCGCGGTCACGGCCGGGCTCGTCCGCGATCCCCTCCCCGCGCTCGCGGGCGGCGTCCTCCAGCTCGCCGCCGCGGCGATCGTCGCACTCTCCCTCCGCCGCACCGCAGCCCCCGAGCGGCAGGTCCCCGCCGGCCGCACCGTGATCGGGCTGCTGGCCGGCGCCCTGGTGGTCTCCGCGCTCGCGACGCCCTCGATGGCAGCGACGGCCGGCGGCTCCGGCGGCATGGGCGGCATGCACGGTGTGGTGGAGGACGGGCACGGGCACTGACGGGCACGGACTCCGTCGGGCGCGGACTCTGGTCTCCGCCCTCCCTCTCGGCTAAGGTTAGGCCAACCTAAGAAGCCGATCGGAGGCCGTCGTGTCGAACGTCATCCCGTTCTCGCAGGCGCTCCGCGAGCGCATCGGGCAGTCCGGAGCCGTCGACGACGAGGGCGCCGCCTTCATGACCGCCCTGATGACGGGTGCAGGCAGCCGCGACGACTACATCGCGTTGGTCTCGCAGCACTACTTCGTCTACGAGGCGCTCGAGGCCGTCGCGGACCGGATGAGCGAGGACCCGGTCGCGGCGCCCTTCATCTCGGCCAAGCTCACCCGCCTTCCCGCGATCGCCGAGGACCTCCGCTTCCTGATCGGCGAGGACTGGCGCGAGCGCATCCGCCCCCTCCCCTCGACCGCGGCCTACGTCGAGCGCATCACGACCGTCGCGAGCGGCTGGAGCGGCGGATTCGTGGCGCACCACTACACGCGCTACCTCGGCGACATGTCGGGCTGCAGCATCGTGCGCGCCCTGCTCCAGCGCCGGTTCGGCTTCGAGACCAACGGAGTCGGGTTCTACCTCTACGGCGAGATCGCGACGCCGTCGGAGTTCCGCGCCGTCTACCGCGAGCAGCTCGACGCGGTCGACTGGGACGACGCCGAGCGCGACCGCGTCATCGCCGAAGTGGCGGAGGCGTACCGGCTCACCACCGAGCTGTTCCGCGACCTCGCCCGCTCGCGCGTCGCGGCCTGACCGCCGCTCCTCGAGCCGACGGGTCACGCGGTGGTGGAGTCGCCCTCCGGCGTCGCGACGGCGGCCGGCTCGGCGCGCCGCTCGGACATGAAGCGCAGCACGTCCTTGTCAACGATGATGTCGCTGGGCCGCAGGGCCGCGTGAGGTAGAGCCCCTCGAGACTCGTGATGCGGCTCAGCGCCACGTAGGTCTGGCCGGGCGCGAAGGCGCGCTGGCCGAGATCGACGACCGCGGAGTCGTAGGTCTTGCCCTGCGACTTGTGGATCGTCACCGCCCAGGCCAGGCGCAGCGGGAACTGCGCGAACTCGGCCACGATCTCGCGGGTGAGCTTCTTGGTCGCCGCCGAATAGGAGTAGCGGTAGCGCTCCCACGTGGCCGGCTCGACCTCGTGCACCTCGCCGTCCACCTCGACCCAGACGGTGCCGGCCACCTTCGTGACGATGCCGATCGTGCCGTTCACCCAGCGCTGCTCCGCGTCGTTGCGGAGGAACATCACGTGCGCGCCGATCTTGAGCTCGAGGTTCTGGTCGGCCGGATAGGTCCTGCCGCCGAAGTCGCCGCTGATCTCGGCCGTCGCCGTCTTGAGCGGGCCCTTGAGGCGTGCGAGCGCGGTCTGGTTGATCCGGTTGACGGTGTCGTTGCGAGTCGCGAGGGTGATGGAGCCGTCGGTCGGCGGAGTGCGGGCGCCCGCCTCGTTGAGGACGTCGGCGATCTCCTTCGTCACCATCCCGAAGCGCACCGCGTTGAGCATCCACTTGAAGCGCTCGTCGCTCTGCCGATGGATGCGGCCGAGCTCGATGATCCGCAGCGGCGCCTCCTGCCAGACCAGGGCGTCGAAGAACCACAGGGAGCGGTAGCGGTCGGCGAAGTAGGCGCGCTCCTCGGGGTCGCCCGGAACGGGAGCGAGCTGGAACGGGTCGCCGAAGAGGACGACCTGGACGCCTCCGAAGGGCTCGGACCGGCGCTGCCGGGCCTGGCGGAGGCTGCGGTCGATGCCGTCGAGCAGATCGGCGTTCACCATCGAGATCTCGTCGATCACGAGGGTGTCGATGGTGTTGAGGAGCTTGCGCAGCTCGGGGGTCTGATCGAGATCGGAGTCGGCGATCACGCCGATCGGCAGTCGGAACAGCGAGTGGATCGTCTGCCCGCCGACGTTCAGCGCCGCGACCCCGTGGGAGCGCAGATGACGATCTGCTTGCCGGTGTGCCAGCTGAGGTGGTTCAGCAGGGTCGACTTGCCGGTGCCGGCGCGCCCGGTGACGAACAGGTGCTCGCGGGTGTTCTCGATGAGGTCGAACACCCGCTGCTGCTCGTCGGAGAGGGTCGGCTGGGTCACCGGTCCACTGTACCCGCGGCGGTGGGGCCGCGATCGGGGACGGAGGCGGCTCCGGGCGCCGTCCCCCTGGGGAGGAGCGTCAGCGGCGCTTGCCGAGCGCGGCGAGCCGCTCGTTGTAGTCGTTCAGCTCGGCGTCCCCGGTGCGGTCGGCCTGGCGGTCGCGGCGCTTGGTCTCGCGGTCGTCGGACCTGCTCCACATCACGGCGACGACGATCGCCAGTGCGAGCGTGGGGATCTCGCCGATGCTCCAGGCGATGCCGCCGGCCGCCTGCTGATCGGCGAGGGCGCTCGTGCCCCAGCCCATCGCTCCGTACCAGTCGGCGAGGAGCAGCCCCTCGCCGGTCATCAGCGCGAGGCCGAAGAACGCGTGGAACGCCATGGTGCCTAGCAGGAGCAGCAGCCGCATCGGATAGGGCACCTGGTGCGAGGACGGGTCGACGCCGATCAGGACGCTCACGAAGAGGTAGCCGGTGATCAGGAAGTGCACGATCATCCACTCGTGGCCGATGTGGTCCGTGGTCGCCCAGCGGAACAGCGGCGAGTAGTAGAACGCCCAGAGCGAGCCGACGAAGAGCAGGGCGGCGACGATCGGATGCGACACGATCGTGCCGAAGCGCGAGTGGACCGCGAGCAGCACCCACTCGCGAGGTCCCCGGGAGCCGTCGGTGCGGCGGACGACCGCGCGGGCGATGAGCGTCACGGGGGCCGCGGGCACCAGCAGGAGCGGGACGGCCATGGTGAGCACCATGTGCGAGAGCATGTGCGCGCTGAACAGGTACTTCTCGTAGGCGTTCACGCCGCCGTTGGTGATGTACGCCAGCAGGAGCATCCCCGCGATCCACAGCACGGTCCGGAGCATCGGCCAGGAGTCGCCGCGGCGGCGCAGGCGCAGGACGCCGGCGACGTAGAAGGCGATGCCGAAGCCGCAGACGAGCAGCCAGATCAGGTCGACGTTCCAGAGGGTGGCGAAGTTCAGCGCGCTCGGGGCGGGCGGGAGCGGCTCGCCGGTGAGGAGCTCGGCCGGGGTCGGGTCGGTCAGCTGCGTGGCGGCGACCTGGTCGACGGGAGTGGCGGTGCGGGCGAGCGCCGCCGCGACTCCGGACGCGATGCCCATGAAGGCGACCTCGGCCGCGACGAGCCACCAGAAGCTGCGGCCGCCCGCGCCGCCGGCGGTGCGCATCCGCTCGATGAGGACGCGGCGCTGCACGACGCCGAAGAGGCCCAGCGCGATCAGGGCGGCGACCTTCACGAGCACGAGGATCCCGTAGCCCGTCAGGATGTTGTCGAGGGTCGCGAGCCGCAGCTCGGCGCTGAGGTAGCCCGACGCCGCCACGACCACGAAGCTGACGAGCGCGAGACTCGAGTAACGCTGGACGACGGGGAGCAGGCGCGCGCCGTCGAGGAGGGGCCTCAGCACGATGATCGTGACGAGACCGCCGAGCCAGATCGCGGCGAAGACGAGGTGCAGGCCGAGCGCCGTGACCGCGGCGTCGTGCCCCGCGGATCCCGCTGCGTGGCCCTGCTGCGCCATCGGCAGGAGGGTGAGCAGCGCGACCCCGGTGACGAAGACGAGCGCCGTCTGGTTGCGCACGGCGAAGCAGAGCACCGTGACGACGGCGGCGAGCAGCGTGGTGACGAGCCAGGCCTGGCCGACCTCGATGCTGCCGATGAAGTAGCTGAGCTTGGTGCCGAAGTCGCGGTCGAAGCTCAGCGGCGTCTGCGTGACGTTGAGGAAGGTGAAGAAGCCGGTGACCGCCGCGGCGGCGGCGAGGAAGGCGGCGCCGGCGGCGGCGACGTCGAGGGCCACCGTGTACTCGGTGCGCTGCTCGACGGGTCCCTCGGGGGTGGCGGACCGGGAGGCGCGCGTCGCGCTCGCGCGCGGGCTCAGCGCGAAGAGCGCGAGCACCAGGGCGCCGATCATCCCGGCGGCGCCGAGGTTGACCGCGAGCTTCGCCACGGGGAGGCCGTAGCGGACCACGGGACCCGGGTCGTTCAGGAGGGGGGCCGCGGCTCCCCGGCCGAAGGCGAGTGCCGCGAGGAGGGCGAGGAGCGCGGCCGCGACGAGCAGCAGCGCGGGCCCCGCGATCCGGACGGTTCGATTCACCCGTCAAGCCTACGTTCCCCGGCTGATCGCGAGCCGCGTCGCACCGGTTCCGGAGACGACGAAGGCCCCGGCGCGATGCCGGGGCCCTCGTCGTGGAGCCGTGCTACTTCGCGGCGGCCTTGAGCTTGGTGCCGGCCGAGACCTTGACCGAGTGGCCGGCCGCGATCTGGATGGTCTCACCGGTCTGCGGGTTGCGGCCGGTGCGCGCGGCGCGGGAGGTGCGCTCGACGGCGATCCAGCCGGGGATGGTGACCTTCACGTCGTTGGAGACGGAGTCGGCGAGGGTGGAGAAGAGCGAGTCGAGGACGCCGTTGACGGCGGCCTGGCTCTGGCCGGAGTCCGCGGCGATCTTCGCGACGAGCTCGGTGCGGTTGAGCGACTTGTCAGCCATTGGAGTGTCCTCCCAGGACGTTCGTGCTGTTCGGAACAGCTGGTGGTTGTGGATCGTCCTCGGCCGGGGACGGACTCCCTCAACCGGTCGGACCGTCCGTAACCTACCAGCCCGACCCGCCAATGCACGTGATTCCGGGGCCGAGAACCCCGGAATCACGCCGATCGGCGCCTCCGGTGGCCCGCGGAGGGGCTCCTCGCCCTCCCCAGGCGCCCGATCGCGGTGCGCCTCCACCGATCCGCGAGCAAGGGCTTCGCACCCTCCGCCGCCTCGCGAGGATCGGGCCATGTCGATCAGCCTCCTGCCCCTGCTCCCCTCCTCCACCGCCGTCGCCCGACCGTACGCGGTCGCTGCGTCCCGGCGGGCCCCGCTCCTCGCGCGGCTCGGTCCACCGCGCGAGCCGGGTCTCACGGCGCTGGGCCTGGGGCTGCTCGCCCTCACCTCCTCGGTGCATCCGCTCTGGACCGTCCCGTCGATCGGGCTCGCGGTCGGGGCGATCGCCGTGGCCGTGCTGGCGCTGCTGCGCGCCGGGGAGCGGCGGCAGGGCGCGGTCGGCGCCGCGGCGGCGCTCCTCGCGCTCGCGATCGCGTCGGTGACGGTGCCCGCCACCCTCGAGGGCGCTGCCGCCGTCCTCGCCTGGATCGGGAGCCTGCGCCCGTGAGCGCGCGCACGCCTCGCACGGTCGTTCCTCCCGGCCTCGCGCACGGCTCGCTCCCCGGCCACGGCTCGGGGCGCGGCCAGGAGGCGTCAGTACACTCGCGACGTCGCGCAGCCGAGCGCGGCGGGAGGGCGGCAGGGATGGCGCAGACGACGGACGGCTGGATCACGACGGCGATCTGGTGGCAGGTCTACCCGCTCGGGTTCACGGGCGCCGAGACCACGGCCGCCGAGGCTCCCGAGGCCGCGCAGCACCGGCTCCCCGCCCTCCTGCCCTGGCTCGACGACCTGCTCGCCCTCGGCTGCAACGGGCTCCTGCTGGGCCCGGTGTTCGCCTCGAGCACCCACGGGTACGACACCGTCGACCACTTCCGGGTCGACCCGCGCCTGGGAGACGAGGGCGACCTCGACGCACTCCTCGCCGCCTGCCGCGAGCGCGGCATCCGCGTGCTCTTCGACGGGGTCTTCAACCACGTCGGGCGCGAGCACCCGTGGTGGCGCGAGGCGGTGGCGGCGGGTCCCGGGTCCGCGGCGGCCGCGCGGTTCTCGCGGAGCGACTCCGCCCGCGAGGTCGACGGACTGCGCGTCGACGTCTTCGAGGGGCACGAGGCGCTGGTCGAGCTCGACCACTCGAACCCCGAGGTCTCGGCGTACGTCTCCTCCGTCCTCGCGCACTGGCTCGAGCGCGGGATCGACGGCTGGCGGCTCGACGCCGCGTACGCGGTCGCCCCCGCCGCATGGCATGCGGCGATCGACCCGGTGCGGGAGCGGTTCCCCGAGGCGTGGTTCGTCGGCGAGGTCATCCACGGCGACTACGCCGGGTACGTGCGGGAGTCGGGCCTGGACTCCGTGACCCAGTACGAGCTCTGGAAGGCCGTGCGCAACTCCCTCGAGGAGCTCAACCTCTTCGAGCTCGCCTGGTCGCTGAAGCGGCACGACGAGTTCCTCGACGTCTTCCTCCCCCTCACCTTCGTCGGCAACCACGACGTGACCCGGATCGCGAGCGCGGTGACGGACGAGCGCCACCACGCCCACGCGGTCGCGATCCTCGGGTTCGTCGGGGGCGTGCCGAGCATCTACTCCGGCGACGAGCGGGGCTTCGAGGGAGTAAAGGAGGAGCGCGTCGGAGGCGACGACGCGATCCGACCGGCCTTCCCGGCCGATCCGGCGAGCGCGCCGGGCGGCGAGGCGTACCGGGCCCACCAGGAGGTCGTCGCGTTCCGGCGCCGGCACCCGTGGCTCGTGCACTCGCGCACCCGGGCCGTCGATCTGACGAACACCGCGGTGCTCCTCGCCGCGGAGGGACCCGACGGCGAGTCCGCCCGACTCGCGCTGAACCTGGGCGACGACGCGGCGAGCGTCGGCGGCGTGGAGGTCGGCGGCCACTCCTGGCTCCTGCTCGACTGATCCGGCCGGCGGTATCCTCTCCTCATCCCAGGACGGAGCGTGCCGCCCGGCGCGGCCGGTGCGCACGAGGCAGGAGCAGGGCATGCAGGACGAGATCACGGGGCACGACGCTCCGCAGGGGGTGCCGGCCGGGCTCGGCGCCGGCTTCGGCGAAGGACTCGGCGAGGGACTGGGCGAGGCCCTCGACGCTCCCGCCGATCCGGTGAGCGACCCCGGACCGGGCGAGCGGAGCGGCCTGTCGAGCCGGATCGCCGAGGAGCTGCTCGACGACGTGCCCGAGGACCTCGCCGCTGCCGGAGCCGCAGTGCGCGCCCCCGCACCCGACCTCGCGCGCGCGGTCGAGATCGAGGACCCGTCACGGGCGGTCGGCGACGATCCGGAGAAGCCGATCCACGGCTCCTTCGCCGAGGAGTTCGAGCGGCGCTGACGCCCGTCCGCGCCCCGCGGCCGCTCCGATCGCCGCTCGGGCCGGGACTCAGCCCGCGACGGCCTCGAGCGACTCGTCCGACTCGAGCGACTCGTCCGCCGGCAGCAGCGACGCGTGCAGGAAGCGCACGAGGGAGAGCAGCAGCAGCTCCTTCGAGTCGGCCCGGCGGTACTCGTGGCCCTCGCCGTCGAGCTGCAGGTACGAGACCGGCCGGTCCAGCGCCTCGAGGGCGGCCACGATCTGCGTCGCCTCGCCCAGCGGGACGTTGGTGTCGAGCTCGCCGTGCACCACGAGCAGCGGCACGTCGATGGCGAACGCCCGTCCGAGCGGCGACAGCTCCTCGAGGAGCTCGGCGTCGTACTCCGGGTGGCCGTACTTCGTCACCGCGGCCGAGGCGATCCACGGCTCGGTGTCCCGGTAGAAGGTGAGGAGGTGCGACATGCCGCAGATGTCGACCCCGGCCGCGAAGACCCCCGGCGAGAACGCGAGCGAGGCGAGCGTGAGGTAGCCGCCGTAGGAACGGCCCGTGACGGCGATCCGCGAGCGGGCGGCGACTCCGGAGTCGACGAGGTGGTCGGCGGCGGCGAGCACGTCCTGGAACGCCCCGTACCGGCGCTCGACGTCGTCGGCGTGCACGAAGTCGCGGCCGAAGCCAGAGGAGCCGCGCACGTTCGGGGCGAAGACCGAGACGCCCGAGGCGGCGACCGCCTGGTGCTGCGCCGAGAAGGTCGGCCGCTCCTGCGACTCCGGTCCTCCGTGCAGGCTCAGCATCGCGGGACCGGGGCCCTCGGCACCGGGTGCGCGGTACAGCCAGCCCGACAGCTCGAGTCCGTCGCGGCCGGTGAACCGCTCGAGGGTGGGCACGACGAGCGCCGCGGCCGGGAGCGGCGGCACCCGGGTGATGCGCGACCACTCGTGGGTCGCGGTGTCCATCCGCCACAGCTCGCGCGGTCGCTCCGGACCCTCGACGCCGAGGACCACCGAGCTGCCGTCGCGCGAGAGGACCGGAGTGGTCGCGACCAGGCCGGGCAGACCCGAGACGGGGACGCGCTCACCGGTCAGGGTGTCGAACAGCTCGATCTCGCTGGACCCGGCCACGTTCCACACGAGCATCAGCAGGTGCCCGGCGTCGTCCGCATCCAGGCCCTCGAGCTCGGCGTCGTCGCGGGCGGCGAGGCGGCGGATGCGCCCGCGCCAGCCGTCGGGCCCCAGCGGCATCGCGACGAGCTGGCGCCGCGGCAGGTCGACGTCGGTCGCGAGGTACGCCACGATCGGGCTCTCGTTGTCGTTCAGCGGAGCGGGGCGCAGGAACGCGACGTCCGTGGATCCGGTGCCGGAATCGGGCAGCAGCGGGTGGTTCTCGTCGGTCAGGCGGTCGACGACGGAGCAGCGCTGATGGCCGCGCTGGCCGTCGCGGACCACGACGAGCCGCTCCTCCGTCGAGAGGTCGAGGACCGAGATGAGGTCGCCGTCGACGAGCGGGCGGCGGTCGGCGGTGACCGGATCGACGAGGAAGGACCGGGTCGGCTGCTCCGGCTCGGCGGACGGCACGGTCACGACGACGTGGTGCCCGCTCCTGGTCCAGGGCCCGAGCTCGGCGTGGGCGTCGCGCGAGCCCGCGATGCGCTTGGCGTCGGAGCCGTCGGGGCGGACCACCCAGACCTGCGTGCGCACGCCGCCGTCGGTGGCGACCAGGCAGGCGAGCCAGGCGGAGTCGGCCGACCACGAGACCTCGAGCACCGGGTCCTCCGTGAAGCGGATGCAGTGCGCCTCCGGAGGCTCGCCGTCGATCACGACGTCCTGCACCCAGACCTCGGGGGCGCCGCCGCGATCACTGATGAACGCGGTGCGGGCGGCGTCCGGGGTCATCGTCGGGCCCCAGCTGCCCCAGGCGTGGACGAGGTCGAGACCGAGGTGCTCTGCGGCGACGAGCCGGGATGTCGCGGTGGAGGTCATGGCCTCCATCCTCCGGCACGGGCGGCGACGGGTGTTCCGCGAGGGGCGAACGCCGCGCGAACACTGCGTCGACGGCGCGCGGGTCAGCCGACGCCGTGCTCCTGCAGCCACATCTCGAGGAGGGCGAGCTGCCAGAGCTCGTTCGAGCCCAGCCGAGTGCGGGTCTCGTTCGGCGCGGCCAGGCGCGCCTCGACGACGGCCGGGTCGAAGATCCCCCGCGCGCGGGCCGACGGATCGGTGAGGGCGGCGCGGACGCGCTCGAGGTACGGGCCCTCGAGCTGCCGGATCGCGGGCACCGGGAAGTAGCCCTTCCGGCGGTCGATCACCTCGTCCGGGACGATGCCGCGGACGGCGCGCTTGAGCACGCCCTTGCCGCCGTCGGCGAGCTTGAGCTCCGGAGGGATCCGCCCGACCAGCTCGACGAACTCGTGATCGAGGAACGGCACGCGGGCCTCGAGTCCCGAGGCCATCGTCATGTTGTCGACGCGCTTCACGGGGTCGTCGACCAGCATGACCGTGGTGTCGTTGCGCAGCGCGGCGTCGACGGAGGTGTCGGCACCGGGGCGGCCGAACCGCTCGGCGACGAAGGCGGTCGCCGCGTCCTCGCCCCGCCACTCCGGCCGCAGCAGCGCCTGCAACTCGGGGAAGCGGCGATCGAAGAACACCGAGGCGTAGGCCTCGGCCGCCTCGGCGCGCGGAACGCCGGCGAGCGGCGGATACCAGTCGTAGCCGCCGAGCACCTCGTCGGCGCCCTGGCCGGACTGCACCACCTTCACGTGCTGCGCCACGTCCTGGCTGAGCAGGTAGAACGCGACCGCGTCGTGCGACACCATCGGCTCGCTCATCGCGCGGACGGCTCCGTCGATGCCGGGCAGGAGCCTCGACGAGTCGATCCGGATGCGGTGGTGATCGGTGCCGAAGCGCTGGGCGACGAGCGTCGAGTACTCGAACTCATCGCCGGACTCGCCGCCCGAGGAGTCGAAGCCGATGGAGAAGGTCTGCAGTCCGGACTGCCCCGCCTCGGCCAGGAGGGCGACCACGAGGCTCGAGTCGATGCCGCCCGAGAGGAGCACCCCCACGGGCACGTCGGCGACCATCCGCCGCTCGACCGCCGTGCGGAACGAGGCGATCAGCGCCTCCTGCCAGTCGCGCTCCGACCAGTCGGCGCGCTCGGGATCGCGGGTGAAGACGGGCTCCCAGTAGACGCGCTCGCGGCTCGTGCCGTCGGGCTCGATCACGCGGACGGTCGCGGGGGGCAGCTTCGTCACTCCGGCGAGGATCGTGCGCGGAGCCGGCACGACCGAGTGGAAGCTCAGGTAGAGCATCAGGGCGGTGCGGTCGATCGAGGTGTCGGCGACGCCACCCGCGAGCAGCGCCTGCACCGTGGAGGCGAAGCGGATCCGCTCCCGCGTCTCGTCGAGGTAGAGCGGCTTGATGCCGAGCCTGTCGCGGGCCATCACGACGCGCCCCGACTCGTGCTCGACGATCACGAAGGCGAACATGCCGAGGAACCGGTCGACGCAGTCCTCGCCCCACTGCGCGTAGGCCTTCCCGATCACCTCCGTGTCGGAGTGGGAGAAGAAGCGGTGCCCCTTCGCCTCCAGCTCGGCACGCAGCTGCCGGTGGTTGTAGATGCAGCCGTTGAAGACGATCGAGAGCCCGAGCGCCGCGTCGACCATCGGCTGGGAGCCGGCGACCGACAGGTCGATGATCGACAGCCGTCGGTGCGCGAGGGCGACCGGGCCGCGCGCCCAGACGCCGTCGCCGTCCGGACCGCGATGGGTCAGGCATCCGCTCATCCGGTCGACCGCGGCCACCTCGGCCCGGCGGCCGTCGAGCCGGATCTCGCCCGCGAGTCCGCACATGTCGAGGCCCTCACGATCCAGGTGTCCTTCGCGCCGCCGCCGCGGGACGAGTTGACGATCATGCTGCCCTCGGCCGCGACGCGGGTCAGGGCCAGGTCCGCGAGACGCACGTCGGCGGCTCCGGTGCCCGTGACGAAGACGAACGCGCGCAGGTCGACGTGGCGGGGCTGCAGCTCGGTGCCCGAGAAGGACGGCAGCGACGAGAGCCGCACGACCTCCTGCGCGACCCAGCCGCGGGGATCCGCGGCGATCGCCGCTCGGCGCTCCGCGACGCGGGCCGCGGGAGCGGAGGGGCCGATCATCACGCCGCGACCGCCGTAGCCGTCGACCGGCTTGGTGACCAGCTCGCCGACGCGCTCGAGGACGATGCGGCGCTCGGCCTCGTCCTCGGGCCGGTAGGTCGGGACCGACTCGAGCAGGGGGCGCTCGTCGAGGTAGTAGCCGATGAGCTCGGGGACCGCGCAGTACAGCGCCTTGTCGTCGGCGATGCCGTTGCCGGGCGCGTTCGCGAGGAACACCCCGCCCTCGGCCGCGACGCCGACGATCTCGCGGCCGAGCGGCCGGCCGCCCAGGGCGAGGTCGGCGAGCTCGTCGTCCAGGCGCAGGTAGAGCACGTCGACCTGCGTGCCGGAGGCGACGACGCGGCCGTCCACCACGTCCAGATCGCCGAGCTCCAGCAGGAGCATGCCGGCACCCTCGGCGAGGCGCCGGTGCTCGAACCACGCCGCGCTCCCGGGGCCGCTCGAGAGCAGAGCGAGGACGCTGTCGCGGCCGTCGGAGCGCCGGGATCCGGCCGCGAGGGTGCGGCGCAGGTCGTCGAGCGCGCCGGCGGGATCGACGAGTCCGGCGGGGCGGGGCAGATCGGGCACGAGGTCGTCCAGCAGGGAGCGGATGCCCATCGCGTAGGCCAGTCCGCTGGGGTTGCGGAGGTTGTCCTCCAGCACGCGCCAGCCGCCGAACTCGTTGCGCACCAGGTCGAAGCCCATGACCGGTCCGCGCACCGCGCCGCGCGGCAGCCGGGTCGCCTCCTCCCGCCAGCCCGCAGTGCCCGCGGGTCGGCGCACGACGCCGTCGCGGACGGCGCGGCCCTCGCCGTAGACGTCCTGCAGGAAGCACTCGAGGGCGCGGGCGCGCTGCTCCAGGCCGGCGGCCAGCTCGCTCCACTCGTGCGCCTGCAGCACGCGCGGGACGAGGTCGACGGGGAAGGGCCGGTCCTCGTCGCCGAGGCGGAAGGTGATGCCCGCGTCGAGCACGCGCTGATCGCGCGCCCCGTGCAGCTCGACGAGCCGCTCCGGCCCGAGACCGCGGAAGTGCTCGAGGATCGGCTGGTAGGCGGTGCGCGGACGCCCGCCGGTCGCCACGGCCTCGTCGCCCGCGCGGACGCGGTAGGTGCGCAGGCTCGGCGCGGGGAGGGTGGGACCGCTGGAGGGCCCGTGGGTCTCGGCGACGACGGAGTCGACGACCGACTCGAGCGTGCCGTGCTCGGCGAAGACCGCGCGCTGGCGGTCGGCCGAGTTGCCGCGGGCGATCAGCGCCTCGGCGAGCGCGCGCACCTGCTCGAGGTCGCCGAGCTCGTCGAGCGCGGGCTGGAGCCGCGCGATCAGGCTGCGCAGCGCCTCCGCGGCGGGAACGGGGCGCGGGTGCTCGGTGTGGTCCAGGAGCTGGCCGGCGAGCCCTCCGCGCGCGGCCTGCCAGGTCGCGGCCCGCTGGATCGGCGGAGGGGTCGAGCGGAACGGCCGGCCCGCTTCGATGTCGAGCTCGGCGGAGCGGACGAGTCCGCGGAAGAGACCCGCGATCAGGACCGCGTCGTCGACGAGCGGCATGGCGTCGCAGACCCGCAGCTCGAGGGTCGGCGCGTGGGAGGAGGGGCGCACGTCGAAGTAGGCCATCTTCGAGTCGGCGATCACGCCGGTCGCGATCAGGTCGTCGAGGAGGCGGTCGTACTCGGCGGCGGAGGCGAGCGGGCCGGTGGCCCCCGCGCTCGGCCAGCGCTGCCAGATGATCGTGCGGATGCTGGCGTAGCCGGTGTCCTGGCCGTTCCAGTACGGACTGCTCGCGCTGGCCGACAGCAGCACGGGCAGGTCGCGGCCGATGCGCTGCGCGATCTGCACGGCGAGCTCGCGGTCCGAGACGCCGACGTGGATCTGCGTGCCGCAGATCAGCTGCTCGTCCACGAGCATCCGGTACTGCTCCTGCATGCGGCCGTAGCGGCCGGTGCTCGTGAGCTCGAAGTCCGTGTGCTCGGACCGGGGGGCCGTTCCGACGGCGGCGATGCCTATGCCGTCGGGGGCGGCGGCGTCGATGACGGCCCTGCGGAGGGAGAGGAGCTGCTCGCGCAGTCCGTCGAGCGAGTCGACGACCGGCGTGTTCGTCTCGACCGTGGTCCGCTGCAGCTCCGCCGAGAAGTTGTCCTTCGGCAGGCGCGCCAGCACCTGGGGTGCGTGCGCGGAGAGCTGCTTCGTCTCGAGGTCGATCAGGTGGAGCTCTTCCTCCGCGCCGAGTGTGAGTTCTGCGCGCATGCGCCCACCGTACGGCGCTCATGTTTCGGGGAGGTACGGGTTGCCCGGAGGCGGCGGAGGTGCGGGGGTGTCGGACGGCCGTCGGCAGGCCGAGCCCCTCGACGACCGGCCCGGGAACCGGCGACCAGGACGCAGTCGGCGGGATCGGCGTCGTCGAGGCCGTGGTGCGCCGTCGCCGCCGCGGTTCAGAGCGCGGCCGGATCGCCCTGCTGCGCGGCGCGCTCGGAGGCCTCGCGCTCGAGCACCTCGGGGTCCGGCACGATGCGGCCCTGGTGCACGCCGGTGAAGAACTCCGCGCTCAGCACGCTCCGCTCGATCTCGAACCAGCCGGAGGTCCAGCCCGAGCCGAGGGGGTTCTCGGCATCGAGGAGCACGTGCCCCGGAGTGGCGCCGCGCCCGAGGGCCGCCGCCACCGAGCGGTCGGGGTCGTACAGCGCATGCTCGACGAGCGGGGCGAACACCTCGTGGGCGGCGAAGTCCTCGGGACGGCCCAGGAAGACGGGCACGAGCTCCTCGCCCTCGCGCAGCCCGTTGGGCCACCAGCGGAAGCGCTCGACCAGCTCGTGGCAGGAGATGCAGGAGGGCGAGAAGACGACGAGATGGGTGGGCGGTGACGCGAACTCGGCGAGCGGGATCCGCTCCCCCGAGGCGGTGAGGAGCGCGAGCCGGGAGGAGGCGTCGATCGGGACGGAGGCGGCCGCGCGCCGGTCGCGCACCAGGACGAGCGCGACGGCCAGCGCCGCCGAGACAACGGCCGGGATGCCGACCACCGGCACGGTGCCGGGCGCGAGGGGACCGAGGAGGCCCGCGAGGGCGAGGGCGGCGAGAGCGGAGTTGCGTGCGACGGTGCGCCCGCTCATCCGCGACTCGCCCAGGCCGCCGAAGCACTCGCACTCGACGGGCTCCGGCGCCCGAGCGGCGCGGATCGCCACGACGAGGAACGCGCCGTAGAGGACGAGTGCGGCGGCGAGGGCGGCGCGGTGCAGCGGCGCGGGGAGCAGCACGACGGCCAGGCCCAGGGCGATCTCGGCGACCGGGACCGTGCGAGCGAACAGCGGGGAGCGCGAGAGGAGGGCGGGCAGTCCGAGGGCCCGGAGCGAGTCGCGGAACCGCTCGGTCCGGCCGAGCTTGAGCGCTCCGCTGACGACGAGGACGGTACCGGCGCACCAGCCGGCCAGCGCGAGCAGCACCGCGAGCATCCGTCCTCCTCGTGCACCGCCGCCGGTGCTCCGCACGGGACGCTACCCGACGCGGTGCGCCAGGCGCGGTGCTGTCGCGGAACGACGGATCCGCGGGCCGGCCCTCAGGAGTCGAAGCCGAGGCCGAGCGCGTCGAGCGAGCGCAGGAGCACGTTGCGGCGCCCTCCGTCGTGGTCGGCGCGGTCGAGCGACCAGCGGGTCGCCTGGATCCCCACCGTGGCGAACGGCTCGGGCGGGAAGGGCAGCGGCCTCGAGCGCACCATCTCGAGCTCGGTCCGGGCGGTCGGCCGCCCTGTCAGGAGGTCGAGCAGCACGTCCGCCGCGAAGGCCGTCGTGCCGACTCCGAGCCCCGTGTAGCCCGCCGCGTAGGCGACCCGGCCGCCCAGTGCCGTGCCGTAGAACGCCGCGAACCGCGTGCTGGTGTCGATGACCCCGCCCCAGCGGTGGCTGAAGCGGACCCCCTCGAGCTGCGGGAACGTCGTGAGGAAGTGCGAGGCGAGGGCGCGGTAGGTCTCGGGGCGGTCCTCGTAGCGCGAGCGGATGCGCCCTCCCGGGTGGTAGACCGCGTCGTAGCCGCCCCACAGGATCCGGTCGTCGGCGGTGCGGCGGTAGTAGTGGAACTGGTTCGCCACATCGCTGACGCCCTCGCGCCCCCGCCAGCCGATCGCGTCGAGCGCCGCGGCGTCGAGCGGCTCGGTCATCAGGACGTGGTCGTAGACCGGCACCGTCATCAGGCGCGTGCGCGCGAGGAGGGAGGGGAAGGCGCTGGTGCCGAGGATCGCGCGGGCCGCGTCGACGGATCCCTCCGCGGTGCGCACGCGCACGCCCGCCGAGGTCCGCTCGAGGCCCAGGACGCGGCTGTCCTCGTGGATCTCGACGCCGAGCTCCTCGGCCACCCGGGCGAGCTCGTGCACGAGCTTCCCCGGGTGCACGAGCGCGCACTGCTCGGCGGGGACCACCAGTCCCGCGAGGTAGGTGGGCGAGTCGACGAGGGAGCGGATGCCGGCGGCATCGAGGAAGCGCGCACCCGCGACCCCGTCGGCCTCGGCCAGCCCGGCGACCTGGTACTCCTCGGTCGCGACCGAGAGCGAGCCGGTGCGCTCGAAGTCGCAGTCCACGCCGCGGCTCCGGATCGTCTCCTGCATCCCGTCGAGGTTCTCGACGCCCAGACGCTCGAGCTCCTCGGCCTCCTCGGGCCAGCGGGCCAGGCCGTTCTCGCGTCCGTGGGTGAGGCTCGACTCGACGAAGCCGCCGTTGCGGCCGGAGGCGGCCCAGCCGATCGAGCGCGCCTCGAGCAGGACGACGCGGCGGTCGGGCTCGCGCTCCTTCGCCCGCAGCGCGCTCCAGAGGCCGGTGTAACCGCCGCCGACGATCACGAGGTCGGCGCGGCTCGCGCCGGTCAGGCGCGGACGGGGCGCCGGAGCGTCCTCGAGCCAGTAGACGCCGTGACGGGAGCCGGAGAGGGAGGCGTCGATCGCGGAGGAGGACGGGGCATCACGTTCGAAAACGGTCGTCGATCGGGGCATGATGCTTCCATTCAGTCAGTGATCACAGGTTTCTGCAACCGGATCCGTCGAATCAGCCCGTCGCCGCGGCGCCCTCGGCTCCCTCCCTGCCCCGCCCGCGCGCCCCGCCGTACACTGCGAGGGAACGGGGAGGGGTCATGCGAGGACGCCGGAGGAACGAGCGGAGTCTCGGCTCGCCGGCGACCGCTCCGGCCGTCGACGCCGCACCCGATCGCTCCGACGCCGACGACGTCACCCCGGGCCTGCGCATCGCCGCCGCCTGGTCCTGGCGGGTGCTCGCGGTCGCCGCGGTCCTCTGGCTCGTCGTGAAGCTGGTCTCGCTGGTGCCGGTCGTCGTCGTGCCGGTGCTCGTCGCGCTGCTGCTGACCGCGCTGCTGACCCCTCTGCGCGACCGGCTCGAGAGCCTGCGCCTGCCGCGCGGGCTCGCCGTGCTCGTCTCGATCCTCACGCTGCTGCTGGCGCTCGCCGGCCTGATCTCCCTCGTCGTCGTGCAGGCCCGCGCCGGCTTCGGCGGCATCGGTCAGCGCACCCTCGACGCGGTGGACGACGTCGAGGAGTGGGTGCGGGAGCTCGGATTCACGCAGGTGCAGCTGAGCGACTGGGCGCAGAGCGGGATCACCTGGGCCGATGCGCAGGCCGCGACGCTCGCCTCCGGAGCCCTCGCCGTCGGCTCGCAGGTCGCCGAGGTCTTCGCCGGCACCCTGCTCACCCTCTTCTCGCTGATCTTCCTGCTGCTGGACGGGCGGCGGATCTGGTCGTGGGCCCTGCGCCTGCTGCCGCTCCCCGCCCGGGCCCCGCTGCTCACGGGCGCCGCGGCCGGCTTCGAGGCTCTCACCCAGTTCGTGCGCGCGCAGCTCGCCGTCGCCGCGATCAATGCGACCGGCATCGGCATCGGGGCGCTCGCCCTGCAGCTCCCCCTCGTCGTGCCGATCATGGTGACCGTGTTCCTGGGCTCGTTCGTGCCGTTCCTCGGCGCGATCGTGACCGGAGCGCTCGCGGCGCTGGTCGCGCTGCTGTTCATCGGGCCGGTGGCGGCGCTCGTGATGGTCGGGGTGGTGATCGTGGTGCACCTCCTCGAGGGGCACGTGCTGCAGCCGCTGATCCTCGGCTCGGCGGTGAAGGTGCATCCGCTCGCCGTCGTGCTCGGTGTGGCCACCGGGCTCGAGGTGGCGGGGCTGGCCGGCGCGCTCTTCGCGGTGCCGGTGATCGCGACCGTCAACTCCGGCGTCACGGCGATGCGGGACCGGTCGGCCGCTCTGCGCGAGCGGACCGCGGCGTGAGCGCCCACCCCCTCGATCCGGCCGCGGCGCCCGGATCGGCGGTGCTGCCCGCGCTCGCGTGCCCGGTGTGCGGGGCGGGACTCGCGCCCGACGCGCTGCCCCGGCCCTCGCTCCTGCGCTGCGCGAACGGGCACAGCGCGGACATCGCCCGGCAGGGCTACGTCTCACTCCTGCGCGGGAAGCACGCGACGTCCGGCGACACCGCCGCGATGGTGCAGGCGCGGGAGGAGCTGCTCGCCTCCGGGCACTACCGGGGGATCCAGGACGCCGTCGCGGCGGCGGTGCCGGGCGGTGGGCGGCTCGTCGTCGACCTCGGCTGCGGGACGGGCGCGTACCTCGCGGCGGTCCTCGACGCGCATCCGGAGGCGAGCGGACTCGGACTCGACCTCTCGGCGCCGGCCGCCCGCCGCGCCGCTCGGGCGCACCCCCGCGCCGCGATCGCGACCGCGGACCTCTGGCAGCCCCTCCCCCTGGTCGACGGCTGCGCCGATGCGCTGCTCACCGTCTTCGCCCCGCGCAACGCCCCCGAGATGCTCCGTGTGCTGCGGCAGGGAGGGACCGCCGTCGTCGTCACTCCGCGCGAGCGGCACCTGCGCGAGATCCGCCCGGTCTTCGGGATGCTCGGGATCGACGCGGGCAAGGCCGAGCGGCTCGACGAGCAGCTCGCCGGGTTCGCGCTCGCCGAGCGCCGCGAGCTCGACTACGCGGTGCCGATGTCGCCGTCCGAGCTGCGCGCCGAGGTGCTGATGGGCCCGAGCGCCCACCACGTGGACGCGGCGGTGCTCGACGCGGCACTGGCGGGGCTCGAGGGGCCCACGGAGGTGACCGTCGCGGTGACGGTGTCGGTGTTCCTCCGGGGATGAGAGTCAGTACGACTCGCGCAGGCGCTCCTGATCGACGACGGCCGCGCGGTCCGAGAGCCGGCGGAGCCCGGCCAGCGGCTGCGCCATGCGGTGGTTCGTGCGCAGCACCGGCTCGACGCGGTCGAGGAACGCCCAGTAGCCGGCCGTCACCGGGCAGGCGTTCTCGCCGAGCCGCACCTTCGGGTCGAACCGGCAGCCGCCGCAGTAGTCCGACATGCGGTTGATGTAGGCGCCGCCCGAGGCGTAGGGCTTGGTGGCCACCACTCCGCCGTCGGCGTGCTGCGACATGCCGATCACGTTCGCCGGCATGACCCACTCGGTGCCGTCGACGAAGACGTCGACGAACCAGTCGTTCAGCTCCGCCGGATCCCAGCCGCGCTGGAGGCCCCAGTTGCCCAGCACCATCAGGCGCTGGATGTGGTGCGCCCAGCCGTGGCGCCGGACGTCGTCCAGCGTCTCGTGCAGGCAGTTGGCCTCGATGCCCGACGGATCGAGCTCGAGCAGCGCGGCGGGCAGCGGGGCGGACGCGCCGAGGGCCCTGCTGCGCGTGCGGTACTCCGGGCCCAGGTGCCAGTAGAGGTGCCAGACGTAGTCGCGCCAGCCCATGATCTGCCGGACGAAGCCCTCGACGCCCGCGAGCGGCGCGCCCTCGGCGGCGTGCTCGGCGACGACGGTGTCGATCACCTCGCGGGGGTCCAGGAGGCCCAGGTTCATCGGGGCGCTCAGGAGCGAGTGCGCCATCGTCCAGTCGCCCGAGAGCATGGCGTCCTCGTACGGCCCGAAGTCCTGCAGGCGCGACGACGCGAAGTCGGCGAGCGCCTCCTGCGCCTCGGCGGGCGTCGCGGCGAAGCGCCGCGGGCCGTCCTCGCCGACGAGGTGCACGGCGCCCTCGCGCTCCCAGCGGGCGAGGTCGGCGCGGACCTCCTCGTCGATGTCGTCCTCCACCGGCCACCACGGATCCGGCAGTCCCAGCCTCGCCGCGCCTTTGGGCGGCGGCTGGCGGTTGTCGTGGTCGTAGTTCCACGTGCCGCCCTCCGGCTGGTCGCCGCGCATCAGCACGCCGGTGCGCTTGCGGCTCCAGCGGTAGAAGTCCTCGAGCAGGAGCCGGGAGCCGGCCCGCGCGAGCGCCCACTCCCGGAAGTCCTCCTCCTCGGTCACGAAGCCGCGGCTGGGGAGCACGCTCATGCCCAGGCGCCGGGCCAGGCGGCGGCCGCCGCGGGTGGGCGGATCGATCACCTCGAGGTCGTCGCGGCCCTCGAGCGCCTCGGCGAACGTCCCGGCGCGCACGTACTCGACGCGGTCGCCGAGCTCGCGGGCGCGGTGCCGCAGCGCCGAGAGCCAGAGCTGCGCCTTCGCACGGTGCATCGGCCGGCGCCCGAAGGCCGACCGCGCCTCGACGAGCAGCATCGGGCCGCCGTCGTCGAACAGCGGGCCGAGCTGGCCGATGACGCTCCAGCGGGTGCGGGTGGGGATGCTCATGCCCGTCACGCTAGGCGCGCGATCCGGGAGCGGATAGGAGTTGCGCCGGACGGCGGAGTCGTCGTGCGGCCGGGAACGGTCGGCGCGCACCGGCACGGATGTGCAGGCGCAACGCCTTGCACCGCGCGGCGGGATGGAGTTCCCTCGACTCGAGGCGGCCGTTCGGTGCGCCTCGGACGCGACGAAGCGAGGAACCGCCATGGCACACGACGACGAGACCCCCGGCACCGCCACCGAGGCGCGACGGGGCCGCCACGCGGCCGAGTCCGCGAACACGACCGAGACCCCCGACGGCGAGTACACCTCGACCGACGGCGTCTCGCACACCGCCACCGACGACCGCGGCAGCTACGTGGACACCTCGGTGCACGAGGAGACGTCGACCGACGAGGGCAGCTACGTCGACTCCGACACTGCGGGGCCCGACTCCGACGCCGAGGGCGAGTACACCGACCGCGACGAGTGAGCGCGCGGCGGCCGGGAGTCACTCCCCGGCCGCGCGGGCCCGCCCGGCGATCCCGAGCCGGACCAGCCGATACGCCGCTCCGACCGCGAAGACGGCCGCGCCCGCCAGGATCGACGGCAGCGGCAGGGTCGCGACGAGCAGGACGCAGCCGAGCGCCCCTCCGATCGCGACGACGCGGGGGTAGAGACGGAATCCGCGCTCCTGCGTGAGCGCCGAGACGTTGGCGACCAGGTAGTAGAGCAGCACGCCGAAGGACGAGAAGCCGATCGCCGAGCGCAGATCGGCGACGAGGACGAGCACGATCACCACGGCGCCGAGCACGATCTCGGCCCGGCGGGGCACCTGCCGCACCGGGTCCACGTGCGCGAGCATCCGGGGCAGGTCTCCCTCGCGGGCCATGGCCAGGCTCGTCCGGCCGATGCCGGCGATCAGGGCGAGCAGGGCTCCGAGGGATGCGGCGGCGGCGCCGATGCGGACGACCGGTCCGGTCCACGGCCAGACCGCGGCGGCCTCGGCGAGGGGCTCGGTCGAGCTCGCGAGGCGCTCCGGCCCGAGCGCCAGCAGCAGCGCGGCGCCGACGACGGCGTAGACCACGACGGCGAGGGCGAGAGCGCCGAGGATCGCGCGCGGGATCGTCCGCGCCGGGTCGCGCACCTCCTCCCCCATGGTGGCCAGGCGCGCGTAGCCGGCGAAGGCGAAGAAGAGCAGGCCCGCCGACTGCAGCACTCCGAGCGGGCCGATCGTGCCGGCTCCAGCGGGCACGGGCGCCGTCGAGGGCGGGGAGGCGAGGGCGGCGACGACCACGAGCGCGAGCACCGCCAGGACGATCGTGACGATGATCCGGGTGGCGAGGGCGGTGCGGGTCACGCCGAGCGCGTTGACGCCGACGAGCGCGGCGACGACCAGCACCGCGACGGGGCGCTCCCAGCCGGTCGGAGCCGCGTAGGCCGCGAAGGTCAGCGCCATCGCCGCGCAGCTGGCGGTCTTGCCGATGACGAACCCCCAGCCGGCGAGGAACCCCGGCCACTCGCCCAGGCGCTCGCGGCCGTAGACGTAGGTGCCGCCCGAGCGCGGGTACTGCGCGGCGAGCTGCGCCGACGAGGACGCGTTCGCGAAGGCCACGAGCGCCGCGAGGGCGAGGCCCGCCAGCAGCCACGGTCCGGCGGCCGCGGCGGCCGGGGCGAAGGCGGCGAAGACGCCGGCTCCGATCATCGAGCCGAGCCCGATGACGACGGCGTCACCGGTTCCGAGGCGGCGGGCGAGGGAGGCGGGCGGAGTCACCGGACACTTCTACAGCACCGAGGGGAACGGGAGGTGTCGCGGCCTCTCCGATCGCGCTTCAGCCGGGCTTCAGCGCGGCGGCCGTAGCCTGGCCCGAGCCGCGCTGCGTCGCGGGACGTGCTCGGAGGACGCCATCCGCATCCTGGTCGTCGACGACGAGATCAACCTGCTGCGCGCTCTCGAGACGGGCCTCGAGGCCGAGGGCTTCGCGGTCGACACGGCCACCACCGGCACGGACGCCCTCTGGCTCGCGCAGGAGGCGGAGTACGCGGCGATCGTGCTCGATCTGATGCTCCCCGACGTCAGCGGGTTCCGGGTCTGCGAGCGCCTGCGCGCCGCCGAGGACTGGACGCCCGTCCTGATGCTGACCGCCAAGGACGGCGACCTGGACCAGGTCGAGGCGCTGGACACCGGCGCCGACGACTACCTCACCAAGCCCTTCTCGTTCCCCGTGCTCGTCGCCCGGCTGCGGGCGCTCATCCGCCGGGGCGCGGCCGAGCGGCCCGTCGTCCGGGTGGTGGGCGATCTGGTGCTCGACCCGGCCTCGCGGCGCGTGGAGCGGGGCGGCGTGCCGATCCCGCTGACCACGCGGGAGTTCAGCGTGCTCGAGTACCTCGTCTCGCGCGCCGGCGACGTGGTCTCCAAGCGGGACATCCTCGGCGCCGTGTGGGACTTCGACTTCGACGGCGACCCCAACATCGTCGAGGTCTACGTCCGGACGCTCCGCAACAAGATCGACCGGCCGTTCGGAGTCGAGACCATCCGGACGCAGCGCGGCGCCGGCTACTCGCTGGTCGCGCCGTGAGACGCGTGCGCACCCGGATCACGCTCGCGGCCGCCGCCGTGGTCGCGCTCGCGGGCGTGCTGGGCGGCGTCGTGTTCACCCTGGTGCTCTCCTGGGTCCTCGCGGCGAGCGCCTCGACCGCGGCCGAGACGGAGGCCGAGCGCGCGGTCTCCCTCGTCGAGAGCGCCGGAGCGGAGGCGGTCCGCGCGTCGGAGGGCGTGGTGCAGCTCATCGTCGACGGCCGCGTGGTCGCGGTGAGCGAGGACGCGGAGGACCTGCCGGCGCTGGCGACCGAGGAGGGCGAGGACCCGGTCACCGTGGCCGTCGACGACGAGGATCCGCTGGTCGTCGCCGCGCAGGAGCTCGACGACCGGTCGCTGGTGGTGGTCGGCGTGCCGGACGAGGGCCGGGCGGAGGCGGTCGCGACCACGATCGCGCTGCTCGCCGTGGCGGTCCCGCTGCTCGTCGCCTTCGTCGCGGCCCTCTGCTGGGTGGTCGTCGGGCGGGCGCTGCGCCCCGTCGACCGGATGCGCGCCGAGGCCGAGGCGGTCACCGCCGCAGAGCTCGACCGCCGGGTCGCGGAGCCCGGCTCGGGCGACGAGATCGATCGGCTCGCGCGCACCCTCAACCGCATGCTCGAGCGTCTCGGAGAGCGCGCAGGAGCGGCAGCGCCGCTTCGTCTCGGACGCCTCGCACGAGCTGCGCTCCCCCGTCGCGGCACTGCGGCAGACCGCGGAGGTGGCGCTCGCGCATCCCGACCGCCTCGACTCCGCCCGGCTCGCCACGACCGTCGCCGAGGAGTCGGTGCGGATGGGCGGGCTGATCGAGGGACTGCTGCTGCTCGCCCGCGCCGACGAGGCGCGGCTCGCGATCGCCGGCGCGCCGGTCGACCTCGACGACCTGGCGCTGCGCGAGGTGCGGCGGCTGCGCGACTCCGGCGTCGAGGTGGACGCGAGCGGCGTCTCGCCCGTGCAGGTCGTCGCCGACGAGGTCCTGCTCTCACGGGCGCTGCGGAACCTGGTCGACAACGCGGTGCGGCACCGCTCGGAGCGGATCGCTCCGCGACGCGGGTCGACGGCGACGGGGCCCTGATCGTGGTGGACGACGACGGCCCGGGGATCCCCGCGGCCGAGCGCTCGCGGGTGCTCGGGCGGTTCGTGCGGCTCGACGAGGGGCGCGCGCGGGACGCCGGGGGATCCGGTCTGGGGCTCGCGATCGTGGCGGAGATCGCGGGGGCGCACGGCGGGACCGTGACGATCGAGGACGCGCCGCTGGGCGGGGCGCGCGTGGCGGTGCGGGTGCCCCGGGAGCGCTGAGCTCGGACCGGTCGCGGCTGCGCCGACCCGGGTGGCGGCGTCTGCCGCTCGCACGCGGATCCGGTGGAGGCGGCGGACGACCCGCGGCACCTCGGGAGGATCCGAGGCGCTCGCGCACGGTCCCGCGCTTCAGGCTGGCTTCAGCGGTGGCTCGCGAGAGTGGTCACGGCGTCGAGGAACGGCGCCGGAGAAGGAGCCGATCGTCATGCAGAAGAAGACCACGATCATCGCCGGAGCGGCCGGAGTCCTCGTGCTCCTCGGAGCCGGCACCGGGATCGCCTACGCCGCGACCGACGGCTTCGAGGGGTCCGACCGGCTCACCGGAGCGGACCTGGACCGGGCGAGCGAGGCCGCGCTCGCCGAGATCGGCGGCGGCACCGTGACGTCGGCCGAGCGCGAGGACGACGGCGCCCCCGGTTACGAGCTGGAACTGCGCGGAGAGGACGGACTCGAGTACGACGTGCGGCTCGACGACTCGTTCGAGGTGCTGTCCGCGGACGCGGACGACGACGGCCGCGCCGTCACGGGCGGCGCCGCGGGCACCGGCTCGGACGCCTCCGACGCACCCGCCGCTCCCGCCGCGGGAGCCGTCGACCCCGACGACCTCACCGGCGACGAGCTGGCCCGCGCCTCCGAGGCCGCGCTCGCAGCCGTCGGCACGGGCACCGTGACCGAGGCCGAGCGGAGCGACGACGCCGACCACGCCTACGACGTGGAGGTCACGCGCGACGACGGCACCGATGTGGACGTCGACCTCGACACCGACTTCGCGGTGGTCGCGACGAACGACTGACGCCGGAGCGGGCGGGGGCGATCAGCCGTTCCCGTTCCCGTTCCCGTTCCCGTTGCTGCCGCTGTTCCCGTTGCCGTTGCCGTTGTTGCCGTTGCCGCCGCTGTTGCCGTTGCCGTTGTTGCCGTTGCCCGGCGACTCCCCGGCAGGCGGCTCCTCGGCCGGCGGCTCCTCGGCGGGCTCCGACTCCGCGGGCTCCGGAGCCTCCTCCTCGGGGGACTCCTCCTCGACAGGAGCGGTCTCCTCGGGCACAGGGGCGGGCGCCTCCTCGGTCTCGACCGGCGCGGGCTCCTCCTCGACGGGAGCCTCCTCCACGGGAGCCTCCTCGGCGGGCTCCTCCTCCCGGGTCTCCTCGGGAGAGGGCGCGGGAGTCGGGACCGCGGCGATCGCGGCCGCGAGGTCGCTCCGCACGACCTCGATCTCGGCCTGCACGGCCGAGGCGCGCTCGGCGGTCACGCTGCCCGCCCGAGAGCGGCGTTCAGAGCGGCCTGCAGGGCCTCGAGCTCGCTCAGGGCGCCGGCGAAGTCGTCGACGGAGGCCCGCTCCGCGACGGCGACGACCGCGTCGTCGAGCGTCTGCGCGGTGGCGTCGTCGATCGAGGAGTCGGACGCGGAGCAGCCCGAGAGGACGAGGACCGCGGCCAGGACGGCGGCGGGCCAGGAGCGGCGCGCGATCACGAGCGGATGCTCTCGCGCAGGCGCTGCAGGTGCTCGCCGAGCTCGCCGTCGACGGCGGGGAGCGGCGTCTGCTGGTCGCCGCCGAGCAGCACGACGGCGAGGCCCACGGCGATCGCCACCAGGGCCAGCACCAGCACGAGCAGCCACGGATTGGGTCCGCCCCGGCGCTGCGGGGCGCGGCGGAGCGGGACGGCGGCGGTCGCCGGAGGACCTGCGACGGGCGCCGGGGTCGTCCCCGTGCCGACGGGCAGCACGGACGTCGCTCCGTCTGCCCCCTCGTGCACCGGGTAGACCGCGGTGGCGTCAGGCGTCGTGCCGATCAGCTCCGTCGTGCCGATCAGCTCGGTGGTGCCGATGACCTCGGTGGTGCCGACCGGCTCGGTGCGCACCGCGGTTGGCGGCACATCGGGCAGGACGATCGCCGTCGGCGGCCCGTCACGGCGGGGGTCGATGAGCTTGCGCGCCGACTCGGCCACCTCGAGCGCGGTCGGGCGCTCGTCGGGCTCGCGTCGCGTCATCGCACCCAGGAGCCCCGACCAGCCGCTGCCCAGCGACGCCGACACCTCGGGGTCGCGCAGCAGGCGGGCGAGGGTGACCTCGATCGCGGTGCCCGTGAAGGGGCGCTTGCCGGTGAGCGACTCGAGCAGCACGAGTCCGAGGGAGTAGATGTCGCTCGCCGCGGTGAGCGGCTGCCCGTGGGCCTGCTCCGGGCTGAGGTAGGCGGCGGTGCCGATGAGGGTGCCCGGCGAGGTGATGCGGGTCGCGTCGATCAGGTAGGCGATGCCGAAGTCGGCGAGCTTGGGCCGGAACTCGCGGCTCGTGAGCGGGCTCGGCACGAGCAGGACGTTCGACGGCTTCACGTCGCGGTGGACCACTCCGGCGGCGTGCACCGTGTGCAGCGCCTCACCGAGATCGGCGGCCATCGCGGCGACGTCGTTGGGAGCGACCGGGCCGGTGGCGAGGCGCTCGGACAGGCTCGGCCCCTCGGCGAGCTCCATGACCATGTAGGCCTGGCCCCCGGTGTCGTCGCCGCCGTCGTGCGCGTCGTAGAGGGTGACCAGCGCCGGATGGTTGAGAGCCGCGAGCAGCCGGATCTCGGAGGACTTGCGCTGCAGGTCCTGCGCGTCGTCGATGCCGGCCGCGAACATCTTCAGGGCCACCGAGCGGCCGAGGATCTCGTCGCGCGCGCGGTAGACGGTGGCCATGCCGCCGCGGCCGATCAGCTCCTCGATCGTGTACCGGTCGCCGACCGTCGTTCCGACGACACGGGTCTCGCCCGTTCGGTGCGATGCCACGGGGTTCCTCCTCGCGCGGTGGGTGCTGCGGCTTCTGCCGCGCCCCCCGGTGCGACCGTCGTTCCAGGGTAGTACGTCGCGCCTGTGGGCCGTAGGGGCCACGGGACGCTGTCAAGCGGGTGCCCCGCCTCCGGGGGCGGACGTAACGTCGAGACCATCCAACGGAGGGAACAGCATGACGCACCACGACGGCCAGGGATCGACGCACGACGACGACCACGGATCGACCCTCGAGGACCAGGGGGTCGACCATCGGGAAGCCCGACGGAGCCGCGGCGCCGACGTCGAGCGAGAGCGAGACCATCGAGAAGGACATGACGGAGTCGCCCGGCAGCGAGCGCGAGACCGCGGCGAAGCAGGACAGCGCTCCGGACGAGAGCGCGACCGAGGTCTCGGGCGAGGCCGAGGTCAGGGCCGTGCCCGGCACCGGCGGACCGGATGACGTCGGAGACGTCGAGGTGCCCCCGGGCGAGGTGCACCTGAACGGCAAGCCGTTTCCGGGTCATGCCGGAACGGCATGATCTTCGATGCTCGAGGCCTGAGTCCCCGTCCCGCTAGAGCTCGACCGGCTCCAGCACCGACGGGTCGTGACGGTCGACCGTGCGGGAGTTGTTGACCCGCCGGTCGACCGGGTACGCCGTGATCGTCGAGGCCATCGCGACCGAGGCCCGATCGAGGGTCGCGAGCATCTCCTCCGCGGAGCCGAGCGGCTCGGGGCGCAGCCACTCGTCGCGGACGTCGGGGGTGAGGAAGACCGGCATCCGGTCGTGCACCTCCCCCGAGGCGTCGCGCGCCTCGCGGGTGATGATCGTGAACGAGACCCGCCACTCGTCCCCCTCCTTGCGCGCCGTGTAGAGGCCGGCCGCCGCCAGGATCGGCTCCTCCCCGTGCAGGAACCACGGCTGCTTGCCGTCGGCGCGCGCCTCCCACTCGTAGTAGCCGCGCATCGGCACGATCGCGCGCTGCTTGGCGAAGGCGCTGCGGAAGAGCCCGTTCGAGGCGACCGACTCGAGCCGCGCGTTGATGGGGGACGGGCCCTTCCCCTTCGCCCACGAGGGCGTGAAGCCCCAGGTCGCGAGCTCGACCTCGCGCTGCACCTCGTCGTCGTGCTGGCGCTCGCGCACGATCGGCGCGGAGTCGGTCGGGGCCACGCTGAGATCGGGCGCCCAGTCGGCGGCCCTCCCGCCGGCCGCGACGAACTCCCGGATCAGCTCGTCGGTCGTGGAGTCCATCGCGAATCGTCCGCACATGATGCGAACGCTACGCCGCAGGACCGACGGCGGCCAGGAGCGGGTCGCGGCGGGTGCGGCGGATGGTGGCGACGGCGAGCCCCGCGACCATGACCGCGCCTCCGATCAGCTCGCCGATCGACGGCGCCTCGCCCAGGAGCGCCCACGCCGAGAGCACCCCGATCACGGGCACCAGGAGGGTGAACGGCACGACCGACGCCGCCGGGTAGCGGGCGAGGAGCGAGTTCCAGATGCCGTAGCCGACGAGTGAGGCGAAGACGGCGGTGTAGAGCGTGCTCAGGATCGCGGCGACGGAGAGGCTCGACAGGGCGCTCGCGACGGCCGGCCCCCCGTCGACCACCAGCGAGAGCGCCAGGGCGGGGACGGGGACCACCAGCGCCGACCACACGACGAGCGAGAGTCCGGAGGCGCCCTTCGCCCGGCGGGTCAGCACGTTGCCGATCGCCCACGACAGCGCGGCGGCGAGGGTCACGACGAACGGCAGCCACGGGGCGCTCGCCCCGTGCGAGACCGCCACCACCACGAGCCCCGCGACGCCGACCAGCAGCCCGGCGACCTGGCGGGGAGTCGGCCGCTCGCGCAGCGCGACCGACGCGATCACCACGGTCAGCACGATCTGCGCCTGGAGGACGAGCGAGGCGAGCCCGGCGGGCATCCCGAGGGCGAGCGCGAGGTACAGCAGCGCGAACTGGCCCAGGCTCATGAACAGCCCGATCGCGGCGATCGTGCGCAGCGGCGCGCTCGGCCGGGGCACGAGGAAGACGGCCGGCACGGCGACCACGACGAAGCGCAGCGCGAGGAACAGCAGGGGCGGCACGTCGACGAGGCCCACGTCGATCACGACGAAGTTCAGCCCCCAGAGCAGCACGACGAGGAGGGCGAGGAGGGTGTGCCTGCGGGTCATGGCTCCAGACAAGCGCACCCGATTCGACAGCACCAGCGCAGGTCGCTACCGCCGACCCGGTAGCGTGCGTTCATGATCGAGCCCTCCGCCCTCCGCGCCCTGATCGCCGTGCGCGACTGCGGGACCGTCGCCGCAGCGGCGGAGGCGCTGGGATTCACTCCGTCCGCCGTGTCGCAGCAGCTCAAGCGGCTCGAACGGCAGTCGGGCGGCGCGGTCGCTCAGCGCGCCGGGCGCTCGGTGTTCCTCACCGAGCACGGTCGCTCGCTGGCCGACCGCGGCGAGCGCCTCCTGGCCGAGCTCGAGGCGCTCGAGCACCTGGGGGCCGCGCCCGCCGAGGAGGTGACCGGCACGCTGCGCATCGCCGCGTTCTCGACCGCGATGCGCGGGCTGCTCGTGCCCGCGCTGGCCGTGATCCGCAGGCGCGCGCCCGGACTGCGGATCACGCTCGACGAGCTCGACCCGTGGGAGGCGGCGCAGCGGCTCGAGCGCGGCGCCGCGGATCTCGCGGTTCTGCACGACTGGCCGGGCCTCTCGCTCGATCTCCCCTCGTCGATCGAGACCGAGACGCTGCTGGAGGACCGGGCCGACGTCCTGATCCACCGGGAGCACCCGCTGGCCTCGAGTCCGGCGCTCGCTCCGAGCCGCCTCGCGGACGAGACGTGGGTGAGCATCCCGGCGGGCGCCATCTGCCACGCCTGGCTGCTGCGCACCTTCGCCGGCACCGGCCGCCTGCCCGACATCGCCTACTACGACGAGGACTTCAGCACCCACATCGCACTCGTCGAGGCGGGGGCGGCCGTGGCGCTCGTGCCACGCCTCGGCCGCGAGCCGCTGCCGGAGGCGGTGGTCGCCGTCCCCGCCGTGGATCCGGTCTCGACGCGGGTCGTGTCGGCGGCCTGGCGCCGCTCGAGCCGGGGCAGCCCGGCGCGGACCCTGGTCCTCGAGGCTCTGCGGGACGTGAGGCCCCGAGCAGCCGAGGCCGTGGGCTAGGGCCTGTCGAACAGGAGATCACCGTCGCGCACGCGAGATCCTGTTCACCAGGTCCTAGAGGGCGGCCGCGTGCTCCCGCACCGGCACCCGGCTCTTCGCCGACCAGAACCGCATGAGCGCTCCGGCGAGGATCGAGCCGAGGGCCCCCGCGGCCAGATCGGCGAGCGTGTCCTCGTAGGCCACGAAGATCGACTCGTCGACGAAGCGGTGGCCCGCCCACTCGCCCCACTCCCACAGCACTCCCGCCGTCGTGCCGAAGCACGCGCAGAGCACGATCGCCGGAGCGAGCGGCCCGCGCTCCCCCGCGACGGTCGGCACCACTCCGGCCCGCGCCGCGACGATGTACGCGACCGCGGCCGCCAGCCCGTTCAGGGTGAAGTGCACCACGAGGTCCCACGCCGCCCACGCCTGGTACAGCTCGAGCACGCTGCTCCAGGAGGCGACGAGGAGCGAGACGCCGAACGCCGCGTCGAGCGCGGGCCGGATGCCGAGGAAGCGCGTGAGCACGAGCCCGATCGACGACAGCGCGAACACGGCGACATCGACGAAGCCCCAGCCGATGCCCGCCGCGACGATGCTCGCCGCTCCCAGCATCCGGACGGCGTCGGCGAACCACTCGCCGCGGGTGCGCGGCGGCTGGAGGAACGTGTCGACGAGGACGGCGGCGCTCACGGTGCCGTGAACCGCAGCACGGCCTGGACGGGCTCGTGGTCGGAGGCGGCGGCTCCGTCGTAGCGGACCGCGTTGACGCCCGTCGAGACGACCTCGAAGGCGCCGGCGGTCACCGCGAGCCAGTCGATGCGCCGGCCCGGGCGCGGAGCGCGGTAGTTGGAGTAGGTGCCCCACCCGGGCGTCAGGTGGCGGCCCGCGACGACCCAGGAGTCGGCGAGCCGACCCCCGTCCAGCAGCGCCCGATACGGGGCGGAGCCGGCATCCGTGTTCGCGTCGCCCATGACGATCGCCGGGCGATCGAGCGCGACGACCCGCTCGGCCAGCAGCCGGGCCGAGTGCAGTCGGGAGTTCCGCGAGAGGTGGTCGAAGTGGGTCGACACGACGGTCAGCTCGCGGTTCGTCGCGTGGTCGACGAGCTCGGCGATCACCGCCGTGCGCGGGATCCGGTTGCCCCAGCTGCGCGATCCCGCGACGTCCGGGGTGTCGGACAGGGCGATCTGCGACCAGTGGCGCACGGCGAAGCGGCGGCGGTCGACGAAGAGCATCACGCGCTCTCCTCCGCGGTCGGGATCGCGCCCGAAGCCCATGCCCTCGAAGGAGGGGCCGAGCACGTCCTGCACGAACGCCGCCTGGTCGGGCAGCGCCTCCTGCACTCCGAGGATCGACGGGCGCTCGATCTCGAGCAGGCGCCGCACCAGCGGCTGCCGACGATCCCAGAGGTCGATCGCCCGCGAGGTGAGGCGCGGCATCCGCCGACGGATGTTGTAGGTCATCACGTGCAGCTCGGGCGCCTCGGTCGGACCGATCAGGGGCGTCGGGTCGGTCATGCCTCCACACTACGTCCGCCGCCCGGGCCCGAGCCGGAGGCTCGGCGAGGCGTGCGGAGGCGGCCCCGTGCGCCCCTACTGTTCGAGGATGACCCTCTCCCCCGCCCTGGCGGACCTGACCAGCGCCTCCTTCGTCTCGCTCACGACCTTCCGGAAGACGGGCGTCGGGGTCTCGACCCCCGTGTGGATCGCCCGGGACGGCGACGACCTGATCGTCACCACTCCCCGCACCAGCGGCAAGGTGAAGCGCCTGCGCAACGACCCGCGGGTGACCCTGGTGCCGTGCGACCGCCGCGGCCGCGTGAAGGAGGGGGCCCCCGTCGTCGAGGCGAGCGCCCGGATCGTGTCGGACGAGGACACGGTGGAGCGGCTGGGTCGGGTGTTCCTGGGCAAGTACCGGCTCGAGTACCGCGTGTTCATGGTGATCGAGCGCCTCGTCAGCCGCGGCGACCGCACGAGGGTGATGCTGAGGATCTCCTGAGTCCTACACCCCCGCGCCCGTCACCGGAAGGGCCTCCGGTCCTCACCCGGCGCGCACTACCGTGGGGCGATCGCACGCCGGTGCCCTCGTGCGCCCCCGCGCCGACCGGCGGTCGTCAGAAGGAGCACGTATGAGCATCGGAGCAGGGATCTTCCTCCTCGTCGTCGGCGCGGTCCTGGCCTTCGCCGTGGACGTCCAGCTGGCCGGCGTCGACCTGACGCTGATCGGCTACATCCTCATGGCCGCCGGACTGGTGGGCCTGATCCTGGGCCTGGTCCTGATGACGCGCCGTCGCCAGGCCGTCGCGACCACCCGCTCGGCCGTCGACCCGGCCAGCGGTGAGCAGGTCACCCGTCGCACGAGCGAGACCGACGGCCCGCTGATCTGATCGGCGGACGTCGGTCCCGACGGGACGACGAGAAGGGGCGAGCCGGTATCCGGCCCGCCCCTTCTGCGTCGTGCGAGGTCTACTCGTCGTCGGCGTCGCCGCCCGAGACGGTGTCGGTGTCGCCGCCGCCCTCGGACGTGTCGGTCCCGGTGCCGTCGGGGAGCTCCTCGGTCTTCTCGACGTCCTCGTCGGTGGTGCGGTCGCTGCTCATGCTGCTCTCCTTCGTCTCGGCGGGGCGCCGAGACCACCACTCTGCCCCCGGACCGCGTCGAACGGCAGGGGGTAGCGGGCACCGGACCGACGTGTCAGGAGGACTCGGCCGCGCCGAGGTTGCCGGCGATCGTGCGCAGCGTCGCGACGGTGACGGCGTACTCCCGCTCGCCCACTCCGGCGGTGGCGGCTGAGCGTTGCTCGGCGACCACCTCCTCGAGCCGCGCGGTCGCGACTCCGCCCCGCTCGGTGAGCGCGTAGAGCTCGGACTCGACGACGACCCAGCCGCTCTCGAGGAGCTCGGCGAGCTGCTCGGCCGCCGACTCCCCCGCCGGGTCCTCCGCGGTCGGCGCCCGCAGGAACGGGGCGAGGGCGCGGTCGAGCTCGGCCAGCGCCGACGGCCCGCGCTGCAGCTGCTGCAGCAGCTGCCACTGCCTCCGCGTCACGCCGTGCTCCTCGAGGGTGACGGCGAAGCGCTCGTCGACGAGGCGCTCCACCAGGGTCAGCCAGTATCCGATCGGTCGTTGATCAGCCATGGCGTCACGATACGCCGCAGCGGCACGGGAGGCACCTGCTCCGCGGTCAAGGGCCAGCGGGCGCGGGGCGTTCTCCGCTTGACTGGGAGGGTCGCCGATCGTCGGCGCGCCCGGGGGAGGTCACATGGCGAACCATCGATTCGAGCTGCGGTCGGGTCGCGGCATCGGAGTCTCGGCGGCGGGCGATCCGGTCGCCGATCGTCTGGTCGTGCTCTGCCACCCGACGCCGGGAGCGGGCGGCTTCGACCCCGATCCCCTCGTCACGGGGCCCTGGGGCCTGCACCTGATGATCCTCGACCGCCCGGGCTACGGCGCCTCCGACCCCGTCGATCCGCGGCACGCCCGCGTGCAGGACCGGGCCGACGATCTCGCCGAGTACCTCCGCCGCTCCGAGCGGACCGCGCGGACCATCGACGGAGCCGAGTTCGGCAGCGTCGGCGTGGTGGGCTGGGGCTCCGGAGGCGTCTTCGCCCTCTCTCTCGCGGCGCGGCACCCCGATCTGGTCGACCGCCTCGCGATCGTCGGCACTCCCGCGCCGCCCCAGGCCGGGGTGCTCGTGCAGCCGACCACGGCCTGGGAGCGCCGCGACGTGCTGCCCGGCGAGGGGGGCCGGGACCCTGGCGGGGACCCTGCCCGAGGGCACGCCGGATCTGACCGCGCTCGGCGTCGATCCCGAGGATCCGGTGCTCGCCGGCACGCGCGGACTGCGCAACCGGCTCGAGCGGATGCTCGGCGAGGGCTGGCGCCAGGGCCCGCTGGGAGCCGCGACCGATCTCGCCGCGCTCCGCGACGGGAGCTGGGCCGACGAGCTCGACGCGGTCACCGCGTCGGTGCTGATCGTGAACGGCGAGCACGACCCGGTCGCGGGGACCGAGGACGGGCGCTGGTTCCGCGGGCGCCTCGCCGACGCGCGCACCGCGAGCGTGGCCGGCACGGGCCGTCTCGCCCTGGTGCGCGAGTGGCGCCGGATCCTCGACCATGTCGCTCCGCTCGAGCGCGGGGCGCAGGGACGGTGAGGCGGCGCGCCGCACGACTCGGCGCCGGACCGCGCGTCCTCGCGTCGGCCCTGGCGGTGTCCGGGGTCGTGCACCTCGCGCATCCGCAGACCTTCGACGCCGTCGTGCCGCGCGGGATGCCGGGGTCGGCCCGCGCCTGGGTGCTCGTCTCGGGCGTCGCGGAGCTCGCGTGCGCCGCGTCGATGCTGCGGCCCTCCACACGGAGGATCGGCGGCCTCGCCTCGGCCGCGCTGATGGCGGCCGTGTTCCCCGGCAACGTGCAGATGGCACGGGACGCGCGGCGTCCGCGAACCCGGACGATCACTCTCCTGCGCCTGCCGCTGCAGGTCCCGCTGGTGCTCTGGGGCCTCGAGGCCGCCCGCTCGCGAGGGTGAGGACGGCCCGGCGCAAGCCCGCGCGCGTTCAGCATCCGCCCTGCTAGCTTCCGGGGATGAGCGACCAGACGGCGGACGATCGCCGAGACCAGCTGACCAGCGCCCCGCAGGCGTCCGAGGCGGATGCCGCACCGCGCATCGACGTCTCGACGACCGAGGCGGGCGACACCCGCATCGACATCCGCGAGGACGCCGCCGTGCGCCCGGGGCGCGTCGAGGACGACGAGGACGGCTCCGATGACTGAGCAGCGACGCGCCGCACTGATCTACAACCCCGTCAAGGTCGACCTGGAGCCGCTGAAGGCCGCGGTGACGCGCGCCGAGGAGGCCGCCGGCTGGGACGGGACCCTGTGGCTGGAGACCTCCGTGGAGGATCCGGGAGCCGGGCAGACGCGCGAGGCGCTCGATGCCGGGGTCGACATGGTGATCGCGGCGGGAGGCGATGGCACGGTCCGCGTCGTCGCCGAGGCGCTGCACGGCTCGGGCATCCCGCTGGGCCTGCTGCCCTCGGGCACCGGCAACCTGCTCGCCCGGAACCTGAACCTCACCCTCGACGACGTCGACAACGCACTGACCGTCGCCTTCTCGGGCACCGACCGCCCGATCGACATCGGCATGATCGACATCGAGACCGGCGAGGGCCGCGCCCGCCACGCCTACGTCGTCATGGCCGGCCTCGGCATCGACGCGAAGATGCTGGCCAACACCGACGACGACCTCAAGAAGCGCGCCGGCTGGCTCGCCTACGTCGACGCCCTGCGGAAGGCCCTGCTGGACAAGAACCAGCTCGAGTTCCGCTACCGGCTCGACGGGCAGAAGGCCCGCAAGGTGCGCGCGCACACGATCATCGTGGGCAACTGCGGCGCCCTGCCCGCCAACATCCTCCTGCTGCCGGACGCGGCCGTGGACGACGGCGAGTTCGACATCGTGCTGCTGCGCCCCGAGGGGTTCTTCGGCTGGGTGCAGATCATCTTCAAGGTGGTGTGGGAGAACGGCGTGCTGCGCCGCACCGGCGTCGTCGGGCAGAAGCTCATGGGCCTGACCAAGGAGGTCGCGGCCCTGCGGTACGTGAAGGGCAAGGAGCTGATCGTGCGCCTGGACAAGGCGCAGGAGATCGAGCTCGACGGCGACCCCTTCGGCTCGACCTCGGCGTTCCGCACGTGGATCGAGCCCGGCGGGCTCACCGTCCGGGTGCCCGCGTAGGCCCTCCCGCGCGCTCGCAGGCCGTCCACCCCTCCGGGTGGGCGGCCTGCGTCGTCACGGGGCGGCGTCAGCCGATCGAGCCGTCGCCCGTCCGGGTCGCGGCGTCGGCGTTCGGGGCCGAGACGGTTCCGGTCAGGACCGTCGGCGCCGAGAAGTGCGCGGAGACGGAGTAGCGGAGCTGCGCAGTGGAGTGGCCGGGCTCCAGGGCCCGGTCGCCCGCCCACCGGAAGACGAGGTCCACGGCCCCGCTCGCGTCGACGGTGCGGGCGACGAAGGCCCAGCCCGCTCCGGAGACGCTGACGGCGGTCGACTCGAGCGTCGCCGTCGAGGGGTAGCGCACGACGACGCTCAGCTCGTGGACCGGCGCTCCGACTCCGGCGCCGTGCGCCCAGCAGTTCTGGATCTGGACGATCGTCTCGGCGCCCGTGACGCCCGTGGCGCCCCACGTCCCCCAGCTCGAGAGGGTGTCGAACGAGAGGGTGGAGTCGGAGGTGCGCGGGGCGGGCGCGGGCTGGGACGCCGACGCCGCCGGCGCCGCGAGGGCGATCGCGACGACCGGCGCGCTCCAGGCGGCGGCGGTCACGAGCGAGCGGCGGTCGAGGGACGGGGCGCTCGAGAGCGCGCGGAAGTGCTCTGGAGCGTGCGAGGACGCTCCGGAGTCACCCCCGAGGGGGGTGCGGGACATGCGGGTACTCCAGGGAGGGGGTGTTCCGGGGGACGGGTGCTGCGCCGCGGAGCGGTCGGGAGCTTCGGGTTCCCGGCCGCGGGCCGCGAGACGTTCGGGTTCTCGCGGCGAGGCGCTGTGCCTCCGACGCGGGCGGGGATTCGGGTTCCCGCCCGCGGGAGGCCGTTCAGCGGGCGCGGTTGCAGCGCGGCTTCGGGTGCCGCACCCCATGCGCCTGCATGGACGTGCCGACCCTAGTGCGCGATCCGTCGCGTTGGCAATGGAATGACGTCGAAGACGGCCGCATTCGCTCCGGAACTGGTAATTTTCCCGCGCTTCTCGTTCCGGGAGCGACGGAATCCGAAGACCGCGGCGCAGAGCTCCGCCCACGACCGGGTCGGCCGGCGACGGCCGGATCACCGCCTCCCGAGGCCGGCCGCGAGGCCGTCGGGCCCGGCGTCAAGCCACCGCGGGGTGGACGCCGCGTCCCGTACCTTTCCCCCATGGGCTTCTTCGACCGCCGCCACCCCGCGCCCCCCGCTCCCGCACCCGCCTCCGCTCCCGCTCCCGCACCCGCCCGCCCCGAGCCGCGGCGCACGGTCTGGACCGACGGCCTCGGCCGCTTCGCGCTGCGCTGCCTCCAGGTGATCGTGATCCTCGCTCTCGCGTCGGTCCTGGTCTTCGCCATGACGCAGCTCACCCTGGTGCTGATCCCGGTGATGATCGCGATCATCCTGGCCTCGGCGATCCACCCGCTGCTGTCGTGGCTGCGGAAGAAGGGCGTGCCCTCGATCCTCGCGACGTGGCTGTCCCTCCTGGGCCTGCTGGCGGTCCTGGGCGCCGTGGGCTGGCTCATCACGGTCGCCGTCCGCAACCAGTGGGACGACCTGGTCAGCCGCGCCTCCGACGGCATCGCCTCGCTCCAGGACTACGTGCAGCACCTGCCGTTCCAGATCGACGAGCAGCAGATCGAAGACGCCCGCACGACGGTCGTCGACTTCCTCACGTCGAGCAGCTTCGGCTCCGGCGCGCTCGCGGGAGCCGCGGCCGCCGCGAACTTCGTCACCGGCCTCGTGCTGATGATCGTCGTGCTCTTCTTCTTCATGAAGGACGGCCCGAAGATCTGGGAGTTCCTCCTGCGCCCCTTCGTCGGCGAGAGCTACGACCGCGCCAAGCGCGTCGGCACCAAGGCGGTCGACGTGCTGGGCGACTACGTGCGCGGCACCGCGACCGTCGCGGCCGTCGACGCGATCGGCATCGGGATCGCGCTGGCGATCATCGGCGTCCCGCTGGCGATCCCGCTCGCGGTGATCGTGTTCCTCACCGCCTTCATCCCGATCGTGGGAGCGACCGCCGCCGGCATCCTCGCGGCTCTCGTCGCACTGGTGGCCAACGGCCCGATCCCCGCGCTGATCGTGATCCTGGTCGTCATCGCCGTCAACCAGCTCGAGGGCAACTTCCTCCAGCCGGTGCTGATGGCCCGCTCGCTGAAGCTGCACCCGCTGATCGTGCTCGTCGCCCTCACCATCGGCACCGTGCTCGCGGGCATCGTCGGCGCCGTGCTGGCCGTGCCGATCGCCGCGGTGGTCTGGGGAGTGATCTCGGTGTGGAACGGTGCGAACCGGCCCGCGGAGCCCGCGCGGCAGAAGCGGCCCGAGACGGTCTAGGTGCGGGGGGCTCCGGACAGCCGGAGCCCCCCGCTCAGCGGCGGACGATGATGCCGTCGCGCAGCGCCTGGCGCCGCAGGGCGATGCGGCCGCCGACCTCCACCCCCGCCTCGCGGTACTTCGCGCGGGCGCTGCGCAGGCAGCTGCGCGCGGCGTCCTGCGTGATGCGCAGCTCCGCCGCCAGCTGCTTGAGCGGCAGGCCCTCGGCGAAGAGGCCGACGACGAGTCGCTCCCGAGCGGTCAGCGTGTCGGCGGCCGATCCCCCGAGGAGGCCGCGCGTGGGCCCGGTGAGGAACACGGCGCCGCTCGCGACGGTGCGGATCGCCTCGATGATGACCTCGGTCGGCTCGCTCTTGACGAGGTAGCCGCGCGCTCCGGCCTCGAGCGCCCGCTCGATCGTCGCCGGCTGGGCGTGGGTGCTGATGATGACCACGGCCGAGCCCGCGGCGGTGAGCGTCCGGATCTTCATCGCCAGGTCGAGGTCGTCGCCGAGGTCGATGTCCAGGAGCACCACGTCGCTCGGGAACGCGGGATCGGCGAGCAGGCCGACCCAGCTCGACGCCGTCGCGACCACGCGGACGGGCGCACCCGAGCAGCCGATCCACTCCGCGAGGGCGCGGAGGAGGATCGGGTGGTCGTCGAGAATGGCGAGCGAGATCGTCCGCCCCTCGGTCGCCGGCGATCGGCCGCTGGCAGTGCTCACGGGGTCCTCCTCGATTCGGGAGCGCTCTCGGGGACGTGCTCGATCAGCACGCGGGTGCCCGCTCCGCTGCTCTGCACGCGCGGAGCCCCCAGCTCGCCCAGGATGCCCCAGACGGCCGGGTCGAGGTCGCGGGAGCGCCGGCCCGCGACCTCGAGGGAGATCGTGATCGATCCGCGGCCCGTCGGAGCGGCGGCGAGGGCCGCCTCGACACCCGGGCGGGCGGCGGAGCCGGGTGCGGCGAGCAGCCACAGCGCCGAGAGCAGCCGCGCGCGGTCGGGCGGCAGCAGGTGCGCGGCGAGTCCGTCGGGATCGGTCAGGACCACCGCTCCCGACAGGTGGGCCGACTCGTCGACGGCGATGCGGAGCCAGGTGCGATCGTGGCTGCGGGCGAGCGCGCTGCGCAGCTCGTCTCCGAGCGCCCGGCCCCTCTCCCCCGTCTCCGCGTCCAGTGGAGCGGCAGCGCTGCGCGCGAGCCGCTCGAGCAGCTCCTCGATCCGGGCGTCGATCCGCGAGAGCTCGGACGCCGCGAGGCTGCCCGGACCCGTGCCCGGCCCGTCGATCGTGCTGTCGGAGATCGTGCGGTCGAGCCGGTGGTGCACGTGCTCGTCGACCGTCGCGAGGATGACCGCGCAGAACGCGGTCGGCACGAGCGCCAGCAGGAGGATCGTCGTGCCGATCCCGAGCCCGCCGGGAACACCGCCGCTCTCCGCCAGGAGCGTCACCGCGCTCACCGCGGCGAGCAGGCCGAGCGCCGTGCAGGTGCGCCGGAGCGGGTGGAAGGGCATCAGCCCCAGCAGGGTCGCGCCGACGCCCACGCAGACGGTCGGGTAGTAGACGCCCCCGGAGGAGGGGAGCGCGGAGTCGAGGATCTCGAGCGCCAGCGCCGCCGCGTCGACCACCAGGACGAGGACGAGCACGGGCGACGGAGCTCCCCCCGCCGCAGCAGCGCGGTCATCGCCCCGGCGGCGAAGGCGAGCACCACCACCACCCAGGCGGCGCCCGTCAGCCAGCCGGAGGAGCCGGCGTCGAGCGCCCAGGCGTAGGAGAACACTCCGCGGACCATCACGAGCACCGCGACCGTGAGGAAGCCGAGGCCGAGGTAGCTCGCGGTCAGCTGGTGGGTGCGGCGGATCCGGAAGCGCACGGACTGCAGGGAGCGGGGCCCGGCCTCGGCCGCGCGGACGAGGGCGAGCAGCGTCCCGGACGTCGCGTCCCGCGGCTCGGGCGCGCTCATCGCGGCACGCTCATCAGGACGGTCGTGCCGGCACCCGGCGCCGAGAAGACCCTCGCGGCTCCGCCGACCGACTCGAGGCGTCCGCGCACCGATTCCACGAGCCCGAGGCGGTCGACGGGGACGGCGGCGGGATCGAAGCCCGCACCGGCGTCCGAGACGGCGACGCGGACGCCGCCCGCGCCGTGCTCGACGGTGACGTCGACCGCGCGCACCCCGGAGTGCCTCCGCACGTTCTCCGAGGCACTCGCCGGTCGCGCCGACCAGCGCCGCGAGCGCGTCCGGGGCGACGTCGCCCCGGCCGAGGTGCCACGAGATCTCCAGGCCCAGCGCGCGGAAGCGGCGGTCGACGGCGGCGAACTCGTCGGGGAGCTCGGCGCAGGAGCCGGGGGCGCTCGGCGGGACCGGCCCGTCGAGCGCCCGCAGCAGCTCGAGGTCGGCGGCAGCGCGCTCGCGCAGCGTCGCGGCGGGCACCCCCTCGCCGCGGTGCGCGACGAGGGTCAGGGTCGCCAGGATCGTGTCGTGCAGGAGGCGCGCGTCGTGGCGGCGGCGCGCCTCGTCCTCGCTCGATCGCCGCTCGGCGGCGTGCGCCGTGAGGAGCCGCCGGGTGCCGTCGTCGGCGCGCGCGACGCTCGCGGCGACCCACCGCGCGATGCCGAAGGCCCCGGCCCACCCGATGACGACCGCGAGGCCCACGAAGAACGTGCGCCCCGACGGCGCGGTGGCCGTCGTGCTCAGCGCGAGGACCGGCAGCAGCGCCGCGCCCGCGACCAGGGGCAGGCGGCGGGAGGCGCCGATCGCGAGGAGCGGGGTCGCCAGCGCCATCGACGCCAGCATCGTGACGGAGCCCAGGACGGCCGGCAGCCGGGCGTCGACGTCCGACACGGCGAAGAGCGCGAGAGCGGTCAGGCCGAGGACCGCCGCGACGACGATCGGCGCGGCGCTCGTGGACGGACGGCCGCGGCGCCACGACAGCACGACGACGGTCGCCGCGGCCAGGAGCGCCAGGACCGGCAGCGTGCGGACGAGGTCGGCCGGAGCGAGAGCGACGAGGTGCAGTGCCGACGCCCCGGTGAAGAGCGCGGAGCCGCGGCGGGCGCAGCGACGGCCGATCTCGTCCTGCTCGCGGCGCAGCTCCGTGCGCTCCGGGGCGGAGGAGGAGCCGGGGGTCGTCGAGGGGAGCATCGCGGTCGGGCCTCGCGCGGGCGGGCCCCCGGCCTCGAGGGGGCGCGAGAACGGGAGGGGCGGATGGGGCGCGGCGCCGAGGAGGCGGCGCCGATGACCTGAATGGTGCCACACGACGGGTCGGCCCCGACGTCCGCTCGGCCGCCGAGCGACGGATCGCGCAGCGTTTCCCGCGCCGCTGTCGCGCTCGGGGCGTCCGATCCCGTAGGCTGGAGACATCTCCTGGGCGATCGCCCGAATTCCACGGCTGAGAAGTCGCCACCACCAGCACGCACTCGCTGGAGACGACGAAGAGACTCAGCCCCTGATAGAGACCGCACTGCTCTCACCGGCAGCACGGATCGACGGCATCGACCTCGATCCAGCGGTTCGAACGCCCGCCTCGCCGGCGGGTACCGCCCTTCACAGGACGCCGCGGAAGCCGCGCCGTTCCTCGTTCGACCCCCGCACCCCCGACTCCGTCGGAACGCGGGACGTTCTCCCCCGCGGAGGTCCCCTCCGCCCCCAAGACGACCCGACCGACTCCCCGGCCGACGCGTGTTTCATCCGCGCGGAGGAGGAGTCGAGCGGGTACCGCACACTCGTGCGGGATCTGACGACGTCCGCTCCGGCAGGCGTCATTAACACATAAGGAAAAGAAATGCCTACTGGCACCGTTAAGTGGTTCAACTCCGAAAAGGGCTTCGGCTTCATCGCTCCCGACGACGGAGGCGCCGACGTGTTCGCGCACTTCTCCGCCATCGCGAAGCAGGGCTACCGCGAGCTCGTCGAGAACCAGCACGTCGAGTACGACGTCGAGCAGGGCCGCAAGGGCCCGCAGGCCGCGAACATCCGCGGCGTCGGCGAGTAATTCCCGACTCCTCGGGTTCGTCACGAACTCGCAGCGCCCCGTCGGCCGTGATCCTCGGATCCGGTCGGCGGGGCGTTCGTCGTTCCCCGGGGCCGTGATCCCGATCGGACCCCTCGATCGAGGGACACCAGCCTGTCCTGTGGCCCGTCGCACCCTGGGTAGGCTCGACGGAGAGGCTCCCCGTGCTCGTCGGAGCCCACGGCCCCGTGCATCCTCCGGGCGCCGGCACGACGCAGGGTGGAGACCATGGGACGACTGATCTACGGACCGCAATCGCTCGAGATCGACTTCGAGGACCGGATGCTGGCGCACCTCAAGGTGGCGATGTTCACCAAGATGCGCCGCAACGAGTCGTTCAGCCTGTCGTGGGCCGAGCCCGAGTCCAGCGGCTACGGCCGCAGCTCGATCTGGATCCACCCCACCACGGCGCTGCACTTCCGCTTCTTCGGCAGCAAGCGCCCTGCGCTGAACCGCGCATGGATCGAGCAGTTCGTCTCGAGCGCGAACAACACCGGCGAGATGCTGGTGGTACCGGAGCCGCAGGACGGCTGACCCGCCGCCGGGGTCGTCCCGCTGCCCGGGGCGTCCCGCCGCCCGGGACGTCTCAGACCACGCGCGGGCGAGCGGTGTGCACCAGCTCGTCGTGCGGCAGGCCGACCAGCCGTGCCGCGACCTCGGCGCACGCGGCATCGTCGACGGCGGCCGACTCGTACTCCTCCGGCCACAGCGGCGTGAGGGTGACGAGCTCGACGTCTCCGGTCGCGAGCTCCATGCGCTCGGGGAGCCGCGGGCTCCGGAGCCCGAGCAGCACGCCGACCGAGCCGTCCTCGCCGACCCAGGCCGGCGGGGCCGAGGCGTGCGCCAGGCGCGCGACGTCGACGCCGGTGCGGCAGCACACGCCCTGCAGGGCCGCGCGGCGAGCGGCCTCGTAGAGCAGGCGGAACTGCCAGTGGTTCCAGAGCTCCGCGGCGGGGACGCCGAGCAGGGCGGAACTCTCGAGGCACAGCTCCAGGCCCAGCCCCGTGCCGGGCCGGCTGAGGCGGTCGAAGGGGTCACTCAGACCGTCGGTGGCCAGCACGATCGAGTCGCCGCGCTCGACGCGCAGGAAGGCGCGGTGATCGGTGGGCCAGCGGGCTCCACCGCGCGTGCCCGGATCCTCCGTCGAGACGACGACCGTGCGGTCGAGCTCGCCGATGCCGCGCCAGACGTCGGCGCGGTCCTCGGCGACCGCCTCCGCGAGCGCCCGCCGCTCGTCCGGGGTCCACCGGATCTCGCGGGTGCGGTTCTGGAACAACGACATGGGACTCCCCGTCCGCGCGGGAGGTCCCCGCGCTCCCGGCACGCTACGGCGCCAGCCGGGGGTCACCTCCGAGCCACCGGGGGAGAACCTGGACGCGAGGTGCTCGTGGGTGAGAGGTCGACCCTCCTGCGGGCCTCGAAGCGACCCCGGTCGCGGATCAGCCGAGCGGATTCACGCCGTTCGTGCGCCAGCGCTCGTCCGCCAGCTGGCCAGGGGTCCCCTCGCCCTCGTGGGTGCCGAGCGGCTCGGCCTCGCGGGAGGCCTCGGCCGGGACGGATCCCAGCGAGGTGCCGCTCCCCTCGGCGGTGCTGCCCGGGGGCAGCAGGCCCTCCTCGTCCTCGGAGTCGGACACCTCGTCCTCGGGAGCGTTCTCGGTGCCGCTCTCGCCCATCGAGTCGTAGGGGTGGTCGGGGTCGCGGCTCTCGTCGGGAGTCGTGCTCTCCTCGATCTCGGCGTCGGCGGGTCGGACGTCGTCGGGGCGATCGGCGTCGGTGACGGGACCCGACGGGTCGGCACCGCTCTGGCCCTCGCCGGTCCAGCCGGAGAACTCGGGGCTCGTGTCTGCGCTCATGCGCGCCACGGTAGCACCGGGGCTGCGGGCGTCCGAGCCCTTGCGGAGCGACGGTTCGACCGGGGGATCAGCGCCTAGGCTCGACGCAGTGCGGCGCCGGCCGCGGACGACGGGAGCACGATGCGACGACTGGGATACGAACGGTTCGGCGGACCGGACGTGCTCTCGTGGCGGGACGCACCCGTGCCGATGCCGGGTCGGGGCGAGGTGCTCGTGCGCACCCGCGCGGCGAGCATCAACGCCACCGACGAGAAGATCCTGTCGGGCGCGGCCCGCGTCATGGCCGTCGGCCGATCCAGGCCGCTCGGCTTCGGACTCGACGTCGCGGGCACCGTCGAGGCCGTCGGGCCGGGAGTGCGGACCGTCGCGGTCGGCGACCGCGTGGTCGGCATGACCCGCGACGGCGACGCGTTCGCCGACGCGTGCCTGGTGCGCAACCGCGCGCTCGTGCCCCTGCCCGACTCCCTCGACTTCGTGCAGGGCGTCACTCTCGCGATGTCCGGAGGGACGGCCGTCGGCGTCGTCGACGCTCTGCGCGTCCGCGCGGGCGAGAAAGTCCTGGTGGGCGGCGGCTCCGGTGCCATCGGGCAGCTGACCGTGCAGCTCCTGGTCCGTGCGGGCTGCGAGGTCGCCGCGACCGGGTCCGCCGCCTCGGCGGAGGTGCTGCGGAGCCTCGGCGCCGAGCCGCACGACTACCGCGCGCTCGATCTCGGCGTGCTCGCGGGCCGCTTCGACGCGGTGCTCGACGTCTCCGGGCACCTCCCGGTCGACGACGCCGCGATCCTGCTCGCGGAGGGCGGGCGCTTCGTCACCCTCGTGCCCAGCGGCCCGGCCCTCGGCGCCCAGGCGGTCGCAGTGCTGCGGCGCGACCGCCCGCCGGTGCGGAACCTGATCGTGGTGGCCACGGCCGAGCGGATCGGGCGCGCCATCGCGCTCGCCGCCTCCGGCGACCTGGACGCCGACCCCGGCGCCGTCCATCCGCTCGAGGAGATCGTCGACGTGCTGTCCGGGCGCTCGGCCGGAACCGATCGCACGATCGGCAAGATCGTCTTCACCGCCGGCGACGCGGCTCCGCTGGACTGACCGGCTCCTGCACGCCGGGGTGCGGAACGAGCCCGGAACAGTACCGGGACTCGGGCCGTCCGACAAGCACCCCGAGCTCGCGGGCGGGCCCCGTCAGGATGGTCGCATGCCCGCATCCTCCCGTTCCTTCCCTTATCCGCTCGGCGTCTCCCTCCGCGGTGACGCCGGCGCGAACGTCGCCCTCTACACCGAGACCGCGGACAGCGTCGAGGTCTGCCTGTTCGACGAGACGGGCGCCGAGACCCGTGTCACCCTGACCGACCGCACCGGCCACGTCTTCCACGGCATCGTGCCGGGAATGCGCGTCGGCACGCGCTACGGCTTCCGCGTCGACGGCCCCTGGGACCCCGCGAACGGTCTGCGCCACAACGTGAACAAGCTCCTGCTCGACCCGCACGCCACCGCCATCGAGGGCTCCTACCGCTGGAGCGAGGACGTCTTCGGCCAGTACTACGAGGACGCCGAGCGCCGCAACGACTCCGACTCCGCCCCCTCCGTGCCGCGCTGCGTCGTCACCGACCCGGCCTCCTTCGACTGGGGCACCGACGAGGCCCCCCGCATCCCGCTCGAGGACACCGTCGTGTACGAGGTCCACGTGAAGGGCTTCACGAAGCTGCACCCGGACGTGCCGGAGGACATCCGCGGCACCTACCGGGGCCTCGCGCACCCCGCGTCGATCAAGCACTTCACCGACCTGGGCGTCACCTCGGTCGAGCTGCTGCCCGTGCACCAGTTCGTGCAGGACTCGCACCTCGAGGAGAAGGGCCTGCGCAACTACTGGGGCTACAACTCCCTCGGCTTCTTCGCCCCGCACAACGAGTACTCGCACGCGGGCGACGACGGGGCGCAGGTCGACGAGTTCAAGGCCATGGTCAAGGCGTTCCACGAGGCCGGCCTCGAGGTGATCCTCGACGTGGTCTACAACCACACCGCCGAGGGCAACGACAAGGGCCCGACGCTGTCGTTCAAGGGCATCGACAACGGGTCCTACTACCGCCTGGTGGAGGAGGACCGCGCCAACTACTTCGACACCACGGGCACCGGCAACAGCCTCAACGTCAGCCACCCCGCCGCGCTCGGGCTCATCATGGACTCGCTGCGGTACTGGGTGACCGAGATGCACATCGACGGCTTCCGCTTCGACCTCGCGACCACGCTGACCCGTCAGACGGGCGAGGCCGAGGTGCACAGCGCGTTCCTCGACCTGATCGCGCAGGACCCGGTGCTCGCCCCCGTCAAGATGATCGCCGAGCCCTGGGACACCGCGGGCTACCAGGTGGGCGGCTTCCCCGCCGACTGGTCCGAGTGGAACGGGAAGTTCCGCGACGACGTGCGCGACTTCTGGCACGGCGCCGACTCGGTGCTCGGCACGACCGCGCAGCGCATCCTCGGCTCGCCGGACGTGTACGAGGCGGACAAGCGCTCGCCGCTCTCGAGCGTGAACTTCGTCACCGCGCACGACGGCTTCACCCTCGCCGACCTCACCGCCTACTCGCGCAAGCACAACGCGGCCAACGGCGAGGACAACAACGACGGAGAGAGCGACAACCGCTCCTCCAACAACGGCGCGGAGGGCCCGACCGAGAACGAGGCGGTCAACGAGCGCCGCGACCGCATGCGCCGCAACTTCCTGGCGACCCTGCTGCTCTCGGCCGGCGTGCCGATGATCCTGGGCGGCGACGAGATCGCCCGCACCCAGGGCGGCAACAACAACGCGTACTGCCAGGACGACGAGATCTCGTGGTTCGACTGGGAGGGCGCCGACCGCGAGCTGCTCGCCTTCACCCGCGAGCTCATCGCGCTGCGCGCGGCCGAGCCGGCGCTCAAGCCCAAGTGGTTCCGCCGCGCTCCGGGCGACGGCGGCACCGACACGGTCGACATCCTCCGCTCGGACGCGCAGGGGTTCGCCGACGAGGACTGGGACAACCCGGACGCCCGCTCGATCACGTTCGTGTTCGAGCACGAGGGCAGCGCGTCGTTCGCCCTGCTGCTGAACGCGGCCGAGAACGGTGTGGAGTTCACGGTGCCGAAGGCGCCGGGAGGCGAGTGGGAGCTCGCCTGCTCGAGCGACCCCGACCAGGTCGTGTCCGGAGAGGTCACGACGCTGATCGTCCGCGACGCCTCGTTCACCCTGCTGCGCTCGGCCTGATGAGCAGCGCCGGCCGGGCCTCGCGACGCCTCCGCTTCGGCGGGCGCATCGCGGGGCTCGGCACGGCCTCGGGCACCCGGCTCGTGCTGGGACTCTGGGAGCGGACGCCGTTCGGCGCGTTCTCGGACGCGATGATCGAGCGGGCCGACGGGCACCGGATGCTCCTCGCTCCGACGCGCGAGGTCGCGGACTTCATCGCCTCGACGTACGAGTTCGACGAGGTCGTCGTCGCGCCGGTCGCGACGCGGCGCATCACCGGTGGTCTGACGGTGACCGCCGGCGGCCTCGACGTGGCGCTGCGACTGGGCGGGGTCACTCCGCTGGGCCGGCTGCTGCGGATCGTGCCGCGGCCGATCGCCGAGAGCCCCGCGTGGCTGACCGCGGTCTCCCCCGTCGCCTCCCTGCTCGTGCGCGGCGTCAGCACCGCCGGCAGCGCGGGCGGCGGGCGGCGCGAGTACTACGGCGTCCGCACGATCCGGAGCGTGCTCGGGGTCACCGCGTCGCTGGACGGAGAGGACCTGGGGGGCCTCCGGCCGCTCTCGCCTCCCGTCCGCTTCGGCTTCTCGTCGGCGCCCGCCGCTCCGGCGATCGTCGACGTCACCACCACCATCGCGCTGCCGCGCGGTGGAGCACCCGCGCTCGTGCGCGACGACCGAGAAGGAAGTGCCTCGTGAAGAAGGGCGACAAGATCAGCTGGAACACCTCGCAGGGCGAGACCCACGGCGAGCTGGTGGAGAAGAAGACGAAGGAGTTCCACTTCGAGGGCCAGAAGTTCAACGCCTCGGACGACGAGCCCTACTGGATCGTGCAGAGCGACAAGACCGACGCGAAAGCCGCGCACAAGGAGTCGTCGCTGACGAAGAAGTGACGGGCGAGGCGCCGGGTCCGGCGCCTCGCCCGTCACCGTGCGCGCCGTGCACCGGTCGTCGAGGTCGGCTGCGACGAGCCACTCCGGCAGGTCGCCGCGGAACGCCTCCCGCGTGGCCGGGTCGTTGACGGCGGTCCAGTCGACGGTGTCCTGCACCTCGGGCTCGAACTTGTCCCACTCGAACCAGTTGATCATCTTGAGCTGCGGGAACCGCTCGGCCGTCTCGGCCGAGAGCACCTGCTGCCACCACGCCTGCTTGATCGCGAGCTCTCCGGCGGCGTCGCCGCGCGGGACGACGAGCGCGGCCGTCTCGGGGATCGCGACGGGCTTGCCGTGCTCGACCCCGTAGGTCGTGTAGAAGTCGGGCGCCGCGGTCTCGTCGCCGGCGGCCCCGTCGTACGTGCCGGTGAGCTGGGCGGCGAACTTGCCCTCCTCCGGCAGCTCGTTCTCGCCCCACGGGTACGCGGAGCCCCAGTGGTACAGCGACATGCCGACCCAGTCGACCGCGTCGTCGCCGGGGTAGTACGGCGCGTAGGGGTCGTCCTCGGAGGTCAGGACGCCGTCGGCCGTCGTGTCGAGCAGCGCGAAGCCGCTCGTCCCCGGCTGCGCGGCCGACGCCCCGCCCTCGAACGGATAGCCCTCGGCGCTGTTGGGCGCCCACATCAGGGAGGAGCCGGGTGCCCCCGCGTGGACCGCGGCGGCCACCCTGCGGAACGTCTCGACGTACTCGGCGGGCTGCTGGCCCCACGCGTACCAGGAGCCGTTCATCTCGTGCGCGAAGCGGAGCACGACAGGCACGCCCGCGTCGTTGAGATCGGCGAGGAGCGCGGCGACCTCGTCGGCGACCTCCTCGGTGACCGCGGCCAGCCCCTCCGCCGGCTCGAGGGTGAGCAGGAGCGTGCCGCCGACGGCGCGCAGCTGCTCGGCCGCCTCGCGCACCTCGGCGCGGTCGTCGCCGGCGAAGGGCACGTCGGCGAAGGCGACCGCGACCGCGGGCGGACGGCCGAGCGCCGTGCTGTAGTCGCTGAGGGTGCGGGCGTCCCAGTCGAGATTCACGCCGAGAAGGGCGCCCTGCTCGGGCACGATCGACGAGGCCGGCCGGACGACGCAGGCGGCGGCCGCCTCGGGATCGCTGGAGCAGCCGGCCAGGAGGGCGACCGCGGCGGCGGCGGCGAGCGGGCGGAGTCGTCTTCGCACCGTCCCACGGTAGACCGGAGTGTGACAGCGCTTGCCCGACTCCGAGCCGGGCACCCCCCTCCCCGTTAGGGTGTCAGCCGCCCCGGCGGACGAGCTCGTGCACCCAGGCGAGCTTCTCGGCGATCACCGGAGTGATGACGAACGGGTACAGATCGTCCTTGCCCATCGAGCGGTTGACGCTGTTGAGAGCGAGGGAGAGCCCGTGCCAGCGGCGCAGGATCTCGGGCATCTCGAGCCCGGCGACCCGCTCGGCTCCGGACGCGCTCACGCTGTCCGCGAGCGACTCCGGCACGCGGCCCCGCGGTCCGTCGACGGCCAGGCCGACCGCCGCCGTCGTCTCGAGGGCGTCGGCGATGTGCAGGTAGTGGGCGAAGGTCTCGGCGAAGTCCTCCCACGGGTGCGTGGTCGCGTACTGCGAGATGTGATCGCGGGCCCAGTCCGCTCCGGTCGCCCCGCCGTAGTGCGCGTCGAGGGCGGCGCCGTAGTCGGTGCGCTCGTCACCGAACAGCGCGCGGAACGCGGGGAGCAGCTCGGTGCCCTCGACGAGCTCCTGCCAGTAGTAGTGCCCGATCTCGTGGCGGAAGTGGCCGAGGACCGTCCGGTACGGCTCGCCCAGACGGGCCTTGAGCGCCTCGCGGTGCGCGTCGTTCCCCTCCGACAGGTCGACGGTGACGACTCCGTCGGCGTGCCCGGTCGTGACCGAGCCGAGCTGCGCCGACGACAGCAGCCAGAAGGAGAGCCCCGAGCCGTTCTCGCGGCGGCGCACGGGCAGGTCGAGGTGGTGCAGCTGGCGGACCAGGCGCCGCTTCGCGAACTCGGCGACCGTCAGCTGGCTCAGCACGGCGGCGTCGTAGACGACCGGGCGCTCGCCGGTCAGGGCGCAGGAGGCGCAGGCGCCACCCGTCCGCTCCTCCTGGAGCCAGGTGCAGCCGATCGTGCCGCGGTACCGGCAGAGCAGGCGGCCCGCGGCCTCGACGAGCTCGTCGGTCTCGAGCGCATAGGCGAGCGCGGTGCCGCAGCGCAGGCACTCGGCGTCCTCGAACTCGACGCGGGCCTCGCAGTGGGGGCAGCCGAACACGCGCATGACTGACGGACCTTCCGGGTGGGCGGCGGCGGACGCCGCCCCTCGACCCTAGTGAGCGCGCGGGGCACCCGCTCGCGGTTGCCAGCCCGGGGTGGCGGATCTCGGGACGCCCGCGGAGATCCCGCTGGTCGAGTATGCCCGCAGGGGCGGATCGAGGCCCGTGGACCACGACCGGGGACGGCCAGCCCGCTGACGGCGGCGGATCTCCGAGACGCCCGCGGCGATCCCGCTGGTCGAGTAGCCCCGCAGGGGCGGTATCGAGACCCGCGAACCACGACGGGACGACCGGTGGACCGCTGGCGGTGGGGGATCTCGATACGCCCGCTACGCGGGCTACTCGATCAGCAGTGATGGAGACGCCCGCTACGCGGGCTGCTCGATCAGCAGCGCGCCGCTACGCGATGCGGATGAGCTTCTTGTTGACGAACTCCTCGAGGGCGCTGCGGCCCATCTCGCGGCCGGTGCCCGAGCGCTTCACTCCGCCGAAGGGCAGCTCGGCGGCGTCGCCGAGGACCAGGTTGATCCAGACCATGCCGGCGTCGATCCGGTCGGCGAGACGCAGGGCCTGCTCCTGATCGGTCGTGTAGAGGTAGGAGCCGAGGCCGTACGGGGTGTCGTTCGCCAGCGCGATCGCCTCGTCCTCGTCGTGGACGCGGTAGAGCGCGGCGACCGGGCCGAAGAACTCCTCGCGGTAGGCGTTCATCTCGGGAGTGACGTCCTCGAGCACCGCGGGCGGGAAGAAGTTGCCGGTCACCTCGCCGCTCGCGCGCACGGTCGCGCCCTGCTCGCGGGCCGTCGCGAGCTGCTGCTCGAGGCGCTCGGTCGCGGCGGAGGAGGAGAGCGGGCCGAGCAGGGTCCCCTCGGCGAACGGATCGGCGGGCTGCGCCCTGGTGAAGGCCTCGGTGAACTTCGCGGCGAACTCCTCGTAGAGGTCGTCGATCACGATGAAGCGCTTGGCGGCGTTGCAGGACTGCCCGTTGTTGTCCAGGCGGGCGGCGACCGCGTCGTCGACCGCCTTGTCGAGGTCGTCGGTCGACAGCAGCACGAACGGGTCGGAGCCGCCCAGCTCGAGCACGACCTTCTTGAGGTTGCGGCCCGCGATCTCGGCGACGGCGGCTCCCGCACGCTCGGAGCCCGTGACCGACACGCCCTGCACCCGCGGGTCGGCGATGACGTCGGCGGCCTGGTCGTTGCTCGCGTACAGGTTCACGTAGACGCCGGCGGGCGCTCCGAGCTCCCGCGCGGCGGTCGCGAAGATGTCCGCGATGGCTGCGGCCGACTCCGGGCACTGCGGCGCGTGCTTGAGCAGGATCGTGTTGCCGGCGACGATGTTCGGGCCGGCGAAACGGGCGACCTGGTAGTAGGGGAAGTTCCACGGCATGATGCCCAGCAGCACGCCCAGGCCCGCGCGGCGGACGAAGGCCGAACCGGTGCCGTCGGAGAGCTCGATGGGCTCGTCCGCGAGGAACGCCTCGCCGTTGTCGGCGTAGTAGCGGTAGATGTCGGCCGCGAAGCCGACCTCGCCCTGCGCCTGGTCGAGCGGCTTGCCCATCTCGCGCACGATGATCTCGGCCAGCGCGTCGGCGCGCTCGACGTGCAGGTCGGCCACCCGGGCGATCAGGGCGGCGCGGGTCGCGACCGGCACGGTGCGCGACCACGTGGAGTACGCGTCGTGCGCGGCTCCGATCGCCTCGATCAGCTCGGCGTCGGTGATCGACGGGTACTCGCTCAGGGTCGTCCCGGAAGCCGGGTCGATGACGGCGTAGTGGGTGCTCATGCGGGGAGTGCTCCTTCGCGGTGGGGGGCGGCGGTGACGGCGTGCTCGTCCAGGATCTCCTGCGCCAGGCGGCGCCCGACGCGGATCGCGCCGTCGACGTGCTGGTAGCCCTCGGCGGCCAGATCGCTCGACCCGAAGCGGAGGGGCCCGACCGGCTCGAGCTGGAGCGCTCCGTAGCGGGTGAGCCCGCCGAGGTCGAAGCTGGCGGCGTAGGCGCCCTGCGTCCACTCCTCGGCGGCCCAGTCGCTCTCGTAGTAGACGACCGGATCCAGTGCGGCGGGTCCGTAGTAGGCGGCGAGGGAGTCGAGGATCGCGGCCTTGCGCTCGGCCTCGGGGAGCGCCAGGAGCCGGTCGGCCTTCTCGTCCGAGACGAAGCCCACGAGCGTGCCGCGCTCCTCCCCCGCGTTGGAGTTGTCGTACGCCTCGTGCACGAGGGCGTGCGGGCTGAAGGCGGTTCCCGAGAGTCCGTCCGCGCGCCAGAACGGGGTCTCGTAGGTGGCGTGCACCTTGATGACGAGGCCGAGCGACTGGTGCTGCAGGGCCTGCTGGCGCAGGCGCGGGAGGGGCGGATCGAAGTCGATGCGGCCGACGAGGTTCGGCGGCACGGCGACGATCGCGTGCCGGGCGACGACGACGGTGTCGTCGGTGCGCACCTCGACGCCGTCGCCGCTCCACCGGATCGAGCGGACCGGGCGGCCGAGCAGGACGTGCTCGGCGCCCAGCCGCTCGGCGAGCCGCACCGGCACCTGCTGGAGACCGCCGAGCACGCGCTTGTCGAGGATGAAGTCGGCGTCGACGAGGTGGCTGAAGGACCCCGCGCTCGCGGCCATGAGCAGCGCCTGGAGCAGCGAGAACGAGTGGGCGGGCTTGGTGAGCATGGCGTCGGCGACGAAGAGCGCGATGTTCGCGCGCGCCTCCGCATCGTCGGTCTGCTGCTCGAGCCAGGCGCTGAAGCTGATGCGGTCGTAGTCGGCGGCGAGCGGATGCGCCCACGGCGCGGCCGGGTCGGTCTCGGCCACGAGGCGGTCGAGCACGTCGATCAGCCGGGCGATCTCGGCCTCGGTAATCGCCGCTCCGGGGAAGATGTCGCCCGTGAAGCGGCGCGCGCGGCCGTCGGAGCCGATGTAGACGCTCTCGCCGTCGCGGTAGCGGGAGTAGGTGCCCAGACCCAGCTCGTCGAGCGTCTCGAGGAGCGCGGTCTGGTCGGGCGAGACCCACTGGCCGCCGAGCTCGAGCATCTGGCCCTCGATCTCGCGGGTCTCGAGACGGCCGCCGACGCGGTCGCGCGCCTCGAGGACGACCACGGTGCGCCCCGCCTCGTGGAGCCGCAGGGCCGCGGTGAGCCCGGTGGCGCCTGCTCCGATCACGACGACGTCGCGCTCGATTCGGGACATGACAACTCGTTCCGTCGGTGATCCCGAGCATTCGCGAGGGATTGCGGATCATTTTGCCACAGGGACGGAGGAAAAGGGTGGTGAGGCGGAGGGATCTCAGAAGCAGGGCTCCACGACGCGATCCGGAGATTCCCGCTCGGATCTCTGCACTCAGCCTTCGTTCTGCCGGCCGAGCCGTTCGCAATCGAGGTCAGGAGCCGCGCGGACGACTCGAACGGACTCCGCGGGCCGTTCCGACCTCGGTTGCAGACAGGACGACGGCACTCCCCCTGCCTAATTACATAGGCGTGCTATGTTTATCTCCGTGCCCACCCCCTCCGCCCCCGTGCGCCTCGCCTCCGCCGCCACCGCCCTCGCGCGGTACGCCGGCCGCTCGAGCGGAGCGACGGGGCTCGGCGCGCAGTCCGGAGCGGTCTGGTCGACGCTCGCCGAACTGCGCACCTCGGCCCCGCTCCGCCTCGGCGAGCTCGCCGAGCGCGTGCGGGTGACGCAGCCCACGATGACCGGGCTGATCGCCCGGCTCGACGAGGCCGGCTGGATCCGCCGCGTGCACGACGAGAGCGACGGCCGCGCCTGGCTCATCGAGGCCACCGACGCGGGCCTCATCGCCCTCGGCGAGCACCGCCTCCGCCTCGACTCCGCCCTGGCGCCCCTGTTCGACGACCTCGACGACGACGACCGGCGCGTGCTCGAGCGCGCGGCCGCCCTCGTCGAGGAGCGCGTGCGGCGCATCTCCTGACCCCCCTCCCGAAAGGACCCTCCGTGTCCACTCCCGCCCACTCCCCCGCCGGCGGCTCGATCCTCCGGCAGCCGCTCGCCGTCTGGGCCGTGGCCTTCGCGGCCGTCATCGCCTTCATGGGCATCGGCCTGGTCGATCCGATCCTCCCGGCGATCGCCGAGAGCCTCGAGGCCACCCCGACCGAGACGTCGCTGCTGTTCACCAGCTACCTCGTCATCACCGGCGTCGTGATGTTCTTCACCAGCTGGCTCTCGAGCCGCATCGGCGCCAAGAAGACGCTGATGATCGGGCTCGTGCTCATCGTCGTGTTCGCCGCGCTGGCAGGCACGGCCGGCAGCGTCGAGGGCGTCATCGGCTTCCGCGCGGGCTGGGGCTTCGGCAACGCGCTCTTCATCTCGACCGCGCTCTCGACCATCGTCGGAGCGGCGAGCGGAGGCAGCTCCGCCGCGATCGTGCTCTACGAGGCCGCGCTGGGCGTCGGCATCGCGATCGGCCCCCTGCTGGGCGGCCTGCTCGGCAGCGTCTCGTGGCGCGGGCCGTTCTTCGGCACCGCGGTGCTGATGGCCGTCGGCTTCATCGCGATCGCGACGCTCCTGCGCGAGGACGGACCCCGGCCGACCCCGACTCCGCTCTCGGCACCGTTCACGGCCCTCGCGGTCCCCGCGATCCGGACGCTCGCGGGTGCCGCGCTCTTCTACAACATCGGCTTCTTCGTGCTGCTCGCCTACACGCCCTACCCGCTGGGGCTGGACGAGATGGGCCTGGGCTTCACGTTCTTCGGCTGGGGCCTGGGAGTCGCGATCACCTCGGTCTTCGCCGCTCCGCTGCTCACCGCGCGCCTGCCGCGCACCGTGGTGCTGCGCTCGGTGCTGGTGCTCCTGGCAATCGACCTCGTCGCCGGCGGACTCGCGATCTCGTCGCGCGTGGGCCTGATCGTCTGCATCATCGTCGGCGGGCTGCTGCTGGGCGTCGTCAACACCGTGCTCACCGAGTGCGTGATGGAGGCGACCGACCTGCCCCGCTCGGTCGCCTCCTCCGCCTACTCGGGCGTGCGGTTCCTGGGCGGAGCGATCGCCCCGCCCGCCGCCTCGGCCCTCGCCGCCGCGATCTCGCCCGCGTTCCCGATGTACGCCGCCGCCGGCGCCGTGCTCGTGGCCGCACTGATCGTGCTCCTCGGCCGCCGGACCCTCGCCCGGGCGGACGCCCACGGCGCGGAGCCGGAGCTCGTCGAGGCCCAGGCGATCGCCCTCGGCGAGTAGCCGATCGAACGTCAGCCAGGAGCGGTCCTCAGCCACCATCGTGCGCGAGGACCGCTCCTGGCTGACGTTCTGCAGACCTCAGGCGCCCGTGAGCTGCGGGTAGACGGCCTCGAGGGGTGCCGTCAGCCCGGACTTGACCTGGCGGCTCGTCTCGTCGGCGAGGACCTCGAAGGCGCCCGACTCGAGTCCGTCGTAGGTCTGGCCGACGACGTCGACGGGGCTCGCCTTCGGACCCTCGGCGCCCGCCGCCATCGGGGTGTCGACGTAGCCGACGTGCAGCCCCAGCACGTGCACGCCCTGCGGAGCCAGCTCCAGGCGGAGCGAGTTCGTCGCCGACCACAGGGCCGCCTTCGAGGCGCTGTAGCCGCCGGCCACCGCGAACCAGCTGAGGGCCGAGTGGACGTCGATGATCGCCGCGCCCGAGGCCTCGGACAGCCGCGGCGCGAACGCCTTCGCCAGCAGCACGGGAGCGAAGAAGTTCGTCTCCATCACGTCGCGCAGCTCCTGGGTCGAGAGCGCGAGCAGGCTGTAGCTCGCCCCCGAGACGCCCGCGTTGTTGACCAGCACCGTGACGTCCGTGGCCGCCTCGACGGCCGCGGCCACCGACTCCGCGTCGTTCACGTCGAGCACGAGCGGCACGATGCGCTCGTCGCCCCACTCCTTCGGGCGGCGGGCGGCGGCGTAGACCTTGGCCGCGCCGCGCGCGAGGGCCTGAGCGACGAACTCGGATCCGAGCCCTCCGTTCGCTCCGGTGACGAGGACGACGGCTCCGTGGAGTGATGGCATGGTGGAAGCTCCCGATTCTGCGGGTCGCGGTGATCACGACCTCTGCAGGTGGCAACATCGGAGCAGTGGGTTGGAATTCCCAACTCACTCGTCGAGGCGCGGAGACGCGCCGGAGTGGAGATCCCGTGAGCGCCGACGGCATCACTCCCCGGGCCTGCCCCATCGCCGCCGGACTCGAGGTGCTCGGCGAGCGCTGGAGCCTGCTGGTGCTGCGCGAGATCGCGTTCGGCGAGCACCGCTTCGACCGCATCCGGGCCTTCACCGGTGCGCCGCGGGACGTCCTCACGGCGCGGCTGCGCACCCTCGAGGAGCACGGGGTGATCGAGCGCGTCGCCTACTCCGAGCGGCCGCCCCGCTTCGAGTACCGCTTCACCGAGGCTGGGCGCGACGCCGTGCCCGTGCTGATCGCCCTCGCCTCCTGGGGGGAGCGCTGGGCGCGCGGGCCGTCCGCCGTGCAGCCGTACCAGCACCGCTGCGGCGCCCGCCTGGATCCCGTGCTGCACTGCGCCGAGTGCGGCGAGCGGATGGACGCCGACTCGGTGTCGCTGGCGGGCGACGCCTCCGGCTGAGGCGCGCCCTACGGCGCCACCTCGAACATCCGGGGCCGCAGCGCCGCCGTCCGCGGATCCGCCGCGCACGCCCGCAGCGCGGCCGCCAGCACCCCGGGAGCGGGATGCGCGTCGCGGACGTACACGTCCACTCCCGCCGGGGTGAACGGCGTGCGGGCGAACCGGGTGAGCGCCCAGCCCGCCGCCTCGTCGGCCGCGACGAACGACCAGCGGCTGCGCGCGAGCAGCGTCAGCGGCTCGACGCCGCGCCAGCGGAAGCCGTCGGAATCGTCGGGATCGGGGGCGTCCAGACCGACGACGTGCCGCGTCGAGCGCCGGCCGCGCCAGCTGACGACGTCGGCGATCTCGCCGCTCGGCAGCGGCGCATAGGTGATCGCCACCCCCTCCCTCCCCCGCCACAGCGGCAGGCTCGAGCCGCGGACGAACCAGGTGCCGCTCGCCAGAGCCCTCACGGCAGCGCGTGCTTCACGTTCGAGCGCGCGAGGGCGATCGCCTCGCCGGCTCCGCCGTTCATCACGATCTTCGACATCGCCAGCGCGAAGCCCTTGACCTGCGCACCGGTGACCGTGGGCGGGAGCGACAGGGCGAGCGGATCCGTCACCACGTCGACCAGGACCGGCCCGTCCTCGGCGAGCGCCTCGCGCAGCGCGCCCTCGACGTCCTTCGGATCCTCGACCCGGATGCCGCGGATGCCGACCGCCTCGGCCACCTTCGCGTAGTCGACCATCGGCACGTCGACCGCGAAGTCCGGGAATCCGTCCACCAGCATCTCGACCTTCACCAGCCCGAGCGTGGAGTTGTTGAAGACCACGATCGTGACCGGGAGCCGGTACGCGGCCACCGTCACGAGCTCGCCCATCAGCATCGAGAGCCCGCCGTCGCCGCTGAGCGAGACGACCTGGCGCCCAGGGTGCGAGAGCTGGGCGCCGACGGCCTGCGGCAGCGCGTTGGCCATGGAGCCGTGCAGGTACGAGCCGATCAGGCGGCGGCGGCCGTTGGGAGTGATGTACCGCGCCTGCCACACGTTGCCCATGCCGGTGTCGGCGGTGACGATCGCGTCCTCCGAGAGCAGTCCGTCGAGCGTCGAGGCGACGAGCTCGGGGTGGATCGGTCGGCGCTTCTCGACCTCCGTGTACTTCCCGACGACCCCGGTGACGAGCTTCTCGTGCTTCTTCAGCGTCTTCTCGAGGAACCGGTGGCTCTTGCGCTGCACGAGCGGAGTGAGGGCGCGCAGGGTCGCGCCGACGTCCCCGTGCACGGGGTGCGCGACGCTGACCCGGCGGCCGAGCTTGGACGCGTCGGTGTCGACCTGCGCGATCACGACCTCGGACGCGTCGGGCAGGAACTGCTCGTAGGGGAAGTCGGTGCCCAGCAGGATCAGCAGGTCGGCGTCGTGGATGCCCGCGTGCGCGGCTCCGTAGCCCAGGAGGCCCGTCATGCCGACGTCGTACGGGTTGTCGTACTGGATCCACTCCTTGCCGCGGAGGCTGTGCCCGACGGGCGCTCCGACGAGCTCGGCGAAGGCGACGACCTCGTCGTGCGCGTTCCGCACTCCGGCGCCCGCGAAGATCGCGACCGTCTTCGCGGCGTCGATCGCTTCAGCGAGCGCCCGCACGTCGCCCTCATCCGGCACGAGCACCGCCGGCGACGGCAGCACGAACGCGGGGAACTCCCCCACGGCCTCGAACTCGGCCACGTCGCCGGGCAGGGTGACGACGGCCACGCCTCCCAGCGCGACCGCGCTGCGCATCGCGGCGTTCACCACGCGCGGCGCCTGCGCGGCGGTCGACACGAGCTCGCGGTAGTTCGAGCACTCGACGAACAACCGGTCGGGATGCGTCTCCTGGAAGTACGACGAGCCGATCTCGCCGCTGGGGATGTGGCTGGCGATGGCCAGCACCGGGGCGCCGGAGCGGTGAGCGTCGTAGAGGCCGTTGATGAGGTGCAGGTTGCCCGGTCCGCAGCTGCCCGCGCAGACGGCCAGCCTGCCGGTCAGCTGGGCCTCGGCACCCGCGGCGAAGGCCGCGGCCTCCTCGTTGCGCACGTGGATCCAGTCGATGCCTCCCTTCGTCGAGCCGCCGCTTCTGCGCACGGCGTCGACGATCGGATTGAGGGAGTCCCCGACGATGCCGTAGATCCGGGAGACCCCGGCGTCGATGAGCTGGGCGATGAGCTGGTCCGCGACCGTCTTCTGAGCCATGCCCCCATTCGACTCCCCCTGCCTGGACGTCGCCTCCCGCATCCCCCTGCAGTCGGAGTCGCCCGAGCCCTAGGTTGGGGGAGTCCGCTGTCCCGCGGGCGCGACGCGCCCCCGCAGAACCAGGAGTCCTCCATGAACCGCCGCCGTTCCTCCCTCGTCCTGGTCGCGGCAGCGGCCCTCGCGCTCGGCCTGGGCGGCTGCTCGAGCCTGAACAGCCTCGCCGGCGGCGAGACCCGCGACGAGGAGTCGGGGGAGATCACCGAGGGCGGCACCACCGACGTCTTCCAGCTGCGCGTCGGCGACTGCCTGAACGACGAGCTGACGGAGGAGGCGACGGAGGTCACCGACGTGCCCACCGTGCCGTGCACCGACCCGCACAGCTACGAGGTCTTCCAGAACATCACGATGGCCGAGGCCGACGAGTACCCGGGCGAGGACGCGACCACGCAGCAGGCCGAGGACGGCTGCCTCGCCGCCTACGACGCCTTCGTCGGGCTGACCTACCAGGAGTCGAAGTACGACTTCAGCTACTACTACCCCACCTCCGAGAGCTGGGGCAGCGGAGACAGGACGATCAACTGCCTGATCACCGACCCCGAGGGGCTCACGACGGGCAGCCTCGCGGGCGTCGCGGCCTGATCCGCGCGCAGAACGTCGGCTGACGAGGGGGTCTCCCGGCTGTCAGCGGAGAGACCCCCCTCTCAGCCGACGTTCTGCGGCACGGATGCCGGGTCGGGCCGCGGGAAGGCCCGGAGCAGCGCTCCCGAGACGATCCAGATCGACGCCATCCCGATCACGAGCCAGCCCGCGTCGAGGCCGGAGGCCGCGCCCGCCAGGGTCGCCCCCACCGCGGCGGCGGCCGCCCGGAGCCCCGCGCCGATCGTGAACACCTGCGAACGCACGGCCGCCGGGCTCTCCTGATCGCGCAGCAGCAGCATCGCCGCGTTGGCCGGTGCCGTGAAGACGCCGGCGACCGCGAACGCGACGATCACGACGACGATGCCCAGATCCGGTGCGGCGAGCAGCAGCGCGGCGCCGGTCGCGGCGAATCCCGCCCCCATCACCCACGACGGCGGTCGCCGCGTCCAGCGGCGGGCGGCCACCGCGACGGCGCCCAGGAGGCCGCCGACCGCGAAGGCCGTCAGGATCCAGGCGGCGCCGGCCGTCGTGCCCAGCCGCTCGATAGAGAGGGCGATGGCGGCCACACCGGCGGCGCCTCCTCCGATCTGGCTCAGGGTGCCCGAGAGGGTGACGACCGCGATCGGACGGTGCCGGACGAGATGGGTGATCCCCGCGGCGATCGTGCGGCGGACGCCGACGGTCGGAGCCGGGCGCGCGTCCATCCGCAGCGCCAGCGAGCCGAGCACGCCGATGAGGGCGAGGGCGGCCATCACGAGCATCGCGGCCCGCGCGTCGGCGACGGCGATAGCCAGGCCAGCGAGCGCCGGTCCGCCGATGGACGCCACGTTGTACGAGAGCGAGTCCTGCGCGTAGGCGCGGCGCGCGTCCGGGATCGCGCTGGTGACGAAGCTCGACATCCCGCCCATCGAGACGGGGGTCGAGAGCCCGGCGAGCACGAGGAGCACGGCGATGAGCACGGTGGGCACGTCGCCGAGGAACGCCGCGACCGAGAACGCCGCGGCCGTCGCGATCGCGGAGGCCACCAGCAGGCGGCGCGGATGCCGCACCCGGTCGAGGACCGTGCCGACCAGCGGCGCCGCGACGACGCTCGGGAACAGCGCCGCACCGGTCAGCAGACCGCCGAGCGCGACGTCGTCGAGCCGCTCGACGGCGAGGACGGGGAGGGCGACCACCATGCCCGCGCTCGCGAGGCGGAGGGGGATCGACGCGGCCAGATAGGTGAACGCGCTCATGCGACTCGAGGGGACATCGACTCGATTTTCCCACGGGCGCGGGCGCGACGGGGACGGTAGCGTCGGAGGGCCGGGCCACGCCCCGGCACGACGGGGGACGAGCCATGAGCACGACGAGCGCGCTGACCCGCACGAGCGGCGCCGCGCCCCGCAGCACCACCCGAGCCGTCCTGCTCGGGCTTCTCGCGATGATCGTCGTCCCGGTCGCGATCGCCGTCGCGACGAACTCCTGGTCGGCCCCCGGTCCCGCCGACCACGTGCGGATGGCGCTCGGCTCGGTCATCGGCCAGTGCGTCTCGGTGGTCGGGGCCTGGTGGCTGGCGTTCGACCGGCGCAGAGCTGCCGCTCCGGGCGCCACCTGGTTCTGGGGCATCGCCTGCCTGGTCACCCTCGGCGCGGTGTCGTCGATCGGAGCGGTCGCGGACCGGCTCACCGCGCTGATCGCGGGCTGAGCGCGTCAGGCGGTCGGCACGTCACGCCACCGGCGCGCCGGGCGATCGGCGCGTCCGGCCATCGGCCCCTCAGGCGATCGGCGCCCGTCGCGCCTGCGAGGCCGCGGCCGCGACTCCGAGCCGCCACGGCTCGCCGTGCCCCGGCAGCAGGGTCTGCGCGCCGGTCGCCGCCAGCACGTCGAGCGAGGCGAGCGAGCGGTCGGTGTCGGCCGTGGCCGCGCGCGCCACGAGGTGCGGCCCGGTGCGGGCGGAGTAGGGGTCGAGCGTCACGAGGGCGTCGCCGCCGATCACCGCGCCCCGCTCGGGGAGGTGCAGCGAGACGTGCCCGTCGGTGTGCCCCGGGGTGGCGAGCACGACGGGCGATCCCGGGACGTCGAGCGTCCCGCCCTCGTGCAGGGCCACCGTGGTCGTGAGCGGAGGCACGGCCAGCGCGCCCGCGCGCGCCATCGCGCCGAGCACGGGGATCGCCGAGGGGTGCAGCAGCGGGTACACGAACGGCGTCCGCTGCCGCCGGTACGAGTAGGGGTGCGCCGCGAGCGGGGCGTCCGAGGGGGTGCAGCAGCACCGGGACGCCGCGCTCGGCGAGCCGGCGCGCGACGCCGACGTGGTCGAAGTGCGCGTGCGTGAGCACGAGGGCGTCCACATCCGAGAGCCCGCGGCCCAGCACCTCCAGCGCGCGCAGCAGGTGCGGCCAGGTGCGGGGCAGGCCGGCGTCGACGAGGGTGATCCGCCCGGCCTCCTCGATCAGGTAGAGGTTCGTGTAGGCGTGCTCGATCCGGTGCACCCCGGGGACGACGTCGCGGACGAACGCCGGTCCTCCGCGGGGTGCGCTCCGCCTGCCCTCGCCCCGCTGCGCTGCGTAGTGCCGCGTCATGGTCGTCTCCTCCGCTCCCGGCGCCCGCCCGCCGGACCGCCTGCCTGGACGCTAGGGCCCGCGTCGTGCGCGCGAGAAGGGCGTTGACCGCGGGGCACCGGATCGGGCAGTCACACCCGCGCGCGGCTCCGGAGCCCCTTCAGCGCCAGCTGCAGCGCCGCGAGCAGCAGCAGCGCGGCGAAGAGGATCCCGGACAGCCGCGCGGACAGGAGGAACGACAGCGCGACGCCCGCGAACGAGAAGGCGGTCGCGGCGAGGCCGACGACGAGGCCCGCGCGCACGTCGAGCAGACCCCTCCGCGCGTTGGCGATCGATCCGCTGATCGCGGTCGGGATCATCGCGGCCAGCGACGTGCCCTTCGCCAGCAGATCGGCGAGCCCGAACGCGCCGACGAGCACCGGCACCGCGATGGCCCCTCCTCCGATGCCGAAGAGCCCCGATGCGATCCCCATCGCGGCGCCCAGACCCGCGAACCCCGGCCACACGCCCCAGCCCTCTGCGACGTCGCCGGTCTCGTTCGAGCCGAAGACGGCCATCCGGACCGCGGCGGCGACCAGCAGGGCCACGAAGAGCCAGCGCAGCACCCCCAGGGGGAGCCGGGCCAGGAGCCACGAGCCCAGCAGCGCGCCGAGGACCGCGGCGGCCGCGATCACCGCCGCCGGGAGCCACGCGACCTGCCCGGTGAGCGCGTAGGCGAAGGCGCCGGCCACCGAGGTGGGGGCGATCGCCAGGAGCGACGTCGCCGAGGCGCGGCGCTGGTCCATCGCGGCCCAGGCGACCAGCATGGGCACCATCACGATGCCGCCGCCGACGCCGAACGCCCCCGAGAGGACGCCGCCGATCGCGCCGATCAGTCCGAGGAGCAGGTACTGCCGGGTGCTCCGCGGAGGCGTCGCCGAGTCGTCCGCAGGAGCAGCCGGGGCAGCCGGGGCGTTCGCGTCGTCCGTCACTCCCCCATCGCACCACGGCGAGCGCTCCGCGGGCGAATCCCGTCGCACGGGCGAAACATCGAGTGCGTAGCCTTCGACCTGCAGCGACGCGGCGCCGCCGAGGGGGGCTCGGGCGCCCCGGCGCCGGGAGGGGGACGACGATGAAGCGCACGACCGCGACCACCGGAGCGATCGCGGGCGCCGGAGGCGTGCTGGCCGCGGCCGGCGCGGTGGCCCAGGCCACCCCGTGGCCGTCCGCGCTCGCGATCCGGGCGGTGTTCGAGCGCGAGGCGCGGCGCACCGCCGAGGAGATGCGCCCCTTCGTCCCGGAGGGGATCACGCGCGTCGCCGAGATCGTGCCCGCGCGCGACGGTGCTCCGGCCACGACCGTCGACGTGTTCCGCTCCCCCGGCCCCGGCTCGCGCCCGACGGTGCTCTGGATCCACGGCGGGGCGTGGATCTCGGGCCACCGGCGCGACGTCGAGCCCTACCTCCGCCTCCTCGCCGACGCCGGCTACACGGCGGTCGGCCTCGACTACGGACGCGGCCCCGAAGCGGTCTACCCGACCGCGCCGAAGCAGCTGGTCGCCGCCCTCGAGCACCTGCGCCGCCACGCCGGCCGCCTGGGGATCGCACGCGACGGCATGGTCCTCGCGGGCGACTCCGCGGGGGCGCAGCTCGCCAGCCAGCTCGCGACGGCCGTCACGAACCCCTCCTACGCCCGCGACGCCGGCCTCACCACGACGCTCCCGGTCGATGCGCTGCGCGCGGTCATCCTGCACTGCGGCGTCTTCGATCTCTCCGGTGTCTCCAAGGTCACCGGAGTGGCGGGCTGGGCGTTCCGCGCCGCGCTCTGGGCCTACACCGGCCACCGCGGCTGGTCGGACTCGGCCGCCGGGAGGCAGATGTCGACGATCGAGCACGTGACGCCCCGATTCCCTCCCGTGTTCATCAGCGGAGGCAACGCCGACGCCCTCACGGCCCGGCAGTCGCGCCCGTTCGCCGCGCACCTGCGCTCGCTCGGCGTCCCGGTCACGGACCTTTTCTGGGGCGAGGGCCACGAGGCGCAGCTGGGGCACGAGTACCAGTTCCACCTCGAGCTCCCCGACGCGCGCCTCGCGCTGGAGCGGACGCTCGCGTTCCTGGAACGCATGACCGCCCGGTGACGCGGCGAGCGGTCTCTCTGGCAGTTCGCTGAGGGAGTCCGGTCGCAACGTGACGATCCGGCGCCCCGCCGCGTCCTACTCCCAGAACGCCACGATCGACCGGATCGGGCACGAAGCGGAAGAGGAGACCATGGCCGACAGCATCGCGACCACCACGACGGGCACCGGAGTCGGGCGCACCGTCATCGACGACGCCGTCATCGCGAAGGTGGCGGGCATCGCCGCCCGCGCTGTCCCCGGCGTCCACGCGCTCGGCGGAGGAGCGGCCCGCGCGATCGGCGCCATCCGCAGCGCCATCGGCAGCGACGACCGCGGCCAGGGCGTCAAGGTCGAGGTCGGTGAGCGCCAGGTCGCCGCCGACGTCGTGATCGTCGCCGAGTACCCCGCTGCGCTGCAGTCCGTCGCGGAGGGCGTCCGCTCGGCCGTCGCCGAGGCGATCCGCGAGATCGTCGGCATGGACGTCGCCGAGATCAACGTGACCGTCCAGGACGTCTTCATCCCCGAGGACGACGCGCCCGAGGCCGAGCCGCGCGTCGCCTAGGCGACCCTCACGACCCCGCCGGCGACCGCTCCCCCGGTCGCCGGCCTCCCCGGCCGGTGCACCCGCCCGGCCGATCCGAACACCAGTGGAAGGAGACCCGCATGGGACTCGACGACAAGATCAAGAACGCCGCCCAGGACCTCGCCGGCAAGGCGAAGGAGGCTCTCGGGAACATCCAGGGCGACGAGGGCAAGGTCGAGGAGGGTCGTCGCGACCAGCACGCGGCCGACCTCAAGAAGACCGGTGAGGACGTCAAGGACGTCTTCAAGAACTGACGCGACCCGCGTCCCGGTGCCCCGCCGCCCTCGGCGGCGGGGCACCTCCCGGCCCTCACCCGATTCGGATCCCCCGGTCCCGATCGCGAACGGAGCACCGCATGCAGAACACCTGCGCCCGACCGCTCGACGTCGACGACGCCGTCGCCCTCGTCGCGGTCCTCGCGACCCTCGAAGGACTGCTGGCCTCCCGCGGCCTGCCCGACCGCGAGACCGATCTGCTCCGCCGGAGCCTCGAGCAGGGCGGGAGCGTGCTCCCCGGCGCCGACCTCGACGAGCTCGCGGCCGCGCTGAGCGCTCTGAACGAGCGGCTCCGCAGCACGATCGGCTGACCCGGAGGACTCCGCCCCGCTAGCGTGGAGGCGACCGCACCGGCGCCGATCGATCCCGACACCGTCCGGCACGTCCCCCACTCCGAGGAGCAGCCATGTCCGGCGATCACTTCGTGCTGTCGACGGCCTCCCCGTGGGAGGACCGGACCGACGTCATCGGCGTCTACGCCTCCGACGCGTGGGCGCGCGAGGCCGCGACCGTGTGGCTCCGCTCCCCCGACCGCGAGGCGTTCCCGCGCTGCATCATCGAGTGCTGGAACGGAGCGCACCTGCTCCACCGCGAGGTGATCGAGGGCGTGCCCGACGACGTCAGCGGAACACCGACTCCGTCGTGAGGGCATCGGCCCACGGCTCCCGGGCGGTCGTGACGTCGGCCCCGGAGTCGGCCGACTCGCGGATCGCCAGACCCAGCAGGTGGTCCTGCAGACCGTCGGCGAGCGGATAGGGGGCGGGTCCCTCGCCCCGTGCCCAGGCGCCGGTCGCCCCGACGAGGGCGTCGACGGCGATGTCCTCGTCGGACTGCCGCGCCGCGGGGTGCGGGTTCTGGAAGAGCACGTCGCCGTCCAGCGCGATCGTGTCGAGGTGGAAGCCCTCGAGATTGTGGTCGATCCCCGTCTGCCGCCGGGTGATCCGCGACTCCACCACCGAGCGCGGGCCGGCCATCCGCACGACGCTGTCGCCGTCGATCTCGCCGTGCGACCCGCGGATGGTGAGGCGGCGGTGGCGCACCGGCGAGAACCACTGGTTGTCGACGAAGTCGTACAGCCCCGAGCGTCCGCCGCCGAAGTCGAGCGTCGCCAGGGTGGTCGTCCGCTCCTGGGCCTCGGTCGCGTCGGTCCAGCCGTGCGTCGTCAGCGGGTCCAGGAGCGGTGCACGGAAGTCGCGGGCGCTCACCCGGGTCGCATCGCCGGTGTCGCCCAGGAGTCCGCGCATGATCGAGACGGCGTGGTACAGATGGTTCGAGCACACCTGCACGTGCGTCGGAGTACCGATCACCCCCGAGCGGACCGCGCGCCAGCGGGCGCTGTGCGCGGGCATGAAGAGGCTCTGGTCGGCGACCTGGACGAGTCCGGAGCCGCCGACCTCGTCCCACATCCGCCGCATAGCCGGGACGTCGAGCGCCGGAGGCGTCTCCTCGAGCACGCGGACTCCGCGGCGCACGAGATCGGCCGTGATGCCGGAGGCGGCCGCGACCGGCACCGTGACGAGCACGAACTCGGGATCGCCGTGCTCGACGAGCTCGTCGATGCTCGCGAAGGCCGGCACGCCCCAGCGCGCCGAGACCTCGTCGCGGCGCGCCGAGCGCGAGTGGATCCCGGTCACCTGGAACGCCTCCGGCACGTCGCGGGCGAGGCGGAGGAAGAAGCCGGTGCGCCAGCCGGAGCCGACGATCGCGAAGCGGATCGGGGTCGGGGGTGTCGAGGTCATCGTCGTCGTCCTGTTCTGCGGGGGCGGGGCGGCGTCGCAGCGATCGGTGAGGTCGTGCTCGACCAGTGCGAGGGCCGGTCGAAGTGCGGCGGGAGCGCGGTCGCGGCATCGCCGCGCGTGCTCGAGACCTGCGCCTGGGTGAGGTAGAGGGCGCTCGAGAGATCGGCGCCCGACACGTCGGCGTCGCGCAGATCCACGCCCAGCACGTCGCAGCGGCCGAGGTCGGTTCCGCGCAGATCGGCCGCGATGAGCAGGGCGCCGCGCAGATCGGCGCCGCGGAGGTCGACTGCGCGCAGATCCGCTCCGAGCAGGTCGGCGCCGGGGACGAGCCTGCGGTCGGGTCGGGAGCGCACCCCGGCGCGGGCGGCCGCGCTCGCGGCGATCAGGAGCGGACGGGCGGCGGCGAACTCGCCGTCGACGTCGGCCGCGAGGATCTCCTCCGGCGATGCGAGGGTGAGGGCGTGCACCGCGTCGAAGCGGCGGCGCACGCCGTCCCGGGTGGCGGGATCGACCTCGTCGAGCGCGAGCGCGACGTCGAGGTACCAGAGCAGCTCGTGGAGTCGACGGACCAGCGGGAAGACGGAGAACATCCGCTCGCGCACCTCTGCGTCGCCGCGCCACGAGACGCCGCCGAACGTGTGCGTCGACACCTTCTGACCGGCGCCGAAGCAGTCGAAGACGGTGCAGCCGACGAAGCCCTGCGGGCGGAGGGACCGGTGGATCGTGCACGCGTCCTCGGAGTCGAGGTTCGTGCAGGGCTCCCCCGCGGGCTTGTCGACGGGGAAGTCGCGCGAGCGGGCGAAGGCGAGCGCGACGCAGCAGAGCCCGAAGCAGTTCGCGCAGTCGGCGCCCAGATCCTCGCGGCGGCCGAGCGCGACCCGGGTGCGTGACGACATCGCCTCCGAGCCTACGCCGCACTCAGTGCGCGAGCGCCAGCACGCCGACCACGAGGGCGCCCAGACCCAGGAGAAAGGCGAGCGAGACGAGGCCCTGCCGCCAGGTCAGCCCCGCGCGGCCCACCGCGATCAGGGCGATGGCGGCGAGGACGCCGGCGTAGATCCCGACGCCGATCCACAGCGCGGTGGTCGCCTCGACCCAGCCCAGCACGGCCGCGAGCAGCGCCAGCACCGGCAGCGAGGCGGAGGCGAGCGCGCCGGCGGCGATGCGGAGCATGACGCGCAGCTCCGCCCTCGAGGGCAGCGCGGCGTGGGTGACCTGGTGCGCGATGACCTCGGCCGTGAAGCCCGCCGCCGAGATGCCGACGATCGAGACGACGAGGCTCCGCAGCGCGTGACCGGCGTCGGGGTGGTCGCCGACCGCGTAGATCATGATCACGGCGAGCCCGGTGAAGGTCGCGTAGACGCGCTCCTTCAGGGCCCGGGCGCTCTCCTCGAGCGGGCGGCGCGTGTACGCGGTCCAGCGGGCGATCGGGCCGCCCGGGCGCGGCGCCACGTCAGTACGAGGCGGAGTCGACGCGCGCGGCCGAGGAGTCGCCGGCGAGGCGGGCGGCCAGGTCGCCGAGGATCGTCGCGGAGCCGCTGGTGCCGAAGCGGGTGACGCCGAGTCCGCGGTAGGCGAGCAGCGTGTCGAGGTCGCGGACGCCTCCGGACGCCTTCACCTGGACCGCGTCCGACACGGCGCCGCGCATCAGGCGCAGATCGTGCTCGTTGGCGCCGCCGCCCGCGAAGCCCGTGGCGGTCTTGACGAAGTCCGCGCCGGCGCGCTCGGACGCCTCGCTGCCGGCGACGACCTGCTCGTCGTCGAGGAGGCTGGTCTCGAGGATCACCTTCACGACGTGTCCGTCGGCCGCCTCGACCACCGCGCGGACGTCGTCCTCGACGTCCTGGAGCAGTCCGCTGCGCAGGCGCCCGATGTTGACGACCATGTCGAGCTCGCTCGCGCCGTCGGCGAGGGCCTGGCGCGACTCCGCGACCTTGGCGGCGGTGGAGGTGGTGCCGTGCGGGAAGCCGATGACGGTGCCGACCAGGACACCCGAGCCCTCGAGGCGGCTGACGGCGTGGGCGATGTCGGAGGGGCGGACGCAGACGCTGAAGACCCCGACGCCCGGGCCTCGTCGAGCTGCGCGTCGACCTCGGCCCGGGTCAGCTCGGGCTTGAGGATCGCGTGGTCGATGAGCGCCGCGATCTCGGCGACGCTGGGAAGGCTGGGGGTGCTCATGCACTCGATTTTACCCGGGTGTCCTGCGCGCGCGGACGTGCCGGGTGACGCCGATCCGTCGCGGACGGCTCTGCCGAATGGCTCTCGGCGACCGTTCTCGACGGATCACTCACCCCGGACGATCGTTCACGACGGATCGCGACCGCGGCGACCAGTCGCAGACGCCCTCTCCGGTCGCACCTGCCGATCCACCTGCGGCCGGGACCCGCCGACACCGCACCTCCGGCTCCGGCGGGTCTCGATACGCCCCTCCGGGGCTACTCGACCAGCAGGCAGGCGCAGCAGGCCGACACCTCCGCCCACCCTCGCTGATCGGGTAGCCCGCGCAGCGGGCGTATCGAGATCCCCCACCACGGACGCGAGCCGTCCGCACTCAGACCCCGGCGACAGCGGGTCTCGATACGCCCCTCCGGGGCTCCTCGACCAGCAGGCAGGGACCGCGACGCGAACCGCGAGCTCTGGAGCCCGTCGCGCAAGGCCGAGCGCATCGCGGAATCGCGTGCCAAGCGATTCCGCGGAGCGCTACGCAGGACGCTCTGCGGAACGCGCCCGTCTGCGGAAGCCGACTGCGGCTCGGAGTGCCGACGGCACTCCGAGCACGGGAACACGCAAGGGCCCCGCGATCGTGAGATCGCGAGGCCCTTGCGTGTGAGCGCAGCAACGCCTGGTGATTACCGGCGCTGCGCGCCGGAAATCACCAGCTCGACTTGGTGATGCCGGGCAGCTCGCCGCGGTGCGCCATGTCGCGGAAGCGGACACGCGAGATGCCGAACTTCGACAGGTTGCCGCGGGGGCGGCCGTCGACGGCGTCGCGGCCGCGGACGCGGACCGGCGAGGCGTTGCGGGGGAGCTTCTGGAGGCCGACGCGGGCGGCCTCGCGGGACTCGTCGGTGCCGGCCGGGTCGACGAGAGCCTTCTTGAGCTCCAGGCGCTTGGCGGCGTAGCGGTCGACGATCACCTTGCGCTGCTCGTTGCGGGCGATCTTGCTCTTCTTGGCCATTTCTAGCGCTCCTCGCGGAAGTCGACGTGCTTGCGCACTACGGGGTCGTACTTCTTCAGCACGAGACGGTCGGGGTCGTTGCGACGGTTCTTCTTGGTCACGTAGGTGTAACCGGTGCCTGCCGTCGAACGGAGCTTGATGATGGGACGGACGTCCTGCTGCTTTGCCATTAGATCTTCACCCCACGAGCGAGAATGTCCTTGACGACGGACTCGATGCCACGGGCGTCGATGACCTTGATGCCCTTGGCCGACAGCGTCAGGGTGACGTTACGGCGGAGCGAGGGGACGTAGTACGTCTTCTTCTGCACGTTCGGGTCGAAGCGGCGCTTGGTGCGCCGGTGCGAGTGCGAGATGGCGTGCCCGAAGCCGGGAACGGCTCCGGTCACCTGGCAGACTGCTGCCATGGTTTCCTCCATGTGTGGTTACCGTGGGGCGCACGCGGCACTCGGCCCCGCTCGACCCACCCAAGGTCACTTGTCGGCATACCGCCCGCTCGTCGTGGAGGTCGGAACCTCCGCCGCTCGGGCAGCACGCAAGCGCGTGCAGATGCACGCAACCTGAGTAGCTTACGTGATGCGGCGGGCGGCGGGCAAGAGCGCCTCAGCCCGACTGCGCCGCGTGCATCCGCGCGTAGTGCCCGCCGACCGAGAGCAGCTCGTCGTGCGAGCCCCACTCGACGATGCGGCCGGCGTCGAGCACGACGATGCGGTCGGCCGAGCGGATCGTGGAGAAGCGGTGGGCGACGACCAGGGTCGTCCGCCCCTCGGTCAGCCGGCCGAGGGCGTCCTTGATCAGCGCCTCCGACTCGGGGTCCAGCGCGCTCGTCGCCTCGTCCAGCAGGAGCACGCGGGGGTCGCGGATGAGGGCGCGGGCGATCGAGAGCCGCTGGCGCTGCCCACCCGAGAGGCGGGCGCCGCGCTCCCCCACGACGGAGTGCCAGTGGTCGGGAAGCGATTCGACGATCTCCCACGCGTTCGCGTCGCGCAGCGCCGCCTCCATCCGCTCGTCGGACACGTCGCCGAGGCCGTAGGCGATGTTGTCGCGGATCGTGCCCTCGAAGAGCACCGACTCCTGCGGCACGACCGAGACCGAGCGGCGGAAGGTGCGCAGGTCGAGCGTCTCCATGTCGACGCCGTCGAGCAGGATCCGCCCCGACGTGGGGCGGAGGAAGCCCAGCACCACGTTGAGCAGGGTCGACTTGCCGGATCCGGACGCGCCGACGAACGCCACCGTCTCGCCCGGTCGGAGGTCCAGGTCGATGCCGTGCAGAGCGGGCCCGTCGTCGCCGTAGCGGAAGTCGACGCGCTCGAGGGTGAGGCGGCCGTGCACCTCGCCGACGGGGCGCTTGCCCTCGTTGTGCTCGAGGTCGGGGTCCTCGAGGACCTCGGCGATGGAGCGGACCGACTCGAAGCCGCGGGCGGCGAGGGGCAGCAGCATCAGCAGGTTGGTCATGGAGGACGTGAGGAGCGCGAAGTAGCTGCTCAGCAGCACGACCTGGCCCGGGGTGACGGGGAGCCATCCCGAGATCGAGACCCACGCGGCGAGCACCAGGCAGCCGACTCCGAGCAGCTGCAGGCTGACCCACGAGAGCGAGGCGAAGCGGCCGTTGAGCAGGTCGAGCTCGAAGCCGGCCTCGCGCACGCCCTCCGCCCCGGTGGCGACGGTGCGCACCGCCGTCTGCTCGAGACCGTGCGCGCGGGTGACGGGCATCAGGGTCGCCATCGCCCCGACGGTCGCCGAGAAGCGCTCGACCTCGCGGCGGAACTGCTCGTTGCGGCGCATGCTCCGCCGCTGCAGGATGCGCCGGAGCAGCACCGCGAGCGGGATCGCGAGGGCGTAGACGGGGAGGAACGCGGGCACGTTGATCGCCGTCATCGCGACGGCTCCGATCAGCACCATCACCGCCGAGAGCAGCGGATTCGCGGTCTGCTGCAGCATCGTCTCGACGTTCTCGACGTCGCGGACGACCTTGGTCTGCACGATCGCGCTGTTCGCCCGGGCGTGGAACCCGATCGAGAGCAGCTGCAGGCGGTTCGCGATGGCCTTCCGCAGATCCGCGCCCATGTCGCGGACCGTGCCCATGAACAGCCGCACGAACATGACGTGGTTCGGGTAGTTCTGCGCGAGCAGCACCAGTGCGATCACCGACCACAGCAGGAGCCCGCTGCCGGGTCCGCCCGCGACGACGATGTCGATCACCTGCGCCGTGACGACCGGGAGGAACCACAGCGGGGTGTCCTTCACCGCGAAGAAAGCGACGGCGGCGAGGATGCGGCGCGGGCGCCTCCGGAGCAGGCCCACGACGCTGCGCAGCGGATGGCGCCCGTCGACGATCTCCTCCACGGAAAGTGCTTTCCCAGACATGCGTCCATCCTCGCGCGCCCGCGGGCGGGGGCACCACCCCGCCGCGCCGCACGCCTCGTCGTGCGGCCGCGGTCGGCGTCGCGATACGGTCGCTCGGGCGCTCCGGGGGGATCGGCGCGCCGACGAGGGGGGACCATGGGATCGGTGAGGCGTCGCGCGCTGCTGCTGGGGATCGCGTCGGCGGCGGCCGCACTGAGCGGCTGCACCGCCGACGCCCGGCCCGCCCCGCTGACCGCCGCTCCGGTCGCGGCGAGCACGTCCCCGACACCGACCCCACCGCCCCGGCCCGTGCCGACCGCGACCGCGGCCGCCGCTCCCGTGCGCGCCCGCGTGCCCCTGCCCGAGGGCGTCATCACGGAGCTGCCCGGCGAGGGGAGCCTGATGGCCTGGACGGTCGACGACGGCGCCGACACCGAGGTCGTCGCCGCCTACGCGCAGTTCGCGGCGGACACCGGCACCCGGCTCACCTTCTTCCTGAACGGGCAGTACGACTCCTGGACCGTCTGCGCACCCGCCCTCGCACCGCTCGTCGCCTCGGGTCAGGTGCAGCTCGCGAACCACACCTGGTCGCACGTCGACCTCACGAGCCTGAGTGCCGACGGCGTGCAGGAGGAGCTCGGCCGCAACGGCGAGTTCATCCGCTCCACCTACGGCGTCGAGGCCGCTCCCTTCTACCGTCCGCCGTTCGGCTACACCGACAGCGCGAGCCGGGCCGCCGCGGCGGGCATCGGCTACACGGCGACGACGCTCTGGTACGGCTCGCTGTCGGACTCCGGCCTCATCACGACCGATCAGCTGCTGGGCTTCGCCGACGAGTGGTTCCGGCCGCAGCGCATCGTGATCGGGCACGCGAACTTCGACCCGGTGACGCAGGTGTACGCGCAGCTGGTGGACCTCCTGCGCGAGCGCTCGCTCGAGACGGTGACGCTGCGCGACGTGTTCGCGGTCTGACGGCGTCGGTGCCGCCCGCCGGGTCCGGTCAGCGCAGACTCGCGCGGGCGGCGTCGGCGATCGCGGCCGACACCGCGTCCAGGCTCGGCGTGCGCAGCGACCACTGCTGCCAGTAGAGGGGGATGTCGACCGGTTCGCCGCCCAGGGTGACGAGCCCCGGGTCGCCGACCGGGGCCTGCAGCTCCGGCAGCATGCCCCAGCCCAGGCCCAGGCGGACCGCGGCCTCGAAGTCGGTCGAGCCGGGCACCCGGTGCTGCGGCGGAGCGGCGTGCGGTGCGTGCGCGGCGAGGAACCGCTCCTGCAGCCGGTCCTTCTCGTCGAAGACGACGACGGGAGCGTCGGCCAGCCCGTCGAGGTCGCCGTCGGCGAACCAGCGATCGGCGAACGCGGGCGCCGCCATCGCCCGGTACCGCATGACGCCGAGCGGAGCGACGGAGCAGCCGAGCACCGCCTCCGACTCGGCCGTCACCGCCGCGATCACCGTGCCGTCGCGGAGGAACGCGGTGGTGTGCTCCTGGTCCTCCCGGTGCAGCTCGAAGACGACGCCCGGCACGCCGGCGAGCGCCGGCAGCACCCACGTGGCGAGGGAGTCGGCGTTGACGGCGAGGGCGAGGGACACGGGGCCCGCGCCCTCCGCCTCCTCGCCGCCGAGGGCGCGGACGGCGTCCTCGGCGAGCAGCTCGATCTGCCGCGCGAGGCGGAGGAGGCCGGCCCCCGCCTCGGTCGCGACGACCGGGCGCGAGCGGACGAGCAGCACCCGCCCCGCCGCGGTCTCGAGCGCCTTGATCCGCTGACTGAGAGCGGAGGGAGTCACGTGCAGGGCCCGCGCGGCCGCATCGAAGGAGCCGTGCCGCACGGCGGCGGCCAGCGCGCGGAGGCGGGAGAGGTCGAGATCATCGGTCAGCATCGGCTCGCTCCCATCAGTTCTGCTTACGGTACTGAAGGAGCGTGAGCTGGTCTACAGGTACGGAGCGCTCTACCGTCGGGAGCGTGTCCCCCCTCCTCGCAGCCGCCTCCGGTCTCGGATTCGGCCTCTCGCTCATCATCGCCATCGGCGCGCAGAACGCCTTCGTCCTCCGGCAGGGCCTGCGCCGCGAGCACGTGCTCGCGGTCGTCGCCATTTGCGCGCTCTGCGACGCGGCGCTGATCGTGCTGGGCATCGCGGGGATCGGCGCCGTGCTCGAGTCGGCGCCCTGGCTGCTCGTCGTCATCCGCTGGGGCGGCATCGCGTTCCTCCTGGGCTACGCGTTCCTCGCCGCGAAGCGGGCACTGCGCCCCGGCACGCTCGAGGGCGACCCGGCCGGCGCCTCCACGTCGCTGCGCACCGCGGTCGCGACGTGCCTCGCGCTGACGCTGCTGAATCCGCACGTCTACCTCGACACGGTGGTGCTGCTGGGGTCGGTGGCGAACACGCACGGCGACGAGCGCTGGTGGTTCGGCGCCGGAGCGGCTGTGGGGAGCGTGCTCTGGTTCACGGCGCTCGGATTCGGGGCGCGGGCGCTGCGTCCGCTGTTCCGCAGCCGCACGGCCTGGCGGGTGCTCGACGCGGGAGTGGCGGTCGTGATGGTGGTGCTGGCGGTGTCGCTGGCGCTGTCGCACTGACGCGAGGCGCACTGGCCGGTGGTGCACTGACGGGTGGCGCACTGACCGGTGGCGCTACCGGCCCTCGCGGCCGATCGAGCGGGAGGCGAGCAGCATCACCGCGCCGAGGGCGACGAGCGAGAGCGCCTCGGCGAACGAGCCGATCGTCCAGAGGGCGATCAGGAGCTCCTGGCTCGGCGAGGAGTCGACGAGCAGCCCGAGAGAGGGCACGTAGTCCTGAGCTGCCGCGGCGACGACCGCGACGAGCCCGACGACGGTGACCGAGGTCCGGGCCGTGCGCGCCCGGTGCAGGGCGACGAGTCCGACGACCGCCGCGACGATCGCGACCGCGCCCATCACGAGCACGAGGGCGGAGGCGAGCGCCATCCCCCGCGCCGGCTCGGCTCCGCTCGGTGAGAACCACGCCACGAGGGGTCGGAGGACGACCAGCACCGCGACGGCGAGGAACGCCGCCGCACCCGTCCGCCCGGCGATGCCGCCCTTCGCGTCCGAGCCCCGCGCCAGGGCGGAGGCGGCTGCGGCGAGGAGGGCGGCGGCGATCAGCGCGCCGAGGCGACCGAGGCCGGTGACCGCGAGATCCAGCGGCAGGAACCACGCCGCGATCTGCAGCAGACCCGCGGCGGCGACGAGGATCCCCGCCAGACGGAGGGTCGCGGCCCGCGAGGCGGCGGTTGGAGTGACCAGCGCGCGGTCGGACGACGAAGCGGTCATCGGGATCCCCTCCCCCGGGGTCGAGTCCCTCCACGGTACCCCGTCCCTGGCGTCCAGAGCAGTTGTTCTACTAACATTGCGAACATGTTGCTCCGCGTCGACCACTCCTCGCCGCGCTCCCTCGCCGACCAGCTGGAGGCGCAGGTGCGCACAGCCGTCGCCGAGGGTGCCCTCTCGGCGGGCGACCGCCTGCCCCCGGCGCGCGAGCTGGCCCAGTCGCTCGACATCAACATGCACACCGTGCTCCGCGCCTACGCGGCGCTCCGCGACGACGGCCTGATCCAGATGCGCCGCGGCCGGGGCGCCTGGGTCGCCGAGTCCGCCGGCCCCGGACTCGTGCGCGTCACCGCCCTCGTCGACCAGCTCGTCGCCGAGGCCCGCCGCAGCGGGATCAGCTCCGCCGACCTCATCCGCCTGATCGAGAGGACCACCCCGTGACCGACCGCTCCCGCTCCCTCCTGGCCGCCGCCTCCCTCCTGCTGCCCGCGATCGCCGTGCTCGTCTCGCGGGTCGCGCTCGACGTGCCGCCCGTGCTCGCCTCGCACTGGTCCTCGACCGGCGCCGCCGACGAGACGGCTCCGACGAGCGCGCTGCTGGCCCTGGCGCTCGTCCTCTCGGGCGCTCCCGCGGTGGCGGGGATCGTCGCGGCGCTGCTCGGGCGCGGCTCGCGGATACTGCTCTCGTGCCTCGGACTCGTCGCGGGCCTCGGCGCCTCGGCCTGGGCGACGTCCGTCGGCACGACGCTCGCGGCGGGCTCGGCCGAGGGGGCGCAGCTGGGCGGCTGGCTGATCGTGCTGCTCGGCGGCCTCGCCTACGCGGCGGTGCCGGGCGCCCTCGCTCCGCGCAGCCGCTCGGAGTCGAGCACCCGCGTCGAGCGGATGGCGCTCGGCGACTCGGAGTCGGGCGCCTGGTCGCACACCGTGACGGGCCGGGTCTTCGCGGTCGTCGGAGCCGTCCTGGCGGTCGCCGCGGCCGTCGCGGTGTCGACGCTCCTGGCCGAGGGCTCGACGGGCCCCGCGATCGCGATGGCCGTGGTCCTCGGCGCGAGCGCGATCGTCGTCCTCGGCTTCACGCGGTTGCGCGTCACGGCCGACCGTCGCGGGCTGCGCGTGGTGTCGCGGGTGCTCGGGATCCCGCTGCGGCGCATCCCGCTCGAGACGATCGCCTCGGTCGGCACGGCCGAGCTGCGGCCGGCGGAGTGGGGCGGCTGGGGCTACCGGATGATGCCGGGCCGCTCGGCGCTCATCCTGAACGCGGGCCCCGGGCTCGTGGTGCGGACCACTCGCGAGCGCGAGTTCGCGATCAGCCTGCGCGACCCCGAGACGCCGGCCGCGCTGCTGGAGGCGCTGCGGACGCGCTGAACCCGGTGGGCGGCCGGGAGCGCTCCGCCGTGAGGAGGGTCTGGACAAAAGTAGGAACATCGATCCGCACCGCCGGCCCCGCCGAGGCCCGCCGTTAGCGTGGAACCGCTCCCACCCCTGGGAGAGGGATGACCCTGCACTCGACCCGGGCCGGGCTCGGCGTCGACCTGACCACGGAGGTTGAATCATGCCGTTCACGACCACGGACGATGGCGTGGAGATCTACTACAAGGACTGGGGGCCCGCGGACGCGCAGCCGATCGTGTTCCACCACGGCTGGCCGCTGTCCTCGGACGACTGGGACGCGCAGCTGCTGTTCTTCCACGCGCACGGCTACCGCGTGATCGCGAGCGACCGCCGCGGGCACGGACGGTCCACCCAGGTGGGCACCGGCCACGACATGGACCACTACGCGAGCGACGTGAACGCCGTCGTCGAGCACCTCGACCTGCACAACGCGGTCCACATCGGCCACTCGACCGGCGGCGGCCAGGTCGCCCGCTACGTCGCGAAGTACGGCGAGCCGCAGGGACGCGTGGCGAAGGCGGTCCTCGTGTCGGCGGTGCCTCCGCTCATGGTGCAGACGGAGGCGAACCCCGAGGGCACGCCGCTCTCCGTCTTCGACGGCTTCCGGGAGGCGCTCGCGGCCAACCGCGCCGAGTTCTTCCAGGCCGTCGCCTCAGGACCGTTCTACGGCTTCAACCGACCGGGCGCGACGGTCTCGGAGCCGGTGATCGCGAACTGGTGGCGCCAGGGCCTGACGGGCAGCGCGCTGGCGCACTACGAGGGCATCGCCGCCTTCTCCGAGACCGACCAGACCGAGGACCTCAAGGCCATCACCGTGCCGGTCCTCGTGATGCAGGGCGACGACGACCAGGTCGTGCCGTACGAGGACGCCGCCCTGAAGCAGCACGAGCTGCTGCAGAACTCGACGCTGAAGATCTACGAGGGCTACCCGCACGGCATGCTGACGACCCACGCCGACGTCATCAACCCCGACCTCCTGGCGTTCATCCGGGAGTAGCGGGAACCGGGAGGGCACTGTGCTGCGCAGGTGCGCCGGACACTCCGGGGCACCTGCGCTCGTCGTGCCGACGAGGCTGGACCGCGGAGGAGCCCGCTTCCGTCATCTGTCGAGTCCTCCGGGCTCGGCGGTGCGCGGACCGGCGGGGCTTCGTAGGGTCCGAGCATGACGTCACCCGCCTCCCCTCCACCGGCTCGGCCGTCGGCCTGGGCGCCCCTGGCGATCACCGCGTTCCGGGTGCTGTGGCTCGCCCAGCTGGGCAGCAACATCGGCACGTGGATGCAGACCGTCGGAGCCCAGTGGTACCTGGTCGAGGCCGCCGCGGGCGCGGTGGTCATCGCCCTCGTGCAGACGGCGAGCCTGGCGCCCTCGCTCCTGGTCGCCCTGCCGGCGGGCGTGCTGGCCGACTCCCTCGACCGGCGACGGCTGCTGATCTGGGGATCCTCGGCCAGCGCGCTGCTGGCGGCCGCTCTGACCGTCGTCGCGGCCGTCGGTGCTCTGTCGCCGTGGACGATCCTGGCCTTCACCTTCCTGCTCGGCATCACCTCCACCCTGACCTCGCCCGCGTGGCAGGCGATCCAGCCGGAGCTCGTGCCCCGCGACCTGATCGCCGCGTCGTCCGCTCTCGGCGGGGTGACGGTGAACGGCGCACGAGCGATCGGCCCCGCACTGGCGGGAGTCGTCCTGTCGGCGTTCGGAGCCCCCGTCGTCTTCGGCATCAACGCGCTGAGCTTCGTCCTCGCCGTGATCGCGCTCCTCTGGTGGAAGCGGCCCGCCCAGAGCGGCCTCGACGATCGCGAGCGGTTCGGCACCGCTCTGAAGGCGGGGATCCGGTACGTCGCCTCGGCGCACCTCGTCCGCCGGATCCTGCTCCGATCGGCGCTCTTCGCGCTGCCGGCCAGTGCTCTGTGGGCCCTGCTGCCCCTCACCGCGAAGCGCCTCGGCCTCGACTCGAGCGGGTACGGCCTCCTCCTCGCAGCCCTCGGCGCCGGTGCCGTGATCGGCGTCTTCGCCCTGCCGTCGGCCCGGCGCCGGTTCTCCGACAACGTCGTCATCACGACGAGCGCCGTGCTCTTCTCCGCGGGGACCCTCGCCGCGGCGTTCCTCCCGTTCGCGCCGACGCTGATCCTGCTCGTGGTCGCGGGACTGGCCTGGATCGGAACCCTCACCGTGCTGAACGCGGCTCTGCAGCTCACGCTGCCCCAGTGGGTGCGGTCTCGCGGCGCGTCGATCTACCTCTTCGTCTTCATGGGAGCGATGGCCGTCGGCTCGATCGGCTGGGGTCTGGCGGCGCAGGCGCTCGGCACCCCCACCGCCTACGCGGCGTCGGCCGGACTGCTGCTCGTGGTGGCGGCCAGCGTGCGGATGCTCCCCCTCCTGCCCGGAACGGGGAGGATCGATCGCAGCATCTCGATGTCGTGGCCCACACCCACCCTGGTGTTCGAGCCGGAGCCCGCGGACGGGCCTGTGCTGGTGACCGTCTCCTACCGGGTCGACACCGACTCCCTCGCCGCGTTCCGCACCGCGATGCGGCGCGTCGAGAGCTCCCGCCGCCGCACCGGCGCCTCGAGGTGGGCCCTCTACCGCAGCGGCGAGGAGGCCGGCCTGCAGCTCGAGACCTTCGTCGTGCCGTCCTGGGGCGAGTTCCGGCGGCAGGAGACCCAGCGCCTCACCGGCCGCGACCGCGAGATCCGGACGGCAGCGCTGGCCCATGTGCAGGGCGAGCCGCTCGAAAGGCACTACTTCGCCAGCACGACCCCGTCCCCGAGCCCGAGCGGCGGTGCCACCCCCGCGCAGTGACGCGCTGGGGCGGCGAGGTCGCCCGCTGCGGGTGGTGCAACTCCTGGACGGGAGCGCTCTCACGATCGGGCCGGAGGGAGCCATACTGGAGCCGACCCGGCGCCGTCCTCCCGCCGGTCGATGCTCGAGCCGAGAGCGCGATCGCGGAGCAGGCGGATCGGGTCGCCCCCAGCCGCCCGCCGCTCGTTCCGGCGGATCCTCCGACGGAGTCAGACGATGAGCAGCCGCACTCCCCTCGCCGACTTCCTCCGCGCCAGGCGTGCGGCGCTGCGACCGGAGCGGATCGGGCTGACGACCGCCGGGACCCGGCGGAGGGTCCCAGGTCTGCGCCGGGAGGAGGTCGCCGACCGCGCCAGGATCAGCCGCGACTACTACCTCCGCGTCGAGCAGGGTCACGACATCACGCCCTCGGACCAGGTGCTCGGCGCTCTGGCCCAGGCGCTCGATCTCGACGAGTTCGAGCGCTCCTACCTGTTCCGGGTCGCCAGGCCGCTGCCTCCGCGGGCCGCCTCCTCGCGCTCTCACCCGTCGATGGAGGCGCTGCTGGAGCACTGGCCGATGACGCCGGCGTTCGCGTTCGACCGGAACCTCGACGTGCTGGCGACGAACGACCTCCTGCGGTGCATCGCCCCGGAGAAGGGAGTGCCGGGGGCGAACCTGCTCCTCTCGGTCGCCGAGGGGTACGCGAGCGCTCGAGAGGACGGCATCCCGGAGGACCAGCTGCAGGTGTGGGACAGCATCTTCCGCGAGCTGATCGCGGCCCTGCGGTTCTACAGCGATCCCGACGACGCGCGCCTGCAGGAGATCGTCGGCGAGTGCTCCGTCCGCTACCGGCTCTTCCGGTCGGTCTGGGCCGAGTACGAGGTCCGGCCGATCACGCAGAGGGCGCTGCGGATCGACGTCGCCCCGTTCGGGTGGCTCGACTTCGACATGCAGACGTTCGAATCCGCAGTGGCGCCGGGCCGCTTCGTCGTGACCTACCTCGCCCGAGCGGGGTCTCCCGCCGCCGCAGCGGTCGACCACTTCGCGTCGCTCCGGCCCGCTGCTCGCCGAGCGGAGGCGCACGTCACCCCGAACGCGGCGGTTCCCGGACGGTGACGGCGAGACGCTCGAGTGCGCGCCGAGCGGCGGCGTCGGCGGGCTCGAACAGGAGCAGCGTGCACTCGTCGTCCTGCGGGGGACGCAGCAGGCGGTAGTCCAGCGGGACGGTGCCCACGGCGGTGCCGCGGAAGCGTACGGATCCGCTCTCCCGCGCCGGAGCGTCGCGCGCCCAGGCCGCGGCGAAGGCGGGGCTGCTGACGGAGAGCTCCCCCACGATGCTCCGGAACTCCCGATCGCCGTCGTGCCGATCGAGCGAGGCGCTCAGCAGCGCCGTCACCTGCTCCGCAGCGTCCCGCCAGCAGGGCAGGTCCTGCAGCGCGAGCGCGTCGAGGAAGGTGGAGCGGGCGAGATCGGCCCCCTCGAGGAAGTGGGGGGAGAGGGCCTGCGCGAGAGGGGTCGCGGACAGCACCCGGAGGTGGCGGTCGAGCAGCACCGCGGGCTGCTCCGCCCACGGGGCGGGCAGGGCTCGGCCCTGTTCCCGCGGCACATCCGGTCCGTCGTCCACGCCCCTCACGGTAACGAGCGGCCCTCGCCCGAGCGTGGCTGTCGGAGGGCCAGGGACGAAGCTGCTCGGAGTGTCCTCCGACGCGCACCGGCGCCTCCTCGTCCGTGATGGACTGCTCCCATGACCGATCCACTGCTCCCAGCGACCTCCCTGCCTCGCGAGGCTCCCGCGCACGACCCGAGGGTCGGCGCCTGATGGCCGAGGAGCGCGCGATCCTCGCCGGCGGCTGCTTCTGGGGGCTCCAGGAGCTCCTCCGCGACATGCCCGGTGTGTTCGGCACCCGGGCCGGCTACGCCGGCGGCAGCACGCCGAACGCGACCTACCGCCACCACGGCGACCACGCCGAGGCGGTCGAGATCGACTTCGATCCCGAGCAGCTCCCGTACCGCGACCTGCTCGAGTTCTTCTTCCAGGTGCACGACCCCACGACGAGGAACCGCCAGGGCAACGACATCGGCAGCGCGTACCGCTCCGTCGTCCTCTTCCTGTCCCCCGACCAGGAGAGGGTCGCCCGCGAGACCATCGCCGAGATCGACGCGTCGGGCCGCTGGCCCGGTCCGGTCGTCACCGAGGTCGAACCGGTGGGCGAGTTCTGGGACGCCGAGGAGGAGCACCAGGACTACCTGCGCAAGCACCCCGGCGGCTACACGTGCCACTGGGTCCGACCGAAGTGGACCCTCGACGCCTGAGCGCGTGACGTCCGGCACGGGAGCGAAGGGGGCCCTGGAAGGGTCACGCTAGCGGAGGGGACCGTCCACGAGGATCGCCGCATGACCCCTCCTCCGGATCTCGGCCGATGACCCTGCAGGACGTGGTCGACGAGCTCGCCGGAGCACTCGGCCGGCCGATAGCGATCGAGGACGCCCGCGCCCGCGTCCTCGCCGCGAGCACCGGGCGCCCGAGCGGTCAGCGCCCGCCGTCGCTCGTCCCAGAGGAGCCCCTCCGCCTCGGCGCGCCGGACGCCCGGCGCTGCGTGTTCCCGGTCAGCGACCCCCGCGGCCGGCTCGCGGTCCTCCGCGTCGGGCAGGACCAGCTGCCGCCGCTGACTCCCGAGCACTACTCCCTCATCGGCGCGGCGGTCGACACGGTCCGCCGCATCCTGAGCCCGTCGACCCCGACCCCCGGGACCTCGCGGCGCGCTGAGCTGCTCTCGGATCTGCTGGCGCCCGACGAGGCACGGCGCCGGGCGGCGTTCGCCGAGGCCGTCGAGCGCCACTGGCTGCGCCGCGATCAGCGCACCGTCGTCCGCGCCGTGCTGCTGGAGGGTGCGGGCGGAGCACTGCGGAGGGCGTCGCTCGCGCACCGTCTCGACGCCTCCCCCTCCACCGGCCTGGTGCTCCTGGGCGACGAGCGGGGGATGCTGCTGTTCGTCGGCACCGAGGAGCCGGGAGCGGGCCCGGCGGACGAGACGGACGCGGTGCTCCGCGCCGAGGCGCACCGCCACGGCGCGCGGGTCCTCGCCATCGGCTCGGCCCGCCATCGGCGGGAGGACGACGATCTCCGACCGACCGCCGACCACGCCTCGCTCGCGGCGAGCATCGTCAGCTCGCTGCCCGACGGCCGCGACCGCGGCGACATCGCCGACCTCGGCGCCTGGGTGCTCCTGTCCTCCGTCGCCGCCGACAGCTCCCAGCTCGCGGTGCTGTCGCCCGCCGCGGCGACGCTGCTCGAGAAGGGCGACGACGTCCAGCGGCAGACCGTCGAGGCCTACCTCGACGTGCGCGGCAGCGTGCGGGAGGCGTGCGCGATCCTGCACATCCACCGCACCACGCTCTACTACCGGCTGGACAACCTGCCGCCCACCGTCCGGGCCGCGCTCGACGACGGCCTCGCCCGCAGCGCGCTGCACCTGTGCCTGAAGCTGATGCGGTTCCGCGGCGGCCACGAGCGGCGGCGGGCCTCGTGACGACACCGGTTCCGGGCCGCTCGGCGCTCGATCCCAGGCTGCCGCAGGTCCGCCTGTACGGGCGGCGCGAGAGCCGGGACGCGTGGGAGATCCGCGACTTCCTCTCGCGCAGTGTCGTCTCGTTCACCTGGTCGCCGCTGGACACCGACGAGCAGTGCCTGGCCGTCGCGGGCAGGCCGCTCGCCGAGGCGGCCCTCCCCCTCGTCGTCTTCCCGGACGGGACGCGGGCGTGGGACCCGGGCATCGCCGAGGTGGCCGCCCGGCTCGGCTGGATCAGTGCACCGAGGCTCACCGAGTACGACCTCTCGATCTACGGAGCGGGGCCGTCGGGCCTCTCGGCCGCCGTCTACGCCGCCTCCGAGGGGCTGCGGGTGGTGGTCCTGGAGCGGTCCGCGATCGGCGGGCAGGCCGGCTACAGCAGCCTCATCGAGAACTACCTCGGCTTCCCCCACGGCATCGCGGGCGCGGACCTCGCCGAGCGCGCCCGGCAGCAGGCCGTCGACTTCGGCGCCGAGCTGCTGATGATGCGCGAGGGGATCCGGGCGCGCTTCGCCGACGACCGGATCCACGCCCGGCTCGCCGACGGGTCGACCGTCGTCGCCCGCTCGAACATCTGCGCCACCGGCATCGAGTGGCGCCGACTCGGCCTCGACCGCGAGGACGAGCTCCTCGGCGTCGGCGTCTACTACGGAGCCGGGACCAGCGAGGCGCCGCTCTGCGAGGGCGCGGACGTGGTCGTCGTCGGCGGCGGCAACTCGGCGGGCCAGGCGGTGATGAACCTCGCCGCCCACGCGCGGCACGTCACCATGCTCGTGCGCGGGCCCGATCTGGCCGACAGCCTCTCGTCGTACCTCGCCGACCGCGTCGTCCGGCAGCCGAACGTGACGGTCGCGCTCGACTCGCGGGTGAGCGCTCTGCACGGCGACGCGGCACTCGAGTCGATCGACGTCGAGAGCACCGCGACCGGTGCGCGCAGAGCCCTCGCCACCTCGCACCTGTTCGTCTGCATCGGCGGCGCGCCCGACACCTCCTGGGCCGAGGGGACCGGGATCGTCCGCGACGCCTCCGGGTACCTCGTCACGGGCCCCGACCTCACGGGTGACCACGCGGCGGCCGACTGGCCGCTCGAGCGGGCCCCGTTCTACCTCGAGACCAGCGTCCCCGGGTCGTTCGCGGCGGGAGACGTGCGCCGCAGCTCGGTCAAGCGCGTCGCCTCCGCGGTCGGCGAGGGCGCCATGGCCGTGACCTTCGCCCACCGCCACCTGCAGGAGACGTCGTGAACCGCGATTCGGGCGATCGCGTCGACGAGCCGCCGTCGGACCCGCTGTCCGAGGCGGCGGTGTCGGCCGCGTCGCTGCCCGACCGGCCCGCCGCGTTCCTCACCGCGCTGGTCACCGAGCACTTCGTCCTGGAGTCCGCCAGGGGCATCACCGTGACGGAGTCGAGCAGCAGGGCGTCCCTCTACCTGACGATGCTGTCGAGCTCGCTCGTCGCGTTCGGCTTCCTCGCGCCCACCCCGTACGCGCTCGGATTCCTGGCGGTGATCATCCCGGTCGTCGTCCTGCTGGGCGTCTTCACCTACGAGCGGCTCGTGCAGACCTCGATGGAGGACATCGCCGCGCTCACGGCGATCCAGCGCATCCGCCGCTACTACGGCACCCTGCTGCCGGGCGCCGGCAGCTACTTCACGATGCCGCGCGGCCCGCATGCTCCGAACGAGCTGCTCGAGATCGGCCGGAGGCGCAGCTGGCGCGGCATCTTCTTCACCATGTCGTCGGCGATCGGCGTCGTGAACTCGATCGTCGCCGGAGCGGGAGCGGCCCTGGCCCTGGCCGTCGGAGGCGGAGACGAGTCGCGCGCGATCGCGGCCGGGATCGCCGCCGCCCTCCTGCTGGCCGTGCTGCACGGCGTCTACCAGTTCCACCGCTACCGGCAGATGCGCCTGCGGATCGCCGAGGCGGAGGCTCTGGACGGCTTCGAGCAAGCGTGAGCCCGCGGCCCCGCGCACCCGGGCTCAGCCGCGCTCCGCGAGGCGCTCCTGCCAGTCGCGCGGCACGCGGTCGGCCGGCCCCGGAGTGCTCTGCCCCGCCGGACGGCTCTGCGGGTCGGCGAGGCGCGGACCCGCCGTCCAGTCGTCGGCGCCGAAGTCCCAGAACCAGTCCTCGCCGGGCTCGAAGCTCTGGATGACCGTGTGGCCGGTCGCACGCCAGTGGGCGGTGGCGTGCCGGTTCAGCGAGTCGTCGCAGCAGCCGATGTGCCCGCACCGCGCGCACCGGCGTAGGTGCAGCCACCACGAGCCGGTCCGCTCGCACTCGACGCAGCCCGGGCCGCTCGGGGGGACGGAGGGGTCGATCATCCGCGAGGTCATGCCCCCAGGGTGCCGCGGGGCGCCCGGTCCGTCCTCCTCGGATCGTCGGAACCCCTCCGGGGCACTCCGATTCCTGCGCCCGGCACGACTCGGAGCCGACCGCCCTGGCACGACTCGGGGCCGTCCGCAAGTGCCGACGCGAACGGCGGGACTGTGGTCGCATGAGAGTCCGGGTGAGCGAGCGGTCCGCCTCGGATCCCCCACCCCCTCCCACCCCACCAGGAGCCCCATGCCTTCGAGCGCAGCACTCGCGCGCGCCACCCTCTTCGTCGTGCTCGATCCGGGCGTCCCGGGAGTCGGCCGTCTCACGGAGGAGCTCGCCGCGGACGTCGACGTCGTCGCCCTCGAGGCGCCCGCGACCACTGCCGCGGTCATCCGCGCGATCCGCGAGCACGGCTCGCCCCGATGGATGATCGCGGGCGGGGGCCGAGCGGCGCGGACCGCCTCGGTCGTCGCCTCCCGCACGCTCTCGGGACGATCGGGGCTCTTCGGACTCGCCGGGCTCGTGCTGCTCCCCGGCGCCCGGGAGGACCCTGCGAACGCCGAGGACGACGTCCCGGCCGCCGTGCCGACGCTGACCCTCGAGGCGGGCACGCCGTCTGCCGGGGCGGCGATCCGGGCGTTCTGGCTCGAGCGGGCGGGCACCGGTCCCGCCGTGCCGACCGACGTCTCCCGCGTCATCGCCTCGGCCCGCACCAGCACCCGCGTGCGGGCCCTGCTCGCCCAGCGCCTGCTGGCCGACGATCCGGGGTACGCGCCCCGCTCCCTCTCGGACGACCGGCTCGCGACGCTGCGGGCGGTGGCCGACCGGGTGGTGCCGCAGGACGACCGGCCGGGCCGCATCGACCTCGCCGCCCGCGTCGACACGCAGCTGGCCGACGGTCTCGGCGACGGCTGGCGCAACGCCGCACTGCCCGCGGACCCGATCGCGTACGCGCACGGGCTCGACGCGCTCGCCTCCCTCGCGTCGCTCCCCGCTGCGGAGCAGGACGCTCTGCTGACCGCGGTCGCCGACGGCTCCGGCCCCACCGGCACCCTCACTCCGGAGCAGCTCGCCGCCTGGTTCGAGGACTGCCGCGTCGACCTCGTGCGCCAGTGGCTCGCCCACCCGGCGAGCATGGCGCGCGTCGGCTACGACGGCTACGCCTCCGGTGGCGACACCCTCCCCCTCACGGGCTTCCGCTCCCTCGGTGCGGATCAGCGCGACGACTGGGAGCCGACGGCGAGGAGCCCGCGATGAACACCACCGGCATGCGCCGCTTCGATCTCGACGAGACGGTCGACGTCGTCGTCGTCGGCACCGGCGCCGGAGGGGCCCCGCTGCTCGCGACCCTCGCCGCCCGGGGCCTGCGCGTCGTCGCCCTCGAGGCCGGCCCGAACCTCGACGCGACGAGTCACACGTCCGACGAGACCGTGGCGACCGAGATCAACTGGATGCAGGAGCGCCTGAGCGGGGGCGACGCTCCCACCGCCTTCGGCCCGAACAACAGCGGCCGCGGCGTGGGCGGATCGACGCTGCACTGGGGCGCCTTCACTCCGCGCCCCGACCCGCGCGACCTGCTGCTGCGGACGGAGTCGGGCCTCGGCCGCGACTGGCCGATCGCGCACGCCGAGCTCACCCCGTACCTCGAGCGGGTGGAGGCGACGATCGGAGTCTCGGGGCCCGCCGACTACCCGTGGGACCCGTCGCGGCGCTATCTGCAGGGTCCCGTCGACCGCAACGCGTCCGCCGACATGATGCTGCGCGGCTGCGCAGAGCTCGGGATGCGGGCGGTCGACGCCCCGGCGGCGGTCCTGAGCGAGAGCAGGCACCAGCAGGACCACGGCGAGCGTCCCGCATGCGTGGGCTGCGGCCAGTGCCACCAGGGCTGCCGCACGGGCGCCAAGGCGAGCATGGACACGACGTACCTGCCCGCGGCGGTGCGGGCCGGTGCCGAGATCCGGGCGGACTCGTTCGTGCACGGCATCGAGCTCGACGCCGCCGGTCGCGTGAGCGCTGTGCTCTACACCGCGGACGGGGTCGAGCGCCGGCAGCGCTGCTCCGCCCTCGTGCTGGCCGCCGGCGGCGTCGAGACGCCGCGCCTGCTGCTGCACACGGCAGTCGCGAACAGCAGCGGCCAGGTCGGCCGGAACTTCCTCGCGCACGGGGCGGTGCAGGTCTGGGGCACCTTCGAGAACGAGATGCGCAGCTACCGCGGCTACCCCTCCTCCGTCATCTCGGAGGACACCGTGCGGCCGGCCGACGCCGACTTCGCAGGCGGGTACCTCGTCCAGAGCCTGGGCGTGATGCCGCTCACCCTCGCCACGACCCTCGTGCGCGGCGGCGGGCTGTGGGGGCGCGACCTGATGGGCGCGCTCGACGATTACCGGTTCCTGGCGGGCGTCGGGATCAACGCCGAGTGCCTGCCGTCGGACGGCAACCGCCTCGAGCTGACCGGCGAACTCGACGAGCACGGCGTTCCCAAGGCGCTGATCTCGTTCTCACCGGGCACGAACGAGGAGGCGATCGACCGGCACGCGATCCGCACGCTCACCGCCATCGTCGAGGCGGCAGGAGCGACGAGCACGCGCGTGCTCGCCCGCACCGCGCACACCCTCGGCACGTGCCGGATGGGGTCCGATGCGGCCGACGCGGTGGTCGATCCGGACGGCCGCAGCTTCGACGTGCCGAACCTCTGGATCTGCGACAACTCGGTCTTCCCGAGCGCGCTGATCGCGAACCCGGCGCTGGCCACGATGGCGCTGTCGCTGCGCACGGCGGAGCGGATGCTCGCGGCCTGAGCGGGCGTCAGGTGCTGCTCGGGTCGGCTGTCGACATCAGCCGCTCGACCGCCGCCCGCAGGGCGGGGAGCTCGGAGTCGACCGTCGCCCGCACGACCGCGTGGGTCGTGTCGAAATAACGATGTGCGAGCCGGTCGCGCATTCCCGTGACCTCGCGCCAGGGCACTCCTGTCTCGGTGGCGAGGAGATCGGCGGGCAGATCCTTCACCGCCTCGCCGATCTCGACCAGGCGCATCCGCACAGCATCGAAGACGAGGCCGTCGTCCAGATCTCCGCGGGACAGATGGTCCTCGATCGCGGAGACGGCGACGAGGACGTCCTCGAGGCGGTGCAGCGGCTCCCGGCTCACAGCGGGATCGAATCAGTGTCCACCGCAGGACGCAGGTGCTCTTTGAGACCGTCGGTCGGCACGAGGTCGACCGGAGCCCTGACGATGTCTTCGAGCTCGTGCTGGAGCGACAGCAGCGCGAGGAGCCCCATCCCTGCCGGCACCTCGATCAGCAGGTCGACGTCGCTGTCCGAGCGGTCGTCGCCGCGGGCGGTCGAGCCGAAGATCCGCGCCCCGACGATGCCGCGGTCGCGCAGCACCCGCCTCATCTGCGCACGCCGCTGCCGCACCCGCCGACCGACGGGACCGGAGAGCGGCGCCGGGGAGGAGGGATCCTGCTCGAGGGCGAGGGCGAGCCCGAATCCGGCTGCGGAGAGGAGGCGGCGCAACGTCGGCAGCGTCGGCTCGCGCAGTCCGTTCTCGTAGGCGCTGATCATGCTCTGAGGGACTCCGGCCCGCGCCGCGAGCTCAGCCTGCTGCAGACCGGACCGCTGTCGCGCATCCTTCAGGACAGCAGCTGCTTCTGTCGTCATGAACGGATAATATCGACGATCGTGTGTGGGCAGGCCCCGCGTCACTCCGCTCAGGCCTGCGTCCACCGGAAGACGTCGACCACCCGCGCCGCGCCGAGCTCGTGCAGGGGTTCCTCCGACGCCCCGCGGAGGGCCTCGGCGTCGTCCGGGAGCCGCACCTCGGCGCCGCGCGCGAGGGGCAGGATCTCGACGACGACCTCCGAGTCGGGGCCGACGCCCAGGTCGTCCAGGTCGAGGACCCAGCCGTCGGCGTTCCAGAAGCGGTCGGCGCGCAGGACGCCGTCGACGAGCACCCGGGCGACGTCGCCCGCCCAGTCGATCTCGAGCTCCCGCCGGACGGCCCGCGCCGACGGGTCGGGCAGGACGAGGCGGTGAGCCGAGGCGTGGGCGGCGAAGTCGGAGTCGCGGGGCGCCGCGGCGCGGCCGTCGCGACCGCCGTAGGACGCGGGCGGCGAGCCCGCCGGGCGCAGCTCCTCGAGGACCACGGGTCGCACCGACGGCGCGTCCGCCGGGGCGTCGACGGAGCCGGTCGCCGCCACGAACGTCCCGTCGCGGTACTCGCGCGGTGCCGGGCGCACGGCGGCGCCGTCCGAGACCAGCCGCCCGTCGGCGTCCGTCCACAGCGGTTCCGCGCTGAGCACGAGCCGCACCCCCGAGTCGCCGTCGAGCGCCCAGGCCTCGGCGCCGATCGCGGCGGGCAGGACGAGGACGTCGAGTGCGCCGTCGGCGGTGACGAGCACCGGCTCGTCGCCGTCGAGACGGAGGAGCGGACCGTCGACCGCGGCACCGTCGACCGCGGTGCCGTCGACGATCAGGGCCGTCCCGTCCGCGAAGCGCAGCTCGGGGGCGACGCCTTCCTCGGCGACGAGCACCAGCGTCGGCCGCTCGCCCTCGAGCACCGTGAGCAGCGACGCGGTCGCCCACTCCAGCTCGACTCCGCCGAGCACGAGCCCGACGGGCCAGTGCGCGATCGTGCCGACCGGGATCCGCACGGGCTCGGCCGGGAAGAGCACGGTCCGCTCCTCCAGCACGACCTCGAAGCGCACCCCCGGGTGATCGGCGAGGGGCTCGTGCGGCTGGTGCCAGGTGATGAGGACGACACCGCTCGTGCCGTCGCTCCGCAGGGCCCAGCGCAGCGTCGTCGCATCGCGCACCCCCTCCGGCCGCACGTCGGGCAGGCTCGACGGCATCTCGGCGAGCGTCTCGCCGAAGGCCGCGAGCATCGCGTGCTGACGGCGCAGCAGGCCGAAGCTCGCGGACGTGCGGCCCGTCGCTCCGATCGGCGCGCGGAAGTCGTAGTCGAAGACGGCCATGTCGTTCGGGTAGCCCGTCGCCTGCGACTCCTGCAGGTCCGGCCCCGGATTCCGGCCGCCGGCGAACATGTAGTAGCCCTGCCAGGCGGAGCCGTTGCCGATCTTGTCGTGCGCCACCGCGGCGACGTCGAGCGCTTCGACCCGCGGGCGGCGCTGGTACGCGAGCGCCATGCCGCCGCCGAGCTCGCAGGTCGCGGCCGGATAGAGCTCCGACGGGGTGCGCGGCGCCTCGAGCGCGACGCCCTGCCGCAGATCGGCGCCGATGCCCGGGTCGTCCCAGACGTGCGAGAAGAAGAAGTGCTCGCGGAACGTGTCGTCCCACGGCTGGTCGTGATCGAGCCAGAAGCCGTCGGGGTAGCCGCCGAACACGGGCATGACCTCGTCGGTCGGCAGGTCCGCGGCGCCCCAGCCGGTCGCGGTCCAGATCGGAGCCGAGAGACCGGCAGCGCGCGCCATCCGCTTCAGAGTGCGCAAGTGCTCGGGCTGGTCGTAGAGCTCGTTCTCGAGCTGGATCGCGACGACCGGGCTGTCGGGACCGCAGCGGGAGGCGAGCTGCTCGCCGATCGCGGCGTACCAGGGCTCGACCAGCGCGAGGTACTCCGGGTCGTCGGTGCGGTGCGCGACCGGCGCCTCCTGCACCCAGTCGGGGAAGCCGCCGTTGCGGACCTCACCGTGCGCCCACGGCCCGATGCGCAGCACGACGTCGAGGCCGATCGCGGCGCAGAGGTCGACGAAGGCGGCCACGTCGCGGTCGCCGTCGAAGCGGCGCTCGCCGCGCACGCTCTCGTGGTGGATCCAGATGACGTAGAAGGCGACGACGCTCACGCCGCCCGCGCGCATCAGACGCAGGCGCTCCTCCCAGCGCTCGCGCGGCACGCGGGTGAGGTGGAACTCGCCCGAGACCGGGACGAAGGGGCGGCCGTCGCGGAGGACGGACCGATCGGTGAGGCGGTAGCGGGAGTGCGGGTCCTCGACGGTGCTCATCGGCGGCTCGTGCCGCTCGCGCTCCCACGGGACGTGCCGGACGGTGGCGGTCTCGGCGGGAGCCCCCGGAGCGGAGGCGGCGGTGCCGGTGCCGGCGGTGTCGGAACGGTCGGCGGTGTCGGCGCGGTCGGTCATCCCTGATGCTCCTTCGGATCGGCTCGCTGCCCGCGGTGAGCGGCGGGTGCCCGGTCAGGCTAGCTGTCATCGCTCCCAGTGTCGAAAGCCCGATTCGGTGGCGCCAGCCGTGCCGATGACTGCGCGGTGACTGTGATCGTTTCCAGGAGTGCGCCCGGTGCCTACACTGGGGCGATGACCCCCGTCGGCGATCCTCCGCGGCGCCCCACCATCGACGACGTCGCCGCCGCCGCCGGCGTCTCCCGCGGCACCGTCTCGCGCGCACTGAACGGCGGCAAGTGGGTGAGTCCCGACGCGCAGCGCGCCGTCGACGCGGCCGTGCGGCGCACGGGCTACCGGGCCAACGCCCATGCCCGAGGCCTGCGCCGCCGCCGCGCCGGAGCGATCGCCTTCGTGCTCGGCGAGGACGTCGAGCGCCTCTTCGCCGACCCCAACGTCGCCGTCCTGCTCACCCACGTCTCGAAGGCGCTGGCGGAGCAGGGCCACGCGATGGTCCTCCTCCTCGCCGCCGACGACGCCTCGAAGCGGCACGCCCTCGACTTCCTCGGCACCGGGCAGATCGACGGAGTGATGCTCGTGTCGTGGAGCCGCGACCTCACCCTCCTCGACGAGCTGCGCGCCGCGGGCATGCCCGTCGTCTGCTGCGGCACTCCCGACCGCCGCGGCGGCGGCGCGGGCTGGGTCGCGGCCGATGATCGCGAGGGCGCCCGCCGCATGACGGAGCACCTGCTGAGCCTCGGCCGCCGCAGCCCCGTCATGATCGCCGGGCCGGACGACCGCCTCGGCGCCTCCCTCCGGGTGGACGGCTACCGGGACGCGCTCGGCGAGGGGGCGGCGGGACGGGTGGAGTACGGCGACTGGTCCGAGCGCAGCGGCGCCGAGGCGATGACCCGGCTGCTCGACTCCTCCCCCGGCGTCGACGCCGTCTTCGCCGCGAACGACCGGATGGCCGCGGGCGCGATCGCCGTGCTGCTCGCGTCGGGCCGTCGCGTGCCCGAGGACGTGGCGGTCGGCGGCTTCGACGACAGCCCCGCGGCGAGCGCTGCGACTCCCGCGATCACGACGATGCGCCAGCCGTTCGAGCGGATCGCGCGCGAGATGACCCGGCTGCTGCTCGCCGAGATCGACGGCGAGCAGCCGGCCCACGTGCAGCTGGCGACGGAGTTCGTCCGACGCGAGTCGGCGTAGCGGCGCGGTCGCGGGCGTAGGGTGCGATCGCGACCCACGACGACGTGGCGAGGAGGGACGAGCATGAGCGACCAGCGCAGCAGGACGATCACCTGGCACGATCCGATGGCCACGGCGGAGGCGGCGAGGCGGATGAGCGGACTCGATCACCTCCGCGCGATGAAGGACGGCACGATCCCGCCCCCGCCGATCACCGCGCTGATGAACACCGATCTGGCCGAGGTCGAGGAGGGCCGCGTCGTCTTCCGCTGCCGACCGGACGAGTCGCACTACAACCCGATCGGGCTGGTGCACGGCGGCTTCGTCTGCACGGCCCTCGACTCCGCCGCGGGCTGCGCCGTGCAGTCGACGCTGCCCGCCGGAGTCGGCTACACCTCGCTCGACCTGACGGTCAGCTACCTCCGCGGCGTGCACCGCGACAGCGGCGAGCTGCTCGCGATCGGCACGGTCGTGAAGCCGGGCCGGCGCGTCGCGTTCGCCGAGGCGCGGGTCACCGACTCCCAGGGGCGCCTGGTCGCGACGGCCACCTCGACCCTGCTCGTCCTCCCCTTCTCGGAGGCGACGGGCTGACGGCTCTGCCGGCTCGGAGCCGCTGCTCCGTCAGTCGAAGTCGGTGCTCCGGCTCAGCTGCTCCCACTCGTCGGCGTCCGCGCGCAGCGCGTCGAGTGCGGCGCGGAACGCGTCCTGCGCATCGTTGCCGAGCAGGAGGAGCGACGGGGTCGACTCCGATCCGACGACCCGGATCAGCGCGGCCGCGGCCCGCTCCGGGTCGCCCGCCTGGGTGCCGTGCACGGTGTCGTGCTCCTTGCGGCGCTTGCCCGCCGTCTCGGCGTAGTCGGCGATCGGCTCGGCCGACTGCGTGAGCGAGCGCCCCGCGAAGTCGGTGCGGAAGCCGCCGGGCTCGACCGAGAAGGCGCGGATCCCCAGCGGCGCGACCTCCTTGCGGAGCGAGAGCGTCAGCGCCTCGATCGCCGCCTTGACGGCGGCGTAGTAGCCCGACCCCTCCGGCGAGATCCGCGCGCCGATCGACGAGAGGTTCACGATCGTGCCGGAGCGGCGCGAGCGCATCCCGGGCAGCACCGCCTTGATCGTGCGCACGGAGCCGAAGAGCTGCGTGTCGAAGAGGCGCTGCACGTCGTCCTCGTCGCCCTCCTCCACGGCCGCGCGGTAGCCGTAGCCGGCGTTGTTGACGAGCACGTCGACCTGCCCGAACCGCTCCTCGGCGGCACGGACCGCGGCGGCGACCTGCGCCTCGTCGGTGACGTCGAGGGCGACGGCGAGCGCGGTTCCGGGATACGGCTCGGCGATGTCCCGGACGGAGTCGACGTCGCGCGCGGTGACGACGACGCTGTCGCCGTGCGCCAGGACGGCCTGTGCGAGCGCGCGCCCGAGTCCAGTGGAGCAGCCGGTGATGAGCCAGGTGGTCATGCGGTCCTTCTTCCTCGCAGTGCCCGCGGAGCGCGAGCCGCAGCCAGTCGACCGCGTGCCCGCTCGCAGCGACAGGGGTGGACGGCGGATCCGATGCACCGGATCGTTACGGGATCCGATGCACCGGATCGTTACGGGATCCGGTGCCGACTTCTCCGCGACAGGACCGAGGATGAGGTCAGGGGGACGGTCCGCGCCTCCGTCGTCCGCTCCCGAGGGGTCCTCCGCCATGCACCTCCGCTCCCGCACGCTCCTGGGCGCTGCCGCACTCGCCGCTCTGACCGGCCTGACCGGCTGCACCCCCTCCGCCGATCCGGTGGCCGAGCCGACCGGCTCCGCCACGGGTGCGCCGGGATCGACCGCACCGGGATCGACCGCGACGCCCACCGCCGGCCCGACTGCATCTGCCACGCCGACCGCGATCCCGACGCCCACCGCTGCGGACGCCGCGAGCCTGCTGATCGGCCCCACCTCGTTCTCGCTGGTCGACGCCGACGGCACCGAGCTGGGCACGTGGGAGTACCGCGACGGCACGGGTGCGGTGGCCGCTCTCACCGAGGCCTTCGGCAGCGCCCCCGCGGAATCCGACGAGATCCCCTACGAGGGCTACCGCACCCGGAACTCGAGCTGGCCCGGCTTCGATTTCAAGGACACCGAGGTCTACGACGCCGGGGGTCCGGAGACGAAGTACCCCGAGCCGGACTTCCTCCTCGCCGCGAACGCCCCCGCGGTGGGCGACGTCGCGATCAGCACCCTCGCCGGAGTGGCGGTGGGCGACGCCGCCGAGGAGGTGCGCGCCGAGCACCCCGACAGCGTCCAGGAGGGCGCCCCCGGGCTGTTCGACTTCGACACCACACCGGTCGGCACGCTCGACGGCTTCGAGCTGACGCACACCGTGGGCGTGCTGGCGGAGGACGAGGTGACGGTGTCGGGCATCCGCGCGCCCTTCGTCAACTGGGGAGTCTGACCCGCGACGCCTCAGCCGGTGCCGGCGCCCGACCCGACGAGCGGATGCGTCGCCGCGACGACCACGATCACCGCGACCGCGGCGACGCAGATTCCCAGGCCCGCCCGCGAGAGCGGTCGCCGCGCGGCGAGCAGCGCGACGGCGAGGACGCCGAGCAGGGCCGACCACGCCAGCAGCGCCCAGCCGAGGATCCAGGACAGCGCGAACGCCTCGTCCGAGACGGCCTCGAGGGCATCGCCCAGACCGAACGCCAGTGCCGCGCCGGCCGCGAACACGAGCGCCGCGACGGGCAGAGCCACCACCTCGCCGCGCCGCGCCTGCTCCATGCCGCGACCGTAGCGCTGCGGAGGCCTCTCCCAGAAGGTCGGGGCGGTGACGAACGGGGGTGGCCTCGATGAACGCGGCCGGGTTTTACACATCCGAAACCCCTCAGAAACCCCCCAGCATCTGCGGGCGGTTGAGTAGGAGGCGACCCGGCCGCCCCGCCGACAGCACGGCGGGCCGCGCCATCCCCCACCTCGACGGAGCCCGCCCATGCGCCCGACCACCTCCCGCACCGCCGTCCGCGCCCTCGCGCTGGGCAGCGCCCTGGCCGCCACCCTCTCGCTCGTCGCCTGCTCCGGCGCGAGCGACGCCGGCACCGACTCGGGTGACGGAGGCGGCGAGAGCGTCACCGTGACGGTCGGCACCCTGCGCGGCCAGCCGCACTTCTACCAGCCCTTCCTCTACGAGCAGTTCGCCGAGGAGGGCGTCGAGTTCGAGGTGATCACCCTCGACACCACGCCCGCCCTCTCGGACGCCCTCGTCGCCGGGACCATCGACTTCGCGATCTCGGGTGTGACCCCGACCATCTCCTCCGTCGCCCAGGACCGCGACCTGACGATCGTCGCCTCCGCCGCCGACGGCGGGTCGGGCTTCCTCGGCGGCGAGGGCATCTCCTCCGTCGAGGACCTCGCGGGCAAGAAGGTCGGCTACATCCAGGGCAGCGCCCAGGAGGTCGCCCTGCGCTACTACCTCGAGGAGGCGGGCCTCACCGACTCCGACCTCGAGCTGACCACGATCCCCGTGCCCGAGATGGCGTCGGCCTACACGAGCGGCTCGATCGACGCCTTCTTCGGCGTCGAGATCGGCGTCTCGATCGCGGAGGCGGCCGGCGCGACCGAGATCGCCGACCCGTACGCGACTCCGATCGGCCGCGTCAACATCGGGCTCGTCACCACCGGCGCGATGATCGAGGAGCAGCCGGAGGTCGTGCAGAAGGTGGTCGACACGCACGCGGCGACCACCGAGTACATGAGCGAGAACGTCGACGAGTGGCTGCCCGACATGATCGCCGAGTTCGGCGGCGACCAGGACGTGCTCGAGTCGGCGCTCGAGAACTTCTGGCTCCGCTCCGATCTGACCGAGGAGTACCAGGGCCAGCTCGAGGCGCTCGCGGGCCAGATGCAGGAGCTCGGCTTCATCGACGAGGCGCCCGCGATCGAGGACGTCGTCGACACGACGTTCGCGCCGACGTCCTGATCGGCCGCGCGATGACCACGACCCTGGAGCCCTCGACCGCCACCGAGCGGCTTTCGACCACGAAGCGCCGGCGCCAGCCCGGGCGCGGCGGTCTGCGGACCTTCCTGCTCGGCCTGCCGGTGCCGATCCTGTTCGTCCTGCTCTGGCAGTTCGGGCGGGCCGGCGAGTGGGAGCTGCCGTTCGGCATCCGGATGGCGTTCCTGCCCTACCCGGGCGACGTCCTGGTCTCGCTGATCGACTACGCCTTCGGCGGGCTCCGGAACGACGCGTTCAGCGGGCTCCTGTGGACCGATCTGGGGGCGAGCGCCGGGCGCGTGTTCGGCGGCTTCGCGCTCGCGACGCTCCTCGCGATCCCGCTGGGCGTTCTGATGGGGCGCTACTACACGGTGAACTCGCTGTTCGATCCGTTCATCAACCTGTTCCGCCCGGTGCCCGCGACCGCGTGGGTGCCGCTCGTGGCGCTCCTGATCGGCTACGGCGACCAGGCGTCGATCTTCCTGATCACGCTGTCGGCGTTCTTCCCGATCGTGCTCGGCACCATCAGCGGCGCGCGCCAGGTGCCGCCCCGGCTGATCGAGGCGGCACGGATGCTGGGCACCGGGACCGCGGGCGTGCTCGCTCGGGTCGTGCTGCCGGCCTCCGCGGCCGCGATCGTCAACGGCATGCGCGTCGGGCTCGGGCTCGCGTGGGTGGTGCTCGTGCTGAGCGAGACCACGGGGGTGAGCACTGGGCTGGGCTCGACGATCTTCCTCGCCCGCGACGTGGTGCGCACCGATCTGATCGTGGTCGGGATGATCTGCATCGCGATCGCCGGATTCGCCTCGGACCGGCTGCTGCTGCTGGTGTTCCGCCTGCTGTTCGGCCGCCGGCCGCTGATCTCGTGAGGGGGCTGCCGACGGTGAGCGCGCTCCCGACGAGCCGTCCGACGGCCCGTCCGACGACCCGTTCGAAGAAGAGGAGTGCCCGATGACCGTCGCGACCCCCGCTGTCCGCACTGCGGACGTCCACGTGCTCGACCTCGTCAAGCGCTACGAGACGGCGAACGGCGGCGTGCTGGCTATGGCCGACGTGACGCTCGACATCCCCTCCGGCGAGTTCGTAGCCGTCGTCGGAGCGAGCGGCTGCGGCAAGTCCACGCTGCTGCGGATCCTCGCCGGGTTCGAGGAGGCGACCGAGGGCGTCGTCGAGGTCGGCGGCACCCCGGTCTCGGCGCCCGGACCCGATCGCGGCGTCGTGTTCCAGGACTACGGTCTCTTCCCCTGGCTGAGCGTGCGCGAGAACGTGGCGTACGGACCGCGGCGCAAGAAGCTGTCCAAGGCGGCCGTGCCGGAGGTGACCGACCGCTTCATCGAGGCGGTGGGGCTCACCCGCTTCGCCGACCGGTACCCGGGCGAGCTCTCCGGGGGCATGCAGCAGCGCGTCGCGATCGCCCGAGTCCTCGCCAACGAGCCCTCGGTGCTGCTGATGGACGAGCCGTTCGGCGCGTTGGACGCGCTCACCCGCTCCGACCTGCAGATCGAGCTCAAGCGCATCCACCGCGAGACGCGCACCACGGTCCTCTTCGTCACGCACTCGATCGAGGAGGCGGTCTACCTCGCCGACCGCGTCGTCGTGATGACGGGCGGCGCCTCGCACGGGGTCCCCGGGCACATCAGCGAGATCGTGCCCATCGACCTCACCGGCGAGCGCGACGTCACCGCACCGGAGTTCAACGAGTACAAGCGCCGGGTCTCGGAGCTGGTGCACGCGCCGGCGTGAGGCGCGAGCCGGAAACCGGCGGCAGACGGATCTCCACCCACGAGCACCCGCGGCCGGCTCGGCCCCGCGAGCAAGCAGGGGAGGACGCTTCCGCGCCTCGAGGCGCGTCAGAGAACCGGTGGGTCCTCACCGGCGAGCGACGGGCGCGACGCCGGCGGCGGAACGAGCGGCGCATCGCGGGCAGGGCGTAGCCCCGGCGGTCGGGTGACGACCCGCCGACCGGTCGGAGTGGTCCAGTCGGCGGTGCCGTCAGGATGCAGGACGTAGGTCCAGCGGTCGCCGTGACGGACGTGGTGGTGCGCGGTGCAGAGCGAGGCCAGGTTGTGCGGCCCGGTCTCACCCCCGTGGCGCCATTCGACGGTGTGGTCGGCCTCGGCCGATGAGGCGGGGCGAGTGCAGCCGGGGAACCGGCAGGTCTCGTCACGCAGCTGCACGAAGAGCCGCATGCGCTCGGGCGGGAGCCGATGGGTGCGCCCGACCGAGAGCACGGCGCCGGTGTCGGGCTCCGTCACCACCCGCGTGAGCGTCGAGACGAGCAGCGCACGAGCGGAGTCGGCGGGCACGGCCCCGTAGCCGTCCAGTTCGGCCGGCGCGTCGTCGAGGCCGAGGGCGGTGCTCGCCGCGACCGTGAGGCGCACCTGAGCACGGACCCCCGGCACGACGGCGCGCCGCCGGGTCTCGGGGTCGGGTGAGGGCGTGGTGTCGACGAGGTCTCCGTCGCAGACGAGGTCGGCGAGGGCATCGGCCCGCAGCTGCGCGAGGGTCCGCGGGTCGCCGGAGGCGCCGTCGGGATCGACGCCGTCGCGCAGGGTCCGGGCGATGCGGTCGAGTCTGCTGTGCATGCCCAGCGCGACCGTCGCGGGCAAGTGCGCGCACAGCATCGCCATGCCGTCGGTCTCCGGGGTGATCCACACGGCACGGTTCTCGCGCGCCCGAGCGTGACGCTCGGTGAGCGGCTCCGGGTGGAGCTCCTCGCGCAGACGGGCGAGCGCGCGTCGCAGCTGCGTCGGAGTGATTGCCACGGCCAGGTCGGCGGCGCTCTCGTCGAAGGTGGGCCGGGACTGCACGGGCAGCGTCGCCGCGATCGCGCAGATGATCTGCCCCGCCTCCCAGCGCATCCGGGCCGCCGCCAGTGCCGCCCGAGTGAGCGGGAGGTCCTCGATCAGAAGCGCCGCATGCTCGAGTTCCCGCGCGACCGCCCGCTCGGACACCCCGAGGGCGACAGCGAACTCGGCTCTGACCGATCGCTCGGCGAGATCGTCCGAGGCGGGATCGGCGAGCCCGCGGGCGAAGGACTCCGGCCGCGCCATCGCCGTCCGGTGCCCCGCGTACAGCTCCTCCGCGGAGGCGAGCAGGATCGGCGACGCCGCGCGCGCCAGTTCGGCCGCCCGATCCCCGCGCTCGCGCACCTCACCGAGCAGCGCCTCCGGCGCAGGGGTCTCTCCGTCCGATGTCATGCCCGCAGTGAAGCAGCGTCCGGCGATCCGGGCAGCCGGGTCCCCGAGATCAGTGGAGGCGGTCAGCGGCGAGCGGATGTGGAGGAGCAGCGCTCCTCCTCACGCGTACGCGCTCGCCGCCTCCTCCAGGCACTCCCGCACCACCCGCACCGCCGGTGTCGCCAGCCCCGCCTCGCGCTGCGCCGTGAAGATCGTGCGCCGGGGCGCTCCCGGCAGCTCGAGCAGGCGGCAGTCCGGCTCGCCGCCCGCCCACACCAGGTCCGGCATCAGCGCCACCGCGTTGCCCGAGGCGGCCAGGCGGATCTGCGCCTGCAGGTCGGCCGTCTCGAAGCGCACGTCGGGCTCGAAGCCGGCGACCCGGCAGAGCTGCTCGGCGAAGTGGCGGCTGGCGGTGCCGCGCGGCTCCATCACCCAGGCCTCGTCGCGAGCGTCGGCGAGGCTCCGCACGGCGGAGTCGCGGCTCACCGCGAGGCGGATCGCGTCGCTGGTCAGGTCGGCCCGCACCAGACCGGGCAGCCACGAGGTCGAGTGGCCGGGGTACTGCTCGGCGATCACGAGGTCGAACTCGCGCGCCCACGTCTCGTGCAGCGCCCCCTCCGGCTCGCGCTGCACCATCTCGACCCGCACCTCGGGGAACCGCTCGGCCGCGGAGCGCAGCGCCCGAGGCATCAGCGCCAGGGCGGCCGACTGGAAGACCGCGACCCGCACGCGTCCGGTGACCGACTCCCCCGACGCGGCGAGCGCCGCCTCCGCCCGCTCGAGCAGCGCCAGCACCTCCCCAGCCGCCTCGACGAGGATCTCGGCCTGCGGAGTGAGCTGCACCCGCCGCCCGACCTTGCGCAGGAGCTCCACTCCGGTCTCGCGCTCCAGCACGCTGAGCTGCTGCGAGACGGCGGACGGACTGTAGGCGAGGGCCTCGGCGGCGGCGGCGAGCGTGCCGCGGACGGCGACCTCGCGCAGCAGGACCAGGCGGCGGACGTCGAGCACGGCGACCCTCCAATTCATCAGCTCAGCTGACCGGTACCGGTCAGGAATGATCGCTTCTGCTCAACGGTACCCGGTCGAATACTGAGGGGAGACGCCGCCCACCCCTCGGCGCACGAGCCGAAGGGCACCACCGTGACCGACCTCGCCGCACGTCCCGCCGCGACCACCGCGCCGTCCGCCGACTCCGTGGATCCCCGGCTCGTCGACGCGAGCGTCGCGCTCGTGCGCCGGTGGCTCCGCGAGGCCGCCGGCATCCCCACCGACGCGTCCGGCGCGCAGCTCGCCGGCGTGCTGAAGGACCCCACCGGCCTCGACTTCACCGTCGGCTTCGTCGACGGGGTCGTCCGCCCCGAGGACACCCGGGTCGCCGCTGCGGCGCTGCGCTCGATCGCGGGCGGCGTGCCCCGGTTCCTGCCCGCCCCGATGCGCGGCGCGGTCGCCCTGGGCGGCGCGATGGCTCCGATCCTCCCCGACGTCGTCGTTCCGATCGCCCGCCGTGTGCTCCGGCAGATGGTCGGGCACCTCATCATCGACGCGACCGACGCGAAGCTCGGCCCCGCGATCGCGAAGATCCGCCGCGAGGGCGTCCGCCTCAACATGAACCTGCTCGGCGAGGCCGTGCTCGGCCGCAAGGAGGCGCAGCGCCGCCTCGAGGGCACGCACCGACTGCTCGCCCGCGACGACGTCGACTACGTCTCGATCAAGGTCTCCTCCACCGTCGCCCCGCACAACCCGTGGGCCTTCGACGCGGCGGTCGACGACATCGTCGACGAGCTGGCTCCGCTGTTCGCCCGCGCAGCAGCCGCGACTCCGGCGAAGTTCGTCAACCTCGACATGGAGGAGTACAAGGACCTCGACCTCACGATCGCGGTCTTCACCCGCCTGCTCGACCGCCCCGAGTTCCACGACCTCGAGGCCGGCATCGTGCTGCAGGCCTACCTGCCCGACGCGCTGTCGGCGATGATCCGGCTGCAGGAGTGGAGCGCCGGCCGTCGCGCCCGCGGCGGTGCGGGCATCAAGGTGCGCGTGGTCAAGGGCGCCAACCTGCCGATGGAGCAGGTCGAGGCCTCGGTGCACGGCTGGCCGCTCGCCACCTGGGGCACCAAGCAGGACTCGGACACGAACTACAAGCGCGTGCTCGACTACGCGCTGCACCCCGAGCGCATCCGCAATGTGCGGGTCGGCGTGGCCGGCCACAACCTCTTCGACGTCGCCTACTCGTGGCTGCTGGCGGGCGAGCGCGGGGTCCGCGACGGCGTCGAGTACGAGATGCTGCTCGGCATGGCGCAGGGCCAGGCCGAGGCGGTCCGCCGCACCGTGGGGTCGCTCCTGCTCTACACGCCGGTCGTCGCCCCGGCCGAGTTCGACGTCGCGATCGCGTACCTCATCCGCCGGCTGGAGGAGGGCGCGTCGAGCGAGAACTTCATGTCGGCGGTGTTCGAGCTCGAGGCGCAGCCCGAGCTGTTCGCCCGGGAGGAGGCGCGGTTCCGCGCCTCGGTCGCGGCGCTGGACGGAGCGGTCCCGCCGGCGCACCGCGTCCCCGACCGCTTCGCCGCGAGCGGCCGACCCGGCTTCGGCGACTTCCGCAGCACGCCCGACACCGACCCCTCCGTCGCCGCGAACCGCGACTGGGCCGACGCGATCCTCTCGCGCGTCCCCTCCTCCCGGCTCGGCATCGACAGCATCGAATCCGCCACGATCGGGGCCCTCCCCGAGCTGGAGTCGGCGCTCACCACGACGCGCGAGGCCGGGCTCGCCTGGGGTCGCGTCCCCGCCGACGAGCGCGCCCGGATCCTGCACCGCGCGGGCGACGAGCTCGAGGCGCGCCGGGCGGACCTGCTCGAGGTGATGGCGGCCGAGGCCGGCAAGACGCTCGACCAGGGCGACCCGGAGGTGTCGGAGGCGATCGACTTCGCGCACTACTACGCCGAGCGCGCCCGCGAGCTCGACGCTGTCGACGGCGCGGAGTTCCATCCGGCGCAGCTGACGCTCGTCGCGCCGCCCTGGAACTTCCCGGTCGCGATCCCGGCCGGCGGTGTGCTCGCCGCCCTGGCCGCGGGGTCGGCCGTGATGCTCAAGCCGGCCGGACCCACGGTGCGCTGCGGCGCGGTCGTCGCCGAGGCGCTCTGGGCCGCGGGGGTGCCGCGCGAGGCCCTGCTGCTGCTCCGGCTCCCGGAGGAGGAGCTCGGCGCGGATCTCGTCGCCTCGCCCGCCGTCGACCGCGTGATCCTCACCGGCGCGTACGAGACGGCGGAGCTGTTCCGCTCGTTCCGGCACGACCTCCCGCTGCTCGCCGAGACCAGCGGCAAGAACGCGATCATCGTCACTCCCTCGGCCGACCTCGACCTCGCGGTCAAGGACGTCGTCTCGAGCGCGTTCGGGCACGCCGGCCAGAAGTGCTCGGCCGCGTCGCTCGTCGTGCTGGTCGGCTCCGTGGCCCGCTCGAAGCGGTTCCGCGCGCAGCTGCTCGACGCCGTCGCCTCGCTGACCGTGGGCTACCCGACCGACCCGGCGACGCGGATGGGGCCGGTCATCGAGCCCGCCGCCGGAAAGCTGCTGCGCGGGCTGACCGAGCTGGGCGCCGGAGAGAGCTGGCTGCTCGAGCCGAGAAAGCTCGACGACTCCGGACGCCTGTGGAGCCCGGGGGTCCGCGACGGCGTGCGCCGCGGCTCCGAGTACCACCGCACCGAGTACTTCGGACCGGTGCTCGGCATCATGACCGCGCCGACGCTCGACGACGCGATCGCGCTCGTGAACGAGGTCGACTACGGACTGACCTCGGGCCTGCACGCGCTCGACCCCGCCGAGATCGGCACCTGGCTCGGCGGTATCCAGGCCGGCAACCTGTACGTGAACCGCGGCATCACCGGCGCGATCGTCGAGCGGCAGCCGTTCGGCGGCTGGAAGAAGTCGGCGGTCGGCCCCGGCACCAAGGCGGGCGGGCCGGACTACCTGCTCGGACTCGGCACGTGGACGCCCCGCGCGTCGAGGGCGACGGCGGAGGTGCCTGCTGCCGCGGCGAGACTCGTCGCGGCAGCCCGGGCGGAGCTGTCCGCGGCAGAGGCCGAGGCCGTCGAGCGGACGGCGCGCAGCGCGGCCGAGACGCTCGCGGAGCACGCGCCCCGCGACGTGACCGGGCTCGCGGCCGAGCGCAACGTGTTCCGGCGGCTCGCGTACGGCTCCCCCGTTCTGGTGCGCCTGGCCGAGGGCGAGCCGGTGGGCTCGCTCGTGCAGGTCGTCGCTGCGGCGGCGGGCGTCGGAGGAGCGGTGGTCGTGTCGAGCACGACGTCGCTGCCTCCGCAGGTCGCCGCCGCAACGGCTGCGGTCGCCGACGTGGTCGTGGAGGACGACGCCGCCTGGTCGCGGCGGGTCCGTGCGCACGGAGCGGGCCGGGTGCGCCTGCTCGGCGCGCCGGCCTCCACCGTGACCGCGGTCACCGGCGGCCGTCCGGACCTCGCCGTCTACGCGGGGGCGGTCACGGAGTCGGGACGCCTGGAGCTGCTGCCGTTCGTCCGCGAGCAGGCCGTCTCGATCACCGCCCACCGCTTCGGCACCCCGGACCACCTGACCGACGCCCTGCTCTGACGCGGCAGGTCTCGAGACGCCACTCCGCCGCTACTCGACCAGCGACTCTCCGCAGATTGAGTAGCCCTCGCAGGGGACCCTCCCTCTGCTGATCGAGTAGCCCTCGCAGAGGGCGTATCGAGATCCACCCTCCCGGTGACGGCGGGTCGCGATACGCCGCTCTGCGGCTACTCGACCAGCGACTCTCCGCAGATCGAGTAGCCCTCGCAGGGGACCCTCCCTCTGCTGATCGAGTAGCCCTCGCAGAGGGGCGTATCGAGATCCACCACAGCCGGACACGTCTCGGAACGCCGCTGCACGACCGGCTAGAACAGGCCGCGCGGCGACTCTACCGACGCGAGCACACCCGGCGCCGCCACCACCGTGAGCCGACCGACCTCCTCGGGCGTCAGCTCCGGCAGCCGCTGCGCGAGGTCGAGGAACCGCTCGATCTCGCGCTCCTCGAGCACGTCGGCCGCGAGCGTGCGGAACTTCGACACGTACTGCTCGCGCGAGAACGGGTGGGCGCCGAGCGGATGCGCATCCGCCACCGCGATCTCGTCGACGATCGTGGTGCCGTCGGTCAGCAGGATCTCGACGCGCGCTCCGAACGCCTTCTCGGCGGGGTCCTCGGAGTGGTAGCGGCGCGTCCACTCCGCGTCCTCCTCGGTCGTCGTGCGGTGCCAGAGCGCGATGGTGTCGGCCCGCGCCGCCCGCTCGGGGGCGTAGCTGCGAACGTGGTGCCAGGCGCCGTCCTGCAGGGCGACCGTGAAGATGTACGGCACGGAGTGGTCCAGCGTCTCGCGGGAGGCCGCCGGGTCGTACTTCTGCGGGTCGTTCGCACCCGAGCCGATGACGAAGTGGGTGTGGTGCGAGGTGTGGATCACGATGCGCTCGACGCGCTCGGGGTCGGCCGCCTCGGGGTGGGAGTGGTGCAGGCGGCGGGCGAGGTCGATCAGCGCCTGCGCCTGGTACTCGGCGGAGTGCTCCTTCGTGTAGGTGTCGAGGATCGCGCGCTTGGCCTCGCCGCGGTCGGGCAGCGGCACGTCGTACGACGCGTCGGCGCCGTCGAGCAGCCAGGCGATCACGCCGTCCTCGCCTTCGTAGATCGGCGACGGGCTGGTCTCGCCGCGCATCGCCCGGTCGACGGCCTCAATCGCCATCTTGCCCGCGAAGGCCGGCGCGTACGCCTTCCAGCTCGAGGATCTCGCCCTTGCGGGACTGCCGCGTGGCGGTGGTGGTGTGCAGCGCCTGCGCGATCGCCTGCTCCGTCGTCGCCACGTCGAGACCGAGCAGCGTGCCGAGCCCCGCGGCGGCCGACGGGCCGAGGTGCGCCACGTGGTCGATCTTGTGCCGGTGCAGGCTGATCGCCTTCACCAGGTCGACCTGCACCTCGTAGGCGGTCACGATGCCGCGCACGAGCTGCGCGCCGCCGATGCCGGCGTGCTGGGCGACCGCGACGAGCGGAGGGATGTTGTCGCCCGGATGCGAGTACTCGGCCGCGAGGAACGTGTCGTGGTAGTCGAGCTCGCGCACGGCGACGCCGTTGGCCCAGGCGGCCCACTCGGGCGAGACGCGGCGGGCGGGATCCACTCCGACGACGACCGCACCCTCTCCCCCGATGGAGGCGGGATGCGCGAGCGCCTGCGAGCGCGCGGCCACGACGGGGCGGCGCAGCAGGGAGGCGGTCGCGACGGCGGCGTTGTCGATGACCCGGTTGACGACCATCTCGGCCACCTCGTCGTCGACGGCGACGGGGTCGACCGCGAGGCCGGCGAGCGCGTGGGCCAGCTGACCCGTGCGTGCGAGGTTCTCCTCGCTGCGGTGGACGCGGACGTGGTGATCGTGCACGGGGGCTCCTTCGGCTCGTCCTCCCAGGCTAGCGGCGGTGCTCCCGGGTGCCCGAGCAGCGTCCGGGAGGATGGCGGCATGGCCTCCACGCGCGTCGCCGCCTTCGACTGCGGCACGAACTCCCTCCGCCTCCTGATCGCCGACGTCGAGGGCGGGCGCCTCGTCGACGTCCTCCGCCGCACCGAGCTCGTCCGCCTCGGGCACGGAGTCGACCGCACGGGCCGCTTCGACCCGGAGGCTCTCGAGCGCACCCTCGCCGTCACCCGCGACTACGCCGATCTCGTCCGCGACGCCGGAGCGACGCGGCTGCGCTTCGCTGCGACCTCCGCCACCCGCGACGCGGCCGACCGCGACGCCTTCCTCGACGCGGTCGAGCGGATCATCGGGGTGCGCCCCGAGACGATCACGGGCGAGGAGGAGGCCGCGCTCTCCTTCCGGGGCGCCACCGGCGCCGTCGACAGCGCGCGCCCGGTGCTCGTCGTCGACCTCGGCGGCGGATCGACGGAGCTGGTCCTGGGCGATGCGGCGCCCGAGCAGGCGCACTCGATGGACGTCGGCAGCGTCCGCCTCACCGAGCGCCACCGCCGGGCCGAGGCGCCGAGCGAGCAGGAGCGGGAGGCGATGCGGTCGGACGTCCGCACCGCGCTGGCCGCCTCGTCCGTCGACCTCTCGCAGGCTCGCAGCGTGGTCGGAGTCGCCGCCACGGTGCTGACCGTCACCGCGCACGCGCTCGGCCTCCGCGCGTACGACCGGGACGCGCTCGAGGCGACCCTGCCGCTCGAGGACGTGCTCGCCGCCTGCGACGGCCTCGCCCGGCTCTCCCCGGCCGAGGCCTCGGCGCTGCCCTACCTGCGCGCCGGCCGCGAGGACGTCATCGCCGCCGGCGCGCTGATCTGGGGCGAGGTCCTGCGCGCCGCGAGCAGCGCCTCGCCCGGTCTCGACTCCGTCACGTCGACCGCGCACGACCTCCTCGACGGCATGGCGCTCGGCCTCGGCGAGGGCACCGGTCCGGCGGAGTAGCCCGGCGGAGTAGCGTGGACGCTCCCGCCCCGCCCACCGTGAGGAACCCCGCCATGACCGCTCCCGTCGTCGTCCACGTCGTCTTCACCCCCGCCGAGGGCGCTCGCGAGCGCATGGTCGACGCCCTGCGCGCGGGCATCGCCGAGGTGCACGGCGAGCCGGGCTGCGAGCTCTACTCGATCCACGACGCGCCCGACGGCACCGTCGTGATGATCGAGAAGTGGACCAGCGCGGCCGAGCTCGACGCCCACGGCGCAGGCGAGCCGGTCGCGCGCCTGAACGCCTCGCTCGAGGGCCTGCTGCAGGAGCCGCCGCGCATCGTGCGCCTCGTCCCGATCCCCGCGGGCACACCGGAGCAGGGCGCCCTCTGACCCCCACCCGCCCGACCCTCCGCCGCAGGCGGCCCTCTCCGTCAGCGGGTCAGCTCGCTGCCGGAGTCGCGGGTCAGGCGCGCCGCCGCCACGAGCGGCACCAGGGTCAGCGCCGCGATCACCAGGAAGGCGAAGCGGTAGGGCACGAGGTCCGGGCCCAGCAGGGTGCCGACCGCGAGGGCGACGCCGCCCACCGCGACGCCGAAGCCCGCCGCGACCTGCTGCGTGGTCGCGCTCAGCGTGTTCGCGCCCGACATCCCCTCGGCCGGCACCTCGGCGAAGGTGACGGTGTTGTAGGCGGTGAAGCCGGCTGAGCGGGCGACGCCGCTGAGCACGAGCAGGGCGACGACCGCGGCGATCGGCACCTCCGGAGTGAGGAACGCCATCGCCGCCATGCACGCGACTCCGATCGCGTTCGAGACGACGAGCACGGTGCGGAACCCCAGCGTCCGCAGCAGCCACGTGGTGGCCGGCTTGATCGCCAGATTGCCGACGAACAGCGCGAGCACGACGGATCCCGCCTGCACCGGGCTCCAGCCGAACGCGTCCTGGAACAGCAGCGGCAGGAGGAACGGGACAGCGTTGATCGTCGCCCGGTACAGCGATCCGCTCGCGTTCGCCACCCGGAACGTCGCGAAGCGGAAGGCGTCGAGGCGGACGAGCGGATGCGGCGCGCGGCGCAGGTGCCGCACGGCCACCGCCGTCACCGCGAGGCCCGCGACGGCGAGCGTCAGCGCCCGCGGGTCCGAGACGGAGGCGGCGACCAGTCCCGAGGCACCGACGAGCGCGCCGAGTCCGACGGCGACGAGCACGAGGCCGACGACGTCCAGGGAGGCGGTGCCGCCTCCCTGCCACCGGGGACGATGCGCAGCGCCAGGACGAACGCGACCGCCCCGAGCGGCAGGTTGATCAGGAAGATCCAGTGCCACGAGGCGTACGTCGTGAGCAGCCCGCCGACGAACGGAGCGACGATCGGCGCCACCAGCCCCGGCCAGACCAGGATCGCGATGGCCTCGATGATGCGCTCGCGCGGCGTGACCTGCAGCACCGCGAGACGGCCGACCGGGACCATGAGCGCTCCGCCGACCCCCTGCAGCACCCGCGCGGCGATCAGCGCCGGCAGGGTCGGGCTGAGGGCGCACAGCAGGGACGCGAGCGTGAAGACCGCGATCGCCAGGGCGAAGACGCGGCGCACGCCGAAGCGCTCGCTCAGCCAGCCGGAGGCCGGGATCAGGACCGCGACGGTGAGCAGGAACGCGGTCACGGTGATCGCGATCGCGGCGGAGTCGACGCCCAGGTCGGCCGCGATGGCGGGAGCCGCCGTGGTCACGATGGTCGCGTCGAGGTTCTCCATGAAGAAGCAGCCGGCGACGAGGAGCGCGAGGGCGCGGTGGCGGCGGGGATCCAGGGGGTGCCTCCTCGGCGGTGGCGGGCGGGGTGCGGCGGGGTGCGGCCGGTCGGGTGGGAGTGCGGCGTAGACGTCGGGATGCGGCGACCCCGTGTCCGGTACCGTCGATCGCATGAGCGACGCCGCCGAGACCAGGACCATCCAACTCCGACGCTACGAGCTGGTCGACGGGGTGATCGACGACTTCCTTGCCTGGTTCCGGGCGAGGATCGTGCCGGCGCGCGAGGCGCTGGGCTTCCGGATCGAGTTCGCCTACGCCGACCGCGAGGTGAACGAGTTCGTCTGGGCGGTGAGCACCCCGGGCGACGCGGAGTCGTTCCTCGCGATCGAGAAGACGTACCTGGACTCGCCCGAGCGCGCGGCCGCCTTCGAGGGCGAGCCGACGCGTGTCGCCGTGCACCACGTGCGGCTCATCGAGCGCATCGTCTGACCCTAGGCGCGGGCGCGCCGCACGGCCGCCCGCACCGCGCGCAGCGCCAGGGAGCCCACGGCGACCGAGGCGACGGTGCCGAGCAGCCGCGGCACGAGGTGCTTCGGAGTGTCGACGCCCTCGCGGTCGCGCGGGGACGGCAGGGCGCTCGGGGCGAGCACGCGTCCGCCGGCACCCGCCTCCGCCATGTGCGCGAGGCGCTGCAGCGCCTCGATGTTGCGCACCCAGAGGAACGAGTGCAGCAGCGGCTTCGGGATGAGGGTGCCCGGCCCCTTCACGGCCGTCTCGTGCATGCGCACGCGGCAGCCGTCCTTGTGCGGCTCCACCTCGATCCGCACCCGCGCCTCGCCCATCGGCCAACCGGCCGCCTGGATGACGAAGCGGTGCGGCGGGTCCCACTCGAGCACCGTGGTGCGGTCGTCGATCACGAGCGGCCACAGCCCGAACGAGTGGTGCAGCTGCGAGCCCACGTGCGGGAAGTCCTGGTCGACCTTCCGCATCCGGGAGGCGCCCACGACCCACGAGGGGAAGAGCCACCCGGAGGACAGGGCGGCGAAGACGGACTCGGGCGGGCAGTGGAAGACGCGGGTGTTGCGGGACATCGCGGGCTCCTTCGTGGGCTCTCGGCGGGCGGTGGAGCGCGCCCGGCGGGGCCACTCCGTCCTTCAGGGTGCCAGATCGGGCGCCCGCGTGATCCCGAACTCGTGCCGCAGGGCGCTGTGGGCGGCGTGCCAGCCCGCCATGCCGTGCACACCGGGACCCGGAGGGGTCGAGGACGAGCAGAGGTAGAGCCCCTCGGCCGGCGTCCGCCACGGATCGGGGGACGGCACGGGGCGCGAGACCAGCTGCGCGACGCTCGCCGCTCCGGCCGCGATGTCGCCACCGAGGTAGTTGGGGTTGTACTGCTCCATGTCGCGCGCGGTCATCGAGGACACGCCGAGGATGCGGTCGCGGAAGCCCGGCGCGAACCGCTCGATCTGCGCGGTGATCGCCTCCTTCTGGTGCGCGGGCGAGTACCGGGGCACGTGCGTGTAGGCCCAGAGGACCTGCTTGCCCTCGGGCGCGCGACCCGGATCGGCGAGCGAGGGCTGCGCGACGAGCACGTAGGGGTTCTCGCTGTGGCGGCCCTGCGCCACGTCGCGCTCGGCTCGCGCGATCTCGGCCCGGGTGCCGCCCACGTGCAGCGTGCCCGCGCGGGCGAGCTCGGGGTTCGTCCACGGCACCGGTCCGTCGAGGGCGAAGTCGACCTTGGCCACGCCGTTGCCGTAGCGGAACATCCGCAGCGCCTTCGCGTAGGCCGCGGGCAGCCGGTCGCCGGCGAGGCGGAGCAGCGCCTCCGGAGTGAGGTCGAAGAGCGTCGCCCGGGCGCTCGGCAGCTGCTCGAGCGAGGTCACCTCGACGCCCGTCTCGATCGTGCCGCCGTGCGCGAGGAGATCCGCGGCCATCGCGTCGACGATCGACTGGCTGCCGCCGACCGGCACGGGCCAGCCTCGCGCGTGGGCGTAGGTGCCGAGGGCGAGCGCCGCCGCGGCCGTCGACGGGCTCGGCATCGGGCGGATCGAGTGCGCGGCGACGCCGGCGAGCATGGCCGGGGCCACGTCCTCTCTGAAGCGCAGGTTCCAGAACGGCGAGCCCTGCTCGAGCACCCGCAGGCCGAACCGCACGAGGACGCTCGGATCGGTGGGCACGCGCAGCAGCGCGTCGTTCGTGAAGCCGGCGACGCGGTCGGCCCGCTGGGCGAGCGGGCCCATCAGCGAGCGCCAGGCGGCCCCGTCGCGGCCGAGGGCCTCGACCGTGCGCTCGAGGTCGCGGTAGGCGATCCCCGCCCGCCCGCCGTCGAGCGGGTGCGCGTACGAGATCTCGGGGACGCGCAGGTCGATCCGCTCGTCGAGCCGGAAGCGCCGGAAGAACTCCGACGCGAGGGCCATCGGATGCACCGCCGAGCAGACGTCGTGGTGGAAGCCGGGCAGCGTCAGCTCGGCCGTCCGCGCGCCGCCGCCGATCCGCTCGTTGCGCTCGAACAGCGAGACCGAGAGGCCCGCCCGAGCCAGGGTGAGCGCCGCGGCGAGCCCGTTCGGACCCGCCCCGACGACGACCACGTCGACGTCGGTCACGGTCACCTCCTCCCGCAGAGCCGCGACGACGCCGACCACGCCGGCCGCCGCCGCGACGGCGGCCCCCGCGTAGCTCGCCGCGCGGTGGCGGATCATCCAGATCTGCGGGGTCATGGTGCGCGCGCGGTCGCTGAAGAGGCCGCGCGCGCCGTGGTCGCCGGGCACCGGCTCGTAGACGTTGTTCGGCAGCATCGGCTCCGTGACGTCGGGAGCCTGCTGCCCGTCGAAGGCGTTGCGCGCCAGGTACCAGTCGAGGAAGCCGCCCGCGAAGCGGTCGCCGAGGATCGTGCCCGCGGTCGGCTCGCCGACCCAGGTGCGCCGGCGCGGCCTGTCGGCCACGTCGGCGATGGCGATCGCCCCCACCTCGGGCTCGTAGATGGGCGGCACGGGCTGCGGGTGGTGCGGCAGCTGCGACTTCACCCAGTTGAACTGGATGGTGTTCAGCGCCGGCATGTCGACCTCGGACAGCCTGATCGCGCTCTTGGAGTGCAGGAGCTCGGCCGTGACCGCCTCGGTGAAGCCGCGCGCGCCGAACTTCGAGGCGCAGTACGCAGCCTGGAGCGGGATGCCGCGGTGCGCGAGGGCCGAGCCGACCTGGATCACGTGACCGCGGCCGCGCGGGGTCATCCGCGAGAGCGCCGCGCGCGTGCCGTTGACGAAGCCGAAGAAGTTGACGGCGACGGCGCGCTCGAAGTCGGCGGGCTCGGTCGACAGGAACTCGCCGAACACCCCCACCATCGCGTCGTTGACCCACAGCTCGATCGGACCGAGCTCGGCCTCGATGCGGTCGGCGGCGGCCTCGACGGCCTCGCGGTCGGCGACATCTGTCGGCACCCCGAGGGCCCGGCGACCCGCCTGCTCGATCTCGGAGACCGTCGCGGCGAGCCCGTCCTCGCCCCGGGCGAGCACCGCGACGTCCCATCCGCGCTTCGCGAGCTCGCGCACGGTGGCGCGACCGAGTCCGGCGGTGCCTCCGGTGACGACGGCGACGCCGCGGCTCATGCGCGGGCTCCTCGGCGTGCGCGGGCACCTCTGGCGGGCGTGGCGGTGGTGGGGATCTGCGTCATGGGTCGAGCTCCTTCGTGAGGGCGCGGTCTGCGTGTCCTTCTCCTTCCACGGTAGGCGCGTCGGAGCCCGTCCGCGCGGGCTTGCGCCGGTGCCGTGGAGCACTCGGAGCATCCCCGCCTGGGGAGGAGCGTTGCGGGAGGCGTCGGAGCCCTCCGCCTTCCCAGACGTCCAGGAGATCTCCAGTGACGGTCCAGATCACGGGTCGAGACTGGCGCCCGCCGCCGCACCCGGCGACCGGACGACCGGAACCACCCATGAACGCACTCCTCGGGCTGAGCCTCTCCTCGGGCCCCCTCGTCGTGACCGTGTACGCGGTCGCGGCCCTCGCCTTCGCCGGGCTCGCCGTCGGCTACCGCGCTCGCGCCCCGGAGGCCGGACCCGCCGATCCGCGGCCGTCGCGGCAGTGCTTCTCGTCGGCACGATCGGAGGAGCCGCCCTGGCCGCACTGCTCGACGGCACGGACGGCCCGTTCGGCGTCGACTTCACCGCCGTCACCCGCCTCTGGGCGGGACTCGCCCTCGGCGGGCTCGGCGTCGCCGCCCTCGTGCTCGTCCACGCCCTCGCCCGTCGACGCGCTCGACGCGCGCTCGCCTCGGTCGGCGTCGCACTCCTGGTCGCCGTGACCGCCGCGATGACGGTGAACATCGACTTCGGGCAGTACCCCACGCTCCGCAGCGCACTCGGGATCAGCGAGTACCCCGTCTCGGACTCCCCGCTCGCCTCGACCAGCGGCGCTCATCCCGCCCTCGCCGACTGGACCGCCCCCGCCGGCATGCCCACCGCCGGCCGCGTGTCCTCGGTGACGATCCCCGCGACCGCCTCCGGATTCCCCGCGCGCGACGCGGTGGTCTACCTGCCCCCGGCCGCCCTCACCGCCGCTCCCCCGCTGCTGCCGGTCATGGTGATGCTCTCGGGCCAGCCCGGCTCCCCGTCCGACCCGCTCTCGACCGAGAAACTGCAGCAGGCTCTCGACGCGTACGCCGCCGCGCACGCCGGACTCGCGCCGATCGTGGTCTCGCCCGACCAGCTGGGCGACCCGGACACGAACCCGATGTGCGTCGACTCGCCGCTGGGGAACTCGGCGACGTACCTCACCGTCGACGTGCCCGCGTGGATCCGCGCGAACCTGCCCGTCCTGCCCGACGCGCACGACTGGGCGATCGGCGGCCTCTCGCAGGGCGGCACCTGCGCGATCCAGCTGGGCGCCGCTCATCCGGAGCTCTTCGGCGCGATCGTCGACGCCTCGGGCGAGCTCGCGCCGACCCTGGGCGACGACGCGACGACGATCGAGAAGGGCTTCGGAGGCAGCGCGAGCGCCTACGAGGCCGCGAAGCCCGCGAGCATCCTCGCGGCGCACGCCCCCTACGCCGACACGGTCGCGGTGTTCGGAGTCGGCGCCGACGACACGACGTTCCTGGACGGCGTCAGGACCCTCCACGCCGACGCGGCAGCGGCGGGGATGCAGACCACCTACCTCGAGGTGCCGGACAGCGCGCACGACGCGACCGCCTGGACCGGAGTCTTCGATCAGGCGCTGCAGCTGCTCGCCGCGCGCTGGGAGCTCGTCCCGGCCTCCTGAGCGGCGTTCCGAGCGCTCGGCTCAGCCGCGGGCCGCCTCCTCGGCCGCCGACACCGCCGCGTCCACTCCCCCGCTCCACGGAGCGCCGTGCCCCGGGAGCACCCAGGCCGCCCGGGTCGGCACGAGGAGCCGCAGCGACGCGAGCGCCTGCTCCGGATCGTCGGTGAAGGGAGCGGGCTGCGGGCCCGAGCGCCCGGTGAGGACGTGGCGCGTGGTCAGCCCGTCCCCCACGAAGACGGCGTCGACGACGGGCACGTGCACCGCGATGCTGCCGGCGGAGTGGCCGGGCAGTCCGATGATCCGGGGCGACCCCGGCAGCTCGAGCACGTCGCCGTCGGCCACCTCGACGACCTCGGTCAGCGGAGGGATGCGGAGACCGCCCTTGCGCGCGAAGTAGGCGAGGAACCCCGCCATCGCGCCCAGCCGCATCGTCTGCTTGCCGTTCGCGGGCTTCTTCCCGCCCTTCGCGCGGTCCGCGTCCGCGGCGTGCACGAAGACGGGGACGCCGTGCTCGCGGCGCAAGCGCTCCGCGAAGCCGATGTGATCGGAGTCGCCGTGGGTGAGGACCACGCCCTTCACGTCCTCGATCGGGCGCCCGAGGGCGGACAGTGCGGCGAGGAGGTCGGACCAGTGGCCGGGGAGCCCGGCGTCGATGAGGGTGATGCCCTCGGGCACCGAGACGAGGTAGGAGGCGACGATGTCGGAGCCGAGGCGGTGGAGCGAGGGGGTGAGTTCCATGATGGCTACGCTAGTTAGCCATCATGGCTACTGTCAATAGCTATGCTGAGGGCATGCCCACTCCGGACCGCACCACCCACGACGCCATCGTCACCGCCGCCGCGGAGCTCCTCGAGCAGGAGGGGCTCGCGGGAGTCACGATGCAGGCCGTCGCGCAGCGGGTGGGCGTGCGCGCGCCCTCCCTCTACAAGCGGGTCGAGAGCAGGGAGGCGCTGATCCGCTCGGTGGCGGAGGCGACGCTGCGCGACTACGCCGACCGGCTGGGCGCGCAGAGCGATCCGGCGCGCATCGCGGACGAGCTGAGGCGCTTCGGGCACGAGCGGCCCGCCGCGTTCCAGCTCGTGATGACGCCGACAGCGGGGACGCCGGTGGCCGCGCAGGAGTACCGGGTCGCGGCGAGCACGTCGCTCCTGCGGGCGATGGAGGCGCTCGCAGGCCCCGAGCAGGCGCTCGAGGCCGCGCGGACCCTCACCGCCTGGGCCACGGGATTCATCAGCATGGAGATCAACGGCGGCTTCACCCTCGGCGGCGACGTCGAGGACGCGTGGACGTTCGGGCTGGAGCGCCTCCTCCGCGCCCTCAGCGCCGACTGAGCTCAGCCGCGCCGGGTCGACCAGAGCGCCCAGGCGACGAGCACCGGCTGGAAGAGCAGCCGCACCGCGCGCTTGCGATCGGTGTCGAGACCGAAGGCACTGGTCTTCGTGACGTACTGCGAGATGTTGCCGGGGAAGATCGCGGTGAAGAAGGCGGCCGCGGCGTTCCCGACGAGGGGCGAGGTCCGGCGCGAGACGACGAGCGCCGCTCCGAGGCCGATCTCGACCACGCCCGAGGCCAGCACGACCGTGTCCTCATCCAGCGGCACCCACTCCGGCACCTGCGCCTGGAACTCCTCGCGGGCGCGGGTCAGGTGGCTCACCCCCGCGAAGACGAGGGCGGAGCCGAGCAGCAGCTTGGCCCCGGTGCGGGCGGCGGACAGGGCGGAGACGCGTGACATCCCCCCATCGTGCCGCGGCGACCCGGTGCGCGCCGACCGCTCAGGAGCATCCGCACGGACGTGCGCCCGGCGCCGTGTCGGAGGACCGGCCTAGGGTGAAGGAGTGACAGATCGCATCCTCGTCCTCACCACCGGCGGCACGATCGACAAGGAGTACTCGCTCTCGGGCGAGCTCGTCATCGGAGCGCCGACCGTGCCGCGCCTGCTCGAGCCCGTGCTCTCGACGCTCGAGTTCCGCGTCGAGGAGGTGCTCGCGAAGGACAGCCTCGATCTCGACGACGACGACCGCGCCCTCATCCGGCGCCGCGTGCTCGAGGCCGAGGAGGACCGCATCGTCCTCACCCACGGCACCGACACGATGACCGCCACCGCCGAGGCCATCGGCACGGTGCGCGACCGCGTCGTCGTGCTCACGGGTGCCATGCAGCCCGCGCGGATGCGCGACAGCGACGCCTCCTTCAACCTCGGCGTGGCCGTGGCGGCCGTGCAGCTGCTGCCGCCGGGCGTCTACCTCGCCATGAGCGGCCGGGTGCTGCCCGCGGGAGCGGTCGTGAAGGACCGCGCCGCCGGGATCTTCCTCCCGGCCTGACGAGGAGCCTCAGCCCGCGGTCGCCCGCGTGCACTCCGCGCACAGGCCGAACACGTCCACCACATGGTGCGCGTCCGTGAAGCCGTGCTGCCCCGCGACCGAGTGCGCCCAGGTCTCGACCTCGTCGGCCGCGATCTCGACGGTCAGACCGCAGCGCCGGCAGATCAGGTGGTGGTGGTGCGTGCCGGGCGTGCAGGCGCGGTACAGGCTCTCGCCGTCGGGCGACTGCAGAGAGTCGGCCTCGCCCTCGACCGCGAGATCGGCCAGCGCCCGGTAGACCGTGGCGAGTCCGATCGGCGACCCGGAGGCGTGCAGTGCGCTGTGCAGCCCCTGCGCGCTGACGAAGTCGTCGCGACCGGTGAGCGCCTCGCGCACCGCTTCCCTCTGCCACGTGTTCCGCTTGATGACCGGACCACCTTCCCGTCTCACGACCCGGGCCACGCTATACCCCCGCCCCGACGAGCGCCGGGGAGCGCCGGCGGCGGACTCCCTTGCGGCCGATGATCCGGCAGACGACGTAGATCGTGAACGAGATCGTCGTGACGTAGGGGCTGATCGGCACGGAGCCGCCGAGCGCCAGCAGGATCCCGCCCACCAGCGCGCCGACCGCGAACAGCGTGCTCAGCAGCGGCACGATGACCGGCGACGCCGAGACCCGCAGCGCCGCGGCCGCCGGGGTGACGAGGATCGCGAGCACCAGCAGCGAGCCGACGACCTGCACCGAGACCGCGACGGCGAGCCCGAGCAGCAGCATGAAGACGATCGACAGCGCACGGGTCGGCACGCCGCGAGCGGCCGCCACGTCGGCGTCGACGCTCGCGAAGGTGAGCGGGCGCCAGATCAGCGCGAGGCCGATCACGACGACGACCGAGATCGCGATGAGCCAGCCCAGCTGGGGGTCGTCGACGGCGACGATCTGGCCGGTGAGCAGCCCGAACTTGTTGGCGCTGCGCCCCGGGTAGAGCGCGAGGCAGAGGATCCCGATGCCCAGGCCGAACGGCATGAGCACGGCGATGATCGAGTTGCGGTCGCGGGCTCGCGAGCCGAGCAGGCCGATCAGCAGCGCCGCGACGAGCGAGCCGATGATCGAGCCCTGCACCACGCCGATCCCTAGCAGGAGCCCCGCGGAGGCGCCCGCGAAGGACAGCTCGCTGATGCCGTGCACCGCGAACGCCATGTCGCGCGACATCACGAAGACGCCGATGAGGCCGCCCACGACGCCCAGCACCGCTCCCGCGATGACGGAGTTCATCAGCAGCGACAGCAGGGCGCCGTAGTCCGAGAAGTCGAAGATCTGCGACCAGACGTCGTCCATCAGGCTCGATCCTCCGAGTGCTCGTGGCGGTGCTCGTGCCGGTGCTCGCCCTCGTGCTCGTGCACGTGGGAGTGATCGGGGGCGCCGACGACGATGATCCTGCCGCGGGCGCGGATCACGTCGACCGGCGCGTCGTAGAGATCGCTCAGGACCTCCGAGCGCAGCACCTCGTCGGGGGTGCCGATGCGGAACCGGCCGCCGGCGAGGTAGAGCACGCGGTCGACCATCCGCAGCACCGGATTCACGTCGTGCGTCACGAAGAGCACGCCCAGGTTCCGCTCGCGCCGGTGCCGGTCGATCAGCTCGCTGACGGCGCGCTGGTGCGCGAGGTCGAGCGCGATCAGGGGCTCGTCGCAGAGCAGGAGCGCGGGATCGCCCGCGAGGGCCTGGCCCACGCGGACCCGCTGCTGCTCGCCGCCCGAGAGGCTGCCCAGCGGAGCGTCGGCGTAGTCGGTCGCTCCGACCGCCGCGAGCAGCGCGTCGACCTGGGCGCGGCGGGCGCGCGAGGGCAGCGGGAGCCCGAAGCGGTGGCCGTCGATCCCGAGGCCGATGAGGTCGCGGGCGCGCAGCGGCGTGCCGTCGTCGGCGAGCTTCTGCTGGGGTATGTAGCCGATGCGCGCATTGCCGATGCGGCGGTTGCCGCGGTGCACCGGCGACCCGAGCACCTGCAGCTCGCCCGTGCTGAGCGGCTGCTGGCCCAGCACCGCCTTCAGCAGGCTGGTCTTGCCGGAGCCGTTCGCGCCGAGCACGGCGACGAACTCGCCCGCCCGCACGTCGAGGTCGACGCCGCTCCACAGCTCGCGGGAGCCGAAGCGGAGGCTCGCGTCGCGCATCCGCAGCACGGCCGGAGACGCCGGAAGGCCCGCCTCCGGGGAGGCGGGCCGATCGATCGGGGACGGGGGCGTCACGACGAGAGCGCCCCCTCGATCGCGTCGAGGTTCGCGGTCATCCAGCCGACGTACCCGCCGTCACCGTCGGGCAGTGTCTCGGTGACCGCGACCTCGGGGATCCCGGCGGACTGCGCCGCCTCGAGCACGGCCTCGGTCTGCGCGTCGGAGGTCTGGGCGTTGTAGACGAGCGCGTCGACCGTGCCGTCCGAGAACAGGGCGAGCGTCTCCTGCAGCAGAGTGGCGGGCACGTCGGTGCCCTCCTCGATCGCCTCGCTGAACTCCTCCGGAGTCGCGTCGACGAGGCCGAGCGCCTCGGTCATGTACAGCGGGACGGGCTCGGTGATCGCGATGGAGCGGCCCTCGACGGTGCCCTTCAGCTCCTGCTCGCGCTCGATCAGCGCGTCGAGGTCGCCGGTGAGGGACTCGGCGTTCGACGCGTAGGTCGAGGCGTTGCCGGGGTCGATGCTCGAGAGCCGGTCGGCGATCTCGGTCGCCACGTCGCGGGCGACGGTGAGGTCGTACCAGACGTGCTCGTTGTAGGCGGCGTGGCCGTGGCCCTCCTCCTCGGCGTGCTCCTCCTCGGCGCCCTCCTCCTCGTGCGCGTGCTCGTCCTCGAGCCCGGCGACGACCGTCGCGGTGACGACGGGCGCCTCGGAACCGGATGCGTCGATCATCGTGTCGACGAACGGGTCGTAGCCGCCGCCGTTCTCGATCACGAGCTGCGCGTCCGAGACGGCGAGCTGGTCGCGCGCCGTGGCCTCGTACTCGTGCGGGTCCTTCTCGGGGCTGTCGATGATGCTCGTGACCTCGACGAGGTCCCCGCCCACGCTCTGCGCGAGGTCGCCGTAGACGTTCGTCGAGGCGACGACCGAGACGAGACCGGAGTCGCCGCTCGCGCCGGACGCGGCGCCGGAGCCGGAGCAGGCCGAGAGGGCGAGGGCCGCCGCGCCCACGAGGGCGGCGGCGGAGAGGGAGCGCGTGCGTGCGGTGCGGATCGTCACGGAGAGCCAATCTGAGTCCGGAGTCGGACGGTCGGAATGCTTCACCGTAGCGACTATTGATAACGATTGTCAAAGTCGACAGGAGGACCGGCGCGGCCGTGTCGCGGAGTCTCCTCGTCGACACGCGGAGTCACACGCCGTCACCCCTCGACGCACTCGAGGCGGGCGCCTGCTCGGGCTGCGAGAGTCGCCGGACCGTTCGAGAGAGGACCACCGTGAGCACCGCACCGCCCCCGTCCGCCGCCGCCCCGGCGACCCCGTCCGCCGCCGGCCACGAGCCGGCCGCCCGCGCCACCGCGCTCGGCGACCCGCTGACCGACCGCTGGTCGGGCGCCGCGCGCCCCTCCTCCCCGGCCGAGTGGATCGCCCGCGCCGAGGAGGTCGCCTCGGTCCTCGCCGTCGACGCCCTCGAGCGCGACCGCGCCGGTGCCGCGCCGTTCACCGAGGTCGCCCTGCTGAAGAACGCCGGGCTCGTCACGCTCCTCGGCCCCCTCGAGCACGGCGGCGGCGGGCAGGAGTGGACCACCGCCCTGCGCGTGATCCGCACCGTCGCCCGCGCCGACGGCTCGATCGGCCAGCTCCTGGGCTACCACTACCTCTGGGCGTGGGCGGCGCGCCTGGTCGGCACCCCCGAGCAGATCGCGGCGGTGGAGCAGCTCGCCACCGAGGGGGACCTGCTCTACGGCGGCGCCGTGAATCCGCGCGACAGCGATCTGTCGATCCGGGAGGAGGGCGACGAGCTCGTCTTCTCGGGCCGCAAGTCGTTCTCGACGGGAGGCGTGGTCAGCGACCTGACCGTGCTCGAGGGGATCCTCGAGGGCACGGACACGCACGTCTTCGCCATCGTGCCGACCGCGCAGGACGGCATCGTCTTCGGCCGCGACTGGGACAGCCTGGGGCAGCGGCTCACGGAGTCGGGCTCGGTCGAGATCCGCGACGTGCGCGTGCCGTGGGCCGCGGCCGCCGGCTTCGTCGACCGGGAGTTCCAGCCGCTCGTCTACAACTCCCTGAACGTGCCGACGATCCAGCAGGTCTTCGCCGAGTTCTACCTCGGCATCGCGCAGGGCGCGCTCGAGCACGCCGCCCGGTACACCCGCGAGCGCACCCGCGCCTGGCCGTACGGCGGGGACGACAAGGAGCGCGCCACCGACGAGTGGTACCTCCTCGAGGGCTACGGCGATCTGCAGGCGAAGCTGTGGGCGGCCGAGGCGCTGATCGATGCGACCGGAGCCGAGCTGTCGGCCGTGCTGCACGCCCCGCGCGAGGAGCTCACTCCCCGCCGACGCGGCGAGATCGCGGTGCGGATCGCGGCCGCCAAGGCCCGCATCGTCGAGGACGGCCTCGAAACGGCGACCCGCGTCTTCGAGCTGACCGGCGCGCGCGCCACCGGGAGCGCGGTCGGGCTCGACCTCTACTGGCGGAATCTGCGCACCCACTCGCTGCACGATCCGATCGCCTACAAGCGGCGCGAAGTGGGCGTCTTCGCCCTGCTGGGCGACGTGCCCGAGCCCTCCTGGTACACCTGATCGCCGTCGGCCCCGGTTCCGACGAGCCGGGGCCGGCTCAGATCAGGCCGTGACGGAGGAACGCCGTCCGCACCCCGTCCTCGTGCACCGAGGTCGTCACGTCGTCGGCGACCGCGAGGACGTCGTCGGTGGCGTTGCCCATCGCGATGCCGAGACCGGCGGCGGTGATCATCTCGACGTCGTTCGAGCTGTCGCCGATCGCGACCGTGTCCTCGACCGGGTGCCCGAGCCGCTCGGCGAGCGCGACGAGCGCCGCGCCCTTGTCGACACCGGGGATGCTCACCTCGCCGCCCGCGTGGCCGAGGTACGGGATGGTGCCGGTGACCACGTGGAAGCGCTCGCCCAGGCCGTCGCGCACCACGGCGAACGTGTCGTCGTGATCGCCGAAGAACGTCGCCTTCGCGATCCCCTCGGTCGGCGCAGGACCCCGGGGAGTCTCGACGACCGGCTCCACCGCCTCGCCCCGCCGCGCGTGCAGCTCGGCGACGCGGGCGGCGAGCCCCCCGCTCGTGAACACGGCGTCGTGCGACTGGAGCGTGTACTCGATCCGGTGCGCCTCGAAGAACGCGACGATCTCGCGGACGGCGTCGGCGGGCATGGTGCGCCGCGCGACGAGCTCGCCGTCGAGCTCGACGAATCCGCCGGCCGCCGAGACGACCCCGTCGAAGCCCAGGTCGAGGACCTTCTGCGGGATCTCGGGACGCGAGCGCCCGGTGGCGAGCAGCACGAGGTGGCCGTTGCGGCGGGCGCCGGCGACTGCCTCTGCGGCCGAGGGGGCGACGACGCCGTCGTCCATCAGCGTTCCGTCGATGTCGAGCAGGATCAGTCGGGAGCGGGTCACCCGCGGAGCCTACCGAGCCCCGCGGAGCACGCCCCGTGCAGCTTGGGATGCACGACCCCGGGCGGATCTCGGAAGGAAGGCTCCCTGACGGGATCCCGGGATTCCCGCTCGAATCGGCGCGCTCAGCCTTCGTTCTGCAGGCCGAGCCGTTCGCAACCGAGGTCAGGAGCCGCCCGGACGGCTCGAGAGGTCGCCGCACGCGCTCCCGACCTCGGTTGCAGACAGGACGACGGCCCCAGCAGCGAGCTGTGCCGCACCTCGTCGACAGGGGGTCAGCCCAGCGTCCGCGGCGCGCGGTACTCCCACTCGCGGTCGCCGTCGCCGATCGCCCGCAGCACGCGCGCGGGCACTCCTCCCGCGACGACCAGCGGAGGCACGCTCGCCGTCACCACCGCCCCCGCGGCCACCACCGACCCCGCGCCGACCACGACGCCCGGCAGCAGGATCGCGCCCGCCCCGATCCACACGTCGTCCTCGATCACGACCGGCGCCGAGAACTGCGTGCCGTCGCGGCGCAGCTCCGGATGCACCGGGTGCCCGGTCGTGCTGATCGTGACGTTCGGCGCGATCATCACCCGGTCGCCGATCACGACCTCGACGTCGTCGACGAGCGTCAGGCCGAAGTTCACGTAGACGTTCTCGCCGAGCCGCACCCGGTTGCCGTAGGCGACGTGCAGCGGCGGCTCCACCCAGACTCCCTCGCCGACCGCCTCGAACAGCTCGTGCAGCAGGCGGCGGCGCTCCTCCGCCTCGCGGGGCCCGGTCGCGTTGTAGGCGTGCGCGAGCTCCTTGCCGCGGATCCGCTCCTCTTCGAGCGCCTCGAGCCCGTCACCGGCGTCGGTGTACAGCTCGTGGGCGTCCATCCGCCGGCGGACCTCGTGCTCGCGCGCGTCCATCGCGGCTCCTCTCGTCGAGAGTCCAGGGTGGGGGATGAGGCGTTCCCTGATCGGGCGCGACACGACCGTCGGGGCCGGCGCCTCCTCCTGATCGGACGAGGCACCGGCAACGGTGATACAACGTTGTACGCCAGCCGTGAGCGGAGGAGGACCGATGGCCGTCACGCTGCACGACGTCGCCCGGGCCGCCGGGGTCTCGATCAAGACCGTCTCCAACGTCGTCAACGACTACCCGCACATCCGCCCCGAGACGCGCGCCCGGGTCGAGGCGGCGATCGCGCAGCTGGGGTACAGCCCGAACCTCTCGGCGCGCAGCCTCCGCCGCGGCCGCACCGGGGTGATCGGCCTCGCCCTGCCCGAGCTGAGCCTCCCGTACTTCGCCGAGCTCGCCGACAGCGTCATGCGCGCGGCCGACCGGCACGGCCTCACCGTGCTGATCGAGCAGACCGGAGCCGACCCCGCACGCGAGCGGGACGTCCTCCGCTCCCCCCGCCGCCAGCTCACGGACGGCCTGCTCTTCAGCCCGCTGGCGCTCAGCACCGACGACGAGTCGACGCTGGCGGTCGACTACCCCCTCGTCCTGCTGGGCGAGCGCATCTTCTCCGATCGCATCGATCACGTCACCATGCGCAACGTCGCCGCGGCTCGGGCCGCCACCGCGCACCTCCTCGACCGCGGCCGCCGCCGCATCGTCGCGCTCGGCGCGCACGAGGGCGAGACCATCGGATCGGCGACCCTCCGCCTGCAGGGCTACCGCGAGGCGCACGCCGAGGCGGGCGTCCCGGTCGACGAGCGCCTCGTCGTCCACTCCGGACCCTGGCGCCGGGTCGGGGGAGCCGAGGCGATGCGCGGTGCGATCGAGTCGGACGTCCCGTTCGACGCCGTCTTCGCCTTCAACGACACGCTCGCGCTCGGCGCCCTGCGCTCCCTCCAGGAGGCGGGGCTGCGCGTTCCGGCCGACGTCGCGGTCGTCGGCTTCGACGACGTCGACGACTCGCGCTACTCGGTCCCGAGCCTCTCGAGCATCGCGCCCGGCCGCGAGGAGATCGCGCGGACCGCGGTCGACGTGCTGCGCGGGCGGATCGACGGCACCCTCACGGACCCGCCCCGCGTGCACGAGGCCGAGTTCTCGCTGGTGGCGAGGGAGTCGAGCGAGGCCTGAGCAGACCGGATCAGCGGCAGTCGCAGATCTCGCGGCGGATCCACTCCCCCGCCTCCGCGACCGGCAGCCGGCCCCGACGCAGCTGTCGGCTCCACTCGATCGCCCGTCGGGTGAGCCGGTCGTCGGCGCTCCCCGCACGGTCCCGGCCCGCCGTGCGCATGAGCAGGTGCGCGACGTGGCCACCGAGGTAGAGCGTCGCGCCGGCGACCCCGGCGAAGTGCCGCGCCTGGCCGCGGGTGCCGTCGTCGTACGGCCCGTCGAATCCCCGACCGCGGATCCGGTTGCTGCCACCGCTCAGCAGATCGACCGGACCGAGCAGGCCACCGCGGATCCCGGCGACGTCGCGCGCGACGGCGCGCACGAGGGCCCGTGGGTCGGGGGACGAGGAGGCGAGGGCCTCCACCCGGTCGGCCAGCATCGCGCACGCATCGGTCGTCCCCACTCGACGATTCCATCACGGGGTTCTGGACGGGAGCCGCGGGCTCGTGCTTGACAGTGCGCTCGCCCGGTCCGCATGATCGTCTCTACAACGTTGTCTCCAACGTTGTAGACGGCGCTCCCGTTGCGAGCAGCCGAACCCTCTCCCCGGTACCGTCCTGCTCGAAAGGCCCGCCATGTCCGACTCCCCCACCTCCTCGGCACGGATCACCCTCGATCCCACCGCGGTCGTCGCCCCCGTGAATCCGCGGATCTTCGGCTCGTTCGTCGAGCACCTCGGCCGCTGCGTGTACGACGGCATCTACGAGCCCGGCCACCCCACGGCCAACGAGGACGGCTTCCGCCTCGACGTGGTCGATCTGGTGAAGGAGCTGGGCAGCACGACCATCCGCTACCCGGGCGGCAACTTCGTCTCGGGCTACCGCTGGGAGGACGGGGTGGGCCCGCGCTCCGAGCGCCCCCGCCGCCGCGACCTGGCCTGGCACTCGCTCGAGACCAACGAGGTCGGCCTCGACGAGTTCGCCCGCTGGGCCGAGCTCACCGGCAGCGAGATCATGTACGCGGTCAACCTCGGCACCCGCGGCGTGCTCGAGGCGCTCGACGTGCTCGAGTACGCGAACGGACCGGCCGGCACCGCCCTCGCCGACCAGCGCATCGCCAACGGCGGCACCGAGCCCTACGACATCCGCATGTGGTGCCTCGGCAACGAGATGGACGGCCCCTGGCAGGTCGGCCACATGAACGCCGAGGACTACGGCAAGCTCGCCTCCCGCACCGCCAAGGCGCTCAAGATCGCCGACCCGTCGCTCGAGCTCGTGGTCTGCGGCTCCTCCGGATCGGGCATGCCGACGTTCGGCGAGTGGGAGCGCGTCGTCCTCGAGCACACCTACGACGACGTCGAGTACGTGTCGTGCCACGCCTACTACCAGGAGTACGGCGGAGACCTGGGCTCGTTCCTGGCCTCCTCCCTCGACATGGAGTACTTCATCGCCACGGTCGTCGCGACGGCCGACCACGTGAAGTACAAGCTCAAGAAGACGAAGGACATCATGCTGTCCTTCGACGAGTGGAACATCTGGTACCTCGAGGAGTGGCAGGCCAAGGAGAAGGCCGACGCCGAGGGCGACCAGAGCACCCGCGAGTGGGCCTACGCCCCCCGCCTGCTCGAGGACGTCTACTCGGTCGCCGACGCGGTCGTGCTGGGCAACCTCATGATCACGCTGCTGAAGCACTCCGACCGGGTCACCTCGGCCTCGCTCGCGCAGCTCGTCAACGTGATCGCGCCGATCATGACCGAGCCGGGCGGAGCGGCGTGGCGCCAGACCACGTTCTTCCCGTTCTCCACGACCGCGCGTCTGGCCTCGGGCAGCGTGCTGAAGCCCCGGATCGAGGCGGGCACCTACTCCACCGCCCGCCACGGCGAGGCTCCGCTCGTCGACTCGGTCGCGACGCACGACGGCGACCGCTCGTCGGTGTTCCTCGTGAACCGCTCGCAGACGGAGTCGATCACGGTCACGGTCGACGTGTCCGGCCTGGGCGTCTCGAGCATCGCGGAGGCGGTGGCCCTCTTCGACGAGGACCCGTACGCGAAGAACACGAAGGACGACCAGGAGCGCGTGGGCCTGCGCGACGCGGTCGACCCCTCCCTCGAGGGCGGCACTCTCACGGTGACGCTGCCCCCGGTCTCGTGGACGGCGGTCGCGCTGACGGCGTAGCGCCGATTCCGGCGGCGGCGGTTCTCGAGACGCCGCCGCCGGCGGCCGCTCGACCAGCAGGCAGGAACCCTCAGCCGCCCGCCGGCCACTGCACCGGCACCGGCAGCCGCCGCCGCTCCGGCGCCGCGCTCCGGTCGGCCAGCCGCTCGATGAGCAGCTCGGCCGCCGCCCGCCCGAGCTGCTCGCCGTCGACGTCGACCGCGGGCACCCCGACCAGGCCGAGCGCGTCGACGATCGAGCGCTCGGAGCTCACCACCAGCCCCTCCGGCAGGCCGCCCGAGGACAGCAGGGCGTACTGCACGCCGAGGCCCAGCGCGGTCGCGTACGGCACGACGGCCGTCGCTCCGGAGTCGCGCACCGCGACCGCGGCGCCCACTCCCGCCGCGAACGTGGCGGGGAACGGGCCCAGCACGGTGAGCTCCACTCCCCCGCGGCGCGCCGCCTCGCGGACCGCGGCCGTGCGCTGCCCGTCCTGCCACGATCCGTCCGGCCCGCCGACGTAGAGCACGCGCTCGTGCCCGTCGGCCGCGAAGCGCTCGACGAGCGCGCCGAACGCCGAGGCGGTGTCGGCGACGACCGACGCCATCCCGTCGACCTCGCGGTCGACCAGCACGGTCGGCTTGTGCGAGCCGGCCGAGAGCAGCAGCTCGTCGCCGCCGCGCGGCGCGACCACGATGAAGCCGTCGACCTGGCGCGAGAGCCGGTCGAACGCTCCGAGCTCGCGCACCGCCTCGAGCGGGTGCACGGCCACTGTGAGCTGCAGGCCGTCCTCGTCGGCGCGGCGCTGCGCGCCTCCGATGATCGGCGTGAAGAAGGCGTTGTCGAGGGTGGGCACGACGAGCGCGACGACGCCCGTGCGGCCCCGCGCCAGCTGGCGGGCCGCCGAGTTGGGGATGAAGCCGAGCTTGGCCGCGGCGCTGAGCACCCGCGCGGCCGTATCGGGCGAGACGACCTCGGGGCGCGAGAGCGTGCGCGACGCGGTCGCCTTGGAGACGCCGGCGAGGGCGGCGACGTCGGCGAGCGTGGCCATGCGTACCCCCCTCCGACTCTCCCGTGATCATAGGGCCAGGTCTGCAACCGCTCGCATCGAGGACGTGCACCGACGCGGGATCACGAAACACAGTGTTTACACGCGCGAATCGAACGGAGTAGCGTCGCCGGTCTACTGTCGATGCAACCGGTTACATCCACTCCGCGGCCTCCCACGACGCCGCCCGACGCGTCCGATCGGAGGTTCTCGTGAGGTCGAGGACCGCTCCCCTCCTGCTCCTGCCCGGGCTGGGCTTCCTGCTGCTCTTCTTCGTCGTCCCCTCGCTGGTGATGCTCTTCGCCCCTCCCGGAACGGGGCCCTCGAGGTGATCGCCCGGGTCGGCGAGATGCTCACCGACCCCTACGAGCTGCGCATCATCGGCCGCACGGTCGGCATCGGGCTCGTGGTCACGCTGATCTGCGTCGTCCTGGGCTTCCCGATCGCCTACCTGCTGGCGCGCTCCTCGTCCCGCTGGTCGGGCGTCCTGCTGGCCCTCGCGATCTTCCCGCTGCTGCTCAGCAACGTCGTCCGCACCTTCGGCTGGCTCGTCGTGCTCGGCTCGAACGGCGCGATCGGCCAGCTGCTCGTGGGCCTGGGCGTCGTGTCCGAGGCCCCGCAGCTGCTCTACACGGAGCTCGCGATCGTGCTCGGCCTGACCCAGCTCTTCCTGCCGCTCGCGATCATCTCCTGCTACTCCGCCGTCTCGCAGGTCGACGCCGGCCTCGACGACGCCGCCCGCGGACTCGGCGCGAGCCCGACCCGCACCTTCTGGGACGTGGTCGTGCCGCTCTCGCTGCCCGGTGTCGTCGTCGCCGCGACGCTCGTCTTCGCCGGCTCCGTCACCGCGTACACCACGCCCTACCTGCTCGGCGGGTCCAGCCAGCGGATGCTGAGCACCCAGCTGTTCTCCTACTCCAGCGTCACGATCGACTGGGCCGGCGCCTCCGCCACCGCGATCGTCATGACGGTCCTCGTCTTCCTGGTCTCCGGGCTCTCCTCCCTCGTCGCCCGGAAGGGAGCCGTCTCATGAGGACCCGCCGCCCCGTCGCCGCGTCGCTCGCGGTCGCCGGTTACGTGATCATGATCGTGCCGATCCTGTTCGTCGTCGCCACGGCCTTCACCGCCGGATCCACGCTCCGCTTCCCGCCGGAGGGGCTCTCGTTCCGCTGGTTCGGCGAGGCGCTCTCGTACGACCCGTTCCTGGAGTCGCTGGCGACCAGCGCGCAGCTCGCCGTGCTCTCGACGGCGATCGCGCTGCTGATCGGCATCCCCGCCACCCTGGCGATCTACCGCGGCAGGATCCCCGGCCGCTCGCTGATCGAGGGGCTCTTCCTCTCGCCGCTGATCGTGCCCGAGCTCGTCGTCGGCCTGGCGCTGTTCCAGCAGCTCGTCGTCACGCTCGACGTCGACAACGCGGCCGTGCTGCTGATCGGCCACACGGCGCTCCTGCTCCCGTACGCCGTCCGCGTGACGGGCGCCTCGCTCGCCACCAGCGACCCGGCGCTCGAGGAGGCCGCCCGCGGCCTCGGGGCCGGACCATTGCGCACCTTCTTCACCGTCACGCTCCCGATCCTGCGCCCCGGGGTCTTCTCGGCCGCGCTGCTCGGATTCGTGACCTCGTTCAACAACGTCCCGCTGTCGCTCCTCCTGCAGAGCCGCGACGCCAGGACCCTCCCCGTGACGATGCTCGACTACGTCCAGCAGAGCTACGACCCCATGGTCGCCGCCACGTCCACCCTCATCCTCGCGGCGACCGTCGTCATCGCGATCATCGCCGAGCGCAGCGTCGGCTTCGCCCAGATCTTCGGAGGCATCAACCGATGAGCGCAGCAGCGGAATTCGTCGACGTCAGTCAGGTCTTCGGTGACTTCACCGCGGTCGACGGCATCGACCTGGCGATCCCGTCCGGGAAGCTGACCACCCTCCTCGGGCCCAGCGGATGCGGCAAGACCACGTCGCTGCGGATGCTCGCCGGGTACTCCACGCCGACCTCGGGCCGGATCCTGATCGACGGAGTCGACAGCACCCGGCTCGCTCCCGAGAAGCGCGGGCTGGGCATGGTGTTCCAGTCGTACGCGCTGTTCCCGCACCTCAGCGTGGCCGACAACGTGGGCTACGGCCTCAAGCTGCGCGGTCTCGGACGCGCCGAGCGGGCGCAGCGGGTGACCGAGAGCCTCGAGATGGTCGGGCTCGCGCACCTCGCAGCGAGCCGACCGCGACGCCTCTCGGGCGGACAGCAGCAGCGCGTCGCCCTCGCCCGCGCCGTCGCGATCCGCCCCCGGCTGCTCCTGCTCGACGAGCCGCTGTCGAACCTGGATGCGCGGCTCCGCGTGCAGATGCGCTCCGAGATCCGCCGCATCCAGTCCGAGACGGGGCTGACCGTCGTGCTGGTCACGCACGACCAGGACGAGGCACTCGAGATGAGCGACGAGATGGTGCTCATGCGCGCCGGGCGCATCATGCAGCAGGGCGCGCCGGCCGAGGTCTTCGGCGCTCCGGCGAACCGCTTCGTCGCCGACTTCCTCGGCTACGAGAACTTCCTCGGCCTCGCCGACGGGTCGCTCGTGACGGTGCGCCCCGAGCACCTCGCGGTGACGAGCGGGGCCGCCGCCCCCTCCGGCGCGCTGTCGCTGGACGCGGTCGTCGTCGACGTCGCGTACCGCGGGGTCGACGTGCTGGTGACGGTCGAGGCGACGGATCCCGCCGGCGATTCGGTGCGGCTGGTGTCGGACGTGCGCGCCGACTCCGCCGCGCGCGTGGCGCCCGGAGACGCGGTGGTCGTCTCGGCCGCGGCGTCGCGGATCGTCGCGCTCGCCCGCGACTGAGCGGCGCGCCTACTCCCGCTCCCCTTCTCTCCTCCCTCTCCTCCGCAGCTCCTCCCTCCTCCGCAGCTCCCCCTCGAAAGGAACCGCCATGTCCCGCACCCCTCCCCGGCGCGCCGTCGCCCTCACCGCCGGTGCCGTCATCGGCGCCCTCGCCCTCGCCGGCTGCTCCGGCGGCTCCGACTCCGAGAGCGCCGAGGGCGCCTCCGAGACGCTCGTCGTCAGCACCTTCCCCTTCGGCGTCGAGCAGTTCCAGGAGGCGGTCATCGACCCCTTCACCGAGGCGACCGGCATCGAGGTCGAGGTCGAGACCGGCTCCAACTCCGACCGGCTCTCGCAGCTGCAGCTCGCGGGCGGCGACGACCCCGGCGTCGACGTGATGCTGATCAGCGACTACTACGCCGCACTCGGCCAGGAGGACGACCTCTTCGAGCAGGTCGACGCGGACGCCGTGCCCGCGATCGCCGACATCGCCGACTTCGCGAAGGAGGACGTGTACCTCGGCCCGGCCTACAGCTACCAGCTCAACGGCACGCTCTACTCCACCGACGCGTTCTCGGCCGAGCAGGCCGCCGACTGGGAGCTCTACGGCGACTCCGCGAACGCCGGCCGGGTCGCACTGCCCGACATCTCGGTCACCGCGGGCCAGCTGATGATCAGCGGAGTCGCGGCGACTTACGGCGACGGACCCTACGACATCGACACGGCGCTCGACACCCTGTCCGGCTGGGCGCCCGGCGTGCTGCAGTTCTACAGCTCCTCGACCGAGGTCACGAACCTGCTGACGCAGGGCGAGATCACCGCGGCCGACGCCCTGAGCGGCTTCGCCACCGACCTCGTCGCCTCGGGCGAGCCGATCGCCTGGACCCCCCCGCCACGGGCCGCTACATGGCCACCAACCGCGCGATGATCCCGGCGGGCGCGGCGAACACCGACGCCGCCGAGCAGTTCATCGACTACCTCCTCTCGGTCGAGGCGCAGACCTCCTCCGCCGAGATCGTGGGCGACCTGCCCGTGAACCTCGCCGCGCAGGTCCCGGAGTCGATCACCGCCGTCGTCGGCGACATCGCCGCCGACCCGACCGCCGCGGGCTACGAGACCCTCGACCCGACCGAGCTCGTCCCCACCCGCTCGGAGTGGGTCGACCGCTTCGCCCGCGAGGTCACCGCCCAGTAGGCGGCCTCGCCCGTGCGCGGCCGACGCGCCGCGCACGGGCCCTCGACCCCCGCACCGCCCGCACCACCCGGAGAGACCGCCATGAGCACCGAGACCGCCGTCACCACGTCCGCGGGCGTCGTCCCCGACGAGTGGATCCGCCGGATCCCCAAGGTCGACCTGCACTGCCACCTGATCGGAACCGTGCGGGCGAGCACCTTCGCCGAGCTCGCCCGTCGCGAGGGCCTCGCCCTGCCCGCCGACCCCGAGCGGATCTTCGCCGACATCAACTCCCTCCCGCCCGACCCCGCGCTCTACCGCGACACGGTCGTGCCGGTGCCGCAGGGGCGCTCGGCGGGCGAGCCCGAGGTCTCGTACTCGCTCTTCCAGGTCTCGGAGTGGGTCGTGCAGGTGCTCCGCTCGGCCGAGGACCTGACGCGGATCGTCTACGAGGCCTTCGAGGACGCGCATCAGCGCAGCGGAACCCGTCACCTCGAGCTCTTCTTCGACGGCGTCCCCGAGCACCTCGCCGGCCTGGGGTACCGCGGCAGCGTCGAGGCCTACGCCGACGGCATCCGCGCGGCCGAGCGCGACTTCGGCATGACCGGGCGGATGATCGCCGGCATCGACCGCAGCCGCAGCGGCGAGGAGGCCCTCGCCCTCGTGCAGCAGGTCGTCGACTCCCCGCACGAATACGTCGCCGGCATCGGCCTCGACAACCTCGAGACCGCCGGTCCGCCCGAGCGCTTCGCCGAGGCCTACGCGCTCGCCGGCCGCGCGGGCCTGGGCCGCACCGCGCACTCCTCCGAGCACGCGCCCACCGCCGCCAACACGATCACCTGCCTCGACCTCCTGGGCTGCGACCGCATCGACCACGGCTACTTCGTGCTCGAGGATCCCACCGTCGTCGAGCGGATGCGCGAGGACGCCGTGGTCTTCACGGTCGCGTCGACCACCTCCCGCCGCTCCTGGCGCCCGTGGCGCCGCGCCTCGATCCGCGCCATGCTCGACGCCGGTCTGCGGGTCACCCCCTGCTCCGACGACCCGGGCATGTTCCCGACGACGCTCGCCGACGAGTACCGGATCGCCGCGGGACCGATCGGAGCGACGCACGCGCAGCTGCGCGAGATGGCGCTGACCGGGGTGGACGCGTCGTGGCTGCCCGCGGGCGAGAAGGCGCGGCTGCGCGCGGCGGCGGTGGCGGAGCTCGACGCGCTGGACGCGGAGTTCGGGCTGGGGGCGTAGCCCGGGGCGCGCCACCTCCGCGCCTCGAAGTCGAGGGAATGTCAGTGGTCGCCGGTTCACTTCTCGCATGACGGAGATCGGTACGACGGAGGCGGTGCTCGCGGAGGTCCGCGGGCGCGGCGACCGCGCCGCCGTGCTCGCCCGCTCGGCCGCTCCGCTCCACCTCGCCGCGGCCGAGGAGCTGTACGCGGGCTACCGCGCGGCCCTCGAACGCCCCGAGGCGTTCGCCCGCGGCCGGTCGCGCAGCGAGTCGAGCGACCTCGTGGAGCGCTCGGTCCGCGCGGAGTTCGCGGTCGCCCTCGGAGTCTCGGAGGCGTCCGCTTCGCGCTCGCTGGAGCAGGCGCAGCTGCTCGTCGAAGACCTGCCGCAGACCCGGGCGGCGCTGGCCGGCGCTCGCATCCTCTGGGAGTCGGGACGCATCGTCTGCGCCGTCGCCGCCACGCTGCCCGTCGCCTCCCGGGCCGCGTTCGACGAGCGCGCCGCGCACCTCGCCGCCTCCCTGACCCCCACGCAGCTGCGGCGAGCCCTGGCGCGGCTCCGCGAGGAGCTGCACGAGCAGCCTCTCGCCGAGCGGCACCGGCGAGCCCGCGAGGACCGAGCCGTGTGGATCACGCCGGAGGTCGACGGCATGGCGACCCTGTCCGCGCTCCTCCCCGCTCCCGTCGCGATCGGAGCGTTCGCCCGGCTCGACCGCATCGCCCGCACCCTCCGCGAGGGCCGTGCCGACAGCGACGGATGCGGTGCCGAGCCGCGCGACGACCGCACCCTCGCGCAGCTGCGAGCCGACGCCCTGGCCGACCTGCTGTGCGACGGCGACGTGTCGGGCACCTCGCCCGGCCGGCCCGGTGAGCGCGGGGCCGCCACGTTCGTCCCCGGAGTGCAGGCCGAGATCCGCCTGACCCTGCCCGCCACGACCGCCGCCGGTCTCGACGACGGCCCCGCCCACCTCGACGGCTACGGCCCTCTGCCGGCCGACGTCGCCCGCGAGCTGGTCGACCGCGGCGCCTCCTTCACTCGAGTCCTCACCGATCCGGAAGCCGGCACGGTGGTCTCCGTCGGACGCACGCTGCGCGTCCCACCCCCGCGGATGCGCCTCCACCTGCAGCTGCGCGACCAGACCTGCCGCTTCCCCGGCTGCACCCGCTCCGCGTCGGGCACCGAGGCCGACCACACCGTCGAGTGGCGCCACGGCGGCGAGACCGCCCTGCACAACCTCGCGTCGCTCTGCGTCGCCCACCACCACGTCCGCCACGGCGACCGCTGGACCTACGTCCTCCACCCCGACGGCACCGCCGACTGGACCACCCCCACCGGGCGCCGCGTCACCACCCGCCCGGCCCCGGTCCCGGGCGCCCCACCCCGCCCGCGCCCGGCCCCGCGCCCGCGATTCACCGACCCGCCGCCCCCGTTCTGACGCCGACCCCACTCCTCGGTCCTCGGATCTCGAGAATCTCGCGGAGGACATCCGCGCGCTGCAGGACCACACTGTTCCGATGGGGACCGATCCGCTCGCTCACGACGACTCCGAACGTCTCTCCGCCTTTCTCCGTCGGCGGGCTCGCTCCCGCGGTGACGCCGTCGAGGCGGGGCGGGAACGAGGAGGGCGGATCGCAGGACAGGACGACCTCTTGATCTCCGCGGTTCGACTCGGTGGACCGGCCGAGGAGACGGGCGATCGGGTGCCGGGTGCTCGGCTGCGCGCCGGCGTGCTCCTGGCGCTGTCGGGGTCGCTCCTCGCGGTGGTGCCGTTCTCGCTCGGCCGATTGATCGAGGCGGTGAACGGACGGGGTCCGACACCGCTCGCGGCGGACCCGGGCTTCACGGTGATCGCCATCGGCGTACTCGTGTCCGCTGCCGCGATCGCGAGCGTGCCCGTCGCGGTGATCACGTATCTCCTCGACCGTGTCGTCGAGCGGGTGTGGCTCGGTCCAGGCGGGCGCCTCGCTGCCGGAGCTGTGGCCCACGCCCTGATCGGCGGCGCCGCCGGGCTGGTGCTCGGCGGACTGGTCGCACCGATGTGGCGACCGGTCGGGCTGGCGCTGGTGTTCACCGGACCCTGGGCTGCGGCCGCAGCGACGCTGTTCCTCCTCGCATCGACGACGAGAAGACCCGGCCGTCGGCTCCGCCGCCGCGGGTGAGCACCAGCAGGAGCACCGGCCCTCGTCGTCCGCACGAGCCGAGCGAACCAGCGGTCGACCACCCGAGCACCGCCCAACGAACCGGTGATCCGCGTGCCAGCGGATCGCCGTAGCGGAACGCTCCCCGCTCTGCGGACAGCGACCCCCTGCGAGAGCCGACCGCGGAGCGGACGACGACGAAGGAGGAGTCCGCTCAATCGAGCAGCAGCGCCGGCTCCTCCAGCACGCTCGCCACGTCGGCGACGAAGCGGCTGACGACGTCGCCGTCGACGACGCGGTGGTCGAAGGACCCGCCGACCGTGGTCACGTAGCGCGGGCGGACCTCGCCGTCGACGACCCACGGCTTCTGCTTGATCGTGCCCAGCGCGATGATCGCGACCTCGCCCGGGTTGAGGATCGGGGTGCCCGTGTCCATCCCGAACACGCCGATGTTGGTGATCGTGATGGTGCCGTTCTGCATGTCGGCGGGCGCCGTCTTGCCGTCGCGGGCGTCGAGGGTGAGCTTCTCGAGGGCCTGCGCCAGCTCGAGCAGGCTCATCGACTGCGCGTCCTTCACATTGGGCACGATGAGGCCGCGGGGCGTGGCCGCGGCGATGCCGAGGTTCACGTAGTGGCGCACGATGATCTCGGAGTCGGTCCACGCCGAGTTGACGGTGGGGTTCCTCCGGACCGCCCAGATGATGGCCTTCGCCATGATGAGCAGCGGCGACACCTTCGTGCCGGCGAAGTCGGGCGAGTTCTTCAGGCGCTTGACGAACTCCATCGTGCGGGTCGCGTCGACGTCGACGAAGACGCTGACGTGCGGCGCGGTGAACGCGCTCTGCGACATGGCCGCGGCGATGGCCTTGCGGACGCCGCGCACCGGGATCCGCTCCTCGCGAGAATCGGCCCAGGCAGGCGTCTGGATGTTGCGGAAGACGCTGGCCTGCGAGGCGTGGCGGATGACGTCGTCGCGGGTGACCTCGCCGGCGAGTCCGGTGGCCTGCACCTCGAGGAGGTCGACGTCGAGGTCCTTCGCGAGCTTGCGGATGGGCGGCTTGGCGATCACGGGCAGCGCGGCGGAGGCGGGCACCGAGGTGGGGCGCGCAGGGGCGGTGCGCGCGGGCGCGGCCGCCGGGGTGGCGGGAGCGCCCTGCGACCGGCGGCGGCGGGTGGCGACCTGGCCGCCCGCGGTGCCGTAGCCGACCAGTGCGGCGCCCGAGCCCTCTCCGGGCTCGGTCGTGGACGGGGCGGGCGGAGCCGCCTGCGCGGGGTGGGCGGGGATCGCCGGCACCTCGGAGCCGACCGTGCCGGCTCCGGCCTGCACGGTGATGATCGGGGTGCCCACGTCGACCGTCTGGCCCTCGTCGACGAGGACGTCGACGACGGTGCCGCTGAACGGCGAGGGCAGCTCGACGAGGGACTTCGCGGTCTCGATCTCGACGAGGACCTGGTTCACGGCCACCTCGTCGCCGACCTTGACCTTCCACGCCACGATCTCGGCCTCGGTGAGGCCTTCGCCGACGTCGGGGAGGAGGAACTGCTCGGTCATCGTCTGGTTCTGCTTTCTGACGCTGGGGGACGCGGGGCGTCCTGACGCTGGAGGACGCGGATGCGTCAGTACGCGAGGGAGCGGTCGACGGCCTCGAGCACGCGGTCGACGTCGGGGAGGAAGAGCTTCTCGACCTTGGCGGGCGGGAACGGGGTGTCGAAGCCGGCGACCCGCAGCACGGGCGCCTCGAGGGAGTAGAACGCCTTCTCGGTGACGGTCGCCGCGATCTCGGAGCCGAGGCTCACGTTCGCCGAGGCCTCCTGGGCCACGATCAGGCGGCCCGTGCGGCGCACGGACTCGAGCAGCGGCGCCCAGTCGATGGGCGAGAGCGAGCGGAGGTCGACGACCTCGATGCTCGTCCCCTCCTCCGCGGCGACCTCGGCGGCCTGCAGGAGCACCGCCACCATCGGGCCCCAGCCGACGACGGTCACCTCGGTGCCCGGGCGCACGACGCGCGTGGCGTGCAGCGGGGCGGCGGGAGCACGGAGGTCGACGTCGCCCTTGGGCCAGTAGCGGCTCTTGGGCTCGAAGAACATCACGGGGTCGTCCGAGGCGATCGCCTCCTGGATCATCCAGTACGCGTCGTTCGGAGTGGAGGGGCTGACGGCGCGGAGGCCCGCGGTGTGCGCGAAGTACGCCTCGTTGCTCTCCTGGTGGTGCTCGACCGCGCCGATGTGCCCGCCGTACGGCACGCGGATCACGACGGGCATGCTCAGCAGGCCCTCGTGCCGGTTGGTCATCTTGGCCAGCTGCGACGTGATCTGGTCGAAGGCCGGGTAGATGAAGCCGTCGAACTGGATCTCGCAGACGGGCCGGAACCCGCGCATCGCGAGGCCGATCGCGGTGCCGACGATGCCGGACTCGGCGAGCGGGGTGTCGAGCACGCGCTTCGGCCCGAACTCGGCGTGCAGGCCCTCGGTGATGCGGAACACGCCGCCCAGCGGACCGATGTCCTCGCCCATCATCAGGACGCGGTCGTTCTCGGTCATCGCGCGGCGGAGGCCGGCGTTCAGCGCCTTGGCCATGGACATCGACTGCAGCTGCTCCTCGGAGAGGTGCGGCTGCGCAGCCGTGGTGCTCGTGTCGATCGTCATCGCGGGTCGCCTCCGAACGAGTCCTCGTAGCTCTGCAGCCACGCCTTCTGCTCCGTCACCAGCGGATGCGGCTCGGAGTACACGTGATCGAAGATCACCCCGGTCGGCGGCGCCTCGAGCTCGAGCAGTCGGCGGCGGACATCGGAGGCGAAGTCCTCCGCCTCCTCGTCGATCCCGTCGAAGAACGACTGCGGCACGCCCTCGGAGCGCAGGTACGCGGCGAGGCGCGTGATCGGGTCCTTCGCGACCCACGAGGCGAGCTCGTCGTCGGTGCGGTACTTCGTCGGGTCGTCGCTCGAGGTGTGCGCGCCGATCCGGTACGTGAGCGCCTCGATGAACTGGGGGCCGCCGCCGGAGCGGGCGTCCTGCAGGTGCTTCGCGGTGACGGCGTAGCTGGCGAGCACGTCGTTGCCGTCGATCTGCACGCCGGGGATGCCGAAGCCGGAGGAGCGGAGGTAGAGCGGGCTGCGCGACTGCGTGGCGACGGGCACCGAGATCGCGTAGTGGTTGTTCTGCAGGAAGAAGACCTGGGGGGTCTGATAGCTCGCAGCGAAGACCATCGCCTCGCTGACGTCGCCCTGGCTGGAGGCGCCGTCGCCGAAGTAGACGACGACCGCGGCGTCCTTCTCGGGATCGCCGGTGGCGGTGGCCCCGTCGAAGGTCAGGCCCATCGCGTAGCCGGTGGAGTGCAGGGCCTGCGAGCCGAGCACGAGCGTGTAGAGGTGGAAGTTGCCGTTCGCGGGATCGGCCGGGTCCCATCCCCCGTGCGTCGTGCCGCGCAGCAGCGCGAGGACGTTCAGCAGGTCGATGCCGCGGATCTTGCCCACGACGTGCTCGCGGTAGGAGGGGAACACGTGGTCCTGCGGGCGCATCGCGAACGCGGAGCCGACCTGCGCGGCCTCCTGGCCGTGGCTGGGCACCCAGAGCCCCAGCTGGCCCTGCCGCTGGAGGTTCGCGGCCTCCCGATCGAACCGGCGGACGACCGCCATCTCGCGGTAGAAGGAGCGGTGCTGCTCCTCGCCGACGCCCTCGAGGAACGGCACGTACTCCTCGGCCGCGGGGGTCGGGGCGAACCGCCCGTCCGCGGTGAGGAACTGGACCGTCGGCGACTGGCTGCTGGTGACTACCACCCGACTAACCTATCCGCCTCGCGGGATGGCCCTGGGGGAGGGTCCCCACAATCTCGGACGCCGCCGAGAGGAGCTTCTCGACAGAGCCGGCCTCCCCGATCGAGACGCGGATGCCCTCGGGCGGGAAGGCGCGCACGACGACTCCTGCGCGCTCGAAGACCGCCGCCGCCCGCTCCGTCTCGTCGCGCGTGTCGAACCAGAGGAAGTTCGCCTGCGAGTCGGGAACGGTCCAGCCCTGCTCCAGGAGGGCCCGCTGCACCTCGTCGCGCTGGGCGATGATGCGGTCGACGCGCTCGAGCAGCTCCTCGCGGTGGCGGAGGGAGGCGACGGCGGCCGTCTCGGCGAAGCGCGTGACCGAGAGCGGGATCGCGGTCGAGCGCGCGGCGTCGAGGATGCGGGGGTGCCCGATCGCGTAGCCGACCCGGAGGCCCGCGAGCCCGTAGGCCTTCGAGAAGGTGCGCGCGATCACGAGGTTGGGGTGGCGGCCGAGCAGCGCCGTGCCGTCGACGGCCCGCTCGTCGTCGACGAACTCGGCGTAGGCCTCGTCGAGGAGGACGAGGACGTCGCGCGGGACGCGCTCGAGGAACGCCTCGACGTCGTCCGCGGTGGCGACGGTGCCCGTGGGGTTGTTGGGGCTGCAGACGATGACGAGCCGCGTGCGCTCCGTCACGGCCTGCGCCATCGCGTCGAGGTCGTGCGTGTCGTCGGCGCGCAGCGGGACGCGCACGCTCGTCGCTCCGGCGGTCGTGACGAGCGAGGGGTACGCCTCGAACGAGCGCCACGCGTAGACGACCTCGTCGCCCGCTCCCGCCGCGGCGCTGATGAGCTGCGCGATCACGGCGACGGAGCCCGCTCCGACGATCACCTCGTCGATCCCGACGCCGTACTCCTCGGCGAGCGCCGTCCTCAGCGCGGTGGCCGCCGCGTCCGGGTAGCGGTTGAAGTCCTGCACCGACTGCACCTCGTGCAGGACGGAGGGCAGCGGATCGAACGGGTTCTCGTTCGACGACAGCTTGAACGCGTCGGCGGCGGCCGCTCGGCCCTGGCGGTAGGCCGGAAGGGCGAGGATCTCGGGGCGGAGGCGGACGGGGGGAGCCGGCTGGTCGGTCACCCGCCCATGGTAGGCGGCGGGCCGCACGAGGACGGGAGGGCACACGCACACCACTGCACCTGCGGCAACCACCCTTCCCGGGGGCGGACTCCCGCTTTGTCCCCCGATAAGGTGCCGTTATGCGGACTCGACGGCGAACCGGACGGAGCCGCCCCGGGCGGCGGCGGCCCTCGCGCGTCGCCGCGGCCGTGACGGCGGGTCTGCTGGCGCTGTCTCTCGCCGCCTGCACTCCCCGCTCCGAGGCTCCGTCGCCGGCCCCCACCGTGCGGGAGACGTCGATCGACGTGGCCCCGCCCGCCGACTTCACGGCGGCGAAGGACCGAGCGACCGCCGTGCGCGACGACGTGCTCGCGCTGCTCGCGGCGACCGACTCGGTGGTCGAGGGCTCGGCTCGTGCCGATCTCCTCGCCGCGGTGCCGGCCCTGAACGCCGCTCTCGCCGGCGTCCGGGCCGAGGCGCTCACGACGGCGGCCGACGAGGCGACGGAGGCAGAGCGCGTCGTCGCCGAGCGGGTCCTGGGCCTGGGCGCCGCGACTCTCGCCTCCGGTGCGGGCTCCGGCGCGCGGCGCTCCGCCCTCCGCGAGGCGGTCGCGCAACTCGAGGCCGCGGTCGCCGCGGGCAGCGGGTTCGCCGCACCCGTGAAGGCGCTGCTCGACGCCCGGAACCCGCTCATCCCGCCCCCGGGCGGCGGGGGCCCTCCCCCGCCCCGTACCACGCGGGCGCCCGCGCCGCCTCCTCCCGCACCGGCGCCCACTCCGGAGCAGCCGGCGCCGGAGCAGCCCGCCCCCGAGCAGCCCGCCCCCGAGCAGCCCGCCCCGGAGCCGCCGCCCGCGACGACCGCTCCCGTGGAGCCCGTGCCGCTGCCGACCGCGCCGCCCGCGCCGCAGCCCGAGCCGACCACGACCCGGCCGCCGCTCCCACCGCTGCCCGACTGCAGCACCGACCCGAGGCTGTGCCCTCCCGTCCCCGTCCCGTCCATCGGCGAGACCGAGCGCTGACCGCCCGTGCGGGCGCGCCCCTCTCGCGGGCCCCGGTGGGGACTGGGAGAGTGGAGTCATGCGCAGACTCCTCCTCGGCCTCCTGACCAACGCCGTCGCGATCTGGCTCACCACGCTGGTGGTGTCGGGCGTGCGCGTCGACCCGTACGAGGAGGGGCCCACCGCCGCGATCCTCACGTACCTCCTGGTGGCGGTGATCTTCGGCGTCGTGAACGCCGTGGTGGGCGGTGTGATCCGAGTGGTCGCCTTCCCCCTGTACCTGCTCACGCTCGGTCTGATCTCGTTCCTGGTCAACGGGCTGCTCCTGCTGCTGACCGCGTGGGTCAGCGGGCTGTTCGGCCTCGGACTCGAGGTGGACGGGTTCTGGTGGGGCGTGCTCGGCGCGCTCGTCCTCGCGATCGTCAACTGGTTCATCGGGCTCCTCGTGCGGCCGCTCGCGCGCTCGCGCGAGAGCTGACCGGCACCGTCGTCAGGCGGACTCCGACCCGCGAGTCCGGGGCCGCGCGCCAGAGCGCGAACAGGGCGGCCCCCGCCGCGGCCGGCCGGGGTTCCGCGTCGAGGCCGCGCGCGGTGGCGAGGTAGGAGTCGAGCGCGTGGGCGGGCACCGCGCCCTCCTGCCGCGTGGCGCCCGGGTCGGACGGGCGCTCGATGAGCACGACGCCCGGCTCGAGCGAGCCCGACCGCCCGAAGCCGGCGAGGGCAGGCACCAGGTCGTCCGAGTGCTCGACGGACACCGTCCGCGTGCCCGCGGGCAGGTCGAGGCCCCGGACGGGGCTGCCGAACGCGACCACGTCGTGGACGTCGTAGCGGCCCGACTGCGCCACGCGCGCGGCGACCAGCCCGCCCTGCGAGTGCGCGACGATCGTGACGGGCGCCCCCGGAGGGATGCCCGCCGCCTCCATCGCCGCGAGCGTCCCCCGCACCGAGGTCCCCGCGCCCCCGCTCATCGCCTCGAGGTTCGCCGCCGCTCCGAACGCCTGCCCCGGATCCCCGCTCCAGTCGGTCGTGCCGGAGACGGCGACCAGCCACTCCGCTCCGTAGCGCTCGATCACGACCTGCGGGCCGTCGGGGTCGCTCGGCGGGACGCGGCCGGCGAGCTCGCCCCAGCCGCGCGGCGGGGCCTGCACCGAGCCGAACGGGAGCGGCGGGGGTGCCGCCTCCTCGACGCGCAGCCGCCGCTCGCCCGGCGCCGGGAGGACGCCGAAGAGCGTCCCGAGCACGACGAGCACCCCGCTCGCCGAGCCGACACCGCTGCCGATGAGGTCCTCGGCCGGCGGCCGACCGAGGACCGCCGCGACCGGCGGGGGCACGAGGAGCACTCCGATCTCGGTGCCGAGCCCGATCGACGAGATCAGGGCGCGGATGCCCTCGACCACCAGGGCGTCGCCCAGGAGTGCCCGCACCAGCTCGTCGCGCTCCCGGGCGAGCGCCGACCGGTCGCCACCCGGGAGGAGCGCCTCCGCCGACCCCTGCACCGCCCCGACGACCGCGCCCACCAGGGCCGCCGCGTCCTCGAGGGCGGTCGGCGAACGGTGCTCCGCCGACTCGACCGCCCGCAGCCCCCAGCTCGTCGCGGCGAGCGCCGGTCCGGCGAGGAGCGGCAGGGCCGACGACTCGGCGCCCGCGTAGGACACGACGGCGAGCCCGAGGCTCCGGCGGAGGGTCCCGGCGTCGGCCTCGAGCAGCCGGAGCCGAGCACCGAGGTGCGCCAGCTCGCCCGCGCGCTCGGGCGAGTGCACCGAGACGACGGGTGCGGCGGCGTCGGCGTCGGCCGCGCAGGCGGCCAGGCCCTCCTCCAGGGCCTCGAGGATCCGGCTCCGCTCCTCGAGCTCGAGAGTCTCGACCCGGGCGGTCACGGCGCTCCCAGTGCCAGTGTCTCGGCTGCCGCCTCCGCCGCCGCGAGGCCCCCGAGGAGCTCCGCGGCCCGCTCGGCGTAGCCCCTCGCCGCCGCGTCCTCCCAGTCGGCGTCGGGCAGGAGTCCGCCGCTCTGCGCCCTCAGCACCCCGACCCTGCTCGCGAGAGCCCGGAGCAGCGCTCCCGCCCCCGTCGCGTCCTGCTCGATCACCGTGCTCGCCTCCGCCCTCCACCCCCGCAGTCCGCCCCCGTGGAGAGCATCGCCGCGCCGCACCGCCGCCGGGACGCAGGAGGGCGGGATCGGGGAGGAGGTCCTGGATCGACCGGGTGTGAGGGAGCCCCTGTGCACCAGAATGAGCGGGTGACCCCCCGCCCCTCGCGCCCTCGGCGTTCGCCGTGTGCTTCGTCTGCACCGGCAATATCTGCCGGTCGCCGATGGCCGAGGCGGTGCTCCGGTCCCTGGCCGAGCGGGCGGGCCTCGCGTCGGCCATCGAGATCTCCTCCGCGGGCACCGGCGAGTGGCACCTCGGCGAGCAGGCCGACCACCGGGCTCTCGACGCCCTGCAGCGCAGGGGCCTCGACGGGGAGCGGCACCGCGCGCAGCTCTTCGATCCGGCGCGGTTCGCCGAGTTCGACCTCGTCGTGGCGCTCGACCAGGGCCACGAGCGGGCGCTGCGCTCGTGGGCGCGCACCGACGTCGACCGGCAGAAGGTGCGCCGACTGCTCGCCTTCGAGCCCGGCCTCTCACCGCAGGGCGACGTGCCCGACCCCTACTATTCCGATGCGGCGGCGTTCGACTCGGTGCTCGCGCTCATCGAGCGGGCCTGCGAGTCGCTCTTCGCCCAGATCGAACCGGGGCTGCGCGGCAACCGCACCGTCCTGACCGAGACAGACTCCCGAGAACCGGAAGGCACCACCGCATGACGCTCCCCCTCCAGCCGCTCAGCCCGCTCGACGGCCGCTACAGCTCCGCCGTCTCCTCGCTCGGCGAGTACCTCTCGGAGGCGGGACTGAACCGCGCGCGCGTGCACGTCGAGGTCGAGTGGCTGCTCGCTCTGACCGATCGCCGCCTCTTCGGCTCCGAGCCGGTCGACGCGGCCGCCGCCGAGGAGCTCCGCCGCCGCGCCCGCGACTTCGGCCAGGCCGAGATCGACGAGCTCGCGACGCTCGAGGCCACCACCCGCCACGACGTGAAGGCCGTGGAGTACCTCGTGCGCCATTGGCTCGCCGACCTGGGCCTGGAGCGCATCGCCGAGCTCACCCACTTCGCCGCCACCAGCGAGGACATCAACAACCTCTCCTACGCGATCGTCGTGCGGCAGGCCGTCGGCGAGATCTGGCAGCCCAAGCTCCGCTCGGTCGTCGACTCCCTCCGCGAGCTCGCCGTGCGCTACCGCGACGAGGCCATGCTCAGCCGCACCCACGGCCAGCCCGCCACGCCCACCACAATGGGGAAGGAGTTCGCGGTCTACGCCTACCGCCTCGAGCGGGTGCTCGCGCAGATCGACGCGACGGAGTACCTGGGCAAGTTCAGCGGAGCGACCGGCACCTTCGCCGCGCACCTCGCGAGCGACCCCGACGTCGACTGGGCGGGACTCGCCGAGGAGTTCGTGACGTCCCTCGGACTCGACTTCAACCCGCTCACCACCCAGATCGAGTCGCACGACTGGCAGGCGGAGCTCTACGGCAAGGCCGCCCACGCGAACCGGATCCTGCACAACATCTGCACCGATGTCTGGACCTACATCTCGATGGGCTACTTCCGGCAGATCCCGCAGGCCGGAGCGACGGGCTCGTCGACCATGCCGCACAAGATCAACCCGATCCGGTTCGAGAACGCCGAGGCCAACCTCGAGCTCTCCAGCGCACTGCTCGACTCGCTCGCGCAGACCCTCGTCACCTCGCGCCTGCAGCGCGACCTCACCGACTCGACGACGCAGCGCAACATCGGGGTCGCCTTCGGCCACTCGCTGCTCGCCCTCGACAACATCGCCCGCGGCCTGCTCGAGATCGACCTCGACCCGCGAGCGCTGGCCGCCGACCTCGACAGCAACTGGGAGGTGCTCGCCGAGGCGATCCAGACCGTGATCCGCGCGGAGGTCACCGCCGGGCGCTCGACGATCACCGACCCGTACGCGATGCTCAAGGACCTGACCCGCGGCAAGCGCCTCGGCGCCGAGGACCTCGCGGCGTTCGTCGGCGCGCTCGACATCGGCGACGCCGCCAAGGCGCGCCTGCTGGCGCTGACCCCCGCCGGCTACACGGGTGCGGCCTCGGCCCTGGTCGACCGCCTGGGCTGAGCTCCGCCGCGGGGCGCGCGACCGCGTGTCGGTCGTCGCGCCTAGCGTCGGGGCATGCCCCGATCCGCCGCCCGCGCCTGCTCGATCGACGGATGCGCCTCCCGGGCCGAGGCGGGCGCCCCCGTGGCGCTCTGCCCGGCCCACCTCGGCCTCGCGCACGACTGGGTGGCGCAGGAGGACGGAGTCGTCGACGCCCTGCCGTCGCCGTGCCCGGTCTGCGGGTCCCGCCTCGGCGTGCGCCTGCCCTCGGCGTGGCTGTGCGCCGCGTGCGAGTGGCGGCACGGCGAGGTGCCGGACGGCGAGCTGGGGCCGCCGCGCGTCGAGGTCGTGTACTACATCCGCTTCGGCGAGCGCCTCAAGATCGGCACGAGCGCCAACCCCCGCCAGCGGCTGCACCGGCTGCGGCACGAGGAGCTGCTGGCGTTCGAGCGGGGCGGCCGCCCGCTCGAGCAGGCCCGGCACGCCCGGTTCGCGGCCGAGCGGCTGGAGCGCACCGAGTGGTTCACGCGGAGTCCTGCGCTCGACCGGCACGTCGAGACCGTGCGGGCCGGCGAGCCCGACCCGTGGGCGCTGCACCGCCGGTGGGTGAGCGAGGCACTGGCGCTGCGCACCTGACCCCTTCCCCCGAGCGGACTCCGCTCACCGGCACCACGCGCCGACCAGCAGCGGTCCCCGGATCTCGCGCAGCCGCTCCAGCACCCGATCGGCCAGCGCCGCGGTGACCGACGACGCCTCCAGGTCGAAGGGGCCGAGCGGAGCGAGCCGCCCCGTGCGCACCCGCAGCACCTCCCAGCCCACCGCCCGCAGCGCGCGATCCTTGCGCCGGTCGGCCTCCTCGCGCTTCCCCACGTGCTCGAGCCCGTGCCGCCCCGTGGAGTCGTACTCGATCGCGACGCGCAGCTCGCCGAGGACGATGTCGGGCCACGCCTCGAGGTGGTCGAAGAACGGGCGCGACAGCCGGACCGCCGTGAGCCCCGCCTCGAACTCGAGCCGCTCGGCCAGCAGAGCCCGCAGGCGCGCCTCGACGGCCGACGCGGGAGGAGGCGCGCACCGGCTCGCGAACGGCTCGCCGACCGCGAGAGCGGGCGTCTTCGTGCAGACGGTCCGGCCGGGGGTCGGGCGGCGCGGAGGCACGGGGGCCGGTGGCGGCGCCTCCTCCCCCGCGAGGCGCATCGGAGCCGCCCGTGGCCCCCGCGGGGCCGCCGCCTCGGCGCACTCAGGGCACCAGGACGACAGGCGCCGCTCGCGCCCGGGGCGCATCCGCTGCTCATCGGGAGTCGCGACGAAGACGTGCCCCGCATCGCAGAGCCAGCAGAGGTAGACGTCGGCGGCCGGCGGGATCTGGCTCAGGACGATGCCCTCGTTGTACTCGGGCCGGTACTGCCGCACGAGCACGGGGTACGACCGCCAGGCCTCGCGGTAGGTGCCGACCGCGTAGGGCACCTCCGCTCCGCGCGAGAAGCGCCGCCTCCGCCACCATCGTCCGATCGGTTCCGCCACGGCGGCACGCTAGCCCGCACCTCCGACACGACGACCGCGGGCGCCGGCGTCAGGCTCCGTGCCCGCGGTCCTGCTCGTCGATGTCGGCGATCTCGGCATCGTCGGGCTTGAAGGTGAGGGAGAACATCGCGATCGCGACGAGCACGACGATGAACGTCACCCCGAACGAGATCAGGCCCACGACGATCTCGCGGGTCGAGAGCAGCACGACGCCGCCGACGAAGAGCGCCATGACGGCCGAGAAGCCGATGAGCTCGAGGGGGCGCAGCCGGTCCTTCCGGGTCGGCTGGAAGGTGCGGGGACCGAGGTCGTCGGAGCCGGGCTCGGGGGTGGGGCCTTCGGGGGCGGTCATCGGTCTCCTCCGGTGGTCGGTGTGGAGGGCGCGACGGCGTCGGAGGCGCCTGCCCACTTGAGCGAGAACGCCGCGATCGCGAGGTAGACCCCGACCATCACGGCGTAGGCCCCGAGGAGCCCGACGGAGACGACGGGGTGCGGCGGGAGGACGGCGAACACCGCTCCGAGCAGGAGGGTGCCGGCCCCGACGACCACGGCGTCGCGTGCGGCGAGCCCGCTGCCGCGGCGGCCCGAGACCAGCTCGAAGGTGCCCGCGACGAGCCCCCAGCCCGAGACGAGCGCGATGAGGAGGAGGAGCGAGGGCACCGGCAGGGCGACGAGCGCGAGCACGCCGGCGAGGAGCGTCACTCCGGCCGCCACGAGGGCGGGCGTGCGGGCGGGGCCGACGGACCGGAGCCCGAGGGCCAGCGACGCGGAGCCGGAGAGGAGCGCGAAGCCCCCGAAGACGGCGAGGCCGAGGGACGGGCTGTGGTCGGGCGAGAAGGTGACCACGCAGCCGGCCGCGGCTGCGACGATCGCGCGGCCGAGCACGAGGAGCCAGGAGCGGCTCGCCCTCTCGGCGGTGTCGGCGGCATCGGCCACGATCGAGCCTCTCTGATGGTGCGGTGGGTCGGAGGTCCGCGGGAGGCGAGCGGACCGAGCGACGCCGCCGGGTCCGACGCAGCGGGACCCGCCCGGGGGGAGGATCGAGAACGCGGACGCTGAAGATTTTACGCGTCCCCGGGCGCGGTGGGCGCCGAGAGGCCGTGGGACGGCCGGATGCTCGGCCATCCCGCAGGCGGAAGGGTGCGGGAGCGCTCCCTCAGAGGTTCGGCGCCGGTCTGTTTCGGCAGCGTAAAAAGACCTGAGCACTCCTGCACGGGCTCGTGCCGTCCGGTCCCCCCTCGCTATCGTGGGGCCGACCCCCTTCCGCGTGCGGTCGCGTCTGTCGCGCCGCCCGCTCCCTCACCCCCTCTGGCGCGGGCCGGATCCCCCCACCGCCCCGCCGCCCCACGAACCCTGGAGTTGATGCCGTGAACGGACTGGATCTCGCGATCCTCGCTCAGCGAGCCCGCGATCTGGCCTTCAGCAAGCTGGTAGCCGGCGGCTTCCACCGCTTCGGCAAGGGGTCGCGCATCTGCCTCCCCTTCCGCATCGGTCCCGGCCACGGCCGCCGCATCTCGATCGGCGACAACGTGCTGATCAGCGCGAACTGCATGCTGATGGTCCCCTCCGACGACGCGCCCACCCCGGCGCTGATCATCGGGAACCGCGTCCGGATGAACATGACCGCCATCACGGCGGTCCAGAGCGTGATCATCGAGGACGGCGTGGGCATCGCCCGCGGCGTCTACATCTCGGACCACTCGCACGGGTTCTCGGACCCCGAGAGATTCATCCGCGACCAGCCGGTCGACCGCATCGCCCCGGTGCGCATCGGCCGCGGCGCGTGGCTGGGCGAGAACGCCGTGATCATGCCGGGCGTGACCGTGGGCCGCGGCGCCGTGATCGGCGCCAACGCCGTCGTCCGCGAGGACGTGCCCGACTACTCCGTCGCCGTCGGGGTCCCGGCGCGCGTCATCCGGACCTTCGCGTGAGGACGCCCCCTGTGAGCGATACCACCGTCGTGCGCGACGTGATCTTCACCTTCTCGTACGAGACCTACACGGACGCGGCGGCGCGGGGCATGATGCGCCCGCCGGACCGGATCCTCAGGACGCTCCGCGAGAGCCCTCAAGTCGGCCGCCTCATCGTCGCCAACCCGTTCCGCTTCCTCCCCACGTCGCTGGCGCGCACGGCGCTGCGCAAGGAGGCGCCCTTCCCCGGGACGCCGCTGGAGGTGCTGCACTCGCCGCTGCGGATGCGCAGGACCGATCCGACCGACATCGCCGGACTCGAGCGCGAGTACGCCGCCTACGACCGCGGCCTCGCGAAGCTCGCGGACGAGCTCGAGATGGTGCGCCCCGTCGTGGTCACCACGAGCCCCGTCGTCGCCGGCTTCGCGCCGTTCGAGTGGGCCGAGCACGTGATGTTCTTCGCCCGCGACGACTGGACCACCTCCACCCGCTGGAAGAGCCACTGGCCGGCGTTCCAGGAGGCGTACCGACGGGTCGCGACGAGCGGCCGCTCCGTCACCGCGGTCTCGCAGGAGATCATCGACCGCATCGCGCCGACCGGGCCGCACGCGGTCGTGCCCAACGGAGTGGCTCCGGAGGAGTGGAGCGGACCGGTGCCCGACGCGCCGGAGTGGCTGCAGCGGATCCCAGGTCCCCGCGCCCTCCACGTGGGCACCCTGGACGACCGCCTGGACGTCGAGGGCATCGTCGCGGTCGCGACGGCGCACCCGGACCTGCAGATCGTCCTGATGGGGCCGCAGCCCGACCCCGGGTACCTCACTCCGCTCGCCCGGTTCGGCAACGTCCACCTGCACCACTCCGTCGGGCGGCGCGAGCTCGTGGCGACGATGCGCAACGTGGAGCTCTGCCTGCTCGCGCACCGGCGCACTCCGCTGACCGAGGCGATGAGCCCCCTCAAGCTCTACGAGTACGTCGCGAGCGGCTGCCCGGTCATCTCCGTCGACCTCCCGCCCATCCACGGCATCAGCGACCGCATCAGGATCGTGCCGACGATGGGCGAGTTCGCCGCCGTGATCGACGAGGCCCTGGCGGCCGGTCGCGCCACCGAGGAGGAGCGGATGGGCTGGGTGAACGCCAACTCGTGGGCTGCGCGCCACACGACGGTCCTCGACATCCTCCTCGACCGCGACGGTGCGCGATCGGGTCACGCGTCCGCAGTGTGACCCGATCGGGTGTGCGGGTAAATCCCCCTAGCGGGGGAGGGAGCCGAGTAGCACATCTCGTCGGGCCCTCTATATCGTGGGGGTGGCATCGCCGCCCGCCCGTCCGATCCGCGTCCCGATGCGCGATCGCACCCCAGGACGAGCGGTCTCCGGACGGCCACCCGCCCGCCAGCGTCGAACCCTGACGTCGCCCCCAGCGAACCCGCCCGACACGGGCACCACCCGAACCCGACCAGTACCGCCCCGCAGCGCAGGCCCACCCCCTGCCCTGAGCGCCGCTCCGGCCCGCGCCGGAACCCCCTCCGGTGGTGCGACGGCTCCGAAGAGAGCAGTGGAGCCCCGGCTCCCGCACACCGCGACACCGCCCCACCCCCGCACTGCCGCCACACACAGCATCCTCCGGACGCCGAGCCCAGCAGGCTCCCCCGGTCAGGAGAAGGGTCCCCATGTCACAGTTCCTGTTCGTCTGCTCCGGTGGAGGGCACCTGAAACAGCTCTTCACGCTGGCGTCCCGCTTCGGCATCGATCCCGCTGACCAGCACTGGGTGACCTTCGACAACGGCCTCAGCCGCTCGCTCCTGGAGGACCGCCGGGTCACGTTCAGCCGCTTCGCCGCTCCGCGCGACGCGATGCCGATCGCGCAGAACGCGCTGATGGCGCACAAGATCCTGAACCGCGGCGACTACTCCGCCGTCTTCAGCACCGGATCCAGCCCCGCCGTCTCCTTCATGCCGGAGGCGTCCCTCCGCGGGATCGAGTGCCACTACATCGAGAGTGCGGCCCGCGCCGACGGCCCCTCGATCACCGGCCGCATCGTCTCGCGCTTCCCGGGGGTCAACACCTACTCGCAGTACCCGGTCTGGGCCGATGAGCGCTGGCAGTTCGGCGGTTCGATCTTCGACGCCTTCACCACCGGGCCGATCCGGCCCGTCGAGACGATCGGCAAGGCCGTCATCTCGGTCGGCACCCAGGACCTCTACCCCTTCGACCGGCTGATCGCCGCCGCCGTGCCGCTCCTGACGGGCGCCGACGTGCTCTGGCAGACGGGTCTGGCCGACGTCTCGTCGTACGGCATCGAGGGCCGCGCCAGCGTGCCCTACCACGAGCTGCAGGAGGCCGTCGAGGAGGCCGACGTCGTCATCGCCCACGCCGGCACGGGAGCGGCCGTCACCGCCATCGAGGCGGGCAAGGTGCCGATCCTGGTGCCGCGACTCGTCGCGCGCGGCGAGCACATCGACGACCACCAGATCCAGATCGCCCGCGAGCTCGACCGTCGCGGACTCGCGATCGCCGCGGCACCGGAGGAGCTCACGCCGGAGCTGCTGCTGCGGGCCGCCAGCGCGACCACCGGCCGCGTCGAGGACGTCGCGCCGTTCCGGTTCACTCCCGGCCGTGCGCGCGCTCGGAAGGGCCGGACGGCACCCGTCCTCGGGAGCCGCGCCGCGACGCGCCAGACGACCACCTGACGCGTCGGGGGCGGCACTCCGCTCCTCCGGCACCCATGACGAACGCCCCCGGCCCGCTCGCAGCGGTCGGGGGCGTTCGACGTGGTGCGGGCGCTCAGCCCGCGTTCGCTAGCAGCGCCGTCCAGGCCGTGTCCGCGATGCGGCCCTGGCCCGCGAGGGACGGATGGAAGTGGTCGACGTCCGAGAGGTCCTCGGGCGTGACGTCGAAGTCGTGCAGCGCTCCGCCGTCGTAGACGCAGTTCGCGACCGCCGCGCACGCCTCGGACAGCGCCGTGTTGTACGCGTCGATGGTGGTGTCGACGTTGGCGCGGCGCGCGACGGACTCGGCGTCGTCGTTCGCGGGCTCGTACAGGAGCGAGTTGCAGTTCGAGCTGCCGCTCCAGCGCTCGACGGCCTCGGGGTTCGTGCGCTCGACCTCGAAGAACGAGAGCAGGTCCGGGATGGAGGACACGAACACGGTCGCCTCCGGGGCTCCCGAGGCGAGGGTGGCGAGGCTGGTGTCCACGGCGGCGCGGAACGCCTCCGGGGTCGTGATCTCGCTGCTGCGCTTGCGGCAGACGTCGTTGGCCCCGATCAGGAACAGCACCAGGTCAGGATCGGCCGCGACGACCTTCTCGGCCTGACGCGGCATCTCGGCCGAGGTCGCGCCCTTGGCGGCCACGTTCTCGATGGTCGGCACCGCGCCGACGGCCTCGCCGGCCCGGCGCGCGATGGAGTCGACCGACTCGTCCTCGCCCGTGGCCCACGAGGCGCTCGGGCAGGGCTTGTTCTGACCGCACGCGGCGACCGCCGCCGTCATGGAGTCGCCCATCGCGACGATCGTGCCCGCCTCGAACGGCAGGGCGCCGGCGGGCGCGGGCCCGCTCGACTCCTCGGGCGCCGGCGACGACGTGCAGCCGGCGAGCAGCGCGGCGGCCACGGCGACCGCGGCGACGAGCCGGAGCGGACGGAGGGAGCGGGTCATGCGGCGCCTCCTTCGGCGGCGGGAGCGGGCGCCGGGGTCTTGGGGCCCTTGGGCTTGGGCTTCCTGACCTGCTTCACGAACGCCAGGATCTGGTCGAGGTCGCGGCGGTACGCGGGGATCAGCATCGCCACGGCCAGCGGCACCAGCGAGGCGAGTCCGCCGACGATCAGGTGCAGGATCGCAGGCAGGTCGGTGTACTGGCCCATCATCCACGCGGCCGCGAACATGAACGGCACCACGAGCACCGGGCGAAGGACCGGCACCACGATGTCGGAGCCCGTGATGAAGGTGCCGCGGATCGCCAGGTAGAAGCCCGGGATGAGCAGGGTCAGGGTCGTGAGGCCGTAGAGCAGCGCGAGACCCTCAACGCCGTTCCACCAGATGCCGACGAAGAACGAGCCGATGACGATCGGGCGGGTGACCACGTAGTACACGAGCTGGCGGTGCACGCGGCCGAGCGAGATGTAGATCCAGCCCTGCACGTTGCCGATGCCCTGCGCGATGCCGGCGATCGACAGCAGCGACAGGATCGTCGCCGAGGCGGTCCACTGCGGGCCGAGCAGGAGCTCGACGAGCGGACCCGACAGGGCGGCGAGGACGCCGAACGTCGGCAGCGTGAGGTAGCCGACGACCAGCAGGGCACCGCGGATGTAGCGGCGGTACCGCTCGCCGTCGTCCTGGAGAGAGGACAGCACCGGCAGCGCGACGCGGCCCAGGGGGCCGTTGAGCTGCTGCAGCGGCAGGAGGAAGAGCGAGTAGGCGCGCGAGTACTGGCCGAGGACGCCGTCGCCGAGCTGGCGGCCGATGATGACGTTGTCGAGGTTGCGGGCCGCGTAGTTGAGCAGCTGAACGCCGAAGATGCTGCCGCCGGTGGTGACCAGCGGGACGACCTCGCGCGCGATGCGCGGACGGCCGAACTTGGGCCGCGCGGCGACCCACAGGGCGATGAAGCGGTAGACGAGCGCCCCGCCCTGGAGCACGATCAGCGACCACACGCCCCAGCCGAGGAACGCCGCGATGATCGAGCCCACGACGCCGACGAGCATCGACATGACGTCGATCTTCGCCATGAGGCCGAAGCGCATCTCCTTCTGCACGCGCGCCTGGAGCGGCATGCAGAGGCTGTTGATGAGCAGGGTCGGCGCGACGGCGAGCGTCAGGACGATCAGTCGGTCCTCGTTGTAGAGGGCGGCGATCAGGGGCGCGCAGGCCGCGATCACGATCGTGCCGACGATCCCGAGGGCGACCGACAGCCACAGCACCGAGCGCCAGACCGTGTCGCTCATCTTCTTCGACTGGATGATCGCGCCGGTGAGGCCGAAGTCGCGGACGAGGTCGGCGACGCCGACGATCGCCGTGACCATCGCGAGCAGACCGAAGTCGCTCGGCGCGAGCAGTCGCGCCAGGACGATGGTCGAGAGCATCTGGATCGCGGTCTTGCCCCACAGGCCGCCGAGGGTCTGCATGACGCCGCGGCTCGCCTTGTGCCCGAGGGAGTCGGGCTTCTTCGGCGGCAGGTTCGGCCCGTCGCCGACGGTGGGCGACTGCGCGATGGCGTCGGTGGCGAGGGTCTCGGTCGTGTGGGCGGTGTCGTCGATCGCCGCCTCGATCTGGTCGTCGGTGGCGCGGGGCCGGGCGGAGGAGCCGCCTGCGGGGGTCGACCCCGTCACGCGCGCGTCGTCTCGTCGCGGTTCCATTCGGGTACGCCTCCTCGAGCGATGATCGACCGGGCCTCGAGGCGCGGTCGCAGATAGCCGTAGCAGTAGATGGGGAAGGCCGGCCACAGAGCGGGCCGGCGCACGACGCGCTTCACCAGCGCGGCGATGCCGCCGCCCGCCGGAGCGGGACGGTCGGGCACCAGGCCGGACGCGGCGAGCTGCGCGTTGCCGATGGCGATGCGCACGGTGCGCTTGATCTGGTTGCGCATGCGGCGCGGAGCCTTGACCGAGAAGGAGCGACCCGCAAGGGTCAGCCGCTCCTCGGGAGCGAACAGCTGCTGCACGAACCGGTCGTCGGCGATGATGTCGGGGAACGCGCCGAAACGGCTCCGCCCCTCCTCGGAGAGGCCGTAGATCCCGGAGCCGACCAGTCCGCTCACGCGGTAGTCGGACAGCTCCCAGATCGAGTAGTGCGCGCGGACGGGCCACGACGCACCCTCGGTGTCCACGTGGAACTCCGGTGCGGCGACGAGCGGTCCGCCGGAGCGGGCCAGCTCGTCGCCCAGCGCGACCAGCGTCTGGGCCGAGACGCTCACGTCGGCGTCCACGTAGATCCGCGGGAACACCGTCGCGAGCTCGTCGGCCGCGTTGAGCCCGGCGGTCTTGGAGGCCGTCGAGGTCTCCGCGACGAGGATCCGGGGATCCACGGCGCGGGCGACCTCGGCGGTGCCGTCGGTGCAGCCGTTCGCTCCGACGACGATCTCGAGGCGCCCCTCGGGATCGCCGTCCACGAGCACCCGGAGGAGCCGTCCGATCACCGCCGCCTCGTCGTGCGCGGGCACGACCACGCTGACGCGCATGCTCACGACTCGATGGGAGCGGGTCTGCGCACCACGTGGTCCGACGAGGGGCCGCCGAGGCGGGGCCCGATCGCGGGTCCGTTCTCGGGCTGCGGCCGGGGCCGGACGAAGGCCGACACGTGCCCCGCGTCCTCGGGTGCCAGGCGCCGGCGCGGAGTGCTCCGCGGCGCCTCCGTGAGCGTCCACGCCCCGATGGCGAGGAAGACCCAGAAGAGCATGAACGCCTGGTAGAAACCGAACGCGTCGTAGAAGTACGCCGCGATCGTGTAGCCGATCAGCAGGATCGCGATGGCGAACGCGAGGCTCGCGTACTGCGGCGTGCTGGTCTTCGTGAACGAGTAGCGGAGCAGCATGATGACCGGCACCAGGAACAGCACCGCCAGTCCGATGACGCCGACGGCGCCCGCGTCCATCAGCGTGCCGAGCCACTGGTTGTCGAGGATGAACGCGTTCTTGTCGTCGCCCACCACGATGCGGCTGCCGACGCCGGTGCCGAAGAACGGGTGCTCGCGCACGATCGCCATCGCCGGCTCGAGGTCGGCGAGGCGGCCCGCTCCGGCCATGCCGGCGGACGTGTACTGCGACGCGATGAGGGCCTCGGGGTCGAGGAACGAGCCGATCATGTCGGTCAGGATCTTCGGGATGACGAGGAAGCCCAGGCCCAGCACGGGGATCGCTCCGAGTGCGAGGTACCCGCCGACCTTCGGCCGCAGGATCAGCGTGATGAGGAACATCACGCCGAGGGTGACGATCGCGGTGCGGGACACCGCGGTCACGACGCCCAGCAGCAGCGCGAGGATCGCGCCGTAGTAGACGATGCGGCGGTTGATCTCGTTCAGCGGCCAGCGCGCCCACTTCGAGAGGTAGACCGCGATCGGGATCATCATCGTGAACATGACCGCCAGAGCGATCGGGTGCTGCGACGAGCCGAAGGAGCGGTAGCCGCCCGCGCGGTACGCCTCCTGCTCGGCGCCGAGGCGCTCGAGCGGGAGGAACTGGTCCAGGCGCGTGAAGATGTTCTGCTGCGTGGCGCGCTCGAGGACCGCGAAGAACGCGACGAGGACGGCCGTCCACACGAGGAAGGTCAGGACCCCCTCGACGAGGTGCTCGCTGCGCATCATCAGACGGGCGACGAAGTACACCGACAGCATCAGCACGTCGGTGACGATCGCACCGGCCACGCCGCTGCCGAGGCCGCCCTCGGCGATGAACTCGACGTTCGCCGCGATCGAGAGCAGGCTCGTGCCCACCCAGATCGCGAGGGCCAGCCGAACGCCGCCGGGCGCCAGACGAACGCCGGGTCGATCAGGAGGGCCACGATCGCCGCGACGACCATCAGCACGATCACGAGCCGGTAGGGCTCGAGAGCGAAGCCGATCGGGATCGGGAGGGAGTAGTACCGCACCGGGATGAACATGATCACGCCGAGCAGCACGATGAACGCGCCGGTCCAGTTGAAGACGAGCTTGCGCGTGAGGTAGAGGAACGAGATCCCGAAGAGGGCGGCTCCCGCGATGAGCGGGTTGAGGTAGTACACCGCCGCCACCGCGACCCCCGCCAGGAGCAGGGTCGCGATGGCCGCTCGGATCGTAAAGGTCCGGCGGACGAGGATCTCGCCCGCGTAGGGGTCGTCGTTGCCCGGGATCGGGAGCGGGGCCCCCTTCACCGGCTTCGTTCTCGTGCTGGTGCTCATCTGAGGAGTCCGCGTCAGGTGGCGCTGCGCTTCCCGGAGGAGGCGAGCTCACCCGCCCCGGCGGGGTTCTCGGTGGCCGAGCCGATGGCACCGGCCGAGCGCTGGCCCTCGGGGGCGCCGGTCAGCGCCGGACCGCGGCGGAAGGACTCGCCGCGACGCGGGCTCTGGCGGTTCGCGGTGACGCGCTCCCGCGAGATGCGGATGTTGTAGAGGATGAACGCGAGGGCGATGAACGCGAGGAACACGCCGATGCCGGTGATGGCGATCGGGATGATCGGGTTCGACCCCTCCTGCTCGACGGCCGTGCCCTGGTCGGTGACCGACAGGGTCACGCGCTGCTCGGGAGCGACTCCCGCGGCGTCCTGCTGGGCGCCCACGTAGGCCTGGAAGATCTGCGACGCGGTCTGCGAGATGAGGACGGCGCGGTCGGGGTCGGTCGACTCGCCGACGATCGAGAGGATCGGGAGGCTGAAGCGGCCCGGGTTCTGCTCGGTGCCGGCCGGCTGAGTGGTGCGGCGGACGGCGCTCAGCGCCTCCGTGTCGGTGAGGGGGCCCATGGCCGCCTCGACCTGCGCGCGGATCTCGGATCCGCTGACGAGGTAGGCGTAGATGACCGCCGTGTTGGTGAGGTCGTTCTGCTGGGCCTCGGACTGGCCCTCGGTGATCGGCTCCCCGGGCTCGATCGCCGCGAACGGGTTCTGCGGGCCACCGCCCAGGAGGATCGTGGTGTCGGAGCGGTACGCGGCCTCAGCGCGCGAGACGACCTCCCCGTCCTTGACGGTGTAGCCGGCCACCATCGCGGCCAGCACGGCGACGACGATGCCGAAGGCGAGGAGCCATTTGTAGCTCCAGAGCACTCGAAGATAAAGGGGGACGGACATCTCGGTCTCGACTTCCAGACGGCGAGGTGTGGGACCTCGGGCGACGCGCCGCGTGCTCGGAGGTTGCACTGCTGCTGCAAACGATGGAGCAACGCCTCCGTCCATCACGGCGGTAATGGCGGAACGGTGTGGTGTGGCTGTCGACGTCTGGAGACGAGGACGGACCTGGTGCGTGTGGCGGATCTGAAGGGTGTCGCACGGGGCGACGGCACCGCACGGGGCGGTACCGGGTGGGCTCGACTCGCGCCGTCCTCCGGGCATGCCTGCAAGGGGGTCGGAACGGGCAGAGAACCGGGACCCCGCGAGTGCGGTGCCCCGACACACTCATTGTGACCATAACCCACCGCACAGCGATGCCGGAAGTATTGCGACTGTGTTAAGTCTGGCCGACGTCCGACCCGCCGAGCCGGGTGCGGACTTGCGTTCCTCTCAGATGGACGAGGATGGTAGTCCTTGTTCATTCCTGAGCGCGCCGCCCTCACGACAGGAGACGCATGGATGATGAGCACCAGTGCTCCATGCCTGCCGCAGACCACCACGACCGCCCAGCGACCCGTGAGGACCGCTCCGCGACCCCTGGCGACGGCGCGGCCGACGCTCGTCCCGTGACGGCCCGCGGTACCGAGCCGACGCTGTCGATCCTCTACTCGTTCCCGCACGCCATCGGCTCGCCGGGGATCGGCTGGACCGCCCTGCACCAGGTGCGGGCCCTGGCCGACGCGGGCCACCGCGTCACCGTGGTCGCCGCCTCGATCGCGGCCCCCCTGGGCCCCGTCGCGCGCGCCGTCACCACGCTGACCGTCGGCGGGGTGCGGCTCCCGCACCGCCTCTTCGGGCGCAGCCGCTCGATCGCGCACCACGACCGCGTCACCGCCCGGATCCTCGCCGAGGGCGAGTACGACGTCGTGCACGGCTGGCCGTGGGGCTCGGCCCGGACGTTCGACGAGGCCGTCCGCCGGGGCGTGCCCTCCGTCCGCGAGGCGCCGAACACCCACACCGCGCACGCCTTCGAGGTGGTCATGGAGGAGTACGAGCGGCTGGGCATCACGCCGCCGCCCGGCTCCCCGCACACGTACAACGCGGTGCGGCTGCGCCGCGAGGAGCGGGAGTGGTCCTCGGCCACCGCGATCCTGGTGCCGTCCGCCTCCGTCGAGCAGACCTTCCTCGAGAAGGGCTTCTCCCCGCGCAAGCTCCTGCGCCACCGCTACGGCGCGCTCGTCGACACCGAGCGCGTGATCGATCCGGATCCGCGGGACGACCCCGACCACGTCTTCACGGCGGTCTACATGGGCCGCATCGAGCCGCGGAAGGGCCTGCTCTACGCGCTGCAGGCGTGGCGCGCCTCCCGGGCGAGCGGCGTCGGGCGCTTCCTCGTCTACGGCGACTTCACCCCCGGGTACCGGGACCGCCTGGCGGGCCTGCTCGATCAGCCCTCGGTCGAGCTGCGCGGCTTCACCCCCGACGCGGCGGGCGTGTTCCTCGAGGCCGACGTGCTGGTGCTGCCGACCATCGAGGAGGGCAGCGCGCTCGTGACCTCCGAGGCGCAGGCGGCCGGCTGCGTGCCGCTCGTCTCCTCCGCCGCGGGGGCGAACCTCGAGGACGGCGTGCAGGGACTCGTGCACGAGCCGCGCGATGTGGAGGCGCTGACCGCGCACCTCGACCTGGTCTCCTCCGATCGCGAGCTGCTGGCGAGGATGCGCCGCGCCGCCCTCGCGAACCGCAGCCAGCTGACCTGGGACCGGGCGAGCATCGACCTCGTCGAGGCCTACCGCGCGGCGATCCGGCTCGTGCAGGACGACTCCGCCCCACCCACCGAGCACCCGAGGAACGACCGCCCGTGAGCCCCAGCGACGTCTCGATCATCCTCTGCACCCGCGAGCGGCCGGACATGCTCCGCGAGGCGCTGGCCGCCATCGCCGCGGGCACCGACCCCGCCGTCGAGGTGATCGTGGTCGACTCCGCCTCGACCGACTCCCGCACCCGTGAGGTCGCCCTCGCCGCGGGCGCGCGCTACGTGCGGACGGACGTGAAGGGCCTCTCGATCGCCCGCAACGTCGGCCTCGCGGCGAGCGAGCGCGCGATCCTCGTCTACACCGACGACGACTGCTCGCCGACTCCGGGCTGGATCGAGGCGCTGATCGACGCGTTCGCCGAGCCTCGGGTCACGGTCGCGACCGGCCGGATGCTCGACCACACGCTCGTCGGCACCGACGTGCCGCCGACCGACCGGATCGTCTACCGCACCGCGGTGAGGGGTCTGGACGCCGGCCACGGCGCGGTGATGGCCTTCCGCCGCAGCACGCTGCTCTCGCTCGGCGGCTTCGACGAGGTGCTCGGCGCGGGCCGGTTCCTCGCCGGAGCGGAGGACCTCGACATCTTCTGCCGGGCGCTCAAGGCGGGCGGCACGGCCGTCTTCGTGCCCGACAGCGTCGTGCTGCACGTCAACACGCGCAATCCGTCCGCCTACCGGCGCCTGATGCGGGGCTACGGACTCGGGCTCGGCGCCCTCGTCGGCAAGTGGTGGCGCCTGTCACCGCTGATCGGCGCGCGCCTGACCGCGACGCTGGCCGTCCGCAGCGGGCGCCGACTCCTCCGCTCGGCGAAGCGCCGAGGACGCGGGGCGCGCGACGAGCTCGCAATGCTCGACGGGATCCTGCGCGGCTACCTCCGCTCCCGCCACCTGCGCCTGTCCGGCTCGGTCTTCGTCGACGAGTTCCCGCCGACCCCCCTCCGGCTGCCCGCCGCCGCGAGCACCGCGCCCGACGCCGGGTGAGCACGACGCGCTCGACCGACCCGACTCCGACCCGCCCGCAGGGAGCCCGATCATGACCCGCACCCCCGTCGATCCGGTCGAGCGCACGCAGAGCCCCTGCGCACGCTCGACGAGAAGTTCGTCAGCAACGCCATCGCGTTCGAGGCCGCCCGCCCCGTCGCGACCATGGTCGTCGAGAGCGCGCCCTTCCGCCGCGAGGACGGCTCGCTCGACCGCGAGCTGGTCCTCACCGCGTGGGAGCGGTTCATCGTCGCCTCGCCGGCGCAGCGCCAGCGCCTCGTGCGGGCGCCCCTGGGCCTCTTCACCCCCTCCTGGGTCTTCGCCGACTCCGTCGACGTGCGCGACCACGTGCGCTTCCACCCCGGGGTCGTCGAGTGGGACCCGCGCCGGACGGAGCTGCTGACCGGCCTCTTCAACGGTCCGATGGACCCGAAGGGCCCGCTCTGGGACATCCTCGTCGTCGAGCTCTCGACCGGGCAGCTGGCGTTCCCGATGCGGATCCAGCACGTGATGGGCGACGGCATGTTCGGCCTGATGCTCTTCACGACCTTCACCGAGGAGAAGCCGTACGACGTCGCGCCGTCGGGCGGGCACCCGCTGTGCTTCCCCGACGATCCCCCGGCTCCGCGCGGGCCGCTGGGCCTCGCGATCGCCGCGCGGCGCACCATCGCCTCGTCCTACGACTCCTTCGCCGACGAGTGGGCGGACTGGAAGCGGAAGCCCCTGAAGAAGCGGCTGCGCCGCGTCGGCGGCCGGCTGATCCGCAGCCCCCGCGACGTGTGGATCCGCCGGTCCGGACTCGTCCAGCGCACCGTGAAGCCCAAGGACGCGGCGATCATCACCGTGCCCGTGCAGGCCGCGAAGGCGGCCGCCCGGGGCGCGGGCGGGACGCTCTCGGACCTCACCGTCGCCCTAGGGCTGCACGCGTTCGCCGCGATGCACCCCGAGCGGAGCGAGATCGCGACCCTCGTGCCCATCTCGCCCCAGCGCGACCGCACGGCCGAGAAGCGCAACCACATCACCATGGCGCGCGTCTCGATCCCCGTCGGCCTCGGCCTGCACGAGAGCATCGCCTCGGTGCACGAGCAGATCCAGCAGGCCAGCATCACCGGCGAGTCCGGGATCACCCGCGGAGTCCGCGACTGGCAGGGCTACGCGTCCTACCTGCCCGTCTTCCTCCGCCCGCGCTACTTCGGGCACGCCCTCGTCGAGGCGTTCACCCTGTGGCCCACCACCGAGCCCTCGGACGAGGCGGCGCTCTTCTCGAGCTCCTACCTCAAGCGCCTCGACTTCGCCGTGCAGGTGAGGGCCGACCTCGATTCCCGCGCCTTCGTCGACTCGGTGGTGCGCTCGCTCCACGAGCTCGGCGTGCCGCCGGTCGACTGGCCCGAGGAGGCGCCCGCGGGCGAGCTCCCCGGCACGACCACCACTCCCTCCTCCGAGAACGGAACGACCCGATGAGCCAGGGCGGCGGACCGCTGCGCACCCTCACCAAGGTGCGCACCTACCTGCAGGCCGTGCGCCTGCTGCACTTCCACGCGTACAGCCACGCCGACCAGGTCCCGCGGCTCACGCGCGGTGCCGACGTGTCGTTCGCGCCGAACGTGTCGTTCCGCAACGCCGAGCGGATCACGATCGGCGCCGGCACCCACATCGGCGAGAACTCGCTCGTGTGGGCCGGCAACGCGACCGGCCGCATCACCTTCGGCGAGAAGTGCCTCCTGGCGCCGAACGTCACGGTCACCGCGTCCAACTACGGCATCGTGCAGGGCACCCCGGTGATGGACCAGGCGAAGGTCGAGCGCGACATCGTCATCGGCCGCGACGTGTGGCTCGGAGCGAACGTGGTCGTCACGGCCGGAGTGACGATCGGCGACGGCGCGATCGTGGGCGCCGGAGCGGTGGTCACCAAGGACCTCCCGGCGAACTGCATCGCGGGCGGCGTCCCCGCCAAGGTCATCGGGCAGCGACCGGAGGCGACCGGTGCCTGAGTCGGCGAGCACGACGGGGTCCGCGAGCGCGACCGCCGTCGACACGAGCCTGGCGATCGTCGTCGTCAGCTACAACACCCGCGAGAAGACGCTCGCGTGCCTGGACTCGATCCCCCGCGGCGACGCTCCGACGCCCCGCACGTGATCGTGGTCGACAACGGCTCCGCCGACGGCAGCGCCGAGGCGATCCGCGCGGCGCACCCCGAGGCCACCGTGATCGAGGCGGGCGACAACCTCGGCTTCGCGCGCGGCGTGAACCGCGGAGTCGCGGCCGCGACCGAGCGCTACGTGCTGCTGCTGAACCCGGACACCCTCGTGCTCGACGGCTCGTTCCGCGCGCTGCTCGACTTCGCCGTCGCGAACCCCCGCTACGGGGTCTACGGCGGACGCACCCTGCGACCGGACGGCGCGGTCGATCCGTCCTCGTGCTGGGGCGCCCCGAGCCTGTGGTCGCTCCTGACCTACGCGACCATGCTCTCCACCGCCTTCCGCGGCAACCCGCTCCTGGATCCGGAGTCGCTCGGCCGCTGGCAGCGCGACACGGTCCGCGAGGTGCCGATCATCACCGGCTGCCTGCTCCTGATGGAGCGCGCGCAGTACGAGCGCGTCGGCCGTCTCGACGAGCGCTTCTTCCTCTACGGCGAGGACGCCGAGTTCTCGATTCGCGCCCGCCGTGCGGGTCTGGCACCCGTGATCGTGCCGACCGCCGTGATCGTGCACGACGTCGGAGCCTCCACGCGCGACGCCGCGACCGAGGGCAACTCGGGCCGCAAGATGTGCATGGTGATGGCCGGCAAGGCCACGATGATCCGTCTCGCCTGGAAGCCGCTGCCCGCCCGCGCGGGCATCGCCCTGCTCCAGGCCGGTGCGCTCGTGCGGACGGTTCTCGAGACGGCGACGCGGCGCAAGCGTCGCGCCTGGACCGAGGTCTGGCAGCGCCGCGCCGACTGGCGCGTGGGGTACCCGGAGGCGGAGCGCACGCTCTTCGGCCGCGTCCCCGGCACCGGTGCGGCCACGGAGGCGGCCCGATGATCGCCGGCGGCACCCGCACCCTCCGCTCGCGGCTGCGCACCCGGCTGCGCGGCCTCCTCACGCCCGAGAGCGCCGTGAGCCGACGCCTCGTCGTCGAGGCGGAGCCCGCGTTCCGCACCCGGTACGCGAACCCCTACAACGCGCGCCTCTACACGGCGATGACGGCCGAGGGAGCGCTCGTGCGCGACCTCTCGTGGTTCCGTTTGCTGACCTCGAAGATCGACATCGTCCACCTGCACTGGCCGGACCTCACGTTCCTCAGCGGGATCCGCCGCTACCGCGTCGTCGCCCGCCTGGTCTTCTTCTTCGGCTTCCTCCGCATCGCCCGGCTCCGCGGCACGCGCCTGATCTGGACCGCGCACAACGTGACCTCGCACGAGGAGCGGGCGACCCCGTTCCTGCGGAACTGGTACCGGCGACTGCTGACCGAGAACCTCGACGCGATCATCTGCCTCTCCCAGGAGGGCGTGTCGGCGATCCGCGTCTCGTACCCGGAGCTCGCCCACGTGCCGGCGTTCGTCACCCCGCACGGGCACTACCGCCACGACTACGACTTCTCGCCGAGCCGCGCCGAGGCGCGCGCGGAGCTCGGGCTCGACCCCGACGCCCGCCTCGTGGTGTCGGTGGGCCAGATCCGGCCGTACAAGAACATCCCGACCCTGATCGAGCAGTTCCGCGCCCGAGAGGACGACGGCACGCTGCTCGCGGTCGCCGGCAATCCGGCGCGCGGACCACTGCGCGGAATGATCGAGGAGGCCGTCGGCGGCGACCCCCGCATCCGCCTGGAGCTCGCGTTCCTCAGCGACGAGCGGATCGCGCTCTGGCTGCGCGCGAGCGACCTCGTCGTGCTGCCCTACTCGGCGATCCAGAACTCGGGATCCGCGATCCTGGCCGTCTCGGCCGACCGCCCCGTCCTCGTCCCGGATCTCGGGTCGATGCACGAGCTGGCGGCCCTCGTGGGTCCGGAGTGGGTGCGCCTCTACCGCGGCACGTTCGACCGCTCGGTCCTCGACGAGGCGCTCGAGTGGCTCGACACGCGTGAGGCCCCCGAGCGGGCCGATCTGGCGGAACTCGAGTGGGACGCCATCGCGCGCTCCACGATCGCGGCGTATCGCCTCGTTCTGGGGGTACGGCCTCGGCGTGTCGGTGCGGGATCGGCCCCTGTTCGTCACGAAGTGGAAACCTCGCGCCGCTAACTTAGGCGCTCGAAGCCCACTTCCACTCCTCCGTCCGGCCCCGAACCGGACGGTCGTCGGCCCTCGCTGCCGACGAGGCGCTCACGACCGCCCGACAGCGGCCCGGCGCATCCTCCCCACCCGATGCACCCGGTGCACGCACGCCCACGACCAGCACGACCAGCACTGACAGCACAGTGCGCAGCCCCCTCCACCGCACGACAGCCACTCGCACCGCCCGCCCGGAACGCAGTGACGCGTACGCCGGGGCCGCACCCTCACCGGGGCGGCCCCGGGCCGCCGAACGATCACGAGGTCCTCCTCGCTCCCCGGGCACCGCCCTCGCCCTCACGAGTCGATCGGACGACACCCATGCCCAGAGCAGCCCACTCCCGAACAGCACTGTCCGGACCCGCCCTGTCCAGAACAGCACCGTCCAGAACCTCCCCGCGCGGATCCCTGAGCGCGGCCCTCCTCGCCCTCGTGGTCCTCGTGGCGGCGCTCGTCACCGCTCCCGCTGCCACCGCGGCGGTGCCCGACCGCTGGACGTCCCCGACCGGCACCGGCACCGCCTGCAGCCAGGCCGCGCCGTGCGCCCTCTCCACCGGCGTGCAGAGCGCCCCCGCGGGCAGCACCGTCCGCCTCACGACCGGCACCTACCCCGACGCGACCCTGCGCGGCGGCAAGGCCACCGCGGCCCAGCCCCTCGTCGTCACCGCCGCTCCCGGGGCCTCGCCCGTGCTCACCCGCGTCAAGAGCTACGTGGCGAACATCGTCTGGTCCGAGATCGCCGTGTCGACCACGTTCTACCTCTACGGCGCGAACCAGAGCATCGAGTCCGCCCACTTCGACGGCGGCGGGCTCTTCGTCCGCAACGACGGCGCGGTCGTCCGCGACTCGCTGTTCGAGAACGGCTCCTCCATCGACGGCATCCAGGTCGGCGGAGCGTCCGACGTGCTGATCGAGGGCAACACCGTCCGCGACTACGACCAGGACAAGAACAACGGCCTCCACGCCGACTGCATCCAGGTGTTCGAGAGCACCGGTGTCACCCTCCGCGGCAACACCCTCTCGAACTGCTACAACGCGGGCATCATCTTCTCGCCGGGCGCCGGGGACGGCATGAGCGACATCACCGTCGAGTCGAACTTCGTGCAGAGCTGCGTCGTCAAGACCGCGCAGTGCCGCGGAGGCTCGGCCGCCGACTTCCGCGAGGTCACGGCCAGCGACCTGCTCATCCGCAACAACACCTTCGTCGACGGATCGCTGCGCGTCGGGGGCGCGACGAACACGGTCTTCGACCGCAACATCGTCAGCTACCTGGCCGCGTGCGACAGCCCGATGACGAACACCATCGTGTCGTCGTGGAACACGAAGCTCTGCAAGGCGCCTGCGCTGCTGAACGCGCAGGGCAACATCCAGGGCAGCCCGCGCTTCGTCTCCGAGGACACCGGCGACCTCCGCCTCGTCGACGGCGACGAGGCGCTCGTCGAGGAGCTGGGGATCCACGGCCCCCGCCGCGCGCGACATCGACGGCTCCGCCTTCTCGCGGAACACTGCCGGAGCCCACGCGGCGAAGGCCGGCGGACCCGCGCCGACCCCCTCGGCGACCGCGACGGCGACCGCCGCCCCGACCGCCTCGCCCACGGCGACCGCGACTCCGACCGCGACCCCGACGCCCACGCCGACCTCGACCGTCCCCGTGCCGGTCCCGACGTCGACCACGCCGATCCCGGCCCCGACCGAGGAGCCCGGAGCGACCGAGCCGCCCGCCGTCGACACCACCGCTCCCGAGGTCGCGATCACGTCGCCCGTCTCGGGTGCGGTGATCCGGGGCATCACCACCGCCACGGTGACCGCGACGGACGACACCGCGGTCACGGCTGTCGCCTTCTACCTCGGCAGCCTGAAGGTCGGCGACGCGACGGCCACGACCGGCACCACCTGGGAGCTGACGACGACCACGGCCGGCCTGCGCGGGACCTTCCCGCTCACCGCCCGGGCGACCGACGCCGCCGGCAACACCGGCATCAGCGCTCCGGTCACCATCACGCTCCGCTAGCGCGGCGTCCCGGCGAACGGCCCGGTCCCCTCCCCTGCGGAGCGGGCCGGGCCGTTCGGCGTCCCCCTCCCACGACCCGCTCCGCCCGTCAAGGTCGAGCGCGCAGCGGAGGCGAGCCGTAGCGTCGGAGTCCCGCGGCCGTTCCGAGGACGCGGCGAGAGAGGCCACTGATGAGCGAGAACGAGCAGACCGGTCCCGTCATGGACGGCGCGGAGGACGCGAGCAACGACGAGAAGCTGAGCGGCCTCGTCGAGCAGGTCGACCACGACCACGGAGCAGAGGGCGCGGGCGCCATGGCCGACGAGCTGCGGGAGCGCGCCGACGAGACCGACACGGAGATCGTCGCCGAGGAGGAGTGACGGCACCGCTCCCGCGCCGCACCCTCAGCGCGGGAGCGCCGCCCTCGCCCGGTGCAGGAACACCGCCGTCATGATCGCGCGGGTGCGCGCGGGGGACGCGTCCAGCGGACCCAGGATGCTCTCGATCCGCTCGAGCCGGTCGTAGAGGGTCTGCCTCCCGATGCCCAGGGCCACCGCGGTGGCGGTCTTGCCGCCCCAGAGCGAGGCGTAGGTCTCGAGCGTCGCCAGCAGGTCGGGCCGCTGGGCGAGGAGGGGGCCGAGGAGGTCCTCGACGAAGTCGTCGGCGGCGGGAGCGTCGCGCAGTGTGCTCGCGAAGCGCTCGAGCCGGTGCTGCCGCGCGTCGACGACGCGGCCCGGGAGCGCCCACTCCCGTACTCCCCGCACCTCGGCGAGCTCCCGCGCGAGCGAGCGCTGATCGCCGATGCCGCTGCCCACGCACACGGGCCCCGCTCCCTCGACCCCCTCCAGGAGCACCGCCCGGGCCGCCTCCATCGCCGCCGCGCTCGCGAAGGGCAGCAGGGCCAGCAGTTCGGTGCCCACGACGCTCAGCACCGGCTCCGACTCGGCCACGGCACGCAGCGCGCCGCGCACCTCCTGCAGCGACCGCTCGTCGTGCCCGGCGTCGGCCGACACCCCGAGGTAGCGCTCGCGCCCGCCGGCGCCGAGTCGCTCGAGGAACGCGTCGACCTGGAGGTCCACCGACGGCGGCTGCTCGGTCGCGGTGAGCACGGCAACGAGCTGGGCCGCGAGGCGCTCGGCGATCGCGGGCGGCCGGTGCCGCAGGACCGCGATCGCGAGCACGTCAGGGGCGCGATCCAGCGCGACGGCGACCGGGTGCACGTCCGCGTCGGCGTGCGCCCGGAGGTAGAGGGTGCCCAGCAGGGAGTCGCCCGCCCGAAGGACGCCCGAGAACGCGCCCGCCGTGCGCGTCGTGTCGACGCCGCGGCCGGGCTCGGCCCGCGCGATCGGCTCGCCGGTCGGCGAGACGAGGGAGGCACTCGCTCCGGTCTCCGCGGCGACGACCTGCAGCAGCTCCTCGACGCCCGCTTCGGCGGCGGCAGCCTCGCCGAGCAGACCGGACAATCTGTCCGCCAGGCGCAGACTCCGGAACTTCTGCTCGGTGAGCGCCGTGTTGATGCTCTCGCACACCTGGACGAAGGGGACGCGGCGGGAGAGCGAGAGCACGGGCAGGCCGTGCTCGAGGGCGGCGGCCACGAGCGGTGCCGGCACGGAGGGGAGCCGGGTCGACAGCTCGATGGCGAGGGCCCCGATCCGAGCCGCGACCAGGGATTCCACGTACCGCCGGCACTCCGCCGGATCCTGCTCGAGCGAGAGGTTCACGCCCTCCATGAGCAGGAGCTCCCCGCCCAGGAGGAGCGGCCCCACGTCGAGCTGCTCGCTCGCGTGCGCCCAGCGGATCAGGGAGCGCTGCGCCTGGGGGCCTCCGGCGACCACGACGGGCAGGGCGGCCGACAGGCGGGGGTCGCGGAGCGCATCCGCGAGCAGGTAGGCCATGCAGAACGTCCTCTCGCGTCACGGCGAATTTACACGGGTGCGCGGCGCGCGAAACCGCTCGGGAGCAGAGTGGGCTCATCCGCCGACCGCGTGCACGCTCCCCCGCCGCCCGGCCCCTCCTGCTCCACCTCACTCCGAGAGGACCCGCCATGAGCACCGACGCCCTGCACGGCACCACCGATTCCGAGGAGGCGCTCGCGCCCCTCCCCGACTCCCGGCGCACCGCCCGGATCGACGGCCAGTTCTGGATCTGGGCCGGGGCGAACATCGCCCCGATCAACTGGGTCCTCGGCGCGCTGGGCGTGAACATGGGCCTGGGCCTCTGGGACACCGTCACCGTGCTCGTGCTCGGCAACGTCGTGGGCATGGCCGTCTTCGGCTTCTTCGTGCTGCTGGGCCAGCGCACCGGCGTGACGGGCATGCTGCTGGGCCGGGCGGTCTTCGGCCGCCGCGGGAACTACGCCCCCGCCGCCGTGCAGGCGGTCGTGGTGATCGGATGGTGCGCCATCAACACCTGGATCGTGCTCGACCTCGTGATCGCCCTGCTCGGCTCGGTGGGTCTGGTCGATCCCGAGGCGTCGAACGTCGGCTGGCGGATCGCCGTCGCGGCCGTGATCATGGCGATCCAGGTCGCGATCTCTTTCCTGGGCTACCGCGCGATCGCCGCGTTCGAGCGCTGGACCGTGCCGCCGACCCTGGTGGTCCTCGCGGTGATGTCGATCGTCGCGTGGTTCTTCCTCGACATCGACTGGTCCTACGCCGGACCCGCCGAGGGCGCTCTGACCGGCGGTGACCGCCTGGCCGCGATGTCCATCGTGATGACCGCCATCGGCATCGGCTGGGGCCTCACCTGGCTCGCCTACGCCGGCGACTACTCCCGCTTCGTCAGCCCGCGCGCCTCGCGGCCCAAGCTCTACTTCGCCAGCGTGCTCGGCCAGTTCATCCCGGTCGTCTGGCTCGGCCTGCTCGGCGCGACGCTCGCGACGAAGAACGGCGGCGTGGACCCGGGCGAGCTCATCGTCGACAACTTCGGCGCCCTCGCGATCCCGGTGCTCCTGCTCGTCGTGCACGGCCCCATCGCCACCAACGTCCTCAACATCTACTCGTTCAGCATGGCCACCCAGGCCCTGGACGTGCGCCTGGGCCGCCGCACCCTGAGCCTGATCGTCGGCGTGCTCGCGTTCGCCGCCTCCGTCTTCTTCGTCTTCCAGGACGACCTGGCGACCACGCTCGACGCCTGGCTGGTCGGACTCGTCGGCTGGGTCGCTCCGTGGGGCGCGATCGTGCTCGTGCACTACGCGGTCTTCGAGAAGCGCGTGCGCTCGTTCGGCCACCTCTTCGCCCCGGTCGGCTCGCCGCTGCTCCCGGACGTGCGCTGGCGAGCCCTGCTCTCGTTCGCGATCGGCGCGACGCTGACCTGGATGTTCATGAACGGCTCGGTGCCGGCGCTGCAGGGCCCGGCCGCGACCGCTCTCGGCGGCATCGACGTCTCGTGGCTGGCGGGAGCCGTCTCGGCCGGTCTGGCCTACCTGCTGCTCGGACGCGGCGACGCCGACGAGTGGGTGCAGCGCCGCGAGGCCCTGGAGCGGTCGCCGCGCGCGGCCGAGCCGGTCCTCGGGTAGCCGGCCCCGTCACTCCGCTCCTCTCTTCTCTCTCCTCCACGATCCGCACCACCGCACCACGAACGGAACCGCCATGCCGCTGCTCATCACCGACGCCTCCGTCATCACCATGGACCCGGTCTCGGGTGCCGTGCCGATCACGGCGAGCATCCGCATCGTCGACGACGTGATCGCCGCGATCGGCCCGGGGCTCGCGCCGGAGCCGGGCGACGAGGTGATCGACGGCCGCGACCGCCTGGTCACCCCCGGCTTCGTCAACGCGCACACCCACTCGTGGGAGTACCTCTACAAGGGGCGCTACGACAACCTGCCGCTCGAGCTGTGGATGCTGCTCTCGTACCCGATCCTGGGCGACAGTCGCGTCGCTCCTGACCTGGTGCGGCTGCGCTCGTCGCTGTTCGCGCTCGAGTCGCTGAAGGCGGGCGTGACGACGCTGGTCGACGACGTGCTCGAGAACCCGGATCAGGACGCGGCGCAGCTGGCCGCGGTGTTCGACGCGTACGACGAGATCGGGATCCGGGCGAACATCTCGGGGCATGTGATCAGCAAGCCCTTCTTCGAGACCATGCCGTTCCTCGAGGAGCTGCTGCCGGCCGACGTCCTCGAGTCGGCGCGGGCGGCGTCGCGGCCGACGACCGACGGGTACCTCGCGTTCAGCCGCGAGGCCTTCGCGACCCAGCACGGACGGGGCGGCGGGCGGCTGCGCTACATGGTCGCCCCCTCCGCGCCCCAGCGGGTCGCGCCCGAGCTGCTGGTCGGAGCGACCGAGCTCGCGCTCGAGCACGGCGCGGAGTGCCACATCCACGTCCTCGAGACGAAGACCCAGCTGGTCACCGGGCAGGAGTCGTACGGGGGCACCCTCGTCGAGTACATGGAGCGGATCGGGGCCCTCTCGCCGAACACCACGTTCGCGCACGGCATCTGGCTCACCGACTCCGACATGGACCGCGTCGCCGCCGCCGGGACCTCGATCTCGCACAACCCGCTCTCGAACCTCAAGCTCGGCTCGGGCATCGCACCCTGGCGCGCCCTGCACGACGCCGGAGTGAACCTGGGCCTGGGCACCGACGGCTGCTCGAGCAGCGACTCCCCGCGGATGCTCGACGTGATCAAGGCCGCGGCGCTGCTGCACAAGGTGACCGACCCCGATCTCGCCTCGTGGCCGACGGTCGCCGAGGTGCTGACGGCGGGCACGATCGGGGGCGCACGGAGCGCCGTTCTCGACGGGGTCACCGGCAGCATCGAGGTGGGCAAGCAGGCCGACCTCGTGCTGTTCGACCTCGAGACGCTGAACTTCACACCGCGCCAGCGCCTCGAGAACCAGCTCGTCTACTCCGAGAACGGCTCGTCGATCGACACGGTCATCGTGGCGGGCCGCGTCGTGGTCTCGGGCGGCGAGTCGACCACCGTCGACGAGAGGGCGCTGCGCGCGGATCTGACGGCGCAGCTGGGCGACATCGTCGCGTGGCAGGACTCGCTCGACGCCACCAACGGGGTGCTCACGGAGCCGTTCCACCGGATGTACGAGAGGGCGATGGCGCGCGAGGCGTCGATCGACCGCTTCAGCGGGCGGCGCCTGGTCTGACGCCGCGACCGGACTCCCACCTCCGGCTCGCAGGAACCCGTTCGGCTCGCAGGAATCCCCGGATCCCGCGAGCCGAACGCCGTTCCGCGAGCCCGGGAGGATCGCGCCGGCCGAGGGCGGCTCGACGGCGCGTGCGCCCGTCCGGATCACCTGCTCGCGGCGCCGCTCCGAGCAGCCACGGCGCGTCCGATCGGCCCGCGCCCCGTCAAGGGGGTCAGCGATCCGGAGGAACGCTCATCGGGAACATGCGTTCGAAGGCCGCGATTATGGTCGCTGCAGAAGCGCCGGAGACGTGTCCGGCCGTTGCCCCAGAGGCCCGACGTCCCCGCAGTGCCGCGGATCGGAGCGGTCCTCCGCCCGACCTCGACGCCCAGAAGGACGCCCCGTGCCGACGACCCCCGCGAGCCGCCGCCCGCACCGCTCAGGTGCGGGGCAGGCCGGCGAAGTTCGCGGCGCTGAGCTCCTGCACGGCGGGCAGCTTCGCGAGGATCGCGGACGAGACGGCGTCGCGGTCCGAGAGGACGCGCTCGAGCGCCTCGCCGACGCGTGTCGCGAGCCCGTCGCCGGGCTCGACGCACAGGTAGGGCAGCTCGAACATGGCCATCAGGCCCTCGACCTTGCCCTGCGTGGCGAGGGTGATCGCGGGCACGCCCTTCATCAGGGACATGATCGCGAGGTGCATGCGACCGGTGACGGTCACGGTGGCGCGCTCGGTGAAGCCGCGCACCTCGGCCGGGCTCAGGACGTCCTCGACGAAGGCGACGCCGGTCGTGTCGGGCAGCGCCGCGTAGACCTTGCGGCAGGCCGCGAGGTCGTCGGGACCGTGCTTGATCACGTGCGGCAGCAGCACGACGGCGAGGCCGCGCGCGCGCAGGCCGCCGATGATCTCGACGTACGCGCCGGTCTGATCGGTGTCGATCAGGCCCGAGACGTTGACGATCGCGATGCCGGCGCTCGTGTCGAGGGCGTCGAGCTCGGTGCTCGCCCGCTCGCTGTCGACGGAGCGGGCCGAGAAGACGATGTCCGCGGAGGCCTGCGCGTCGAGTCCGTCGCGTCGGGCGCGCTCGACCGACAGCGGGTCGCGGAGGAAGAGCGTGGTGCCGGCGCGGTCGGCCGCCCGCAGCTCGGCGAGCGCCGCCGGGTGCGCCTTGCCGTTCCAGCTGAAGCCGAGCACGCGAGTGTCGACGCCCGCGGAGGCGGCGCTGCGCGCGACGACCGCGCGGCTGGTCGAGGCGCGGAAGTTGTAGGCGCCGTCCATGATGTCGGCGCCGACGATCGAGACGGACGCGGTGCCCGGGAGCATCGAGCGGAAGCGGCGGAGGTCGCGCACGAAGCTCGGCAGTCCGCCGTAGAGCAGAGTGCCCAGCGAGACGATCTCGACGCGGTCGGCGTGCTCGGCGGGCACGCGGATGTCGCCCGGGTAGCGGGTGATGACCGTGATCGGACCGGCCACGTTCTCGAGGAACGCGCCGACGAGCGCGGCGTCGCCGATGTTGCCGGCACCGGGGGGCGCGATCAGAATCGCGCGACCCTGGGCCGCGGCCTGCGGAGCGCGGCGCGCCCGGCGCAGGCGGGCGGCGTCGACGAAGACGGCCCGGGCGCCGAGCGACAGCACCGCCGGGCTCTTCAGGAGCGGAGCCGTGCGCTTGCGCACGCCTCCGAGGATCGTCCGGACTCGCGAACCCGTTCCGCTCACAGCACTGCCGTTCCCGGCCCCGTCTCGGAGCCGTCCTCGTCCTACGCCGGTGCGGGCGTTCGCCGCTCCGGTTGGTCCAGGCGGGCGCTCGAGCGCTCGTCCCCCAGGGGTGGTCGACCGCCGGGGACGCTCCCGCCGCGCCCAGTGTACGGAGTCGTCCCCCCTTCGGCCGATACGCCTCGCGGCCACGGCCCCTCCTTCCTTTCCCCGCCCCGAGTCCCCGCTCACACCTTCCCCGATTGGACCCCACGCCCATGACTCGAACGCTCAGCGCGACTCTCGCCGCACTGCTGGTCGTGATCGCCGCGTTCTTCGCGGCCGCGCCCAGCTTCGCGGCGGCGAACCGCTACGCCTCCCCCACCGGGACCAGCACGGTCTGCACCGCCGCCGCGCCCTGCTCACTCGTGACCGCGGTGCAGAACGCCGCCCCCGGCGACACCGTGCTGCTCACCTCCGGCACCTACCCGACGGTGACCATCAAGGCCGGGAAGGCGACCGTCGCCGCTCCCGTCGTCGTCATGCCCGCACCCGGCGCCTCGCCGGTGCTCGGGTCGACGAAGGTCTACGCGGCGAACACGGTGTGGAACGACATCTACTCCCGCAGCACCTTCTACACCTACGGCTCGGGCATCACGGTCGACCGCATGCACATCGACGGCTCCGGCATCTTCGTGCGCAGCGCGAACGTGATCGTGCGGAACTCGACCTTCGAGAACGGCTCGTCGATCGACGGCATCCAGGTCGGCGGCACCACCAACGGCCTGATCGAGAACAACCGGGTCCAGAACTACGACCAGAACATCGACAACGGCCTGCACGCCGACTGCATCCAGGTCTTCGAGAGCACCAAGGTGACGCTGCGCGGCAACGTCCTGAAGAACTGCTACAACGCGGGCATCCAGTTCTCGCCGGGCGCCGGCGACGGGATGAGCGACATCACGGTCGAGTCGAACTTCGTCTCGGGCTGCATCGTCGTCACGGCCGACTGCCGCGGAGGCTCCGTGGCCGACTTCCGCGAGGTCACCGCCAGCAACCTCTACATCCGCAACAACACCTTCGAGAACGGCGCGCTGCGCGTGGGCGGAGCGGCGAACACCGTCTTCGACCGCAACATCGTCAGCTACCTCTCCTCCTGCACCAGCCCGATGACGAACACCATCGTCGAGGCGTGGAACACGAAGCTCTGCAAGACGCCCACGCTGCTGAACCAGCAGGGCAACGTGCAGGGCGCCCCGGCCTTCGTCTCCTCCGCCGCGGGCGACCTGCACGTGCTCGACGGCGCGCAGACCCAGATCCCGGGATGGGGCTCGCTGACCGGCGCCCGCACCGACATCGACGGCCAGACCTTCGGCAGCCGCACCGCGGGCGCCGACCAGGTCGGCGGGACCGTCGCTCCGACGCCCAGCGCCACGCCGACCGCGACCGCGACGCCCACGGCCACCCCCACCGCGACGCCGACCGCGACCCCCGTGCCCACCGCGACCGCGACGCCGACGCCGACCGCGACTCCCGCCCCGACCGCGACTGCGACCGCCACTCCGGCGCCGACCGCCACTCCGGCGCCGACCGCGACGCCGACCACCGCCCCGGTGGCCGACCGCACCGCGCCGACCGTCGCGATCGTGTCGCCGACGTCGGGCGCGTCGGTGTCCGGCACGATCGTGCTGGCCGCGCGCGCCTCGGACAACGTGGGCGTCACCGGAGTGAGCTACTGGGTGGGCACGACGAAGCTCGGCGACGCGACCCTCGCCGCCGACGGCACGTGGCAGCTCCCGGTCAACACCGCGGCGTTCGGAGTGGGCACCTACCCGGTGACCGCCAAGGCGACCGACGCGGCGGGCAACTCCACCACGAGCGCGACGATCGCGCTCAAGCGGGTCTGATCCTCCGCTGAGCACGACGAGGGCCCCGGTGCAGTGCACCGGGGCCCTCGTCGTTCCCGCGGGAGCGGGGTCAGTCGGCGAAGATCTCGCCGACCGGCTCGCGCTTCTCGGCCTGGAAGCGGTCCTCCGCCCGGCCGAGCGCCCAGTAGGCCGACAGCGACAGCGAGCGGCGCTCCAGACCCCAGTCGTCCTGGAGGATCCGCCGCAGCTCCTTCATCGCCCCGCGCTCGCCGTGCGCGAAGACGTCGAGCACCCCGGAGGGACGCGGCTCGGCGCGCACGGCCGCGACGAGCGCCCGCCCCGCCTCGAGCACGCCGCGGTGCAGCCAGCGCAGCTCGACCCCGGCGGGAACGGCGAGCGGCTGCTCATCGGCGGCTCCCGGCACCTCGAGCAGCACCAGCCCGCGCGCGTCGGCGGGCACGGCCTCGAGCGCCGCGGCGATCGCGGGGGAGGGCGGAGTCGTCGCCCAGCAGCAGGTGGAACGCGCCGGGCTCCGCGCTCGGCGCCCACGCGCCTCCGGGCCCGTTGAACGCGAGGCGGTCGCCGGGAGCGGCGGAGGCGGCCCACGGGCCCGCCACCCCGTCGTCGCCGTGCACGACGAAGTCGATCGCGAGGCTCCGCCGGTCGAGGTCGACGGAGCGCACGGTGTAGGTGCGGCGGACGGGCAGGTCCTCGGGGGCGAGGGTCGCCCGGAGCGCGTCGAGGTCGTACGGCGGCTCCACGTCGACGCCGGCACGGGGCAGCAGGAGCTTCACGTACTTGTCGGTCGTGGCGAGCGTCGCGGGATCGGCCTCCGCGGCGAACGCGTCGAAGCCGGGTCCGCCCAGGTGCACGCGCACGAGGTGCTCGGTCAGCCGTTGCGTCCGCAGCACGGTCAGCACGTGCTGGGTGCGGACGGGGCGCTCCCCGCGGGGACGGGTGGGAGCGGTCGGGACGGCGGAGGCGGTGGCGTCGGTCATCCCTCCAGCATGCCCGCCGAGCCCGTGAGCCCTCTAGGGATCGGCGCGGAGCGCGCCACGGGCTCACCCGTCGCCGCCCCGCGCCTGGACGCGGACCGCGACCTGCGACTCGACGCCGAGCGGGCTCCGCGCACGCCCCCGCCCCCGTGTCGAGGCGACTCGCCACCGACTCCGGCCGCGAGTGGACGCGGAACGGTCTGGAGGCGCGTCCCGCAGCCCAGTTCGCGTCCAGTCGGCCCGATCCCGGTCGTGGAGGGACGCGCAGCGGGCCGCTCGCGAAGACGGTGGAGGGCCGTACCCTCGTGCCATGCCTGCGTCCCCGACCTCCGCGACCGCGATGCGCAGCTCCACCCCGCGCCTGCAGCCGGACCGCGTCGTCGTGCCCGACGTGCTCCGCGGCGTCGCGATCGTGGCGATGCTCGTGGCGCACGCGATGCCGCTGCTGCCCGCCGTGTCCGCCTCGCGCTCCGCGAGCTTCGTCGCCGGCAACGTGAACGACCTCGCCTCGCCCCTCTTCGCCCTCGTCATGGGCATGTCGGCGTCGATCGTGCTCGCCCGGCCGGGCGCCTCGCCCGCTCGCGTCCTGGTGCAGAACCTGATCCGCGGGGCAGTCCTCGTGGCGCTGGGCCTGTGGCTCGCCACGTGGGGCAGCTGGATCGCGATCGTGCTCGCGTTCCTCGGGATCGTGCTGGTCGTCGGCACGCCGATCCTCCTGCTGTCCTCGCGGGTCGTGGCCGTCGTCGCCGTGGTGCTCGCGGTCGTCGGAGCGCCGGTGAACACCGCGGTCGCCTCGGCCGTCGACCCCGTCCTGCTCGGGCAGCAGTCGCCCCTCGGCTTCGCGGTCCGCTGGGTCTTCCTCGATCCGCACTACCGCGTGACGAGCCTGCTGCCCTTCTTCCTGCTCGGCGCCCTGCTGCTGCGGCACGGGTTCCGCCGCGACCGGCTCCTCGTCGCCCTCGCCGCCGTCGCACTGCCGGCCTACGCGGTGCGGCCGCTGGTCGAGCGTGCGCTCGGCGTCGACTCCGTGTCGGGCAGCCACGCCGACACGCTGCACGATCTGGGCCTGGTGCTTGCCGCCCACGTCGCCGTCGTGCTTCTCGCGACGGTCCGGTCGCCGCGCGCCCGCCCGATCATCGCCGCCGTGTTCACGCCGTTCCGCGCCGTCGGATCGCTCGCCCTCTCGGTCTACGTGCTGCAGGTGGGCGTCGTGGTCGCCCTGCTCGCCTCGGGCGCGGTGCGCGGGGTGCAGGACCCGGCCGGGGCGCTCCTCCTGGTGCTCGGCGTCTGGGCGGTCGGAGTGCTGTGGTGGCGCTTCGTGGGATCGGGGCCGATCGAGTGGGCGACGCGGCTCGTCACGCGGCTCGCGACCGCGTGGATCCGATGAGGGCCGGCGCGCCGCCGTCTCGGCGATCCTCCTGACGCTCGCGGCGACGACGACGGGCTGCTCGACGAGCGAGCCGGTGCCTGCGGCGACCGCACCCGCGTCGGCCTCGGCGCCTGCGTCCCCGGTCGTGCCGCCGATCGGAGCCGCGCTCGACGCCCTCGAGGCCGAGTACGACGCCCGCATCGGGCTCGTCGCCGTCGACACGGGCGACGAGCGGATCCTCGAGCACCGCGCCGACGAGCGCTTCCGCTTCGCCTCCTCGAGCAAGGCCCTCGCGGCCGGCGCGCTGCTCGCGCGCACCGGGCCCGAGGATCTCGCGCGCGTCGTCACCTGGAGCGACGTCGTCGACCACTCCCCCGTCACGGGCCCGGCGACCGCCTCCGGTCTGCCGCTCGGCGAGGTGGCCGAGGCCGCCGTGCGCGTCAGCGACAACACCGCGCACAACGCGGTGCTCGAAGAGCTCGGCGGTCCGGCCGGACTGCAGGAGGCGCTGCGCGGGCTCGGCGACGACGTCACCCGCGTCGACCGCCTCGAGCCCGAGCTGAACACGAGCACCCCCGACGGGCTCGACACGGGCACGGCGCGCTCCCTCTCCGCGGATCTGCGCGCGCTCCTGCTCGGCGGCGCCCTCGATCCCGACGACCGCGACCTGCTCCGCGAGTGGATGAGCGGCAACGCGACCGGGGACGCGCTCGTGCGAGCGGGCGCACCCGCGGGCTGGACCGTCCTCGACAAGTCCGAGGGGCGGGCGGGCTGCGCACCGACCTCGCCCTCGTCGAGCGGCCGGACGCCGCCCCGATCGTGATCGCGGTGCTGACGGAGCGGGACGATCCCGCCCAGGACTACGACGACGCCCTCGTCGCCCGGGCCGCGGCGATCGCCCTCGACGCGCTGGGCTGACCAGGCTCCCCGGCCCCCGCCGCGCCTACCCTGAACCCGTGCCTTCCGCTCTCGCTCCCGCCGCCGGCCTGTCAGCCTCGGCCGTGCTCCTCTTCGGACTGCGGCTGCCCCTCGCGGGCTACCTCGTGCTGGCCGCGAGCCTGCTGCTCGCCCTGGCGATCGACCGCGTCCTCGCCGTCGACCTCTCCCTCATCGCCGCGGGCCTCGTGATCGTCAGCACGATCTCGGTGGAGGCGAACCTCGACTACCCCAACATGGCGCTGATGGGTGTCGTGCTCTCGGCGGCCGTCGCCGTGCCCTGGGCGATCGACCGGTACGGCACGAAGCGGCGGCTCATCCGGTTCCCGATCCGCACCGGGCAGAAGTGGACGCCGCTGGAGAAGTCGTACCTGCCGGCCGTGGTCGTGCTGGGCTGGATCCTGCTGCCGTTCTACTTCATCCGCTCGGGCGCCTATCTCAACTGGCCGGCGATCCACGCTCCGGACGAGATCGCGCGCCTGTTCGTCGGCGTCGGTTTCGTGGGCATCTGGGACGAGCTGTTCTTCATCTGCGTCGTCTTCGCGGTGCTGCGCCGCCACCTCCCGCTGTGGTGGGCCAACATCCTGCAGGCGGTGGTGTTCGTGTCGTTCCTCTGGGAGCTGGGCTACCGCGAGTGGGCGCCGGCGTTCACGATCCCGTTCGCCCTGCTGCAGGGCTGGATCTTCTCGAAGACGAAGTCGCTGACCTACGTGATCTGCGTGCACCTGCTCTTCGACGTCGTGGTGTTCCTGGCGCTGGTGCACGCCCACAACCGCGACTGGCTGCGCTGGTTCGTGTACTGAGCGAGACCCTTCCGGGGGTGGGCCGCCGCCCAGTGTTACGGCGGACGTCACGCGGCCGACGCGAGGCGACGACGATGCTCCATCATCGTCCCGTGCGCCGACGGCGCCCGCTCCGCACCGTCCCGGAAGGACACCAGGCATGATCCGCCTCGAGCAGCTCACCAAGGCCTACGGGCACGGCGACGCCGCCGTCACCGTGCTCGACCGCCTCGACTTCTCGGTCGCGACGGGCGAGATCTTCGCCGTCGTCGGGCCGAGCGGTGCCGGGAAGAGCACGCTCGCAGCGTGCGTGAACCTGCTCGAGCGCCCCACCTCGGGCTCGGTCGTCGTCAACGGGGACGCCCTCTCGCAGTTGTCCGAGCAGGAGCTGCGCGTCGCCCGCCGTCGCATCGGCACCGTCTTCCAGTCCGACGGGCTCTTCAGCCGCCGGACCGCGGCCCAGAACGTCGCCCTGCCGCTCGAGTACCTCGGAGTCACCGCGGCCGAGACGAAGCGCCGCGTCGCCGAGCTCCTCGACCGCGTCGGGCTCTCGGAGCGCGCCGGCCACTACCCGCACCAGCTCTCAGGCGGCCAGCGCCAGCGTGTCGGCATCGCCCGCGCCCTGGCGCTGCGCCCCAGCGTGCTGCTCTCGGACGAGGCCACCTCGGGCCTGGACCCGGCGTCGACCACCGCGATCACGACGCTCCTCAAGGAGCTGCGCGACGACCTGGGGCTCTCGATCCTCTTCATCACCCACGAGATGGAGACGGTGCGCCAGGTCGCCGACTCCGCCGCCCTGCTCGACCACGGCCGCATCGTGGAGTCGGGGCGCCTCGTCGACCTGCTCCGCGACGCCTCCTCGCCGCTGGGCCTGGCCCTGAACCCGCTGCGACCCGCCGCCGCTCCGGCGCCCGGGCTCACCGAGTGGGTGCTCGGCTACGCGCGCCCCGACGTGCCGGCCGACTGGATCGCGCGGCTCGCCGACTCCGTCGGACCGGTGTCACTGCTGGGCGCCGCGATCGAGACCATTGGCGGGCGGGCCGTGGGCCACGCCACCGTGGCGCTGGACGGCGTCGACGAGCGCCGCCTCGTCGACGCGGCCGGCCTGCTCGGGCTCTCAGTCCGTCCCGCTCCCTCCCGCGGCGCCTCCGCTCCGGTCGCCCTCGCCGAGGAGGTCGCGGCATGAGCGCCCTGCACCTCGACAACCGCGTGCCGATCGCCGAGATCCCCGCCCTCGTCCTGCCCGCGCTCGGCGAGACGCTGATCATGGTCGGCATCGTGATGACGATCGTCGTGCTCGTCGGGATCCCGCTCGGGGCCGCCGTGCACAACCTGGCGCCCGGCGGGCTGTTCGAGAACCGCGCCGCGCACCAGACCCTGAGCTGGGTGATCAGCATCGGCCGCTCGCTGCCGTTCCTGATCCTGATGGCGTCGATCATGCCGTTCACCCGGCTGATCACCGGCACCAACATCGGGATCGCGGCCGCCGTCGTGCCGATGTCGATCGCCGGCATCGCGTTCTTCACCCGCATCGTCGAGAACGCGCTGCGGAGCGTGCCGATCGCGCTCACCCGCGTGGCCCGTGCCTCCGGAGCGTCGCGGCTGCAGGTCATCCGCTCGGCGCAGCTCAGCGAGGCGGTGCCGCAGATCATCGGCGGCCTGACCATCAACACCATCGCGATGATCGAGTACTCGGCCATCGCGGGCACGATCGGAGCCGGCGGCATCGGCTACGTCGCGGTCACCTACGGCTACCAGCGGTTCGACAACACGGTGATGCTCGCGACGATCGTGATCCTGGTCGCCACGGTCGCGCTCGTGCAGCTCATGGGCGACGCCCTCGTGCGCGCCACGACGCCGAGCGCCTCGCGCTCGCGGCGTGCCGAGCGCGTCGCCGTCGCGGTCTGACCGCTCCTCCTCCTCTCCCGCCCGGCCCCCGCCGCGGCGTCCTCCCCCGCGCCCGGCTCCCGCCGCCGCGTCCCTCTCCCGCGCCCGGGCACCGGCGCGCGCACCCCTGGAAGGCACTCCCATGAGCACCGAGAACACCCCCGACAGCACCCGCTCGCCCGAGAGCACGCTCGGCTTCGAGTTGAAGAAGAAGCGCCGCTGGCCCTGGATCGCCGGAGGCACGGCCGTCGTGCTGGCCGCCGGCACGGCGATCGCCGTCCCGCTCCTCTCGCCCTCCGTGTCGGCGAACGAGACCGAGGGAGCGACGCTCTACGTCGCCACCGCCGAGGGCAACGCGTCCGAGCAGGCCCTCGTGCAGTTCATCGCCGACGAGGTCGCGCCGGAGTACGGCATCGAGGTCGAGTTCAAGGGCCTCTCGGACAGCAACACCATCAATCGAGCGGTCAGCGAGGGCGAGGTCGCCGCGACCGTCTACCAGCACAAGCTCTGGCTCGGCCAGGTGCTCGAGTCGAACCCCGACTTCGAGGAGGAGGCCGCGACCCCCGTGTTCCGCTGGGGCTTCGGGCTCTGGAGCGACAAGTACGGCGACGTCTCCGAGATCCCCGACGGCGGCACGATCTCGCTCTACTCCGACCCGGCGAACGAAGCGCAGGGCCTGTGGCTGCTGCAGAGCGCCGGCCTGATCACGCTGAAGCCCGGCACCGAGCCCGGCACGGCGACGCAGAACGACATCGCCGAGAACCCCAAGAACCTGAAGTTCACCCTGCTCGACTTCGCGGCCCAGTCGCGCGCGCTGCCGGACCTCGACGCGGCCGTCGGCTACACCGAGTACTACCTCGCCGCCGACATCCCCATCGAGAAGCAGATCTTCGCTCCGACGGCCCCCGACGACTTCGCCGGGCAGCTCACGATCGGCTCCCGCTACGCCGACACGGAGAACATCAAGAAGCTCGTGCAGGCGTTCCAGGACCCGGCGGTGCAAGAGTTCCTGGCGACCGACGAGACGGTGAAGGGCATCCTGCTGCCGCTCGAGGGCTGACGCGGCCCGTCGGCGGTGGCCGACGGAAGCGGAGGGGCGTCCCGGGAGGGGCGCCCCTCCTGTGTGTCAGAGGTCGCGGGCGAAGCAGAGCGAGAACTCGCCGCCGATGTAGTCGCCGAAGAGCGGGATGCCCGTGTAGCCCTCGCGCTCGTAGAAGCGCACGGCGTCCGGCTGCTTCGTGCCGGTCTCGAGCACGAGGCGCGCCGCTCCGAGCCCGGCGGCCAGCTCCTCGAGCCGGCGGAGGACGAGCGTCGCGACCCCGGTTCCGCGCGCGGACGGATCCACGTACATCCGCTTGACCTCGATCGCATCCGGGCCGAGCACCGACTCGGGCAGGGGGCGCAGGCCTCCACAGGCGCGCGCCACCCCGTCGGCGTCGCGGGCCACGACGAACACGGGCACGTCGGCGGCCGACGGCGGCACTCCCGGCTCGTGATCCGTGCTGCCGTAGCGCTCGTCGAGCTCCACGCGCTGAGCGGCGCGCAGGGCGTCGGCGTCGGGGTGGTCGTAGGGGATCGTCTCGAGCTGCCAGATCATGGAGCCTCCGTTCGGCCTTCACCGTAGCGGGGGCGGACGCGCTCAGGCGGCGGGGAAGGCGCGGCGGACCGCCTCGCGCAGGAAGGCGCGGCGCCGGTCGTGCTCGCGCTGCTCCTCCGCGGCGAACGCGGCGTAGACGTTGCTCACCGGTGACCACGCCATCGACATGGCGATGACCATGGCCATCACGTCGAACGGATCGGCCCCCACGGCGACCCGGCCGTCCGACTGCGCCGAGCGGATCGCCTCGAGCTTGCCCTGCTCGCGATCGCGCGCCTCCGACCCCGCTACCAGGTGCCCGGTGGGCCGGCGCTCGAGCCGGGCCCAGGTGGCGAGCCGGATGAGGTCCGGCCTTACGAGGTACTCGTCGTAGAGGCGCACCGCCCAGCCGGCGAGGTCGGACGGGTCGATCGGCACGACGTCGACGATGAGGTCGAGCGACGCCTCGAAGACCGCGTCGAAGAGCAGCTCCTTGCTCGTGAAGTAGGCGTAGAGCTGCGCCTTGTTCGAGGCCGCGACGGCCGCGATGCGGTCGACGCGCGCTCCCGCGATGCCGTGCTCGGCGAACTCGGCGGTCGCCGCGTCCATGATGCGGCGCCGGGTCGCCTCGCCCTTGCCGGTGGCGGGGATCGGAGTCATGCCCGAGATGCTACCAACCGGTCTGTTCTCTGGACTCTTCCCCTGCTACCATTCCGAGAACAAACCAGTTGGTATTTTCGAGGAGCAGGCATGAGAAGCACCCCGGCCTATACCGTGACGGCCACCGCCCCGGCACCCGTCCGCGCGAGCATCGAGCGGAGGGATCTGCGGCACGACGACGTCGCGATCCGGGTGGACTACTGCGGCGTCTGCCACAGCGACCTGCACGCGCTCCACTCGCTCGACGGCTCCGCCGCTCTCGTCCCGGGGCACGAGCTCGTCGGCACGGTGACCGAGGTCGGATCGGCGGTCAGCCGCTTCGCGGTGGGCGACGCCGTCGCGGTCGGCACGATCGTCGACTCCTGCGGCGAGTGCGACCTGTGCACGGCGGGCCAGGAGAACTTCTGCCGCGAGTTCCCGACCCTCGCGTACGGCGGCGTCGACCGCCGCGACGGCTCGAGCACCCAGGGCGGCTGGTCGCGGGAGCAGGTCGTGCGCGAGGGCTTCGTGCACCGCGCACCGGCCGGACTCGACCCGGCCGCGGTCGCTCCGCTGCTCTGCGCCGGCATCACGGTCTGGGAGCCGCTCCGCAGCCGCGGAGTCGGCCCCGGCATCCGGGTCGCCGTGGTCGGGCTCGGCGGGCTCGGGCACCTCGCCGTCAAGCTGGCCCGCGCGCTCGGCGCCGAGGTGACGGTCTTCACGGGCAGCGCGGGCAAGACCGAGGACGCTCTCGCCCTGGGGGCGACGGACGTCGTCGTGTCGCACGACCCCGACGCGATGGCCGCACAACGCGGACGGTTCGACCTCGTGCTCGACACGATCTCGGCGCCGCACGACGTCGCGCCCTACCTGCACGTGCTGGCCCTCGACGGCGCGCTGAGCGTCCTCGGCGCGCTCGGGCCGGTCACGGTCGAGGTCCTCGACCTGCTGATCGGACGCAAGAGCCTGACCTCCGGCGGCAGCGGCGGGCTGCGCGCGACCCAGGAGCTGCTCGACTTCTGCGGCGAGCACGGCATCACGGCCGACGTCGAGGTGCTGCCGTCGACCGGGATCGCCACGGCGCTGGCGCGGCTGGAGGCGAACGACGTGCGCTACCGCTTCGTCCTGGACCTCGCGGATCTCGACGGAGCGTATCTCGACGGAGTGGATCTCGACGGAGCGGCCTGAGGGCACGCGCGCTGACGAGCGTCAGGTGGCCGCGCATCCCCCGATGAAGTCCGTGGTGATCGTCGCCGTCGACCGGGAGCCCGTGCCGATCGCGTCCCCGGCCGGATCGACGGTTCCCGTGAACTCGAACGGGTTCTGGATGCTCCCCGTCGCACGGAACGTGATCGAGGCGCCCGGAGCAAGGTCGACCGTCAGCTCCCACGCGGAGGTGACGCCGGCCGCCACGAGCTGCACCGCCTCCGCGGGGCTGGGGCTCCACGAGACGAGGCGCCGGGACGAGCCGGTGCTGCTGAGGGCCACCGAGGAGCCGGCGGGGAGGGGGACGTCGCCGGCGGTCAGGACGAAGCCGGCGGTGCGGATGCTCGGGATCGGGCACTGACCCGCCAACCGGAAGGCGCCGAGATCCACGACGGGCGTTTCCGAGGCGGAAGCCGCCGGAGCGGCGACGGCCAGCGTCACGACGGGGAGTGCCCACGCGGAGCGGGAGACGAGGGCGCGGCGGGAGAGGGGCACGCACACCACGCTAGGCGCCCGCCTCCGCCCGGCCGCAGCGGCAGAACCCCCCGAGTAGGGCTCGGTCTGACGCGCGCCCGGCGAGACGCCTGTTCAGGGCGCGGAGGCGCTCGACCCCCTTCTGCGTCTCGCCTCGCGAGGCGAGCTTGCGCCATAATGCGCCTATGAGCAAGAAGATTGACGCGGCCCACCAGGCACTGGTAGCAGCCCTCGACAAGCACGCCCGCCTGGTCTCGGACAAGGAGTCGAGCGCCCGCAAGGTCGAGCGCGCCGGCGCCGAGCTGCGCGCTGCGACCAAGGCCTACGCCGCGCTCGTCTCGGCGCGCACCGGCACCGCGAGCCCCTTCGCCGACCTCGCGGACCCGCGCCTGGACCAGCCGACCATCGCGTCGCTCCGGGCCGAGCGCGATGCGATCGCGAAGCGCCTCGCCAAGCACGAGGCGGCCGAAGCCGAGGCGCTCGCGGGCTGACCCGACCGGCGACTCACGAGTCGCCGTGTGCGTTGCCACAGACCCGACGACTCGCGAGTCGTCGTGTTACGACCGTGTTTCGCGTCCCGTGCGCGACGTCCGTACCGTGGTCCCCGGGATCCGCGTCGACGCGGCGTCGTGCGATCGGAGGCCGGTCGCAGCGCCGGCGGTGATCAGCACCGCCCGCGGTCGCAGCACCGTCCGCGGGAAGCACCGCCCGGATCCTCCCCACGGAAGGATCCACACAGCATGTCCCTGCGCACGACGCTCCTCGCGACCACCGCGATCACCGCCTCCGCCCTCCTCCTCGCCGGCTGCTCCGCCTCGGCGGGCGAGAGCGACACCGTCCGCATCGGCGTCGTCGGCGCGAGCGATCCCTACTGGGCCACCTACGAGGAGGCCGCGGCCGACGCCGGGATCGACGTCGAGATCGTCGACTTCAGCGATTACAACCAGCCCAACCCGGCGCTGAGCGAGGGCGAGATCGACCTCAACCAGTTCCAGCACATCGTCTACCTGGCGCAGTACAACACCTCCGCCGACGAGGACCTCGTGCCGATCGGCGCGACCGCGATCTACCCGCTCGGCCTCTACTCCACGCAGTACGACAGCGTCGAGGACATCCCCGAGGGCTCGACCGTCGCGGTCCCCAACGACGAGAGCAACCAGGCCCGAGGCCTGCTCGTGCTCCAGTCGGCCGGCCTGATCGAGCTGAAGGACGGCGGCAGCATCTTCTCGAGCGTCGACGACGTCGACACCGCGAAGTCTAAGGTCGAGGTGACCGCTCTCGAGGCGTCGCTGACCCCGACCTCGCTGCCGGACGTCGCCGCGGCGATCATCAACAACGATTTCATCGAGAACGCGGGCCTGAGCGCGACCGACGCGATCGCGCAGGACGACCCGAGCGACCCCAACGCGCTGCCCTACGTCAACGTGTTCGCGGCCCGCTCCGAGGACGCCGACAACGAGACGTACCAGGAGCTCGTCGACATCTACCAGAGCACGCAGGCCGTGCTCGACGGAGTGTCCGAGCAGTCCGGCGGCACCGCGATCTTCGTGAAGACGCCGGCCGACGAGCTGGAGGCCTCGCTCGAGACCGTCGAGGCGGACACCGCCGCCCAGGGCTGATCCGCCCTCTCCCCGCGACGGGATCCCCAGCTCCGGCGGGGGATCCCGTCCGTCCGCCGGGACACCGGCTCCCCCGCCCTCACCCCTCGAAGGGAGCGCCGTGCCGCTCATCCGCCTCACCGACGTGAGCAAGGTCTACCCGCCCCTCTCCCGCGGTGCCGCCGCCTCGACGGCGGTCGACCGCGTCAGCCTCGACATCGAGGCCGGCGACGTGCACGGCGTGATCGGCTACTCCGGCGCCGGCAAGAGCACCCTCGCGCGGCTCGTCAACGCGCTCGAGCCCGCCACCTCGGGCAGCATCGAGATCGACGGCCGCGACATCGTCGGCCTGCCCGAGCGGGAGCTGCGCCGCATCCGGCTCGGCATCGGCATGATCTTCCAGCAGTTCAACCTGTTCGGCTCGAAGACGGTGTGGCAGAACGTGGCCTACCCGCTGCAGGTCGCCGGCACGCCGCGCGCCGAGCTCAAGGCCCGCGTCGACGAGATGCTGAGCTTCGTCGGCCTCTCGGACAAGGCGCGCAGCCACCCGGAGCAGCTCTCGGGCGGTCAGAAGCAGCGCGTGGGCATCGCCCGCGCACTCGCAGCCTCGCCCCGCATCCTGCTCGCGGACGAGGCGACCAGCGCGCTCGACCCGGACACAACGGGCGAGGTCCTGGCGCTGCTGCGGCGCATCAACGAGGAGCTCGGCGTCACGATCCTCGTCATCACGCACGAGATGGACGTGATCCAGCAGCTCGCGACGAAGGTCGCCGTGATGGAGGCGGGCCGGATCGTCGAGCGCGGCGACGTGTTCGAGGTGTTCTCGGCGCCGCGCGAACCCGTCACCCGGCGCTTCGTCTCGACCGTGGTCCGCTCGGTGCCCTCCCCCGCCGAGGCGGCCGTGCTGCGGCAGCGCCACCGCGGACGGCTCGTCACGCTGTCGTTCTCGGACGGCTCCGCCTCGCAGGGCGAGGTCTTCGCCGACATCGCGGCGGCCGGCGTGCCGCTCGAGCTGGTCTACGGAGGCATCACCGACGTCCGCGGACGCGCTTTCGGCCACCTCACCGTCGCCCTCGACGCGTCGGACGACGTCGTCGATCCCCTCCTCGCCCGCCTCGGCGCTCGCGTCGCCCTCTCGGAGGTGCCCCGATGAACGCCCTGATCGAACTGCTCCCGGAGCTCGCGAAGGCCACCGGCGAGACGCTCTACATCGTCGCGTTCAGCCTGCTCTTCGGCGGGCTCGGCGGCCTGCTGATCGGCCTCGGCCTCGCTCTGACCCGCGGCGGCGCGCTGTTCGCGAACCGCCTCGTGTACGGACTGCTCAACGTGATCGTCAACGTCTTCCGGCCGATCCCGTTCATCATCTTCATCGCCGCCGCGCAGCCGCTCGCGCGCCTCGTGGTCGGCTCCGGCATCGGCACCGACGCGATCATCTTCTCTCTGTCGCTGGCGGCCGCGTTCGGCATCGGTCGCATCGTCGAGCAGAACCTGCTCACCGTGCAGCCCGGCGTGATCGAGGCCGCGCGCTCGGTCGGAGCGAGCCGACTGCGGATCGTGCGCACGGTGCTGCTCCCCGAGGCGCTCGGCCCGCTGATCCTGGGCTACACCTTCGTCTTCGTCGCCATCGTCGACATGTCGGCGGTCGCCGGCTACATCGGCGCGGGAGGCCTGGGCAACTTCGCGATCCAGTACGGCTACCGGCAGTTCGAGCCGGTCGTGACGTGGGGCGCGGTGCTGGTGATCATCGTGATCGTGCAGCTCGTGCAGCTGCTGGGCAACGTGCTGGCGCGGCGGGTGCTGCGGCGCTGACGGGCAAGCGGAGTGACGGGGCCGGTCCGAGTGCGCGGCCCCGCGCCTCGTAGGCTCGTCGCACCATGACCTCCGCCACCGTCCCGACGATCGTCGCCGTGCTGGTGCTCGCGCTGGTGACGACGACGATCGTGGCCGCGCTGCGACTCGAGCGCCCCGGCGCTCAGGCGCTCGCCATCGCGCGGGCGGCGCTGCAGCTCGGACTGCTCAGCCTCGTGCTGCACGGCATCATCGAGGATGCTCGGCTGGTCTCGGCGTTCCTGGTGCTGATGCTCGTCGCGGCGACGTGGACGGTGCGGAAGCGCGCGGGCCTGGGCCGGAGCGGCCTCCGGACCTCCGTCGTCCTGCTCGCCGCGGCGGGACTCCCGCTCGCGGTCGTCGTCGCGACCGGGGCGGTCGGATCGGAGCCGCGCTACCTGCTCGCGACCGGCGGCATCGTCATCGGCGGCGCGATGACCGCCGCCTCGCTGATGGGGCGGCAGCTGCGGGCCGGCCTCGCCGCAGGCACGGAGGAGGTGGAGGGCTGGCTGGCGCTGGGCGCCACTCCGCGCCGCGCGGCCCTGCGGCTGGTGCGCGCGGCGGCCTCGACGGCTCTGATGCCGGCGACGGACCAGACCCGCACCACCGGCCTCGTCACCCTGCCCGGAGCCTTCGTCGGCGCGGTCTTCGCGGGAGCGTCGCCGCTCGAGGCCGCTCGGTTCCAGCTCGTCGTGCTCGCCGCGGCCCTCGCCGCGGGCGCCGTCGTCGCGGCGACGACCGCCCTGCTGTTCGGCGCCCCGCGGCGGCACCCGGAGTAGGACGTGCGGGCTTCTCGAGGCGCGGGGCTCGATACGCGGCGTGCCGCCGCTACTCGACCAGCAGGGAATGCGCGCCGCTGCACACACGCTCTGCGCCGTCCCCTGCTGATCGAGTAGCCCGCGAAGCGGGCGTATCGAGATCCACCCCCTTGGACACGGGGGTCTCGATACGCGGCGTGCCGCCGCTACTCGACCAGCAGGAATGCGCGCCGCCGCGCCCACGCAATGCGCCGTCCCCTGCTGATCGAGTAGCCCGCGCAACGGGCGTATCGAGATCCACCACCACCGCCGGACGACGGAGGGGCCGGGCCACCGGCGGGGAGCTGCAGCTCCTCCGTCGACGGACCGGCCCCTCGAGGCGCGACCGCTAGTAGCGCGGCTTGCGCTCCGGGCGCTCGGTCGAGCGCGACGGACCGGACGGGCGCCCGCCGCGGTCGGCGCCGGCACGGCTCGGACGGCGGTCGGGCTTCAGCTCGATCAGCTGCCCGCTGATGCGGGTGTCGGCGAGGCGGTCGAGCACGTCCTGAGGCAGGTCGGCCGGCAGCTCGACGATCGAGAAGTCCGGGCGGATGTCGATGTGCCCGAAGTCGCCGCGGTTGAGGCCGCCCTCGTTCGCGAGCGCGCCGACGATCTGGCGGGGCTCGACGCGCTGACGACGGCCCACCTCGATCCGGTAGGAGGCGAGGTTGCTGTTCGCCGGGCGCTGGCGGCGCTCGGGGCGCTCGCCCCGGTCACGGTCGAAGCCCCGGTCGCCGCGATCCCCGCGGTCGCGGTCGGGGCGCGGCTCGCGCTCCTCGCGCTCGCGGCGGGCGAAGCGGGGGTCGTCGGGCGAGAGGAGCAGCGGCTCCTCGCCCTGGGCGACGATCGCGAGGGCCGCGGCGACATCCGACTCGACGACGTCGTGGTGCTCGACGTAGTGGCCGATGATGTCGCGGAAGCGCTGCAGGCGCTCGGAGTCGGCGAGCGCCGAGGTGATCGCGTCGTCGAAGCGCGAGAGGCGCGTGACGTTGACGTCCTCGACGCTGGGCATGCGCATCTCGGTGAGCGGCTGACGGGTGGCCTTCTCGATCGCGGCGAGCAGGCGGCGCTCGCGCGGCGTGACGAAGCTGATCGCCGCTCCGCTGCGCCCCGCACGGCCCGTGCGGCCGATGCGGTGCACGTACGACTCGGTGTCGATCGGGATGTCGTAGTTGACGACGTGGCTGATGCGCTCGACGTCGAGACCGCGGGCGGCGACGTCGGTGGCGACGAGGATGTCGAGCTTGCCCGACTTCAGCTGCTCGACGGTGCGCTCGCGCTGGGCCTGGGCGACGTCTCCGCTGATCGCGGCGGCGGTGTAGCCGCGGGCGCGCAGCTTCTCGGCGAGGGTCTCGGTCTCGCTCTTGGTGCGGACGAAGACGATCATCCCCTCGAAGTTCTCGACCTCGAGGATGCGGGTGAGGGCGTCCACCTTCTGCGGGTACGACACCATCAGGTAGCGCTGGGTGGTGTTGACCGAGGTCGTGGTCTTGTTCTTGACCGTGATCTCCTCGGGCTCCTTGAGGTACTTGCCCGAGATGCGGCGGATCTGCGAGGGCATCGTCGCCGAGAACAGCGCGATCTGCTTCTCGACCGGGGTGTCGGCGAGGATCGTCTCGACGTCCTCCGCGAAGCCCATCTTGAGCATCTCGTCGGCCTCGTCGAGCACCAGGTACTTCAGCGCCGAGAGGTCGAGCGTGCCCTTCTCGAGGTGGTCCATGATGCGGCCGGGCGTGCCGACGACGACGTGGACGCCGCGGCGCAGCGCCGAGAGCTGGGTGCCGTAGCCCTGGCCGCCGTAGACGGGGAGCACGTGCACTCCGCGCAGGGCCGAGGCGTAGCGCTCGAACGCCTCGCACACCTGGAGCGCGAGCTCGCGGGTGGGCGCGAGGACGAGGGCCTGCGGGGTCTTCTGCGAGAGGTCGAGCCGGGAGAGGATCGGCAGCGCGAAGGCGGCCGTCTTGCCGGTGCCGGTCTGGGCGACGCCGAGGACGTCGCGGCCGGAGAGGAGGGACGGGATCGTCGCGGCCTGGATCGCCGAGGGCGTCTCGTAGCCGACCTCCTTCAGAGCCTTGAGGACGGGCTCGCTGAGGCCCAGGTCGGAGAAGGTGAGCGAGCGGGGCTCGTCGGAGGGAGCGGAGGCCGCGGCCGCGGGGGCGGCGGGGGCCTCGGAGGTGGTCTGAGCCTCGGGGGCGTTCTGAGCGTCGGACGCGCTCTGAGCCTCGGGGGCGGTATCGGGTGTTTCGGTTGACGCCATAGGGCAACGGTAGGCCGTCGAGGGCCTCCGCGGTGGCCGCATCGCCCGGATCGGCCCGGATCGTAGCCGATCCGGGCCGTTGTGGAGGCGTTTCGGAGGTCCGCGGCGGGAATCCGGCCCGGCGCGTCAGTAGAACTCGACCGTGTCGACGCGGTTGATCAGCTCCTCGCCGTCGAGGAAGCGGGTCGCGTTCCGCGCGAACAGCTCCGCGATCAGCCGGTCCTCGGCCGCGTTCAGCGCCGCGGTGTGCGGGCTGATCAGAACGCCGGGATGCGTCCACAGCGGGCTGTCCTCGGCCAGCGGCTCCTGCGCGACCACGTCGAGGACCGCACAGCCGACCCGGCCGTCGTCCAGCGCCGCGAGGAGCGCCTCCTCGTCGATCACGGTGCCGCGGCCGACGCTGACGAGCGTCGCTCCCGGACGCAGCGCCTCGAAGAAGCCGGCGCCGACCAGCTTCTCGGTCGCGGAGGTGCCGGGAAGAGTCACGACGACCCCGTCGATCCGCTCGGCCACGTCGGCGATCGCCTCGGGCCGCACGATCTCGTCGACGTGCTCGACGGAGTCCTCGTGCCGGCTCGTGCCGATCACCCGGGCGCCGAGGCCTGTCAGCTTCTGCGCGGTGGCGCGGCCGATCGTGCCGAGCCCCACGATCAGGATCGTCTGCTCCGAGATCAGCCCCATCGTCCAGCGCGCGCCCCACTTCTTCCGGCGCTGCAGCTCCTGCAGCCTCGGCAGCGACTTCGCGCCGGCCAGCAGCCCGAACACCGAGAACTCGGCGAGCGGCTGGGAGTGGACGCCCGCGCTCGTCGAGAACGCGATGCGCTCGAGCGCCTCCGCGTCCAGCCCCGCCGCCTTCACCTGCCCGCCGCCGCCCGCGGGCATCGTCTGCACCCAGCGGAGCGACGGGTTCGCGGCCACGGTGCGCGCGAGGGCCGACGGCGACTCGTCCGGGATCCCGTAGAGCACGTCGGCCGAGTCGACGAGCTCGTCGAACGCCGACTGCTGCTCGGGTGTGCGCTCGAAGCCCGGGTCACCCTGGTGGTCGCCGGGGTGCCGCATGGGCGGGAGCAGGCTCTGGTCGGCGACGACGTCGAGGCGCGGCTCGAGCTCGACGATCCGGGCGATCAGCTCGTCGCTGATCGGGGTGGCGGCGACGACGCGGAGGCGGTCGGAGGTCATGGTGGCCCTTCTGCGGAGTGTGCGGGTCGGACAGGAGAGCGGAAAAGGATCCGGAGCGTCCGTCCTCGACGATGCCATGCCCGGCCCGCTGTCCGTGCCTGCTCCGAGCCGACCCTGCGGTTCCGGAACGGGGTGCGCGCAGAACATCAGCTGAGGAGGGGGGTCTGTCGGCTGTCAGCCGTCGGACCCCTCTCTCCGCTGAGGTTCTGCAGCGCACCCGGCCCGACCCGTCCATGCGCACCGAGCTCCCAGGGCGGCCTCAGACGCGGACGAGGACGTAGAGTCGCCTCAGACCCGCAGATGCGGAACCGCTCCGACCTGAGGATCTCCATGCGCCGCATCCGCCCGCTAGCTGCCCTGTCCGCGGTCGTCCTGGCGGGGTCCCTCGCCGGCTGCAGCGCCCAGGAGGCGCCCGGCACCGTCACCGTCTTCGCCGCCGCCTCGCTCACCGCCGCATTCACCGAGCTCGCCGACGGGTTCGAGGCCGCTCACCCCGGCACCGCGGTCGAGCTCTCGTTCGCCGGCTCCTCCGATCTCGCGACCCAGCTCGAGAACGGCGCCCCCGCCGACGTCCTGGCCACGGCCGACACCGCGACGATGCAGCGGGTGAAGGAGGCGGGGCTGACCTCCGCGGACCCCGTCGCGTTCGCGACGAACACCCTCGAGATCGCCGTGCCGCCGGGCAACCCCGCCGGCGTCCGGACCCTCGCCGACCTCACCCGCGCGGGCGTGGCCGTCGTCGTCTGCGCTCCGCAGGTGCCGTGCGGAGCCGCGGCGGACGCGGTCGAGTCGGCCGCCGGGCTGGCCATCGAACCCGTGAGCGAGGAGTCGTCGGTGACCGACGTGCTCGGCAAGGTGCGTTCGGGCGAGGCGGATGCGGGGCTCGTCTACGTCACCGACGTGCGCACCGCGGGCGACGCGGTCGAGGGAGTCCCCTTCGCCGAGGCGGAGCAGGCCGTCACCACGTACCCGATCGCCCCGCTCACGGAGTCGGAGGCGGCAGCCGCGTTCACGGCGTTCGTCACCGGCGACGAGGGCCGCGCCGTGCTCGACGCCGCCGGCTTCGGCGCTCCCTGATCCGGCGCTCCCCGACCCGGCGCTCCCCGACCAGGCGCTCCCTGAGCGCCCGGACCGGCACCCGCCTCAGCGCAGCAGCCGCCGCCCCAGCGCCACCGCCGCGAGCCCGCCGAGCACCCACGGCCCCGCGACCAGCAGCGGATCCAGCACCTGGTGCCGCACGTCCGAGCGGCCGAGCCGCGACGCGATCGGATGCGCCTTCAGCTCGCTCAGCACGCCGGTCTCGGTGATCGGGTCGTCCGGTCGCAGCGTCGCGAGGGAGCGCAGGTGCGCTCCGGTCGCGTCGACCCGGTCGCCCAGCACCAGCAGCAGCCAGTGCGCCGCGCGCCCCTCGCTGAACCGGTCGTAGGCGTAGCGGCGGATCGCTCCGGAGACCCCGTGCAGCGGCTGCGCGGTGCCGAAGACGGGCGGCAGCTCCTCGTGCTCGATGCTCTTCTCGCGGTATTCCCCCGGATCCATCGGCTCGGGCTTGTGCCAGTGCGCCCCGGTCTCGAGGTCGAAGCGCTCGCGCGGGAACGAGGGCCGGTCGGCCGGGTCGAGATCGGCTCCCCAGCCGGGGATGCGGGCGCGCAGCTCCTCGGCGGTCGGCGGCTGGATCGGCTTGTCGGCGGTGTACGGCACGGTGACCTCCTACGGCACCACGACGGTCTTGATGCAGCCGTCGAGCTTGGACGAGAACAGGTGGTACCCCTCGGCGATGTGCTCGAGCGGGATGCGGTGCGTGATCATGTCGCTGGGCTTCAGGTACCCCGCCCGGATGTGCTCGAGCAGGCGCGGCCACTGGCGCTTCACCGGCGCCTGGTTCATCCGGAGCGTGAGGCCCTTGTTCATCGCGTCGCCGAACTTCACCGCGCTGAAGAGGGGGCCGTAGGCGCCCATCACCGAGATCGTGCCACCCTTGCGCACGCCGTCGATCGCCCAGTTGAGCGCGACGGGCGAGCCGCCCTGCAGCTTGAGCTTGGCCGAGGTGACGTGCTGGATCAGGTTTCCGTCCGCCTCCGCGCCGACCGCGTCGATGACCACGTCGGCACCGAGTCCGCCGGTCGTCTTCTTCAGGTGCACGACGATGTCGTCGTGCTCGAGGTAGTTCACCGTCTCGGCGAGCGCGAACTCGCGAGCCTTGGCGAGCCGGTACTCGAGCTGGTCGACGACGATCACGTGGCCGGCGCCCATGAGCCAGGAGGAGCGGGCGGCGGCGAGGCCGACCGGGCCGGCCCCGAGCACCACGACCGTGTCGCCCTCGACGATGTCGCCGAGCTGCGCGCCGAAGTAGCCGGTCGAGAACGCGTCGGTCAGCAGCAGCGCGTCCTCGTCGGGCAGCCACTCCGGGATCACGCTCGGCCCGACGTCGGCGAAGGGCACGCGCACATACTCGGCCTGCCCGCCGTCGTAGCCGCCGGTCGAGTGCGAGTACCCGTAGATGCCGCCGATGGCCGTGGCGTTCGGATTCACGTTGTGGCAGTTGGAGTAGAGGCCGCGCGCGCAGAAGAAGCACGTGCCGCAGTAGATGTTGAACGGCACCATCACGCGGTCGCCGACCTTCAGGTTCTGCACCGACGAGCCGACCTCGTCGACCACTCCGATGAACTCGTGGCCGAAGGTGTGGCCGATCCTCGTGTCGGGCATGAGCCCGTGGTACAAGTGCAGATCGGAGCCGCAGATCGCGGCGAGCGTCACCCGCACGATCGCGTCGTTCGGGTGCTCGATGCGGGGCCGGTCCTTCTCCTCGACACGGATCTTGTACGGACCCCGGTAGGTCATGGCTCGCATGCGTCCTCCTCCTCGACGCCGACAGCCTCCGTCGTGCTCCCGGCCGGGATGAAGGGGGTTGCCAGTGCCCGGCCCTGAGTGGCCGACGCAGCTCGGATCCGCGTCCGCGGTCGTAGACTCCTCCCCATGCCGCAGATCCGGATCCGTGACGCCGCCGCCGCCCTCGGAGTGAGCGACGACACCCTGCGCCGCTGGATCGACAACGGGGTCCTCGAGAGCACGAAGGACGCCTCCGGGCGCCTGGTCGTCGACGGGCTGGCCGTCGCCGAGCTCGCCCGGGCGAACGCGGTGCTGCCGGAGGATCCGTCGCCCGTCGCACGATCGGCCCGCAACCGCTTCGTCGGCATCGTGACGAGCATCGTGATGGACACGGTGATGGCGCAGGTCGAGCTGCAGTGCGGACCGCACCGGGTGGTGTCGCTGATGAGCAGCGAGGCGGTGCGCGAGCTCGGCCTCGAGCCCGGCTCCCCCGCCACGGCGGTGGTGAAGGCGACCACCGTCATCGTCGAGACGCCGCTGCCCCGCACCTGATGCGCACCGGATCCGCGCCGCCGCGCTGGGTCGTGGCGCTCGCCGCGGTCGGCGCGCTGCTGGTCCTGCTTCCGCTCGTCGCGATCCTCGCGCGGGTGGACTGGCCGCGCTTCGTGCCGCTGATCACCTCCGACTCGTCGGTCGCGGCGCTCCTGCTGAGTCTGCGCACGTCGGCCGTGGCGACCCTCCTGTGCGTGCTGCTCGGTGCGCCGATGGCGCTGGTGCTGGCCCGCACGTCGTTCCCGGGGCAGCGCCTCCTGCGCGCGCTCGTGCTGCTGCCGCTGGTGCTGCCTCCGGTCGTCGGCGGACTCGCGCTGCTCTACACCTTCGGCCGGATGGGCCTGCTGGGCGGCGCGCTCGAGGCGGTGGGCGTGCGCATCGCGTTCTCGACGACCGCCGTGGTGCTCGCGCAGACGTTCGTGGCGCTGCCGTTCCTGGTGCTGAGCCTCGAGGGGGCGCTGCGCAGTGCCGGCGCGCGGTACGAGGCGGTGGCCGCGACGCTCGGAGCCTCGCCGGGCACGGTGCTGCGCCGGGTCACGCTGCCGCTGATCCTGCCCGGGCTGGTGTCCGGCGCGATCCTGTCGTTCGCCCGCGCGCTCGGCGAGTTCGGCGCGACGCTCACCTTCGCCGGGAGTCTCGAGGGCGTGACGCGCACCCTGCCGCTCGAGGTCTACCTGCAGCGCGAGAGCGATCCGGATGCCGCGGTCGCGCTGGCCCTCGTGCTCGTGGTCGTCGCGGTGCTGGTGATCGGCCTGGCGTACGGCCGGCGTCCGACGGGGGCCCGCTCGTGACGCTGCGGTTCGACGCGCAGCTGGCCTCGCGCGGGTTCGACGTGGCGCTGACGGTCGCCGAGGGCGAGACCGTGGCGGTGCTCGGGCCCAACGGCGCCGGCAAGTCGACCCTGGTCGAGCTGCTGGCCGGACTCGTGCGCGCCGATTCGGGCAGCGCGCGACTGGGCGACTCCGTCCTCTTCGACTCGCGCGTCTGGACCCCTCCGCACCGCCGCGGAGTCGCCCTGCTCGCGCAGGATCCGCTGCTGTTCCCGCACCTGAGCGTGCGCGAGAACGCCGCGTTCGGCCCCCGCAGCACCGGTGCCGGCCGAGCGGAGTCGCGCGCCCGCGCCGAGCGCCGCCTCGCGGACGTGGACGCACTCCCCCTCGCCGACCGCCGCCCCGCCACCCTCTCGGGCGGGCAGGCCCAGCGGGTGGCGCTCGCCCGGGCCCTCGCGACGGATCCGCGGCTCCTGCTGCTGGACGAGCCGATGGCGGCGCTCGACGTGCGGGTCGCGCCGGTGCTGCGGCGGATGCTCCGCACCGTGCTCGCCGACCGCACCACGATCCTCGTCACCCACGACGTGCTCGACGCGTGGACCCTCGCCGACCGCGTCGTCGTGCTGCACGAGGGCCGCGTCGTCGAGGAGGGGCCGACCGCCGACGTGCTCGAGCGTCCGCGCACCGCCTTCACCGCCGAGCTGTCCGGGCTGTGCCTCGTGCGCGGCGTCCGCACCTCCGGCGGTCTGCGGATCGAGGACGGGCGCGAGATCGCGGGGTACTCGGAGGCGCCGGTCGGGTCCGCCGTGGCCGCCGCGGTGCCTCCCTCCGCGGTGAGGATCGGCGAAGGCGGGCTGCGGGAGGCGATCGTCGACCTGGAGCCGCGGGGCGACGCCGTGCGGGTGCGCGGGCGGCTGCTCGCGGCGGATGTCACTCCGGCCGAGGCGGCGCGGCGCGAGCTGGCGCCGGGGGTCGAGGTCGGCTTCGTGCTGGAACCGGTGGCGCTGTACGCGGTGTGAGCACTCGTCACGAGCCGCGGAGCGCGGCGACGGGTTCGATGCGGGAGGCGCGGCGCGCGGGGACGCTACCGGCGAGCAGTCCGATGAGGGATCCGAGCAGGGTGCCGCCGAAGGCGACGAGGGGGTCGAGCACGGGTGTCCAGTGCTGGGCGAGCGAGACGGCGAGCACCGCCAGCACACCCGCCGCCGCGCCGAGGAGGCCGCCGAGCAGGCCCAGGACGACCGACTCGACGACGAACTGCTGAGCGATCTGCCTTCGGGTGGCGCCGATCGCCCGCCGGAGGCCGATCTCGCCGATCCGCTCCATGACGGAGAGCGTGGTGACGTTCGCGATGCCGACCCCGCCCGCGAGCAGGACGATCACCGAGAGCACGAGGAGCACGAGATCGACGTCGGCGCGGACCTCCCCGGCGAGATCGGACGCACCGCCGGGTGCGGAGACGGCGAGGGAGTCGGGGACGTCGGGGAGCAGTGCGCGCGGGATCTGCGCCGCGAGCTGCGGCCCTGCGCCGATGCCGATCCTCGCCTGGACCTCGCCGGGAGCGCCGAGCGCGAGGTCGGCGCGCGCCGTGCCGGTGGGCAGGACGACGGCGTCGAGGAGCTCCCCCTCGCGCGCACGTCGTCGAAGACCCCGAGGACCGAGTAGCCGACGCCGTCGATCAGGATCGAGGGCTGCGAGTCGAGCCGCCCGACACCGAGCCGCTCCGCGGCGCGGGAGCCGAGGACGACGACGCGGTCGGCGCGGGCGTCGTGCCCGGAGTCGAACATGCGGCCGACCGTGATCCGCCCCTCGAGGGTCTCGATGAGGGCGGAAGACGCCGCGAAGACCCGGGGCGGGGCGACGGCCGGCGCGGAGGGGTCCTCGACCGGCACGGCGGTGACGCTCGCGCCCTCGCGCAGCGGCACCTCGCCGATCAGGGCCGACTCCTCGACCCCGGCGAGCCGGGAGAGGCGCTCGACGGAGTCCCACGGCAGGCGCGCCGTGGCGACGCTCTCCCCGCCTGCGGTGCGGGCCTCGGCGGGCCGGGCCACGACCTGGGTCGCGGCGAACGCGTCGAAGCGGCGGGCCAGCTGCCCGGCCGTGGTCTGGGCGAAGGCCACGGTGGCGACGAGGGCGCCGACGCCGAGGACAGTGCCGAGGAGGGTCATGACCAGGCGACCGGGTCGGGTGCCGAGATCGGACGTGGCCTCGGCGAGGAGGTCGGCGGCGGTGAAGCGGTCGGCGGGCCGGATCGGGCTCACGAGCGGCGTCGCCGACTCCTGGCTCGACGGGCGCCGTCGCCGCGGGAGGAGCCTGCTCATGCCGTCGCCTCCTGCAGCCGGCCGTCGGTGATGCGCACGCTCCGCGGTGCCCGCCGGGCCACCGCCCGGTCGTGGGTGATGACGACGAGGGTGAGCCCCGTGCTCGTGAGGTCCTCGAAGAGGCGCATGACATCGGTCGTGGTGGAGCCGTCGAGACTGCCGGTGGGCTCGTCGGCGAGGAGCAGCCGCGGCCCGACGACGACGGCACGGGCGACGGCCACCCGCTGGCGCTCCCCTCCCGACAGGGTCGTCGGCAGGGAGCCGAGGCGGTGGCCGAGTCCGACCCGCCGCAGGGCGTCCAGAGCGCGGCTCTCCCGCTCCGCCCGGGGCGTGCCGCTGTAGAGCATGGGGAGCACGACGTTCTCGAGGACGGTGCGCCGGGGCATCAGGTGGAAGGCCTGGAAGACGAATCCGATGCGCTGGGCGCGGACCGCCGCGCGCGCGTCCTCGTCGAGATCCCCCGTGAGGGCTCCGTCGAACCGGTACTCGCCGGCAGTGGGACGGTCGAGGAGCCCGAGGATGTTCAGCATCGTCGACTTGCCCGATCCGCTGGGCCCCACGATCGACACGTAGTCGCCCTCGTCGACGGCGAGGTCGACGCCCTCGAGCGCCCGCACCTCGGGCGGACCGGGGAAGGAGCGGGTGACGCCGCGCAGCTCGATCAGAGGAGTGCTCACCGGCCGACCACGACCAGGTCGCCCTCGGCGAGCGCTCCGTCGGAGGGGGAGACCTCGACAGCCCCGGCCGCGGCGAGCCCGGTCGTCACGGAGACGAGCCGGGTGGTCGCGGCGGGATCGCGCGGGTCCCCGTCCACGACCTCCACGCGGCTCTCTCCCCCGGACCGGCGGAGAGGGCCGCTACGGGAACCGAGAGCACCTCCCCCGCCGTCGCGCCGACCGAGATCACGACCTTCACGTTCGTGCCCTTCACCTGCTCGATCTGCTCGGGCGAGAGCGGATCGGGAGTGAGCGTGATCGTCCAGCGCTCGGCGGGGGTCGCTCCCGGCGCCACCGCCGAGACCGCGGCTCGGTGCAGAGCCCCGTCGGGGAGCTCGAACGAGGCCTCCTGCCCCACGGCGACGAGCCGCGCGTCGGCCTCCGCCGCGGATCCGGAGAGCGCCAGCTGCGCTCCCGACACCGTCATCGCGGCCCCGGAGAGCAGAGCGCCGCGCTTCGCCGCGACCGTGTCCACCCGTCGCGGGAGGTCGGTCAGGAACAGCACCTCACCGGCGGGGAGGGCGGGCAGGACGGACTGCCGGGCGCGCGCGAGGTCCTCTTCTGCCCGGGTCACCTGCGACTGCGCCGACTCGACGGCCGCGCGCTGGACACCCGTGTCGGCGACCGTGCCCAGCTGCGCCCGAGTGAGCTCGGCCAGGGCGAGGGCGTCCTGCAGATCGGCGACCTCGTTCCCGTCCTGGGGGTCGGCGGCGCGCGCGGCGTCGAGCTCGCGGCGGGCACTCGCGACCGCGTTGTCGGCCTCGCGCACCGCGACCGCCGACGGTCCGGCCTGCGCCGCGGACAGCTCCTTCCGAGCCGCCGCCAGAGCCTGCTCCGACGAGGCCACCGCCTCCTCCGCGGCACTGACCACTCCGTCCCCGTCCTCGATCGCCGGCGCCGCGTAGCCCGCCTGGGCGTACAGCTGGACGACCGACTCCGCCGCTGCCTCGTCGAACTCCTCGTCGGTCGGATCTCCCGCGTCCAGCCCGATGCTGCGCATCGCCGTCTTGAACTGCACCACGTCGGGCCCGGAGACCCCGAACCGGAGGGTCCGGTACGCCGGCAGCTCGCCGGGCAGCACGATCACCGGGCGACCCGCGACCTCCAGCGCGATCGACAGGGGCGCGAGCTCCGCGCCCGCCTCGGGCACCCGCCCCGTCACCACGGCGGCCCCCTGGATCGTCGTCGTGTCGACGGTCACCTCGACGGGATCGGCGAACGCGACCTCGCCCCGGAGGGACACGTCGGTGCTGAGGGCGCCGAACCCGACCGGCGCCGTGATGAGCCCGGGAGCCGGGGGCGCCGCACCGGCGGCCGCGTCCTCCGGCGAGACGGCGAACCGGCCGATGACCAGGCCCGCGACCAGGCTCACCAGCGCGGCGGCGGCCACGATCCAGAGGAGGCGGTTCCGCGCCACGACCGCGCCGATCCCGGCGAACCGGCCCGGTCGCCGCGCCTCCCCTTCCTCCTGGTCGTCGACCGTCAGGGAGGCGGGCGCGTCGGGCGTCTCGTGGTCGCCCTGCCCCGGGCGTCCGCGCTCGCGCACTCAGTCCCCCTGCTCGGCGTCGGCCTTCAGGGAGTTCAGCTCCGCCTCGTGGTCGGCGATGAACCGCCGCTCCAGCTCGTCCTGGACCTTCTTCTGCTCGGCGCGGTAGTCGGTCTTCTCGCGGCAGTCGAGATCGGCGAGCGCCAGGGCGATCTCCTTCTCGCCGAGCTTCTCCATCTCCGGGTCCGAGTCCTCGATCGGCTCGTCGGACGCCTCGTGGAACGCGCTCACCTCGGCGTCGACCGAGCTCTGCGCGTCGTACTGGACCGCGAACCCGGGGTGCCCGGCCTCGGTCATGCACGACGACCACTCCGCGTTCAGGTCGGCCAGCTCGGGTGCCGTCTGCAGGCTCGAGTAGAACTCGTTCAGTGCGTCCATCAGCGGCTGGTGCTCGCTCGTACGCACCGGATCCCGGGAGTCGAGCTCGTGCTGGGCGGAGCCGTAGCAGCCGGACGCCGCCCAGTCGTACTCGTACGAGCCGTCCTCGCCGGCCTGCTCCTCCGTCACGGGAGGACCGCTCAGGGCCTCCTCGTACGCCGCCCGCTCGGAGTCGGACAGGCCCGCCGTGTAGTCGGCGTTGAGATCGACGTACTCCTCGTCCGCCTCGTCCGGCGCGTCGCGGCCGGGGTAGTCGACCACTCCGTAGCCGTACTGGGCGACCCACTCGCGATCCTCCGGCTCCCACTCCTCGCTGCCGGCGGAGAGGAAGGCGCCGCTCTGCGGGTTCGGCGTGTAGTCGAACCCCTGCTCCTTCATGCACGCCGCGACGAGGTCCTCACGGGCCCGCTCCTGCTCGGCGAACTCCTCCTGCTGCTGCTCCGGGCTCTGATCGGAGCCATAGAGGGCGCCCAGGTACTCGGTCAGCGGCGACGTCTCCTGCGGCGAGTCAGCGCCGTCCGGCGCGGAACACGCGGTCAGCGCCAGGACGGACGCCAGCGGGAGGAGGACGAGAACGGACAGTCGCCGACGGATCACAGGGGGCCTCTTCTGCTCGGGGGGCGTGGACGGCGAGAACCGTAACCCGCGGTGATCGGCGCGTGTCCCGGTGGCGCGGGACGTCCGTTCGCGGCCCTCCCGCCGTGCCACGCCGCCTCCGAGGGGCGGGATCGCGCCAGGAGACAGCGCTCCCTCGCGCCGAGCGCAAGGGGTCCCCTCGCCCGTGGCCCTTGTCGGACCTGCCGCCTACGGTGAGCACATGACCGACTCCCCCGCGCCCGCCCTGCACCACGACGTGCTCGTCATCGGCGGCGGCAACGCCGGGCTCTCGGTGGCCGGGCGGCTGCGGCGCTACGGAGTGTCGGACGTCGCGGTGATCGAGCCGCGGACGACCCACTACTACCAGCCGATGTTCTCGCACGTCGCCGGCGGCACGGCTCCGGCCTCGAAGGCGACCCGTCCGCAGGGCGAGGTGACGCCGAAGGGCGTGACGTGGATCCGGGACCGCGTCGCCACGATCGATCCCGTCGCCAAGACGGTGACGCTCGAGAGCGGGCGCGCGGTCGGCTACGGCCAGCTCGTGGTGTGCCCGGGCATCCGGAAGGACTGGGACGCGGTGCCCGGCCTCGTCGAGGCGATGGAGTCGCCGGTCGGCATCTCGAACTACGAGTACGAGTACGCCCGGAAGGCGTCGAGCGTGCTGCGCGACGTGCGCTCGGGGACCGTCGTCTTCACGCAGCCCAGCGGGCCGGCCACCTGCTCCGGCGCCTCGCAGAAGCCGATGTACCTGGCGTGCGACTACTGGCGGAAGACCGGGGTGCTCGACGACATCCACGTCGTGCTCGTGGTGCCGACGCCGACCCTGTTCGGCATGCCGCTGATCGACGCCGAGCTCGAGCGCAAGGTCGCCGAGTACGGCATCGAGGTGCACTACGACCGCGAGCTCGTCGAGGTCGACGCCGCCTCGCAGACGATCGAGCTGGCGGGCGAGGACCGCCGCACGGCGCTGCTCGGGCCCGACCACTCGACCTCGCTCGAGGGGCTGGAGGGCGACCACCGCGAGACGCTGGCCTACGACGTGCTGCACGTCGTGCCTCCGCAGTCGGCGCCGCCTTTCCTCGAGGGCTCCGGCCTGACCGACGGCGGCTTCGTCGAGGTCGACCCGCTGACCCTGCGCCACGTCCGCTTCCCGGACGTCTGGTCGCTGGGCGACGCCGCCGCGACGACCAACTCGAAGTCGGGCGGCGCGCTGCGCCCGCAGGCGAAGACGCTGGCGAAGAACCTCGTGGCCGCGCGGAAGGGGAAGCCGCTGCCGATGACCTACAACGGCTACTCCGTCTGCCCGTTCGTCGTCTCGCGGAAGACGGTCGTCTTCGCCGAGTTCGACGACCGCTACCGGCCCCAGCCCACGATCCCGTTCTGGAAGGGGCTCGCGAAGGAGCGTCGGGCGACGTTCCTCGCCGACCGGTTCGTGCTGCCGTGGGTGTACTGGAACCTGATCCTGCAGGGGCGGGCGTGAGCTCGGACGCTCCCACCGCCTCGTCGGCGTACACGACGACGGTGGTGCTGGCCGTCACCGGGCTCGTCCTCGCGCTGTTCCCGGGCTTCGACGTCGCGGGACTCGTGCTGAGCATCCTGGCGTTGCGCCGGAGTCGCCGTGACGGCGGTCCTCGCGGGCTGGCCGTCGCGGGGATCATCGTCGCAGCCGTGACGATCGTGCTGTACACGGCCGGAGTGATCGCGCTGGTCGCGGTGTTCGGGAACCTCTTCGCGACGTGCGCGGAGCTGGGGACGGGCGTGCACGTGGTGGGCGGGGTGACCTACACCTGCTCGTGAGGCGCTGCGAGCGGTCCGTCCGGCAGCACTCCATACTCAGCAGGTGGGTGCGGAGCAACGGGCCGAGTGGCGGGAGCTGCGCCGGGAGCGCGAGCGGTTGCGGGCGCGACTGGTGCGGAAGCCTCTCGATCTCGCCGTGCGTTCGGAGCTCGCGGAGTCGTACCGCTCCGACGACCATCTGGACCAGGCCGGCCGCTGGGGCCTGCTGGTCCCCGACGGGTCCACGGAACTCGAGCGGCGGCTCTTCGCCCGGTCCGTCGCCAGGACGGGCGACGCGACCCGGGAGCGGGTCCAGCGGCTGATCCTGCTGCCCGAGGGCCATCTGGGCGTCGAGGAGCAGGCGCTCGTGGCGTTCGAGCAGCTGCTCGAGGAGGAGCGTGCGCTTCTCGAGCGCGAGAGCGCACAGGTGTCATCGAGCGCGAGCGACGGCCTGATCGGGCAGCTCGAATCCGCCGGCGGCATCATGCTCGGGATCCTGGGCTTCCTCGCCGCACTGACCGCCGTGCTCGCCTCGGTGAACGCGTTCCTCGGAGGGGCCGACGCGCGCATGATCACGCGGGTCGGCTTCCTCCTGATGCTGATACCCCTGTCGATCTGGGCTGCGATCTCGACCGCGGTGCGCCTGTCACGACGTCGTTGGCTCCGAGCGGGGGTGACCGCCGCGATCCTCGTGTGCGCGGTGCTCCTCCTCGTCTGGCTCGGCCCCCAGGAGGACGCCCGCTTCCCCTGGGAGGCGGAATAGCGCCGCACCGTAGGGCGCTTTCTGCTGCTCCGGAGCGCTGAGACCCTCACCCGTTCATCGGACGGAGGTGACAGGACGCAGCTGGAAGGGGAACGGCGCCGCAGCGCCGCCCCCTCCGGTCAGAGCGTCAGTCGGCCATCGACACGCCGGTGAAGTCGATCCACCAGCTCTTGGGCTGCTCGAAGCCCTGAACGCGGTCCGACATCGCCCGCGGTGCGGTGTCGTTGACGACGAACATCCAGGCGGCGTCCTCCGTCACCAGGTGGCCGACCTGTGTGAGCAGGGCGGCGCGCTCGGCGTCGTCGGTGGTGACGAGCGCCTGCTGGTAGAGGGCGTCCGCGTCCGGGTTGCAGTAGCCGAAGAAGTTGCCCTCGCAGCCGAACCAGAAGCCGTTCCAGCTCGACGGCTGCTCCAGGCTGAACGCCTGGTTCGCGGCCTGCCAGCCGGTGTCGCCTTCGCCGAGCTGACCGTACATGCCGGCGAAGTCGACCGGTTCGAGCGTCACGCCGATGCCCACCTCGGCGAGCTGGGCCTGGAGGGCCTCGTTCATCGCCTTCGCCTGCATCGATCCGGAGCCCGCGGTGATGTATCCGACCGTCACGTCGACGCCGTCGGGGTAGCCGGCCTCCGCCAGGAGCGACTTCGCCTTCTCGGGGTCGTAGGAGTAGATGTCGTCGGCTTCGTCGTAGTAGAGGCTGGCCGGGGCGAACATCTGGTAGGCGGGAGACGCGGTGCCGTGGAGGAGGTCCTCGGCGATCGACTCGCGGTCGATGGCGTAGTTCATCGCCTGACGGACGCGGATGTCGTCGAAGGGCTTTTCCTCGGGGAAGAGCTGCCACGACCACTCCCAGTCGAAGGAGTTGCCCGTCGTCACGTAGCCGTCGGCCTCCAGGCTCGCGAAGTCGTCGGGCTGCGCGGCCTCGATCCAGTCGACGCGTCCCGAGCGCAGAGCCGCGGTACGGGCGGCGGGGTCGGGGATGAGCTCGACGCTCAACCGGTCGAGCTCGGGCACCTGGCCCCAGTAGTCGTCGTTGCGGACGAACGAGATCGACTGGTTCTCGGCGAGCGAGTCGAAGACGAACGGCCCGGTGCCGACCGGGTTCTTCGCCTGACCGGCCGCTCCCGACTCCTCCAGGCTCGTGGGGCTCGCGAAGTAGACGTTGTAGAGGTCGGCGAGGAAGAAGGCGAACGGCTGGTTCAGGGTGAACGCGACCGTCATGTCGTCGACCTTCTCGACCGAATCGACGAAGTTCAGCACCGTGTAGTACGTGATCAGGACCGGGTCGTAGTTCGGGTCGGATTCGTCGGTGTACCGGTCGATGTTCGCGATGAGGGCGTCCGCGTTCCAGTCGGTGCCGTCGTGGAACGTCACTCCGCCCTGCAGAGCGAACGTGTAGGTGAGGCCGTCCTCCGAGATCTCCCACGACTCTGCGAGCGCCGGTGCGACGCCGGCGGGCGCATCCGGGTCCGAGACGTCGCGCTTGGTCAGACCCTCGTAGACGAGGTTACCGATCAGGCGCTGGCCCTCGTAGCCGGCCGTGGTGATGGCTCCGGTGTCGAGGCTGGGGAAGGCGGCCATCTGCGAGGCGATGATCAGCTCCTGCTCGTCGGCAGCGCTCGCTCCGCCTCCTGAGCAGCCTGCGAGAGCGAGAGCGGACACGGCGAGTGCGGCGACGAGAGCCAGCGGCCGTCGTCCGATCCGGTGGGTGCGGTGCATGGGACTCCTCGGGGTGGGGGTTCGAATGATGCGGGTTCGAGTGGTGAGTGCGGGTCTAGGAGGTTCGGACGGGGTGCCGCGCCGCGAGGAGCTCGCGCGTGTACGGATCCTGCGGGGACGCCAGGACGTCCGCGGTGGGACCGCTTTCGACGGACCGTCCCCGGTTGAGCACGAGGATGTCGTCGCTCATGTGCTCGACGACGGCGAGGTCGTGGCTGATGAAGAAGAGCGCGACGCCCAGGTCGGCCTGGAGCTCGGCGAAGGTGTTGAGGACCTGCGCCTGAACCGACTTGTCGAGCGCGCTGACCGCCTCGTCCGCGACCAGCACCTCGGGTTCGCCGACGATCGCGCGGGCGATCGCGATGCGCTGCGCCTGACCGCCCGAGAGCTCGTGCGGGAACGCGTGCAGATAGTCGGCGGGCAGCGAGACCCGCGACAGGAGGTCCGCGGCGAGTCCGGACCAGGTGCTCCGAGGAAGTCCGTGCGCTGCCATCTGGAACTCCAGCGTCCGGCGCACGGTCATGCTCGGGTTCAACGCGTGCCGCGGGTCCTGCGGCACCAGCTGGATGCGCCGTCGCGCGGCCCGCAGCGCTCGCCGGTCGAGACCGAAGAGGTCATCGGATCCGAGGCGGACAGTACCGGCGTCCGGAGACATGAGCCGCATGACGATGCGCCCCAGGGTCGACTTGCCGCTGCCCGATTCGCCCACGACTCCGAGCGTGCGCCCCTTCTCCGAGTCGGAAGGAGACTCCGTCCAGGGCGGTGAAGGGACCGAAGCGCTTGACGATGCCCCCTGCAGCCAGAACACTCACAGTGCTCCTCCGTTCGCTTCGGCCACGGCGTGCCCGGGCGCGATGTCGACGAGCGGCCCCCAGTCGCGCCGGTGGCGGATGTCGTCGGGAACGACGGCGAGACCGCCCCGCGGAGCGTCGGCCGACGGCTCCGCGGCGAGAAGGGCCCTCGTGTACGGGTGCGCCGGCGCTCCGAGCACCTGCGCGGCGAACCCGAGTTCGACGATCCGGCCTCCGAGCATCACGGCGACGCGGTCCTCCGGCTGGGAGGCGATGAGCGCGGCGATGCCCACGTCGTGGGTGATGAAGAGGATCGCGGTTCCCAGCCGGGCGCGCAGCCCGTCGAGCAGGCGCACGACTCCCACCCCCACCGAGGCGTCGAGGGCGCTCGAGGGCTCGTCGGCGACGATCAGTTCGGGATCGCAGCAGATGGCGATCGCGATGGCGACCCGCTGCCGCATCCCTCCGGAGACCTCGTGCGGGTAGGCGCGCAGGACGCGCTCGGGGTCCGAGATGCTCACGAGTTCGAGCAGTTCGGCCGCCCGCAGCCGCGCCGCGGCCCTGTCGGCGACCGCGCCGTGCTGGAGCAGCGTCTCGGTGATCTGACCGCCGATCCGCCGCATGGGGTCGAGCGAGCTGTTCGGGTCCTGAGGGACGACGCCGATGCGCTCGCCGTGCAGCGCGCGCAGGGACGGTCGGGACGCGTGGAGCAGATCGACACCGTCGAACACTGCGGAACCGCTCACCTGCGCGGACCGTGGCGCCATGCCCGTGATCGTCCGAGCGAAGACGGTCTTCCCGCTGCCGGATTCGCCCAGCAGAACGGTGACCTGCGAACGTTCGAGGCCGAGCCCGACAGAGTCGACGACGGTGGCACGTCCGCGGGCGGCCCGGAACGACACCGAGACGCCGGTCGCGTCGAGCACGAGAGGGACCGTGGTGGGCAGACTGCCGCCCATGGCCGGGCTGCTGATCGTCATGAGTCGGACTCCCGTCCGCTGAGGGCGTCGCGGAGTCCGTCCCCGACGAGCGGGAAGAGCATCGACAGCGCCAGGATCACGACGACGGGTGTCACCGCGAGAGTGGGGTCGGTGTAGATCGCGGCCTGCATCTCCTGCAGGATCGAGCCGAGCTCCGGAGTCGGCGAGGGCACGCCCAGGCCGAGGAACCCGAGTCCGCCGGCGATCGCGATGTTCGCCCCGACCAGCGAGGTCGAGTAGGCCAGCACGGCGGGGAGCACGACCGGGACGATCTGCCGGAGGAGGATCGCTCCGGGACCGGCTCCGCTCGCTCGCGCGGAGAGCACGAAGTCGAGCTCCCGGATCCGCGACACCTCGGTCTCGGCGATCCTCGCGACAGGCGCGATCCAGACGAGCGTCAGGGCGAGCACGAGGGTGCCGAGACCGATGCCCAGGGTGATCGCGAGCAGGAGGGAGAGCAGCACGCCCGGGAACGCGAACAGGATGTCGACTCCGCGCATCAGCACGGTGTTGAGCACCTTGCCGCCCAGACCGGCGAGCGTGCCGATCGCCAGACCGATGAGGGTGGCGATGACGATCGGCAGCACGCCCGCCACGAGCGAGATGCGCGTGCCGTAGACGAGCCGACTGAGCATGTCGCGGCCCTGGGAGTCGGTCCCGAGGACGTGCGCGTCGGAGAAGAACGGCAGGAGCCGCTCTGAGAGCGATCCGGCGAGCGGATCGGCGAAGGGCAGGATCGGCGCGGCGACGGCCACGAGGACGATCAGGCCGAGCACACCGAGCGCGATCTGCGAGCGGACCGGCAGACGGCTGAGCAGCGATCGTCGCCGGAACCGCACCACGAGGGCCGGAGCGGTCGCGGCGGCGCGGGTCGCGGTCATGCGCGGGCCACCCGGATGCGCGGGTCGATCAGTGCATTGACCACGTCGGCGAGGAGGAGGACCAGGACGAAGACGATCGCCACGACGAGCGAGACCGCCTGGATGAGCGTGTAGTCCCTGAGCGCGACCGACTGGACGACGAGGACCCCGACTCCGGGGAGGCTGAAGATGTTCTCGACGAAGAGCGCTCCGCCGAGCATCGAGCCGACCTGGATCCCCAGGACGGTGATCATCGGCGGCAGCGCGTTGTGGTGCGCGTGCACCGCGATCCGGGCGGGCGAGAGTCCTCGGGCCCGCAACGACGGGAGCAGGTCGGTCGACTGCAGGGTCGACAGCGACGTCTTCAACGATCGGGCCATCTGGGCTCCCGGGGCGAGGGCCAGCGCGGTGGCCGGCAGGGCGAGGTGGAGCAGGACGTCGGCAGGTCCTCCGTCGCCCCGCGTGCTGAGGCCGCCGGCGGGGAACACCGGCGCGAGGACCGCGAAGAAGAGCAGGAGGAGCAACGCGACGGTGTACTGGGGTGCCGAGAGGAAGAAGGCCTCGACTCCGTCGACGACGCGCCGGAGGACGCGCGACGGCGAGGTCGCGAGGTTGCCCATGACCAGGGCGATGGCGATCGCGAGCACGCTCGCGACGCCGCCCAGCAGGAGCGTCGTGGTGAGCGCCGGGCCCAGGATCTCGCCGACCGGGCGGCCCTGGCTGTAGGAGTAGCCCAGCTCACCCCGGACGAGCTGTCCGAGCCAGAGGACGAACTGGACGGGGACGGGCTGATCCAGCCCCATGACCGCTCGCAGCTCCTCGCGCTCCTCGGGACTGCTGTCGGTGCCCAGGATCGTCAGGGCCGGGTCGCCCGGGATCGCCCGGACGGCGAAGAAGACCACCGCGGCGACGAAGAGCGCAGTGACCGCGGTGAGGAGCAGGCGTGCGCCGATGAACCGCAGCAACCTGGCATGTCGGGTTTTGTACTCCATAATTGGAAGAGTATCGGGACTACTGTTTCGGACGTATTTCGATTCCGTGAATGCAAGAGGACGACCGTCTGCTCGACAGTCCGCCGCCCGCCGGGTCGTGATACTCAGAATCAGTAGTCCGCGATCGGATTACTCTGGACCCGCGGTCGAGGACGACCGCCCCCTCTCGAAGGAGGCCCCTTGGCTCTACGACACGCGATCCTCGCCGCGCTCTCGCGCGGCGTCCCCCGCACCGGCTACGAACTGAACACGAGCTTCACCGACGACGCCGACCGCGCCTGGCACGCGAGCCCGTCGCAGGTGTACTCGGAACTGACGAAGCTCGAGGGCAAGGGTCTGATCCGGATCAGCGAGCGCACCGAGCGGGGCAGGACCAGCTACGCGATCACCGATGCAGGCCTCGACGAACTGCGCCGCTGGCTCGTCCACGACGAGCCCGACCACAGCATCCGCGACGACTCGATGCTCCGGCTCGTGACCCTGTGGGTGCTCGACGACACGACAGCGGGCTATCTCATCGACGCGGAGGTCTCGTACCAGCGCAAGAGGCAGCTCAGCCTGTCGCACCTGCTCGAGACGTGGGACGCCGTGCGCGAGGACTCCCGAGTCTGGCGGAACAGGCGCGCGCTCTACACGCTGTGGCTCGCCCAGACCGAGTTGACCCTCGGCTGGCTCGACGGCCTGCGTGACGTCCTCCGCAGCAACGAGCCGGTCCCGGCCGTGCTCGAGCGCCACTGGCCGGCGCACCGGTCGACCGATCGGGTCTGACCGGGTCGGTGCGGCCGGCCGCGGCGGCACCTCCGAAGGCGGAGAGGTTCAGACCGCCGCGTTCTCGGGCCGGCCGTAGTGCGGCGTGGTGAGGTGACGGTCCCAGGGCGCATCCGGCGCGAGCAGCTCGCGCCACGGTGCGACCTCGGCGTAGAGCACCCGCAGGGCGTCGAGGCCGTTGACGTGGAGGGCTCGCCCGTCGGTCGAGACGGCGTCCTCCGGCACGGCGACGTCGTAGTTCTTCATCAGCGCGGTGCGCGACGTCGTCTCGACGCAGACGTTGGTCTGCAGTCCGGCGACGACCAGGCGCTGCGCGCCGAGATTGCGGAGGATGTTGTCGAGCTCGGTTCCGAAGAACGCGTCCCAGCGCAGCTTCTGAATGATGATGTCCCCCTGCTGCGGCGCCACGGCGTCCAGGATCTCTGACGCCCAGCCCTCAGGACGAGTGTCGACCGCCGCCGAGACGTCGGGCAGGGTCGCGAGCAGGCGCCTCATGCTGGGCGTCATGTCGGCGCCGTCCGGGCGGCTCACCTGCCGCGTGTAGATCACGGGGACGCCCTGCGCCCGCGCCTCGGCGAGGAGCGCGGCGCACTCCGCGACGACGCGATCGAACTCCCAGATCGGCGGCCAGCCGTAGAGGTCGCGGCGGTCCTGCTCCAGGTACATGTTCTGCATGTCGACCATGACGACAGCGGTCCGAGTGCTCATCGGTCCTCCTTCTCGGGATCTCTCGATCCGTTACTTCTTTTTATACTCCAATAATGGTCTACTGTACTGGTGTTACAGCTTCATTTCGGTCGGAGGACGAGTGCCACATCCCGCGAAGAGCACGGACTCCCGTCGCCGTTGGGCGACGTTCAGCGTTCTGGCCGCCACCGCTGCACTGACGATCCTCGACGTCTCCAAGGTCGGCGTGGCCCTGCCCGCCATCCAGGAGTCGACCGGCGGGTCCGGGAGCACCGTCCAGGTCATGCTCGTGGGCTACACGATCGCCTACGCCGCCTTCCTGCTCCCCTCCGGCCGGATCGGCGACGTGCTCCCCCGCTCGACGGTGTTCCTGGTCGGAGGCCTGGCCTTCGTCGGCGCGAGCGTCGTCTGCGCGCTCGCGCCCGACATCACGTGGCTCGTCACCGGCCGCATCATCCAGGGAGCCGGGGCGGGGATCCTGATGCCGCAGGTCCTCGGCCTCATCCAGCGGCTGTTCCCCGCCGAGGAGCGCACCCGGCCCCTCGCCACCCTCGCCGCGATCCTCTCGGCGACCTCCCTCTTCGGGCCTGTGCTCGCGGGCGTGGTGATGCAGCTCGTCGGTACCGTCGAGGCGTGGCGCGCGCTCTTCTGGATCAACGTCGCGGTCGGCGTCGTGGTGCTGCCCCTCGCTGCCGTCCTCGTGCGGGATCCGGGTGGCGAGCGGCGTTCCGGCTTCGACGGCGTCGGCGTCGCGCTGCTCGTGCCCGCGGTCGTACTGACCATCGCTCCGCTCAGCGCTGTCTCCGAGGCGAACCCGCCGTCGATCTGGACGGCCGGACTCATCACCGCCGGGGTGGGTTTCACGACGCTCTTCGTCCTGCACCTCCGCCGCCGAACCGCCTCGGGACGTCAGGCGCTCGTCGACCCCGGCCTGTTCCGATTCGCGCATCTGGTCCCCGGCGTCGTCGTCTCGGGGTTCCTGCACGCGGCGGGCACCGCCGGAACCCTCATCATCACCATCGGCCTGCAGCAGCTCGCAGGCCTCACTCCCCTGGAGACCGCGCTCTGGATGCTGCCCGCGGCCCTCGCGGCGCTCGCCGGGTCGTGGATCGCCGCGCGCCTCCCCTTCGACACCGGCTACCGGGTCATCGCCTGGGGCGCCGGACTCGGCGCCGTCGGACTCGCACTGGTCGCGACCGCGTTCGGCGTCGCCCCCGCGGCCGCCCTGCCCCTCGCGGTCTGCGCCGTGCTCGTGGTCAACACCTTCGGAGTCGCCGTCGCCGCACCCGCCAACCAGGCGCGCGTGCTCGTCGAGGTCCCGGACTACCGCTCGAGCGTCGCCGGCTCGATGATCCAGTTCTCGCAACGGGTGGGGTCGGCGATCGGGATGGCCCTCGCGCTGATGCTCTACTACGGGGTGGGCGGGACCGAGACCATCGCAGGGCGTCCCACCCTCGGTGCGACGCTCGCCGTACTCCTCACCGCAGGATTCCTCCTCGCCGCGACCGCGATCGCACTGGCCGACCGGTCGCGTCGACCGCAGCCCCGCCCGTCGGCCTCGATACGGCACCCCGCCGAGGCCGCACGGGTCAGGTGATCGCCCGCCCGTCGCCAGTCCAGCGGCACCGTTGGGCGTTTTCTGCTGCTCCGGAGCGCTGAGAGCAGCGAAAGCGTCCGATGGCGGCGAGGAACGCGTGCGGAGGAGCGACCGCAGGGGGCTAGCCCTCCGCGCCGACCCGCGCGGCAGGCGCAGCGGGCACCGTCGCACGCCGGAAGCCGTGCACCGTCAGGTACACGCCGAGGAACAGCTCCCACGCGATCTCGGGCAGTGTCAGCAGGCCCGACCAGACCGAGGTCTGCTCGTAGGCGCCGAAGAGGACGGCGAGGCCCGAGAGCGACATCAGCGGGCCGCCCAGGAGGCCGAGGAGCGCGACCGGCCGCGGCACGAGGTGCGCGCGGTGGAGGAGGAACCCCAGCAGCAGGCCGTTGCCGAGGCCGACGACGAAGCCGGGGCCGAGGAGGAAGGTCGCGTCGTGGACCGCGACCAGCGCCTGGGCGACGGCCCGGGAGGAGTCGGCGTCGGCTCCCGCCTGCGCCTGCCGCAGCTCGACGACCGAGACGACAGCGAGGAGGCCGACGACGATCAGGGCGCACTCCATGATCCGCGCGACGACGTAGGCGAGGGCGGCGGTCTCGTGGTGCCGGCGGAGGACGGGGTAGAGGACGAGCGCCGTGCCGAGGTTGGTGATCACGAGGACGATCTCGCAGACCACTCCGATGAGCACGCGGGTGTCGGCGCCGGGTCCGAGCACGTTGTCGGGGTCGGTGAGGAGCGGCAGATAGAGCACGGCTCCGGCGATGGCCGAGGCGAAGGTGAGGAGGAAGAGGACGCCCGTGAGGCGGGCGGTCCGATCGACGGAGGGCATGGGAGTCCTGTTCCCGGTGGCGAGGCCGACTCGTAGTGTACGGCGTACACCTTCGATCTGGAGGCTAGGTGTAGGGCGTACACTTCGTCAAGAGGCGACGGGAGGAACGCGTGCCCGAGCAGACACCGCAGACCCCCGACGACCGCGCCTGAACCGCGAGACGGTCCTGCGCGCCGGAGTGGAGCTCGCCGACGAGGTCGGGATCGACGGCTTCACGATGCGCACGCTCGCCGAGCGGCTCGAGGTCGTCCCCATGGCCCTCTACAAGCACGTGCAGAACCGCGAGCACCTGCTCGACGGCATGGTCGACCTGGTCTGGAGCGAGGTCGCCCTGCCCGATGCGGCGCGCGGCTGGAAGCCGGCGATGCGCGAGCGCGCCGCGTCCCTCCGCGCCGCCCTGACCCGGCACCGCTGGGCCGTCGGGCTGATGGAGGCGCACGGGCGGCCGGGATCCGAGAACCTGCGCCAGCACGACGCGATGATGGGGTGCCTGCGCGAGAGCGGCTTCTCGTTCCGCACGACCGTCCACGTCACGTCGCTCCTGGACGCGTACGTGTACGGCTTCGCCCTGCAGCAGAAGACGCTCTCGTTCGAGACCCCGGAGGAGTCGGCGGAGGCCGCGGCCGCCACGCACCGCTCCCAGCCGGCCGAGGCCGCGGCGCTGTACCCGTACCTGGTGGAGGTCGTCGTCGAGCTGGCCCGCGAGGGCTACGACTACGACGCCGAGTTCGAGACCGGGCTCGACGTGCTGCTCGACGGGGTCGAGGTGCTGCGGGCGGAGTGGCGGTCGGAGGCGGACCGGTCGGAGCCCGTCCGCCCCTGACGACGTCCGTCCTCAGCGCCCCTGGTCCGGCAGCGCCGCCGTGCCGGTCGCGCGCAGCCGGTCCTTCACGTCCTTTGGGAACTGCGGGCGGCCGTAGAAGTAGCCCTGCGCCCGCTCCGCCTGCAGCGATGCCAGCAGGTCGTGCGCCGTGCGGGTCTCGACGCCCTCGACGATCGAGCCCATGTCCAGATCCGAGACCAGGGCGATCATGGAGCGCAGGATCGTGGAGTGCCGGGGGTTCTGCTCGTCGGCGAGGAACACGCGGTCGATCTTCACGATGCTCAGCGGAACCGTCAGCAGTGCCGCGGCCGCCGCATGCTCCTGGCCGTAGTCGTCGAGCGCGATCGCGATGCCCTCCTCCGTCAGCAGCCGCACCCGGTCGACGACGTCGGCGTCGACGTGGCCGATCGAGGCCTCGGTGAGCTCGAGGCAGAGCTGGATGCCGAGATCGGACGTGCGCAGGGCGCGGACGTGGTCGACGACCTCGTCGCGCAGGAGCTGCTCGGCCTCGATGTTGACGCTGAGGAACGACACCGACGCGTCGATCTCGCGGAACTCGAGCATCGAGGCGACGGCGCGGTCGACGATCTGCACCGTCAGCCGGTCGAGCAGCCCGAGGGAGCGCGCGACGTCGACGAGGGTCAGCGGGCTCAGCGGCGTGCCGTCGCGGCGGGTGAACCGGGCGAGGGCCTCGAAGCCGAGGATGCGGCGCTCGGCGACGTCGATGACCGGCTGGAACGCGACCTCCACCGCCCCCTCCTGCACCGCCGCGCGGATCTCGGACACCAGGTCGGCGCCGTCCGCGTCTCCCGCCCCGCCCCGGCGCTCCTGCTTGGACGCGTACATCCGCTCGTCGGCCTCCTGCATGGTGCGGTCGAAGCTGCCGCCGTCGACGGCGACCGGAGCGCCGATGCTGATGCGCGGGTGGAGCGTGACGCCGCCGACAAGCAGGGGCTGCTCGACGGCGCGCGTGATGCGGAGGGTGACGGAGGCCGCCGTGGCGGAGTCGAGGAGCACGGCGAACTCGTCACCGCCGATGCGCGCGACGACGTCGTCGCTGCGCACGCTCTCGCGGATCCGGCGGCCGACCTCCTCGAGGACGACGTTGCCGGTGGAGTGGCCGTAGGTGTCGTTCACGGCCTTGAACGCGTCGAGGTCCATGAAGAGCATCGCGCGGCGCGACGGGTCGGGGAGCGCGTCGAACTCCTCGTACAGACCGCGGAGGTTCGTCAGCCCGGTCAGCGTGTCGGTCGTCGCGGCGTCGCGCAGGGCTCGCGTGGTGCGGCGGTCGTGGAGCGCCTGGGTGGCGATGTGCGCGAGGGCCAGCAGCGTCCGGTGCTCGAGCGGCGAGAAGCCGTCGGAGTCGGGGCGGCGCGTGAGGACGACGTGGCGGACGCCCGCGCCCGGCGCCGTCACGGGCGCCGACAGCTCGAAGGTCCGGCCCGGCTGCTCCGAGAGGCGGATGCTCGCGGAGGGGATCGCCGAGCGAGCCGCCGCCTGGAGCGTCGCGAAGATCGCCGCCTGGTCGCCCCACGGCAGCGCGAGCGACGCCTCGACGAGTCCGTCGAGCTTGCGCTCCACGCGCGTTCGGCGCAGCTGCTGGCTGACGACGGCGATCGCGAGCGCCACGATCAGCAGCGTGTTCGCCGAGCGGATGTCGAGCCCCACCCCCAGCTCGATCCGCTCGATCCCGGAGGAGAGCCGGGCGCCGTAGGCGAGCGCGACCAGTCCGACGTTCAGGGCGAGCACCACAGCGACGCGGTCCGGGCGCAGGGTCGGAGTCGGAGCATCCGGGACCTCGGCGAGCGTCAGCCGCGCCTGCAGGTACTCCGCCCCGATCGACAGCGCGCCGTACGCGAGCACCGCGGGCACCGCCGCGAGCACCGGCCACCACCCGGTGCCCGGGAAGAGGGAGAGCACCAGGAGGAACGCGCCGCCCGAGAGGCTCGCGAGCCCGGTGAGGTAGGCGATCACCGTCCAGGGCCGTCGCCGGAGCAGCAGGAACACCACCAGCGCCAGGACCCAGAGCAGCAGGGCGCGGGGGTGGGGGACGTCCTGCGCGACGAACGCGAGGACCGAGACTCCGACTCCGAACGTCACCGTGCCGATGCCGGAGGAGAGCTCGAGCCGGAACGACGCCGTGATCCACAGGGCCGCGAGCAGCAGGGCGAAGGGCGGCACCAGCGCCGGCAGGGCGGTGGCGTTGGGCACGAGCAGAACGAGGGTGAGGAGGAGTCCCGCGGCGCCGACTCCGAGGCGGAGGGCGCGGACCCGCCCGGAGAGGCGGGCGGGGGTGCCCTCCGGCAGCACGATCGCGTCGCCTGCGCTCAGTGCGTCACTCACTCGACCCCCCGGGCGTCCCGCCGAGGCGCGGGTCCTCCCACTCTCGCAGACGAGTGCGACGGACCGGACCCCGAGTGCGGGATCCGGACGGCGGGCGCCGTTCAGCCGATCGTGCGGGACGCACTCGTCTTCGACGCGGTCGTGTACCCGGTCTTCGCGCCGGTCACCCGCACGGTGAGCGCCTTGCCCCTGTCGGCGGCGACCGGCGTGTAGGTCGCGGCCGTCGCTCCCGAGATCGCGGTGCCCGCCCGGAGCCACTGGTACGTGAGCACGACGGGCGCCGGTCCCCACGTGCCCGGGACCGCGGTCAGCCTCGAGCCGACCGCCGCGGTGCCGGTGATCGTCGGAGTGGGTGCGGTGAGCGTGCCCGCTACGACCGTCCTCGCGGCACTCGCCTTCGCGACGGTGGTGTAGCCGGCCTTGGTGCCGGTCACCGTGACGCTGATCGCCGCGCCGCGGTCGCCCGCGACCGGGACGTACGTCGATCCGGTGGCGCCCGTGATCACCGTGGTGCCGCGCTTCCACTGGTATGCGTAGGCCACCGGCGCGGGGGCCCACGCTCCGGGCACCGCGGTGAGCGTCGCTCCGACCGCGGCCGTGCCGGTGATCGTCGGAGTCGCGCTCGTGAGCGTCCCGACTGCGACGGCCGCTATGGTGGCGCTGGTCTTGGTCGCGGGCGAGTAGCCGGGCTTCGTGCTCGTCACCGAGACGGTGATCGTGGCGCCGGCGTCGGAGCCGGTGAGCACGTAGGTCGACTTCGTCGCGCCCACGATGTACGTGCCGCCGTTCCTCTTCCACTGGTACGCGAGGGTCGTCCCCGCGTCCCAGGTGCCCGCGTTCGCGGTGAGGGTCGATCCGACCTTGAGCGTGCCGGTGACGGTGGGGGTCGGCATCAGCGTCTGCAGTGCCGGCGTCACGGTCGAGGCGGCGCTGGTCCTCACCACCGGGGTGAGGCCGGACTTCGAGCCGGTGACCGAGACCGTGAGGCTCGCGCCGGCATCCGCGGCGACCAGCGTGTAGGTCGAGGCGGTCGCTCCGGTGATCGCGGCACCACCGCGCTTCCACTGATAGGCCAGGGCGACGGGAGCGGGCGACCATGGGCCGGGGTTCGCCGTGACCGTCCTCCCCACCTGCACGGTGCCCGTGATGGTCGGAGTCGGGCCCGTGATCGCCGTCGTCGTGCCGTTGGTGACGGCCGCGGTGGTCGCGCTCGTCTTGGTTGCGGGCGCGTAGCCGGGCTTGGTGCTCGTCACCGAGACGGTGATCGTGGCGCCCAGATCGGTCGACTTCAGCACGTAGGTGCTGCCGGTCGCGCCGACGAGGTAGGTGCCGCCGTTCTTCTTCCACTGGTAGGCGAGAGTCGTGCCCGCGTCCCAGGTGCCCGGGTTCGCGGTGAGCGTCGAGCCGACGGTGGTGCTGCCGGTGATGGTGGGGGTGGGCATGAGGGTCTGGAGCGGGGCGGGGACGGTCCTGGGGGCGCTGGTGCGCTGGACGGAGCCGTAGCCCGAGCGGTAGGCGTCGACCGTGACGGTGATCGCGGTGCCGCGATCGGCCTCGGTCACCACGTAGGACGTGCTGTAGCCGGAGGGGATGTGCTCGCCGTTGCGCTTCCAGGAGTAGTTGAAGACCTCGGGAGTCGGCGTCCACGTCCCGGTCTGCACAGTCAGGGTCTGCCCGACGGCCGCAGTACCGGCGATGGTCGGAGTCGGCGCAGCGCTGAACCGGAGGTACGGCACGACGAGGGGCGCGCTGTCCACGGTGCGGTCGGCGTAGCCGGTCTTGCGGCCGGTGACCGAGACGGAGACGGAGCCGCCCGCGTGCTCCGTCGTCGGCACGAAGGTCTGCCCCGTCGCGCCCGGGATCGGGTAGCCGCTGCTGTCCTTCCACTGATAGCTCAGGGCGACGGGTGCGGGACCCCAGGTGCCGGCATTCGCGGTGAGCGTCGCCCCGACACCCGCGGTGCCTGTGATCGTCGGAGTCGCGGACGCGAGGGTGCCGACGTTCAAGACCTTGAGAACGAAGTCGCCCTCCTTCCAGCCATCGCCGCCCACCTGGATGAAGTAGGTCCTCCCCGCCGTGGCGCTGAAGGTCGTCTTCGCGTTCGCGCGGATGAAGGGATCGCCGCCGAACTGCATGCTCGGGCCGATGGGGGTGCAGCCGATCGCACCGGTGGGCGCGGAACCGTCCGACGCCCATACCACGCCGACCGAATCGACGAAGCTGTCACGGAGGTCGACCAGGACGGAGCCCGTGGTCGTCGCGGTGAAGCGGTGCCAGATGCTTCCCATCAGCACGCTGTCCCCGCCGTCGCAGCTGTAGGAGGGCTCGCCCCAGTTCGAGTCGACCTTGATCGTCGAACCGGAGACGGTGGCGGGCAGCGCGGGAATCGCGACGGCGTCCGCGGGCGTCGTGCCGGAGACCGGAGCGCTGGCGGTGATCCGCAACTGGACCTTCTGGTCGTCCGTCACCGGTGCACCGTCGTAGAAGTCCCCCACCTGGAAGAGGTACGTCGTTCCGGCCTCCGCCTGCACGTGGTTCTCGCCGCGGTACTCGGTGTCGGTGCAGCTGATGCGCGCGAGCTCGTCGATCGGTCCGGCCTCATAGCTGATGACGTTCGTGTCGTGACCGGCGATCTGGCCGGAGAAGGTCAGCGTCTGACGGGCCGTGGAGGTGTAGGGAGAACCAGACCGACGTGACGACATCGGTGAAGTACTCGCTGTAGTCGGGATCGGTCGTCCGGCAGGTCCCTGGCTCCCCCCGGTTCGAGAGTCGCTCCGGCGTAGGGAAGCCCGGACCCGTAATACGGGAGCGAGGCGATCGTCGTCGCGTTCGCGAGGTCGTCGTTCGCAGGCGGAGCGACGGCGGCGAGCGCCTCCGGAGCGGCCAGTCGACTCTGCGCAGCCGGAGCCGGCGGGGCCCAGTCGTCGGGGTGGGCGACCCCGCCGATCTCGATCGGGTGGGCCGGGTCGGCGGTGGCCGGACCCGCGGACGCGGTGGCCGTCGGGACGAGAGCGGCCCCCAGCGCCAGGGAGGCGGTGAGGGCGAGGGACAGCAGGCGACTACGCATCATCGAGTGGACTCCGGGTGAGAGCGAGGTGGGACGCCGACCACGTCAGGTACCGGGTCGATCCGTGTCCCCCATCGTGGTCGCGTCCTCGGGCCTAGCAAAGGTCCAGTTCGGGGGTAGCCCCCGTAGGGGTTTCAGTGACGCTGACGATTCCGCGGTGATTCGGCGCACGACAGGGTTGCGGAGGCCGAGAACACCCCCTCCGAGGGAGAGCAGTTCTGCTCGGCGGGGGATTCTCGAGCGCGGGACGCGCCCCTCCGAGTGGACGCGGAACGGGCCCGGTGCGCGTCCGGAGCACGGTGAGCGCCCGATCACGGCGGCGCGACGAGCGTCAGGCGCGCTGCAGCGGCAGACGGGCGGCGAGCCGCGCCCCGCCGGCGGACGACGGCGACAGCTCGAGCGTTCCTCCGTACACGGCGAACTGGCGCGACAGGCGGTCGAGGCCGCTCCACTCCGGGTCACCGCCGAGCCCGCGGCCGTCGTCGTCGAGTCGCACGATCACGGCCGGGCGGGCGGCCGCGCAGTCGACGTCCAGGCTCAGGCGCACCGCGCTCGCGCCGCCGTGCTTCAGGGCGTTGGTCAGTGCCTCCTCGACGGTGCGCACGAGCAGGACGCGCTGATCCAGCGGGACGCCGCGCTCCTCGACCTCGAGGTAGCGGTCGTCGATGTCGAGGTCGACCGCGATCTCGACCGGCAGGCGGGCGAAGAGGTCGCGGACCGCCGGCACCAGGCCGTGCTCGATGTCGACGGGGTAGAGCGCGCCGCTCGCGGCCCGCACCTCGCGCTCGCGCAGCTCGTCCAGGCGCGCGGCGATCCCGAGGAGGCGCTCGCGATCGGCGGATGCCTCCGCCACGGCCTGCAGCTCGGCGGTCAGGACCACGAGCGTGTTCTGGAGTCGACCGTGCAGGTTCTGCGCCACCTCGCGCCGCACGCGCAGCTCCTCCTTCTGCAGCGCCTGCACGGCCTGGACCGCCTGGAGGAGCACGCGGGCGTGCTCGCGCTCCTTCTCGCGGACGCGGCGCGCGGTCCGGACGAACAGCAGACCGAAGCCGGTCACCAGGCCGAACACCATCGCTCCGACGACCAGCTCGACGACCAGCGCGTCGAGGGCGGCGAGCGGGTACACGCCGGCGATCACCTGCAGCGTGCAGCGCGCGAGCGCCACGCCGAACGCGACGGCGAGAGCCGCGAGGACGCGGGGGCGGCGCTCGAAGCGCTCGGGCCTGAGGACCGAGAGCACCAGCACCGCGACCGCGACCGCCGTGACGTTGACCAGCACCCGCACGACCACGTCCAGGACCGGCCCGCCCTCCACGCCGCGGGTCGTCTGCGAGAGCATGCCGAGCGCGAAGACCGCCTGCAGCGCCGCGAGGATCGAGAGCACCGTGCCCAGCAGCGCGACGACTCCGACCAGGATCCGGTTGTCCTGACGGACGTCCGCGGGCGTCCGGCGCGTGTCGTCGACGAGGGTCATGCGGTGTGCTCGAGGAACTGCAGTGTCGCCTCGACGCGCGGGTTGCGGGTGCCGTCGGAGCGCAGCCCCAGTCCGGCGTAGAGGGCGTTGACGTGGTTGTCGACCGAGCGGACGGCGATGCCCAGCCGCTCGGCGATCGCCGCGTTGGTCAGACCGGCCGAGAGCCAGGTGAGCACCTCGTACTGGCGGCGGCTGAGCGCGGCGACGGGCGAGTTGCGGCGGGCCGTGCGGGCGGCGACGAGCGCCGGATCGAGGACCGTGCGGCCGTCGGAGGTGGCGCGGATCGCGGTCAGCAGCGCCGGCGTCGAGAGCGAGGACGTCTTCGAGAGGTAGCTCCAGCCGCGTGCCTCCGACCGGTCCAGTCGGAGGAAGCGGTGCATGGCGTCGACGGCCGAGAGCAGGACGAGGGCGAGCTCGGGGTTGCCGGCGCGCAGCTCGCGGCCCAGCTCGATGCCGTCGCCGTCGCCGAGCTCGATGTCGAGGATCGCGACGTCGAGGGCGGCGGGCCGCAGCTTCTCGCGCGCCTCGGCGACCGATCCCGCCTCGACGACGCTGCGCACCCCCGGCACCGTCCGGAGCATCGTGGTCAGCATCTGCCGGAAGAGAGGCTGGTCGTCGACGACGGCCAACCTGGAGATCTCGCACGCCCCCCACGGATGTCACGGGAACATCCTCGCCCATCCCGCGCCCTGCTTCGTCACCCGTTCCAGGGTTGCGGACGGCCGCCGCGGGCCGGGTGCGGTCGTCCGGCGACCGGCTGCCAACCTGGGAGGACCCCTCCGGGCGCTGCAGGAGGGCCGCCGCCCGGCCGGTGTCGACTCGTGGATCGGTGCTCGCGCGACCCGGGCCCGGAGGCGGTGCCTACGCCTGGACGAGCGCCGCCGCCGCAGCGAGACCGAGCACGGTCGCGACGAGCGCCACCGCCCAGGTGCCCAGGCCGTACGCGAGCCCGGCAGCCCACCGCCGCTCGAGGAGCATCCGCGCCGCCTCGACGCTCGCGGTGCTGAAGGTGGTGAATCCGCCCAGGAACCCCGTGCCCACGAGTGTGCGCCACTGCTCGTCGACGGCGCCCGAGAGCGCCAGTCCCGCGAGGATCCCGAGCAGGAGGGAGCCGATCACGTTGATCGCGGAGGTGCCGACGGGCCAGCGCGCGGGAACGAGCGAGCGCGCGACTCCGTCGATCGCGAAGCGGGCCGCGGAGCCGACGCCGCCCGCGAGTGCGACGCCCAGGAAGAGGGCGGGCGGAGTCACTCCGCCGCCTCCGTCGACCGGAGCCGACCCGCCAGGGCGATGCCGAGGACCGCCGCGCCTGTCCCCAGGACGAGGGTGATCGCGGCGACGAGCGCGGCCTCGCCGACGCGGCCCGTCTCGAGCAGCGAGACGGTGTCGAGCGAGAAGGTGCTGTAGGTGGTGAATCCGCCGAGCACGCCCGTGCCCAGGAGCAGGCGCAGGGTGCGGCGGCGGCCCTCGTCGGGTCCGCGCCGGGCGAGCGACTCGAGCAGCACGCCGAGCAGGAAGGCGCCGACGAGGTTCACCGCGATCGTGGCGATCGGCAGCGCGGCCACCGGCGGCAGGGCGAGCGCCATCGCGTACCGGCCGGCGGTCCCGACGGAGCCGCCCGCCGCGACGACGAGGAGGGGACCCGGGCGCAGATGCAGCGGCCGCGTCACTCCGCCAGGTCCCACGGCGCCGGGCGCGAGGCGTCGCGCTCGGCACGGGGCACCACCATCACGGGGCGGTGCTGGCGGTGCGCGAGGTGCACGGCCACGCTGCCGCTGAGGAACTCGGCGATGCTGGCGAGGACGCCCGCGTCGCGGGTGCCGACCACGATCATCCGCGCGTCGGTCTGCTCGGCGACGTCGCTCAGCGCGAGCGCGGGCTCGCCCTCGGACACGCGGAACTCGTGCTCGACGCCGTCGAGGACGGACTCGACCTCGTGCACGAGGCTCGGCGGGGCCGACGGGCGGGCGGGGCCGGAGTCGGTGACGACCCCGACGGGGATGCCGCCGGTCATCGGATCGACGTAGTCGCCGACGAGATAGGGGTCGGGGGCGACGTAGAGCACGAGGAGCGGCGCGCGGAGCTCGCGGGCGAAGCGCGCAGCCGTGCGGAGGACCTCGGGCCGCTGGCCCTCGACGACGCCGACGAGGACGGGCCCGGTGGGGGTGGATTCGGTCATGGACGGCTCCTTCCCTTGCCCGTCCATCCTGGCACCGGCACCGACCCGGTGGGCCGTGATCCTTTCGTTATCAGCGACCCCGGGATTAGACTCGCTCCTCGCCGGTGCCCGACCGGCCCCGCAGGCGTCCCGACGCCCCGCGGATCGACCTGTCAGAGGAGTGCGCGCGCGTGACGAACCCCGACGTTCCCGAGTCCACGGAGCGTCGCGACGGCTCGACCGCCCTGCCCACCCGGCGTGAGGCGCGTGCGGCGGAGGCCGCTGCTGCTGCGGCTGCGGTCACCCCCGCTGCCGCCACCCCCGCTCCCGCCACCCCCGCTCCGATCGCCCCCTCCCCTGCCGCCCGGGCCCGCTCGGCCGCTCCCGCACGCCCGTCGACCCCCGCCCGCCCCGCCTCGAGCACCCCCTCGCTCAGCCGGCGCGCACTCGGCTTCGCGACGTTCTCGATCGTCGGCGGCCTCGTCGCCACCACGGCCATCCCCGCCTACGGCGCCCGGTCGACCGGTGCGGCCACCGGAGGCGGCGCCGTCGCGGACCGGACGGGCCTGCAGAACCTCACCGTCTCCTCCGAAGCGGCCGGCCAGACCGCGGTGCGCGACGCCTTCGCCGCGCCGACGCAGGCGCAGCTGGACGAGGCGAGCCGCCAGGCGGCCGTGCTCTCGAGCTCGAACGGCGGCGAGTTCACCACCGTGCAGACGCGCGCCGTCGGCGACGACTACCCGTGGCCGTACGAGACCATCGACGACGACGGCGGCGGACTCTCCCCGCTGGGCTACTACTACCGCGAGTGCGTCGACTTCGTCGCCTGGCGCCTCAACCGGGACGCCGGCGCGACCGCGGCCCCGTGGACGTACACGTGGGGGAACATCACCCCGATGGGCGGCAGCGCGTGGGAGTGGCCCGACAACTGGGCCGCCAAGGGCTGGGCCACGAGCAGCGTGCCGATCGCGGGCTGCGTCGCGTGGTGGACCTACAACCACGTCTCGTACGTGCAGAAGGTGAACGACGACGGCACCGTGCTCCTCGAGGAGTACAACTACGGCGGCAGGCACAGCTACGTGACGCGCACGTTCCCGACCGCGCAGGTGCCGCTCTTCCTGTACCCGCCGGCGCTGTAGCCCCGGGGGCGCCTTCGAGACGCCAGTCCGGTACGCCTCGGAAGGCGTGCCGCGGACCGGACAGGCATCTCGCGATCAGCGCAGCAGGGTCAGGAGCGCCTCGAAAGCCGGGGTGCGCGGGTCGACGAGGTCGAAGTGGTCGGCTCCGGGCAGTTCCAGCAGCCGCGCCCTCGGGTGCCTCGCGGCGTAGGCGCGGCTGAGCGCGATCGGCACGTCGGAGTCGGCGTCGCCGTGCACGAGCGCCACCGGGACCGGCGGGGTCGGCTGCCGCAGCGGGTCGGCCGCCGCGAGCGGCTCCACGCCGAGGAGCTCGCCGACGGCGTCGTCGCTGAGGTGCAGATCGGCGGCGGCCTGCAGGTCGACGACTCCGGCGAGCGCCACCACGGCGCGCACGGACGGCGACGGATGGGCGGCCTGCGACCACACGGCCAGCTGCCCACCGGCGGAGTGGCCGACCAGGACGGCCCGCGGGTCGCCGCCGAGCAGGACGGGCAGCGCCGCGAGGAGCGCGCGGACGTCGTCGCCCGTGCCCGGCCAGCCGCCGCCGGGATCGCCGACTCGCCGGTACTCCGGCAGCAGCACGTCGTGACCGCGGTCGGCGAGCGCCGCGGCGAGCGGACGCAGATGGGCGCGGTCCCAGCGGGCGCGCCAGAATCCGCCGTGCACCAGGACGACGGCGCCGCGCTCGGGAGCCGTCGGGCGGTAGCGGTCCGCGATCTGCTGCGGCGCGGGTCCGTAGCTCAGCACGGCGTCGGGATCGCGGGCCTCGAGATCGAGCAGATCGGTCACGGTCGCACTCTAGGGCGCCGAGTCGCGACAGGACCGGGGAGGACCACCCCGGATCGCCCCCGCCTCACGGAGGATGGACGGGTGACCGACACCGATCCGATCCTGCCGCGCCGCGTCCTGCCGAGCATCGGAGTCGGCGCCGTCGCCGCCGTGCTCGGCCTGCTCCCCTGGGTCGTCACCGGCATGCGACTGCCGCTGCAGAACCTCTGGGCGACCGAGACGACGGCGATGCCGTTCGCGCTCCTGCCCTTCAGCCAGTACGCGCTGACGCTGATCGTCGCGGTGCTCGTGACCGGCTGGGCGCTCGCCGGCCTCGCCGCGCGCCTCGGGCGGGCGCGGGGGGTGCATCCGGGAGCCGCCGCACTCGGCGTCGCCGTCGTGCAGCTGATCGCGCTCGTGCAGACCGCGGTCGTGGTCGCGGGCGGACTCGCGGAGGGGACGGCCTCGGACGTCTACCTGGCCGCCCTGGTCAGCGGCTCGGTCGCCGCGATCGCCGTCGGCGCGGTCGTGCTGCTGCTGATCGCCACGGCGCCCCGCCCCGGAGCCGCGATCGGGACCTCGCTCGCTGCGGTGGCCGCGGGGAGCTGGGTCACGGGCCTCGTCGCTCCGCTCAGCTCGGGAGGAACCGGTGTGGACCTGACGCTGCTCGACCTGGTGCAGTGGCTGCCCGGGATCCTCGCCGGGGCGGGTCTCGCGTGGTGCGGTCTCACCTCCATCGGCCGGGTCGCCGCGTGGGTGGTGAGCCTGGCCGTCCTCTGGATCGGGCCGACCCTCTTCACGGCGGTGTCGGCGGCGGCCGGCTCGAGGGTGCTCGCGCAGTACCCGCTCGAGATGCTCGACTACGGGCAGCAGGTGTTCCGCACCGCGCTGCTCCTGCCGGCCGTGTCGCTCCGCACGCCGATCACCGCGCTCGTGGTGGGTGCCGTGGGCTTCGTGGTGCTGAGCGCGGTGGAGCGGCGTCGCTCGCAGGCGACCTCGCTGATCGAGTAGCCCTCGGAGAGAGCGTATCGAGATCGACGCCCTTTCCGGACGAGGGTCTCGATACGCCCCTGCGGGGCTGCTCGACCAGCAGAGCGGTTCTCAGGACTCGAACCAGCCCCGGGGGTGGTGGTCGGCCGTCAGCGGCGTGCGCACCCGGGTCGGGCGCGCCCAGCGGACCGCGTTCGCCAGCACCCGCTTGATGTCGGGGTGGTGGTAGACGGGGTAGTCCTGGTCGCCGGGCGAGAAGTAGAACACCTTCCCGAGACCTCGCGTGTAGGTGACTCCCGAGCGGAACACCTCGCCGCCGGTGAACGTCGAGAGGAACACCGTCTCCTCCGGCACCGGGATGTCGAAGTACTCGCCGTACATCTCCTGCTGCGGGATCACGATCGGGCTCGGAACGCCCTGCGCGATCGGATGCGTCGGCGCGATGGTCCAGACCAGCTCCCGGTCCTGGTCGTTGCGCCACTTCAGCGAGCACGTCGTGCCCATCAGCGCCTGGAAGATCTTGGAGTAGTGGCCGGAGTGCAGCACCAGGATCCCCATCCCCTCCTGCACGTGCCGCAGCACGCGCTGCACCACCTCGTCCGACACCTCGCCGTGCGCGATGTGGCCCCACCACAGGAGCACGTCGGTGCGCGCGAGCGCCTCCTCGCTCAGTCCGTGCTCGGGCTCGGGGAGCGTCGCGGTGCGCACCGCGACCTGGTCGCCGAGCGACTCGGCGAGGCCGTCGGCGATCACGCGATGGATGCCCTCGGGGTAGTGCTTCATCACGGTCTCGTCGCCGCGGGTCTCGTGGCGGAACTCGTTCCAGACCAGGACCTCGACGGGACCGGTCGGAGTGGTCGCGGTGGTCGTCTCGGAGAGCGCTCACGCGACCTCCACCTCCTTCTTCTCGGCCGCCGAGCGGTAGATCGCGTCGATCACGCGGCTGCGGTGCAGCGCGTACTCGCCGTAGTGGCCGGAGTAGCGGGGCTCGCCGGCCGCGATCTCGGCTCCCGACGCGATCGCGTCGAGGAACTCGGCGATCACCGAGCGGTGGTGGCCCGACGGCACCGGGATGCTGGGGCGCGAGGTGGTCGGTGCGCCGGCGACCTCGGAGTAGAGCGTGACGGTGCCCTCGGTCGCGTAGTCGGCGACGTGGAGGCGGGCGCCGCCCGCGGATCCGAGGAGCTCGACCTCGATGTCCTCGTCGACCTTGGAGTAGCTGGCCCAGGAGGCGTCGAGCTGGAGGCTGCGCCCGTTGTCCAGACGCAGGAGCGCGCTGGAGAAGTCCTCCACCTCGAAGGCGTGGGTGCCGGTCGCGGCGACTCCGTACGGGCGGCCGCCGCGTCCGGAGCGCCCGATCTCGCCGTACGCGACGGCCGAGACGCTGGTCACCCGCGGCTCGTCGAGCAGGTGCAGGGCGATGTCGAGCACGTGCGAGCCGAGGTCGATCAGCGGACCGCCGCCGGCCAGCGCCTTGCTCGTGAACCAGGAGCCGATGCCGGGGATGCCGGTGCGCCGCTGCCAGCTGGCACGGGCGTGGTAGACGTCGCCGAGCGGAGCGTCGTCGAGGTAGCGGCGCAGATAGGCGACATCCGCGCGGCGGCGGTGGTTGTAGGCGATCTCGAGCACGCGGTCGGCCGCCCGCGCGGCCTCGACCATCTCGGCGGCGAGGTCGGCGGTGGTCGCGAGCGGCTTCTCGCAGAAGACGTGCTTGCCGCTCTCGAGCGCGGCGACCGCGATGGGGTGGTGCAGGTGGTTCGGCACTCCGATCGAGACGACGTCGAGGTCGTCGCGGGCGACGAGGTCCTCCCAGTCGGAGTAGAGGTCGGGGACGTCGCGCGTCGCGCCGAGTTCGCGCAGGCGCGCCTCCTCCTGACCGGCGAGGGCGACGACCCGCGCCCCCGGCAGGGCCTGGAAGGCGTCGAGATGGGTGGTGCCGGCGAAGCCGAGGCCGACGACGCCGACCCGGAGCTCGGGGGTGATCTCTGTCATGCCCGAAGCCTAGTCGAATTGATTCGAGCGCTGGATAAACTCCGTGCGGCAGGCGGAGGAACGACGAGGGTCCGGGGCATGGCGCCGCGGAGGCCCGCGAGCGGACACGGGAGGGGTCCTCAGGGCGGGGCAGGGCCCGTCCCGAGTCCACTCGCGGACCGCCGACGCGGCGAGTGGGCGCGCGATGGGGTCTGCGGAACGAGCAGGGGCCGGTTCGCGTCCACTCGCCCGGCCCCTGCTGATCGAGTAGGTCGCGGAGCGGCCGTACCGAGATCTGCGCGACCTGGGCACGGGGGTCTCGACTCGCGGCCTGCGGCCGCTACTCGACCAGCAGGGTCGGCGGCGGCTGCTCGACCAGCAGGAGGGGCGGAGCCCGCTACTCGACCAGCAGGAGGCCCGCTACGCGTCCGAGCGCAGCAGGCGCACCGCGATGTACTGGCGGCCCGGCAGGTCGATGCGGAAGCGGCCCGAGTACGTGCCCGGCAGCCGCTCCACCGCCATGCCCCACGTGTCGATCACGTCGACGGTGTACGAGACGTCGGGCTCGAGCAGGAAGCGGCGGTAGGTCGGCCGGTCGAAGCCGAAGTAGTACAGGTAGTACTCGCCCTCGACGCCTGCGCGGGGGATGTCCCAGTCGAGCGGGATCGGCTCGAGCCCCGCGGACGGCCCCTCCTCGAGGATGCGATCGAGGAACGCGATGCGAGACGGGCTCGTGCCGCGCAGCTCCCCGCCCTTCGCCCACCAGAGCACGTCGTCGGGGTGCACGTACGTCTCGCCGTGGCCCACGTAGCCGCCGCGCAGCGCCCCCTCCCAGAAGCGGCGCACCAGCTCCTCGCCGGTGATGTTGCCCCAGCCCTGGTCGATGTCGCCCTCGTAGGCGCACTCGTCGATCACGACGGGCTTGCCCCAGCGGCGCCACTCCGTCGTCATCTCGGCGGTCTTGTAGACGTCCTGGCGCTGGATGCTCGCGTGCGTGATCCAGGGCCGGGAGTAGTCGTAGAAGTCGCGGCAGTTGTGGATCGACAGCAGGTGCCGCGAGGGGTCGTCGGCCGTGACGATCCGCGCGAGGCGCTCCCAGTCCTCCTCCGTCTTCTCGAACAGGAGGTCGTACTCGTTGGCGAGCGACCACCAGACGTTCGCGTAGGACGCGAGCCGTGCCACGGCGTACCGCACGTAGCGGTCGTCGGCGACGGCGTCCATGGTCGAGAAGCCCCACCGGTCGTAGGCGTGGAAGAGGATCAGGTCGGCCTCGATGCCGACCTCCCCCAGCTGCTCGACGCGCCGCTCGAGGTGCGCCCAGAACTCCGGCGACGGCCGCTGCCAGTCGAAGCCCTGCTCCGGCGAGCCCTCGAACGGGTAGCGCTCGGGCTCGTTCTCGTTGAAGAGGTACGACTTGGGGAACACGCACATGCGGATCTTGGTGAAGGGCGCCTCGGCGAGGGTCGCGAGCGTGCGCTCCTCGAGCTCGTCGCCCTGGTGCGTCCACGCGTAGGCGGTGGTGCCGATCGGCCGGTGGCGGGTGCCGTCGGCGTGCGCGAAGTGGAAGGACCCCGCGACGCGCACCGGTCCGTGCCGGCCGTCCCGAGCAGCGGTCACCGACACCGAGCCGGTGACGCCGTCGAGCGAGCGGGCGCTGCTGGAGGTGGTCCAGGCGTACTCCCCCACGGCCTCGGGCATCCAGCGCAGGCGGTACACCCCGTCGCCGTCGTAGAACCCCGGCACCCGGACCGAGCCGTCGGGGCCGTCGATCATCGCCGACAGCTCCACGTCGACGAACGGGTTGCCGTGCGACGGGCCGCGCAGCTCGAGCTCGAAGCGCTCGAAGACCGGCACCGACGCCGGTGCGAGCACCGCGGCCGACCCGAGCGGGATCTCCGCCCCCTCGTACGACGCGGAGGGCGGGACGAAGAGCTCCTGCTCGCGGAGGGGAGCGGGCTCCTCGGTGGGGATCGCCGCGATCTCGGCGAGGAGGGCCTCGCGAGCGGCCTCGTCGAGCGACTCCTCCGTGTCGACGACGAGGCCGATCGGATAGCTGTGCAGGGTGTGCAGGATCGACGAGCGCACCAGGCCCGGGAGGTGGCGCTCGACGACGGCGTGCCCGCGGGGGTCGTGCAGGACCTCGTACAGGCGCGTGGCCCGCGAGAAGCGCTCGGTGGTGGTGGCGTGCGGCACGGTCAGCCCTTCACGGCGCCGGCGAAGGCACCCTCGACGAAGTAGCGCTGGAACATCAGGTAGACGATCAGCACGGGGAACACGGACATGATGGTGAAGGCGTTCAGCGGCCCGTAGGAGCTGGTGAACTGCGATTGGAAGCCCTGCAGCGCGAGCGGGATCGTCCACGAGTCCTGGCTCTGCAGGAGCGCCAGAGCGATGGAGTACTCGTTCCAGGTCGAGACGAAGTCGAGGATGAACAGCGCGGCCAGGGCGGGACGGGCCAGCGGCAGGATGATCGTCAGGAACAGGCGCCAGTTGCCGGCTCCGTCGATCCGCGCGCTCTCGTCGATCTCCTCCGGGATCTGACGGAAGAAGCCGTACAGGATGAAGGTCTGGTACGGCAGCCCGAACGCGATGTACGGCAGGATGATGCCGACGTTGGTGCTGAGCAGTCCCAGGCCGTTGATGACCTGGAAGAGCGGGGCGATGGCGACCTGGATCGGCACCATGGCGCCGAGGGCGATGATCCCCATCAGCAGGCGCTGACGGCGGAACCTCATGCGGGCCAGAGCGAAGGCGGCGGCCGCGGAGATGAACAGGCCCACGGGGACCTTGATCAGGGCGATGATCAGGCTGTTCCCGCCGGCGGTCAGCAGGTTGCCCCGGTCCAGCGCCTCGACGTAGTTGCCGAAGTCCGGCGACCACGGCGGGACGAACGCCGGGGTGCTGAAGATGTCGGCCTCGCTCTTGAGCGAGGTGAACACCATGAAGATCAGCGGCACGGCCCAGATCAGGACCGCGAAGACGAGGCCGATCCAGAGACCGGCTCGGACGAAGTCGCGGCCGCCGACGGGGCGCCGTTCGCGTTTCGGCGCCGCGACGAGTCCGGGGGCGCTGGTCGGGATGCTCGTGACGCTCATGAGTTCTTCTCCTGACGTGCCGTCCAGACCATGTACGGGACGACGATGACGAGGGTGATCACGAGCAGGACCGTGGCGATCGCGTTGCCCTGCCCGTACTCGTGGTTGTTGAAGGACTGCTGGAACGACCAGAGCGCGAGCACCTGCGTCTGCTGCGCGGGGCCGCCTCCGGTCATGCCGACGATCAGGTCGAAGACCTTGATCGAGTTGATGATCGTGAGGACCACGACGATGACCGTCGTGGGCCGCAGCGCCGGCAGCGTGACGTTGCGGAACACCTGCCACGCGTTGGCGCCGTCGAGCCGGGCGGCCTCGACGTGGTCGGGCGAGACGCTCTGCAGGCCGGCGAGGAAGAGCACCATGTTCGTGCCCGCGATCTGCCAGACGAACGCCGCGAAGATCGAGTAGAGCGCCAGGTTCTTGTCGCCCAGCCACTGCACCTCGGCGAGCCAGGGCAGGTCGAACAGCTGCGCGAGGTTCACCCCGACGCCGTAGTTCGGGTTGTACATCCAGCGCCACATGTTCGCGATGGCGATCGGAGCGAGGACGCCCGGGATGTAGAACAGCGAGCGGAAGGCGTTGCGCCCGAAGAGCGGGCGGTTGAGCGCCAGGGCCATCACGAGGCCCAGGCCCACCGGGATGAGCAGCGACAGCACGACCCAGATGAGGGTGTTCGAGAAGGCGGTCCAGAAGACGGGGTCCTGGGTGAAGATGCGGACGTAGTTCTGGAAGCCCACGAAGACCTGGGGAGCGCCCTGGAAGCCGGTCCATTCGAAGAAGCTGAGCCGCACGGACTCGAGCGAGGGGCCGACCACGAAGACGAGGTAGGCGGCGAGCGCCGGAGCCAGGAACGGCAGGGCGGCGAGGAAGCCGGTGCCGCCGAGGCGGGCGAGCGTCCGGCGCCGCTTCGGGCGGGGTGGCTCGGACCTCGTCGGCCGGGGGCGGGCGGGGGTGGATGTCGTCATGTCGGACCTCTCGGGCGTCTCGGACACGGGATCACGGGGGCGCCTCGCAGCGCGGGTCGGGCGGAGGAGGCGCGCTGCCGCCTCCGCCCGCTGCGTCACTGCTGGTCGAGGAACTTCTGGAACTCGGCGCCGGCGTCGGCCGGGTCGAGCTCGCCCGTCGCGACCAGGTTCTGGATGCGCCAGTACTCGGTGGTCTGCGACTGGGAGAGGTTCTGGTCGTTGTTCATGTAGACGCCGGTGGCCGCCTCCACGATCGGGGTCCACGAGGCGTCGAACTCGCTCTGGTCCTCGGCCTGCACGTCGACGTTGACCGAGCGGCTGCCGAAGGTCGCGATGAACTTCTGCTGCGCCTCGGGCGAGGTGAGGTAGTCGAGGAACTTCGCGGCCTCGTCGGGGTGCTCGGAGTTCGCCGAGATGTAGTTGTTCTCGTTGAAGCCGTAGATGCGCTCGGTGCCGGTCGGGAAGGCGAAGATGCCCACCGAGTCCTCGCTCATGCCGTTGTCGCGGATCTGCTGGTTGAACCAGTCGCCCTCGATCGCCATCGCCGCCTTGCCGCTGAAGAACAGCGAGCTCGACTCGTCGTTGTTGATCGAGATGAAGCCCGGGTTCACGTAGTCGGCGGTCCAGGTCGCGAACTCGGTGAAGGTGTCGGTGACGCAGGACTCCTCCGACCAGTCGGCCTCACCCGTGACGAGCGCCTGGTAGCCGTCGGCTCCGCACTGGGTCTCGAGCAGGCTGTCCAGCAGGCGCATGACGTGCCAGTTGACGGTGCCGCCGAACTCGAAGGGCGTGATCCCGGCCGCCTTGAGCGCCGCCGCGTCCTCGACGAGCTCGTCGTAGCTGGTGGGAGCCGCGTCGATGCCCGCCTCGGCGAAGAGGTCCTTGTTGTAGAAGACGGCCTCGGTGCGCTGGGTGTAGGGCACCCCGTCGTAGCCGCCGTACTGGGTGACGGTCGAGAGGGTGGTCTCGGAGAAGCGGTCGGCCCAGCCGTACTCGTCGTAGTACTCCTCGAGGTCCAGGCTCGCCCCGGCGTCGATGAACTCGCCGCCGAGGCCCGGTCCGGCCCACGAGAAGAAGACGTCGGGAGCGCCGCTGGTGCCCAGCGTCGTGCGGAGGGCGTCCTTGTGCGCGTCGACGGCCCGCTGCTCCACCTTCACGGTGATGTCGGGGTTGGCCGCCTCGAAGTCGGCGACGATCTCGTCGATCGTCGCGTTGGCGGAGTCGGCGGACTCGGTGAGCTTGAACCAGGTGATCTCGGTGGATCCGTCACCGGCGCCGCCGCCGGCGGAGCATCCGGTGAGGCCGGCCAGGAGGAGGGCACCCGTCACGAAGGCGACGGATCGAGGCAGAGCACGCATCTTCGCGTCCTTTCACTGCGCGACACCGCGGCGATGCGACGTCGACGTCTGGTCCGCCCCGAGCACGATTCGCATCGGCCCAGGCGGTGGATGGGAGATACGTTATCGATAACACATTCGGTCGGCAAGCAGTCCAACCGGTTGACCGGTCACGATCGGATAACGGCTCCGGGACTCGTAGAGTGGGCCGCGGACGAAGCGGAGGGGGTGCCGATGCCTGGAGACGCCTCCTCCCGCGCGCGGCCGAGCATGGCCGACGTCGGACGCCGCGCCGAGGTCTCGGCCCAGACCGTCTCGCGCTTCTTCACCGGCGGCTACGTCGCCCCCGCGACCCGCGAGCGGATCGAGTCGGCCATCGCCGCGCTCGGCTACCGCCACAACCGCGTCGCCCGCAACCTGCGGGTGCAGAGCACCGACACCATCGGCTTCCTGGCGATGGGACCCCTCAACTACGGCAACGCCGAGCTGCTCACCGGAGTGAGCCGCGCCGCCCGCGCTACCGGCCTCTCGCTGATCACCGCGCTCCTGGACACGGATCCCGGGGTGCCGAGCTCGCCCGAGGAGGTGCGGCACGCGGTCGACAAGCTGCTCTCGTTCCAGGTCGACGGCATCATCGTCGGCACGCCGTACGAGGGCCTGGACGAGCTGCTCGACTACATCGCCACGTCGGTCCCCGTCGTGACCCGCTCCGAGCACGACAACGCCTCCGTCGACTCGACCTCCGCCGACTCGTTCGGCGCCGGCTACCTGGGGACGCGCCACCTGCTCGAGCTCGGGCACCGCCGGATCCTGCACCTCGCGGGTCCGCGCGACCGCAACGAGGCGGTCGAGCGGGAGCGCGGGTACCGGGCGGCGCTCGAGGAGGCGGGCGTCCCCGCGCTCGAGGTGCTGCGCTGCCGCGAGTGGGACGCGGGATCGGGCGCCGAGCACGCCCGGACCGTGGACCCGGAGTCGTTCACGGCAGTGTCGGCGGCCAACGACCAGATCGCGCTGGGATTCCTGCAGACGATGGCGGAGCGCGGCCGGATCGCGCCCGACGACTACTCGATCGTGGGCGTCGACGACATGCCCGACTCCGAGTACTTCTCGCCGCCGCTCACCACGATGCACCTCGACCACCAGGCGCTCGGCGAGACGGCGCTGCGGATGCTCGCGGAGCGGATCCGCACGGGCGAGCGCCAGCAGCGCACCTCGGTGTCGGCGCGGCTGGTGGTGCGGCGCTCGACGCGGCGGCTCGCGCGCTGACGGGGCGTGCTGCTGATCGAGCGGTGCGCGCAGCTCCCCTCACCTGCTGATCGAGCAGCCCGCGCAGCGGGCGTATCGAGATCCACCCCCGCTGGACACGAGGGTCTCGATACGCGGCGTGCCGCCGCTACTCGACCAGCGGAAGGGGGCGAAGGGGCAGTCGAGTCGACGCGAAACGGGGTCCGCAGAGCACGCGGGGCCCGTCACGAGTCCAGTCGCGGCCTGCAGGTGCGACGACTGGACGCGAAGCGGGGTCCGACGGATGCGCGCGACCCTGCTCGCGACGACTCGCGCCGCGAGCGACGCCCCCCTCTGCTGATCGAGTAGTCCGCGGAGCGGACGTATCGAGATCCACCCCCGCCGGGCACGGGGGTCTCGATCCGCGGCCTGCGGCCGCTACTCGACCAGCGGAGGGGGGGTCACGGCGGTGGCAGCATGGGGGAATGGGCGCACCCGGGAACGCGATCGACGACGACGAGGTGCTGCGGCGGCTGCCGAAGACGGAGCTGCACTGCCACTTCGCCTCCACCATGAGCGCGGCGCACCTGATCGCGTCGGCCGACCGGTACGGGGTCGAGCTGCCGTCCACCGATCCGGCGACGCTGTTCGACTTCGCGGACCTGCAGGAGTTCCTCGTCGCCTTCCGCGCCGCGCACCGGGTGCTGCGGACTCCGGCCGACCTCGCCACCGTCGCCTACGACGGAGTCCGCGCGGCGGCGGCGCAGGGTCTCCGCTACCGCGAGTACGCGATCAATCCGCAGTACTTCGCCGACGCGCACTACCTGGGCCGGGACGGCCTCGGCTACGCCGACGTGCTCGATCCGATCCTCGACGGGCTGAGGGCCGCCGAGGTCGACCTCGGAGTGGGCTTCCGGATGGTCGTGGCCGTCAACCGGAGGGAGTCGGCGAGCAGCGCCGTCGAGCTCGTCGAGACGGTGGGCCGCCACCCGCGCGAGGAGGTCGTCGCCCTCGGCATGGACGATCTGACGCCCGAAGGCACGGAGGATCCCGGCCGGTTCCGCGAGGCGTTCGCGCTCGCGCGCCGCTCGGGTCTCGCCCTCACCGCCCACGTCGGCGAGACGGACCGGTCCGAGCCCGACTCCGTCCGGATCGCGCTGGACGTGCTGCAGGTCGACCGCATCGACCACGGCTACCGGATCCTCGACGACCCGGCGCTGGTCGAACGGGCGCGAGATTCCGGCATCGGATTCACCACGACCCCGATCTCGACGACGATCTGCTCGGGCTGGACGCTCGATCCGGAGCACCGGATCGCGGCGATGGTGCGCGCCGGACTCCGGGTCACGGTGTCGACGGACGACGCGGTGTTCTTCCGCACCGACATTGTCCGCGAGTACCGCGAGGCCCTCCCAGCGCTGGGCCTCGGGATCGAGGACGCCTGCACGATCGCACGGAACGGAGTGGAGGCGGCGTTCCTCCCTCCGGAGCAGAAGGCGCGGCTGCGGGAAGAGTTCGATGCGGCGATCGCGGGGCTGCTGGGCGAGCGCGAAGGCGACTCGAAGCGCCCCGACCCGCAGAAGTAAGGCTCAGCGCAGCCGATCCGTCGCATCAGCGCGGATCGAGCCCCTCAGCCTTGGTTCTGCTGACGATCCAGCGGCAGGCGTGCCAGCAGGTCCGCGTGCCCGCGCACCCGCACGGCGTCGACGCCCGCGTCGTCGTCGAGCGAGATCAGCAGGATCTCGAGCCCGCGCCAGAAGGCCACGATCTCGCGGGCGAGCACGGGCACGTCCTCGGGCGTCACGCCCGACTCGGCGAGCGCCCGGCGCAGCTCCGGCTGCAGGAATTCGTCGAAGCGGCCGCGCATCGCCCGCCACTCCTCGGCCTGCTCGAACGCGGCGAGCCCGAAGACCTGGAAGAACAGGCGCAGGTACGGGCGGTTGCCGGCCGACGCGAGCGCCTCCCACGCGCGGTCGAGCCGCTCGGCGAGCGGGCGCCCGGGCACGAGCAGCTCGTCGGCCGCGCGCCGCATGTCGGGGAAGCGCCGCGCGGCGGCGACGAGCGCCTCGGACAGCAGCTCGGCGCGGGAGCCGAAGTAGTACAGCAGCATGCGGTTGTTGGAGTCGGCCGCGCGGGCCAGGGCGCGCAGCGAGACGTTCGCCACGCCGTGCTCCAGGATGTGGTCGACGATGCTCTCGAGCAGCAGCGCGCGCCTCGTCGAAGCGGTCGTCATCGCGTCGCTCCCCTCGGCCGGACCCGCGTCAGCGTATCGGCAAGGGGGACGCGGGCGTCGAGCCGTGGTGTATCCATGTGCAGGAGCACGACGCAGCACCGGAGGGGGACGCGATGGCACCGCCTCGCAGGAAGGCCACGCTCGTGGCCGTCGCCGAGCGCGCCGGAGTGTCGCTGAAGACCGCGTCGAACGTCGTCAACGGCACCGGCCGCATGGCCGACGAGACCCGCCAGCGCGTGCGGGCAGCGGTGGACGAGCTGGGCTACACCGTCAACGTCGCCGCGAGGAACCTCACGCGCGGGCGCACCGACTCCGTCACCCTCGCGGTCCCCACGCTCAGGGCCGCCTACCTGGCCGAACTGGCCGAGGTCGTCGTCGACACCGCGCGCCGGAGGGATCTCGTCGTCTACGTGACGACGTATCCGGACGAGGGCCGCACCGGCTCGCGCAGGCTGCTGCAGCAGTTCAACTCGCAGCTCACCGACGGCCTGCTGCTCTCGCTGTCGGAGCACGAGACGCTCGATCGCGAGGCGCTGGACGTGCCGTACCCGCTCGTCTGCCTCGGCTCGCGGAACACCTACGGTCTGACCGATCGGGTGACCACGGACGACGTCGACGACGCCCGCACCGCCACCGCGCACCTGCTCGAGCGGGGCAGCACGTCGATCGCGGTGGTGGGCGCGCACGTGCCGTTCGACGCCGCGAGCATCGGAGCCGCCCGCGAGGGCAACGCGGAGCTGCGGCTGCGCGGCGTGCTCGAGGAGGTGCGGGCGTCGGGACGCGTGCTGGATCCGCGGCTGGTCGGCGTCTCGGGCTACGACTGGACGATCGGCTCGGGGTTCCGCGTGACGCGCGACCTCGTCGAGTCGGGGATCCCGTTCGACGGCCTGGTGTGCCTGAACGACGGCCTCGCCATCGGAGCGGTCTCGGCCCTGCGCGAGGGCGGGCTGCGGATCCCCGAGGACGTCCAGGTCATCGGCTTCGACGACGTCGAGGAGTCGGCGTACCTGAATCCGCCCCTCACGACGATGGACTCGCGGATCGCGTGGATCGCCGAGACGGCGCTGGACCGGCTGATCGCCCGCATCGACCGCGAGGCGGGGCCGACGACGACCGACTACGGCCACTCGCGGGTCATCGAGCGCGCCACGACGAGGCCCGGCGGAAAACGCTTCTTGCGGTCGGAGCATCCCGCGGTCTAGATTCGCCCCCGTGGTACAGCGCTGTACCACGCAGGACCTGCGATGACGGAGGACTCCCTTGACCCGCTCGATCGACCGATCGACCACCCGCCCGGCGACGAGCCCGGCGCTCCGATGGCGGAACGGCGTCCTCGCCGCCGCTCGGGCCTCCCAGCCCGACCACCCGGTGATCTCCGCTCCCGCTGCGATGATCCTCGCCGTCGCCGGTGCTTCCGCCGCGGACTCCCCCGCCGCTGCGCTCCCCCTCTCTGCGGCCGCCGGCGCCTCACGCGCCCTTCCGCAGCCGCTGCGCTGACCTCCTCACCGCTCGCGCTCGGACCCCCGAGCGCGCTCCCTGCCGTCCCCGGACGGGGCGGATCCCACCCCGATCCGCCCGTTCCGACGGCCTCCACGACCCGCCAGACACCCTGCACCCACCACCAGCACCTGCATCACAGACAAGGAACAGACACCGTGCGAACTCTCTCCAAGAAGGTCACGACCGCCGTCGCCGTCGCCCTCCCGCTCGCCCTCGCCCTGACGGCCTGCTCCGGCGGAGGCTCGTCCTCCGGCGGCGACGGCGGAGGGGACGGGGACAACACCCTGACCGTCTGGGCCTGGGACCCGGCGTTCAACATCGCCGCGCTCGAGGAGGCCGAGAAGATCTACCAGAAGGACAACCCCGACTTCTCGCTCGACATCATCGAGACGCCGTGGGAGGACCTGCAGCCCAAGCTCACGACCCTCGCCCAGTCGCGGCAGTACGAGGAGCTGCCCGACATCTTCCTCATGCAGAACAACGCGTTCCAGAAGAACGCGCTCAACTACCCCGAGATCTTCAGCGAGATCTCGACCGACGCCGTCGACTTCTCGGAGTTCCCCGAGGCCGTCACCGCGTACTCCACCGTCGACGGCGTGAACTACGGCGTCCCGTTCGACTCCGGCACCGCGGTCACCGCGCTGCGCACCGACGTCCTCGAGGCGGCCGGGTACACCGTCGCCGACTTCACCGACATCACCTGGGACGAGTTCCTGACCAAGGGCAAGGATGTCCTCGCGAAGACCGGCTCGCCGCTGCTGTCGGGCCAGGCGGGCTCCGCCGACATGATCATGATGATGCTGCAGAGCGCGGGAGCGAGCCTCTTCGACGACGAGGGCATGCCCACGATCAGCGACAACGACGCGCTGCTCAGCGCAATCGACACCTACAAGCAGCTCGTCGAGTCGGGCGTCTTCGTCGAGGTCAACTCGTGGGACGAGTACCTCGGCACCTTCGTGAACGGCTCGGTCGGCGGCACGATCAACGGCATCTGGATCGTCGGATCCATCCAGGCGGCCGAGGACCAGGCCGGCAAGTGGCAGGTCACCAACGTCCCGTCGCTCGACAGCGTCGACGGTGCGACCAACTACACCGCCAACGGCGGATCGTCGTGGACGATCAGCTCGAACGCCGACGTCGACCTCGCGACCGACTTCCTCGCGTCGACCTTCGCCGGCTCGACCGAGCTGTACGACACGATCCTCCCGGCCACCGGCGCCGTCGCCAACTGGCTCCCCGCCGCGTCCTCGGCCGCGTACGAGCAGCCCAGCGAGTACTTCGGCGGACAGCCGATCTTCTCGGAGGTCGCGCAGTTCGGCGCCGAGGTGCCCAGCAACAACACCGGTGCGTACTACTACGAGGGCCGCGACTCCGTCAGCGCGGCGATCACGCAGATCATCGGAGGCGCCGACCCGGCCAAGGCGCTCGAGGAGGCGCAGGCGAACGTCGAGTTCGCGATGAGCTGACCGCAAGGGCCTGCTGAACACGATCCCGCGTGCTCCGCTCGTCCTGATCGCACGATCTGCGGCGTCGCGAATCTCGTCCAATGCCCCGCATTGGCCTTCGATCCGCTCCTTGCAGCTCGCACGATCAGGCCGTGCTCGCGACGGCGGTCTCGTGTCCAGCAGGCCCTCGGCCGGGCCGGGGCGCGAGCCCCGGCCCGGCCCCCTCTCCCCCTCCTCCTGCAGATTGCGAGCACCCCGTGACGACCTCCGCGCCACCGCGCACCCGACCCCGCACTCCTCCGCAGAGGCAGCGCGACTCCCGCCGACCCGTGAGGATGACCGGCGAGCGCCGCCGCAGCCTCACCGGCTGGGCGTTCCTCCTGCCGGCCTCGCTGCTGATCCTGCTGGTCAGCTTCCTGCCGATGGCGCAGGCGTTCCTGCTCTCGCTGCAGACCGGACGCGGCGCGAACCTCTCGTTCGCGCAGCCCTTCTGGCTCAACTACGAGCGGCTGCTGCAGGACGAGATCTTCCGCCTGACGCTGCAGAACACCTTCATCTACCTGCTCATCCAGGTGCCGGTGATGCTGATCATGGCGCTGGTGCTCGCCAACCTGCTCAACGACCGCACGCTGAAGTACAAGACCTTCTGGCGCACCGCGATCTTCCTGCCCTGCGCCGTCTCACTCGTCGCGTACTCGCTGGTGTTCCGCACGATCTTCGCGAACGACGGCTTCGTCAACGACGTGCTGCTGGGAATCGGCCTGATCGACGGCCCGATCAACTGGCTCGGCAACCCCGAGACCGCGCGCTTCGTCATCATCCTCGGACTGCTCTGGCGCTGGACCGGCTACAACATGGTCTTCTACCTGGCGGCCCTGCAGAACGTCGACTACTCGAGCATCGAGGCGGCGAAGATGGACGGCGCGAGCTCGCTGCAGACCTTCTTCCACGTCACGATCCCGCAGCTGAAGCCGATCATCCTGCTCACCGCGATCATGTCGACGAACGGCACCCTGCAGCTCTTCGACGAGTCGTGGGCGCTGACCCGGGGCGGACCGGCGTACACGACCATGTCGATGTCGCACTACCTCTACGAGGTCTCGTTCCTCAAGAACCCGAACTTCGGCTACGCGTCGGCACTGTCCTACGTGATCCTCATCCTCGTCGCGGTCCTCGCGTTCGCCCAGCTGAAAGTCGGTGACAAGCGTGACTGACCCCGCCCGCACCCTCCCCGTGACGGACCCCGTCCTCTCGCTCCCCGAGACGGAGTCCTCTGGGCCCACGACCCCGCCCAAGCGCTCGGTCCCGGTGGCCTCGCGCCTGCGCGCGGTGCCGAAGTACGCGTTCCTGACGGTCTTCGCGATCTTCTCGATCTTCCCGCTGTACTTCATGGCCGTCTCGGCGACCAACACCAGCCAGGACGTGCTCGACTCGCGGATGCTGCCCGGCACGCAGCTGTTCGAGAACTTCGCCAAGCTCTCGGGGCTGCAGGACGTCGGCGGAGCGATGTGGAACTCCGCCACCGTCGCCATCGGCACCACGATCCTCGCCCTGATCGTCTGCTCGATCGCCGGCTACGGCTTCGAGGTCTTCCACTCGCGGGGCAAGGACCTCGTGATGGCGATCCTCCTGATCGCGATCATGATCCCGTTCGCGGCGACCATGATCCCGCTCTTCCAGGTCTTCGCCGAGGTCGGGATGGTCAACTCGCTCGCCGCGGTCATCATCCCGGCGATCTCGACCCCGTTCCTGATCCTGCTGTTCCGCCAGGCGTCGCGCTCGTTCCCCTACGAGATCATCGAGGCCGCCCGGATCGACGGAGTGAGCGAGCTGGGCATCTTCGCCCGCATCTACCTGCCGTCGATGAAGTCGACCTACGCGGCCGCCGCCGTCATCACCTTCATGACCGCCTGGAACAACTTCCTCTGGCCCAAGGTGATCCTGGTCAACAACGACTTCCAGACCATGCCGATGCTGATCTCGAACCTCGCCGCCGGGTACGTGACCGACTACGGAGTGCTGATGCTGGCCGTGCTGCTGGCCTCGGTGCCGACGATGGTCGTCTTCATGATCCTGCAGCGCTCGTTCGCCGAGGGCATCACGGGGGCGATCAAGTGAGCCTCGCGCACGAGGCTCGGCCCGCCGCCCCGGCCGCCCCGGGCTTCGACCCCTCGCGGCTGTCCGACCCGGGCTACTTCGCCGAGAACCGGCGCCCGCCCCACTCCGATCACCGCTGGTTCCGGTCGGTGGACGAGGCCGCGACGGGCGTCAGCTCGTTCGAGCAGTCGCTGAACGGGCTCTGGCGGATCCACTACTCGCCCGACCTCGCGGGCACGGTCCCCGGGTTCGAGCAGCCGGACTTCGACGCTGCCGGCTGGGACACCATCCCGGTCCCCGCGCACATCCAGCTGCACGGCTACGACCGCCCGCAGTACGTGAACACGCAGTACCCGTGGGACGGGCACGAGGACCTCGCGCCCGGGCAGGCTCCGCAGCGCTTCAATCCAGTCGCGTCGTACCGGACGGTGTTCACCCTCGACGCGCCGCCGGCGCCGGGCGAGCGGATCGCGCTGGACGTGCGCGGCGCCGAGAGCGCCATCGCGCTCTGGCTGAACGGCCGCTGGCTCGGCTTCTCGGCCGACAGCTTCTCGCCGGCCGAGTTCGACCTCACCGAGCTGCTGGTCGCGGGCGAGAACGTGCTCGCCGCACAGGTGGTCAAGTGGAGCGCCGGATCGTGGCTCGAGGACCAGGACTTCTTCCGCTTCTCGGGGATCTTCCGCGACGTTGTGCTGCTGCGCCGGCCGCGGACGCACCTCGAGGACCTGCGCGTGAGCACTCTCGTCGAGGACGGGTCGGCCGAGATCGTCGTCGAGCCGAGCCTCGACGGCGAGGGCACGGCGGTCGTCGAGCTCGAGGGAGTCGGAGTGCTGCGGCAGGACGAGGACGGGCGCCACCGCATCCGGCTGGCCGACCCGCGGCTGTGGAGCCCCGAGGACCCGCACCTGCACCGCCTCGTCGTGCGCGTGCACGATGCGGAGGGCGCCGAGACGGAGGTGGTGCCGCAGTCGGTGGGCCTCCGCCGCTTCGCGATCGAGGACGGAGTGCTGAAGCTCAACGGCCGCCGCGTCGTGTTCTTCGGAGTGAACCGGCACGAGTTCGGCGCGAACGGGCGCGTCGTCACGCGCGAGCAGACCGAGGAGGATCTGCGGATCCTCAAGCGCGCGGGCGTGAACGCGATCCGCACCAGCCACTACCCCAACAACTCCTTCTTCTACGAGCTCGCCGACGAGTACGGGTTCCTGGTGGTCGACGAGATGAACCTCGAGACGCACGGGGTGTGGGACCGGGTCCGCTACCTCGATGCTCCGCTCGAGGACGCGGTGCCGGGCGACGACGGCCGCTGGGCCGCCGCGCTGCGCGACCGCGCGACGAGCCTCGTCGAGCGCGACAAGAACCACCCGAGCGTGGTGATGTGGTCGCTGGGCAACGAGTCGTTCGGCGGCAGTGTGCTGCGCGACCTGGCGGACTGGTTCCGCGAGGTCGACGACCGCCCCGTGCACTACGAGGGCGTGCACTGGGACTCCCGCTACCCCGACACGACCGACGTCGTCAGCCAGATGTACACGCCGGCCGCCGAGGTCGAGGAGTACCTGCGCGAGCACCGCGACAAGCCGTTCGTGCTGTGCGAGTACGCGCACGCCATGGGCAACTCCTTCGGCGCGGTCGACCGCTACCTCGACCTGGCCGACCGCGAGCCGCTGTTCCAGGGCGGTTTCATCTGGGACTTCGCGGACCAGGCGATCGCGATGGTCGACCGGCACGGCGTGCCCTTCTTCGGCTACGGGGGCGACCACGGCGAGGCGCCGCACGACGGCGACTTCAGCGGCAACGGCATCCTGTTCGCCGACCGCGCGCCGACGCCGAAGCTGCAGGAGGTCGCGTTCCTCTACCAGCCGTTCCGGATCGAGATGACCCAGGAGGGGATCGCGATCGAGAACCGACTGCTGTCGACTCCGTCGTCGGACTTCGACGCGGTCGTCGTGCTGCGGCGCGAGGGCCGCGTGCTGGCCGAGCAGACGCTCGAGACCGCGGTGCAGCCGGGTGAGCGCGGGGTCCTCGCGAGCCCGGTGCCGGTGCCCGAGCTGCCGGGCGAGTACACGCTCGACGTCGAGCTGCGGCTGGCGTCGTCGACGCGCTGGGCCCCGGCCGGGCACGTCGTGGCCCGCGGCCAGCGCGTGCTCGAGGTGAAGGGTCGACCGCACCCCGAGCGGCACCCGCGGCCCGAGGTCGTCGAGGGCACGCACAACGTGGGCGTGCGCGGCGAGGGCTTCAGCGTCCTCTTCTCGCACCTGCACGGCGGACTGCAGTCGTACCGCTGGGGCGGCGGGCCGGAGGGCGGGCGCGAGCTGCTCGACTCGATGCCGATGCCGTCGTTCTGGCACGCGCCCACGTCGAACGAGCGCGGCTGGGGTGGTCCGTTCGAGGACGGCCAGTGGCTGCTCGCGAGCCGGTACGCCCGTGCGGCGGGCGGGGCGCTGCGGACCGCGCGCGTCTCCTCCGACGACTCGGCCGTCACCGTGGGCTTCACCTACGAGCTGCCGACGACGCCGCGCACCACCTGCGACGTCGACTACCGGGTGACCGGCGACGGGCGGATCGAGGTGACCGTCGCGATGGACGTGCCGGACGGCCTGCCGGATCTGCCCGAGTTCGGGATGCAGTGGACGACGGGCGCCGACGCGCACCGCCTCCGCTGGTACGGCGACGGACCCGACGAGTGCTACTCCGACCGCCGCCTCGGCGCGCGACTGGACGTCTGGGAGAGCGACGTGGCGCGGGAGCTGACCCCTTACCTCAAACCCCAGGAGTCGGGCAGCCGCACCGGGGTGCGCTGGGCCGAGGTGACCGGCGACGACGGCTGGGGGTTGCGTCTCGACTGCGACGGCGGGATGGAGTTCTCGGCGCTGCACTGGACCCCGTTCGAGGTCGAGAACGCGCGGCACCCGAACGAGCTGCCGCCCGTGCAGCGCACGGTGCTGCGGCCGGCGCTGGTGCGGCGCGGAGTGGCGGGCGACGACTCCTGGGGTGCGCGGACGCATCCGGAGTACCTGGTGCGGCCGCGCGACGGCCGTCTGGAGTTCCGCTTCGGAGTGTCGGGGGTGTCGGGAGGCTGACGCGCGGCCCTCGCTCCGCTACGGTGAACCGACTGGTTCAGATCGCCGCTCGTCCCTCAGGGACGGGCGGCGATCGCCGTACTCGACGAAGGGATGCGCATGCCGAAGAGGATCGTTCTGGGAGTGTTCGAGGCGGGGACCCCGCACGTCGGCGGCACCATCAGCTGGTCGCACGAGCGCAGCCGCGACGGCGACTTCCGCGACATCGAGTACTGGATGCGCATGGCGCGGCTGCTGGACGACGCCGGCTTCGACTTCCTCTTCTTCGCGGGCGGCTCCTTCGGCTACTCCTCCCGCCGCGGCGAGCTCTCGACGACGCTCATCGAGGCGGGCATGACCTTCGCGCTCGACGGGGCGTACATCATCCCCGCCCTCGCGGTCGTGACGGAGCGGCTGAACTTCGTGGTCACCTCGACCACCGGAGCCGATCACCCACTGCACGCGGTGCGCAAGTTCTCGACGCTGGACCACGTGACGCGCGGCCGCATCGGCTGGAACATCGTCACCGGCGCCTCCCAGAACACGATGGCCGCGATGCTCGGCCAGCCGATGGTGCCGCACGACGAGCGCTACCGGGCGGCGCAGGAGTACGTCGACGTGACGTACTCGTTCTGGGAGGGCGGGCTCGACGACGACGTCATCGTGCTCGACCACGAGAACGGGGTCTTCGCGGATCCGACCCGGATCCGTCCGGTGTCGTTCGAGGGCGAGTTCTACCGCTCCGAGGGGTACCACACGCTGCCGCCGTCGCCGCAGCGCTCTCCCCTGCTGTTCCAGGCGGGCACCTCTCCCGTGGGCCGGGCGTTCGCGGCGAAGAACGCGGAGTGCGTGTTCGTGCAGGGATCGACGTACGCGAAGGTGGCGTCGGACATCGCGGACATCCGTCGACGGGCCGCCGAGAACGGGCGCGACCCGGCGTCGCTCAAGGTGATGGTGGGGGTGACGGTCGTGGTCGGCGAGACCTCGGAGGACGCGGCGCGGCTCCGGGCCGAGTTCGACGCGCTGCAGACCGACGAGCTGGCCGCCCACTACTACGCGGGCAACACCGGAGTGGACCTGCTGCAGTACGACCCCGACCGCACGCTCGCCGAGCAGCTCGTGCTCGACGACCAGGCGGGGCAGATGGGCACGAGCAACATCGAGCGGTTCCTCCGCCGCCCGGACGGCACGGCGCCGACGGTGCGCGAGATCCTCGACGAGCTCAAGGGCAAGGGCACCCGCGGCTTCGCGGTGACGGGCTCGCCCACCGAGGTGGCCGACGAGCTCGAGCGGATGATGGACGAGACCGACCTCGACGGGATCATGCTCGAGGCGGTGTTCGGCATCGCATCGCTCTCGGACTTCGTGACCCTGGTGCAGCCGGAGCTGCGCCGCCGCGGCCGCCTCGACCCGGAGCCGGTCGGCGCGACCTTCCGCGAGCGCATGCTCGGCACGGGTCCGCACCTGGCTCCCGAGCACCACGCGGCGTCCTTCCGGCCGGCGGGCGCCGAGTAGTCCTGTCCGCAACCGAGGTCGGGAGTGGCCGCTGACGGTCTTCCGGCCCGCGCAGCCGCTCCCGACCTCGGTTGCGAACGCCTCGACCCGCACAACGAAGGCTGAGAGGGTCGATCCTCGCGAGAATCGCCGGATCGGGCCGATGAGCCTTGCTTGCGCGGGTCCGTCACCGGCCTCCTGCCGGGTGGACCGCGCAGAACCTCGGCCGGGAGCGCGGCCCGGCCAGCATGCCGCCCGACGGCCACTCCTGGCCGAGGTTCCGACCGCGGAAGCGGTGCAAGCGGGGTCAGCTGACGCGGATGAGGGTGCGCTGCCAGCCGGAGGAGCCGTCGGGGGCGATGGGGGCGCGCTCCTCGATCTGGAGCTCGCCGTTGGCGTCCGTCGCTCGGACGGCGACGTAGTGCGAGCCGGACTCGGCCTGCCAGTCGACGTACCACTGCACCCAGGTGTCGGTGTTGACCGGGGTCGAGAGGGTGGCGGGCTGCCAGTCGCCGTTGTCGATGCTGACCTCGACCTTGTCGATGCCGACGGTCTGGGCCCACGCCATGCCGGCGATCTTGGTCGGGCCGGCGGGGATGGCCGCGTCGATCCGGGGGGTGTCGATGCGGGCCGACATCTTGATCGGCGCCTCGGCGGAGTAGCCGCGCGGCGTCCAGTAGGCCTCGTCCGCGGCGAAGGTGGTCACCTTCAGCTCGGTCAGCCACTTGGTCGCCGAGACGTAGCCGTAGAGGCCGGGCACGACCATCCGCACCGGGAAGCCGTGCTCCAGGGGCAGAGGCTCGCCGTTCATCGCGACAGCGAGGATCGCGTCGAGACCGTCGTCGGTGAGGGCACCGAGCGGTGTGCTCGCGGTGTAGCCGTCGACGCTCCGGGACAGCACCATGTCGGCGCCGGACTGCACGCCCGCACGGGCGAGCACGTCGCGGATCGGGACTCCGAGCCACTTCGCGTTGCCGACCAGGTTGCCGCCGACCTCGTTCGAGACGCAGGTCAGAGTCACACCGTACTCGTCCAGGCCCATGTCGAGGAGGTCCTGGAAGCTCATCACGACCTCCTCGTCGACCATGCCGGTGATGGTCAGGGTCCAGGTCGACGGATCGATGCTGGGCACGGTCAGTGCGGTGTCGACGCGGTAGAAGTCGGCGTTGGGCGTGTAGAGCGGCGAGAGGCCGTCGATGTCGAGCTCGGCGCCGGCGGGCACGGTGAGAGTGGTGCGCGGACTGGGCAGGCGCAGGGCCTCCCGGACGCCGGCGATGGTGGAGGTGGCGGCGCTGACGACGCGGGCTCCGGCGCCCACGACCACGGCGCCGACGGCGGCGATCAGCGAGACGCGGAGGAAGCCGCGGCGCTCGAGGCCGGCGGAGTGCGCCGGGACCCGGCCCTGCGCCTCCGCGGCGCGGGCCGAGCGCCAGCGGCGCAGACGCGAGGTGAGCAGGTGCAGCACGACGATCGCGACGACGAGGCCGACGACGGTCGGCACGGCCGAGAGCGGAGTCGCTCCGGCGCGGGTGACGATGGCGGCGATCGAGAGGACGCCGGCGAGCACGAGGATCAGCTGGCCGAGCGGCGGGCGGATCAGCTGCAGCACTCCGGCGAGCGCCGAGGCGACGAGGACCGCCACTCCGATCCCGGCGAGCAGGAAGATCTTGTCGTTCTCGCCGAACGTCGTGATCGCGAACTCCTTGAGGGGCCGCGGCACGATGTCGACGACGAAGGAGCCGAGCGCGAGGACGGGGCTGGCCGTCCGGGCGACGGCGAGGGCGACCAGCTCGGCGACCGCGAGGAGGACACCGGCGGTGACGACTCCTGCGAGGGCGGCGAGAAGGAGGAATCGCCTCTGGCGCACGGGTCCCGCTGTCTCGTTCATAGGTGCAGTTTTCGCCCCTGACCTGCCCGTTCGCCGGGTACCCCTGGTTTGGTCACCCGGACCCCGATCCTGTAACGGTTCGGTAACGCTTCACCCGCATCCGCCGGGGATCAGCACCAGTCGAGCGACGCGCCCGCCAGCACCTGATCGGACGCACCCGTCTCGACGTCGATCAGCACCGAGCGGTCGACCACGGTCGATCCGGCGGGGGCGGTGAGCGCCGTCAGGTACTGGCCGTTCGGCGACAGGCAGGTCGCGACGAGGGTCGCGCCCTCGGCCGGGCGGAAGAGCTCGCGCTCGGCGTAGCCGTCGAAGAGGACCACGGCGCTCGACACGTCGAAGGCGCCTCCGGAGCGGTCCGTGACGGTCCGCAGGTAGGAGGAGCCGTCGAGCAGCCGCTCCTCGCTCGACGCCGCACCGTCCGCCCGGGCAGGCAGATCGAGCGGAGCCGTGCGGCCGGTGCGCAGATCCACCACCGCTCCCCCGCCGGGGTCCGACACCACCAGATCGGACGTGCCGGGCACGAACCCGCGCAACTCCGCGTGCTCGCCGAGGACGGTCGGCGCCTCCGCGCCGGCGTCCACGCGCAGGAGCACGCCGTCCTCCGTGAGCGCCGCGAGCGACGTCGATCCGGGCTCGAAGGCCCACTGCGCGATGGTGAGCGGGGCGCCGTCCTCCCCGGCGACGACGGCGGGCTCCGCCTGGGGGTCCGAGACGTCGAGCGTCCGCAGCACCGGTCCGTCGGCCGTCTCGACGGTGTAGCCGATGCGGGGTGCGGAGGAGGAGCCGCGGATCTCGATCGGCACCGAGGGGATCGGGACGGTGCGCCGGGCGCCGGTGACCACGTCGACCGTCTCGAGGAGCACCGTGCCGCCCTCCTCCACCACCGCGGCCAGCACCGTGCCGCTCACGGCGTAGGCCGACACGGAGCTCGACTCGACGAGCACCCGCTCCTCGCCGCCGTCGAGCGGCCGGCCCGTGATGCGATCCGGCCCGTCGGCCGAGGTCTCGAGCGCGAGGATCTCGGGCTCGGCCGTCGTGAACCGCGTCACGAGATCCGACGTCGTTCCGGTGCGGGAGCGGACGTCGGCGATCGACACCGTGTACTCGGTGCCGTAGCGCAGCAGCTCGGTGAAGGCGATGGTGATCTCGGAGCCCACCACCGTCACCTCGGACCCGGCCGCCGGCTCGATCGAGACGCGCTCGGCCACCGAGCCGTCCACCGGCCGGTCGAGCCGCAGGCGCAGCCGCGCCCCGTCGCGCTCGACCACGCCGACGGGGCTCACCTGGACGCTCGTCACCTGCGGTCCCTGGCGCGTGGTCGCCACCGTCAGCGAGGCCACGAGGAGCAGCAGCACCCCCACCGCCGAGCGCAGCACGAGCCGGTAGCGGCGCATCGGCCGGTCCATCGGAGGGGCGCCGTCGGTCGGACGGGGCTCAGTAGACATAGGGCATCGCCGGTTCCGCGATCGGAGTGAGGACATCGGGATCCAGCACGATCGACTCGGCGCTGGTCGCGCTCGGGTTGGTCGCGAACCCGCCGGAGACCTCGAGCCAGGAGTCGACCTCGTACTCCTGCTGCCAGCCCGGCCGGTGCACGGGCACGCCCACCGGCTGCGCGTCGACGGCGCAGCAGGTGACCACGAACCTCGCGACGTAGAACACGTTCTCGGGGTCGTCCTCGTCGGGAGTCACGAAGCCGCTCACCGTGGCCGAGCGGCCCGCGAAGAACTGCTCCGGCTCGCCCTGCGCCAGCAGCGCCGCCCAGTCCTTCACCGAGTAGTCGGCGTACTCGCCGGTCGGCTCGGACGCCTCGATCGCGCCGGTGTTCATCTGCCGGGAGCTCGCCGTGGCGGTGGTCAGCGTCGCCGGCGGCAGCACGAGCAGGGCCACGAGGGCGCCGAGAACGACCGCCGAGCCGCCGACCGCGACGAGGGCGGAGCGGCCCCGGCGGGAGCGGCCGGGCGCCTCGCCCGCTCCGTCGTGCCCGTCGTGCCCGTCGTGCCCGTCGTGCCCGTCGTGCCCCTGCCCGCCCGGCCGCACGACCGCCGTGGCCACCACCACCAGCACCGCCGCGATCACCGCGAGCACGGTCGTGAAGACGAAGTACCGCGGATGGATGTAGAGCCCGAGCCGGCCGGTCGCCGCCAGCCACAGGGTCGCCGCGAGCGCGATCAGACTGAGGACCACGCCCTGCCAGCGCTGCACGAGGCCGGCGAACGCGTCCACGCGCCCGCCCTCACGCGGCAAGGTTCACCGCCAAGCCGAGTGCCGCGGCGCAGAGCGCCACGAGTGCGGTGAGCAGCACCAGCGCCCCCGCTGTGAACGTCGTGCGCAGCAGCGCCAGCATCTTGATGTCGATCATGGGCCCGAAGACGAGGAACGCCACGATCGCGCCGGGCAGGAACGTGCCGCCGAAGGAGAGCACGAAGAACGCGTCGACGTTCGAGCAGACCGAGATGACGAACGCGAGCACCATCAGGGCCAGCACCGACCAGAGCGGATCCGCGCCCAGCGTCGTGAGCAGGTCGCGCGAGACGCCGACCTGGATCAGCCCCGCGATCGCGGCTCCGACGAACAGCGCGGGGAGCATCGCGCTCGTCTCGTCCGCCAGCGTCGAGAGCCCCCGGCGCACCCGGGTCGCTCCCGAGCCGCGCGCCGCGTCGCCCGCGGCGCAGACCGCGCGGAAGACGGGGGTGAGCAGCTCGGTCGGCCGCGGGTGCAGGCTGAGCAGCCACCCGACGAGGTTGGCGATCACGAAGCCGCCGACCACCCGCGAGACGAGGATCCCGTCGGCCCAGCCGAAGGCCTGGTACGTCGTCACGACGGTGATCGGGTTCAGGATCGGCGCGGCGAGCAGGAAGGTCACCGACTCCGACACGCTCAGCCCCTTCGCGACCAGGCCGCGCGCGAGCGGCACGTTGCCGCACTCGCACACCGGCAGCAGCACGCCCAGGAGCGAGATCACGATCCTCCGCGGCAGAGCCCGCCGGGGCAGGACCCGCAGCAGGACGCGCTCGGGGACCCAGAGCTGCACCGCGATCGACAGCAGGATGCCGAGGAAGACGAACGGCAGCGACTCGATCACGATGCTGATCGACAGCGTCGCGAAGTCGCGCGCCGTGTCGGCGAGCGCCGCCTCGGGCGGGGCGACGACGCGCAGCACGAGGAACGCGGTCAGGAGGCCCGCGCCGACGAGCATCCGGGGCGGCCGGGCCCTGGTCCCCGCCCCCGGCGGCGGCGCGGTCAGAACGGTCATCGGCTCCTCCTCGGGACGACGGGCGGGACGGACGGCGGCCGCCGGAGGTGCTCCCCCGACGGCCGCCGTTGTTCAGTGCTGTGCGCTCAGCAGGTGCGCGCGGTGTACGGCGCCGGTGTCGACGTGGTCACGGGCGACCCGTTGACCGTGCCGGTCGCGGTGACCGTCGCGGTGCCGGCGGGGATCGACGCGGCGCGGGTCGTGAACGAGTGCGTCACCGTCTTCCCCGGAGCGACTCCCGTGAACGCCTTCGACCCGAAGGACGAGGCGATGGTCAGACCCGTCGCGACCGTCGAGTCGTTGCGCGCCGTCACGGTCAGCACGACCTTGCCCGAGATGCAGCGCGACGACGTGCTCACCGTGGTCTTCAGCGCCGGGGCGCTCTCCCTCACGATGGCCAGCCGGTACGTCGCCGTGGTGGTGTGGTCCTGGGCGGCGGAGGTGATCACGACGTTCGTGGTCCCCGTCGCGGCCAGGCGCACCGTGCGCAGCTCGGTGTCGTCGATCAGCACGCCGTCCACGCGGACCAGTCCGCTCGCGACGGCCGGGTCGAGGTCGAGCGAGACGCTCGTCGTCGAGGCCGGCACCGTCAGCGTGTAGTCGCGCACACCGGTCGCCAGCGCCGGAGCGAGGGTCCCGACGTCCGACGTCATCTTCGCGAGCTCGGCGTTCGTGCCGAACGAGGTCGACTCGGTCGTGTAGACGCCGAAGACGCCGCCGACGTTGCTCGTCGTGTTGATGCCCTGGAAGCGCACGGTCACGACCGGCACCTTCTGGCCCTTCGCGTCGAGCACGTAGTTGCCGGCGAGGTCGCGCTTGTAGCCGTCCCGCGCGGCGATCCCGTCGAGGACCGCCTTGGGGATCTCGTCGTACTGGATGTACCAGTTCGTCGATCCGGCCGCGCCCGAGACCACCTCGGTCTTGAGCTTCACGCCGTTGAGGAGGACGTCGAAGGTGCGCCCCGCGTCGCCGCCGTAGTAGCGGACACCGAGGTAGTTCTTCGGCAGCGTCGGGTCGACGATCATGTCGTACTGGAACCACGCCTCGGGCGAGCGCTCGCCGTCACGGTAACCCTCTCCCCGCCAGGTCCCGACGCTCGAGCGGTTGTACTTGTAGTTCTTGTCGGCCTCGCTGTTGTTGTTGTCGAACGAGGTGAGCGAGTCGATCGTCGTCTCGTCGGTGCGCAGCTGCTGCTTCTCCTTGAGGATCAGCGCCTGCGCCTCCGGGGAGTCGGGGGCGATCAGCGTGAGGTACGTCGCGTACCGGGCGTCGTAGAGGCTGTAGTACGGCTCGAAGACGCGGGCCGCGGAGGCGGCGTCGACGTTCTTCATGCCGAACCGCATGGTCTCCATGCCGTTGTTGTTCACGGCGTCGGGCAGGCGCACCAGGTTGTCCCGGATGCCGGCCTTCCAGGCGTTCGCGTCGGCGACGGTCACGCTGGCGTTGACCGACTTGTCGGCGACGCCCATCTGCACGAGCACGCCCGCGGGGTAGGAGGCCTCGACGTTGTTCCGGTTCAGCTCGGTCGCGAGCAGCACGGGCCCGTACTTGAAGGCCGCGAAGTTCGCGTTCTCGGTCTCGGCCGAGACGGTCACCTTCGCCGGGAGCTTCCAGGTGAGGGTGTCGCCGGCGGCGACGGGGACGACGACGTAGCCGCCCTCGGTGATCGAGGCGATGCTGCGCGGTGCTCCGTTCACGGTGAGGGTGGGTGCTCCGTCGACCCACGACGGGATGCGCAGGCGCACGGTCGTGCCCTCGGCGACGGCGCCGCCGTCGAGGCCCGCGATCGAGTACGTCGCGGTGTCGGTGTCGGGGATGTCGGCCGTCTGCGTGAGCTTCAGGTTCGACGCCTGCGAGCTGAGGACGGAGGAGCGGAAGAGGTTCACGTAGACCGTGCGCTCGCCCTCGAAGTAGATCGAGTCGCCGAGCTTGGTGAAGCTCTCGATGCCCGATCCGTGGTCGCACCAGAACTCGTCCTGCTCCTTGCCGAAGACCTTGGCGTAGCCGGCGGTCTGGGGCTGGAAGTAGGTGACCATGCCGGTCTCGGGGTTCTGCGAGGCGAGGATGCCGTTGATGTACGCGTCCTCGTAGAAGTCGGCGTACTTGACGTCCTTCGTCACCTGGAACAGCGCCCGGGAGAGCTTGAGCATGTTGTAGATGTTGCAGCCCTCGGACGTCGAGTTCTCGCCGTATCCGGAGGTGCGGCCGCTCGTCGCGTACTGGTACAGCGTGCCCGGGGCGTGGAAGTGCTCGGACTCGCTGTTGCCGCCGTTGGCGTAGGTGTGCGTCTCGTCGACCATGCGGAAGAAGTTCTCCGCGGCTCGGCGGTACATGCCGAGGTCGGCCTTCTCGGCGTCGGTCAGCGTGGCGTACAGCGCCGGGTCGTCGGTGAACACCGTGTAGCGCTTGAGCGCGCCGATCAGCTTGGGGATCGTCGTGTTCGCGTGGAGTCCGTTGAGCACGTCCTCGTTGTTCGCGAGGCGCTCGAACAGGGCCTTCTCGTCGAAGTACTCGGCCGCGCGCTTGTGCTCGGACTTTCCGGTGAGCTCGAAGAGCTTGTAGAGCGCCTCGTTCATCCCGCCGTACTCGGTGCGCAGGAGCAGCGTCGGGTCGGCCTGGCGGCCGCCCCAGTTGCGGATCCAGGTGCCGAAGCCGTCGGCGACCGTGAGGGCCTTGGCCGACACGTCGCGGGGCGCGTACTTCTGGGCGTCGAGGAGGCCCGCGAGCACCTTGTGCAGGTTGTAGAACGGCACGAGCAGTCCGTCGGCGCCCGACGGGAGGTACGACACGGGGAACGGCGAGACGTAGCCCGCGTTGGTCGGGTCCTTGAGGGCGTAGGCGTCCTGGACCTTCTTGAGGCCGTCCACCGAGGCGGTCAGCTTGGCGAGCAGGGACGCCTTCGTGGTCGGGTCCTCGGCGGTCGAGTAGGCCTGCGAGAGCGCCGAGACGTAGTGGCCGAAGAAGTGGCCCTGGAAGCGGACGTTGCTGTCGCGCTCCCATCCGCCGTATCCGGACGTCGTCGTGGGGGCGAGGCCGGCCTCGCGGTAGAAGGAGTAGAGGAAGCGCTCGGGGTCGAGGCTGAGCAGGTACTCGACGGTCTGCTTCTCGCCGTTCTCGAGGTAGGGGTCCTCGACGTCGACGTCGGAGAGACCGGCCTCGAGCAGGTAGATCGAGCTCTCGAGGCCCTCGGGGAGGACCTGGACCGTGAAGGTCTTCGTCACCGGCACGCTGCCACCGTAGCTCGCCGAGCCGGTGAGGGTCACGGAGGAGGGGGTGGAGCCGGTGGGAGGAGTGACGACCGCGTTGCCGCCGTCGATCGCGATCCGCGCGGGGTCCGAGGAGGTCCACGAGAACGTGGAGCCCTTGGCCCCGGTGGTCGGAACCGGGAAGTCGAGGACGGTGCTGGAGGGCAGCGCGACCGCGTCGAGGTCGCTCTTCGCGACCGCGGCGGCGTCGAAGGAGGGGTTCCCCGCCTTGGTGAGCGTCACGACGTCGGTCGTCGTGGCGACTCCGTTGTAGAGGACGTACTCGTCGAGCAGGCCGCGCAGGTGCGCGCCGTTGTACTGCGGGCCGTTGAAGCCGATGGTCTTGGTCGACGTGCCCTCGGAGCCGAGGACGCCGGTCGCGGAGGTGGAGGGCGCGGTCTTGACCGCGCTGGGCTGCTTGACGCCGTTGCGGTAGAAGGCGACCTGCTTGGTGGCCTTGTCGTAGGTGGCGACGACGTGGGTCCAGGTGTTGGTCGGGAAGAAGGAGGCGCGCGGGGACTCGACGGCGACCTTGTAGGGCTGCCCGCTCGAGGGGCCGATCGAGAGCGCGAGCGGAGTGCCGTCGCCCTCGGAGGTGAGGTACCAGCCGTCGGAGTTGTAGGCCGTCTTGTTCCAGGTGAAGACCTGCTCGCCGGTCATCGCGACGCTCGGGTTGTACCAGAACGAGACCGTGAGGTCGGCGGGCTGGAGGGCGGCCGAGGTGCCCAGGCTCACGGCGTTGGAGCCGTCGAAGGCGAAGGCCTGCCCGGAGAGGCCGGGGGCGTAGCCCGCGGTGCCCTTCTGCATGCCCGTGGGGGTGCTGCGGCCGCTCGTGTCGGTCAGGCTGCCGTCGAAGGGCAGCTCGAGCACCTTCTTCGCGTCGAGCGAGGTGCTCGGAGCGGCGTTCGCGGGCGCTCCGACCGACAGGAGTCCTGCGGTGAGCGCCATCACCGCCGCGACTGCGATCGGTGTCCGTCGTCTGGTCGTCATTCGTGGTGCCTCTCGTCGTTGAGATCGTCGTCCGGGCCCCGGGGGAGGCGTCGCGGACGGGGATGAGCCGAATGTTACCGTTAACAATTACTTTTCGGTGAGGTTTCGGCGGACGGGCTGAGGGGGCTCGAACAATGCGCGGCGGGGCGGGCGGATCTCGATACGCCCGCTGCGCGGGCTACTCGATCAGCAGAGGCCACCCCCTGCTGGTCGAGTAGCCCCGCAGGGGCGTATCGAGACCCGCCGGACCCGCCGCGTCAGGCCACGCGCTTCTCCAGCGCCGCCCGGAGGTACGGCGCCGTGCGGCTGCCGTCGGCTCGGGCGATCTCCTCGGGCGCGCCCGTCGCGACGATCGTCCCGCCGGCCCGCCCCGCTCCGGGGCCGAGGTCGATCACGTGGTCGGCGTCGGCGACGATGCGCATGTCGTGCTCCACGACGATCACGGTGTTGCCCGCATCGACGAGGCGCTGCAGGTGCTCCATCAGCCGGTCCGCGTCGGCTGGGTGCAGTCCCGACGTCGGCTCGTCGAGCAGGTAGAGCGTGTCGCCCCGCTGGGCGCGGCGCAGCTCCGAGGCGAGCTTCACCCGCTGCGCCTCGCCGCCCGAGAGCTCCGGGGCCGGCTGGCCCAGCGAGACGTAGCCGAGTCCGACATCGATGAGCGCGTCGAGGTGCCGGGCGACCTCGGTCTCCCCCGCGAACGCCTCCCGGGCCGCCGTGACGCTCAGGGCGAGCACATCGGCGATGCTCCGCCCGTCGAGCGTCACCTCGAGCGTCTCGGGGTTGTAGCGCGTGCCGCCGCAGGTGGTGCACGGCGCCTGCACGGTGGGCAGGAACAGCAGCTCCACCTCCATCACGCCCTCGCCCTTGCAGACCGGGCAGCGGCCGCTGGGCAGGTTGAACGAGAAGCGGCTCGCGCCGAAGCGGCGGCGCTTCGCCTCCGGAGTGGCCGCGAACAGCGCGCGCACCCGGTCGAACAGCCCGGTGTAGGTCGCGACGTTGGAGCGGGAGGTGCGGCCGATCGGGGCCTGCCCGACCTGCACGACGCGACGGAGGCGCTCCGCGGGCCCGGACGCCGCCCCCTGCGTCACCTCGGCGGCCCGGTCGAGCAGCGGATCCTCTCCCGAGCGCTCCTCCGACTCGGCCGGCGGGTCCCCGGCGAGGTCGGAACGCAGGCTCGCGCGCAGCAGATCCGGCAGTGCCTGGTTCACCAGGGTCGACTTGCCCGAGCCGGAGACGCCGGTCACGGCCGTGAGGGCGCCGACCGGGAACGAGACCGCGAGGTCGCGCAGGTTGTTGCGGGTGACTCCGACCAGGTCGATCGACAGCTCGGACGCCCGGCGCTCGCGCAGCGGAGGGACGGCCCCCGGGAACAGGTAGCGGCGCGTGAGGGAGTCGGACGCGTCGCGGAGCCCGTCGAGCGGACCGGAGTAGACGACGCAGCCGCCACCGGTCCCCGCGGCGGGGCCGATGTCGACGATCCAGTCGGCCTCGCGGATCACGTCGAGCGAGTGCTCGACGAAGAAGACCGTGTTGCCGGTGGCGCGGAGCGTGCGGAGGATGCCGAGCAGCGCCTCCGTGTCGGCGGGGTGCAGGCCGGCCGAGGGCTCGTCGAGGACGAACACGACGCCGAACAGGCGCGAGAGCACCTGGGTGGCCAGGCGCATCCGCTGCAGCTCGCCCGAGGACAGGGTCGGCGTCGACCGGTCGAGCGAGAGGTAGCCGAGGCCGAGGTCGATGATCGGCGACATGCGGGCGAGGAGGTCGGCGACGAGACGCTGCGCCGCGAGCCGGGTCTCGGGGGCGAGGACGCGCGCGCCGGTGGGCGTCCAGCCGGGCTCGAGCACGCGCTGGAGGAGGACCTGCAGGTCCTCGAGCGGCAGGGCGGCGAGCTCGGTGATGTCGCGGTCCTCGAAGGTGACGGCGAGCGCCTCGGGCTTCAGCTTGCGGCCGTGGCAGGTGCCGCACGCGACGCTGACGAGGAACTCGGCCGCGCGCTCGCGCATCCGGGCGCTCTTGGAGCCGGCGAAGGTGTCGAGGACGTAGCGCCGCACCCCCAGGAACGTGCTCATGTACCGCGGTTCGACTCCGGCGGCGACGGCGGCGCGCACCTCGGCCGGCCCGCGATCGGTGAAGACGGGGACCTGCGGCGACTCGTCGGTGTGCAGGATCCAGTCGCGGTCCTCCGGAGCGAGCGTGCGCCACGGCACGTCGATGTCGTAGCCGAGCGAGATGAGGCTGTCGCGCAGCTGCTTGCCGTGCCAGGCGGTGGGCCAGGCGGTGAGGGCGCCGTCGCGGATGGTGAGGGAGTCGTCGGGCACCATCAGCTCGTCGGGCACGTCGTAGACCCGGCCGATGCCGTGGCAGGTCGGGCAGGCTCCCTGGACGGTGTTGGCCGAGAAGTCCTCCGCGAGGAGCATCGGCGCCCCCTCCGGATACGTGCCGACGCGCGAGAAGACCATGCGCACGACGCTCGAGAGCGTGGTGGCGCTGCCGAGCGTGGAGCGGGCCGATCCGCCGGTGCGGCGCTGCGGGAGGGCGACGGCGGGCGGGAGTCCGTCGATCGAGTCGACGTCGGGAACGCCGACCTGGTCGATCAGCCGCCTGGCGTAGGGGGCGACCGACTCGAAGTAGCGGCGCTGGGCCTCGGCGTAGAGGGTGCCGAACGCGAGCGAGCTCTTCCCCGATCCCGAGACGCCGGTGAAGGCGACGAGGGCGTCGCGCGGGAGGTCGACGTCGACGCTCTGCAGGTTGTTCTCGCGGGCGCCGCGCACGCGCACCCGGTCGAGGGCGGAGGGGGACGTCGTTCCGGGGGCGGGCATCCGCTCAGCATTCCACCCCCCGATGGGCGCCCGCCGAGCGAGGCGGCGGGGTGCGGGGGATCTCGATACGGCCGCGAGCGGCCTACTCGATCAGCACGACGGCCCGAGTCCGGCCTGCAGCCGGAGTCCGTCGAGCAGCAGGTCGAGCCCGGAGCGGAAGACGTCGAGGTCGTCGTGCGTGGCCATCTCGTCCGCGACCTGATGCGCGAACGGGAACTCCTCGGGATCGAGCGCACGCCAGCGGTCGGCGAACTGCGCCAGGAACTCCAGTCGGCCCAGTCCGCTCTCGAGGAACTCCTTCGGCGGCGGCTGCGCGAGGTCGATCGCGACACCCACGACGTAGCTCACGATCGACGACGCCGCGTGGAAGCGCTGCCGGGGCGTCAGGTCCAGCCGCATCAGCTGCTGGCCGATCCGCTCATGCATCGCCATCGAATTGGGCTGCAGCCCGTTGTTGCGGAGCATGAACTGGCCGAACCACGGCCTGCGGACGAACTCGTCGAAGAGCGCGAGGGCCAGGGCGCGCAGGTTCGCCACGGGGTCGGGGCCGTGGGTGAGCGGCTCGCCGTCCTCGAGGACCCGGCCCATCACCTCCTCGGTCGCCAGGTCGAGCAGCTCGTCGCGGCTCGCCACGTACCAGTAGATGCTCGCGACTCCTCCGCCGAGCCGCGCCGCCAGCGCCCGGAAGGTCAGCGCCGGCTCCCCCGATTCGTCGAGGATCGCGATCGCCTCGGCGAGCACCGTGTCGAGCGAGTGGGACGCCCGCTGGCGACCCCGCGCACGGGCGGGAGCCGCACCGGTGCGCGCGGTCTTCTCGGATCGATCTGCAGGCATGTGTTGCATGTTATCGAACGTCGTTCTATGTTATCGAACGTCGTCCGATACTCGTACGGCGTTCGATTGGAAGGTCCCCATGAGCACCCTCGCCGTCACGCCCACCAAGCCCCCCGTCTACACCTCGTTGCGCGCCGCAGCGCTCCCCCTGGCCGCGCTCTGCCTGGCCTTCTTCGTCGAGATGGTCGACAACACGCTGCTCTCCATCGCCCTGCCCACGATCGGCCGGTCGCTCGACAGCGGCACGGCCGGGCTGCAATGGGTGACGGGCGCCTACTCCCTCACCTTCGGCGGCCTGCTGCTGATCGCCGGCTCGGCCGCCGACCGGTTCGGCCGCCGCCGGGTGCTGCTGAGCGGCCTCGCGGCCTTCGGCCTGATCAGCCTCGCCGTCGTCCTCGTCGCCGACATCGGCCAGCTCATCGCCCTGCGGGCGCTGCTCGGCGGCGCCGCAGCAGCCATGGCCCCGGTCACGATGTCGCTGATCTTCCGCCTCTTCGAGGACGCGACGCTGCGCATGCGCGCGATCACGATCGTGATGATCGTCGGCATGTCCGGATTCGTGCTGGGCCCGATCCTGGGCGGCTCGGTCCTCAGCCACCTCAGCTGGCAGTGGCTCCTGATCGTCAACGCGCCGATCGCCCTCCTCGCCTGGATCGGCGTCCGCGTCGGCGTGCAGGCCGACCGGCGCGCGGATCTCACCTCCGAGCGGCTCGACCTCCCCGGCGCCGCCCTGACCGTCGCGGCCATCGGGCTCGGCTGCTACACCCTCACCAGTGGCGTCCAGGACGGCTGGCTCTCGCTCGCCACCCTCGCCTGCGCCCTCGGCACAGTCGCCGCGATCGTCGGCTTCATCGTCCGGGAGCGGCGCGCGGCCTCGCCGATGATCGACCTCGCGCTCTTCCGGACCGGACCGGTCCGAGGCGCGGCGCTCACCCAGCTCGCGGCCTCGATCGCCTTCGCGAGCGTTTTGTTCGGCCTGATCCTGCACTTCCAGTACGCGTACGGCTGGAGCCCGATGCAGGCCGGCATCGCGAACCTGCCGATCATCGTCACCATGATCGCCGCGACGCCGATCGCCGAGCGGCTCGCCTCGCACCTCGGCCACCGCCTCGCCTGCCTCGTCGGCACTGTCCTGCTCGTCGGCTCGCTCCTCGGCACGGCCTGGGCGGTGGACCACGGCTACCTCGCGATCGCCGCGATGATGATCCTCCTGACGATCGGCCTGCGGACGATTATGACCATCTGCGCGGTCGCCCTCATCGAGGCGATGGACGAGAACCGCACCTCGATCGGCGCCGCCCTCAACGACACCTCCCAGGAGGTCGGCACCAGCATCGGCACGGCCGTCGTCGGCACCCTCATCGCCGCGCTGGTCACGAAGACGCTCCCGTCGGGCGCCTGGAGCTCCGACCTCGTCCAGACCTTCTTCGCCGGCGAGCGGATCGCCTACGTGGCCGTCGCCGTCCTCGTCGGCCTGATCGCGACGATCGGCTCGCTCTCGCTCACCGACTCGCGAGTCACGGAGGAGCCCGCGCCGTCCGAGACCGACCGCACCGCGGAGTGACCCCGGCGGGCGGCAGCGTGTCCGGATCCGCCGTTGACTCCCGCAGGTCGAGCAGGCGCGCAGCGGCGTATCGGGACCCGCGGACACCGGAAGTACAGCGGACGTCGATCTCGATACGGCCGCTCCGCGGCCTACTCGATCAGCAGGGAGCGAGCGGCCGACTCGATCAGCAGGGAGCGAGCGGACTGCTCGATCAGCAGAGAGCGAGCGGACTGCTCGATCAGCAGAGAGCGAGCGGACTGCTCGATCAGCAGAGAGCGAGCGGACTGCTCGATCAGCAGCTCCTGCTGGTCGAGTAGCCGTGCAACGGCGTATCGAGACCCGCATCCACCAGAAGTACAGCGGACGCGGATCTCGATACGGCCGCTCCGCGGCCTACTCGATCAGCAGAGAGCGAGCGGACTGCTCGATCAGCAGGCAGCGCTCAGCAGCGGCGGGCCGCGTAGGGCGCGTCGAGGACGGTGGAGGAGCCTCCGACGGTCACGGTCGCGCTCAGCGAGCCCGCCGCGACCGACGCCGCACGGGTGGTGAACGCGTGGGTCGCGCTCGCTCCGGGAGCCGCGGTCAGCACCGGCGACGTGCCCCAGGCCGAGCGCAGCACGACGCTCGCGGGCGCGGGTCCCGTGTTCTTCACCACTCCGCTCACCACGACCTTGCCGCCGATGCAGCGCGTCGAGGCGGTGAGCGTCGCCGACACGGCCGGCGCCTGCACGACGACCGTCGCCGTGACGCGCACCGCGGTCGAGCTCGACAGCACCTTGCCGGTCGCGTTCCACGCCGTCGATCCGCCGGCGCCCACCCACTGGTTCTCGTTCGCACCGATCGTGCGGACGACTCCGGTCACGGGGTAGCGACCCGGGGTCGACGTGCGCACCGAGGACGTGTCCCAGGTGATCGGCTGCGACGCCGTGCCGCGGCCGTAGGCGAGGACCACGTCGGTCCGGGCGGGCAGCGCGGCGGCGACCGCGTCGGCGGCAGCCTCGGAGGCGACGCTCACGTCGCCCAGATCGGCGCGCACGGCCGACGCCGCATCCGCTTTCCGCACCTCGTCGTACTGCCCCGCGGTCAGCGACACGATGCCGCCGTGCTTGGTCGACGGGGCCATCGAGAAGCCGGGATCCGTGAGCTGGGTCCAGCCCGCATCGAGGTCCGTGGTGACCATCGGCCGGTAGCCGGTCGAGGGGATCACGTCGACGTAGAGGTACCAGCGGTCCTCGTCGTGGTCCTTGAACACCGCGGGCCCTTCGACTCCGCCCGCGTTGCCGCCGGTCCAGACCGCTCCGATCCGGTCCTGGATCGGGGTCCAGGACGCGCTCGGGAGCCACCACTGGGAGGCGGTCGTCGACTCCATGTAGATGCCGCGGCCCGTGCCGTTGTCCTTCGAGATGCGGTACGTCGTGCCGCCGTCCTGGATCAGCGTGGTGTCGATGACGTCGGCTCCGGTGTCGACGAAGGTGCCGCCGTAGGAGTAGGTCTCCTGGGTGAAGTCGGTCGTCGAGCCCCAGAGGATCCGCGACTTCCCCGTACCCGGAGTGTGCGCGGCCGTCGGGTACACCGTCGAGGACCAGTAGAGGACGAACGAGCCGTTGCCCTGCCCGTCGAAGTCGTCGACCCAGGTCGCCTCGGGCGCCCACATCATGCCGGCCTCGAGGGCCCGCTGCCCAGCGTCGTCGAGCGACACGTCGAACCGGCGCAGGTCGCTCCACGACACGAGGTCCGTGGACTCCCAGACGTTCATCGTCACGCTGCCCTGGGTGGTCCAGTAGCACCAGGAGGTGCAGGAGCCGGTGCCGCTGTCGCCGCCGAAGACCCGGAGGTCAGTGGCGATGATGTAGTACTTCTTCGTCTCGGGGTTGTAGGTGAGGTACGGGTCGCGGACGCCGGTCGTGCCGAGGTCGGAGGCGAGGATCGGCTTGCCGCCGTTCAGCGGGTCCCACTTCTCGGGGTCGTCGCCGCGCGAGACGTCGAGGTAGATCTTCTCGGCGTAGCCCTGCGCGTCCTCGAGGAAGTGGACCATCAGGTAGCCGTAGGGGGTGTCGACGCCGACCTGGGGGGCGACGGTGACGGCGACCTGACGGGTGGCGGCGACTCCGCGGATGCTCGCCGTCGCGGTCAGCGTCGTGGTGCGCGCCTGCTGGCCGGCCGCCGGTCGGTCGGCGCTCAGGGTGCGGCCGTCGGCGGCGATCCGCAGGGCGGGGTCGCTGGAGCTCCAGGTCACCGCTCCCCCGTAGTCGGGCAGGTTCGTGGTCGAGTCGTCGACGGTCAGCGGAGCGACTCCGTCGAGCACCGCGGCGGCGAGCGGTGCGAAGGTGCTCGCGTGCAGCTGCGCGTCGGCGGTCGAGACCGAGGCGACCTCGGCTCCGGTGAGCGCCCGGTCGTAGACGCGGAACGTCGACACCTCGCCCTTGTAGAAGGGGTCGGGGTAAGGCGCGCGGCCGATCGTGTTGAGCGACTGGTCCGTCACCGAGGACGGACGCAGCGCGGTCGGGGCCGAGGCCACCCGCTCGCCGTCGACGAAGAAGGAGATCGTGCCGGCGCCGCCGTCGATCACCGAGGTGAGGCTGTACCAGCGGTCGGCGGCGATGCCCGAGGCGCCGCGCGCGTTGTTCTCGGCCCCGCCTCCGTTCGTCGTGATCGCCGTGCGGACGCGGTCGCGGACCGACGCGAACCAGTACTGGCTCGTGCTGTCGCTGCCGATGTTCCAGAGGAAGTGGAAGGTCGAGAGCATCGACGCGTCGGCGCGGGTCTCGACCGTGACGGTCGCCGAGGAGCGGCCGGTCAGCAGGTCGTCGGGCAGCTCGACCCAGGGCGCGGCGCTCGTCTTGGCGCCGCCGGGCAGACGGAGCGACGTGCCGGTCCACAGGGAGTCGGTCCCGTTCACGACGCGCGCGGGCCCCACGGCCGAGGCCGCCGTGTTGGGCACGCTCGCGCCCGTCGCCTGGGTGAAGCGGTACTCCGCGAGCAGTCCCGACTGCGGGATCTGCGAGGGCTCCGCGGCGGCGGCCGGGGGGACGACGAGGCCCGAGAGCAGCACCGCCCCCAGGCCGAGCGTCGCGAGGGCGGCGCGCAGCGGTGCGCGCCTGGTGGTGGTGGGCATGGTGTGCTCCTTCGCACGAGGGGGATCTCGAGACGGCCGCTGCGCGGCCTGCTCGATCAGCAGGGAGAGCCGCTGGTCGAGTAGCCGCGGAGCGGCGTATCGAGACCCACGTAGTCCAGAGGACGGTGATCTCGATACGGCCGCTGCGCGGCCTACTCGATCAGCAGAGGGAGAGGAGGCGGTTCCCTCCCCCGCTGGTCGAGTAGCCGCCGCAGGCGGCGTATCGAGACCCACGTAGTCCAGAGGACGGGGATCTCGATACGGCCGCTGCGCGGCCTACTCGATCAGCAGAGGGAGAGCGGCGCGGCCTAGCCGCAGGTCAGCGCCGGGTACCCGGACTGCACCGTCGCCGTGCGCCCGGAGTCGTCGATCCCGGCCGCCGTGACCGTGGTCGAGCCGGCCGGCAGAGCCGCCTGGCGCGTCGTGAAGCTCGCCGTCGCGGTCTTCCCGCCGCCCAGCGCCGACAGGGTCTTCGTCCCGGACGCCGAGGCGACAGTGACGTCCGCGGGCAGGTCGTCGGAGTTGCGGACCGTGGTGGTCAGCACCGCCTTGCTCGAGATGCACCGCGCCGTGGTGGTCGCCGTGACCGTGAGCGCCGTCGTCGACTCCGGAGCGCCGACCGAGAGGCGGTAGCGCTGGCAATCGTTGTTCAGCACGTCCCACTGGCCGATCAACGTCCCGTCCTGCGCCGAGCAGTTGAACAGGTCGAGCGCCTTGCCGCTGTGCACGGCGCGCAGCTCGACGGTGCCGTCGTTCGCCGGACGCAGGCGCCAGGCGCTCCCGGTGACGCCGCACGCGCCCTGCGTGACGGTCGCGCCGTTCGCGGTGGAGCCTCCGGTGACCGCGAGGCACTTGCCCGCGGCGGTGACCGGGTGCATCTCGACGTCGCCCGCGCCGGTCGGCGTGAACGTGACGCGCTGGCAGGCGGCGCCGGTCCACTCCCGCTGCTGCAGGGCCGCACCGTCGGCGGTCGAGCAGTTCGGCAGGTCGAACGTCTTGCCGGTGGCGAGCGAGCTCACGGCGACCGCTCCGGAGGGTCGCAGCGACCACTCCTGCGCGGCCGCACCCGACGCGGTCGCCTGCCGCACCGAGGTGCCCGACGCCTCGAGCAGTCGGCCGCTCGTGCGCGAGGTCAGCGTCGAGTACCCGCCAGTCCCCGGGTTCACGCTCCACTGCTGGCAGCCGGTCGCGAGCCACGAGGACTGCTGCATCGCGGCGCCCGAGGTGGTCGAGCAGCCGACCGCCCCGAGGGCCTTGCCGCTGCTGGCGTTCACGATGCGCACGAAGCCGTCGCCCGTGCTGTCGAGCTTCCAGTTCGCCCGCGGGGTCGAGCAGGAGCCCTGCACGACGGCGGCTCCGTCGCCGCTCGCGGTCGGCGAGACGGTCGCGCACTGGCCGGTGCTGCGGCTGACGAGCTGCCACGGGGCACCCTCGACGCGGGCCGTGATCGGCGCGTTCTCGCCGCTCGGGACGGGGATCTGCGCGCTGGTGCCGAGCGGAGTCCCGAAGTCGGGCTCGCCCTCGGCGGTCCAGTCGACGATGTGCGCGCGGGCCGAGCGCTGGCGGCTGCAGCCGTCGTTCGGGCCGGGGTTCGCGTGGTACAGGTTCCAGGTCTCGGTGCCGTCGGGCGAGTCGAAGAAGTCGTTGTGCCCGGTGCCGAACTCGCCGTTGGCCTTCGAGAAGACCGGCCCGTCGCTCTTGGTCCAGGAGGAGGCGAGCACGGGGTCGCCGGTGCCGTCGTACTCGAGGGTGCCGAGCTGGTAGTCCTCGGTGCCGCAGAAGCTGGCCGAGTAGACGATCCAGGTGCGGCCGTCCTTCTGCAGCGGGATCGGACCCTCATTCACGGGGATCCCGATCGTCTCCCACGGCTCGACGGGCTGCGAGAGCACGTTCAGCGGGCCGGTCGCGGTCCACGGGTCGGACATCTTCGCGATGAAGTTGCTCTGCAGCCGGTTCGGCTCGGGCGTGAAGGCCGACCAGGTGATGTAGAGCTCGCCGTTCAGCTCGAGGTACGCACCGTCGATGTTCCAGTCGTCGGTCGGGATCGGGCGGCCCTTGTAGGTGTAGGGGCCCATGGGGTCGTCGCCGGCGCTCTCGATGACCTGCAGGTGCTGGCGATCGAAGTTCCCGGCGGTGCCCATCGTGTACATGAGGTACCAGCGGGGCCCGTTCGGCCCGTTCAGGCGCTGCAGCTCCGGAGCCCACATGTTGGCGTTCCGGCCGGGGTCGGTGTCGGTGTAGACGGTGACCGGAGTGGTCGTGCCCAGGCCCGCGAGCGTGGGCGACTTGCGCATCACGACGCGGTTGTCCCACGTCGTGGCGACCATGTAGTAGTTGCCGTCGTGGAACTCGATCGTCGGGTCGGCGGTGTCCGGCTCGATCGGATTGGTGAAGGTCGGCTCGCCGATCGCGGCGGCCGGCGAGGCGGCGAGCAGCGGCAGTGCCACGACGCTCGCGAGCAGGATCAGGAGCCCGGCGGTCAGACGCCGGCGGACGGACGTCAGCACGCGGCCACCTCCCGCGGACAGGTGCTCGGGCGGAACGGGGCAGCGCTCATGGGTGACTCCATCGTCGAGAAGGCGCGATCACGACGGCCCGATCGGAGGGCCGCGGCTCGCTGAGGCGGATCGTCAGGGGCCTCCGGCTGGCGGGATCGACGTCGTCGTCGACGCGTCTCCCGGTGCGGAGTCCCGGCGTTGTTCACGGTAACAGCGGTGCGCGCGGCGGGTCAATGGGGGTGGGGAGAGCACGCGAACGGCCCGCGACACCTGGAGGAGGTGGTCGCGGGCCGATCGATGGTGGAGAGCCGGTCAGCGCGTCGCGCGGGAGCGGCTCACGTGCGTCAGAGGGTCTGCGCGAACGGGTCGAAGTCGACCGGTACCGCGGGCACCGGCGCCGACAGCGTGCTGCCGACCGCGACGAATTCACCGCTCTCGGCCGACTCCTGCGCCGAGAGCATGACGTCCAGCACGTGGAAGCCGAGCTCGCCCGTGGCCACGTGCGGACGGTCCTCGGCGATGGCGCGGACCATGTCGAGCAGCCCGAGACCGCGGCCGACGACCGTGCCCTCCTGCTCGACCTCGGTCCACTCCTGCTCGCCCCAGGCGCCGTCGGCGATCGAGGTCGGGGCCTTCACGAACGCCGTCCGGCCCTCGAACTGGTTCGGGTCGGGGATCACGAGGGACCCCTCCGTGCCGTGGATCTCGAAGACGCCGTGGCGCTCGAGCGCCGAGTCGAAGCTCAGCAGGCTCGACGCCTGCTGGCCCGCGGCGAACGAAGTCAGCACCTGCAGCGACGTGGGCACCTCGACGGGGAACGTCGTGCCGGCGTCGGGACCGGAGCGGATGATGCGCTCCTCGAGCTTCTTGCGCCCGAGGGCCGCCACCCGCTCGACCGGTCCGAAGAGGCTGACGAGGCCGGTGAAGTAGTACGGACCCATGTCGAGCAGCGGGCCGGCGCCCTGGGCGAAGAGGAACGCCGGGCTCGGGTGCCAGAGGTCCGGTCCGACGGTCTGGAACGTGGTGGAGGCGAACATCGGCTCGCCGATGACGCCCTGGGCGATCGCGCGCTTCGCGGTCTGGAAGCCCGGGCCCAGGACGGTGTCCGGCGCGGAGCCGATCCGGAGGCCCTTCTCCGCGGCGTCCTGCAGCAGCTGCGCGGCGGCGGCCCGGTCGAGGCCGAGCGGCTTCTCGCTCCAGACGTGCTTGCCGGCGGCGATCGCGGCGGCCGAGACCTCGATGTGGGCGGCGGGGATCGTCAGATTGACGACGACCTGCACATCGGGGTGCGCGAGGACGTCCTCGGCCGAGCCCCACGCGGGGATGCCGTGCTTCTCGGCCTGGCTCTTCGCCCGGTCGAGGATCAGGTCGCCGACGACGAGCACCTCGACGTCCGGGAACGAGGCCAGGTTCTCGAGGTACGTGTCGCTGATGACTCCGACGCCGATGACGCCGATGCCGATGGGGCCGCTCATGCCGCGTACCCGCCCTTCACGAGGAAGTCGTAGCTCGCCTGGATGTCCGCGAACACGTCGCCGGGGGCGTTGTCGTACTCGATGACGGCGTACTCGATCGACCCTTCGCCCGCCTTCAGCGCCTCGACGAGCGGCACGTCGCCCTCGCCGGGGCGGCGCTGGTCGAGGGTGTCCGAGCCGAACGCGGCGGCGCCCGGAGCGAACGGGTTCTCGGCCGGAGCGACGCCGTCCTTGACGTGCACGGCGACCAGGCGCGAGCCCAGCGTCGAGACCAGCGCGGCGACGTCCTGGCCGCCGGTCAGCGCCCAGAACAGGTCGAGCTCGATCTCGACGCGCTCGTCGGTGATGGAGATGAAGCGCTCGTACGCGGTCTGCCCGTCGAAGGAGGCGATGAACTCCTGCGCGTGGTTGTGGTAGCCGACCTTCAGGCCGAAGGTGGCGGCGATCTCGGCGGCCGTGTTCAGGCGGTCGGCGATGTCGGCGACGCCGTCCTCGGTCAGCCAGCGCTCGACCGGGACGAAGGGATCGATGACGGTCCGGATGCCGATCTGCGCGGCCGCCTCGAAGACGACCTCGGGCGCGGGCGTCGGGATCGATCCGTCCGGGGTCCACAGCTCGTCCGAGAGCAGCGGGGCGTGCCCGGTCGGAGAGGCGAGACCGCTCGCGTCGAGGGCGGCGCGGATCTCGGCGGGGCGGCCCACGAAGTCGAACGCCTCGACGTTCCGGAGGCCGATGGCCGCGAGCTTGTCGAGCGACCCGTGCGGGTCCTCGGAGAACTGCTCGGCCAGCGTGTACAGCTGGACGGAAGCCAGGGGAAGGGTCATGGTCTCTATCGCTTTCGTTCGGAGGGTGGAGCAGCTGGAGAGGGAGGGCCGGTCGTCGCGTGCGTCCCGGGTGCGGCGGTCGTCGCGCACCGGGTGCGGATCGATGTCGTCCTTCCCGGTCTACCGCACTTTCTTGATCGGGAAGATGACGATCGCTCCGATGACCGCCGCGATCGCGCAGACGGAGAACCAGAGGGCGTAGTTGTTGCCGGTCGGATCGCTCACGTAGACCAGGATCCCGCCGACCAGCGGAGCGAGCGTCTGCGGCAGGGCGTTGGCGATGTTGAACACGCCGAGGTCCTTCCCGGAGTCGTCCGGGTTGGGCAGCACGTCGACGACGAGCGCCAGGTCGACGCCCACGTAGATGCCGTAGGCGAGGCCCAGCATCGCCTCGAGGACGTAGAAGGCGCCGACGTCCTGCACGAAGATCAGGGCGAACGTGCCGATCGCGAACAGGGCCGTCGAGCTCCAGACGAACACCTTGCGGCGCCCGATCCGGTCGGACAGCCAGCCGGCGAAGTAGCTGGCCGCGATGAGCGCCACGGTGTAGATGAGCACGCTGGTGGTGATGACCGCGGGGATGTCCCTCTCCTCGACTCCGATGTGGTTGAGGAGGTAGAAGAAGCGGAAGGTCGTGAAGCCGAAGCTCGCGAAGGTGATCAGGAAGCGCGACCACCAGGCCAGCGCGTAGTCGGGGTTCTTCACCGGGCTGACCCAGAAGGTCTCGGCCCAGTCGCGCAGGGTCGCCCTCGGCGGGGCGACGGGCAGCCGCTTGTCGGGCAGCACGACGGCGAAGACGACCATCACGACGATTGCCAGGATCGACGGCGCCACGAACATGACGAGCAGCTGGTCGACGAAGGCCTGCGCCACGTAGGTGCCGCCGAGGATGCCGACGTTCTGCGCGATGCCGAGCGCGGCGGTGACCTTGCCGCGCTGGAACCGGGGCACCTGGTCGGCGATCGTGGCGATGAAGGGCGCGAGCGTCATGTTCGCGCCGAGCTGCGCGAGCGACCAGCCGATCGTCGCGACGAGCAGCGTCGGAGCGAGCGCCATGATGGCGAACGCGGCGGTCATGATGACCGTGCCGGTCACGATCCAGACGCGGCGCCGCCCGAGGCGGCTGGTCGTGCGGTCCGAGAGCCGGCCGAAGACGACGTTGGCGATGGTCGCGAACAGGGCGCCGAACCCGCCGAGCACCGCGGCCGCTCCGGTGGCGCCGTCCTGCGCGATCTCGCCCGCGTCGACGAGCGACTGGATCTTCAGGCCGATGCCGACGATCGCCGGCCCGAGCAGGGCGATGAAGAAGACGAGCTGCGCGGCGAGCAGCCAGAAGACGTAGCCCTTCTTCGCAGGCTCCGTCGGTTCGGGGAACCAGGCGTGGTTCCGCACTGTCGCCGTGGACGTCGTCATGCCCGAGGGCATTCCCGCCGCGGATCCGCTGGAAGTGGTCATGTCCGGTTCCTCTCACCGTCGAGTGCCGACGCCGCGGAGGATCAGGATGCAAAACCTAGCAGCGTGCGGTTTTGAGTATCCCGGGCCGAGGGCTCGTTCGCAAGAGGACGCCGAGAGAGGAACGCGGCCTTCCCCGGGCCGATGGGGGTGCGGATGCGACGACGGCGATCGTGAGGACCGTCGGCTCAGGCCTCCGTGCTGCGCGGAAGGCTCCCCGACCGAGCGGTCACGCCGGGATCCTCCCGCAGCGGGGCTCGCGCCGACGACGGTCGGAGCCGACCCGGCTCCGACTCGACCGCCGGACCCGGATCCGCTGCTCCCGCCGCGATCAGCGGCCCGCGAGCGACCCTCCGATCCCGCCGACGGAGAAGTACCGGTTGAGGAAGGCGAACATGATCACCGGCGGCAGCATCATCACGACGGCGACGGCCATGACGGATCCCCAGTCGGTCGCGTTCTGCTGGAAGAAGGACTGCACGCCCATCGGCAGAGTGAAGGTGTCCGTCGAGCGCAGGAAGACGATCGCCACGAGGTAGTCGTTCCAGGCGAGCAAGAACGTGAAGATCGCGGTCGAGAGAATCCCGGGGAGGGAGTTGCGCAGGACGACGCGGATGAAGCCGCCGAAGACCGAGGCGCCGTCGATCCAGGCCGCTTCCTCGAGCGACATAGGGATGGTGTCGAAGTAGGCCGCCATCATCCACGTGGCGACCGACATCGCGGATCCGACGTAGATGATCGTGATGCCGACGAGGTTGTCGACCAGGCCGAAGTTCGCGAACAGGATGAACAGCGGCACCACCGAGGTGATGACCGGCAGCGACTGCACGACGAACAGCAGCAGCGAGTAGCCGGAGACGAGCTTGCTGCGCCCGCGCGAGAGCACGTAGCCGGCGGGAGCCGCGACTGCGACCGAGATCAGCACCGAGGCCAGCGTCACGGCGACCGAGTTCCCCAGCCAGGTGAGGGTGGCGGTCGTGGTGAAGACGTAGGTGAAGTTCTCGAGGGTGAAGCCGGTTCCGCTCGAGTAGGTTCCCGGTCGGACGGAGAGGATGAGCGTCACGATGATCGGGATGAGGATGATCGCGGTGACGACGAGCAGCAGCGCGAAGCGCCCCCACTTGCCGCGGTCACCTTGCGCAACGGCGGCCTTCTGCCGGCGTGCGGGCGACGGCGCTGCGCGCACGTTCTCGTGCAGGATCGACGTGCTCATTCGATGGCCGACTTTCTGATCTGGCGGTAGAGGACGACGGAGACGATGACGAGGGTGATCGTCATGAGGAAGGCGATCGCGACCCCGGGTCCTGTCTGGAAGTCCTGGAAGACCCTCCGGTACGCGAGGACGACGAGCGAGGTCGTCGCGTCGACCGGGCCACCGCCGGTGAGCAGGTAGATGGTCGGGAAGTCGTTGACGCAGAAGATCGTCATGAGGATCCAGGAGATGTACGTCGACCGGGCGATCAGCGGAAGCGTCATCAGCCGGAACTGCTGCCACTTCGAGGCACCGTCCATCCCCGATGCCTCGTAGACGTTCCCGTCCACAGCCGCCAGCGACGCGGACGTCATCAGCATCATGAACGGGAACGACACCCACACCTTGAAGACGCACACCATCACCGCCGCGAGTGCGGGATCGGCGAGGAAGAGGGGCGTCCCCCAGCCGAGTGCCCGGAAGATCGCGGGGACCGGGGAGTCCGGCGTCGCGACCAGGTAGTTCCAGGCGGTCGCCGAGACGACCACCGGGATGATCCAGGGGAGCAGGAGCAGGACCTTGAAAGTGCCGGCGCCTGGGACCCGCGTCCGCAGCAGGAGCGCGAGGGCCAGCCCGATGACCCACGACCCGAAGACGCCGACCACGGTGAAGACCAGCGTGAAGCCGGCCGCCTTCCAGAACGAGGGCGCCTGGAGCACGTCGGTGAAGTTCGCGAGGCCGACGAAGTCCCCCGTGGCGATCAGGGAGCCGTTGTGCACGGACTGGATCCCGGCGTAGACCACGGGGTAGGCGTTGATCAGCAGGAGCAGGAACACCGACGGTGCGACCAGGAGTACCAGGGTCAGCGCTCCGCGGGAGCGGCGGCGCCGCGGGCGGAGGGGCTGGGAGGCCCCCGCCCGCTCGCGCCGACGCCGGTCGCCGCTCGTTTGAGCGATGACGTGATGCTGGTGGAGGTCATCGTGCTCGCCTACAGCTCGCCGAGCGAGGCACCCAGTGCTTCGAGGGCGACCTGCGGGTCGGTCTGTCCGGCGAGCATGGTCTGCGCGAAGGCGCGCAGACCCTGGCCGCCGTCGATGGACGCGAGTCGCGCGTCGACGAACGAGGACCGGGCGGCGTAGGTCTTGGCGACCGGCTGCCAGTCGTTGATGATCTTCGTCTTCTCGGTGTCCGCCTGGAACTCCGGGAGAGCGGTGAGCGACTTGAGGATGGGCAGGTTCGACTGGAGGTTCTGCTGGAACAGCGGCGTCATGTTCTTGATCCAGTAGGTGAGGAACTCCTCCGATCCCTCCTGGGAGGGGGTGTTCGCGTACATCATCAGGTTGTTCACGAACTGGAGCGTGCCCTGCTCGCCGCTGGGCGAGGCCATCGGCTCGGCGACGACCACGTCGGCGTTCGTGTCGCCGAGGGTCGCGTTCAGCCCCGGGGTGTTGATGCCCATCGCGATCGTGCCGTTCGCCCACTGCGCGGTCAGGTTGTCGGTCGAGTAGCTCGGCGAAGCGGGGTCGATGATGCCCTCCAGCGAGAGCTGGCGGACGAACTCCATCGCCTGGATGTTGCGCTCGTTCACGACGTCGAGCTCGCCGTCGGGGTTGTAGAGACCACCGCCGTTGTTGATCATCATCACGAGCATGCTGTGCAGGCCGATGTTGTTGTTCGCGCCCGCTCCGCTGCCGAAGGCGTAGTGGCCCTGCGCCTTGAGCGCCTGGGCGACGGTGAAGTACTCGTCCCACGTCGTCGGGACGGTGAGGCCGTTCTCGTCGAAGATGCGCTTGTTGTACCACCAGACGCGCATGTCGAGAGCGGAGGGGATCGCCGCGTAGCCGTCGGGGGTGTTGAGACTCTCGACGGTCCCGGGGAGGAAGTCGTCGTAGGTGCCGTCGGCCTTGAACTTCTCGAGCAGATCGTCGGCGTAGGCGATCGCACCCTGCTCGGCGAACTGGAACGCCTGGAAGCCGCCGCCCGTGGACACTGCCGGGCCGGTCCTGGACGCGATGGCCGACGAGAACGTCTGCGAGAAGTTCGACCACTGGATCACCTGGTACTCGGCGGCGGGGAGAGAACCGCTCGGAGCGTAGGACTCGGTGAGTCGCTGAGCGGCCGTGCTGTACTCCGCCGGCCCCCAGGGCATGTCCCAGAACTTCAGGGCATCGGAGGACGAGCTCCCGCCGCCGGACGAGCACGCAGCGAGGGTCGCGAGGGCCGCAGCGCCTCCGGCGACCCCGAGGAAGCCGCGGCGCGAGAAGGCCGAGCTCTGGAAGATGTGTGTTTGCGTCATTGCAATGTCTCCTTGAGTGAGGGGTCGGTGGAAGGCGCGGGGGGCGCGGGTCGGAGCTGGAGCGAGGCGACGACGCGCAGATCCGCCGCGAAGTCCTCGAGGTCACTGGAGGACCCCGCCGTCCGCACGAGATCGACCAGACGGCGCCAGCTAGACCGGTGGGAGGTCTCGTAGCGAGTCGGGAGCACGGTCTGGCCGGTCGGAGTCGTGATCGTCGCCCGGAGCGGCCGAGCCGCCTCGGGCGAGGGGATGCGGGCGTCGACGATCGCGTCGGCACCGACGGCTCGGAGGGAGGCGGATCCTGGGACGGCGTCGGTCACGGTGCAGGTGAGGAGGACGGCGCGACCTGTGCGCAGGCGGCCCCGGACGGTGTATCCGTGCGAGGTGCTGAGCAGGACGACGGCGGACTCGAGCGGCGCGTGCGCGGTGCGGACGAGGGCGAGCTGCTCGAGCAGGGCGTGTCGGAGAGCCGTAGCGGGGGGCACGACGACGCGGGCCTCGAGGAGGGCGCGTGCGTCGAAGCCGATCAGAGCGGACCTGACCTGATGGACACCGGGGTTCCCGGCGAGAGGACGGTCGAGCACGACCGGGAGATCGAGAGCGAGCAGCGGACGGACGTCCTCCGCGACGGGATCGACGACCAGCACGCCTCGAGCGCCGACGTCGCGAGCTCGGAGGACCTCGGCGGTCCATCCCGATGAGCCGTCCACCGCGATCAGGTCCACAGCTCCGCGGCCGAAGGCCAGCGAGACCGGGAGGGACGCGACGACGGCCTCGACCGCTCCCGTCTGGCGCGCAGCACCAGCGGCGGTGAGAGACAGGGCGGTCATACGAGGATCCCCTCCCCCGCCCGGACGCGATCGCCGGCACGGCGAGCGATCTCCAGAGCGAAGCGGAGGTCGTCGATCAACGCGTCCAGCGCGATCCGAGGCGGGGCGCCGTCCACCGCGAGCGCGATCTCGCGCCACTCGCCTTCATAGCCGTTGTGATCAGCGGGAAGGAAGGTCTGCACGACGCCGCCCCGCACGACGGAGGCGGTCCCCGAGCCTGCCTGGACATAGGAGGGAGTGAACTCGATCTCAGCGATCGTGTCGTCGCCGATCGCGGTCAGACGCCAGTCGGGGGCCCAGTTGTCGCTCATCAGCGCATGCAGCTCGATCTGCACCTCGCCTGCCGTCAGCACGATGAGGTAGCCGAACGGCTCCAGCAGCTCGGCCGAGTGCACCGCGATGTCGTCCCAGCCGGGGCCGACCAGTGCGCGGATCAGCGGGAGATCGTGGATCGCGAGACCCATCACCCCGCCCACGAGGTCCTCAGCCGCCTCCTCGGGAGTCCGGATCGAGCCGCCTCCCCCCGTTTCGGGTCGGCCTTCCACCTCGGTGGCGACGTCCTCGAAGCGCGGGTTCGGCGGCAGGACGATCGACGATCGGAGGGTGTGCACGTCACCTACGGCGAGGCGGTCCGACACCGCGAGCCACGCGGGATCGTAGGCGTGCATCGCGCCGACCAGGATCGGCACGCCCGTCTCCGCGCTCACGGCGGCGATCCGCTCCGCCTCCTCGCTCGTCATTGCGAACGGCTTCTCGCAGAGGACCGCCTTCTTCCCGGCGCGGCACGCGGCGATCACCTGCTGGGCGTGGAACCGATGCGGGGAGCAGATGGCCACGACCTCGACCGCGGGGTCGGACAGGAGCTGCTCCACGTCGGTCGTCCAGGCCGCGCCCACTCGAGACGCCACGGCGCGGGCGACCTCGGCGCTCACGTCCATGACGCGCACCACCCGGAAGGTCTCGGTGAGGCGCGCGAGCGCCGGGAGGTGGATCGCCTGCGTGACGGGGCCGGCGCCGAGGATCCCGACGCCGATCACGTGCGGACTCCGTCGACGCGTTCGAGCCCGACGCACGGGCTCGGCGACGGCGCGAGGTCGCTCCTGGGTCTCGGCATCGGTTCTCCTCGTCGTCGAGCGCGCCGGTCGAAAGTTGATCGACCGGTCACGTTTCATGAAACATACATCTGCGTTCAGGTTTAAGCAACGACCGAATACACTGACTGCGGAGGCAGCCGATGACATCGCGTGAGGACCGGGGAACGAAGCCGAGAGGGCCCTACAAGAACGGGCTCAGACGCCGCCGCGAGATCGTCGAAGCGGCGACGGTGGTCTTCGGGCAGTACGGCTACCACGGCGGATCCCTGCGCACCATCGCCGAGATGGTGGGGACGACCCCGGCGACCCTGGTGAGCTACTTCACGAGCAAGGAGCTGCTCCTGGTCGCGGTGCTCGAGAACTGGAACGTCGTCAGCTCGCAGTCCGAGGGCGAGCGAGGGCTCGACTACTTCCGGGCGAACATCCCGCTCATGCGGTACCACGTGGCGCATCCCGGCCTGATCCAGCTGTTCCTCACGATGTCCACCGAGGCGACGCAGGAGGACCACCCGGCACGGCCCTTCATGCGCGCACGCCAGCAGCGCACCCACCGCGTCATGACCGGCGAGCTCCAGCGCCTCGTGGACGACGGGACGGTGGGTCCGCTCTCCCCCGGTCTCATCGAACGCGAGGTCAGGCTGATGATCGGCGTGCTCGACGGCGTCGAGCTCGGCTGGCTCGTCGATCCGGGGATCGACCTCGAAGGCGTCGTCCGCCACCACATCGACGGGGCCATCGCACGGTGGAGCGGTCGCTCCCTGGACGACGTGCGCGACGAGACCGACGCCTACCTGGCAGCGAGAGCTGCGCGGAGCCGGTCCGAGACGGCCGAGGTCCAGGTCGGCTGAGCCCCTCCCGACAGCGGGCCACGGCCTCCTCGGCGCCCCGTCCGCTGCGCTCGGCGCCGCGACCGGGCCGGCGGACGGCGGGCACCGCGCAGTCCTACTCCGCGACCTCGACCGTGAACACCACGTCGTCGGGCAGACTCCGGTGCACCGACAGGTCGGACGTCACCTCGCCCATGAGCGTCAGCGTCGGCACCGAGCTCGTCTCCTCGTAGATGATCGTGAGGCTGTCGGCCGGGTTGTAGTAGACGATGTCGCCCGGCTGGACGTCGGTGAAGAACGGGCCGGTCTCGGTGAGGGGCGCGTCGAGCTCGGTGATGTACTCGATGCCGAGGTTGCGGAACCAGGGCAGCTGCGCGGGGAGCATCGCGAGGAGGTCCTGTGAGACCCGGCTGTCGTTCAGCACAGCCGTGACGACCTCGTCCCCCGCGGTCAGGGTGATCGCGGTCGACCCCGCAGGAGCGTCGGCAGCGGGAGTCGTCGCAGCGGAAGCGGGCTCGGTGGGCGTCGTCGCGTCGGGAGTCGTCGCGCCCGGGCTGGTCGCGGTGGTCGGAGTGGACAGGATGCCGGCCCCCTCGTCCGTCGATCCGGTCGAGCAGGCGGAGAGCAGGGCGACGACTGCGGTCGCGGCGAGGACGGCGGTGATTCTTCTCATGCCACCAGTCGATCCGCACCGCCGGATCCCAGCCAGTCCCGCCCGTGAGGTGCCCCGGCGGGACCCTGCTGCGGGGGGTTAACGGGAGGGACCCCCTCCCGGCCGCCCTGGCGCGTAGCGTCGCTGCCATGGACAGCCACGCCGAGATCAGCGAGTTCCTCACGTCCAGACGCGCCAGGCTCACGCCCGAGGCGGCGGGGCTCCCCGACTTCGGCGGGCGCCGGCGCGTGCCCGGCCTGCGCCGCGAGGAGGTGGCGCTGCTCGCCGGGATGAGCTCGGAGTACTACAAACGCCTCGAACGCGGCAATGCCGCAGGGGTCTCCGAGTCGGTCCTCCAGGGCATCAGCCGGGCCCTGCAGCTGACCGAGGCCGAGCACGAGCACCTCCTCGATCTGGTGCGCGCGGCGAACTCGATCGCGCACCCGATGCAGCGCCGGGCGGCACCGCGGACCACCCGCGTCCGCTCCTCCGTCCAGCAGATGGTCGACGCGATGTCGACCGTGCCGGTCTACGTGCAGAACGGACGGCTGGACTGCGTCCTGACGAACCGGCTCGGCCGCGCGGTGTTCTCGGAGATGTTCGCCGACCAGCAGGCGCCGATGAACGCGGCGCGCTTCGGCTTCCTCGACCCGCGTGCCGAGACGTTCTACCGCGACCTCGCCGACTCGCGACGGCAGTCCGTCGCACTCCTGCGCCGCGAAGCCGGGCGGGACCCCTCCGACCGGCGGCTCACCGCGCTGATCGGCGAGCTCTCGACCCGCAGCGAGACCTTCCGCGGCATCTGGTCCGCACACGACGTCAAGGAGCACCGGACGGGCGTGAAGCGCCTACACCACCCGCTGGTCGGCGACCTGGACCTCGCGTTCGAGTCGATGGACCTCGCCTCGGAGCGCGGCCTGCAGATGATCGTGTTCTCGGCGGCGCCCGGGAGCGCGTCGCACGACGCGCTCACCCTGCTCGGCAGCTGGGCCGGAGAGAGCGATCCCGTCGGCCTCGCCGACACCGCCGCCGGATCGAGCAGAGCGGCGCTCTGATCCGACGGCGGGCGTCTCACGCCGTCTCGGGGAAGTACCCGCCCGCCGGGCCGCGGACGGCGCTCGCGATCAGCTCGGCCGCGCGCTCCCTCGACACCGGGACGACCGGCGCCGCGAGGAGCCAGGCGAGCAGCTCGTCGAACGGCAGCGTCTCCGCCGGCCAGGCCGGCATGTACGGGTCGCAGTAGATCGGGGTCCCGGGCTCGCTGCGCCAGCTCTCCGCGAGACCGCCGGTGTCGAGCGCGTCGTAGCCGAGGGCATCGAGGATCTCCGTGGCCCGCGCCTTCGCTGCGGCGTCCTCCCCCGCGATCGGCAGGGTGCTGCGCTCGGGATCTCCCGCTGCGCGAGCTCCGTTGCCGAGGCTCGCGAAGGTGATGCTGTTGAACGCCTTCACGACGGAGGAGTCGGCCAGGTGCGCCTGGACGAGCTCGCTGGCCGTCGACTCCCGGCCGTCCAGCGCGGCGATCCGGCCGTCGCGCTGCGGGTAGTAGTTCGTGGTGTCCAGCACGATCCTGCCGGCGAGGGCGTCGGCGGGCAGGTCGGTGTGCGCGATGAGCGGGATCGCCGCGATCACCACGTCGGCCTGCTCCGCCGTCTCCCGCACGGTGGCCGCGCGAGCGCGGGGCCCGAGCTGCTCGACGAGTGCGGCGAGGCTCTCGGGCCCGCGGGAGTTGCTGAGGACGACGTCCAGGCCGGCGGAGATCGCGAGACGCGCGAGCGTGCCGCCGATCGCTCCGGAGCCGATGATGCCGAGGGGTGTGCTCATGGTGGTGTCCTTCGTGATGCGGGTCGTCGTGCGGAGTCGCCGGATCAGGCGTCGTGCGAGAGCGACTCGGAGAGCTCCCGGTGCGCGTCGATCTGCTGCTGGACCAGGGCCTGCTTCTGCTCGATCGACGCCGCCGCGTCCGCTCCCGCGACGAAGCGCAGGGGGAGGTCGCCGGAGTCGGAGAGGGTCACGATCGCGCGCGCCAGCTTCGCGGGGTCGCCGGGCTGCTGCCCGTTCATGCCGGAGAAGGCGGCGAGGGTCTGCTCGGTCGCCTCCGCGTAGTCGTCGATCGCGATCTCGGGGTGGATCGTCGAGGACCCCTCCACGAGCAGGTCGGTCCGGAAGAAGCCGGGCACGACGGACATCGTCGAGACGCCGAACTGCGCGACCTCGGGCTGGAGGGACTCCATCCAGCCCTCGAGCGCGAACTTGGAGGCGGCGTACGCCGAGGTGAACCCGCCCCCGACCAGGCCGGCGGTCGAGGTGACCGTGATGATCCGCCCCGACCGCTGTGCGCGGAGGAGGGGCAGGACGGCGCGGGTGACCGAGAGGGCTCCGAAGAAGTTCGTCTCGAACTGCGCGCGCATCTGGGTGTCGCTGAGGGTCTCGAAGAAGCCGGCGTAGAAGTTGCCCGCGTTGTTGACGAGCACGTCCACGCGGCCGAAGCGCTCGACGGCCGCCGCGACGGCCTTCTCGGCGGCGGCGGGATCGGTGATGTCGAGGGCGACTGCGAGGAGGTTCTCGTGCTCGCCGATCGCGGTGCGCACGCGGTCGGCGTCGCGACCGGTCGCGACCACCTCGTGCCCTGCGGCGAGGGCGGCGCGGGCGAGATCGACGCCCAGTCCTCGTCCTGCTCCGGTGATGAACCAGACGTTCGTGTCAGCCATGCTCGTGTGTCCTTCCGTGCGGGCCCGACCGGGGGTCGGCCGGGCGCTGAGGCCAGTCAACGAGGGGCGCGACGGGTCGAGACAGACCCGCTCGTGAGGGTCACCAGCAGGGTCCCCCTGGAACCGACGCCCTGCCGTAGCGTCAGGGCATGGACGCCGCCGCCGAGATCCGCGAGTTCCTCACCACGAGGCGCGCCCGACTGACGCCGGCGCAGGCCGGCCTCCCCGATTACGGCGGTCGGCGGCGCGTTCCCGGGCTGCGCCGCGAGGAGGTCGCCCTCCTCGCGGGGATGAGCGTCGAGTACTACGTCCGCTTCGAGCGCGGGAACGCGCTCGGCGTCTCCGTCGAGATCCTCGACGGGATCGCCCGGGCGCTGCAGCTCGACGCCGCCGAGCGACGGCACCTCGACGACCTCGTGCGGGCCGCGACGGAGGGGGCCCGATCGTCCCGGCGCCGCGCACCGGCGCACGAGCAGCGGGTCGGACCCGGTGTGCAGCGGCTCCTCGACGCGATGACGGGGGTTCCGGCACTGGTGCAGAACGGGCGGATGGACGTCGTCGCGATCAACGCGCTGGGGCGCGCGCTGTTCACGGGGCTGGACGCCCGACCGGGCCGGCCGGCGAACTTCGCGCGATTCCTGTTCCTGGACCTCCGGGCGCGCGACTTCTACCGCGACTGGGACGACTCCGCCAGGCAGATCGTCTCGCTGCTGCGCGCCGAGAGCGGCCGCTCCCCGCGGGACGGCGTCCTGGTCGCGCTGATCGAGGAGCTCCGGGCCGAGAGCGTCGAATTCGGCGGCCTCTGGGCACAGCACGACGTCGACGAGCACGGCACAGGGGCGAAGCGCCTGCGCCACCCGGATGTCGGCGACCTCGACCTCGGCTACGAGGCGCTGCAGCTCACCGGGGATCCGGGCCTGCTGCTCCTGGGCTGGACCGCCGAGCCCGGCAGCGCCTCGGACGACGCTCTGCGGCTCCTCGGCAGCCTGACGGCGACCAGCGCCTCCGCCAGCCGCTGACCCCTCACACGCTCGCTCCCCTCCCTCCGCGTGCGGGCGACCGCGTCCCGCCGAGTCAGAGCGGCTCGCCCGGCGCCGGGGCCGCGGCCCAGCTCGCCAGCAGCCGCAGGCTCTCGGCCGACCGCGAGCCCGGGGCGGCGGAGTAGGCGGCGAGGAGCAGCCCGCGAGCGCTCGTGAGCTCCAGCACCTCACGGTCGAGGTCGAGGTCGCCCACCACCGCGTGGCGCAGCAGCGTCGGCCCTGCGGCGTGCTCGCCGACCTCGCGGGAGGCCCAGAGCCGGCGGAAGCACTCGCTGCGCGTCGAGAGCTCGCCGACCAGGTCGGTCAGCGAGCGGTCGAACGGACGCCGGTCGGCCTCCGCCCGCAGCAGAGCGGCGCACTGCCGCGCGATCCGGTCCCGGTCGCGGAAGAAGACCGGGGCGCGCTCGTCGAGGAAGACGAAGCGTCCGAGATTCGGCCCGGGGCGCTCGAGGGCGGCCGAGAACAGGGCGGCCCCCAGGGCGTTGGTGCCGACCACGTCCAGGCGTCCGTTCTGCACGAGCGCGGGCACGTCGCCCATCGCGTCGAGCAGCTGCTGCACCAGCGGCCGCAGACCGACGGGTCGGGGTGCCGCTCGACGACGCCGGGGCGGCTCGCCCCCGTTGGCGGTGCGGACCAGCTCGAAGAGCCGGTCCCGATCCGGGTCGTCCAGCTGCAGCGCCCGGCAGAGTCCGTCCAGGACGTCCTCCGAGACCCGCCCGACGCGGCCCCGTTCGAGGCGGAGGTAGTACTCGACGCTCAGGCCGGCGAGGAGGGCGACCTCCTCGCGGCGCAGACCGGGGACCCGCCGTCGACCGCCGAAGTCCGGCAGTCCCGCCTGCTCCGGCGAGAGCCGGGTGCGGCGCGAGACCAGGAAGTCCCTGATCTGGATCGGAGTGTCCATGCCGTCGACCGTACGGGCGCCCCGGACGGTCAGAGGGGCCCCGCTGGTGACCCTTCCGGCAGGGACTCCCACCTTCTCGAGCGCCCGGCGGAGAGTGGAGGCGGTCGGCAGGAGCCGGCCCCGTCCCGGCCCGCTCCCCGCACGCCGGCACCGACAGGAAGGACTCACCCATGACCTCCACCCTCACCGGAACCGTCGCCGTCGTCACCGGCGCCTCCAGCGGAATCGGCCGCGCCACCGCCCGCGCACTCGCCGCGGAGGGCGCCTCGGTCGCCGTCCTGGCCCGGAGGAAGGACCGCCTCGACGAGCTCGTCGCCGAGATCGAGGGCCTGGGCGGCACCGCGCTCGCCCTCCCGGCAGACATCGCCGACCGCGCGCAGGTCGACGCCGCGATCGCGACCGTCGTCGAGCGCTTCGGCCGCCTCGACGTGCTCGTCAACAACGCCGGCCTCATGCTGCTGGGCCCCGTCGCCGGCACCGACGTCGAGGAGTGGGAGCGGATGATCGCGATCAACCAGCTCGGCCTGCTCTACACGACGAAGGCGGCCCTCCCCCACCTCCTGGCGGCTGCCGAGGACGACCTGCGCGGTGTCGCGGACATCGTCAACATCTCCTCCATCGCCGGGCGACAGGCCTGGGCCGACTTCGCCGCGTACTCCATGACGAAGTTCGGCGTGTCCGGCTTCAGCGAGGCGCTGCGCCAGGAGGTCACGAAGAAGAACGTGCGCGTCGGACTGCTGCAGCCCGGTGCCGTGGCGACCGAGCTGGTCGCGCAGAACAGCGATCAGATCCAGGAGCAGCTCGCCGCCTCCGACGCGGAGGCGATCCCGGAGCGGCTCCAGCCCGAGGACATCGCCGAGAGCATCCTCTACATGGTCACCCGGAACCGCCGCTCCTCCATCGCCGAGCTGTGGGCCATGCCCACCTCGCAGGCCTGACCTCGAACGGACCCGACAGCATGAAGAACGCACACCTCGGAGGCCTCCGCGTCTCCCGCATCGGCCTCGGCGCCATGACCATGGCCGGCACCTACACGACCGGCGGCGGCCTCGACGACGGCGAGTCGATCCGGACGATCCACCGCGCCCTCGACCTCGGCGTCACCCACATCGACACCGCCGAGATCTACGGACCGTTCCACAGCGAGGAGCTGGTGGGCCGCGCCCTCCGCGGCCGCCGCGACAACGTCGTCGTCGCCACCAAGTTCGGACTCGTCTCGCACTCCGGCGGCGGCCCCGGCACCATCGACAGCAGCGCCGCCAACGTCCGCGCAGCCGTCGAGGGATCCCTCCGGCGCCTGGGCACGGACCACATCGACCTCTACTACCAGCACCGGGTCGACCGCAGCACGCCGATCGAGGAGACCGCGGGAGCCGTCGCCGCGCTGATCGCCGAGGGCAAGGTGCTGCACTTCGGCCTCTCGGAGGCCTCGCCCGAGACGATCCGCCGCGCGCACGCCGTGCAGCCCGTCTCGGCGCTGCAGACCGAGTACTCGCTGTGGACCCGGGACGTGGAGGACGAGATCCTGCCGCTGCTGCGCGAGCTGGGCATCGGCTTCGTCCCCTACTCGCCGCTGGGCCACGGGCTGCTCACCGGGCAGCTGCGCTCGGCCGCCGACCTCCCCGACGGCGACTGGAGGAAGTCCAACCCGCGCTTCACCGGCGAGAACTTCGAGCGCAACCTCGCGCTGGCCGACGAGGTCAGGGCCATCGGAGCCGAGATCGGCGCGACTCCCGCTCAGACGGCGCTCGCCTGGATCCTCACCCGCGGCGACGACATCGCACCGATCCCGGGCACCCGTCGGGTCGCTCGCGTCGAGGAGAACACCGCGGCCGACGCGGTCGAGCTCACTCCGGAGCAGATCACCCGCCTCGAGGAGCTCGAGCCCGCCGCGGGCGCCCGTCACGACGATGCCAACATGGCCTCGATCGACGGCTGAGCGCACGGCCTCCCGCAGACGACGAAGGACGGCCGCCGGGAACCCGACGGCCGTCCTTCCGCGCCCGACCCGAACGGGCGCGGCTGCTCTCACCGCATCACGGGCGCCACTGCTGGTTGGTCCCTCCGTTGCAGGTCCACTGGTTCAGGGCCGCACCGCTGACGGTCGAGCGGTTCTGCACCTCGAGGCAGAGGCCGCTGTGCGCGTTCCGGTAGGTCGAGGTCCCGTCGGCGGCGACGGTGCGCGTCCAGAGCTGGTTGGCTCCGCCGTTGCAGGAGTACTGCGTGGCGGCGGCGCCGTTCTGGGTGCTGAAGCCGTAGACCTCGAGGCACTTGCTGCTGTTCGCGTTCACCAGCGCCACGTTCGTCCCGCGCGGGACAACCCGCCACTGCTGGTTGGCGCCGCCGTTGCAGGTCCACTGGTTCACGGCGGCCCGGTCGCTCTGGCTCGCGCCGAGGACGTCGGCGCAGAGACCGCTGTTCGCGTTCACGAGCCGGGCGTTGCCGGCGAGCTGCCCCTGGGGCACGAGCCGCCACTCCTGCGACTGGTCGGCGACCGAGGCCTGGAGCGTTGCCGGAGATCCTGCCGAGGCCGCCGTGAGGAACAGCGACGTGTTCTGCCGCGACTGGAGCCGGACGTGGGTGCCGTCGACCTGCACGATGTTCCACTGCCCCTCGGCGCGGTCGTCGATCCACTGGCCGATCCTCTGGCCTGTCGTGGCATTGCCGGTCCACACGGTCGCCGCGCGCCCGCCCGCCTTGTTGAGCAGGGTCGTGCCGCCGGCCGGCTTGGCGGTGAGGTGCCAGAGCTGGGTGGCGGGGTTCGCGGCGGAGTCGGCCGCCTCCGCGCGCACGTCCGGCTGGTCGCCGTTGCCGATCACGGCGTCGGTGGTGTTCGAGTTCGTTCCGAGCACCTGCCCGGTTCGTCGGTTGACCAGCTGGTAGTACTCGCCCGCCGAGCGGCCGAAGTCGACATCGGCGTGACGGATCACCGGCTGCTCGGTCGGTCCGCCCCAGGCCGACTGCAGGATGAGAACGCGGCCCGTCTCGCTGTCGTACTGGAGGTTGCGGCTGTAGCCGCCGCCGAGGGGCGTCTGGTACTCGGTCCAGCGGCCGAAGCTCGCGCCGTCGTTCACCCAGACGTTGCCGCTGCCGGCCGCGTTGTAGGCGATCCGCCCGTCGGGCAGGTGCATCAGCACCGGGCTGCCGCCGGTCGACAGCGGCCTGGAGCCCGGGGTGACCGGGAGCTGGCTGATGTCCGTGCCGTCCGGGTCGCCGTCGGCGAAGAACCGCTCGGGATCGTCCGCGATCTTGTACCGGACGTTGTCGCCGCCGCCGAAGTACTCGAAGGTCATGATCCACTTGCCGTCGTTCGTGGGAGCGACGGTGGTCATGCCGGGGCGCGCGAATCCGATGTGCTGCCGGCCGTCGAACGAGAAGCTCGGACCCGAGACGTCCACGACGGGAGCGCTCCAGGACGCCGAGCGGCCGTCCCACGTCTTGTGAGCGAGGATCTGGCTCTGGTCGTCGCGCCCCGTCGCGTTGTCGGAGGTGCCGATCGGCACACCCGTCGCGCGGTCGTAGTCGAGGTAGTCGTTCTCGTCCGAGTAGTAGGCGAGGAGCTTCCCCTGGTGCACGCGCAGGTGCGGCTCCCACAGGGGATCCTGCTGGCGCGTGGCGTTCGCCTGCGAGACGTTGCGGCCGCCGGCACCGGCACTGCCGCCCTGCCAGCCGCCCGCGGCGACGATGTTGACGAACCGCCAGTCGGCGCCCTCGTTGGTGCTCGCGTAGAGGGCGATCGACACATCGCGGCGGTCGCCGTCGTTGTCGGGCACCCACGCGGGGTTCGCCGCCTTCTGCTCGCGGTAGAACTCGTCCTCGCCCGACACGACGGTCGCCAGGAGGAGGGTGCCGGCGGCGATGTCCCCGACGGTCTCGGGCATGACGTAGAAGTAGGGGTTGGTCCAGTTGCTCGAGTACTTGTCCATGGCCGGGTCACTCGAGAGCTCGGCGGGCGAGCCGAGCTCGGTCAGCGGCTGCCACGTGTCGCCGTTGTCGTCGCTCTTGTAGATCGGCATCTTCTCGCCGATCGCGCCGCCGATGGAGTCCGGTGCCGGGTAGTCGACGACGGTCGCCTTCTCGAACGCGGCGACGATCCGCCCGCTCGGCAGCTGGACCGACTTCGGGTACACGATGCAGTTGCCGCGCCCCTTCAGGCACGGCTCGTTCCCGAGCTCGTAGACGACGCCTCCCTGCGGCGTGTACGCCTGGGCCGTGATCGCCGGGCCCGCGAGCAGCGCGGCGGCGACCGCCACGGCTCCGAGCAGCATCCCGGAGCGCCGGGACTTCGTGGTGAACCTCATCGTTCTCGTTCCTTCGGTCGTGGCTGGCGGACGAAGCGGAGCTCGAGTCGTCGCCGGCCCGGTCCTCGCCCCTGAGTCCCTCTGCCGCGCGATGTTGTCGATCACTTCGCGGGGCTTTCGTCGATGTTATCGACAACAGCGCGGGTGAGCGCAAGCCTTCGCGGCACACTGGTTCGGCATCGGCCCGCGGGGCGGCGGCGGAGGGGGAAGTCCATGGCGGAGGAATCGGCACCGGCACGCGAGACCGGTCGCCAGGCGACGATCTACGACGTGGCCCGCGTCGCAGGCGTCTCGCACCAGACCGTCACCCGCTTCCTGCAGGGCTTCGAGGGCATCCGTCCCGCCACCCGCTCCCGCGTCGAGGCGGCACTGGCCGAGCTCGACTACCGACCCAACCTCACCGCGCGCTCGCTGCGCGCCCGCCGTTCGCACCGCATCGGCGCCCTCACCCACGAGATCGACCAGGTCGGGCCGAGCAAGATCCTGCAGGGAGCGAGCACCGCCGCCCGCGAGGCCGGCTACGTGCTCGACATCGTCTCGCTCGACATGGGCGACTCCACCGCGATCGAGGAGGCGCTCGACCTCGTCACGCAGCACGAGCTCGCGGGAGTGCTCGCCCTCGCGTCGACCGACGAGATGACGCGCGCCTTCCGCACCACCCGCTTCCGCGTCCCGGCGCACCTGGCCGTCGAGGAGGACGACGACGCGACCCGCTCACCGTCGCAGCTGACGACCCAGGGATTCCCGGCCCTCGTCGCGCACCTCGCCGACCTCGGGCACCGCGAGATCCTGCACCTGGCAGGCCCCTCCGCCTGGTCGGCCGCCCGCAACCGCCGCAGGGCCTACGAGGCCGCCGTCGCGCAGCACGGCCTGCACTCGACCGGCGTCCTCGAGGGCGACTGGTCGGCGCGCTCCGGCTACGAGCTCATCCGCGCTCTGCCGGACGTCCACGCCACCGCGATCGTGGCGGCGAACGACCAGATGGCGCTCGGCGCGATCCTCGCCCTCGCGGACCGCGGACTGCGGGTGCCCGAGGACGTCAGCGTCACCGGAGTCGACGACATCCCCGAGGCCGCGTACTTCGGACCCCCGCTGACCACGCTCCGCGTCGACTTCCCGGGCCAGGGCCGCTCGGCGCTGGCCGAACTGCTCGCGCTGATCGACGGGACCGTCGCCGCACCGCACGTGACGCTCGCCGCCGAGCTCGTGCAGCGGCGCTCCTCCGGACCCGCTCCCCACTGACCCCGGGCCCTCACGCCCGCCGTCGCGCCGGACCGGAGGAGGAGCGGAGCACCAGCGTGGGGCGCGGCCCCTCGGCGCCGAACTCCGCGGCCGGGTCGTCGATCCGAGCCAGCAGCGCCCGGAGCGCCTCCCGTCCCTGAGCGTCGAAGTCCAGCCGGACGGTGGTCAGCGCGGGCGTGAAGTACGCCGCCTCGGGAGTGTCGTCGACCCCGGTCACGCTGATGTCGCCGGGCACGCGGACACCGCGGGCGTCGAGGGCGTGCAGAGCACCGAGGGCCATCTGGTCGTTGGCCGCGAGGATCGCCGTCGGCAGGTCCTCGAGGGCGGCGACCGCCTCGTGGCCCGAGCGCGCCGACCAGTCCCCGTGCAGGATCCTCGCGGGCGGCAGACCGTGGCGCTCGAGAGCGGCGTGCACGGCGCGCAGCCGGTTCCTCGCCGCCGACCAGGTCTCGGGGCCCGCGATGTGCACGAACTCCTCGTGCCCGAGCCCGACGAGGTGGTCCACGAGCGCTCCGATCCCGGAGTCGGGCCCCTCCCCGTCCGCCTCCGCCTCCGCGGCGATGACCACCGGCACCCCGAAACCGGTGTGCTCGAGCACGTCCCGCACGCTGTCCGTCGAGGCGAACGCCAGCAGTCCCGCGAGATCGTGCCGGGTCAGCAGCTGGAGTGCGCTCTGCACCTCCGCGGTGTCGGCCATGTCGAGGGTCACGACGTCCAGGAGGTACCCCGCCTCGCGGGCCGCCGTCGTCGCGGCCTGGATGATCCGGTTCGGCCCGACCTGGTCCACCGCGTGCGTCAGGGCACCTATCCGCATCGACCGGCCCGAGATGAGCGCACGGGCCGTGAGATTCGGCCGGTAGTGCACGGTCGTCAGGGCGGCCTCGATCTTCTCCTTCGTCGAGGCGCGCATGTCGAGCCCGCGCATGTAGCGGCTCACCGAGGCGTGCGAGACGCCGGCCACCCGGGCGACGTCGTAGATCGTGCCGGTCGTGGGCGCGGGGTCGCTCGTCATGGGGTCCTCATCGGCTCGGTCTTGCTTTTCCCAATGTTGTCGATCACAATCGCTCCTGCCAACTGTTATCGAGAACAGTTCACCACGATGGAGTGCTTCACGTCATGACCGCCGCCCCGCAGTCCCTCCCGCCGCAGATCCTGCTCGGCGTCGCCTACTACCCCGAGTACCACGTCACGGACCGCCTGATCGAGGACCTCGACCTGATGGTCGCGGCCGGCATCACGGTGATCCGGGTGGGCGAGTCCGTCTGGTCGACGTGGGAGCCCAGCGACGGCCGCTTCGAGCTCGAGTGGATGCAGCGGGTGCTCAACGAGGCCCACGAGCGCGGCATCCGGGTGATCCTCGGCACCCCCACCTATGCCGTGCCGCCGTGGCTGCAGACCGCGTACCCCGAGATCGCCGGCGAGCGGCGCACGGGCGAGCGCATCGCCTGGGGCGCCCGCCAGGAGGTCGACTACTCGCACCCCGCGTTCCGCTTCCACGCCGAGCGCGTGATCCGCCGCATCATCGGCCGCTACGCCTCGCACCCCGCGATCATCGGCTACCAGGTCGACAACGAGCCGGGCCTGGAGCTGTTGCACAACCACGGCGTGTTCACCGGCTTCGTGCGCAGCCTCCGCGAGCAGTACGGCGACGTCGAGACCCTGAACCGCGAGTGGGGCCTCACCTACTGGTCCCACCGCATCGACGACTGGAGCGAGCTCTGGCGTCCCGACGGCAACACCTTCCCGCAGTACGACCTCGCGTGGCGCCGCTACCAGTCGGCGGTCACGACCGACTTCATCTCGTGGCAGGCCGGCCTCGTCCGCGAGTACTCCCGCGAGGACCAGTTCGTCACCACCTGCCTCCAGTACCCGCGCCGCGGCGTCGACGAGCGCGCGGTGTTCGAGGCGCTCGACATCGCCGCCGGCAACCCCTACTACGGCATGCAGGACCACCTCGAGATCGGGGTCGAGCACGAGCACCCGAACTACTGGACGACCTCCGGAGTCCCGGGCCTGCTCCGCCAGGCCGACCGCCTCTACGCCTCGCGCCAGCAGCGCTACCTGGTCACCGAGACGAACGCGCAGGCGATCGACACGGCCGACAACAACCTCCCGCCCTACCCGGGCCAGCTGCGCCAGTCGGCCCTCGCGTTCGTCTCGCGCGGCGCCGCGATGATCGAGTACTGGCACTGGCACACGCTGCCCTTCGGCGCCGAGACCTACTGGGGCGGGGTCCTCCCCCACAGCCTCGTCCCGGGCCGCGTCTACTCCGAGGTCTCGACGATCGGACGCGACCTCGCCGCCCTCGGCGACGCGCTCGAGGGCTACGTCCCGGATGCGGACGCCGCCGTGCTCTGGTCGACCTCGAGCCGGTACGCGCTGCAGTTCATGCCTCCGCTCTCGCGCGACGGCCGGCCCGACGAGGAGTCCTACGAGCGGATCGTCGACTCCTTCTCGCGGGGGATCGTCGACGCCGGCGGGCAGTCGCGCTTCCTCCACGTCGAGCAGGCGCGCGACCTCGGCGCCGCGGAGCTCGCGCGCCGCTTCCCCGTGATCGTCGCCGCCGCGCTCTACGTCTGCACCGACGACGACCTCGAGCTGCTGCGCGACTACGCCGCGCTAGGCGGGCACCTCGTCCTGGGTCCGCGCACCGCCTACGGCGACGACGAGGCGCGAGCCCGCATCGAGCGGGCACCCGCCCGCCTCGCGGGACCGGCGCAGGTCGGCTACGAGGAGTTCAGCACCGTGAGCACGCCCGTCCGCGTGACGGGTTCCGCAGCCCTGCCGCTGTCGTCCGCGGCGCACGCCACCCTGTGGATCGACGGACTCCGCTCGACGGGGGCGGTGACGCTCGCGACCTACGAGCACCCGCGGTTCGGCGACTTCCCGGCCGTGACCACCGCGCGCTACGGCCGTGGCGACCTCACGGTCGTCGGGACGATCCCGGACCCGGAGCTCGCCCGGGAGGTCGTGCGCTTCGCACTCCCGGAGCCCGACGCCGTCGTCACGGCGGAGGACCGCGCGGTGACGGTGTCCTCGGGCACCGCCTCCGGATCGCGGTTCACCTTCGTCTTCAACTGGGGCTGGACCCCCCGCACCGCGACGCTGCGGCGAGCGGCGGTCGACGCGCTCTCCGGAGCGGAGCTCGACGCCGGGACGAGCGTCGACCTGGAGCCCTGGGACGTCCGGGTGCTCCGCACCGAGGCAGAGGAGACCGGCCGATGACCACCATGATGGAGCGCCTCGGGACGACCGACGCGCGGCGGCGGCAGTCGCCTCCGACACCCGCGCGTGCGACGCGCGACTGGCGCGGGTGGCAGTTCGTCGGCCCGTTCGCCGCCGTGTTCGTGCTCGTGTTCCTCGCCCCGCTGGCCTACGCGCTCTGGCTGAGCCTGTTCCAGAACCGGATCATCGGCGGCAACAGCTTCGTCGGCCTCGACAACTACGTCGCGGTGCTCTCGGATCCGCAGTTCTGGGACGGCTTCGTCCGGGTCGTAATCGTGCTCCTCGTGCAGGTGCCGGTCATGCTGCTCCTCTCGCTGATCGCGGCCCTCGCCATCGACAGCGCGCGGCTCTACGCGTCGGGGCTGTTCCGGATGGTGATCTTCCTGCCCTACGCGGTGCCGGCCGTCGTCGCCGTGCTGATCTGGGGCTTCCTCTACGGCAACAACTTCGGGCTCACGGCCAACATCAACGACCTGCTCGGGGCCGAGGTGCTGCGACCGCTCTCGAGCCAGTGGATCCTCGCCTCGATCGGCAACATCGTCACCTGGGAGTACATCGGCTACAACATGCTGATCTTCTACTCCGCCCTGAAGACGATCCCCGCCGAGCTCTACGAGGCCGCCGAGATCGACGGGGCCCGGGGCTTCCAGGTCATCACCGCGATCAAGCTGCCCGCCGCCCGCGGCGCGATCGTCATCGCGACGATCTTCTCGATCATCGGCAGCTTCCAGCTCTTCAACGAGCCCAACGTGCTGAAGCCGCTGGCCGAGAACGTGATCTCGTCCTACTTCACTCCGAACATGTACGCCTACAACCTCTCGTTCGCCGGCCAGCAGTTCAACACCGCGGCCACGGTCGCCATCGTCATGGGCGTCATCACCGCCACGATCGCCTACGTCGTGCAGCTGCGCGGCAGCCGGAAGGAAGACCAGTGAGCACCACCCTCCGCACCCTGAACCCGCGGGTCCGCCGCGCCGGCTCGATCAGCCGGCCCCGCAAGTCCGTCGCGCTGACGCTCGTCATGCTGGCGTTCCTCCTCTACGCGCTCGTGCCGCTGCTCTGGCTCGTCATCAACGCGTCGAAGACGCAGGCCGACCTCTTCAGCTCCTTCGGACTCGGCTTCGGCGACAGCTTCGTGCTGGGCGAGAACATCGTCGCGACGTTCGCCTACGACGACGGCATCTTCCTCCGCTGGCTCGGCAACACGCTGCTCTACGTGGTCGTCGGCGCGGGCGGAGCGACTCTGCTCGCCACCCTCGGCGGCTACGGTCTCGCGAAGTTCCGGTTCCCGGGCAAGAAGGCCTATTTCGCGGTCGTGCTGGGCGCGGTCGCCGTGCCGGGCACCGCGCTGGCCGTGCCGACGTTCCTGCTCTTCAGCCAGCTGGGCCTGACGAACACGCCGTGGGCGATCATCCTGCCGTCGCTGATCACGCCGTTCGGGCTGTACCTGGTCTGGGTCTACACGATCGACTCCGTTCCGACCGAGCTGCTCGAGGCCGCCCGGCTGGACGGCGCGACCGAGATGCGCACGTTCTTCACCATCTCGCTGAAGCTGTTGACCCCCGGAGTCGTGACCGTCGCGCTGTTCTCGGTGGTCGCCACCTGGAACAACTACTTCCTGCCCCTGATCATGCTCAGCGACCCGACCTGGTACCCGCTCACCGTGGGTCTGAACCAGTGGAGCTCGCAGGCCAGCGGCGTCTCGGCCGAGCCGATCTACAACCTCGTCATCACCGGCTCCCTGATCACGATCGTCCCGATCGTCGTGATCTTCCTGTTCCTCCAGCGCTTCTGGCAGTCGGGCCTGAGCGCCGGAAGCGTCAAGGGCTGACCCCCCGGTCCGCCCCGCGCACCTGCACCACCCTCCCGCACAGCACTCCCTCCCCACCACGAAGAAGTGAAAGGACCACCATGTTCGAACTCCGCCGAGGCACCCGGAGCCGCGTGCTCGCCGGGCTCGTCGTCGCCGGCATCTCCGCGATGTCCCTCGTCTCCTGCAGCTCCGACTCCGGAACCGGATCCGCCTCCTCTGGGTCGGCCGCCGACCTCGACGCCGCCCTCGAGCGCGGCGGCGAGCTCACCTACTGGACCTGGACGCCCACCGGCGCCGACCAGGCCGCCGCCTTCATGGAGGAGTACCCGAACGTCGAGGTCGAGGTCGTCAACGCCGGCACCGCGACGGACGAGTACACCAAGCTGCAGAACGCGATCAAGGCCGGCTCGGGCGCCCCCGACGTCGCCCAGATCGAGTACTACGCGATGCAGCAGTTCGCCCTGTCGGACGGCCTGCTCGACCTGACGCCCTACGGGCTCGCGGACCTCGAGGAGGACTACACCGCGTCGACGTGGAGCGCCGTCAACCTCAACGGCGGCCTCTACGGCCTCCCGCAGGACTCGGGCCCCATGGTGATGCTCTACAACCAGGCGATCTTCGACCAGTACGGCCTCGCCGTGCCCACCACCTGGGACGAGTACATCGCCGAGGCCGCGAAGCTCACCGCCGCCGACCCGTCGAAGTTCATCACCAACGACGCCGGCGACCCCGGCTTCGCCGACCCGCTGATCTGGCAGGCGGGCGGGCAGCCCTTCACGACCGACGGCACGAACGTCACCATCGACCTGCAGGACGAGGGCTCGAAGAAGTGGGCCGACACGTGGAACGAGCTCCACGAGCCCGGCCTGCTCTCGCCGATCCCGACCTGGTCGGACGACTGGTTCACGGCGCTGGGCAACGGCACGATCGCCACGCTGATCACCGGCGCCTGGATGCCCGGCATCCTCGAGGGCTCCGTGCCCGACGGAGCCGGTGACTGGCGCGTCGCGCCGCTGCCCAGCTACGACGGCTCGGCGGCCACCGCCGAGAACGGCGGCAGCGCGCAGTCGGTCATCGAGCAGACCGATGACCCGGCCCTCGCGGCGGCCTTCCTCCGCTGGCTGAACAACTCCGACGAGAGCATCGGCGTGTTCCTGGACGGCGGCGGATTCCCCTCCACCACCGCTCAGCTGAACGACGACGAGTTCCTGAACGCGACCCCCGAGTACTTCGGCGGCCAGGAGATCAACAAGGTCCTCGTCGACGCCTCCGAGAACGTGGTCGAGGGCTTCGAGTACCTGCCCTTCCAGGTCTACGCGAACAGCGTGTTCCCGGACACCGTCGGCCAGGCCTACGCGAACGGGACCGACCTCAACGCCGGCCTCGAGGCGTGGCAGGAGAACCTCGTGACCTACGGCGCCTCGCAGGGCTTCACCGTCAACGAGTAGCCGCGCTGACGCACGTCGACGCCCCCCTCTCCGCCCGATCGGCGGGCAGGGGGGCGTTCCCACTCCACCACCACCCTTCTTCGAGGGCCCGGTCAGCGGAGCTTCCGTTCATCCGGGCCGCAGACAACCCCTTGACGGATAGCGTCACGGCTGTAGCCGCGGAGCGCTCGTCCAGCAGCTGCAGCCGTGTCCGGCCGAGGCGACGTGCACCGTCGTCGCAGAGGCCTCCTGCGGCGGCAGCAGCGCTCCGACCACCGCTGCTCCCCGCACCATCAGCCCGGAACGCAGCGACGCGTGCAGCCGCGGCACCTCCCTTGTGGAGGGGCCCGGTCCGTGGAGTGTCGAGGCGCCCGCCGCGACGTGCTCCGGGCGCCCCGTCCCCGCAGCACGAGCCGATCGGAAGTCACCCATGGCCAGAGCCACCCCGTCCAACACCCTGCCGCCGCCCGTCCCGAGCGCGGACGCCTTCTCCCTCGGCACCGCGGGTCGCGCGAAGACCACCCTGCTGCGGGCCCTGGCGCTCACCGCCGCGGTGACGATCGCCGTGACGGGTCTGTCCCTCCAGGGCGCTCCGGCCGCCTCGGCCGCCGAGACCGCCTTCGGGCCCGACGGCACGCACTACCCGTCCGACACCCCCGACATCCGCTCCGGGTTCGAGGGCTTCACGGTCGTCGACGTCGCCGCGTCGGGCCCCGCGATCCGCCGGGCGCTCGACGCCCTGAAGCCGGCCGAGATCGCGGCGGGAGCCGTCATCAGGGTCGCTCCCGGGCACATCTCCGACCTGTCCGCGGTCAGCGGCTACCGCAACACCGGCGCCACCAAGGTGCTGGTCACGGCGCGCGACGGCTTCCAGTCGGTCACCGGCGGCGACTGGGCCCTCCGGGCGGTCACCGGCATCACGCTCCTGCGCTTCGACATCGACTCGCTCGATGTGAAGGGCGCCACCCACTCCTCCTTCGCCCGACTGCGCATCAACGAGAACTGGATCGGCCTCGCCGCCTCCGCGAACGTCCCCGTGCGCGACGTCGAGCTCATCGAGGTCGTCGTGCCGCAGTCCATGGTGAAGAGCGGCGACACCGCCCAGATCAAGGCCTTCGCTCCCAACGTGATGAGCGACGTGCTGGTCGAGGGCGCGTACCTCGCCCCGTCCTACTACGTCGACGCGCTGTACGGCGGATCCAACCCGGCGCGACCCCACACCGACACCCTCCAGATCGAGGGCGGCGGAGTGACCGGCCAGGTGACCCTCCGCGACACCGTCGTGTTCAGCTCGAACAACAGCGCCGTCATCATCGGCGGAGTGCGCAACGTCGCGTTCGAGGAGTCGCTCGTCGTCGGCGGCAGCACCACCGTGCAGCGCTACCCCTTCCTGCGGGGCGGCGCCGGAGCCGCGGGGGCGATCAACGGACCGGGCAGCCTCAGTGCCGTCCAGGGCTCGGGCGGCGGCAACGTCGACGCCTCCGACTCGACCCTCATCGGCTCCCTCCAGCCCGTGTGGGACAGCGTCGTGAACACGCGCACGAACATGGCCGGCAAGACGGCGAGGACGGGCGGCTTCACCGTCGACCCGACCCTCTCCTCGACGACCGCCGCCGGTCTCGACGCGATGAGCACGCCGCCCACCACGGCGTACCTCGCCGCGATCTGGGACGACATCGAGGAGCCGAGCACTCCCGAGCCGACCCCGGAGCCGACCGTCGAGCCCACTCCGGCCCCCTCGCCCGAGATCACCCCGGAGCCGACTCCGACCGGGACGCCGACCGAGGCCCCGACCGCGACGCCGACGCCCTCGCCGACCGCTCCCGGGAACGAGGCGCCCGCCGAGGAGGAGGAGCCCGACGAGCCCGCCGCACCGGTCGCCGACACCACGGCGCCGACCGTCGCGATCACCTCGCCGCTGCCCGGCGCCGTCCTGAGCGGCACGACGACCGCCACCGTCAGCGCCACCGACGACACCGAGGTGACCGGCGTGGCGTTCTACATCGGCAGCCTCAAGGTCGGCGACGGCGTCCGGACCACCGGGTCGACCTGGTCGCTGACCACGAGCACGGGAGGCATGCGGGGCACCTTCCCGCTGACCGCCCGGGCGACCGACGCCGCGGGCAACACCACGGCGAGCGCTCCCGTGACCGTGACGCTCAAGTAGCGTCCGCTCTCCCCGACGGGCCGGCCCTCCACCTCGGAGGAGCCGGCCCGTCGTTCATCCGGGGGTGCCGGTCGGCGACGGAGAGGGGCATCGGGTCCTCCTGACGGCGGGATCGGTGGACGGCGGTATCGGGTGATGGCGGGATCGGTCGACGGGATCGGTCGACACGTCGCCGCGATCGTTCCTGGACAGTGTGCGCGGCTCGCCGGACGCGCTCCAGAGGGTTGCGCTCCGCGACACTCGCCCCACGGGCGGGCGCGGGAGCATACTCCCCTGCTCTCGCGCGCTGTCAATGGGCGTTCGCTCGACGGCCATTGTGCCTAGCGTCGGACGCGAGGTCGGCCACCCCGGCCCTCCTCGACCGCCCCCAACCGGTACTCGAGAAGCAAGGAAGTCCCATGATCGACACCACCGCTATCGACAGCATCTACGGCTCGAACGTCTACGGATCGGACGGCGACAAGATCGGCTCCGTCGAGCAGGTCTATCTCGCCGACGACACCGGAACCCCCGTCTGGGCCACCGTCCGCACCGGTCTCTTCGGCACCAAGGAGTCGTTCGTCCCACTCGAGGGCGCCTCGTTCGACGGCGACCGCCTGACCGTCTCCTACGACAAGTCCTTCGTCAAGGACGCGCCGCGCATCGACGCCGACGGCGCCCTCACCGAGGAGGAGGAGGCCGAGCTGTACCGCTACTACAACCTCTCCGGCGCCGCCTCCTACTCCGGCTCGGGCAACGTCGACAGCTCGGCCGGCTACACCGACGGCACGACCGGCACCGGCACCACCGGAGTCGACACGAACGTCGGACGCGACACCTCCGGGCCGACCACCGACGACGCGATGACCCGCTCCGAGGAGCAGCTGCACGTGGGCACCGAGCAGGTCACCACCGGCCGCGCCCGCCTGCGCAAGCACATCGTCACCGAGCGCGAGAGCGTCACCGTCCCCGTCTCGCACGACGAGGTCCGGGTCGTCCGCGAGCCGATCACCGACGCGAACGTCGACTCGGCCACCGCCGGACCCGACCTCAGCGAGGAGGAGCACGAGGTCGTCCTCACCGAGGACCGCGTCGTCGCCGCGAAGGAGACGGTCCCCGTCGAGCGCGTCTCGCTCGGCACCGAGACGGTCACCGAGCAGCAGCAGGTGACCGAGGACGTCCGCCACGAGGAGATCGAGGTCGACGACGACGGCACCACCACGCGCCGCGACCGCGACGGTCTCTGATCCACCCCGCCGGCGGCGGGACCCCCCACCCGCCGCCGGCACCCCGACCCCCTGCGCTCGTGAGGAGCCCCGTGCCCGACAGCCGATCCTCGACCGACCTCCCCCCGGACGACAGCGTGAGCGTGATCCGCTCGGAGGAGCGGCTCAGCGCGACGACCGTCCGCACCGCCACCGAGAGGGTGCGGATCCGCAAGGTCGTCGTCACCGACGAGCGCACGATCACGGTGCAGCTGCGCCGCGAGGAGCTCGTGATCGAGCGCGAGCCGCTCGACGCCCCCCATCAGGCCGACGACTCCGAGCCGCCCGCGCCGATCACGCTCGTGCTCCACGCCGAGCAGCCGGTCCTCACCACCCGCATCGTGCCGACCGAGCGCGTGAGCGTGCTCGTCGACCGGATCGTGCAGATGCGGACCGTGACCGACTCCGTCGACAAGGAGCGCGTCGACGTGCAGACTTCGATCCGCGACCGGCTCGACGGCGACGCGGAGTAGCACCGCCGCTGGCCCGCCCGGGCGCACCGCCGGGGCTCCGCCGTGCGATCTGCAGGGGATCCTCCGCCCACCCCACCGCTCGATCCGGCGGCGAGCGCCTTCCCGCGCGGATCACCTGCAGACCGTGCGAGCACCTGCAGACCGCGCGAGCACCCGCAGACCGCGCGGCTACGGTGGCCGGATGACCCGCACCGAGACCCGCACCCCGTGACGCCCGACAGCTGGTGGGGCGTCGCCCTCGCCGTGCTCGGCGGCCTCGCGCTGGTCTGGTGCGCCCTGCTCGCCGTCCTCTGGATCCAGCAGAGGCGGATGGGCCGCTCGGTCGACTGGCGGGAGGCGCTGCGCCTCGTCCCCGACGTCGTGCGCCTGCTCCGCGCGCTCATCCGGGACGGCACCGTTCCGCGCTCCGTCCGCTGGTCGCTGATCGGGCTGCTGGGCTACCTGCTCCTCCCGATCGATCTGATCCCCGACGTGATCCCGGTGCTGGGGATCGCCGACGACGTGATCGTCGTCGCCCTCGTGCTGCGCTTCGCGATCCGCCGCTCGGGCACCGACGCGATCCGCCGGCACTGGAGCGGGACCCCGGAGGGACTCGCGGGCGTGCTCGCGCTCGCCAGGCCCTAGCTGCTCGGCTCCTCGTCCCCGCGGTGCGCCAGCAGCACCACGATGCGCCGCAGGTGCAGCGCGACGAGCACACCGGGCCCGAGCGCGCTCCCCGCCGCCACCGAGCGCTCGTCGACCGCCTGCACGAGGATCCTGACCGCGCGGACCGCCTCGCCGAGCCGGCGGTGCGCCTCCGGGGTCTCGTCGCCGTGCCGGTCGATCGCGTCGCCGACGGCCCGGCAGGCCTCGGCGAGCGGATGCGTGAGCTCGGCGTCGAACCGCAGGGCGCCCGGCCGGTCCCACATCGTGTCGGCGAGCGCCGCCGTCAGGTCGCGCACGTGGAAGAGGATCGTGTCGAGCGCGGCCAGCCGGGCGTGGTCCGAGCCGGAGTCGCGGCGGTGCAGCAGTGCGCGCGGGTTGCCCTTGCGGCTCTCGTCCGCCTCGACCAGAGCGGCGCGCACGTCCTCCGACGTCGCGGCCAGCTCCTTCCCCGTGCTCGCCCACGACGACTGCTCGGGCGGCCACGGCTCGGCGAGCGCGACGGCCGTGTCGCGCAGCACCCCCGCGAGCCGCTCCTGGAACTCGTCGACGCGCGCCGACGCCGCCTCGCTCGTCAGCCCGGGCACCACGACCAGGTTCACGAGCAGCCCGACGACGACTCCGACCGCCATCTGCACCAGGTAGCCGAGCGAGTAGTCCTCGGCCCGCGCCCCGCCGATGATCAGCACGAACAGCGCCGCCATCGGCACGTACTCCTTGCCGGCGCCGAACCAGCCCGTGCCCGAGACGAGCACGCCGATCCCGACGATCAGCGGGATCGTCCACCAGGTCGGCCCGACCGTCGCGACCACCAGCGCGGCCAGACCGATCCCGGTCGCCAGCCCGGCGAGCGTCTGCAGGCCGGTGCGGGCCGAGCCCATCAGCGTGGGGTACATGCTGACGAGCGCCCCGAGCGGCGCGTAGTAGGGGTACTGCTCGGCCACCCCGGGCACGTGCGGCGCGATCGCCCAGGCGAGGCCGACCGCGACGGCGGTCTTCGCGGCGAGCAGGAGTCGCGGCCCGGCCGTCGCGGCCCGCCACGCCTGCACAGGTCGAGAGGTCATCAGGGGACCCTACGCGAGCGACCCGGGGTAGCGTCGAGGGGTGGAGACGGAGCACGGCGAGGAGCCAGAGGTCGCGGCCGATCACCTGGCTGCGGACCTGCAGTACACCCGTGGCGGCCGGCTCCGAGGACTCCTCGACGCCGCGCTGGGCGGCGGCGTAATCACCGTGTTCGATCTCGTCGTCACCCGCCTGGACACGGGCGGCGTCGTCATCCGCACCGCGGCCGACATCGGCGATCCCCACGACCTGCTCGGTCTGGTGCGGCTCGACCTCGAGACGACGACCACCGCGGAGTTCCTCGAGAAGTGGGGCCCGGGGTGAGTCGGAGGCCCGCGATCCTCGTCCCCGCCCTCGGCGTCCTGCTGCTGACCGCCGGAGTCGTCGTCGCGCTGGCGACTCCGCGCGAGATCTCGTTCGGTTGGTTCGCCTACGCCCCGCTGTCGGACAGCCTCTTCCCGCCGCCGGGGACGCTCCTCGTGCGCTGGGAGCAGCTCGTCGCCGCGGCGCTCGCCGTCCTCGGTCTGCTCGTGCTCGCGTTCTGGGCGGGCACTCGGTGGGCGTCGCGCGGCGGACGCCGTCGCAACGAAGGCTGAACGGCTCAGGATCCACGGATCTCGCGCGGAACGCCCGCTGAGCCTCGCTTCTGCAGGCCCGGAGCGCCGCCCTCAGCTCTCGACGACGGGCAGCTCCGCGCTCGCCACCACAGCGCCGCCGGTCGCGACGATCTCGACGGCGGCCACCGACTCGCGCAGCACCGCCGCGTTCATCTCGCAGTCGATCTCGACCGCGCTGCCGAGGAACGACCCCGAGGCCAGGCGCTCGCCCGAGTCGGTCACCAGGACGAGGTCGAAGCTCTCCCCCGCGGTGAAGCCGGAGGCGCGCAGCACGGTCTCGGTGCCCCAGGTGTGGGCGATGACGGAGCCCTCGACATCGATCGCCGACGACTCCTCGAAGGCGATCGTCTCGACCGCGCCGAGCGTCCCGGGCGGACCCGCGACGGGTCGCTCCTCCGTGCCCTGCAGCGCCGTCGCGCCGAGGGCGCCGATCGCGACGCACGCCGCAGCCGCTCCCACGGCGAGGGCCGCGCGGCGGACGCGGTCGCGCGTCGGCGGCTGGTCCGCGAGGCCGAGCACCCGCGAGCGGAGCGCGGCCGGGGCCTCCGGCTCCTCCCACCCGCCGATCGCTCCGAGGCCCTCGAGCACGACTCCGAAGGAGGCGAGCTCGCGATCGATCGCGGGGTCCTCGGACCGCAGGCGGTCGAGCTCGGCCGCCTCGCCCGCGGACAGCTCGCCCGCGAGAGCCGCGGCGATCAGCTCCTCGCGGCGTCCGCCGGACTGCTCGGTGCCTGTCATGGTCGCTCCTGGTCGGTCGGGTCGGTCGAATCGATGCCGTCGGGCGCCGCGAGGTGGTCGCGGAGCGCCCGCAGCGCGTAGAAGGCGCGGGTGCGCAGGGTCGCCACCGGCACCCCGGTCGCCGCGGACAGCTCGGAGTAGCTCTCGCCGCGGAGGTGGATCGCGACCACGACGGCGCGGTGCGGCTCCGACAGCCGCGCGAGCGCCTCCGCCATCGCGAGCGGATCGAGGGGGTCGCGCTCGTCGCCGGGGACGTCCTCGAGCACGTCCGCCGCGACCAGGCGGGGCAGCCGCTGCATCGAGCGGTGGACGTCGACGACGACGTTCCGCGCGATCGCGAACAACCAGGTGCGCAGGCTGCCGCGCTCGGGCGAGTAGCTCGCCTGCGAGCGCCACGCCCTCAGGAACGTCTCCTGCACGCAGTCCTCGGCGAGTCCGCGGTCGCGCAGCGCGTTCACCGCGAAGCCGAGCAGGGCCGAGCCGTGCGCGTCGAAGGCCTCGGCGAGGTCGAAGCCGGTCCCGGGTCGGAGTCGGGCGACCGGGGCGGGCGCGCGATCGCGGTCGCGGGAGGACCGGGTCATCGCGGGCTCCTCGTGTCGTCGCGCCAGTGGTGCCGCGGATGCCATCGGCACCTCCTCGATCGCGGACCGGTCGGTCCGTCGAGGGAGGTACGTCACTTCAGGACGCGGCGTTCATCCGGAGCGGATCCCGAGTCTACGAAGGATCCCTGAGCCGGATGCACGCCCGCCCGGCTCCGTCCGGGCCAGCCGCGCGATTGGACACGCCCCTCCCTCTCCGGCATCCTGAACGTCATCACGAGACCCGGACCCGTCTCGCCTCCAGCTCCCGGACGACGGCGGACCCCCGCGTCTCCGAGATCGGGACGGGCCTCAGGGTCGAGCACGCGTTTCGGGTACGCCGCTCCGACCGGGCCGTCCCCGGGCGGGGTCGTCCAGGGTCGACCCCGCCCCCCACCCGACGGAGTCAGCGTCGGCGCGCGAACAGCCCGAGGCTGTACGCCAGGAGCAGCAGCGCCATCACTGCTCCGGACGCGACCGCCAGCGCCTCGGCGGCGCCCGTCACCAGCCCGAGCGCACCGAGCACGACGAGCAGCCCGCCCAGCAGCGCGAACATGCGCTCGTGGAACGCCCACGAGAACGGCAGGAAGTGCAGTCCCACGACCAGCGCGATCAGGGCGGGGCGCAGCTCGCCGGCACCCGCCCCCTCGAGCAGGCGCGTGCCTGCGGCGATCAGCGCCAGCTCCCCGGCGACGCACGCGAGGTAGACGGCGATGCCGACGCGGCTCGGAGGGACGAACGGACCGAGATCCCGGGGGCGCACGAAGAGGAACCAGAGCGTCGCGGCGATCACCGCCACCACCCCCACCCGGACGACGAGCGGCAGCGGCCCGGCGGGCGTGTACGAGAAGACGAACACCGCCGCACCGGCCAGCCCGATCAGGGCCCCCGTGCGGCGCGGGTCGGCGAAGACGGGAGGAGCGGTCATCCGGCGAGCCTCGCAGACGCCCGGGCGAGGCGGTAGGCCGGACCGCGCCGCCCTCCGGCGTCCGACCCGGCTGCTACCGTCCTCGACCATGACCCGCATCGCCCTCGAGGGCATCACCCTGCTCGCCGACGACGTGCAGGGGCTCGCCGCCTTCTTCGAGCGCGCGCTGAGCTTCGCCGTCGTCGTGCGGGAGGAGTCGTACGTGCAGCTCGAGAACGAGGGCGTCCGCCTCGCCGTCTTCCACCGCGCCGGTCTCGGCGCGCACACCCGCGACCACCCCTCCTTCCGCGCACCGCGTGGCGGCCAGGCCGTGGAGCTCAACTTCGAGTGCGCGAGCGCGGCCGAGCTCCCGGAGGAGTTCGCCGCGATCGTCGCCGCCGGAGCCGTCGCGATCGCCGAACCGGTGCGTCAGGACTGGGGCCACCTCACCGGCTTCTTCGCCGATCCGGAGGGCAACATCCACTCGCTCTTCGCGGTCCTCCCGTCCGAGGGCTGACGCCTCACCCCGCGTGCCGCCCGCGGCGCCTCGCCGACCCGGGCCGCTCGACGAGCAGCAGCTGCAGCGCCAGCATCGCCAGCACCAGCAGGACGATCACCGGGAGCTCGGCGAACGACCGGGGCTCCTTCTCGAACGTGATCGACGCGGTCGCGCCGCGCTCACCGGAGGGCGCCACGGTCACCACCGTGTGCCCGGGCGACGCCGACACGCTCACCGCCGCATCGGCTCCTCCGACCGTGCCGAAGGTGTCGCGCGCGAGGTCGACGGTCACGGGCGCGGTCAGCCCCGCGGCGCCGCCGCCGAGCTGCGCCGGATCGCTCACCGTCACGGTCATCGTCCGCTCGTCCTCGTGCACGCTGACGAGCGCGCGGCCGTCGATCTCGCCCCAGGTCCGGCCGTCGGCGACGATCCGCTGGGGCTCGTCGCTCCACGTCACCGCGCTCACGGTCCCGCTCGAGCCGTCCCGGACCGCGCCGAGCTGCGCGGTGCTCGCCAGCACGTCGACGTCCGGGTCGAGCGCGTACGCCGCCGTCGCCGCCTCGTCGCTGCCGGGCAGCACGGTCCAGGCGTAGCCCGCGTCCGTCGGGTCGGTGCCGTGGTCGAGGGTCAGCGTGTCGAAGCGGGCGGCCGCCGGGGAGCGGTCCTCGCCCGACCACTCTCCCGACCGGGTCTCGTCGAGGGCGGTGACGGACGCCGGCTCGGGGAACACGTACCCGACCGACTCGCCCGATCCGGTGATCGACGCCCAGCGGGCGGTCGTCGTCGACGAGGAGCCCGCGGCCACCGGAGCACCGTCGACCCGCAGGACCGCGTCCTCGCCCAGCGCGCGGCGGGAGTCCACGGTCGTCTCCACGCGCCGCGGCGCGCCGTCCCAGCCCGTGCCGGTCATCCCCGTCGACGTGATCCCGGAGCCCAGCGCCACGATCTCGTCGTCGAACGCGAACCACGCCTTCTGCGCGACGAGGCCGGTCGCCGGATCGCGGTGCACGAAGGCGGCGACTCCCGCCTCGGACGCCGTCGCGATGCTCCCGGCCGCGGATCCGGGGACGGTCTCGTTCCCGCCGTCTCCGGGCGCGCGCACGATCGTGTCCTCGGTCGTGCCCGGCACCCGGTAGGGGTCCGCCGTGGCCCAGTAGCCGCCGTCGTACTGCTCGGCGGACCCGGAGTAGAGGTACGTCGCCCCGTTCCCGGTGCTCCACCCCGTCCCGTTCTCCCCGCTCAGGGTCTCGAACCCGGCGATGCGCTCGCTCGACATCCCGACCGCGAAGGCCCAGTCGTCGGTGCTGCGGACGAAGCGGTCCATGCCGGTGAAGGACACCGCGCCCGATCCGATCGGGGCCGGCTCGATCGCCGCGTCCTGGAGCACCAGCCGCGCGCGGACCACATCGGCCACTCCGCCCTGGGACTCGACGGTCGCGGCGCGGTCGCCGGCGCACTCGAGCCACGACTTCGCGAGGGCGCGCAGCCTCGACTGCAGAGCGGGCCCGGCGCTGTCGGCCAGCCGGAGCACGGCCGCCTGCACCCGCACCCCCGCCTCGGTGTCCTCCTGGTCGGCGCGGGCGATCTCCCGCCCGCGGACCGTCGACATCAGGGCTCCGCACCACGTCACGGGTCCGAACGCGTCCAGGACGCGATCGTGGATCGTCGACCCGTCCTGGCCGCGGATCGAGAAGGGCGAGCCGTCGAGCACCGAGTGCAGCTCGGCGAGCGTCTCGAGCATCGAGAGGCCGTAGCCCCCGGTGTACGCGAACACGCCGTGCTGCACGAACGAGCCGTCGGCGTGGAAGCCGTCACCGCCCGCAGCCGTCCGCAGCGCCGGCGCGACGGCCTCCACGGCCTCGCCGATCCGGTCCGCCTGCCCGAGCAGCACTGAGCGCAGCGCGAGCACCGAGGCGGACCAGACCCGGTTCGCCCCCGTGCGCTGGACGGAGTCCGAGAAGTGCGCGGCCGCCCCGAGGTACGCCCGCTCCTGCTCGTCCGAGAGGTCGTCGTGCAGCAGGGCCACGAGGTGGTTGAGCTCCCTCGGCACGCCGATCTCGGCCTGCCACCAGTTCGAGTCCGCGACGGTGCCCTCGTTGTAGCGGGTCGCGTGCAGCCGGTCGGCAGTGGCGACGACGTCCCGGATCAGCGCCCGGTCCTCGAAGAGGGACGAGCCGGGGGTCTTCACCGCCCGCGCCAGCACCACCAGGCGCTGGTACGCCCGCCACACCTCGATCATCGACTCCCCCGTCGAGAGGTCGGCCCACGGCTCGGTGCCCGCGGGGTCCAGCGCGGCCCGGTACGAGCGCGCCTGCTCGGCCACCCGTTCCGCCGCCGCCGACAGGTCGCCCACGGCGTCGCTCCCGGGCACCGTCCCGACGAGGCCCGCGACGATCCGCTCGCGCATGGCGTCGAGGTCGACGACCGGAGCGGACGCCGCCGGAGCGGGCGCCGCGGCCGCCGTCGTCGGCGCGAGGGCGAGCACGAGGAGGCCGGCCAGCACCGCCGCGACCGCTCGACGCGCGAGGGACCGGACGGGGTGGAGAGGAGTGCGAGCAGACATGGATCATCCCGGTGACGCCGCCGCGGTCGCCCTCGGGGGCGCGGACCTCGGTGCCCGCGGGCTGCGACGGCGCGTGCGTTCCGAGGGTATGCCGCTTCCACCGCGGGAGCGACTCGGACCCGCCTGCGCGAGGATCGACTCCGTGACCGTGTCGTTCGAGTGCCGCACCCGCTCCTCCCGCTCGCCCGCCGAGCTCTTCGACCTCGCCCGCGACATCGGCGTGCACACGGCCTCGCAGGCCGCCGCCGGCGAGCGGGCGGTGGGCGGAGTCGTCACCGGCCTGATCGGACCGGGCGAGGAGGTGACGTGGCGGGCCCGCCACTTCGGCCTCCCGTTCTCGCTCACGAGCCGCGTCACCGCGTTCGACGCCCCGCACCGCTTCGTCGACGAGCAGGTCCGCGGTCCCTTCGCCCGCTTCCGCCACGAGCACCTCTTCGAGGCGGACGGAGCAGGCTGCGTCATGACCGACCGGATCGAGTTCACCGCGCCGCTCGGCCCCCTCGGCCGGCTCGTCGAGCACACCGTCCTCGCGCGCCACCTGCGCCGCCTCATCGAGGAGCGCGGCCGCTTCCTCGCCGGGTCCGGCTGAGCGCGGGGCGCAGCCCGCACCCCCCGTCCGGAGCCGCCGTGAGAGCGCGACCCCGCCCTGCCGCTCCCCGCCGCACCGCCTGACTATGCTTGTCAGCACCTACGACCCGCGAGCCCTCGCCGGTCGCGGGCTCGCGACTCCGATGCCCGGGGACCGGAGGGGGTGCACATGGCCGACCGGCCCAACCTGCGCCACGTCGCCGCCGTCGCGGGCGTCTCGCACATGACGGTGTCGCGGGTGCTGAGCGGTCATCCCAACATCAAGGAGTCGACCCGGCAGAAGGTCCTCGAGGCGGTCGACGAGCTCAACTACCGGCCCAACATCGCGGCGCGCTCGCTGGTCACCCAGCGCACCGACCGCATCGGCGTGATGGTCGAGAGCGGAGCCGAGTTCGGCCCCTCGAGCACGCTGCGGGCGATCGAGCGCGCGGCCCGCGAGAAGGGCTACTCCATCACCTCGGTGGCCCTGCGCAGCGACGCCGACATGACGGCGGTCGACGCGATCAACCACCTCACCGGACTCGGGATCGACGCGCTCTGCGTCATCGCCCCGCGCTCCTCCTCCGTCGCGACGCTGCGCACCGTCCGGATCGGCGTGCCGACCCTGGTGGTCAAGTCCGACAAGGACCCCAACTTCCTCACCGTCTCGGTCGACCAGCAGGGCGGCATGGCCCAGGCGGTCGACCACCTCGCCTCGCTCGGGCACCGCGACGTGCTGCACATGTCCGGCCCCCTCGACTGGCTCGACGCGCGCGCCAGGGAGCGCGCCTTCCACACCCGCGCGAAGGCGTGGGGCATGCACGAGCGGCCGATCGTCGTGGGCGACTGGACCCCCGACTCCGGCTACGACTTCGCCACGAGCCTGCGCTCGGTCCCCGACTTCACCGCCATGGTCGTCGCGAACGACGAGATGGCGCTCGGAGTGATCCACGGCCTGGTCTCGCGCGGCATCCGGGTGCCCGAGGACGTCAGCATCGTGGGCTTCGACGACCTGCCGACCGCGCGGCACTTCCTCCCTCCGCTCACCACGGTGAAGCAGGACTTCGACAAGCTCGGCTCGACCGTCGCCGAGGTGATCCACGCCCGCATCCGCGGCCAGGAGATCCCGCAGCGCACGCGGATCCCCACCGAGCTGGTCGTGCGCGAGTCGACGGCGCCGCCCCGGTCGTGACCCTTCCGGGACCACCCCGGTCCCCGTGCTCGCGTATCATCGGCGGCACCCATCAGCGTCGAGGCAGGCACTCGCGCGCGACACGAACCGAGGGCGGCACGTGGCAGTTCAGTCGAGGACGACGGAGCGCGGAGCCGTTCCCGTGGTCGAGATGTCGGGCATCACCGTGTCGTTCGCGTCCGGACCGGCCCTCGAGGACGTGCGCTTCCGCCTGTTCCCCGGCGAGATCCACGGCCTCATGGGCGAGAACGGCGCCGGCAAGTCGACGCTGATCAAGACCCTGACCGGCATCCACCGGCCCGAGGCCGGCGTGATCGTGATCGACGGGGTGGAGCGCAGCTTCACCGGCCCCGCCGACGCGAAATCCGCCGGCATCACCGCGGTGTTCCAGGACGAGCGGCTGACCGACAACCTCAGCATCGGCGAGAACATGATGATCGGCCACGAGATCCGCGGCCGCTTCGGCATCTCGTGGTCGCGCACCCATCAGCGCGCCGCCGAGATGCTCGGCGAGCTCGGCCTCGGCGATCTCGATCCGCGGCTCCCCCTCCGCTCGCTCTCGCCGGCAATCCGCCAGCTCGTCGCGATCAGCCGCGCCATGGTCGACCGGCCGCGCGTGCTCGTGCTCGACGAGCCCACCTCGAGCCTGGACCTCGGCGACGTCGCCCGTCTCTTCGCGGTGCTGCGGCGGCTGCGCGACGGAGGCGTCGCGATCCTCTTCGTGTCGCACTTCCTCGAGCAGGTCCTCACGCTGAGCGACCGCCTCACCGTGCTGCGCGACGGCAGCACCGTCGGCGAGTACCCGGCGCACTCCATGGACCGCGCCGAGCTGATCGCCAAGATGATCGGCAAGGACATCGACGCGCTGCGGCAGATCGGCTCCGACCGCCGCGAGCACCGCCGCCAGCCCAGCGGCCCGCCGATCTACCGGGCGTTCGGCCTCGGCCGCCGCGGAGCCGTCGCCCCGACCGATCTGGAGCTGCACCGCGGCGAGATCGTCGGCTTCGCGGGTCTGCGCGGCTCCGGGCGCACCGAGCTGGCGTCGCTGCTCAGCGGCGTCGACCGCGCCGACACCGGCCGCGTGCTGATCGACGGCGAGCCGGCGCTGATCACCGACCCGGGCTCCGGCCTGCGCAACCGCATCGCCCACTCGAGCGAGAACCGCCGCGAGGACGGCATCATCGGCGACCTCTCCCTCCGCGACAACATCGTGCTCGGCATCCAGGCGCTGCGCGGCTGGGCCCACCCCCTCTCAGCGGCCGAGACCGACGACCTCGTCTCGACGTACATCGAGGCGCTCAACATCACGCCGGCCGACCCGGACCTCCCGGTCAAGTACCTCTCCGGAGGCAACCAGCAGAAGGTGGTCCTGGCGCGCTGGCTCGCGACCCGGCCGCGGCTGCTCGTGCTCGACGAGCCCGCCCGCGGCATCGACGTGGCCTCGAAGGTCGAGATCCAGGCCCACATCTCGCAGCTCGCCAAGGAGGGCGTCTCGGTCGTCTACATCTCCTCGGAGCTCGAGGAGGTGGTGCGCCTCAGCGACCGCATCGTCGTGTTCAAGGACCGCGAGAAGATCGGCGAGGTCAGCAACGGCCCGTGGCTGACGGTCGACACGATCGTCGAGATGATCGCGGCCGACGCGGAGCCGGACGCGGACGAGGACGACGGGTACTGAGGCGGGATCCTCCCCTCACTGCGCAGGGTCGCACGGTGATCCGCCATGCCGCAGCGCGCTCGAGCGATGACGGCGCGACCGACTGCAGGCGGAGCTGCGCATCGCACCGCCGTCCTCGGCGGAGCCCGCACAACCGGCTTCGAGAGGGTACAGAGCGGTGGGGCTCGCCGCTCCGCGCGACGTAATTCTGTATACCGATCTGACCGGACACCCAGTGGCGGCGCCGCAGATGGCCCATATTAACGGGGCTGCCAGAAGATGTAGCATGGTTGAAACTTGCCGGAACAGCATTTGGGATACAAACGAGGAGTCCTCGCGGTGACCACCACTCTGGAGCCGCCTCACCCCTCGCCCTGCTGGGAGCTACACATGACTGCTGTATCCCGCACCACCGCTCCGCCCGCTTCAGGCCACACGGTCGCCTCCGTCCTCGACTCCATCGGCTTCACCCGTGCGCAGTTCTGGGTGTTCCTGCTGATCCTGGCCGGGGAGTTCTTCAACACGCTCGAGCAGAACTCGGTGGGCGCCATGGGCAGCCACATCAAGGAGACGCTGCAGATCGGCGACATCCAGCTCACGACGATCAACACCGCCACGGTCATCGGCGGACTGATCGGCCGTGTGCTCGCCGGCTACCTCGCCGACCGCTACGGCCGCCGCTTCTCGCTCAGCCTCAACCTGCTGATCTACACGCTCGGCGGCCTGATCAGCGCCCTCGCGATGAACTACGAGATGCTGCTGGTCAGCCGGCTCATCGTCGGCATCGGCATCGGCGGCGAGTTCATGATCGGCCTCGTCATGCTGTCCGAGATGGTCTCCACCCGCTTCCGCGGCACCGCGATCGGCGCCGTCAACGTCGGCGCCGGTGGGCTGGGCAACTTCCTCTCCTACGGTCTCTTCCTCCTGCTGCTCGGACCGCTGGAGACGCCCCTGGGCGGGCCGGACACGGTCTGGCGCTGGTCGTTCGTGATCCTGGCCGTCCCCGCACTGCTGGTGGTCTTCTACCGCCGCAAGCTGCCGGAGACGCCGCGCTGGCTGCTCTCGCAGGGTCGCACGGAGGATGCCAACCGCTCGCTCGCGATCCTCTCCTCGAACTCGCTCACCCCTACCGGCGCCCGTCCGCCGATCGAGCTGACGCAGGCGGATCTGCCGCCCGTGCAGATGTCCGCCTCCCCCGCCGCGGTCTTCAGCCGTCCCGTGATCCGCCGCACCGCCGCCCTCGGCGTCGCGTCGTGGATGGCTTTCGGCTCGCAGGTGACGCTGAACTTCCTGATGCCCACCCTGCTCGTCGAGCGCGGCTACTCCGTCTCGGAGAGCCTGCTCTACACGATGATCATGAACATCGGATCGCTCCTCGGAGCCACGACTGCCGCCCTCATCGCCGGCCGCGTCGGACGGCGCACCGCAGTGGGCGCCGCAGGAGTGCTGGGGTGTCTCACCGCGCTCGCCTTCGCCGGCTTCGGCAACGGCACCGGGGCGATCCTGGTGCTCGGCGTCCTCTTCCAGTTCTTCACCATGGTCACCAACACCACTCTCGCGACGTGGACCGCGGAGATCTTCCCGACCGCGATCCGCGCCTCCGGAGCCTCGATCGTGAACGGCATCGGCAACATCGCCGGTGCGGTCATGCCGTTCCTCGCTGTCGCACTGTACGGCTCGTTCGCCTTCGCCGGCGTCTTCGGACTCGCCGCCGTGATGTATGCGGTGCTGGTGGTCGCCTCCCGATTCGCCCCGGAGACACGGGGGCGCTCGCTCGAGGACGTCAACGAGAACGCCATCGCCGCCGCCCACTGACCCACACACGCCCCCGGCGCTCCGGCGCCGGGGGCGCGAACCCACAAGGAGCACCATGGACACCCTCACCGTCTCGGCCACCGCCAACGGACTCAACTACCTCCCCGAGTACGTCGCCGACGTCGGCGGCCTCTTCGCCGACCGAGGTCTCTCCGTCACCGCCACGGCGCGCGATCCCTGGACCGGCGTGCTCGACGACCTCGATTCCGGCGCAGCGGACCTCGCCCTCGGCGGTCTCTGGGTGCCCGGGATGTACGCAGGCACGAGTCGGGAGCTGACCGTCGTCGGTCAGCTCAACCACCGCTTCCCCATGACGATCGTCGCCCGCGACGCGCCCGGCCCCGTCGGACTCGACTGGCTCGCCGGCAAGGTGGCCCTCGCCCCGGGCGCCGGTGGCAGCGCGCCGTACGAGTACACCGCCGGCCTGATCCGCGAGGCCGGGCTCGACTCCTCGGCGACCCGCTGGGCCCGCGACCTGTCGACGGCCATGATGCTGGAGCTCTACCGCGGCGGCCTCGGGGACGCGATCGTGCTCGACCTGCTCTCGGCGAAGGAGCTGGTCGCGTCAGGGGGAGGTCGGATCGTGTTCCAGCACCTCGACACGGGCGTGATGCCCAACAGCGTCTACTACACCCGCACCGAGCGGGTCGCGGAGCTCGCCGACCGCACCGAGCGCTTCGTCGACGCGATCGAGACGGCCATGCAGAAGATCACCGCGGGCGAGGCGGGGCCCGAGATCGACGCGGTGCTCGCCGCTCGCTGGCCCGACCGGGATCCGGTGCTGCTGCGCGAAGCGGCCGACGAGATGGCGGCGGGCGGTGTCTGGGACACCACCGTCATCGACGAGGCCGCCTCCGACAGGTGGATGAGGATCCTCGCCGAGGCGGGCCTCGTCACCAGGGCACCCTCGCTCGCGGAGCTCACCGGGACCGCCGTGGTCGGCGCCCGCTGATGACGCTCGTCCTCGCCTCCGAGCAGATCGCCGCACTGCTCCCCGCTGTCGACGTCCTCGGGACCGTCGAGCAGGTGTTCGCCGACCTGGGGTCCGGGATTCTGAGTCAGCCGGCCCCGACAGCACTCCCTGGGGAGGACGACGGACTCGTCCTCCCCATGGCGGCCCGCTCGGACGCCCTCGGACTCGCCGCCGTCAAGCTCATGGCGGACCTGCCTGCGAATGCGGCACGGGGACTCCCCACTCAGCGCTCGACCATCCTGGTCACCTCCCTGCAGACCGGCGAGTGCGTCGCAGTGCTGGACGGTGCGCTGATCACGCGGGCCCGCACCGCCGCTGCATCGGCGGTCGCCACGCGGCACCTCGGGAGGACGGGCAGCCGGATCCTCGGGCTCGTCGGCGCCGGCAACCTGGCCGTCGAGCACGTTCGATCACTGAGCGCGGTCATGGACGTCGACGAGATCGTCGTCTGGTCGAGGTCGGAGGCGACGCTCGACCGGTTCTCGGAGGCGGTCGGGCGGCCGGTGACGCTCGCCGGGTCTCCTCAGGTCGTGGCCGAGCGCTGCGATGTGCTCTGCACGCTCACGCCCTCGATCGACCCGATCGTGCGCGGAGAGTGGCTCCACCCCGGTGAGCACGTGAATGCCGTCGGCGCCCGGCCCCGACCGGAGCATCGCGAGCTCGATTCGGCGGCGATGACGATCGGGACTCTCGTCGTCGACAGTGCGGCGACCGCCCGCGCCAAGTCGGGCGATCTCGTCCGCGCGACCGCCGAGGGCGCGATCGACCCGGTCGCCGAGCTGCGCGAGCTCGGCGACGTCGTCGTCGGAACCGCTCCGGGCCGCACGAGCGTCGAGGAGATCACCGTCTTCGACTCTGTCGGCCTCGCCGCCCAGGACCTCGCCGTCGCGGCAGCACTGATCGACCTCGCGCGCCTGCGCGACGTCGGCACCGAGATCCGCCTCTCGCCCGCGGCGGTGATGGTCTGATGCGCATCGCCGTCGTCAACTGCAACACCACCGAGTCCATGACCGAGACGGCCGCGGCGCGTGCCTGGCTCGCCGTGGGGCCCGGCACCGAGATCGTCCCGGTCACCCCGAGCTGGGGAGTCGCCTCGGCCGAGGGCTGGTACGACAGCTTCCTGAGCGCCGCGGCCGTCCTGCACACCCTCGAGCGCCTCCCCGCCGACATCGACGGCGTCGTGATGGCGGGCTTCGGCGAGCACGGCCGCGAGGGGGCCCGGGAGCTGCTCGACGTCCCCGTCGTCGACATCACCGAGGCCTCCGCGCACCTCGCCATGCTGCTCGGCCGTCGCTACGGAGTGGTCACCACCGTTCGCCGCGCGGTCGGGCAGATCGAGGACAGCCTCACCACCGCCGGACTGATCGCGCACTGCGCTGCGATCGAGGACACCGGGCTGGGCGTCCTCGAGCTCGACGTCGACCCGGAGGCTACCCTCGAGGCGTTCGTGGCCGCGGGCGTGCGCGCCGTCGCCCGCGGCGCCGAGGTGATCTGCCTCGGCTGCGCGGGGATGGCGGGACTCGAGGAGCACGTCAGCGCACGCCTGCCCGTGCCGGTCGTGGACGGTGTCGCCGCCGCGGCCGCCCTCGTCGAGACACTGGTCCGCCACCGTCTGGGCACCAGCCGGATCGACAGTTACGCCCGTCCTCTTCCGAAGGCGCGGAGCTGGCCGGGCGGGTGAGCGTGTTGAATGGAGCGGCCGTCGCTAGGAGGACCCCCATGACCCTCGTCACCCCCGAGGAATCCTTGGCGAGCCAGACCTACCGGTCGCTCCGGAAGCGGATCATCCTCGGCCACTATCCGCAGGGCTCGCGACTCGTCGAAGCGTCGCTCGCCGCCGATCTGCACGTCTCGCGCCTCCCCGTCCGGGAGGCCGTCCCGCAGCTCGCCAACGAGGGCTTCGTGCGCATGTCCCCCCGCCGTTCGACCCGCGTCGCCCAGTGGAGCGAGGAGGACGTGGTCGAGCTCTTCGACGTCCGCCTCAGCCTCGAGACGCTCGCCGCGCGTCTCGCGGCCCGCGCGGTCGCGGCCGGCGCGTCCCTCCAGCCCCTGCTCGAGGCGATCGAGGCCGAGCACCGCGCGCTCGACAGCGAGGACTGGCTCGACGTCGCCGAGACCTCCACCGTCGTGCACGAGGCCGTCGTCGAAGTCGCCGGGAGCGCCCTCCTCGCCTCGCTGATGCGCGCGGTCACGGGCAGGATGACGTGGCTCTTCTACCTCACCAGCGCCCGTGACCAGCGACAGCAGTCGGACGAGCACCACGGTCTCCTCGAGGCGATCCGGTCGGGCAACGACCGCCTCGCGGAGTCCATCGCCTTCACGCACATCGAGAAGGGACGGGCTCCCTCGCTGCTGATGCTGCAGAAGTCCTGACCTCCGCCGGGATCGCGGATCGGAGGGCCGACCCGCAGTCCCCCCTCCTCCCCAGGGTGCCCGCGTCCGATCCGTCCCCCGCTCACCGCCGGGCGGACGAGGATGTCGGTGGTCGCGTGTTGACTCGTGGACATGAGAGAAACTCGAGAAGACGATCCCTCCGAGTCGGCGCTCGCGGAGGTGAGGGAGCGCGGTGATCGCGCCGGCGCGCTCGCGCGCTCCGCGGCACCGGTCCTGCTGGCGGCGGCCGAGGAGCTGCACGCGGGGTACCGGGCGGCACTCGCACACCCGGAGGCGTTCGCCCGGGGCCTGTCGCGCAGCGAGACCGACGAGCTGGTGGAGCGGTCGATCCGAGCGGAGTTCGCAGTCGCACTGGGCGTGTCCGAGCGGGTCGCGTCGCGCGAGCTCGACGAGGCGCAGCTGCTGGTCGAGGAGCTGCCGTGCACGCGGGCCGCGCTGGCCGCAGCGCTCATCCGCTGGGAGGCGGGGCGGCTGATCTGCGCCGTCGCGCAGACCCTGCCCTCCTCCTCCCGGGCGGTCTTCGACGAGCGGGCGGCGGGGCTCGCCGTCTCGATGACCCCCACTCAGCTGCGCCGCGCCGTCGCACGGCTCCGCGAGGAGGTGCACGAGGAGCCCCTCGAGCGGCGGCACGTCCGCGCTCGCGAGGACAGGGCGGTCTGGATCGTGCCCGAGGTCGACGGCATGGCGACCCTGTGCGCGCTCCTCCCGGCACCGGTCGCGCTGGGCGCGTTCGCCCGCCTGGATCGCATCGCACGGACCCTCCGCGACGGCGCCCCCGGGAGCGACGTCCGGCACGCCGACGCCGGCGCGGAGACTGACGAGCGCACGCTCTCGCAGCTGCGGGCCGACGCGCTCGCCGATCTGCTCTGCGACGGCGACGTCTCCGGCACCGCCCCGACCGAGGAGGGGGTCGTCGCCTCACGCGCCTTCGTGCCGGGGGTGCGCGCCGAGGTGCGCCTCACGATCGCCGCGAGCACCGCCGCGGGCCTCGACGACGCTCCGGCCGACCTCGACGGCTACGGACCGATCTCCGCCCGTGCTGCGCGGGAGCTGGTGGGCACGGCGGCCTCCTTCACCCGGGTCCTGGTCGATCCGGTGTCCGGCGGTGTCGCGTCCGTCGGCCGCACCCACCGGGTCCCGCCCGCTCGGATGCGGCTCCACCTGCAGCTGAGGGATCGGACGTGCCGATTCCCGGGCTGCACCCGCTCCGCCGCCACCGCCGAGGCCGACCACACGATCGAATGGCGCCACGGCGGCGAGACCGCGCTCGACAACCTCGCGTCGCTCTGCGTCGCCCACCACCACGTCCGCCACGGCGACCGCTGGACCTACGTCCTGCATCCCGACGGCACCGCCGACTGGACCACTCCCACCGGACGGCGCGTGACCACCCGTCCGGCCCCGGTCCCCGGCGCCGCTCGCGCGTTCTCGGGCGGACCGAGGTTCGAGGACGCCCCGCCGCCGTTCTGACCGGTCGACCCCCGCGACGGCGAGGCGCGACGGCGAGGCGCGACGACGGAGAGAGGCGGCCACGCGAGGCGAGGCGACGGAGGGGCGGCGAGAGGCGGCAGCGGAAAAGCGGCGAGGGGCGGTGGCAGTGAGAGGCGGCGGCGGCGAAGCGGCGAGGGGCGGTGGCGGAGAGAGGCGGTGAGGCGCCGCCGCGGAGAGACGCGGCGAGACGCGGCGGCGGAATCCAGGGGCGAAGTGCGGCAGCGCGACCCGGCAGCGGGGCGCAGGGGTGCAGCGGCGCCGTCGGGAGGAGCGAGCCCGCCGCACCGGGGTACCGGATCGTTACACGGCAGCGCGAGGACGCTGTTGCGTCACAAGTTTTGTTCACGGTAACATCCGAGCAGAGGACGCGATCACTCGGCGTCCACAGCACATCCTGCACTCACTGCACCTCGGGCCGCTAGGCCCGACCACCACCGGGCCTTCGCGCCCACCCCATCCCGGGCGCTCTTCGGCGCGCCCGCGGTCTCAAGGAGGAGACACATGTCCACGAAGAGGCGTATCGGCCAGTTCCTGGGTTTCGCAGCGGTCGGCGCGATGGCGTTCGGCCTCGCAGGCTGCTCCGGCGGCGACTCGGAGGCGGGAGCCGGCGGCGAGGGCGACCTGACCACCATCGGATTCGTGGCCGTCGGCCCCGAGGGCGCGTGGCGCCAGGCGAACGAGACCAACATCGAGGACACGTTCACCGAGGAGGCCGGCTACGAGCTCAAGTACGCCCCCGCCACCAACGGCGACCAGAAGTCCCAGATCGACTCCTTCACGTCGTTCGTCGACGAGGGCGTCGACATCATCCTGCTGTCGGCCACCGAGGGCTCCGGCTGGGAGGACTCGCTCGAGCGCGCTCAGGAGGCCGAGATCCCGGTCATCCTGATCGACCGCGGCATCGAGCCGGACGACTCCGACCTCTACGTCACCCGCATCGCGCCCGACAACATCGCGGTCAGCACCTCGGTCGCCGACTGGGCCACCACGACCTTCCCCGACGGCGCGAACTACTTCACGCTCGAGGGCCCCGCGGGCGTCTCGGTCGTCAACGAGCGCAACGAGGGCTGGGACGAGGTCATCGGCGCCGACTCGAAGTTCGTGAAGCTCGGCGCGCAGACCGCCAACTGGTCGACCGAAGAGGCGAAGAGCGTCTTCGAGACCGTCCTGAAGTCGAACAACAACGACGTCCAGCTCGTCTTCGCCCAGAACGACGAGATGGGCCTCGGCGCCGTCCAGGCCGTCCAGGAGGCCGGCCTCACCCCCGGCACCGACGTCAAGATCGCCACGATCGACGGCACCAAGAACGCGCTGCAGGCCCTGGCCGACGGCGAGCTCAGCTTCGTCGCCGAGTACAACCCGTTGTTCGGCGAGACCGCCCTCGACGCCGTCGAGAAGACGCTGGCCGGCGAGACCGTCGAGTCCTCCATCGTCGTCCCGAGCGAGACCTTCGACTCGCCCGAGGTGGCCGCCGAGGTCCTGCCCGACCGCAAGTTCTAGGGCCCGACCGCAGCCCTAGGGCTCACACCCTCCCCCTGCGGAACACGCGGGGCCCGGACGATCTCCGGGCCCCGCGTCTCCGTCCCTCGGCGTCACCGCTTCCGGTCCGCCCTGCTCGAGAACGGAAGGACGCGACATGACAGGCTCGCCTCCGATCGTCGAGATGAAGAACATCTCGATCAGCTTCCCCGGTGTCAAAGCGCTCGACGGCGTCGACTTCCGCCTCTTCCCGGGCGAGGTCCACACGCTCATGGGCGAGAACGGCGCCGGCAAGTCCACGCTCATCAAGGCCCTGACCGGCGTCTACCGCATCGACAGCGGCGAGATCCTGGTCGGCGGCTCCCCCAAGCGCCTCGGCGGCACCGCCGACGCGCAGGCGGCCGGCATCTCGACGGTGTACCAGGAGGTGAACCTGGTCACGAACCTCTCCATCGGCGAGAACGTAATGCTCGGCTACGAGGTCCGCGGCCCCTTCGGCATCAACTGGAAGGCCACGCACGCGGCGGCGAAGGTCGCCCTCGGCAAGCTCGGGCTCGACCACCTCAACACGCGCCAGTCGCTCTCCTCGCTCTCGATCGCGATGCAGCAGCTGGTCGCGATCAGCCGCTCGACGGTGAGCGACTCGAAGGTCCTCATCCTCGACGAGCCGACCTCGAGCCTGGACGCGAACGAGGTCGAGAACCTCTTCACCGTCATCCGGCGCCTGCGGGCCGAGGGCGTCGCGATCCTCTTCGTCTCGCACTTCCTCGACCAGGTGTACGCGATCAGCGACCGCCTGACCGTGCTGCGCAACGGCACCTTCATCGGCGAGTACCTCACGCCCGATCTCGACCGCACCTCGCTCATCTCGAAGATGATCGGCAAGGACATCGCGGCGCTGCGCTCCCTCGACTCCGAGCGCGAGAACAGCGACCACCTCTACCGCGACGCGCCGCTCTACACGGCCAAGGGGATCGGCCGGAAGGGCTCGATCGAGCCCACCGACCTCACCCTGCACCGCGGAGAGGTCGTCGGATTCGCCGGGCTCCTCGGCTCCGGCCGGACCGAGCTCGCGCGCCTGATCTACGGCGTCGACAAGCCCGAGACGGGCGAGATCACGCTGCACGGCAAGAAGATCGACGTGCCGACGCCCACCGCGGGCCTCGCGCACAAGATCGCGTTCTCGAGCGAGAACCGCCGCGACGAGGGAATCATCCGCGACCTCTCGGTCCGCGAGAACCTGATCCTCGCGGTCCAGGCCAAGCGCGGCTGGGCCCGTCCCCTCTCCAAGAAGGAGAAGGACGACATCGTCGCGAAGTACCTGGTCGAGCTCAACGTCCGCCCGGCCGACCCCGATCGCCCGATCAGCAAGCTCTCCGGTGGCAACCAGCAGAAGGTCCTCCTGGGCCGCTGGCTCGCCACGCACCCCGAGATCCTCATCCTGGACGAGCCCACCCGCGGCATCGACGTCGGCGCCAAGGCCGAGATCCAGGAGAAGGTCGTCGCGCTCGCCGGCGAGGGCGTCGCCGTGATCTTCATCTCCTCCGAGCTCGACGAGGTGGTCCGCCTGAGCGACCGCATCATCGTGCTCAAGGATCACCGGGTCATCGCCGAGATCCTCAACGGACCCGCGGTGACAGCGGAGTCCATCGTCACTACCATCGCCGCAGAGGGAGTCGTCGACGAGGACGTCGTCGTTCTCGAAGGCGCCACGCAGGAGGCCGCATCATGAGCAGCGACACCCGAGCCGGCAGGACCTCGTTCCTGACCGGCCTCATCCGGAGGCAGTGGTTCTGGGGAGCGGTCGCGATCGTCCTCCTCCTGCTGATCAACGTCGTCAAGGACCCGGGCTACCTCGCGGTCTCGATGAGCCCCACCACCGGCTACCTCGTCGGCAACGTCATCGACATCGCCCGAGCGGCGGCTCCGATCCTCATGATCGCCGTCGGCATGTGCCTGGTCGTCGCGACCGGCGGCATCGACCTCTCGGTCGGCTCGATCATGGTCGTCGCCGGAGCCGTCTCGATGGAGTTCCTGAACGCCCAGGGCGCTCCCGACTCCCTCGGCGCCGCGGCCGCCGCCTTCGGCCTCGCGCTGCTCGTCAGCGCAGTGCTCGGAGCGGTCAACGGCGTGCTCGTCTCGGTGGTGGGCCTCCAGCCCTTCATCAGCACGCTCGTCGTGATGCTCGCCGGCCGCGGTCTCGCCAAGGTGATCACCGGCGGCCAGAACACCGCCGCCACCAACGAGCCGTTCCGCTGGCTCGCCAACGGCTACGTCTTCGGCCTCCCGGTCGTCTTCCTCCTGGCGATCGCCATCGTCGTCGCGGTCGGCCTCCTGGTCCGCCGCAGCGCGCTGGGCCTCATGATCGAGGCCATCGGCATGGACGCCAAGGCCGCCCGCCTCGCGGGCATCAACCGCCGCGGCCTCCTCCTCACCGCCTACATCAGCAGCGGCGTGCTGGCCGGAGTGGCGGGCGTGTTCGCCACCGCGAGCGTCATGACCGTCGACACCTCCCGCACCGGGTACCAGCTCGAGCTCGACGCGATCCTCGCGGTCGTCATCGGCGGCACGTCGCTCGCGGGCGGCAAGTTCAACATCGCCGGAGCCGCGGTCGGAGCGATCCTGATCGCGACCCTCGACAAGACCGTGGTCTTCCTCGGCGTCTCCTCCTCCGCGACGCCGGCCTTCAAGGCGATCGTGATCGTCGCTCTCTGCCTCCTGCAGTCCGAGCGCGTCCGCTCCGCCTTCTCCCACCGTCGCGAAGCGCGTCGTCGCGCCCCGCAGAAAGAGGCGATCCCCGCATGAGCGCCCTGCTGACCCGCTCCGCCCCTCCGGCGAGCTCCGAGCGCACGAGCGCCCGGTCCTTCTTCAGCCAGCACCTCGACAAGCTGCCGACCCTCGCGGCGCTCGTCATCTTCGTCGGCATGATCGTCTACGGCGAGGCGGCCTACGGCCGGATCCTCCAGGCGAGCACGCTGTCGAACCTCCTGGTCAACAACGCGCACCTGATCATCCTCGCGGTGGGGCTCACCTTCGTGATCCTGACCGGGGGCATCGACCTCTCGGTCGGCGCCGTGATCGCCTTCAGCAGCGTCAGCGGCGTGCTGCTGATCAACGCCGGCTGGAACCCCTGGATCGTCATGGTCCTGATGATCGTCATCGGCTCCGCGTTCGGCCTGATCTCGGGCATCCTGATCCAGTACTTCGACGTCCAGCCGTTCATCGCGACGCTGGCGATGATGTTCCTGGCGCGGGGGCTCGCCTCGATGCTGAGCACCGTGCCCGAGCGCCTCCCCGAGGACTCGGCGGTGCTCTCGCTCGCGACGCCGATCAAGCTGATCGACGGGCCCAAGGTCAACGACTTCGTCATCAGCCCGGGCGTCGTCATCGCGCTGCTCGTCGTGGCCGGGGCGTTCTTCGTCCTGCACCGCACGCGGCTCGGCCGCACGGTCTACGCGATGGGCGGCTCCGAGCAGTCGGCGGCGCTCATGGGCCTCCCGGTCCTGCGGACCAAGCTCTCGATCTACGTGATCAGCGGCACGCTCGCCGGTCTCGCCGGAGTGGTCTACACGGCCCGCCTCGGCAGCGCCCAGAACATCACCGGCACCGGATGGGAGCTCGACGCGATCGCGGCGACCGTCATCGGCGGCACGCTGCTGACCGGAGGCGTCGGCTTCGTGCTCGGCTCGGTCGTCGGCGCGCTGGTCCTGGGTTTGATGAACGTCCTGATCACCCGCGACGGCGGCATCCCGCCCGAGGCGACCACGATCATCACCGGCGGCATCCTCCTCGTGTTCGTCCTCCTGCAGCGCGCCGTGATGCGGCGCAGCAGGACGTAGCGCGCACCCTCCACGCACCGACTCCGACGGCACCCTCGAGCCCCTCACGGGTCCGGGGGTGCCGTTCGTCGTTGTGCTGCGAGCGCTGCGGATTAGAGTGCGCCGGAGGTGCCCGCACCCCTTCACGTTGACGTCAACATCGTGTTACCGTGAACACGCCGACGTGTGTCGGCCCCCTCCACTCAGCAATGGTGCCGACCTAGGAGCAAGCGCGATGAAGCCCTTCCTACGACCCCTCGTCATGGCGACAGCCGTGGCCCTGGCGGTCCCCCTCCTCTCCTCGCCGCCCGCCCAGGCCGCCGCGAACCCCGAGAACCTCGTCCTGCGCTACCAGCTGACCGAGACCAGCGGCACCGTCGCCGTCGACAGCTCGGGCAGGAACCGCAACGGCACGATCGTCGGCGGAGCGACCCCGGGCGGCGACGCGGGCCTGCGGCTCGACGGCACCGACGACCACGTGAAGCTGCCCGACGACGTCCTCGCCGGGCTGAACTCGATCACCGTCAGCACCGAGGTGCTGGTGCGTCCCGAGCAGACGGGCAACTACTTCGTCTACGGGCTCGGCACCGCCGCGACGAGCAACTCCGGCGCCGGCTACCTCGCCACCCTGGCCGACAACCGGTACCGCACCACGATCACGCCGAGCAACTGGCAGGGTGAGCAGAACGTCGAGACCGCGTCGCCGCTCTCCCGCGGCGTCTGGAAGACCCTCACCTACACGCTCGACGATGCGAGCGACACCGCGCGCCTCTACCTCGACGGCAGCCAGGTCGCCGTGAAGACGGGAGTCACCACGACCCCCGCCTCGATCGGCGGCGGCACGACCACCGCGAACTTCATCGGCCGCTCCAACTACGCCGCCGACCGCACGCTCGCCGGCAGCGTGCGCGACTTCCGCATCTACGACAACGCGCTCACCGCCGCCGAGGTCGCCGCCCTGCAGCCGACCGCGGCGACGAAGGCCGCCCGCGACGCGTCCGCGCTGGCGCTCGGCGACCTCTCGGCCGTCCAGGCGAACCTCGCACTGCCCACGACGGGCGCCAACGGATCCACGATCACGTGGGCCTCGAGCGCTCCGCAGACGATCTCGACGAGCGGAGTCGTCACCCGGCCCGCCGCCTCCGCGGGCAACGCGACCGTCACCCTGACCGCGACGATCACGAGCGGCTCCGAGTCGCGCACGAAGGCGTTCACCGCCACCGTGCTCTCGCAGGCCGGCGACCAGCAGGTCGTCGACGCGGCCGCCGCCGGCCTCGCGATCCCGGACCTCGGCGACGTGCGCGGCAACATCACGATCCCCGCGGCTCCCGCCGGCACGTCGATCAGCTGGACCTCCAGCGACCCGGCCGTGATCTCGACCACCGGAGTCGTCACCCGCCAGTCCGCCGACCGCACCGTCACGCTCCGCGCCACGGTCACCAAGAACTCGGCCACCGCCACGCGCGACCTCGTCGCCACCGTGCGCGCCTCGAAGGAGCTCGGCGCTCTCGAGGGCTACGCCTTCGCGTACTTCACCGGCAACAGCGTCGAGGGCGAGAACATCTTCTTCGCCGCGAGCAAGGGCAACGACGCCCTGGCCTGGGACGAGCTCAACGGCGGGCAGCCGACGCTGACCTCGACGTTCGGCGAGAAGGGCCTGCGCGACCCGTTCCTCCTCCGCTCTCCCGAGGGCGACACCTTCTACCTGATCGCGACCGACCTCTCCATCGGCCGCAACGGCGACTGGGACCGCTCGCAGCGCCAGGGCAGCCGCTACCTCGAGGTCTGGGAGTCGCACGACCTCGTGAACTGGTCCGAGCAGCGCCACGTGCTGGTCTCGCCCGAGACCGCCGGCAACACCTGGGCGCCCGAGGCGCACTGGGACGCGAGCATCGGCGCGTACGTCGTCTACTGGGCCTCGAAGCTCTACGCCGAGAACGACCCGAACCACACCGGCAACGTGAACAACGTCATGATGTACGCCACCACCCGCGATTTCACGACCTTCAGCACCCCGCAGGTCTGGCAGAACACCTCGCGCATCGACTCCACGGTGCTCGAGCAGAACGGCACCTTCCACCGCTTCACGAAGGACGAGGGCGCGAGCGGCACCGGCTGCTCCGACATCATCCAGGAGAAGTCGACGTCGCTCCGCGCGCCGCTCACCGGCTGGACCACCGTCGACAGCTGCATCGGCCGCGACGCCGGCACCGGCGCCGTCGAGGGCCCCACCGCCTTCGCCGCCAACCCCGGCGACGTCAACGGGCAGAAGAACTACCTCTTCGTCGACGAGTACGGCGGACGCGGCTACATCCCGCTGCAGACCGCCGACCTGAACGCGCCGAACTGGCAGGTCGCCCCGGACTACGACCTCCCCGCGAGCCCGCGCCACGGCACGGTGCTCCCGGTGACGGCCACCGAGCTCGCCGCGCTGCGTGCGGCCGAGCCCGCCGGACCGACCCCGGTCACCGCGAACGCGGCCGGCGAGATCCTCCGCTACTCCTTCGACAACGGCTCGGGCACGACGCTCGAGGACGTCTCGGGCAACGACCGCGACGGCACGATCGTCGGCGGCGCGGCCTGGAGGTCCGGCGCCCTCGCGTTCGACGGCGTCGACGACCACGTCGACCTGCCGGACGACGTCCTGGCCGGAGTCGAGGACATCACGATCGAGGCCGAGGTGAAGATCGACCCCGCCCAGGGCACGCCGTACTTCCTCTACGGACTCGGCAACTCGTCGAACAACGCCGGCGACGGCTACCTGTTCACCACGGGCAACGCGTACCGCACGAGCATCGCCTCCGGGAACTACACGACCGAGCAGACCGCGAGCTCCGGCTCGAACCTGCCCCGCGGGCAGTGGGCGAAGCTGACCTACACGCTCTCGAACGGCACCGCCACGATCTACCTGAACGGGGCGAAGGTCGCGACGAAGACCGGAGTCACCACCGTGCCGGCGGACCTCGGCGGCGGACGCACCACGGCGAACCACCTCGGCCGCTCGCTCTACGGCGGCGACAAGCTCTTCACAGGCGAGTACCGCGAGTTCGCGCTCTGGAACCGCGCCCTCACCGAGAGCGAGGTGCTGACCCGCTCCGGGTCGGCCGACCAGATCGCCGGAGTCTCGCTCACCACGCCCGACGTGCTGAAGGTCGCTCCGATCGTCGACTCGGCCGCTCGGACCGTCACCTTCGCGGTGAAGCCCGGCACCGACCGCTCGAAGCTGGCCCCGACGTTCACCACGGCGACCGGCACGACCGCCTCCCCCGCCTCCGGGACCGTGCGCGACCTTCGCACGCCCGTCACCTACACACTGACGGCGGCGGGTGGCGCGACCGCGACCTGGACGATGAAGGCCATCGAGATGAAGAGCCCGGTCATCCCGGGTCTCTACGCCGATCCCAACATCGCGGCGTTCGGCGACACCTTCTACATCTACGCGACGTCCGACGGCTTCCCCGGCTGGGGCGGGAAGACCTTCTACGTCTGGTCGTCCAAGAACCTCGTGGACTGGACGCGCTCCGCGCAGCCGATCCTCACCCTCGACGGCGCGAACGGGAACGTCCCGTGGGCCGTGGGCAACGCCTGGGCGCCGACGATCACCGAGAAGGGCGGGAAGTACTACTTCTACTTCTCGGGCCACAACGCGTCGCTCGACCGCAAGACGATCGGAGTGGCCGTCGCCGACAGCCCCGTCGGCCCGTTCACCGCGCAGCCCACCGCGATGATCACCAACGGCGAGTCCGTGACGTCCGGTCAGGCCATCGACCCGGCCGCGTTCACCGACCCCGCCACCGGCAAGAGCTACCTCTTCTGGGGCAACGGATCGCCCGTCTACGGCGAGCTCTCGGACGACATGCTCTCGATCAAGGCGGGCACCATCAAGCGGATGAGCGGCCTGACCGACTACCGCGAGGGCAGCTTCGTCAACTACCGCCAGGGGCTGTACCACCTCACGTACTCGATCGACGACACCGGATCCGAGAACTACAAGGTGGGCTACGCGACCTCGACGAGCGTCGACGGCCCGTGGACCTACCGCGGTGTGATCCTCGAGAAGAACCCGGCGCTGGGGATCCTCGCCACCGGTCACAACTCGATCGTCAACGTCCCCGGCACGGACGACTGGTACATCGCCTACCACCGCTTCGCCATCCCGGGCGGAGACGGCCAGCACCGCGAGACCACGATCGACCGTGTCACCTTCGACGCGACGACCGGGCTGATGCAGAAGGTGACGCCGACCCTCGAGAGTGTGCCCGCGCAGACGATCACCGACCCGGCGCCGCTGCGAGCGGCGATCACCGGAGCGGCGACCGTCGGCAGCACGCTGACCGCGACCGCCTCCTCCCCCTGGACCGCCACGGCGTACCAGTGGAAGCGCGGCGGGGTGGACATCGCCGGCGCGACCGCGTCGTCGTACGTCCTCACCGCCGCCGACCGCGGCACCGTGGTCTCGGTCGCGGTGACGGCCACGAAGCCCGGCTGGTCGCCGGCCACGGCGACGGCGCAGACCAGCGCGGTCACCGGCACAGCCGGGATCGTCGGGGCGACGACCACGACCAGCACCCGCTGCGTCGCGGGGAAGATCGTGGTCACCGTGACCGCGACCAACCCGAACGCCTTCCCGGTGAAGACGACGATCACCACGGCCCACGGCTCCAAGTCCTTCGCCGAGGTCGGCGCCGGGAAGACCGTCACGGCGGCCTTCACCGCCCGCACGGCGAGCGTCCCTGCCGGTGAGGCCACCACCACCTCGACGGCGTTCGTCGCGGGCAAGCCCGCCTCGGCGACCACCACGACCCCCACCTCCGCGGCCAGCTGCGGCTGACCACGGGATCCGACCGACACACAGAACCGCGGCGGCGACGGCGCCGCCGCGGAGAACGGAGAACACCCGCAATGAACACCCGATCGCTCCTGATCCGCACCACCGCCGGCCTCGCCGGTGGCCTGCTCCTGCTCGGCACCGCCGGGACCGCGATGGCGGCCGAACTCGAGTACGGCAACGACGACGTCGACGTCAACGTCGACATCGCCCCTCTGCCCGGAGGAGGCGCGCTCTCGATGACCGTCGCCGGCACCTCCGCAGAACTGGTCGAGAGCGGCTCCACCGCCGTGATCCGCCAGTTCACCGGCACCCTCCCCACCGTCACGGTGACCGACACCCGCGATCCCGCCGACATCCCCGCCACCCCCGGCTGGTACGTCGTCGGAACCGCGTCCGACTTCACCAACGCCGAGGGCGACGTCATCGGCGCCGAGAACCTCGGCTGGCAGCCGAACGTCATCGACGGAGGCGACACCGGACTCGTCGCCGAGGGCGACCGCGTCGACACCGCGATCGACGAGGGCCCGAACAACGTCGGCCTCGTCGACAAGGAGCTCCTGTTCCTCACGAACGAGTCCGCGGAGGTGGCTCCCACCGGGCCTTTCACCGCGAACGCCGACCTGTTCCTCCGCACCGAGCCCACCGTCGAAGCCGGCGAGTACTCCTCCACCCTCACCCTGTCGCTCTTCGAGTGACCCGTGGGAGGCGCGGCCGGGCATCCGCTCGGCCGCGCCTCCTGTTCTGCACGTGACATCCTGGGATTCTCATGACCGATCAGCGACGATCCTCCCGTCGGCCGCGCGCCGCGCTCCTCGCCCTCCTCGCGCTGGCCCTCGCCGTGCCGACGCTGGCCGCGGCTCCGCCCGCCTCCGCCGAGACCGCCGGCGACGTCTCCTGGGCCATGCGCCCCGCCTCCGGCGGCGAGGCGGACAAGCGCTCGTGGATCGAGCTCGAGCTCGATCCGGGCGCCGAGGTGCAGGAGGAGGCCGCGGTCAGCAATCTCAGCGCTCAGACGGTCACCTTCCGCATCACCGCGGCCGACGGCTACTTCACCGACACCGGCCGCTTCAGCATGCTCCCGTCCTCGGAGCCCTCCGTCGAGGCGGGCACCTGGATCGACGCTCCCGAGTCCGTCACGGTCGACCCGGGCGCGACGGCCGTCGTCCCCTTCACCGTCACCGTTCCCGAGGACGCCGAGCCGGGCGATCACGCCGCCGGCATCGCCGCCTCGATCACCTCCGTCGGCACCGAGGAGGGCGGCGCCTCCGTGGGCGTCGAGAGCCGGGTCGGCTTCCGCGTGATGACCCGCGTGAGCGGAGAGGTCTCCCCCGGCGTCGCCGTCGAGAACGTGCGGAGCGACTACCGCCTCGACTGGAACCCGCTGCACCCCGGCTCCGTGGCCGTCGACGCCGAGATCGTCAACACGGGCAACGTCCGGCTGCTGCTCGACGGCACGGTGAGCGCCGGCGGCGCCTCCGCCCCGCTCGTGCCCGAGGAGGGCACGCAGCAGGAGCTGCTCCCGGGAGACCGCCGCACGGTCTCGGTCGTGCTCGACGGCGTCTGGCCGCTCTTCGCGGTCGGAGTCGACTTCACCGTCGCCCCGACGGTCGTCACCCCATCGGAGGAGCTCGTGGAGATCGCCCCGGTCTCGCAGTCGGCGACCGTGACGGCGATCCCCGTGCCGCAGCTCCTCTCGCTGCTCGGCGTGCTGCTGATCCTCGGCGCCCTGTTCGCCGGCCGCCTCCGCTCGCGCCGCCGCGTCGCGGAGCTCGTCCGCGAGGCCAAGGAGGAGGGCCTGCGCGAGGGCGCGCTGAGCACGAAGGCGTGAGCGCCGAGACATGAGCACCGAAGACGATGCCCGGCGGATCGCGCTCGCGCTGCCCGGCGTCCAGGAGCGCACCTCCTACGGCACGCCCGCCTGGTACGCCGGTCGCTCGATCTTCGCGCGACTGCTCGAGACGCCCGGCGACCTGCTCTGCTGGTGCGCCGATCTCGCCGAGCGCGAGGCGCTGCTGCACCGCGACCCGGAGACGTTCACGACGACTCCGCACTACGACGGGCACGCGAGCGTGATCGTCCGGCTGGAGAGCATTTCGGTCGGGGACCTCGAGCAGGTGCTGCACGAGGCGTTCCGCGCCCGCGCCCCGAAGAGGCTGCTCGCCGACCTCTGAGGGCGGCGTCCTCGCACGAGAGGTCGCCGGCCGCTAGGCGCGGTCGGGTGTGGCGTGTGCCTCCATCACGGCGTGCGCGAGATCGATCGGGACGCCCAGCGGATGCGTCGTGAGCGGCACCGCCAGCCGCTGCCGGTGCGGCCCGACCGCGACGGAGACCGTGGCCTCCTCACCGTCCCGGACCACCGATGTGTAGTGCAGACCGGGCACCTCCTCCGCCATGTTGCTCTCGAGGAGGGCGAGGTCGTAGAGCAGGATCCGCCAGTGCCCGTGCACGGAGGCGTCCGGGTAGCTCGACCAGCTCCTCTCGCTGACGGGCCGGAGATCCAGGTGCGGACGGAGCACCCGGTAGAGCCCGTCGGCGCTGATGAAGGCCGGAACGTCGACGGATCGTCGCGAGGCGAGGGCGAGCCCGGTCGAGTCGTCGGTGAAGGTGATGCCCTCGACGAGGATGCAGCCCTCGACCTGGGAGTCCTCCAGCCGCGTCAGCTCGGCGAGGAGGTCGCCGCGGAACGTCGCACCGCGGGGAAGAGAGGGAACAGCTGACACCTGTGGTGCTCCGATCATCGGTGACCGCCGCCTGCACCGGACGAGGGACGATCCGCCCCACGGTACGGGGTGGCCGCGCCCGGCCGCCTGCGCCGCGGGCCGGTCGGCGCGAGACGACGCGGGCTGTCCGCCACCTGTCGGCGGGCTGTTGACCCCTGCGAAAGGGGTCGCCTAGGCTGGCCGGACCGCCAGGGAAAACGCATTCCAGCACCCTGGTCCATCGATGCCGAGGGATTCAATGCCGAATTCGTTCCTACGTCCGCGCGCGACCTCGTCCGGTCACGCTCCTTCCCGGCGGGCGGTGCGCTCCGGCGTCTGCCTCGCCCTCGTCGCCGGCGTCTCGCTCGCCGCGGCGATCCCCGCCTCGGCCGCGCCGCTCGACGCCGCGTCCGGCAACCCCGTCCTCACCGCGCAGCTCGAGGACCTCGACCGCGGCGTCGTGGCGCTCGCCTCGCCCGACGGAGGGGTCTTCGTCAGCTGGCGCCTGCTGGCGACCGAGGTCACCGGCTCCTCCGACAGCGGCATGGTCGGCGCCGATTTCGCCGTCTTCCGCGGAGCGGAGAAGGTCGGAGTCGTCACCGACAGCACCAACCTGCACGATGCCGACGGCGCTCCAGGCGACGAGTACCGCGTCGTGCCGATCGTCGACGGCGAGCCGGGCGAGCCCAGCGCGCCCGCCACCGCGTCGGCCGATGCCTTCGAGACCCTGCCGCTGCAGAAGCCCGCCGACGGGGTCACTCCGGCCGGCGAGGCGTACACCTACAGCGCCAACGACATGAGCGTCGGCGACATGGACGGCGACGGCGACTACGAGTACGTCGTGAAGTGGTACCCCTCGAACGCCAAGGACGTCTCGCAGAAGGGCTACACCGGGAGCACCTACCTCGACACCTACGAGGCCGACGGCACACTGCTGCACCGCATCGACCTGGGCGTCAACATCCGCTCGGGTGCGCACTACACGCAGTTCATGGTGTCCGACTTCGACGGCGACGGCCGCTCCGAGATCATGACCAAGACGGCACCCGGCACCCGCGTGCTGCCCGGTGGCGACGCCTCCGAGGCCGAGTCGATCACTCTGCTGCCCGAGGACGTCGCGGCCGGCGTCACCGCCGACGACGACTACCGGATGTCCGCCGCCGACTACCGCGAGCACCTCGTCGGGGTCTTCCAGGGCTGGGGCGAGCGCGAGGAGGTGACGAGCGGGCAGTGGCCCGCCACCCTCGAGGAGGCGTTCGGCACCGCTCCGACGCACGAGTACCCGCTCGACCGCGCCGGCGCCGAAGAGCTCGTCGACTACTTCATCGACGTCTACGCACCCAGCCGCAGCGACCGCAACGACCTCACCACCTTCGAGGGCTTCGTGCTCACCGGGCCCGAGTACCTCACCGTGTTCGACGGCGAGACCGGAGCCGAGCTCGAGACCGCGGCCTACGAGCCGGGTCGCGGGGACGACGGCCTGCTCTGGGGCGACTACGCGATGTCGCGCATCGAGCCGGGCAACCGCGTCGACCGCTTCCTCGCGGGAGTCGCGTCGTTCGACGGCGAGACCCAGTCGGCCGTCTTCGCCCGCGGCTACTACACGCGCGCCGTCGTCGTCGCTTACGACTGGGACGGCCGCGAGCTGACCCAGCGCTGGAAGGCCGACAGCGGCCACGTGCCGATGACGAACCCCTTCAACGACGGCCCGCACGGCCGCGAGGGCACGAGCGAGGAGTGGGGCCGCCTGACCACGCAGGGCTTCCACTCGCTCAGCGCGGCCGATGTCGACGGCGACGGGCGCCAGGAGATCGTCTACGGCTCCGCCACCCTCGACGACGACGGCAGCCTGCTCTACAGCTCCTACGACACGCTGCCCGAGGGCAGCGCCGACCCGGGCGTCGAGGCCAAGCTCGGCCACGGCGACGCGATGCACGTCACCGACATCGATCCCGCGAACCCCGGTCTCGAGATCTTCACGGTGCACGAGGGCGGCGCCTACGCCCCCTACGGCTACGCAATGCGCGACGCCGCCACCGGCGAGCTGCTCTTCGGCGGCTACACCGGCAAGGACACCGGTCGCGGCATGATCGGCGACATCGACCCCGCCCTGCCGGGCCAGGAGGTCTGGGCGGTCGGCGAGTTCTCGAGCAGCGGCGAGCCGCTCTCGGACACGCAGCCGGGCACCAACCAGAGCATCCGCTGGGCGGCCGACGTGACCACGCAGATCGTCGCGAGCACGACGATGCAGGACGCCACTCCGGTCACCCCGACGATCGTCACGGGCGACGGCGAGGTGCTGCTCTCGGCCGAGGGCACCGTCACCAACAACGGCACCAAGGGCAACCCGTCGCTGGTCGCGGACGTGCTCGGCGACTGGCGCGAGGAGCTCCTGCTGCCGACCGCCGACTCGAGCGCGATCCGCGTCTACTCGAGCACCGAGGTCACCGACCGCAAGCTGACCACGCTCATGCACGACCCGCAGTACCGGGTCGAGGTCGCGCGCCAGAACACGGCGTACAACCAGCCGTCGTACACCTCGTACGGCCTGGCGAGCGACATCGACTGGTCGACCGTGCCGGTGCTCGCGCAGCCGGGGACCCCGGGGCCGACTCCGGAGCCGACGACCGCGCCGACCACGGAGCCCACCACCGCGCCGACTCCCGGACCGACCGCGGAGCCGACTCCCGAGCCGACGGCGACCGCGCCGGCGCCCGCTCCCGCTCCCGCTCCCGCTCCCGGTGAGCCGACCGCCGCTCCGACGCACACCGCGGCGCCCGGCGCCTCCGGCGGATCGCACTCCGGCACGGGCTCGGGCACCGGTCTGGCCTCGACGGGCGTCGACCTGTCGCTCCTCCCGGCCGGGGTGCTCGCGCTCCTGCTCGGCGGTGCGGCCCTGCTGGTGCACTCCCGCCGCCGCTCCTCGAGCACGGACTGACACCGTGCCCCAGATCGGCATCCGCGACGTCGCCGCCCGCGCCGGCGTCTCGGTGACCACCGCCTCGTACGCGCTGAACCGCCCCGAGCGGGTCTCCAGCGCGGCGATGGCGGCGGTCGCCGACGCGGTCGCCGAGCTGGGGTACATCCCGAACGTGGCGGCGCGGCAGCTGCGGGCGGGCAAGAGCATGGCGGTCGGAATGGCCGTCGTGAACCTGGGCAACCCGTTCTACGCCGAGCTCGCGCTCGGGGCGGAGCACGGCGCCGAGGAGGCGGGCTACTCCCTCGTCCTCGGCGCCACCCAGGACTCGGCCGCGCGCGAGCTGCGCTACCTCGACCTCTTCGCCCGCCAGCGGGTCGACGGGGTGCTGCTCGCTCCGATCGCCTCCTCGCTCGACCACCTCGACGCGTTCGCGCAGCGGGGCGTGCCGGTCGTGCTGGTCGACCAGGTCGACCCGCGGGGCAGGCTGCTGTCGGTCGCGCTCGACGACGTCCTGGGCGGCCGGACGGCGGCCGAGCACCTGCTCGCGAGCGGGTGCCGACGCCTGCTGTTCCTCGGCGGGACCTTCCGGATCCCCCAGGTGCGCGACCGCTTCGAGGGGTTCGTCGAGGCGGTCCGGCCCTCCAGTGCCGCGTTCTCCTCGATCGAGACGGTGTCGATGGGCCCCGGGCTCGGACGCGAGCTGGGCGAGCGGATCCTGGCGATGCCCGCCGACGAGCGGCCCGACGGGATCTTCGCGGCCAACGACGAGCTCGCGCTGGGCGTCATGCAGAGCCTGGTCCGCGGCGGAGTCTCGATCCCGGGCGAGATCGCGATCGTCGGCTACGACGACATCCCGTTCGCCGACGCGGCCGTCGTGCCGCTGACCTCGGTGCGCCAGCCCACCCACCGCATGGGCGAGTGCGCGGCCCAGCTGCTGATCGCGGCGATCCGCGGCGACGCGGACGTGCGGTCGGCGGGCTTCGAGCCCGAGCTGATCGTGCGGGCGTCGACGCGCGCGGTGCGCTGACGCGCACCTCCGCCGCCACCACCCCTCCGAGCGGGCTCGCCGACCTGCCAGGATCGCCGGGCGACCTCTCCCACCGCGACCACCGCGGATCCGCCTCCCCGCACCCTCGAGGAGCTCGGCGCGGGCGTCTGCACCGGTGGCGTGGTCGCACGCCGACGAGCGGCCCCGCGTCCTCCTCGCGACGCGAGCGGATCGAGCGCTGGGCGACGCTCGCGATCTGCCTGCCGGTGGTCGCGGGTGCTCTGGCACTGCTCGCCGTCGGCCGCGCCCGCTGGGCGGCCGCGCTCTGCGGGCTGATCCTGGGCGGGGTGCTCTGGTACCTCCTCCGACGCGCGTCCCGACTGACGGAGCGTCGGCTCAGCGCGCTCCTGCCCGCAGCGGTGCTGTTCTCGGCCCGAGATCACGAGTCGACGAGCGACACGGGGGCGAAGGACCTCACCGACCGTCTCGAGACGCAGGCTCCGCGCTCTGCGTCCTCGATGTACTACGTGCTCTCCGTGAACGACGAGCGGATCGCGGTGTGGACCGACGAGAACCCGCCGCGGCCGCTGGACTTCCTGCTCGTCTCCCCCACGCTCCTGTTCTGGCCCACGCTCCTGTTCTGGCCCACGCTCCTGTTCTGGCCCACGCTCCTGTTCTGGCCCACGCTCCTGTTCTGGCGCGGGCCGCGTACGAGCGCGCGGTCGTGGCCGCCGCCGAGATCACGGCGCGGCTGCCCGGCTGACCCCCGCCGCACGACGTGGCAGGATGCGACGGTGCGCATCCTCGTCCCCGTCGACCGTCCCTGGGAGATCGTGGGCGGCAGTGAGGACGACGGACGGCTGACGGACGTGTCGGTCGCGTTCGACGGCGTCGTGCTGCGGACCATGGAGCGCACCGGGACGCGGTGGGTGCGCGGCGTCGTCCTGGGGACCCGCACGGATCGCGTGAGCACCGCGACGCTGGCCGTCGAGGGCCTGCTGTTCGAGACGACGGTGTTCGCCGGGTCCCGGGCCGAGAACCGCGCGACGATGGAGGCGGTCTCGACGCGGTCGACGACGCTCGCCGCGACCGGAGGCGACTGGGAGCCGCTCGACGTCGACGGCACGACGTTCGCGCTGTCGGCGATCCGCTTCGACGCGGGCTTCGCGGCGAGCGCCGACCTCGGGCCGCGCGTCCTCGCCGCGTGGAGCGCCGATGCCTCCGTGCAGCTGCCCGCGCTGACGCTGGTCGACGCGCCGGTCTGAGCGCGAGCGCGCGGGACGGGCAAGTGACCCAGCGGCGGGGACACGCGGTCACGACGACGAGGACTAACGTCGGGCTCGCCGGCTCCCCGACGTCGCGCGATCACCTGGGATCGCCGCGGACGCACCGTCGGCACCCGAGCGGATCAGGGCCGATCCGCCCGATCGAGCTCGACGTCTGGACCGACCGTGACAGCTGCGCGCACCGCCCTCGCCATCCTCCTCGCGCCCGTGCTGCTGGCGGGAGTCCTCTCGGCCGCCGCGCCCGCTGCCGCGGCGGCACCGCTGCCCGCCTCCTCGACGATCCTGTCGTCGACGGCCCTGGCGACCGACTACTACCGCCCGATGATCACTCTCGCGCCTCCGCTGAGCCTCCCCGGCTGGTCGTGGGCGACCTTCGCGCAGGGCGAGAACGCGCTCTACGCCCAGACCCGCGAGCCGGCCTACCTCGCGGACGGCATGACCTGGGGAGGCCTCACCTCGTGGAAGATCTCGACCTCCGGACTGGATCCCGACGACCTCAAGGCCGGCCAGGTCCACCACTCCCTCAACGCCTCCGATCCGCGCGCCTCGCTGACCTCGATGGACGCCCGGATGGCGCAGGGCCTGGCGACCCTCCCGATCGACCAGTACGACTGGTCGGACGCGCACTTCATGGGCCTCGCCAACTGGGCCTACTGGTCGAAGCGCACGGGCGACCCGGCCTACCTCGACAAGATGGACGCCCTCTACCGGTGGTCGCGCGACGAAGGCGGTCTGAGCGACCGCTGCGCGGGTGCAGCGGTCCCGCAGCCCGGGCTCTTCGACGCCGCGGAGGGACTCTGGTACCGGGACTGCCGGTACGTCGGCGCCACCGACTCCAGCGGCGGCAAGGTCTTCTGGGGACGCGGCAACGCCTGGGTGATGGCCGGCATGGCCGACGTGATCGCAGCGCTGCCCGCCGGAGACTCCCGCGCCGATCCCTACGAGGACATGCTGCGGACGATGGCCGCCCGCATGGTCGGGCTGCAGGGTTCGGACGGACTCTGGCGATCGAGCCTGCTGAACACCGCCCTCTTCCCTGCTCCCGAGACCAGCGTCACCGCGCTCACCGCCTACGCCCTCGCCGCCGGGATCTCGTCCGGGACCCTCGACCGGGCGACGTACCTGCCGTCCGTCACCCGGGCGTGGGAGGGACTGACCACCGTCTCGCTGCAGCCGAGCGGTTTCGTGAGCGGCTGCCAGGCCGTCGGGTTCCAGCCCGCGCGGAACTACACGGCCGCCGCTCCCCGGACCGCGCCGACAGCCGCCTCGACCGGCACTCTGCTCACCGACTCGCCCCCTTCTGCGTGGGAGCGTTCCTGCTCGCCGGGAGCGCGATCGCGGCGCTTAACCCGGGAACGACGCCGACGCCGACACCGACGCCGACGCCGACGCCCACTGCGACCGCGACGGCGACGGCCGCACCCAGCGCCACGCCCTCGGCCACCCCGACGTCGACCGCGCCCGCAGCGCCGGACACCGTCAAGCCGAAGGTCGTCCTGCTCGCTCCGCAGGCGAACGCGACGGTGTCGGGCACGGTCGCACTCACCGCGACGGCGACCGATGCCTCCGGTATCCACAGCATGAGCTTCTACCTCGGCTCGACGGCGATCGGGCGAGGCGTCCCTGGCGCGAACGGCAGCTACACCTACTCGTTCGACTCGAGGGCGTACGCCGACGGCTCGTACCAGATGACCGCCAAGGCGAAGGATCCCGCCCGCAACACGGGTGTCAGCCCGACCGTCCGCTTCACCATCGCCAACGCGGCTCCCACCGCCACGCCGACGCCGACCCGCACACCGACCGCCACGCCCACGCCCACCCGCACGCCGACCGCCACGCCCACGCCGACGCCGACTCTCACGCCCCGGCCGACCGCCACGCCGGCTCCCGGCACCAACGGACCCGGGCGGTACCAGAACACGTCCTCCGCCGTCGCGTACTCGGGCACGTGGACGGCTCTGAGCGCCTCCGCCGACGACGGAGGCGGCTCCGCCTACAGCTCCGAGTCCACCGCATCGGCGACGCTGACGTTCACCGGGACCGGAGTGCAGTGGATCAGCCGGCTCTCGCCGTCCGGTGGGATCAACGAGGTCTTCGTCGACGGCGTGAAGGTCGCCCGGATCGACCGGTACAGCAGCACGACGAAGTACCGGCAGACGGTGTGGACCAGTGCCGCACTGCCCGCCGGAGTGCACACCGTCTCGATCCGGAGCACCGCCGACCGCAATCCCGCGGCCCGGGGACGGACCCTGCTCCTGGACGCGTTCCTGGTCACCGGCTGAGCGCCGGAGCGCACTACTGGTACGTGACCAGGTCCGGCAGCGGCGACACCTCCGCCATGGTCTGGGCGGGGGTGAGCATCGGCAGGTCCTCGTCGTAGAAGTTCTTCCAGCCCCAGGCGAAGTCCTCCGGAGCGTCGCGGTGCAGCGCGTTCCAGGTGGCCTGCTTGTCCGGCTGCGCCCCCTGGCCGTCGACGTGCACGAGGAACTCGAGCTCGGGGCGGTCGCGGCGGATGCTCGAGCGGTCCTGCAGCATCGACGAGCGGAACTGGTGCAGCACGAGCATCTTCGGCGGGAGCCCGGCGTCGCGCACGAGGTCGGCGAGCCACGTCGTGACGCTGTCGACCTCGGCGGCCGAGACGCGGCCGATCTGCACGAGCGGCACCTCGTCGGGGGCGAGCCGCCACTCGGGATCCAGGGCGAGGCCCACGTTCGGCAGCCGCAGGAGCTCCTCGTAGGCGCGGGCCTGCGTCAGGAAGTCGGAGCGGCCCGGCTGCAGGTCGAGCACGACGTACATGCCGGCCGCCGCCGCCGCGTCGATGTAGGGGCGGATGCCGTCGGGCGGCAGCTCGTTGGAGTAGTCGCCGTCGCCGCCCGCACTGCCCGCCGCGACCGTCGTGATGATCTCGAGGCTCGGCACGACCTGCAGCGGAGTGAGCGCGCGGTACGGCTCGGCGACGGTCGCGGCGCGCTCGATGGTCGCCTCCAGGCCCTGCTCGCCGAGGATCCCGAGCACCGGGGCGCCCGGAGTGCCGTAGATCGCGACGAACAGGTGCCCGCCGAACAGGCGCTGCCCGCCGCCCGGCAGCTGCCAGCCGGTCGCGGCGGCCCGGAGGGACCACTCCGGCGCGGTCTGCGCGGCGAGCCCGGCACCCAGCAGCAGGGTCGCCGTCGGGGCGGCCTCGGCCACGGCCGTGACCGCGGCTCCCGAGGCGAGGAGGTCGGCGCCCTCGACGAGCGTCACCGGCACCCCGGCGGCGCGGGCCGTCGCGAGCGCGGGCACGTCGGCGTCGACCGGCTGCGCGAGCGCGAGGACGCCGGTGAGCGGCTCCGCTCGCTCGGGCACGGCGCCGAAGGGCGGCTCGGCCGACGGACCGGGAGCGAACCCGGCGAGGTCGGCGATCGCGAGAGCCGACACCTCGACTCCGGTGGCCTCGGCGATCGCCTCGGGCGTCGCCTCGGTCTGCACGGTCTCGATGTCCGCGGGTGCCGCGACCGAGCCGACGGCGACCACCCGCGAGGTGCCCAGGCGAGCGAGCTCGGCGTCGAGCGGCCCCGGCCCGGGGAAGCGGAGGCGGTCGTGGACGCCGCGGCCGGCGCCACCAGCAGCGGCACGCCCCACGTGATCGCGAGCTGCGCGGCGAGGACCACCGACGTCGGCGCCTCCTCGACGACGACGACCAGCGGGGCGCTCGTGAACAATGCGGCGCTGGTCGCGGCGGCATCCGCGGCGAGCACGACGGGCCCGGCGGGCGCCGCGGTCGTGGTCCGAGGGCGCTGAGCGGTGTCGGACGGCTGCCGCTCGCCGCCGTCGGCGCCGGGGGTGCAGGCGCTCAGCAGCGGCAGGACCGGCAGCGCGGTCAGGCCGAGCACGATGCCGCGCCGCGACAGCGCGCCTCTCGTGCGGGTGCGACGGGCGTCGGATGACATGGCGGTTCCCTCCGGTCCGAGCCGGGCGGCTCGTCAGCGCTCCCCTCTACTCTCGCAGGAGGGTGCGGCAGAGCCGCGCAGGCTCGGACCGGACGGCGCCGGGTCGTGCCTAGACCGTGCGCGGCGCCTTGGCGAGGTTCGCCTCGAGCTCCGCGCTCGACTGGCGCACGCCGTACGCGGGGCGGTCGCGCTCGACGCGCCACGACTCCGACAGCGGAGTGACGGTCACGGTGTCGAAGCCGAGCCGGTCGTAGAGGTCGGTCACGAAGTGCAGCGCCTCGGGGTAGTCGCTCGACGCGACGAGCGCGCGGCGCTGCGGGTCGCCCGCGGGGAAGCCGTCGGTCGTGATGTCGGCGGCCATGATGTGGTTGAACGCCTTCACGATCTTCGACTCCGGCAGGTGCGCCTGCGCCATCTCGGCCGTCGTGGTCTCGCCGCGGTCGAGCGCCTCGATGCGCCCGTCGCGCTCGAAGTAGTAGTTGTTCGTGTCGAGCACGATCTTGCCCGCGAGCGGCGCGACCGGCACCTGGTCGAGGTTCTTCAGCGGCACCGTCACGACGGCGACGTCCGCCGCCTCGGCGGCCTCCTGCGCGGTCGCGGCGCGCGCCTTCGGGCCGAGCTCCGCGATGAGGTCCGCGAGGGTCTCGGGTCCGCGGGAGTTCGCGATCACCACGTCGTCGCCCTGGCCGATGACCGCGCGGGCGATCTGGCTGCCGATGTTGCCTGCTCCGATGATTCCGTAAGTCGTCATACGGGCTTCAACGCGCAGGGTCCGGAGGTGTTCCCGATCCCGGGGATCTTCCACCCGGCACCCAGGGTCAGCGCGAGCGGGCCTCCGCCGACAGCCGCACGGCCAGTGCCGCGAACACCAGGCAGCCCAGCGCCGGCACCACGAGCGGAGCGAGCTGCCACGCCGACACGACGGTCATCAGCAGCCCTCCGGCCAGCAGAGCGGAGCCGCGCACGTCGCGCACCGAGCGCCGCGCCGCCGCGCGGACGAGCGCCCCCCAGCGCTCCCCCGGCTCCCAGTCGGTGGCGGCGACGAGCACCACGACCGCGATCGCGGCGAGCAGCAGGGTGCAGACGACCGCGACCGCGACTCCGCCGGGCAGCACGCCCGACGAGATCAGCACGAGGTCGGCTCCGAGCACCAGCGCGGCCAGCGCGACACCCGCGCCCACCGGCAGCGCCCGGACGAATCCGGCACGCACATCGGCCCACACCAGCGCGAGCCCGGTCGCCTCGGCCAGCACGAAGCGGCGGAGGTGGCGGATGCCCACGGCCAGCGCGAGCGGGATCGTGACGACCCCCAGGGAGACGACCGCGACGATCAGCCCCGTGAACAGGACCTCCGCGAGGAGGGCGAAGCGGTCGGCGGCGCCGGGCCAGCGCAGCCCGCTGCCGTCGGCCGCCGCGCGCCGGGCCGATGCCGTCGCGCGCGAGCGCCGCTTCGACTCCCTCGCTGGAGCGTCATGTCAGCCCTTCAGACCCTGCGTCGCGACCCCGTCGACGAGGAAGCGCTGGAAGATGATGAAGAAGATCAGCACCGGGAGCAGCGCCAGCACCGAGACGGCGATCGTCGCTCCGTAGTCGGACGCCGAGGTCTGGTCGTTGTAGACGCGCAGCGCCAGCGGCAGCGGCTGCTTGTCGGGGGTGTTCAGGTAGAGCAGCGGGCCGAGGAAGTCGTTCCAGCTCCAGATGAACGCGAAGATCGACGACGTGATCAGCGCGGGGCGGATCAGCGGGATCGTGATCGAGCCGAAGATCCGGACGTGGCCGGCCCCGTCGATCCGCGCGGCCTCGTCGAGCTCGCGGGGCAGGTTGCGGATGAACTGCACCATCAGGAAGACGAAGAACGCCTCGGTCGCCAGGAACTTCCCGATCAGCAGCGGCCAGTAGGTGTCCATCATGCCGAGCGTGCGGAAGATCGTGTACTGCGGGATCAGCAGCACGTGCATCGGCAGCAGCAGCGTGCCGATCATCAGCGCGAAGTAGAGCGGACGGCCGCGGAAGTCGAGCCGCGCGAAGGCGTAGGCCGCCATCGACGACGAGATCACGACTCCGATGACCGACCCGACCGCGAGGATCGTGGAGTTGAGGAAGAACTGCCAGAGCGGAACTCCTCCACCCCTGCGAAGACCTTCACGAAGTTGTCGATCGTGGGGTTCTGCGGCAGGAGCGAGGTCTGACCGCCGAACTCGCTGTTCGGCTTGAAGGCCGCGGCGCCCATCCAGACCAGCGGGTAGAGGACGATCGCTGTCAGGGCGATCATCGCGACGATCCAGACGATCGTCGCCGGCTTCGGGCGCTTGCGGGCGGGGCGCCTGCGCGGCGCCGGCTCGGTCAGCACCTGGGTGTCGGCCGAGGGCAGGGTGGTGTCGAACGTGGTCATCGCGTGTCTCCCGAGTAGTGCACCCAGCTCTTCTGAGTCTTGAAGAGGACGAAGGCGAGGATCCCGACGAACAGCAGGAGGACCCAGGCCATCGCGGACGCGTAGCCCATCTGGTTGTTCGTGAACGCACGGGTGTAGAGGTACACCGTGTAGAAGTTGGTCGCTCCGGCGGGGCCGCCGGTGCCGTTGCCGATGATGTACGCCGAGGCGAAGACCTGGAACGCGTTGATCATCTCGAGCAGCAGGTTGAAGAAGATGACCGGCGAGAGCATCGGCAGGGTGACGCTCTTGAACTTGCGCCAGGGTCCCGCGCCGTCCATCATCGCGGCCTCGTAGAGCTCGGCCGGGACCTGCTTGAGACCGGCCAGGAAGATGACCATCGGGGCGCCGAACTGCCACACCGCGAGGATGATCATCATCGGCAGGATGAGGGCCGGCACGCCGACCCAGCCGCCGAAGTCCATGCCGAAGACCTGCAGGCCGGAGTCGACGGGGCCGTCGGTCGAGAACATCGCGCGCCAGACGATCGCGATGCTGACGCTCGCGCCGATCAGCGACGGAGCGTAGAAGGCCGAGCGGAAGAATCCGGTGCCCTTGGCGGAGTAGTTGAGCAGCATCGCGACGAGCAGCGCCGCCGCGAGCTTGACCGGCGTCCCGATGAACACGTACGCGAGGGTCAGCTGCACCGACTGGAGGAACTTCGGGTCGCCGATCAGGCGCTCGAAGTTGGCCAGGCCGACCCACTCCGGCGCCGTGAAGAGGTTGTAGTCCGTGAAGGCGAAGTAGAGGGACATCAGCATCGGGCCGAGCGTGAGCCCGACGAAGCCGATGAGCCAGGGGGACAGGAAGGCGTATCCGGCCAGGGTGTCCCTCTTCGGGCGGCGCCGCGGCCCGTCACCGGCCGGACGAGGAGTGCTCGTCCGGCCGGCGGTGGGCGCGACGCGACCGGCTGCGGCGGTGCCGCTCGGGGTCGACGTCGTCGTCATGAGAGATGCCTTTCCTGGCCGTCTAGGGGATCAGTTGTCGAGCGTGACGGCGGTCTCGTCGAAGAACTGCTGGACCGCCTCGTCGACGCTCACGGCGCCGAGGCCGAGGCTGGTGCCGAGGTCGAGGAAGTTCGCCTCGATGGCGCCGTAGCCGGCGACCGGAGCGGCCGGGGCCTCTCCGATGCGGTCCGAGACCGACTCGAGGTAGTCCGCGACCTGCTTGTCGGGGCCCTCGAGGTTCGCGCCCTCGAGCTGCGCCGACGAGGCCGGGATGCCGAGCGTGGCGCCGAAGATCTCGCCGACCTCGGGGCTGTTGATGAGGAAGTCGAGGAACGTCGCCGCGGCCTCGGGGTGCTCGGTGGCCGAGGAGATCGCCTGCATCAGGCCGACCTTCTGGTAGAGGTCCTTCGACCCCTCGTCCGCGGTGGGCGGAGCGGTCATGACGATCTCGGAGGCTCCCGAGTCGCCGATGTAGCCGCCGAGGAAGTTGCTCCAGCTCATCTCGCTGGAGGCGATGCCGGCGCCGAAGCCGGACTTGGGCAGCAGCTCCTGGAGGCGCGCGGCCGGCACACCGGTCGTGGTGCGCATCTCGTCGCCCTGCTCCCAGAACGCCGCGAGGTCGTCCTCGGAGAAGCCGAGCTCGCCGTCCTCGGTGAACAGCTCCTTGCCCTCGGCGCGCAGCTGCAGCTCGAAGTTCTGGATGCGGCCGGTGTAGTCGGTGCCGCCGTACACGGCGCCGCCGGTCTTCTCGGTGACGTCCGCGACGTAGGCCGCGTAGTCCTCCCAGCTCCCGCCGCCCGCGTAGGGCTCGAGGCCGTTCGCGGTGAGGAGGTCCTGGTTCTGGAAGACCGCCCAGGCGCTGTAGCCGGTGGGGATCGCGTAGGTCGCGCCGTCGAGCTCGCCGGTCGCGAGGAGGTCCTCCGAGATGGTGCTCTCGTCGACGACGCCGCCGAAGTACTCGCTGAGGTCGCCCAGAAGGCCGTTGTCGCCGTACTGGCGGAGGTAGGTGTAGTCGAACTGCATCACGTCGGGGAGTCCGCCGCCGGCGGCCTCGGTCTGGCGCTTCTCCCAGTAGCCGGGGTAGTCCGTGAAGGTGGAGTTGATCGTGATGTTCGGGTACTCCTCCTCGAACAGCGCGATGGCCTGGTCGTAGCGGGCGGCCCGGTCGTCGTTGCCCCAGAAGGTGTAGTCGAGCGTGATCTCCTCGTCGGGGTCGACGGTGGAGGAGCCGGAGGCACCCCCTCCGGAGCATGCCGTCAGGCTGATCGCGGCGGCGGCGGCGATCGCCGCGGCGGCGAGTCGTGTGCGCTTGGTGCTGAACATCATCGTCCTCTCGTGAACTTCCTCGTTCCAGTCCCGGAGCATTCGAGGAGAACCTACCCGACATCTGTCGGGGGTTCGCATCGGCATGTGAAACGTTCCGGGAAAGCGTTTGCCCTACGATAGGTTCGATATCGGATGGACGTCAAGTAGCGGATCCGCGGCACCGTCGCCGCACCGCGGAAGGAGACCCCGATGCCCCAGTTCGACCTGCCCCTCGAGCTCCTCGAGGAGTACGCGCCCGAACTCGCAGAGCCCGAGGGCTTCGCGGAGTTCTGGCGCAGCACCGTGGCCGAGGCCCGCGCCCTCGCGACCGAGCCCGTCCTCGAGCAGGTCGACGCCGGATTCCCGCTGCTGGACACCTTCGACGTCACGTTCTCGGGCTGGGGCGGCCACCCCATCCGCGCCTGGCTGATCCTCCCGCGCGGCATCGAGGGGCCCCTCCCCGCCCTCGTGAGCTACATCGGCTACGGCGGCGGGCGCGGGCACCTCACCGAGTGGACCACCATGAGCGCCGCCGGCTACGCGCACTTCGTGATGGACACCCGCGGCCAGGGCACCGGGCACCGCACCGGCGACACCCCCGACCCCGTCGGCAGCGGACCGCACGCCAACGGCTTCATGACCCAGGGCATCGCCTCGCCCGAGGAGTACTACTACCGTCGCATCTTCACCGACGCGGTGCGCGCGCTCGACGTGCTGCGGGCGCACCCGGCCGTCGATCCGTCGCGCGTCGCGATCTCGGGCGGCAGCCAGGGCGGCGGCATCTGCCTCGCCGTTGCGGGCATCCTCGGGATGCTCGACGAGTCGGACTCCGCGCAGGCCGCGATCATCGACGTGCCGTTCCTCAGCCACATGCGCCACGCCACGCGGATCATCGACACGATGCCCTACGGCGAGATCGTGAAGTACCTGCGGATCCACCGCGGCTCCGAGGAGCGCGTCTTCGCCACCCTCGCCTACTTCGACGGCACGTCCTTCGCCCCGCGCGCGCGGATCCCCGCGATGTTCTCGGTGGGCCTCCTCGACGACATCTGCCCGCCCTCGACGGTCTACGCCTCCTACAACCGCTACACCGGCCCGCGCGAGATGCGGATCTACCCGTACAACGGGCACGAGCAGGGCGAGGCGTTCCAGATCGCGGAGCACATCGCGTTCCTCGGGCGTCAGCTGGGCTGAGGGTCAGGGGGACGCCCGGAGCCGCATCGCAGCGCCGATCCGCTCCTCCAGATCCGAGAGCTCGAGGAGGACGTCGGTGGCGACCCACGCCTGATCGCGAGTCCTCTCGGTGAGCGGGAGGAGGACTCCGGCGTCGACGAGCTGCTTCACGGCGGAGCCGACGCTGGACGCCGCCCGACCGGTGATCGCCCGTGCGCGCACCGTCGTCAGGACGGGGTCGTCGAGGAGCGCGTCGAGCAGGAGCGCCGCCGAGCTCGCTGCGCGCGGAGCGACCTCCCGAGCCCAGAGATCGGGGAGCCGCTCGATCTGCTCGGCGGTGCGGCCCGCCTCCTCCGCTGCGACGAGACCCGCGGTCGCGAGCTCCTGGACGAACGGGGCGAGGGATCCCTGGCGGTACTCGTTCACCAGCGAGAAGTACCGCGATCGCCGAGCCGCGAGCGCGGACGCGATCGGCACGACGACCACGGTCGTCAGACCCCGTCGGCGCAGGATCGCGGTGATCAGCGCCCGGCCGATCCTCCCGTTCCCGTCGGTGAAGGGATGCACCGACTCGAACTGCGCGTGGGCGACGGCCGCCTGGACGATCGGGTCGACGTCGTCCCTGTTGGCGAAGGCGAGCAGATCCGTCATGTACTCGGGCACGGTCCCCGGAGGCGGAGGGACGTGGATCGCGCCGCGGGGCGAGTAGTCGCTCCCGCCGATCCAGTTCTGCATCGTCCGGTAGGCGCCCGCGTACCGTCCGTCCATCGGATCGTCCGCGAGGAGCGTCCCGTGCGCCGCGAGCAGGGCCTCCTCCTCGATCGCGCCGGAGCGGCCCGCACGGTCGACCATCGTCGTCAGCGCCTCCGTCGCGGCCACCATCGACAGCGCTCCCGCGTTCGCACGACTGCCGACCGTCGCCCGCGCGTAGTCCTCCAGGGACGCGTCGACCCGCTCGATCCGCGACGACGAGACGGCCTCCGTGCGCAGCAGGAGCCGGCCGAGTGCTCCGAGACGGGTCCCGTGCCGGGCGTCGAGACCGATGATGGCCCGACGCGCCGCGTCGAGCTCCTGCTGCAGCTCGACTCCGGCGTCCCAGGTCAGCCCGGCGAGGAGCGGCGGGAGCGAGACGACGACCTCGGACAGCGTCCTGTCCGCGCGCGATCCGGCGCGAGCGGCCTGCCGCCACGGCCGCGTCTCGTATCGATGCGCGGGCCACTCGGTCGTCAGTGCCATGGACACGCCCTCTCACAACCCGAACCATCGCGGGAGATGATTCGGGTTGACTCTACAACCCGAATTATCTCGGGCGATGATTCGGGTTGTGGACGCGCCACCGACGCCCGACACTCGTCGTTGTATGACGCCCCGCGTCGGGCACCAGCCGAGTCCTCCGGAGCGTCGGGCACTATCGTGCCCATGACCCGCCAGATCCGCTTCAACGCCTTCGACATGAACTGCGTCGCCCACCAGTCCTCCGGCATGTGGCGCCACCCCCAGGACCAGTCCTGGCGCTACAAGGACCTCTCGTACTGGACGGAGCTCGCGAAGCTCCTCGAGCGCGGAACCTTCGACGGCATCTTCATCGCCGACGTCCTCGGCACCTACGACGTGTACGGAGGCTCCAACGAGGCCGCCATCCGCCACGGCGCGCAGGTCCCCGTCAACGACCCGATCCTGCTCGTGTCGGCGATGGCCGCCGCGACCGAGCACCTCGGCTTCGGCATCACCGCCGGCACCGCCTACGAGCACCCGTACCCGTTCGCGCGCCGCATGTCGACGCTCGACCACCTGACCAAGGGCCGCGTCGGCTGGAACGTCGTCACCGGCTACCTGCCCAGCGCCGCCCGCAACATGGGCCACGAGGACCAGCTCGAGCACGACGACCGCTACGACGTGGCCGACGAGTACCTCGAGGTGCTCTACAAGCTGTGGGAGGGCTCCTGGGAGGACGACGCGGTCATCCGCGACCGCGACTCCGGAGTCTTCACCGACCCGTCGAAGGTGCACGAGATCGGGCACCGCGGCAAGAACTTCACCGTGCCCGGCATCCACCTCTCGGAGCCGTCGCTGCAGCGCACCCCGGTGATCTACCAGGCCGGGGCGTCGCCGCGCGGCATCCGCTTCGCGGCGGGCAACGCGGAGGCGATCTTCGTCGCGTCCTCGACGAAGGCCGGCCTGAAGGCCACGGTCTCGAGGATCCGCGACGCGCTCGAAGCCGCGGGCCGCGACCGCTACTCCGCCAAGATCTACACGCTGCTGACGATCATCACCGCCGAGACGAGCGAGGCCGCGCACGAGAAGCACCGCGACTTCCTCTCGTACACGAGCGAGGAGGGCGCGCTGGTCTTCATGTCGGGCTGGATGGGCATCGACCTCTCGCAGTACGACCTCGACGAGCCGATCGGCAACGTGAAGAGCAACGCGATCCAGTCGGCCGTCGCCAACTTCCAGGAGGCGAACGAGGACGGCAGCGAGTGGAAGGTCCGCGACATCGCCAAGCTCAGCGTGATCGGCGGACTCGGCCCGTTCGTCGTCGGCTCGCCGACGGAGGTGGCGGACCACCTGCAGGAGTGGGTCGAGGACACCGACGTCGACGGCTTCAACCTCGCCTACGCGATCACGCCGGGCACCTTCGAGGACGTCGTGGAGTTCATCGTGCCGGAGCTGCGCCGCCGCGGCGCGTACCCCGACGAGTACGTCGAGGGGAGCCTCCGCAACAAGCTGCACGGGCGCGGCGACCGCCTGCCGTCCGAGCACCTGGGCGCGGGCTTCCGGTACCGGGCGGCGACCCCGGCCTGACCTCCGGGATCACCTCCGGCTCGCGAGAACCCGCGAGCCGGAGGTCTCCCCCGAGCCCGGGGCGCCTCAGTCCGCGTCGCAGCGCAGCACTCCCGCGTCGACCCGCAGCACCGCCGCGCGCACGTGGCTGCGGCGCCGCGAGCGGTCGGCCGGCGCATCGGCCAGCTCGACCCCGTCCCACCCCGGATGGGTGAAGTACACGATCAGCGCCGACTCCGCGTCGAGCGGCACGACGTCGGCGTGGCGCCCCACCACCGGACGCCCGTCGAGCCGCTCCGGCGCCGTCAGGATCAGCCCCTGCCGCTCCCAGCCGCCGACCCCGTTTCGCGAGGAGTGCACGGCCAGCCCGCGCCACTCGTCGGTGATCATCCAGTAGCGCCCGCCGAGCACGAACACCTTCGGCCCCTCGTGCGGCCGGCCGCCGATCGCAAGCCCCTCGACGCGCCACGACTCCGGATCGAACGGGTCGTCCGACACCGCCGCCCACGTCGTCGAGTCCTGCTCCTCGTCCTTGTACCAGAGCCGCCAACGGCCGTCGCCGCACCGGGCGATCGCCGCGTCGATGACCCGGTCCGAGCCGACGTCGATCGTGCCCAGGCGCCGCCACGAGACCAGGTCGTCGCTCGCGAACTGCACGAGCGAGGCGCGGCCGGTCCAGTCCGGGCGCACGCCCTCGATCCAGCTCAGCGTCATCAGGTAGCGGCCGTCGATCCGCACGATGTCGGGCGCCCACTGCGTCGACGGATCCGGGGCGCCGGCGGGATCGAGGCCGTCGACCGTGCCCGCGTACCGCCACGACGCGCCGTCCGCCGACTCCGCGACTCCGATGCGCGTGCCGTGCACCCACTCGACGCCCGGCAGATCGAGGGCGGCCCGGCGCTGCGTGTAGAACAGGCGCCACGAGCCGTCGGGCGCCGGCACGACGACGGGGTCGGTCGGGCCGTCGAGCAGCGGATCCTCGTAGGGGGTGCTGAAGGCGTCGGGGCGCAGCGCCGTCACCAGGCGGCCCCGATCGCGGCGGCCTCGAGCTCGCCGTCGGCGACGAGAACCTGCCAGCGCCAGCGCGCCGAGGAGGCGGGCGGCAGGGTCCAGACCTCGTGGAAGAACGGCGCGGCGCACAGCATCGGCGTGCCCTCGCTGCGCACGAACCACGGAGTCGGCGCCACCGGGTTCTCGGGATCGGCGCGCATCGCGACGGTGACGCCCGCGCCGACCAGCGCGAGCCACTCCTCCGATCGGCCCATCGCCTCGTCGCTCTCGCCGTGCGGAGCGAGCACGCGGGCGCCCTCGAGGCGCGGTGCGGCACGGAGGAACAGCCCGCCGTAGCCCGCACCCGGCCGCCCGGCCGTGGTCGGCGAGCCGAAGCCGAGCGGACGGTCGGTCAGCGACGTCCACTCGCTGACGATCTCGAGCAGCGTCGCCGTCGAGCCCTCGTGCACACTCAAGCGTCGCTCCTCCTCGAGGAACCGCCGGCCGTGCGCGTCGTACCAGCCCAGGCGCAGGCGCACCGAGTCGTGCTCGCGGGTCACCGACTCGACGAGCTGCGAGCCGTTGTTGTCGAGCTGCCGGTAGCCGTCGCCGGTGACCCAGGTGACGCCGCCCCAGAGGTTGATCTCGTCGGGGTCGTCGCCGACGCGGATGTTCGACACCGCGAGGGAGAGGCCGTGGTGCCAGTCGTGATCCGGCGGGCGCAGGTCCGAGACAACCACGCCGGAGGGGGTGCGCAGCGGATGCACGAAGGGCCGCGGCGACTCGACGTGGCGCGGTGCGTCCTCCGCGAGCACGAGCGTCCCGAGGCCGGCGGCGAGCTCGACGGCGCTCACGGACGCTGGTCCTGCACGGCGGCGCGCATCGGGCCGCGGAGGGCGGGATCGGCCAGCTCGTCGATCCGCACCGGGCCGCCGCGGCTGCTCGAGAGGTACAGCGCCGCGACGATCTCGAGCGAGCGGGCCGGTCCGGAGGCGACGTCCGGCAGCGGTCCACCGGTCGCGATCGCGTCGTAGACGGCGTCGAGGTACGGCGCATGGCCGCTCGGCACGTCCTCGCCGTCGGGGAACGCCCAGGCCTCCGCCTCCTCGGGCGCGACCTCGCGCGACGGGGTGATGCGCCAGTGGGTGCGGCCGTGGCCGTAGAGGTGCTCGACCTCGATCGTGGCGCGCTCGGTGTCGAGGCGGATCGCGCTGACCTCGCGCGGCGAGACCGCCGACGTGAGCACCGAGGCGACGGCTCCCGAGGCGAACCGGAGCACGCCGGTCGAGACGTCCTCGGTCTCGATGTCGCGCGCCTCGCGCCAGGCCTGGCCGGTCACCTCGACCACGTCGCCGACGAGGTGCGCGAGCAGGTCGATCTGGTGGATGCCGTGGCCGAGCGTGGTGCCGCCGCCCTCCGACTCCCAGGTGCCGCGCCAGGGAACGGCGAAGTAGGCGGGGTCGCGGTACCAGAGGGTGTCGCAGCGGGCGACGAGCACCCGGCCGAGCACTCCGGAGTCGAGCAGCCGCTTCACGTGCGCGGCGGCGGTGCCGGTGCGCTGCTGGAAGACCACGGCGAGGAGGCGACCGGCGGCGTCGGCCGCGGCCGACATCCGATCGACCTCGGCGAGCGAGAGCGCCGGCGGCTTCTCGACGACGACGTGCGCGTCCCGCGCGAAGGCCGCCTCGGCCTGGGCCGCGTGGACCGCGGGCGGGGTGCAGAGGTGCACGACGTCGATCTCGGGGAGGTCGTCGATGCTCGTGCCGTGCGCGGCGATGCCGTAGCGCTCGGCGAACTCGGCGGCGCGGGCCGGATCGGTGTCGACGGCCGCGACGATCCGCACGTCGGCGCGGGTGGCGAGGGCCTGCGCGTGGAGGTGGGCGACCGCGCCCGTCCCGACGAGGGCGGCGCGGAGGAGGGGTGCGGCGGTCATGGCGTCCTAGCGGCGATCGACGGTGATGCGGAGTCCCGATGCTACCCGGGATCATCGGCCGGTGGAAAGCGCATTCCCACTGCGCCCGGACAGCTGAGGGCCGGGGCGGCGTTCACAACGAAGGAAGGATTCACGTCCGCCGCTCGGATCACGCGGATCCCGGGGGGCTCTCCCGCATCCTTCCTTCGTTGTGAACGCGTCGAGCGGTCAGCCCGGGAACGCCTCCGTGTACAGCGCCGCGAGCTCGGGCGAGTCCTCGCCGCTCAGCCCGCACGTCGAGATCACGCCGTCGCGGGTGGCGAGCAGATAGGTCGTCCCCTCGTCGAACCGCAGCGGCTCGCCGTCGATCGCCGTGCCGCCGCCCTGCGTGGCGGTGACCGTGTCGCCGACGTCGCCGTGCAGCACGTCGAGGACCGACAGGGTGACGACGTCGCCGTCGATCCCGGTCGCCTCGGCGCGGAAGGCGGTGTCGGAGTCGGCGATCGCCTCGGCGGTGACCACGGCGCACATCGCGCTGAGGCCGCTGCCGGCCGGCGGCTGGTCGAGGCGGGTCGGCGCGGTACCGGGGCCGAGCGCGAGGGTCAGCGCGACGGCGGCGGCCGCGAGCCCTCCGGCGAGCGCGCCGAGTCCGGCGAAGAGGGGCGCCCGGCGACGGGCGGCCGGGCGGGCGGGAGTGATGGCGGGCTTCTGGGTCATGGCGTCCTCCGCGATGGCGTGCTGGGCGAGTCGGGCGAGCTGGTCGTCGCGCAGGGGCGCGAGCGACGAGGCGGGGTCGGCGGCGCGGATCAGCCGGCGCAGCTCCTGCGCGTCAGGATCGGTCATCGTCCGCTCCCCTCCTCTTCCCCTGCATGTCCGGCGGCGCCGCCGGTCTTACTCCAGAGAGCCGCGAATCTGGCGCGGGCCCGGTGCAGCCGCACCGAGACGGCGCCCGGAGTCGCTCCGAGGACCTGCGCGATCTCGCGGGGCGCGAGCTCCTCCCACACCGAGAGCCGGAGCAGCTCGGCGTCGGCGGGCGTCAGCTGCGCGAGCACGCGCGAGACGGCGTCGGCGGTGCCGTCGTCGACCTCGGGCCACGCCTCGCGCGGCGGATCGACGACCAGGATGCGGTGCGCCAGCCTGTCCTGCCGGCGGCGGCCTCGCTCGGCGTTGGCGAGCTGCAGGCGCGCGACCCCGATCGCCCAGGCGATCTCCTCCTCGGGCACGGCGTCGATCCGCCGCCAGAGCACGATCATCGTCTCGGACAGGACGTCGTCGGCCGTCGCCTCGTCGGTCCGGCGGCGGAGGTAGCGGCGCACCGGATCCGCGGTCCGGGCCACGAGCGCCTCGAACCGCTCTCGTCGCTCGTCATCGGGAGGCATCTGCACAGTCTTCCCTGTCCGGCGCGGGCGGGCTCCTTACCGGAGTCGACGACACCCCGCTCCGCTGGTCGAGTAGCCCCGCAGGGGCGTACCGAGACCCGCAGGGGCGTACCGAGACCCGAGCTGCCCGGGAGAACGGCACACTGCCGCATCCTCAGCGCACGGGGATCTCGAGACGCCCGCGGGGCGGGCTGCTCGATCAGCACGCGGGCCCGGACGCACGAGCACCCCGCCGCAGTGCGCGACGGGGTGCTCGGAGTGCGTGGAGCCGGGGCTCAGCTCTCGAAGGTGGCGTCGAGGGTGATCTCGACTCCGGTCAGCGCCTTCGAGACCGGGCACGTGGCCTTGGCCTCGTCGGCCGCCTTGAGGAAAGCGGCCTCGTCGATGCCGGAGACCTCTCCGCTGACGACGAGGTGGATCCCGGTCAGCTTGAAGCCGCCCGCGGAGTCCGGGCCGAGCGAGACGTCGGCGCGGACGTCGAGGGCCTCGACGGTGCCGCCGGCCTGCCCGAGCACGGCCGAGAACTGCATGGCGTAGCAGGCGGAGTGCGCGGCGCCGAGGAGCTCCTCGGGGCTGGTGGCGCCGTTGGCGTCGTCAGCGGCGCGCTTGGGGAACGAGACGTCGTAGGTGCCGAGCTTCGAGCTCGAGAGCTCGACCTGGCCCTCGCCGGTCTCGAGCGAGCCGTTCCAGGCGGTGCGTGCAGAACGAGTGGGCATGGTTCCTCCTCAAGAAGACGGGGAGAGCAGTAGAACGACCGTTCTCCCCTGGTGACACGAGCCTACGAGCCCGTGCACTCCACTGCAACCATCCCCCGGAACGCACAGCGAGATGCCGGTTCGGTACGCCTCCCCCGGCGTGTCGCGCACCGGAGTGGCATCTCGCGGATCAGTGCAGGACCTTGAGCCCGATCACGCACGCCACGATGCCGAACACCAGCAGCGTGCGCACGAGCGAGAAGCCCTCGCCGCCGAAGAACATGCCGTACAGCACGGTCAGCGAGGCCCCGATCCCGACCCACACCGCGTAGGCGGTGCCGGTGGGCAGCTCGCGCATCGCGTAGGCGAGCCCGGCCATGCTGGCCACCACCGCGACGCCGAAGACGGCGGTCGGGCCCACGCGGGTGAAGCCCTCCGACCTGCCGAGGGCGGTGGCCCACACGGCTTCGAGGACTCCCGAGACGACGAGGACGATCCAGGACATGACGACTCCTATCGAGTCAGTCCTGTCGCTGTCCGGGTACTGCTCCCTCGTCCGGTCGCCGTCATCGGCTGTCCCCCATTCTGGCAAGCCTCGCTGAGCGGACCGTGTGCAGTCAGCGCGGCTGCGCCGGGTTGGTCGGCACTCCGTGCGACGGCGGGTTGATAGGCGGCCCGGAGGTCGCGGGCGACACCGGCGACCCGGTGGACCCCTGCGACGTCTCGGGCAGCGACTCCGGAACGCGGCCGGCGGGCTCGGCGCCCTCGCGGAGCTGAACGAGCCGCGAGCGGAGGATCGTGGTGATCGGCGCGCGGTCCCCGTGCGCCTCCTCGTAGCTCAGCAGGGCGGTGACGCCGTCCTCGTCCAGGGGGCGGATGCGCTCGGCGATCGTGCCGAGCGGGATGTCGTTCCAGTCGGGCAGCGGCAGCTCCTCGCGGGAGGGTTCGGTCGACATGGTGCTCCTTCCGTTCCCGACCATCCCAGCGGCTCCGACGGCGCGGCCCCAGGGGCTTGACCCCTGCTCAGGAGCCGAGCCGTCCCGTCAGCCGCCGGTGGAACCCCGTGCTGCGCTCGTCCAGCCCCTCGATCGACACGGTCGCGCCGTGGTCGCGGTACTTCGTCTCGATCGAGTCGAGCGCCGCGACGGTCGAGGCGTCCCAGATCTGCGCGTGCCGGAGGTCGACCACCACGTGCGCGGGGTCGTCGGCGTAGGCGAAGCGGTCGACCAGGTCGTTGCTGCTGCCGAAGAAGAGCGGACCGGTGACGTCGTAGCGCACCGACCCGCCGTCCTCCGCGACGACGCGCTCGACCGCGATCACGTGGGCGACCCGGCGGGCGAACAGGATCATGGCCAGCACCACTCCCACCAGCACGCCGAGCGCGAGGTTGTCGGTCGCCACCACGACGACCACCGTGACCACCATCACGAGCGTCTCCGGGAGCGGCATCCTCCGCAGCGTCGACGGACGGAGGCTGTGCCAGTCGACCGTCGTGATCGCCACGACCATCATCACCGCGGCGAGCGCCACCATCGGGATCCGCCCCATCAGCGAGCTCAGCCCGGTCACGAGCGCCAGGAGGAACACGCCCGCGACGATCGTCGAGAGGCGGGTGCGCGCGCGCCCCGTCTTCACGTTCAGCACGGTCTGCCCGATCATCGCGCAGCCCGCGATGCCGCCATAGAAGCCCGCGAGGATGTTCGAGACGCCCAGCGCCCACGACTCGCGGCCCTTGTGCGACGGGGTGTCCGTCATCTCGTCGACGAGCTTCGCCGTCAGCAGGGTCTCCATGAGCCCCACGAACGCCACGCTCAGCGCGGTCGGCAGGATCAGCTGCAGCGTCTCGAGCGTGAGCGGCACCAGGAACGGGGTGATGCCGGGCAGCTGGCCGGTGAGCGGACCCTCGTCGGCGACGTCCGGCACGACGAGCCCGGCGACGATCACCGCGGTGGTCACCACCACGATCGCGACGAGCGGAGCCGGCACCGCCCGCGTGAAGCGCGGCAGCACCAGGATGATCGCGATCGTCACCGCGAAGAGCACGTACGCGACCCACGGCACCCCGATCACGTGCGGCACCTGCGCGAGGAAGATCAGGATCCCCAGCGCGTTGACGAAGCCGATCATCACCGAGCGCGGGATGAACCGCATCAGCCGCGCGAGGCCCGCGAGTCCGAACACGATCTGGATCACTCCCGCCAGGATCACGGTCGGCAGCACGTACTGCACCCCGTTCTCGCTCACGAGCGGGGCGATGACGAGCGCGACGGATCCGGCCGCCGCCGTGATCACTCCGGGCCGCCCGCCGAGGATCGACATGGTGAGCGCGAGCACGATCGACGAGACCAGGCTGACCATCGGATCCACGCCCGCGACCACCGAGAACGAGATCACCTCGGGCACGAGGGCGAGTGTCGTCACCATGCCGGCGAGCACCTCGCGCGACAGCTGCCGCGGCGAGCGCAGCGCGTCGAGCACGGTGACGGCCCGGTGCACGGGCTGGGGGCGGGCGGGAACGGCCATGGGGTGGCTCCGGGGCGGGTCGGCTCTGTCGAGCGGTTGTCGAGGGAGGAGCGCCACATCGCGCGGGGACCGCTCGGGCCGTGCCGGAGAATGGGGGCGGGGAGCGGATCGACTGCAAACCTACCGCAGCGTGAGGGTTGCGGACACCCGGGACGAGCGGAGCGGTGCATGACGGACGAGCGGACGGCCGAGGAGGTCGAGGCGACCCTGCGCATCGGCGAGCTCGCCGACCGCTCCTCGATGTCGCTGCGCACCCTCCGCCACTACGACGAGGTCGGGCTGCTGCGGCCGAGTGGGCGCACGGTCGGCGGGTTCCGCCTCTACACCGAGCGCGACGTCGACCGCCTGCTGCTCATCCGGCGGATGAAGCCGCTGGGCTTCTCGCTCGACGCGATGGCCGAGCTGCTGCGCGTCGCCGACAGCCTCGAGAGCGCAGCCACCCCGGAGGAGGCGGCCGGGATCCGCACGCGCCTCGACGCCTTCATCGCCGACGCCGCCGCCCGCCGAGCGAAGCTCGAGGAGCAGCTGGCGATGGCCGACGAGTTCCTGGCGCTGCTGCGCGCGCTAGCCGCACGCCGTCGCCGGGAGGGCGGATCTCGGGACGCCCGCTGCGCGGGCTACTCGATCAGCAAGGTGCCTGCTGGTCGAGTAGCCGCGCAGCGGCGTATCGGTGATTGCCTTGGTGGTGTCGCGGGGTTCTGACTCGATCGCGTATCTGACGCCTAGCCGGGCTGTCTTGGTCTCGAATTGTCGAACCCCGCGACACCGTTTGAAGCGTCCGGTCGGCGGTCATTACTTGATAGAAGCCTGACCGACCTGTGGTCTCATCACCGATTTGTCTGTCCACTGATCGGACGCGTGACCCTTGGAAGGGACGTGTCCAGCATGACAACAAACACCGTTCAAGCGCAGTCCGTCCGCGAGATCGTCGCGGGCATCGACACCCATCAGGACAGCCACCACGTCGCGGTCCTCGACTCGGCCGGCCGCCTCGTGGCCGATCATTATCGTAAGCCAGAGCCTCATCACGACTCAGCTGTCGAGCGCAGCAACTCTGCGGAGCACCATGTCAACCTCTGCGCGAGAAAACGTTTCGCGGGCGAAAGACCGGTGAATAGCCCACCCCTCGACGAACGCATCAATGGACGCGCTGGTCACGGGATCGAAATGCTGCTCCAGCTGCGCGCGGACACGAAGAAGCCACGTGCGAGACAACTCATGAACCGCGGGATCATGGGATGCCAACGAGTACATCTCATACAGCGCTGTCATCGACTCGGCGCCGACGTAGTCGCTGTCGAAGATCAGATCGGCCAGGATGCGAATGCAGGATTCTCGATCGCGCGCGCCGCTGAGAGCGGATTCGAGTTGCGCCGACATCGACTCCATGAGCGAGCGGAAAGCTTCACGTCGGAGGATCTCGAGTGACGCGAAGTAGTACGTGACCGACCCGAGCGGGACCTCCGCGGCTTCGGCGATCAGTCGGTGTGTCGTGTGGTGCACACCGTGCTCGATGATCACGCGAAGGGTGGCCCCGATGATGACTTGGGGTCGTGTCGAGTCCGAGACCGCTGCCACCATCTGCATTCCTCTCGATCGTCGCCTCGTTCTGTCTAGCAGCCGTTGAACCAGATGAGGCATGTACATTTGTACACGGATTCGTCTGTACAGATGTACACGCCAGGGAGGACACTCGTGATCGCCGCCACCTTTCGTCGCCGTCGGGCGCTGTTCGCGCTCTTCCTCGTTCCAGGATTGGGTCTCGCATCATGGGTGACCCGGACACCCGATATACGGGATCGACTCGGCGCGACGACTGCCGAGATGGGTTTGATCCTCTTCGGACTCTCGATCGGCTCAATGCTCGGCATCCTGTGTTCCGGGCCACTCGTCTCGCGATGGGGAGCGCGCGTGGTCATCACGGCGGGCGTCAGCAGCATCGCCCTCAGCATGGTGATGATCGGCGTCGCCACGTTGGTGGGATCACCGCTCCTGGCCGCGATCGGGCTCGGTCTCTTCGGCCTCGGGATGGGCGGAGGCGAGGTCGCAATGAACGTCGAAGGGGCGGAGATCGAGTCCCTCCTCGGTCGGTCGGTGCTTCCCGCGCTTCATGGGTTCTTCAGCCTGGGAACGGTTATCGGAGCGGCCGCCGGAATCGTCTTCACAGCGTTCGATGTACCGGTCGTCCTTCACCTCGCTCTGGTCGCGGTGGTGGGATCGGTCCTCCTATCGATGACGATCGCCCATATTCCGCGTGTCGATCGAGCGGTGGCCGGCCGCGGCGACGCTCAGGATGCTTCTTCCCGCGAGGGTGTTCGGCTGCTCCGCGATCCCGTTCTCCTGGTGATCGGCGGAGTCGTGCTGGCCATGGCTATCACTGAAGGCTCCGCCAACGACTGGCTGCCCCTCCTAATGGTCGATGGTCACGGCTTCGACGCCGCACTGGGCTCCGCCATCTACGCGATCTTCTCGCTGTCGATGATGGTCGCGCGCTTCTTGGGAGGGAGGCTCGTTGAACGGTACGGGCGCTCCGCGATTCTGACGTACAGTGCGCTGGCCGCCGCAGCCGGGCTCATCCTCATCATCTTCGTCGATGATCAGATCGTTGCGGGAGCGTCGGTCATCCTTTGGGGACTTGGCGTCGCCCTCGGTTTCCCGGTCGCGCTGTCCGCCGCCGGCGACTCAGGCCCTGGCCAGGCCCAGCGTGTTGCAGTGACCGCCACGATCGGATACGTGGCTTTTCTCGTCGGTCCGCCGCTTCTCGGATTCATCGGAGAAGCGGCCGGACTGCGCACAGCGCTCCTGGTCCCCCTTGCGCTGGTTGTGGTCGGTGCCGCCCTCTCCCGGCTGGTCCCGCGCGGTGAGGCCGACAATGAGGCAGCTGTCGACGACCGATCCGTCCAGCCGCACCGCTAGAAGCGCCTGATTCCGGCCCATGTCGACGATCCTGCACCCGTCCCGACACTGTAGTTCGGTGTCGCGACGACCTCGAGCACTGCTGCACGACACCGGCGCTCGGCGCGCTCGCGGGCCTTACCCGCGCGGGGCACGACCAAGGCTTGGTGTGTCTCGACCGTCACTACGACAGGAAAATCCGGTCTAGCACGAAGGCCGGTGCTGCAGATTCGGTGGGGGTCGCGCACGCGCTGGCCCTGAAAGGCGCCGAACCCGAACTCCTCAATATCCTCGACGTGGAGTCGCTCCTCGTTCCCGACCGCCTCATTTTCGTCGGTTGATCCCGCAGAGAGCACCGACAGGGAAACGGCACAGGTCACCGAGCAGCGACTGCGGCGCATCATCACCCAGGCCGACCTCCTCGCGGCGCCCGTCGACGCTGCGACCACCGCGTGGGATGGGATCGGCGAGGGAGACATACCTCGTGCACGTCGACGTCGGCGTGCACGACTTCATGGACGCGCCGATCGCGGACAGCACGGCCGGGCGCAGCTCCGTCGCGACGACAACACAACTCACGACGGCCCTCACCGCACTGCTGCGCGACGTCGACTGCCAAGTGCTTTCGATCGGCACGCCCAACCCCGACCACGCCCGTTTCGACGCCGATGCGCTCCACCGGCTCACCCGAGCCATCGTCGCGGGACTGACCGGCTGACCATGGCTGAAGCAGAGAACCCGAAGGCTGTCACATCGTCGGCGCCCAGCCGCGAAGTGACAGTCTGGGGCTGCGCCGATAAGACGTTTCGAGGTGATCACGGCGCGTCGACGGCGCAGCCGCCGCTCACGCCGCGCTTCGGGCGGTCACGGGCGCGAGAGGACTCCCGCTTCCTGCGCCGCGATCTGCAGTGCTAACAGCTTCGAATAGAACCGTCCGTGCTCGATGCTGAGAGAGATCGCGAACCAAAGCCCGTCGAACCCGGAGCCGCGCCAGAGCCGACCGTATTCGCCGTCCTCGCTGACGTGAGCGAATTCGCCGAGCTCGTCCGCGATTGGATCGCCGAGAAGCTGCCGCGCAGCGGCCGTCGGTGGCTGGTACCCCGTCGCGAACACAACGAGGTCGGCTTGGACGGAGCGACCGTCATCGAGCGTGACACCCGTCGAGTCGAATCCGGTGACACTGCCGTGATCGAGCTTGATTGAGCCGTCCGCGATGAGGTCGGATGCACCGGCGTTGTAGTAGTAGCCGGTCGCGTTCGACCCGAAGATCAGGCCGAGGACACCCTGCCCTCCGGGTCCCTCGCTCAGCTCGAATCCCGCCTTCGTCAGCGCGTCGAGCATGTCGCGATCGAGTGCGTTCGCTTCTGCGAGTTGGCCGGCTCCGTAGGAGGGGAGATGTCCGAACGGCACAGCGGCATTGATCAGGTCGCCCTGATCGAGGGTGTACTTGCCGCTGGTGTGGGTCGCATGCATGACCTTGTGGAAGGTGGATGCGTTGAAGACAACCGTGCCGGAGCGCTGGATCATGGTCACCTCCACACCGTGCTCGGCGAGGTCCTGTGCGATGTCGTGGCCGCTGACGCCGCTGCCAACGACGACGACGCGCTTGCCGACCCACGGCTCGCTCCCGCGGTAGTCGACAGCGTGGATGACCTCGCCGGCGAACTCCGCCTGCCCGGGGAAGTCGGGGCGATTGGGCGCGCCGTTCATGCCGGTCGCGAGAACGAGATGGCGCGGGTTGAGGTGCCGCGTCGAGCCGTCCGCGCGGACGACGTCGATTGCCCATGTCTCGGTCCCGACGTCGAAATGCGCGTTCTGCACCGATGATCCCGTCCATACGGGCAGATCGAGCAGCGTGGCGTAGCTCTCCAGGAAGTCCGCAAGCTTGTCCTTCGGGGTGAACCGGGTCCAGGTCGAGGGGAAAGGCAAGTACGGGAGCTGGTCCGCCAAAACGGGCGTGTGCAGAGCGAGGGAGGAGTAGCGCTTGCGCCAGTTGTCGCCGACGCGATGATTGCTCTCGACGACCAACGCGGGGATGCCGAGCGCGCGCAAGCGCGCGGCAATCATCAGACCGTTGTGGCCGGCTCCCACGATGACCACCGTCGGATCATCCGTCGCGAACTCGTGGTCGAGCGACTCGTTCCAGCTGAGCCGGTTCGGGACGGGTCCGTGCTCTCGGCCCGCGGGACGGAGCTCGTCGATCAGCTCAGGGTGGCTGTCGAAGGCGGTGAGCGAGAGGATGAGCGTTCCGGCGCGCCAGACCCCGTCGTCGTCGAGGCCGAGCTGGAGGTACCCCGCCCCGGCTCCGGTCGCCGTCTTGAAGTGCAGGAAAGTGGCGATTGTCTCAGCGCCCCCGCTCGCCTCGCGGATGATGGGAGCAGCCGGGCGGATGCCGATCTGCAGCGGACTCGTGCTGTCGCTGCCGGTCAGCAGCGTCGCGACGTCGTGGCGTCCGACGGCGTTGCGGAAGTCCCAGGAGAGGGCGAGCAGGTCGCGGGCAGTGCACTCGTTTTGGAACAGGGACTTCATCGTCTCATGGTCACAGGACGTCAGTGTCGCGCCGAGCGTCTCGATCCATTCGGTGAGGATGCGGGCGCCGTCGTCGACCCCGGAGACGGCCGAGAACGAATCGTTCAAGGCGCTCGTCGTCACTGCGTCAGTCATTGGGGGACTCCTTCGGATCGTCGAATCTCGGGCTAAGGAACGGCGTCATTTCTGGCCGCGTCCTGACCGTTGTCCAGAGTCCTCCGGATACCCGGGTCGCAACGTCCCATTTTGAGACAGGCCGGTATTCAGTCGTCGGCGGGTAATTCCGCAACGGTAAAGGCGATCCGAGGGATCTCCGCGACTGCGCAGCGGATCAGGGATACAACCCGCGCAGGAGGTGCGCCTCCGCGACGCGTTGCACGGCCAGGGCCGTTGCTGACGCTCGAAGCGTCTCGCCGCGCGTGGCCGCGTCGGCGACGACGCGCTGCCACGCCTCGATCATCCGGGTCCGCAGTCTCGCTTCTACTTGGTCTCCGCCCCACCAGTAGGCCTGATTGGCCTGCACCCACTCGAAGTAGGACACGATCACCCCACCCGCGTTGGCGAGGATGTCTGGTACGACGAGCACTCCTCGATCGCGCAGGATCACGTCAGCGGCCGCCGTCGTGGGGCCGTTCGCACCCTCGACGATGAGCTTGGCCCGGATGGCACGCGCATTGTTCGTGTGGATCACACCTTCGACGGCCGCAGGAACGAGCAGGTCCACATCCTGTAGGAGCAGCTCGTCCCGGTCGAGGAAGTCGGCTTCGCCGAACCCGACGACGCTGCCGGTGCTTCGTACGTGCGTTATGAGTTCGTCGATATCCAGCCCTCGATCCGCACGAATTGCACCGTACTGGTCGCTTACCGCAGTCACCCGGACTCCGGCTTGATGCAGGAACAGGGCGACGTCGGCGCCGACCTTCCCGAACCCCTGTACCGCAGCGGAGGATCGGTCTGCCCGCAGCCCGACATGTTCCAACGCGGCGAGGGCGATGTGGGTCACCCCGCGACTGGTCGCGCTGGCTCGACCGAGGGAGCCGCCCAGTGAGATTGGCTTGCCAGTGACGACGCCGGGACTGGTGTACCCCTTGCGACGGAGTAAGTGTCCATCATCCAGGCCATGGTCTTTTCGTCCGTCCCGATGTCCGGCGCCGGGATGTCGCGTTCTGGACCGATGATCGGCAGGATCTCGCTGGTGTACCGCCGCGTCACGCGCTCGAGTTCGGCCATCGAATGCCGGCGTGGATCGATAGCGATGCCACCCTTGGCGCCGCCGTAGGGCACATCGACGAGCGCGCACTTCCACGTCATCCACATCGCCAGGGCGCGAATCTCATCGAGATCTACATGAGGTGAATACCGCAGACCGCCCTTCGCGGGTCCGCGGGAGAAATTGTGCTGCACCCGGTGCCCCAGGAACACGAGGATCTCGCCGTCGTCGGATCGCAGCGGGACAGAGACGGTCATCTCGCGCCGCGGAGTGGCGAGTATTCGGAGCAACCCCTGGTCGTAACCCAGGAGGTGCACAGCTGCGGTGAGCTGGCTTTGGGCATCGCCCAGAGGCCCTAGAGCCTGGACCGCGTGATTCAGCAGGGCGGCATCGGACATCACTGTGCCGTGTATCCGCCGTCGACGAGGAGGTCAGCGCCCGTCACGTAGCTCGCTTCGTCGCTCGCCAGGAAGAGCACACCATAGCTGACCTCGATCGCCTGCGCGCCTCGCTTCATCGGGGTGGCCGCGGCGAACTCTCGGTTGGATTCGTCACCCTCCTCCTGCGCCATGTGCGTCATGACGAGGCCCGGCGAGATCGAGTTCACGCGCACGCCGCGGGCGGCGTACTCCATCGCCGCGGCGCGCGTCATCATCTTCACCGCGCCCTTGGATGCTTGATATGAGAAGCCGCCAGGATTGCCGACCGTGCCGTTGATCGAGCACGTGTTCACGATGGATCCGCCGCCGTCGCGCTCGATGACGGGCGCGAGGTGCTTGAGTCCGAGGAAGACGCCCTGCTGGTTGATGGCGACCATCCGCTGCCATGCCGACACGTCCTCGTCCTGCACCGACTTCTGCGAACCGACGATACCGGCGTTGTTCAGCAAGATGTCGACGCGGCCCCATCGGGCCAACGCCTCGTCGACCACATCCTTCCAGTCCGACTCTTCGGCGACGTTCATGTGCCGATAGTGCACGTCGTATCCCTCGGCGCGCAGCTCGGACGCGACGGCCTCCCCTGCCTCGTCGAGAACGTCGGTCATCAGAATCCGCGCTCCCTCGCTTGCGAAGAGTCGCGTGTGCGATTCGCCCTGGCCCCGGGCAGCTCCCGTGACGATGGTCACCTTGTCTTGTACTCGACCCATCTCGGTCTCCGTTCTGTTGTTATGCCGCGACCGTTCGACGCGTCTGTCGATTATCGAGCGCGGTCCCCGGGCTCTTGTGTGTCACATCCGGACAGTGCAGCGGGGGCGTCGAGGGGAACGCGGAGCCGCTGGAAATTGAATGGAAAAGGGGTGAGCGACATGGCGGGTCGACTGACGGGGAAGTGGCGATCGTGACCGGAGCCGGGTACGGGCAGGGCAGAGCGACGGCCCTCGCGCTTCTGCATGCCGTCTCCCGCGTGACGGCCGCCGACATCGCCGAGCGCGGTCGCGCCTCGCTGGCGTTGAAGCCAGAGCCGACGGTCTTCGACGTCAGCCGACCGGACCAGGTGCAGTGATTAGTCGCGAGGACAAAGGAGATCTTCGGCGGGCTGCATGCGATGTTGAACTGCACCGGACACCTCCGAGCCGCCTCCGTCCTGGAAGTGACGGAGGCCCTGCTTGATGCCATCATCGACATCAGACCTCAGAACCATGTTCTACGGTTGCAGGTACGCAATCCCTGCGCTCATACCCAGCGGTGGCGGATCGATCGTCAACTGGGACTCCATCAACTCACTCGTCGCCGAGCCGGAGATCCCGGCACGCTCCCTGACCAAGGGTGCCGTTCAGATAATCATCAAATCGGTCGCTCTAGAGCACGCCGCCGACGATATCCGCACGAACTGACTATGCGCTGGCGGGGGTGAAGACGCCGATGGTGGATGCATTCTTTGATCATTCCTCTTACGACGACGAGGCGGCCCCGTCCACCCGTCAGCCCCTCGGCCTGGTCGTCTCGGATCGCCGATGTGGCGGTGTTCCTCATCCTGGACGAGCGGCGGAAGATGACGGGCAGCGCCGTCGTCGTCGACGCGGGTTTCACCGCTCGCTGACAGGCAATGCGGTGGGCTGTCCCGGTATAGGACAGTCGGCCGCACGGCGTCGGCGTTTGACTCGTCGGCATGGTCGATAACTTGCCCCCCACAGTCGTCCGCGCGTCGGAGGACCGACACGCCCGCCTCACGGCAGCCGGACTCCCTCTCCTCGCGGGAGGGCACGGTCGCGCCGCGTATCACGTCGGCTCTCCTTCGCCCTACGCGGCTCGCGGCGAGGGGTGGCGGCTCTGGGACGAGACGGGTCGGGAGTTCATCGACGCGAACGGCAATTTCACGACTCTCATCCACGGCAACGCTCATCCACAGATCGTCGAGGCCGCGGAGCGGGCGATCCGCAGTGGCGCGTCGTGGGGCATCCCGAACGTCGATGAGTGGGAGCTCGCGGACCTCCTGCTGACGCGGCTGCCCGAACTCGATCAGATCCGTTTCACCAACTCCGGCACGGAAGCCGTGATGGCCGCGATACGCATCGCGCGGGCGATTACCGGCCGCTCCGACCTCATCATGACCAAAGACGGCTATCACGGCTCCTCCGACGTCGCACTGTCGACCTCGGGGCCGATGCTCGGTGTGCCCTCCGTCGTGTCCGACCAGGTCTCCCTCCTGCCTGTCAACGACATCGAGTCGTTGCAGCGCCTGTTCGCGGAAGGTCCGCGACGGTACGCGGCGATCGTTCTCGATCTGCTCCCGAACAAGGCGGGACTCATCGAATTGGATCGCGAGTTCGTCGCGGAGGCACGCCGACTCGCGACCGAGAATGGAACGCTGCTAATCATCGACGAGGTGATCAGCATCCGACTAGGAGCGCACGGCCTCAGCGGCGATTACGGCCTGACCCCCGACCTGCTGGCCACGGGCAAGCTCATCGGGGGCGGATTCCCCGTGGGCGCTGTCGCCGGCCGCGCCGAATTCATGAGTGCTCTAGACCCCCGCCACCCGGACGAGATCCCACTGTCAGGGACATTCTCCGGCAATCCCGTCGCGATGGCCGCGGGTTCGGCTGCAGTGCGTCTTCTGACCGGGGACGAGATCACAAGGCTCAACGCTCTCGGCAATATGGCTCGCCTTGAGGCGAGCTACCGCCTACAGGACTCGGGCTGGGAGCTGCGCGGAAGCGGATCGCTTTACCGCCCTTTCCCGCGCGGCGAACGCAAGGTACCCGCTGCGACGCAGCAAGCCCTCTGGTGGGCGGCGTACGACCGCGGACTGCTCCTCTCATCCGCCAATCTGGTCGCCCTGTCGACTCCGATGACGGGCGACGTTGTCGCGGACCTGACTGATCGGCTCGTCGCAGCCGTCATCGAGATCGCGGAGGCGACGGCATGAGACTCGTGACTTACCGTCAGGACGGAACGTGGCGAGCGGGCGCGATCATCGCCGAGCACGTCTACGACATCGCTCGCGCCGTGGCACATCCGGATGAACCGCAATCCGCTTTCTCGATGCGACAGCTGCTCACCGAGCGCGGCGCGGATCTCGGCGGGCTCGCCACTGTCGTGGAGAGCGCCGTTCAGGCAGGGCTTGACGCCGAGGTACGGCTCGAGGATGCGCAGCTGAGTTCACCAGTTCCCGACCCGGCCAAGGTGCTTTGCATCGGTCTGAACTACAAAGATCATGTGGCCGAGACCGGCCGCGCACTCCCGCAGTACCCGGACGTTTTCGCAAAGTTCTCGACGAGCTTGTGCGGTCCGCGTGATCTCATCGGCGGGCTGGCGTTCACACGCCAACTCGACTTCGAGGGCGAACTGGCGGTCGTGATCGGTCGGACCGCTCGGGGCGTCGCGGTTGAGGATGCGCTGAGCTACGTCGCGGGCGCAATGATACTTAACGACGTCACCGCGCGTGATCTGCAATATCGGGGCACCCAGTGGCTGATGGGCAAAGCGGTTGACGGTTCCACGCCGAGCGGACCCGCTCTCGTCACGCTCGACGAGGTGGGTGATGTTCAGGACCTGGAACTCACGACGCAGGTGAACGGCGTCGAGATGCAGCACTCCAACACCATGAACATGATCTTCCCCGTGGCGGAGATCATCGCGTACCTGTCGCAGACCATCACATTGGAACCCGGTGACGTGATCGCCACTGGAACACCGGAGGGGATCGGGGCAAAGCGGACGCCGCCGATCTGGCTGAACGTCGGCGACACGATCACGATTTCCATCGCCCGTGTCGGGACCCTGTCGAACGAAGTCGGTCCCGCTCAAGCATGACTTGTCCCATTACGGGACACTCCGCCCGTCGGACGCGAACGTACCTTTGTCACAAGTCGGATCGGCCACGCCCGTGGCGATCCTCGAGCTAGGAGATCCCTTTCAGTATGACCGACGCCGACCAGACAGCCTTCGCGACCCGGATCATCGCTCAGCGCGAGAAGCCGGCCGTTATCGTCCCCCATGTCGTGAATGGCGTCGAGCGCTTCGACGGGGCCCTTCTCGAGCGGGAGGATCCGAGCGCTCCCGGCACCATCGTCAGCGGATGCCACGACGCACCGGCCTCCCTGGTGAACGCTGCCGTGCAGGGCAGCCGCGCCGCACAGAAGCAGTGGGCCAAGATCCCCCTTTCCGAGCGCATCAAGCACGTGCGGCGGGCGATCCCCTTCGTCGAGTCCCGCGTCGAAGAATGGGCGGTCCGTGTTGCGATCGAGGTGGGCAAGCCCTACGCAGCGGCGCGCGCCGAGGGCGCCGAAGTCCTGGCGTTCCTGCACCAGTACACCGAGTACGCCGAGGCACCGGGCGCGTTCGAGGACGAGCGCCTGCCGAACGAGGGCGGCATCGCCGCAGACTCCGTCCTCAAGCCGTACGGCGTGTTCGGAGCCATCACTCCGTTCAACTACCCGATCGTCCAGGCCGCGGGCCCCGTCATCGCGGGCATCCTCGCCGGTAACGGTGTGGTCGTGAAGACGGCCCACCATGGGCCGTGGTCAGGACACGCCGTCGCCGAGTTCGTCGCCGAGATGGACCTCCCGGTCGGACTTGTCAACATCATTCACGGCGCCGATGAGCCGGGTCGCGCACTCGCCGCGTCCGACATCGACGGCATCTGTTTCACCGGATCCGTCGGCGTCGGTCAGGCCATTCTCCGCGAATTCGCGCAGGGCGACTACTACCGTCCCGTCATCGCCGAAATGGGCGGCAAGAACCCGGTCATCGTTACGGACTCCGCCGATCTCGAGCTCGCGGCCGACGGTATTGTCTTTTCCGCGTTCGACCTCAGCGGCCAGAAGTGCAGTGCGCTCTCCCGCGTCCTGGTGACCCCCGGCGCGCACGAGCGCCTCGCGACCCTGATCGCGGAGCGCGTCGCGCGACTGCAAATGACCGACCCCACCCGACCCGACGCATTCGGAGGGCCCGTCGTCTCGCCGGAAGCCGTAGCGCGACACGGCGCCCTCGTGGCCGAGGCGACCGACGCGCAGTTCCGGATTACGACGGGCATCGCGGGAGGCGAGGGCTACTTCGTTCCCGCCGTCGTGGTCGACGGAGTACCGGCGGATCACCGGCTCGCCAACGTCGAGCACTTCCTCCCCTTCCTCACCATCAGCGAGGTCGCGGACTTCGAGGCCGGTCTCGAGGCCGCAAACAAGACCACAATGGGTCTGACCGCCGGCGTCTACACCGGAGACCGTGCCGAGGCAGAGGAGTTCCTCGACGCGATCGAGGCCGGATGTGTCAACGTAAACGTACCCGGGCACGCCACCACCGGATGGTGGCCGGGCCCGCAGACCTTCGGCGGCTGGAAGGCCAGCGGCACCACAGGCGTCCAGACCGGAGGGAAGTGGTACTTCCAGCTGTTCGCGCGCCAGCAGGCGCGTAAGCTTCCCTCTGAACTCGGCTCCCTGCTGACGTACTAAGCGGCTGGTCGGAGGACGCCATGAGCTTGACCGGAGACATCTGGACCCAAGACTCACAGGCGCGAGTTGGATCTCTGTCGAACGCGACGATTCTCTCTCTCCGTGAACGCTTCCTCGCCGACCCGGCAGGAACCGACCTGAGCGTTCTCCGACCCGTCATCGCTCGATCCTGGCAGCGCAGCCTCTCCTGGAAGGTGCTCTCGGCGCCGACAGCGCTTGCATCCACCTCAGATCCTCGCGTCGACGAGCAGCTCCTGCTCGCCGCCGAACCGGTACTCACCGAACTCGAGGGTGTGTGTGTAGACGTCGGCGGATCCGTCGTGTTGACGGACTCCGACGGAACCCTCGCAGTAATCCGCGGGCACGCGAAGGAGATGCGCCGGGCTGAGCAACTCTTCCCGCTAGTCGGGGCCAAGATGGCGGAGGACGCCATCGGCACGAACTCCGACGGTACCGCGATCGAGGAGAACCACACCGTGCAAGTGTGGGGCGGCGAACACTTCAATGACGCCCTGCACGGCAGCTACTGCACCTCCGTCCCCATCCGCGACCCCATTCGTCGGTCAACGCGCGGGGTGCTCGGCCTGATGCTCCCCCTCTCCATCGCGAAAGACGTCGCACCCCGATCGGTCCTGCTGCTCGTCGAGGGGGCGGCCGCAGACATCACCCGACGACTCGCGGAACGGCTCGCCGCGCGCGAGCAGGCGCTGATGTCGGAATACATGCGCGAGGTCCGCAAACGCGGCGCGGACGCGGTCGTAGCGATGGACGACCGAACCACCATCGCCAGTCGCAGTGCACTCAGCATGCTGGACCAGAGCGATTTCGCCGTTCTCGCCGCACTCACCCGCGAGGCGCAACCCGGCAACGACGCGCGGCATTCGCTGAGCGTCAGCGACGGTCGGCACGTGCAATTGCACCTGCGACCGATGGAGGCGACGGAGTTCGGCTCCGGCGGCGCCGCTGTCATGCGAGTACACGTCCCCGACACGGTCCCGCGCAACACCGGCCGCAGCCGGAAGCGGGAACCGCTGCGCCAATTCGCCTCCATCATCGGAAATAGCCCCGCAGTGCGCCGGGTGCTGGACACGGCGAGCACGGCCGTCCTACGCAAGATGCCGACCTACATCGTGGGTGAACAGGGCACGGGGAAATTGATGCTTGCACGCACGATCGCGGAGACGATGGCCGACGAAGTGACCGTTGTCGACTTCCCGACCGAAGCTTCACCCGTCCAGCTCCTGGATGAGCTCGATGCCGTCCTAGCGAGAGGCGGCTCGGCCGTCCTGCACCGCGTCGACCGCGCTCCGGCGGAACTGCTGGAAGAAATGGCGGCCCTGCTGCACTTGCTCGATCAGCCGCAGATCATCGTGACGACGGGCGTCGTCACGGAGAATGTCGCCGCTGTTGTGTCGGCCATGCGCGGGATCGAAATCACGATGCCCCCTCTGCGCTCACGCCGGGAGGACATCCCCGCGCTCGCCCGCGTCTTCCTCGACCAGGCCGGCTTCACGAGCAGCCGCCTCTCGGCGAAGATGCGCGATACGCTCGTCACCGCCGACTGGCCCGGTAACGCGCGGCAGCTCCGCACACTCGTCGAGACGGTAGCCGGCGGTGCGGAAGGCAGCGAGCTCAGGCTCTCGGACCTCTCCGACGTGCAGCAGCGGGCGTTGCAGGTGAGTCGCCTCACCCGTCTTGAAGAGGCGGAGCTGCACCAAATCAGAGAGGCCTTGATCGAGTCAGGCGGAAATCGCCTGCGCGCGGCGGCTCTGCTGGGAATCGGACGATCGACTTTGTATCGCAAGCTCGAGACGTACGCGGCCCGCGGCTTCGACGTTGAGGTCGACTGAGCGAACGCGGTCGCACACGGCTCGGGCCGTCCCCATCCGGAGCAGACGGCCCACTCTCCCCGGCCTAGCGTGCAACCAGATCGACGATGACAGCAGGAGGCACGGACTGACCTCACGCGCTCACGGCGGGCGAAGCCCCCGGTCTGCGACGAGATCGGGGGCTTCGCCGTTCATCGACGCATCGAAATCAGGAAACGATGTCAGGCGGCGTTTCTCCGCGCAGGAACGTCCGCGCCCGCTGCACGGCACCGGACTGCAGCGCGGCGAGGGAGCTGCTCGACTTCCACGCGGAATGCGGGGTCAGCACGGCGTTCGGTGAGAAGCGGAGCGGATGATCGGCCGGCAGTGGCTCAGCCTCGAACACGTCGAGGCCCGCGCCCGCGAGTCTCGACTCGGACAACGCCGCCGCGAGGGCAATCTCATCCACTAATCCGCCGCGCGACACGTTCACGATGACGGCGTTGCGCTTCATCAGAAGGATCGACTCGGCGGAGATCATATGCCGAGTCTCGCCCGTCAGCGGAACGTGCAGGGAGACAACATCGCAGCTGGCGAGGATCTCGTCCACCGAGGCGGAGGGGACGTCCGCGAACGTGACGACCGGGTCGAAGGCCGTCACTTGCGCTCCCGCATCGCGCCACCAAGTCGCGACCCGACGGCCAATGCGGCCCATGCCGATCACGCCGATCCGCAACTCACTCAGCACGGGACCATCGAACGGCACATCCGCCGCCCAGCGTCCGGATGCAATCGCCGCCTGCCCCTGCGGGATCCGCCTGCTCAGCAAGAGGCCGAGCGCGAAGGCGTGCGAGGCGACCTCCTCGGTCGAGGCATCAGGGACGATGGCTACCGGCACGCCGTGCGCACGGGCCGCAAGGACATCAATGTTGTCGTAACCGATGCCGTAGCGGACGACCCCCCGGCAACCGTCCATCAGCGCGAATTCGGCTTCGTGCACTTTCGCGTAAGGGGTGACCATGACAATCGCGGCCTCCGGCATGCCGGAGGTGAACTGCTGCTGGTCGACGGCGACCACGAGGTCGAGATCGAGTTCGTCGGCAAGATCCTTCTCGCGTCGGAGATCCGGGAACTGATGGGGTGCGATGAGCAAGGATTTACGTGAGTTGGGCACGTGCAGCCGACTTTCTCGTTGGGAGGGCGGGACAGGTAGGCGCTGCCCGGGTGTGATCCGAGCCGCACCCGAAGAGGTCGAATCAGTCGAGCGCACGACCGATGCGGCGGTAGACATCAGGTCGGCGCCGCCGCAGAACGACGGCCAAGATGATCCCCGCAACGATGAGGGCATATGGAATGAGGACCAGGACTGTCAACAGCAGGGGACTCCCGACGACGAGCAGGTCCATGTTGAGCGTCCCAGTGATGAGCGCAAAGCCGATACCGACGAACGCGACCGCCGGTGCGATGAAGGTTCGCCAGACCGATGCGCCGGCGGGATTGCGACGGAAGTAGAAGATGATCGCGACCGCGGTCAGGGCGAGCAGGAGCAGCATCCCGTAGAACGCGACGCCGCCCGCCGCAGCGTAGAGCGCGACCTCATCACCCCCGGAAAAGATGAGGATTAATAGCACCGCGAGAAGAACGGCTCCGACTGCGACCGCCGCACGGTGAGGCGAACCGTGCTTCTCATGCACGGCCGAGAGCGCCCTCGGAAAGACCCCATCGACCGACAGCGAGTGCGTGTAGCGGGAGAGAATGTTCTGCAACGACAGCATCGAAGCGAAGTAGCTCGTGATCAGCAATATCGAAATCAGCTGGTTCGCGAAGACCCCGAAGTAGGCGAGCAGAGCATTGGGCATCATTTCGGTCGCGTTCTCCGAGGCGGACGCCACCGCGTTCGACGTGCCGACGGACAGAACAAGCGCATAGGCCGAGATCGCGTAGAAAATGGCGAGGAAAGCGACCGCCAGCATCGTCGCGCGAGGGATCGTCTTCGACGGGTTCTTCACCTCGTCGCGGTAGATCGCCGTGGCCTCGAAGCCATTGAACACGCCGATACTAAAGAGCAGGAGCACCCCGATCGTCGGGGTGATGAGGTTCACCGGGCTCCACGGCTCGACCGATGGCCCCTCCGGGCCACCGTTCGCGATCAGCACGACGTCGAAGATCGCGACCGCGGCGACCTCGATCGCGAGGATGACCGACAGGACCTTCGCCGAGAGCTCGACGTTGAAGTAGCTAAGGATCCACGCGGCGATCAGCATCGCAAGACTCCAGACCCACCAGGGCGCAAAAGTTCCTCCGGTGAACGCGCTGAACATGTTGTTGACAGCGATACCGCCGACGACGATAGCCGAAGTAATGTTGAATCCGTAGGTGCCGACCGCGAGGAACGAGCCCCCGAGGCCGAGCGGGCGACCGAGACCTTCGCAGATGTACGTGTAGAAGGCTCCGGGTCGGGGAATCGCCTTGGACATGCTCGTGAAACCTAGAGCGAAGAGAGCGACGAGGATTCCGACGGCGATGAAGGCAATGGGAACGCCGATGCCGAACGAGATGTTCACCGAGATGAAGCCGAAGACCACACCCAGCGGCGCGGTGAAAGCCAGTACGGTGAAGAGGAGACCGAATGTGCCCATCTTCCCGCGAAGGGCGTACTGCGAGGCGTGACCGGTGTCAGGCCGATCCGCCGACGTTCCGGCTAGTTCCTGTTGCATGATGGATCTCCCTGGGGCCGGGAAGTGCCGTCGTCATCGTCGACACTGCAAGTGAGTGATGCACGGGTAGTTCCACGCTGGTGGGGAGCAGCCTCGTGGGCCCAGCGACGCGGATATTAAGGACCAATCGTCACCGACGGCGACTCCGCGAACTGTCCCAAGTTGACGCACAATCTGTTGCGTCCTTGGAAGCGCCATCCGGAGCCTGTCAAGTTGTGTGTGTAAGTGCGTGGTCCTCGGGGGTTCAGAGGTAGCGGTGGATTCGTTCGGGGAATGCGATGGAGAGTTGCTCGAGGGCTTTTCTCCAGTTGGTGACGACTTGTCCTTCGACGAGGCGTCCCTCGGCTCGACGTTCGGCGGCGGGGCGTCCTCGGTCGCGGGCTCGATCGCGGGCTCGTTTGTCTTCGATGTCGCAGATCGCGAGCCAGAGCAGCTTGATCACGGACGCGTCGTTCGGGAAGTGGCCGCGGTTCTTCGTGACTTTGCGGAGCTGGAAGTTCAGCGACTCGATCGCGTTCGTCGTATAGATCACCCGGCGGACTTCGGGCGGGAACGCGAGGAACGGTGTGAACCGCTCCCACGCGCTCTCGAACACTGCCGCCGCGTGCGGGTTCGCGCGCCCCAGTTCCGACGTTGTGAACGCCTTCAACGCCGTCCTGACGGCGTCCGCGGTCGGCGCTTGATAGACCGGCTTCAAACGCGGCGGCGACGGCCTTGCGCTGCCCGTAGGCGACGAACCGCATGGCATTGCGGATCAGGTGCACGACGCAGGTCTGGACCATCGAGTCGGGCCGGGTCGCCTCGATCGCCTCGGGGAACCCGGTCAGTCCGTCGCAGCAGACGATGAGCACGTCGCGGACGCCGCGGTTCGCGAGTTCCGCGCAGACCGATGCCCAGAACTTCGCGCCCTCGGACTGCTGGACCCAGATCCCGAGGACGTGCTTGATGCCGTCCATGTCGACGCCGACCGCGAGGTGCGCGGCCTTGTTGCGCACGTGCCCGCCGTCGCGGACCTTCACGACGAGAGCGTCGAGGTAGATCACCGGATAGAACGCTTCCAGCGGCCGGTGCTGCCAGGCGAGGACCTCGTCGGAGATCTCGTCGACGATCTTCGAGATCGTCTCGCGCGAGAGCTCCGTGCCGACCGTCGCGGCGAGGTGATGCTCGATATCGCGGACCGTCATCCCGCCGACATAGAGCGACACGATCATCTCGTCCAGCTGCGACAACCGTCGGCTGCCCGTCGGGACCAGCCGGGGCGTGAACGTGCCGTTGCGGTCCCGCGGGACCCGCAACTCGACGTCGCCGACATTCGTGGCCACCGTCTTCGGAAACGACCCGTTCCGAGAGTTCTCGTGGAACGGAGCGTCCGGGTCGCCATTCTCGTATCCGACGTGCTCGGTCAGCTCCGCCTGCAGCCCGCGCTCGAGCCCGGACTTGATCAGCTGCTGGATCAGCCCTCCGGCACCCTCCAACTCGATCTCGCCCGCGTCGATCTTCGCGAACAGGTCATCCATCACGCTCGACTCGATCAGACACGAAGCGCCCGCCTCCTGAGCCTTCCGCCGCACTTCACGCGACGCCCTATCGATTGCCAACAGTGTGAATCCTTCCATCAGGAGGCCCGCTCCTTACGCACACCATCTGACATGCTCGGCCGCGCGCCGCCGACGGGGCAAGACCGACGCGTTCGACGCGGAAGCCGCCGCCCGACGCGCGCTCGAGGAACAGGACCCGCGGATCCCGAAGGACACGACCTCGACCGTCGAAGCCTTGCGACTCCTCAGCGCGACCCGGAATCTGCTGGTCAAGCAGCAGAAAGAGATCGCAGGTCAAGTCGACCAGTTCCTGATCACCGCGCCCGACAGCATCCGCGACCTCCCTCGAAACTGGATCCGCCGCACCCGGATGCGCCGCCTCGCCGCCCTCCCCGACGACACCACAGGCGACGTCGTCGCCGACACCCTCACCCGGCTGCTGCGCGAGCACGCCATCCGGTGGATCGCTCTGGACACCGATGCCGCAGCGCTCGAGAAGCAACTCCGCGTCCTCGTCGAACTCCGCGCCCCACGCCTGCTCGAGGTCTACTGCGTCGCCGCGATCACCGCCGCGCAACTCCTCGTCGCGGTCGGCGAGAACGGCCACCGCATCCGCTCCGAAGCCGCCCTCGCGAAACTCTTCGGCGCCGCCCCGCAACCCGTGTCCTCCGGGAAGACCAACCGGCACCGCCTCTCCCGAGGCGGCAACCGGCAAGCGAACTCCGCGCTCTATCAAATCGCGGTCGTCCGCCTCTCCCACGAACAACGCGCCCGCGACTACCGCGACGCCCACCTCGCCAACGGCAAGACCACCAAAGACACCCTCCGCCTCCTCAAACGAGCCCTCTGCCGAGAACTCTTCCCCCACCTCTGCCGACCTTGACAAATAGGAGCTTCGAGACCCACCGCTCCCGGAGGACGCGGATCTCGATACGCCCGCGAAGCGGGCTACTCGATCAGCAAGGTGCCTGCTGGTCGAGTAGCCGCGCAGCGGCGTATCGAGACCCGCCCCGCCCGGAGCGGACCCGTCAGCGGGACGCGCGCGGCGGCGCCGAGCTCTCGCGGACGATCAGCTCGGGGCGCTCCGACGAGAACGTCGTGCCTCCGCCGTCCTCCATCGCCCGCAGCAGCAGTCCGAAGCCGCGGCGGCCGAGCCCCGCGAAGTCCTGGCGCACCGTCGTCAGCGCGGGTGTCCACATCCGGGCGAGGGGGTGGTCGTCGAAGCCGACGACGCTGATGTCCTCGGGGACGCGCAGGCCCGCCTCGCTGAGGCCCTTGATCACGCCCATGGCGATCTCGTCGTTGCCGCAGAACACAGCGGTGACCTCGGGGTCCTCGGCCAGGCGATGGGCCAGCGCCCGCCCCGACTCGGGCTCCCACGTGGCCTCGAGCGGAGTCGGCGCCGCAGTGACGCCCGCCGCCTTCAGTGCGCGGCGCCATCCGGTCGTGCGGCCGTCCTCGCGGCGCGACGGCGGCACGCGCACGTGGTGCACCGTCCGGTGGCCGAGCTCGAGCAGGTGCTCCGTCAGCGCCTGCGCGGCGTGCAGCTCGTCGAGGACGGCCTGCGGGATCCCCCGCCCGCGCACGCCCGAGAGCGCGACGACCGGCACTCCGGGCGGCAGCGCCGCGACCATGGCGACCCCGGGCGGATCGAACTTGAGCACCGCCACGCCGTCGGGGCTCTGACTCAGCACGAGCGAGAGCGCCTTCTCGATGTCGTCCGGATCGGCCGACTCGATCACCGTGATGGTGACGGTCCAGCCGCCGGCGCGCGCCTCCTCCTCGATGCCGCGGATCGCCTCGGCGTAGCCGTACTGCGACGTGTTGCCCGCGACGACCGCGATGGTGCGCGAGCGGCGGGTGACGAGGGCGCGCGCGGCGGAGCTGGGGCGGTAGTTCAGCTCGGCGATGGCGGCGAGCACGCGCTCGCGCTTGTCGGGAGCCACCTTCGCGGCACCCGTGAGCACCCGCGAGACCGTGGGCACCGAGACTCCCGCGAGCGCCGCGACATCGGCGATGACCGGGGCTTTCGCCGCCCTGTCCCGCTTCATGTCGTCCCGCTTCCGTCCTCGGCCGTCGCGCTGGTGCATCGCGAGCCAGGAGGGGGCGGAGGCGATCGGCACCGCATCGGTCTCGGAGGTGCTCACTTCACCGCGCCGCTCGTGATGCCCGAGATGATCTTGCGCTGAGCGAAGACGAACACCAGGAGGAGGGGCAGGCTCATCAGGATGATATAGGAGAAGATCAGGTGCCAGTTCTGGAGGTAGAGCCCCGCGCTGGCCACCTGGTAGAGGTTCAGCGGCAGGGTGTCGAGCCGCCCGCCGACCACGAACAGCGCGTAGAAGACGTCGTTCCAGATGTACAGGCAGATGAGGATCGTGGCCGTCGCGAGCACCGGCATCAGCAGCGGCAGGATGATCGTGAAGAACACCCGGATCGGCCGCGCCCCGTCGACGCGGGCCGCCTCCTCGAGCTCCGCCGGGATGGTGCGGACGAAGCCGGTGACGAAGAAGATCACCGTCGAGAGGTACATCCCCATGTACACGCCGACCATGCCGACGGCGGTGCCGGCGAGTCCGAGCTGGCGCAGCAGGAGCACCACCGTGACCACCGCGGGCGGCAGGACGATGCCGCTGATCGCGAGGGCGTAGACGAGGGCCATCCCGCGTCCCGTGCGGCGGCCCAGGATCCACGCGGCCATCGAGCCGAGTACGAGCACGCCGAGCACCGACGGCACCATGACGAGCACGCTGCCGAGGAACGCCTGCACCATGCGCCCGTCGGTGAAGACGGTGGCGAAGTTCTCGACCAGCTGCCACTGCGACGGGGCCGCGAGGTTGGGATTCAGCGCCTCGGCCTGGGTCTTGCCCGCGGTGCTGACGATGAGCCAGAACGGCACGCCGAGCAGCAGGACGACGGCCGCCAGCGCGGCGGTCGGCTGAGCGAGGCGGGCGAGCGTCCGCGCCGCGGAGGGCCGGTTCGACTCGACGGGGGCGGATCGGCGGACGGGAGCGGGCTTCTCGACCAGGGTGCTCACAGCACGTCCTCTCGACGGCGCAGGATGCGGATGACGGGGAAGGCGAGGAGGGCGACCGCCACGAAGAGGATCAGGCTCATGGTGGTCGCCTGGGCGAACAGGCCCTGGCCGAAGGTGCGGAAGATGAAGATGTTGAGCAGCTCCGTCGTGCCGCCCGGGCCTCCTCGGTGGTGGCCTGCACGATGTCGAAGCCGTTCATCGATCCGAGCAGCGCGGTCGCCACGTTGAAGGTGAGCGCCGGGGCGATCAGCGGGAAGCGGATGTCGCGGAACGTCTGCCACCAGGAGGATCCGTCGAGCCGCGCGGCCTCGAGCACGTCGCCGCTGATCGTCTTGAGGCCCGCCAGGTAGATCAGCATCGACAGGCCCATCCACTTCCACGAGTGGATCAGGGCGACGACCACGATCGTCCACGTCGTGTCGCCGAGCCACGCGGTCGACACGGTCTGGCCGGTGACGAACGACAGGATGCCGTTGAGCGCGCCGTCGGGCTTCAGCAGCGCCTGGAACACGTAGCCGACGGCGAGCGCCGACATGATCACCGGGATGAAGAACATCACCCGGGCGAAACGGTTGACCCGCGTGTCCTTCTCGAACAGCAGCGCCAGGATCAGCCCGAACAGGTTCTGGAACACCGCGACCAGCACCGCGTAGACCAGCGTCACCCGCAGCGCCTGGATCAGCGTGCCGCTCTGGAACAGGTCGACGAAGTTCGAGAACCCGACGAATCCGATGGCCGCCTTGAAGCTCGACCAGTCGGTGAACGCGTAGACGAAGTTGAACAGCGTCGGCACGAAGAAGAACACGACCAGCACGACGAGCGCCGGCACGAGGAAGACGAGCGGATGATCGGAGCGGCGACCGCTGGCGGCGACCGGCTTCGCGGCGCGGGCGAGGATCCGGGGTGGTGCGGCGGCTCGGGTGGTGGACACGCGGGGCACTGCCTTTCGAGAGAGGAGGAGGAGCGGGGGCCCGCCGCAGGACGGCCGGCCCCCGCGTCGAGTGGCTAGAAGCCGGTGGCTCCCTGAGCCTTCGCGAGCTGCGCGAACTGGTCCTGCGTCGCCTGCGCGACCTCCTCCGGGGTCTTCGTGCCCTGGATCATGTCGGCGAGGAAGATGTACAGGTCCGGGTTGGCGATGGCCTGGGCCTGCATCGAGCCGACCGAGGTGCCGACCGACTCGCTGACCGAGATGAGCGCGGTGGGAACGGTATCGGGCGTGGCGACCGAGGGCTCGAGCGAGATGGTGTTCTGCGCCTCGACGAAGTCGGCGTAGCCGTCGCCCAGCCAGTACGAGAGGAGCTGGCGCGAGGCCGCCTCCTTCTCCGCGTCGCCAGTGGCGAAGGCGACGAGCGCGTTCGACTGGTCGGGGATGAAGGTGCCGACGTTGCCGGAGGGCGAGATCGGGAAGAAGCCGACGGTGTCGTTCAGGGTCTCGGTGTCGGACAGCGACTGCAGCTGGCCGAAGAAGGAGTTGACCTGGACGACCATGGCCGCGTCGCCGGCGAGGAGGGCGGCGCCCTGGTCCTCGAAGGTGGCGGTCTTGATGTCCTCGTTGAACAGGCCCTCGTCGATCAGGCCCTTGTAGGAGTCGATCGCGCCCTGGATGGTCGGGTCGGTGAACTTCTCCTCGCCCGCGTTCACGCGGTCCCAGAGGCCGTCGGCCGCGGCGTCGGCGAGCTGGACCTGCACCCACCACTGGGTGGCCCAGCGGTCGGCGCCCATCTCGAAGAACGGCGTCTCGCCCGCGGTCTTCAGCTGGCGCGCGGTCTCGGAGAAACGAGGCCCAGTCGGTGGGGAGCTCGGTGATGCCGTTCTCCTCGAAGACCTTCTTGTTGTAGTAGACGCCCTCGACCGCGGGGGTCGAGATGAGGGCCGCGTAGCGGGTGTCGTCGAGGGTGCCGGTGATGTCGGCGAGCGCGGGGTCGACGTCCTCGAGCCAGGGGGCTCCGTCGAGGCTCTGCAGGTTGGTGGTCGCGTTGAGCGCGGTGAGCTGCGAGGCGGTCGGCTGCCAGAACGCCAGGTCGGGCTTGTCGCCGGTGGCGACCTTGGTCTGCACGCCCTGCTCGTAGGGGTCCGGGATCGTCTCGATCTCGACGGACGCGCCGGTGAGCTCCTCGAAGCCCTCGACGACCGACTCGGGGACGGTGTTCGAGTTCTGCGCGGCCCAGATGGTGAGCTCGGTGCCCTCGAGGTCGGCGTCCTGCGCGGGCCAGGACGCGGGCGCGGCCGAGCCGCCGCCCGTGCCGGCGCTCGGGTCGCTGCAGCCGGCGAGGAGGAGAGCGGAGGCGGCCGTGAGGACGGCCGCGCTGAGGAGTGACTTCTTCATCGAAATACTCGAGCTTTCTGTGTGGAGAGAGGGTACGCCGGGACGGGTGGACCCGGCAGGGGTGGGGGTCAGGTGGTGCGGAGGGACAGTCGGAGGGTGCGGGCGGAGGGGCCGGAACCGGTGGGGCGGACGGTGAGGCGGCCGGCGGCCGGATCCCACTCGGTGCCCCACGCCGCGAGGGTCACGGGGAAGACGACCGACACGTCGACGTCCCGCCCGATCAGCTCGGGGAGGTGCAGCACGACGTCCTCGGTCCCGGCGCGGCGCCAGAGGGAGACGAGGTGCTCGCCGTCCGTGCGCAGCGCCAGGGCGATCGCGTCGTCCGTCCAGCCGGGCAGGCCGAGCGGCCAGCGCGGGGTGGCCGAGGAGATCGCCGTGCGGAGCGACTTGGCTGCGGCGACGGCCTCGTGCACGAGGGCGAGCTGCGGCTCGGACATGCGGTTGAGGTAGCCCGAGAGGTAGTAGCGGCCGAGCAGCCCGGTGACCAGGCAGAACGCGATCTCCTCGTCGTCCATGTCGGCCTGCGGGTAGGCCCAGCTGGCCGCCTGCTCCGGCAGGAGCATCATCGGCGCCGCGGCCGCGATCGGCGGGTAGAGGCGGAAGTCCTGCTGGTCGGAGGTCGACTGCATCTGCAGTCGCGACATCACGGCCCAGTCCTGCCGCATCGCTCCCGAGGAGCAGCTCTCGATCACGAGGGCCGGGTGCCGGTCGAGCAGCGCGTCGAGCCAGGCGAGGTAGGCGCGGTTGTGGCCCAGCAGTCCGTCGCCGACGGAGTCGGAGGCCGCATCGGTGCCGGGGCCCGCGTCGATGTTGTAGTCGAACTTGAAGAAGCCGACGCCGAAGTCGGCGACCAGACGGTCCACCGTCTCGTCGAGGTGGGCGACGGCGGCGGGGTGGCGCAGGTCGAGGTGGAAGCGCTCGTGCTCCTCGATCCGGACGCCGGACCGCTGCAGGAACGCGTCGTCGGGGAGGCGGCCGGCCCTCGGGCTGTCGACGCCGATCACCTCCGGCTCGAGCCAGAGACCGGGGACGAGTCCGCGGGAGCGGATCCGCTCGACGACCTCGCCGAGACCGCCCGGGAAGCGCTTCGCCGACGGCTGCCACTCGCCGACGCTGCTCCACCAGCCGCCGGGCACGCCGCTCTCGTCGTACCAGCCGGCGTCGATGCAGAAGATCTCGGCTCCCGCGTCGGCGGCGGCGTCGATCAGCGGCAGCAGCTTCGCGGTGGTCGGGTCGCCGTCGAGGGTGTTCATGTAGTCGTTGAAGACGACGGGCAGGGCGGTGTCGTCGGGGTGGGAGCGGCGGTTCGCGCGGCGGTGGTGCGTCAGCGCGGAGACCGCGGCGTCGGCCGTGGCTCCGAGCGCCACGGTCACCGGGACCGACGTGAAGACGTCCCCCGCTTCGAGGGCGCGGATCCAGCCGTGGTCGAGGTCGGTCGGGCCCGTGAGGGCGAGCGTTCCGCCGTCGATGTCCTCGCCCACCTCCCAGCGCCACGCTCCGTTGTGCTCGATCTGCCAGAGCAGTGCGGCGTCGGGGGCGATCAGCCCGCCGACGGGGAGGTGCGACCCGGTGGACCAGCTGCCGGTCGAGACGGCGCCGACCGCGCCGCGCGGGTCGTGGCCGGTGATGTCCTCGCGGAGGGTCACGAATCCGGAATCGCGGACCGGCGCCGTGCGCCAGCGCCCCTCCCCCAGCCAGTCGTTCTCACCGCGCAGCAGCGACCAGCGGGTGAAGGCGTCCTTGCCGTCGGCGCCCGATGCCGCGCCGAGGTCGGCGCTCCAGGACGCGACCGAGCGCAGCACCTGGCGCGATAGCGCTCCGACCGCGACCTCGGAGGTGACCGCCGCGACTCCGGCGACCTGCCGCAGGACCGCGCGGGCGACGACGCCGAACGACGGCGCTTCGGCCTCGATCTCGAGGACGGCGACTCCGTCGACGAGGCTCTCGCGGTGCGACACGTAGCGCATCGCCGCACCGATGCGGGTGTGGGTCAGGCGGGAGGTCGCGGGGTCGTGACCCGCGGCGGCGGTGGTGATCTCGAAGAAGGGAGCGACGTGCGTCGCCTCCAGGCGGACGTCGGCCGCCTCGAGGGCGACGAGGGCGACCGGGGCTCCGGGCGAGCAGTCGAAGGTCAGGCGGAGACCCTCGCGGGTCCCCCAGGTCAGCTGCTCGGGCACAGGAGCTCCTCGTCGTCGTGGAGTGGGAAGGGCGTCGCCCCGGATTCGGGACTGGGGAGATACTGATACCGATTTCACGAAAGCGCAAGCGTGTGATGAAAGCGTTATCTACCCCGCGGTCACGGGGGCGGGCGAGTCCTGGTAGCGATTTCACGAAGTGCTGGTCATCCCCGCATGAAATCGCTATCGTCCCTCCCTGAGGGTCCGAGCGCCGCGCCCGCCCCGGCACCGGCCGGATCCTCTCCCCCGCCGGCACGTCCGTGCCGGCCCCGCCTCACGGGAAGAGCATTCGATGAAGAAAGCCTCCAGAACGATCGCCTGCGCCGCAGCCGCCGGCGTCGCACTCAGCAGCCTCGGCCTCGCGGCCGTCGCGCCCGCCTCCGCCGCCGACGGGACCGAGACCCTCGCGGTCGACTTCTCGCAGTCGACCGGAGCCTTCCGCGGAGGTGCCACCGGCACGCTCTACGGCTTCGGCGACGCCGGAGCGCCCACCCAGGCGCTGATCGACGGCGCGCACATCACCAACACCTCGCAGAAGGCGCCGTACGGCACCCAGCACCCGAGCGGTGACTCGCTCAAGGTGGAGGACGGCTTCTTCGCGAAGCACGGCGAGGACATGTACATCTACACGCAGGACTACTACCCCGACTGGGCGTACAACGGCGGCCGACGGCCGGGCGACACCCGCACCTACGACCAGGCGACCGGCACGTACACGAGCACGCCCAACGGGGTGTGGGACTACCTCGAGATCGTCGAGTTCGTGACAGAGGCGGTGGCGACGCAGTCCGACCGCCCCGAGGACTACGTGCACATCCCGTTCAACGAGCCCGACGGCGGCAACTGGTACAACGACTGGGGCGCGCTGAAGGACACCTTCCTGGCCGACTGGGACGCCGCCTACGAGAAGATCCAGGAGGTCTACGCGCGGCACGGACTCGGCACCGCGCGCGTCGGCGGTCCCGGCGACGCGGCCTACCAGCCCGTCCGCACCGCCGACTTCCTCGACCACGCGAAGGCGTCGGGCACGCTGCCGCAGATCATGATCTGGCACGAGCTGGGCATCGACAACCTCGCGACCTTCCGCTCGCACCTCGAGCACTACCGCGGTCTCGAGGACGCCAGGGGCATCGCCGACATCCCGATCAACATCACCGAGTACGGGATGCTGCGCGACATGGGCACGCCCGGTCAGCTCATCCAGTGGCTCGCGATGTTCGAGGACGAGAAGGTCGACGCGCAGACGGCCTACTGGAACTACGCCGGCAACCTCTCGGACAACAGCGCCCGGGCCAACGCCGCGAACGCCGGCTGGTGGATGTTCAAGTGGTACGGCGACCTCGAGGGCGCCGACACCGTCGCCGTCACTCCGCCCCAGCTGGACGTCGCCGACACACTCCAGGGCATCGGAGCGGTCGACACCGTGAACAAGCGCGCCACCGTGCTGTACGGCGGCGCCGACCTGGGGAACGTCGCACTCGACCTCGACGGCCTCGATCCCGCGATCTTCGGCACCAGCGTCGACGTCGAGGTCCGCGAGGCGACCCTCTCGGGCGCCCAGGGTCTGCACGGCACCCCCCGCGTGGTCGCGGCGCTCGACGGAGCGGCTCTCGCCTCGGGCTCGCTCGATCTGTCGATCCCGGGCTACGACCGCTACGCCGCCTACCAGGTGGTCATCACTCCGACCCAGGACCGCGTCGTCACCACGACCCCGGTCTGGCAGACGAGCATCGAGGCCGAGAGCACCGCTCTGACCGGCGCTCAGGTGTACACGCAGAACCCGACCGACGGCGGAGGCTGGAAGTTCCTCGCCTCCGGAGGCCGCGACGTCGGCGGCTTCAACAACGTGTCGTCGAAGGCCGACTGGACCGTCACGGTGCCCCGGGACGGCACCTACCGGTTCCAGGTCATCGGAGCCACGCCCGGCGTTCCCGGGCAGCACGCGCTCTTCGTCGACGGGGCGAAGAACCAGCTCGTGCAGTACACGGCCGACCTGGCGCTGACGAGCACGCAGAAGTGGCAGTACCGCGGCAGCACGGAGGTGACCGTGCAGCTCACCGCCGGGCAGCACGTGCTCTCGCTGCGCGCGAGCGAGAACGGCACCACCGTCCTCCCGAACGCCGACATCACGCTCGACAAGCTCCTGCTGACCGACATCACCGACGGCGAGACGACGGTCTACCCGGCCTCGACCCTCCGCTACGCCGGCGGGGCCTCCATGGTCTACGACCGCCCAGGGGCCCGCGGCTCCGCGAGCATCTCGGGCGAACAGCGCGCCGACGTCTACGCGAACGCGTGGCAGACCGGCTACTACGACGTGGCGCTCGACTACCGCACGACCGCCGCCTCGAGGATCGACGTCTCGGTCAACGGCCGACCGGTGACCAGCGTCACCGCCGACGCGGCGGGCCACTGGGTCTCGACCGCACGCCTGCACCTCTCGCAGGGCATCAACGAGATCGAGCTGCGCTCGCCCTCGGGCGTGCTGCTGAGCACGGTGACCACGACGCGCGCGGCCTCGGCCGACTCCGCCGCCGTGACGATCGAGGCCGAGAACGCGACGCTGACGGGGACGGCCGCGGCCTCCTCCCTCGACGCGAGCACCGGGTCGAACGTCTCGGGACGGTACGTCGGCTGGGTCGGCAACGGCGCGGGCAACACGATCGAGATCCCGCGCACCGCGGGCATCGCCGCGGCGGGACTGTACGACGTCGCCGTGACCTACTCGAACGCCGAGCTGAGCGGACGCCACGACTACAACCCGCAGGTCGTCGACCGCCGCATCGACGTGAGCGAGAAGGGCGTCGCCGGCACCTCCGGCAGCGCGTACTTCCGCTACACGATCTCGTGGAACAGCTTCTGGGAGCGGACGATCCCGGTCGCGCTGACCACCGGCACGGCTCCGATCGTCCTGAGCAACGCGACCGCGTTCGCCCCGAACATCGACCGGGTGACGATCGCCCCCGTCTCGCTCGGCACTCCGACCACGGTGTCGGCGGCCCCGGCGCTGACGGTGCAGGCGGCAGCCTCGACACGCTGCGTCTCGGGGAAGGTCGTGCTGACGGTCACGAGCACGAACACGAGCACGGTGCCCGTCGCCCTGCAGGTCACCACGGCCTGGGGAGCGAAGTCGGTCGCGACGGTGGCGCCGGGAGCGAGCTCCGCTCAGGCGTTCACGACGCGGGCGCGCTCGGTGCCGGCGGCCTCGGCCACGGTCGTCGCCTCGGCCACCGTCGACGGCGCTGCCGCATCGGCGACGACGACCGCGTCGTATCCGGCTCGGAGCTGCTGAGCGGCCGCGCTGCGGCTGACGGCTACTCGATCAGCGGGTACTCCTCGCTGGTCGAGTAGCCGCTCGGCGGCGTCTCGAGACCCACCGCCTCCGGCGAGCCCCACAACTCAGGCTCATCGACCAGAATCCGCGGTTGTCCGCTCGAATCTCCGCGCTCAGCCTGAGATGTGCAGGCCGAGCGGTACGCAACCGAGGTCGGGAGCGGCCCGGACGACTCGAGCGGGCCCCGCGAGCCCTCCCGACCTCGGTTCCGTACAGGGACGACGGCTCGGGCCGCGCGGCGGCGTCTCGAGACCCTTGCAGTCCCTCGCTCAGTCGCGGTCGCGGACCCGCTCGCCGCGCTCGCTCCGGCGCTTCGTCACGAGGTGCAGGACGGCTCCGACGCCCAGCAAGGCGGCGCCGTAGGCCCAGACGATCGGGTCCTGCTGGGTCAGCAGGAGGACGCAGGACGCGACTCCGAGGACCGGGATCGCCGTCCAGACGCGGAAGTGCTCGTGCTCGACGCGGTCGCGGCGCAGCACCAGGACCGCGACGTTGGTGCTGATGAAGACCAGCAGCAGCAGGAGCACGACGGTCTCGGCGAGCGTCGCCAGATCGCCGACGAGGGTCAGGAGGCAGGCGGCCACGGTGGTCACGACGATGGCGACCCACGGGGTGCGCCGCTTCGGCAGGACCTTGCTCAGCACGGCGGGGAGCAGCCGCTCCTCGGCCATGCCGTACGTGACGCGGCTGGCCATGATCATGGTCAGCAGGGCGCCGTTGGCGACCGCGATCAGCGCGATGAGGCTGAAGAGCCAGGCCGGGACGCCCACTCCCGAGGCGGTGACGACGTCGAGCAGCGGGGCGGAGGATCCGCTCAGCTCGTCGGCGGGCAGCGCGATCGAGGAGGCGAGGCCGACGAGGACGTAGACCGCGCCCGCGGCGAGGAGCGATCCGAAGAGCGCGCGCGGGTAGACGCGGCTGGGATCCCGGACCTCCTCGGCGACGTTGGCCGAGGTCTCGAAGCCGACGAAGGAGTAGTAGGCGATGATCGCCCCGCCGAGCACGGCGAGGGCCGGTCCCTGCTCGCCGCCGATCTCGACGGTGCGCGAGAGGTCTCCGCCGCCGCCCGCCACGAGGAGCGCGACGCACGCGATCACGATCAGCAGGCCGCTCACCTCGATCACGGTCATGACCGTGTTGCTGAGGAGCGACTCCGCCACGCCGCGGGCGTTGAGGCACGCGACGAGGATCAGGAACACGATCGCGGCGGGCACCGTGGGCACGTCGAGGAAGGTGCCGAGGTAGTCGCCGGCGAAGGCGAGCGACAGACCCGCCGCGCTCGTCACTCCGGCCGCGAGCATCGCGAACCCGACGAGGAACGAGACGATCGGACGGCGGAACGCGCGCTGGGCGAAGACCGCGGCGCCGCCCGCCTTCGGGTACTTCGTGACCAGCTCGGCGTACGAGCCGGCCGTCAGCAGCGAGAGGCCGAGCGCGAGGAGCAGCGGCATCCAGACGGCGCCGCCGACCTCGTTCGCGAGCGTGCCCATCAGGGCGTAGATGCCCGCGCCGAGCACGTCGCCGAGGATGAAGAAGAAGAGGAGGGGGCCGGTGATGCGGCGCTTCAGCTTCTGTCCGTCGGCGCCCGCGTCGGGCCTGCCTGCGTGTGCCGTGGGGCCACTCGTGGTCGCCATGTCGTCCTCTCGTCGCGTGCGCACCCGGGGTCGGACGGCACGACGGGCAACGTTAGGCCGGGGGCGGCGGGGCCGGACAGAGACTTGACCGTGCGGGAGACGGAGCGATAAGGGACGGTTGTCGGGAGCGCGTCAGTCGCGGACCACGTGGCCGCCGCCGCGCTGGCGGGCCATCTGGGCGCCCTCGCGCTCGGCCTCGTCGCGGTCGGCGTGGTGCGTCAGCGGCACGCGGGCGTCGGCGATGCGGTTGTGCCAGCCGTCGTCGTCGGAGTAGGTCTCGATGGGGGCGATGCGGGTGGTGCTGGGATGCAAGGGTGCTCCTGTCGTGTCGGGTCCTCCAGGCAATCGCGGGGAGCGGCGGGCCGGGAGGGGCTTGACCGGTGAGGCGGGTGCGGCGACCCTGTCCGCGCGGCGAGTCCGCAGAAGTCGTCGTACTCGGCCTCGAGTACGACGACTTGTGAGGAGTGGGCGCGCACGCGCGGGCTGCGGGGAGGACAGGCCCGGCGACTCCGCGGAAGTTGTCGTACTCGAGCTCGAGTACGACAACTTCTGGAGAGTCGAGCGAGCGGAGATGCGGGGGCGGCCCCGACCCGGCTACGAGATCTTCGCGCGGAGCGCCGCGGCGGCCTCGCCGACGTCCGGCGCACCGTAGATGGCGCCGCCCGCGACGGCGACCACGGCGCCCGCGGACTGGACCGACTCGATCGTCGCGGTGCTCACTCCGCCCGCGACCGAGAACGGCACGCCCGAGGACTCGCCGTCGCGCAGCAGCGTGTCGAAGGTGAAGCCCTCCTCCGCCTGCTCGTCGAGGCCGGCGTGCATCTCGACGAACTCGGCGCCGAGGGCGACGACCTCGCGGGCGCGGGCGGCCTTGTCGGGCACTCCGATGAGGTCGACGACCACGCCCTTGCCGTGCTTCTTCCCGGCGGCGATCGCACCCGCGATCGTGCTGTCGCCGGCGACTCCGAGGACCGTCACCAGGTCGGCGCCCGCCTTGAACGCCATGTCGGCCTCGAGCTCGCCGGCGTCCATGGTCTTGAGGTCGGCGAAGACGATCTTGTCGGGGTGGGCGTCCTTGATCGCGGTGATGGCCGAGAGGCCCTCGCTCTTGATGAGGGGGGTGCCGAGCTCGAGGATGTCGACGTGCGGAGCCGCGGCGGCGGCGAGCTCGAGGGCGGCCTCGGTGCTGAGGGTGTCCATGGCGAACTGGAGCTTCATGAGGTTCTGCTTTCTGTAGGGAGTGCGGGGAGTGCGCGGGTCATTCGAGGTTCGCGTGGCGCGGCCAGAGCTCGTCGGCGCTCTCGCCGCGGCGCTTCCAGAGCGCGTGGAACAGGGCGTCGCCGGTGAGCACGACGACCTGCTCGAAGAGCCCGCCCGAGTACTGGGCGGAGGCGGTGCCGGAGCGGTCGAGCTTCTCGGCCGCCGGCACGATCACGACCGCGGAGGCGAGCCCGGCCAGCGGCGATCCCGCGGCCGTCGTGATCGCGGCCACGCGCGCTCCGGCGTCCACGGCCGACTGAGCCGCGCGGACGATGCCGCCCGTGGTGCCGGAGCCGCTCGCCGTGAGCAGCACGTCGCCCTCGCGGATCGCGGGGGTGGTGACGTCGCCGACCACGTGCACGACGAGACCGAGGTGCATGAGGCGCATGGCGGTCATCCGCAGGGCGAGACCGGATCGGCCCGCGCCGTGCACGAAGACGCGGTCGGCGTCGGCGAGCAGCGCGGCGACGGGCTCGAGACGGTCGTCCTCGGTGAGGGACGTCGCCGCCGCGGTCACCTCGGCGACGATCACGGCCAGAGCCTTCGCGGGGTCAGCGGTGGGGTCCTCGATGTCGGGCATGACTCCAGCCTGCGCGCACCGGTCGGCGGAGTCGGCCCCCTGATGGAGCAGGCCCGCCTACCCGTTCGAGTAGGCGGCCTCCTCGACGGATAGGACGGGTAGGTTCGTCGGATGGACTCCTCCCCCGCCTCCCGCGCGCTGCTGCTCGAGCACGCCCGCACCGTCGCCGAGCAGGCCGACCGGCACGCGGTCGCTCTGGAGTCGGTCCTCGCCGCCCTGCGCGCCGAGCGCCTCGACGACCGCGCCGCCCGCGCCGTCGCGATCGACATCGCCGCCAACGCCCTGGTCGAGCTGCGCACCGCCACCGACGAGCAGCGCAGCGCCATGCTCGAGCCGGTCGTGGGCGCCTTCGCGCGCCTCCGGAGCGACCTGCGCCCGCTCGTGCGGTTCGGCGACCTCGACGTGCAGTTCGTGGAGCCGCCCGCGAACGGCCGCGCCCTGCCCGGTGAGGTCGCCCACGCGGCCCGCGCGATCGTCCGCAGCGCCGTGCTCGCCTTCGTCGAGTCGGAGCAGACGCGGCGCGTGCGGATCCAGTGGGACTGCGACGGCCTGAACCTGCTGATCGAGATCCGCGACGACGGCCGCGGCGAGCTCACCGCCCGCGACGAGGCCCTCCGCCCCATCGCCGAGCGCGTGCGCGGTCTCGACGGCGACCTCGGCATCGCCTCGACCGCCGGCTGGGGCTCGACCCTGTCGATCCGCCTGCCACTGGACCCGCCCGCTCAGCCCGACGGCCTCGACCTCGCCGACCTCAGCGCCCGCGAGCGCGAGGTGCTGCACCTGATCACCCTCGGCGCCTCGAACCACCGCATCGCCGACGACCTCGGCATCAGCGAGAACACGGCGAAGTTCCACGTGTCGAACCTGCTGCGGAAGGCCGGGGCCCGGAACCGCGCGGAGCTGGCGGCGCTGGCGCGGTGACCCCGGTGCTCGTGGCGCCCGTCACTCTCGGGCGACGAGTCCGCACGGCCCGGGAACACTGCGATCGAGCGGCCCGAACGAGGGTCATCCAGGGTCTCCGATGACGGCCTCACGTCGATCGCCACCCGCCTTCGAGGGCCCCGATCGCGGAGCTTCCTTTCACCCGCCCTGCTGGCCTCGGAGCGGCGGATAGCGTCACCGCAGGTAGCCACGGAGCGCACGTCCGACCCCGCCCCCGAGGGAGGGACGCGCGCAGCCGGAGTCCTCCCCCCGCTGAGGGGGCCCGGTCCGTGACGCACGTCGAAGCCTCCGCCACGACGCGCTCCGGCGACCCCTCCCCCGCCCCAGCACGAGTCGATCGGACACCGCACATGGCCAGAGCCACTCCCGCCACGACGTCGCCCCACCGGAGGCCGACGGCACCGGCATCGCCCTCGACGAGAGGGAGGAAGGCCGTCCTGCGCGCTCTGGCGATCGCGCTGACCGCGGGGATCGCCGTGACGGGGGCGGCACTCCAGACCGCGGCACCCGCCTCGGCCGCCGAGTCCTCGTCCTTCGGGCCGGACGGCACGCACTACCCGTCGGACACCCCCGACATCCGCTCCTCCTACTCCGGCTTCACGGTCGTCGACGTGGCGGCCTCGGGTCTCGCGATCCGCCGGGCGCTCGACGCCCTCACGACGGCGCAGATCGCGGCCGGCGCGGTCATCCGCGTCGCTCCGGGGCACATCGCCGACCTGTCGGCGCTGAACGGCTACCGGAACGCCGGGACCACGAAGGTGCTCATCACCGCCCGCGACGGCTTCCGATCGGTGACCGGCGGCGCCTGGGCTCTGCGTGCCGTCACCGGCATCACGCTCCTGCGCTTCGACATCGCCTCGCTGGACGTCAAGGGCGCGACGCACTCCTCCTTCGCCTGGCTGCGGGTGAACGACAACTGGACGGGCCTCGCCGCCTCGGCCGGCATCCCCGTGCGGGACGTCGAGCTGATCGAGGTCGTCGCCCCCGAGTCGAAGCTCAAGAACGGCGACTCTGCGCAGATCAAGGCGTACGCGCCGGACATCATGAGCGACGTGCTGGTCGAAGGCGGCTACATCGCTCCCTCCTACTACGTCGACGCGGTCTACGGCGGCACCGGTCCCGCTCGACCCCACACCGACACGCTCCAGATCGAAGGCGGCGGAGTGACCGGTCAGGTCACCGTGCGCGACACCGTCGTGTTCGCCTCGAACAACAGCGCCACCATCATCGGCGGCGTGAAGAACGTCGACTTCCAGGAGGCGCTCCTGCTCGGCGGCGCCGCCACCGTCCAGCGCTACCCGTTCCTCGCGGGCGGCGCCGGATACGCGGGGGCCATCAACGGTCCGGGCAGCCTCAGCGCCGTCCAGGGCTCGGGCGGCGGCAACGTCGACGCCTCGGACTCGACCTTCATCGGCTCCCTCCAGCCGCTGTGGGACACCGTGGTGAACACCCGCACGAACATGACCGGCAAGACCGCGACGACCGGCGGCTTCACGGTCGACCCGACGCTCGGATCGATGACCGCCGCCCAGCTCGACGCGCTGAGCACGAAGCCGACCACGGCGTACCTCGCCGGGATCTGGGACGACGTCGCAGCGCCGGCGCCCACGGCGACGCCCACCCCGACCGCCACTGGGACCCCGACGGCCGTGCCGACCGCGACGCCGGCGCCGACCGCCACCGCGACGGCGACGCCGACGCCGACCGCGACGCCCGTGCCGACCGCCACCGCCACTCCGACGGCGACGCCGGTGCCGACCGCGACGGCGAGCGCCACCCCCGCCCCGACGGCCACCGCGGCCCCGCTGGACCGCACCGCCCCCACGGTCGCGATCACCTCTCCGACCTCCGGCAGCTCGGTCTCCGGCACGGTGACGCTCGTCGCACGCGCCTCCGACGACGTCGCCGTCACCGGAGTCGGCTTCTTCGCCGGCACCACGCGTCTCGGCACCGCGACCCTCGCCTCGGACGGCACATGGCGGCTCCCGCTGAACACGTCGACGCTCGCCCGGACCACCTACACGGTCACCGCGAAGGCGGGCGACGCCGCCGGCAACACCGGCACCAGTGCGCCGATCCAGCTGACTGTCGTCGCGGCCACGACTCCGACGGCCACCCCGACGCCCAGCGCCACCCCGACAGCCGCCCCGACGCCCAGCGCCAGCCCCACGGCGACTCCGACGGCTACCGCCACCCCGACCGCTACCCCCACGGCCACCGCGACCCCGACCACTACCCCCACGGCCACCGCGACCCCGACGGCGACCGCTACTCCGATGCCGACCGCGACCGCGACGCCGACGGCCACGCCGACGCCCACAGCGACGGCGACCCAGCCCCCGACCGCGACTCCGTCTCCGACCGCCACCCCGACGCCGACCGCCACTCCGGCTCCGACAGCGACGCCGACCGCGACTCCGATCGTCACGCCTGCGCCGACCGTCGCGCCGACGCCGACCATCACCGCGGCCCCGACGCCCACCCCGACACCGACGCCCACCGCCACCGCGAAGCCCGGCAACGGCAAGCCGAAGCCCGGCAAGCCGACGCCGACCGTGACCCCCACGGTGTCCCCGTCCCCTGCGCCGACCGCGACGGCCACCGCCACCCCGGCGCCCGTCGGCTCCTCGGCACCGACCGTCGCGATCGTCGCCCCGACCACCGGCTCGTCGGTCACCGGAGTCGTGACCCTGGTCGCCGTCGCCTCCGACGACAAGGGCGTCGCGGGAGTCAGCTACTGGGTCGGCACCACGAAGCTCGGTGACGCCGTCCTCGGCGAGGACGGCCGCTACTCCCTCGCCGTGAACACGGCGGGCTTCGCCGTGGGCACCTACCCCGTGACCGCCAAGGCCGTCGACACCGACGGCAACACGACCACGAGCGCACCGATCGCACTGAAGCGGGTCTGACCCGCGAGCGGACGGACGGCCCCGGTGCACCAGCGCCGGGGCCGTCCGTCGTCCTGCCGTCGGACGCGGCAGGATCCGAGGGGCCGCGCGCCCCTGCCGACCCGGCCGGATCCCCACACGCAGAAGCACCCGCCCCTCGCCCCGACCACCCGCAAGGGCGTCGGAGCGAGGAACGGGTGCTCCCGAGCGGAACCCGCTTCCTCTTACTCCAGGGCGAACAGCGTGTACGACTCCGCATTCGCGGCGTTGATGACGATGCAGTCGATCGACTGCTTCTCGTCCTCGCCGGTCTCGCCGTCGGTGAGGTAGGCGTCGGCCTGCTGCACCGCGAGCTGCGAGATGAGCACGGCGGGCTGGAGGCCCGTGGCGACGAGCTTGCCCGCCTTGATCGCCTCGACCGCGTCGGGGCTGCCGTCGAAGCCGACGATCTTGATCTGGTCGATCAGACCCGCGGCCTCGACCGCGGCGACGGCGCCGAGGGCCATCGTGTCGTTGCCGGCGATGATGCCCTGCACGTCGGGGTCGCGCTGCAGCAGGGTCTCGACCTTCGAGAAGGCCTCGTCCTGGCTCCAGTTCGCGGTCTCCTTGGCGGTCTGCACGAGCTGCGGGTACTGCGAGACGACGCTGGCGAACGCCTCCGAGCGCACGCCCGCGTTGGTGTCCGACTCCTTGCCGGTCAGCTCGATGTAGTTGCCGCCGTCGGGCAGCGCCGCGACGAACTCCTCGGCCACGGCCGCGGCGCCCTGCGCGTTGTTGGCGACGATCTGCGACTTGGCGATGCCGGTCGCGTTGATCTCGCGGTCGACCAGGAACACCGCGACTCCGGCGTCCTCGGCCTTCTGGATCGGGCCGATCGAGGCGTCGGCGCCCGCGTTGTCGAGGATGATCGCCTTCGCGTTCTGGCTGATCGCCGAGTCGATGAGCTCGCTCTGGCGGTTGGGGTCGTCGTCGTGGGACGCGACCGAGGTCTCGTAGCCGAGCTTCTCGGCCTCGGCCTGGGCCGCGTCCGCCTCGGCCTTGAAGAAGGGGTTCTCGAGCGGCGGAGTGATGATGGCGATCAGACCGCCCGCCTCACTGGCGCTGGACTCCCCTCCACCGCTGGTCTCCGTGCCGCCCCCCGAGGAGCAGCCGACGAGCGCGAGGGCGGCGACCGCCACGGTCGCGGTGGCGAGAACGAGCTTGCGTCGCATCATGTGTCCGGTACCTTTCGTTTCTCTGTGCTGACCGACGCCGTTGCCGGTCAGAGCTTCCCGACGGGCGCGGAGGCGCCCGCCCGCGTGTCGTCGCTCCCCGTCGCGGGCGGCTCGGTTGGAGCGCCCTTCGACGAGGCGAGTGCGGCGTTCTTGTTGCGCGTGATCTTCTGCTGGGTCTGATCGAGCATCACGGCGAGCACGATGACGGCGCCCTTGATGGTGATCTGCCAGAAGGTCGAGACCCCGACGATGACCAGGCCGTCGCTGAGGAACCCGATCACGAAGGCGCCGAGCAGCACTCCGCGCACGTTGCCCCGGCCGCCGGTCAGCGCCGCTCCGCCGATGACGACGGCCGCGATGGCGTTGAGCTCGAAGCTCTCGCCGGTCTGCGGGGCGGCGGCGGTCAGCTCGGACGAGATGATCAGGCCGGCGGTCGCGGCGCAGAAGCCGCTGATGATGTAGACGCTCATCTTGACCCGCTTGGTCGGCACGCCGGCGAGCTCGGCGGCCCGCTCGTTGCCTCCGGTGGCGTAGACCCAGCGGCCGAAGGGCGTCTTGCGCAGCACGATCAGCGCGATGACGGCGAAGACGATCATGATCCAGATCGCCATCGGGATCCCCAGCACCCGGCCGCCGCCGATCAGGTTGAAGCCCGTGTTGCCGAGCGACTCGTCGCCCTGGAGCCGCGGGTACGTCGATCCGTTCGAGATCAGCAGCGCCGCACCGCGGGCGATGTAGAGCATGCCGAGCGTCGCGATGAACGGAGCCACGTTGAACCGGGTCACGAGCAGGCCGTTCACGAGGCCCACGAGCGAGCCGACGAGCAGCGAGCACAGGACGACGACCCAGACCTTGGGATAAAGGACCACGTCGAGCGCGTCGATCCGCAGCCCCTGCAGCAGGACCCCGGCGACGACGCCCGAGAGCCCGACCGTCGAGCCGACCGAGAGGTCGATGCCGCCCTTGAGGATCACGAAGAGCATCCCGAGCGCGAGGATCGCGTTCATCGCCACGTGTCGGGTCATCGTGATGAGGTTCGGGAGCGTCAGGTAGGCGTCCGAGAGCAGCGAGAAGATGATGATGAGCGCGATCAGGGCGATGAACGCCCGCCCCTCCAGGAGGAGCGCGCCGAGGTCGAAGTCGCGCTTCGTCGCGGCCTTGGTGCTGCTGGTCATCGGTGTGCCGCCTCTTCTTCCGGGTCCTGATGGGTCTCGCCGCTGGCGACCATGACGTCGTCCCGCTCCGCGGTGCGGGGGTCGAACTCGCGCACGATGCGCCCCTTCGACAGCACGATCACGCGGTTGGAGGCGCCGAGCGCCTCGCCGATCTCGCTCGTCGCGAAGAGGACGCCCAGTCCGCGCCGCGCCTCCCGCGCCATGAGCGCGAAGATCTCGGCCTTCGCTCCGACGTCGATGCCGCGGGTGGGCTCGTCGAGCAGCAGCACGTCGGGCTGCGTCATCAGGACCTTCCCGATGACGACCTTCTGCTGGTTGCCTCCCGAGAGCGAGGTGATGGAGGCCTGCGGTCCGGCGGTCTTCACCCGCACGTCGCGCACGCCCGCGTCGACGGAGGCGCGCTCGGGGCCGCGGCGGAGGAAGCCGCCGCGGACGAAGTCGAGCAGCGACGCGAGCGAGAGGTTCTCGCCGACCGACATGGTCTGCACCAGTCCGTCCCGCTGCCGGTCCTCGGGCACGAGCGCGAGGCCGCGGGCGATGCGCCGGCGGACGTCGAGTCCCTTCACCGAGACGCCCTTGAGGCGCACGTCCCCGTCACGCAGGGCCAGTCGCCCGGCGACCGCCTCGAGCAGTTCGGTGCGGCCTGCGCCCATCAGGCCGTAGAGGCAGACGATCTCCCCGGCCCGCACCGTCAGGCTGAGCCGGTCGACGCTGAGGCGGCTGGGGTTCGACGGATCGGCGACGCTCACGCCGTCGATCTCGAGGACCGGCTCGCCGAACGTCTCGAGCAGATCGGGGTTCAGGTCGTCGGCGTTGCGGCCGACCATGTTCGCGATCACCCAGTTGATGTCGATCTCGTGGCGGTCGCCGCGGGCGACGAGCTCGCCGTCGCGGAACACGACCGCGTGATCGGCGATCTCGAGCGCCTCCTCGAGGTGGTGCGAGATGTAGACGATCGCGACGCCGCGCGAGGTCAGGTCGTGGATGACTCCGAAGAGCACCTCGACCTCGCTGCCGCTGAGGGCGGAGGTGGGCTCGTCCATGATGAGCACCCGCGCGTCACCGGCCAGTGCCCGGGCGATCTCGACGAGCTGCTGCTGGCCCAGACGCAGGTCGGCGACCAGCGTCTTGGGGTCCAGCGGCTCCTGCAGCCGCGCGAGCAGCTCGACGGTCTGCGACGCCTGCGTCCGGGAGTCGATGATCAGCCCGCCGCGGGCCAGCTCGCGCCCCATGAAGATGTTGTCCTGGATGCTGAGGTTCGGGGCGAGGCTCAGCTCCTGATGGATGATCGCGATGCCCTTCTCGACCGCGTCCACGGTGCCGCGCAGCTGCAGCGGCTCGCCGTCGAGCTCGAGGGTGCCCGCCGTGGGGGTCTCGACTCCGCTCAGGATCTTCATCAGCGTCGACTTGCCCGCGCCGTTCTCGCCGAAGAGCACCGTGACGGATCCGCGCCGGATCTCGAAGTCGACGCCCTTGAGCGCCCGGGTCGCCCCGTAGACCTTCGTGATGCCGACGGCGCGCATCACGACCTCGCCGGTCATCCGATCACCTCGATCGAGACGGGGACGACCGACACGAGCTGCGGATTGACGCGGAGGAACGCGCCGGTGACCTCGACGGTCTTCCCTGCGGCAGCCGCGGCGTCGAAGCCCTCGAGCACGTCGGTCCGCACGAGGTCGTTCAGCTCGGTCGACACGTTCTGGTACTCGAGCTGGTTGGTGAACTCGTTGAACGAGATCTCGCCGGTGACGTCGCGCAGCGCCGTGCCGTTGAGCGCCGGGCCGATCTGCACCTGCACGGTCGTCTCGGCGGGCACGCCCTCGACGGTGACCGGGAGGATCGGCGGAGTCGCGGTGCCGGCGACGGCGGTGAAGGTGACGGGGAACGCGTAGGCGCTGCTCGCTCCCGACGTGTTGCCGAACTCGGCCTCGTCGGCGCCGCCCTCGAGCCGGGCGAGCAGGTCGGCCAGCGGGACGGCCTCGTCCTCGACCTGCGCGGCGATGTCGTCGAAGCGCTCGGCGGCGTAGGCGGCGGGATCCAGCTGCCCCTCGGACGCGGCGGTGTCGGCGTCGGAGGCGCTCACGACCTTCACGTTGAAGGCCGCGGCGACGAGGACGACGGCGGCGAGAGCGGTGAGGACCATCCACGCTCGGACGGGTCGTCGTGAGGATCGGGACATCGATGTCGCTCCCAGGGAGGTGTTCGGCGGTGAACGGCAGCGGGCGGCGGGCCGGCTGAGCGGCTGGCGCGGGACATCCGGTGCAGCTGCTGATGGCACGGTGGCACGTGGTTCGGTAGCCTGTCAACCGGTTCGCCAATTCCGAGCCACTTCGACTCGACGATGAGGAGAACGACCCGTGGAATCCCTTTCCCGGCGCCCGACCGCGCCCTGCACTGCCGGCCGAGCGGAGGCGCTCCCGTGCTGAAGGGCGTCGATCCGCTGCTCTCGGGCGCGCTGCTGCACCTGCTCGACGACATGGGCCACGGCGATCAGCTGCTGCTCGTCGACCGCAACTTCCCGGCCGTCGCCACCGGTCTGCCCGTCGTGCACCTCGGCGAGGCCACGATGAGCCGGGCGATGAGCGCCGTGCTCAGCGTCTTCCCGCTCGACGTCTTCGTCGACACCCCGCTCGAGCGGATGGAGGTCGACGGCGACCCGTCCGTCACGACTCCCGAGCAGGACGCGGTGCTCGCGATCGCCCGACGCGCGCACCCGCGGCCGCTCGAGTGGGGCGTGATCCCGCGGCTCGAGTTCTACGAGCGCGCGCGGTCGGCGTTCGCCGTCGTGCACGTGCTCGATCCGGCGCCGTGGGGCTGCTTCGTGCTGCAGAAGGGCGTGGTGTTCCCACCCGAGGCGGAGTGAGCCGCCGCAGCTCTTCCGCGGATGGCGAGGTGAACATAGGGTGGAGAGCGGCTCGGCCGCTCCGCCGCAACGACGCACAGACGGGTCACAGCAACGACCCAGGGCCCTCCTCGACTCCGACCGTGGTCTCGCCCGCACGACGCCTCCGGACCCGGAGTGCGGCCGACACCACGACGCCAAGGACGACGCCGATGAACCGCACGAAGATGATCACCGCCCTCGCGGCCGGACTCCTGCTCACGTCGGGCGTCGCCGCCCAGACGGCGGCCGCCGCCGAGACGTCGAACACGTCGGAGGACCGCGGCGTCGACAGCTCCTCGGACACCCTCCTCATCAACGGGCGCGCGTACACGCTCGACTGAGCCGGCCCAGGCCGCCGATATCGTAGCCGGGGGTCTCGATACGCGCCTCCGGCGCTACTCGACCGGCACGCATCCGCGTCCCGCCTCGCCGCCCTCTGCTCCTGTTCGTAACCGAGGCCAGTAGGCCTCGCGGAGTCCGTTCGAGCCGTTCGAGCAGCTCCTGACCTCGGTTGCGAACAACTCGGCCTGCACAACGAAGTCCGAGCGCGGAGATCAGGGCGAGAATCGCCGGATCGCGTCGCGGAGCCTCACTTCCGAGGCCCGTCCGGGCACCTCCGACGCCGCCGCTCGATGCGCCGCCTCCGGTGCAGAAGTCCGCGTCAGGCCGCCTCGGCCACCGGCTCCGCAGCGGAGGTCGCGCGCGGACGCGCCGCTCCCGTCAGCAGCGACACCGCCGCGACCAGCACGAGGACCACGATCATCGCCCCGCGCAGCCCGAAGTGCTCGCCGAGGAACCCGAGCAGCGGCGGACCCACCAGGAACGCGACGTAGCCGGCGGTCGCCACGGCCGAGACCGTGGCCGTCGGGTCGTCGCTGTCGGCGGCCGACGACAGCGTGACCGGGAAGCCGAGCGCCGCGCCCAGTCCCCAGAGCGCGACCGCGACTCCGGCCATCGCGGCGCTGTCGGCGACGACGACGACGGCGATGCCCGCGGCCGAGACCAGGGCGCTCGCGCGCAGCACGGCGACGTTGCCGAACCGGGCCAGCAGCGGAGCGCCGACGAAGCGGCCCACGGTCATCGCGGCCGCGAAGCCGGCGAACACGATGGTGCCGACCGTGGCGGTCGCTCCGTAGCCGTCGACCATCAGCAGGGGCAGCCAGTCCATGGCCGAGCCCTCGGCCAGCGCCAGCGCGAGCACGATCGCGCCGAGCGCGAGCACGCGCGGCTGCCGCCAGACCGGACCGCCGGTGCGCACGGCCGCCGGCTCTCCGGGCGTGCCGGGCACGATCTTGCCGGTGTCGCTCGGCACCGAGCGGATCACGGTGACCAGCAGCGCCAGGCTGAGCGCCGCGACCGCGAGCAGCTGCCAGAGGACGGGGAAGTCGACGGCGGTGAGTCCGATGCCCGCGACGGCGCCGATCACCGTGCCGAGGCTGAAGCAGCCGTGCAGCGCGGGCAGGACGGAGCGGCCCGACACCGCCTCGAGCGCCGCGCCCTCGAGGTTGAGGGCGATCTCGGACACGCCGATGCCCAGGCCCACGAGCGCCAGGCCGACGAAGACGCCCGGCGCCGACGAGAGGTTCGCGGCGAGGCCGACGAGCGCCACTCCGCTCGTGAACGAGAGGCCGCCGATCGTCACCGTGAAGCGCACTCCCCGGCGGCGCACGATCGCGGCGGAGGAGAGCACCCCGGTCATCGAGCCGACCGAGAGACCCAGCAGCACGAGCCCCATCTGCGCGGTCGAGGCGCTGAGGAGGTCGCGGACGGCGGGCGTGCGGACGACCCACGACGCCATCCCGACTCCGAAGACGAGCATGAAGGCGAAGATCGCGAGGCGGCGGCGGGCGACGGACGTGGGCATGGTTACGACCGTAGGTCCACGACAGCGGTCGGCGGAACACGCGCGGGAAGTCCGCACTTGCGGTCGACGACGGCAGGCGCAACGATCCGTGCATGCGTGAGCGCTGGTGGGCGGTGGGCGGCGCGTCGGTGCTCCTCGTCGGCGGGGTCCTGACGGCGATCGCGACGCTCGCGGCGGATCGCGGCCACGACGTCCCTCCGGACGGCGAGAACGAGCGGGTCGCCGCGATCCTCGCCGACGACCTGTCCGCGGTCGATTCCGTCGCGCGACTCGAGAAGCACTTCCCGGCGACCGACCGCTCCGCCCTCGCCGCCCTGGCCGCGAGCTGTGGTCCGATCGCCGTCCGGGCACCCGCCCCCGCGATCCACGCCGACATCATCCCCACCTCCGCCCGGATCCTCCTCACCGATCCCGAGGGATCCGTCTGCGACGCGCGCATCGAGTGGGTCGACGGGGAATCGGCCTGGCACGCGTACCTCTCGCAGCCCGGCCCCGGCTGACCCGCCCGGGTGAACACCCGCTGTCCAGAATCCGTCGGCTCCCGCACGGGGCCGCCCCGGCGTGCGACGCTGGAGGGTCCCCCTCCGCCCCTCCCCCGCTTGGACCCTGTTGACCGACGTCAAGACCCCCGTGTTCCCCTGGATCGGCCTGCTCACGCTGGCCGGCGCGATCTTCGTGTCGGTGACGAGCGAGTTCCTGCCGACCGGGCTCATCCCCGACATGTCGCGCGATCTCGGCGTGAGCATCCCGCTCACCGGCCAGCTGGTCACGATCTTCGCGGCGACGGTCGTGGTGGCGACAACTCCGCTGACCCTCGTCACGCAGCGCTTCTCGCGCAAGAGCCTCGTGCTGGTCGCGCTGGGCGTCATCGCGGTCGCGAACGTCCTCGCCGCCCTCGCGCCGACCTTCGAGCTGCTGGTCGGCGCGCGGATCCTCGGCGGACTCGCGCACGGGCTGTTCTGGGCGGTCGTCGCCGCCTACTCCGCTCACCTCGTCGCTCCCGAGCACCTCGGCCGGGCCACGGCGATCACGGCGGGCGGAGGCTCGGCGGCCTTCGTGCTCGGCGTGCCGGTGGGCACGGCGCTCGGACACGCGTTCGGCTGGCGTCCGACGTTCGCGATCCTCGGCGGGATCGTGCTGATCCTCGCGCTCGTCGTCATCCGCTACCTGCCCGCGGTCGAGCACATCGTCCCGGTGCGCACCGGCGAGATCCGGCTCCCGGCGCGCAAGGACCGCTCGCTGCCGCGGATCCTCGGCGTCTGCCTCGTGATCCTCCTGGTGCTGATCGGCCAGAACACCCTCTCGACCTACATCACGCCGTGGCTCGAGGAGGCGCAGTTCGCGCCCGACTCGATCCCGCTCGTGCTGTTCGCCTTCGGCGGCGCGGGTGCCGTGGGCCTCGTGCTCGCCGGCTTCGCGACCGACCGGTTCCCCCGCTCCGGATTCGTCGTCGCGGCCCTCGCGGTCCTCGCGGCGCTCGCGGGCCTGTCCTTCGCGGCGGGCTCAGGAGTGCCGGCGCTCGTGGTCGTCGCGGCGATCGTCTGGAACATCGCGTTCGGAGGCATCCCCGCGATGCTGCAGACCCGGATGCTGAAGACCGCGTCGTTCCAGCTGCGCAGCCTCGCGGCCGCCCTGCAGACGACGGCGTTCAACATCGGCATCGGCGGCGGAGCGATCGTGGGCGGCCTGGTCATCGACGGCAGCGGCCTCGGCGCGCTGCCGTGGGTCGCGCTCGGCATCGTCGCGCTCGGGCTCGTCGTGAGCCTGCTGGTGGAGTGGCGCGCGCGGCGCGCGGCGGCGCCGGTGCAGGGTCGGGCGGAGCGGGTGAGCGCGTAGCCGACGCCGGCGCCCGTTTCGCCTCCACTCGCGAGGCGCCCGGGTGCCCGACGGGACGCGAACCGGGCCCTGGCGGGTCGTCGCACCCCGTCCTGCGTCCACTGGCATGTCGCCCGGCGCACGAGTCGGCGCGGACCGGGCCGTCGCTGGTCGTCGCACCCCGTCCCGCGTCGTCTCGAGCGCTCCGCTGAGTACGAGCGGATGCGATCCGCTGCCGAGCACGTCCGCTCCCCCTCGCGAGGGAGGGCGCGCGGCGTTCCGCGGCGTAGCGTCGGAGGATGGCCCAGACGACCACCGACTCCGGAGCTTCCGCATGAGCCGCACCACGGTTCCTCCGCTGCACCTGCCCTACCCGGGAGCGCCCGCCGGGGAGGCGATCGCCCGCTTCTTCCGCAAGTACGCGACCTTCAGCGGGCGCGCGAGCCGCGCGGAGTACTGGTGGATCATCCTCGCGACACTGGTCGTCAACCTGCTGCTGCGGTGGGCCGACGGGTCGCTGTCGCGGTACACCTTCACGACCTCGCCGTTCACGACGGGATCGGACTTCTCGACGCCCTGGGTCACCGGGCTGTCGGTCCTGATCGCGCTCGCGACGCTGATCCCCGGGCTCGCGCTGATCTGGCGGCGCCTGCACGACGTCGGTCGGAGCGGGACGTGGTTCCTGATCATCCTGATCCCGATCGCCGGCTGGGTGGTGCTGATGATCTGGTTCCTGATGCCCGGCCGTGCCGAGGGCGAGCGCTTCGACGCCCCGCTGGTCGAGTAGCCGCGCGGGGAGGCCTGCCGCTCGGGTGACGGGAATCTCGATACGGCCCCGGGGGCCTACTCGATCAGCAGGAGGGGACCCTCCGGGCCTGCTCGAGCAGCAGAGGGGTCACGCGCACCAGTCGCGGGAGACGCCGTTCACGCTGCGGGAGGTGTCGCCCGTCTCGAGGTCGACGAGCACCGTCGACGTCGCGCTGAAGCCCGGCACCTCCGGGTAGTCGTCGGGCTCGCCCTCGACCGAGACCGCCTCGACGGCCAGGAACTGCCCGTTCGGCGAGAGGCAGATGCTCCGGATGCGGCCGGTGGGCGACGTCCGGAACACCTCGGAGGTCCCCTCCGCGTCGACGCGCACGACCGAGTACTGCGTCGCTCCGGTCTCGGGCGAGTACTCGGCCTCGAGCTCCACGTAGCTCGTCGAGTCGAGCAGGAGCAGCTGCACGGGCGACGCGGTCGGGCTGACCTCGGCGACCGGCAGTGCGAGCGTCTCGACCGAGCCGTCGGCCAGATCGATCAGCGACCCGCGGTCGGGATCCGCGACCACCAGCCGGTTCGCGCCCGGTACGAAGCCGCGCAGCTCCGCGTGCTGCCCGAGCGGGCTGATCGCCCCGGGGACGAGCAGGTCGACCAGCAGCACCGTGTCGTCGACCGAGTGCGTCACCACGGAGGTCGTGCCCGGCACGAACAGCCAGTCGCGGGCGCGCAGGGGTCCGCCGTCGATCCCGACCACCGCCACCGCCTCGGCCTTCTGATCGGTGAGGTCGTAGGAGTAGAGCGCGCGGTCGAGCGGGCCGGTCGGCGCCTCGCCGGTGAAGGTCCAGCCCAGCACGCCCTTCTCGGACGCGGCGTGCAGCTCGCGCACGACGCCCGCTCCGGGCAGCGGGATGACCCCCTCCGACCCCGTGTCGAGCGCGACGGTGCGGATGAGGTTCGTGTCGTCCGGCTCGATCGTCACCAGCACGAGCAGCGGGCCGACGACGACGTAGTCCTGGATGCGGTCGGCGGTGGCGACGACGCGGGTCTCGTCCCCCGATCCCCCCGACAGCGGGCGCACGCGGATCGCGTCGGGCTCGGTCGGGTCCGGCGTGCGGTCGAGGGTGAAGAGGTCGGGGTCCTTCGTGGTGAAGGAGGCGCGCACATCGGCCGTCGCCCCGGTCGCGCGGCCGCGGGCGTCGTCGATCGTGATCTCGTACGTCGTGGCGTAGCGGAGGGTGTCGGCGAACGTCACGGTGACCACTCCGTCCTCGAGCTCGACGGTGTGCTCGGCCTCGGGAGTCACGCCGACCCGGTCGAGCGCGTCGGGCTCGAGGTCCTGGTCGAGGTGCAGCCGGGCGCGGCCGCCGTCGCGCTCGACGACGCCGTCAGCGCTCACCTCGAGCGAGGCGACCCGCGGACCCCTGCTGATCGTCGCCGCGGTCAGCCCGCCGACGCCGAGCGCGAGGACGAGGGTCGCGCCCCAGAAGACGCGCGAGAAGCCGCGGGCGGAGGCGGCGCGCGGCTCCCGGGAGCGGCGCGGGCGCGACTCCCACGATTCCTCGCCCCAGGGCTCAGTAGACATACGGCATCGCCGGCTCGTCGATCTCGGCGACCGACGACGGCTCGAGCACGACCGCCTCGGCGCTCGTGACGCTCGCGTTCGCCCCGAAGCCGCCGGACGCCTCCAGCCACTGGCCCTCGGTGTACGTGTCGGCCCAGCCGGGCTCGTAGATCGGCACGCCGACGGGCTGCGCGTCGACCGCGCAGCAGGTCACGACGAAGCGGGCGACGTAGAAGACGTTCTCGGGGTCGTCGGCGTCCGGAGTCACGAATCCGCTGACCGTCGCCGTCGTGCCCGCGAGGAACTGCTCGCTCGCCCCGGAGCGGAGGAGCGTGGCCCAGTCGCGCACCGAGAACGAGGCGTAGTCGCCGCCGGTCGGCGCGGCGACGACCGCGGTCGTGTCGACGGCGCTCGTGTTGACCTCGCGCTGCGTCGCCGTGCCCGCGGTGAGCGCGGCGGGCGGGACGACGAGCAGCGCGACTCCGGCGGTCACGATGATCGCGACCGAGCCGAGCACCGCGAGCCGCGCCCGCCACGGGTGACCGGGCGCGTGGTCGTGCAGGTGGCCGTGGGCGTCCGATTCCTCGACGCTCTCCCCGTCGCTCTCGTCGGACCCCGGCACGATCGCGAAGGCGAGCACCAGCAGCACGGCCGCGATCACGGCGAGGATCACCGTGAACTCGAAGTAGCGGGGGTGGATGTAGAGGCCGAGCCGTCCGGTCGCCGCGAGCCACAGCGTCGAGACGACGCCGATGACGCTCAGGACCACGCCCTTCCAGCGGGTGAGGAGGCGCTCAGAGCGCATGGTTGACCGCCAATCCGAGGACCGCGGAGCACAGCCCGACCAGGACCGTCATCCGCACGAGGGTGGGCACCGAGAAGGTGGTGCGCAGCAGCGCGAGCATCTTGATGTCGATCATGGGCCCGAAGACGAGGAACGCGATGATACCGCCCGGCAGGAACGTGGAGCCGAAGGACAGCACGAAGAACGCGTCGACGTTCGAGCAGATCGAGATGACGAACGCGAGCACCATCATCGCGAGCACCGACCAGAGCGGGTTGCCGCCGAGCGCCGTGAGCACGTCGCGCGAGACTCCGACCTGGATCAGCCCCGCGATCGCCGAGCCGACGAAGAGCGCCGGCAGCATCGCCCCGGTCTCCTCGGCGAACAGCAGGACGCTGCGGCGCGAGCGGGCGCGGAGGGTGCCGGGCGCGCGCTCCCCCGCCTCGCAGGCGGCGCGGAAGCGGTCGGTGAGCAGCGACAACGGCTCGGAGTGGCGGCTGAAGATCCAGCCGACCAGGTTCGCGATCACGAAGCCGCCGACGATGCGCCAGACGAGGATCCCGTCCTCCCAGCCGAAGGCCTGGTAGGTCGTGATGATCGTGATCGGATTCACGATCGGCGCCGCGAGCAGGAACGTCATCGACTCCGAGACCGAGAGGCCCTTCACGATCAGCCCGCGGGCCAGCGGCACGTTGCCGCACTCGCAGACCGGGAGCAACACGCCGAGCAGCGAGATCACCAGGCGCCGCGGCAGGGCGCGCTTCGGCAGGATCCGCAGCAGCACCGCCTCGGGCACCCAGAGCTGCACGGCGATCGAGAGCACGATGCCGAGGAAGACGAACGGCAGCGACTCGATGACGACGCTGATCGAGAGGGTCAGGAAGTCGCGCATCGCGTCGGACAGCACGTCGCCCGTCGCGTCGGGCGAGAGCAGCCGCAGGGCGACCGCGGCGGCGACGAGGGCGAGCCCGATGCCCACTCGTCGACCGGTGCGTGACCGGGGGCGGGGCGGGGCGGCGATCGACATCGCGGTCCATCGTAGGCGGGGCCGCGCGGGTGGGCCTTCAGAACCTCTGCTGTCAGCGGGGTCCAGCGCCTGACAGCCGAGCGCCCCCCCTGTCAGCTGAGGTTCTGCACCGGCCGCCGGGGCACCCAGCAGCGCACAGCGCGGCGGTACGCGCGGAACTGCTCGCCGAAGCGCTCCTCGAGGTCCGCCTCCTCGAGCGGGCGCACCGCGTGGTTCCAGACCAGCGAGCCCAGCAGCGCGTAGACGACGACCAGCCAGGAGGAGAGGAGGAGCCCCACCGCGACGCCCTGCGCGATGCCGGCGACCGCCATCGGGTTCCGCACCCAGCGGTACGGACCGGCGATCACGAGCCGGTTCGGCATCGCGCTCGGCAGCGGGGTGCCGTCGCCGAGCAGCGACATGGCCAGCGCCGACCAGATGCCCAGCGCGCTGGCCGCGACGAGCAGCACCGCGCCGAGCGGAGCGACGACCGGCGGCATCGGCACGCCCACGCCCCAGCGGGACTCCAGCAGCGCGATCACCGCCGGGATCACGGCGAGCGCCCCGCCCCAGAAGACGACGATCTGCGCGGCGGTCGCGGCCAGGTGCGCGAGCGGCGAGCGCCCGCGGGCGGCGAGGCGGAAGGCGAAGGGGCCGGAGGCGATCCAGCGGGTCGGGAGGCGGCCGGTGGTCAGGAGGAGGAGCGCGGCGACCGAGCCGCCCGCCGCGGCGAGCATCGCGAGGACACCCCAGCCCGCCTCCGTCGTGACCGTCGCGACGACGGCGAGCGCTGCGGCGACGAGGAGCGTCCAGACCGTCGCGACCCACGCCGCCCACCGCACGCCCGCCGCGGCCAGGGCCGAGGCGCCGACGAACAGCGGCAGGTCGAGGACCGCGATCGGCACCGGGTCGAGGGAGCCGAGCGTCGCCTCCCGCACGGCCGGCAGCAGGGCGACGCCGAGCCACCAGAGCGCGCCGCCGAGGGCCTGCACGGCGAAGTAGACCCGTCCCCAGCGCATGCGTGCACGGTACACGGCGCGAATATAGAGTGTCGCTAGGTATTCGGCGCGAGGCCGGATCAGGACCCGGCAGCGCTGCCGACCGAGAGGCTCACCATGACGAGCACCGTCGAATGGATCACGACCACCGAGTCCTCCCCGTGGCAGCGGCAGGAGGACGTGCCGCTCACCGAGCTCCGCGGCATGCCGAACGTGATGATCGGCGTCGACGCCCCGCGCCAGCGGATCGACGGCATCGGCGGTTGCTTCAACGAGCTCGGCTGGGACGCGCTCTCCCTCCTGTCCGAGGAGGACCGCGAGCGGATCCTCCGCGACTTCTTCGCACCGGGTGCCGGTCTCAACCTCTCGCTCTGCCGCATGCCGATCGGCGCCAACGACTTCTCGCGCGACTGGTACTCCTTCGACGAGGTCGACGGAGACTTCGCCCTCGAGCACTTCGACGTCGCGAACGACCGCGGCACGCTGATCCCCTACATCCGCGCCGCGCAGCGCCACAACCCGGAGCTCCGGCTCTGGGCGTCGCCCTGGAGCCCGCCGACCTGGATGAAGACGAACGGGCACTACGCGGCCGCCCTGCCGTGGCCGGGCAGCGAGGTCGAGAACGGACTGCGCCCCGACCAGGTCGGCACCGAGGGCACCGACCTCTTCCGCGTCGACGACGACCGGTACCTCGAGGCCTACGCCCGCTACTTCGCGCGGTTCGTCGAGGCCTACGGCGAGGAGGGAATCCGGGTCGAGACCGTGATGCCGCAGAACGAGTTCAACTCGGCGCAGGTGTTCCCGAGCTGCGTCTGGTCGGCGGAGGGGCTGGCGCGCTTCATCGCGGTGCTCGGCCCCGAGATGGCGCGACTCGGGGTGCGCGTGTTCCTCGGCACGCAGGAGCGGCCGCACGACGAGCAGATCGAGCTGGTGCTCGCGCATCCGGAGGCGGGGCAGTGGATCTCGGGAGTCGGGTTCCAGTGGGCGGGCAAGGGCGCGATCGCGGCCGTGCGGCACGCGCATCCGTCGCTCGCGCTCTACCAGACCGAGCAGGAGTGCGGCGACGGCCGGAACGACTGGCGCTTCTGCCGCTACGCCTGGGGGTTGATGAAGCACTTCTTCACGCAGGGAGTGGAGTCGTACGCGTACTGGAACCTCGCGCTGACGGAAGGCGGCGTCTCGCGCTGGGGCTGGGCGCAGAACTCGCTCGTGGTCGTCGATCCCGTGACGCGGACCGCGCGGTACACGCACGAGTACTTCCTCCTGCGGCACGTCTCGCACTTCCTGCAGCCCGGCGCCCGCCGGCTCGACACCTTCAGCTGGACGGGGCACGAGAACCAGCTGGCGTTCGCGAACCCCGACGGCAGCACGGTGATCGTGCTGCAGAACGACCTCGGGACGCCGCTGCCGGTGTCGATCGTGGTGGGCGACGTCGCGCTCGCGCCGACGCTGCCCGCGGACTCGTTCTCGACGCTGGTGCTGCGGCCCTGACCCGGCGACTCCTCGGAAGTCGTCGTACTCGGCCTCGAGTACGACAACTCCTGCGCACTCGATCCGCGCGCCCGACCCGAGTCCTCGGAAGTCGTCGTACTCGGGCTCGAGTACGACGACTTCTGCGGACTCGCGGCGAGCGCGTGAGCACGACCTGAGGATTCTTCGCGACAGAACCCCCCGCCTGACGGGTGCTCACGTCCCGACCCGCGCTCCTAGCCTGACCCCGATCGTGAGCGAGGACGGCCTCGCTCCACCGAGTGGGTCAGGGGTCCGTCGTGAACCGTCGTTCTGCAAGAGTGGTCGCGCTGGCCGCGATCGCGACTCTCGCCGCATCACTCATCGGAGGCGTCATCCCGGATTCCGCGCAGGCCGCCGAGGCCACCCCCGCTCCCACCGTCGCCCTCGCCGCCCCCGCCCCCGCGGCGGGCTGGACGACCGTCTTCGCCGACGACTTCGACGGTGCCGCCGGCTCCCCCGTCGGCGCGAAGTGGATCCACGAGATCGGCGTCTGGGGCACCGGCGCCGTCGACCGCACCACGGACTCCACGGCCAACGTCTTCCTCGACGGCGCCGGCAACCTCGGCATCCGCGCGCTGCAGGACGCGGCGGGCGGATGGACGTCCGGCCGCATCATCACCGCTGACAAGTCGTTCTCGGCTCCCGCCGGCGGCCAGCTGCTGATGACCGCGTCGATCCGCCAGCCGAACCCCGCTCAGGCCACCGGGTACTGGCCCGCGTTCTGGGCGCTGGGCCTGGACGAGCAGGGCGGGATCGACTGGCCGCGGACGGGCGAGATCGACATCCTCGAGGCGGTCAACGGCACCGGGCAGGTCACCCAGACCTTCCACTGCGACCTCGAGGACGGCGGCGAGTGCGAGGAGCCGTACGGGCTCACGAGCGGGTTCCAGGACTGCGACGGCTGCCTCACCGAGTTCCACACCTACTCCGCCCTCGTCGACCGCAGGGTCGCGGGGCAGGAGCGGCTGCAGTTCCTCGTCGACGGCGAGGTGCGCCACACGGTCGAGCAGACCCAGCTGAGCCCGGAGGCGTGGAGCGCCGCCATCGGCAACGACTACTTCCTGATCCTCAACCTGGCGATCGGCGGCGGGCTGCCCAACGGCGTCTGCGGCTGCGACAGCGCGGCGGCGCCGAAGTCGTCGGGAGGCACGATGAGCGTCGATCACGTCGCCGTCTACCGGTCGGAGGCCGCGGCCGAGATGGCGGCCCCGACTCCCACGATCACCGGCACCGCCAAGGTCGGCTCGACCCTGACCGCCCAGCCCGGCACGTGGCAGCCGGCTCCGGTCGCCCTCTCGTACCAGTGGAGCGCCGACGGGGCCGACCTGGTCGGAGCGACTTCGCCGACGCTCGTGCTCGGCGCCGCCACCGCGGGCAAGCAGATCACGGTCGAGGTGACCGGCACGAAGACCGGCTTCGCGACCACGAGCCGCACGTCGCTGCCGACCGCGGCCGTCGGGACCGGGACGCTGACCGCCGCGACTCCGACGATCACGGGAACCGCGAAGGTCGGCTCGCTGCTCACCGCGAAGCCGGGAACGTGGGGGCCGTCCCCGGTGACGCTGAAGTACCAGTGGCGGGCGAACGGAGTCGCGATCAGCGGAGCGACCGCGGCGACCTACAAGCCGACGAGCCTGCTGGTCGGCCTGAAGATCACCGTGTCGGTGACCGGCTCGAAGACCGGCTACGCGAGCGTCACGCGGACGTCGACGGCCACGGCCGCCGTCGTCCGGTGACGCCTCGGGATCAGGACTCCTGGACCTCGCGGTGACGGCGCGGCACGATGCGCATGATCGCGGTGCCGGTGGCGATGAGGGCGAAGGCCGCCAGGCCGAACCACAGCGAGTTGAAGCCGGTCGACGCGAGGACCCCTGCGCCGGCGCCGGCCCCGAGGGCGGGCGAGAGATTGCTGTACATGGTCGGGTTCTTCCTTTCGATTCACCACGCGCGCTGACGGCGGGTCAGCGCATCGAAGTAGGCCTTGGTGTGCACGATCTGCAGGAACAGATCGAGGAACAGCTCGTACATCGAGGCGGCGAGGAGCATGTGCTTCCACCCGCGGTCGCGCACCGTGACGATGCGCTCGACGACGAAGATGAGGGTGATGCCGAGCCAGAACGGCTGGATCGAGAGCTGGCCGAGCGCGAGGGCGTAGATCACGGTCGCGAGGTACACGTAGGTGATCACGCAGCCGGCCATGGTCAGCAGCTGACGGCCCCAGTAGGGCCAGGTGACGCGGGTGAGCCCGTACTGGACGCAGTTCTCGACGGCGCCGCGCTTCCAGCGCAGGCGCTGGTGCCAGAGCTCCTTCCACGTGGGCATGACCTCGGTGACGAGGGTGCAGCCCGCGGGGCTGAGCACGTCGTAGCCGAGGTGCTTGATCGCGAAGGTGAGCTCGTTGTCCTCGGTCAGCACCGTGGTGTCGTAGATGCCGCCGCGGCCGTCGCCCGCGGGGAGCGTCCCGGCGCGCCGGGCCTGGCTGATCTCGCGGAGCAGTCCGCCCTTGAGCACGGCGGCGGTGCCGGTGACGACCAGGCACTTGCCGTTCAGGCGCCGCACGTCGCGGGCGTAGCGGGCGTACTCGTTGCGCTGCAGGTGGCCGACGACGCCGCCGCCCGGGGTGCCGCGGAACACGCCGCCGACGGCGCCGATCCGCTTGATGCCGACCTTGAGGCGGGCGATCGCGAGGAAGTCGGGGTCCAGGGCCGAGTCGGCGTCCTGCACGAGGACGAGGTCGTCGTCCTCGAGCTCGAGCAGCAGCACCTCGAGGAACTGGTTGAGCGCGCCGGCCTTCTTGTCGGTGTTGCCGACGGTCGCGAAGACCTCGGCGCCCTCCTCGAGAGCGATGCGCGCGGTGCCGTCGGTGCAGTTGTCGGTGACGACGACGATGCGGTCGGGCGGGGAGGTCTGGTTCTGCAGTCCGTGGATGGCGGCGGCGATGCCGGCCTCCTCGTTGTGCGCGGGGAGGACGGCGACGAGGCGTCCGACCACCGGGGACGCGTGGCGTCCAGCGGTGGCGGTGGCGGTCCGGCGCACGGGAGCGGGGGTCTCGGCCTTCGCCTTCCCGGTCGGGGCATCGGCGAAGCGCACGGGGAGCGGCGGGGCGCCCGCCGCCGCCAGCGACCGGAACGGCGCGGCGGGGGTCAGGGCGCGGGCGGTCGCCGTGGGGGCGGTCGCTCGTGTCGGTGCTCCGGACGCAGGGGTCGTCCGGGCAGCGGGCATCACGCCCGCAGAGTGCGCTGTCAAGGCCAGGGGTCCTTCACTCGATCGGATGGAACGCGCACCGATGACCGTCGTGAGGCGATTCGGGTCGCCGGACGACGGGTGAGGGGGGACCGGCCGTCGCTCGGGGGAAGCGTTGCGGTCTGTACCAGATCACGGAGCATCGGGTTGCTCGATGATCAAGCTACTGCGCCGGACGGTGAAGAATCAACAAAAAGTTTCACCCCCGGATGGGGCGCGTGAGGGGGGTTGCCATCGAGAAGGCTCTCGGGATTGATTCGCGGTGCTTGTCGAGAGCTCCGGCATTTCTCGGGGACGGCCTTGCGGATAACGGCGCATCAGCCATTCGCGTCACGTGTGCAGAAGACGTGGGAGAAGCGTGGAGAAGTCACTCCGGAATGCAATGCTCTCACGCTCGGGAGAATGATCGTTCTCTGCTTCGATCACTCTTCCTGATGAGGAGTCGGACCTGGCGGAGAACGATTGTTCTCCGGGCCGTTCCGCACGCTGACGAGTAGCGCCGAAAGATCTTCTGACCAGCTCATTCGTGTCCGCTTCAACCTCCCCGACCGCTCCGGAGTCGCCGTCGACGCGGATCAGCAGCGCCTCTCGACTCGAATTCGCATTCCTCGCCGCCGCTCATCGACAATCGGGCGCGAGCAGTGCGGTCCTGCCCCCGCAGGGCCGCTCGAAAGGAGTGCTGGCGCCCGATTCCCCCGTACCCGCCGCCGAATTCCGCCGAGGAGAGCAACGTGAGCGCGAATGCCGTCCCTGGAGGCGCGGAACGCCCTTCCCGAGAGATCGCTCTCACAATTCGAGAGGCATGACGCGTCACGTCGGAAGACCGTCGCCGGACGTCGCTCCGCTCGGCGTGTCGCGGGAGCGCGTTCGGCGTGTCGCGAGCCCGGAAGGACGCCGCCACGGTGGCGCGCCCCGGTCGCGGACCCCCTTTTGAGACGCAGCGCCGGTCCCCATTGCCCGGGCGCGGAGCGTGACGATAGCTTGCGAAGACCGTTCCACTCCCTTGTCGGTCCCCGGCATCCGGTCGCATCGTCGCGTCTCGCGTGAGCGACGGGCCCCTCCGACGAGGACGTCGACGGTCCGATCCGCCCTCTCGAGAAAGCCGACACGATGTCGTCAACGCTCCTTTTCTCCTCTCTCGGCACCTCTGCGGTGGTGGCCCCGTGAAGATCTCGCGCCGCTCCCGCCTCGCCCTGATCACCGCCGCGCTGATCGCCGGGTCCGCGGGCCTCACCCCCGCACTCAGCGCCGCTGCCGCTCCCTCCGCCTCGACCGCCGTCACCTGCGACGCCGACGGCCCCGTCAGCGCCGTCGTCTCCGGAACCAGCGACGCCACCGCGAGCGACACCGCTCTCGGCCTCGATCGCAACGACGTCACCGTCGAGCGGAAGACCCAGCCCGCAGCCGGCGGCGCCTTCGCCTTCGCCCCTGTGCCCGTCGAGATCGGCGACACCCTCGAGGTCTGGGCCGCGAGCTCCGCGAACGTGCAGTACCGCTACCGGGTCACCGCGCAGTCGTGCGGAGGCACCGCCACGCCGACCCCGACGCCGACCGGCACCGCCGTCCCGACGCCGGAGCCCACCGCGACGGCCACCCCGACCGCGACGCCCACGGCCACTCCGACGGCGACGCCCACCGGCACTCCGACCGCGACGCCCACTGCGACGCCGACGCCCGGGGGCCCGGTGACCGTCACCCGCATCGCGGGCACCGACCGCCAGGACACCGCCGCGAAGGTCTCGGCCGCGACGTTCGCCGCGAACGTGCCCGTCGTCTTCGTCGCCACCGGCGGCAACTTCCCCGACGCACTCGCCGCCGCTCCGGCTGCCGCGAAGCAGAACGGACCGCTGCTGCTGGTCGACCGCGACTCCATGTCGCAGCCGGTCCGCGACGAGCTGCGCCGCCTCAAGCCGAGCAAGATCGTCGTCGTCGGCTCCGACCTGAGCATCAGCGAGCGCCTCGCCACCGAGCTCGCCGCCTACGCGAAGACCGGTGAGGTCCAGCGCATCGGAGGCGTCGACCGCTACGACACCGCCGCCCAGCTCGTCGAGGCCGCCTTCCCGAAGGGCTCCTCGCAGGCCTGGCTCGCCACCGGCGAGAAGTTCCCCGACGCCCTCGCCGCCGCCGCCGCGGCCGGCTCGGTCCGAGCACCCGTCCTTCTCATCAACGGTGGACAGAGCACCGTCGACGACCGCACCCGGTCGCTCGTGCGGGGACTCGGCGTCAAGAAGCTGACGATCGCCGGCGACCCGCTGTCGGTCAGCACCGGCATCGAGACCTCGTTCGGCATCACGCCCGTCCGCATCGGAGGCGTCGACCGCTACGACACGTCGGTCCTGCTCAACCGCGACGCCTTCACCGCCGCGTCGACGGTCTACCTCGCCACCGGCGAGAAGTTCCCCGACGCCCTCGCTGGAGCGAACGCCGCCGGCTTCACCCGGAACCCGCTCTACACCGTCAAGCCCGACTGCGTGCCGCAGGCCGTGCTCGACGACATCGAGACCCTGGGCGCGACCAAGGTCGTGCTGCTCGGCGGCACGAACACCCTGTCCGAGGGAGTCGCGTCGCTGACCGCCTGCCGCTGATGCGGTATTGAGTCACCCGCGCCGAGGGCCGGGGTCGCCGAAAGTGGCGACCCCGGCCCTTCGCCTGCACAAGGGCCCCTGCACGCGAGCAGAGGCTCGCACCCACCCCTGCTGATCGAGCAGCCCGCGCAGCGGGCGTATCGAGATCCTCCACCGCCAGCAGAACGGCCTCCCGATCACGTGGGTCTCGATACGCCCCTTCGGGGCTACTCGACCAGCAGAGGGCGCGCACCCGACCCCCGCCCGCACCGCGGGCATAACCAGCAGAGGGCGCGCACCCGACCCCCGCCCGCACCGCGGGCGTAACCAGCAGAGGGCGCGCACCCGACCCCCCCCGCCCGCACCGCGGGCGTAACCAGCAGAGGGCGCGCGCACCGACCCCTGGCCCGCACCGCGGACGTATCCAGCAGAGGGCGCGCACTCGACCCCTGGCCCGCACAGCGGGCGTATCCAGCAGAGGCACGCACCCGACCCCTGCTGATCGAGTAGCCCGCGCAGCGGGCAGATCGAGATCCCCCACCGCCAGCAGAACGGCCTTCCGATCACCCGGGTCTCGACGAGCCCCTCCGGGCTGCTCGACCAGCAGAGAGCGCCCACCCGAAGGCGCGGTGGACGCCCCGCGTCAGGCCGCAGGCCGTGACGCGTCGAGGGCGTCGAAGACCGCGGCGTTCAGCGCGAACGCGAGGCGCGCCTCCGCCACCATCGCATCGAGCGCAGGCGCCGGCAGCGGCAGCTCGTCGAGCTGCGCGCGGTAGGCGCGCTTGAAGTGCACGGCGTTCTCGATCGCATCGAAGCGGAAGAACGCCAGCTGCTCGGCGGTCGCTCCGTAACGGCGCGCCATCATCGTCGCGATCGCCTGGCCGCCCGAGAGGTCGCCGAGGTAGCGCGTGTAGTGGTGCGCGAGGTGCAGCATCCCGTCGTCGTCGCCGAAGGAGGCGATCCGCGCCGCGTACCGCGCCGTCGCATCGAGAGGCACGACTGCCGACGGATCGACGCCGAGCGCGTCGAGCGAGGCGCGAAGTGCCGTGACCCGGTGCACCGCGGTGTCGTGCAGCAGCGCCGGATCGGCGGCGGACGGAACGCGCCGCTCGAGCGCGTCGTAGACGGGGAGGAGCTGCGCGAGGTAGCGGGCGAACTCGTCGAGCGAGAGCCCGCCCTGCATCAGCGCGGTGATGTAGCCGCGCGATTCTGCATGCCGGTGCTCGTCCGACGTCGCCTCGCGGAGCGCTGCGGCCACGCCGAGCGGCGCCGACGCAGGGGTCGCGGAAGGGGCGGAGGTCGCGGTGGCAGCGGTCACGAACGGCTCGTCTCGTCGGGGTCCAGGTCCCGCGGCGAGCGGGCGAAGTTAGGTTAGCATTAGCTAACTTTTTGACCCCAGCCCCCGCACGGGGCACCCGCAGCGAAGGCGAGACCGTGCCCCTCCTCCCCCGCCGTTCCGCCGGTCGCGTCGTCGCCGTCCTCGCCGCGATCGCCCTCCTGGCCGGCTGCTCCTCGGCGAGCACCGCCGCCGACGGCGCCCCGTCGCCGCGCCTGGCCGACGTCACCCCGCTCGCCGAGCCGCGCACCGCGACCGGCCCCTCGACCGCGCGGATCGACGCCGCGTCCGTCGATCCGATCACCACAGGCACCCAGGCCCTGCCCGCGAGCATCGTCGACGCCCAGGGCACCGCCGTCACCGTCACCGACACCTCGCGGATCCTCGCCCTCGACCTCTACGGCTCCACCTCCCGCCTCGTCTTCGAGCTGGGCATGGGCGACTCCGTCGTCGGCCGCGACGTCTCGAGCGACTTCGCCGAGATCGCCGACCGCCCGCTCGTCACGCAGAACGGGCACGACCTCAACGCCGAGGCGATCCTCGACCTGGCCCCCACCGTGATCCTCACCGACTCGAGCCTGGGCCCGTGGGACACGGTGCTGCAGATGCGCGACGCGGGGATCCCGGTGGTCGTCGTCGGCTCCGACCGCTCGATCGCCACGATCCCGACCCTGGTCGGCGAGGTCGCCGCGGCCCTGGGCGTCGCCGAGCGCGGGGCCGAGCTCACCGCGCGCCTCAGCGCCTCCGTCGACGAGACGATCGCCCGGATCGACGCCGTCGCGCCCGCCGACCCCGCCCAGCGCCTGCGCATCGTCTTCCTCTACGTGCGCGGCCAGTCCGGCGTCTACTACCTCTTCGGCGAGGGCTCCGGCGCCGACGACCTCGTCCGCTCGCTCGGCGGGATCGACGTAGCCGCGGAGATAGGCTGGGAGGGCATGCGCCCGCTCACCGACGAGGGCCTCGTGGCCGCCGCTCCCGACCTCGTGCTGATGATGACCGGCGGGCTCGAATCGGTCGACGGAGTCGACGGGCTGCTCGAGGCCGTGCCCGCGCTCGCGCAGACCCCCGCCGGGCAGAACCGCCGCATCGTCGACATGGCCGACACGCAGATCCTGAGCTTCGGACCCGACACCCCGCGCACGCTCGAGGCGCTCGCGGTCGCGATCTACGCGCCGGACAGCACCCGATGACGGCGGTCGCCGCTCCCGCCCGCCTCGGTCGACCGGCGCTCATCACCGCCGGGCTCACCGGCGCCCTCGTGGTGGTCGCCGTCGTCTCGGCAGGTCTCGGGCAGCTGGCCGTCCCGCCCGCGCAGATCCTCGGATCGATCGCGCAGCACCTCAACGACGCGCTCGGCGTGCGCCTGCTGCCGGTGCTCGAGCTGCCCGCGCACGTCAACGGCGACGCGACCCTGTGGGCGATCCGGTTCCCGCGGATCGCGATGGCGGCGGTCGTCGGCGCCGCGCTGGCGGTCGGCGGCGCGGTCATGCAGGGTGTGTTCCGCAATCCGCTGGCCGAGCCCGGTGTCGTGGGCGTCTCCTCCGGAGCGGCCCTGGCGGCGAGCGCGGTCATCGTCTTCGGGCTGAACGTCTTCGGGCCGCTCACCGCACCCGTCTTCGCCTTCGTCGGAGGCCTCGCCGCGACGCTCCTCGTCTACCTGACCGCCCGCGCCGGCGGCCGCACCGAGGTCGTCACCCTCGTGCTCACGGGCATCGCGGTGAACGCGGTCGGAGGCGCGGGCATCGCGCTGATGACGTTCCTCGGCACCACGCAGCAGCGCGAGCAGATCGTCTTCTGGCAGCTCGGCTCGCTCAACGGCACGCGCTGGCAGGACGTGGCGATCGTGCTGCCGATCACCGTGGTGGGAGTCTTCGCCGCCGCCCTCCTCTCGCGCCGCCTCGACCTGCTGGCCCTGGGCGAGCGGCAGGCGCAGCACCTCGGCGTGCCGATCGAGCGCACCCGCATCGTCGCGATCGTGGTCGTCGCCGCGCTCACCTCGGCCGCCGTCGCCCTCTGCGGCATCATCGCGTTCGTCGGACTCGTCGTGCCGCACCTCCTGCGCATGCTGCTGGGCCCCGCGCACCGCGCGCTGATCGGCACGAGTGCGATCGGAGGCGCGCTGCTGCTGGTCTGCGCCGACGCGGTCGCGCGGACGGCCGTCCCCTACGCCGACCTGCCGATCGGCATGCTGACCGCGATCGTCGGCGGTCCCTTCTTCTTCTGGCTGCTGCGCCGGGCGCGGGTGCGGTCGGGAGGGTGGGCATGAGCGGGGGTCCGGGCGCGAGCGCGAGCCGGGTCGAGGGTGCAGGCGCGACCGTCGAGCGGGGCGCAGCTCCGGCCCCCGATCACGGCGAGCGGATGCGCGCCACCGGCGTCGGCCTCTCCTACGGCGCGCGCTTCGTGCTCGATGGCGTCGACCTGCGCCTGCACCGCGGCGAGTTCGTCGCGCTCGTCGGACCCAACGGCGCCGGCAAGTCGACGCTCCTCTCGGTGCTCGCGGGTGACTCCGCACCGCAGACCGGCACGCTGGACCTCGACGGCCGCTCACTCCGCTCCTACCGCGCCCCCGATCTCGCGCGACTGCGCTCGGTGCTGACGCAGTCGAACGACGTGTCGTTCCCCTTCACCGTGCTCGAGGTCGTCGAGATGGGCCGGGCGCCCCGGAGCGGCGACGGGACCGCGGTGATCGAGCGCGCGCTCGAGGACGCCGAAGTCGCCGCGTTCCGCGACCGCCGCATACCCGAGCTGTCGGGCGGCGAGCGGGCCCGCGTGGCCTACGCCCGCGTCCGCGCGCAGGAGTGCGACCTCGTGCTGCTCGACGAGCCCACCGCCAGCCTCGACATCCGCCATCAGGAGCGGCTGCTCGGCCAGGTCCGCGCACACACCGAGTCGGGCGGCTCGGCCGTGGTGGTGCTCCACGATCTGGGGCTCGCCGCCGCGTACGCCGACCGCGTCGTCGTGCTCGAGGGCGGACGCGTCCGCGCCGACGGCCCGCCCGCGGTCGCGCTGACGACCGAGCTGCTGAGCGAGGTGTACCGGCATCCGATCCGGGTGGTCGTCGAGGACGACGGCTCGGTGTCGATCCGGCCGGAGCGGGCGCTGCGGACCGGCGCCGACCTCGCGTCCCCCTCCCCCGCTCCCCCGATCGGAGACCCTCGATGACCCGCACCCCGCGCACCCTCCTCCTCGCCGCCGCCCTCGGCATCGCGGTGGCCGCGACTCCGCTCGTCGCCCCCGCCGCGTCGGCCGCCGGCTCGGTGTCGGTGTCCTTCGCCGACGGGGCGAGTGCCGCCGACCCCGACTACGCCACGTCGATCACGGTCTCGGGCCGCGGCTTCCAGTCGATCCAGGGCGGCTTCGGCGGCGTCTACGTACTGTTCGGCTGGGTGTCGGGCGCCGGCTGGGGGCCGAGCAGCGGCGGCGAGGTCGGCACCGACTACCGCTACGTCCCCGACTCCGAGTCGAAGGACAACGCGGGCTTCGAGCGCTTCGTCGCGTTCCCGGGCAGCGAGACGGAGTCGGCCGCGAACGGCGTGCTCACGGCCGACGGCTCCTTCAGCGTCGACCTCACGATCCCGTCGGCGCGCTTCGAGGCGCAGGACCGCGCGGGCGAGGTCACCACCGTCGACTGCCTCGAGGTGCAGTGCGGAGTGATCACGATCGGCGCGCACGGGGTGAAGAACGCGAACAACGAGACGTTCACGCCGGTGTCGTTCGCGGCGCCGGCGGCCGGCGCGGCCCCCGATCCCGCGGCGGGCGCGGCCCCTGCCGCGGGTGCTTCGGAGGCGTCGCCCACCGAGGCGCCCGCAGCCGGCTCCGCGCGCGTCGGCTACACCGCCTCCTCCGCCGTCGCCGGCAACGCGCTCGCCTTCACCGGCCAGGGCTTCGCCGTGTCCGAGCAGGTCGTCGCGACCCTCGACGACGGAGTCGTGGCCGTCGGCCCGCTCACGGCCGGCACCCGCGGCGAGGTGGCCGGGGTGCTTCCCCTGCCGGGCGACCTGCGCGGAGGCACGCACCTGCTGACGCTGACCGGGGCCGCCTCCGGAGCGGTCGCCGAGAGCGAGCTGACCGTGGTGGGAGCGTCGGCCGCGTCGGTGCCGAGCGCGGCGGCGGAGCCGGAGGTGCCGGTGTGGCTGTACGTGGCGCTCGGGATCGCGCTGCTGATCGCGGCGGGGCTCGTGCTGGCGAGTGTCGTGGTGGGGATCGTGAGGGGGGTTCGTCGACGGCGGGCGCGGAAGCGAGCGGGTGCGGGTGGGTCGTCGGAGACGGCCGGTGGGGGCGCGGCGGTGGCGCCGGATACCCGGATCGCTGCGTCGAGCGCGACTCCCGTGGAGGCGACTCCGGAACCGGATGGCGCCGCCCCTCCCTCTTCCCCGGACGCCCCCACCGAGGAGCTCTCCACCGCCCGCCGTCTGCCGGCCCGCGAGACGGCGGACGCGCGATGAAGCGGCTCGGATCCCTCCTCCTCGCCGCCGCCCTGACGCTCGGGCTCGCCCCAGCCGCGGCAGCCGAGGAGGGAGTCGACATCGACGTGTCCGTGCCGAGCGGCACCTCCGCCGGCTTCGGCGACATCACCAACGCCGAGCTGCGCTGGGGCCTCAACCGCGAGTCCTCGGGCGGCGCCTTCGCCGGCGGCTGCAACTTCCTCAGCGCCGGCGTCGCCGGGAACAGCGGAGGCGCGCGCGTCTGGTCCGAGTCCGACGGGCTGTACGCCGCCGAGGCCGGGGCCGTCTCGATCGAGAAGGCGACCGCGGCCAGCGGATGGACGCGCGCCTCCTTCGCGACCCGCTGCACCGATCCCTCCGGCGTACCCGTCACCGCGTCCTCGCTCGCCTCGAGCACCCAGTCGCAGGTCGTCGTCGACGGCGGGCGCGGCTCCGTCTCGGCCGACGGTCTCACACTGCGCTGGAGCGGCTCCTTCACCGTCGCCTTCTACGGCGGCATGACCTACTGGAGCGCGAGCGACCCCGTGCTCTCGCTCGACGCCGCGGGGAACGGCCGGCTGACCGCGACTGCGAGCGGCTACGGCACCTCGATGGAGGACACCTCGCTCTGGCGCCCGCTGCCCGCGACCGAGATCGTGCTCGCGGAGGTGCGCGGCGCTCCGCTCGGCGACGGCGGCTTCAGCGCGGTGCCCGAGTACCTCGGCGTCGCGAGCCAGACCGGCGGCCAGGCCCCGCGAACCGCCGAGAACACGGCGCACTGGGGGTCGTTCCCGGCGAGCTTCCTGCAGTTCCAGGTGCAGACGGGGCAGGCCGGGTATTGGCTGACGACCGGTGGGACGCGGGACGCGGCGAAGCCGGCGACCGCGCTGCTCGTGAACTTCGACGCGTCGGCTCCGGCGGTGGTGGCGGCTCCGGAGTCGGGGGCGGGCGGAGCGGCGGGGCCGGTGAACGAGGCGGCGCAGCGGCCGGCGGGAGCGGGGGGCCGCGGCGGGTGCCGGGGCGGGTGCGGGTGCCGCTGCCGCTCCGGCCGCGCAGGCTGCCGCGGGGCTCGTCGCCGAGACGAGCACCGTCGTCCGCGACGGCGGCGGACTCGTCCCCGAGGCGGTCGCGAGCTCCGGACTCCTGCCGCTGCTGATCGGCGCCCTCGCGCTGGCGGTGTTGATCGCCGCGCTCGCCGTCCTGCACCTCTCGGGCCGCCGCGTGCTGCCCTGGCGCCGCCCCGCGCCTCCGGAGTGACGGTTCGCCCGGCTGCCCGCCCCCACTGTCCAGAAGTTGCGGTAAGCGCGAGCAGTCACCGCAACTTCTGCGGAACCGACGCCTCCCGGGCCCGCGCCTCCCGCCTCCACAAGTTGCGGGAAGTGCGAGCGGATACCGCAACTTCCGCGGAACCCGTGCCCGCGTCCCTCGTGGTGCTCGGGCACCCCTCCGCCTCACCCACCCCGCAGAAGTCGTCGTACTCGACGCCGACTACGACAACTCTCGCGGACTCGACGCCGCGCTGCCGGGCCCGCGGGACACCCCTCCGCTCGCCCCGCCCCGACTACGCAGAAGTCGTCGTACTCGGCACCCGACTACGACGACTTCTGAGGACTCGACCCCACCCGCGGCTCGCGCCGCCGACGACCCGCGCCCGTCACGCGGCCCGCGCACCCCGCCGTCGCCGCCGCACCAGCAGCACCACCGTCACCACTCCCGCCGCCAGCACCAGCACGATCAGCAGCGTCGCCACCGGCACCGCGGCCAGCGCGAAGTCCGCCGTCACCGGGTCCAGAGTCGCCGCGCCGAAGCCCACGCTCGTCGGCTGCAGACTCACCGAACCCGACAGCCACAGCAGCGCGCCCACTCCGTCGAGCTCCTCGCGCACGTCGATCGTCGACCCGGGCATCACCTCCGGCAGCTGCCTCTGCGCCGACACCCCCGCGACCCCCAGCGGACCGGCGACCGCCGTGTCGGCCAGCGCGGTCACCCGCGTGTTGCCGGTGTTGCCCACCGAGTAGTCGACGGTCACGAATCCGGTTGCGAACGGGTTCCAGACCCCCGAGAACGCGACCACCGGATCCGACAGCTCAAGCGAGGGCACGAGCTCGCCCGAGACGCGAAGTTGCAGACGGGTGCCGAGGCGCCGGTCGATCTGAACCTGCGAGTCCGGGTCCTCGACGCGGAGCGACGTGACGATGCCCGCCGGATGATCGCCGGGCCGCGCATCCGCCGGCACCGTGACCGTGAACGGCACCGCCGCCTCCTGCCCCGGCACGAGGATCACGGAGGAGGTCGCGAGAGTGATCCAGGTGCCCGCGTCCTCGGAGGCGGTGCCCGCGGTCAGCACGTCGATGCCGCCCTCGCGGGTGGTGAACGCGTCGGCCGGGTAGACGTCGAGGACCAGCTCGATCGCTCCGTCGTTGCGCACCGAGATCGAGTCCTCGACCACGGCGCCGGGGTCGAGGGAGTAGTCGAAGTTCGCGCGGGTGGTACCGGAGGCGTCCGCGGTCGGACCGACGCTCCATGCGGGGCCGTCGGCGGCAAAGGCCGGGGCGAGCGGGAGCACGGCGGCCGCGGCGCTCAGGGAGGCGGCGGCGAGGAGGGCGGGGAATCGGCGCATGGGTCGTCTCTGCAGTGTCGATGCCGGAACGGCGGAAGGAAGGAGTGGGCGGACTCGGAAGCCCGGTCCCGCGGCGCGCTCGTCGTCGAGGCGGGCGCGGGAACGGGGCGGACCGCCCTCCGTGTCGAGAGGACGGCCCGCCCCGGGCGGGATCAGCGCGGCTGGCCCCGCACCGGATCGTCGGCGCGGGTCACCCCGCACCGGAGGATCAGCGCGGGTCACCCCGCGCCATCAGCGCAGGATCAGCCCAGCGCCGTGACGGTGAGCGTCGCCGAGTAGTCGCCCGCGGGCGTCGTCGTCGGGATCACGAGGCGCAGCGCCGCGTCGACGTCGGCGCTGGCCGCGGCGGTGCTGGAGGCGAGCGTCGCCGCGTCCGACAGGCCCGCGCCGCTCTCGAGGGTCGAGCCGACGGCCGCTCCCGCGACCACTCCGCTGCCCGCGTTGCCGACCGACGGAGTCCAGCCGAGGTAGCCGGCGTCGAAGCCGCCCGAGGCCGACGCGAAGTCGCTGACCGAGCCCGAGATGCTCCAGCCGAACGGAGTCGTGCCGCCGGAGCGCGTGTCGGTCACCGCGATGGTGTTGAGCGCGCCGGTGGCGACGAACGTCGATCCGGCCTGGGTGGCCGTGCCGAGGCTGACCGCGTCGGTGCTCTCGAACGCCCAGCCGAAGCTGCCGGTGGCGGGCGGAGCCGTCACCGCCGGCACCTGCACCGTGATGTCCTGCTCACCGGGCGCGGGCTCGGTGGGCGTCGTCGGCGGGGTGGTCGGAGGAGTCGTCGGAGGCGTGGTGGGCGGCGTGGTCGGAGTCGTCGCCGGCGTCAGGCTGTAGTCCACGGTCAGCGGGGCGGCGGGCTTCGCCGCGTCGCGCGATCCGCCCGAGCTGTACCAGTAGCTGCTCTGACCGGTCAGGTTCTGGAAGTCGACGAAGCTCTGCGGGAACGAGCCCCAGGTCGCTCCGGTCGTCGTCTGCGGAGTGCCCGCCGTGGTGACCGCGACGCCCAGGTAGTCGGGAGTGACCGTGAAGCCGTCGTCGTCGGCCGAGGCGTTCGAGATGTCGGCGAGCACGATGGTCTGCGGAGCGACCGGCACCCACTTGGTCTGGTCGTTCATGTCGGTGCCGTAGCCGCTCGCCGTGGCGGTGAGCTGCCCGTTGCCGGAGCCGTCGATCTCGAGCACGGGGTCGCTGGCGCTCCAGTAGGTGAGTCCGCCGTAGAACGCGACCGTGAAGGAGCCGTCCCACTCGATCTCGGTGGATCCGTCGGCCGCGACGGTGCCGGTGCCGTTGTCGAAGACGACCGCGTTCTTGGTGAGCGAGGTTGCGGAGGCGGCCGTGACGGGCGTGCCCGCCGGCGTCTGGCACTTGGTCGCCCAGCTGGTGGGCACGAGCGCGCCCGACGCGTTCGGCTTCACGACCGAGACGTTCCCCTCGGACTGCTTGTAGAAGCCGTCGGCCTCGGTCCACACGCGCGAGCTGCCGGTGTCGCCGGCCGTCCCCGCGCTGAGGAAGTTGCAGCCGCCGAAGAACGCGCCGCCCCCGGCCTCATTGCTGAGTCCCCAGGTGAAGGAGGCGTCGGTGATGGTGCCGGGCGAGGCCGCGGCGGAGGCGCTGGGCGCGAACGCGAGCGCCCCGCCGGCCAGGGCGATCGTGGCGAGCAGCGCGGCGGACGCGCGGGCGGCTCGGGGTCGTAGTGGATCCACGGATGAAGGTCCTCTCTGAGGGCTGGGTTAGGGTCGCCTCACCTTACTTAGGGTGTGCTTAGTAAGGCAAACCTTCCCTGGGAGGAAGGCGCTCGTGGTGGCATAGTCCACACCGCCTTCGGAGTGCACTGCTGGGCGCCCGGCGGCCGATACGCCAGGAAGGCCCGGACCCTCGCGCTCGGCGCAACCCAGGCAAGCCCAGCTGCCCCGGGCGGGCCGGCGGATGACGCGCTGTTCTCTTCGCAGTGCCGCCTCTATGGTGAAAGCGGATGACCCTCGAACGGCCGTGTTCTGCGGCAGTGCCGATACGCCACAGATCACGCAGGAGTAACACGATGGCGCTCTATCGAGTATCGAACGACGCCCTGGAGTCGGTCGCTAAGACCACTTTCTCGGACCTGGCCCTGCGGGAGCGAGACGATCTCCAGAAGCTCCTCCGTTCGAACCTCGGAGTTCTGGATGACGGCCTCCTCCTGGTCGCGGAGGAGTACGGGAGCTTCGAGGGATCGCAGCGCCGGATCGACCTGCTCGCGGTCGATCGTGCCGCTCGTCTCGTCGTCATCGAGCTGAAGCGCACCGCCGATGGCGGCCACATGGAACTGCAGTCCCTGCGTTACGCGGCGATGGTCTCGACCATGACCGTCGAGCATCTCGTCGAGACGTACGCGACGACGCACTCCGTCGCCGCGGACGAGGCCCGGAGAACTCTAGAGGAATGGGTGGACGAAGGCGAGCTGATCACCCTCTCGAGCCGCGTTCGCATCGTCCTCGCCTCAGCCGACTTCAGCACCGAGATCACAGCAACCGTCCTCTGGCTCTTACAGGAGTACGGGGTCGACATCTCCTGTTTCCGGCTCGTGCCCTACGTCCTCGGCGGGGAAACACTCCTCGATGTCCAGCGGATCATCCCTTTGCCCGAAGCCACCGACTTCCAGATCCAGCAACGGGCCAAGGGAGCGGCATCCGCTGCGAAGGAAGCCGCAGCCGGCGGCCGCGACTACACGAAGTACGACATCACCGTGGAGGAGCGCCGCTACTCCACGCTCAGCAAGCAGAGCGCGGTGCGCACGGTCATCGAGGAACTCTCCCGAAGGGGCGTCGCTGTCCAATCGCTCCGGCAGGTCCTCTTTCCCAACAGGTGGATCCCGGTGTCCCCCGAGGAGCACGAGACACCGGAGCAGGCATTCCGACGCGAGCACCCCTCACGCGGCAATCACTACTGGTTCGATCTGGATCTGACCGACAGCGAGGGCACGTGGATCGTGCCGCGACTCGGCGGCACCCTGACGGAGCGCTTCCTCGCGGATCTGCAGGAGGTCGCGCCAAGTGACGTCAATGTGACCTGGGAGCCCGTCGCTCCCTGATGCCGTGGCACCGAACCCGCGTGCCCGCCCACGACTCGCTCGCTGTATGCCTCCGTCCCCGCCGTTCCAGCTGGACTTCTCCGTGCCGAAATCGTGCTTCGAACGACGGAACCTGAACTGCATCGGTTCGACAGGAGAAGCGCTCGGCGCGACCGGGAAAGACTATTCGCACCCTTCGGCCGTAGCGTCCGAGGTGGTCGGTATGGTCGTCTCAGGTACAGACATGGACGGAATGCGGTACAGGTGATCAACGAGCGCGCCGGGTTGGGCAGAGCCAGAGAAAGGTTCGCCAAGGCTGCGGACGAGATCGGCGCCCTCGCACGGACCACCTCCGCACATCTAACCGAACAGGCCGACGGGCTGAAGCACTCCGCGGTGGACAAGATCGGGGCACGGCATCTGCACTCGTACGAGGAGCTGACTGCGGAGTACAACGAAGCGTTTACGGCGATGAGCGACAAGGGCATGTCCCTCCTTCGCCAACGCGAGCGGGCGACGGATCTGATCGGCCTGGTGGAACTACTGCTGAACAGCATCGCCAATACCCCGAAATCGTTTGAGGTCGACTTCGAAGAGATCGATCTTCACCGGGCAGAGTTCCTGGGCGAGGAGGAGTTCGCTCGACAGGATCTAGCAGCGGCACGAAAGTCGGCGACCGGCGCCGGAGTCGGGGTCACTGCCGGGACAGCCATCGCGGGCGTGGCACCGACCGCCGCGATATGGATCGCGACGACATTCGGCACTGCCTCCACCGGTGCGGCCATCTCGACTCTCTCCGGAGCCGCAGCCAGCCAGGCTGCTCTCGCGTGGCTCGGAGGCGGTGCGCTCGCGGCCGGCGGCGGCGGAACAGCAGCTGGAGGAGCCCTGCTCGCGCTCGCCGGCCCCGTTGGTTGGACCGTCGCCGGCGCGGCTCTCTTGACGTCCGTCACTCTCTTCACGAGGAAGAAGTTCGAGACTCGCGAGGCGAAGAAGCAGACCATCACCGCGCTCCAGTACAACGTTGCTCGCGTGAGGCGGATCGACGCCCAGATCGGAGAGCTCCTTCAGCGCACCATATCCATGCGCGAACTGCTCATGACCGCCTACAGCGACGCTGTACCGACGTTCGGCGTCGACTTCCGATCCCTGAACGTGTCGCAGCAGTCCCAGCTCGCCGCGCTGGTCAACAACACGAGAACCTGCGCCGCACTCTTGAATAGACGCGTCGATCAGGACCCAGTCGGTGAGTGACGCCGCTGCGTCCGCGAAGAGGATTCAGGAGCAAGCGGTCGCCGCCTGGATCGATCACCTCAAGCGGATCAGGTTCGAGAACGTGCTGAGCGCCCTGAACCGACAAGACGAGAACCTCCGAAACGCTCTCGACAGCATCAGCGGTGCGCTCAGCCAGATCGCGGAAGAAGTGGTGGGTACCAACCGCGGAGGCGAGCACGGTATGCACGGCTTCATCGCCGAGGTCGCCGAGGTCGGGATCGGCAACGCGCGTAGCGCCATCCTCGGGGAAGACCCTTCCTATCGATGGGTCAACGACAACGGACCAGTGGATCTCCTCCGCAGCGGCGTGCGGATTCAGCAGAAGTTCGTTGCAGCTGGAGGCCGCTTGGGGCTCGGGGCAGTCGCCGAGCACCTGCAGAGATACCCCGACTTCGTCAAGAACGGCGGGAAGTACCAGCTCCCTCGTGATCACTACGAGCTCATCCGAACGCTGAACGAGACCTCAGCCGAGGACGCAGGTGCGTTTCTGCTTCGAAGCGGTGAGGGACCCTCCTACAGGGACTGGAAGAGGGTGCACTCCTTCTTCTCAGCAGGATCCATCGACATCGAAGCCCTCGAGCCGGCGCACCTCGAATACAGGCAAGTGCAGCGCGGGAGTTATCGCGAGACATTGGAGGCGGAACAGCAAGCACTCGGAGCCGTCGACCAGTCGGTGAGGGACAGAGCCCTGCAGGAGAACCGCCCCACAGCGACGGAAGCCGCTCGAGCAACTTTGATGGCCGCCGGAGTGGAGAGCGCGACGGCCTTCGTTCTCGCCGTGGGGAAGAAGCGGCGGAGCGGCAAGAAGTTGAGGGTTTTCACGAGCGAGGACTGGATCGACGTAGCGCGTGATTCCGGAGTCGGCTTCTTCGATGGCGGTGTTCGGGGTATCACCATCTACTCGCTCACGAATCTCGCAGCGACGTCCGCGGCCTCGGCCAACTTGATGGTCACTGCCGCATTCGGTGTTGCAGAGCAAGCACACCGGTTGCGGCGAGGGGATATCTCTGAAGTGGAGTTCCTAGAGAACGCCGAGCTCGTCACTCTCGAAGCCGGCGTGAGCGCCCTGTCATCTCTCCTCGGGCAAGCGCTCATCCCGATTCCGATGCTCGGCGCGGTGATCGGCACCACTGTCGGCACCGTTATGCACAACACGGTCTCGGTGGCGCTCTCGAATCGCGAAGCGGCCCTACTCGAGAGCTACCGTGACGACCAGCGTGCACTCGATGAGCACCTGGCAGGTCAGCACCGCGATCTCCTGGTCGACCTCGATACGAGCATGCTGCGCTACATCACACTGCTGGAGAGGGCATGGTCCCCCGACGTCGCGGTGGCGCTGGCGGGGTCGGTCGAACTGGCGCGGGACGTCGGAATCGTCTCGGAAGCGATTCTCGACACGGACGAGAAGATCCAGTCCTACTTCCTCGACTGACACAGCCGTCCACTCGCCCGAAGAGACTCATTCCCACCCGCGAGCTAGGACCTTCTCGGGCGGCTCGATCCTCCAACGTCCCGTCGCCTCCCGCCGACACTCCGACGAGGCGCAGGAGCGGCCTAGCGGCGGTCGCGATCTCGCGTCAGGGCACTGCCGTTCTCCGCCATACGTCGAAGAGGGTGCCCCTCGTCGCCAATCGAGCAACGCGCCAGCCAGTCGCCCCGATCCCCGTAATGGCGCGGAAGTCACTGCCGCGATGACACGTCGCGCCGCGGATCCTGAGAACTCTGTGGGCACCGGTTGACCACCGCCTGATTCCGCCCCGAGAAACCACGCTCCACACCCTCCCCTACGTGCCGCATTAGGGGGACAAGGCCCCTCCTGCCGCGACCGTATCTTGATCCAGCTCAGCTCGGACGGTCCGGTGAGCCGCGAGAAGGGGTCGGGTCATGACGGCAGTGCGCGCATCACGGCGCCGCCTTCGGCACCGCGGAACCACCCATCGCAGCACCGCCCTCACCCTCGTCCTCGCGCTCCTCGCCGCCGTCCTCGTCATAGGCCCGACCGCGGCAGAACGAGCCGACGCCGCCACCCTCCTCGTCCAGGAGTCGTTCGGCGGCACGAGCGTGCCCGACCCGGCGTGGCAGGCACTCGATGCCGCCTGCCTCACGAAGGCGACTACCGCCCCGCCCGCGGGGTCGTCGAACCTCGGGGTCTGCACGAACCGCGTGAACTCGCCGACGACGGGAGCGACCAACGGCTTCCTGCAGCTGACCGACAACCGCACCAACGCCAAGGGCGGCGCGGTCTTCAACAAGGCGATCCCGGCCGCGGGCGGGCTCGACGTGCTCTTCGACCAGTACCAGTACGGCTCCGCCCTCGGATTGAACGGAGCCGACGGCATCGGCTTCTTCTTGACGGACGGCTCTCGGAACCTCACCGCGTCGGGCGCTCCCGGCGGCTCCCTCGGCTACGGCCAGTCGGTCGACCGGAGCACCAACCCCGTCACTTCGGTCAACGGCGTGAACGGCGGCTACCTGGGGATCGGGCTCGACGCCTTCGGCAACTTCTCCGAGCTCGGGCGGAGGTCTGGGCGACGGCTGCACGTCGACGCCCGCCGCGCCGGGACGGATCGCCAACTCGATCGTCGCCCGAGGCCCCGGGCAGGGCATCACCGGCTACTGCTACCTCGGCGGAGCGGTCTTCCCCGACGGCGGCTCGCTCCGCACCGGCATCAACCTGAACCTCGGCAATCCGGGGCTGAGCTACGGACGCACGGTCCGCGTCACCGTGTCACCCGCCGCGTTCCCCGTGGTCACCGTCTACGTCGGGACGGCGGCCGGGCAGACCGCCGCGCAGCTGAGGCAGGTGCTCCAGTTCACGATGACCACCGCGGCACCCGCCACCTACAAGCTCGGCTTCACCGCCTCCACGGGCGGGTCCAGCGACACGCACCTGATCCGCAGCGTCTCGGTCTCGACGATCAACGACCTCGGCACGCTCAACCTGGTCAAGCAGATCGACCGGACGACCACCCAGCCTGCGAGTTACGGCGAGGGCCAGACGATCCCGTACCAGTTCGTCGTCACCAACACCGCCACGCTCGTCTCGCTCACGAACGTCGCAGTGAGCGACCCGAGGATCCCCGTGGTGACGTGTCCGTCGACGACGCTCCTCCCGCTCGGCTCCATGACCTGCACCGGCAGCAGGGTCGTCACGGCGGCCGACGCGGTGGCCGGTCCACTCGTGAACACGGCGACCGCCACCGCGCGCTCCGGCACCACCACCATCACGAGCAACACCTCCACCGTCACCGCCCCGATCACCACCCCCGCCCCCGCGATCACCCTCGCCAAGACCGGTGCGCTGGCCGACACCAACGGCAACACCCGGGCCGACGTCGGCGAGACGGTCACCTACTCCTTCGTCGCCCGCAACACCGGCAATGTGACGCTGACCGGAGTCGCGGTCACCGACCCGAAGGTCGCCGGCATCACGCCGACCACCGCGCAGATCGCGCCGGGCGGGCAGGCGACCTTCACCTCCGCTCCGTACACGGTGACGCAGGCCGACATCAACGCGAACACGGCGCTCACCAACACGGCGACGGTCAGCGGGCGGACGCTCGCGGCGACTCCGGCGACTGTGACGGCGACCAGCACCGCCACCACGCCCATCCGCTACGCCCCCGGGCTCACGCTCACCAAGGACGGGACGCTCAGCGGCACCGCCGTCGTCGGGGCGCGGATCACCTACTCCTTCACCCTGACCAACTCCGGCAACACCCCGCTCACCGCGGTCGCCATCGCGGACCCGCGGGCGGCCGTGACCTACGGCGCGTGGCCGGGGACCGCCGGCTCGCTCGGAGTCGGGCAGTCGGTCACCGCGACGGCGAGCTACGCGATCACGCAGGCCGACATCGACGCGGGCAGCGTGCTCAACACCGCGACCGCGACGGGCACGCCGCCGAGCGGGGCGGCCGTCACGTCCACCGCCTCGAAGACCGTCGTGCTCACCCGCGCGAACGACCTCGCCTTCACCAAGACGGCGAACCCCTCGTTCATCAGCGCGGCCGGCACCGTCGTCACCTACACGTTCCGCGCCACGAACACCGGCAACACCACCCTCACGAGCGTCGGCATCAGCGACCCGAAGGCCGGGCTCTCGGCGCTGACCTTCACGTGGCCGGGCACCGCCGGCCGCCTCACTCCGGGCCAGGTCGTCAGCGCCACCGCGACCTACACGACCACCGCGGCCGACGTCACGGCCGGCACCATCGCGAACACGGCGACCGCCACCGCCACTCCGCCCACGGGACCCGCGTTCACCCGCACCGCCTCCGTGGCGATCACGGTCGTGCCCGACCCGGTCGCCGACTCCGCCACGGTGGTGCAGGGCGGCTCGGTCGTGATCGACGTGCTGGCCAACGACGGGGCGGTCGCCACCGGCGCGACGTTCTCGCGGGCGCAGCTCTCGGCGACACCCAAGAGCATCGGAGGCGCGGCGTCGCCCGCGCCCGCCACTCCCGTGCAGGGGTCGGTCACCTGCGTCGACACCGGAGCGACGCGCGGACAGTGCACGTACCGCCCGATCGCCGCCTTCGTCGGCACCGACGTCTTCGACTACGCGCTGCAGAGCACCTACGGCACCTGGAACGTGCGCGTCACGGTGACGGTCACCGCGGTGAACCACGCGCCGATCGCCCGTGCCGACCGCGCGGTCGCGACCGCCGGAGGCGCGCCCGTCGCGATCTCGCCGCTCGCGAACGACACCGACGAGGACGCGGGAACCACCCTCTCCTTCACGGCCCAGGCCGCCGCCCGCGGCAGCCTCTCGTGCGGCAGCACCTGCACCTACACTCCCCCGACCGACGGCTGGACCGGGACCGTCTCGATCGCCTACACGCTCAGCGACGGCGCGCTCACGGCGGCGTCCACGATCACCGTGTCCGTGGATCCGCTGCCCCTCACCCGCCGCGGGTTCCACGACACCGACGCCACGAGCGGGGCGGTGGGCCTGGGCACCTGGACGCGCTCGGCCGTCGTCGCGACCCCCGTCGCGAGCTGCACGGCCAACCGGCCCACGGTGCTCGTCTCGTGGGGCGCCGTCGCCGGCACCACGGGCTGGACGCTCGAGCGCCGCACCTCGGGCACGACGCCCGGCGCGTGGACCGTGGTCGCCACTCCCGCCGCCTCCGCCACCTCGTTCACCGACGACCGGGTCGGCGAGGGCCGCGGCTACCAGTGGCGGATCCGCCCCGACCTGCAGCGCTGGCTCGGCGTCGCCTCACCCGCCTCGACCGCCGTGACCACTCCGGCCGTCGTCTCGGCGAGGGGCTGCTGATGCCCGCCCGCCCCCACAGCTTCCCTCTGCGCAGTCCTGCGAAAGGGAGACCACGCCCGCACCGGGCACTGACCAGAGAGGAACGGTCGCCATGACCTCCGCAGCACCCCGACCCACCCGCACCACCCCGTGGAAGAAGATCGCCCTCACCGGAGGTGTCCTGCTCGCCGCGGGAGCGCTCGCCGGCGCCGGCGCGTTCGCCGTGTTCACCGACTCCGACACCGCCGTCACGACCGTGGACGCGGGTCAGCTCGACATCGTCGCCACCGGCGACTGGGAGATCGAGGACATCGCCCCCGGCGACACGGTGCAGCGCCCGCTCCTGATCGAGCTGCCGAACGCGACGAACGACGGCGACCTCGTCGAGTCCGTCCGCTTCTACCAGGACGTCACGGCCGAGACCCTCGGCACCGACGACCCGGATCTCGCCGGCGCGGGCGAGTCGCTCGTCGACGGGGCGGACGGCCTCGACTACCGCCTGCTCACCTGCTCCGTCGCCTGGACCAACGACGACGCCGCCGGAGAGGCCGGCCCGTACGACTGCGCCGGCACCACGACGGTCACGTCCACGGGCAAGCTGTCGACCCTCGACGGCCTCGCGAACGCGATCGACTTCACCCCGGCCGACTTCGGCCTGACCGCGACCACCGAGGGCACGTTCCCCGTCGACACCGGCAACGGCGCGACCCTGAACTCGCTCGTCGAGCTCGTCCTTCCGACCGAGGCCGACAACGACTACGAGAACGCCGCAGCGACCATCGAGTACACCGCTGCCGCGATCCAGCGCGACGGCATCCAGCAGTAATCCCCTCCTGTCCGCGCCCGGCCTCCCCGGTCGGGCGCGGACCCCCCTTCTTCCCCCGGAGTCACCATGCACGCCGCCCGCGCACTCGGAGCCGTCCTCGCGACGGTCCTCCTCGCGCCCGCGGCGAGCGCCGAGCAGCGCGACGTCCTCGACGTGCGCGAGCGCTCCTCCTCCACGCTCGCCCTCGCCGACCTCGCCCCGGGCGACTCCTCGGAGTGGGCCGCCGAGGTGACCAACACCGACAGCACCGCGCACGCGCTCGCGGTCGGTTTCGACTCCGACGGCCCGCTGCTCACCGACGAGGACGGCCTCCGCCTCGCCGTCGACCTCTGCGACTTCCCCTTCGACGCCGTGCCCCAGGTGACTCCCGAGGGCCGCACCGTCGAGCGCTTCACCTGCGCGTCGGGTGACGTGCCCCTGGGCTCCGGCCCCGCCGCAGCCCTCGGCCGCCTCGAGACCGCCCGGCCGATCGCCGAGGGCGCGACCGTGGGCGTCCGAGTGCGGGTCGCGTTCCCGGAGTCGGCGGGGAACGCGCTCGAGAACGCGGCCGGGTCGCTCCGGGTCGTGTTCTCGGTGGCGGGAGCGGAGGCGGAATCCGGCGCGCCGATCGCCGATCCGATCCCCGGCGCCGAGCCCGCCTCCCCCGGCGGCCTGGCCGTGACCGGCCGCGACCTCGGCGCCGCCCTGCTCGGCGCGCTGCTCGCGCTCGGCGCCGGTGTTCTGCTCGTCCGCCGCCGCCGGGAGGAGTCCGCGTGATCCGCCGTCTGCTCGGCGCCCTCGCCGGCGTGCTCGTCGTCCTGCTCGCCCTCGCGGGCGTCGCTGCGTTCGCCCTCTCGGCCCTCGGAGTGATCCGCCTCGTGCCCGTGCTCTCGAACTCCATGGCCCCCGGCATGCCCGTGGGCTCGCTCGCCGTCACGATGCCCGCCGCGCAGTCCGAGATCCGCGCGGGCGACGTGGTCGTCTTCACCGACCCCACCGCCTCCTCGCGCCGTGTGATCCACCGGGTGACCTCCGTCTACTCCGAGGAGGAGGCGGCGCAGCTGCGCGACCACGACGCCGGAGAGCTCGCCCTGACCACGAAGGGCGACAACAACGCCGCCGCCGACCCCTGGATCCTCACGATCGCCGACGACCGCGTCTGGCGCGAGGAGGCCGTCGTGCCGCTGCTCGGCTGGCCGGGAATCGCGCTGACGACACCGGAGGCGCGCTTCGCGCTGTTCGCGGCGGGCGGGGCGCTGGTCGTCACGGCCGTGCTGGTGGTCATCTGGCGGAGGCCGAGCGCGTCGGCATCCGCTCCCGCAGCCGGAGCGGCCGCTCAGCCCGAGCCCGCCGCCGAGGCCTCCTCGTGAGCCGCGCCGCCCACCGCGCCCAGCGCCCCCGCCGCCGGATGCTGCTCGCCGCCGGTCTCGCCGCCGCCCTCGTCCTCGGCGGCGCCGCCACGGCCACCGCCCTCTTCGACGCGCGCGACACGGCCGTCGCGGGCGCGCGGGCCGGAGTCGTCACCGTCTCGTTCAGCGCCACCGCCACCACGACCGTCCCCGTCGCCGTGACCGGGCTCGTCCCCGGAGGCACCGCGCGCCGCCTCGTCGACGTCACCAACACGGGCACCGTCGCGGTCGCGGCCCTGCAGCTCGAGTCCTCGGCCCCCGTCGTGGGGGCGAGCAGCTCCGACGGCCTGCAGATCGCGCTCGACCGCTGCTCCCAGCCCTGGTCGACCGACGGCGCGACCTGCGGCGGCACGATCACTCCGATCGCGCCGGACCGGCCCGCCACCGCCCGGATCGACCTGCCCGCCTCCCCCGCCTTCGCGGTCGGAGCGACGGATCACCTCCGCCTGACCCTGCGGCTCCCGGAGTCGTCGCCGACCGCCGCGCAGGGCACCAGCGGATCGATCGCGCTCACCGTCATCGGCGTGCAGCGGCCGGGCCGCCACGTCTGAGTACGCGACCGAGGTCGGCAGGGTCGGAATCCGTCGTCCGGGCGCTCTCCGCGCTTCCCGACCTCGGTTGCGGACGGCGTCAAGGCCGCGCCAGCGCCGACACCGCCTCGTGGAACGTGTCCACGCCCGCCGCCACGCCCTCCAGGCTCAGCGCCGTCCAGGTCCCGCCGGTCCGCACCACGACGCCCAGCTCCTCCGCCGGCCGCGTCAGCGTGCGCCGCAGCTCCAGCACGAACAGTCCCGGCCGCGCCTCGCGGACCTCGGGGCTGCGTCGATCGGGCAGCATCACGCCCCCCTCCGTCCTCGCCCGGGAGCGTCAGCGGTAGACGCTCCACTCCTTCTTGATCACGCGGGTCTCCTGGCCGTCGACCGAGACGATCCACTCGCCGTCCTTCTTTGCCAGGACCCGCCCGCGCAGGTACTGGGGCTCCCAGCCGTCGGCGCGCGGCACCCACTTCACGAATCGCGCGAACCGCCCCGGCGCTACGTCGTCCCTCGACATGATCGACTCCCCTCGTCCTCCGGCGGGCCTCGCGCTCCGAGTCGGTCGCGCGTCTCCACCGGGGATGTGAGGACTGTAAATCGGGGTCCTCAGATGTGTGGAGACCGTTGACTCCACGACGATCGTCTGGCACTGCCACCCGTCCGCACCGCGCGGACGCGGCCGCTCGGACGGGAAGCGAAGCGGTCGCGGAACCGGGTTCCCCTCCCAGCGCCGCCGTCCCTACCCTCGATGCATGACCTCCTCCGATCGCGAAGCCCGCCTCGCCGACGTCTTCGTCGCGCTCGCCGACGCCCTGCGCCCCGAGCACGACGTCATCGACACGCTCGACACGCTCGTGCAGGCCGCGACGCGCTTCACCGCGGCGGCCGACGCCGGCATCGTGCTCGCCGACGCCGACGGAGTGCTGCACGTCATGGCCTCGACCAGCGAGCGCGCCGCCGAGCTCGAGGAGGAGCAGCTGGGCACGACCGAGGGCCCGTGCCTCGAGGCGTTCCACGGCGGAGCGGTCGTGGAATCGGCCGACCTCGCCGCGACCGACCGCTGGCCCGACTTCTCCCGCACCGCCCTCGAGCGCGGATTCCGCGCCGTGCACGCGACTCCGCTGCGCCACCGCGACCGCACCCTGGGCGCGATCAACCTCTTCACCAAGGAGCCCGGCCCCTTCGGCGACAACGACATCGCCGTGGTGCAGGCGCTCGCCGACGTCGCGACCCTCGGCCTCGTGTTCAGCGAGACGCTGCGGGAGCAGAACGACATCGCCGCCCAGCTGTAGCGGGCCCTCGACTCCCGCGTCGTCATCGAGCAGGCCAAGGGCGTGCTCGCCGAGCGGCAGAACATCAGCGTGGACAAGGCGTTCACCCTGCTCCGGGGGCACGCCCGTCGCACGGGCGCGAAGCTCCGCGACGTGGCGCACGGAGTGGTCTCGACGACCACCACGCTCTAGGGCCTGTCGAACGAGAGATCGCCGTCGCGAGCACGGCGTGACGGCCCGGTCGCCGCCTCCACCCCGGAGCGCCCGTGGCGCGGCCGAGATCGCCTGCATCCGAGCGCGCGCCGCCGTCCGAGCGTCCGGGCACGGGGACCCCGCGATCCTCCGCAGCTCGTCCCGCGGCAGCCCGAGGTCGAGGGCGGTCGCCCGCCGCACGACGCCCCGGTCCTCGCTCGGGGGGGCGGACCCGGCGCACGACCCGCCGATCCGTCTTCATCGGTCGCTCCTCCGCCTCGGCGACGTCCGTTCCCGCCGGAGCAAGCACCGCGCCGCTCCGGGACTCCGACGCCGTCGATCCACCGAACCGGGCGAGCTCCGTGACGCGGCACGCGACCTCCCCCGCCCGCGGGCCCCTGAGCGCAACCCCGCCCCGCTCGCGCGATCCGGGGCGTAGGGTGGCCTACGCATCCCGGACCCCGATGCTCGGCCTGATCAGGCCTCAGTGGGCAGGGGGATCCATGGAACCGGTACTCGCACCGCAGTGGGAGGCGACATGGGCTTCCTGAAGCTCGCCTCGCTCCCGCCCCTCCAGGTCGACGACGTCGCCCTCACCCGCCTCGAGTACGCCACGGCGATCCTCCGGCGCGACGGCGACTCCGGGCTGCTCATCTGGGTCGCCGAGGGCACGCCGACGTCGTTCGCCACCGTCGCACTGTCGGAGTCGACGCCGATGGTCATCGAGTACGACAGCGCCGACGCGACGGAGCCGGACGTCGCGTCCGTCACGCGCCTGCTCGTCCGGGCGCGCGGTGCCGCGGGCGAGTGGATCATCGGCCGGCTGGCCGACCGCGTGCGCTGAGCCCGACGTCCCGCTGGTGCGCCGTCCCGCTGCTGCGGAGCCGCTACACCGTCGGGATCGCCGCCGTGTGCACGGCGTGCTCGGGCTCGGGCGAGATGCGCAGACCCTGCGCGCTGTACGAGTCCATCAGCAGTCGCCGCACCCACTCCGGGTTGATGGACGGCGCCCGCCCGCCGAAGTACGTGAAGCGCAGCGGGATCGACGGGTGCAGCCACAGCGACGTGCGTCCGTCGCCCGCGGCTCCCGCATCGCGCCAGGAGAAGTAGAAGGACTCGCCCTTGCCGAGCTTGGTGCCGATCACGATCTGCAGGTGCGCGAGCAGCCGATCGTCGAAGTCCGCCTCGGTCGTCGAGTCGTAGATCATCCTGCCCATGGCCGTCCTCTGCCGCCGCTCGCGATCCCCGCCGGACCGCTGCTCGGGCGGAGTCGTGGACGCCCGCGCACCTTCGAAGCTACTCAGGGGCTCCCAGGATGCAACCCTGTGGACGGATGCGCACTGATGGGCAACCCGTCGATCCGCGCCAGACGCGTCGGCGCGGATCGACGACCGGAGCGGACTGCCGCGCCGCCGCGCCGACCTCGCTCTCGCACCTCTCGCCCCGGAGCGCAAGGGCCCGTCCGTCCGACCCCTGCCGTCCATATGTCCCCCCTAAGGTGTACCCACTCACCCCGGCTCGCCGGTCGTGGACCGGATCCGCCCTCGGCGATCCCGCGAGGGATGCCGACCGGCAGACGCCTCGCCCGTTCGCGGTTCCGCCACCCGGGGGCCGCCTCTGCGGCCGGAGCCCAGCATGGACCACCCCCACTCCTTCGGGCACCGCCCCAGCGGCGCGACGATCGGACTGCTCTCGACGTTCCCGCCCACGCGCTGCGGACTCGCGACCTTCTCGCAGTCGCTCGCGGCCGCGCTCGTCGAGGCGCACGGAGCGTCGATCCGCACGGTGCGCGTGATGGACGAGCTGGCCGTCCCCGGCTCCACCCCGCCCGCCCGCGGGCAGGAGGTGGTGGCCGAGCTCGTCGCCGGCGACGTCGCGAGCATCGCGCAGGCTGCCCGCGCCCTCAGCCGCACCGAAGTCGCGGTGATCCAGCACGAGTACGGCATCTACGGCGGACCCGACGGGGCCGAGGTGATCGAGGTGATGGAGCAGCTGACCGTCCCCGCGGTGGTCGTCCTGCACACGGTCCTCGAGACTCCGAGCCCGTCGCAGCGCCGCGTCCTCGAGCGCGTGGCCTCTCTCGCGGACGCCGTCGTCGTCATGACGACCGTCGCCGCGGAGATCCTCGAGCGCTGCTACGAGGTCGACTCCGAGCGCGTCGCCGTGATCGCGCACGGCGTGCCGGTGTGGAGCGCGGCCGAGCGCCCGGTCCACCGCGACCGTCCCCGGATCATCACCTGGGGGCTCATCGGCCCGGGCAAGGGCCCCGAGTGGGGCGTCCGCGCCATCGCCGAGCTCCGGGCGGCGGGAGTGACGGCGCACTACACGGTCTACGGGCAGACCCACCCCAAGGTGCTCGCGTCGCACGGCGAGGCCTACCGCGACTCCCTCACGGCCCTCGTCGCCGAGCTCGGACTCGAGAACGACGTGGTCCTCGACGGCCGTTACCTCGACCCCGCCGAGCTCGCCGCGGCCGTCGCCGAGGCCGACGCGGTCCTCCTCCCCTACGACTCGCGCAACCAGGTCACGTCGGGCGTGCTCGTCGAGGCGCTCTCGGCGGGGAAGCCCGTCGTCGCGACGGCGTTCCCGCACGCCCTCGAGCTGCTCGGCGGACCGCAGGGCCGCGCGGTCGCGCACGAGGACCCCTCCGCGATGGCGCACGCGCTCGCGGAGGTGCTCGCCGCCGGCACCGCCCCCGCCCGGTCCACCGCCCTCACCTGGCCCGAGGCCGGCGGTCGCTACCTCGACCTGATCGGCCGCCTCCGCGTCGAGCGTGCGGCGTGACCGGACCGCCCCTCCCCTACGCCCATCTCGATGCGCTGACCGACGAGCGGGGCCTCTTCGAGCACGCGCTGCTCGACGTGCCCCGCGCCGAGCACGGCTACTGCGTCGACGACGTCTCGCGCGCCCTGATCGTCGTGGTGCAGGAGCCGGAGCAGTCGTTCCTCACCCGGCGGCTGACGGAGCAGTACCTGCGGTTCCTCGAGCACGCCACCGCCGCCGACGGCTCGGTCCAGAACCGCATGAGCTCCGACGGCGTCCTCACGGACGAGGCGTCGGTCGGCGACTGGTGGGGCCGGAGCGTCTGGGCCGCGGGCGTCACCGCGGTGCACGCCGAGCTGCCCCTCACGCGCCGGCGGGCGATGCGGCTCTTCCTCCGTCTCTCCGAGCGGCGCTCGCCCCACCTCCGCGCGATGACCTTCGCCGTGCTCGGCGCGGCCGAGGTCTGCGAGGTGCGCCCGCACTCGGCCGCGGCGACCCTGCTGCTGGCCGACGCCGCCCCGATGCTGGCGCGAGGCTCGGGCGAGCACTGGCCGTGGCCCGAGCCGCGCCTCCGCTACGCCAACGGCTGCATCCCGGAGGCGCTCCTCGCCGCGGGAGCCGCACTGGGCGATCCTGTGCTCCTCGAGCAGGGCTTCCGTTCGCTGCGGTTCCTCCTCGGCGTGGAGTCGCGCGACGGCCGCCTCTCGGTCGCCGGAGTCGCCGGACGCGGCCCGTCCGAGCACGAGCCGCTCTTCGATCAGCAGCCGATCGAGGTGGCGGCGATCGCGGCGGCCTGCGCCCGCGCGCTGACCCTCGAGGAGGATCCGCGGTGGCGGGACGGCCTCGCCTCGTGCTGGGCCTGGTTCCAGGGAGTGAACGACTCCGGCGCCGTGATGCTCGATGCGGCTGCCGGAGCGGGCTTCGACGGCCTCGAGCGCCGCGGCCGCAACGAGAACCGCGGAGCCGAGTCGACCGTCGCGGCCCTGCACACCTCGCTCGTGGTGCGCCGCGCCGCGGTGCTGCCGACCCGCACCGGAGCGCCGCTCGCCCCGATCACCCGGCTCGTGGCGGACGCGGGGTGACCGCTCCGCTCCGGATCGGCATGCTCGCCCCGATCGCCTGGCGGACCCCTCCGCGCCACTACGGACCGTGGGAGCAGGTGACGAGCCTGCTCACCGAGGGACTCGTGCGGCACGGAGTCGACGTGACGCTCTTCGCCACCGGCGACTCCGTCACCCGCGCCCGGCTCGAGTCGCGCACTCCTGTCGGCTACGCCGAGTCGGTCGAGCCGGTCGACGGCCGCGTCTCGGAGTCGCTGCACATCGCGCACGTGCTCGCCCGCTCGCGGGAGCTGGGCCTGGATCTCGTGCACAACCACCTCGACTGGCTGCCGCTGTCGCTGGCCGCGCGGTGGACGGTGCCGCTGGTCACGACCGTCCACGGCTTCTCCGGCTCGGGGATCCTGCCGGCCTACCGCGAGGCCCTCCGGTATCCGCTGACCGCGCACCTCGTCTCGATCTCGGACAGCGACCGCTCGCCCGAGCTCGACTACACCGCCACCGTGCACCACGGGATCGACGTCGACGCGTTCCCGGAGCCGGGCGCGCACGTCCGCGACGACCTGGTGATCCTCGGGCGCATCCATCCCGACAAGGGGACCGCCGAGGCGGTGCGGATCGCGGCGAGCGCGGGGCGGAGGCTCGTGATCTGCGGCCTCGTGCAGGACGAGCGCTACTGGCGCGAGGAGGTCGAGCCCTTCGTCGACGGCGACCGGGTCGAGTACCGCGGCTCCGTCGGCCCCGAGGAGCGCGCCCGCGTGCTCTCCGGAGCCGCGGCCCTGCTGCATCCGATCGGCTTCGACGAGCCCTTCGGGCTGTCGGTCGTCGAGGCCCTGGCGTGCGGCACCCCGGTGATCGCCTACCGGCGCGGCTCGATGCCCGAAGTCGTCGACGACGGGGTGACCGGCTTCGTGGTCGACTCGGCCGCCGAGGCCGTCGCCGCCCTCGAGCGGGCGGCGCGGCTCGACCGCGACGCGATCCGGGCGGTGGCGCGCCGCCGCTTCGCCGTGGAGCGGATGGTCGACGACTACCTCGGGGTGTACGCGCGCGTGCTGGCGGGTCAGCCCGCCTGAGCCTCGAGGTCGAGCTCCTGGAAGTCGGCGACCTCGCTCAGCCAGCGCTCCTGCACGAAGGCGACGTGGTCCGGATGCGCGTCGTACGCCGCGAACGCCGCCCGGTCGGCGAAGACCATCGAGAACTGCCACGCCAGATCGCTCTTCGGGCTGACCTGCCTGCTCACGGTGAAGTCCTCGACTCCGGGGATCCCGGTGAGGATGCGCCGCGCGCTCGCGAGGAACTCCGCCTCCTCGGCGGAGCCCGCTGGGTGCACGAGCGAGAACGCGACGGTGTGCCGCAGCGCCGCGCCGGGCGCGATCCCCTCGGACACCTGCCGGCGGGCGTCGTCGATCGTCGCCATCACCTGGACGACCTCGTGGTGCGGATGCGCGGGCGACTCGACGAGCCCCTGCGCGACGTAGGAGGCGAAGGCGGTGGCCTGGTGCGCGAGTCCGTCGTGCACCTCGGCGTGGCTCTCGTCGATCCAGGTCGCCGACTCGTCGCCGCCGAGGCCGCCGAGCGTGAGGGTGAGACCGCTCGGGCCGAAGAAGGGGCTGTGCACGAGCAGGCGGCCCCGGGATCCGACGATGAGCGCCTCGACGGGCAACGACGCCTCGAGCGACGTCGACAGCAGCGCCCGCGCGCCCGACTCCGTCTCGAGCAGCAGGTCGGCGCTCGCGTCGACGCCCGTCTGCTGCTCGATCGTGCCGGAGGCGGTGATCCGCGACGGCGCTCCGATCACCGATGAGGCGAACGAGATCGGGTACACGCCGGCGTCCAGCAGCGCGCCTCCGCCGAGCTCGCGGTTCCACAGGCGGTGCTCCGGGAGGAAGGGCATCAGGAATCCGAAGTCTGCGCGCACCAGGCGCACCTCGCCGAGCACCCCGCTCTCGAGCACCTGGCGGATCACGTCGGCCTGCGGCAGGTAGCGCGTCCACATCGCCTCCATCACGAGCACTCCGGCCGCGCGCCCCGCGTCGGTGATCGCGCGCGCCTCCCGCTCGGACATGGCGATCGGCTTCTCGATCAGCACGTGCTTGCCGGCCGCGATCGCGGCGAGCGCCTGGTCGTGGTGCAGCGGGTGCGGAGTGGCGACGTACACGACGTCGACGGTGTCGTCCTCGAGCAGCGCCTCGACCGAGTCGTGGACGGTCCCGATGCCGTGCTCGTCGGCGAACGCCCGGGTCTTCGCGGCGTCGCGCGCGGTGACCGCGACCGCGCGCTGGGCGGTGTGCTCGTGGATCGCGTGCACGAAGCGGGCGGCGATGCCCGTGCCGATCACGCCCCAGCGCAGCGCCGGCTCGGAGCCGGGATCGATCGGTCGCGGGGCGGGGAGCGTCACGGTCATGGGTCGCCTTCTCGTGGGGGCGCCGCCTCGATGCGGCACAGGTCGTCCCGGCGACGCTAGCACCCGCGCCTGGCTGGTGTGGGAGCGCTCTACCGGGTGCCGAACACCGAGCCGCGCGGTTCCGGCACGGCGATCACGAGCGTCCGGGACTGCGCGCGCCACCCGCACTCCGGCCCCTCCGGCTCGCCGAGCAACCGCCACGACAGCGGCTGCTGCCGCTCGATCAGGACCTCGCCCTCGCGGTCCGCGATCGTCACCGTCGCGTCGTCCGGAGGCGCGGTGCCCACCTCGAACACCCAGCCGCCGTCCTCGTCCCGCGCGACCGGGTACGAGGGCGCCCCGTCCGGAGTCACCGCGTCGGGCCGCGAGCACACGCCGCCCGAGCACAACCGCACGTCCGCGACGGAGCCGCTCCCCGGCCCCTCCACGCTGACCGTGAGCGTCGTGCTCCACCCGGGGCACGCCGGGGACGGTGCGCAGCCGGCGAGCACCGCGGTCGCGACCGCCGCCCCGATCGCCGCCCCCGCTCCTCGCCTCCGCATGCGCTCATCCTCGCGGCACCCCCGCGCGCCGTCCAGCGGTCCGGAGCCCACCGACTCCGCCCACCCGCTCGATCCCCTGCTGGTCGAGTAGCCCCGCAGGGGCGGTATTGAGACCCGCACCACCCCTTGCTGGTCGAGTAGCCCCGAAGGGGCGTATCGAGACCCGCACCACCCCTTGCTGGTCGAGTAGCCCCGAAGGGGCGTATCGAGACCCGCACCACCCCTTGCTGGTCGAGTAGCCCCGAAGGGGCGTATCGAGACCCGCCACCGCCAGCGGGTCGGCGTTCCGGACCGGTGGATCTCGATACGCCCGCTCCGCGGGCTACTCGATCAGCGGATCTCCCGCTGACTCGGAAGCCGCGACCCCCTGCGCGACGGTTCACCCGCGAGCCCCCCTCACACCACCCGCCGCACCCCCGCGACCGCGACCGACACCGACCGCACCACGAGCCCCGCCAGCAGCCCCGCCACCAGCACGTGCGGCACGCCCAGCGGCGCCCCGGACCCGCGCCGCGACTCCACGACCGCCCACTCCGCGACCAGATCGCGCGCCACGTCCGCGCTGCCCAGCGCCGCCCCCGTGAACGCGTCCGCCGAGTAGCGCGAGAACACGTCCAGCTCCCCGCTCCCGACGTCCGCCCACGCGAACATCGAGCCGTTGCCGCCGTCGGAGTCCGACACGTGCAGCAACACGGTCCCGTCGTCGCGCCAGCCGACCGCGCTCGACCACGAGTCGGCGGGCAGCGGGAGCAGCCGGTCCTCCGCCGTCCCCGCCCACTCGACGATCCTCAGCCCTTCCGCCTCCGGCACGGCGAGGCGGCGCCCGTCCGGAGAGAACGCGTCGCCGTCGAGACCGCCGCCGACCGGCGCGCGCGAGGACAGCACCCCGCCGCTGCCCGCGTCGAGGATCACCAGCGCGTCGCTCGTCTCGGCGGCGATCACCGTGCCGTCCGGGGAGAGCGCGGCCGAGTGCACGGGCCCGTCGAGCGGCAGATCGCGCACCTCGCCGGTGGAGAGGTCGAGCACCGCGAGATCGCCGTTCAGGAGGAACTGCGCGTCGCGGTACCGGCTCATCTCGTCGTCGCTTGTCAGCAGCAGCACGCTCTCGCCGGCGGAGTCGATGCTGAGCGCGACAGCGCTGCGCCCGTCCCCGATCGGCAGGCCGCGCCGCTCGTCCGTGCCCAGGTCGACGATCTCGACGCCGCCGTCGCGCCCCGGCCCGCTGATCACGACGAAGGAGCCGTCGGCCGAGAGCACGCTCGACGCCGGATCGCCCTGATCAGCGCCGGTCGAGCGCCGCTCCGCGGCACCGAGCCGCCGGTACGTCGAGGCATCGGCGCCGAGGACGACCGACTGCGGGAGGTCGAGGAACTCGACGCCGAACCCGTTCTGGTAGAGCATCGTCGCGGTCCCGACCTCCGACTCCTCGAGCATCGGCGTCCACCACGAGTACGAGGCCACCTGCCGGGGGAACGCGACCGGCCCTCCCGTGGCCGGCGCCGCGGTGAACGGCCAGAGGAGCACCGCCACGGCGAGCGCCGCGACCACCGCCGGGAGACTGCTCGGCCGCTCGGCCCGCGTCCAGCGCTCCATACCCGCTCCTCGCCTCGACTCCCTCCCACCGTAGGCACGAGTGTCCGCCGCGCCGAGGCCCGGGCGGGATGTTCACCGGAGCGTCACCCGCCTCCGTCATCGCACGCTTGCCGCCGCGGATCCGGGCGCGCATGCTGGCCCCATGACCGATGGAGCACCCTCGACCGCGAGCACCGGGGAGATCGCGGGCGGAGTCGTCATCGCCGTCGCCGTCCTCCTCCTCCTGGTCTCGGCGTTCGCCTACGGGGCCGGCACCGAGATCGCCTTCTTCCCACTCCTGGCGGCGTTCGCCCTGGGAGTGACGGGGCTCGGGATCCACCTCGCGTTCCGCGAGGCCCGCTTCCGCCGCGACGGCCGCTGAGTCCGGACGACCCGGGCGGCCGTCCGTCGATCTGCGACTCGCCTTCTCCCGCTCTATGCATATGCATCGACTTTCGGTAGCGTGATCGAGTCGCGCCGCCGTGCCCCCGGGCCGGACGGAGCGACGGCAGGAGCATCCCGAGCGTCGCCCGAATCGACGCGCTCCCGCCCGCACCTCGTCGGCCACCCGAATCGCCGGCGACGAGCGTCGACGAACCGCCCGGCCACCCGAGAACGGCCGCGCCCCCCACCCCCGAAGGACCCCTCCCTGATGAACGACCGCACTCCCTCCTCCAGCGCGCTCCGACGCCGCTCCGTCCTCACCGGCGCCGCCTGGGCCGCCCCCGTGATCGCCGTCGCGATCGCCGCCCCCAGCGCCGCGGCCTCCACCCCGGCCCGGCCCGCGACGCGGACGGGGACCATCGCGTTCTCCCCCGCCACCTACCACGGCGCGCGGGTCGGCGACCGCGTCGAGTTCCCCGCCCTCACCGGCGTCGTGACCGTCTCGAGCGGGCCCCTGCCCACCTCCGTCTTCCTGCGCTACTCCGACGTCTCGCCGACGCGCGTCGACCTCCGCCGCGATGCCGGCGGCCTCGTGCCGGTCGACCCCGCGACCGGCCGGTTCTCGGTGACGGGCGTCTACAACGCTCTCGTCGGCGGCGAGAACCCGTTCGGCTTCGTCTACGCGGGCATCCGCGACGAGGAGACCCTCGGAGCCGTCTTCGGCTACACGGTCGCCGAGCTCATCGGCTGAACCGCTCCACCCGGTGCACTCACCCCCGAGTGAGGTGCCCCCCGGTCGGGTCGCCCCAGCTGGGGGTGAAAAACCCCTGATCGCAGGACCGATCGTGACTTCGGTGAACCGTTCGGATACATTCGATCGTATCGAGCACCCCCAGACCCCGGTGCGCGCCCTCTCCCGAGGTGCGGTGCGGAGAGGACCCCGAGATGGACGAGTGGCGCCGCCACCCCCCGACCGACGAGTGGTCGCTCCGCTACTCCGGTTCCGTCGACTCCGTCGCTCCCGAGACCCTCGACGCCGCGGTCCGGATCCTGCACCTGCTGCCCGAGATCGAGCAGCTCACGATCGAGACCGTCGACGGCCCCGTCGCCGTCGAGCGCCGTTCGAGCGCCGCCGCGTGGCGCGCAGCCGACCGGGTCGCCCTCGGACTGCTCGCCTCCTCGCCCGGCGTCACCGCGATCACCGCGCAGTCCTTCGACAGCCGCGACGGAGTCCGGCGCGCCACCCCCGACGACCCGTTCCTCACCCGAGACGGCGGTCGCGCGGCCGCCCTCCGCGCGTCGGAGGACCTCGGCGAGATCCTGCCGGCCGAGGCGGAGCGCCGGCACCGCGAGAACCTCGAGGGCCTCGATGTCGAGGACCCGCTCGAGACGCTCTGGGACGCCCCGCCCCTCTGACCGCCGGCCTCATCGGCGGCGACATGTGCAAGACTGTTCATATGAACAGGCTTTCAGGAGTGGACTGACCGTGGGCGCCGGACACGCGCACGGCCCGAGCGGATCCGCCGCCGCGCGGCACCGCCGCCCCCTGCTCGCCGCCTTCGTCCTGACCGCGGCGTTCATGATCGTCGAGTTCGCGGTCGGCATCAGCACCGGCTCGCTCGCCCTCCTCTCGGACGCCGCCCACATGGGCACCGACGTCCTCGCCCTCGGGATGTCGCTGGCGGCGATCTCGCTCGCCGCGCGCCCCGCCGCCCGCGCCCGCACCTACGGCTCCTACCGCCTCGAGGTCCTGGCCGCCCTCGCCAACGGGCTCCTGCTGTTCGGAGTCGCCGCGTTCGTCATCGTCGAGGCGGTGCGCCGCTTCGCGGAGCCGCCCGCGGTCCCGGGCCTCCCCCTCCTGCTGACCGCCGTCGCCGGACTGCTGGTCAACCTGGTGAGCCTGCGCCTGCTGTCGGTCGGCGCGAAGGAGAGCATCACCCTGCGCGGGGCCTCGCTCGAGGTCCTCGGCGACGCGCTCGGCTCGGTCGGCGTGATCGTGGCCGCGATCCTCCTCCTCACCACCGGGTGGGCGTGGGCGGATCCCGTGGCAGGCGTGCTGATCGGCCTCCTGATCCTGCCGCGCACCTGGTCGCTGACCCGCCAGGCCCTGGCGATCCTGATGGAGTCGGCGCCCGCGCACCTCGACGTCGCCGCGATCGAGCGCGACGTCCGCGCCGTGCCCGGGGTGCTCGCCCTGCACGACCTCCACGTCTGGACCATCACCTCGGGCCTGGAGAGCGCGAGCGGGCACATCGTCGTCGCTCCCGAGGTCGACTACCGCGACGTGCTCGGCGCGGTCCTCGCGGTTCTGCGGGAGGATCACGGTGTCGCCCACGCGACGATCCAGTGCGAGCCGGAGGAGTTCCCGGAGCAGACCCATGCGATCTGACCCGCACGCGCCCCCCTCCGACCTCCCTCGTCCCTCCGGAGCAGCCATGGCACCCGACGCCCCCGCCGACGCGCACGGCCTCCCGTCCGACGCGGCCGTCGCCGACCTCGCCGACGTCTTCGGCCTGCTGGGCGACCCGGGGCGGATGCGGATCCTGCTGGCCCTGCTCCCCGGCCCGCTCCGCGTCGGCGAGCTCTCCGAGCGCAGCGGACTCAGCCCGTCCGCGACCTCGCACGCCCTGCGGCTGCTCCGCTCCCACCGGGTCGTCGAGGTGCAGCGCGAGGGGCGCACCGCCTCGTACGCGCTGGCCGACGCGCACGTGCGCGACTTCCTCGAGCTCGGCCTCGCCCACGTCGGCCACACCGTGCTGGTCCACCGCGTCGACGCCGCCGCGGAGGCGTGCGACCCGCCCGCGCACCCCTGACGGACGGCACTCCGCCCGCGGCGCCCCTCCGCGAGCACTCCTCCGCGAGCACTCCTCCGAGCACCGTCCTTCACAATGGTGACGTCAACATGTACCGTGGCGCTCGAGCGTGTTCACGTGAACGCGCATCTCTTCTCACCGGCGAAAGAGAGACAGCATCAATGTCGATGTCCGTTAGACGACTGGCCGCGCTCGCCACGAGCGCCGCACTGGCCGCCGGGGCGGTGCTCGCCCTCCCCACGGCGGCAGCCCCCGCCGAGGCCGCGGACGGGGTCCGCATCACCCCCAATCCCGCCTACTCGGGCGAGGCGTACGAGGGCTGGGGCACCAGCCTCGTCTGGTTCGCCAACGCCACCGGGAACTACCCCGAGGCCCTCCGCGAGGACCTGTACCAGAAGGTGTTCGGCGAGGAGGGCCTCGACCTCAACATCGCCCGCTACAACATCGGCGGCGGCAACGCCTCCGACGTGAAGGACTACCTCCGCCCCGGCGGCGCGGTCGAGGGCTGGTGGGCGAAGAACCCCACCGGCGATCCGTCCGTCTACGGCGGCACCTCCACGAACCTCGCCGACCGCGACGCGCTGCTGGCGAAGTGGGACCCCTCCGACCCCGCCTCCTACGACTTCACCGCCGACGAGACGCAGCGCTGGTGGGTCGAGAAGCTCGCCGCCGAGCAGCAGATCACGCACTGGGAGTCGTTCGCCAACTCCGCCCCCTACTTCATGACCGAGAGCGGCTACGTCTCGGGCGGGTTCAGCTCGACGGCCGAGCAGCTCAAGCCCGCCGCCGAGGCGAAGTTCGCCGAGTACCTCGCGACCGTCACCGAGCGGATGGAGGCCGAGTACGGCATCCAGTTCGACACCCTCGACCCGTTCAACGAGCCGAACACGAACTACTGGGGCACCACCCTCACCAACGGCGTCCCCACCGGCGGCCGTCAGGAGGGCATGCACATGGGCCCCGCCGCCCAGGTGAGCCTGCTCCCCGACGTCGCCACCGCGCTGGCCGCCTCGGACTCCGACGCCGGCATCGCCGCGATGGACGAGACCAACCCCAGCATCTTCAAGACGAACTGGGCCGCGTACCCGCAGTCGGCCCGCGATCTCGTCGACCGGATGAACGTCCACACCTACGGCACCGGCGACCGCCTCGCGGTCCGCGACCTCGCCAAGCAGGCCGACAAGGACCTGTGGATGAGCGAGATCGAGGGCAACTGGGTGCAGGGCTGGAACCCCACCAGCATCGAGAACGGCCTCGGCATCGCCGGCCGCATCACCGACGACCTCCGCGAGCTCGAGCCGAAGGCGTGGGTGCTCTGGCAGCCCGTCGAGGACTTCTACAACATGGAGAAGCCCAAGCCCCAGGGCGAGAACCTCAACTGGGGCTCCGTCTTCATCGACCTCGACTGCAAGCCGTACCAGGAGGGCGGGGCCGAGGTCTGGAAGTCGGTGCGCCGCGTCGCGGACGCCGGCGGCGACTCGACCAAGGCGCCCGTCTGCGGCGTCGAGACGAACTCGAAGTTCAACACCATCCGCAACTTCACCAAGTTCATCCACGAGGGCGACCACCTGATCGCCGTCGACGACGCTGCGACCACCGCCGCCACCCGCGCGGACGGCTCCGGAGCGACCGTCGTGCACACCAACACCGCCACCGCCGAGCGCACCGTCACCCTCGACCTCTCGCGCTTCGGCACGATCGCCGCGGGCGCCGACGTCACTCCGTTCGTCACGACCCAGGCCGCCTCGGCCGCAGCCCCCTCCGGCAACGCACTCGTCGAGAAGGTGCCCGTCGTCATCGACCGCGAGTCGCGCACCGCGACCGTGACGGTGCCCGCCAAGTCGGTCACCACGTTCTCGATCGACGGAGTCTCGGGAGTCGCCGACACGGCCTCCGCGTTCCGCGACGGCCACGACTACCAGCTGGTCGGCACCCAGAGCGGCAAGGCGCTGACGGCGACGACCTCGTCGACCGCGATCACCACGCTCGCCACCGACTCCGCCACGGCCGCCAAGCAGACCTGGACCGCGCACGAGGTGCCGGCCGGCGAGCGCGAGGCCACCCGCCGAGTCGTCCTCGAGAACGGCGACGGCCGGGTGCTCGGAGCGACCAGCGCCGGCACCGACCTGCGCAGCGTCTCCGTCGACTCCGCGAAGGGCACCGCCGCGACCCGCTGGATCGTGAGCACCACCGACGGCGCCCGCTACACCCTCGTGAACGAGGCGCTCGCGCTCTCGCTCGACGTCAACGGCCAGTCGACCGCCGAGAACACCACCGTGGGCGTCTACGGCTCCAACGGCGGAGCGAACCAGTCGTGGCAGCTGCGCGACCTCGCGCCGCTCGCCGCCCAGACGGTCCCGGTGCGGACCACGGTCGGCGTCGCGCCGACCCTGCCCGCCTCGATCACGCCGCAGTACCAGTGGGGCGCGGGCGCTCCCGTCGCGGTGACCTGGCAGCAGCCGGCGTCCTCCGCGTGGGGCACCGCCGGTCGCGTCGACGTGCCCGGCACCGCGACCGACCTCTACGGTCAGTCGATCCCGGTCACCGCGCTCGTCGATGTGGGCGGACTCACCGCGACCGACCCCGTATCGGTCACGGTCGCGAGCGGAGCCTCCACCACCGCCGTCCGCGCCGCCGCACCCACCACGGTCCCGGCTCGCGTCGGGGCCTCGACCAGCACGTTCGCCGTGCCGGTCACGTGGGACTGGACGCCGCTGACCACCGCCTCGCTCGCGCAGACCGGGTCGGTCCGCATCACGGGCACGGCGACCGCCGACGGAGCGACGCTGCCCGCGACCCTCACGGTGCTGGTCACCGCGGGGACGCTGCGCAACTTCGCCCCCGACGCCGGCATCACCGCCACCGCGTCCTCGTCCGAGTCGGGCTACGGTCCCGAGCGCACCCGCAACGGCGTGCTCGGCGACAAGGGCTGGTCGAACTGGGTCTCGTCGAACAAGGCGACCCAGAGCACGCTGACCTACACCTTCCCGGCGGCGAAGCAGGTCGAGAAGGCGAGCGTGCAGTTCTACCGCGACGGCACGAACAGCTGGGCGCAGTCGATCCAGCTGCAGGCCCGCGGCACCGACGGCACGTGGACCTCGGTCCCCGGCTGGGAGACGGCGCAGCCCGTCGCCTCCCCCGCCGACGGCACCGCGCCGACCTACTCTGCGACGTTCGCCCCGATCACCGCGACCGGCTTCCGCGTCGTGATGAACGCCTACGCCAACACGCACATGATCGTGTCGGAGGTGCAGCTGTTCGACTCGACGGCCTCCCCCGCCGCGGTGAGCACCCTCGGCGCCCTGCGCGTCGACGGAGTCGGCGTGGCCGGGTTCGATCCGGCCCGCACCGAGTACGCGGTCGTCGTCGAGGGCACGCGGATGCCGGTGCTCGGCGCCGTCGCCACCGACTCGGCCGCCCAGGTGCGCGTCACCCAGCCCACCACCGCGAACGGCGGAGTCGGCACGGTGGCCGTGACCTCCGCCGACGGGTCGAGCACCACCACGACCCGGGTGACGGTCGAGCTGCGGCCGCCCGTCGCGCTCGCCCTGACGGTGACGGCGTCGACCCGCTGCATCGGCGGCAAGGTGACGCTGACCGCGACGGCGCGGAACGACTCCGCGGTGCCGGTGGGCATGACGGTCGCCTCGGCGTTCGGCTCGAAGCAGTTCACCGGAGTCGCCCCCGGCAAGTCCGCGACGGCCGCGTTCTCGACCCGTGCGGCCTCGGTCGCCGCGGGCGAGGTCTCGGTCACCGCGACGGGCACGGTCGACGGGAAGACCGTGACCACGGTCGTCACGGCGCCGTACACGGCGCGCTCCTGCTGACCTTCCGTCCGCTCCCCTCGTGACCGCCTCCGCCCCTCGGGGCGGGGGCGGTCGCGTCGTCTCACCCCCGTCTTGCTGGTCGAGTAGCCCCGAAGGGGCGTATCGAGACCCACCATCGCCCGGAGGACGGGGATCTCGAGACGCCCGCAACGCGGGCCACTCGATCAGCAGAGAGCTGCACAATCTCAGCCGAGAGCTCGCGTCAGCCACCATCGTCGCTGAGCCGCACTCCCGCTGACGTTCCGCACCTCACCGCCCGGCCGGCCTGCTGGTCGAGTAGCCCCGAAGGGGCGTATCGAGACCCACCCACGCTCGGAGGACGTGGATCTCGATACGCGCCGCTGCGCGGGCTACTCGATCAGCAGAAGGAGGGAGCGGGGCGCGCAACCTCAGCACACGGGCCCACCCGTCCCCCTGCTGGTCGAGTAGCGGCGGCATGCCGCGTATCGAGACCGCCGCTCCCGGAGGACGGGGATCTCGAGACGCCCGCTGCGCGGGCTACTCGATCAGCAAGGCGCGGAGGCCCGGTCAGCGGGAGGCCGAGGTCAGTGCCCCGACGACGCCGGCTCGCCCTTGCGGCGCAGCGACGAGACACCGGTGACGATCGCGACCACGATCGCTCCGAGCACGAGGCCGAAGATCATCGACACGAACGTGTCCGCCAGCCACACCACGACCGGGCCGGCCGCCTCGACCGCGTGGGTCACGACGTGCACGAGGTCGTACGGCAGGTGCCAGAAGGTCTCGGCGAGGTTCGAGATCACGAGATGCCCGCCGACCCAGAGCATCGCGAGCGTGCCGATGATGCTGATGACCCGGAACACGACCGGCATCGACGCGACGATGCGCACGCCCGCGCGGCGCACCCCGCGCGAGGAGTTCTTCATCATCCCCAGGCCCACGTCGTCGATCTTGACCAGCAGCGCCACGGCGCCGTAGACCAGCGCGGTCATGCCGAGGCCGATGATCGCGAGCGCGCCCAGCGTCGGACCGAAGCCGAAGTCGGGGTCGAGCCCGTCGAGCGCGATCAGCATGATCTCGGTGCTGAGGATGAGGTCGGTGCGGATCGCCCCGAACACCAGCTTCTTCTCGTCCCGCGCCTCGGTCTCGGCGGCCGCGTGGTGCAGTCCGAACCACTCCGACACCTTCTCGGCGCCCTCGAAGCAGAGGAACGTGCCTCCGATGATCAGCAGGAACGGCAGCACCGCGGGCGCGAAGGCCGACAGCAGCAGCGCCAGCGGGATAATGATGATGAACTTGTTGAACAGGCTGCCCAGCGAGATCTTCCACACGACGGGCAGCTCGCGCGCCGGCGTCAGGCCCTGGACGTACTGCGGAGTGACGGCCGCGTCGTCGATGACGACTCCCGCCGTCTTCGCGCTGGCTTTCAGGGCGGCGGTGAGGATGTCATCGACCACCGCGAGCAGACCGACCGACATGTTCTTCTCCCGTATCGTCTCGCCCGGCCGCTCGACCGGGACGACGTCCACAGTACCGACGCGCACACCACCGGGCGGGGTCGCGCCGAGGGGGGTGCGTTCCGGGCGGATCCGTGCGCGGCACCGCTGCGCGTGCTTCGCTGGAGCATGAGATCCGATCGGCCGATCCCCGGCGACCCCTGGCCGCACGACATGACGATCCGCGTCGAGGAGTCCTCGGCGGCGCTGCTCGAGCTCCTCTGGGTCCGCGAGCGGTTCGGACTGGCGCCGGTCGGCGACGACCTGCCTCCGCTGCTCGTGGATCCTCCGGCGACGATCATGGCTCCCGACCGGATCCTCCAGCAGGACGCCTGGGCCGGCCTCTGGCGGAGCGCCCTCGAGCACGCCGCGGCCGGTCAGGATCCCACCCTGTTCGACCGGCTGATCCTGACCGAGGACGGGTCGGCCGAGCGCGCCGACCTCCTCGCCCGGCTGATCGGCCCGCGCTGGGGCGACCGCTTCGGGACGGAAGTCCTCGGCGAGCCCTTCGAGCAGTGGAGGGCCGCCCAGGTCCCGGAGATGCCGACCGCTCTCGAGGACCACCCGGAGCGACGCGACCTGATCGCGCTGGTCCCGGCCTGGCGGGCGGGCCTCACGACGATCGTCACCGTGCCGTGCCGGGGCGAGTGGTCGCGCCGGATCGGGACGGGCTGCCTCCTCACGACCGCCGCCACCCGCGCCGACAGCGCGTCGTTCCGCCGCGCCCTGAGCCTCTTCTCCGCGCCGGCCCACTGAGTCGCCCGGAAGGGCTCCCGACACGCCGTAGGAGCACGGCTTTCCGGGCGACTCGGCGAGGCGACCCGAGTCGGTCGACCCGCAGCCGTCAGGCCGGGGCCGGCCCCGTGCTCGCCCGCACGACGAGGCCCGTCGGGACGAGCACCGCTCCGGTGCGCTCGCCCGTCTCGAGCTCGTGCAGCAGCATCTCGACGGAGTGGCGACCGGTGTCGGCGAACGACTGCTGCACGGTGGTGAGCGGCGGCCAGAAGCTCGCCGACTCCTCCATGTCGTCGAAGCCGACGACGCTGACCTCGCCGGGGACGGCGCGGCCGGCCTCGTGCAGCGCGCGCAGCACGCCGAGGGCCATCTGGTCGTTCGCGGCGAAGATCGCGGTCACCGTCGGATCGGCGGCCAGCTCGGCGCCCAGGCGGTGGCCGGAGGCGCTCGACCAGTCGCCGACGAGGACCTCGGGCACCTCGGCGCCCCGGGAGCGCAGGGTCGCCTCCCAGGCCTCGCGGCGCCGTTCGGCGGAGTAGGAGCGGGGCGGACCGGCGATGTGGTGGACCGTGCGGTGCCCGAGGTCGAGCAGGTGCTCGACGGCCTGGCGCGCTCCCGACATCTGGTCGGTGTCGATGACCGCGTGGGTGTCGTCTCCGGCGGAGTCGACCACGACGACCGGCAGATCGGGCGGCAGCACGATGTCGGCCTCGTCGAGCAGGTGCGCCTCGACGATGATGATGACGCCGTCGACCGCCTCCTCGCTCAGGCGGTGGAACGCCACCGAGACCTCGCCCTGCGTCGGGTGCGGCACCGGGATGAGGGTGATCGAGTAGCCGGCGTCGGCCGCTGAGACGGCGATCGCGTCGAGGGTGCGCATGTTGCCGAACGAGGACAGCGTGAACATGATCACGCCGATGCTGTGGAACCGGCCGGTCCGCAGGGCGCGGGCGGCGCTGTTGGGGCGGTAGCCGACCTGCCGCATCGCCTGGAGGACCCGTTCGCGGGTCTCGCCGTCGACGTTCGACCGCCCGTTCGACACGCGCGAGACGGTCTGACCCGACACCTTCGCGAGCCGGGCGACGTCGGCCATGGAGGGCCCGCGGCGACGCGGGGCGGCGCTCGTCGTCGGAGTCGCGTCGGCAGCCATGGTCCCTCGTTTATAGCGCGTCCTCGAACATAATCGGGGCGACCAGGGGCCCCCGTACGGGAAACCACCGTGATCCGATCGATACTGAACGTGTTGACGTGAACATGGTACGGTGGCGATCTGCCATGTTGACGTGAACACTCCGCCTCCCCCACCGTGGCCGAAATCGAACGGAAGTCACTGATGACGACGACGTCTCCACCCGTCCCCCTGCGCGAGGTCGACCCTCCCCTGGCGCCGCTGAAGCAGGTGCCGCGCTCGCGAGCGAAGAGCGAGTGGAAGGGCCTCGCCTTCGTGGCGCCCTTCCTGGTCGTGTTCCTGCTCGTGTTCATCGCGCCGGTGATCTACTCGATCTACCTCAGCCTGTTCCGCGAGCAGCTCGTCGGAGGCACCGCCTTCGTCGGGTTCGACAACTACCTGACGCTGTTCGGGGACCCCAACTTCTGGGAGGGCTTCGTCCGCGTCGTCCTGTTCCTGGCCGTCCAGGTCCCGGTGATGCTGGTCCTCGCCCTCGTCGCGGCGCTCGCGATCGACAGCGGCCGGCTGCACGCCACCGGCTTCTTCCGCATCGTGGTGTTCCTCCCCTACGCGGTCCCCGCCGTCGTCGCCGTGCTGATGTGGGGCTTCATCTACGGCGACAACTTCGGCCTCGCGGCCAACGTCAACGACCTGCTCGGCTCGGACCTCGTCGCTCCGTTCTCGCGCGACTGGATCCTCGTCTCGATCGGCAACATCGTGACCTGGGAGTTCGTGGGCTACAACATGCTCATCTTCTACTCCGCACTGAAGACGATCCCCGGCGAGCTCTACGAGGCCGCCGAGATCGACGGAGCCGGCCCGATGCGCGTCATCCGCTCGATCAAGCTGCCCGCCCTGCGCGGTGCGATCGTCATCGCCACGATCTTCTCGATCATCGGCAGCTTCCAGCTGTTCAACGAGCCCAACATCCTCCGGACGCTGGCGCCGAACATCATCACCACCTACTTCACCCCGAACATGTACGCCTACAACCTGTCCTTCGCGGGTCAGCAGTACAACGCGTCGGCCACGGTCGCGATCGTGATGGGCGTGATCACCGCGGTGATCGCCTACGTGGTCCAGCTCCGCGGCGCGCGCAAGGAGAACTGATGGCCGTCACGACCGCCTCCCGCCCGACCAGGTCCCGCCGCGCTCCCCGCCGCGGATCCTCCGTCCACCCGAAGAAGTCGATCGCCTTCACCCTGCTGATGTCGGCGTTCATCCTCTACAGCCTCGTGCCGCTGGCGTGGCTCGTCATCAACGCGACCAAGACGCAGGCCGGACTGCTCTCGAGCTTCGGCCTCTGGTTCGACGGCGACTTCGTCCTCTTCCAGAACATCGCCGAGACGCTCACCTACCGCGACGGCATCTTCCTCCGCTGGCTCGGCAACACCCTCCTCTACGTCGTCGTCGGCGCAGGAGGAGCGACGCTGCTCGCCACGCTCGCCGGCTACGGCCTCGCGAAGTTCCGCTTCGCCGGCCGCAAGGCGGTCTTCGCGGTGGTCCTCGGAGCGATCGCCGTCCCCGGCACGGCCCTGGCCGTCCCGACGTTCCTCATGTTCAGCCAGCTCGGCCTCACCAACACCCCGTGGGCGATCATCATCCCCTCGCTGATCAGCCCCTTCGGGCTGTACCTGGTCTGGGTGTACGCGGTCGAGTCGGTGCCCACCGAGCTGCTCGAGGCGGCGCGGATGGACGGGGCGGGCGAGTTCCGCACGTTCTTCACGATCTCCATCCGGCTCCTGGCCCCGGGCATCGTGACCGTGCTGCTGTTCTCGGTCGTCGCCACCTGGAACAACTACTTCCTGCCGCTGATCATGCTGAGCGACCCCTCGTGGTACCCGCTCACCGTGGGTCTGAACCAGTGGAACGCCCAGGCCACCGGCGTCAGTGCGCAGCCGATCTACAACCTGGTGATCACGGGCTCGCTGCTCACGATCATCCCCATCGTCGTCGCCTTCCTCGGACTCCAGCGCTTCTGGCAGTCCGGTCTGAGCGCCGGCAGCGTCAAGGGCTGACGCCCTCGACCTCCCCCCTGCACCGGAGCACCCGCGCCGGTCGCCACCACCCGCAGCACGAAGAAGTGAAGGGATCCCCCCTATGAAGTTCACGAGCTCCGCCCTCCGGCGGACCCTGACCGTGGCCGCCGCGGCCGCCCTCGCCGCCGGCTCCCTGGCCGCCTGCTCCTCCCCCTCCGCCGGCGGCGGAGCGAGCGCCGGCGGCAGCGCCGCCGACCTCGACGCCGCCCTCGAGGCGGGCGGCAAGCTCACCTACTGGAGCTGGACCCCCAGCGCCGAGGCGCAGGTCGCCGCGTTCGAGGAGGCGTACCCCGAGGTCGACGTCGAGCTGGTCAACGCCGGCACGAACACCGACGAGTACACCAAGCTCCAGAACGCGATCAAGGCCGGCTCGGGCGCCCCCGACGTCGTGCAGATCGAGTACTACGCCATGCCGCAGTTCGCGCTGTCGGACTCGCTCCTGGACCTCTCGCAGTACGGCCTCGGCGACCTGGAGGACACGTTCAGCGCCTCCACGTGGGGCAGCGTGAACGTCGACGGCAAGCTCGTCGGTCTCCCCCAGGACTCGGGCCCCATGGCGATGTTCTACAACAAGGCCGTCTTCGACCAGTACGGCATCGCCGTGCCGACCACCTGGGACGAGTACGTCGCCGCGGCCGAGAAGCTGCACACCGCCGACCCCTCGAAGTACATCACCGCCGACACCGGCGACGCGGGCTTCGCGACCAGCATGATCTGGCAGGCCGGCGGACAGCCGTTCCAGTTCGAGGGCGAGGACATCACCGTCGACGTCGCGGACGAGGGCACGAAGAAGTGGACCGGCGTCTGGAACCAGCTCGTCGAGAAGGGTCTGCTCTCGGACACCCCCGGCTGGGGAGACGAGTGGTACAAGGGCCTGGGCGACGGATCGATCGCCTCGCTGATCACCGGCGCATGGATGCCCGGCGTGCTCGAGTCCAGCGTCACGGACGCGGCCGGTGACTGGGCCGTCGCGCCCATCCCGACCTACGACGGCACCCCCGTCAGCGCCGAGAACGGCGGAGGCGGCCAGTCGGTCACCTCGCAGAGCGAGAACCCGGCCCTGGCCGCCGCGTTCCTGCGCTGGCTGAACAGCGACCCGGCCTCGGTCGACGTCTTCCTCGAGAGCGGCGGATTCCCGTCGACCACCGCGGATCTGACCGACCCCGAGTTCGTCGGAGCCGAGTCCGAGTACTTCGGCGGCCAGAAGATCAACGAGGTGCTGACCCAGGCCTCCGAGGACGTCCGCCCTGGCTGGTCCTACCTGCCCTACCAGGTCTACGCGAACAGCGTCTTCGGCGACACCGTCGGACAGGCCTACGCGAACGGCACCAGCCTCGACGACGGACTTGCAGACTGGCAGAGCAAGCTCGTGCAGTACGGCAACGAGCAGGGCTTCACGGTCTCCGAGTAGATCCGACACCTTGAGGAGGCCGGCCGGATCGCTCCGGCCGGCCTCCTCGCGTACCACCCGCTTCTCCTGATCCGAGGGATGATCATGACCACCGCACCCGAGAGCCGCTTCGCCATCGGCGCCACCGACTTCGAGCTCGACGGGCGGCCGCACCGGATCCTGTCCGGCGCGCTGCACTACTTCCGGGTGCACCCGGACCTCTGGGCCGACCGCATCCGCAAGGCGAGGCTGATGGGCCTGAACACCATCGAGACCTACGTCGCGTGGAACGCGCACGAGCCGGTCCGCGGCTCCTTCCGCGCCGACGGCGGCCTCGATCTCGGCCGCTTCCTCGACCTCGTGGCGGCCGAGGGCATGCACGCGATCGTGCGCCCCGGGCCCTACATCTGCGCGGAGTGGGACAACGGCGGGCTCCCGGCCTGGCTGTTCCGCGACCCCGAGGTGGGCGTGCGCCGGTGGGAGCCGCACTACGTGGCCGCGGTCAGCGACTACCTCCGCGAGGTCTACGCGATCGTCGCTCCGCGCCAGATCGACGCCGGCGGCCCGGTCGTCCTCGTGCAGATCGAGAACGAGTACGGAGCGTACGGCTCCGACAAGGAGTACCTCGCCGAGCTCGTCCGGGTGACCCGCGACGCCGGCATCACCGTGCCGCTCACGACCATCGACCAGCCGACTCCGCAGATGCTCGCCGACGGCAGCCTGCCCGGCCTCCACCTCACCGGCTCGTTCGGCTCGCGCACCCCCGAGCGCCTCGCGACCCTGCGCGAGTTCCAGCCCACCGGCCCGCTGATGTGCATGGAGTTCTGGTGCGGCTGGTTCGACGACTGGGGCACCCAGCACCACACGACGGACGCGGCCGCCTCGGCCCGCGAGCTCGACGCGCTGCTGGCGGTGGGCGGCTCCGTCAACGTCTACATGTTCCACGGCGGCACCAACTTCGGCCTGACCAGCGGAGCGAACGACAAGGGCCGCTACGCCGCGATCACCACCAGCTACGACTACGACGCGCCGCTGGACGAGGCCGGGCATCCGACCGAGAAGTTCTGGGCGTTCCGCGAGGTCATCGCGCGCTACGCGCCGGTTCCGGAGGCGTCGCCCGCCCCGCGCGCTCCGTCGCCCGCGCTGACGGCGCCGCTGCTGCCGGGGCCCGCCCTGCTGGGCCTGGACGCGTTCGGCGCCGCCGCCGGGCTCGAGGGCATGGCGTCGTTCGACGAACTGGGCCACGACGACGGCTTCGTGCTGTTCGAGACCGAGCTCGTCGGCTCCGACTCCCCCGCCCGCCTGGTCGTCGGCGACGAGGTGCGCGACCGCGCCTGGGTGCTGCTGGACGGCGTGCCCGTCGGCGTGCTGGCGCGCGATCACCACGAGCGTGCGCTGACGCTCCCGCGCGGCCGCGGATCGCTGGCGATCCTGGTCGAGAACCAGGGGCGAGTGAACTACGGCGTGCGCATCGGCGAGCACAAGGGCCTGATCGGCGGCGTCGCCCTCGACGGCGCCGAGCTCACCGGATGGACGGCCCGGCCGCTGGACCTGTCGCGGGTCCCGTCGCTCGCGTCGCCGGCCGAGGGCGTCGCGGCCGGGCCGTCGCTCGCCTCCGGATCGATCGAGCTCGACGAGCCGGCCGACCTCTTCCTCGACACGCTGCACTGGGGCAAGGGCCTGGTCTGGGTGAACGGGTTCCTGCTCGGCCGCTACTGGCGCCGGGGTCCGCAGCGCACGCTGATCGTGCCGTCGCCGGTGACCCGCGCCGGGCGGAACGAGGTCGTGGTGCTCGAGCTGGAGGGGCTCGCCGAGCCCGAGATCCGGCTGCTCGCCACCGCCGACCTCGGGCACACCGAGGTCTGACACTCCCGCCGAGGCCGGGTGACCGCGTGCTGCGGGCACCCGGCCTCCGTCGTCCGTGCAGGAGGATCTCGGCACCCTGAAGGGGGCCGCATCGGGAGGACATCCGCCCGTCGCGGCGCGGATGTTCACGGTAACGTGCGGGCGACCCTTCAGCGGAGAAGGTCCGCGGAAGGTGCTCCTCGCGCCCCCGCGGCCGCTCGGGGCGCGACCTCCTCGGAAGGACCTCATGCGACGCCAGGCCCTGCTCCCCGGTGCACTCACCGGACTCCTCCTGCTCACCGGCCTCGCCGCCGGAGGGCCCGCCGCGGCGGCGCCGGCCGCCACTGCCCCGACCGCCGCCGCTCCGGCCCCGGCTCCCGCTCCCGATCGCCCGGTCGCGGCTCCGGACACCGAGCCGACCCTGGTCGAGCCGCAGGCCGACGCCACCTCCCAGCAGGCAGCGCTCGCCCTCGACGCCGACTTCGTGGGGGTCGAGATCCCCGCCCGCGCCGAGGTGCGGACGCACCGCGTGACGATCGCGCTCGTCGCTCCGCAGGGCACGACTCCCGGCGCCTTCACGACGGCCGACGCCGTGCGCTCGCTCGAGCTCGTCGACGACTTCTACGCGCGGGAGACGGGCGGCGCGATCCGCTTCGAGCTCGAGCGCGTGATCGACTGGCAGGTGGTCGACGAGCCGATCGGCTGCACGAACACCGGCGGGCTGCAGGACTGGATCAGCCGGACGAACGGCTGGCAGCCAGGCCCCGCCCGGCACCTGGTCGCGATGGTGCCCGAGGGCGACCCGTGCCCGAACTGGGCCAACGGCGAGCAGCCGGGCGACCCCGACGACGGCGGGCGCACCTTCCAGCCGGGGCCCGACGCGTACTTCCTCGCGCACGAGCTCGGCCACAACCTGTCGCTGCCGCACGCGTACAGCGTGCACTGCGGCACGACCCGCGACTACTCGACCCCGCTGCCGGCCGACTGCCGCCGCGAGGAGTACGGCAACCGGACCGACGTGATGGGCGACTCGTGGTCGTTCCTGCCCCTCTCTGCTCCGTCGCTCGCGCGACTGGGGACGCTGCCCAACACCCGCCAGCCGGTCTGCGGCGCTCCCCGCACCGCGACGATCGACACGCTCGGGGCCGGAGTCGCCGCGCAGCGCGCTCTGACGTGGACCGACCCGCAGGACGCGACGATCCGCTACTGGGCGCAGTACAACGACGAGGCCGACACCACGTCGGACGGCGGGGCGTACAGCAGCCCCTTCCAGGTGCGCCGCGACGTCTCGGGCGTGCAGATCCTGCGGTCGAACCCGGGCCAGCCGTACGCGGGCGACCTGCTCGAGCGGCCGGGCGACGCGAGCGAGGCGAACGAGTTCGTCCTCGCGGGCGAGACCGCCTCGCTCAACACCGGGATGTCGCTCCGGGTCGACCGGATCGACGCGGTGACGCGTCGCGCGACCGTCACGGTGACCGTGCCGTGCACGCAGTACGTCGGCGACATCGCTCCGCTCGCCTCGTCGACGACCGCCTCGTACAGCTCGCCGTGGACCTCGGTCGGCGCCGCCGTGGACGGCGACACCGGCACGATCTGGGGCACCTGGCCCCGGGTCGGCGAGCAGTCCGTCGAGCTGCAGTGGCCCTCCGCCGTCACCGTCGACAGCGCCTCGGTGCGCTTCGCGAGCGACGCGGCCGACGCCGACGGGCGCGGCCTGATCCCCGCCCGGTCGTGGCGCGTCGAGCACCTCGTCGGCGGCGCCTGGACCCCCGTGAGCGGAGCGGCGCCCGGGCGGGCCCGCGACGTGCTGAACACCGCGTCGTTCGCTCCGGTGACCACGACGGCGCTGCGCCTGGTCTTCACGGCCTGGGGCGCCGCCGAGTACGGCGGATCGACGGGTGTCGCCGAGCTCGCCGTGAACGGCGTGGCCGTCGCCGCGTCGCTCGAGGCGCGCGGGGCCGCGTCGAGCGTGCCCGCCTCGACGACGCGGGATCTCGCGCAGTCCGTCGTGGTGCGCGACGCGGCGGGGCGCCCCTGGCGGGGCGCAGCGTGGGCTTCGCGCTCACCGGGCCGGCGACGTTCGAGAGCGGAGCGACGACCGCCGCGGTGCTCTCGGGAGCCGACGGGATGGCGGCGCTGCCGCGGATCCGCACCGGCTCCTCCTCCGGGACCGTCGCGATCACGGCGCGCGCCGACGCGGCCACGGCGAGGCTCGCCGGGGCGACGGTCACCGCCGGCGCCTCCCTCACCGCGAAGGCGACGACCCGACTGGTCTCGGGGCGCGTCGTCCTCACGGCGACGGCGACCAACACCGGGCCGGCTCCGGCCGACATCACCGTCGTCACCGCCTACGGATCCGCGACCGCCCTCGCGGTCGCTCCGGGCGCCACCGTGTCGAAGGCGTTCCGGACCGGGAAGACGTCGATCCCGGCGGGCACGGCGACGTTCACGGCCGTCTCGGGATCGTCGCGGGCGAGCGTCTCCGCCCCCTACGCCGCTACCTGATCGGCGGCCGCACGTCGAGCCTCCGGCCCGGCGCGGACCGGGTCGGAGGCAGCTGTTAGCGTCGGAGGGTCCGTCCGGCTCCCCGCCGCGGCGGAGGGGGACGGGGACACGATGACGCGCACGACGACGGCCGGAGCCTGGGCGGCGGCAGCACTGCTGCTCGCGCTGACGGGATGCACGGGAGGCGGCGAGCCCGAGGCCACGTCCGAGGCGGTTCCGCAGCTGAGCGAGGACGAGCTGTCGGCGGTGCTGACCGGGATCCAGTTCGTGCCGGACCAGTACGACGGCACGCAGGAGATGCTCGACTCGATCTACCCGGGGCTCACCGCCACCGACGCGAGCTGCCTCGCCCCGTTCGGGCTGGGCTGGGACGAGGACGAGACGCTGGACGACTCCGAGGTCGAGTTCGGCACGAGCAACGACCGCTCGATGACGTCGGTCGTGGCCAGCACGGGCGACGCCGACGTCGCGTCCTCGCTGGTCGCCGACGCGGAGGACGCGCTCGAGCGCTGCGCCGAAAGCTCCGACCTCTTCGCGATGCAGGGCGAGCCGGTGCGGACGACGGTGGAGCAGACGGAGCCGGCGCTGACCGGGACGGACGACGCGGTCGGCTGGACGGTCACGGGCGACGTGGGCGGCAGCCCCTTCACCCTGGTGGGCATCACGGCGCGGGTCGGCGGCAACGTGGTCGCGCTGGTGGGCTGGGACCCCGCGACGAACGAGTCGTACGTGCCGCAGGCGACGCAGATGTTCGTCGACGAGCTGTAGGGGCGGCTCGACTCCTCAGAAGTCGTCGTACTCGAAGCCCAGTACGCCAACGTGTGGACACTCGCGCTCCGCGTGCGCGCGTCCCTGAGGCGCGATGCGCTCGAGTCCTCAGAAGTCGTCGTACTCGCGCTCGAGTACGACGACTTCCGCGGAGTGGAGACACTCGAGCAGCGGCGACTCAGGCGAGCCAGGACAGGCGGCCGCCGTGCGGCGTCGCGCAGGCGAGGGGGACGCCGTCGGCGGCGAGCAGGAACGGGGTCGGCTCCGGCGCCGACAGAGCGGCGCGCGGCGCCACGAGGTGCGCGAGCAGCGACTCCGCCTCCAGGGTCACGAGGCTCGCGCCGGCGGCGCCGACCGCGGCCAGCACCCGCTCGCGGGAGGCCCGCGGCAGGTAGACGAGCGTCCCGAGCGAGACGACGACGACGCGCATCCCATGCGGCACCTCCGCGAGCAGCGCCGGCAGCGCTTCGGCGGCGTCGCCCGCGACGATCAGCGGAGGGTCCTCCCGCAGCACCGCGACGGCCTCGCGCAGACGGGCCGTCCGCTCCGGGCGGTCCTCGGGCAGCAGCGCCTCGAGCCACGCGCGGTCCTCGGCCGAGCGGGCGTCGAGGGGCCGCAGGTCCAGGCCTCGCCGCCAGGCGATGCGCGGGAGTCGCATGGGCGAGGCTCCGCCCGTCACGACGCACTCGAGAAGCGGTCCGCCCGAGCCGAGCCGCGAGGCGACCGCGCTCCCGCCACCGCCCGCGCTCCCGTCACCGCCCGCCGTCGGGAAGGAGTAGGCGTACCGCTCCGGTGCAAGGCACAGCCCCGCGGACGCGCCGATCTCGATCAGCGCGATCGGCTCGTCCGGCTCGGTGATCCGCTCGAGGGCCGCGACCAGCGGGGCGCAGCGCAGCGCCTCGTTCGTCTGCGTCAGGCGCTCGGCGGCGACCGGGGCGACGCGCGGCCACTCCGCCAGCATCCAGGCCACGAACTCCTCGGGGTCCCGCGGCGAGCCCAGGTACCGCGCGACCGAGAACAGGAGCGACGGCTGCCGGTGCGCGCTCGGCAGCTCGTCGATCCGCGCGAGCAGCGCGTCGCTCCCGGCCACCGCGAGGGCCCGGCGCACCTGCAGCTCGGAGGTCTGCGCGAGCTCGCGGGCGGCGCGGCGGTACCGGTCGGCGGTGGAGTCCATGCCCCCATCCTGCGGGACGGCCCGGGCACGCCGATGTCGGTGGTCGCCGGTAGAACGGACTCATGTCCGACACCCGGGAACGCACGCTCCTCGACGTGCGGCGCATCTACGCCGAGCAGGCGGCGCTCGAGCTGCCGCGTGGGCAGGAGATCGTGGCGCGCTGGCCCGGAGCCGAGATCGTGCCGGTCGACTCGCACTGGATGATCCCCGAGGTGCACGGCGACGAGACGAACGTCTCGCGGTGGGTGCGCATCAAGACCGAGGCGCTCGTGCTGGGAGTGAAGAAGTCGCTGGTCACCCGGCCCAACGGGCGCTCGGCCGACTTCATCGCCCCCTCGCACGCCAACGGCTGCGCGATGGCGTGCGTCTACTGCTACGTGCCGCGGAGGAAGGGCTACAGCAACCCGGTCACCGTGTTCACGAACATCGAGCAGATCCAGCGGCACCTCGCCCGCCACATCGCCAAGCAGGGCCCCAAGACCGAGGCGAACCAGTGCGACCCCGACTCCTGGGTCTACGACATCGGCGAGAACAGCGACTGCTCCGTCGACGCGATGCTCAGCGGGAACGTGCGCGACCTCTGCGAGCTGTTCCGCATGTCCCCCACGGCCAAGGCCTCGTTCGCGACCAAGTACGTCAACCGCGAGCTGCTCGAGTGGGATCCGCTCGGCCGCACCCGCATCCGCTTCTCCCTCATGCCCGCCGAGACGGCCAAGGTCACCGACATCCGCACCTCGCCCGTCGCCGAGCGGATCGCCGCGATCAACGACTTCGTCGACGCCGGCTACGAGGTGCACGTCAACTTCTCACCCGTGATCCTCACCCCCACCTGGCAGCGCGACTGGGCCGAGCTCTTCCAGCAGCTCGATGCCGCCCTCCACCCGCGAGCGAAGGCGCAGCTCGCGGCCGAGGTGATCCTCCTGACCCACAACGAGCGCCTGCACGAGGTCAACACCGGCTGGCACCCGAAGGCCGAGGAGCTGCTCTGGACGCCGGGGATGCAGGAGTCGAAGGTCTCCGAGAACGGGGCGGTCAACATCCGCTACCGCCGCGATCTCAAGCGCGCCGCCCTCGAGCGCTTCCTCGCCCTGCTCGGGCAGGAGCTGCCCTACTGCCGCGTCCGCTACGCGTTCTGACCCGATCGCCGCGTCCTCTGCGCGCTCCGACCCCGTCGCCGCGTCCTCTGCGCGCTCCGACCCCATCGCCGCGTCCAGGGGGCGGTGCACCAGGATGGGCGGATGCACGGACGCGGACGCCGGGACCCGGTACCGGGGGCCCTGCTGATCATCGGCCTCGTCTGCATCGTCTCCGCCTTCTTCAGCGTCTACGCCTCGGGCCGACGCGGCTGGCGAGACGTCTGCGTCGAGGACTTCCCGTCCCGCGGGCCGACCGGCGACGTCGTCAGCGGTGCACCGACGTGGTGGCCGCTCGGCGTCCGCTGCGAGCACCGCGGTGCGAACTCGGGCGACCTCCTGTTCGTCGAGCACACCGGCTGGGACATGACCGCCCTGGCGCTGCTCGGCCTCGCCGCCGTCGTCACCTGGTTCGCGGTCACCGTCCGACGGCCGCGCTGAGCCGCAGCACGCGAGCCTCCACCCGGCCCCGGGTGCGCGTTTCGCAAAACGGATACGAATCGGGGGCGTCCGCAGCGCCTCCCCTACTTTGGTGTCACGGCAGGACGAGTGGTCCCCGCCGGCCTGCCACCGCCCCGCGACTCCGCACTCCGGAACCCGGGCGACCTACGGATGCCGCTCCCCCAGCGGGCACCGCCCCCGAACTCCCCACCCCCGACGGATCCGTCGGGACGCCCCGCACGAGTCGCGGCCGACACCGCGGCGATCTCACAGAACGGACTCCGCACATGGGTTCCCTCCTCTACGGCACTCCCGCCACCGCCCACGACATCGACGACCGCGCGCTCGCGCACCTGCAGATCGTCATGATCAACAAGTTCCGCCGCAACGAGGCGTTCGCCTTCCAGATCGAGGCGTCGAACACCCACGGCACCGGTCGTCAGACCCTCTGGCTGCACCCCGCCATCCCGCTGCAGTTCTCGTTCAACGGGAGCCGCATGCCGGCGATCAACCCCACGTGGGTCCGATCGCTGATGGAGGAGGCCAACAGCGGCCGCGGCCTGCGCGTCATCCCGGAGCCGGCTCCCCAGCCCGAGAGCGTCGGCCTGACGCACGCGGCCTGAGACACGATGAACTCCACCGGTGACGCCGACCGCGACGTCGGCGGAGCCCCCGGGGCGGGGAGGGACGACGTGACCGACCACTCGCCGCTCGACGGGATCACCGACTTCCTGGGGCTCGCCGGCCGCGAGGACCCCGAGTCGGTCTTCACCTGCTCCTCCCGCGTGCACGGAGTGACCGGCACGCTCCTCGTGCTGCCCGATGCGCTCGTGCTCAGCGAGGACGACGGGACCGTCCGCATCCCGGCCGCAGAGGTCGACGCCTGGTGGGACTCGACCTCGGGCGACGCCTTCTCGCTGGCCGTGCAGGGGAGGCACCGCCACTCGGTCGTCCTGCTCTCGGAGTTCCGCAGTGCGACGGTGCACGCGATGACGCGGGCGTACGGCCCCCTGAATCGTTTATCCGCTTAACGAACTCGTGGGATCCGGCGTCGACGCAGGCGCCTTGCGCGTGGGACGCTGATCGGAATGAACGACTCCTCCCCCGAGGTCGTCCGCTCCGACATCAGCGGCCACGACATCGACGAGGCCCGCCTGATGTTCGAGGGGGCCTACAACGGCCACCGCTTCGCCGTCGAACCCGGCGACGACTTCGCCTACCGCTACACCTCGGTCGGCGACGCCGACGTGACGCTCCGGGGAGCTACTTCGCCGGATCCGTGCAGGGCCGCATCCAGACCGAGGGCGAGTACGTCGTCTCGTGGCTGACATCGGGCACCGGGGTCACCGACATCGACGGCGACCCGGTCGCGCTGCAGCTCGGGCAGCCCGCGATGTTCGTGAACGACCGGCCGACGGCGTTCGAGTTCCACGACTACCGGCAGAACCTCATCCACTTCGACGGCGCCTACCTCGAGGGCATCGCTCAGGACGTCGAGAACGTCGAGCCCGGTCCGCTGCTCTTCGACTCGACGGCGCGCCCCACCGGGGAGAGACTGCGCCGCTGGTCGGCGACCGTCGCGGCGATCGCGCGCGTCATCTACTCCGACGAGAGCACGCCTCTCCTGCGCAGCGAGGCGAACCGCGCCGCGGCCGTCGCCCTGCTCGAGACGTTCCCGCACGCGGTCCTCACCGCGCAGAACGACCTCCTCGTGCCGCGCAGCGGACGGCTCCGCTCCGCCGTGGAGTTCATGTACTCGAACGCGCACCTGCCGATCCGCACGGAGGAGATCGCTCAGGCCGCCGACATGAGCCTGCGCACCCTGCAGAGCGAGTTCCGCCGCGAGTTCGACATGACCGCGCTCGACTACCTGCGGCGCATCCGCCTCGACGCGGTGCAGAAGGAGTTGCGCGGGGGAGACTCCGGAGCGGTCACCGTGACCGAGGTCGCGCACCGCTGGGGCTTCGCGCACCTCGGGCGCTTCTCGGCGTCGTACGCGCACCGCTTCGGCGAGAGCCCGAGCACGACGCTCGAGAAGTAGGCCTCGACGAGCAGGTCGGGCTCAGAGGAAGTCGTCCTCGTCGGGTTCCGCCGGCTGCGCCTGCGGTCGGGCGGGCTGCAGGTGGCGGGTCTTCTCGCGCATCGACTCGACGGCCGCGGGATCGTCGAGGTCGACGCCGCGGTCGAGCGCAGGGCTCGCGAAGAGCTGACTCGCCGGCCCCAGCAGCAGGCGCGTCTCGCCGAGCATGCCCTCGTCCGACAACGACGGCACGACGACGAGATCCGACTTGCCGACGTTCGCGAGCGCCTGCGCGTACTCCACGACCGCGGTGCAGATGGCGTCGCCGAGGAGCACGTATCCGCTGGCGTAGTAGAGCTTCTGCATGGTGTCCTCCCGATCCCGCGCGACGCGGGGTCCCCGCATCCGTCGCTGTCGACGCTAAGGCGAGGCCGTATCGGGCCCCACCCCTTGACGGCGGGACGCCTGCGCGGGACGGAGCCGGGTCGTCCGTAGTCTCGAGGGATGGAGGACGTGATCGGACGGATCGTGCTGGGCGCCGTGATGGCGGGATCGGGCGTGCTGCTCGTCTGGATGGCGCGGGCCACGGCGGGCGGTCGCCTCGGCCGGAATCCGGTCGCCGGGATCCGGCTGCCGTCGACTCTGGCGAGCGACGCCGCTTGGCTGGCCGCGCACCGGCGGGCCGAGAGGCCGACGGTGGGGGCGGGGGCGGTCGCGATCGCGTCGGCGGTGCCGGCGGTGCTGCCCGTGCCGATCGAGGCGCTGCTCGTCTCGGTCCTCGTCGGCTGCCTCGCGATGCTCGCGCTCGCGCTCTACGGCGCGGCGGTGGGCGGCCGGGCGGCGATCGCCGCCGCGGAGGACGAGCAGCCGGAGCGCTGAGCGGCGTCGGCGGTCAGGCGGCGACCGACTCCGGCTCGTACTCGGCCGAGCGCGCCCGGGGCCAGAGCGCCCCGACGATGAGGATCGCGCCCGTCGCCAGCAGGCAGCCCGCCGCCCAGAAGCCCATCCCCGGCGGGAAGTCCCACGACGAGTAGCCGCCGTTGAGCAGCGGAGCCGCGGCGTAGTCGGTCATGCCGTTGCCGAGCAGGAGCGGCAGCAGCGCCCACGCGAACGGGCTGCGCCGCGAGCGAGCGAGGACGAGGCCTGCGATCACGAGGAGCAGCGCGACTCCCCACACCGACAGCACGAGGGTGTAGTCGAAATCGGACTGGAGCGCTCCGCACTCGCGCCCGCCGAACGCCCTCGCCTCGAAGCAGACCCGCCACGCACGCGCGACGGCCGGGAGCAGCGCTGCTCCGGAGAGCCCGAGCAGGAGGCCGAGCGCCGCCGTCAGTCGTGCCGTCGGTCCGCGCCCCATCCCGGCAGTGTCGCCCACTCGGGTGACGGGCGGGCGACGCGGCGGTGACGCGGGTGCGAACCGGGGCGATCCGCGATCGACCGGGACGGATCTCGAGACGGCCGCTGCACGGCCTGCTCGATCACCAGGAGGGGTCTCACGTCTGCGGATCGGCCGTCCGCGACTGCGCGTCCCGCGCCACCGACTCCAGGCGGGCGCGGTACGCCTCCCACCAGGCGGCGTCGCCCTCGGGCAGGTTGTCGCCCTCGCGCCGCAGGCCGACGCGGCCGTCGATCAGCTCGCGGACGATGTCGGCGTGCCCCGCGTGCCGGTGCGTCTCGACCGCGATGTGGACGAGGATCCGGTGAAGAGTGGTGTCGCGGTTCGTCCACCACGGCACGACGCCGGGCGCGTCCAGCGGCAGCGCGGCGACGGTGGCGTCGGAGTGGGCGTGCACCCGGCGGTAGAGCGCGACGATGCCGTCGCGCGACTCCTCGGCGGTGGCCCACATGTCGGCGTTGGGCTCCGAGTCCTCCTCCATCCAGGGCAGCGGCTCGGGGAACGGGCGTCCGAACACGAGGCCGAGGTACCCGGCTTCGGTACCCGCGATGTGCTTCACGAGGCCGAGCAGGTTGGTGCCCGTGGCGACCAGCGGCCTTCTCGCGTCGTACTCCGACACTCCTTCGAGCTTCGACAGCAGGGCGTCGCGGCCCTCCTGCAGGTACAGGAGGAGGGTCTGCTTCTCGTCGATCATCGGTCCAGGATGACGCGCGGTGCGCGTCGCCACCAGGCCGCACCGTCGGGACAGCACCCCGGTGCCCCCCGCGCAAGCCTCGACCGGCGCGGTCGGGGCGCGCCATACTTTCGTGCCCGCACCGCCGCGAGCGCCGATGAGGGAGCCCGCCGATGACCACCTGCACCGCCCCGTTCCCGACCGCTCGGGCCCGACAGTGAGCGGCTCGAAGACGGCCCGGCTCTCGGCCTGGCACGAGAAGTTCGTCGTCGAGGAGCGGACGCTCACCGCGGCCGACCGGCGGCGCCTCCTGATCACCGCGGGCCTGCTGATGCTGCTCGGCGGGATCGCGTTCGTCGCGATCCTCCTGGGCGTCCTCACCCAGACCGGGGTCGAGCGCCTCGACGGGCCGGTCGAGGACTTCTTCGACGCCCGCGTCGAGCGCGACCGGACCGGACCCATGATCGTGCTCGCCGTGCTGTTCGGGCCGGTGGTGCTGCCGATCGTCGTCCTCGTCGTGCTGATCGCGTGGATCATCCTGGCCAAGCACCTCTGGCGGCCCCTGCTGCTGATGGTCGGCATGGCGACCGGCGTGATCCTCGCCCAGGTGATCGCGCCGCTCGTGCAGCACCCGCGCCCGCCGGTCGCCGAGATGCTCTTCGGGCCCGACCACACGTTCTCGTTCCCGTCGGGGCACGTGCTCGGCACGGCCGACTTCCTCCTGATCACGACCTACCTGCTGGCCAGCAGGCTGCAGCGGCGCTGGTTCACCGTGACCGCGATCGCCGTGGCGGTGACGCTGATCGTCGTGCAGATCGTCAGCCGCCTCTACCTCGGGTACCACTGGCTGAGCGACACGGCCGGCTCGGTCGCGCTCTCGCTGGTGATCACGGGCGCGGTGATCGCGGTGGACGTGCGGCGGACGGTGCGCGTGCGGGAGGAGTGACGCGGGCCGCGCGGCTCCGGTGACCTCGGGCTCGTCGAATCGCGTTCGGCTCGCAGGAATCGCCGGATCGTGCGAGCCGAACCGGTTTCTGCGAGCCGGAGGTGCCCGCGCGGCGGCCACCCCACCGAGGTCCTCTTCCGGCGCGGACGCCCGACGGCCTAGCGTGGCGGGGACGACGAGGGGACGACCATGGGCGACGACACGGGCTTCTCGGCCCAGGAGAGAGCGGCGATGAAGGCGCGGGCCGCCGAGCTGCGGGCCGAAGCGCGCGCCGGCAAGGCGGCCGAGAAGGCCGAGGCCGAGCGGACGGCGCAGGAGGACAAGATCGCCGAGATGCCGGAGCCGGACCGCGCGCTCGCCGAGCGGCTGCACGCGCTCGTGACGGAGGCGGCTCCGGAGTTGCGCCCGAAGCTGTACTACGGGCAGCCGGGCTGGGCGAAGGACGGCCGGATCATCGTGTTCTTCCGCAGCGGCCTCGTCGACAAGGCGCGGTACTCGACGTTCGGGTTCAGCGTCGATGCTGCGCTCGACGACGAGGGCGGGCTCTGGCCGACGTCGTACGCGATCGACCACCTCGACGACGACGGAGCCGCCCTCCTGACCGAGCGGGTGGCGCAGGCCGCGCGCTGACGGGCGGACCGCTCGGGCCGCGGGAGGCGCGGGGTACTCTCGCACGGTGCCGACGACACTCGACTCCCTCTACCGCTACCCGGTGAAGGGGCTGACGCCGGAGCGTCTCGAGAGCATTGCGCTGCAGCCCGGACGCGGCGTCCCGACCGACCGCCGGTACGCCCTCGCGAAGCCGGACGGGGCCTACCGGGCCGACGCGTTCGCGCCGCTGTCCAAGCGCGAGTACTTCGTGCTGCTGAACACCGAGCGCCTCGCGGGGCTGCGCACCCGCTTCGACGACGACGCGAGGACCGTCGAGGTCACCGTGCAGGGCCATCGGGTGCTCGAGGCCGACCTCACGACGGCCGACGGGCGCGAGGCGTTCGTCGAGCTGTACGCGCGGGTCGCCGATCTGCCCGACGGGGTGCGGCCGGTCCTCGCCGAGCAGGCCGGCTACAACTTCACCGACAACGCGAAGAACGGGCCGCGGATGATGCACGCGATCTCGCTCGTGTCGCTCGCCTCGGTCCGCGACCTGTCGGAGCGCATCGGGCACGACCTCGATCCGCTGCGCTTCCGCTCGAACGTGTACCTCGACGGCCTCGAGCCGTGGGCGGAGCGGGACTGGGTCGGGCGCGAGCTGCAGCTGGGCGAGGTGCGCGTGCGCGTCCTGGAGGAGACGGGGCGCTGCGCGGCGACGGAGGTCGATCCGACGACCGCGCGGCGCGACGTGCCGGTGGTGCGCCTGCTGCACGAGCACTGCGGGCACGAGAACGTCGGGGTCTTCGCGGAGGTCCTCTCGGGCGGCGTGCTGCGGCCGGGCGATGCGGTCGTTCCGGGTGACCCTGTGGCCGCGGCCGACCCGGGGGTCGCCGCGTGAGGCTCGTCGTCGCCACGCGGCGGATGCTGACGGCGGACGTCTGCGAGCTCGTGCTCCGGCACCCGGACGGCTCCCCGCTGCCGGCCGCCGAGCCGGGCGCGCACCTCGCAGTCGCGACGCCCTCGGGAGCGAAGCGCAGCTACTCCCTCACCGGCGACCTCCGCGACCGGTCCCGGTACGTGATCGCGGTGCGGCGCTCCGAGGACGGTCGCGGCGGATCGCGCAGCCTCGTCGACTCCGTGGCCGCCGGCGACGCGCTCGAGGTCGAGGGCCCGCGCAACTCCTTCGAGCTGGTCGAGGCACCCGCCTACCTGCTGATCGCGGCGGGGATCGGCGTCACGCCGATCCGGGCGATGCTGACGGAGCTGGGACACCGCGGGGCGCCGCAGGTGGAGCTGCTCTACCTGACCCGCTCCCGCGAGGAGTCCCCGTACCTGGACGAGCTGACCGCCGCACTGCCGGCGCTGAGGGTCCACCACCGCCGCGAGCTCGGGCCGGTCGACTGGTGGTCGCTGCTCGCCGAGCCGGGCGAGCGGCACCTCTACGTCTGCGGGCCCGAGGCGCTGCAGGACGAGATCTGCGCGCTCACCATGCACTGGCGGCCGAGCCGGGTGCACGCGGAGGACTTCGCGGGAGTACCGGCGTTCGGCGGGCTGACCGCGCCGTTCACCGTGGAGTGGCGGCCGACCGGCGACGAGATCGCGGTGCCCGCGTCACGGACGATGCTCGACGCGCTCGAGGACGCGGGGATCGACGTGCCGAGCTCCTGCGGCAGCGGCACCTGCGGGACGTGCCGGCTGCGGCTCGTCGAGGGCGACGTGGACCACCGCGACCTGGTCCTGACGTCCGAGGAGCGGGAGTCGGCGGTGATGCCGTGCGTGTCGCGGGGCGTCGGCCGGGTGGTCGTCGCGCCGCGGTGAGTCCCCGCTCCGGTGCGACTCCTGTGCACAACGAAGGAAGGATCCGCTCCCGCGGCTCCGGATCCGCGCGGATCGGGAGGTCGGGGCGGATCCTTCCTTCGTTGTGCACGCGAGTGGTGTCAGCCCTCGGCCTTCGACGGCTTCCCATCGGCGGGCTGGACCTCGACGGGGGTGTCGCGCGAGTCCTCGCCCTCGGCCTGCGACGGCTTGTCGGACTGGTCGTCCGGGTCCTGGACCGGGGACGTCGTGTCGCTCATCGGAGGCCGTCCGGGTCGTCGGAGGCGGGCGACGGCTGCACGTCGGCCTCGAACTCGGACCAGGCCCGGTCGAAGCCGGACTGCGCCTCGGCGGGCTCGCTCGCGAAGTAGCCCTCGTAGATGGAACGGCCGCCGTGCTCGGGCAGGTCGGTGCGTGCGGCGAACTCCTGGGCGATCGTGCCCACCTCGTCGTCGCGCGTGCTCTGGTCCCGCAGCCATGCGGGGAAGGTCTGAGTCATGGGACTCCTTTCTCCTGCGTCCATCCCACGCCCGGCGGCCGGGAGCGGCAACCCCTTGCGGGCGGCGCGATCCGGCGCGAACGGTCGCCGCACGAGAGCGCGAGCGGCCGTCTGCGACGGATCGGGGCGCTCCTCCACTGATCGAGTAGCGCACGGAGCGATCAAGATCCGCGATGTCCGGAGTCGGTGGGTCTCGAGACGCCCCTGCGGGGCTACTCGACCAGCAGGGAGGATGCAGAACCTCAGTGGGGAGCGCTGCTCAGCCGCGACGGTGGCTGAGGGGTGCTCCTGGCTGAGGTTCTGCGGCAGCCGCCCTCCCGGCGGGGCCCGGAGCGCCTCCCCTGCTGATCGAGTAGCGCGCGGAGCGCGCGTATCGAGATCCACGAGATCCGGAGTCGGCGGGTCTCGAGACGCCCCTCCGGGGTTGCTCGACCAGCAGGAGGGCGGGTCACGCCAGTGTCGTCTCCTCGAGCAGCACGCTCGTGCGCACCAGGCGCTCGGAGGCGGCCGTCACCACGGACACCGGACCGGCCAGCGCCAGCGACGCGGTCGTCTCCTTCGACGCGCAGTCCGGCCCGACCCACAGCTCGAGAGCGCCGGGCTCCACGATGCGGTCGCCGGAGCGGCCGGTGAAGGCCAGCCGGGCGGCCGGCACCTCGAAGCGCACCTGCGCCTCCTCGCCCGCGGCCAGCTCGACCCGGGCGTAGCCGAGCAGCTGGGCGACGGGCCGGGTGACGCTCGCGTACACGTCGCGCGCGTAGAGCTGCACCAGATCCACGCCGCTGCGGTCGCCCGTGTTGCGCACGCGGACCGAGGCGGTGATCACTCCGTCGGTCGCCACCTCGTCCGATCCCACCGAGAGCTCGCTCCGCGAGAACGTCGTGTACGAGAGACCGTGGCCGAACGGCAGCACCGGGGTGCTGTCGGCGCTCGTCACGTCCGACGGGCCGCCCAGGATCGGGTGCAGGTACGAGAACGGCTGCGCCCCGGCCGAGCGCGGCAGCGACACCGGCAGATGCCCCGACGGCACGACGCGGCCCGAGACGACGCCGGCGATCGCGCCGGCGCCCTCCTCGCCGGGGAAGAAGGCCTGCAGCACGGCCGAGGCGCCCGAGAGGGCCCAGTCGATCGCGTAGGGGCGACCGGTGAGCAGCACGAGCACCACGGGCGTTCCGGTGGCGACGACCGCCTCCACCAGTTCGCGCTGGCGGCCCGGCAGCTCGAGGCTCTCGACGTCGTTCCCCTCGCCCACGGTTCCGCGGCCGAACAGCCCGGCGCGGTCGCCGACGACCACCACGGCCACGTCGGCGGTCCGTGCGACGTCGGCGGCGGGGGCGATCCCGGAGTCGTCGTCGCCCTCGACCGCGCAGCCCTCGGCCACGAGGATCTCGCCCGCGAACTCGTCGGCGAGGGCCTCGCGCAGGGTCGGGATCTCGAAGCCCAGCGGCACGCCCTCGTGGTGGGCGAGCACGTGGTTGGCGAAGGAGTAGCAGCCCATCAGCGCCTGCGCGCTGTCGGCGTTCGGGCCGATCAGCGCGATCCGGCGCGGCGCCGCGAGCGGCAGGACGCCGTCGTTCGAGAGCAGCACGAGCGACTCCTCCGCGAGGCGGCGGGCGACGTCGCGGTGCGCGGGCGAGTCGAGGTCGATCGATTCAGGCACGTCGTCGAAGCGGGCGTCGAGCAGCCCGAGGCGCTCCTTCTGCGCGAGCAGGCGCAGCACCGCGCGGTCGACGAGCTCCTCGCTCATCTCCCCCGAGGCGATGCGGGCGGCGAGCGGCGCGAGGAACGCGTCGCCCGTGGGCAGCTCCACGTCGATCCCGGCCTCGAGCGCGAGCTCGGCGGCCTCGCCGAGGTCGGCGGCGACCGCGTGCATGAGGTGCAGGAACGCGACCGAGAAGTAGTCCGAGACCACCACTCCGTCGAAGCCCCAGTCGCCGCGCAGGATGTCGGTGAGGTAGGCGGGGGTCGCGCCGACGGGGTCGCCGTCGATCTCGGCGTACGAGTTCATCACCGAGCGAGCGCCGCCGTCGCGGATCGCCATCTCGAACGGAGGCAGCAGCACGTCCGCGATCTCGCGCGGACCGGCGTGGACCGGCGCGTGGTTGCGGCCGCCGCGGGAGGCGGAGTAGCCGATGAAGTGCTTCAGCGTCGCGTCGACCCCCTCCGACTGCATGCCGCGCACGTAGGCGGTGCCGAGCGTGCCGACGACGTACGGGTCCTCGGCGATGCACTCGTCGACGCGGCCCCAGCGGGGGTCGCGGATCACGTCGAGCACGGGCGCGAGGCCCTGGTGGATCCCGAGCTCGCGCATAGACGAGCCGATCAGGCGGCCCATCTCCTCGACCAGCTCGGCGTCGAACGACGCGCCCCAGGCCAGCGGAGTGGGGAACGTCGCGGCCTTCCACGCCGCGAGCCCGGTCAGGCACTCCTCGTGCACGATCGCCGGGATGCCCAGCCGGGTCTCCTCGACGAGGCGGCGCTGCTCGGCCCATAGCCACTGCGCCCGCTCGATCGGATCGACGGGGCGCGTGCCGTACACGCGGGTCAGGTGCCCGAGCCCGTGCGTCGTCGCGTCCTCGTAGCGGGTGGAGGTGGCCATCTCGCCGGCCAGCGGCGCGACGACCTCCCCGCCCTGGTCGACCCAGTAGCCGACGAGCTGGGCGAGCTTCTCCTCGAGCGTCATGCGCTCCAGGAGCTCGGCGACGCGGGCCGAGGGGACGTGCGGTTCGGCCACGGCGTGACCCTCTGCTGGAAGCGGGCGGCGGGGTGGAGGTCATCCCTTCACCGCCCCGGTGAGGCCGCCCACGATGCGGCGCTCGAAGACGCTGAAGAAGATGAGCGCGGGGATCATCGACAGCGAGACGAACGCGAGCACCTTGGCGGTGTCGACGGAGTACTGCGACGAGAAGGCCTGGACCCCGAGCGGGAGCGTGAAGCTCGACTCGTCGTTGAGGATGAACAGCGGCAGGAGGTAGCTGTTCCAGCTCGCGATGAACGCGAGGATGCCGGTCGTGATCACGCCGGGCATCGCCAGGCGCACCACCATGCGGAAGAAGAAGCCGATCCGGCTGCAGCCGTCGATGAAGGCCGCCTCCTGGATCTCGTCCGGGATGGCCCGCAGGAACGGGACCAGGATGATGATCGTGGTCGGCAGGCCGAACGCGATCTGCGGCAGCACCACTCCGGCGAGCGAGTTCATCAGGCCGAGGCTCTTGATCACCAGGTAGAGCGGAGTGATCGCCACGGTCATCGGGAACATCAGTCCCGCCGCGAAGAGCGCGTAGAACACTCCGCGGCCTGAGAAGTCGTACCGGGCGAGCACGTAGCTGGCCATGAGGCCGAGCACGACGACGCCGAGGGTGGTGGCGAGCGCCGCGATCGTGGAGTTGCCCACCTCGCGCCAGAAGATGCCGCCCGTGATGACGTCGATGTAGTTCTGCACGTTCCACGGCGACGGGAACCCGGCCGGGTCGGTGGTGATCTGCGCGTTCGTGCGGAAGCCGCCGATGATGATGTACGCGACCGGGGCGAGCATCAGCGCGATCACGACGACCGCGACGACGTAGGCGATCATCGTGCCGCGGCCCGCCGGTGGGCGGCGGCGCTTCACGGCGAGGGGCCGGGGGAGTCTCGGGGGTGATCGGCGGGGCCGTCATCGTGGTGGTCATCGCTTGCCTCCGGTGAGTGCGCCCTCGGTGTCCCGCCGCAGCACGAAGCGCTGGTAGAGCAGGGCGACCACGAGCGAGATCAGGAACAGGATCACCGCGACGGCGTTCCCGTACCCGTAGTTGCCGGCATTGCGGCCGTTGGTGACGAGGTAGGTCGCCATCGTCGAGGTGCCGGCGGTCGACGAGACGTACTGGCCCCAGATGATGTAGACGAGGTCGAACAGCTGCAGGGCGCCGATGATCGACAGGAACGCCCAGATGCGCAGGGTCGGGGCGAGCAGCGGCAGGGTGATGCGCCGCTGGACCTGCCAGTAGGACGCGCCGTCGATGGCCGCGGCCTCGGACAGCTCCTCGGGGATGCCCTGGAGACCCGCGAGGAAGAGGATCACGGCGAAGCCGATGTACTTCCACGTGATGATCAGCATCAGCGTCCACATCGCGATCGCCGGGTTCGCCAGCCAGTCCTGCTGCAGCGCTCCCAGTCCGATGTTCTCGAGCATGCCGTTGACGGCGCCGCGGGTCTGGAGCATGAGGCTCCAGCCGGTGCCGACGACGACCTCCGAGATGACGTAGGGCACGAAGATCAGCACGCGGATGAACGACTGGCCGCGCAGCTTGCGGTTGAGCAGGAGCGCGATCAGGATCGCGGCCGGGCCCTGGAGCACGAGCGAGAGGATCACGATCGTGCCGTTGTGGGACAGCGCCTCGTGGAAGGTGGGGTCCTGGAGGATCGTGAGGTAGTTGCGGAAGCCGACGAAATCCGTCGGCACTCCGTAGCCCTGCCAACTGAAGAAGCCGTAGTAGGCGGCCATCACGACCGGGAAGATCACGAAGGCGAGGAACACGATCAGCGCGGGGCCGACCAGGATCGCGACCTCGAGCCGGCCCGCCCAGCCGAGGCTGCGGCGGCGCCGGCGCACCGGGGGTGCTGCGACGACCGCAGCACCCCCGGTGTTCTCGCGATCGCGGGGCGCATCCGCTCCGAGGAGCGGGCTCTCGCGAAGCGCCATGGTTACGCCTTCTTCGCAGCGGCGTTGACGGCCTCGACCAGCTGCTCCGGGTCGCTCTTGCCGGCGAGCAGGTCGACGACTCCGACGTTCAGCGCGTTGCCGACGTTGAGGCCGTAGACGGTGTCGAGCCACTGCGAGACGTAGGGCGCCGAGTTGTAAGCGGCCAGGATGTCCTGCAGGTAGGGCTCGGTGACGGCCTCCTGGGCGACCTGGTTGACCGGAGGCGCGTTGAAGGCGGCGTAGTACTCCTTCTGCACGTCGGCGGTCGCGAGGTAGTTCAGGAAGTCCACGCACTCGGCGGGAGCGTCGACCGAGCAGGAGTAGCCGTCGACGCCGCCCATTATCGAGCCGGGCTCGCCCTCTCCGCCGTCCACCTCGGGGAAGGGGAACCAGCCCAGGTCGGGCAGGGGCTTCTCGTCGGGGGTGAGGGAGGCGATGACGCCGGGGTTCCAGGCGCCCATGAGCTCCATGGCGGCCTGGCGGTTGGCGAGCAGGCCCGCCGAGCTGCCGGCGCCCTGCTGGGCGGCGGTGGTGAGGAAGCCCTCGTTGAAGGGCTCGGTCTCGGAGAAGGTCTGGAGGTCCTCGCCGGCCTTGACCCAGCACTCGTCCGAGAAGTCCTTCGAGTCGGCCGCCTCGGCCATCGTCTCGGGGCTGCACTCGCGGAGCGCGAAGAAGTAGTACCAGTGCGCGGCGGGCCAGGCGTCCTTGCCGCCGAGCGCGATCGCCTGGGTGCCGCTGCCCTTGAGGGCGGTGACGGCCGAGTCGAGCTCCTCGAGGGTCGACGGCGGGGTGCTGATGCCCGCCGCGGTGAAGAGGTCCTGGCTGTAGAAGACGCCGCCGGGCAGCACCGCGACCGGCATCGCCCAGACCTTGTCGTCGAGGGTGTTGGCGCCGAAGGAGCCCTCGGTGATCTCGCTCTTGGCCTCGTCCGAGATCTTGTCGGTCAGGTCCATCAGCTGGCCGCCGGCGACCATGGCCGCCATCTTGCCGCCGCCGCGCTGGAGGAAGATGTCCGGCGCGTCGCCGGAGTTGAGCGCGGTCTGCAGCTTGCCGTCCAGGTCCTCGTTCTGGATGGCCTGCGGGGTGATGGTGACTCCGGGGTTCGCGGCCTCGAAGTCGGCGACCGTCTTGTCCCAGAACTCCTGGCCGGGGCCCGTGGTGGAGTTCTGCCAGAGGGTCATCGAGACGGTGCCGTCGGAGGAGCCGGACTCCTGGGCGGAGCAGCCGCTCAGGGCCGCGGCCGCGCCGAGCAGGGCGACGGTGGCCACTGCGATCTTTCTGAACTTCATCGTTCGACCTGTTCTCTTCATCGAGTGGGCGCCGCCAGGGAGAGCGGCGCCGAGGTGCACCCGCCGTTCATCCGGTGGGCGAGGTCAGTCTCCGTACTGCTCGGCGGGAGCGTCAAACGTTTTCGAAATCATTTTCCAAACAGCCCTGCGGAGGGTTACGGTCGGTCCTGTGAGTCACCGTCCGACCATCCACGACGTCGCCGCTGCGGCCGGAGTCTCGGTCGCGACGGTCTCGAAGGCGGTCAACGGCCGGTACGGCATCGCCGCCGCGACGGCCACGCGCGTGCTCGACGTGGTGCGCGAGCTCGGCTACGAGTCGAGCCTCGTCGCCAGCAGCATGCGCTCGCGCCGGACCGGGGTGATCGGCGTGCTCGTCGCCGACTTCGAGCCGTTCAGCGCCGAGATCCTGAAGGGCGTCGGCGCCGAGCTGCGCGGCTCGCGCTTCGACCTGCTCGCCTACAGCGGCTCGCACCAGGGCGAGGGCGAGGGCTGGGAGCGGCGCTCGCTGAGCCGTCTGAGCGGCACGCTGATCGACGGCGCGATCATGGTCACGCCGACGGTGCTCACCGCGGCCTCGGACATCCCGCTCGTCGCGATCGACCCGCACACCGGCCGCGCCGACCTGCCGACCGTCGAGGCGGACAGCTACGGCGGGGCCCTGCAGGCGACGCGCCACCTGGTCGAGCTCGGACACCGCCGCATCGGCTTCGTCGCGGGCCGCCCCGACCTCCGCTCCGCCCGACTGCGCGAGGCCGGCTACCGCGCCGCACTCTCGGAGGCGGGCATCGCGTTCGACGAGCGGCTCGTGCACGTGGGCCTGTACCAGCACGACACCGCGCGCCGCCCCGCCTCGGCACTGCTGTCGCTCCCGGACCGGCCGACCGCCGTCTTCGCCGCGAACGACGTCTCGGCCATCGCCATCATCGAGATCGCGGCGCGGATCGGGCTCGACGTGCCCCGGGACCTCTCGGTGGTCGGCTTCGACGACGTGCCGGAGGCGTCGCGACTGGATCCGCCGCTGACGACCGTCCGGCAGCCCATGCAGACGCTGGGCTCGACCGCCGCCGAGATGCTGACGGCGCTGATGGCGGGCGAGACCCCGCGCTCGCTCCACGTGCGGCTGCCGACGCAGCTGGTGCAGCGCGCGACGACGGGGCCGCCTCCGCCGACCCGCTGAGCGGGCTCGTCCCCGTGCCGCCCGCGCGAGCGAGCCGGGCACGCCCCTTCTCCGCCTCCGCCGATCGAGCAGGCCGCCCGGCGGCCGTCTCCGGATCCCCCGCTCCCGCAGAGTGGGGCCGCTCAATCGGAGCTGATAACTTTATCGACATCCGCATCAGACGGTAAAGTTATCAGCATGCGCGACGCCCTCGACAATCCGTTCAGCCCCGGGTCCGACGCCGTTCCCGAGATCTGGGCCGGTCGGACCTCGCAGCTCAGCGACTGGCGCGACGTCCTCCGGCCCCGACTGAACCGGGGCCTTCCGGAGCGCGGTCGCACGGTCCTCGGCGAGCCCGGGCTCGGCAAGTCGTCGCTCGTCAGGCGCATCGCGCGGGACGCCGCCGCGGGAGGCGACTGGGTGACACCGCAGCTGCGGATCCCGTCCGGCGCTGATCCGTTGAAGCTCCTCGCGGCCGCCCTGCTCGCGCTGGCCGAGTCGGCAGGGCTCTCGACAGCCCGCGAGAAGCGGATCGCGAGCCTGATCGATCGCGTCCAGGCTGTTGCGGCATCGGGGCTCTCGCTGACCCTCCGCGGGAAGGAGGGGCCCGAGCCGCACGCCGTACTGACCGAGCTGCTCGTCGAGGTGGGTCGCGCGGCGATCGCCCACGACGTCGTCGTTCTCGTCCACCTCGACGAGGTGCAGAACATCGTCGACGAGAGCGCCCTCTCGCAGCTCCTCATCGCCCTCGGCGACGCGATCACCCACGAGGAGACCGTCGAGCTGCCCGGCGGGGCGCGGGTGACCCGGTTCCTCCCGCTCGCGGTCTACCTCTCGGGCCTCCCCGACTTCGAGGATCGGGCGGGTGCGCAGAAGGGCGCCACGTTCGCGCGCCGATTCAAGACGACGATCCTCACGGCGATCGACGACGACGACATCGTCGCTGCGCTGCAGGACTTCGTGCTGCCGGGCTGGGAGGTCGCCGACGACCGCGGAGGAACGGAGCGGATCCGCATGGAGACCGATGCCGTCTCGACGATCGTCGATCTCTGCCGCGGCGAGCCGTTCCTGTTCCAACTGGCCGGCGAGAGCGCCTGGTACGCCGGCACGGGCTCCACCATCACCCGGCAGCAGGTGCTCGCCGGCTGGCGAGGGGCGCAGAGGGAGGCGGCGGCCCACGTCGAGCGGATCCTGGGTCGCCTGCCCGCGCGGGAACGGGACTTCCTCGAGGCGATGGCGGCCCTGCCCGCCCCAGACCGCACCCTCACCCGGATCGCGAAGGCGATCGGGCTGTCCCGCGCCACCGAGGCCGGGACGACCGCGCAGCGCCTCGACACCGTGCGGGGGATCATCGACCGCGGCAAGCCCTACGGGTTCCGGCACCGCGCGATCGAGGCATCCCTGACGAGCGAGTGGCCGCGCGTGGAGTGACGGGACCGGTCTCCGCGTGACGGCTCCGGCGCCGTCGCAGCCGATCCCCCCGTCTGTGGGGGTTTCTGTGCGGATTCCCGTCTATTCCTCGTCCGGCACCGAACACCCGTGCAGAGTCGGGAGTGCACCGGTACGCCGGTGCCGATCGCCCGTGCTCGGGAACGACGACCGGAGGAGTCAGCCATGCTCGGAGACCTCGCACCGGATCCGCGGCTCGCCGCGCTCGGCGAGCTGGACATCATGGGCACGCCGCCCGAGGAGCGCTTCGACCGCATCACCCGCATGGCGAAGGACCTCTTCGGGGTCGCGCTGGCCGAGATCCACTTCCTCGACGAGACCACGCTCTTCACGAAGTCGCCGCAGGTGCCGGGCTGGCCGCTCCAGTATCCGAGGGCCGGCACGTTCTGCGATGCGACGCTGCGCGAGCAGCGGATGCTCGTCATCCCCGATCTCGAGACCGACGGCGAGTTCGCCGCGCACGAGAACGTCGCGGGAGCACCCCCACGTGCGCTTCTACGCCGGCCGTCCGCTGATCGTCGAGGCCGACCTCGCGGTCGGCACGCTGTGCCTCCTCGACTTCGTGCCGCGCGAGCTGACCGCCGACCAGGAGGCGCTGCTCGACGAGCTGGGCGACTGGGTGGAGCGGGAGCTGCGCGACCGGCTCGAGCGCGACCGCGCCGCGGACGTGCAGCTGCGACTGGCTCCGGCCGACGAGACCCACCCGGCCGGCTACGAGTTCTCGGGCCTCTCGATCCCGATGCGCGGTCTCGCGGGCGACTTCTACAGCTGGCGCGGCGGCGACGTCGTCGACCTGACCCTCGTCGACGTCATGGGCAAGGGCACCGCGGCGGCGATCGTCGGAGCAGGGGTCCGCTCGGCCTTCCACGCGCGCACCGGGTCCTCCGCCACCGACGCCGTGTCGGCCGTCAACGAGCAGCTGCTCGACGACTTCGCCGCGACCGGCACGTTCGCCACGCTCTTCCACGCGCGCCTCGAGACCGAGACGGGGCGCCTCTCCTTCGTCGACGCCGGTCACGGCCTGTCGGTGCTCCTGCGCCCGGACGGCTCGTTCCAGCGCCTGGCCTCGCTCGGCCTGCCTCTGGGCATCGCGGCCGAGGGCGGCTGGGTCGACCAGACCGTCGAGCTCGCGCCCGGCGACTCCCTCGTCTCGTTCACCGACGGGCTGCTCGACCTGTACGACGGCACGCTCGACTCCCTCACCGAGGCGACCGAGCTGGCCCGCTCGTGCGGCAGCACGGAGGAGTTCTTCGCCGCGATCCGCGCGCTCGCCGACTCCGGCAAGGCGCTGGACGACATCACGGTCCTGGTGGTGACCCGCACGTGAGGCGCGGGAAGCCCCACCGAGCACGCGCGCTCCTGGTCGCCGCGTCGGCCGTCGCCCTCGCGCTCCTCGGAGCCCCCGCCGCGGCCGCCGCGGACCGGGCGCCGTCCCCCGACGTGCTCACGCCCGAGTCGGGCGCGTACTTCGGCGCCAGCCTGGACTGGAGCATCGACAGCGCCGCGCAGCAGAGCGAGCGCCTCGGAGCGCCCGCCGCGGTCCTCGAGCACTCCGCGACCCTCCCGCTCTCCAGCGCCGAGACGACCTACCTCGCGCAGTTCCTGCGCCAGGCCCAGGGCGAGGGATCGCTCGCCGCGATCACGCTGCGCCCCTCCGGAGACCTCGTCGGGTTCGACGAGAGCGATGCCGAGGAGGCGGTGGCCGCTCTCGCGGACGCCCGCCAGGACGACGCGCTCCCGCTCTACCTCCGCTTCGCCCCCGACATGAACGCGGACTGGGTGCAGTGGGGCCAGGCTCCGGAGGCGTACATCGGCGCCTTCCGCGCGTTCTCGGACGCCGTGCACTCGGACCTGCCCGACGCCGCCGTGGTGTGGTCGCCGGTCGCCGGTGCCGCATACCCGTTCCAGGCGGCGCGCGGCGGCACCGACCCCGCCCTCGACACCGACGGCGACGGACTGGTCGCCTCGGGTGACGACCCCTACGGCCCCTACTACCCGGGCGACGAGTACGTCGACCGGGTAGGGCTCTCGGCCTACCACGACCCCAGCGGCGGCGGACAGCCGCTGAACGAGGTCCCCCGGCCCGGCGCGCTCGACACCGCCCTCGCCGGCGGCGGCGACCTCGACTTCTACCAGCGCTTCTCGGAGGCGACCGGCACCCCGATGCTGCTCGAGACCGCGGCGTTCTTCAGCCCCGGAGCGGGCGGACCCGGTGCGCTCGAGATCAAGCAGGAGTGGTGGCGGCAGGTCATCGCCGCGGTGTCCGGGCCGCAGTACCCGCTCCTGGACGTCGTGCTGTGGCGCGACTCCTCGTCGGCCCGCGCGGTCGTCGGCGAGGTCGTCATCGACTGGAGCATCTCGACCGACGCCGAGACCGCCGCGGCGTTCCGTGCCGACGCGGCCGGCAGCGGACTGGTGTTCGGCCCGCTCTACTCGCCGTACGGCACGGCGGGTCCGGTGCGCACCGACGGCGGCACCCTCGACGGCGCGGCGGCCTGGATCGTCGTCGCCGGCGTGCTGCTCGCGGCCGTCGCGCTCACGCTCTGGGGGCTCCTGCGCGGCCGCACGAGCCGTCTCGCCTACTCCGGCCCGCCCTCGCGCGATCTGCGCATCGACCTGCTGCGCGGCGGCGCCATCGTGTTCGTCGTCATCAACCACCTCGCTCTCGTCTCGTTCTTCCAGAACGCGACGCAGGAGGCGATCGGCATGGTCTCGGGAGCGGAGCTGTTCGTGCTGCTCTCGGGCGCGGTGCTCGGCCTGGTGCACCGCCCCAAGATCGTCGGCGGGGGCCTCGGCGAGGTCACCCTGCGCACCGGGGCGCGGGCCTGGAAGCTCTACGTCACAGCGGTCGTCGTGACCCTGATCGTCGGCTTCGCCAGCCTGGTGCCGTTCGTGAACGCGGTGCCGGCCACGACCTACGTCGACGAGGGCACCGGAGCCGCGGGCAGCGAGGCGACCGGTCGCGTCTACGACCTGTACACCGGCTTCGACTCCCTCCTGCGCTACCCCGTCGATCCGCAGACGATCGTCGACATCGCGCTCCTGCGGATCGGCCCGTGGCAGGTCAACGTCCTGGGCCTCTACGTCGTCATGCTCGTGATCGCCCCGCTGATCCTGTGGGCCCTGTCGCGGCGCCGCTGGATCCTCGTCCTCGCCGTGAGCTGGGGCCTCTACGCCGTGCAGTCGCTGCTGAGCCTGCGCCTGCTGCCCTCGCAGTTCGAGGACTCGTTCCCGCTGCTGACCTGGCAGGCCCTGTTCGTGACGGGCATGGTGGCGGGCTTCTACCGGCGCGAGATCCTCGGCTGGTTCGCCACCCGCGCCGGCCGCGTCGTGCTGGCCGTCTCGGTGATCGCGACGGTCGCGCTCGCGCTGTTCTCGTGGAACAACCCGTACCTCTCCAGCGCCTACGACCTGCGGCTCGGACTCGTGCCGGCCAACACGTTCACGTCGATCTACTCGTTCGCGTTCGAGCGCACCACGCTCGACCTCGGCCGCGTGCTCAACGTGCTCCTCGTGACGATCACGGGCTACGCGCTGCTCAGCGTCCTGTGGAAGCCGATCCACCGGGTCCTCGGGTGGTTCCTCATCCCGCTCGGCCAGGCCACCCTCTACGTGTTCGTGATGCACGTGCTCTTCGTGCTGATCGTCGCCAACGTCCCGTTCCTCGATCGAGGGAGCATCGTGATCGACACGCTCGCCTATGTCGTCGTCCTCGCCCTGCTCTGGGTCATGGTCAAGACGCGGTTCCTGTTCGGGATCGTGCCGCGATGAGCGCCCGCGGGAAGAAGAAGAAGAGCGGAGTGACGGGGCCGGGCACCGAGAGCACGCTCGTCTCGCCGGGGCGCATGCTGCTCCTGCGCATCATCGTGCTGCTCACGATCGCGCTCGGCGTGAACTACGTCGCCTGGCGCTGGGTCGCGTCCCTGAACTGGGACGCCTGGTGGATCGCCGTGCCGCTGATCGCGGCCGAGACCTACAGCCTCATCGACGTCTGCCTCTACGGCATGACCATGTGGCGCGCGCGGGGCCGGCCGGCGCCCCCGAGCCCGACCCCGAGGCCACGGTCGACATCTTCATCACGACCTACAACGAGCCGATCGAGCTCGTCATGGAGACGGCGCTGGCGGCGCAGGCCGCGCGGATCCCCCACTCGACCTGGGTGCTCGACGACGGCGACCGGCCCGAGATGCGCGCGGCCGCCGAGGGAGCCGGGCTGGGCTACATCACCCGGTCGCAGGCGTGGAAGGACATGCCCCGGCACGCCAAGGCGGGCAACCTCAACAACGCGCTCGAGCAGACGGTGGGCGAGTTCCTCCTGATCCTCGACGCCGACCAGATCCCCCGGCCCGAGATCCTCGAGCACACGCTCGGCTACTTCCGCGACCCGGAGGTGGCGCTGGTCCAGACTCCGCAGGTCTTCTCGAACGTCGCCACCGGGGACCCGCTCGGCAGCCAGGCGCCGCTCTTCTACGGGCCGATCCAGCAGGGCAAGGACGGCTGGAACGCCGCCTTCTTCTGCGGCTCCAACGCGATCCTCCGCCGCGAGGCGCTGATGCAGCTCGGCATCACCGGCTACATCCGCGAGCTCGACCGGAGCATCGCCCGGGCCCTGCGCACCGCCTCCCGCGCCGTGGCCAAGGCCCGCAGCCACCCCGCCGCCCGCGACGCCGCCGTGGCGAAGGCCCTGGACGACGTGTCGGCCGCGATCGCCCACGGGCGCACCGCCCTCGCCTCCGGGGAGCCGATCGGCTCGATCACCTACGACCTGCACCGCGCGGTCGACGAGGCCAGCTACTCCCTCGTCGCCTCCGACGTCGCCGGACTCGAGAACGACCTCGCCGAGATCCGCGCGCTCGCGCGGGCCGACGGAGGCGACGGCGACACGATCGTCGACATCGAGGCGATCGTCTCGTCGCTCGCCGATCGCGAGCTCTCGCCGCTGAACGCGCTCGAGTCCGTCCAGGCGGTCCTGCAGGGCATCGCGGTGGACCGGCCCGACGAGGCCCAGCCGATCATGCCGCTGGCCACCATCTCGGTCACCGAGGACATGGCGACCTGCATGCGCCTGCACGGCCTCGGCTGGAAGACCGTCTACCACCACGAGCTGCTCGCCGACGGCCTCGCCCCCGAGGACGCGGGCACCATGCTGGTGCAGCGGCTGCGCTGGGCGCAGGGCACCATGCAGGTGTTCCTCCGCGAGAACCCGCTGCTGCAGCGGGCCCTCTCGATCCCGCAGCGCCTGATGTACTTCGCCACGATGTGGAGCTACCTCAGCGGCTACGCGGCGGTCGTCTACTTCGCGGCGCCGATCGTGTTCCTGGTGCTCGGGATCCTGCCGGTCACCTCGCTGGCGGCGGACTTCTTCGTCCGGTTCATCCCGTTCATGATCGCCAACCAGCTGCTCTTCCTCGTCTCGGCGAAGGGCACGCCCACCTGGCGCGGCCAGCAGTACAGCCTGGCGCTGTTCCCGGTCTGGCTCGAGGCCTGCCGGACGGCGGTCAACAACGTGATCCTGCGCATCCCGCTCGGCTTCGCCGTCACCCCGAAGACCCGGCAGGAGTCGACCGGCACGCCGTGGCGCCTGATCAAGGTGCAGCTGGTGGTCATGGTGCTGCTCGTGATCGCGATCGTGGTCGGCGTCTTCCACCTCGTCGTGAACGGGGCGGAGCCGATCGGCACCGGAGTCAACATCGCCTGGGCCGTCTACGATCTGGTCGTGCTCAGCGTCCTGTTCCAGGCCGTCCACTACCAGGGCTTCTCCCCCGAGGAGTCCCCCGTTCCCGAGAAGGAGTCCGCATGACGTTCACCACCGAGAAGATCGAGCCCGACATCGCCGTCGTCCGCGGCGAGGGCAAGCTCAACATGGTCTCGGCCCCCGAGCTGCGCACCCTCGTGCTCCGCGTGATCGAGGAGGGCGAGAACCGCGTCGTCGTCGACCTCAGCGGCATCGAGTTCATGGACTCCTCCGGACTCGGCGCCCTCGTCGGCTGCCTCAAGAGCGCCCGCCAGGCCGGGGGCGACCTCCGCATCGCCGCTCCGAGCCCGCAGGTGTCGATGGTCCTCAAGCTCTCGAACCTCGACCGCGTGCTGGCGAGCTTCGAGAGCGCCGAGGACGCCTACCGTGTCTGAGCGCTCCATCGTCTTCCGGACTCCTCCGGACGGTGTCGAGGCCGTGCACGACGCCCTCGAGACGCTGTGGCAGGACCGCACCGACGTCGACGAGATGGAGCGGATGATGTTCGAGACCGCGCTCATCGAACTCGTCTCGAACGTGGTGCAGCACGCCTCCTCGACCACCACGATCATCTGCCAGCTGCGCCTCGAGGCCGACGAGAGCGTCCTGCGCGCCGTGCTGGTCGACACCGCCGACCCGCCGCTCGTCGACACCGACACGGTCGTCGAGATGCCGGACGAGTTCGCCGAGTCGGGACGCGGGATCCCCTTCATCCAGGCCCTGGTCGACTCGTTCGACCACGAGCGGGAGCACGGCCGGAACGTCTGGACCATCGCGAAGCACCGGCCCTCCTCCGCGTCGTGAGTCCGACCCTCGCGCACCGGCGCGCACGCACGCTCCCCGCGGTCGACTCCGTCGCCCTGACCGCGAACGGCTTCGACCGGCAGATCCCGCTGGTGAAGCAGCTGCCCGTGCTCGGGCTCTTCCTCGTCGCCGTCGTGCTCAGCGTCACGGTGCCGACGATCGAGGTGACGAGCGCGCCGGCGCTGATCGGCTCGGTGGTGATGATGCTGGGGGCGACGGTGCTCGCGGCCGTGCTGCCGCGCGTGGATCCGCTCGGGCGGGCGACGCTGCTGATCCCCGCCCTCGACTTCCTGGTCGTGGGCGTGCTGCGCTTCGCGACCGGCGAGAGCGCGTCGATCTTCGCCTCCCTCGCCGTGCTGCCGACCGTGTGGGTCGCGGCGGGACCGGGCCGACGGCACGTCGCCCTCGCCTGCCTCGGCGTCGGGGCCGGGCTGGTGCTGCCGTTCGTCCTCGGATCCACGCTCGAGGACAACCCCAACGAGATCGCCCGCGGGTTCTTCTCGGCGGGCGCTTTCGGGCTGGCCGCCGCGGTCGTCAACGACCTCGCCCGCATGGCGCGGGAGCGGGTGGCCGACATCAGCGCCCGCGAGAAGCTCACCCACCTCGAGCTGACCCAGGCCTCGGTCGTGCAGCAGGCGCTGCTGCCCAAGGAGCGGACGCAGGTCCTCGGCTACGCCTTCGCCGGCGTCTGCCTGCCCTCGCGCGCCATCGGCGGCGACTTCTTCGACTGGTACGACATCGAGGGCGGAGCCGCCTTCACGGTCGGCGACGTGATGGGCAAGGGAGTCGGAGCCGGCATCATCGCCGCGACCGTCCGTGCCGTCGTGCGCAGCGCGCGCGGCCACGACGACCTCTCGGTGGCCGCGTCGCGCGCCTCCGAGAGCCTGTCGTCGGACCTGGGCGAGACCGCCTCCTTCGCCACCCTGTTCCACGCGCGCCTCGACGAGGCGACCGGCACGGTCCGCTACCTCGACGCGGGGCACGGCCTCACCCTGCACGTGCGCGCCGACGGCACCTGGGATCGCCTCGCCTCGCACAACCTGCCGGTGGGCATCGACTCGGACGAGCCGTGGGCGACCGCGCAGCTGACCCTGCTGCCGGGAGACTCGCTCGTGAGCTGCAGCGACGGCATCCTCGATCTCTACGACGGACGGGTGGAGTCGCTCCGCCACGTCGCGGCGCTCGTCGCGCAGTCGACGGACGCGGCCGACGCGGTCGCGCGCATCAGCGCCGGGGCCGAGGACGGGACGAACGAGGACGACGTGACGGTGCTGGTGCTGACGCGCGCGGTGTGAGCGGGCGCGGCCCCGGCCGCTGAACCGTCGCGAACGGTCGTCCCCGCCTCTCGATCGGTCGTCTCCGCCTCTCGTTCGTCACGAACGGTCGTCCCGTGCCCTCGATCGGTCGCGAACGGTCGTTCCGAGCGAGCGGCAGGAGCCGTTCGCGACGGATCGGCCGACGGCCCACCCCCGGCGCGCGCGGACGCCTCGCCCCCCCTCGCTGATCGAGTAGCGCGCGGAGCGCGCGTATCGAGATCCACGTGCCCGGGAGCGGGTGGGTCTCGACACGCCCTTGCGGGGCTGCTCGACCAGCAGCAGGAGGGCGGCCTCGGCGGACGCGCACGGGCGGTCGGTGCCGGGACGTCAGGGCGTGGGCATGCCGCCGTTCACGTTGAGCGTCTCGCCCGCGACGAAGCTCGACTCGGCCGACGCGAGGAACACGTAGGCCGGCGCGAGCTCGGCCGGCTGGGCTGGACGGCCCATCGGCGACTCGCTCGAGCCGAAGTCCGGCAGGCTCTCGGGGTCCACGCCGTCCGTCACCTGCAGCACGGTCCAGGTAGGACCCGGCGCGACGACGTTCACCCGGATGCCCTTCGGCGCCAGCTGCTGCGCCAGCCCCTTCGAGAGGTTGTTGATCGCGCCCTTCGTCATCGCGTAGTCGAGCCGGTCGGGCGCGGGCGTGTGCGCCTCCGCCGACGCGGTCGTGATGATCGTGGACCCGGGGGCGAGGTGCGGGACCGCCGCCTTCACGATGCGGAACATCGCGAGGACGTTGACCTGGAACGTCTCGAGGAACTGCTCGTCGCTGAGCTGCAGCACGTCCTCCTGCCACACCTGCTTGCCCGCGACGTTCACGACCGCGTCGAGCCCGCCGAGCCCCTCGACGGCCTTCTCGACGAGGTCGGTGCAGTAGCCCTGGTCGCGCAGATCACCCGGGAGGGGCACCGCGGTGCGGCCCGCCGCGCGGATCAGCTCGATCACGTGCTGCGCGTCCTCCTCCTCCTCGGGCAGGTAGGCCAGCGCCACGTCGGCGCCCTCGCGCGCGAAAGCGATCGCGACCGCCGCTCCGATGCCGGAGTCGGCACCCGTGATCAGCGCGCGCCGCCCGGTCAGCCGGCCGGTGCCGCGGTAGCTGTCCTCGCCCAGGTCGGGCCGCGGGTCGAGCCGCGACTGCAGGCCGGGCTCCTCCTGGTGCTGCACGGGAGGGGTGGTGTTCGGGTACTGCGTCGCGGGGTTCGTGAAGGTGTACTGATCGGGCATGGTCTCCTGCTGCTCCCCGGCCGGGTCTCGGGCCGTCGCTCCCAGTCCACCCCACCCGCCCCTCGTCCGGAGGGGACTTGACGTCCCGCCGCGCTCCCCCCCCGCCGATCCCCCGCCCCCCTCCGTGAGGGAACCCCGGACCGTCGAGACAGCCCGGAACAGCGGGTTCCCTCGACGTTCCGGGGTTCCCTCACCGCGCGGGAGGGCCTCAGGCCCCGGCCGGGAAGAGCGGGCGCTGGAAGCGGCGCTCGTAGCGCAGGATGCACCGGGAGTCGCGGGCCAGCTCGTAGGCCGCGAGGCACTCCGGATCGGTGAGGGACTCGATCCGGTACCGCTCGTAGTCGGCCAGGGACGGGAAGGTGAAGAGCGTGAAGGCCTCGTCGCTGTCCCCCTCCGACGGGAGGAAGTACCCGTGGTGCTGTCCGCCGAAGCGCTCGACCAGCACCATCCAGCGATTCGCGTAGTCCGTGAAGACGTCGATCTGCTCCGGATCGATCCGGTAGCGCAGGTGGATCGTGATCACGAGCGTCCCCCTCGCGTCCGCCCGTGCCGCTCCGGCGTCGTGGTCCTGCGCATCGCTCCCCCTCGCGAGGTCGGCCGTCTCCGGCGTGCGGATCCTCCGCACCGCTCCACAGTGCCAGCGCGCCGCGCCGCCCGAGGGGCGGCGACGGACGATCACCGTCGAGAAGCCGCCAGGACGTCGGCGCTCACCAGCCCTCGGGACCGGCGCTCCCCGCCGCGTACTCCTCGAGCGGAGCGGCGCCGTCGGCCCAGTGCGCGAGCACCGGGGTCACGATGCGCCAGCACTGCTCGGCCACGTCGCCCGGCACCGAGAGCAGGGTGTCGCCCTGCAGGATGCCGGCGAGCACCTGCGCGTAGGCGTCGAGGGTCGCCGCGCCGGGCTCGGCCCGCAGCGTCGTGCGCTCGAGGCCGGTCAGGTCGTCGGCGCTGTTGACGAGCAGGTCGAGCGCGACGTCGCCGCCCGTGAGCGACATCCTGAGCACCGTCCCCGCGCCGGCCTCGGTCGAGCGGAGGCCGCGGGGCGGCGTCGAGGGGCGGAAGTGCACGGCGACCTCGGAGCGCGGGTCGCCGATCGCCTTGCCGGAGCGCAGGACGAACGGCACGCCCGCCCAGCGCGGCGTGTCGACCTGCAGCAGCAGCTGCGCGAGCGTCTCGGTGCCGGCGTCGGGATCGACGTCGGGCTCGTCGACGTAGGAGGGGAGGAGCCGGCCGTCGATCCGCCCCTCCGTGTAGCGGGCACGGCGGGCCGTGTCGGGGTCGTCGCGCCAGAGCCGGACGGCCCCGAGGACCTCGGCCATCCGCGCGTGGACGTCCTCGGGCGAGACCTCGTCGGGGCGCTCCATCGCGGTCAGCGCCAGCACCATCAGCAGGTGGCTCTGCAGCATGTCCCGCAGCGCCCCGGTGCCGTCGTAGAACTTCGCACGCCCCTCGATGCCGAGGGTCTCGTCGTAGACGATCTCGACCTTCTCGACGTGCTCGGCGCTCCAGCCCGCCTCGAGCAGCGCGTTGCCGAAGCGCAGGCCCAGCATCCCCATCACGGTGGCGTTGCCGAGGAAGTGGTCGACGCGCCAGAGCCGGTCCTCCGGGATCACGGCCGCGAGTGCGGCGTTCAGGGCGACGGCGTCGTCGAGGTCCTCGCCGAACGGCTTCTCGATCGCGACGACGAGATCCTCGGGCAGCTCGATCGCGGCCAGCGACTCCGCGACGGCGTGGCCCATCGCGGGCGGGAGGGCCACGTAGAGCACGGGCGTCGTGGGGCAGGCGTCGAGCAAGGCCGTCAGCTGCTCGGGATCGGAGGCGTCGGTCGCGACGAAGCGGGCCCGCGAGGAGAGGTCGTCGACGGTGCTCGCCGCGATCCCCGCGTCCTCGAGGCTGCGGCGCACGAGCGCCTGCCACTCCTCGTCGCTCTGCGGCGTCCGGGCGGCTCCGATGAGGGTGACCTCCGAGTCGCGAGCGAGCTCGGCGACGCGGCCCAGTCCCGGCAGCAGCAGCCGCTCGGTGAGGTCGCCTCCCGCGCCCAGGATCGCGACGGTGCGCCGCGTCCGCTCGAGTGCGGCGGCCTCGGGGATCCCGATCTGCTCGGTCATGATGTCTCCTCCTGTGCGTCCTTCCTCACGGTAGGGGACGGGTCTGCGCTGTTCCTCCGTGCCTCCTCCGTGCCTCCTCCGCGCCTCCTCCGCGCACGCTCCGCCCGCGGTCCCGCCGCCGCCGCCGAGCGCCTGTGCCGAGGGAACCCCCGACCGTCGAGGGAACCCGCATCTGCGGGCTCCCTCGACCGGCCGGGGTTCCCTCACCGCGCGGCCGGGCGCGCTAGCGTCGCTCCTGACGGCGGGGGACCGCCAGGGGGAAGGTCCGCATGCTCGAGGAGTCCGACCGGGAGCTGATGCGGGTCGTGTCCCGCTACCTGAAGCGCGTCGAGGCGCTCGCCGCCACCGAGCAGACGGCCGAGCGCACCCCGCTCGGCGACGCGGTGAGCGAGCACCTCGGCACCGATGCGACGACGCTCGCGGTGACCACCGAGGAGGTCCTGCCGCACCGCCTGGTCGACGCCGACCTCGCCCTCGACGCGCTCGGAGGAGCCGAGGCGTCGGTCCTGGGCGTCGGCGGCGGCGAGCAGCGGTTCCACTCCTCCATCGGCGAGATGCTCGGCAACCCGCACACCCGCTTCGCCCCGGGCCCCGTGACCTACGCCACCCGCGCGACCGGCCCCCTGACCGACCGCCGCGTGATCGCGTTCGGCGTGCGGCTCCTCCGCGTCGAGGGCGTGCCGTTCGCGGTGCTGCAGCGCGACGCGATGCCGCAGACCGGGCGCGAGGCGGCGTCGCTCGAGATCCTCGCGGCCGACGAGGACGCCGTGCCCGCGTTCGTCCGGCGCCTGCACGCCCTGATGGTCGAGCACAGCGTGCTGCGCGGCCAGGTGCTGTCGTTCGCCGGCTCCGAGTTCGGGCGCCACGCGGGTGCGACCTTCCTGCCGCGGCCCGACGTCGCGGCGGGCGACGTGGTGCTCGAGGACGGCGTGCTCGAGTCCGTCGTCGACCACGTCGTCGGCATCGGCGAGCACCGCGACGAGCTGCTCGCGGCGGGCCAGCACCTCAAGCGCGGGCTGCTGCTCTACGGCCCTCCCGGCACCGGCAAGACGCTGACCGTGCGCCACCTGCTCTCCCGCACCCCGGGCACGACCGCGGTCGTCCTCACCGGATCGAGCATCCGGTTCATCGGAGCCGCGGCCGAGATCGCGCGGACCTTCCCGCCGGCGCTGGTCGTCCTCGAGGACATCGACCTCGTCGCGATGGAGCGCGCGCACAGCCCGCAGCCGCTGCTCTTCGAGGTGCTCGACGCCCTCGACGGCCTCGACGGGGACGCCGACGTGGCCTTCGTGATGACCACCAACCGCGTGCAGGTCCTCGAGCGCGCTCTCGCCGCCCGACCGGGCCGGGTCGACCTCGGCGTCGAGATCCCGCTGCCGGGTCCCGACGCCCGCCGCCGCCTGTTCCGCCGGTACGCCGCCTCCCTCCCGTTCAGCGAGGCGGCCCTCGACGCCGCGGCCGAGCGCGCGGAGGGGGACCACCGGCTCCTTCGCCAAGGAGCTGATGCGCCGCAGCGTGCTCGCGGCGGCCCTGCGCGGGGCGGCTCCGACCGACGACGACCTCGCGGCGGCGCTCGACACCCTGCTCTCGTCGGCGGAGTCGCTGACGCGGCTGCTGCTCGGCAGTCCGGGCGAGCGCGGCGAGGCGCCCGAGGAGGGCGATGCACCCGACGGGAGCGGCACCGTCGACGGGAGCGACCCGTACGAGGACGACGGCTACGGCGTCGTCACGACCGCCGCCCAGCACGCGTCCCCCGGCATGAGCAGCCGCTACTCGGTCTCGTACGAGCCGGACCAGGGCGTCTGAGCCCCACCCGCCGCGATAGCAGCACCCGCCCCGCGCAGCCAGTCCCTGCGCGGGGCGGGCGATCGTGGTCGACTGCTCGGACACGTCCCCGCTCGAAAGCCGGTCCCATGCTCTCCCTCGTGTACGCCAGCCGCGCCACCGCCCCGTTCGACGAGGCGCACCTCGCGTCGCTCCTGCAGCAGAGCCGCGCCGACAACGGGCGCGTCGATCTCACCGGCATGCTCCTGTACCGCGACGGCCGGTTCCTCCAGGTGCTCGAGGGGCCCGACGACGCGGTGCAGGAGCGGATGGACGCGATCGCCCACGATCCCCGGCACGAGTCGATCCGCATCCTGCTGAAGGAGTCCACGACCGAGCGCCTGTTCCCCGAGTGGTCGATGGCCTACGCCGCCGTCCCCGACGCCGAGGGCCAGCCCGAGGGCTTCCGCACCACGTTCGAGGACCTCGCCGGCGACCGCGACACGAGCATGACCCTGCCCGCCCTGCGCGAGCTGGTCCGCTGGTTCCAGGAGCGCCCGGCGGCCTGAGCCTCCGCCGGCCCTGGCATGCTCGAGGGGGTGGGGATCGGAGTGGACGGCCGCGAGCTGCGACGGCTGCAGAGGCAGCACCGCGAGCTGCTGCACCGGCGCTCCCCCGAGCTCGCCGATCCCGAGTGGGACCTGGTGCGCGACGCGGTCCTCGCCGTGCTGACGGAGGAGGACCTCTGGGGCCTGCTTCCGGAGGCGCCGGCCGACGAATACCTGCCCGAGGCGGTCGACCTCGCCCGGCTCCTGCTCCAGGACGGCGCCTGCCTCGGTCTGCACGTGCGGACCTGCTGGGCGGCGCTGTTCGACACGGTGCTCGACGTCGAGGTCGCCGATCAGCTCGCGGGGCGGATCACGGCGGAGGTGCGGGCGGCGATCGCCCTCGCGCCGGAACCCTCCGCGGACCCCGTTCGCGAGGCCGCGGCCGAGTTCCTCCTCGGCGGCTGCCGGCCCCGCCAGGTCGTCGCGGCGGCCGTCGAACGGGTCGCGGCGGGGGTTCCGGGCGAGCGGCTGCTGGCTCTCGCCTCCCTCTACTCCGACGCGTCGGTCTGGGAGGTGCTCGACGCCCTGAACGCGGCATTCGCGGAAGCGGGAGAGCCTGATCTCGTCGAGGGCAGCGACGAGACCGCGATCCTCGCGCTGCGCTCGGCGTGCCGGAGGCTCCTGGCGGGCGCGATCGACGCGTACTCGCTCGGGTCCTGGGCGGGTTCGCGCGTCGGCTTCCTCGGCCCCACGGTCACGGCACCGATCACCCTCCTCGGCGACGACCTCCACGTCGTCGACGCCGACGATCCCGGGCCCGGCCCGGCGGCACTGCTCGACGCCGACCTCCGCGCCGTCGCCTTCCTCCGCGCGACCGCCTGACCACCCGTTCCGGCCCGCTGTCGGGCTCCTGTCGAGTCCCTCCGCTCTGCTCCTCCGCCACGGATCACGGACCGCCCCCATCCGTCACGAACGGCGGCCTCGCACCCCCGGGGACCACCGTCCCTGACGGATCACGCCCCGCCGGACCCCGTCCAGGCGGCGCCCTCACCCCCCAGCCGAGCTCGGCCAGCGCCTCCCGTGCGTCGCGGCGCGGCGAGTACGGCACCTCGACGCCCCGCACCAGCCGGTAGTCCGTGTCGCCCGGCCCCACCCAGAGCACGCTGTCGGAGTCGGTGGCCGAGCCCAGCGCCGCACGGATCGCCTCCGCGGGCTCCGCGATCTCGCGCACGTCGCTCCCGTCGCGCGCCCCGTCGAGCAGCGCGCGCCGGATCCGCGCCGGGTCCTCCGACCGCGGGTGGTGATCGGTGACGACGACCACGTCGGCCCCCTCCGCCGCGGCCCGCCCCATCGGCCCGCGCTTGGACGGATCCCGGTCGCCGTCGGCTCCGAGCACCACGATCACGCGCCCCGGGGTCACTTCGCGCAGCGCCGCCACGGTCTTCTCGATCGAGTCGGGCGTGTGCGAGAAGTCGAGGTACACCCGCGGCCCGCGCTCGCCCGACACCAGGAGCGACCGGCCCGGCACGCGCGCGTCGATGCCGTCGCGCACCGCCTCGGCGAGCGCCGCGAACGGATGCCCGGCCGACAGCAGCATCACCAGGGCGAGTCCCGCATCCGCCGCCATGTGCCGGCCGACCAGGGGGACGGAGGTGGTCAGCGACCCGTCGGGCCCGCTGAGCCGGAACAGGGTCCGGTCGGTCGTCGCCTCGAGCACCTCGACCCGCCAGTCGGCGTCCGCGCCCGGGACGGACGCGACCGTGACCACCGGCACCTCGGCGAGGTCGCGCATCCGCCCGCCCGCCGGCGAATCGAGCAGCACCACGGCGCGCTCCGACAGCTCCGGACGCAGCAGCCGCGCCTTCGCCCGCAGGTACTCGTCCATGTCCGCGTAGTCGTCGAGGTGGTCGTGGCTGAGGTTCGTGAAGCCTGCGACCTCGAAGCGCAGCCCGTCGACGCGGTGCCGCGTGAGCGCCTGCGCGCTGACCTCTAGCGCAGCGGCGTCCACCCCGTCCTCGACCATGCGCGCGAGCAGCGCGTGCACCTCGGGCGCCTCGGGCGACGTGAGCCGGCTGGCGATCTCGACGGGGCCGCTGCGCCGTGTCGCCGTCGAGCTGTGCCCGACGCGCAGCCCGAGCTGCTCGAGCACCGCCGTGAGCAGGTGCACGGTCGTCGTCTTGCCGTTGGTCCCGGTGACGCCGAAGAGCGGCGGGCGGGCGGAGTCGGTGCCGTAGACCCGCGCGGCGACGGGGCCCAGCACCCGGCGCGGATCCGGAGCGACGAGCACGGGCAGACCGTCGACCCGCCGCCGGCCGTCCTCGTCGGTGAGCACCGCGACGGCCCCCGCCGCCCGCGCCCGCTCGACGAAGTCGGCACCGTGAGCGCCCCGGCCCGGCAGCGCGGCGAACAGGCCGCCCGGCTCGACCTCGCGATCGCTGACGGTGACGCTGGTCACCCGGACGTCGGGCCCGTCGAGGCGCAGGCCCGCGGTCGCGGCGAGCTCCGAGAGCAGAGCTCCCGCCGCGCGACGCGGCCGGAGGAACGAGAAGTCCGGCACCGCGCCCCTTGCGTGATCAGTGGGCTCATCGGTCCGGCCCGTCCCGCCGATCGGAGGAAACCGCTCGCCGGAGGTGAAGAGAGTTGACAAGCGCCGGGCGACCCGATCCGCAGGAGGTCGAGGGAGGGGCCGGACCCGTCCGCCCGAGCGCCGTCGGAGCGCGACTCCTCTCGGCGTTTCCCCTCGTCGGGTTCGGACTGCTCGTGTCCGCGTGGACGCGGCGGGCGCAGGAGCTCGCGGGCGCCCCCGGTGAAGCGGGGCGGTCGGGAGCGCTGCAGCGGACGTCCACTCCGAGCGTCGGCCGTCTCGCCGCTCTGGCGCTCGCCGGAGAAGTGGGAGATGGTGGCTCCGTGACTCCCGGCCGGCGCATCCCGCTCTCCTCCGCAGTCCTCGCGGCGCTGCTCTCACTGGCCGGATGCTCGCTTCCGGCTGAGAGCGACGATCCCGTCGTCGAGAAGTCTCCGGTCGGCGAGACCGCGGTCTGGGAGCTCGCCGATCCGTCCGGAGTGTCGCCGCGGATCGAGCAGGTGGATCTCCTCGTCAGCCGCCTCGAGGTGCGCCTCAGGAGTCACCGGAGCGACCCTGCCGCCCGTCGTCTCCCTCGGTGAGGCGGACGTCGTCATCCGTGTGGACGCGTCCTGGAACGGGACGTCCGGGGGGACCTGTCCCGCCAACGACCTCGTTCCCGTCACCGTTCAGCTCGGCGAACCCCTCGGACAGCGCGCGCTCGTCGACGGCGCCTGCCTCCGAGAGGACGCCGCGGGGACCGCCTCGTGCGAGGACAGCGGCGTCGGCCTCGGCGGGCGGTAGCACCGTCGGGACTCGCATCGGACCCGACGCCCGAAGCGCTCCAGCCGAGAGGCCGACGAACGGCCGAGCCCCGACGTCCTCGAGGGTGACGGGTCCGGACGATCGATCCCGCCGCGTCGCGGATCGCGACGCGGGTCTCCTCCACAGGGTGGTCCGGAGGCCGGATCGTCGTCGACGGGCGAAGACCGCCCCCTTGGTGTCGGTGGTCCCTGATTCAATACGCGTATGGCAGAGATCGGAACAGCGCAGGCGGCCCTCACGCAGGTGCACGAGTGCGGGGACGAGGCGTCCCGACTCGTGCGCTCCGCGGCTCCCGTGCTCCTGGCCGCCGCCGAGGCGCTGTACGCCGGGTATCGGGCGGCCCTCGCCTGTCCGGAGGCGTTCGCGCGGGGCGGTGCAGGCGGTCCCGGCGCAGGCGCGAGCCGCAGCGAGGCGGCGGACCTGGTCGAGCGATCGATCCGCGCCGAGTTCGCGGTCGCGCTCGGTGTCTCCGAGCGCGTCGCCTCGCGGGAGTTGGAGCAGGCGCAGCTGCTCACCGAGGATCTTCCCCGCACACGTGCGGCTCTCGCTGCGGCGCGGATCCGCTGGGAGGCCGGGCAGGTGATCTGCTCCGCCGCCGCCACCCTGCCCGTGGCCTCGCGCGCAGCCTTCGACGAGCGCGCCGCGGAGGTCGCGGTGTCGATGACGCCGACCCAGCTGCGGCGCGCGGTGGCGCGGCTCCGCGAGGAGCTGCACGAGCAACCGCTCGCCGACCGCCACGCCCGGGCCCGCCAGGACCGATCGGTGTGGATCACGCCCGAGGTGGACGGCATGGCGACGCTGTCGGCGTACCTGCCGGCCGCCGCTGCCGTCGGCGCGTTCCACCGCCTGGACCGCATCGCCCGGAGCCTCCGCGACGGCGACGGTTCCGTCAGCGGAGACGGGCGCACTCTCGCCCAGCTGCGCGCCGACGCTCTCATCGATCTGCTCTGCGACGGAGACGTCTCGGGCACCACGCCCGTCGACGGCGACTCGTCCGCCGTTCCGACCTTTGTGCCGGGGATCCGAGCGGAGGTGCGGGTGACGCTCTCGGCGAGCACCGCTGCCGGGCTCGACGACCACCCCGCCTACCTCGACGGCTACGGACCCGTGCCTGCCGCCGTCGCTCAGCAGCTCGCGGGCCCGGGAACGACGTTCACCTGCGTCACGGCAGCACCGGGCACGGGCACGGTCCTGGACGTCGGGCGCACCCTCCGGGTTCCGCCTCCGCGCATGCGCCTGCTCCTGCAGCTGCGCGACCGGACCTGCCGGTTCCCCGGCTGCACACGTCCCGCGTCCACCGCCGAGGCCGACCACACCCTCGAGTGGCGCCACGGCGGCACGACCGACGTGCACAACCTCGCCTCCCTGTGCGTCGCGCACCACCACGTCCGCCACGGCGACCGGTGGACCTACGTCCTCCATCCCGACGGGGTCGCCGACTGGATCACTCCCACCGGCCGCCGGGTCACCACCCGACCGGCGCCTCTCCCCGGAGGACCACCCGAGCCGACCCCTCGACCGCGGTTCGTCGACCCGCCGGCGCCGGTCTGAGGCGCGTCGGCTCGCGCATCGCCGGGCGCCTCCGACTCCGCGCCGCCCTGCTGCTCCATTCCGCCCTGCTGCTCCATCGCTCCGTGCTGCCTCGACGCGCCCGGCCACCCCTCGCCGCACCACCACCACCACCACGCAGCGTTCGACGGCACTCGAGCCGCTACTCCCCCGTCGGCCGCCGCCGTTGCTTCTTCGTCGCCGACCGCTGCTGCTTGGCGGCGGCGTGCCGCCGGGCCGACCCCCGCGTCGGCCTGGTCGGTCGGCGCGGAGCCGCCGGCGGTGCCAGTGCCGAGCTCACCAGCCCCCGCAGCTGCTCGAGCGCCACCTCGCGGTTCCGCAGCTGCGACCGCTGCTCCGACACCGTCACGGTCAGCGTCCCCGAGACCAGCCGCCGCTCCAGCCGCTCGAGGATCCGCTCCCGCTGCGACTCGTCCAGCACCGCGGATGCCGCCACGTCCCACGTCAGCTGCACCCGGCTGTCCGACGTGTTCACGTGCTGCCCGCCCGGCCCCGACGACCGCGAGAACCGCCACTGCAGCTCCGACGCCGGGATCGTCAGACCGCGGCCGACCTCGAGATCCACGACGTCGCACCTCCCTCGAGCGCCTCGCGCCTCAGCACTGGAGCACCACCGCGCCGTAGTGCGTCCCCGCGCCCGTCCCGACCAGCAGCAGCGACTCCCCCTCCTGCGCCCGCGCGCGATGCAGCGCCAGCGGCAGAGCGGAGCCGATCGTGTTGCCGACCTCGGGCAGCGTGACCACCATCCGCTCGCGCCCCCACAGCCGCGCCATGCCCTCGAGCCCCGCGCCGCTCGTCTGGTGCGGCACCACCCGGTCGATGCCCGGGAGGCCCGAGCCGAGCCCCGGCCGCACGGTCTCGAGGAACGCCGGGAAGTGCCGCAGCGCGTCGATCAGCAGCCGGATCCCGTCCATGTCGAAGCGGAAGTCCCCGAGCCGGTCCGCCGCCTCCTCGATCCGGATCCGCGAGCCGAACCCGCGGATCTCGGCGTGCGCCACTCCGCTCGTGCGCGTCGCGAAGCGCGACGTCGTGATCCCCTGCCCCGGAGTCGCTGCGCGCCCCACGACGACCGCCGCGGCCGCATCGCCGATCAGCAGGGCGCTCTCGGGCTGGCCGAGGTCGATGCCGCGACTGCCGCCCTCCGTCGACACGATCAGCACGCGCTCGGCGCGGTGCGTGGCGAGCAGGAACCCCGCCTCCTGCAGCGCGAAGAGAAACGAGAGGCAGGTGGCGTTCAACGAGTACGCCGAGACGCCGGTCATGCCCAGTCCGGCGGCGAGCAGCGCGCCCCCGTCGGGGATCGCCTGCAGCTGCGTGCCCGACGCGTTCAGCACCACGTCGATATCGCGCGGCTCGAGCTCGGCTGCGGCGAGCGCCCTGCGGGCCGCCAGCAGCCCCAGTTCGAGCGGGTCCTCGTCGTCCGCGAGCCAGTGCCGCGTCACGACTCCGGTGCGGCGGATCGCCTCGTCGACGTCCAGACCGCAGAGTCCGGCGATCTCGGCGGTCGGCACGACGCGCCGAGGCAGCGCCTCTCCGGTGCCCAGGAGCCGGACGGGGAGCACGTCGGACACGATCGCGTCCCTCCTGCGCCGGCCCGTCGGAGGTCGCCGCTCCCCCTGTATAGCGGGGATGCGCCCTCCGTGCTCGTTAGGGTGGAGCGGTCACGGCAGGAGGGGGTCCGAGTGGATTTCTGGGTCGTCGTGCCCCTCTTCGACGAGGAGAAGCTGCTCCGGGGCACCCTCGACGCCCTCGCGGCGCAGACCGACCAGGACTTCACCCTGCTGCTCGTCGACAACGGCAGCACCGACCGCTCGCGCGAGGTCATCGCCGCGTTCGCCGCCGAGCGTCCGGAGCGGCCCGTGCTCACGATCGACGAGCCGCAGAAGGGCACCGGAGCCGCCTCCGACACCGGCTTCCGGCACGCGATCGCGCACGGCGCGAGGGTCGTCGCGCGCACCGACGCCGACTCGCTGCCGGACGAGCACTGGGTCGAGCTGCTGAAGGCCGACTTCCGCGCCGGCTTCCGCTTCGTCGGCGGACGCGTCGCGCCGCGCACCGACGAGCCCGACTACCGCTGGTACGACGGAGTGATCGGCACCGCTCTCATCCGCATCCTCGAGCGGGCGCCCGGCGTCGTCTACCGCCGACCGGGCCAGCGCTACCGGATGTTCATGATCGCCGGCCTCAACCTCGCCATCGACGCCGAGCTCTACCTCGAGGTCGGCGGCTTCCCGCGCTCGAGCATCGACGACACCGACGAGGACCTCGAGCTGCACCTGAAGGTCTGCCGGGTGATCCCGGGCTCGCAGGCGAGGCTGAACCGCCGCGCGATCGTCCGCTGCTCGATCCGCAAGGGCAAGGCGCTCGGCTACCTCGGGATCCTGCTCTGGTACTGGGGCCGCAAGAAGGGCCTGGAGGTCGTCGATGTCCGCTGAGCGTGCACCAGGCCCCCGCCGCGTCCTCGTCACCGGCGCCACCGGCTTCCTCGGCGGCCACGCCGTGCGCGCGTTCCTCGCCGAGGGCGACGAGGTCATCGCCTCCGGCCGGAACGCCCCCGCCCTCGAGCGCCTCGCCGCCGCCGGAGCCGAGACGATCGCCGCCGACCTCGCCGACCTCGCGACGCTCCCCGTACGCGCCGACGTGCTCGTCCACTCCGCCGCCCTGTCGAGCCCGTGGGGCCGCTGGAGCGACTTCCGCGAGGCGAACGTCGCGGGCACGGAGGCGATGGTGGGCCTCGCCGAGCGCGCCGGCATCCCGCGCATCGTCTTCGTCTCGTCGCCGAGCATCTACTCGGCCCGCCGGCACCAGCACCTGGTGCGCGAGGACCAGTTCGATCCCGCGAGCCGGATGAGCCTCTACATCCGCAGCAAGATCGAGGCGGAGCAGGTGCTGCAGCACGCTCTCGCGGCCGGGCGGATCCGGGAGCTCGTGATCCTCCGTCCGCGCGGCCTGATCGGCGTCGGCGACCCGAGTCTGATCCCCCGCTTCGTCGCCGCGAACCGCCGCCGCGGCATCCCGCTCTTCGACGGCGGCCGCAACGTCGTCGACGTGACCTGCGTCGAGAACGCCGCCCGGGCGCTGGTCCTCGCCGCCGGCACGGAGCACGCCCGCGGCAGCGTCTACAACATCACCAACGGAGAGCCGACCCCGTTCGGCGACCTGCTCCGCGCCTTCTTCGCCGCGATGGGAGAGGACCCGCGCTTCCTCACCGTCGATCTGCGCCTCCTGACCGCTCTGGCCGAGGTGCTCGAGCGGGTTTACGCGAGGCTGCCCGGCAGCGCCGAGCCGCCCTTCACCCGCTACACCGTCGCCACCCTCGCCTACGCGCAGACGCTCGACATCTCGCGCGCCCGCGCCGAGCTCGGCTACGAGCCGACCGTGCCGCTGGCCGAGGGCATCCGCCGCGTCGGCGAGCACTACCGGGCCGCGTCCCGTGCCTGAGCGCGAGCCCGCCCTGCGCGTCTTCGCGTGCGGAGACACCACCTTCCCTCTCGCCCGCGTGTTCCGCGGCGAGGGCCTCCCCCGCCGCACCTTCCCCTCGTCGGTCTTCCTGTACGCGCACCCCGGCGGCCGCCGCGTGCTCTTCGACACCGGCTACCCGCCGTCCCTGCAGGGCACCGGCCCCGTCGGCGCCCTCTACCGGCGGATCCTGCCGGCGCGCGTCACTCCCGCCGAGACGATCGACGCCCGGCTGCGCTGCGAGGGGCTCGAGCCCGACGACATCGACGTCGTCGTGCTCTCGCACCTGCACCCCGACCATCTCGGCGGACTGCGGTACTTCCCGAACGCGACGCTCGTCCTCTCGCGCGGCCAGCTCGAGCGGATCGAGCGCAGCCGCCTCACCGACGGCGTGTTCTCGGCGCTGATCCCGCCCTGGTTCGCCGACTCCGAGCGCCTCGTCGTCGACGAGCAGCCCGTGGTCACCGTCGCCGGAGTGAGCGGCGCCGACCTCTTCGGCGACGGCCGGTACGTGGTGGCCCCGCTCCCGGGCCACGCCCTCGGCCACCTCGGCGCGCTCGTCGAGGGCCGGTTCCTGCTCGCCGGCGACGCCGCCTGGGGCCGCGAGTTCCTGGAGTGGTCCGACCGCCTGCGCCCGCTCCCCCGCCTCATCAGCGACGACCCCGCGGCCCACCACCGCACCTCCGAGCAGCTGCTGCGCCTCGAGGCGTCGGGCCTCACCCTCTGTTTCAGCCACGACGCGTACCCGTCGCGAGTGCTGCTCGACTGAGCGCCGGTGCCGATGCACCGTGCCCGGATGATCCCCACCCCCGTCGCTCGCCCGCGGATCCGGAGAAATCAGCCGGACTCGAGGCTGCAGACCTCGCTTCTGCGGGGAGAGCGGTTCGCAACCGAGGGTGAGAGCTGTTCACGCGTGCCTCGGAGGCCGGATCCGCGGTTCCCTCCTCGTCAGCGAACACCTTCAGCGGCGCTCCGTCCCCCTCGAGGGTTCGAGAGTCGCGTTCCGGCGCTCCTCCTCGAGGCGGGATCGCCGTGCCGCAGCTCAGCCCGGGAAGTCCTCCGGCCAGCCGCGCTCCGCGAGCGAGGCGTCGCACGCGCTCGACGTCGGCGTCCGACGGCAGCTCCGAGGTGACGCGGGCGATCGCCGCCGCCACGTCGATCCGACTCGCGGGCAGCGCGCCCTCGGCGTCGAGCCCCGCGGCGACCTCCGCGACCTCCTCGTCGGTCAGCCGCCGGCGCAGCAGCGCCACGAGCGGCACGAAGTCCTGCTCGGGCAGCCCCGCCGGGTAGCCGGCGCGCAGCCAGCGCACGATCCGGGTGACGAGTCCGACCTGCGGCGCGTCCGCCTCCGGCAGCCCGAGCGGCCATCCCGCACTCGCGAGACGGACGGAGACGCGCACGAGATCCTCGGGCAGCGCGGGGCCCAGCAGCATCTCCTCGATGCGGAGTCGGAGCCGCGCGCGATCCAGCGGCACGCCCGCCGCGGACGCTCGGGACGCGTCGTGCACCAGCCGCTCGACGACCTGCTCGACCTCCTCGGGCGTGAGGCTGCGGCGCAGGATGCCGAGCAGCGGCACGTAGTCCTGCTCGGGGACACCGGCCGGGTAGCCCGCCCGCAGCCAGCCGACGACGCGGGCGACGAGACCGCCCTCGGTCACCTGCTCGCTCATGCTCAGTCCTTCGGGACGAAGACGGGGATCACGTGCGTGAAGTCAACCTCCTGGCCGAAGCCCGTGGCGAGGATGATGCTCAGCCCCACGACCACCGCGAGCACGACGATCGCGAAGCAGGCGACTCCGAGCACGCGCAGCAGCGGCACGGGGAGGCGCGGCTGCTCGCCGGAGGCACCGCCCGCGACCGCGAACGAGCGGACGCCCAGCGCGAAGAGGACGGGCAGGCCGGCCCCGAGGAGGACGGCGACGAGCGCCACCTGACCGGCGGCCTCGAAGAACAGTGCGAGCACGGTGCTACTCCTCAGATCTCGGGGGGGGGTCAGACGTTCAGGGTCTCGGCCGACGGGCGGCGGGAGTCCTGCCACTCGTCGTTGACGTTGTGCGAGCCGATCGCGTCGCGGCGCGAGCGGACGTAGATCAGCACGGCCACCGCGACGAGGATCGCCGCCATCAGCAGGCCGCCCAGCGCCCCGCCCGCGAGGTGGCCGATCCACCACATCACCGCGCCGACGAGCCCGGCGGCGGGCAGCGTGATCACCCAGGCGATCACCATCCGCAGCGCCACGCGCCAGCGCACCTGGGCGCCGGGGCGTCCGACGCCGGAGCCGAGGATCGAGCCGGTCGCGACGTGCGTGGTCGAGAGGGCGAAGCCGAGGTGGCTGGAGGCGAGGATGACCGCGGCCGACGAGCTCTCGGCCGCCATTCCCTGCGGGGTGTCGATCTCGACGAGGCCCTTGCCGACGGTCCGGATGATGCGCCAGCCGCCGATGTAGGTGCCGAGCGAGATGGCGAGGGCGCAGCTGAGCTTGACCCAGAACGGCACCGAGCCGGTGTCGCTCCAGCCGCCGGCCGCGATCAGCGCCAGCGTGATCACTCCCATGGTCTTCTGCGCGTCGTTCGTGCCGTGCGCGAGCGAGACGAGGGACGCGCTGCCGATCTGGCCGATGCGGAAGCCGTGGTCCAGGCTCTTCGAGGCCAGGTTGCCGACCACCTTGAAGACCAGCCAGGTGCCGATCGCCGCGACCGCTCCGGCGAGCACGGGCGACATCAGCGCCGGCAGGATCACCTTGCCGACGACACCGTCGAGCTTCGAGCCGTCGCCGGCCCAGTTGACCCCGTCGACGCCGAGGCCGGCGAGCGTCGAGCCGATCAGCCCGCCGAAGAGGGCGTGCGACGAGCTCGACGGCAGTCCCAGCAGCCAGGTCAGCAGGTTCCAGATGATGCCGCCGATGAGCCCGGCGAGCACGATCAGCAGCAGAGCGGATCCGCCGCCCTCGAGCAGCGCCGGGTCCGGTGCGCCGGACGAGTCCTGGATCTTCACCACCGCGTTGGTGACGGTCAGCGCCACCTCGATGCTGAGGAACGCACCCACCAGGTTGAGGGACGCGGAAAGTGCGACGGCGACCTTCGGCTTCAGCGCACCGGTCGCGATGGACGTGGCCATCGCGTTGGCGGTGTCGTGGAAGCCGTTGGTGAAGTCGAACGCGAGAGCGGTGACGACGACCAGGACGAGCAGAACGAAGGGATCCACGCAGGAATGATGCGCCTGCCGGAGGGCCGTGTGGCGACCTCACCGGATGTATTTACCGGCTATTCACTTTCGCCGGCGGCGTGGCGCGCAGAACCTCGGCCAGGAGGGGTCGTCGCGCACGACTGTGGCTGACGAGCACTCCCGGCCGAGGTTCTGCAGAGACCTGCGGAGGTCAGTGCCCGGACGGCAGCGGCGGAGTCAGGTCCGGAGTGTGCTCGGGGTCGGAGTCGACGACGGGCTCGTCCTCGTGCGGCGCGCTCGGCAGCGGCGGAGTGAGGTCGGGGGTCCGCTCCGGATCGGTGTTCGGCGCCGCGACCGCGACCGGTGCCGCGTGCTTCGGCTCGTTGGTGGACGTGCCCCGCTCGGCCGACTCCGCCTTCTTCGCGGCCTTGGCCTGCTTGCGCTGCAGCTTCTCGGTCTGCTCGGCGAGCTTCCGCGCCTTCTTGCGCAGCTTCTTGCTGGAGTCGCGCACCGCTTCGTGCGCCGCGCGGACCGACTTCTCGGCCTTCTTCAGAGCCTTCTTCGCCCGCTTCTCGACCGCCTTGTCGCTGCCGGCCTTGCCGCCCTTGGTCTGCGCCATGGTGTCGTCCTCCGCTCGTCGGCCTCGACGGGCCGTCCTCCCCCTTACGGTACCGAGCCGGTCCCGTACGGCGCCTGCACGAGTCCGCGGGTGACGGTGGCGCGCCGCGTCGGATCCGGCGTACAACTGCGGCATGACCGATCGACTCTCGCCCCGCGCGTTCCGCGCCGTCCCCGGGACCGAGGACTGGCGCGTCGTCGGCGACGGAGCGCGAGCCTGGTTCCCGACACGCTCCTTCGCCGACGGCGCGGCCCTCGTCGCCGCCGTCGCGGAGATCGCCGAGGCCGCGGACCACCACCCCGACGTCGATCTGCGCTATGGAGGCGTCGCCGTGCGCCTGATCAGCCACGACGTCGGCGACATCAGCGGCCGCGACGCCGCACTGGCCGTCCGCATCTCTGCCGCCGCCCGCGAGCTCGGACTCAGCGGCGCCCCGTCCCTCGTGCAGAGTCTGCAGATCGCGATCGACGCGGTCGACGTGGAGGCGGTGCGTCCGTTCTGGCGGGCCGTGCTCGGCTACTCCCCCGTCGAGGACGCCGACCTCACCGACCCCCGGGCCCTGAGCCCGAACGTCTGGATCCAGCGGATCGCCGCCCCGCGCCCCGAGCGCAACACGATCCACCTGGACCTCTACGTCCCCCGCGACGTCGTCGAGTCGAGGATCGCCGCCGCACTCGCCGCAGGAGGCCGCATCGCGAACGGGGACCACGCGCCCGAGTGGTGGACGCTCGCCGACCCCGAGGGCAACGAGGTCGACGTGGCTCCCTGGCGCGACGACAGCGAGTAGGGCGACTGAGCCGGAACCCGCGGGCGTCTGGGAGTCGCGTTCGAGAGTCGCGCGCGCTCGGAGTGAGCACGGCAGTCTGGACGCATGGTCTTCTCCTCCGACCCCACCGGCTTCCTCGGCACGCACGGTCAGCGGCGCCCGATGCGCGGCCCCCGGCGCGACCGCTGGATGTGGTGGCGCCTGGGCGCGGGCGTCGCCGCCACCGTCGGCGGGCTGATCGCCCTGCTGGTGTTCACCGGCGGGTCGTACTAGACCGGGCCCGCAGAACGGGTCCGAAGGCGAGGCCTCTCGAGGGAGGGGCTTGACTGCTGAGCACTCTCCCAGGTCGAATCCCGAGCACCTCGGGTAATCTGGAGGGTCGTACGGCGCGGAAGACCGCGGCCGTGACGGTTCCCCAGCCCCAGCAGCGCCCCGCCCCCGCGCTGCGAACGACCCGGAAACTCTGACTGCATGCACCACGAGGATCTCGCCCCGACCCCTTCCCCCGGGGAGTCGGGCAGACCGACAGCTCCACCGCTCTGCCGACCCGGCGCCTGCTGCGCGCCCAGCAGGAGGCCCAGCGGACCGCCGGACGTCGCGCCTCCCGCCGACCGTCGAAGCCCCGCGCCTCCGCCATGGCGGCCATGACGTTCGTCGTCGGCATCGCGGTCACCACGACCATGCCGGCCTTCGCCGTCGAGGGTGCCTCCGACCCCGAGGTCGTGCGCGACACGACGAGCGCCGTGGCGGCCGCGCGTCCGCAGAGCTTCGTCGCGGCCGGCGCCGTGCAGCACACCGTCACCCGCGACGCCTTCGCCGCCGAGGCGAAGCCCGAGGTCCTCGTGCCCACCGAGTCGCTCGACGCGATCACCGCCGGAGCGGGAGAGTCGACCGCCGCCGCGGACGGCGCGTCCGGCAGCTGGATGATCCCGGTGTCCGGTCGCATCAGCAGCAGCTACGGCCCACGCCCCGACGCTCCGGTCTCGGGCGTCAACCTGTTCCACAAGGGCACCGACCTCGCCGCCTCGTGCGGCACCCCGATCGTCGCGGCGTCGGGCGGAGTCGTCGAGGAGTCGACGTACTTCGGCACCTACGGCAACTGGATCCTGATCGACAACGGGGGCGGCATCGAGACCGGCTACGCCCACAACAGCGAGCTCCTCGTCGACGTCGGCGACACGGTCGCCGCCGGCGACGTGATCGCGCTCCTCGGGAGCACGGGCGCCTCCTCCGGCTGCCACCTGCACTTCGAGACCCGCGTCGACGGAGAGGCGGTCGACGCCGTGCCGTTCATGAGCGCGCTGGGCGTGCCGCTGGGCTGACCGGCGGTCGACTACGTCGGAGCGTTCGCCTCAGCCCGGACCCGGACCCGGCACCGTCCGCGGTCCGGTCGACACGGTCCCCGACCAGCGGGCGTCCGCCGGTACGGTCGTGACGACGATGCGGGCGTCCTGGTCGACGGAGATCTGCATGCTCGCGCCGTTGCCCTCGTGGGGGTCGCCGCGCGTGATGCCCTCGTCGGAGAAGCACTTCGAGGCGCTGGTCATCAGGCCCTCGATCTCGACGGTCACCTCCGCGTCCGCGGTGTCGCAGGCGACGGCGAGCCGGATCGAGAGCGGTTCGCCCACCAGGCGGACGGTCTGCGGCTCCGGTGCTCCGACCTGGTCGGTCCAGGTGACCGCCGCGGTCTGGCCTTCCGGCAGATCCAGCGGTCCGATCGGACCCGGAGTCGGAGTCGACGTCTCCGTGGCCGTCGCGGTCGGCGTCGCCGCCTCGTCCTCGGCCGGTGCCGTGCAGCCCGCCAGCGCGAGCACCGCGAGCACCGTCGCGGCCCCTGTCGCGGTCGTCCTTCTCATCACCATCGCGGATCCCCCTGTCCGTCTCGGTCCTTCCGGTCTACCCGAGGTCGGCATCCGGCGGGACGGTCTCTGCGGCCCTTGCCAGGGTCCGCCGGAGCGGCGCCGCACCCCGGCACGGAGCCGGCACCCAGAAAACCGAGTAACACTTGGGAGCGAGTCGAAGGGCGTCCGTGAACGAGCACGGAGCCGGACTCGCCGGCCCCGCCGACCCCTTCGCTCGTCGAGCAGGAGGTCACCATGTCCACCACCCAGCCGTCCACCGCCCAGCGCTTCACCGACCGCGTCGTCCTCATCACCGGCGGCGGATCCGGACTCGGCCGCGCCAGTGCCGTCCGCCTCGCCGAGGAGGGCGCGCGCCTCTCCCTCGTCGACATCTCCGAAGAGGGCCTCTCCGCCACCGTCGAGGCCGTGACCACCGTCGTCCCCGACGCGGAGGTCCTCACCGTGACCGCCGACGTGTCGCAGGAGGAGGACGTCGACGCCTACGTCGCCGCCACCCTCGAGCGCTTCGGCCGCATCGACGGCTTCTTCAACAACGCCGGCATCGAGGGCCGGCAGAACCTCACCGAGGACTTCACCGCCGCCGAGTTCGACAAGGTCGTCGCGATCAACCTGCGCGGCGTGTTCCTCGGCCTCGAGAAGGTGCTGAAGGTCATGCGCGAGCAGGGCTCCGGCATGGTCGTGAACACCGCGAGCGTCGGCGGCATCACCGGCATCGGCAACCAGTCCGGCTATGCGGCCGCCAAGCACGGCGTCGTCGGCCTCACCCGCAACTCCGGCATCGAGTACGGGCAGTACGGCATCCGCATCAACGCGATCGCCCCCGGCGCCATCTGGACCCCCATGGTCGAGAACTCGATGAAGCAGCTCGACCCCGAGAACCCGCGCGAGGCGGCGGAGGAGTTCATCCAGGTCAACCCGACCAAGCGCTACGGAGAGGCCGCCGAGATCGCCTCGGTCGTCGCGTTCCTGCTGTCGGACGACGCCGCCTACGTCAACGCGGTCGTCCTCCCGATCGACGGCGGCCAGTCCATCAAGTACTGAGCAGGCGGGGTGCGCCGCGCGTCGGGGGAGAATGAGTCCATGAATCCCACCGGGAGCTTCCGCGCCGCGCGCGACACCCTGCTCCAGCACCGCACCGACGCGGCCGCCGCGACCGAGGCCTTCCGCTGGCCCGACGTCGGCCCCCGCTTCAACTGGGCCGTCGACTGGTTCGACGCGATCGCGATCGGCAACGAGCGGACCGCGCTGTGGATCGTCGAGGAGGACGGCTCGGAGCAGAAGGTCTCGTTCGACGAGATGCGCTGGCGCTCGGACGAGGTCGCCACCTGGCTGCACTCGGTCGGCGTGGAGCAGGGCGATCACGTGATGCTCATGCTGGGCAACCGGGTCGAGCTCTGGGAGTCGATGCTCGCGATCATGAAGCTGGGCGCCGTCATCCTGCCCACCACGACGCTCCTCTCGCCGGCCGACCTGGCCGACCGCCTCGAGCGCGGCGAGGTCGCGCATGTGATCGCCGACGTCTCCGAGACCGCGAAGTTCGACGACGTGGAGGGCGGCTTCGGCCGCATCTCGGTCGGCGGGGCCGTCGACGGCTGGCTCGACTTCGCCGACTCCGCGGAGCCCTTCGGCATCAGCCCGGCGGTGGTCGTCGAGAGCACCGACCCGTGCCTGATCTACTTCACCTCGGGCACGACCTCCCGGCCCAAGATGGTCGTCCACACACACGAGTCCTACCCCGTCGGGCACCTGAGCACCATGTACTGGCTGGGCGTGCAGCCCGGCGACGTCCACTCGGCGATCAGCTCCCCCGGCTGGGGCAAGCACGCGTGGAGCTGCTTCTTCGCGCCGTGGAACGCCGAGGCGACGGTCTTCGTCTACAACTACAGCCGCTTCTCGGCCACCGCGCTGCGCGAGCAGCTCGACCGCGCCGGCGTCACCACCTTCTGCGCCCCGCCGACCGTGTGGCGGATGCTGATCCAGTCCGAGCTCGGCGCGAAGCCGCGTGCGCTGACCGAGATCCTGTCGGCCGGCGAGCCGCTGAACCCCGAGGTCATCGCCGCCATCGAGCGCGGGTGGGGACTCGGGATCCGCGACGGCTACGGCCAGACCGAGACCACCGCGATCATCGCGAATCCGCCCGGCTCCGAGATCGTGCCGGGGGCGATGGGCCGCCCGCTGCCCGGAGTCGCGATCGCGCTGATCGACCCGCTCACGGGCGAGAGCGCGTCGACCGGCGAGATCTGCCTCGACCTCTCGACCGAGCCCGTGAACCTCATGTCGGGGTACCACGCCGACGAGGAGCGCACGGCGCTCGCCCGCGCCGACGGCTACTTCCACACCGGCGACGTCGCCGTGCGCGCCGTCGACGGCACCATCACCTTCGTCGGCCGCACCGACGACATCTTCAAGTCCTCCGACTTCAAGATCTCGCCGTTCGAGGTCGAGAGCGTGCTGCTGCAGCACCCCGCCGTCGCCGAGTCGGCGGTCGTGCCCGCTCCGGACGCCGTGCGCCAGAGCATCGTGAAGGCATACGTCGCGCTCGCCGAGGGCTGGGAGCCCACCGCCGGGACGGCCGCCTCGATCTTCGCCCACACCCGCGAGGTGCTCTCGTCCTTCGAGCGCGTGCGGCGCCTCGAGTTCGCGGAGCTCCCCAAGACCATCTCGGGCAAGATCCGCCGGGTCGAGCTGCGCGAGCGCGAGCAGGCCGCCTTCGACCGCGGCGAGGAGCTCACGACGGAGTGGCGGAGCGACCGGATCTGACCGCGCCGGTCGGCGCCTGCCGTTACCCGAGTCGTGCGGCGGAGCCGCGACTCGATCCCATCCGGAACCACGCGGCGAGCGCCGGCGTCCCGCGCCAGCGGAGGAAGTCGCGGTCCAGGGCCGGGACGCCGCGGTAGCCGGAGGCGCGCGCGATCTCCTCGAGCGCGCCGAGGCGGTGCGGAGTGCTCGCCATCAGGACGGTCGCGAGCTCGAGGCGGCGCTGGGCGAGGAGCTCGTCGAGCGGGAAGCCGTAGAAGCGGCGGAACCGCACGCGCAGGGTGAGCGCCGGCACGTGCAGCTCGGCGGCGAGGCCGGCCGGACCGAAGTGCCGATCGGCGTAGCGCTCGTTCACGAGCGCGGCCGCGGCGACGGCGAGCAGATCGGGTCGGCGGGCCGGAGGGCGGCGGCGGACGGGGCGGCGGGCGGGGCGGCGGGCGGGGAGCGGCAGGAGTCGGGGAAGGGGCACGGTGAAGAGACTCCGCCGCCCGCTCCTGATGACGCGATGGCGCGATCCGCAGTGGTTCCGGCGCACGACGTCCGGCGCGGGTCGGGGCGCGACCCGCCGCGGATCCCGCCGCTCGCGCCCCGGATCCGGGGCTTCGCGCCGACGGCGCGACGCGGAGTGCGGGGCCCGCCGATCATCGTCCCGCCGCCGCCCGTCCACCCCGAGGAGACCCCCATGCCCCTGACCTCGATCCTCGCGGCGCCGTCCGGCGGCACGGTCGCCCCCGGTCGCTCCGTACCCCGCCTCCACCTCGATCTCTCCGTCTCGCACTCCGGCCGGGGTCCCGCCCGCCGTGCGGACGCGCTGGTCCTGGCCTTCTGGTTCCACGTCCGCAACGACACCGCCGGGCCGCTGCACGACCTGCACCTCCTGCAGGGCGGCTTCTCGGACGACGTCGACACCGACCTCGAGTACGACGCAGCGCCCATCGTCCTGGCCGGACCGGACGAGCGCATGGAGCCGGGCGCCGGCTTCGTGGCCGTGGCGCGGTACACGGCGAGAGTGCTCCCGCGCGCGAGGACCCTCCTCAACACGATCGTCGTGCGGGGCACCGGAGCGGACGGCGCCCCCGTCAGCGGGCACGCCCAGGTGCGCGTCACGGTGGCGCGGGAGCGGCCGCCGCAGGTCCGGTGACCGCGCTGTTCCTGCTGTGACCCGAAGGGAGGGCCCTTCGACTCGAAGGACCGGCTCGGCGCGGCGAGCGGGTGATTTCCCGGGCCGCGACGGGTGAAATCCCCACGGCACCTGCTCCTCCGGGTGCAGTGTTGCGCCTGTCGCGCCGCCCGAACGGCCGACAGGAAGGCACCACCGTGAACAGCATGCCGATCGAACGGACGTCCATCGAGCGGGGCGTGACCCGCCGAGACCAGGACGCGAGGATCTGGCTCGGTCGCATGGGGCTGGAGGCGAGGCCCTCCGGTCCGCTGCGCGTCGTCGCCGACGTGCTCCGGAGCGGCTCCTTCGACGTCGTGCGACTCTGGCACACCCCCGGCCGGCTCCACCGCGCCGCTCCCGCGGGATCGGGAGTGCGCCTCCTCATCCCCCTCGAGGGCGAGATCGTCGTGCAGCCCGACGACCCGTCGGCGCTCGAGGTGCTCGTGCGCGTCGGATGCATCGCGTTCCTCCGCCGCAGCCACTCCTTCACGATCGTGACCGATGCCCCGAGCGCGCGCATCGAGATCGCTCTCGAGAGCCCGCTGCTCGGCCTCCTCGACTGGGACGACACGGGCGCTCTCGTCACGGAGGCGGACGGCGCGGGTCGCGGCATCCTGCTCTCGACCGTCAACGCCACGTTCGGATCGGCGCTCGACGCCGAGTCGCCCGCCTTCCCCCTCGTGCGCGCAGCGGTCGAGCAGCTCACGGGAGCGGTGCTCGCCACCTCCCTCCCGCGGGAGCGGACCGAGACGGTGCACACGCGCGCCCTCGCCCTGATCGCGGCGATGTCGACCGACGCCGGGCTGTCGGTGCACGAGGTCTCGGAACGCCTCGGCGTGCCCAAGCGCACGCTTCAGCGGGTGTTCGCGGCGAACGGCACGACGGTCTTCAACGAGATCCGGCGGGCGCGGCTCGCCACGGCCCGCGCGGTCCTCGGCGACCTCTCCACTCCGCCCGCGCACGGGCACGCGCTCAGCGGCTACCTGCGCTCCCAGCGCCTCCAGCGCGACCTGCGCCGCCTCGAGCCGGAGCAGCGGGAGCAGTAATGAGCGCCACCGCGCACTGAAAGGATTCACAGCCGTACTCTGGGGCGCCTGCCGTCCCTTCTCCTCGCACCGACCCCGGGGACGTCGGTCCCGCGAGGACGATCCACCGAGGAAGCATCTGCCCGTGATCACCGCCGACGCTCTCGACCGCCTCGCCGCGGCACTCGACGAGCAGCACTGGAGTGCCGTCGTCGAACTCCTCGACAGACACTGGTCCCGCTCCGTCCACGAGTACGCGCCCGTCCTGCTCGCCGCGCTCGATCGCGTGCCGGACAGCGTCCTGGACGAGCGTCCGCGCTGGATCCGCGCCCGCGACTTCCTGCGGAGCCGGTCACCGGAGGCGCGTCCCGTCGGGGCGCAGGAGCAGCCGGCCGGGCTCCTCCGGACGACGGCACGCATCGCGGAGCTCCGGCGCGCGAACCGGGCGCGGGAGGCTCTCCCCGCTCTGCAGGACGCGCGCGAGCTGCTCGGCTCGATCCCCTGCGGGTCGAGCGCCGTCGTCGACGCCGTCCGCGCGGAGCTGCACTACCAGTGGGGCTGTGCTCTCGAGGAGGCCGGAGCGACGGAGGACGCCCTCGACGAGTACGAGGCCGCGGTGCGGTCGGCACCACTGTCCGGCTCCGCCCCGCGGATGCTGTCGCTCGCCGGCGGTGCGGCGGCGCTCCTCGCGGCCCTCCGCGGTGAGCGCGCCCGGGCGGTGAGGGCCCTCGCCGACGCCGCGACGGGCAGTGGTGCGGAGGATCCGCTCGCGGGCGCCGTGTCGGCGACCCTCGCCGAGGGGTTCCTCCGCTTCGACGAGCTCGACCGGGCCGAGGCGCGTCGGCTGATCGCGAGCATCGACCGGGCGGCGATCGGGCACCGCTGGGCGCCGTACTTCCACCTCCGGGCCGCCGTCGAGTGGGAGCAGCAGGGGACGCGCCGGCTCGCCGTCGAGCTCGAGACCCACCTCGCCGCCCTGCCGCCCGAGGCCGCGACGGACGCGCAGACCGAGCACCTGCGCATCATCCGCTACCTCCTCTTCGCCGCGGACGGACGGAGGGGAGCAGGCGCGCGATGCGCTGGGGCCCGACTCCCCGACGAGGACCCTCCTCGAGCAGTTCACCGCCGCCCTCCGCGCGCACGACCTGGTGCAGCGCGGGCGGCGCGCGGAGGCCCGCGTGCTCCTGGCGCCGCTGCGCGGGCGGACGACGGCGCCCCGCGCTGAGGTCCTGGCCCTCGCGGCGGCCCCCGAGCGCTCGTGCGGAGACCTCGAGCGCATCACCGAGCTCCTCGCGGAGCACCGCCTCCTCTGGCTCCTGCCGGAGCTCCCGAGCGAGGACCGCCACGAGGTCGCCCGGCTCCTCGGCGGTCGAGGCGTCGTCGTCCCGCGCGCCATCGAGCCTGCCGAGGAGAGGGCCCTCTCGCTGCTCACCGCGCGCGAGCGCGAGGTCGCCGAGCACGCCGCCCTGGGCGACTCGGTCGTCGGCATCGCCGCGGCGCTGCACGTCAGCGCGAACACGGTCAAGTCGCAGCTGCGCAGCGTCTACCGCAAGCTCGGCGTCTCCTCGCGGCACGAGCTCCTCGCGGTGCTGCAGAGCGTCGGCCGTGACGGCGCCGACCGAGCCGAGCGGTCCTCGTGACGACCGGCGTCCGCGGGGCCCGGCTGACGAGGGCCGTGGAGGCGGGCGACTGGGTCGCCGTCCAGGAGCTGCTCCGCTCCTCCTGGACGCACCTGGCGCAGAGCGAGCCCGCCGGGCTCCTCGACGCGCTCGAGCGGATGCCGGAGGAGGTGATGGACCGGTCACCGCGGCTGCGGATCGCGATGGTGCACCTCGGTCGCACCCTGCACGGCGACGCGTGGATCGACCCCGCGCCCGGGCGGCGGCCCCTCCCCCTGCCGATGGGCCCCGCCGATCAGCTCGGCGTGTGGGCGGCGCGCGGCTCCGCCGCCCGGGCGAAGGGACGGCTCGACGACGCCTTCCGGTTGATGGAGTCCGGGCAGGACCTGCTGCGGCGCCTCCCGCCGATCGAGGAGGCGTCGATCTCGGCCGGTCTGCCCGAGATCCTGCAGGAGTGGGCGCTGACCTGCGAGCAGGACTCCCGACTCGAGGACGCGCTGGCCCTGCATCTCTCGGCCCACGAGTGGTCGGCGGTCATCGGGCACCGGGGCATGGCGGCCGCGACGGCCGGATCGGCCGCCTACCTCCACGCGGTCGCCGGTCGCAACATGTCGGCGGCGGAGTGGCTCGCCCGGGTCCCGGACACCGAGGGGATCCTGCGGGCGCCGGGATCCGACGTCGCCGGAGTGCTGGCCGAGGCGCTGCTCAGGATCGACCACCTCGACCCCGAGGGCGCCGTGTCCCTCCTCGACGGGCTCGACGGGGCGGCGGCGGGCGAGCGCGGACCGGCGGTCGACTTCGTCCGGGCGTTCGCGGCGGCGGGGCGGCCGTTCTCCTCGCACCTGGTCCGGCGCCGCATCGACGCGACCCTCGCGGCGACGGGGCCCCGGAGCGGACGCGGGCAGTCCGACCTGGTCCGCGCGATCCACGCGTTCACCGGCGGACCCGCCGAGGCCGAGCCGATCGACGACACCGTCCCGCTCGTCGCGAGGATCGCCGCCGCGACCGAGGCCCTCGCCGCGAACCTGCGCGGCGACGAATCGACCGCCCGGCGGCTCGCCGGTCCCCTCCTCGACAGCGGGGAGTCGCCGCGCGTGCTGATCACCGCGCTGCTCGCCTCCTCCGCGCACCCCACGCGCACGCTCGAGGAGGCGGCGGCCCTCGCGCACGCCCACGACAGCTTCGGCGTGCTCGCGCTCCTGCCCCCCGACCGCAGACGCCGGGTCGCCGACGAGCTCGCCTCGCTCGGCGACCACGGCATCGCGCGGATCCTCCGCGACTCCGACGCGCCCCGGGCATCGGATCTCAGCCCTGTGCACCGCGAGATCGCGTTCTCGGCGGCGCAGGGCGCCACCCTCGCGGACATCGCCGACGAGCGGGGTGTCAGCGTGAACACCGTGAAGACGCAGCTGCGCACCGTCTACCGGCGGCTGGGCGTGCGCTCCCGCTCCGAGCTCGCGGCGGCCCTCGACGGGGTCCGCGCGCCGCGATCGGAGGCGTGAGCGGTCGGGTCCGCGCGGCCCGGCCCGGGTCGGGTCAGCCCGGGTACGGCAGCGAGGCGGCGGGCCACGACGACGCGGCGAGCTCCGAGCGCAGCCGGTGGTACTGCTGCACGGCGCTGAGCGAGTCGGTGCGGAAGGCGATCGCCACCGCGGCGTCGCGGCGGTAGTCGTCCCAGCCGTCGTACTGCTCGAAGACGCGGTCGCCGATGCTCGCGAGGAGCTGCCAGGCCCGCTCGGCGGGCAGGTAGCCGGCGACGTAGGCGTAGCGGATCGCTCCGATCGTGCGCTCGGCGTCGCCCGCCAGCAGCAGCACCGGCGCTCGCCCGCCGATCGGCTGAGCCCGCTCGAGCAGGTGGAACTCGCTCTCGCCGGTGAGCGCCGAGACGCGGGAGCGCATCCGCTCGGCCTCCTCCGACGCCGACACCTCGGCGAAGCGGGCCGAGAGCGGGCCGGTGGCGAGCACGTCGGCGACGAACAGCTCGACGTCCTCGGCCGACGCGATGCGGAAGTCGCGGTCGAGCGCGGCGCGCTGCTCGCTCAACGGCGGGATCGGCAGCTCGCTCCACGGGGATCCCTTCGCGCCGTCCGAGAAGCGGGCCCGGAGCGGCTGAGGAAGCTCGGCCCAGCTCGGCTGGAAGGCGAGCGACGAGTTCCACCCGCCGAACGAGAAGTCGCTGATCGCGTCGAGCGCGAGCAGCTGCTGCTGCCGCGGGGTCGGCGCGGCGGTTCCCGCCTGGGCGAGGTACGACAGCTGCTCGCGGCGGGGAGCGCCCGCGTCGCGGATCGTGCCGACGATCGAGCCGGCGGCCAGGCCGAGCGCGAGGCCGACCGCGAAGGTGAAGAAGGGGAAGGCCGGGTCGTCGTCCGAGCTCTGCAGCAGTCCGACCACGAACCCGACGACGCCGAACGGCACGGCCCCGGCGGTGAGGAGGAGGGCGCGCCGTCCGCTCCCCCCGCCCCGTGAGCGACGGCGCTGCTCCGCGAGCCGCGCGAACCGCAGTCGGGGACGGACGGGGAACTCGACATCACCCGGGTGATTCTGCAGCGGCACGGTCGCAGCCTAGACGCCGGAGCGGATCGGGGTCGGGACGGATGTCGGCCCCCTGTGGGACGCTTCGAGCATGAGACTCGCCGAAGCCCTCCTCGAGCGCGCCGACCTGCAGAAGCGGATCGAGGCCCTCCAGTCGCGGATCGTCGCGAACGCGTCCTACCAGGAGGGAGAGGCGCCGTCCGAGGACCCGGCCGAGCTGCTCGACGAGTGCACTCGCGCGCTGGCGGCTCTGGAGAGGCTCGTCACGGCGATCAACATCACCAACACGACGACGCCGACGCCCGACGGAGCGACCGTCACCGCCGCCCTCGCCCGGCGCGAGACCCTGCGCGCGCACCACGGCATCCTCGTCCGAGCCGCCGATGCGGCGGCCGGGTCCTGGGGGAACCGGCAGATGCGCAGCGAGCTGCGTCGGCTGTCGGCCCTGCCCGTGAAGGAGCTGCGGGCGCGGGCCGACGAGATCGCGCGGGAGCTGCGCGACCTCGACGCCTCGATCCAGCGCACCAACTGGGAGGCCGAGCTGATCCTCTGACACGCAGCGCGGTGAGTCGGTAGGCGCACCCGGAGCGAGCACGCACCGTCGGGCCGGCGGTTCATCCGGCCCTCTGTCGACGCGGTGGGCAGCGTCACGGCTCCGGCCGTCACTCCTCAGCCCAGCACCCAGGACCGGTGACCGTGCAGGCAGGACATCTCATCACCATGTGCTGGCCGGTCGCCGAGGGCGGGTTCGGGGACCTCATCGCGCCGACGGGCGACCGCGCGGGCGATGACGCCGACGTTCAGCCGAGCGCGCGCAGCTGCGCCGCGAAGACCGCGAGCGAGCGGTCGACCTCGGGCAGCGAGGGGGTGCGGTTCAGGTGGCCGTGGGGCATGCCCGCCGCGAGGTACCCGGTCGCGGCGACGCCCGCCTCCGCCAGCTGGCGCAGGAGGAGCTCGGCCGAGCCGCGCAGCTCGTCGAACTCGCTCACCATCACGGTGACCGGAGGGAGGCCGGCCAGCGGTGCGGCGCCGGGCAGCGCGTCGACAGGGAGGTCCGAGATCCGGCCGACGTAGTTGCGCACCATCGACTCGATGCTCGAGGTCGGGAAGCGCATCGCGGCGGGCAGCGCCATGAGCTCGCGGGCCACGTCATCGTCGACGGCCGGGTTCGGGAAGTGCGCGAAGGGGTAGGCGAGCAGCACGTGGTCCGGCGGCGTCGCTCCGGCGTCGCGCTCGCGCAGGGCCGTGGCGAGGGCGAGCGCGGCGCCGGCGCTGGCTCCGCCGATCGCGACAGGGTGCGCCTCCGGGGTCCCGCTCCGCAGCCACCGCCAGGCGGCGTGCACGTCGTCGAGCGGCACGGGGTAGCGGACGCTCGCGCTCGCCAGCCGGTAGCCGACCGAGACCACGCGGGCTCCGGAGCGGCCGACCAGCTCGGCCGACACGACGTGCGACTCCTGCATGTCGAGGTCGCCCGCCCCGAATCCGCCGCCGTGCACCCAGAGCAGCGCGCGCTCGGTCGGCTCGGCGGGCTCGTAGACGCGGAGCGGGACGGGTCCGTGCGGGCCGTCGATCGCGGTGTCCGACACGACCACTCCCTCGGGGAGCGTCCAGGGCGCGGGATCGACGGCGAACTCGGCGAGGCGGGCCGCCTGCTCCGGGTCGCCCGGGTCGAGGACGCCCTCGAGCAGCGGCACGCGGGCGGCGAGGTACGGGTCGAGCGGCAACGGTGCCTCCTGGTGGTGGGTGTCCCGCCACGCTACCGAGCGCGGCGCTCCAGCAGGATCACCCCGTCGAGCAGGACTCCGTCATGACCCTCGGGGCCGGTGACGGAGCGCTCGCGGGTGCCGACTTCGCGCTCGATCCAGTCGGCCGCGTCGAGGGCGAGCTCGGCGAGCTCCTCCCGGGGCGCGGGCAGGTGCTGCAGCGCGTGCCGGTGCGCGCTCCACGGCGGTGGAGCGGCGTGCGTCACGATCGCGAGCCGGCCGCCGGGAGCGACCTGCGTCGCCGCACGACGGAGGATCGCGGTGCGCGGCAGCTCGACCATCGAATGCAGGAAGCTCGCGCAGACCAGGTCGAACAGGCCGTCGACGGGCCACTCGGCGCCGAGGTCGGCCTGGCGGAGGTCGACGACCAGGCCGCGGCGCTCCGCCTCCGCCCGACCGCGCCGGAGCGCCGTCTCGGAGAGGTCGAGTCCGCTGACGCTCCAGCCCTGCTCGGCGAGCCAGAGCGCGTCGCCGCCCTCGCCGCAGCCGAGGTCGAGGGCGCGGCCCGGGGGCAGCGCGTGGACGAGGTCGACGAGCGAGGCGTTGGGCCGGCCCGACCAGATGCGGTCGGAGTCGGCGTAGCGGGCCTCCCAGTGGTCGCGTGCAGTGGTCACGGCGGTCCCTTCCCTCGGAGACGAGGATGCCGCGCGCCGGCGCACGGGGCGAGTCCCGATGCCGGAACGGCACGACGGTGAGATGCAGCGACGGCATCCCCGGGGTCGGGGGGCCGCAGCGGGGCAAGGGCTTCCGCGACGGCCGGAGCGGCGAATAGCGTCGAGTCATGGGCCTCCGACTCGAAGAGATCATCATCGACAGCACCGACTTCCGCACGCTCGGCCACTGGTGGCAGGAGGCGCTCGGCTGGGACGTCGTGGACGAGGACGACGAGGGGATCGAGCTGCTCGCTCCGTCGGGTCGCGGACCGAGTCTGCTGTTCCTCGACGTGCCCGAGCACAAGAGCGTGAAGAACCGCCTGCACCTGGACTTCGTGCCGGACGACCAGGACGCCGAGGTCGAGCGACTGCTCGGGAAGGGCGCCACCCGCGTCGACGTGGGTCAGGGCGAGCAGTCGTGGGTGGTGCTCGCCGACCCCGAGGGGAACGAGTTCTGCATCCTCAGCGCTCGCGACTAGCAGCGGCCCCCGCTGCAGAGCAACCGTTTTCCATGCAGCCGCATGGAAGGATTCACAGAAGTCAAGGGTAGAACGCGCGTTCTCACTGCCCTACTCTCGGTGCTCGTGACCCCATGAGGGGCCATTCCGACCCGAGGAGTGACCGTGAGCACGTACGAGAAGCCCGTGGCGGCCGTCGGCATGACGCAGGCCCAGCAGCAGCGCGAGATGCTCGCCGGACGCGTTCTCGCGTCGCGCGGCGCCGGTCTCTACGCCTACGCGTACCGGCTCACCCTGTCGGAGGAGGCAGCCGGTGCCGCCCTGCAGAACGCCGCGGTCACACTCCGCAGCGGCTCCCCGAAGGTCGTCGACGAGGCGTCGGCGCTCGAGCTCGCGCGCACCGAGATCGGCCGGGCGAGCCTGGAGCGCGGCGAGCGGGCCCTCGCGGTCTCCGGCGCGCCGCGCCTGCGGGAGGAGGACCTCCTCCGCTCGGGGTTCCACCGCCGCCTGCACGCGCTGCCCGCGATCGAGCGTCAGTGCTGGCTGCTGCGGCACACGGGTCGGCACGACGTGGAGGCGATCGCCGGGATCCTCGGGATCACGGAGGAGGCGGTGCGCTCCGCGCTCGCCTCGGCCGCGTGCGCCCTGGTCGAGGGCGAGCTCGCCGAGGCGGAGGGCGTCGAGTAGGCGCTCCGCCGGAAGGTGCCCGAGAGGCGCCGGGTCGAGCCGGCGGCACCCCTCAGGCGCTCAGCACCCGGGGCCGAGCCCCGGGAAGCGCGTCAGTCGAGGTAGTCGATGTCGTCCCACGGCTCCTGCACGTCGCCGGTGTCGCGATCGTCGTCGGGCACCTCGATGTCCTCGAAGATCACGGGGACGCCGGGCGAGACGAGTGCGCTGACCTGCCGGTTGCCCACCACGACGAAGTCGACCATGCCGCCGCCCGACCGCGAGGCCTCGGTCGTCGACGCCTTCAGACCGGTCACATCGGCCCCCTGCGAGAGCCCGTAGGTCTTGCCGTCGATCGTGACGGTGGTTCGGATCATCAGGTGGCGCTCCTCGTATCGGTCCTGTCGAGAGTACGAATCCGCCCATTCGCGCTCCAGGCCTTGCGGAACAGGCGCGTTGCTGGCACGAGCGCTGGCGCGGGACGCCGGGCGGGAGTGCCGTCCGGCGAGGATGGTCGGATGCTCCGCCTCCTCCGCTCGTCGGTCCTCACCCTCCGGCACCGGCTCGTCGTCCGCGCGGCCGACGCCGGAGCGCTCGCCCTCGCTGCGGCACTCGAGCGCGCCGAAGCGCACGACCCCCGCACCCGAGCGCTCACGTCGCATCCGTCCGCCCTTCGCGTCAACGGGGCGCGGCCCGCGGAGCCCGCGCCGTAGCGTGGAAGGCGAACCGCACGATCCGACACGACCGCAAGGAGGATCCGATGACAGACAAGACCACGCCCGACGCTCCCGACACCGAGACCGTCGATCCGGACACCGTCGACCCCGAGACCGCGACCGACCCCGAGGGCGACCCGGTCGAGAACCCGTCGGGCTGACTCCGGACCCCGCAGAAGCCCCGAGGCGCCCCGGCGCCCGGGGCTTCCGCGTGTCCGGGCTCCGCGTGTCCGGGCCGCTCAGGCCGACTCGACGTAGCGGCCGAAGCGGCGGTCCCGGGCCAGCAGCGCGTCCCGAGCGGAGTCGTGCCGGCCGTCGAGCACGTGTAGCACGACGAGCAGGTGGTCGCCCGCGTCGTGCACCTGCTCGACGGAGCACTCGAGGTCGAGCACGGCGCCGTCGATCGAGACCGCTCCGAGAGGGGACGCCGTCCAGCCGACGCCCGCGAACCTCCCCGCACGGTCGCGCGAGGCGAGCCGCAGGACGGCGGCGTCCTGGTCCGCGCCGAGGACCGAGACGCCCAGCCGCTCGGATCCCGCCAGCTGCGGCCACGTCGACGACGAGCGCTGCACCGCGATCGTGCAGAGCGGCGGGTCGAAGCTGACGCCGAGCGCGAGGGTGGCCACGACCATCCCGACCGGCTCGCCGTCGACCAGGGCGGCCACGGCCGCGACGGGGGCCGGCACCGCGAGGTGGACCGGAGCCGCCACGAGGGTCATCGCGGAGCGCCGACGCGGAAGGCCGAGCCGGGGTGCCCGGCGGGCAGCGTCGGCACCGTGTGGCCGAGGATCCGCTCGCGCATCGATCCGGAGCGGGGCGTCTCGGGCAGCATCCCGCGCTCGCGCAGCAGCGGCATCACCTGCTCGGCGAAGTCGCGGTACGTCTCCCACGAGCCGTAGGTGTACTCGATCAGGAAGCCGTCGACGTCGGTGCGGTCGACGATCTCCTGCAGCTGATCGGCCACCGACTCGGCGGTGCCGGTGACGCGCATGCCTCCGATCGAGGACGTGATCACGTCGAGGATCTCGGCGACGGTCGGGCTGTACTCGGGCTGCTGGAACATCGCGAGCATGGTCTGCCCGACCTCGGTCGTCACCTCGGCGAGGGTCGCGTCGAGCGGGAACGACATCAGATCGACCCCGCTCCACCCCATGAACAGGGCGGCGGCCGCCTCGCGCGACGGCGTCGCGTCGAGCTCGGCCCGGAGGCGCAGCGCGTCCTCCTCCGTCTCGCCGACGATGATCGAGACGGACGGGATGACGGTGATGTCGCGCGGGTCCCGGCCGTTCGACTCCGCCCGCGAGCGCAGATCGGCGACCGTCGCCGCCGCCTTGCCGAGGTCGCGGTCCTGGATGAAGACGCACTCGCCGTACCGGCCCGCGAAGGCGCGACCGGCGGAGGAGGTGCCCGCCTGCAGCAGGAGCGGCGTGCGCTGCACGGACGGGATCGCCGGGAAGTAGCCGTCGTAGCGGAAGTACTCGCCCTCGTGGGTGATGCGGTGCACCTTGGCCGGATCGGCGAAGGTGCGGGTGGCCTTGTCGTACACGACCGCGTCGTCCTCCCACGCGCCCTCCCAGAGCTTCAGGCACAGCTCGACGAACTCTGTGGCGCGGCGGTAGCGCTCGTCGTGGGGCGTGACTCCGTCGTGCCCGAGGAGCTTGGTGAGCGCGACCTGGTTGTCGGAGGTGACGATGTTCCAGGCGATGCGGCCCTTCGTCAGGTGGTCCAGCGTGGTGAAGGTGCGGGCGTTGAGGTAGGGCTGCTGCGCGGTGGTGGAGGCGGTGACGACGAAGCCGAGGCGGTCGACGGTGGCGGCGAGCCCGCTGACGAGCGCGAGCGGGTCGTGCACGGGGACCTGGACGGCCTCGCGGATGACGACCTCGGGCACGTCGTCGCCGCTCATCGGGTAGCCCAGCGCCTCGGCGAGGAAGAGGAAGTCGAAGCCGGCGTCCTCCAGCTTCCGCGCGAGGTCCTGCCAGTACTCGAGGGTCGCGAATCCGCTCGTGTCTCCGCGGGGGTGGTGCCAGGCGTTGCTGATGAAGTTCGGCGTGAACTCCTCGAACGCGCCGAGGAAGATCTGCTTGGTCACTGTGCTGCCCTTCGATGGCGATCGGACGCTCCCGACCGGAGGGCTGATAACCTCGCGTTATCAACACGGCGATGATAACCAGCAGTAATCAGCCGCCGCAAGAGCGCACCACCGCACCACCCGGAGGACCGATGAGCGACGACGCCGCGGGAGGCACCCGCCCTCGCCTCCGAGATCGGCCTCCTCGTGCGCGCCCTGCGCACCGCCCGCGGTCTGTCGATGCGGCGCTCGCCGCGCAGGCCGGGGTGTCGCAGCCGTTCCTCTCGAAGCTCGAGAACGGCCGGCTGCTGCCGAGCCTCTCGACCCTGTACGCGCTGGCCGCGGCGTTCGAGGTGCCGCCGGCCGAACTGGTGCCGGCGATCGCCTCCTCCGACGACACGACTCCGGAGGCGCACCTGCGCGCGAGCGATGCGCCGCACGCGCCGCGCGCACGCCTGGTCGCGGGGGGACCCGGCCGCCGGACGGAGGCGTACCTCTTCACCGCGCAGCCGGGCCAGTCGGACGACGTCGACTTCGCGCATCCGGGCGAGGAGTTCGTCTTCGTGACCGAGGGGGCCGCCGTGCTGACCTACGCCGACGGCGCCTCGCGCACGGTCTCGGCGGGCGAGTCGGTCACGATCGAGACGCTCCGCCCGCACCGCTGGTCGGTGCCGGCGGACGCGGCCGGCGCGGCGCGGTACCTGCTCGTGACGACGCACTCGGGCTGAGGGTCGCGCGCGCGAGATGCCACTCCGGCACGCCTGGGACGGCGTGTCGAGTACCGGAGTGGCATCTCGCGGGGGCTCACGGAGGATCAGCGGCAGCGCGTCGCCGACGACTCGACCGGGATCGCGGCGGAGGCCGGCTCGCCGGCGACCGTGCCGCGCACGTCGACCGTGAGCGAGACGGCCGGGACCGCGCGGAGCGGGGTCGGCACCGTCACGGACGCGGTCTTGCCGGCGGCGAGCGACGGCAGCGTCGCGCTGCCGTAGGGGGTGCGCACCGAGAGGGCGACGCGGTCGGTCCCGCCGTTGACGGCCTTCACCGAGATCACGGCCTTGCCGGCCGCGCAGGTGACGGTCGCGCCGAGGCTCACGCGCAGCGCGTTCTCGAGGGCGTCGAGGGAGTCGCGGAGTCCGCGCTCGGCGGCGTCCACGTCCTCCTGCGTCGCGGCGGATCCGGCGAGCACGACCGCGGCGATCGCACGGCTCTCGTCCAGGCGTGCCAGCGACTCCTCGGTCCACACGGCGCGGTCGACGGCGTCGGCCTCGGCGAGCGCCGCCGCGAGGGCGGTGGTGTCGGCCGTCGACTCCGAGGCGTCGGCGACGAGGCGGACGTCGTCGAGGACGCCCCACGCTCCGCCGGTCAGCGCGAACTCGGCGGCGATCTCGACCACGCCGTCCTCGCCGACCACGACGGGGACCGTCGTCGTCGTGAAGGAGCTCCAGGTGGTGAGCACCAGCGGGGCGCTGGTCGTGCCCGCGGAGGTGGTCGCGCTCAGGGTGCGGACGTCGCTCGCGGGGCTGTTGGTGCCCTGCGTCGTCGCCTGCAGCGTGTACGCGCCGGCCGGCACGCCGGTGAGGGTCTGGCTCGCCGAGGTGGTGTAGTCGGTGCCGTTCCAGAAGGTGACCGCGAAGTCGCCCTCGGCGGCGTCACCGGTCTGCGTGCGCGCGGCGGGGCCGGTGAAGGTCCACGCCGACGTGTCCGCGTCCTCGAAGCCGGGGTTCTGCACGAGGTTCGGAGCGACGACCACGACGGTCGCCGACACCTCGAGTCCCGTGGCCGTGCGGCCGGGGATCGTGTACTCGCCGGGTCCGCGGATCCACGAGGCGGCTCCGCTCCACGTCACCGCGGGAGTCTCGACCGAGCCGTCGTTGAAGTTCACCGACACGGTGGCCGGCAGCACGACGGGCTCGCCGTCGACGACGGTCAGCTCGACCGCGTCCACTCCGGTGACCGCGCGGGGCGCGACCGCTCCGGTGTCGACGTAGCGGAAGGTGCTCAGCGACTCCAGCGGAATGCCGTCGGCGGCGAAGAGGGCCTGGTTGTCCCAGCCGGAGCCGCCGAAGTCGTCGCCCACGTGCACGGGGTCGTACGGGGCGGCGAAGCTCGTGGCCCAGCCGGAGCCGTCGCGCTCCCAGAGCACGCGGTTCTGCTCGACGTCGCTCGCGGGTCCGACGGGCAGCCAGGCCGGCTCCCAGTAGTAGACGCCGATGCCCGCGTCGCCCACGGCGTGCACCGCGGCGATCACGTCGCGCAGCGCCGTGGCCTGGCCCTGCACGCTGATCGGGTACTCGTCGGTCGCGGTGCCCTCGCCGATCACGTTCGGGTAGCCGTCGCCGTCCTCGAGGGTGTGCGCCCATGAGGTCTCGGCGACCATGACCTTCTTGCCGTAGCTGTCGGCGATCTGCGACAGCGAGGCGGTGAGGTTCTCGGGGCTGCCGTGCCAGAACGGGTAGTACGAGCTCGCGAAGACGTCGTAGTCGACGTCGAAGCGGTCCAGGCCCGCGGCGATGGCGGAGTAGCGGCCCGGGGTCTCGGGGTTGGTGAAGTGCACGGCGACCTGCGCCTCCGGCAGCACCTCGCGGACCGCGGAGCTGCCGGCCGAGAAGAGCCCGGCGAGAGTCGCATCCATGTCGGTCGCGGCACGGGTGTACCCGGCCATGCCGTTGTTCGTCTCGTTGCCGATCTGCACCATGTCGACGTCGACTCCGGCGTCCTCGAAGCGCTGGAGCGACTCGGCCGTGTAGTCGTGCAGCGCGGTGGTGAGCTCGGGAGCGGCGAGGCCCGCCCAGGCCTTCGGCGCGAGTTGACGGCCCGGGTCGGCCCAGAAGTCGGAGTAGTGGAAGTCGACGAGCAGGCCCAGTCCGGCGGCCGTGGCGCGCTCGCCGATCTCGATCGCGCGGTCGACGTCGACGTCGCCGCCGCCGTAGCCGTTGCCCTCGGCGTCGAACGGGTCGTTCCAGACTCGGACGCGGACGGAGGTGACGCCCTCGTCGGCGAGGACCTCGAAGACGTCGGCCTCCTGACCCGACGGGTCTCGGAAGACGACTCCGCTCTCCTCGAGCGACAGGATGCTCGAGATGTCGGCGCCCTTGATGAAGTCGGCGGGGAGGCCGTCGACCTTGTCGACGAAGATCCCGGCGTCGACCGGGCCCTCCGCCGCCGAGGCGCTGGTCGCCCCGATCCCGGCGAAGGTGCCGAGGAGGGTGGAGACCGCGGCCACGGCGGCGGTGCCGGCGGTCCTCCTGGTGCGTGCAGACATGCGTGTCCTTTCGTGGTGGTGCGCCCGCCGCGGGGCCTGACGTCGCTCCGGTGCGCACACGGGAGCGGAGCGGCGAGAGGGCCCGGTCGGGCGGGGAGGCGGTGGCGCTCGAGGCGCTCGCGGGGCCCGAGTCGCGCGCTCTGCGCGTGCTCGAGCCGGATCGGTTCGGCAGGTTCTCCTTTGAACTGTGTGCGCTCCCAGTCTGCGGAGGCGCTCAGCAGCCGTCAAGACGGTGCGAGGGAACTCGCCTGCGTCAATTCGACTGTGCGGGACTGGGAGCGAGCACAGTCTGCCGAGGACGCGGTACGACCCCGCCGGACCCTGTGCATGGGATGATCGCCTGATCGGCGAGAGGGAAGACGATGGGCCAGTTGATCTACGGAGTCGCTCCGGCCGTCGAGGTCGAGGACCGGGCGCTGCGGCACGTCGAGGCGGTCATCATCTCGAAGCTGCGCCGCAACGAGAGCTTCTCCTTCCATTGGGACGGCGAGCCCGACGTCGGCGAGGACGTCGCGACTCCGAACCGAGGACGCCACGGCAGCATCTGGGTCTCGAAGAGCTCGTCGCTCTACTTCAGCTACGACTCCGCGGGCGGCGAGCCGCTGAACCGCGCCTGGATCGACCTGCTGCTGCGCTCGGCGCTGTCGCCGGCCGGGCTGCGCGTGCTGCCCGAGCCGAAGGCCTGAGGCGGAGCGGGGGATCCCGCTCCGCGCGCTGCTCGATCGGCAAGGGGGGCGCGCTACGCTACCCGCTCTATCAGCAGGCAGTGCGTGGCGTCAGCCCTGCTGGTCGGGCTCGGCCACGACCTGCAGGCCCGACTGCGAGCTCGCCGAGACCATCAGCGCGTCGACCCACGCGCGGTTGATCGCCGGCTGGCGCCCGCCGAAGAACTTGTACGACAGCGGCACCGACGGGTGCAGCCAGATCTTCATCCGCCCGCCGCCCGTGTCCTGCGTCTGCGTCCACGAGAACGCGAACGACTCGTCGCGGCGCAGCTTGGCCGTGATCACGATCTCGAGGTGCGCCAGCAGGCGGTCCTCGAAGTCGGCCTCGATGCCGCCGGGGTAGATCAGCAGTCCCATGGGGTGCTCCGCTCCGGGCACCGGAGCATCCGGAGCCGCATCCGATCATCCCAGCATCGCGGCCCGTCACCCAGTCGAGGTGCCTGCGCCTCCTACGCTCGACGGATGCATCTCGAACGCCGCGCGCTCGTCGCGCACGACGGCACCCGGCTCTCGCTCCTCGACTCGGGCGGCGACGGCCCGCCCGTCGTGATCCTGCACGGGCTCGCCGGGAGCGCCGCCGAGTTCGAGCCGACCGCCCGCGCCCTGCCGGAGCACCGGGTCGTGCTGCTGGACGCGCGAGGCCACGGTCGGAGCGAGCGGCACCCCTCCGACGTGTCGCGCGCGGCCTTCGTCGCCGACGTCGCGGCGCTGCTCGACGAGGTGGGCCCGGCGGTGCTCGTGGGCCAGTCGATGGGCGCGCACACCGCGATGCTGGTCGCGGCCGCCCATCCTCAGTTCGTCGACCGGCTCGTGCTGCTCGAGACAGCGGAGGGCGGCGACCCGGACGACTCCGTCGCCGACTGGTTCCGCTCGTGGCCGCTGCCCTTCGCGGATTCCCGGGCCGCCCGGGCGTTCCTGGGCACGGGCGCGCTCGCGGACGCCTGGATCGCCGACCTCGAGGAGGCGCCGGACGGACTGCGCCCGCGCTTCGAGCCCGAGATGATGGCGCGCGTCGTCGAAACGCTGGCCGCGCCGCGCTGGACGGAGTGGGAGAGCGTCGCGGCGCCGACCCTCCTCGTCTACGGCGAGAACGGCATGTTCGCACCGGAGCGGCGGGACGCCTTCGCCGCGCGCGGCCGGGACGTGCGCCGAGTGGACCTGCCCGGTGCCTCGCACGACGCGCACCTCGACGCGACCGAGGGCTGGATCGCGGCGCTGCGCGAGTTCGCGGAGGGCACGTCGTGACGTGCGTCTTCTGCGAGCTGATGGCCGGGCACGGCGAGGCGACCTGGGTGGAGCAGGAGGCGGAGGCGGTCGCGTTCCGCCCGGTCCCCTCCTCCGAGCTCGCGCCCGGGCACACGCTCGTCGTGCCGCGCGAGCACAGCGCGGGACTGCTCGACGCCTCCCCCGCCGCGCTCGCGGCGACGATGTCGCTCGCGCAGCGCGTCGGCCGGGCGATGCGGGCGGCCCTCGGAGCGACGGGAGTGGCCGTGCTGCAGGCGAGCGGCGCCTCCGCGGGGCAGAGCGTGCCGCACCTGCACCTGCACGTGGTGCCGTCGTGGGACGGCGACGAGGTGCAGTGGCCCGCCCACCGCTCGGAGCACATCGTCGACGGGGATGCGTGGGCGCTGCTCGCGGAGATGTTCGAGTAGCCCTCCCGCGCCTCGGCCATACTGACGAGGTGCAGGCCGAGGACGACGAGCGCAAGGATCTGGAGCGCGCGCTGTTCGCGCGACCGAGCGGCGACGCGGAGGACGCGACCCGGCGGCGCGAGGCCGAGCGGCGGCTCCGGGAGGAACGCGAGACGGAGCGGGCGGAGGCGGAGCGGGCCGAGACGGAGCCCCGGACGGCTCCCCGAACCGCCGCCGCGACCGCCGCCTCCGCCGTTCCCGCCTCGGAGGAGCCGCCCGCCCGGCGCCGGCGCCCCTTCCTGCTCGTCGGCGCGGCCCTCGCGGCCGGCCTCGTGCTCGGCGCCGCGGCGACCGCACTTCTGCCGGGTGCCGCGGGGACGCCCGCCCCGACCCCCTCCGCGACCGCCCGCCTCGCGGACCGCTACGCGACCCTCCTCGAGGGCTGGGTCGTCGCCACCGACCTGCCGACCGGCATGGCGCTCATCGCCCGGGACGCCGACGTCTTCACCCCCGAGTTCGACACGGCGCAGGAGGACCGCCTCCTGGTGACCGCTCCGGGCGGGGTCTCGCTCTGCCTCGCCCTCCAGCGCGGCGACGGCTCGCTCTCGGCGGGGTGCACCGGGCTCGAGGCGTTCTTCGAGGCGGGATCGCTCGACGTCGTCGGCACCGACCAGGCCGACGGCACGCCCGTCTACACGCGGGTGTCGTTGCGCTCCGACGGGTCGGTCGAGGGAGGTTTCCAGCGGGTGCAGGAGCCCTGAGCCCACCACCCCGTGTCAAGCCTCCCCGACCTCTCGGAGAACCTCCGGCCGCGCGCGCCAGGATGCGGGGACATCCACTCGACCGGGAGGCCGCCGTGCCCGACAGCATCCAGCACTACGACGTCGCCGTGATCGGCGCGGGGCCCGCGGGCACCGCCGCCGCGCTGCGGGCCGCCGAACTCGGAGCGCGCGTCGTCGTGCTCGAGGCCGCCCGCGTGGGCGGCACCTGCGTGAACACGGGCTGCGTGCCCACGCGCGTGCTCGCGAAGACCGCGCGGATCATCCGCGAGGCGCGCACCGCCTCCGACTACGGCGTCGACGTGGGCATCCCGCGGATCGACTGGGCGGCGACCGTGCAGCACGTGCACGAGCGAGTGGACGAGGTGCGCTCGATCAAGCGCGAGGCGCAGCGCTTCGAGGAGGCGGGCGTCGAGCTGATCCACGAGGGGCGGGCGCGGTTCGAGGACGAGTCGACGCTGGTGCTCGACAGCGGTCGCCGGCTGACGGCCTCCTCGATCCTCATCTGCGTCGGCGGGCACTCGCGCCGCCTGCCGATCCCCGGCGCCGAGCTCGCGACCGTCCCCGAGGACGTGCTGGCGCTGCCCGCGCTCCCCCGCCGGGTCGCGGTGATCGGCGGAGGGAACACGGGCGCCCAGCTGGTGACGGTCTTCAACGCCTTCGGTTCGGAGGTGACCCTGCTCGACGTGGCGCCGCGGATCCTCATGACGTCCGATGCCAGCATCTCGGAGTACGTGGGGGCCGCCTTCGAGCGCCAGGGCGTGCACGTGAGCACCGGCATCGAGACGGTCGAGGGCATCGAGCGCGTCGACGCCGCCCTGACGCTGCGCTGGAAGGACGCGGGGCGCTCGCACGCCGAGGAGTTCGACGCCGTGATCATGGCGACGGGCTGGCCCGCCGACGTCGAGGACCTCGGGCTCGAGAACGCGGGCATCGAGGTCGTGCGCTCGGCGATCCCGGCCGATCAGTACTTCCGCACCGTCGTGCCGCACGTCTTCGCGGTCGGCGATGCGAACGGGCGCGACATGCTCGTGCAGGCGGCGCAGTTCGAGGCGGAGGCGGCGGCCGAGAACGCCGTGCTCGGCGCCAACCGGCGCACCCCGCAGCACCTGCTGCCCGCCGGCGGATTCACGGATCCCGACTACGCGGGCGTCGGTTTCACGCTCGGGCAGGCCCGCGAGCGCGACCCGCAGTGCGTGGTGGCCTCTGTGCCGTTCTCGAACGTGGACCGCGCGGTGATCGACGACCGCGAGAGCGGGTTCCTGACGCTGATCTCGGACCGCCGCCGCGAGCTGCTGCTCGGCGCGCACGCGGTCGGCGAGAACGCGATCGAGGTCGTGCAGTCGGTGACGACGGCGATGGCGGCGGGAGTCGACGTGGCGACCCTCGCGAACGTGCGGTTCGCGTATCCGACCTACAGCGCGGTGATCGGCATGGCGGCGCGGGCGCTGCTGAAGGAGCCGGCGCGGCCGACCGAGCTGGACTGACCGGCGGAACGGCTGCGGAAGCAAGGCTGGAACGCGGGAACGGGCGTTTCGCAGCCGGATCGGGGCTTCCGGCCTTCGTCGTGCGGGGTCGGGCGGTTCGCAACCGAGGTCGGGAGCGGCTCCGCCGTGCGACGGCCCGGATCCGGGCATCCTGACCTCGGTTACGGACGACGGCGATGGTAGGGCGTGGTCGTCGAGACCTTCATCAGGCCGGAGCGCTCCAGGATCGGGCGCGAGTCCTCGGTGGAGTCGCTGTGGACGAGGCGCTTGCCGAGCGCGAGCGCCGAGGCGGCTCGGGCGGCGGTGAGCGCCCGGTAGATCCCGCGGCCGCGGAACTGCGGCAGGAGCGCTCCGCCCCAGATGCCGGCGAAGTCGGTGCCCGGAACCGGTTCGAGGCGGCCACCGCCGACCATCCGCCCGTCGACCTCGGCCACCCACAGCTCCATGCCGTCGCCGCGCGCGAGCCGGGCCACGAGCGCATCGGCGATGCCGACGTCGACGCTCTCGCCGAAGGCCTCGTCGATGACGGCGCTCATCGCGCGCACCTCCGCCTCCTCGACGACCCGGCGGAGCGTCGTTCCGAGCGGAGGGGGCGCGTCGCCGGCGAGCGCCTCCAGCGGTCCGATCATGATCGACTCGGGATCGTCCGGCGCGAATCCGTGCGCGAGCAGGGCCTCGTGCAGCCCGGGTGCCCGGTCGTGGCCGCGCGTCTTCCACTCGACGGCGCGGATCGCGGGATCGGCGTCGAAGTGCGCGACGGCCGCGGCGACGAGCGCGCCGATCCCGGCCTCGTCGGCGCCGCCGAGATCGCGGTAGGTGACGAAGCCGCGTCCGCCGGCGAACGTCACCAGCCGCAGCGGTCCCTCCCGCACGACCGAGACGGCGCTGGGCGTCTCGGCGTCGGAGCGGAGCTGCTCGTCGTAGGCCTGCAGGTACTCGGCGCTCGTCGTCATCCCGGCCACGCTACTCCGGGAGCGGATGTCGGCGGCCGTCGCTACGGTGGCGGCATGACCTTCGCGAACGTGGGCACGCTCGGCGCCCTGCCCGGGAGGCGCGACGAGCTCGTCGCGATCCTCACCGCCTCGAACGAGGCGCTGGCGCGCGTCGGCTGCCTGGTCTACGAGGTCGGCACCAGCGACGAGCAGCCCGACACGGTGTTCGTCGTCGAGCTGTGGACGAGCGCAGAGGCGCACCGCGCCTCGCTCGAGCTGCCGGAGGTGCGCGACGCGATCGCGCGGGCGCGGCCACTGCTGTCGGGGGAGTTCGGCGGGTTCCGCTTCGACGTCGTCGGGTCGCCGCTGCGCTGACGCGCCCGGCACGGAGGGCGCTCGCCTCGGGCGGCGAGTGGACCCGAGACGGCCTTCGACGGATTCCGACAGCGCGGTTCGCGCCGAGTGGACGGAGCGTGCCCGCGCGAGTGGCCGCGGAACGGGATTCGACCGACCCCGACAGCCCGATTCGGGCCGAGTGGGCGGACGGCACCCGCTCGAGTGGTCGCGGAACGGGCCCCGGCCGACCCTGACACGCCGGATCGCGTCGAGTGAGGGGACGGATGTCCGGTGAGTGGCCGCGGAACGGGACCTGGCCGCCTCCGACAGCCCGGTTCGCGTCTCGGTCAGGCGCCGATGCGGGTGATCAGGTCCTGGATGAAGGGGACGACGTCCTGCGCCTGGTCGACGCTCGCGAAGGCGGTCGCGACCAGCGGCCACACGGAGCCGACCAGGGTCGCGACCACGGCGGCCACCGCCGCGACCCACGCCACAGCGGGCTTCCGGGCGACGAGGGCGAGGCCGAGGAAGGCCAGGCCGACCAGGAAGCTGATCGCGATCGCGGCGACGATCGTGCCGACGGGGACGTCGAGCGCTCCCGCGACGGATCCGTCGGCGGCGGCGATGAGACCGAGGACGGGCACCAGGACGCCGAGGACCACGAGGGCCGAGACGACGACGCCGGTCGCGAGGGCGATCCAGGCGGCGCGGGGACGGCGGCGGCCGCCGGAGGTGCGCAGGCGGGCCACGGGACTACTCCCCGGTCTTCTCGGCGGCGGGAGCGACGGAGTGAGCGCGCTCGTCGGTGCTGCCGGCGCTGTCGATCGGCTCGGTGCTGCCGGCCCGTTCCTCGGTCGGCTGCTCCACGACGACGACCACGACGGGGGTCGTTCCATCGGCCTGCACCTCGACGACCTGAGGCGCGTCGTCGTGGTCGGACCGGGGCCCCTCCGCGTCGGGGACGGCGTCCGCGGCGTCCGCAACGGAGCGCTCGCGCTCCTCCGTACGGCGGTCCGCCTCGTCGGCGGCGGCGTCCAGCGCGTCGGCCGCCCTCTCGCCGGCGGCGTCCAGAGTGTCCGCGGCCTTCTCCACTGCAGCGCCCGCGGCGCCGGTGATCCGGTCCCCCGCCTCCGACAGGCGCGCGCCCGCCTCGTCGGCGAGGTCGCCGGCCTTCTCGACCAGCGAGTCGCCCTCGGCGACGGGCTCGGGTTCGATCGGATCGAACGGACCGTGCACGTCGGTGACGGTGATGTTCACCGCGACCGGCGAGGCGTGCACCTGCGAGGCGGCGCGGAGCACCTGCGTGCGCGCCTCCTCCATCACCTCGTTCACGGTGTGCGGGTACTCGACGACGAGGTCGAGGTCGATGACCGTGCGGCCCTCGTCCTCCGAGATCGTGACTCCGGGGATCGTGCTCGTGCCCAGCACGGCACGGGCGGCGCGGTCGAGGCCGCGGGCGGCGGGTCCCCCGAGGTGGTGCACGCCGGTCGTGCCGAGAGCGGTCTCGGCGACGGTGGTCGCGAGCAGGTCCCGAGGTGTCTCGGGATCGGGGTGCGCGGTGTCGATCGCGCCCAGGTCGATCGGTCGAGCGTCGTCGAGAGAGACCGCGGGATCGAGGCGGGGGTCGTCGAGGCGGGGGTCGTCGGTCATGGGGTGCTCCTTGCGTTGCGTGCGGGTGCCGGGGCGCGGGTCACGCGCGCGGGGCGAGGGATCGGGTGCGGGACTGCGCGACGCGGTGCGCCGCTCCGGCGATCGCGGCACCCAGGAGGGGCGCGGCGACGAACACCCAGAGCTGGCTCAGCGCGTCGGGTCCGCCGTGGACCGCGGCGGCCAGCGAGCGCGCCGGGTTCACGGAGGTGTTGCTGACCGGGATCGAGACGAGGTGGATCAGGGTGAGGGTGAGGCCGATCACCACGGGGGCGAGCGAGGCCGCCCGGGCGGTCGCCGAGAGGATCACCGTCACGAAGACGGCGGTCAGCACGGTCTCGGCGAGGAGGACCGCACCGAGGCCGAAGCCGCCCGGAGAGTGCTCGCCGTATCCGTTGGACGCGAATCCGCTCTCCTGCGCGGAGGCGAGGAAGCCCGAGGGGCCGTCGGCGGCGATCACGACGAGCACCGTCGATCCGATCAGTCCGCCGACGAGCTGCGCGACGACGTAGCCGGGCACCTCGCGCCACGGGGTGCGACCGGCGACGGCGAGGCCCACGGTGACCGCCGGGTTGAAGTGGCCGCCCGAGAGGTGGCCGACGGCGGCGACGCCGGCGAGGACGCTGAGTCCGAACGCGAGGGCGACGCCGAGGAAGCCGATGCCGAGCGGGTTCTGCTCGTCGGGGAAGGCGGAGGCGAGCAGGGCCGCGCCCACGCCGCCGAGGACGAGCAGAGCGGTGCCGAAGACCTCGGCGGCCAGTCGGACGGCGGTGGGGACCGGGGCGGCGGCGGTGCGCTCGGGAGCGGAGGGAGTGCTCGTGCGGCTCATGGGAGCGCCTTTCGGGGGGAGTCAGTGGCGACGGCCGGCGACGCGGTCGCGGACGTCGGCGAGGGTGTCCTCGGGCACGGGCGGGACGCCGCGGCCGAGGCTGCGCAGTCCGACCGCCAGGAGGATCCCGGCGGCGACGGCGGACACGACGAGCGTGATCGCGACGGCCGACCAGAGCGGGAGGGCGAGGGCGAGCAGGGCGACGGCGAGTGCTGCGAGCAGCCCGGCGGTCACGAGGGCGAGGACCGCGCCGACCGCCGCCAGGACTGCTCCGCTGCGGGCGCCCGAGACGCGCTCGACGATCTCGCGGCGGGCGGAGTCGAGCTCCTCGCGGACGGCGCGGACCACGGGGTCGATCGCCTTCTGCGCGAGGCCGGCGCGGAAGCCGGAGGTGTCGTCGGTCATGACGCGTCCTTCCAGGGAGGAGAGGGGTCCGGCCCTCCGCGGCGGGCGGAGGGCCGGAGTGGGTGGGGCCGGACCGGGTGGCGCCGGGCCGGACCAGGTGGGCCGGAGCGGGCCGGGCCGGATCACTCCACGCGGGAGGCGGAGCTCATCCGGCTGCGCAGACCGCTGACGATCTGGACCACGACCGGGGTCTCCTGACCCAGCACCGCGTCCCAGCGGCGCACGGCCGTGTCGACGGTGCGGCGCGTCTGCATCGGCGAGACTCCGCGGCGGGTGTGCGCGGTGACGCGCAGCACCCGGCGGTGCCGGATGTCGAACGCGGTGACGTCGACCGCGACGATGCCGGGATCGCGCGTGAGCGCCTCCTCGAGCACCTGCTCGGCGACCTTCGCGTCGAGCGTCAGCGTGCCTCCGGTCGGCGACGAGCCTCCGGAGCCGGCCGACACCCGGAGCAGCGTGGACGTGCGTCCCCGGCCCTGGCGCAGGATGAAGCGGAGCAGCAGCAGGATCAGCACGAGCGCCGCGGCGGCGGTCGCCCAGAGGATCCAGGGCTGCGATCCCGAGAGCGCGTCGGACGTCGGTCCGCTCGCGTCCTCGGCCGCGGTCGAGACGGTCCGCTGGACGTCGGGGAGCAGCGCGCCGACGGCGATCGCGCCTCCGACGACGAGCAGCACGAGCCCGACCAGCAGCAGGAGCAGGCGGTTCAGGAACCGGTTGGTGGTGGTCATCGGACCGTTCCCTTCTCGGAGAGGCGGACGCGACCCGTGAGCGCGGGGCTCACGTCGTAGCCGCTCAGCTCGGCGTCGACGGCCTCGCGGATGCTCGCCGCGTCGGTCGAGACACCGCTGGTGCGCTGCACGACGACTCCGACCCGGCGACGGCCGACCGACACCTGCACCTGGTCGGGGTCGATGCCGCCGGCGTAGGCCGCGGCCCGGGCGACGCTCTGCGCGATCACCCGGTCGTCGACGACGACGGCGGTGCGGTCGATCCCGGCGCTGCGGCGGCCGCGACGACCGGGGGCGAAGGACAGGACGAGCAGCACGAGGCCGATCACCGCGAGCACGGCGCCCGCGGCCGCCGTGAGCGCGATGGGGGCGCCGGCCGCGCCGAGCAGCACGGCGGCACCGTCCTGCGGGGCGACGAGCAGCGCGGGCTGTCCGAGGACCGCGAGCACCGCCTCCGTGCCCAGCCACGCGAACAGCAGGATCAGGAGGATCGCGAGGGCGATCGCCGACCCGGAGCGGGACGAGTGGGTCTCGCGCCGCAGGACGCGCCGGTACAGCGCGTCGGTGGCCGGCTGAGCGGGAGTCGTCACGACACCCTCCTTCGTTCTCGGAGGTCGACACCGGTGATCCGGAGGTCGACGCGGCCGATGCTCGAGCCGGTCAGCTCGAGGCAGCGGCTGCGGATGAGGGTCTGCGCCCGGGCGAGCCGTTCGAGCAGCGTCCCGGAGGAGCGCCGATCGGTCTCGCCGAGCGGGGACACGCGGATCGAGGCCTGCGCGACGACGTGCAGCGAGCCGCCGTCGTCGTCGAGGTCGACCGAGACGTCGGACGGGCCGACGTCGAGGGCGTCCGCGGTGACGGCCGACACGATCCGCCGCACTGCGCGCGAGGAGATCGTCGTACGGCCGTGGCGGGCCGGGTCGGCCATCACCGCCGCGGTCACGACGACCGCCGCCCGCGGAGGGTGTCGCCGAGCGAGCGCAGATCGAGCCTGCCCTCGACGACGCGGCCGACTCCGAAGCCGATGCCCATGCCCAGCGCGACCACGACGAGCGCCCAGAAGCCGAACACGATCGCCGTCAGCGCGAGGACCGCGCCGATCACGAGGCCGGTGGTGGACGGAGTCACTGGACGCGGCTCTCGGCGTCGTCGTCCTTGTCGTCCGAGGGGATGTGCACGTCGGCGACGGTCACGTTGACCTCGGTGACCTCCATGCCGACGACCGAGGAGATGGCCTCGGACACGGCGGAGCGGATGCTGTCGGCGAGCTTCTGCAGCGCGACGGGGTACTCGGCGACCACGGTGATATCGGCGGCGACCTGCTTCTCGCCGACCTCGACCGAGATGCCCTGGCCGCGGTCCTGCGCGTTGATGGCGTTGCGGATGGCGCCGATGGCGCGCGCCGCTCCGCCGCCCAGGTCGTGCACGCCGGGGACCTCGCGGGCGGCGATGCCGGCGACCTTCTCGACCACGCCGTCGGCGATGGTGTTCTTGCCGGTCGAGGTGGTGGTGCCGTGCTTGGCCGAGCCGGTGGTGGCGAGGGTGCCGGGGGTGACGGTGCTCATGATCTTCTCCTGATGTCGACGGGGTTCGCGGCCTGGAGACCGCGGTGCCGACGTTGTGCGGCACACGATGAAGACGGGCGGCGGTGGACGGTCGTCCCGCCGCATCAGGCGGTGCGCAGGGTTCGGGGGCGCGTGGCGCGCTTCGCGGCCAGTGGTCTCCACAGCGGGATGCGGAGTGCTCGCTGGGCGGCCAGCGGTGTCCACAGGGAGGCGGGACGGGGGCGACGGTTCGATCCCCAGGGGATTCGGGGAGTGGGCAGCGGCGATGAGCGGAGGAAGAGGGGTTCCCGCGCAGACCACCTGCAGATCGCGCAGCAGGCTGCAGATCGCGCAGCAGGCTGCAGATCGCGCAGGAGCCTGCGGATCGCGCCGGAGCCGCCGGCCGTGATCGTCGGCGATCCGGCTGCAGCCGAGAGCCGCCTCGGCGCTGCAACGGACGCCCGAGTCGGCGTCGGATGCGGAGACGAGCCCCACGGTGGCCGGCAGTTCGGGATAGTGGTCTCGGACGGACCGTGTGCAGCCGCGCACGCAGGTGCCCCTCCCTCCGAGACCACACCTCCTCGACGAGGAGCGCCGCGGACACGATGCTCCTGGCGTCTTCACCTCCGACCACTCACGCACCACCCGATAACGGAATGTATTGACATGCGCACTCCTCTCGCCGGCACCCGACCCGACACCGACGTCGCCCCCGACCGTCCTGCACGATCCGATCCGAGCCCGAGCGGCTTTTCGGTGACGAAGCGATTCCTCGCCGGCCTCGGCCTGGCGGCGGCGACCGGAGTGCTCCTCACCGGCTGCACCGGAACGGGTCAGGAGACCGCGGCGACCTCCGCCGAGGGCGGCGACCTCACCTACGCGGTCGTCACCCACTCCGGACCCGGCGACGCCTTCTGGGACCGCGTGAAGTCCGGCGCCGAGGCGGCCGGAGCCGACTACGCCGCAACCGTCACCTACAACTCCGACCCCGACCCCGCGAAGCAGTCGCAGCTCATCGACAACGCCGTCGCGCAGGACGTCGACGGGATCGTCGTCTCGATGGCCAACCCCGACGGCGTCCGCGACAGCGTCGAGAAGGCCGTCGCGGCGGGCATCCCCGTCGTCACGATCAACTCCGGCATCGAGCGCTCCGCCGAGTTCGGCGCCCTCACCCACATCGGACAGAGCGAGAGCGTGGCCGGCGAGGCCGTGGGCACCCGGCTCGCCGACGCCGGCCTCACCAACGCGCTGTGCGTGATCCACGAGGCGGGCAACGTCGGCCACGAGGAGCGCTGCACGGCCGCCGCGAGCACCTTCGGCGGCACGATGACCAACCTGCAGGTCGACGGCACCAACGACGCCGAGGTCAAGGCGACGATCAAGTCGAAGCTTCAGGCCGACCCGTCCATCGACGGAGTGCTGACCCTCGGCGGCCAGTACGCCATCGACGCGGTCGGTGCGGTCGAGGAGTCGGGCAGCAGCGCGAAGATCGGCACCTTCGACCTCTCGGAGGACGTCGTCTCGGCGGTCGAGGCAGGCAGCGTCCTCTTCGCGGTCGACCAGCAGCCCTACGTCCAGGGCTTCCTGGGCGTGACCGCGCTCGAGCTCTTCGCGACCACGGGCACGATCATCGGCGGTGGACAGCCCGTCTACTCCGGCCCGGCCTTCGTCACCGAGGACAACGCGGCCGAGGTCGCGGAGTTCGCCGCCGACGGCACCCGCTAGAGCGCGAAACACTCCAGACCCCACGGGGCCGGTGCGTCCGGCCCCCGTCTCGTCCCACGAATCAGGAGTCCCCGTTGACGACAGACATCGTGACGATCGCGACGAGGCCCCGCCTCGAGCGGCGTCCCCTCCGCACGATCCTCGCGCGGCCCGAGACCGGCGCCTTCGTCGCGGCCCTCGCCGTGCTGGTGTTCTTCTCCCTCTACACCCCGCAGTTCCTGAGCCTGGCCGGAGCCGGCGTCTGGCTCGAGTCGGCCTCCACCTTCGGCATCATGGCCGTGGCCGTGGCCGTGCTCATGATCGGCGGCGAGTTCGACCTCTCGGCCGGAGTGATGACCGGGTTCTCGGCGCTGATCGTCGGCATCCTGACCACCCACTACGGACTGAGCATCTGGGTCGCCGTCCTCGTCTCGCTCGTCGTCTGCCTCGGCGTCGGCGCGCTCAACGGCGTCCTCGTGATGAAGACCGGGCTCCCCAGCTTCATCGTGACCCTCGGCACCTTCTTCGCCCTCGCCGGCATCGACCTCGCCGTCACCAAGCTCATCACCGGGCAGGTCGCGATCCAGGGCATGGCCCGGGTCCCCGCGTACGACTCCATCCAGCCGCTCTTCGGCGCCTCCCTCCGGATCGGCGACGGCACGTTCTACGTGTCGGTCCTCTGGTGGTTCGTCGTGACCGCGGTGGCCACGTGGCTCCTGCTGCGCACCCGCGCCGGCAACTGGGTCTTCGCCGTCGGCGGCGCCCTCGACTCCGCACGCCAGGTCGGCGTCCCGGTCTTCAGGACCAAGATCGGCCTGTTCATGGGAACGGCCGGAGCGGCGTGGCTGGTCGGCATGATCTCGCTCTTCCGCACCTCGACGGTGCAGGCGAACACCGGCGTCGGCCAGGAGTTCATCTACATCATCTGCGCGGTCGTCGGCGGCTGCCTGATGACCGGCGGCTACGGATCCGCGATCGGCGCCGCCCTCGGCGCGCTGATCTACGGCATGGTCTTCCAGGGCATCACCTTCGCCCAGTGGGACACCGACTGGCTCCGGACGGTCCTCGGCGGGATGCTGCTCGCCGCGGTCCTCCTGAACAAGTTCGTCCGCACACGAGCAGGAGGCGGACGATGAGCACCGGCACCGCAGGACCCTCGACCGGCCAACCGGCCACCCCGGTCGGCACGCCCGTCGTCGAGGTCAGGGACATCGGCAAGCGCTACGGAGCCGTCACCGCGCTCGCGGGGGTCTCGACCACCGTGAACGCGGGGCAGGTCACCTGCGTGCTCGGCGACAACGGCGCGGGCAAGTCGACCTTCATCAAAGTGCTGGCCGGCGTCCACGCGCCCAGCGAGGGCACGCTGCTGCTCGACGGCGAGCCGATCACCTTCGCCTCGCCCCGCGCGGCCCTCTCGGCCGGCATCGCGACGGTCTACCAAGACCTCGCGGTCGTGCCGCTCATGCCCGTCTGGCGGAACTTCTTCCTCGGCTCCGAGCTGACGACCGGCGTCGGACCGTTCCGCCGCCTGGACGTCAGGTCGATGAAGCAGATCACCGTCGACGAGCTGGCCCGCATGGGCATCGACCTCCGCGACGTCGACCAGCCCATCGGCACCCTCTCGGGCGGCGAGCGCCAGTGCGTCGCGATCGCCCGCGCCGTCCACTTCGGCGCGCGCGTGCTGATCCTCGACGAGCCCACCGCCGCGCTGGGCGTCAAGCAGTCCGGCGTGGTGCTGAAGTACATCGCCCGCTCGCGCGACGAGGGCCTCGGAGTGGTCTTCATCACCCACAACCCGCACCACGCGTACCCGGTCGGCGACCGCTTCCTCCTCCTGAACCGCGGCACGAGCCTCGGCACCTTCGAGAAGAGCGAGATCTCGCTGGCGGAGCTCACCGGCCTGATGGCCGGCGGCGCCGAGCTCGAGTCGCTGGCGCACGAGCTGCAGCGCGAGATGCCGGACTCGCCGGTGGCGCGCGAGGTCGCCGCCGAGGCCGGGGGCGGCCACGACGCCCGCTGGTCCGCCCCGGGCCTGACGGACCACCCCTCCGCGATCCGTCGCGTTCCGCTCGCCTCCCCCGCCCGGGGAGGAGCGGATCGCGGCGGATCGTTCCCGTGCGGGCGGCGATCGCTCTTCGCGATCGATATGTCGCGATCGGCGGACCGGCCGCGGTGCGAATCGCTCATCCGGCGCGAACGGCCTCCGGAAGCGCGCACACGCGACCGTTCGCGACCGATCGATCCGCGCGGCTGATCCGGCGAGAACGGCTGCCCGATCACGGCGGAAGCAGCCGTTCGCGACGGATCGGCGCCGCTCACTCGCTCCGCAGCGACCTCCGCCGCAGACCGGACCGCAGAGCTCAGAGCCGCCCGAGCACGTCGATGTCCTCCAGGAACTCGGCATTCACCTCGGCCGACACCGTCGCGCGGGTCGCGGCGATCGCGGTGACGTAGTCCTCGAGCGACGGGCCCCGCGCCGCGTCCGCCCCCGCGTAGACCGCGTGCTCGAGCGCCGACTGCGAGGCCTTCCGCGCCGCGTACTCGATGTCGGCGGGCGAGAACCCCTCGGTCGAGGCGACCAGCACCCCCACGTCGACGCCGGCCGACCCGGACGGGATGTAGCGGCGCCAGATCGCGTCGCGCGCCTCCGCATCCGGCAGCCCGATCGGGATCACGTAGTCGAATCGGCCGTGGCGGAGGAACGCGGAGTCGAGGGAGCGGATGAAGTTGGTGGCGCAGATCAGCAGCCGGTCGCTCTGCTCGCGGAACGCCGGGATGATCTTCAGCAGCTCGTTCGTCACGCCCTGCGTCGGCGAGGGCGGCTCGCCCTGACGGTGCGACGCGATCTCCTCGACCTCGTCGATGAAGACGACCGCGCGCTCGAGCTCCGACACCGTCAGGAACGTCTCGCGCAGCGCTCCGGCGAGGCCCTTCGGGTCGGCGGCGAGGCGCGAGGGGAACACCTCGACGAACGACCACTCCAGCCGCGACGCGATCGCTTTCGCGAAGGTCGTCTTGCCGGTGCCGGGCGGGCCGAACAGCACCACCGCGCGCGGCGGCGCCACTCCGAAGCGCTCGGCGAGCTCGGGCTGCGCCAGGGGCATCACGAGCCGACGCTCGAGCAGGTCCTTCTCGGCGGTCATACCGCCCACCTGGTCCCAGAGGCCCCGCGGCAGGACGCGCCCGCCGAGCTCGGCCAGGAGGGTCAGCTCCTCGCGCTGCACCGGGATCCGCCGCTCGAAGTAGTGCAGGTTCTGCTTCTGCTCGAAGCCCTGCCGGAGGAACGCCCCGGTGCGTGTCTCGGCCGCCGGCATCAAGGCCGACAGCTTGGACACCCCGGTCGGCGCCATGCGCGCCTCGAGGGCGGCGAGGAGCGACGAGCCGATGCCGCGCCCGCGCGCCTCCGGAGCCGTCGCGAGGAACACGACCCAGCCCTGCGCGTGCGCCGCCCGGCCGACCGCGGCGCCGACGACGTGGTCGCCCTCGACGGCGACGACCGCGTGGTCCTTCGCGCACGAGGCGAGCACCTCGGCCAGGTTGTAGACGGGCTCGGCGTCGGCTGCCGTCACGAGCTCCCACAGGCGCAGGATCCCGTCGACGTCCTCGGCGTGGTGGTCGCGGATGCGCCAGCCGGTCATGCGGCTCCCTCCGCGGCGTGCCGGGGCAGCCGATCGCGGTCGTAGGTGATGGTGCTGTAGCCGTGCGGCTGGGGCGCGCCGCTCTCGTCGAGGCTGACGAAGACGATCCGGTCGATCGCGAGGATGCTGCGGCGGGTGACCATGTTGCGCACCTCGGCCCGCATGGTGAGGGAGGTGCGTCCGAAGCCGGTCGCGCGCAGGCCCATCTCGATCAGATCGCCCTGGACGGCGGAGGAGACGAAGTCGATCTCGGAGATGAACTTCGTCACGGCGCGGGGGTTGCCGAGCTGGAGGATCGCGTAGATCGCCGCCTCCTCGTCGATCCAGCGCAGCAGGCTGCCGCCGAAGAGGCTGCCGTTGGCGTTGAGGTCCTCCGGCCGCACCCAGCGGCGGGAGCGGAACGTGATGTCCTGCTCGTCGGTGTCGCGGGTCACGGCGCGGGCCGGATCAGATCGCGGGCAGGAGGACGTCGCGCACGAGCGCGTCGAGCTTCGCGTCGGCGTCGAGGAACTGGCGCAGCGTGCGTCGCACGGCGCCGAAGTCGTCGAACTCCTCGATCGTCATGCCGTCCTCGAAGTAGGCGCGGTGGAACTCGGGCACGCGCTCGAGGAGCGTGTCGAGGATCTCGGGCGCGACCGGGACGTCGATGCGGTGCAGGTCGACGGGCAGCTCGTTCTCGTTGATGAGCACCTGCCACTCGAAGGGCGGGGAGACCACGAGGTCGCCGCCGATCAGCTCCGACCACTGCAGGTGGTTGCGGAAGGCGGCCGAGAGCACACGGGAGCGGTAGCCGCGCTCCTGGAAGATGCGGTACGCCTCCTTCAGCGCGGCGACGCCGGCCCACTCGAGCACGCCCGGGTCGACGAGGATCCGGTTCGCGGCGACGCTCGCCTTCATCCAGTCGTCGAGGCGGCCGCCCATGATCGTGACGACCGAGCCGAACTCGCGCTCGGGCTCGCCGTCGGCGGCGCGGCGGTCGAGGCCGCGCTCGATGGCCTCCGCGACGGCGACGGCCTGCGCCACGGTGAACGAGACGGTCGCGTTGATGCTGACGCCGCGGTAGGTCGCCTCCTCGATGGCGCGGATGCCGTTCGCGGTCGCGGGGATCTTCACAATGATGTTCTCGGCGAGGTCCGAGAACCGCACCGCCTGCTCGACGAGCGCGTCGACGTCGCGGTGCAGCCGCGGATCCGTCTGCACCGAGAGGCGGCCGTTGCGCCCGCCGCTCTCGCGGAACGCGGGCAGCAGGAGGGACGCGGCCTGCACCGAGAGCTCCTCGATCGCGAGCCAGCCCAGCTCGCTCTCGCCCGCGGTCGGGTGCTCGAGCGCCAGCTCGGCGAGGCGCGGTCCCCAGACGTCGAGGTTGCGCTGGATCGTGGTGAAGGCGATCACCGGGTTGCAGGTCGCGCCGACGGCGCCGAAGCTCAGCGAGCGGGCGAGCTCGATCGGATCGGCGGAGTCGTTCCAGAGGCTGGTGGGGCTGCCCTCCGCGGCGGTGCGCAGCGGGAGGGTGGTGGTCGCGGTCTCGCTCAATGTCTTCTCCGATGAAGGTGCGGCGCGGAGCGCCTGCGGGCGGAATAGCGCCAGCATAACTCCTGACGTCAGATTGTCAGAACAAATTGCGCCAGAAATCCCGCCGCGGGTGACATGGGTGCAGCTATGTAAGCCCTACTATTGACAGGACATCCCTACGTCTTCGAGGAGATCACATGGCCCAGGCCGAGCAGACCCTGCCCGTCGAGCTGTTCCTGGGGCTCGACCGGTCCAGCCCCGTGCCGCTCTACCACCAGATCGCGAACCTCCTCGAGAGCGCGATCCTCGACGAGACGCTGCCCGCCGGAGCCCGCCTCGAGAACGAGGTGGCGCTGGGGGCGCGCCTGGGCCTCTCGCGCCCCACGATCCGCCGCGCGATCCAGGACCTCGTCGACAAGGGCCTGCTGGTCCGGCGCCGCGGCATCGGCACGCAGGTCGTGCACGGCAAGGTGACGCGCAACGTCGAGCTCACCAGCCTCTACGAGGACCTCGAGCGCACGGGCCAGAAGCCCGCCACCGAGGTGCTGACCTCCTCGATCGGAGTCGCCGACGAGACCGCCGCGGAGGCGCTCGGAGTCGCTCCCGGCAGCCCGGTCGTGCACCTCAAGCGCCTGCGCACCGCCGACGGCGTGCCGATCGCGATCCTCGACAACGTGCTGCCCGCCGACTTCACCGACCTGGACCTCTCGGCGCTCGAGAACCACGGCCTCTACCAGCTGCTGCGCGCCCGCGGAGTGACGATGCGCGTCGCGAAGCAGCGGATCGGAGCGCGCGGGGCCACCTCCTCCGAGGCCCAGCTGCTCGACCTGCGCAAGGGCGCCGCGGTGCTGACCATGTCGCGCACCGCTTTCGACACCTCGGGCCGCGCCGTCGAGTTCGGCCAGCACTGCTACCGCCCCGACCTGTACTCGTTCGAGGTCACGCTCGTCGACCGGTAGCCGGCGCGAGCACCGGCAGCCGGCGCGGAGCACGACGAAGGGGGCCCCCGATCGGAGGCCCCTTCGTCATGTCCGGCGTCAGCGGCGCGCGGGCTCCACGACCGGGATCGCCTGCGTGCGGAAGTCGGTCTCGATGTCCTCGAGCGAGCGCCCCTTGGTCTCAGGCACGACCTTGAAGACGAAGAACAGCGACACGAGGTTGATCGCCACGAAGAGCGCAAAGGTGCCCGTCGAGCCCAGCGCGGCGTTCACGATCGGGAACGCGAACGAGATGACGGCGTTGACGGTCCAGAGCACGAACACCGCGATGCCCATCGCGAAGCCGCGGATCGCGAGCGGGAAGATCTCGGAGAGCAGCAGCCACACGCACGTGCCGATGAAGCACTGCACGAAGGCGACGAAGAGCATCATCGCGGCGAGGATGAGGTAGCTGACCGCATCGGACTGGGGCAGCGTGAAGATGATCGCCAGCAGCGCCTGCGCTCCGACCACGCCCGAGAACCCGATGATGAGCATCTTCCGGCGGCCGATGTAGCCCAGCAGCACGATGCCGAGGATCGTCGTGACCACCGACGTCACGCCCACTCCGATGGTCGCCACCAGCGCGGCGCTCACCCCCAGCCCGCTGCTCTCGAGGATCGTCGGCGCGTAGTAGTTGACCGTGTTGATGCCCGTGGCCTGCTGCACGGTCGCCAGACCGCAGCCGACGTAGAGCAGTCGCCGCATCCAGCGGTTCTCGCGCAGGTCGCGCAGCGCGCGGCCCTTCTCCTTGCCCGCGAGGCGGGAGGACTCGGCGATCTCGTCGTACTCCCGGGCGGACTCCTCGGGCTCGCGACTGAGGTCGAGGATCCGCTTGGAATCGGCCAGGCGACCCTGGATCGCGAACCAGCGCGGCGACTCCGGCAGCACGAGCATGCCGATCAGCAGAGCGATCGCGGGGATCGACGCCACCGCGAGCATCACGCGCCACACTCCCGAGTCCTGGATGAGGGCGTCGAGCAGAGCGTTGATGGCGAACGCGGCCATCTGACCGGTCACGATCATCAGCTCGTTGATGGTGACCATGCGGCCGCGGCGGTTCGCCGGGGCCATCTCGGCCAGGTACAGCGGCACGGTGACGGCGGCGGCGCCGACTCCGAGGCCCAGGATGACGCGGGCGAGGATCATCAGCGGCACGTTCGGAGCCAGCGCGCAGCTGATCGCGCCGATCAGGAAGAGCACGCTGCAGACCAGGAGAGTTCCGCGGCGGCCGAGCTTGTCGGCGAGGCGGCCGCCGATCAGGGCGCCTCCCGCCGCTCCGGGGAACAGCAGCGAGGAGACGACCAGCGCCTCCTCGACCGAGCTCATCTCGAGCGCGTCCTTCATGTAGAGCAGGGCGCCGGAGATGACCCCGGTGTCGTAGCCGAAGAGGAGACCGCCGAGGGTCGAGATGATGGTCAGCCGCGTGAGGTAGCCGCGGGACGCGCCCTGGCGCCGAGCGGGAGGTGCTGATGACAACGACATTGTTCGTCCTTTGCTGAGAAGTCGGACCGCAGGCGGGGACGGCGGCGTCGGGGCCGGGAGTTGCACAGCCGATCGCGGGGAGTCGCCTCGGGCGAGTGCCGCCAGTGTAGGCATCGGCAGCACTTAATGTCCAGACATTATGCTTTGGCTGACATCGAGCGGCCAGGTCGCTCCCGCGGGGAAGAGGGAACCATGCGCATCGGACTCGTCGGCTACGGCACGGGCGGCCGCTTCTTCCACGCCCCCTTCCTCCGCGTCGCCGAGGGGGTCGATCTGGTCGGCGTCGTCGCCCGATCGCCCCGGCGTCGCGCTCAGGCCGAGCAGGAGCTCCCCGGGGTCCCCCTCTTCTCGAGCCAGGCCGAGCTGCTGGCATCGGGCGTCGACGCCGTCACCATCACCACTCCGCCCGAGACGCGGCGCGAGCTCGTGCTCGAGGCGATCGCGGCGGGCGTGCACGTGGTGGCCGACAAGCCGTTCGCACCGACCGCGGCCGACGGGCGCGCCCTCGCTGAGGCCGCCGCCGGGGCCGGAGTGGTGCTGAACGTGTTCCACAACCGGCGCTTCGACGCCGACGTGCGCACCCTCGAGGCGGTCCTCGCCTCCGGGCGCCTGGGCGAGGTGTGGCGCGTGAGCTCCCGCTTCGACCTCGACGACGCCGACGGACTCGACCGCGGGCCGTTCGGCGGGATGCTCCGCGACGTCGGCAGCCACGTCGTCGATCAGATGCTCCACCTGCTCGGCCCGGCCGTCACGGTGACCGCGCGGCTGGACCACGTGGGCGAGCCCGGCGCGCGGACCGACGCCGGCTTCCTGGTGACGATCGACCACGTCGGCGGTGCGACCTCGAGCATCTCCTCGAGCAAGCTGCACCACCTCAGCCAGCGCGAGTTCGTCGCCTACGGATCGCTCGGCGGCTACCGCTCCGACGGCACCGATGTGCAGGCGCAGGCGGTCTTCGCCGGACGCCGACCCGCCGACGATCCGGACGGATGGGGGTACGAGAGCGAGGACCGCTGGGGCGTCCTCTCGACCGCCGCGGGGACCGAGCGCGTCCGCTCCGAGAAGGGCGACTACGCCGAGTTCTACCGGAGGTTCGCCGCGGCGGTCGAGGGTCGCGGGCCCGAGCCCGTGCCCGCTCTCGAGGCCGTCGCGACGCTGGAGGTGCTCGACGCGGCCCGCGAGAGCGACCGCCTGGGCCGCACGGTGGCGCTCGTCGAGCAGGGTGCCGACGGTGCGTGACAGCGGAGGCGTTCTGCTGTAACGTCGTGCATATGTCAGCACAAAGGCTGACTGCTCCACCAGGATCGCGATCACCGCGACGACGACGAGACGCCCGGGAGGACCCCGGGCAGGAAGTTGTACAGCGAAGTATGACCGAGCACAGCGAGGCGAACGCGCCCTTCGACCTGATCACGATCGGCCGCTCCGGCGTCGACATCTACCCGCTCCAGGACGGCGTGGGCCTCGAGGACGTCGAGACCTTCGGCAAGTACCTCGGCGGCAGCGCGGCGAACGTCACGGTGGCGGCCGCGAAGCACGGCCTGAAGGCCGGCATCATCACCCGCACCGGCGACGACCCGTTCGGACGCTTCGTCTCGCGCGAGCTCGAGCGACTCGGCGCCTCCGCCCGCTTCGTCCGCACCGTGTCGGGACTGAACACCCCCGTCACGTTCTGCGAGATCTTCCCGCCGGACGACTTCCCGCTCTACTTCTACCGCGCTCCCAAGGCGCCGGACCTCGTGATCAACGTGAACGAGCTCGACCTCGACTCGATCGCCCGGGCCCGCATCTACTGGTCCACCGTCACCGGCCTCTCGGAGGATCCGAGCCGCACCGCGCACCACACGGCCTGGGAGGCGCGCGGCCGCCGCCCGCTCACGATCCTCGACCTCGACTACCGCCCCATGTTCTGGAAGTCGCCCGAGATCGCGCGCCGCGAGGTGTCCCGCGCACTCGAGCGCGTGAGCGTGGCGGTCGGCAACCGCGAGGAGTGCGAGATCGCGGTCGGCGAGACCGACCCGCACCGCGCCGCCGACGCGCTGCTCGACCGCGGGCTCGACCTCGCGATCGTCAAGCAGGGCCCGCGCGGCGTGCTCGCCAAGACCCGCGACGAGACCGTCGAGGTCGCCCCCTACCCGGTCGACGTGGTGAACGGGCTCGGCGCCGGCGACAGCTTCGGCGGCGCCCTCTGCCACGGCCTCCTCCAGGACTGGTCGCTCGAGGAGGTGCTCCGCTTCGCCAACGTCGCCGGAGCGATCGTCGCGAGCCGCCGCGAGTGCTCCACCGCCATGCCCACCACCGACGAGGTCGCCGACATCGTGAGGAGCATCTCGAATGTCCCTGCCTGACACCCTCTCCGCTCTCGACTTCGCGTCGCTGCGCGAGATCAGGACCACCGCCCCCGAGACCGTGCTGCCGCGGGTCCGCGACCGCGCCCGGCGGCCGCTGCTCGCCGAGGACGGCAAGCTCTTCATCGTCGCGGCCGACCACCCGGCGCGCGGTGCGCTGGGAGTCCGCGACGACCCGACCGCCATGGCCGACCGCTACGAGCTGCTCGCCCGCCTCGTGACCGCCCTCGAGCGGCCCGGAGTCGACGGCGTGCTCGGCACGCCCGACATCATCGAGGACCTCGCGCTGCTGGGCGCCCTCGAGGGCAAGGTGGTCGTCGGATCGATGAACCGCGGCGGCCTCAAGGGCGCCCGCTTCGAGATGGACGACCGCTTCACCGGCTACGACGTGCCGAGCATCGTCGCGTCGGGCATCGACTTCGCGAAGCTGCTCATCCGCATCAACCTCGCCGACTTCGCCACGGTCGCGACCATCGAGGCCACCGCCCGCGCGGTCGACGCCGCCGCTGCCGCGCAGGTGCCGATCATGCTCGAGCCGTTCCTCAGCCGCTGGGCGAACGGAGCGGTGCAGAACGACCTCTCCCCGGAGGCCGTGATCACCTCGATCGCCGTCGCCGCCGGCCTGGGCAACACGTCCGCCTACTCGTGGCTGAAGCTCCCGGTCGTCCCCGAGATGGAGCGGGTGATGGCGTCGACGACGCTGCCCACCCTCCTCCTGGGCGGCGACCCGACGGGCAGCCCCGACGAGACGTACGCGTCGTGGGATGCGGCGCTCGCGCTGCCCGGGGTCCGCGGCCTCGTCGTCGGCCGCACCCTCCTCTACCCGGCCGACGGCGACGTCGCGGCCGCAGTCGACACCGCCGCCGCCCTCGTGCACGGCTGACCCCTCCCCACTTTCGAGAAGAGAAGCAGGAACCATGTCCGAGACCACGGGGACCACTCCCCTCCACCAGCTCCCCGTCGTGCCGCACTGGATCGACGGCCGCGAGTCCCCCTCGACGTCGGGCCGCACCGCTCCCGTCTTCGACCCGGCGCTCGGAGTCGCGACCAAGGAGGTCGCGCTGGCCGACGACGCCGAGATCGAGGCCGCCATCGCCTCGGCGAAGGCCGCCTTCCCCGCCTGGCGCGACCTGTCGCTCGCCAAGCGCCAGCAGATCCTCTTCCGCTTCCGCGAGCTGCTCGAGGCCAAGAAGGGCGAGCTCGCCGACATCATCACGTCCGAGCACGGCAAGGTCGTCTCGGACGCGCTCGGCGAGATCACCCGCGGCCAGGAGGTCGTGGAGTTCGCGACCGGCCTGGCTCACCACCTCAAGGGCGAGTACTCCGAGCAGGTCTCCACGGGAGTCGACGTCTACTCGACCAAGCAGCCCCTCGGCGTGGTCGGCATCATCTCGCCGTTCAACTTCCCCGCCATGGTGCCGATGTGGTTCTTCCCCATCGCCATCGCCGCCGGCAACACGGTGATCCTCAAGCCGTCCGAGAAGGACCCGACCGCCGCGATCTGGATGGCGCAGCTGTGGAAGGAGGCCGGGCTCCCCGACGGCGTCTTCACGGTGCTCAACGGCGACAAGCAGGCCGTCGACGGGCTGCTCACGCACCCCGACGTCCGCTCGATCTCGTTCGTCGGATCCACTCCGATCGCCCAGTACGTCTACGAGACCGGGACCAAGCACGGCAAGCGCGTGCAGGCGCTGGGCGGGGCGAAGAACCACATGCTGGTGCTTCCCGACGCCGATCTCGACCTGGTCGCCGACTCCGCCATCAACGCCGGGTTCGGCTCGGCGGGCGAGCGGTGCATGGCGATCTCGGTCGTCGTCGCCGTCGAGCCCGTCGCCGACGAGCTCATCTCGAAGATCCAGGACCGCGCCGCCAAGCTGCGCATCGGCGACGGGCGCCGCGGCTGCGACATGGGCCCGCTGGTCACCGAGGTGCACCGCGACAAGGTCGCCTCGTACATCGCGATCGCCGAGGAGGACGGGGCGGAGGTCGTCATCGACGGCCGCGGCATCGAGGTCGACGGCGACCCGAACGGGTTCTGGCTCGGACCGACGCTGCTCGACAAGGTCCCGACCACATCGCGCGCGTACACCGAGGAGATCTTCGGACCGGTGCTCTCGATCGTCCGCGTGGGCACCTACGAAGAGGGCGTGGAGCTCATCAACGGGGGCGCGTTCGGCAACGGAACGGCGATCTTCACGAACGACGGAGGAGCGGCCCGCCGCTTCCAGAACGAGGTCCAGGTGGGCATGATCGGCATCAACGTCCCGATCCCGGTCCCCGTCGCGACGTTCTCGTTCGGCGGCTGGAAGTCGTCCCTGTTCGGCGACACCAAGGCCCACGGCGCGGAGGGGGTGCGCTTCTTCACCCAGCAGAAGGCGATCACGTCGCGCTGGCTGGACCCCTCGCACGGCGGCATCAACCTGGGCTTCCCGCAGAACTGAGTTCCTGAGCCTCCCTCCTCGCTGCGCTCGTCGATCAGCCGCGGTCGGCGGGGCAGGGGGCAGGGTTCCGCAGAGCGTCCTGCGTCCGCGCACGACGATCCGCTGACACGCGGATCGCCGGTTGCGCTCGCGCACCCCCTGCTGGTCGAGTAGCCGCCGCAGGCGGCGTATCGAGACCCCCGTCACCAGGAGGGTGGATCTCGAGACGCCCGCTCCGCGGGCTGCTCGATCAGCGAGAGGCAGCCCGCCGCATCGGCCAGCAAGCAAGCTGCTGGTCGAGTAGCCGCCGCAGGCGGCGTATCGAGACCCCAGCCCTCGACTCCCACCCACCACCCCTCCACGGAAGGCCCGCACATGACCACGCAGAACGACTGGGTGTTCCGGAAGGGCGCCCTCGCGCGCGACGGGTGGGAGTCCGTCGTCGACGACTCCCGCCCCGGCTGGCAGCACACCGGCCTGCGCGTCGCCGACCTCACCGCGGGCGTCGAGCTCGAGCTGCCCGCCGACGGCGTGGAGCGCCTCGTCGTCCCCCTGTCCGGATCGTTCACGGTCCGGCACCAGAGCTCGGGCCCGTCGGAGACCACCCTGCTGGAGGGTCGGGCCTCGGTCTTCGACGGTCCGAGCGACGTCCTCTACCTCTCGAGCCTCGCCTCCGCGACGCTCGAGGGGCAGGGCGCGTCGCCGTGGCCGAGGCGCCCACCACCGAGGTGCACCCGAGCCGCCACATCACCCGCGCGGAGGTGCCGGTCGAGCTGCGCGGCGCCGGCCGGTCGAGCCGGCAGGTGCACAACTTCGGCACGCCGCAGTCCCTCGAGGCCGGCCGTTTCATCGTCTGCGAGGTCATCACTCCGGCCGAGAACTGGTCGAGCTACCCGCCGCACAAGCACGACGAGCTCGTCCCGGGCCGGGAGTCGCGGCTCGAGGAGATCTACTACTTCGAGACCGCCGTCTCGAAGGGGCTCGACGCCCCGGAGCAGGCCGACCCGTTCGGATTCCTGCGCACCTACTCCTCCCCCGCCGGCGAGATCGACGTGCTGGCCGAGGTGCGCACGGGCGACATCGCCCTGCTCCCGTACGGCTGGCACGGCCCCTGCGTCGCGGCTCCCGGCTACGACCTCTACTACTTGAACGTGATGGCGGGGCCCGACCCCGACCGCGTCTGGCACATCTCGGACGACCCGGCCCACGGCTGGATCCGCGCCACCTGGGAGGGCCAGGACGTCGATCCGCGCCTCCCCTACGAGCGCCACTCCGACGACCGCTGACTCCCCCACCCTCGACGAAGAAGGACACCCTGCACATGAGCACCACGAGGCGGATGACGGTCAGCCAGGCGCTGATCGAGTTCCTCGCGAACCAGTGGACGGTCGACGGAGACCACCGCGAGCGCACCATCGCCGGCACGTTCGGCATCTTCGGGCACGGCAACGTCGCCGGCATCGGCCAGGCGCTGAAGCAGTTCGAGGCCGAGCAGCCCGGCGTGATGCCGTACCACCAGGCCCGCAACGAGCAGGCCATGGTGCACCAGTCGGTCGGCTGGGCGCGCATGCGCCGCCGCCGCTCCACCTTCGCCAGCGCCGCGTCCGTCGGCCCCGGCGCCGCGAACATGCTCACCGGAGCCGCTCTCGCCACCACGAACCGCCTGCCCGCGCTGCTGCTGCCCAGCGACACCTTCGCGACCCGCGTCGCGGATCCGGTGCTGCAGCAGATCGAGCTGCCGCACGACACGAGCGTGCAGGTCACCGACGCGTTCCGTCCGCTCTCGCGCTTCTTCGACCGCGTCGACCGCCCCGAGAAGCTCTTCTCGATCGCCCTCGCGGCGATGCGCGTGCTGACCGACCCCGCCGAGACCGGCGCCGTGACCATCGCCCTCCCCGAGGACGTCCAGGCCGAGACGATCGAGGTGCCGGAGGAGTTCCTCGCGCCCCGCGAGTGGCACGTGCGCCGTCCGCTCCCCGAGAAGGGCCCGCTGGCGCGCGCCGTCGAGGCGATCCGCTCGGCGAAGAACCCGATCGTCGTCGCGGGCGGCGGAGTGATCTACTCCGGCGCCGAGGACGCCCTCCGCGCGCTCGTCGAGGCCACCGGCATCCCGGTCGGCACCTCGCAGGCCGGCGGCGGCTCGCTGAACTGGGACCACCCGCAGTACCTCGGCGGCATCGGAGCGACCGGCACGACCGCCGCGAACCGCCTCGCCGCGCAGGCCGATGTGGTCATCGGAGTCGGCACCCGCTACTCCGACTTCACCACCGCGAGCCGCACCGCCTTCCAGAACCCCGACGTCACGTTCGTCAACGTCAACGTGGCGTCGTTCGACGCCTACAAGCACGGCTCGCAGCTGCCCGTCATCGCCGATGCGCGCGAGGCTCTCGAGGCGCTGCTCGGCGCACTCGAGGGCTGGCGCGTGAGCGAGGACTGGGCGCGCACCGCCGCGGAGGAGAAGGGCGCCTGGGACGCCGCGGTCGACCGCGCCTTCGCCCCCTCGGGCCTCGAACTGCCGGGCCAGACCGAGATCATCCACGCCGTGCAGTCGGCGTCCGATCCGCGCGACGTCGTGATCCAGGCCGCCGGCTCGCTCCCCGGCGACCTGCACAAGCTGTGGCGGGTGCGCGACAGCCTCGGTTACCACGTCGAGTACGCCTTCTCGTGCATGGGCTACGAGATCGCGGGCGGCCTGGGCGTGCGCCGCGCGGCTCCCGACCGCGACGCCATCGTGATGGTCGGCGACGGCTCCTACCTGATGCTGCACACCGAGCTGGTGACCGCGGTGGCCGAGGGGCTCAAGATCATCGTCGTGCTCATCCAGAACCACGGCTACGCGTCGATCGGGCACCTCTCCGAGACCGTCGGCTCCGAGCGCTTCGGCACCTGGTACCGGTACCAGGACGAGCGCGGGCTGTTCCAGGGCAACGACGTGCTGCCCGTCGACCTCGCCGCCAACGCGCGCAGCTACGGAGTGGACACCATCGAGGTCCAGCCCGGCCCGGACGCGATCGCGGACCTCCGCGCGGCCGTCGCCGCCGCCAAGGCGTCCGACACCACGACGCTCATCCACATCCACAGCGACCCGCTGCTCTACGCGCCCGACGGCGAGGGCTGGTGGGACGTCCCCGTCTCGGAGGTCGCCACGCTCGACTCGACGATCACGGCCCGCGAGGCCTACGTCGAGCAGCGCCGCCTCCAGCGCCCCCTGCTCGGCTGACGCCGACCCCCTTCGACGCCGCACCGACGCCGACAGCACCGACTCCGATCCGCACCGACCACGAAGGACACCGTCGTTCCATGAGCACCGACTCGACCACCCCCGGCTCCGCGCAGGGCCTGCGCATCGGCACCGCCCCCGACTCGTGGGGCGTGTGGTTCCCCGACGACCCGGGCCAGATCCCGTGGCGCCGCTTCCTCGATGAGGTCGTCGCGGCGGGCTACGAGTGGATCGAGCTCGGTCCGTTCGGCTACCTGCCGACCGATCCGCACGAGCTCGAGGACGAGCTGGGCTCGCGCGGCCTGAAGCTCTCGGCCGGCACCGTCTTCACCGGCTTCCACAAGGGCGAGGACCAGTGGAAGCGCGCCTGGGACCAGGCCCTCGACGTCGCCGGCCTCGCCTCGACGCTCGGCGCCGAGCACCTCGTCGTGATCCCGGACCTCTGGCGCTCGGACGCGACGACCGAGCTGCTCGAGTCGCGCACCCTCGACGACGAGCAGTGGGCGAAGCTCGCGGCGGGCCACGACCAGCTCGGCAAGGCGCTGCTCGAGGAGTTCGGCATGAAGCAGCAGTTCCACTCGCACGCCGACAGCCACGTGGGCACGTACCGCGAGGTCGAGCGCTTCCTCGCCGAGACCGACGCCGCGTACACGAACCTCTGCCTCGACACCGGCCACTTCGCCTACTACCTCGGCGACAACGTGAAGCTCATCGAGGCGCACCCCGAGCGGATCGGCTACCTCCACCTCAAGCAGGTCGAGCCCGACATCCTCGCCGCCGCGCTCAAGAACGACACCCCGTTCGCCACCGCCGTCGCCCAGGGCGTCATGACGGAGCCGCCGCACGGCGTCCCGGCGTTCGCCCCGATCATCGAGGCGGTCGCGACGATCGACCCGCAGATCTTCGCGATCGTCGAGCAGGACATGTACGGCGTCGACATCGACGTGCCCGGCCCGATCGCCGAGCGCACGTTCCGCCACATCTTCGGCTGCACCGCGATGGCCCGCGTCCGCTGACGCCGGCACCCCCGTTTCGAAGGAGAACCAGACCCATGACGCACACCACCACCCCCTCCGGCGACCTCCGCGTCGCCGTCGTCGGCGCCGGCATGATGGGCTCGGACCACGTCCGCCGCATCACGCAGAAGATCTCGAACGCCGCCGTCACCGCGATCATCGAGCCGTTCGAGGAGCGGGCGCAGGCCGCGGCCGCCCTCGCCCCCGGCTCGGTCGCCGTCGCCACCATCGAGGAGGCGATCGACCGCGACCTCATCGACGCCGTCGTCATCGCCACCCCCGGCCCGTACCACGTGCCCGTGCTGCTGCCCGCGCTCGAGGCGCGGCTCGCGATCCTCTGCGAGAAGCCGCTCACCGAGGACTCCGAGGACGCCCTGCGGATCCTCGAGGCCGAGCAGAAGCTCGACCGCCCCTACATCCAGGTCGGCTTCATGCGCCGCTTCGACGACGAGTACATCCAGCTGCAGGAGCTGATCCGCGGCGGCGAGCTCGGCGCGCTGCTGGGCACGCACCACCGCCACCGCAACGGCGCCGTGCCCGACACGTACACGAACTCGATGCTCATCAGCGACTCCGTCGTGCACGAGATCGACATCGTCAACTTCCTCACCGGGGAGAAGATCGTCGGCATCGAGGTGAAGAACCTCAAGCGCAACTCGCTCAACGCGTCGGGCTTCAACGATCCGATCCTCGCCCTGCTGTACACCGAGTCGGGCGTCCTCGCCGACGTCGAGATGAACGTGAACGTGCGCTTCGGCTACCAGGTGAGCACCGAGGCCGTGTTCGAGCAGGGCATCGCGAGCATCGGAGCCACCCGCGGCCTCGTGCAGCGCTTCGACGGCCGCATCTCGCAGGCCGAGAACCCCTCGTTCAAGGAGCGCTTCAGCGCCGCCTACGACGCCGAGTTCCAGGCCTGGGTCGACGCCGCGCGCGCCGGTCGCATCGGCGGCCCCTCCGCGTGGGAGGGCTACCTCGCCACCGTCGCCGCCGAGGCGGGAGTGCGCGCGATCACGAACGGCACCCTCGAGTCCGTCGAGTACGTCGCCCAGCCCGCGTTCTACGCGTGAGGATCGGACCATGGTGAAGATCGCCCTCGACCCCACGCCCTTCCACAGCACGCACGAGCTGCTGGAGTTCCCGCGGCTCGTCGCCGACCTCGGCTACGAGTGGATGCAGCTGACGCCGCACCCCGACTTCATCCCGTTCCACCGCCGCGCCCGCGCCGACGACGCGCTGGTGGGCGCGCTGAAGAAGGCGGTGTCGGACGCCGGCATCGGCATCTGCGCGCTGCAGCCGGTGCTGCGCTGGTCCTCCCCCGACGAGTCGCTGCGCCAGTACGCGGTGAGCCACGCCAAGCGCGTGATCGAGATCGCGGTCGAGCTTGGTGTGCCGGTGATCAACACCGAGTTCAGCGGCCGCCCCGAGGCGCAGGAGGAGTCAGAGAACTCCTTCTACCGCTCGATGGAGGAGCTCGTGCCGATCCTCGAGCGCGAGGGAGTGCGGATGAACGTCGATCCGCACCCCGACGACTTCGTCGAGGAGGGCCGCGAGGCCCTGCGCGTGCTGCGGGGCGTCAACTCCCCCGCCATCGGGTTCGTCTACGTCGGCGCGCACAGCTTCCACCTGGGCGGGCTCGGCGGCGACGCCGAGGGCATCGTCGCGGCGGCCGGAGACAGGCTGGGCGCGGTCTTCGCGGCCGACACCTTCGACCACCACCGCTCCCACGGCCTCCGCTACATCTCGAACCCGCCCGGCAACGCCGCCCGCGTGCACCAGCACCTGGCCATCGGCGACGGCGACGTCGACTGGGAGCAGCTCTTCGCCGCCCTCGCGACGAACGGGTTCCTCGACCGCGAGGAGTCGATCCTGGTCTCCAACGTCTTCGCCGAGGACGAGACGGCCGAGGCGACGTCGCGCGCCCAGCTCGCGCGGATCACTGAGCTCGTCGCGGGGGCACGGGGCTGAGCTCGGGCGGGTACAAGGTTGCAGGGAGGTGACGTCTTGGCTGCGGGGAACCACAGACGGACGACTGCTCCGTCACCAACCGACTTTCCGTCGTCACGACAGCGCCAACCGCCCCTCGACGAGCAAACCCGCCCTTGGAAACACGAGACGCGCGCGGAGCCGGTCCGCGTCACCACGACTCCCTTGCGCAACTACCAGTCTGCCTCGAAAACTGACCAAAACCGTCGCAGGTGGTTAGCTTTCGCGATGCTGCTGCACACCGCCTGAACCCGCCGTGCCGGCCCTACGGGCATCGCCCGGTACGATGCGCCGAAAGCTAACGTCTCAGCGACACGCCTCCTTCGATCGGTGCATCGAAACGTTGCCGGGAAGTGAAAAGTGCCGTGAGTTTCAACTTTTGATATCGTACGACGACGCCTCAGCGAAGTCATGGAGGACTAAGTGGCCCATATCGTTTCGTTTTCTATCAGCGGCCTCGCTGGCCGGAGCTCGCGGATTACGAGACGATTAGATAGACATGTCAATGTTTTTTGGGACTTAATGGAAGTGGTAAAACCACCCTGTTGAAGGTGTTGCACGCCGCTCTCAATAATGAAACGGAATCCCTCTCGGACTTGCCGTTCGATCGTGCGATTGTGGACATTTACGACGATTCATTTGGTGTGTCGATTCGTCGTGAGTTTGTGAGGCGCGATGTAAAGCCTGAATCGGAAGCAACGCGCGAATACTACCTTGCGACGGGCGATGATGATGAGCCCTGGGTGACCGACAACTCAGAACGACTGTCGGGCCATTGGGTTGTCACCAGCGAACTGCACTCAAACGCGATTATTGACAAATCAGTTCAGGAAGTTTTTGCGGGCCGCAAGATCGTCCACTCATACCTGCCCATCTCTCGTGTCGCGGATGAGCCTCGAAGTAGCGCATCAAAGGGAGTCAGCTGGTCAACGTCGACCGGCTCCCGAGATAGCTCGAGCGCCGACGAGGTCTTCGTTCGCCAAGTGCGACGAAGGTGGTCGGACTACAACTCTCGCAGCAATCGACGGATTCGTGACATCCAACAGAAGGGTCTAGCCGCCGTCCTGGCCATTTTGTTCGGCGGAGCCCGTAGCGGCCGTAATCTAGAGGCGCAGAAAAAAGAGTGGCCCGCTTCAGAAGCGTATGAGATTGTCAAAGGGTTCCTGCGCCAACAGGAGATTGTGTTGGCAGTCGGGCGCGACGAATTTGTGCGGCGGTACACCAATTCTTTTGAACATCAGGAGGTCGTGTCGGAGATTGAACGAGTACAAGCCGCCTCTGCGCGTGTTCTGGCACCGCAACGCGAGTTTCAAAGCGTTATCGACGAAATGTACATCGGAAATAAGCACATCAGCTTTGAAGCAACGAAGCGGTCGCCCGAGCCCGTCCTGCAAGTTCAGATCTCGAAGCGGCCTGTTCCACTAAAGGCTCTCTCGTCAGGGGAGAAGCAGCTACTGCAAATTCTTCTCGAGACCCTAGCGTCTGACGACAATACCGTGATGATTGACGAACCTGAATTGTCACTGCACGTGGATTGGCAGCAGCAACTTGTCGAGTCCATGCGTCGTATTAATCCGAGCTGCCAGCTACTACTGGCGACTCATTCCCCAGAAGTCCAGGTCGATGTTCCGGATCGGTACATCTTCGAACTATGACGAAACAGACACAAGACTTGCGCGTTTTCGCCCGTCGCGTCAGGATGAGCCGGACGCAGACGTGGGTGTTGGTAGAAGGGCGAAGCCACGATAGGCCGTTTTATGAACGACTGTTCCGGCGCTTGCCTGCAAATTCGAAGAAACGTACAAGCATAAGGCTTGTAGAACAAATATCTATTGATGGAACAGCAGCAGGCGGGAAGCCTCACGGCCTCCAAATTCACCATGAACTTAGCAAGACGGGACATCTCGTTCAGGAAAATCGCGACGGCTACCGCTACATACTCTTAATGTTGGACCGAGATCTGGATCTCGTAAGTGGGAACGCGGTCGACACGCCTTCTATAATCTATACCGAATACGCCGACGTGGAAGCCGAGATCCTTGCAAGAGGCGACGTCGTTCGTGGAGTGAGTTCAGCACTAGGCGTCACTAAGCAGCAACTGCGCCCAAAAAAAGTTGAACTTTCCACTCCGCTGGCCTCTCTCGCAGAAAGTTGGAAGGAGTGGATTAATCTCGGTTTGCTTTCCTGCTTATGTGCGCCACAACTTGCAACGCGCATGCGCGCTCCCTCCCAGATCAATCTTGCTCAATTCGGTGAGCTCGACCAAAGTCGTCACGAGACACTTCTGCAGCTACTGAATGCGGCGCAGAAAGTCTCCGACTCCGAGCGTTCGGAGGTCGAACGTCTGATAACCAGCATGTGGAAGAGTGGAGAGATCGAAGGCGTCGTCAAAGGGAAATGGGCGTCCGCTTACTGTCTCTTCTTGGCCCAGGCGGCTCTTGCAGGGCAAACGGTGCGACGCGGAATATCGAGCGAGACGGTAGTTTCGACCGTTCTCGAGACGATTAGGTTCAAGGGGTCTTGGACTGAATACTATGAGTTGCGCGTCACGCGCGCCTTCGCTGTGACTCCGAAACGGGAAGCTAGTACGCTGCCGGCAAAGTCTTTACGCGACGACCGAGGCGAGCGTCCGGAAGAGATGCCGACCTGATCTGCGACACTTAGGACCTCATGAGCGCGAGGGGACTCCAACGCCCAATGACTTTGCTCTTCTGCGGCACTCCGTTCATTTAGGTGGCCGCAAGAGGGTGTACAAGCAGTTTTTTGGGTTGCCGCCCGTTACCGGACGCGAGCTCGCAAGGCGTCCGATCGGAGGCGTAGACACTCACTTCGGTGTGGCTCACGCCGCTCGCCGCTCCCTTCGGCCCCGACCGCGAATTCGCATGACGCCGGATCAGCCGTGGTCTCGCGGCCGTCGACATCCGCCTCTCCCCGTCTCGGACTCTCACTGACCTCACGTCGACCGATCTCCACGGGGCTCCGGCGTCCAGGGAGGGAAACACCCTCAGAGTCGCCTTCGGCGGAAAATTAACGCGTCCGCTTTTCGTCGAACGCTCCTACAAGTACTATGTAAGGACATTCTTACCGCTACTAAAGGAGCTCTCCGTGCCTCTCGTCCGCATCGACCTCACCCGTGGCCGCAGCCGCGAGGGCGTCCGCGCCGTCGCCGACGCGATCCACACCGCCATCGTCGAGACCTACGGCATCCCGCCGCGCGACCGGTTCCAGATCGTCACGCAGCACGAGCAGGGCGAGATCATCGCCGAGGACGCCGGGCTCGGCTTCGAGCGCGAGGCCGACGACGTGGTCGTCGTGCACGTCTTCACGCAGCGCGGCCGCTCCGACGAGATCAAGCAGCAGCTCTACTCCCGCATCGCCGAGCGCCTCGCCGAGGTCGGCGTCGACGGCAGCAGCGTCTTCATCGGCTACGTCGAGAACGGACCGCAGGACTGGTCCTTCGGCTTCGGCGCGGCGCAGTACCTGACCGGCGAGCTCGCGGTGCCGCGCCCGGTCCCCGCCTCCGCGTAGGCGCCGTGCCCGCGAACCCGGTCGAGCGCGGCTCCGCGCTGACCGCGTGGGGGCAGGTGCTGCGCGATCTGCGGCGACGCCTCGACTCCGGCGAGCTGCCTCCCGGAGCGAGGCTGCCCGCCGAATCGGCGCTCGCCCAGCAGTACGGGGCGAGCCGTGTCACGGTGCGCCGGGCGATCGCCGAGCTGACCGCGCAGGGCCGGGTCGTCACGCGGCCCGGCTCCGGCACCTACGTCGGCGCGCAGACGGACGCCCGGGTGCGGCTCGACCTCTCCCTCTCCTGGCGAGAGCAGGCGCTCGGCGCCGGCCGCGAGGCGCGCACCGAGGAGGTGCCCGCTCCGCCGCCCGTCCTCCCGCCGAGCCTCGCCGCGCTCCTCGGCGCCACCCCGACCGGCGGGCTGCTCGACTCGGCGAGCGGACTCCACCTCGTCGACGGCGTGCCGATCGGGCTCACGGAGGCGTGGATCCCGTACCGGCCCGCGGCGAGCGCCGTCGGGGGCGACGCTCGGCTCGTCGAGCACGGGGTGCTCGATCTCGATACCGCGTCGCGCGAGCAGGCGGGCGTGCTGCAGGTGCCGTCGGCGACTCCGCTGATCGTCGTGGCCGCGCGGAGCAGCCTCGCGGCGACCGGGGAGGCCGTCGCGTTCTCGCGGACCTGGTGGGTCGCCTCCCGCGTGCGCCTCGTGCAGTCGCGCGCCCTCTCCGCGGCCTCGAGCGACCTGCCCCGCGGTTGACGTCCGGGGCGCGCCCCGCCGGCCGAGGCCGCTCGCTCCCGACAGCCGGAGCGCCTCCTCCGAGGGACCGGCCGCCCCCGACCTGTCCTCTCGAGCGCACCGGTCGAGTCGCTTCATCCTCTTTGGAGCAGAATGTCCGAACATTCTATTGACGCAAGGCGGTGCGAGAACTAGCTTGAGCCCCGGCGATGACGCCACCACCGAGCGGAGCGATCCGCGCGGCGAACCCGAAGGGACACGACGAAGTGAAGCTCTCGAACACGACGCGGATCACCGGCGCACTCGCGCTCACCGCCTCCGCCGCCCTCCTCCTCACCGCCTGCACCGGCGGCGGAGCGGCCTCGACGGACACCGCGGGCGGTCTCGCCGACGGACTCGGCAGCCGCGCCGAGAACCGCAACGCCTACTTCTTCACCTACTACAACCCGGCCAGCGACGTCTTCTGGGCGCAGATCGAGAAGGGCGCGACCGACGCCGCCGAGCTCGGCGGCCTCGACCTCACCTCGCAGACCGCCGACGGCGACCCCGACAAGATGGTCGACCTCGTCAACACCGCCATCGCGACCGACCCGTCGCTGATCCTCATGCCGTTCAACGAGGGCGAGAAGTGGGTGCAGGTCGCCTGCGACGCACACGATGCGGGCATCACGGTCATCGCGTACAACGTGCCGGCGCCCGAGTCCGCGGGCGACTGCGTCACCGGATTCGTGGGCCAGGACTTCCGCGAGGTCGGCACGATCGTGGGCGAGGCCCTGATCGAGCAGGTCGGCCTCGAGGACGGCGACCAGGTGCTCTTCGCCGCCGAGGAGCCCGACCAGAACTACGCGATCCAGCGCGGCGGAGGCGTCCAGGACGCCATCGACGCCGCCGGCATCGACGTGCAGGGCGAGTACCTCCGCACCACCGGCACCGACGCCGACGCGCTCGACGCGATGACCTCCTGGCTCACCGCCCACCCCGACGCGAAGGCCGTGGTCCCGCTGGGCGGCACCCCGCACCGCAACGCTGTCGCGGCCGAGGACGCCGCGGGCGTCGAGATCCCGATCATCGGCTTCGACACGTCGACCCAGGTCGTCGACGGCATCAAGTCGGGCCGCATCCTCGCGACCGCCGACCAGCAGGGCTACGTGCAGGGCTTCCAGTCGGCGATGCAGGGCGTGCTGAACCTCGACTTCGGCCTCTCCCCCGCCAACATCAACTCCGGCGGACTGGGCCTGATCACGAAGGACAACGTCGACCTGCTCGAGGCGAAGGACCTCCAGGGCATCCGCTACTGATGCCCGTGCCGCCGCGGGGGCCCTCCCGCGGCGGCACCCACCCTCCCCGCACCGATCGCGCCCGAGAAAGCCGAGCCCCCGTGTCCTCCTCCGTCAGACCTCCCACCTCAGAACCCGTCCTCGTCGCTCCGCTCGCGACCCAGGGCATCCACCAGCCGCAGCCCGGACGACGCCTGTCCGACAACGTGGCCGTCACCCGCGGCGACCGGTTCCGCGAGAACCTCCGCTACACCCGCGGCCGCGGCGCTCTCGAGATCGGCATCATCACCGCCGTCGTCTTCGTCGCCTTCTCGATCACGAGCCTGATCGCCCCGACCGCGTTCCCGTTCCTCTCCGAGAGCAACCTCTCGGGCGTGATCTCGCAGTCGATCCCCGTCTACGCGATCCTCTCGATCGGCGCCGGCATCCTGATGATCACCGACGAGTTCGACCTGTCGCTCGGCGCCAACATCGGATTCTCGGCCATCGTCTTCATCCGGGTCACGGAGTCGGCGGGCTGGCCCGTCGGCGCCCTCGTCGGCATCGGAGCGGCCGTCAGCATCGCGCTGATCAACGGAGCCGTCGTGATCGCGACGAAGATCCCCTCCTTCATCGCCACCCTCGGCCTCGGCTTCTTCTGGCTCGGCGCCAGCTACTTCGTCAACGGCACCGCCCCGGCCGTGCTGTCCTCGGACGAGGGCCTGAAGACCCTGTTCGCCGGCGACTTCGGCTTCTTCCGGTCGCAGCTGATCTGGATGATCGTCATCGGAGTCGTCGCCTGGGTGTTCCTGCACCGCCACAAGGTGGGCAACCACCTCTTCGCGGTCGGCGGCAACGCGGCCGCGGCGAAGGCCATCTCGATCAACCCGGTCAAGGTGAAGCTGCTGGCCTTCGCGCTGCTGGGCCTCATGGTCGGCATCGCCGCGATCCTCATCTCGGTCCGCACGAGCGCCATGCAGCCCGGCACCACCCAGGACTACACACTGCTGGCCATCGCCGGCGCGGTCGTCGGCGGCTGCTCGTTGAACGGCGGACGCGGCTCCATCACCGGCATGATCGTCGGCGCCGCGCTCATCCAGCTCATCCAGAACGGGCTCATCCTCGCGAAGGCCCCCGGCTTCTACGTGCAGCTCTTCGTCGGGCTCCTCATCGTCGTCGCCGCCGTGTTCAACAAGCTCATGGAAGGGAAGGCGTCATGACCGACACCTCCACCGCCGGGATCCTCACCGAGGCCGCGCGAGCGGGCCACCTCGAGGACCCCCTCCTCCGCGTCGAGGGCATCACGAAGAAGTACGGGCAGAACACCGTGCTGAACGACGTCTCGTTCGACATCGGCAAGAGCGAGGTCGTGGGCCTGCTCGGCGACAACGGCGCCGGCAAGTCCACACTCGTGAAGATCCTGTCGGGGGTCGTCCCGATGACCTCCGGCGACTACTCCTGGGACGGGGTGCTGCAGCCCAAGGTCGACCGCTCGGTCACCGAGTCGCTCGGAGTCGAGACGATCTTCCAGGACTCGGCCCTGGTGCCGACCATGTCGATCAGCCGCAACATCTTCATGGGACGCGAGATCACCAACCGCCTCGGCTTCATGAAGATGAAGGAGATGGACGCGATCGCGACCGAGATCCTCGACACGGTCGTCACCATCGAGGGCATCAAGAGCTCGCGCCAGCTGGTCGCCTCGCTCTCGGGCGGTCAGGCGCAGGCCGTCGCGATCGCCCGGGCCGTGCACTTCAAGCGCAGCCTGCTGATCCTCGACGAGCCCACCTCGGCCCTGGCGGTGCGGGCGACGGAGGCGCTGCTGAACTACCTGCGCCAGCTCAAGACGGAGGGGGTCAGCTCGATCCTCGTGACCCACAACCTCCACCACGCCTACCAGGTCTGCGACCGGCACATCGTGATGAACCACGGCCGCAAGATCCTCGACGTGCGCCGCGAGGACACGTCGGTCGAGGAGCTCACCGCCGCGGTCGTCGAGGGCGCGGAGGGCGTGCGCCGCTTCCGCGAGGGCGCCTCGCTCACGCAGACGGCCTGATCGCCGCCCCGCCACCCCTGCCGCCCCCCGCCACCGAGGCGGACGGGGCGGCAGCGGCGTTTCAGGGACGGCGATCCTCCTTGAGGCCCCTCGCCGTCCGCGGATCGGGGCCCGCGGCCGACGGCCGCCCTGTTCCGTGTGAAGCGGCCTCAGCTCCGGAGCGTGAAGCTCGGTTTCTCACCGAAGCGCGCCTGGTAGGTGCTCGCGAAGCGCCCCAGGTTGCCGAAGCCCCACTCGCGCGCCACCGCGGCGACGGTCGTCGAGCAGGGGTCGCCGGCCACGAGGTCGGCGTGCGCGCGGTCCAGGCGCACGTCGCGCAGGTAGATCGACGGCGAGACTCCGAGGTGCCGCTGCGTGGCCTGCTGCAGGGTGCGGGTGTGCAGGCCGGCGGCGCGGGCGGCGTCGGCCGGGGTGATCGGGTCGCGGGCGTGGTGCTGCAGGAAGTCCAGGGCCACCCGGGTCCGCGAGGCGGACGGGCGGCGGAGGATCTCGGGCACGTCCCACGCGCGCCACGGGAAGAGCGCCAGCAGCGCCCGGGCGAGATTCAGCTCGGCGGTGAAGCGCACGAGCGGAGCGGTCGCCGCGGCGGCGAGCGCCGAGGTCGCCTCGGACACCGCGGTGCGCCAGCGCAGCAGCACACCGGGATCGGGGTCGGCCTCGTGGTCGAAGGAGACGGGCTGGCGCGGGCCGGCGTGCGACTCCGTCGCCACGTCCTCGAGGAAGCCCGGGGCGAAGTGGATCAGGTTCTGCCGGTGCGGCAGGAAGTCGAGGGCGAAGTGGCGCTCGGCGGGGAACAGGAACGGCGCCGATGCCGCCCCGGTCCGCGTGAAGGGGCGCAGGTCGAGCACTCCGCCGCCCGCGCGGAACCAGCCGACGACGTACTCGCGCAGGTGCGGCACCTCGCCCGTCAGCGCCCCCGCGCAGTCGGAGGTGCGCAGCGTGACGCGCTCGCTGCCCCGGAACGCGTAGCGGAAGGAGAACCCGCCCGCCCTCGGAGCGACGCGGAACCGGCCACCGCCGTAGGCGTCGGCGTAGACGGCCGAAGCCGCATCGGGATCGACGCCCGTCACCTCGAAGCGCCGCTCGGCGCCTCCCGTCGCATCGGAGGAGGAGCCGAACGGACTGCCCGTCGTGAACGTCGACCCGCTCATGACGGCCGCCCGGGCCGGCCGAAGAGGGTGTGATGCCGCATGGAGGGACCTCGCTGTGTCGTTCGCCCGACGGCCCGGCCCCGGTCGGGGTCCGCGTGCGCGTCGGCTGCTCTTGAGACGTGTTCGGGGGTCGTTTCGTCACGTTTCCGGCCCCTGAGAAGTCCCTCCACAGCGAGAGGCGGAGCCGGGGATGCGCCGGGCGGCCATCCTGATCGGCGAGGGCCGCCGCGCCTGGTAGGCATTCCGGGAGGGTGGCGGAACGACCCCGGGCGTGCCGGGGCGACGCCACCGCGCTCACGACGGCAGGAGGCGATCATCGACGACGACCCCCTCCTGCACGCCTCCGACGCCGTCCTCGCCGCCCGGGCCGTCGACGGCGACGTCGCGGCGTTCGAGCAGCTCGCCCGCCGGCACGGCGCACTGATGCGCGTCTACGCCGCCAAGCTCCTGGGCTCGGACATCGAATCCGACGACGTGGTGCAGGAGGCGTTCCTCACCGGGTGGCGCCGTCTGGCCGATCTCGACAGCCCCGCGCACATCCGCAACTGGCTGATGCGCATCGTGACCCACAAGGCGATCGACCGGATCCGGGTCCGCCGCCGCCACGACGACATCGACGACTGGGACCCGCCCGCTCCCGCCGAGCACTCCCCCGAGCGCATCGTCGAGGCCCGCCTCCAGCTGGACGCCGTCTGGGAGGCACTGGACCGATTGCCCGCCGATCAGCGACGCTGTTGGCTACTCCGCGAGACCGCCGGCTACAGCTACCAGGAGATCGCCGACGCTCTCGACCTCCCCGTCTCGACGGTCCGCGGCCTCCTCTCCCGGGCTCGACGATTCCTGCTCCACGAACTGGAGGCATGGCGATGAACCTCGACGACGCCGTGCCCGACGACGACCTCGACGGCCACACGCTGGACGAGCTCGGCGAGTACCTCGACCGCGGACGCACGCCCCTGGATCCCTCGATCGAGAACTCCGCCGCCTGCCGCCTCGCTCTGGCGAACCTCACCCGGCTGACCGAGCTGTCGGCCAGCGCCCTGCGCAGCCGGGCCGACCGCGAGCCCGACCGCGACGACGTCTGGATCGCGGGACTGCTCGACGCGATCCGCTCCGAGGTGCGCTCCGGCCGCGACGTGCCCATCCGCCACCCCGACCCCGGGCTGCGCCTGGCGCTCACCGAGGCGGCGGTGCGCGGCATGATCCGCCGGGCCGGCGACACGATGGGCGGCGTCATCATGGGGCGGTGCACCCTCGACGGCGACGTCGCGACGCCCGGCGCGCCGATCCGGGTCGACGTGACCTGCGCCCTCGAGTTCGGCCTCTCGGTCGACGAGGCGGCCGATCGGCTCCGCGACCGCATCCGCTACGCCCTCGAGCGCCACACCGAGCTCGTCGTGACGACGATCGACGTGACCGTCGACGACGTCTACCCCCGCAGGGAGGACCGACCGTGACCGACGACACCGCACTGTCGCAGCGCCTGACGGCGGCGATCCGCGAGGCGGAGGGCGTCGTCGGGGTGTATCCGGCGCAGCCGATCCTCGAGGCGGCCGCCGACGCCCTCGCCGTGAGGCTGGCGCTCCGGCAGCCCGACGTGCTCGTCGACATCGACCGGTCGGAGGGGTTCACCACCGTCAGCGCGCACATCGCCGCGTCGGCCGCACTGCCCGTCCCCGAGACGCTGCGGTCGGTCGGCGAGCTGCTGCGCGGGATCCTCGCGGAGGAGCCGGGCGTGACGGGTCCGCTCGCGGTCACCGTGAAGGTGCGGCTCGTCGAGGACTCCGGCCGCGCCGAGGGCTAGGACCTGGAGCACGCGAGACCGCGTCCAGCGGACCCCGGCCCGCTCAGAGCGGGAACCCGACTCCGGTCAGCCGCTCCGACGCGTCCCAGAGGCGAGCGGCGAGCGTCTCGTCGCGCGAGCGCCTCGAGCGGCCGATCAGCTCCGCCCCTCCGCGCATGTGCAGGAACCGCTCCGGACCGGTGAAGGCGCCCGGAGGCACGTCCCCGGTCGCCGCGAGCAGCACCGGCAGCGCGCCCTCCTCCGGGCTCTGCGCGAGCAGCGCGGTGAGCCGGCCGGCGATCCCGGTCGCGCCTCCTGTCATCCCCGTGGCGACGAAGCCGGGATGCGCGGCGACCGCGAGGACCGGCGATCCGGCCGCCGCGAGCCTCCGCTGCAGCTCGGCCGTGAAGAGCAGGTCGGCCAGCTTCGAGGCGGCGTACACGCGCGACTCGCGGTAATGGGTGCGCTCCGCGTTCAGGTCGTCGAGGTCGATCCGTCCCATCCGCTCGGCCTGCGAGGCGAGCGAGACGACCCGGCCCCGGAGGTGCGGCAGGAGCAGGTTCGTCAGCGCGAAGGGGCCGAGGTGGTTGGTGCCGAACTGCCGCTCGAAGCCGTCCGCGGTCGTCTCGCGCTGAGCGGTCGAGACGCCGGCGTTGTTGATCAGCACGTCGATCGGCCCGCTCCACTCGGCGGCGAAGCGGCGGATCGACGCGAGGTCGGCGAGGTCGAGGCGGCGCACGAGCGTGTCGCCCGAGATCGCCTCGGCGACCCGCTCCCCCTTCGCCGTGTCGCGGACCGCGAGGACGACGCGCGCACCGGCCGCTGTCAGGGCGCGGGCGGTGGCGAGGCCGATGCCGCTGGTGGCGCCGGTGACGAGGAACGTGCGGCCGGACTGGTCGGGGAGCGAGGAGGTCATAGTGGCGAGACTAGGCACTGTCTAGAATCTAGTCAATGCCTAGCAGTACGATCGTCGGGTGACCCCGCCCTTCCACCACGGCAACCTCCGCGCGGAGCTGCTCGAGCAGGCCGAGGCCCTGCTGCGCACCGACGGCGTCGATGCGCTGTCGCTCCGCGAGCTCGCCCGTCGGGCCGGCGTCAGCCACGGCGCCCCGCGGAGCCACTTCGTCGACCGGCAGGCGCTGCTCGACGCCCTCGCGGTGCTCGGCTTCGAGCGGCTGACGGAGGCGGTGCACGCGGCCGTCGAATCGCCCGGCGCGTTCCCGGAGCGGTTCCGCCGCGTCGGCCGCGCCCACGTCGCCTTCGCGGTCGAGCACGCCGCGCTGATGGAGCTCATGTTCCGCCTCGGCGCCACCACGGGTCCGGTGCGCGACGCCTCGCTCCGGCTCTTCCAGGTGCTCGACGACGCCCTCACCGACGATCCGTCGGGCGATCCCGGGGCTCGCGAGCGGTTCCAGCTCCTCTTCGCGGCGTCGGTGCAGGGCACGGCCGCGCTCGTGATCGCGCAGCGCGTCACGCCGGAGCAGGGCGGGGTGCTGATCGACGACGCGACCGACGCGATGCTCGGGTCGGAGCTGTGGGAGCGCGTGCGGGGCTGAGGACGGGCGAGTAGCGCTGAGGTGGGCGCGGAGTGACGCGGCCGACCACCCGCGGGCGCCGATCCGTGTACGCCGATCCGTCCCTCCCGGTCGCCTCGTCCCGGTTCCGAGAGCCGTTCGCGCCGGGTCGATCGGCCGTGCGCGACGGATCAGGGGCGAGAGCCATCGGAGGCGCAGGCCGGACGGGTTCGGAGCAGGCGGACTCGGGAGAGACGGACTCGGAACAGACGACCTCAGAACAGACGGACCGCGTCCGAGGGCTCGTCCAGGCCGCGCACGAGCACCGGGATCCTCTTGCGGAAGGCGAAGAACCCGCGCGACGCCGACGGCCACGCCGTGCCGTCCCAGCGACGGCGCACGGTGACGAGCGCGACTCCCTCCTCCGCGAGGGCGGAGCGGAGCGCGTCCAGTCGCTCGCGGACGGGACCGATCGGCGCGTACGGCACCACCACGGTGTCGAGCCGCTCCGAGCCCGCCCAGTCGAGGACCCCGGCGGGCGACGCGTCCGCCAGCACGCGCGCCTGCCGACCGCTCCCGTCGTGCGCGCGCTCCGCGGCGTCGGCGAGCGCCGCCGCGGTGAAGGCGTCCACGGCGTCCGACACCGCGAGAGGCGATCGCCCACCCGCGTCGGCGGCGGCGGCGACCGCCACGAGCCGCTCCGCCAGACCGGGCTGCTCGGCGAGGAGGCTCTCCGCCTCGAGGTCCTCCTCGTGCAGCAGGAGGCCGGGACGGGCGCCGACGGTCCCGACCACGTCGTCCGGGTCGATCTGCTCGCGGGGCGGGAAGGGCTCCTCGGCGAGCGCGGGGGCCGAGGCGGCGAGGCCCTCCGGGGAGAAGCGCCCCTCGGTGTACCGGGCGATGTTCGACGCGGTGGCCAGGTACGTCTTCCCCGGGGTCTGCAGACCGGCGACCCACCGCCAGGACAGGGTGTTGGACGCGGCGTCGCCGTCGAGCAGGTGCCGGTAGAAGAAGTCGGCGCCGAGCTGCCAGGGCAGCTCGAGAGTGAAGATCCAGATGCTCGCGAACCACATGCGCGTGTGGTTGTGCAGGTAGCCGGTGTCGACGAGCTCGCGCACCCAGGCGTCCATCGCGTCGATCCCGCTCCGCCCGCCGATCGCGTCGCGGTACCCCGACGGAGGGTCCCCCGCGGCGAGGTCGTCCACCTCGCGGCGGTAGCGGCGCCACACCTCCGGGTTCTGCTCGAGCCAGCCCTTCCAGTAGGTGCGCCAGAACACCTCCTGCACGAACTTCTCCGCCGCGGTCAGCCGGTGACGCCCGAGGACCGCCGCGACGACCTCCTTCTCGGTCACGAGCCGGTGGCGGAGGTACGGGGAGAGCCCGGAGACGTTCTGCCGGGACGGCCCGAGGTCGTGATTGCGCTCGCGCGCATAGGCGGAACCGGCGCGGGCGACGAACTCGTCGAGCGCCTCGAGACCGGCGGCTCGGGTCGGGATGAACATCGCCCCATCATCCGGTCCGTCCCGGTGCGGAGACTGACAGCGCTCGCCGCTGCGCATGCGGGAGGCCGCAGCGCCTCGCCGCCCTCCGCACTCCGCACTCCGCACTCCGCACTCCGCACTCCGCACTTCGCACTGCGCCACAAGTTGCGGGAAGCGCGAGCCGTCACCGCACCTTCTGGAGGAGGGCTCGCCCCGCCTGCACCGCGGGGACCCGACCCCACCGCAGGAAACCACCGCACGCACCCCCTAAGTTGGGGGCCGGGGCCGACGGAAGGAACCGCAGATGAGCATGGAAGGCGTGGCCTGGAGCTCGCTCTACAAGATCTCCACCGTGAGGGACGGCGCGCACGGCATCTCGCGGGAGTCGGTCCGCCGGATCCTGACGTTCGCGGTGCCCTATCGCCCCAAGCTGCTGGTCTTCATCGCCCTCTCGATCGCGGGGGCCTTCCTCGCGGTCGCGACGCCGGTGCTCGCCGGCCAGGTGGTCGACGTCATCGTCGCCCGGGGCGAGGTCGCCACGATCATCCGTCTCGCCGTCGTCATCGCCCTCGTGGCCGTGGCCGATGCCGCCGTGTCGCTCGTGACGCGCTGGTACTCGGCGCGGATCGGCGAGGGCGTGATCCTGGACCTCCGCACCGCCGTCTTCGACCACGTGCAGAAGATGCCGATCGCGTTCTTCACCCGCACCCGCACGGGCGCCCTCGTGAGCCGCCTCAACAACGACGTGATCGGCGCGCAGCAGGCGTTCAGCGGCACGCTGTCCGGCGTGGTCACGAACCTCGTGGCGCTCATCCTCACCCTGATCGTCATGCTCAGCACGTCCTGGCTCGTCACGGTCCTCGCCGTGATCATGCTCCCCGTCTTCCTGGTGCCCGCGCGCCGCATGGGCGGCCGCCTCGCCGCGCTCCGCCGCGAGGCCGCCGACCACAACTCCGCCATGAGCACCCAGATGACGGAGCGGTTCTCGGCGCCCGGAGCCACGCTCGTCAAGCTGTTCGGCCGTCCCGACGAGGAGGCGGAGGAGTTCCGCGTCCGCGCCGCCCGCGTCCGCGACATCGGGGTCCGGACGGCGATGCTGCAGTTCGTCTTCGTCACCGCGCTGATGCTCGTCTCGGCCCTCGCCCTCGCGCTCGTGTACGGGCTCGGCGGCGTCCTCGCGCTCGGCGGGAGCCTGGACACCGGTGAGGTGGTCACCCTGGCGCTGCTGCTCACGCGCCTCTACGCACCGCTGACCAGCCTGGCGAACGCTCGGGTCGAGATCATGAGCGCGGTCGTCAGCTTCGAGCGCGTCTTCGAGGTGCTCGACCTCGAACCGCTCATCCAGGAGAAGCCCGACGCCGTCACCGTCCCGGAAGGGCCCGTGTCCGTCGAGTTCGACGACGTCCGCTTCGCCTACCCGTCGGCGGACAAGGTGTCCCTCGCCTCCCTCGAGGAGGTCTCCACGCTCGACACCCGCGGTGGGGAGGAGGTGCTGCACGGCGTCTCCTTCAGGATCGAGCCGGGGCAGACCGTCGCCCTCGTCGGCACGTCCGGCGCGGGGAAGTCCACGATCGCGCAGCTGCTCTCGCGCCTGTACGACGTCGACAGCGGCGCCGTGCGACTCGCCGGGACGGACGTCCGCGACGTCACGTTCGACTCGATGCGGCACACGCTGGGCATGGTGACGCAGGACGGCCACCTGTTCCACGAGACGATCCTCTCGAACCTGCGCCTGGCCAGGCCGGAGGCGTCCCTCGACGAGGTGTGGGACGCGGTCCGCCGCGCGCGGCTCGAGCCGCTCCTGCGCTCCCTGCCGGACCAGCTGGACACCGTGGTGGGAGAGCGCGGCTACCGTCTCTCCGGCGGCGAGCGCCAGCGCCTGACCATCGCGCGGCTCCTGCTCGCCCAGCCGCGCGTCGTCATCCTCGACGAGGCGACGGCGGCGCTCGACTCGACGTCGGAGGCCGCCGTGCAGGCGGCGCTCAGCGAGGCGCTCGAGGGACGGACGGCGATGGTGATCGCGCACCGCCTCTCCACCATCCGCAGCGCGGACCAGATCCTGGTGGTGGAGGACGGCTCGATCGTGGAGCGCGGCACGCACGAGGAGCTGCTGGCCGCGGGCGGGCGGTACGAGGAGCTGCACCGCACCCAGTTCGCGGTGCAGAAGAGGGCGGCTGCAGAAGCCGAGGCCTCGCTCGAGGTCTGACCGCCGCCGCCCCGACCGGCGCCGGCCGCGGCCCCGTCCACCGCCCTCAGCCCCGCAGTGCGTAGGTCAGCACCGCGTTGCCGGCGCTCGTGATCGACGAATCGCGCAGCTCCAGACGCGTCAGCGGATCGCTCGGCTCGAACAGCCGGCGTCCGGCCCCCGCGATCACCGGGTGGACCATCAGAGTCAGCTCGTCGAGAACCCCCGCGAAGAGCAGCTGCCGGGTGAGCGAGATGCTCGAGAACACCGAGATCCGGCCGCCCTCCGTCTGCTTCAGGCGGCGGAGGAACTCCACGGCGTCCCCCTCGATGAGGGTGGCGTTCCAGCCGAGGTCCCCGGAGAGGGTCGTCGACGCCACGAACTTCTCGATCGGGTTGACGAAGGCGGCGAACGGATCGTCGGCGGGCGCCGCCGGCCAGTACTGCGACCACTCCTCGAAGCCGGCCCGGCCCAGCACGGCGGTGTCGACCTCGTCGATCATCCCGCCCATCAGCGCTCCCAGCTCGGCGTCGAAGCTGTCGAACTGGAACAGGTTCGGCGACTCGACGACTCCGTCGACGGACGAGAACAGACCGGCGGTGAGCATGCGCATGGGAGGCCTTCCGGGGCTCGGACCGGGGCCGCTCCTGCGGTCCCGCGCTGAGCGTCCCGGGTGCGGGCGCCGCCGTCAAGAGGGCCGGCGGATCCGGGGCAGTGTCTCTCCGCATCCCCCGGCGGGCAAGGGGGCGCGGCGCTCGAGGAGCACGACGGACTCTGAGGGGACACCACGATCCTCTCGGAGGCAATGATGTTCTTCCACGTGCAGCGACTCATCAACGACATCGAGCAGGACGAGCCGGATCCCGCCGCCGCGAACGCGCTGCAGGAGGGGCTCGGCGGGCAGTTCGGCGAGATGCGCACCATGATGCAGTACCTCTTCCAGGCGATGAACTTCCGCGGCGCCGACGCGAAGCCGTACCGCGACCTCATCCAGGGCATCGGCACGGAGGAGATCAGCCACGTCGAGCTCATCGGCACCACCATCTCGCGCCTGCTCGACGGCTCCCCGCGCTACAACGGGAAGCCCGCGGATCCGCTCGACACCCCGGGGGCCGGCGGAGCGACTCCGCTGAACATCGCCCTCGACACGGGCAACATCCACCACTACCTCGTCGGAGCGCAGGGCGCGATGCCGGTGGATGCGGTCGGCAACCCGTGGAGCGGCAGCTACGTGTACAACTCGGGCAACCTCGTGCTCGACCTGCTCTACAACCTCATGCTCGAATCGACCGGGCGCCTGCAGAAGTGCCGCATCTACGAGATGACCGACAACAAGACGGCGCGGTCGACGATCGCCTACCTGATCGTGCGCGACCAGGCGCACGAGAACGGCTACGCCAAGGCGCTCGAGACGCTCGGCATCGACTGGAAGAAGACCCTGCCGATCCCGAAGACGAACGCCGAGAGGTTCCCCGAGGTCAAGAAGCTCATCGACCTGGGGCTGCAGAGCAAGCAGTACACGTTCGACCTGGAGGGCGCGTCGGAGGCGGGGAAGATCTTCCGCGGCGCCTCGCCTTCGAACGACGGCACGACCCTCGAGTCGAAGGAGCAGGCTCCGGAGGGAGTGCCCTCGGTCATCGCTCCGGAGCGCTTCGAGGAGTTCTCGCCGGGCCTGGACCCCGAGCTGCTGAAGCTCATCCAGTCGACCGCCGAGATGGAGCTCGACGAGATCAGCTCGTTCTACGGCCCGACCGGGAAGTAGCGCCGCCGATCCGTCGCGGACGGCCGCCCGGATCCCGCATCCGCAGCCGTTCGTGACGGATCGCCGGCCGCTCGGAGCGAACACGGGTTCCGGGCGGCCGCCGCAGCCGCTTCGCTGGGTCCGTGACACGGATTCTGGTGCTGGGCGGGACGGGGTGGCTGGGGCGCGGGATCGCGGAGGCCGCGGTGCGGCGCGGTCTGGAGGTCGTCTGCCTGGCGCGCGGCGCCTCCGGAACGGTGCCCGACGGCGCGCGGCTCGTCCGGGCCGATCGCACCGAGCCGGGCGCGTACGACGCGCTCGACGGTGACTGGGACGCGGTCGTCGAGCTGGCCACTGCTCCGCCGCTCGTCGCCGGCGCGCTCGACGCGCTCGCGGAGCGCGCCGCGCACTGGACGCTCGTCTCCTCCGTGTCGGTCTACGAGCGGAACGACGAGCCGGGTGCCGACGAGACCGCGCGGCTCGTCACTCCCGCCGACCCCAACGACTACGGCCACGCGAAGGTGCTCGCCGAGCAGGCCTCGAGCGCCCGCCTCGCCGAGCGGCTCCTGACCGTCCGCCCGGGTCTCCTCGCAGGACCCGGGGACCCCAGCGACCGTTTCGGCTACTGGCCGGCGCGACTGGCGCAGGGCGGGCGGGTGCTCGTGCCCAGGAGCGCCGGACGCCGGGTGCAGGTCGTCGACGTGACCGATCTGGCGGAGTGGATCGTCGCGTCGGCGATCCGGGGCGCACCGGAGTCGCGAACGCGGTCGGCCCGAGCACGCCCTTCTCCGAGTTCCTCGCCGCGGTGCGGCGCGCGACCGGGTTCGACGGCGAACTCGTGGAGGCGTCCGACGATCAACTGCTGGAGCACGGCGTCCGCTACTGGGCGGGGCCGCGATCGCTGCCGCTGTGGCTCCCGTCGTCGGATGCGGCGTTCGCGCAGCGGGCCGGTGCCGCCGACCTCGCTCCTCGGCCGCTCGCCGAGACGATCGAGCGAGTGCTGCAGGACGAGCTGGCGCGGGGAGTCGATCGGCCGCGCCGGTCCGGTCTCACGCACGGCGAGGAGGCCGAGCTGCTCGCGGGGCTGGGGGTGAGGCCCGTCGGCGTGACGCTCGGGACCGGGTCGGTCTCGATACGCCGATGCGCGGCTGCTCGACCAGCCGAGACTCGTCCGCCGACCGGACAAGCAAGCAGCACGCCCGCCCCCTTCCGCTGATCGAGTAGGCCGCGCAGCGGCCGTATCGAGATCCCCCGCTCCCGCACCCCGGCCCGACGCCGCCGCGCTCAGCCCGCGAGCGTGAAGCCCAGGATGCGGTCGTCGTCCGGCCCCGGATCGCCGCGGCCGTCGGTGTTGCTCGTCGCGACCCACAGGCGGCCGTCGGGCGCCTCGGCCACGTCGCGCAGGCGTCCGTGCTCCCCCACCGCGTGGTCGCTCCACGTCGTCGGATCCGCGACCGGGACCGCGCGCAGCACCTGCCCGCGCAGGTTCGCGAGGTACAGCGTGCCGTCGACCTCCGCCAGGCCGCTCGGGCTGGCCTCGTCGGGGTTCCACTGCTGCACCGGGTCGACGAAGCGGTCGTCGCCCGCGACGCCCTCGACCGTCGGCCAGCCGTAGTCCTCGCCGGCGCGGATGACGTTGAGCTCGTCCCAGGTGTCCTGACCGAACTCGGTCGCGAAGAGCGTGCCGTCCTCGGCCCAGGCGAGCCCCTGCGGATTGCGGTGCCCGGAGCTGTAGACGAGCGAGTCGGGGTAGGGGTTGTCGTCGGGCACCGCCCCGTCGGCGGTCATGCGGAGGATCTTGCCGCCGAGCGAGTCCAGGTCCTGCGCCCGCTCGGTGCGTCCCGCGTCGCCGACCGTCGCGTAGAGCAGCCCGTCGGGGCCGAACGCGATCCGCCCGCCGTCGTGGTTGCTCGCTGCAGGAAGCCCGTCGAGGATCGCCTCCGGCTCGCCCAGGGCGAGCGAGCCCGCCTCGCCCGAGACGTCGAAGCGCTGGATGCGGTTGCCGTCGGAGCCGGTGGAGTACGCGTAGAGGCGGTCGCGGTCGTCGACCGCGAGACCGAGCAGTCCGCTCTCGCCGCGGGCGACCACTCCGTCGACGGTGCCGATCGACCGCGTCCCTCCGCCGGAGGCGAGCTCGAGGATCCGGCCGCTGTCGCGCTCGCTGACGAGCGGAGTGCCGCGCAGGAACACGATCGACCAGGGCGCGTCGAGTCCTGCGGCGACGGTCACGGGATCGGTCGGCACAGCGGTGCCTACGGCGCCCCCCTGCGCCGAGGACGAGCGGGGCGGCGCCGGCTCGGCCGCCGTGCACGACGTGAGCAGGGCCGCGATCCCGGCACCCGCGAGAGCGAGGCGGAGACGCGTCACGCGGATCCCGAGTCGGAGCGGTGCGGGCGGCCGCGGCGCGGGATCGCCGCGAGGTCGATGCCGAGCACGCTCCGCAGCCGCGAGCAGAAGACCCGCTCGAGCTCGGCCGTGGCCGGGTCGCCCTCGGCCCAGATCCGGGCGGCGGCGCAGGCGTCGGCGAGGCGGCTCGCGGTCAGATCCGACCACCACTGCTCCTCGGCGGCAGCGGCGAGCAGAGCGCGCGCCTGGTCGACCTCGGCGCGGGAGCGCACCAGCAGCCGCCGGGCGGACTCCGGGTCGGACATCGCCGACCACAGCTCCGCGATGCGGGCGTCGAGCAGCACGTCGGCGCGAAGGCAGGCCTCATCGACGACGGAGCGGGCCTCGCTCGCCGAGAGCGGAGCGCGGGTGGACACCGCCGTCACGACCGGCCCTGGTGGGCGGCGGCGCGGGGACGGCCGTGGGGGGGACGGCAGGGGCGGGGAACCAGTCATCGGGGTGACCTCTCACTCGTGCGGGGGCGTCGGGCGGACGTCGCTCCGCGGTGCCCGGACGGGGCAGACGGGGCGAGGCGGGCGGAGTCGATCTCCCGCGCCGGTCCGGCGACGTCCGGCCGAGACGGCGGAGCACTCGGGGGAAGGGCTCCGCAGCCCGGTCCTCCGACCGTATCTGAGGGGTCCCTCAGACAGGGAGGGCTTGCCAGGGCCTCCCAGGCAGTCCGCGGGCGCGGCCGCCGCGGGCTCTCGCGTGCGGAGTCGTCGCGAACGGCGCCCGGGCGTGCTCCCGGCGGCTCCGACGTCCTGTTGCGGACGTGTCCGCTAGCGGGCCTTGTGCGCCCCCTCGCCGCTCCCGAGACTGAGGGGCCCGCCTCCCGCGCGGCACCCGCCACCGGAGGTACCGTGCCATCCCACCCTGCTCCGACCGTCGACCGGCGTGCGCCTCTGCGCACGTGGCTGCGCGGCGGATCGATCGGACCGACCGAGCTCTCTCGGCGGGGCGGCCTCCTGGTGCTGCTGTCGATCCTCCTGATCCTGGTGCCGATCGCGATCCTGACGCTCGTGCACGCCGATGCGCACCTGGCCCTGAAGGTGACCGTGGTCACGATCACGGTCACCGCACTCGTCGGAGCGCTGCTGCGCGTCGTGGCCGACGCCCGCCCGCTGCCCCGCAGCGATCTCGACCGGGCCGGCAAGGCCGTCGGAGCCGTCGCGGCCGTCTTCACCGTGCTGTCCGTGGCCGTCGACTGGAGCATCATCCGTCTCTGATGCGGCGGCGGGCCCCTGCCCGGGTGTCCTCTTGCGGACGTGTCCGGAAGCGGAGCTTGTCGGGTCCGGCCCCGTCTCACGAGACTGAGGGGCCCGCGACAGCGCGGGAGAACGGCCGTGGACGGCCGAGACGATCTCTGGAGGACGCCGTGCGGCACCACCTCGCCCCTCGCCCGATCCCGCGCACCCGCGCCGAGCGCTCCTCCTGCCTCCTGTGACGGCGACCGAAGCGGCCGTGGCGGTGCACGAGGAGGCCGTGGCGGCGCCCGACGCCGACGCGCTGCTCGATCGAGCACCCGCGGATGCGCGACGGCGCACCCGCCTGCGCGCCTGGCTCCGCGCCGGCTCGTTCGGCCCGACCGAGCTCTCGCACCGGGGCCTGCTGCTCGTGCTGCTGTCGATCGTGCTGGTGCTGGTCCCGGTGCTGACGCTGACGCTGATGGACGTCGACGCGCACGTCGCGCTCAAGGTGTGGCTGCTGGCGATCACGGTGATCGCGCTCCTCGGAGCGATGCTGCGCGTCGTCGCCGACATCCGGCCGACTCCGCGCAGCGATCTCGACCGCGCCGGGAAGGCCGTCGGAGCCGTCGCGGCGCTTTACACTGCGGCGGCCGTGATCATCGACTGGAGCATCCTGCACCTCTGATCCGACGCATCGCGAATGGCCCCCCAATCGGGGGTTACCTCTCGCTCCGAAGAGCTTCAGGATCAGCGAAGGGGGATCGAATGGTGAACAGCAGCAGAAGATGGCAGGTCGGCGCGATCGTCGCGCGCGTGCGGGCGTCCGCAGCGATCGGCGCAGCGGCACTCGACACGGCGACGCGCGCGGGCCTCAAGCTCGAGGTCCTGCGCATCGCCGACAGCGTCGACGCAGGGCGGATCGGCACCGAGCAGGCGATCGACGCGTTCCGCCGCATCGTCGACGAGGTGACGGCCGGGCCGTCCGAATCGATCGCGGGCGGCTGAGAGTCGCGTCCCGACTCTCTCGGCGACGGCGCCGCAGGCCCGGCGCCTCCCGATCCGTCACGGACGGTCGCCCCGGCGCGGTCCCGACAGCAGTTCACGCCGGATCGACGGGTCGGCTCGACCGTTCCTGACGGGCCGACGCCGGAGCCACCCGCCCCTGACGAAGCGACACCGCGGACATCGGTCGCTGACAGATCGACGCCGTGGATGTGACGGATCGTCGGGGTCGTCGGCATGGCCGACGCTGGGTCAGCGGCTGCCGCAGCATCCGACGGTCGATGCCATCCGCGTAGGCATCGTCCCCCTAGAGGGTCGATCCGTCCTGCCGCTGACGGACGGTGAGGACCATGACCGCGTACACACCGTCCTCAGGGACGATGACATCGAGGTCCTCCGGAGCCACCCCGCTACTGAGGGCGATGTCGACCATGCGGTCGATCGACCGCGGAACGACCGCGGGCCAGCCGACGCCGCGCTGGTTGAAGTGCAGCTGCGGCCGACCGGACAGCATGTTCGAGACCACGATGCTTCCGCCTGGTGCGAGGCAGGCGAGGGCGGATCGGATCAGGGCCTCGCAGGCACGATCGCTGCCGTACTCCCACACGCCGAGCATGTCGATCAGATGGAAATGCTCCCGAGGCAGCCGTCGGCACGCTCTGACGATGTTGTCGTTCACGATTGTCACTCGATCGGTGAGACCCGCGTCTACGGCCAGCTCAGCGGCGAAGGAGAGCGCTTGCGGGTCGAGGTCGACGAGGACGAGATCCGTCATCGCCTCGGACCCGTTCTCGAGGGTCGCGAGAGCATCGAGGACGGGAACCGCAGCGCCGCACCCCAGACTCAGGAGGTGCATCGGACCGGCGACCTGCGCGGCAGCAGCGCGCACCTGCTCGGCGAAGACAGCGGCTCGAGCGCGTAGTGCGATTCCATCGATCATGTTGGTGAAGAGGACGCGGGACCGCTCGTCGGACACGCCGCCTGCGAGGACCCGACCGGCATCGTCGATCCGCTGCAGGGGGTAGAGCCCGAGCGCGGAGGCGCCCGGAAGATGAGTGCGGCCCCATTCGCGCATCGTCCCGCCGTCCGGTGGCAGCCCCGGAACCGACTCCCCCGAGTCGAGGTAGAGCCAGACCGCGGCTTCGTTCGTGGAGAATTCCCCCGAGGAGAAGACCGGCGCCCGCAGGTCCGGATCCGCCCCGAGGGCACGGTCGAGTCGATCACCGAGCGCGCGGAGCCGGTCGCGCATCTCGGGCGTCTCGTCGCTGGGATCTCCGACGCGCACCGTGCGATGCCGCACTGCGAGCCCCGGCCGGAGACGGTGCGACCGGGTCTCGACCACACGGCACTCGCCCGGCGCCAGAATCGCGCCCCCCACTGCTTCCGTCGCGCTCATCGAGCTCCTCTCGTGGTATCGGCGAAGTGAGCGGAGGCTAGCAATGGCGTGTTTCGCCTCCGCGCTCGAGGGACACCATGTCCAGTGGCCGGTCCCGGCGCCCGCAGCCGTCGATCGCTGAGCGACCGGCTCAGGCCCTGCCGCTCCGGAGTGCCGACACCGCCGCCGTGACCAGTGCCGCCAGCCCCGCCGCTCCCGTCGTGGCCGCGATGACGGCCTCGCTCCACGGCGTGGTGTCGTGCGACGCGTAGCCCATGAGCATCGGGGCGATCGAGAAGATCGCGATGAGCTGCCCCGGCAGGCTGCTCCCCAGCAGGAGGACGTACGCGGCCGCCAGCGACGGGGCGCGACGGAGCACCGCGACGGCCAGGGCCACGAGCCCGACGACCGGGACGATGCTGAGCACGAGCTGGAGCCATGTCGCCCCGAGCGGAGTCGGCGTCCCGAGCAGCCCCGACACGACGGCGTGCACCCCGTTGAGCGCGAAGACCGCGGCCACCGCGACCGCCGCCGGAGCGAGGACCCGGGGCGACAGCGCCCGCATCAGCGCGAGGACGCCGGCAGCGAGGAGCAGCGTGCCGACTCCGAAGACCGGCGCGGCCGTCCCGACCGCCTCCCACGGCTCGGCGGGCATCGAGTAGTCGAAAAGATGGTCCTCGATCGACCGGTCCGTCGGCGCCCGCGTTCCGCTCGCCGTCACCCAGCGCTGCGTCGCCGCTTGCAGCTGCAGCGCGCTCGACGCGAGGAGCGCGGCCGCCGCGATCAGCGCCCAGCGGAGCGAGGTGGTGCTGCGCACGTCCGGGGCGGCGGTCATGACCGCACGGTAGTGGCACCCTTCGACGGGAGGGGGAACGGCGGGCGTCGATCCGTCGCAGACGGTCGCCCGGGAGTGGTCGGGGGGACCGATCGCGCCGGATCGACTCAGCAGGACAGCCGTTCCCCCTCCGAGTCGATCGCGAGAGGCAACCGCTCGGGACGGATGGACACGGCGACCCGCCCCCGACAACGGCGGAAGCCCGCCGCACCGGAGTGCGACGGGCTTCCGTCAGTGGTCAGCGCCGCCCGATCAGCCGCAGCTGCGCGCCGCGTACGGCGCCGTCGTCGTCGCGGTGACGGCCGAGCCGCCGACCGTCGCCGTCGCGGTGACCGTCGCCTCGCCCGCGGCGAGCTGCGTCGAGCGCACCGTGTAGGCGGCCGACGCGCTCGCTCCGGGCTTCACTCCGGCGAACGTCTTCACGCCCTCCGAGGTGCGGATCGAGACGTCCATCGGCACGGTGTCGCCGTTGCGGGCGACGACCGTCAGCACGACCTTGCCCGCGAGGCAGCGGGTCGAGGCCGTGGCCGACACCTTCAGCGACGACTGCACGGTGACGGTGGCCTGCACCGGCAGGCGCGACGCGTCCTGCGCCACTCCCGAGACCGTGAAGGTCCGGGCCGAGGCGTAGGAGGCGGGCGCGACCGCGTCCCACGCGACGTCGACCGTGCTCGTGGTGCCGGCGGCCGTGGTGATCACGGCGCGCGGCAGCACGGGCGCGGTGCCGGGCGCGGTCGTCGCGGTCAGCGGAGCGACCGAGGCGACGGCGATGCCGGGTGCGAAGCCCTCGAGCACCTTCTGGTACTCGGCGCGAGTGACCGGGATCACCGTGCCGTGGCGGGGCTTGCCTCCGTCGGCGTTCTGCGGCAGGTTCGCCGCCAGCTTCGAGCCGAGCGGCTGCCACGAGTCGCCGTCCGCGAGCTCGTCGGTGCCGAACGGCACGTAGTGGTTCGGTCCCTGGTGGTAGTCGGGCTGGTCGATGAAGAGGAACCAGTCCAGGCCGTTCACGTCGCCCTCGTTGGCGGGGAAGACGTTCGGGCCCTCACCGCTGGTGAAGGTGCCGCCCGAGCCGTTGGGCAGGCCCGACGCGACGCGCTCCTTGATCAGCGTCCACTCGTCCGCGGGGCCGGTCGGCCCGGGCAGCGCGCCCGAGACGGTGGCCAGCAGGTCGGTGCTCTTCTCCTGGCGCAGCGTCATCGACGCCTCGTCCTTGGTGAAGCGGTAGTAGACGCCGTCCTCCTCGGCGATGGTCGAGTCGATCGTGCCGCGACCCGCACCGCGCTGCACGTCGATCCACGGCTTCGCCTCCGAGAAGGTGACGAAGTCGTCGGTGGTCGCGTACATCATCCGGTTGTAGGTGACGGAGGTGCGGTCGGCGGTGTTCGTGGTCGGGTAGATGTTCGAGGCCCAGAACACCACGTAGGTGTCGAGCGCGTCGTCCCAGTACGCCTCCGGCGCCCAGGTGTTGCCGACGAAGTCGGAGGACACCTTCACGTGCCGCTGCTCGGACCAGTTCACGAGGTCGGTCGACTCCCACACCTCGATGTGCTTCGAGCCCGACTTCTGCGACGTGTCGAAGCCGCCCGCGAGGCCGGCGATCTTGAGGTCGGTCGCGAGCATGAAGAACTTGTCGCCCTCGTTCGACCGGATGATGAACGGGTCGCGCAGGCCCTTCGTGCCCTGGTCCGACGAGAAGACGGGCGTGCCGCCGTTCAGCGTGTTCCACGAGAGCGCGTCGTCGCCCTTCGAGGCGGCGAGGCTGACCTGCTCGGCGCCGTCGCCCTCTCCGGTGAAGAACGCCCAGACGTAGGCCTCGGTGTCCTCGGTCCCGACGGGGAGCGGCTGGACGCGGAGGGTGAAGTCGCGCGTGCGGCTCACCGATCCGCTGGTCGCCGTGGCGCGGACCACGACGTCGATCGCGGTGCCGCCCGCGGCGGGGCGGTCGACGTCGATGGTCTTCGTGCCCGCGGCGCTGCCCTCGCGGATCGAGGCGCCGGTCGGGCTGACGACGGACCACGCGATGCTCGAGCCGAGCGCGCCGGTCGAGGGCACCGACACGTTCGTGCGGATGTCGCCGACGTTCGGGATCGCGAGCGCGTCGAGGTCGCCCTGCACCTTCGCGGAGTCGGCGAGCTCGGCCTTCACCGTCACCGGGTAGTCGACGGAGCGGGTGCCGCCGCCGACGGAGTAGGTCGCGGTGAGGACCACGGCCGCGTCGGGCGAGCCCGCTGCGGGGCGGACGACCGTGGCCGTCGCTCCGTTCACCGCGATCGCGGGGCTGCTCGAGCGCCAGGCGATGGCGACTCCGCTCGCGGTGGCGGGCAGCGGGAAGCTCGCGGTGGCCTCGGTCGGGATCGACACCGAGGCGACGGCGCGGTCGAGCGCCTCGGAGGAGTAGAGCGCGCTCACGGACTCACCGCTGAGGGCGCTGCCGTAGACGGCGAAGTCGTCGATGTCGCCGTTCCAGCCCGCGTCCGCGTAGGTCGAACGGGCCAGGTAGGCGACGAGGGAGGAGCCGAACGAGGAGACGTTGCGGGCGATCGTCGTGGTCGTGCCGATCTGAGTGCCGTTGACATAGACCTTCAGTGTGCCGTTCGTCCCGTCGATGACGGTCGTGTACAGCGACAGGCCCGCGGGAGTCCGCGCTCCCGAGGTCGCGGCGTTCGTCGCTCCGGGGCCCACCTCGGTGCCCCAGGGGGCGCCGGCGTTGACCGAGTTCGTGACGACGGACTTCACGTAGCCCGCGGTGTTCGTGGGGTTCAGCAGCCAGTAGCCGGAGGAGAACGACGCGCCGCTCGCGACAGGGGCGCCGACGAACGCGGCGGCCGTGTTCGCCGCTCCGGAGCGGGGCGAGAGCCAGGTGGAGAAGGTGAGGTCCTTCTTGCCGACGAGCGGCGCGGTGGGGATCTCGAGGTACGGCGCGGCGGCGGCGGATCCACCGGGGAAGCTGATCGCGCCGTTGCGGACCTCCGCTCCGGTGCGACGCAGCGTCGCGTCGTAGCCGTTGCCGCTCGCGTCGGCGATGGTGGTCCCGGCGGGGGCCGAGTCGAACGTGTAGTGGAGCAGTGGAGTCTCCGTCGCTCCGAAGGCGGAGCTCGGAACCGTGGCGCCGAGCAGCGCCGTGGCGGCGACGGTGCCGATCGCCAGCGCGATCCTCACCGCCGATCGTGATCGTGTCATGCAGAAGCCCTCGTGATCGGTGCGGCGTCGACGACCGAACCGCAGGGCTCCGCGGATTCGCGCGTCTTCGCACGGAATGTGAACGTGAACACTCTAAATGAGACGGTTCACGGAGGGCCACCCCTGAGGGGGACGCCGACGATCGGAGTCCTGTCTGCAGGGGTCCGCACCATCTGCAGGGGTCCGCACCATCTGCAGGGATCCGCACGGTCCGCACCCTCTGCAGGGGATCCACCCCCGCGCGAGCCCCGTCGAGCGGAGGAACACGCCTTCCGCACAGGATCCCCTGCAGATCGAACAGCGACTCCTCAGGAGCGCAGGGGAGGCGACTCAGGCGTCGGACGCGACCGACGGTCCCGGCACTGCGCGGTAGCGGCGGTTCCGCACCGCAAGGATCGCGCCGCCGATGACCGCCGCGAGGAGCGAGCCGGCCAGCACGCCCACCTTCACGTGGTCGTCGGACTCGCTGCCGGCGCCGAACGAGAGCTCGCCCACGAGCAGCGACACCGTGAATCCGATGCCCGCGACGAACGCCATGCCGAGCATGTCGATCCATCGGAGCGACGGGTCGAGCGAGATCCCGCGGAACCGGGTGAGCAGGAAGGTGCTGCCGACGATGCCGATCGGCTTGCCGAGCACGAGGCCCGCGATGATGCCCAGCGCGATCGTGTCCTGGAACGACTCCGCCAGCCCCGCGAGACCGCCGACCGTCACTCCGGCCGAGAAGAAGGCGAAGACGGGCACGGCGAACGCGGTCGACAGCACGCTCCAGCGGTCGGCGAAGTGCGCGGCGAGCCCGTCGTACAGAGGCTTCCCGGCCGCATCGGTCCCCACCTGCACCCGAGCCCGAGCGGTCGCGGCGACCGGCACCATGAAGCCCAGCAGCACGCCGGCGACGGTCGCGTGCACCCCGGAGGCGTGCACCAGCGCCCACGTCGCGACGCCCAACGGGATCAGCACCCACCACGCGCGCACGCCGCGCTGCACGCAGACGGCGAAGACCGCGAGCGGGATCAGCGCGAGTCCCAGCATCAGCGCGTCGATGCCGGCCGTGTAGAAGACGGCGATGATCGTGATCGCGATGAGGTCGTCCACGACCGCCAGCGTCAGGAGGAACGTGCGCAGAGCCGGCGGGAGGAACCGGCCGACGACCGCGATCACGGCCACGGCGAAGGCGATGTCGGTGGCGGCGGGGATGGCCCAGCCGTCCAGCGCCGCTCCCCCGCGCTGCAGGTTCACGGCGACGAAGATCAGGGCCGGAGTGACGACTCCGCCGACCGCCGCCACGATCGGCACGAGCGCGGTCCGCGGGTTCCGCAGCGAGCCCGCGACGAACTCCTCCTTGAGCTCGAGGCCGACGACGAAGAAGAAGATCGCGAGCAGGCCGTCGGCCGCCCACGAGCCGACGCTGAGGTTCAGGTGCAGCGCCTCCGGACCGAAGCGGAAGTCGCGCACCGCCTCGTAGAGCGAGGACGCGGGGCTGTTCGCGATGATCAGCGCGAGCAGCGTCGCAGTGAGGAGGAACGCCCCTCCGACGGTGTCCTTCTGGAGGGTCTGGCGCAGCCCCCGCCAGATGGAGTGCGGTGCCTGGTCGGCGGGCAGGTCGTGGTGAGCCATGGGATCGTCCGATCGGAGAGGTGGCGGGCGCGGGAACGCGACCGCTGTCTCCGAGGAGGGGCGGGCGCGGTCTATGCGCGCGGCGGCGGGCAGCCGGCGATCTCGCCGTGCGCGTTGGTGCCCCACGAGCTCAGCCACCCGTTCGTCCCGGAGGCGCGCTTGGTCAGCACCAGCCGGTTCGGGAACGCGGCCGCCGCTCGAGCACGGGCGCGCGACGGGGAGGACATCCCTCCGATTCTACCGAGCACGACTGAGCGCCCGCCCTCTTCTGCAGGGGACGGGCGCTCGGACGGTTCGGGGCTACTCCTCGACGACGATGGTGGTGATGACCGGGTTGCGGCGGTGACGACGGGTCAGCCAGCGGCCGAGCGTGCGGGTGATCAGCTTCTCGAGCGCCTCGCGGTCGGTCGGCTTGCCGGCGGCCTGGAGCACGGCGTCGTCGATGGCCTTGCTGGCGTTGTCCTGCCAGCCGGGCTCCTCCACGAAGCCGCGGGTGAAGAACTCGACGGGCTCGCCGAGCAGGCCGCGGTCGAGATCGGCGATGGCGAGCACCGTGATGGCGCCCTCCTCCGCCAGCACGCGGCGGTCGATCATGGCGTCCTCGGTGGCGACACCCATCGTGGTGCCGTCGACCAGGATGTGGTCGGCGTCGATCCGGCCGCTCATGCGGGCACGGCCCTTGACGAGGTCGATCGAGACGCCGTCCTCGATGACGAAGACGTTCTTCTCGTCGATGCCGGTGCGCGTCGCGATCGCGGCGTTCGCGGTGAGGTGGCGCCACTCGCCGTGCACGGGCAGCACGTGCGTCGGGCGGAGGATGTTGTAGCAGTAGGCGAGCTCGCCGGCGCTCGCGTGCCCCGAGACGTGCACCTTGGCGTTGCCCTTGTGCACGACGGTCGCGCCCCAGCGGGTGAAGGCGTTGATGATGCGGTAGATCGCGTTCTCGTTGCCGGGGATCAGCGAGCTGGCCAGCAGCACGGTGTCGCCCGGTCCGATGTCGATGATGTGGTCCTTGTTGGCCATGCGCGAGAGCGCGGCCATCGGCTCGCCCTGCGACCCGGTGCAGATCATGACGATCTCGGTCGCGGGGAGCTTCTCGAGCACCTTCATGTCGACGACGAGGCCCGCCGGGATCTTGAGGTAGCCGAGGTCGGCGGCGATGCCCATGTTGCGGACCATCGAGCGGCCGACGAACGCGACCTTGCGGCCGTGGCGGTGCGCGGCGTCGAGGACCTGCTGGATGCGGTGCACGTGGCTCGCGAAGCTCGACACGACGATGCGGCGCGGGGCGGTGCGGAACACCTGGTCGATCGCGGGGGCGAGGTCGCCCTCCGAGATCGCGAAGCCGGGGACGTCGGCGTTGGTGGAGTCGACGAGGAAGAGGTCGACGCCCTCGTCGCCCAGGCGTGCGAAGCCGGGGAGGTCGGTGGTGCGGCCGTCGAGCGGGAACTGGTCCATCTTGAAGTCGCCCGTGTGCAGCACGAGGCCGGCCTCGGTGCGGATCGCGACGGCGAGGCCGTCCGGGATCGAGTGGTTCACGGCGAGGAACTCGAGGTCGAACACGCCGGCGTCGACGCGGTCGCCCTCCTTGACGGGGCGGGTGCGCGGGGTGATGCGGTGCTCCTGCAGCTTCGCCGAGATCAGCGCGAGCGTGAAGGTCGAGGCGATGATCGGGATGTCGCCCCGCTCCTTGAGCAGGTACGGCACACCGCCGATGTGGTCCTCGTGGCCGTGGGTCAGCACGATCGCCTCGATGTCCTTCAGGCGCGAGCGGATCGCGGCGAAGTCGGGGAGGATCACGTCGATGCCGGGCTGGTTCTCCTCGGGGAAGAGGACGCCGCAGTCGACGATGAGCAGCTTGCCCTTGTGCTCGAAGACGGTCATGTTGCGGCCGATCTCGCCCAGACCTCCCAGAGGGGTGATGCGCAGACCGCCCTTCTCGAGCGGCTTGGGAGCCGCCAGTTCGAGGTGGTGGCGGGCGGGCTTGGCGGTGCGGGCGTTTCGCATGGGTGCTTTCCGGTAGGAGGGGCCGGCGTCGAGCCGGGACGTGCGTGGCATGGGGGCGCACCGGGTCGATCCGGTGCTGCTGCGACCGCCGCTCCGGCTCTGCGGAAGGGCGTCGCTCCGGCCGCGAGTGCGTCTGCACAGGAGGTCGGGGACCTCCGCGACGGCGGAGGGGGAGACTGCGGGGCGGGCGTAGCGCGCACCGGCGTCCGCCCTCAGACTACTCATGCCCTCCGCCGGGCGCGTCGGACGAGCCCTCCCGTTCGCCGCGAGCGCGTCCCCGAGGCGCGTTCTCGAGGCCCGGTGGCGGCCCCGGCCGGCCGCCCCACTGCCCGCGGAGACGAGGCCGACTGCCCGGATCGAGCCGATCACGGTCGGATCGGGGCGCTCGGCTTCCGTTCTGCGGGTGAGCGTGCACGCAACCGAGGTCAGGAGGGCCCTCACGGCCTAGGAGGGCGCCGTCGGCCCCGTTCGACCTCGGTTGCGAGCACGTCGCGGTGGGGCCGGAGCCGTCAGCCCAGAGTCTTCGCGAAGCAGAGGCTCTCGGGCGCGTCGCCCCAGTAGCCGAAGCCGGGGATCGGCTCGTAGCCCGAGCTCTCGTACAGGGCCACGGCCTCCGGCTGCTGCGTGCCCGTGACCAGGCGGAGCAGCACGACCCCGTGCCGGACGGCGAGGTCCTCGACCGCGGCGAGCAGGAGTCGGCTGAAGCCGCGTCCGCGCGCCGGCTCGGTCACGAACATCCGCTTGATCTCGCCGACCTCGTCCTCGGCGGCGAGCGCCACGCAGCCGACGACCTCGCCGTCGACCCGGAGCAGGAGCGTCGGCGTCGCGGGTCCGGGGCGCGGCCCGGGGTCGTCGCCGCCGTAGCGCCGCATGATCTCGGCCTCCTGCAGGGCGAACAGCGTCAGCGCCACGGGATCGGCGGCCGTGGTCTCGATCAGCGCGGTCTCTTGCGGCGCGTTCTCTCCCGGCGCGGTCTGTTCCGGCGCGGTCTCGATCGGCGCGGTCTCGATCAGGCGGGGCTCCTCAGGCACCCCTCGATCGTACGGGCGCGGAGCCGCCACCCGACGAGGCGTCCCGGCGCCGTCGAGACGTCCACGAGCAGCGGGACGCCTCGACGGGAACGGGACGCCTCGAACGATCTCGAGCCGGCGCGTAGAGCAGACCCGCGCCGGCGGACAATCCCCTGGCGCACCCCGCGCGGGCGTCGCAGGGTGGAGGTCATGAGAAAGCTGTACTACGCCAGCGGGCACATGCTGGTCGCCGACGTCACGTGCAAGGCCGTCCTCCGCTACGCGCGCGCCCTCGCCGATGTCGGCAAGTCGGACGTCGTCACCGTGCCGGTCATCACCGAGGGCGGGAGCAGCGCCTACGCCCACCTCCTCATCGGACCCGCCAGCCAGCTCTGGTCGACCCCGGTCGAGAACAGCCACGGCGAGGAGCCGGTCGACGAGGCCGTCCTCTCCCACATCGAGGCCGAGACGCAGCGGATGCAGCCGTCGCGCCCCTCCTGGAGCGACGAGATGACGGACATGCCGGACCTCGACTTCCTGAACTACCCCGAGCCCGCCTGACCCGGGACGGTCCCAGGAGGGACCCGGTTGGATGGGCCGGGTGAACACGCTCATCGTCACCGCTCACCCCGATCCGGAATCGCTCACCTCGACGATCGCGCGGAGGATCGCCGCGGCGGTCGGCTCCGTCGAGGTCGCCGACCTGGCCGCCGAGGGCTTCGATCCGCGGTTCTCCGCCGCGGATCGGCACTCCTACCGGGTGGCCGGAGACTTCTCCGAGGACGTCGCCCGCGAGCAGCGGCGGCTCGACGGCGCCGAGCACCTCGTGCTCGTCTTCCCCGTGTACTGGTGGTCGATGCCGGCCCTGCTGAAGGGCTGGATCGACCGCGTCTTCGTCAACGGCTGGGCCTTCTCGATCGACCCGGCCGGAGGGATGCGCCGCCGCCTCGGCGCTCTCACCGTGCACCTCGTGCCGATCGCCGGGGACGACGCCGGCGTCTACGACCGCCACGGCTACGAGCAGGCCCTGCGGACGCAGATCGAGCACGGGATCGTCGACTACTGCGGGGCCGTGCGGGGCGTGACCGCCTTCGTCCACGAGTCCGAGCAGGAGGACGACGGCGCCCGGCGCGCCGCGGTCGACCGGGCGGTCGAGGCGGTGTCGGAGGCCGTCCGCCGCTGACGCGGTGGCACACTTCGGAGCATGGACGAGGCGCCGCACGACGAGCTCCGCGCGCTGCAGCGTCGGGCCTCCGCGCGCCGCCCCGACCTGGGACCCGCGGAGTGGGAGCGGCTGCGGGCACTCGAGGGCGGAGCGGCGGCTCCGCGGACACATGCGGCTCCTCCCGAGCCGGTCGGCACTCCGACGGCTCTCGAGCCCGCGCTCCTCGACGATCCGCCCGCCCGCCCCGGTCGCCGCATCCCGTTCCTCTGGGCGGCGTCCCTCGTCGCCGCGGCGCTCCTCGGAGCCGGAGTGACGACCTGGGCCGCCGCTCCCGACGACCGCGAGGTGGCGACACTGCGACTGTCGCCCGCCGACGACCTCGCCGGCTGGGGCGGCTCCGAGGACACCCTCGCGTCCGACGTCTTCCACGGCCTCCGGATGGTGAAGCGGCCCAGCGGCGAGGACGGCGGCTCGTGCCTGTACGTGGTCCCGGCCGAGACCGACGCGTCCGGCATCGTCTTCAGCGGCTGCAGCGCGCGGTCCTTCCCCGCCACGGCGCAGCTGACCGTCTCGCCCTCGCTCCCCGGGGAGCTGCGCGAGGCGTTCGGGGACGGCAGCGGACTCCGCTTCGTCTTGGAGGGCGAGACGGTGCACGTCAGCTCGGACCGGTGAGCCGCGCGTCGGATCGGAGCCCGGTGGCGAGGAGGCGGTGCTGCAGAACCTCAGCCAGGAGCAGGGGCTGACCGCTGACAGCCGACGGGCCCCCTCCTCGGCTGATGATGCGAGCGCCGTGTGGATCGCCTCCCCGTGCCCCGTCAACCCGGCGCGACCGTCGGACGTCTCTGATCGGATGGAGGGGACCGCCACCTGGAAAGGACATCTGATCCATGACCGACGTCTCCTCCCAGCCGCCCGCCGAGGGCGATGACCGCAAGGTTCTGACCAACCGTCAGGGCCACCCCGTCTACGACAACCAGAACCAGCGCACCGTCGGGGCCCGCGGCCCCGCGACGCTCGAGAACTACCAGTTCCTCGAGAAGATCAGCCACTTCGACCGCGAGCGGATCCCCGAGCGGGTGGTGCACGCCCGCGGCGCCGTCGCCTTCGGCTACTTCGAGGCGACCGGCACCTGGGGCGACGAGCCGATCGCGCGGTACACCCGCGCGAAGCTGTTCCAGGAGGAGGGGAAGCGCACCGATGTCGCGATCCGCTTCTCGACCGTGATCGGCGGCCGCGACTCCTCGGAGGCCGCGCGCGACCCCCGCGGCTTCGCGGTGAAGTTCTACACCGAGGACGGCAACTGGGACCTCGTGGGCAACAACCTCGGCGTCTTCTTCATCCGCGACGCCATCAAGTTCCCCGACGTCATCCACTCGCTCAAGCCCGACCCCGTCACGTTCCGGCAGGAGCCCGCGCGCATCTTCGACTTCATGTCGCAGACGCCGGAGTCGATGCACATGCTGGTCAACCTGTTCAGCCCCCGCGGCATCCCGGCCGACTACCGCCACCAGCAGGGCTTCGGAGTGAACACCTACAAGTGGGTGAACGCCGCGGGCGACACGAAGCTGGTCAAGTACCACTGGATCCCCTCCGTGGGCGTCAGCAGCATGACCGAGGCCGACGCCGCGGTCGTGCAGGGCGGCGACCTCGGCCACGCGTCGAAGGACCTCTACGAGGCCATCGAGCGCGGCGAGCACCCGGAGTGGGAGCTGCGCGTGCAGCTGATGGACGACCACGACCACCCCGAGCTCGACTTCGATCCGCTCGACGACACCAAGGTGTGGCCCGAGAACGAGTTCCCGCCGAAGACGGTCGGGAGGATGGTGCTGAACCGCAACGTCACCAACCACTTCGCCGAGAACGAGCAGCTCTCGTTCGGCACCGGCGTCCTGGTCGACGGCCTCGACTTCTCGGACGACAAGATGCTGGTCGGGCGCACGTTCTCCTACTCCGATACCCAGCGCTACCGCGTGGGCCCGAACTACCTGCAGCTGCCGGTGAACGCGCCGAAGAACGTGCACGTCGCGACCAATCAGCGCGACGGGCAGATGGCGTTCCACCAGGACCACGGCGGCGAGAACCCGCACGTGAACTACGAGCCCTCGATCACCGGCGGGCTGCGCGAGGCGCAGTACCCGACCCACGACGACCAGGGCCCCGAGATCACCGGCCGCCTCACCCGCAAGCGGATCCCGCGCACGAACGACTACACCCAGGCCGGCCAGCGCTACCTGCTGATGGAGGAGTGGGAGCGCGACGACCTGGTGGCGAACTTCGTCGACCTGATCTCGCAGGCGGCCCGCCCCGTGCAGGAGCGGATGCTCTGGCACTTCTACCTCGTGGAGGACGACCTCGGCCGCCGCGTCGGCGAGGGCCTCGGCATCACGCTGGACGAGGTGAAGGACCTGCCTCCGCTGCAGTCGCAGACGCTGTCCGAGGACGAGCTCGCCCGCCTCGCGAACCTCGGTCACAACGGCCCGCGCGACGTCGAGGGCCTCGTCATGACCCACACCGTGCCGAATGCGCGCGCGAACAAGGTCGAGAAGCACGTGCAGGAGGAGACGGCGTAGCTCCTGCGGGCCGGAGGGGGCGATCCCTCCGGCCCGTCCGCGTCTCAGCGGAGCGGGAGGCCCGCGATCGCGCCGACGACGGCACGGAGGCCGCGCGACCCCTCCGGGAGGGGAGCGGCTGCGCGGCCTCCGTCGTCGCCCTAGCGGACCGTGCGGCTCACGGAGTTGTTCGCCGGCGTCGGATCGGCGGCGGAGGTCGACACCTTGGCGTCGATCGTCGTCGTCCTCGGGCGGGTGGCGAGCGTCACCGGGTAGCTGATGCTCTGCCCCACCCCGACACTGGGCGCGGTCCAGGTGAGCACGGTGGTGCCCTTGGCCTTGCCCGGAGTCCGCACCGCGCCGGGGGCATCGGCGACGGGAGCCGAGACCGTCACCCGGGTGGTGGTGGTCGCCGCGTCCCGGGTGCCGACGTTCGTGATCGTCACCGTGCCCGAGACCGGGGCGGTCGCGGGGCGACCCGGGGTGAGGGCCATGGCGATCTTCAGGTCGGCCCGGGTCGACGCGCTCACCTTCAGCGTCTGGGTCGCAGCAGGAGCCGCGAGCCAGACGGCGTCACCGGGCTGCACCGCCGTGACGGTGCAGGTCGCCGCTCCGGTGAGCTTGACCGCGGCGGTGCCGCTGCCGGTCGGCGCGATCGTGCAGCTCCCCTTCGCCGAGAACGTCACCGGGTTGCCGGACGTCGCGGTGGCCGCGACCGGGTAGGCGATCCCTCGCTCGGGTGCCTTCGGCATCGTCGTCGTGAACGCGATGGTCTGCGCCCTCCTGACGACCGGGGCGGCCGCCGTCACGGTGACGGACTGCGTCGCTCGCGGCGCCGCCTCGTGGGTCGCGTCCCCGGCCTGGTCGGCCGTGAGCTGGCAGGTGCCGGCGGCGGTGAAGGTCACCGAGCCGTTCGCCACCGAGCAGACCGCGGGGGTCGTCGTGCCCAGGACGACCGGAGCACTGGACGCGCCCGCGCGCACCGTCGGCGTGTACGCCGCGCCGCCCACGACCGCGGCGGGCGCCGCCGAGGTGAACGCGAGGGTCTGGCCGACCCGCGCGATCTCGAACGTGCGCACGGCCTGCGGAGCGGCTCCGTGACGGGCGTCGCCCGCCTGGTCGAGCGTCAGCGTGCAGGTGCCGGCCGAGTCGTACGACACGACTCCCGACGCCACCGAGCAGGCGCCCGAGGCCGTCAGCACCGGTTCCGCACTCGACGGGCCGCGGACGATCACCGGGGCGGAGGACTGGCCGACCGTCGCCCCCGAGGGGGCCTCGCCGCCGAAGGAGACGGTGCCCGCGGCGAGACCGACCGCGATCGACTGCGAGACCTGCGCAGCCGCCGCGTGGCGGTCGTCCCCCGCCTGGTCCGCGGTGATCGTGCAGGTGCCGCTCCCGGTGAAGGTCACGACTCCGTCCTCGATCGCGCACGACCCGCTCGCGCCCATCAGCACGGGCTTCCCCGACGCGCCGCCCGTGGCGGTCGGCGTGTATGTGCCGCCGGCCACCGCCGTCGCGGGAGCCGTCGAGGTGAAGCTCAGCGACTGGGCGAGGAGGCCGACCTCGAACGAGCGGACCGCACGGGGAGCCGCGCCGTACCGCGCGTCGCCCGCCTGGTCCAGCGTGAGCGCGCAGGTGCCCGCGGAGTCGTACGACACGACTCCGGAGGCGACCGAGCAGGCACCCGACGCGGTCAGCACCGGATCCGCGCTCGACGGACCGCGGACGATCACCGGGGTGGAGGAGCCGCCGACGCGGGCGTCCGCGGGAGCGTCGCCGCCGAAGGACACGGAGCCCTCGAGCAGCCCGACCGCCACGGTCTGCGAGACCTGAGCCGCCGCTTGGAAGCGGTCGTCCCCCGCCTGGTCCGCGGTGATCGTGCAGGTGCCGGTCCCGGTGAAGGTCACGACCGCATCGGCGATCGTGCAGGCACCGGTCGCGCCGATCAGCACGGGCTGCCCGGAGGCGCCGCCCGCCGCGGTCACGGCGTACGTGTCACCGGGCGCAGCCGTCGCGGGAGGGGCTCGAGGTGAAGGCGATCGTCTGACCCGGGAGCCCGACCTCGATGGTGTGCAGGGTCGTCGGCGCCGCGGCCCAGTAGAAGTCCCCGAGCTGGTAGGCGTAGAACGTGCAGGTGCCGACCGCGGTGAAGGTCACCACGTCGCGACCCTCGGAGTCGCGCTTCGTGGAGCACGCGTCGTAGGCGGCGACGTTCACGGGAAGGCCAGAGCCGGCCGTCGCCGTGACGACGAAGGACCCGCCGACCTCGCCCGTGGCCGGGGTGGTCGAGGTGAGCGTGATCGTCTGCGGTTCCTTGGCGACCGTGAACGTGACGGACATCTGCTGCGCCGGCTCGAATCCGGCGGTGCCCGGCTGATCGGCCGTGACCGTGCACACCTCGCCGACCTCGGTGAAGGTCACGACGCCCTCGGCGATCGTGCATCCTCCGGTCGCGCCGAAGACCACCGGCAGTCCGGACGACGCCGACGCCACGGGCGTGTAGGTGCCGCCTCGCGGGGACTGCTGTCCGTGCGGGTAGTCGAAGGTGATGCTCTGCTTCTCCCGGACGATCTCGAACGACCGAGTGAAGCGCTCGGCGGGGAGGTAGAGATCGGTGCCCGCCTGGTCGACGCTCACCGTGCAGGTGCCGACGGAGAGAGGCCGGACGAAGGCATCGGCGTCGATCGTGCAGACGGTGGGCGTCGAGGTCGTGACCGTCACCGGGAGCCCGTGGTTCGACCCCGCGTAGAGCAGGACGTCGTCATCGCCGGGCCGGACGCCCTCCGGAACCCGGAAGGACACCTCCTGCCCCAGCCTCACCAGCTCGAAGCTGGTCCGGATCTGCGCCGCCGGTTCGGCACCCGCGTCTCCGGCCTGGTCCGCCGCGACCGTGCACGTGCCCGCCTCGAGCGTGCGGGCGTTGCCGAACGACTGGGTGTTGTGCATGCCGCGGGTGGTGACCTCGCAGACTTCGGGAGTCAGCGACGAGAAGACCACCTGTCGGTTCAGGGACGACGAGGCCCCGATCTGAGCGTTGCCCGACGCGGCGTTGTCGCCCGTGTAGGGCTGGAAGGAGAGCGTCTGCGGAAGCCGGGCGATCGTGACGGACCGCTCGATCGACGGCGCCGGCAGGAACGACTGGTCGCCGCCCTGGACCGCGACGATCTCGCAGAGCCCTCCGGTCAGGGCACGGACGGCGTTCGCCTCCGTCACCGCGCAGACGTCCGGGGTGCTGCTGAGGTACTCGACGGGCAGAGCGGAGGACGCCGTCGCCCCCAGGGCGACGTCGGGACCGCCGAGGCGGAGGCCGGACGGCTCGGGGAAGGCGATCGTCTGAGCGACCGGGACGACGACCACCGGCGGGCGGACGATCTTCTGCGTGCGATCGGCCGACTGGCTGGGGAGGACCGTGTAGGTCCCGTCGCTCCGCTTCTGCGAGTAGCCGGAGTACGACGCCCAGAACACGGCGGGGTCGGTGTAGTCGTTCAGACCCTGCGAGTTCGACCTGTCCATCGTGATCGTCGCCGTCCCGCGACCGGGACTGCCGGGCTCGATGACCAGCGGAGCGCGGAGGAACAGGTAGCCGCCGTGCGTGCGGAAGTCGACCTTGTACTGGACCAGGACCTCGCCTCCTCCGAGCGGGATCCGGGACGGATCGGCCGTGGTGGTCGTGACGGAGAAGGTGATGTCGTCGCCGACGTTCGACGGGTTCGGCGACGAGGTCACCGTGGTGGTCGTGGTGAAGTCGTCGGGGATCGAGCGGATGACGACGTGGGCGTGCTCGAAGCTCGCCTCGCCGTAGACGACGTTCGAAGTTCCGGCGCCCGCATGTCCGCTGCCGCCGCCACCGGAGCCCGCGTAGTAGATGAGGAAGGCGAAGCCGTAGTAGCGGCCGCTGCCGCCGCCGCCGCCGTACCAGCCGCCGCCACCGCCGCCGCCGCCGATCGCCTGGGTGCCGATCGTGGGCTTGCCGTCGCCGCCGCCGCCGCCACCGCCGAATCCGCCGGCGCCCGCGTTGCCGCCGCCGTATCCGCCGTTCGTCTGGCTTCCACCGCCGCCCTTGCCCTCGTAGAGGCTGTTGGTCCCCTCCGACGAGCCGTCGGTGCCGTTCAGGCCTCCGCCGGTGCTGTAGGTGCCGCCGTCTCCGCCCGCACCGCCCGCGACGAGGACGCGATCGGCGAGGCCGAAGGAGCCGGTCCGCACGTCGGTCGCTCCGTTGCCGCCGTCGCCGCAGCGGTTGATGTAGCAGGTGAAGCCGTCGGTGCCGCCGGTGCCGCCGCCGTTCCATCCGCCCAGCGGGCGCCTCTTGAGGTGCACCAGCCCGCTGCCGCCGTCCTCGCCCCGGCCTCCGACGTTGACCTGGAGGACCTGCCCGGGCTGGACGGCGAGGGTCGCCGTCGTGAGCCCACCGTTGCGGCCTCCGTGCACCGTGACGTCCAGAGAGTGGGTGTTGGACGGGACCGTGAACGTGTCCGGGGCGCCGCCGATCCCGTCCGTGCTGCGGTTCGTGTAGCGGCACTCCACCTGGTCGGGAGCCGCTGCGACGTCGAAGTTCACCACTCCGGCCTCCCCGCAGGCGGCGGAGTCGGGAACGCCGGGGGGCGCGGCGGAGGCCGCCGTCGGCACGGCGACGAGACCGGCCGCGACCACCACCGCCGCGAGAGCGACGGCGATCCTGGAGCGGAAGGAGAAGCGGGCGAGTGGTGCGGATCCGGGCACGGAGGTCTCTCTGACGAGGCGCGGACCGAGCGCGGAGGCGCTGCGGATCCGCTGGGGAACGGGTAGCTCCTACTATCCGGCTGTTCGGGAGAGATTCTCAGCTGCTGGAACCCCCCGAGGAGGGCGTGAGATCTTCCGCACGTCCTTCTCGGTCCTCCCGGCGACGCGCTCGGCCGGGTCAGCGGAGCGGGAGGCCCGCGATCGCGCCGACGACGGTGACCGCCCCCAGCACGAGGAAGGCGGCCGCTCCCTGCGCGAGGGCGTGGGAGGACCGCCCGTCCCACCGCGGCCGTGCACCGAGGACGAGGGCGAGGAAGGAGCAAGCCGCTCCGGCTCCCACGAGCAGGAACCACCAGACGAGTGCGTACTCCGGGCGGGCGAGGCAGTCGAGGGGCGGGTCGTTCAGGGCGAGGAGGAAGCCGCGGTACGTCGCTGTGCAGGCCGCGAAGGCGAGCAGCGACAACAGGGCTCCTGCCGCCCCGAGGATCCCGCAGACGGCGGCGCCGACGACTCCGAGCACCGACAGCAGCGAGCCGGCGCGGTCGGCGCCGGTCGCGGTCGGCGGAGTGGTCATGTCGCGACCCTACGGCGGCTCCCCGGTGCTGCGCCTCCCCCGGCGGGCCGAGCGGCACCAGGATGGGACCGTGACGACTCCCCGCCGCCCCGATGCCACCGCGGTCGAGCTGATCGGCGGAGTCGAGCCGCTCGAGGTCCCTCTGCAGGAGTACGACGAGCGCTGGCCCGAGGTCTTCGAGGAGCACCGCCGGCGCATCCTCGACGTGCTGCCGGATGCGCGGGTCGAGCACATCGGATCGACGGCGGTCCCCGGGCTCGCGGCGAAGCCGATCATCGACCTCGTGCTGGTCGTCGACGACATCACCGCCGAGGAGGACCACCTCGACGCCCTCCTGGCCGCCGGCTACGAGCTGCGGGTGCGCGAGCCGGGTCACCGCCTCGTGCGGACCCCGGCCCGCGACGTGCACGTGCACGTGTACCAACGGGGCGCCGCGGCGGTCGACGCGTACCTCCTGCTGCGGGACCGCCTCCGCTCGGACCCTGTCGATCGGGCGCTCTACGAGGGCGTCAAGCGCGAGCTGATGCGGAGCCGCTGGGACGACATGAACGCGTACGCCGACGCGAAGACCGCGGTGATCCTCGCGATCCTGGGACGCGCGGGTTTCTGAACCGTCGCGCCCGGACGAAGCCCTGGACCACCGGCCCCGGCCGCTCCTAGTACGGGATCGGGGTCACGACCACGCAGGGCGTGAAGCCCGGAGCTGTCGCGGTGAGCACGGCCGTCGGGGCGGGTTCCACCCCGGGAGTCCAGTTGCTCGCGAGGAAGTAGAAGAGCTCCGTCTCCTGGTCGGGGGCGAGGCCGGCCGAGTAGCGGAAGGTGAAGGACGTCGACGTGAACCCTCCCGGCGCGTAGTCCCACGACGGTCCCCCGCCGAACCCCTGCCAGGTCCAGCCCTGACCGGCCGTCGGGATGAACAGGGTCAGGGTGTTCGGGTCGATCGCGGAGCCGCTCTCGTTCCGGAAGTAGACCTCCTGGAAGGTCCCGCCCGGCGGGTAGACGGACGGTGCGCCGGCCCTCGCGCTGAGCGTCGGCGTCTCGCCGCTGGCCGCCGCGAGCGGACTCCCGACGGCGGCGACGACGACGGGGGCCGACCAGGCGGCTGCGGTCACGGTGCGGCGGGAGACGGGGCGCGGTTCGGACATGCCGGAACGGTAGCTCCGGGACGGTGTCCGGCGGCGGACATGTCCGCTAGCGGGTGCGGCCTGCGGGAGGCGGCGCGGGCCGCCCTCCTCAGCGGGTCATCGGAGCCTCATCGGGCGCTCATAGCCGCGGCGGCCAGTGTCGGTCCTGCAGACGACGTCCGAGGAGGACCCCATGACCCGCATCCCCGAGCCCGACCTCACGCCCGACGGCCCCGCCTACCAGGGGCGGCGCCTCGACCGACCCGGCGAGGAGGTCGTCGATCAGGGGCTGCTCTTCGACGTCGGCACGCTCGTCGGCCGACGGAGGGTGCTGGCGCTGATCGGCGTCGGCGCGGCCACGATGGGGCTCGCGGCGTGCACCACGGGCGCGGGCAGCTCCGCGGCGGGCGGAAGCACCGGCACCTCCTCGGCCGCGACCGGAGGCGGCACCACGACGGCGACCGGCGAGATCCCCGACGAGACCGCGGGCCCGTACCCGGGCGACGGCTCGAACGGAGCCGATGTCCTCGAGAACGCCGGAGTCGTGCGCAGCGACATCCGCTCGAGCATCGACGGCGGAGCGACGGCCGCGGGCGTCCCGATGGCGCTGACCCTCACGATCCTCGACACGGCGAACGGCGACGTGCCGTTCGCGGGTGCGGCGGTCTACGTCTGGCACTGCGACGCCGACGGGAACTACTCGATGTACTCCTCCGGGGTCGAGGACGAGACGTACCTCCGCGGGGTGCAGGTCGCCGACGCGAGCGGCTCCGTCACGTTCACCTCGGTCGTCCCGGCCTGCTACTCCGGTCGCTGGCCCCACATCCACTTCGAGGTCTACCCCGACGTCGCCTCGATCACCGACTCGGCGAACGCGATCGCGACCTCGCAGGTCGCCCTCCCCGCGGACGCCTGCACCGCGGTCTACGCGCTCGACACGTACGCCGGATCGACGGCGAACCTCGCGCAGGTGTCCCTCGAGGACGACAACGTCTTCGGTGACGACGGAGGCGCGCTGCAGCTCGGCACGACGACCGGCGACGTCGACTCCGGCTACTCCGTGGCGCTGACCGCGCGGGTCGACACGACGACGACTCCGACCGCGGGGGCGGCGCCGGGTGGCGCGGGGGCCGGCGCTCCGCCGAGCCGCTGAGCGACGCGGCAGCGCTCCGGCATCCGACGGACGCCGCGACGGGTGTGCGCAACCGAGGGCGAGATGCGGTGAACCCGCGTTCCCGGCACTCGGCGGTGATCCCGACCTCGGTCGCGGACTGCGCGGGCCGCGCGGACGTCCGGGCCCCTGTCGGCGCGATCGGACGCGGCGTAGCCTGCCGCCATGACCCTGCGACTGCGTCAGATCGTGCTCGACACCGAGGATGCGCGAGGTCTCGCGGCGTTCTACGCCGACCTCCTCGGCGGCCGCTACCGGCCGGGCGACGAGCCGCCGGCCGACGGGTCCGACGACCGCGCGGAGTGGGTGGCGCTGCGCACGCCCGAGGGCGTGAGGATCGCGTTCCAGCGCGTCGACCGGTTGCCGCATGCCACCTGGCCGGAGGGCCCACGCCCTCAGCAGCTGCACTTCGACCTGATGGTCGCGGACGTCGCCGAGCTCGAGCGGCAGCGCGAGCGGGCCCTGGCGCTGGGCGCCGAGGTGATCGACGACCAGAGCGGCGATCCGGAGGAGGCGCTGTACGTCCTCGCGGACCCGGCGGGGCATCCGTTCTGCATCTTCGTCGCGGAGGACCTCGACGCGCTCGTGGACTGGTGACCACCGGCAGGACGAAGGCCGAGCGGAGTCGCGGATCTGCGTCGATCCCCGCCTCCCGGCCTCCGCTCTGCGGGCGCAGCGGAGCCGGAAGCGCCCTCACAGCCGAAATCCCTACGGAATCCTCACGGGTGATTTCCCGGAACGGTCCTGGCGGCCCCCTCGCGGGGCGTAGAAACGGGAGGTGACCTCCTCTCCGGCGCGCGCCGCCGCCACTCCCACTCCTCCTTTGCCCGTGAAGCGCCGCGCCCTCCGCGCCTGGATGCTCACCGGCCTGTCCGAGGACTCCGGAGCGCACCAGGGCCCGCACGCGACCACCGTCGAGAAGACGCACTCGTGGTGGCGGGTGATGTGCCTCACGGGCGTCGACTACTTCTCGACCCTCGGCTACCAGCCGGCGATCGCGGCCGTCGCCGCGGGGCTGCTCTCGCCGCTCGCCACGATCGTGCTCGTGCTGCTGACGCTGTTCGGCGCGCTGCCGGTCTACCGCCGCGTCGCGCGCGAGAGCTTCCGCGGCGAGGGCTCGATCGCGATGCTGGAGCGGCTGCTGCCCTGGTGGGGCGGCAAGCTCTTCGTGCTGGTGCTGCTCGGATTCGCGGCCACCGACTTCATGATCACGATCACACTCTCGGCGGCCGACGCCACAGCGCACGCGGTCGAGAACCCGTTCGCGCCCGCCTGGTTCGAGGGGGCCGAGGTGCCGCTGACCCTCGGACTCGTGGCGCTGCTCGGGCTCGTGTTCCTCAAGGGGTTCAAGGAGGCGATCGGCATCGCGGTCGTCCTCGTGGCCGTGTTCCTCCTCCTGAACCTGGTGGTGATCGCGGTGTCGTTCGGGCACGTGGCCGAGAACCCGGTGGTGATCACCGACTGGTGGAGCGCGCTGACGACGCAGCACGGGAATCCGCTGGTCATGGTGGGGATCGCGCTGATCGTGTTCCCGAAGCTCGCGCTCGGGCTCTCGGGCTTCGAGACCGGAGTCGCGGTGATGCCGCAGATCACGGGCGCGCCCGGCGACACCCCCGCGAATCCGGCCGGGCGGATCCGCGGAGCCAAGCGACTCCTGATGACCGCGGCGATCATCATGTCGAGCTTCCTGATCACGTCGAGCATCGTGACGACGCTGCTGATCCCGCAGGCGCAGTTCCAGCCCGGCGGCGAGGCGAGCGGACGCGCACTCGCCTACCTGGCGCACGAGTACCTCGGCGACGGCTTCGGCACGGTCTACGACGTCAGCACCATCTGCATCCTCTGGTTCGCGGGCGCCTCCGCGATGGCCGGGCTGCTGAACATCGTGCCGCGGTACCTGCCGCGCTACGGCATGGCTCCGCAGTGGGCCGCCGCCGTGCGGCCGCTGGTGCTCGTGTTCACCGCGATCGCGTTCCTCATCACGATCCTCTTCGAGGCCGACGTCAACGCGCAGGGCGGGGCCTACGCGACGGGCGTGCTCGTGCTGATCACCTCGGCGTCCGTCGCCGTGTTCCTCTCGGCCCGGCGCCAGCGGCAGCGCAAGCGCACCGTCGGCTTCGCGCTGATCGCGCTCGTCTTCGTCTACACGACGGTCGTCAACGTGATCGAGCGGCCCGATGGAGTGAGGATCGCGGCGGTCTTCATCGTCGGCATCGTCGTCGTCTCCTTGATCTCGCGGGTGCAGCGGTCGTTCCAGCTGCGCGCGACCTCCGTCGTGCTCGACGATCAGGCGCTGGCCTTCGTCCGCTCCGACGCCGACGACTACGGAGTGATCCGCATCGTCTCGCACGAACCCGACGAGGACTCGGAGCAGGAGTACCGCACGAAGCTCAGCGAGGAGCGGCGCGACAGCAACATCCCGGCCCGCTCGCCCGTGCTGTTCCTCGAGGTGCACCGCGCAGACTCGTCCAACTTCGAGGAGGACCTGGAGGTGCGCGGAGTCGTGCGGCACGGCTTCCGCGTGCTGCAGGTGAGCAGCGGCAACGTGCCGAACACGCTGGCCGCGGTGCTGCTCGAGATCCGCTCCGAGACGGGCGTGATCCCCGAGATCTACTTCGAGTGGACGGAGGGGAGCCCGCTGTCGAACATGTTCCGCTTCCTGATCACGGGGGCGGGCGAGGTGGCGCCGGTGACGCGCGAGGTGCTGCGGCGCGCCGAGCCGGACCCGGTGCGGCGGCCTGCGGTGCACGTGGGCTGAGGCGCGGGCGCGCGCCGCGCTCCTCCAGAAGTCGCGGGAAGCGCCAGCGGTCACCGCGACTCGCGAGGGAGCGCGAGGGCAGGCGGCCGCTCAGAGCGTCGTGGGGCGCGTCTCGGCGTCCAGCAGCCCGCGGAGGAACCGCGCGTCGGTGGAGTACTCCGCCGCCTCCTCGAGGAGGTGGGGCCTCCCGAGCTCCTCGGCCTTGCCGATCGAGAGCTCGGCCAGGTCGTGGAGGCGGATGATCGCGACGCGCAGGACGTCCGCCCACGTCGCGTCCGAGCCGTAGCGGAGCAGGAGGAGCTCGACGCGGCGCCGGGCGTCGTCCATCCCTGGCGCCCCCTCCGGAGCGACGGCCGTCAACGGCACGACACGGGTCGCGAAGTAGGCGATGTCCCAGAGCCGCGGACCCGGCGAGCACATGTCGAAGTCGATGGCGCCGACCAGGACACCGTCGCGGAAGGCGAGGTTGTGCGGCGCGAAGTCGTTGTGGCAGACCACCTCGGCCGGCACCTTGGCCGACGCCTGCCAGACGGTGCCGTCGAGGCCGAAGCCGATGCTCGCGTCGTGCAGCGCGCGCAGTCGCCGCGCCCCCTCCTCGAGGACGGAGTCGCTCCACACCCACGCCGGCAACGGGTAGAGCGGCACGTCCCCCTCGACGAACGAGAGCCGCTCCCGCCCGCCCTCGATCCCGAGGGGCTGCGGCGCCCAGTCGATCCCGGCGACGGCGAGGTAGCGGAGGTACCGGTGCACGGTCGGCGTCCACGGCCCCGCGTTCCGGAGGACGGTGTCGCCGCTGCGCTCGACGTCGTTCATGTTCCCGCCGGCGAGAGGTCCGTCCATCCGGCCAGCGTAGGCCGCAGGCGGCCGTCGTCGCGCCGCTCCCGAACCGCTCGTGGGCGGTTCGACGGGAGATGCGTCCCCGCGACTCGCCAGAAGTCGCGGGAGCGGGCGCGGTCACCGCGACTATTGAGGAAGCGCAGGAGGTACTGCAGCCGGGGCACCGGCGACGCTCAGCGCAGCCGCTCCAGCTCCCCGCGCAGCACCCCGACCGCCCACTCGCCCTCGCCCTCGCGCAGCAGTAGGTGCACCGCGAGCCCGTCGACCAGCGCGTGCAGGCGGCGGGCCGCGTCGAGCAGGTCGGCGTCGCGCGGGCGCCACGCGACCGATTCGCAGAGCAGCACGCACATCTCGGCGAGCTCGCGGTGGGCGCGATCGCGGATGCCGCGCAGCTCGGGCAGCGCCGGCGTCTCGGCGATCAGCGCGATGTTCACTTCGAGCTCCGCGCGGCTGTCCGGCTCGAGCGGCAGGAGGTGGCGCAGCAGGGCGACCGCGTCGGCGAGCGCGTCGCCCGTGCGGGGCGTGGCGAGGATCCGCTCGGTGGCGCGGCTCACCATCAGCTCGGCCGAGAACGCGACCAGCTCCGTGCGGGTCGGGAACACGTGCCGCAGCGAGCCGACGACCACGCCCGCCTCCTCCGCGACAGTGCGGACCGACACCGCGCCGATGCCGCGCTCGCGCACCACGCGCCAGACGGCCTCGGCCAGCCGAGCCTTCCGGGCGTCGCGATCGATGGCCATGACCCGAGATTAGCACGGGTGTGCTAGCTTCTCCGGAGTAGCACGCCTGTGCTATTCGAAGAGGGGGAATCATGGTCCTGGCCGTCGTCATCGCCTGCGAGATCGGCTTCTGGGTGGTCATCGCTCTCGGGCTCCTCGCGCGCTACGTCCTGCGGTGGCGCCGCACCGGCGCCGCGCTGCTCGCCCTGACACCGGTCGTCGACCTGGTGCTGCTGACCGCCACGGCGATCGACCTGCGGAGCGGAGCGACGGCCTCCTTCGCGCACTCGCTCGCGGCCCTCTACCTCGGCTTCTCGATCGCCTACGGCCACGCGCTCGTCCGCGCCGCCGACGTCCGCTTCGCCCATCGCTTCGCCGGAGGCCCCGCACCCCGGAAGCTCGTCGGCGCCGAGTACGCCGTGTCGTGCTGGAAGGACCTCCTCCGCACCACGCTCGCCGCCGCGATCGCCGCCGGCGCCGTGCTGCTCCTGCGCTGGATCGCGGACGACCCGGCTCGGACGGAGGCGCTCGACGGCGTGTTCCCGATCCTGCTGCTCGTGGTGGCGATCGAGCTGATCACGGCGGTCGGCTACACGGTCTGGCCGAGACGGGCGCCCAGCGGGACCCGTCCCGAGCGATCCGCGGCATGAACGCCGCCCGTACGGGCACCGCCCGAATGAGCACCGCCCGCACCGCCCCCGCCCGCCGTCCCGTGTGGCGGACGCGATCGCTCCTCCGGGCGCTCCTCGCCTGGCTGATCCTCGGAGCGGGACTCGGCGCCGCGATCGGCACCGCCACCGCGCTCGACCAGGCCCTCGGCCTCCCGCGCCTCGCCGTGGTGTCGATCCAGGCGGTGCTGACGTCGGCCCTCGTGGTGCCCGCGATCGTGCTGCTGCTGCGGCGCCGGAGCGGCCGTCGGAGCGACCGTCGGAGCCTCATGGGACTCGGGCTGTCCCGGCACGCGCTCCGCCCGCTCGCGCTCGGTGCCGCAGTGGGCGTCGCATCGGGTCTCGCGGTCTGGCTGCCCGCGGCAGTGGCCGGCTGGATCCGCGTCGAGGCCGTCGATCCGCTCGCCTTCGCCGGATTCCTGCTGCTGAACGGCCTGGTGATCACGCTGTACGAGGCCCTGCCCGAAGAGCTCGCGCTGCGCGGCTCGATGTGGACGGACCTCCGCGACGGGTGGGGGCTCGTCGTGGCGACCGCGGCCACGACCGCCCTCTTCCCGCTGCTCGTGCTCGTGATCGGCCCGGTGGAGTGGGCCGTGACGACACTGCTGGGAGGGACGGCCGCTGCGCCGTCACCGATCCCGTCGGGGAGCGATCCGATCGCCTACGTGCTGCAGCTGGTGCTGTTCGGGCTGGCGCTCGTCGCGGCCCGGCGGCTGCCGGTCGAGGGGCCGCTGCTCGTCGCGATCGCGTTCCACGCGACGCAGCTCACCGTCACGCGCACCCTGCTCGGCGGCATGCCGTGGGCGCCGTCGGGGTGGACGGTCGAGTTCGTCGAGCCCGACGCGATCGCCCTCGTGCTGGTCCACGTCGTGGTGGCGGGCGCGGCCTTCACCGGTCTGCGGTGGTCGCTCCAGCGGTGGCCTCAGTAGGCGGAGGGGTCCGAGGCCCCGGTTCCGAGCACCGCGGCGGCGCCCCGGGCGATGAGTGAGAGGTCCGTGGCGACCGCGACCCGGTCGAATCCGAGCGAGCGGAGCCGCTCCGCACGCACCGGATCCCCCGCGAACGCACCGGTGCTCCTCCCCGCGCGGCGGGCGGCGGCGACGATCGTCGGCAGCGGATCCCCGGGGGCGTCGGCGGCGAGGAGGCCGTCGAGCTCCACTCCGAGCCCGATCGCGAGGTCGAACGGCCCCACGAAGACGCCCGCGACCCCCGGCACCGCGAGGATCCGCTCGACCTCCCCCAGGCCCGCGCGGGTCTCGATCATGACCCACAGCTCCGCTCGCGCGTCGGCCGTCGAGGGGACCTCCCCGCCCCAGAGCTCGGCCATCGGCCCCCAGCTGCGGCGCCCGGCCGGCGGGTAGTGCGCGGCGGCGGCGGCCGCGCGGGCGTCGTCCGCCGTCTCGACCATCGGCACGATCACGACGTCGGCGCCGGAGTCGAGCGCCCGGCCGATCAGGGTGTCCGAGAGCCCCGCGACGCGGACGGCGACCGGCGGGCGGTCGGGAAGCGCGGCGAGCGCCTGCATCGTCGCGACGACGGCCGCGTCGTCGAACGCGCCGTGCTGCCCATCGAGGCAGAGCCAGTCGGCTCCAGCGAGCGCGATCCGCGCCGTCGTGCGCGGCTCCCCCAATCGGCACCACACTCCGTCGGCACGTCCGTCGGGGAGTCCTCGCTGCGCAACCATCCCCCGATCCTCGCGCACCGGGCCACGAGGGCCCTCACTCGCCGAAGCGCGTCTCCTTGTGCGGGGCCCCGGAGCGGTCGTACGTCGTCCAGACGCCGACCTGCCGGCCCCGGTCGAAGGCGCCGCTGCGCATCAGCGTGCCGTCGAGGCGGAACCACTCCCAGTGCCCGTGCAGCTCGTCGTCGAGCATCCAGCCGCGGCCCCGGATGCTGCCGTCCTTGTGCAGCGCCTCGTGCGGTACCGGCTCCGACATGGCGCACCCCTTCCTCGTGGCGTGCTCGATCCTCGTCCGACCCGCCCGGAGGGGCAAGACCCGGGCGCCCCGCCCTCCGGGAGATCGGACCCGGCGCTCACGCGCGCGGCAGCACCCCGACCAGGGAGGCGGTGAACGCCGTCTCGAGCGCGGTGCGCAGATCGAGGTGCAGCACGCCGAGCTCGGGCTCGTCGGCGTACGCCGCGACGAGAACGGCCGGAGGCGGGACGTAGGACGACACGGCGCCGGCCGTCACGAGGCTCATCAGGCAGAACGCTTCCGCGCCGTCGCCGAGCTCGGGCACGTGGCGGAGGACGAGCCCGGTCAGGGTCGCGAGCCTCTCCCGGGAGGAGCGCTTGTGCCGCTTCACCGCCTCGATCGACACGTTGTGCTCGAGCACACCGCCCTGCGCGCCGAAGAGGTCGCAGAGCACCACCCGGTCGGCGAGCGAGCCGCTGAGGATCGCGGCCAGGGCGCGAGCGCGGGACTCGGGTGCGTCGTCGGCGGCGATGCCCGTGGCCAGCTCCTGCTCGAGCGCGACGAGCCACTGCCCGAGGAAGCCGTCGAGCAGTTCGAGCAGCACGGCCTCGCGCGACTCGAAGTAGCGGAGCACGTTCGACTTCGCGAGGCCCACCCGGCGGCTGAGCTCGTTGAGGCTCACCGCGGCCACGGGCATCTCGTCGAGCATCGCGGCCGCGGTCTCGAGGATCGCCTCGCGGCGGATCCGCCGCTGCTCCTCGCTCCGCGCACGCTGGAAAGTCACCCCGCGAGTCTAATTGCAGACCACCGGTCCCTTGACAGCGGACCGGCGGTCTCTTACGGTCGGAAGAACAAGAGACCGGCAGTACTGGAGGAGCGACATGAGTCACGACTGGACCGAGCAGCAGATCCCCGACCAGAGCGGGCGGGTGGCGGTCGTCACCGGCGCCAACACCGGACTGGGCTTCGAGACCGCCCGGATGCTCGCCGAGCGCGGAGCGACGGTGGTCCTGGCCGTCCGCGACGTCGAGAAGGGCGCGGCGGCGGCCTCCCGCATCACCGGAGACGTGCGGGTGCAGGCGCTCGACCTGACGTCCCTCGCCTCGATCCGGGCGGCGGCGGACGACCTGCGCGCGGCTCACCCGCGCATCGACCTCCTCCTCAACAACGCCGGAGTCATGTACACGCCGAAGCGGACGACGAGCGACGGCTTCGAGCTGCAGTTCGGCACCAATCACCTCGGTCACTTCGCGCTCACCGGGCTCCTGCTCGAGAACCTGCTGCCCGTCCACGGCTCCCGCGTCGTCACCGTCAGCAGCGTGGGACACCGCATCCGCGCCGCGATCCGCTTCGACGACCTGCAGTGGGAGCGCTCGTACAGCGGCGTCGCCGCGTACGGCCAGGCCAAGCTCGCCAACCTGATGTTCACCTACGAGCTGCAGCGTCGGCTCGCCCCGCTCGGCGGCACGATCGCGGCGGCAGCGCACCCCGGAGTGTCGAACACCGAGCTCGCCCGGCACACGCCTGCCGCGCTGCGCCTCCCGATCAGCGCGCTCGCTCCGGTGCTCACCCAGCCCGCGGCGCGGGGCGCCCTGCCGACGCTGCGCGCCGCCACCGACCCGGGCGTCCTCGGCGGCCAGTACTTCGGACCGGGCGGCCGCGGCGAGGTCCGCGGCTTCCCCGTCCCCGTCTCCTCCAGCCCCGACTCCCACGACCTCGCTGTGCAGCAGCGCCTGTGGACGGTCTCGGAGGAGCTCACCGGCGTGACCTTCCCGGTGGCGGCGGCGACACGGAGGCTCGAGGCTGAGCGCGATCGGGAGCCGCTCGGTAGGCTCCCGATCAGAATCCGCCCCGACGAAGCAGGAGTCCCGTGAGCACCGGCCCCGGCCCCCTCGACCTCACCTTCACGGCCCCGATCGGAGTGACGGTGAAGGGCGACCTGTGGTCGTGCGTCGAGATCCCCGACTCGGTCGCCCTGCTCGGCACGGGCAAGGCCGTGCGCGTCGTGGCCACGGTCGACGCCCTGCCGCTCACCGCGGGACTGCTGCCCACCGGATCCGGGGGCCACATGCTGTCGATCAGCGCGGGCCTGCGGAAGAAGCTCGGCAAGGAGCTGGGCGACGAGGTGGTCGTCCACCTGTCGGAGCGGCTGAACTGAGCCCGAGCCGGCGGCGGGTCCGACCGGTGGTCGCGCGAGTGCGGCTCACCCCCCGCACGGGGTCTCGCAGGCAGGACCGGTCCGGCCTCGCGGCGCGCGTCCGTCGCCCTACGGTGGAGGAATGTCCCGCTCCCAGCGCCTCGGCGCGACCGTCGCCCTCGCCCTCCTCCTGACCGGCTGCACCTCGATGGGAGGGTCGGACTCCGGCTCCGACGTCGACGAGCTCGACGCCGCCCCGGCCGCCGGTGTCGAGATCGCGGGCGACGGCTACCTCTACTCGGTGCCCGAGGGCTGGGACGTGCCCGACACCGATCCGTCGACGATCGGCGCCGACACACTCGCCGCCGACCTCACCGACACCGACGGCTTCTCGGACAACGTCAACGTCGTCCTCAGCCCGGCCGGCGCCGTCACTCCGGAGCAGGTCGAGGGAGCCGGAGCCGACGAGCTCGAGGGCGCCGGAGCGACCGACGTCGAGGTCCGCGACCGCGTCCAGGTCGCCGGGGCGGAGTCTGCGCACCTCAGCGCCGCGCTGACCGCGCAGGGCGCGTCGTACAGCATCGAGCAGTACTACCTGACGCAGAACGAGCAGACCTACGTCGTGACCTTCTCCTTCAGCCCCACCGTCGAGGACGACGACCGCGAGGACCTCGCCGAGTCGGTGCTCGCCTCCTGGTCCTGGTCCTGATCCGCGGCTGATCGAGGCTGGTCGGGGGTCCGATCCCGAGGCGCGGTCCGGGGCCGGGTCGGCGGTCCGATCCGCGCTCGATCGGCACCCCTCCGCCGTTCGGCCGAGGACTCTGCGCGGGATCCGCCGCCCGACGGAGGTGCCGCCCCCGACCCCGGGCTACCGTCGGAGGATGAGCTCATCGACCGGGGAGAAGCAGACCTACCTCGGCGTCGCGGTCGCCTTCCTCGGACTCGCGGTCGCCCTCGGCATCACGCTGGACAACTGGCTGACCGCGCTGCCGTTCGCGGTCATCGCCCTCACGTTCGTCGCCCTGGGGACGGAGTGGTCGAAGGGCGCGGGGAGCACCGGGTCCCGATCCGACGACGACACGGACTGAGCCGCTCCGGCGTGCGTGGTCGCGCTCTCTCGCCGTGTTTCCGGCGCGCGTGCGGCGCAGGCCGTCGCGCCCCTAGGGTGTGCCGAGGCCGCCGCATCACGGCCGCACAGGAGAGATCATGGGCCACCTGCACTACGGCACCGAGTCGTTCACCCTCGAGGACCGCGCCCTCTTCCACCTGCAGGTCGTGATCGGCGTCAAGCTGCGGCGCAGCGAGGCGTTCTTCGTCTCGTGGCGGCCGGAGCTCGAGTCGATCGAGGGCCGGCACGCGCTGTGGATGGACAACGGCGTGCCGATCCACTTCGAGTACGCGAGCAGCCGCTCCCCGAGCATCAACCGGGACTGGATCGAGCACCTGGTCCTCGCGGCGAACAGCGCGGGCGGGCTGAACCTCGCCGACGAGCGCAACGCGGAGCCGATCGAGTCCTGATCCGCGCCGATCCGTGCCGATCCGCCACGAACGGCGGTGCGGCCGCGCCGATCCGTCACGAACCGTCGCGAGGCCGCGCCGATCGGTCACGAACGGTCGAGAGGCCGCGCTCATCCGTCGCGTATCGCGGTGCGACTCCGCTGCGGCAAGCCGTTCACGACGGATCGACGGGAGGAACAGGGGCACCCGGAAGCGCCGCGAGTCACGCCCGGTGGCGGAACCAGTCCAGGAGCAGCTGCGCGCGCGACGGCTCCTCCCACCGGGTGCGGCGCCGTAGCGGCGCCGCGAAGAAGTCGTCGTACCCGGGAGCGGCGCGCAGCTCGGCGTCCTCGGGCGTCGGGAAGCCCATCGACCACTGCGGGAACCGCCGGGCCTCGATCGTCTCGCTCAGCAGCCGCTGCACATCGGTGTGCCGCTCGTCGGCCTCGATGACCCGGTACCGCTCGCGCACCTGCTCCTCGTCGCCCTCGAGGACCTGCATGAAGCGGCCGGACTTGAAGAGGAGCATGCCGGTGAGCCCGCAGCGCTCGTTGTTCTCGCGGCTCTGCCGCAGCAGCGCGGCGAGGGCCGACTCGTCGAGCTCCGCGGTCGCGGTGCTCACGTAGGTGAGGGACAGCATCAGCGTCCTGCTCCGTTCTCCTGGTCGCGGCGGACGACCAGCACCGTGACGTCGTCGTCGGGGGAGATCTCGGCGATGAGGTCCGAGAGCTCGGTGAAGAGGGCGCCGTCGTCGGCGCAGCGGCGGACGAGGTCCGCCAGGTCGTCCAGCGCCGACAGCGTGCCGTCGTAGAGGTCGAGTGCCCCGTCGGAGCACGAGACGAGGACCTCGCCGGGCAGCAGCGTCGTCGTGCGGGCCTCCCAGCAGATGCCCTCGCCGATGCCGATCGGGAAGTCGGAGGAGGTCAGCCGCTCGACGGAGCCGTCGGCGCGAAGAACCGCGGTGAGGCCGTGGCCGGCGTCGGCGTATCGGATCTCGCCGGTCGCCGTGTCGACGCTCGCGTGGAACAGGGTCGCGAAGGTGCCTGTGGCCGAGAGATCGGCGAGCAGCTGCTCGTTGACCGCCGCCACGGCCGCCTCCGGCTCCCAGCCGGGTCGCGCCTGGAAGGCGGACCGGACGGCCGCTGCGACGAGAGCGGCGGAGTAGCCCTTGCCCATGACGTCCGCGAGGGTCGCGTCGACGCGCCCCTCGGTCGCCGAGACGGCGAAGTAGTCGCCGGCGACGTCGGAGTGCGGCCTCGTGAATCCGGAGAAGGAGAAGCCGCGGCCGTGCTCGAGCGGAGCGGGCAACATCTGCTGCTGCGTCCAGGCGGCGCGGTCGACGGCGCGGAAGTGGATCAGCTCGCGCTCGACCCACAGGCCGAGCTCGTCGAGCAGGTCCTGGTCCTCGACGCTGAGATCGCGCGGCTCCGTGTCGACGAGGCAGATGGTGCCCACGCGGGCGCCCTCGGCGACGCTCAACGGGCGGCCGGCGTAGAAGCGCACGTGCGGCGGGCCGGTGACCGACCCGCGGTGGGCGAAGACCGGGTCCTCGAGCGCGTCCTGGACCACGACGATGTCGGACTGCTGCACGACCACGTCGCAGAACGAGTCCGCCCGCGGAGTGAGGCGCGAGCCGCCCGGCCGCTGCGGCGACTTCGTGAACTGGTGGTCCTGGTCGATGAAGTTGATCTCGGCGATCGGCACTCCGAACAGCTCCTTCGCCATCCGCGTCACGCGATCGAACCGCTCCTCGGGCCCGGTGCCGACGATCCTGAGATCGTCGAGGGCCGCGAGCCGGATGCGCTCCCGCACCGCGGCTCGATCGATCGGGGCACTCTGCGTCACGTGTCGGCGCCTCTCCGCTGGGACCCCGGCCGCTGCCCGCCGGGGAATGCCCTCCGACTCTGGCAGACATCGTGTCCGCGCTTCGGCGGGAGGAGGCTCAGGCCCCCCTGACGGGGGCGCCGCACGCGCTGCAGCGCCCCCGTCAGGGAACCGCCCTAGAGCGGGCGGGGCCGGTGCCGCTCGATCAGCGTGTCGAACAGGATGTTCATCCGCTCGTCGACGACCCGGCGGGACGCGTCGGCGTCGTACCACTCGACGATCTCGCGGGCGCCGTCGCTGAAGCGGACGGAGGGCGAGTACGCGGGCACGAGAGCGCGGATCTTCGCGTTGTCGAAGACCATGGAGTGCGCCTTGTCGCCGATGATCCCGGCGCCGAGCTCGGGATCGGCCGCAGCGATCGCGTCGGACGGGACGTGCACGATCCGCGCCTCGGTCCCGGCCGCCGCCGCGAGGTCCCGGTGGATGCGGTCCCACGTGGGGGTCTCGTCGCCCGTGATGTGGAACGCCTCGCCGATCGCCGCCGTCGCGCCGAGCAGGCCGACGAGTCCGACCGCGACGTCGCGGCTGTGGGTCAGGGTCCAGAGCGAGGTGCCGTCGCCCGGGACGACCACCTCGAGGCCGCGACGCATCCGGTCGATCACGGTCCAGCCTCCGTCGACCGGCAGCGCCGTGCGGTCGTAGGTGTGCGAGGGGCGCACGATCGTCACCGGGAAGCCGGTGCGCCGGTACTCGGCGACGAGCAGGTCCTCGCAGGCGATCTTGTCCTGCGAGTACGACCAGTAGGGGTTCCGCAGCGGAGTCGACTCCGTCACCGGCAGCCGCGCCGGGGGCTTCTGATAGGCCGAGGCCGAGCTGATGAACACGTACTGGGCGGTGCGGCCGGTGAACAGGTCGATGTCCTGCTGCACGTGCTCGGGAGTGAAGGCCGCGAACTCGATCACGGCGTCGAAGTGCTCGTCGCCGAGCGCCTCGCGCACGCTGCCGGGATCGCGGATGTCGGCGGTGAGGGTGCGGACCCCCTCCGGGAGCGGACGGAGCGAGGTGCGCCCGCGGTTGAGCACGGTCACCTCGAGCCCTGTCTCGAGCGCGCGGCGCACGCCCTCCGAGCTGATGATGCCCGTTCCTCCGATGAACAGAACGCTGAGCGGCACGGCTGACCCGACCTTTCGTTGAGGGAGGTGCGCGATCCGGCCGCGGGAGGCGGGGGACGTCGACGTGCACCGGCGTCCATCCCCTCACATCGCGGGCGGCGGCGCCAGGGGGTTCCGGAGAGCGCTGTCACGGGACCCTTACCGGGGCCCGCCGCCCGAGCAGACCCCGGAACGCGTCCGCTCGCGGCAGGCCGCGACTCCGCCCGGGGACGATGGAGGGCGCGGAGCCCCCTGCCCCGCGCCCTCCGCCTCGACCGTGCGTCAGCTCGCGGCGACCGCGATCTCGTTCGGGGTGACGCCCAGCTCGGCGCTGGAGACGACCTCTCCGGTGGTCAGGTCGAGAGCGTGGATGCTGTTCGCCGCCGGGTCGGTGACGTAGGCGAGGTCGCCCGCGACGGTGATGGCGGGGTGCGGGTCCTGCCACTCGACCGGGCTCTCCCACGCGTCGATGACGGGGTACGAGTCGGTGATCGCTCCGGTCTCGGGATCGATGACGTGGACCGCGCCGTCGGAGCCGATCAGGTACGCGAGGTCCTCCGGCCCGCGGGCGACGCCGCGGAAGGTGTACTCGACGCCCTCGGGGAGGTCGACGACGTCGAGGGACTTCGCCGCGGTGTCGATCAGGGCGAGGCGGTGCAGGAGGTAGCCCTCGGCGTCCTGGTCGTCCTTGTAGTCGCCGACGACGATCGGGCTGGTCTCGCTGACCCACGCGTTGCCCATGCGGCCGTAGGGCTGGTCGGGCGCCTCGAGCTTGGTGATCGCGCCGTCGTCGTAGACGAGGGCGCCGTTCTCGCAGCCGAAGACGACGGCCTCGCCCTCGGCCGTGCCCTCGCCGTGCACGCCGGGGCACTGGTCGTTCGTGGCCACCACGGCGCCGGAGGCGTCGCGCACCTCGATGCCGGTGCGTCCGTCGGCGGTGCCGACCGTGGTGAGGAAGGTGCCGTCCTCGAGGACGATCGACACACCGTGGTGCGCCTCGACGCCCGCGATGGTCTCGACCTCGGGCACGCCCTCGGAGGAGGCCAGGTCGGCGGTCTCGATGATCGTGGTGTCGCTCGTGCCGTCGGCGTAGAGGATCGTCTTGCCGCCGTGGCGGACGACGTGGCCGGGGGTGTCGGCCGGGAAGACGACGTCGGTGAGCTCGGGCTCGCCGTCGGCGCCCGCGGCGGTGTCGAGGAGTTGGAAGCCCTCGCTCATGGTGACCATGACGTGCCGGCCGTCGCCGGCAGGGTTGAGCCGGGTGAACTCCTCGGAGTCCAGGTCGGCCACGGTCTCGAGCGTCTCTCCGTCGAGGACGAGGACGCCGCCCTCGTAGGCGACGGCGACGCGGGTGGCCGAGGCGGTCGGGGTGGAGTCGGCGGTCGGATCGGCCGCGGGGGCTCCGCTCGAGGAGCAGGCCGCGAGGGTCGCGATCGTGCCGAGGGCGAGCAGGCCGAGGCCGGCGCGTCGGAAGGTGCGCATGGTGATGTCGTTCTCCTGGTGGTGGTCGTGGACGCTCAGGGCGAGAGTCCGGCGGCGATGCGCTGCGTGTTGACGCGCATCATGGCGAGGTAGTCGGGGGCGCCGCCCTCGGGTCCGGTGAGGGACTCCGTGAACAGCTCGACGACCTCGACGCGGAGGTCGGCTTCGCTCGCGAGCGCCTGGACGAGGCGGTCGGGAGACGAGGACTCCGCGAAGATCGTGGGGACGCCGGTCTCCTCGACGGCCTCGACCAGATCGGCGAGGTCGGAGGCGGACGGGGCGGCGAGGGTCGTTCCTCCGGGGATGACCGCGCCGACGACGGCGAAGTCGAAGCGGTCGGCGAGGTAGCCGAAGACGTGGTGGTTGGTGACGAGGGCACGGCGCTCGGACGGGATCGCCGCGAACGCCGCCGTCATCTCGGCGTCGAGCGCCTCGAGCTCGGTGCGGTACCCGGCGGTGCTCCGCTCGATCGCCGCGGGGTCCGCTCCGTCGAGAGCTGCCAGCACGGGCTCGAGCGCGTCGACGACGTCGATCATGCGCGCGGGATCGGTCCAGAAGTGCGAGTCGGGGCTACCCTCGGCGTCGCCGGAGCGGTAGTCGAGCACCTCGATCGCGTCGCCGGCGACGAAGGCCGCGACGTCCTCGTCGGCCGCGGCGTCGAGGTGCTGCTGCAGTCCCTCCTCCAGGCCCAGGCCGTTCGAGACGACGAGGTCGGCCGAGCGCAGCCGCGCGGCCTCCTGCGCCGAGATCTCGAAGGAGTGCGGGTCGGCGTCCGGCTTCATCAGCGTCACGACCTCGGCCTCGTCGCCGACGAGCCGCTCGACGACGTCGCCGAGGATGTTGGTCGAGACGATCACCAGGGGGCGGTCGTCGGCCGCGGCGGAGCAGCCCGACAGGGCGAGCAGGACCGCGGCGGCGACGGAGAGGCGGAGTCGTCGCACGGTCATCGTCCCGTCTCGGCGGTGAAGGCCGGCTCGGTCGCCGTGCCGAACGAGCGCGCGAGGCGGGCGCCGTCCGCGTAGTCGATCTCGTGCAGCGCCTTCTCGGCGGGCGCGCTGAGGTAGGCGCGCTGCTGGTCGGCGACGAGGGCCGGTGCGAGACCCGCGGCGAGCGACTCCGCCACGAGCGGCTCCGTCTGCGACAGCACCGCTCCGTCCGCTCCGTCGAGCACGAGCACGCGGCCGTCCTCGGCGAGCGCGAGCACGTGGTCGTCCTCGTCGTCGACCGCGGTGGCCTGCACGAGGGGCGACGGAGCCGGGAGCAGGGTCCACGAGCGGGCCCGGGTGTCGAGCAGCCAGATCCCCTCGGTGCCGGCGAGTCCGGCGACGGTGGGCCGGCCCTCGCGGTTCGCGAAGCTCGTGGCGGCGGGCGCGGTGGCTCCGGCGGGATACGGGATCCGCTCGATGTTCAGCTCCTCGCCCTCGACGGTGGCGAGCAGAGAGCCGTCCGCGCAGCCGACGACGGCGCCGACGCGGGTGGTGATCGTCCCCGCCGGCTGCGGGCAGTCCTCGACGAGACCGGTGGGCTCGCCGTCGGCGGTGTACCCGGCGACGGTCCCGCCGCCCTCGGTGACCAGAGCGAAGGATCCGACCGGCACGACCATCCCGGCGCCCTGCTCGGCGTCGAGGCGGAACGACTCCCTGATCTCCCCCGTCGACAGCGCCTCGGTGTCGAGCAGCACGGCCTCGCCCGAGTCGGGGAAGTAGAGACCGGTGCCGCCGGAGGTCGAGAGGTTCGTCGTGGCGACGACCGCCTCCCCCTCCCCCTCGACCGTGCCGAGGATCCGCGGGTCGGCGCGGTAGTAGTGGAAGTGGTCGACGTGATCCCAGGTCCAGACGCCGCTGTCGACGATCTCGACGCCGTCCGCGGTCTGCGCGAAGAGGTAGCGCCCGTCGGTCGTCATCGCCGTGGGCTCGCCGATGGCGCCGAGCTCGGCGACGGTCTCGTCGAGCAGATCGAGGTGCGAGACGGCTCCTGCCGGGTCGATCCAGGTGAGGCCGAGGCGCGGCTCCGAGAGCTCGGCGGCTCCGGAGACCGCGCCGTGCCCGTCACCGGAGGCGTCGGCGGGCGGAGCGGCGGCGTCGGTCGAGCAGGCGGTGAGGCCCAGGGCTAGGGCGCCGAGGAGGAGGGTGGAGCGGGAGCGCACGGGGTCCTTTCGAGAGGGCGGAGTAAGGGCGAGCGGTCAGGCGGGGACCGCGACGGCACGGGAGCGCCGCGGCGCAGTGGCCGCGCGGAGCGCCCAGGACAGCCCCGAGACCGCGATCGCCGTCGCGGCGACCGACGCTCCCGCGGCCGTCGCCGCGTGCCACGAGACGAGGAGGCCGAGGAGGACGGAGAGCACGCCGAGCACGGCGGCGAGCACCATCCGGGTCGGGATGCGGGTGGTCCAGTGCCCCGCGGCGACCGCGGGCGCCAGGAGCAGGCCCACGACCAGGAGCGAGCCGACGGCCTGGTACGACGCGACCACCGCCAGCGTCACGAGCCCGACGAGCGCGGCCTGAGCGGAGCGCGGCCCGAGTCCGAGGACGGACGCGATCCGGTGATCCAGCGCGAGCGCCACCAGCGAGCGGTGGAAGACCGCGGCGACGAGGAGACCCGCTCCGGTCGCCACGGCGAGGAGCGTGATGTCGAGGGGCGCGATGGCGAGGATGTCGCCGAACAGGATCGACGTGGCGTCGGTGGCGAAGCTGCCCGAGTGGCTGATGATGATGACGCCCAGCGCGAGCATCGAGACGAAGAGCATGCCGATGCTCGTGTCGTACGACAGCCGGCCCCGCCGCTGCAGGGCCGCGATGCCGAGGCTCATCGCCACCGCGCTCGCCGCCCCGCCGACCAGCACGGGCGCCCCGAGCACCGTCGCCAGTGCGACGCCGGGGAGCATGCCGTGGGCGAGCGCCTCGCCCAGGAACGCCATGCCGCGGAGGACCACCCAGGTCCCCACGACGCCGCACAGGACGGCGACCAGCGCTCCTCCGAGGAGGGCGCGTTGGAGGAAGTCGAGCGCGAACGGCTCGAGGATCCCGAGGAGGAAGGAAGGCATGGTGCCCGACCGTAGCTGATAATGAGAACGGTTATCAACCTGCTACCGTCGAGCAGGTGTCCCCCAGCGTTCTGCACCCCGTCGCCCTCGTGAGCCTCCGAGGGATCGGCGTCGACTTCGGCGAGCGCACGGCGCTGGCGAGCCTCGATCTCGATCTGCCGGTCGGCTCCCTCACCGTGATCGCCGGGCCGAACGGAGCGGGGAAGACGACGCTGCTGGAGGTCGTCGCCGGCACCCGAGCACCTTCCAGGGGCACCCGCAGCGCCCCCTCCGCGATCGCCTTCGTCCCCCAGCGCACCGCCGTCCCGGACCGCCTGCCCGTCACCGTGCGCGACGTCGTGACCATCGGTGTCTGGGGCCGTGCCGGCCGTTGGCGGCCGATCGGAGCGGAGTCGCGCGCCGCGGTCGTCGCCGCGATGGAGCGGCTCGGGATGACCCCGCTCGCCGCCGAGCCGTTCGCCGTGCTCTCCGGCGGACAACGGCAGCGGACGCTCCTCGCGCAGGGCCTGGCCCGGGGCGCCGACCTGCTCCTGCTCGACGAGCCGACGACCGGGCTGGATGCGGCGAGCGCCGAGCGGATCCGCGCGATCCTGCGCGCGGAGGCCGAGCGCGGAGTCGCGGTGGCGTGCGTCTCGCACGATCCGGCCGTGATCGCCCTCGCCGACCGCGTGGTGCGGCTGGTGGACGGGGTGCTCGAGCCCCCGAGCTGACGCCGCGCATCCCGCACCGCGCCCGCGTGCGGGGATGCGCGGGGGACGTGGGAGATTAGGGGCATGCCGCGAGCGACGACGATGCAGGACGTGGCGCGCCTGGCCGGCGTGTCGACGAAGACGGTGTCGAACGTCCTGTCGGGGTACGTGCACGTCTCCGAGCGCATGCGCGTGCGCGTGATGGCCGCGGTCGACGAGCTCGACTACGAGATCAACGTCTCCGCGCAGGCGCTGCGATCGGGGCGGACGACAGTGCTCGGCCTGGCCGTTCCCGAGCTGAGCCAGCCGTACTTCGCCGAGCTCGCCGACGCCGTCATCACCGCGGCCCGCGAGCGGGGCTACACGGTCCTCATCGAGCAGACGGACGTCTCGGACAGCGACGAGATCGCCGTCGTCGCCTCGATGAAGCGCCACGCGATCGCGGGCCTGATCTACAGCCCGTCCGCCGTCGCTCTCGGAGACGTCACCCGGCTCGACGCGGAGTACCCGCTCGTGGTCCTGGGCGATCAGCGCGTCGAGAGTCGGGCCGACCACCTGGTGCTCCCCGACGTGGAGGCCGTCGCCGCGGCGACGGAGCACCTGATCGGACTCGGTCGTCGCCGGATCGCGTTCCTCGGCGCGGCGCACGAGGGCGCCACGGGTACTGGGGCGCTGCGACTCCAGGGCCACCTCGAGGCGCTGGCCGCGGCGGGCCTCGCGCTCGACCCCGATCTGATCGTCGGCGCGCCGCTGTGGCACCGGACGGAGGGGGCCCAGGCGGTGGAGCACCTGCTCGGCCTCACGAGTCCGATCGACGCGATCGTCTGCTGCAACGACGCCCTCGCACTCGGCGCCATGGGCGCGCTGCAGCGGACGGGGCTGCGCGTGCCCGAGGACGTCGCCGTGATCGGCTTCGACGACATCGAGGACAGCCGGCACTCCACACCGCGGCTCTCCACCGTGTCTGCGCACCGCACGCTCCTCGCCCGCCGCGCGGTCGAGCTCCTGCTCGGCCGGATCACGGGCGAGAGCGCGACCGAGCCGGTCGTCGAGCAGCTCGGCTTCTCTCTCCTCCTGCGCGAGTCCACGACGGGATCGCCCGCCTCCTGACCCGGCGCGTCGGCCCTGTTGACAGGGAGGCTCCCCTGATCTAGGTTCAGATTTACATCGATGTAAACTCGATGCCTCTCCTCTCCCGACGCACGACGCCAGCGATGTCGCGTGCAGATTGCAGGTGCTCAGTGAAGAAGCTGACGGCCGCCGCAGCGGTCCCCCTCCTGGCCCTCGGCGCCCTCGCCGGATGCTCGAGCGAGACGGGCGCGGACAGCTCCGGCCCCGTGTCGCTCACGTTCTGGCACGGCTACACCGAAGCCGACGGCGAGGTCCTGGACTCGATCGTCGAGGACTTCAACGCCTCGCAGAACGACGTCACGATCTCGACCGAGACGAAGACGTGGGCGGTCATCGACGACACGCTCCTCCCCGCCCTCTCGGCCGACAGCGGGCCGCAGATCGTGGCGATGCCCGCCGAGCGGCTCCCCGTCTACGCCTCGAAGAAGGCGCTCGTCGGGCTCGAGGACTTCTACAGCGCCGAGGACAGCAACACCGCCGACCTCAACCCCGAGGCCGTCGCGATGGAGACGGTCGAGGGCGAGAAGTTCGGCGTGCCCACCGGCTTCGTGCCGCTCTCGGTCTTCTACGACAAGGCGAAGCTCGCCGCCGCCGGAGTCACCGCGTTCCCCACGACCTGGGACGAATGGGTCGACGTCGCGAAGAGGACGACCGTGGACGAGAACGGCGACGGCACGCCTGAGCAGTACGGCCTGGCGCTCCCCGACCACTCCACGGTGGGGAACGGAGTCTGGCCGAGCCTCTTCGAGGGCGGAGGCGGCTCCGTCACCTCCGAGGACGGGACGGACGCCGTGCTCGACTCGCCCGAGAACGTCGCGACCCTCGAGTACTGGTCGAACGCGGTGACCGAGGACAGGATCTCGCCCACCGGCCTGGACGGCATCGCCGCCGACGAGCTGTTCACGTCGGGCAAGGCCGTCATGCACATCGGCGGCCCCTGGATGGCGAGCCTCGCCACTGACGCGGGCATCGACTACGGCATCGCCGCCATCCCCGCGGGCCCCGTCGAGCAGGCAGCGTCGGCCATCGGAGTGTCGATGGCCGTCACTTCGCAGAGCTCCGACGCCGAGATCGAGGCGGCCGAGCAGTTCTTCGCCTACTTCAACACCAGGGAGGTGGCCACCGCCTGGTCGCTCGGATCCGGCTGGCCGGCCCTGCGCACCGACGTCAGCGCCGAGGACGTCGCCGAGAACCCGGTGGTCGCGAGCCTGACCGAGATCGCGCCGACCAGCCGCGCCCTGCTGCCGGGCGTCGTCAACAGCACCGACGTGCTGTCCGCGATGGACGAGGCCACGCAGAAGGCCCTCGCCGGCGGCGACCCGCAGGAGCTGCTGGCCGCCGCCCAGAAGGCCGCCGAGAGCGCGCTCGCCGAGTAGGCCCACCGAGGTGCGGCGGCGGACCCGCCCGAGCGCCGCCGCGCCTCCCCCACGCCGGACGATCCCGACCGGCGGACCCTGCACGAGCCCGATCCCCGGACACGGAGACCCCATGACCACCCACCAGCTCGACCGCCGACGCCGCTACCGTCCGCCGGCACCGCTCGGCGGCCGCACTCGGCTCGCCGGGAACCTGCGTCGGCGGCTGGTCGTCGCCGGGTTCCTCGCCCCGGCCCTGATCGTGCTGGCGGCCTTCGTCGCGTGGCCCATGCTGTCGGCTCTCCAGCTCTCGTTCACCGACGCGAGCGGCTTCGGCAGCGCGGAGTTCGTCGGCCTCGACAACTACGCCCGGGTCTTCACCGACCCCTCGATCGTGCAGGCGATGGGCAACACCGCTCTGTACGCCGTCCTCTTCACCCCGATCGCGATCGGCGTGGCGCTGCTCCTCGCCCTCGCGGTGAACGCCGAGCAGCTGCCGTTCCGCGGGTTCTTCCGCACCGCGCTGTTCTTCCCGTTCATCGTCTCGCTCGCGGTCGCCGCGTTCGCCTGGTCCTACCTGCTCGATCCGCAGATCGGACTGCTCAACTACTGGCTGCAGGTGGTCGGAGTGCGACTGGGCGACGTCCTCCAGGATCCGGTGCTCGCCATGCCCACCGTCGTGCTCGTCGCCGTGTGGAAGACGTTCGGCTTCTACATGGTGATCTTCCTCGCCGGCCTCCAGGACATCCCGAAGAACTTGTACGAGGCCGCGCAGCTCGACGGCGCGGGAGCGTGGAAGCGCTTCACCCAGGTGACCTTCCCGATGCTGTCGAACACGCTGGCCTTCGTCGCCGTCGTCGCGCTCATCGCCGCCCTGCAGGCCTTCGACCAGATCTACGTCCTCACCGGAGGCGGCCCGTACCGCAGCACCCAGACGATCGTGATGGAGATCTACCAGTCCGGCTTCAAGGACCTCGAGCTCGGCTTCGCGTCGGCGCTCTCCTACGTCCTGCTCGTCGTCACCCTGCTGCTCAGCCTGATCCAGTTCGTCTTCTTCGGACGCCGAGGAGAGGACACCGCCTCATGACCACCGCCACCGCCGTGCGGGCGAGCGCTCCGAGCCGCCCCGTCACGAGGACCCGGCGCGTCGGCCCGGTCGGGCTGCTCTGCTTCGCCGGCCTGCTCGTCGCGACCCTCGTGATCCTGCTGCCGATCATCGTCATCGTCCTGACCGCCTTCAAACCGGTCGCCGAGGTCAACGCGTTCCCGCCGACGCTCGCCCCCTCGGCGTGGACCCTCGACAACTTCCGCACGATCTTCTCCGAGCTGCCGTTCGCCCGACTCATCGGCAACAGCGTCCTCTTCGCGGGCGGCGTCACCGCGTTCGCCCTCGTCTTCGACTCGCTCGCGGCGTACGCCCTCGCCCGGATCGACTTCCGCGGATCGAGGATCCTGCTGATCGCGATCATCGCCAGCCTGATGATCCCCTTCCAGGCCACCCTGATCCCCATCTACCAGCTGGTCTCGGACCTCGGCTGGGTGAACACGTTCGCCGGACTGATCGCGCCGCGCGCCGCCGACGCGTTCGGCATCTTCTTCCTGCGCCAGTTCTTCCTGTCGCTCCCCCGCGACCTCGACAACGCCGCCCGGATCGACGGAGCGGGTGAGTGGCGGATCTTCCGCAGCGTGGTGCTCCCGAACGCCGTCCCGGCGCTGCTGACGCTCGGCATCTTCACGTTCGTCAACAACTGGAACGACCTGCTGTGGCCGCTCGTCTTCACCACCGACAGCGAGATGGGCACCATCACCTCCGGACTGACCCTGCTGACCGGACCGGGCGGCATCATCCCGCAGGGCGTGATGATGGCCGGCGCGCTCATCGCCGTGCTGCCGCTCGCAGTGATGTTCCTGCTCGTGCAACGGCGCTTCATCGAGAGCGTCGCGAGCTCGGGACTGAAGTGACCGACGCGCGCCCCGACTCCGCCCTCCGACCCACGACGAGGACCCCATGACCTGGTACGCCGACGGCACCCTGCACTTCGGACTCGGCATCGAGGACACCTTCGTCCCGCAGGCACGGCCCGGGGAGCGGCCGATCGACGAGTACGAGCTGACGCAGCACTACGAGCAGTACCCGACCGACCTGCGGCTCGCCGCCGAGGTCGGTGCGGAGTTCGTGCGCTGGGGAGTGCCCTGGCACAGGGTCGCCGCCGAGCGCGGCCGGTGGGACTGGAACTGGGTCGACGGAGCGCTCGACCGCTTCGCCGAGCTCGGCCTGCGTCCGGTGATCGACCTGCTCCACTACGGCACCCCGCTGTGGCTCGAGGACCAGTTCGCCCACCCGGACTACCCGGACCACGTCGCCGAATACGCGCAGCGCTTCGCCGAGCGCTACGGCGACCTCGCGACGGACTACACCCCCGTCAACGAGCCCGTGATCCACGCCCTGTTCTCGGGCGAGTACGCGTACTGGCCCCCGTACCTCTCCGGCGCGACCGGCATGGCGAGGATCGCCTCCGCGCTCGCGCAGGGCTTCGTCAAGACGCAGCGCGCGATTGCGACGACCCTCGGATCCCGCGCGACGTTCGTGCACGTCGACGCGGGAGTCCGCTACTCCGGTGCGGTGTCCTCACCCGAGCACCGTGACACCGTCGCGCGTCTGCGCCATCAGGTCTTCCTCGTCGAGGACCTCGTGACGGGCGGCGTCGGGCCGCAGCACCCGCTCCTCCGCCACCTCGAGCAGGGCGGTGTGGACGACGCCCTGCTCGACTGGTTCCGCTCGAACCCGGTCCACCCCGACGTCATGGGAGTCAACTACTACCCCCTGCACTCGACGGAGGTGTTCGAGCCGGGCGTGCACCACAGCGGCGGCTTCGCTGATCCGCGCCCCTACAAGGACGCCGGCGCGGAGGGACTGAAGGAGGTCCTGCGCACCTGGGCCGAGCGGTACGGCGCCCCGGTGATGCTGACCGAAACCTGCGTCACCGGGTCGGTGGACGAGCGGATCACCTGGCTCGACGAGTCCGTCGCCGCACTGCACGAGCTGCGGGAGGAAGGCACGGACGTCGTCGGCTACACCTGGTGGCCCCTCTTCGACATGTACGAGTGGACGTGGCGCCACACCAGCGCACCGCGCGCCGACCACCTCCTCACGATGGGCCTCCACGATCTCGTCGAGACCCCGAGCGGGCGCCTCGACCGCCGCAGGAACGCGGTCGCGGACCGCTACCTCCGGCACGCACGTGCCGCGGCGTCGCGGGGCGGGAGCGGCCACTCGCCGGCGGACGAGCCACTCGCGTCGCGGCAGTGAGGGCGGCTGACCGCAGTGACCGCGCGACCCCTGCACGTCTGCTTGTATGAGCACATGGCAGAGGATCTGGAGCCGGCCGCCGAGCTGTTCAAGGTGCTGTCCTCGGCCTCCCGTCTGCGCCTGCTGCGCGAGCTGGAGAGGGAGCGGTCGACGGTGGGGGGGCCTCGCCGAGCGGACCGGGCTCTCGCAGCCACTGGTGTCGCAGCACCTGCGCACCCTGCGGTCGGCGGGGCTCGTCGCGGTCGAGCGGATCGGTCGGGAGGCGCACTACTCCGTCGCCGACACGCACGTCACGCACATCGTCGACGACGCCGTCCGGCACGCCCTGGAGGGTTGAGGAGTCTCGATCCGGGGATCTCGATACGCCCGCTGCGCGGGCTACTCGATCAGCAAGGTGTGCCCCCTCGCGGGTCGAGCAGCCCCGCAGGGGCGACCCCTGCTCGTCGAGTAGCACGCACAGGGGGACCCCTACTGGTCGAGTAGCCGCACAGCGGGACCCCTGCTGGTCGAGTAGCCGCGCAGCGGCGTATCGAGACCCGCCCACCGAGACGATCATGATCATCGGTCTCAACTGTGCAGATGTATTGCAATTTGTTTATGCATCTGGTGAGGTGATCGGAGACGCCGTGCCCCGATCCGGCGTCGACCACGTCATCGACAGCACGAGAGGCCGCACCATGAGCACCACCGAGATCCACGCCGAGCACGCCGTCACCGAGCACCGGCACGGCGACTCCTGCGGCCACCAGGCCGTTCAGCACGGCGATCACATCGACTACGCGCACGGCACCCACCACCACGCCCTGCACGGCGACCACTACGACGAGCACGAGGCCGAGGCCGAGCACTCCGCCGCGGACCACGAGCACGGCGACTCCTGCGGTCACGAGAGCGTCCCGCACGACGACCACGTCGACTTCGTGCACGACGGTCACAAGCACGCCGCTCACGCCGGGCACTACGACGAGCACTGAGCCGTCCTGCACGAAGGGCGCCGTCCGACCGGGACGGCGCCCTTCGTCGTTCCCGGCCTCAGCCCTGGCGGGCCTTGAATCGCGGGTTCAGCTTGTTGATGACGAAGACCCGACCGCGGCGGCGCACGATCTGCGATCCCGGCATGCCCTTCATCGACTTCAGTGAGTTGCGGACCTTCACGAGTACTCCTGTCTTATTGATAACAATTCTCGTTAGAGTAGCGGACCATGGAGTCCTCGTTCCCGACGCACCGCCCGCCCGCCCTCGCCGTGACGCTGGTCAGCGCCTCCGACGCCCACGACAGCGCGAGGATCGCGAAACGGCTGTCCGGTGCGGCGGCCGTCGAGAGCTTCGTGCTCGATGTCCCGGAGTCCGACAGCGGCGAGTTCGCCGTCGGGCTCGCCGCCGAGCTCGCTCGACAGGCCGATGACGGCGAGAGCGGAGTGACGGTCGTCGCACTCGACCCGGCGGCCGACCCGATGGAGGTCGCCCTCGTCCTCGAGCACCTCCTGCGGAGGAGGCACCCGGGCGACACCCGGATCGGCGTCCTCGACGTGGTCGCGGTCACCTCGGTCGCGGAGGTGTCCCGAGTGCTGCTCGGCACCCCCTCCGGCGAGCGCACTCCGCAGAGCCCGCACGAGTGGGACGCGGCCGAGACGCTCGCGGGCAGGCTCGAGTTCGCGACCCTCGTGGTCCTCACCGACGACCGCGGAACGAACGGAGACGCAGCCGCGCAGGCCCGCGACCTCCTCGCGGCGCTGTCGCCGGGGGCCGACGTCCTCCGGGTCGACGAGCTCGACCAGTACCGCCGGCGGCGCGCGATCCTCACGCCGCAGCGTGCGCACCGCCTGGCGTCGGACCTCGGCTGGCAGCGCGCGCTCCGCGGCGTCGCTGCGACGGAGACGGGATCGGTGACCACCCACGTCTTCCGCGACCCCCTGCCCTTCCACCCCGAGCGGCTGAACGCCGCCGTCTCCTCCGACTTCGTCGCCTCGCGGGTCGGGCGGATCCTCCGCTCGCGCGGCCTCGCGCGCTTGGCGAGCCGCGCCGACCGCGTGGCGTCCTGGTCGATCGCCGGCGACGTCCTGGCCCTCGATCCGACGTCGATCCGCAGCTGGGACGCCGACGCGCCCCTCGGGCAGGAGCTCGTGTTCTTCGGCTGCGACCTCGACGTCGGCGAGCTGGACCGCGTGCTGCACGGCTGCCTGCTCACCTCGGACGAGCTCCTCGCCGGGCCCGCGCTCTGGGACTCCCTCGACGACCCGTTCCCTCGCTGGGAGGACGAGCACCAGCACTGACAGCCGGGCCGACGACTTCCCGGCCAGGACCCCCGCGCCCTCGGTACCCTCGAGATCGGACCGGGACGGAGAGGCGGCGCATGCTGGAGACGATCCTCGAGGCGCTCTCCCTCGTCGCACTCCCCCTCGGCGTGCTGTTCCTGCTCGCGGCCTTCGTCGCGCTGCTGGTCGACGGCCGCTGGTGGCCGACCACCGCGTACCTCGAGGAGGGACCGCCCCGCGCCCTGCATTGGGTGTCGCGCGCCGGCGAGGTGCGGTCGCGACCCCTCGTCGCCGACGATCCTCTCGCTCCGCTCGAGTCCGATCAGCGCGAGGTGTACTACCGCGAGGAGGATCCGGAGCGGATCCGCGTGCACCGCTGGAGCGACGCGGTGCGGGCCCTGCGGTTCACCGGGCTGATCCTCGTCGCGGCGGGTGTCGTGCTCGGGATCGCCTCGACGGCACTGGCGATCCTCGTCTGAGGGCGCGGAGCGCGGACGGGTGACACCGCCGCGCACGGGTGGCCCTCTGCGATCCGATGCGGAACGGGGTCCGACTCCCCTGCAGACCCCGGAACGCGTCCCTCCCTCGTAGCCGCCGCCCGCGAGAGGACGCGGATCGGGCTCCGACTCGCGCCTGAAGCCCGGAACGCGACGACTCGCAGAGGGCGCGTGACGGCCGTCCTCCTCGCCGAGCCCCGCTTCCTGCGCATACACTCATGGACGGCATCGCGTTCCCCTCGCGGGCCCTGGGCCCCGCTCGAGTCCCCCCACTCGCGGGGCCCTTGCCGTGCCCCCGGCGACACTGCCCGTCGCCGTGACTCCGTGCGAGAATCTGCGCATGTATGTAGATACGCGGACAGGGGCCTGCTCGTCTCGGAGCGTCCACGCGGGGCCGGCCGGCGCGGTGTCCGCACTGCTCCCCTACCCGACCCGGGTGCGGCCCGTGCGCGGCGCCGTCCTCCAGGTCGAGCACGCTCCGGCCGGCACGCACCACCACCACCGCGCGGAGGTCCCCGTATGAGCGCGGTCACCGAGGCCCGCGTGCGCGAGGGCGGTCGCGTGCTCGCGAAGCCGCCGTCGATCCTCGTCACCGGCGTGCGACTCCCGGAGGTGCGCTGGGCGGCCCTCGCGCTGCTGCTGTTCCTCGTCGCCTGGCCGCTGCAGCTGGCAGGGCTCCCGGCGCCGGTGTGGTGGACGCTGTACCTCGCCTGCTACATCGCGGGCGGATGGGAGCCGGCGTGGGCCGGTCTCACCGCACTCCGCGAGAAGGTGCTCGACGTCGATCTGCTGATGATCGTCGCCGCGATCGCGGCCGCCTCCATCGGCCAGGTGTTCGACGGAGCGCTGCTCATCGTGATCTTCGCGACCAGCGGCGCGCTCGAGGCCCTCGTGACCCAGCGCACGGCCGACTCGGTGTCGAGCCTGCTCACGCTCGCGCCGGAGCGGGCGACCCGGCTGCTCCGGACGGACGACGGCGACGACGTCGAGACCGTCCCCACCGCGCAGCTCGTCGTCGGCGACCTGATCCTCGTGCGCCCGGGCGAGCGGATCGGCGGCGACGGTGTCGTGGTCGACGGGGTCAGCGAGGTCGACCAGGCCGCCATGACCGGAGAATCGGTGCCGGTGCGCCGGGGTCCCGGTGATCCGGTGCTGTCGGGAACCGTGAACGGCACGGGCGCCCTCTCGGTCCGGATCGAGCGCGCGGCGGGCGACTCCGTGATCGCCCGCGTGGTGACGCTGGTGGCGGAGGCGTCCGAGACGAAGTCGTCGCGGCAGATGTTCATCGAGAAGGTGGAGCAGCGCTACTCCCTCGGCGTGGTCGCGGCGACGCTGCTCGTCTTCGCACTGCCGCTGGCGCTGGGCGACGACTTCCGCGACGCGCTGCTGCGGGCGATCACCTTCATGATCGTCGCCTCCCCCTGCGCGGTGGTGCTGTCGACGATGCCTCCGCTGCTCGCCGCGATCGCGAACGCGGGCCGTCACGGCGTGCTCGTGAAGTCGGCGACCGTCATGGAGCGCCTCGGCAGAACCCGTCTCGTCGCGTTCGACAAGACGGGCACCCTCACCGAGGGCGCGCCCGTCGTCCGCCGCATCTCGCCCGCCCCCGGCATCACGGAGGCGGAGGTACTGCGCTGGGCCGCGGCCGTCGAGCAGCACAGCGAGCACCCTCTCGGGCGGGCGCTCGTCCGCGCGGCCGGACCGGGCGTCCCTCCCGCCGCGGACTTCCGGGCGCTGCCCGGCCGGGGCGTCGAGGGTGTCGTCGACGGAGTGCCGGTGCGCGTCGTGCAGTCGGCGGAGCATCCGGAGATCCTGGGGACGGTCGTGGACGTCGTCGTCGACGGGGCGACGGTGGGCACGGTGACGCTCGAGGACGCCCTGCGCCCGGACGCGGCGAGCGCCGTCGCGCAGACCGCCGCGCTGACGAGCGAGCCCGTGCATCTGCTGACCGGGGACAACGAGCGCACGGCCGCGGACATCGCCGGCCGCACCGGCATCGCCGAGGTGCGCGCACGGCTGCTGCCCGCCGACAAGGCCGCGACGGTGCGCGAGCTCGAGGAGCGCGGCATCCCGGTCCTGCTCGTCGGCGACGGCGTCAACGACGCGCCCGCCCTCGCCTCGGCGAGCACGGGCGTCGCGATGGGCCGCCACGGATCCGACCTCGCCTTGGACACCGCCGACGCGGTGATCATCCGGGACGATCTGACCGTGATCCCGAAGGTGATCGCCCTCTCGCGCCGCGCGCACCGCTACGTGGTCGCGAATCTGATCATCGCGGGCACCTTCATCACCGTCCTGGTGACCTGGGATCTGATCGCGACACTCCCCCTGCCGCTGGCGGTCGCCGGCCACGAGGGCTCCACGGTGATCGTCGCGCTGAACGGGCTCCGACTGCTGCGCCGCAGCGCCTGGCGGTGACGCCGCACCCGCCCCTCGCAGGACCGACAGCAGGACAGGTCAGGATCGGCGGGCGGCGAGCATGTCGCGCATCTGCGCGATCTCACGCCGCTGCGAGGTGGAGATCACGTCGGCGAAGGTGAGGACCATCGGGTCCTCCCCGCGCTCGAGTACGGCGTCCGACATCGTCAGGGCGCCCTCGTGGTGGGTGATCATCAGCTCCAAGAACAGCGCGTCGGCGTCGGCTCCGGTCGCGGCGGTGAGCTCGGCGATCTGCGCGGGCGTCACCAGCCCCGGCATGAGCATCGATCCGCCCGCGCTCGTGCCGTGGTCGGGCATCTGGTCGTGACCGCCGCCCTCCAGGGGTGCGATCATCCACTCCACGGCCTCTCCGGTGGAGGCCTGCGGGAGGCCCCAGCCGGTGAGCCAGCCGAACAGCTGCCCGGACTGCTGCTGCTGGGTGAGGAGCAGATCGGTCGCCAGGTACCGCACCTCCTCATCCTCGGTCCGGTCGCGGATCAGCAACGCCATCTCGGCGCCCTGCAGGTGGTGGGTCTGCATGTCGCGGGCGAAGCCGGCCTCGGCGCTGGATCCGCCGACGGGGCGGGGCGACCACGGTCCGCCCGTGATCAGGAGTCCGATCAGGATGCCGACGAGGATCGCGACTCCCAGAACCAGTGCCGCTCGCAGCCTGCGCGCCGCGCTGGTCTGCGCGACGGCGGTCACGGCCTGCTCCGCGCAGAGGTCGGCTGCAGCGCGGCGGCCTGCTCCGTCGGCAGCCGGGCGGGCCAGGAGCGGCGGGCGAGGACGGCGCCGACCAGGGCGAGAGCCAGGAGCGCGACCGCGGCGGCGGTCAGGCTGACGGCGCCGATCCAGCCGGCGAGCGGGTAGGTGATCAGGAAGCAGGCGTGGGAGAGGGAGAACTGCGCGGTGTAGACCGCGCTGCGGTTCTGCTCCGTCGCCGCACGCATCAGCAGCCGCGACGACGGAGTGCCGATCAGCGAGTTCCCCGCGCCGAGGACCGCCCATGTCGCCAGCAGCAGCCACCAGGCGCCCGCCCACATCACGGACAGGAGGGTCATCGCGACGGCAAGGGTGAGGCCGGTGAGCGCGAAGTCGCTGCCGCCGAGCATGACCCTCCGATCGCCGTACCGCTCGATCAGCCGCGGGACGTTGAGAGCGACGAGGAGGGAGCCGCCGCCGTAGCAGGCGAGCGCGAGCGCGAGGCTGGAGTCGTCGAGCGCGAACACGTCGCGGGCGTAGACGACGGTGTCGACCAGCACGAGGGCGGTCGCGGCGCCGACGGTCAGGTTCAGTCCCATCAGGAAGCGCAGCGACGGGGTGCGGGCGAACACGCGCACCCCCGCGGTGGTGCGCTGCCACAGGTTCCCGGGGGCGGCGACCTCGGGGCGGCTGGGGAGTGGTGTGGTCAGGACGAGGATCGCAGAGCAGAGGAATCCGATGACGGTGCCCAGGAAGAGGCTGCTGGAGCTGATCACCGTCAGCAGGACCGCCGCGAGGATCGGGCTGACCAGCGCCTCGAGGTCGTAGGCGAGACGCGAGAGGGAGAGCGCCTTCGTGTACTCCCGCTCATCCCGGAGCACCACCGGGATGAGCGACTGGAACGCGGGCGTGAACGTCGCGGACGCGGCCTGGAGGACGAACACGAGGATGTAGATCTGCCACACGTCCGTCAGGAACGGCAGCGACAGGGCGACGGCGGCGCGGATCAGGTCGGCGCCGACGAGGACGACCTTCTTCGGCAGCCGGTGCACGAGCGCCGCGATCACGGGAGCGACCCCGACGTAGGCGACCATCTTGATCGTCAGAGCCGTGCCGAGGACCGCTCCCGCCTGCGCGCCGGCCAGGTCGTAGGCGAGGAGGCCCAGCGCGACGGTCAGCAGGCCGGTGCCGATCAGCGCGATCGCCTGCGCGGCGAACAGCGACCGGTAGGCGCGGGAGCGCAGGACGGACAGCACGGAGGACTCCTGACATCGGACGCCTTCACCCTATACCTGCGCAGGCGTGCAGGTTTTGAGTGCCCCGACCCGCTCCGACGCGACGCCCGTGAAAGGATCGGCGCATGGACGAAGACCGCACCCCGGCCGACCACGACAGCCAGTACGTCGAACTCGCCGTCGAGGTGTTCGCGATGCTCGCCGACGCCACCCGCGTGCGCATCATCCTCGCGCTGCGCGACGGCGAGCGCTCGGTCACCGAGCTCGCGGCGCTGGTCGACAAGTCGCCGACCGCCGTGTCGCAGCACCTCGCGAAGCTCCGCCTGGCCCGCATGGTCACCACCCGCCACGACGGCACCCGCGTCTTCTACCGGCTCGTCGACGAGCACGCCCGGCAGCTGGTGACCGACGCGATCTCCCAGGCCGAGCACTCGGTCGACTCCTCGCCCCGCCACCACCGCCTCGCCTCGGCGGACCACGCCCACGGGGAGCACGCGAGGCCCGCCCGCGCCACGAGCTGATTCCTCCGGAGCGGAGCAGGACGGGCTTCGGAGGCCGCGCACACCCCGTAACGCGACCACTCGTCACGCCCGCCGACCGCCAGCCGACGCGAAACGGGCCCCCGAGGCCGCGCAGAGCCCGGGTCGCGTCCACTGGACGAACCCGCCGACCGCGACTGGACGCGGAACGGGCCACGGAGCTTCCGCAGAGCCCGGATCGCGACCACTGGACGAGCCCGGCGCCCGCGAGTCGGCGCGGAACGGGCCACGGAGCCCGCGCAGTCCCCGGATCACGTCCGGTCGCGCCCCGTCACACCCGCCGGGTCGACGCCCGCTCGATCAGACGCGTCTCGAGCTCGATGCGCGTCGCGCGGGTGCTCGGCGACAGAGGCACGGCCGACTGGTGCGCCTGCAGGAGCATCCGGAACGCCGCGGCGCCCATGTCGGCGATCGGCTGGTGCACGGTGGTCATCGGTGGAGCGGCCCAGGCCGACTCGCGCACGTCGTCGAAGCCGACCACGCTGAGGTCCCCGGGGATCCCCAGGCCGAGCTCCTGGGCCGCGTCGTACACGCCGAGGCCCATGATGTCGGAGCAGGCGAACACCGCGGAGGGGCGCGAGGACGCGGCCAGGAGGGTCGCCGCGGCGGCGCTGGCCCGGCGGCGGTCCCAGTCGCAGTGCAGGATCCGGTCGCGCGGCACGTCGAGGCCCGCCTCGCGCAGGGCGCTGGTGAAGCCGTCGATGCGGGCGCTGCTGTAGAGGTGGGTGCGGGTGCCGCCGATGATCGCGAAGCGGCGGTGGCCGAGAGCGAGGAGGTGCTCGGCGGCCATCCTGCCGCCGTTCCAGTTGGTCGCTCCGATGCTCGCGACGTCCAGCGGCGGGCGGCTGATCGGGTCGACCACGACGACCGGGATGTCGGCGGTGGTCAGCAGGTTCAGCTGCGCCGAGGTGGTGTCGACGAGCACCACGATCGCGCCGAGGGACGGGCGGCGCAGGAGCCTGCTGATCCAGTCGCTGTCGCGGCGGGCCACGGTGAGCACGAGATCGACTCCGGAGGCGGCCGCCGTCTCCTCGATGCCGGCCAGCACTCGGCTGATCCAGGTGCCGTCGAGGTGCCCGACGACGACGTCGATGATGCGCGGGGCGTGCCGGGTCTCGCCCCCGGCACGCAGCTTCGAGACGCGCCGGTAGCCGAGGCGGTGCGCGGCCTCCATCACGCGGCTGCGCGTCGCGTCCGAGACGTCCGTTCCGCCGTTGAGCACCTTCGAGACCGTGGGGACGCTGGTGCCGGCCGCCTCGGCGATCTGGGCCATCGTCGGCTTCCGCGCCACGGCTCCGCTGCTCGTCATGCCCACACCGTAGCAGCGTGCGCTTGCGCAACTTCCGGCTAATATGTTCTTGCGGAAGCAATATTGGCCCCGCACTATGGGCATGCGATCAACGGAGACGCTCCAGGGATTGCGCAACTTGTTCACTGTCGAACGCGACGCCATCGCAGAGAGGTCAGCCCGTGACCCCGAACACCCCCTCCTCCTTCCTCTCCCGCAGAACCCTGCTCGGCGGCCTCGGCGCCGCCGCCGCGGTCGCGGGCCTCGCCGCCTGCAGCTCCCCCGGAGGAAGCGGCGGCGGCTCCACCCTCGACTTCTGGAACATGCCGTGGGGAGGCTCGGAGTACACGCCGCTCGACACGAAGATCGCCACGTCGTACACGCCCGCCGACGGCCTGCCCGCGGTCCGCTACCAGGCCGTGCAGTGGTCGAACTTCACCGCCACCTTCGCCTCGGCGATCGCCTCGAAGACCGGACCCGCCGTCAGCAGCGGCAGCGGCACCCAGGCGTTCCAGTTCGCCGAGCAGGGCGCCATCGCCTATGCCGACGACCTGCTCGAGAGCTGGAAGGGCACCGGCCTCTACGACGACTTCCTCCCGGGCGTGCTCGACACGATGAAGACGCCCGACGGCTACGCGGCCGTCCCCTACAACCTCGACATGCGCGTGCTCTGGCACTCGAAGTCGCTGCTCGAGGAGGCCGGCGTCGAGCCGCCGACCGACTGGCAGTCCTACCTCGACGCGTGCGAGGCGCTGAAGAAGAACGACGTCTACGGATTCGCGATCTCGGCCGGTCCGCAGAGCAACGGCGCGCAGATGCTCGTCGGCCTGATGATCAACAACGGCGGCGGCCTCTTCGACGAGGAGCGCAAGCCCAACGCGGCCACCCCCGCCAACGTCGAGGCGATGGAGTTCGTGGCCGAGATGCTCGCCAAGGGCTACATCGATCCGGGCGCCGCGGGCTACTCGACGACCAACATGTACTCGCAGTGGAAGGCGCGCAAGAACGCCATGGGCTTCGAGGGATCGGGCCTCGCCTACCAGCTGGGCGGAGACCTGCTCGAGGACGTCGTGGTCGGCGATCCGCTCGTGAGCGCCGCCGGCACGAAGGGGGCGCTCTACTTCCCGAACAACATCATGATGTACACGAACACCCCCAGCCAGGAGGGCTCGGAGGCGTTCCTGACGTACTACTACCAGAACATGGCCCCGCTCTGGACGGAGGGCACGGGCATCGGACTGCCCGTGCTGAAGTCGATCGCCGAGACCCCCGAGTTCCGCGCCGACGCCAACGCCTCCAAGGCCATCGACGTCTGGCAGCCGATCAGCCGGACGTGGGCCGCGCCCGGCAACGACGCGCTCTTCGCCGACGTCACGCTCGTCGACAGCACCAAGCCCATGACCGACTTCGCGCAGGCGCTGCTGTCCGGCTCCTCCTCCCCCACGGAGGCGCTGACCGCGCTGCAGAAGACGCTGACGTCGTGAGCGAGTCGACCCCCGTCCTCGTCGGCGGCCCGTCCGCCGAGGCGGCGCGGGCCGGCGGCCTGGCGAACGCGCGGCGCGGAGTGGGCGTGTCGGGAGGCGGACCCCGCCGCACCCCCGCGCCCGCCGGCTCCCGGCGCCGCCCGGTGCTCACCGCCCGCACGCTGACGCTGCTCGCGTTCGCGCTGCCCTCGGTCTTCCTCCTGGTGCTGATCAACGTCTATCCGGTGGTCTACGCGTTCGTGCAGTCGCTGCGCGACGGCAGTCTGATCGACGCGGGACCGTTCGTCGGCGGGAAGAACTACGTCGACGTGCTCACGTCGCCCGCGTTCGCCCAGGCCGTCGGCTTCACGGTGACCTTCACGCTGGTGGGCGTCTTCGGCAGTTGGCTGGTCGGGCTCGGGCTCGCCCTGCTGCTGCGCACGCGGATCCCGGCCGGCGGGCTGTTCAAGGTGCTGCTGCTGATGCCGTGGATCGTGCCGGTCGTGGTGTCGGCGACGTCCTGGAACTGGCTCGTCGCCACTCCGCAGAGCCCGCTGCCCGTGCTCGCGAAGGCCCTCGGCTTCGGCGACGTGCTCTTCCTCGCCGACCCGACCCTCGCCCAGATCACGGTCTGCGTGTTCAAGGTGTGGGTGAGCTTCCCCTTCATGATGATGATGATCTCGTCCGCCCTCGCCGCGGTCGACACCAACGTCTACGAGGCGGCGAAGGTCGACGGAGCGACGCCCTGGCAGTCGTTCCGGCTGATCACGATGCCGCTGATCGCCCGCACCACGTACATCTCGTGGATCCTGATGACGATCTTCTGCGTCAACGACTTCCCGACGATCTTCCTCCTGACCGGGGGCGGACCGGTGAACGCGACGACCTCGCTCGTGGTGCTCGCCTACCAGATGGTCTTCCAGAACTTCCAGACCGGACCGGGCGTCGCCATCGCGTTCCTGATGACGGCCGTGCTCGTCGTCGTCTCGGTCGTCCTGTACCGCCAGATCCGGAAGGTGGACGTCGAATGACCGCCCTGGCCGCCCGCCCCTCGCCCGCGCAGGGCCGCTCGCCGCAGAGCCGCCCGGACCGGGGCCGCCCGCACCGCGACCGCGAGGACCGGGGCCGCTGGCTCCGCTTCACCGTGATGCTCGTGCTCACGCTGCTGGTCCTCGCTCCGATCGCCGCCGTGTTCGTGCTGTCGACGCAGCCGTCGCTCGGCTCGACGTCCACCGCCTCGTTCACGCTCGAGAACTTCGAGCTGGTGTTCAGCCGCTCCAGCGTGGCGACCTGGCTCGCGAACAGCCTGGTGATCACGCTCGTGACGGTCGTCGTCTCGGTCGCCGTGGCGGCTCCGGCCGGCTACGTGCTCAGCCGGGCGCGCAACCGCCTCGTCTCGGGCTACTCGCTGCTGCTCTTCGTCGTGCAGTCGCTGCCGGTCGTGACCGCGATCATCCCGCTGTTCATCCTCTTCGCGAACCTCGGCCTCGTCGACACGCTCGCGGGCGTCACCGTCGTCTACGTCGGCGGCACGATGTCGGTGGCGATCTGGATGATGGCGGCCTACTACGACTCCATCCCCATCGCACTCGAGGAGGCCGCCTGGATCGACGGAGCGAGCCTGTTCGGCTCGTTCACCCGGATCGTGCTGCGCAACTCCTCCCTGGGCTGCTCTCGACGGCGATCTTCTCGTTCCTGCTCGCCTGGAACGACTACCTGATCGCGGTCGTGTTCCTCCGCGCCGACAGCAACTACACGCTGCCGGTGGGCCTGCAGAGCTTCTTCCAGCAGAATGCGACCGACTGGGGTCCGGTGATGGCGGTGGCCGTCGTCATGATGCTCCCGCCGATCATCCTGTTCGTCTTCCTCAACAAGCACTTCAGCGTCGGCGGCATCGGCGGAAGCCTGGCCGGTCGATGACCCTCCACGAAAAGGACACCCATGACCTCCGATCGATCCCGCAGGAGCGCGCTGATCGTGCGCGGCGGATGGGACGGGCATCAGCCCGTCGAGGCGACCGAGCTCTTCGTCCCGCACCTCGAGGCCCACGGCTTCGACGTGCGGATCGAGGAGTCGACCGCCGTCTACGCCGACGCCGACTACCTGCCCACCGTCGACCTGATCGTGCAGTCGATGACCATGAGCACGATCGAGGCCGCCGAGGTCGCAGGGCTGCGCGCCGCGGTCGAGGCGGGCACGGGCCTCGCCGGCTGGCACGGCGGCATCGCCGACTCGTTCCGGAGCAGCGCGGACTACCTGCAGCTGATCGGCGGGCAGTTCGCGGCGCACCCGGGCAAGCACCCGAGCGAGCTGACCGGCGAGCAGGCCGACAACTACCGCCCGCACCGCATCACGCTGACCGAGGCGGCGGCCGAGCACCCGATCACGCAGGGGCTCTCGGACTTCGACCTGGTCACCGAGCAGTACTGGGTGCTGCACGACGACTACCTCGACGTGCTCGCCACCACGACGCAGGAGGTGCGGGAGTGGGACCCGTGGACCCGCCTGATCACCTCGCCCGCGATCTGGACCCGCCAGTGGGGCGCCGGGCGGATCTTCGTCTCGACGCCGGGGCACCGCGTCGAGGTGCTCGAGGACCCGAACGTCCGCACCATCATCGAGAGGGGCCTGCTGTGGGCGTCGCGTTGAAGGTCGGCATCATCGGCGTCGGCAAGATCAGCGAGCAGTACCTCGCGAACCTGCCGACCTTCCCGCAGCTGCGCCTGGTCGCGGTGGCCGATCTCGACCTCGACCGGGCGCGCGCCGTCGCGGCCGAGCACGGCGTCCGCGCCCTGAGCGTCGACGAGCTGCTCGCCGATCCCGAGGTCGACTGCGTGCTCAACCTCACGATCCCGGCGGCGCACGTCGAGATCGGCACCCGGGCGCTCGAGGCCGGCAAGCACGTGTTCGCCGAGAAGCCGCTGGGCCTGGACGCGGTGGAGGCGGCTCCGCTGCTCGACCTCGCGGAGCGACTGGGCCTGCGGGTCGCCAGCGCGCCCGACACCGTGCTCGGCACCGGGATCCAGACCGCGCGCCGGGCTCTCGACTCCGGACTCATCGGCACGCCGATCGCCGCGCAAGTGCACTGGTCGGCGCCGGGGCACGAGCGCTGGCACCCGGCCCCCGCCTTCTACTACCAGCCGGGCGGCGGACCGCTGCTCGACATGGGCCCGTACTACCTGAGCTCGCTGGTGCACTTCTTCGGCGCGGTCACCCGGGTCTCGGGAGTCGCGACGCGCTCGGACCGCGCCCGCTCGATCGAGTCGGGTCCGCTCACCGGCACGCCGCTGCCGGTCGCGGTCGACACCCACATCAGCGCGCTGCTCGAGCACGCGAGCGGAGCGACGACGACGCTCACCGTGAGCTTCGAGGTCTGGCGCACCCGCAGTCCGCTCTTCGAGGTCTACGGCACCACGGGCACGCTCGCGGTGCCCGATCCGAACCACTTCTCGGACCCCGTCGAGGTGTCGCTGCGCGACGAGCCCGAGTGGACGGCACTGGAGGACTCGGCCGGAGTCATCGGCACGGGCCGCGGCGTGGGGCTGGCGGATCTCGCCGACGCCCTGCGGCACGACCGCCCCGAGCGCGCCTCCGGACGCCTCGCCCTGCACGTGCTCGAGGTGATGGACGCGATCCTGCGCTCGAGCGCCGAGGGCGTCGTCGTGCCGATCGCGAGCCCGGTCGAGAGGCCGGAGCCGGTGCCGCTGCAGACGCCCGCGGGCGACCTGCTCGAGGGGGTGCGGTCGTGACGGGGGAGCTGCGCGTCGCCCTGATCGGCCACGCCTTCATGGGGCGCGCGCACGCTCATGCCTGGCGCACGGCGCACCGCTTCTTCCCGCTCGCCCTCGAGCCGCGCCTCGTCGTGGTCGCGGGCCGCGACGAGGGCCGGACGCGGGCCGCCGCCGCCGAGTTCGGCGCCGACGAGTGGTCGACCGACTGGCGCGCGGTCATCGCGCGCGACGACATCGACCTCGTCGACATCGTCACCCCGGGCGACCAGCACGCCGAGATCGCGATCGCCGCGCTCGAGGCCGGCAAGCACGTGCTCTGCGAGAAGCCGCTCGCGCGCTCCGTCGAGGAGGCCGAGCGGATGACCGCGGCGGCGTCCCTCGCGAGCGGCACCGCGACCTGCGGCTTCAGCTACCGGCGCACCCCCGCGCTCGCGCTGGCGAAGCGCTTCGTCGAGGACGGCCGCCTCGGCGAGATCCGGCACGTGCGGGCGCAGTACCTGCAGGACTGGCTGAGCGACTCCGAGGCCCCGCTGACCTGGCGGCTCGACCGCTCGAAGGCGGGCTCGGGCACGCTCGGCGACATCGCGGCGCACAGCATCGACACGGCGCAGTGGCTGACCGGGCAGAGCATCGACTCCGTCTCGGCCGTGCTGCGCACCTTCGTGACGGAGCGGCCGGTGCTGGCGACGCAGGCCGGTCTGGGCGGGAAGGCCTCGGCGGACGCCGAGCGCGGCCCCGTCACGGTCGACGACGCGGTCGCGTTCACGGCGAACCTCAGCGGCGGTGCGCTCGGCGTCTTCGAGGCGACGCGCCTGGCGCTGGGCCGCCGCAACGCCAACCGCATCGAGATCAACGGCGAGCGCGGCTCGATCGCCTTCGACTTCGAGCGGATGAACGAGCTCGAGTTCTTCGACGGCACCGACCCCGACGACGCGCAGGGCTTCCGCCGCATCCAGGTGACGGACCCGTCGCACCCCTACGTCGGCCACTGGTGGCCGACCGGCCACGGCCTGGGCTACGAGCACGTCTTCACCCACCAGGTCGTCGACCTGGTGACGGCGATCGCGGAGGGGCGCGCGCCGACTCCGTCGTTCGCCGACGCCCTGCAGGTGCAGCGGGTGCTCGACGCGGTGGAGCAGAGCGCTGCGGACGGGTCGCGGATGACGGCCGTCTGACGCTGTTCACAACGAAGGAAGGATGCCGCGGGCGAGCGTCGGGGACGCGTGTCCACGGGCGGCGTCGGGCATCCTTCCTTCGTTGTGAACGCGACCGGCCGATCGCAGGCCGCGGCGAGGCGGGCTTGCTCCTTCCGCAGCGTCATGTGGTGCGCTGGACTCACATCCGCCCGAGGAAGGCCCCCATGCATCCGTCCCTCATCCCGCCGCGTCAGGTCATGATCGGCGACGCCGCCGCGTTCGTCGGCACCACTCCACGGGCCATCCGGCACTACCACGAGCTGGGGCTGCTCCCGGAGCCCGAGCGGGGCGCGGACGGCCGTCGCCGGTACGGCTACGAGCAGATGATCCGGCTGCTGTGGATCCGGCGGATGGCCGAGGCGGGGATCGCCCTGGATGACATCCGCGACGCCTTCGCCGACGCGGCGCCGGCCGAGGGGGTCGAGCGGTGCTGGAGCGGCTCGAGCGCAGTCTCGCCGCGCAGGAGGCGGAGCTGCAGCGGCAGAGGGCCGCCGTGCAGAGCATGCGGGGCAGCGGCAGCCGGGCGGGACTGCTCTCGGACCTCGTGATCCGCCGCCTCGAGAGCGTGCCCGAGGGCTCGATCCGGCAGGCGGACCTCGACACCCTGCTGGTCACCGAGCGGATCTTCGGCCCGCTCGGGGCCGCCGTCCAGGCCGGGCGCTTCCTCGCCCTCGCCACCCATCCGGGTCTCCGGGAGGAGTCGGACCGCGTCGACGCCGCCGAGGAGGCACTCGATGACACGGTCGCCGTCGACGACCCCCGCGTGGCGCAGGTCGCCGCCGAGCGGCACGCCTTCGAGCAGGTGCTGCGGGCCGTGATCGAGGCCTCCGGCCAGGACCGGGACGACGAGGCGCTCTTCGACGAGTGGGACGCGGCGCATCCCGACGGAGTCGAGGGCGCGGACTCGATGAGCGCGGGCTCGATGAGCGCGGTCGAGGCCGTCGGGAGGATGCCCTACGACTTCTCCCCCGCCCGCCTGCGCTGCATGGCGCTGGTCGTCGAGCTGGAGGGCTGGGCGGACGGGAGCACACCGCCGCCCGCGTGACGTCGACGGATCCAGCGGGACGCGCCTCCTCCGTCGCTCAGTGCCCCTGCGCCGCCGAGACCGGCTCGTCCGCCTGCCGCCCCGCGGGGTCGGCGGCGGCATCGAAGCCGCGCCTGTTCTCGACGATCGTCTGCTGATGCTCCCCGACCCAGTCGCCGACGGCGAACGCGACGGTCTGCAAGGAGCGTCCGAGATCGGTGACCTCGTACTCGACACGGGGCGGAACCTGCGCGTACACGGTGCGCGAGACGAGTCCGTCGCGCTCGAGGGCGCGCAGAGTGACCGTGAGCATCCGGCGGGAGATCCCCGGGATCGTGTCGGCGATCTCGGTGAAGCGCAGGCGATCGCTCCCGAGGACGCCGATGACCAGGAGGGTCCACTTGTCGCCGATGCGCGACATCAGCGAGCGGAACAGCTCCGGCGACTCCCCCGAGCAGAGCTGGTGCATGGAGGGCATGGACTCGCTGAGGCGTTCCTGGAGGGCCCGGTCTCGATCACCGTGGGACATCGCTCCTCCTTCGGTCACCCCGGGGTAACAGGGGCTCGATTGCGGTAACGGGATCAGAGCGTACACAGTTACTGACGGTAACCACAGCGGTTCACCGCCCTGCCACCGGCAGGGAGACAGCCCGGACACGCTCGGATCGCACGAGCGGAGTTCTGCGAAGGAGAAGAATGTCCCTGTTCCGCCTGGACGCCAGCATCCGCATCGAGGGATCGACGAGCCGCGCTCTCGGAGACATCGTCGAGAGCGAATGGCGAGCCGCGCACCCCGATGCCGCGATCGTCCGTCGCCACCTCGGCTCCGACCCCCCTCCCGTCGACCTCGTGGGCCGACGCGGTGGCGGGATCGATGACGCCTCCCGAGTCCCGGAGCTCCGCGCAGAACGAGGCTGCAGCGCTGGCTGCCGCACTGACCGATGAGCTCGAGGGAGCCGAGGCGCTCCTCTTCGCGGTGCCGCTGTACAACTTCGGCGTCTCGCAGCACTTCAAGACGTACGTCGACCTCGTGCTCACCGACCCGCGCATGGCTCCCGGGCAGACCCCCTCGATCGCCGGCAGGCCGGCCGTGCTCGTCACCGTGCAGGGCGGCAACTACGCCGCCGGGACTCCCCGCGAGGGATGGGATCACGCGACCGGATGGATGCGCCGGATCCTCGAGGACGTCTGGGAGCTCGACCTCGAGGTCGTCACCCGCGAGTTCACCCTCGTCGGAGTGAATCCGAGCCTGGACCGGTTCACGGACATCGCGGAGGAGCTCCGAGCCGTCGCCGAGGAGCGTGCGGGGCACCACGGCCGCACTCTCGCGGCTCGACGGGCCGCCTGAGCCGCGGCGCCCTGCTCTCGCGCGGCGCCGTCGGGATCCAGCGCGCGGGACGGTCGCACGAGGCGGCGGATGCGGACGCGCTTCCCGCCGCCTCTCGGCCCCGCAGGTGCCGGGCGAGGAGGTGCACGACCTCACCGCCGGGTCGCACTGAGGCTGGTCCCCTCGCGCTCCACTCCCGCGGGGACGGAGGAGGATGAGCCCATGCGGTTGACGACGAGGACGTCCGGCTCCGGGCCGATCACGGTGGGGCTCGTGCACGGGCTCGGCGCGAGCGGAGCGACGTGGCAGCCGCTGATCGACCGGATGCTCGCGGACGGCCGGTGCACGGTCACCACGGTCGACCTTCGCGGGCACGGCGCTAGCGACCGCGCCGCGTCGTACGGGCTCGAGTCGATGGCCGACGATCTGGTCGAGAGCCTCCCCGCCGGGCTCCACTGCATCGTCGGGCACTCGCTCGGCGGGCCGGTCCTCGTCCGCGCCGTCGAGCGCCTGGCTCCGGCCCGCGCCGTCTACCTCGACCCCGGATTCCAGCTCGCGCTGCCGACCACCGGCCTCGCCGGGCGACTGTTCTGGCTCGTGCCGCTGCTGAGCCTCGGAGTGGCGCAGGTGCTCCGAGCGCGCCGCAGCGGGGCGCCGACTCCCTCAGCACCGACGCCCGGGCTCTCGTCGAGGAGGCCGGGGCGCAGTTCGATCGGAGGATGGCGGTCGGGGTGTTCCGCGACGTCGCCTTCCATCCGCTGGCCGCCGCGGCGCCGGCGGTGCCGTCCACCCTCGTGCTGTCGGACGAGTCGCCCTCGGTGATCTCGGACGCCCTCGTCGCCGCGCTGGAGCGGCTCGGCTGGAGCGTCCGTCGCCTCCCCGGACTGCACCACGACCTGCACCTCGAGGACCCCGACCGCACCTTCGAGGCGCTGCGGGACCTGCTGTGACTCCTCGGCGCGCGGCCGGCGTCCTGTTCCTCCTCGGCGCGACCGTCTACGTCGGCGGCGAGGCGATCGCCGCGGCCGCGTTCCCCGGCTACAGCTATGCGGCGAACTACATCAGCGACCTCGGGGTACCGGACGTGGAGGTCTACCAGGGCCGCACGATCGACTCGCCGCTGAGCGTCGTGATGAACGCGGCCTTCGTGCTGCAGGGCCTGCTCTACCTCGCCGCCGCGATGCTCGCCGCGCTCCCCGGCCGCGCCCGCCCCGCATTCCTCGGTGCGGCGGTCGCCTTCGCCGTGGGCAGCGCTCTGATCGGCGTGGTGCACGGGAGCGCGGCGAGCGCCGCGAGCGGGATCGGCGGGCTGCACGTCCTCGGCGCCGCGCTCGCGATCATCGGTGGCAACGCCGCGTCGATTCTCGCGGGCGTCACGGCCCGACGGAGCGCGCCGCGGTACGCCGTCACGAGCATCGCGCTCGGCGTCCTCGGGCTCGCAGGGCTCGTCCTGCTGCGAGTCGACTCCGGCTCGGCGAGCATCGACCTCCTGCCCGACGGGGTCTGGGAGCGGATCGCCGTCTACGCGATCACGGCGTGGCAGGTCGTGACGGGCGTCGGCCTGCTGCGGCGCGCCCGCTGAGGCGACGACAAGGGCGGGCGCGCTGCTCCGGCGGGGTCGGGAGCGGACGGGCGAGTGGACGCGGAACGGGGTCCCGGCTCCTCGCAGGCCCCGGTCCGCGTCGACTCACGGCACCCGGCTTCACGAGACGACGGGGAACAGGCCCTCGGCACCACCTGGACCCCGGATGGCGTCCACTCACCTCGCACAGATTCCACGAGTGGACGCGGACCGGCCCCTCAGCCGGGCGCAGAGCCCCGGACCCCGGCGACTCCGTCGTCCGGGACGCCCGTGCACCCGGAGGTGTACGGCGGCCACTCCACGACCAGCGACCCCGGCGGCACCGCACCCACGTCCGTGCCGTATCCCGCGAAGTCGCGCTCGACGTACCGGCAGCCCGCCGAGTCGGAGCCGGGCAGCACCCGGTACGAGTCGGACTGGAGCAGGGTCACGAGGAGCGTCAGCGGCACCGCGATCACCAGCGCGAGGAACCCGAGGACGCGGAGGACGAACCCCACCGCCCCGGCGAGGAACGACCTCGGCTCCTGCTCGGGCGGCGGAGCCTCCTCGGGCAGCAGGAAGAAGCCGACGAGGGTGGCGAGGACCGCGGCTCCCGTGAGGGCCAGCTCGATCTGCAGCCAGGTCGGCACCCAGCTGCCCAGCACGAGCGTGACCCCACCGAGCGCCCCGTTCGTCGTGAGGATCGACCAGGGTTCGAAGCGAGCGGCGAAGACGAGGATCCCGAGCACCACGACGGCGACGGAGAGCAGGACGCCGCCGCGCAGCAGGATTCCGCTCGCTCGCTCGCCCATGGGTCGCTCCTCCCGGACCGGACGGCTCGTGCGGACGATGTCGGCGGGACGCGCACGGCGGTCGGCACCGTGCCTGAAGGGTAGCCGCGGTCTCGGAGAATCTTGCCGCAACTCCGTTCTTGACGACTGCCGGAGTCGTGTGTACCGTCCAGTTATACGAATAACGGGGACCACGAGGAGGTGGACATGGCTCGACGCACGGCGACGATGCGGCAGGTGGCGGAACGGGCCGGCGTCTCGCAGGCGACCGTGTCCCTCGTGCTCAACAACGCTCCCGGCAACCGTGTGACCGAGGCCACCCGCACCCGGGTGATGGAGGCGGTCGCCGCCCTCGACTACCGTACGAACGCCTTCGCGAAGTCCCTGCGCAGCGGGCAGTCCGGCATCGTCGGCTTCGTCTCGGACGAGGTCGCCAGCTCGCCGTTCGCCGGGCGCCTGCTCAAGGGCGCGCAGATGCAGGCCTGGGAGAGCGGGCACATCATCCTCAGCGTCGACACCTTCGGGGAGCAGGCGCTCGAGGCGTCCGCGATCGACATGATGCTGTCGTACCGGGTCCTCGGCGTCATCTACGCCTCGATGTACCACCAGGTCCTGGAGGTCCCCGAGGCCCTCGCCGGCGTCCCGACGGTCGTCGCCAACGCGCAGTCGCTGGGCGGTCGCTTCTCGAGCGTGTTCCCGGACGAGGTGGACGGCGGCTACGTCGCCACCCGGCAGCTGATCGAGGCGGGTCACGAGCGGATCGGCTACATCGACATCCAGCCGCCCGAGAGCACGCTCCCCGCCGGAATCGGCCGACGCGAGGGCTACCGTCGCGCGCTCGAGGACGCCGGACTCGCCGCCGACCCCCGGCTCGTCCGGTACGGAACGGGCGTCGTCGAGGACGGGCTCGCGCTCACCGCCGAGCTGCTCGACGAGCACGACGCCCCCACCGCGATCTTCTGCGGCAACGACCGGACGGCCTGGGGCGCCTACCGCACCCTCGAGGCCCGCGGACTGCGGGTGCCCCACGACGTCTCGATCGTCGGCTTCGACGACCAGGACACGGTCGCCCCCTACCTCGACCCCGGCCTGACGACCATGGCGCTGCCCTACGAGCGCATGGCCCGGGAGGCCGTCTCCCTCCTCCTCGCGGAGAACCGCGAAGAGCCCCGACCCCATCCCCTCGAATGCTCACCGGTCCTCCGCGGATCGGTGGCGAGTGCAAAGGTGCGCGCATGACGGCAACGCAGTCCCCCGCCCGGGTCGCCCGACCCCGGCGCCTCCTGAGTCCGAGGCAGCGCCTCGGCTCGCATCTCCGACGAGCCCTGCGGTCCTGGCAGTTATACGTACTACTGGCTCCCGCCGTCGTCTTCGTGCTGCTCTTCAAGTACTGGCCGATGTACGGCGCGCAGATCGCCTTCCGCGACTACAACCCGTCGCTGGGCTTCTCGGGGAGCCCGTGGGTGGGCCTGGACAACTTCACGCGCTTCGTGACGTCGTTCCAGTTCGGGCGGCTGATCGAGAACACGCTGACCGTCAATGCGCTCGGCCTGCTGATCGCGTTCCCGGTGCCGATCGTGCTGGCGCTGATCGTGAACCAGCTGCAGAGCGAGCGGTTCAAGAAGTTCACGCAGACCGTGCTCTACTCGCCGTCGTTCATCTCGGTCGTGGTCGTGGTCGGGATGATCCACCTGCTGTTCTCGCCGCGCTCCGGCATCGTGAACAGCGCGATCGTGGCGCTCGGCGGCGAGCCGGTGTTCTTCATGGGGTCGCCGGAGTGGTTCCGGCCGCTCTACATCGGCTCCGACATCTGGCAGAACGCCGGCTTCTCGATGATCGTCTACCTCGCCGCACTGACCGCGATCGATCCGGCGCTGCACGAGGCCGCCAGGGTCGACGGCGCCAGCAAGTGGCAGCGGATCCGGCACATCGACATCCCCGGGATCCTGCCGGTGATCACCATCCTGTTCATCCTCGCCATCGGCAACCTCTTCAACCTCGGCTTCGAGAAGGTGCTGCTCATGCAGACCGACCTCAACCTGCCGACCTCCGAGGTCATCCAGACCTACGTCTACAAAGCCGGCCTGCAGCAAGCGCAGTTCAGCTACTCGGCCGCGATCGGCCTGTTCAACTCCCTGATCAACCTCGTCCTCCTGGCGACCTTCAACCAGGTCGCCCGCCGGGCGGGCCAATCGAGCCTGTGGTGACGACGACATGACCCAGACCCTCCGCCCCGAGCCCGCCCTCCGCCCCCGGACCGCACCGACGGCCCGCAGGCAACCGGCCCCGCCCACCCGCGCACGCTTCGCGGATCCCGTCTTCAACACAGTCGCGATCGGCGTCCTGCTGCTGGCGATCGTCGCGATCGTCTACCCGATGTACTTCATCGTCATCGCCTCGTTCAGCGAGCCGTCCCAGATCCTCAACGGCAACGTCTGGCTCTGGCCCGAGGGCTTCACGCTCGAGGGCTACGCCCGGATCTTCTCGGACGGGGCGATCTGGCAGGGCTTCGGCAACTCGGTCCTCTACACGGTCGTCGGCACCGCCATCAGCGTCGCGACGATCCTCTGCGCCGCGTACGCGCTGTCGAGGAAGGACCTCTACGGGAGGACCTTCTTCCTCCTGCTGTTCATCGTCACGATGTTCATCGACGGAGGCCTCATCGCCCGCTACCTCGTGGTGCGCGATCTCGGGCTGCTCGACAGCATCTGGGCGGTGGTCCTGCCGGGAGCGGTCGGCGTCTGGAACCTGATCATCGCCCGCTCGTTCTTCGAGAACAACGTGCCCGGGGAGCTGCGGGACGCGGCGCAGATGGACGGCGCCAGCGACTTCCGCTTCTTCTTCAGCATCGTCCTGCCGCTGTCGAAGCCGCTGATCTTCCTGATGATCATGATCCACCTCGTGGCCAACTGGAACGCCTTCTTCGACGCCCTCATCTACCTCGACGACGAGAGCAAGTACCCGCTCCAGCTGGTGCTGCGCAACGTGCTCATCCAGTCCGAGGTCACGTCCGCCGGCGGCTCCGGAGCGATGGACTCCTACGCCGCGGCGCAGCGCCTGGGCGAGCTGATCAAGTACGGAATGATCGTCGTCTCGACGATCCCCCTCCTGATCGTGCTGCCCTTCATGCAGAAGCACTTCACCAAGGGCGCCCTCCTCGGCGCCGTGAAGAGCTGACCCCTCCCTCCTGCACCACCCGCGGCTCCGCCGTTCCCTCCCGCTGCCCCGCAGCACCCTCCCGCGACCCCGTCGCACCCTCACACGAGAGAGATCACACCGATGAGACACCGCAGTTTCCTCACCCTCACCGCCCTCGGCCTGTCCGGGAGCCTCCTGCTCGCCGGCTGCACGGGCGGCGGCGGCTCCGACCCGGTCGAGGACCGCTCCGCCGAGGCCGGCTTCCACGAGACCGGCCTGCCGATCGTCGACGAGAAGCTGTCGCTGACCTTCGGCGGCACGAAGTCGGCGCTCGCCCCCGAGTACTCGACTATGCAGCTCGTGCAGCAGTGGGAGGCGGACACCAACATCGCGATCGAGTGGAAGAACCTGCCCGAGCAGGTCTACGCCGAGAAGAAGAACCTCCTCCTCGCCAGCGACGACGTGCCGAACGTGCTCTTCAACTCCGGTCTCACCGACGCCGAGATCGTGCAGTACGGCGAGAACGGCACCCTCCTGCCGCTCGAGGACCTGATCGAGGAGCACGCGCCGACGCTCTCGGGGATCCTCGACGAGCGGCCCGACATCCGCGCGGCACTGACCGCCTCGGACGGGCACATCTACACGCTGCCCTCGGTCGAGGAGCTCGGGATCCTGCAGTACCCGAACTTCCTCTTCATCAACACGGCCTGGCTCGAGAAGCTCGGCATCCCGATGCCCACCACGATCGAGGAGTACCGCGCGGCCCTCGAGGCGTTCACGACGCAGGACCCGAACGGGAACGGGAAGGCCGACGAGCTGCCGCTGTCGTTCCGCACCGACTCCTTCTGCGCGAACCCCCACGACCTGATCGCGGCGCTCGGCGGCCAGCCCGAGAACAACGACCACCGCATCGTCGTCGACGGGGAGGTGCAGTTCACCGCCGACACCGACGGCTACAAGCAGGGCGTCGAGGCCCTCGCCGACTGGTACGCCGACGGCCTGATCGATCCGGAGTCGTTCTCGCAGGACGACGTCGCCTACCTCTCGAAGGGCAAGGCCGACACCGAGATCCTCGGCTCGTTCTTCTGGTGGGAGGCGAAGGAGATGATCGGCGAGGACCGCCTCGGCGACTACGCCGTGCTCGGCGTGCTCGAGGGCGTGGACGGCGAGAAGCGCGCCAGCGTCACCAGCAACCAGGAGATCAACCGCGGGGCGATGGCCATCACCCGCTCCAACGAGTACCCCGCCGCCACCATGCGCTGGGCCGACCGCCTCTTCGACCCCGAGATGAGCGCTCAGACCAGCTGGGGCCCGATCGGCACGACGCTCGAGAAGGACGCCTCCGGGATGCTCGTGCAGATCCCCGCCGCGGCCGGAGAGGCCGAGGGCGAGCGCCGGCAGAAGGTCGCCCCCGGCGGCCCGAAGATCACCACCGAGGAGGACTTCGCGACCGTCGTGGCTCCGGAGCCGCGCGCGAAGGAGCGCCAGGACCTCGTGAACGAGTACTACCTCCCGTTCAAGGCGAACGACGCCTACCCGCCGGTGCTGCTCTCGAACGACGAGCTCGACCGCGTCTCGTACGCCCTCACCGACATCAACACGCTGGTGAAGGAGAAGTTCGCGGCCTGGATCGTCAACGGCACCGTCGAGGACGAGTGGGACTCCTACGTCTCGCAGCTCGAGTCGATGGGCGTCGAGGACGTCACGGCCACGTACCAGGAGGCGTACGACCGCTTCCAGAGCGGCGGCGAGTAGTCCCGGAGGCGCGGGCGGACGTCCGTCCGCGCCTCCCCTCCCTCCCGCGCTTCGCCGACCGGCCGCACCGACCCCCTCGCACCCAGGAGCCCCTGTGACCCTCACCACGACCACCGACGCCTGGCGTCCGTCCGCGCACTTCACCGCCCGCGACACCTGGCTGAACGACCCCAACGGACTGCTCTTCCACAACGGCGTCTACCACCTGTTCTTCCAGAACAACCCGACCGGCAGCACCTGGGGCAACATGTCGTGGGGCCACGCGACCTCGACCGATCTCGTGTCGTGGGAGGAGCAGCCCGTCGCGATCCCCGCCCTCGACGGCGAGATGGCCTTCTCGGGTAGCGCGGTCGCCGACGTCCGCAACACCGCGGGCTTCGCGGGGCCGGGCGAGACCGCCCTCGTCGCGGTCTACACCGCCGCCCGTGCGCCGGGTGCCGACGGCACGGGCGCCTCCCAGGCGCAGGCGCTCGCCTTCAGCGTCGACGACGGGCGCACGTGGACGCGGTACGCCGGCAACCCGGTGCTCGACATCGGCTCGGCCGAGTTCCGCGACCCGAAGGTGTTCCGGTTCGGCGGGGACGACGGCCACTGGGTGATGGTGGCCGTCGAGGCCGTCGACCGCCGCGTCGTCGTCTACACCTCGGACGATCTGAAGGAGTGGACCCGGCGCTCGCACTTCGGCCCCGCGCACGCCGTCGGCGGCGTCTGGGAGTGCCCCGACCTGTTCCCCCTGCGCGTGCGCGGCACGGACGAGGTCCGCTGGCTGATGATCGTGAGCCTCAACCCGGGCGGCATCGCGGGCGGGTCCGGCAGCCAGTACTTCGTCGGCCGCTTCGACGGCGAGCGGTTCACGGCCGACCGGATCAGCGACTCCGACGACCCGGCCGACTACGACTGGCTCGACTACGGCCGCGACTACTACGCCGCCGTCTCGTTCAACGACGCCCCGGACGACCGCCGCCTCACCATCGCGTGGGCGAGCAACTGGGACTACGCGAACGAGACGCCGACCGGCCCCTGGCGCTCGTCGATGTCGCTCGTGCGCGAGCTCGACCTGGTCGCGGGAGCCGACGGCCGCCTCGCCCTGGCGCAGCGTCCGATCCTGCCCGCCTCCTCCGCTCTGCGCGTCTTCGACGTCGACGTCCCGCGCCGGCCCGGTGACCGCACGGAGCTGCGCCTGCTCACCGACGCGACGGACGAGGTGGTGATCCTCACGGTCGACGCCGACGAGGGGGTCCTCACCTGCGACCGGACCCGGAGCGGAGCCGTGGACTTCGCGGCCTCGTTCCCGTCGGTCGACTGGGCCCCGCTGCCTCCTCGCGGGGACGCGGACCGCGTGTCGATCCGGATCGTCGTCGATGCGACGGTGCTCGAGGTGTTCCTCGGCGGCGGGCTGAGCACGCTGACCCAGCTCGTGTTCCCGTCGGCTCCGTTCACGATGCTGCAGGTGCGCCCAGCGGCGGAGTGAGCGGCGGGCTCGCGCGCGGGCCCCGGACCTGCACGGCCCGCCCGCTTCCGCGCGAGTGGACGCGGAGCGGGCGCTGAGGCCGGCGCAGGGCCCGGAACGCGTCCCGTCGGAGCCGGCCCGAGCCGTGAGTGGACGCGGAACGGGCACTGGACTCCCCGCAGGGCCCGGGGCGCGACCACTCGTGCGTCAGGGGCGCCCGCCCCGGGACGACGGACGGCCGATCCCCTCCGACCCGAACGGAGGGAACCGGCCCCTGGAGCCCCGCCCGCGCGCCGGCCTCGATGGGCGGACGCGGGGCGGGGAGTGCTCGCTAGAAGACCTGCCACTCCTTGATGCCCAGGCTCCCCTTGCCCGAGACGGTGCCGCGGGCGGTCAGCAGCAGGCGCAGTCGCGTGGTGCTGACGGGCGCGAACGTCACCGTGTTCCAGCCGTTCGCCGCGGTGCCGTAGGCGCTCGGCGAGCCCACCGGCCGCCACGCCGCTCCGTCCCAGTACTCGGCGCTCCACGACGCGGGCACCGAGATGCCCGTGCCGGAGGCATCGAGGTTGTCGACGAAGTACGTCGCGAGGCGGCGGACCGTGGTCGCGGCGCCCCAGGTGTACTGCACCCACTGCGGCCCGACCTGCGGGTAGGCGCCCCAGGTCGTGGCGTTGTCGTCGGGGACGACGTCGCGCGAGGTCTGCGGCTCGGAGCCGTCGTTCAGACCGGTCACCCGGTTCCAGCTCGCGGTGAAGGACGCGGCCGCGGTGGCGGTGGCCGCGACGTTCGCGTCGCGGACGATCCGCACGACCGGGGCGGCCGCGCTCGTGGCCGGCACCGCGACCCGCACCGGCGAGCGGCCGTCGCTGCGGACGGTGGCGACCGCGGCTCCGCCGTCGACCGTCACCGAATAGCTCCCGGCGGGCAGGTTGACGAGGTCGATCCGCGGAGCGAAGCCCGCGCCGCGGGTGTTGCGCAGCGTGAGCCGGATGTCGGCTCCGCGCTGCTGGATCTCGGCGCGGGTGTAGGTGCCGCGCTCGATCCGGATGTCGAGCTTGCCGAGGGTGAAGAGCGTCATCCGGCGGCGGACGCCGTCCTTCGGGACGAGCACGATGCCCGTCGCCGTCGTCGTCATGTCAGCGCCGTACGCGTAGGGGCCGACGATCGGGTCGTCGACGACCGACACCGTCGCGGTGCGCAGTCCGCCCCAGAAGCCCAGCGCCGCCTCGCCCGACCAGGCCCACCAGCCGTCGAGGATCGGCATGAAGCCGTACTCGTTGGTGCCCTTCTCGCTCTGGTAGATCCACGACGCGGCGCCGATGTTGCCGGCGAGCGGGCTGATCTGACCGGAGTTGATGTTCGCCCAGCCCGAGAAGTAGGCGCCGTTGGTCGAGCGCACCGAGTCGGCGAAGTCGCGGCTCGCCGTGTCGCCGTAGGTGAGGAGGTAGTCGTGCTGCTGCCACGCTCCGAGCTGGCACTCGTAGCCGAGGTTCCACCACGACTCGCCCATGTGCCGGTTGTCGGAGCCGTAGAAGTACCAGAGCGGCTGCATCCCGCGGCAGGTCAGCGAGGCCTTCTGCACCTTGTCGGCGAGCGCCCGGTTGCCGTACTTCTTCGCCAGCAGGTACGAGACCTCGAACCCGGTCGTGTCGATGCTCATCTCGGAGCCGAACGGGTACTTCTCGGCGAAGAAGAAGTCGCGCTTGGGGAGGAGGAAGCGCTCGATCGCGTCGGCGTCCGCCGCCATCCCCTCGGCGCGCAGCGCGGCGATGATGTCGGGGTAGGTGTGCTCGCCCATCATCCCGTGCTTGATCGCGCCGTCCCCGATCGGGCTGGGCAGCGGGATCTTCGTGAACATCGCCTCGAGCGTCTTGAACGCGAGCCGGAGGTACTCGGACGCCGACCGCCTGGTCAGCGTCGGCTGCCCCTGCGCGATCCGGTACATCGCGTAGTACGTGTTCGCGATGTGGATGTAGTTGTAGGAGCGCCAGACGCCCTCGTCGTTCGGGGTGCCGTCGCGGCCGTCGTACCAGCGGTACACCTGGTATGTGAGCTGACCGGCCGAGTCCCTCCGCCCCTGCAGGTAGCTCAGGAGGAAGGTGTCGATGTAGGTGTCCACCGCCGCGATCTCGCCGGCGACGGGGGTGTCCACGTTCTTCTCGGCGAGGAAGACGGCCGGAGCGTGGCCGAGGTCGTCCGATCCGCCCGCCATCCACTCCTTCCAGCCGCCGCCGGGGTAGTCGTCCCAGGTGACGAGCTTCTGGTTGCTCATGTCCCACTGCAGGAACGCGCCGTTGTAGCCGCGGGTGGTCTTCGCCTGCTGCTTGGCAGCGATGAAGGCGGCGTGCATCCCGATCAGCTTCTCGATCGGCTCGATCGAGTAGTACTGCAGGACCGAGGTCTTCGTGCCGCCGTAGGTGACGGTGACGGAGCTCGCCCCCAGCTGGGGCAGTCCGATCTCGTAGAGGGAGTAGCCGTTGCGGACACCCTTCGCCACGACGGTGACGCCCCGTCCGGCCTGGCCGACGACGGAGGTGATGCCGGCCTTGGCCCGCAGCGCGAGCGTCGCCTTCGTGTCCTGCGGCACGACCATGCCGGGGAGCGAGACGACGTCGACGACTCCGGAGTCGAAGAGCACGTCGCGCAGGTCGGTCGCGTCGGCGGCCCAGCGGAAGGTGAAGCCGTAGGTCTTCTCCTGACCCGGTGCGAGCGTGAGCGAGGTCGAGGGCAGGTAGGACCCCGCCTGATTGCGGCGCCGGGGCACGACGGCCGTGGAGTGGAGGTAGAACTCGACGAGCCCCTCCCACGACGGGTCCTGCTCGGCGAAGGGCCCTCGCCCGGGCGGGCCTTGTCCTTGAACTCGAGCGAGGTGCCGTCCTGCGGGACGAGGACGAGAGTGGAGCCGTCGCCGTTCGGCCGCTGCCAGGTGATGTACGAGCCGTCGCGGCCGAGGAAGGAGTGCCGGGCCACGTTCTTCTCGTAGATGCCGGTCTGGTTGCCGCCGTCCCACCAGGCGTTCATGAGGAACGGGATGCCGATGTCGAGGAACTCGAGCGACTCGGTGGAGGTGTTGCGGAGCGTCATCGTCCAGCTGACGCGATCGCGCTGGGTGCCGGTCAGCTGGTAGCGCTGCGTGAGGGCGAAGTCGCGGATGCCGTTCGCGTCGGCGGCGCGGCCGGAGTAGGCGACGGTGACGGCGTCGGCCGAGGTCGAGACCGTGCGGATGTCGTCGGAGCGGCCGGTGACCATCGCGGTCCCGCCGGTCGCGGCGCCCTTGCGCACCGAGAAGACGGCGTCGCCGGTCCAGCGGGAGTCGTCGACCGAGAAGATCGGGCGGACGTCGGGGTTGGCCACGTAGTTCGTCCCGTAGCCGTCGCGCGGATCCGAGAGGACGAACACGCCTCCGGTGGCCCGGTCGACGCGGAAGTCGAAGGCCGGGGAGGAGAGGTCGGCAGTGGGGCCGAGTGCGAAGGCGGACGACGGGGCGGCGTTCGCGACGAGGGCCGCTGTGCCGGCGGCGCCGGCCGCGCCGAGGAGGACGGTGCGGCGGCGGGGGCCGGGGCCGGCGTTCGAGGAGGACGAGGGGACGAGGGTCATGGGGTCTGCTTTCACATCGATGGGAAAGAGGAGGCCGAGGAGGCGGGCGGCGCCGAGGACCCACGAAAGCTTTCTTCGCGAGAACGGCGGCGGACGGCCCTTCGGTCGAAACCGGCGAAATGCCTTTCGACAGTAAAGACCGCGCAGTGCGGTGTCGTCAAGGCGGGGACACGGGACGCACAGGAAGCAGATCCGGCGACAGCGGCCCGGCCGTCCGCGACGGGTCGCCGCACACCGGCTCCTCCTCGGGAGCACCCACGGCTGGTCCCCTCCGCTCCGGGCGGTCTGGCCCGCCCGTCGCGCCGTGCACGGGTCAGACTCGACGGACCCCTCGATCCCGGAACGGAGAACCGTGCTCACCGGACTCGGCGCCGTCCCGCTCACGCCCCTCCGCGACGCGCCCGCCGCGGCCGATCCGCGGTCCGGGCGCCTCCGCCCGGGCTCGGGTCGCGGAGGTCGTCGCGGCGCTCGACCGGGATGCGCGCGCCGGCTGAGGAGCGGTCGCTCCTCCGGCCGTCAGCGCCGCGCGATCGTCGAGCCGCGGATCACCAGTCGCGTCGGCAGGTACTCCGTGCCCGCGGCGGGCGAGCCGCCGATCGCCTCGAAGACCCGGTGAGCCGCGGCGCGCCCGAGCTCCTGCAGGTCGGCGTCGATGCTCGTCAGCTGGGGACGCGCGTTGGTGGCGAGGACGAGCCAGTTGTCGAAGCCGACGACGGCGACGTCCTCCGGCACCTTCCGGCCGAGGTCGCGAGCGCTGTCGAGGGCGCCGCGGGCGATCTGGTCGGAGCCGCAGACGATGCCGTCGAGGTCGGCGTGGCGCTCGAGCAGCACCGCCGTGCCGTCGCGTCCCCACGACTCCGACCACTCCGAGAACATCACGTCGCTCACGAGCTCGAGATCGGCGTCGCGCATCGCATCGCGGACGCCGCGCGCGCGGTCCTGCGCGGCCTGGTAGCTCGGGTCGCCGGTGAGGTGGGCGATCCTGCGCCGGCCCAGCCCGAGGAGGTGCTCGGTCGCGAGCCGGCCGCCCTGGTAGTTGTCGGCGGCGAGGGAGACGTCGGTCGGGTCCTCGGACGGCGCGTAGACGTAGACCACCGGGACCGGCAGATCGTGCCCGAGCGACGGGCGGGGGTTCGTGCTGCTGCCGACGACGAGGATCCCGTCGACCCGGCGGTTGAGCAGCGCCGCGAGGTGGTGCTGCTCGCGGATCGCATCGCCCCGGGCGTCGCAGAGGAACACGTTGACGGCACCGGCGCCGAACGCGTCCTCGGCGCCCATCAGGATCGGGATGACGAAGCGGCCCTCGAGGTCGTTCGTGAGGATGCCGACGGTGCCGGTGCGGCCCTCGACGAGACTCCGGGCGAGCGCGTTCGGCGTGAAGGAGAGCTCGCGCGCCGCCTCCATGACCTTGACCCGGGTGGCGGGTGCCACGCTCCGCCCGTTGATCGCCTTCGACGCGGTCGCCATCGACACGCCCGCGAGCTTCGCGACGTCGCTCAGGGTCGAGGTCCTGGACCCTGACGATCGTGATTGCGCCATGTTTTCGCCTCCGTTACGCAACGGTAACAGTCGGCTCTCTTGACGGTGGTGCGTCGCGTCGTCTTTACTGAGCGAAACGCATTTCGGTGTTTTCGCTAGACCTGGCTCCAGCCCCCACCAGGTCGGCTCAATGAAGAGCAATGAGGAGAAAGATGAACGTCACTCATCGTCGGTTCGGCCGCCTGGCCGCCGCAGCACTCGCCGGAGCGATGGCCCTGTCGCTGGCCGCCTGCTCGGCCTCGGCCGGAGGCGGCACCGCCGACCCGGCCGCCGGCGGCGCGGAGGGAACGGACGACGGCACCACGCTCACCCTGTGGACCCGCGCCCCGCTCGAGAAGCAGGCCAAGGCACTCGTCGAGGCCTACAACGCCAGCCACGAGAACCAGGTCGACCTGACCGTCGTCCCCAACGACGACTACGTCGCGAAGGTCGGAGCCGCCGCCGGCTCCGACGGACTCCCCGACCTCTTCGCGGCCGACATCGTCTACATGCCCAACTGGACCGAGCAGGGCCTGTTCCAGGACCTCACCTCGAGCATCGACGGCCTCGACTTCAAGGACTCGATCAACGAGGGCCACCTCGCGGCCGGCACCTACGACGACAAGGAGTACGCGCTCCCCTTCGTCCTGGACCTGTCGATGCTGTTCTGGAACAAGGAGCTCTACGCCGAGGCCGGTCTCGACCCCGAGCAGGGCCCGAAGGACATGGCCGAGTTCGCCGAGCACGCCAAGGCGATCCAGGCCCTGAACAAGCCCGACACCTACGGCACCGCGACCGGCCTCAACTGCGGCGGCTGCCTCGTCTTCACCTGGTTCCCCACCATCTGGGCGGGCGGCGACGAGGTCATGAACGAGGACGGCACCGAGTCGCTCCTCGCGAGCGACACCGCCAAGGAGGTCTACTCCACCTGGAAGGACCTCTGGGACTCCGGCGCGGTCCTCCCCTCGTCGCAGGACGAAGCCGGTCCGACCTGGACCGCCGGCTTCACCGAGGGCAAGGTCGGACTGCAGTTCTACCCGGCCACGCTGCTCTCCTCCACCCCGTTCGAGGCGGGCGTCTCGGGCATCCCGGGACCCGACGGCGGCAGCTCCACATTCGTGGGCGGCGACGGCATCGGCATCTCGAAGGACTCCGAGAAGTCGCCCCAGGCGTGGAACTTCCTCAACTGGATGATGTCGGAGGACGCCCAGGTCGGCGTCCTCGCCAAGAACAACGACGTCGTCTCGCGCTCGGACCTCGCCAGCAACCAGTACTCGGAGCTCGACCCCCGTCTGGTCACGATCAACGAGGTCGCGTCCGAGGGCGACACCCCGTTCTCGACGAGCTTCCAGCAGGCCTTCAACGCACCCAGCAGCCCCTGGCTGACCCTCGTGCGCGACGCGGTCCTCGGTGACGGCGAGTCCGTCGACGCCGACAACGACGCCATCACGTCGATCCTCGGTCAGTAGGCCGCTCCACCCGCCCGCTCGGGCCGGACGCCTCCCCGGCTCCGGCCCGAGCGCCCCACAGAAAGCGTCAGCACACGATGACAGCCACCGCCAGCGACGTCGGCCGCACCCGGGTCCGCCGCCGCGCCCCCGGCCTCCTCGGCTGGGCGTACGCCGCCCCGACAGCGCTGTTCGTCGCGCTGCTCTTCCTCGTCCCCCTCGGACTCGTCCTGCAGATGTCGGTCTCGGACTGGCCGCTGCTCGCCGGGAACCGCGGGGTGAACTTCCCCACCAACTTCGGCGACGCCGTGACGGACCGCTTCTTCTGGGCGTCGATCCGGTTCACGCTGCTGTACACCGTCCTGACGACGGTGATCCTGCTGGCCCTGAGCCTGACCCTCGCGCTGATCGTGCAGGAGTCGACGCGCTGGAAGACCTTCCTCCGCACCGCGTTCCTCATCCCGACCGCGCTCGGCCTCGCCTCGGCGTCGCTCCTCTTCTACGTCCTCTACTCCCCGCTCGCCGGGCCGTTCGCGGGGTTGATGGAGAGCTGGGGCATCACGTTCCTCGGCACCCCGACCGGCGCGCTCTGGTCGACGATCTTCCTGATCGTCTGGCGCTTCGCCGGCTTCTACATGCTGCTGATGATGGTCGGCCTCCAGGGCATCCCCGAGGAGGTCTACGAGGCCGCGCGCATCGACGGCGCCTCGCGACTGCAGACGTTCACCGGAGTGACGCTGCCGCTGCTCAAGCCCACCCTCGCCCTCACCACCGTGCTCTGCGTCACCGGGTCGCTGCTCGCGTTCGAGCAGTTCTACATCCTCACCAAGGGCGGACCGGACAACTCCACGATCACCGTGGTGCAGCTGATCTACAGCGTCGCCTTCCAGGGCCAGAACGATCTCGGGGTCGCCGGCGCCCTCTCGGTGATCGTGCTGCTGGCCCTCGTGATCCTCAACATCGTCCAGATCCGCTCCTTCGGCAAGAAAGACGACTGATGACCAGCTCTCTCGAAATCGACCGCCTCTCGACCCGCGCGATCGCCACCGCGGACTCGAGCACGCCGTCGCCGCGCCGACCGCGCGGCTCGCGCCTGGCCGGCATCGCCGTGCAGACCCCGTTCTACGTCCTCACGGGCGGTCTCGCCGTGATCTTCCTCTACCCGCTGATCTGGACCGCGGTCTCCTCCGTCGCCCCGCGCGCCGGCACCGGTCAGACCGACGGCTGGGGGCTCGGCAACTACGGGACCCTCGTCGACTACCAGGCGGGGATCTGGGTCTACCTCGGCAACTCGCTGCTCGTCTCGGGGCTCACCGTCGTGCTGACGCTGGGCACCTCGCTGCTGGGCGGCTACGCGTTCTCGCGCTTCGAGTTCCCGGGCAAGAACCTGCTGTTCCTCTCGACCCTCGCGATCCTGATGGTCCCGTACGCGACGCTCCTGATCCCGCTCTACGTGCTGCTGAACATCGTCGGCCTCTCGAACTCACTCGTCGGAGTCGCCCTGGTCCTGACGATGTTCCAGCTGCCGCTGTCGACGTTCCTCATGCGGATCGGCTTCGACGCGGTGCCGCGCGAGCTCGACGAGGCGGCGAAGATGGACGGCTGCACGACCTGGTCGGTCCTCTGGAAGGTGCTGCTGCCGGCCGTGAAGCCGGGGCTGATCACCGTCGGACTCTTCGCGTTCCTCGCCGCCTGGAACGACTTCATGGCGCCGCTGATCCTCATCACCGACTCCGACCGCATGACCATGCCGCTCGCGATCTCGAACCTCCGCGGGCAGGTGCAGGGAGTCGTCGACTACGGAGCGACCGAGGCCGGCGTCGTCGTCCTCGCACTGCCGTGCATCCTCCTGTTCCTGCTCCTGCAACGCCACTACGTCCGCGGCTTCATGTCCGGCGCCTTCAAGGGATGACCATGACCATCGACACGCACCCCCGCACCCCCTCCTCCCGCGACCGCGACGCCCTCGCCCGCACCATCGCCCCGGCCGTCCCCGCCGCCGGCGCCCTCACTCCGCTCGGCCTGGACGAGGTCGTGCTGACCTCGGGCTTCTGGGCCGACCGCCAGCGCACCAACGGCTCCGCCACCCTCGACCACATCGAGTACTGGCTCGAGCGCGAGGGCTGGCTGCCCAACTTCGACCTCGCCGCCGCCGGCACCCTCTCCGGGCGCCGGACGGGCCGCGAGTTCGCGGACTCGGAGGTCTACAAGTACCTCGAGGCGCTCGCCTGGGAGATCGGCCGCACGGACTCCGACGCCCTGGACACCCGCTTCCGTGCGCTCGTCGCCCGGATCGGCGCGGCGCAGGAGCGCGACGGCTACCTCAACACCCGCTTCGGCCGCGAGGGGCAGCAGCCCCGCTGGTCCGACCTGGAGTGGGGCCACGAGCTCTACTGCCTCGGTCACCTCTTCCAGGCGGCGGTGGCGCGCGAGCGCACCCGCCCCGGCGCCGACGACGGACTGCTCGTCATCGCGCGCCGCGCCGCCGACCTGATCTGCCTCGTCTTCGGCGAGGGCGGCATCGAGTCGGTCTGCGGCCACGCCGAGGTCGAGACCGGGCTCGTCGAGCTGTCGCGGGTGACCGACGACGACCGCTACCTCGAGCTGGCGCGCCTGTTCGTCGAGCGCCGCGGCCACGGCGCGCTCGCCGACATCGAGTGGGGCCGCTCCTACTACCAGGACGACGAGCCGATCCGCTCCTCGACCGTGCTGCGCGGCCACGCGGTGCGGGCGAACTACCTCGCGTCCGGAGCGGCCGACCTCGCCGTCGAGACCGGCGACGAGGAACTGCTGGACGCCCTGGACCGCCAGTGGCACGCCACCGCGTCCCGCCGCACGTACATCACCGGCGGTCAGGGCTCGCACCACCAGGACGAGGCCTTCGGCGACGACCACGAGCTGCCGCCGGACCGCGCCTACTCCGAGACCTGCGCCGGCATCGCGTCGGTGCAGTTCAGCTGGCGCCTGCTGCTGGCCCGCGGCGGCAGCGAGTACGCCGACCTGATCGAGCGGACGCTGTTCAATGTCGTCGCGACCTCTCCCTCGCGCGACGGCCGGGCGTTCTACTACGCGAACACGCTGCACCAGCGCCGCCCCGGTGCTCCCGCCGACCCCTACGAGGCGTCCGTGCGGGCCTCCTCCTCGCTGCGCGCACCCTGGTTCGAGGTCTCCTGCTGCCCGACCAACGTCGCGCGCACGTTCGCCAGCCTCGGCGCCTACCTGGCGACGAAGGACGCGCACGGGATCCAGCTGCACCAGTTCGCGTCCTCGCGGATCACCACGACGCTTCCCGGCGGCCAGCCGATCGACCTCTCGGTCGAGACCGCCTACCCGGACGACGGCAGGATCACGGTGCGCGTGCTCGAGAGCGGGCCCGCGCCCTGGACCCTCAGTGTGCGCGTGCCGAGCTGGGCCGCGGAGCCCGCGGTGACGCTCCGCCGCGCCGACGGCACGACCAAGACCTTCGAGAAGCGGCTTCGCGAGGGCTACCTGGAGCTCGGCGCGACCTTCGCTCGGGGCGACGAGCTCGTGGTGGAGCTCGCGCTCTCCGCCCGCTTCGTGCGCGCCGATCCGCGGGTCGACGCGGTGCGCGGCTGCCTCGCCGTCGAGCGCGGGCCCCTCGTCTACGCGCTCGAGTCGACCGACGTGCCCGAGCAGCTGCACGCCGCCGACGTCTCGACCCTGCGTCTGGACGCGGGCGTCGAGCCGCGCGTCGTGGGCTCGGACGTGCAGGTGCGGCTGATCTCGATCGCTCCGACGGAAGGGCCGTGGCCCTACGCGTCCGGACCGTCGGGGAGCAGCCGGGTGGAGGGGCACTGGCCCGTCTCGCTGACCCCGTACTACGACTGGGCCGAGCGGGGTCCCTCGACGATGCGGGTGTGGATCCCGGTCGCCGACTGACATCGCAGCGCGGTCGCCGACCGCGCAGGAAGGGCCGTCGTGGAGCAGTGCTCCGCGGCGGCCCTTCGTCCTTCTCTGGGCCGTGCACGATCGGGGGTTTTCGAGACTTTCGCCGTGATCATGGATTCAAATGTCCTTAACGGCGGCGATCATCCTCGTTGCGAGGCGCGCCGAGCGAAACACTTAAAAAGGCTTTCGTTCGCCTGAGGAAATTGTTACCGTGCTCGTGGCCCCTCCTGCCCACCGGCGCGAGCGACCCATCCCTTCCTCACTGCCGAACAGAACGGGAGCGTCCGCGACGATGCGAACACCCAGAAGATCCCGAGCGGCCACGGCCGCACTCGCCACCGCCCTCACCGCGGTCCTCGCCGGATCGGTCCTGGTCGCGGCTCCCGCCTCCGCCGCCACCGCGTGGGATCCCTATTCCGAGGGCCTGCAGAACAGCAACGAGAGCCTCGGCTACCCCACCTTCACCAACGGCGCCTCGGCGATCCCGTCCACGACGGCGACCTACGACCCCACCGTCTCCCACCTCGGGAAGATCTACGCCGCCGATCTCGCCGCCGGCGCCGGCTCCGCTCCGGGCGAGGACTTCTGGCTCGACCGGATGCTCTCCCGCGACGGCGTCCAGCCCGACGAGCCGGGCGGTCTCGACTTCACCACCGATCAGCCGGCGAACGTCGACTACGACAACAACGGCGTCTTCTTCTCGCGCGGCCGCGCGGTCTACATGCAGAACTCCGACGCGGGCCTCGGCTTCCGCGGCCGCATCGCCTACATCGAGGACCTCGGCCAGAGCGGATCGACGCTCACCGCGAGCGTGAACGGTGCCGCCGTCACCCTCACCGAGAACCAGGCGAAGCGCCACAACACCCCCAGCTACTGGTACTCCGAGTACACCGGCGGCGGCCTGCTGGTGAAGCAGACCAAGTTCGTCTCGCGGCAGAACGTCGCGGTCGAGCGGCTGCAGATCAGCACCACCGACGGATCCACGAAGACCGTCGCCCTGCGCGCCGAGTCCGGCCTGGCCCGCACCGCGGCGGGCACCGAGCTGACCGGCTCCGTCACGACCGCGAACAACGTCACGCAGGTCTCGACCCGCTACTCGGGTGACGGCTTCGGCGTCGACGGCACCGCGCTCACCCGCACCGTCTCGGCCTCGGCCACTGCGGCCGACGTGAAGCTCCAGCTCGGCTTCACCACCACCGAGATCCCCGAGAGCACCACCGAGTTCCAGTCGATCGCCGCGGCGACGCCGGCGGCCGCGTTCACGACGCAGACGACGAGCTACAACACGTGGTGGGTCGAGAACATCCCCTACCTCGAGACCCCCTCGGGCGAGATCGACAAGACGCTCTTCTACCGCTGGTGGCTGCTGCGCACGAACTTCCTCGACGCGCAGGTGCCGGGCAACGACTACCAGTTCCCCACCTCGATGGAGGGCGTCTTCGGCGCCGCGTACAACAACGCGATCGTCCTCACGGCGGGCATGTTCATCGAGGACATGAAGTACTTCCGCGACCCCTCCAGCGCCTACGGCACCTGGCTGTCGGCCGGTGAGACCGCGCGTGAGAGCCGCTACATCGACAACCCGGGCAACCCCGCCCACTGGAACAGCAGCTACACCAACTACATCTCCGAGGCCGCGTGGAACTCCTACGCGCTCCACGGCGGTGACGCCGCGATCGCCGACAAGCTCGCGACCTACGCCGAGGACGACATCGCCGGGCAGCTGGCCGAGTTCGACAAGAACGGCAACAACCTCCTCGAGTACTCGAACCCCGCCCTCACCGGCAACGACGTCGACGCGGTCTCGTTCTCGTGGCGCAACACCGCCGCATGGAACTCGTACCCGATGGACCGCCCCGAGAGCGCCTACCTCTACTCCGGTGCCGTGGCCGCGGCCGAGGCGTACCGGCTCGCCGGCGACACCGCCGGCGCCGACCGCATGACGGCCAAGGCCGAGGCGATCAAGAAGTCGGTCCTCGACGTCCTCTGGGAGGACAAGCGCGGCACCGCCGACGAGGCGGGCTTCTTCGGCAACATGATCAAGGCCTCCTACTCCGACGGCTCCTCGGGCCTGCCCGCCGGATCGAAGATCCCGTGGAAGGAGGTCAACATGTACTACCCGTACACCGTCGGCCTCATGCCCAAGCCCGGAGACGCCGATTTCGACCAGAAGTACCTCGACGCCTTCCGCCTCTTCGTCGACAGCGAGCAGTACGCGCCGTTCCCCTTCTACACCGCCAACCAGAAGGACGCGAAGGCCCGCGCGCTGCGCGACGCCGGATCGGGCAAGCACTACTCGAACAACTTCTCGACCATCAACTCGACGGTCATGTTCCGCCTGCTGTCCTCGACGCTGCGCGACTACCCGAACTCGTACCTGACCAGCGACTACTACAAGAAGATGCTCTACTGGAACGCCTGGGCCAGCTACGAGAAGGGCGACGTGACCCGCCAGAACGAGAACGAGTTCTGGTCGCACGGCTCGGCCGCCGACGGCGGATCGATCAAGTACCGCTCCTGGATCCACCAGACGCAGCTCGGCACGACCAACTTCACGGTCGTCGAGGACGCCATGGGCCTGCAGGCCCGCACCGACTCGGTCCTCGAGCTCTCGCCCATCGACATCGACTGGGACCACTTCACGGCGAACAACCTGAAGTACCACGACAAGGACCTCACGATCGTGTGGGACGAGCCGGGCGGAACCCGCCACTACGGCGACACCCCCGAGGGCTACTCCGTCTACCTCGACGGGAAGCGCGCCTTCACGATCGACAGCCTCGTGCCCGTCGAGTTCGACACCGTCACCGGTGAGGTCACGACCGACGCGACCGTGCTCTTCTCGGCCGCGAACGCCGTGAAGCCCGCGCAGGACGTGCGCTTCGCCTCCACCGACCGGGTCGTCGACCTGCTCGGCAAGGCCGGCGTCGACGTCGACCCGGTGACCAGCGCCGCTCCCCAGCTCGCCGAGGGCAGGACCGCCACGGCCTCCTACTCGGCCGGCGGCAGCACTCCCTCCGGCAAGAGCCTCGTGCCGGCCAACGCCGTCGACGGCTCCACCGTCAACGAGCCCTTCTGGGGCACCGCGGGATCGCCGAACGCGAGCGACTGGCTCGAGATCGACCTCGGCAGCGCGCAGAAGGTGAACCAGGCGGGGATCTACTTCTACCGCACCTCCTCGGGCACGACCGTGCAGGGCTACTCCGCTCCGAAGTCGTACTCCGTGCAGTACTGGGACGGCGCGGCGTGGAAGTCGGTGACGGCCCAGGCCCGCACGCCGAAGGTCCCGACCGGCAACGAGAACACCGTCCGGTTCGCCGACGTGACCGCCCAGAAGTTCCGGGTCCTCGTCGCGCACCAGCAGGGTCAGAAGACCGGCATCAAGGAGGTGCAGCTGAAGAACGTGGCTGCGGCCTACACGCCGGCCGAGAACGCGGCACCCGTCGTGTCGATCCAGCGCCTCGCCGTCGCGGACCCGAGCATCGCCCGGTTCGTCGGCACCGCGTCCGACGACGGACTGCCGATCGGCGAGCTCACCCAGGCGTGGACCGTGGTCGCGAAGCCCGCGGACTCGACGGCGACCTTCACCGACGCGGCCTCCGCCGCGACGACGGTCCGCTTCTCGAAGCCCGGCTCGTACACGCTGCGCTTCACCGCCTCGGACACCGTGAAGCAGACGACCTCCGAGCAGGTCGTCGAGGTCTCGGACGTCCGCCCGCTGGGTCCGGAGGTGGGGTCGTACGCGACTCCGTCCGCCTCGTACGTCGCCCCGTGGAACCGCCTCGCCTCGATCAACGACGGTGAGACCGTGCCGAGTGCGCAGACCGAGCAGACGAAGCTCTGGGGCACGTACGCCGACGGCGCCCGTCCCGCCAGCCAGACGCTGACCTACACCTGGGCCACCCCGACACGGCTCGCCGGCGCGGGAGCCTCGTTCTGGAACGACGCCGAGCAGGGCAGCGGGGGCGGCGTCGCCCTCCCCGCCTCCTGGTCGCTCGAGTACCTCGACGGCACCACCTGGAAGCCGGTCGCCCTGCGCGCCGGCACCCAGTACCCGGTGAACGCGATGGGCGCGCCCAGCGAGGTGGCCTTCACCCCGGTGACGACCACGCAGCTGCGCGCGACCTTCCAGGCCAGCCGCTCGACCAGCGGCGCCTACTCGGCGATCGGCGCCTCGGAGTTCGACGTCTACGCCGACTACCCGGCCTCCTTCGAGGCCGTGGCCAAGCGCACCACCGTCAACACCCCGGTGACGCTTCCCGCGACCGTCATCGGCGTCTACTCCGACGGATCGCGCGGCGAGCTGCGCGCGACCTGGGACGCGATCCCCGCCTCCCGCTTCGCCACTCCCGGCACGATCACCGCGACCGGTGTGCTGACGGGCTCGACGCAGGTGGTCACCGCGACCATCAGCGTCGGCGACAGCGGCAGCGAGATCGCCTCGATCGAGCAGCAGACCGCCACCACCGCCCTCGGCACGGCGCCCGTCCTCCCGCGCACCGCGGTCGCCGTCTTCAGCGGCGGCACCGGGGCGAAGGAGTCGCGCCCCGTCACCTGGGACGCCGTCGCTCCGGCCTCGTACGCGACCGCGGGGACCTTCACCGTGCTCGGCGCGATGGCGGGGACCACGGTCCGGCCCAGCGTGACCGTCATGGTCGAGCCGGGCGCCGCCACCGCTCCGAAGGCACCGGCGGCACCCACCGTCACCGTCGCCGGCGACGCGGCCACCGTGTCGTGGACGGCTCCGGCCGACGGAGGAGCGGCGATCACGGGCTACACCGCGACCGTCACTCCGACCGCAGGCGCGGCGATCACGAGGACCGGCACGACCACGAGCGCGGTGTTCGCCGCCCTGCCTGCAGGGACGTACACGGCGAGCGTCGTCGCGACCAACTCGATCGGCACCTCCGCCGCGTCGCCCACCGCGTCCTTCACCATCGCCGCGGCCCCCGCGCTGAAGGTGACGGCGTCGGCGAGCTCGCGCTGCATCAGCGGCAAGGTCGTGCTCACGGTGACGGCGAAGAACGAGGAAGCGACTCCGATGGGCATCACGCTGCGCACCGCCTACGGCACCAAGGTGTTCACCGGAGTGAAGCCCGGCTCCTCGGCCACGCAGGCGTTCACGACCCGCCTCGGCTCGATCCCGGCGGGCACCGCCACGGTCGACGCCACGGCCACCGTGAACGGCGCGGCGCTGAGCCGCACCGTCGAAGCGCCCTACACCGCTCGCACCTGCTGAGCACCGGAGGGGTGGGAGCGGCCATCCGCTCCCACCCCTCCTCACCCCGCGACACCCTCCCGCGCTCGCCGCGGCGAGTCCCACCCGAAAGAAGACGCGATGACGCCTCGAACCCTCTGGACCCGCACCGCGGCCGCCGCCGCCGGCTGCCTCCTTCTCACCGCCGTCGCCGGCCAGGCGGTCGCCGCTGAGCTCGACGACGACTCCGTCTCGGTCGACGTGACCATCACTCCGCTTACCACGCCCGGTACCCTGTCGATGACCGTCGACGGGGACGCCGCCGCTCTTACCGAGACCGGATCGACTCCCGAGCTCCGCCGCTTCACCGGCTCCCTCCCCACCGTGACGGTCACCGACACCCGCGCGGCCGACGAGATCCCCGACGGCGCAGGCTGGTACGTCCTCGGCTCCGCCTCCGAGTTCATCGGCAGCGCGGGCCAGGCGCCGATCCCCGCGTCGCAGCTCGGCTGGTCGCCCCGCCTGATCGACGGCGGCGACAGCGGCATCGTGTCGGCGGGTTCCGACGTCGGCACGGTGTTCGACGACGCTCCCGGCAACGTCGGGCTCGTCGACCAGGAGTTCCTCGCCCTCACCGACGACTCGGCGGGCGTCGCGACGGAGGGCAGCTGGACGTCGACCGCCGAGCTCGCCCTCGAAGCCCTGCCCACGACCGAGGCGGGCGACTACAGCTCGACGCTGACGCTGACCCTGATGGAGTAGCGAGGCCGCCATCCCTCCGGCCCGTGCCCGCCCGACGCGGCACCACGAGGGGACGCGGAACGGGCGCTCAGTGCGAGTCAGGGGCCCGTTCGCGCCGACTCGCGCGCGTCACGCGTCCGAGTTGCCCGCCCAGCGGACCGTGCCCTCCGCCTCCTCCTTCGTGATGCGCGAGACCGTCCCGCAGTTGTCGCACTCCAGCAGGTACCGCGACGACACCGTGAACAGCGGGACGAAGAAGAGGGACAGCCTCGTCCGGCTCCTGATCACGCGCTGCTCGTCGCGCACTCCGCAGACGCGGCAGACGAAGACGAGCACGCGCAGGACGTCCTCGACGGAGCGGGTTCCGAAGATCAGCAGCATCCGGCGACTCTACGGATGCGCGGGGCGGCGGCGGAGGGGGTTGCGCGCCCTCCCCGGGGCCGTCGCCGCGTACTGCTGTGCGAAGAGGACCGTGACGAGCGCGAGTTCGAGCAGGTCGCCTCCGTAGTACAGGAGCTGCGCGGCCTGCCGCTCGACGTCGCTCGCCGCCTCGGCGTAGAGGGTCGTGCCGAGCAGCGCGTGCGCGGCGATGCTGCCGAGGACCACTCCGAGCCGCAGTCCGAACGGCGCGCGGTGCGGCGCCGGGTCGACGCCGACCAGCGCCGCGGTGAGCAGGCAGCCCGAGGCGAGGAAGTGCACGCCCAGCAGAGCGTGCAGCAGCGGATCCGCGTGCGCGGCCTCGAGCAGGCCCGTCGCGTGCACGATCCACAGCGACCCGGTCGAGAGCAGCACCGCGGGGATCGGATGCGCGAGCACGCGGGCGGGGCGGCTCCGGAGCACCCGCGACAGGCGCCGCGCGGCGGTGACGTCGAGGGCGCGCAGGGCGAGGGTGACCGGAGCCGACGCGATGATCAGGAGGGGCGCGAGCAGGCCCAGGGCGAGGTGCGAGAGCATCGCGCCGCGCGGATCCGCGTGCGACCACTCCGCGAACGGCCCGGTCAGCGAGGCGATCGCGACTCCGAGGCCCGAGAGCAGCAGGAGGAGCCGGCGCACCGGCCAGGGGCGGCCGCGACGGGACTCGGCCCGGCTCGCTCCCACGGCGAGCGCCGCCGCGACGACGAGGGGCAGGCTCAGCAGGAGCCCGGGAGCGATCAGGGGGTGGTCGTGCGGGGTCACGCGGCCCGCCGCGCGCGCACCGACAGCACGATCCCCGCGGCGAGCAGCAGCGCGCCCGAGACGATCCACGCCACGTCGTACGGCAGCAGGTCGACGTCGTAGCGGACCTGGTGCACGCGGAGGAGCTTGTGGTCGACGACGCCGTCCCACAGCTGGAAGAGGCCCGCACCGGTCAGGCCGCCGGCCACCGCGACGCCCGCCCGCAGGGCCGAACGACGCCGTGCATCCAGCAGCAGGAAGAACCCGGCGACCAGCGCGACGATCTCGACCGCGTGCAGCAGCCCGTCCGACAGCAGTCCGATGGCAGGCGTGGACCGGTCGTAGAAGTGGTGCCAACCGAGGATCTGGTGGAACACGATCTCGTCGACGGCCGCCATCAGTGCGACGCCGATCAGGAACCCGCCCTGGTAGGCGCGTTCGCGCACGAGCCGTCTCCGCGCCGTCGTCCCCGCGTGCTGCGTCGTCCCCACGGTCTCCAGACAAGCGGAGCCGCCGCGCGGACGGGAGGGGCTTGACCGGTTCGCTGCGTCGATCCGTCGCGGACGGCGGTGCGCACCCACGCGGTCGCCGATCCGTCACGAACGGCTCCCGGCGACCCGCGCGAGCCGTCGATCCGTCACGAACGGCGCCCGGACGCGGGAGCGCGGGGCCGTCCGTGACGGATCGATCCGCTCGGACAGCCGTCCGCGACGGATCGACGGGCGGGGACTCCGCGGCGGCCCCGGGGCGATGTCGCACGGGATCGGGGATCAACAGGAGCGCGCCGAGTAGTCGTGCTCGGGGTCGTGCCCCGGCCAGACCTCGGTCGCGGCCTGCGCGGCCAGGTCGGCGAGGCGGTCGATCGACGCCTGAGCCGCGTCCGCCTCGCCGGGGCGCGCGGTCCAGCCGCAGGGTGTGCGCTCGTCGAGGTTGCGGCGGAGATCGGCCGCATCGCAGGCGAGCACGACGGCGGTCTCGCCGAGCTCGACCCGGAACGACTGGTGCCCCGGCGTGTGCCCGCGGGTGTCGAGCGCCGTCACTCCGGGGGCGAGCGCGGTGTCGCCGTCGAGCAGCAGGATCTCGACGTCGGCGTCGAGCAGGTCGGCGGGGACCACCGTCTCGCGCCGGCCGATGCCCTCGGCGAGCCACTCCCACTCCCGGCGCTGCAGCGCGACGGGCGTGCCGGCGGGGACCAGCCGCAGGCCGCCGGTGTGGTCGAGATGCAGGTGCGAGAGGGCGCAGAGCGCGAGGTCCTCCCAGCGCAGGCCGGCCGCGGCGATCCCCTCGGCCAGGGCGTCGCCGGGCGGCACGACAGCGGTGTAGCTCTCGTAGTCGTAGTGCGCCGCCCGCAGTGCGGCATCGCGCACCTTCGCGAGGTCGAACCCTCCGTCGATCAGGATCCAGCCGCCCGGATGGACGATCGCGGCGGCGGTCACCGGTTCGAGCAGGAACCGCGCGGAGTCGCCGCCGCGCAGCGAGATCGACTCGGGGATCGGCTCCCAGCCCACGACGAGCGGCACGAGTCGCTCGGGCGGCCCGAGGAGCGGGAGCGGAGCGGTCCAGTCGCGGACGGTGGGCACCGGGTCTCCTTGCGGTCGGCAGAGATTGGATCCAATATGGAGGGAACGGAATCCATTCTGCACGACGGAGGAGCACATGTCCGGCGCGATCCCCCTGAACATCCCGATCAGCACCGAGATGCTGCATTGGGGCCGCCGCCCGACCTACGAGATGGTCGAGCGGATCGAGGACGGCTACCCCTCCGACGTCTCGCGCTGGCTGATCGGCGCGCACACCGGGACTCACGTCGACGCTCCCTCCCACTTCGTGCCGGGCGGCGCGACCGTCGACGAGATCGCGCTGGACAGCGTCGTCGGCCCGGTCCGCGTGCTCGATCTGCGCCACGTCGAGGTGGAGATCACCGCCGACGACCTCGCGGCGGCCGGGGCCGACGGGGCGCAGCGCGTGCTCTTCCGCACCCGCAACTCGGTCGACGCGCTGACCCGGACCACGAAGTCCGAGACCTGGGTGGGGCTCGGCCCGAGCGGAGCGCAGTGGCTCGTCGAGCGCGGAGTGCTGTTCGCCGGGATCGACTACATGACCATGGAGGCGCCCGCCCACACCGAGGAGTGGCCGACGCACGTCGCGCTCTGCGGTGCGGGCATCGTGATCCTCGAGAACGCGGACCTCTCGCGCGTGGAGCCGGGCGACTACCTGATGGTCTGCCAGCCCGTGGCGTTCGAGGGCCGCGAAGCCGCTCCCGCGCCGACCGTCCTGCTCCCACTGCCGGCGTGACCGGCGACGCCGGGGTGCGCCCGCGCTCTGCGGGGCACCCCGGCGGTGGTGTCCGGGTGCGCCCTCGCTCTGCGAGGCACCCCGGCGGTGCGGTCCGGTGCGCGTCAGACGCCCGCGGGCTCGAGGACTCCGGCCTGCTCCTCGTCGAGCTCGCGGCGCACGGTGCGCTCGTCGTCGAGCTCGCGGGAGGAGCGCGGAGCGAGCAGCCCGACGACCACGAACGTCCCGAACCCGATCGCCGCCGCGACGAGCGGTGGCGTAGCCGTCGAAGCCGGCTCCGATCAGATCGTTCGGCACGTAGAGGATGTCGTTCGGCACTCCGTAGAGCGTCGGGGTGAGCGCCAGGAACACGATCCGCACGGCGAAGCCGACGCCCGCCGCGACGAGCGCGGCCGTCACCCCCGGGCGCTTCCAGAAGAGCCCGATGAGGAACGGCGCCGCGAGGCACGCCAGCATGAGGTCGAAGGCGAGCGTCAGCAGGATGCCGGTCTGGCTCACCCGGATCGCCAGGAACGACCCGAGGATCACGATGGGGATCATCGCGACGCGGGTCCACTTCAGCAGCGGGTCCGCACCGGCGCCGGTGTGGCGGCGGACCGAGAGGACGTTGCGCACAACGATCGCCGACGTGGCCAGGATCGCTCCGGACGCGGTCGAGAACGAGGCGGCCACGACTCCCGAGAGCACCAGGATCGCGATGAGCGGTGGCGCGTAGTCGTCGAGCAGGGTGAACAGGATCGGCCCGTCGGCCGTCGTGATGCCCAGGACGGCGCTCGCGGTGAGCGCCACGATCGCGAAGATCGTGCCGATGGCCGCGGTGCCGGCGGCGGCGGCGAAGCACGCGCGACGGGCGACCTCGGGCGACTTGGCGCCGAAGATCCGCTGCATGAAGTCGATGGCGACGAGATCGCCGATGCCGAGAGCGACCAGCGTGGCCCAGTTCACGGGAGCGCCCATGGCCGGGTCGGTCAGCTGCTCGAAGTCGAACGGGCCCATGCCCTCGGGGATGACGATGCCGTAGGCCAGCGCGACCCACACGAGCAGCGAGACCGCGGCGACGACGGTGATGACGGTCTGGATCGCGGCGGTGTAGGCGTCCGAGAACAGGCCGCCGGCGATCGTGTAGGTCAGCACGAGGGCGACCGAGAGGATCACGCCCCAGGCGTAGGGGATCGCGGCGAAGCGCTCGAGCAGGAAGCCGCAGGCGACGAGGTTGCCCGCGAGCAGGATCGTGAACGAGAGCACCATGATCACCGACGCGACGATCTCGGTCGTGCGGTCGTAGCGCATCCGGAAGAAGTCGGCGAGCGTGAAGAGCTTCATCGCGTTCATGGGCCTGGCCAGGAACAGTCCGGTGATGAGCAGGCAGATCGCGAGTCCGATGGCGAGCGAGGCGCCCGCCCAGAAGCCGAACTGCGAGGTGAGGTCGGTGTTGCCGACGGTGGCGTTGGAGTCGACCGCCGCGGCGGTGAGCGAGACCGCGACGAGCGGGATGCCCAGGCGGCGGCCCGCGACGAGGTAGTTGGCGCTGTCGCCGTCGATCTTGCGGGCGACCGCGATGCCGACGGCCAGGACCACCAGGACGGTGATCCCCACTCCGAGGATGATCATGCGTGCTCCAGGATGCTCGGTGGTGCGGCGGGGTGTTTCTATCGGTTGATAGACACGGATCCTGCCGCGCCCGGAGGCGCCGAGTTTTTCGGGCGTGCAACGATCGCGTTAACTCCGGCGCGCGGGGCGGTGGGCGGAGCGGCGGGCTGGCCGGTGGGCGGGCGGCCGGGTGCCGCGGTCGAGTGTCCAGGAGTTGTCGTACTCGAGGGCCGAGTACGACGACTTCCGCGGAGTGGGCGGGTCTGGCGGGTGCGAAGGAGCGGACGCGCGAACGAGTCTCCAGGAGTTGTCGTACTCGAGGGCCGAGTACGACGACTTTTGAGGAGTGGGCAGGACGGCCCGGCGCAGAGGGAGCGACGTGCGGGCGAGTGTCCAGAAGTTGTCGTACTCGAGGGCCGAGTACGACGACTTTTGAGGAGTGGGCGGGCCGCCCCGGCGCAGAGGGACGGACGTGCGGGCGAGTATGCAGAAGTTGTCGTACTCGAGGGCCGAGTACGACAACTTCTGAGGAGTGGGCGGGCCGGCGGGTCAGCGCAGGTGCGCGAGGGCTCCGGGTCCTGCGGCGAGCGCCTCCGCGATGTCCGCGCGGTCGAGGTCGAGGACGCGCAGGGCGGCGAGCGCGACGGCCTCGCCCTGGCGCTCGAGGTCGACGCCGGGTCGCCGGCGCTGCAGGATCACGTTCTCGACGAGGGCGAGCACGAGCCCCGCTCCGACCTCGACGTCGTCGGCCCCGCACGCCGCGACGAGCGTCCGGTAGGCGGTCTCGAGCTCGGAGCGCCGCTCGCGGAACGCGGCGAAGCGCTCGTCGGCGAGCTCGGGCAGCAGGTACAGCGCGCCGACGTTGTGCTCGCCCGCCGAGAGCAGGCGCACGTCCGACACGCAGAGCGCCCACAGCCGGGCAGCGGGGGACTCGTCGCGCGCCAGGAGCTGCGCGGCCGCGTCGAGCGAGGGCTGCACGGTGCCGAGCAGGAGCTCGAGCAGCACCGCGTGCTTGCCCGCGAAGTGGTGGTAGAGCGACGCCTGGCGGATGCCGGCCGCCGCCGCGATCGCGTGAGTGCTCGTGCTGCCGAAGCCCTCGGTGCAGAAGAGCGCCGCGCCGGCGGCGAGGATGTCGGCGCGGGTGCCGAGGCCGGTGAGCGAGGCTCCGGAGGCGCGGGGCCGTCCGGTGGGTGCGCTGGCCATGCGCTCGACGGTAGCAGCGGGGCGACGCCGGCCCCGCCGGTGCCGCTTCCGCGCTCCTCCAGCCCTCATCCAGAAGTTGCGGTGATCGCACGCACTTCCCGCAACTTCTGAGGAAGGACGACGGCCCGGGTCGCCACTGCCCGCCGGAGCTGCCGCCGATGGAGCCGCGCTCCTCCAGAAGTCGCGGTGACCGCGCGCACTTCCCGCAACTTCTGGAGGACGGCGGCGAGGGCGGCGGCCGCCGCGCCCGAAACACGATCGCAACACCGGGGTCACGCCCGCGACACCGGCCCATGATCGACTTCCTGTCGACCGACAGAAAGCCCGGGCGACTCGGAGCCCCACCGAGAGAAGGCGCAGAGCGATGACCGCATCGACCACCTCCACCACGGCGGGCGCCCGCGCGCACGCCCGCGCCCAGGAGGGCACGGCCGCCGAGACGGGCCCGCTCGTGCCCGCGAGCCTGCACACCGATCCGCCGGCGGACGTCGCCGCGGGGGACCTCCGCTGGTCCGAGCGGATCGCCGGGGGCGGCTACGGCCACCGGGCGCTCGCCCGCGGCACGCACCTCCGTCTGACCGACGTCACCGGAGAGGCCTGCGTCTCGCTCCTGCTCTACAGCGCGACCGGCACCCATGAGCGCCTCAACGTCGCCGACACCGTGAAGGTGCAGTGGCAGGTCTACGCCGGCGCCGGGCAGCTGCTCCTCAGCGATCAGGGCCGCGTGCTCGCGAGCACCGTCGCCGACGACTCCGGCCGCCACGACACGATCTACGGAACCACCGCGCTCGCCCGCAACGTCGAGCGCTACGGCGACGGCTCCCCGCAGGGCCCTCCCCCGCAGGCCGCGAGCTGCTGCTGCTGGGCGCCGAGAAGCAGGGGCTCGGCCGCCGGGATCTCGCGCCGAGCGTCTCGTACTTCCAGGGCGTGCGGATCCGCGCGGACGGCTCCCCCGAGTTCCTCGGCAGCGCCGGGCCGGGCCGCTCGGTCGTCCTGCGCCTCGAGATGCCCGCGATCGTCCTCCTGGCGAACACCGCGCATTCGCTCGACCCCCGGCCGGAGTACTCGTGCGGACCGGTCGACGTCCTCGCCTGGCGCGGCGAGCCGGCGGGACCGGACGATCCGCTCCGCTCGGCCACTCCGGAGGGGCGCCGCGCGTTCCTCAACACCGACGACATCCTGCAGGCGAGGGGCATCGCATGAGCACCGACCACGGCACCGAGATCCACCGCGAGACCGTCGCCGCGCGGGCGCCCTGGTCGCGCGTGCTGCGGGCGGGCGAGATCCTCGTGATCGTCGACGTCGACGGCAACCAGGCCGTCGACTTCCTCGCGTACGACGCCGAGGACCGCACCGCGTACTCGGCGGCGGCCACCCTGCAGGCGCAGGCGAGCGTCTACCTCACCACCGGCTCGGTGCTGCGGGACGCCGAGCACCGCCCGCTGCTGAGCGTGATCGCGACCGACGTCGAGCGCCACGACACCCTCGGCGGCGCCTGCTCGAAGGAGAGCAACACGCTCCGCTACGGCTTCCACACCTACTCCCAGCACGCCTGCGCCGAGAACTTCGTCGCCGAGCTCTCGCGCCACGGGATGGGCAAGCGCGACCAGGTGTCGAACGTGAACTGGTTCATGAACGTGCCCGTCGATCCGGACGGCGCCCTCGGCATCGTCGACGGCATCTCCTCCCCCGGCCTCAGCGTCACCCTGCGCGCCGAGCGCGACACCCTCGTGGTCGTCTCGAACTGCCCGCAGATCAACAACCCGTGCAACGGATTCGACCCCCTCCCGCGCCGAGATGATCGTCTTCGACGGAGTGGCCGCGCGATGACCTTCGACACCCTGCTGGTCGCCAACCGCGGCGAGATCGCGGTCCGGATCCTGCGGACGGCGAAGCGGATGGGGCTGCGCACGGTCGCCGTCCACTCCGACGCCGACCTCGGCGCCGCCCACGTCGCGCTCGCCGACGAGGCCGTGCGGATCGGCCCGGCGGCCGCGAGCGAGAGCTACCTGCGGATCGACCGGATCCTCGAGGCCGCCCGCGCGACCGGCGCCGGCGCGATCCATCCCGGCTACGGGTTCCTCAGCGAGAACGCGGACTTCGCCCGCGCCTGCGAGGCCGCCGGGATCGTGTTCGTGGGCCCGACCCCCGAGCAGCTCGAGGTCTTCGGCGCCAAGCACACAGCGCGCGACGCCGCCGAGCGCGCCGGGGTGCCGATGCTGGCCGGAACCGGCCTGCTCGAGGACGCCGACCACGCCGCCGCCGAGGCCGCCCGCATCGGCTACCCCGTGATGCTCAAGGCGACCGCGGGAGGCGGCGGCATCGGCATGCGCGCCTGCCGCGACGAGGCCGAGCTGCGCACCGCGTGGCGCGAGGTCCGCCGCCTCGCCGAAGCCGGCTTCTCCTCGGCCGGCGTGTTCCTCGAGCGGCTCGTCGAGCGGGCGCGCCACGTCGAGGTGCAGGTCTTCGGCGACGGCCTCGGCCGAGTCGTCACCCTCGGCGACCGCGACTGCTCCCTCCAGCGCCGCAATCAGAAGGTGATCGAGGAGAGCCCCGCCCCCGATCTGCCCGAGGCCGTGCGCATCGGCATCGCGGAGGCGTCGGCCCGACTCTGCGCCGACGCGGGCTACCGCAGCGCCGGCACCGTCGAGTACATCTACGATCCGGTGCGGCAGGAGGCGGCGTTCCTCGAGGTCAACACGCGCCTGCAGGTCGAGCACCCGGTGACGGAGTCGCGCTACGGCATCGACCTCGTCGAGTGGATGCTGCGGCTCGCGCAGGGAGAGACGTCGTTCCTGGACGCGGTGCCGGAGCCGTCCGGCGCCGCCGTCGAGGCCCGCCTCTACGCCGAGAACCCGGACCTCGGCAATGTTCCGAGCTCGGGCACGATCACCGCCGTCGAGTACCCGGACGTCGCGCGGATCGACGGCTGGATCAGCGCCGGCAGCGAGGTCTCGACGGCGTACGATCCGCTCCTGGCGAAGGTGATCGTGCACGGCGAGGACCGCGCGGCGGCCTGGGCCGCGCTGGGCGAGGCTCTCGCGGCCACCCGCGTGGACGGCATCGCCACGAACACCGGCCTCCTGCGCGCGATCGCGGCCGAGCCGTCGGTGCTCGCCGCCGAGCACTCGACCGCGACCCTCGACGGGATCCGCGACGCGACTCCGCGCCTCGAGGTGCTCAAGGGCGGGATGCTCACCACGGTGCAGGACCTGCCCGGCCGGCTCGGCTACTGGCCGGTCGGCATCCCGCCGTCGGGGCCGATGGACGCGCTGTCGTTCCGACTGGGGAACGAGGCGCTCGGCAATCCGGCGTCGGCCCCCGGCCTCGAGATCACGATGACCGGACCGACCCTCCGCTTCCACAGCGCGGCCCGCGTGGTGCTGACGGGCGCCCCCGCTCCGGCGACGCTGGACGGCGCGCCGATCACCGCGTGGGAGCCGATCGAGGTTCCCGCCGGCGGCGTGCTCGCGATCGGCACGGCCGAGCGCGGCATGCGGATGTACCTGCTGGTCGAGGGCGGCCTCGACGTCCCGCTGATCCTCGGCTCGGCGAGCACCTTCGACCTCGGCGCGATCGGCGGCCACGCCGGGCGCGCCCTGGCACCGGGCGACGTCCTCGGGATCCGGACGCCCGCGACCGCGCACCCCGTCGCTCCGGTGCCAACGGCAGCGCGGCCCGAGTTCCCCACCGCGTGGGAGATCGCGGCCCTGGAGGGTCCGCACGCCGCTCCGGACTTCTTCACGGAAGACGACATGGCCGTCTTCTACGCCACCGACTGGGACGTGCACTTCAACTCCGCCCGCACCGGTGTCCGCCTCGTCGGCCCGAAGCCGCGCTGGGCCCGCTCGGACGGCGGCGAGGCGGGGCTGCACCCCTCGAACATCCACGACACCCCCTACGCGGTCGGCGCCGTCGATTACACGGGCGACCTGCCGATCCTGCTGGGACCCGACGGGCCGAGCCTGGGCGGATTCACCTGCCCCGCGACCGTCGCGACCGGGCACCTCTGGCGCCTCGGTCAGCTCCGCCCGGGCGACACCGTGCGGTTCGTGCCGGTCACGTCCGCCCAGGCCGCGACGCTGCTCGACGCGCCGCTGGACGTGCCCGCCGCGGGTCGCGCCGCCGTCGAGGACGAGGGCGTCCTGCACCGCCTCCCCGCCCGGGACGGCGCGCCCGCGGTCGTGCTGCGGCGCAGCGGGGACGCGAACCTGCTCGTCGAGGTCGGCGAGATGAGCCTCGAGATCGCCTCCCGCATGCGGGTGCACGCGATCGCGGAGACGCTCGAGGCCGCGGGACTGCCCGGTGTGATCGAGCTGACCCCGGGCATCCGCTCGCTGCAGGTGCACTTCGACCCCCGCACCACAAGCACCGAGGCGATCGCCGAGGCGGTCCTCGCGGCGGAGGCGGTGCTGCCCGCCACCGCGGACCTCCGCGTCCCGAGCCGCACCGTGCACCTCCCGCTGGCGTGGGACGACCCCTCCACGCGCGAGGCGATCCGCCGCTACACGGCCGGCGTGCGCGACGACGCTCCGTGGTGCCCCTGGAACATCGAGTTCATCCGCCGCATCAACGGGCTCGAGAGCGTCGACGACGTGTACCGCACGGTGTTCGAGGCCGAGTACCTGGTGCTGGGGCTCGGCGACGTCTACCTCGGCGCGCCCGTCGCGACTCCGCTCGACCCCCGGCACCGCCTGGTCACGACCAAGTACAACCCCGCGCGCACCTGGACCCCGCAGAACGCCGTCGGCATCGGCGGCGCGTACCTCTGCATCTACGGGATGGAGGGACCGGGCGGCTACCAGTTCGTCGGCCGCACCGTGCCGATCTGGTCGACGCACCACCAGGCCGGGGCGTTCGAGGAGGGCGTGCCGTGGCTGCTGCGGTTCTTCGACCGCATCCGCTGGTACCCGGTCGAGCCGGAGGAGCTCCTCGAGCTGCGCGCTGAGATGGCCGCCGGGCGGCTGCCGCTGCGGATCGAGGAGGGCGAGTTCTCGCTCGCCGAGTACGAGGAGTTCCTCGCGCAGAACGCGTCGGGCATCGCCGAGTTCCGCGAGGGGCAGGCCGCCGCGTTCGGCGCCGAGCGCGACGCGTGGCGCGCCTCGGGCGAGTTCGACCGCGAGGACGCGGTGCCCGCTCCCGCCGACGGCCCGGCGGTCGTCGTGCCCGAGGGCTGCGAGGCGGTCGAGGCGCCGTTCGTCGCGACGGTGTTCCGGCTCGACGTGGCCGTGGGCGACCTCGTCGAGGCCGGTCAGACCCTCGTCGCCCTCGAGGCGATGAAGATGGAGGCGCCCGTCACCGCTCCGACGAACGGCCGCGTGGTCGAGGTCGTCGCCGAGGTGGGCGTCCAGGTGGCGGCGGGCGCTGTGCTCGTCGTCCTCGAACCGATCGCCGAGGAGGCAGCGGCATGACCGTCCAGGATCCCGCGGCGCACGTCGCCGAGCGCTACGCGCGGCTGCGCTCCCGACCGGAGGCGTTCATCTCGCTCCGCCCCGAGGCCGAGGTGGCGGCCGAGCTCGCTGCGGTCGATCCGGCGCTCCCGCTCGCGGGGCTGCTCTTCGCCGTGAAGGGCAACATCGACGTGGCGGGCCTGCCGACGACGGCCGCCTGCCCGGCGTTCGCGTACGACCCGGCCGAGGACGCGACGACCGTGGCGCGGCTGCGCGCGGCCGGCGCGGTGGTGCTCGGCTCGACCAACCTCGACCAGTTCGCGACCGGGCTCGTCGGCAGCCGCTCCCCCTACGGGGCGGTGCGGCACGCGGTCGACGAGTCGCGCATCTCCGGAGGCTCGTCGTCGGGATCCGCGGTCGCCGTCGCCCTCGGTGCCGCGGACTTCGCGCTCGGGACCGACACGGCCGGCTCCGGGCGCGTTCCGGCCGCGTTCCACGGCCTCGTGGGACTGAAGCCGACGAAGGGCTGGGTCAGCGCGGCGGGCGTGGTGCCCGCGTGCCGCAGCCTCGACGTGGTGACGGTGATGGCCGCGGACGCCGAGGTGGCGCGGCGGGCGCTGGAGGTGATGGCGGGACCGGATGCCCGGGATCCGCTGAGCCGGACGGGAGCCGCTCCGCTCCTGGAGAGCGCGCCCCGGATCGGAGTGCCGCTGCCCGGGCAGCTCGGCGAGCTGGCTCCCGGCTGGGCCGAGGCCTTTGACGCGGAGGTCGCCCACTGGACCGCGACGGGAGCCGAGGTGATCGAGCTCGACATCGAGGTGTTCCTCGAGACCGCACGCGTGCTCTACGACGGCGCGTTCGTGGCCGAGCGCTACGCGGCCGTCGGCGCCTTCGTCGACGCGCACCCCGACGAGGTCGACCCGACCGTGGGACGCATCATCGGCGCGGCGCGGGAGCTGCCGGCCTGGAAGCTGTTCCAGGACCAGGAGCGCCTCGACCGCGCCCGGGTCGTGTCCGACGCGGTCTTCGAGCGGATCGACGCCCTGCTGCTGCCCACGACCGTCGAGCACCCGACGCTGGCGGCCGTGGCCGAGGATCCCATCGGCGTGAATTCGCGCCTGGGCCGCTTCACCAACTTCGCCAACCTGCTCGACCTGGCCGCCGTGGCCTACCCCGCCGGCGCCGTCGACGCTCTGCCGTTCGGCGTGCAGCTGATCGGCCCCGCCTTCACCGACCACCGACTCGCCGACCTCGTCTGGAACCGCTCATGACCGTCCTCCTCGCCGTCGCCGGCGCCCACCTGACCGGCCAGCCGCTGAACGCGCAACTCACGGATCGCGGAGCCGAGCTCGTCTCGACCACCGCGACGAGCGCCGACTACCGCCTGGTCGCGCTCGCGACGACTCCGCCGAAGCCCGGAGTGGTGCGCGTCGCCGACGGCGGTGCGGCACTGGAGGTGGAGGTGTGGCGGCTGGACGACGCCGGCTTCGGCTCGTTCGTCGCCGCGCTACCGCAGCCGATGGCGATCGGGAAGGTGACGCTGGCCGACGGATCGCTGGTGAGCGGGTTCCTCGTCGAGCCGATCGCCGTCGAGGGCGCCGAGGACATCACGCGCTTCGGCGGCTGGCGCGCGTACCTCGCGTCGCGCTGAGGGTCCGGCCTCGCCGCTCGAGCAGCCGGCGCCGCCCCGAAGCGCACGCGCGGCGCGGGCGGATCTCGATACGGCCGCTGCGCGACCTACTCGATCAGCAGGGGGCGGGCGTGCGTCCATCCGGCGCGAACGGTCGCTGCGCGGGACTCTGGGGAGCCGTTCGCGACGAATCAGCGCGACTGCGCGAGAGGCGGCCCCTCCTCCGCTGGTCGAGTAGCCCCGCAGGGGCGTATCGAGACCCACCACAGACGGAGGCGCGGCAATGCGAAGCGCACGCCCGCTGCGGGCGGATCTCGATACGGCCGCTGCGCGCCCTACTCGATCAGCAGGTGGCGGGCGTGCGTCCATCCGTCACCAACGGTCGCCGCCAGCGAACGATCCGGCGCGAACGGTCGCCGCGCGGGACTGTGGGGAGCCGTTCGCGACGGATCAGCGCGACGAGCGCCCCTCCTCCGCGGGTCGAGCAGCCCCGCAGGGGCGTATCGAGACCCACCCCCACCGGAGGCGCGGCCGCGAGACGCTCACGACGCGGCGCGGCGGTCCAGGTCCTTCACGACGCGACCCGACTGCAGCACCAGGCGCACCGCGTCCGGATGGGCGAGCGCCGAGACGTCCCGCAGCGGATCCACGGTGGTCACGACGAGGTCGGCGAGCTTCCCCGCCTCGACCGAGCCGAGGTGCGCGTCGAGTCCGAGCAGGCGCGCGCCGCCGAGGGTGCCGGCGGTGATCGCCTCGAGCGGCGAGAGGCCGACGGCGACCAGCTGCTGCAGCTCGGCGAGGTTGGTGCCGTGCGGATGCACGCCCGCGTCGGTGCCGAGTGCGACCGGCACGCCCGCCGCGACCGCGCGGCGCACCGAGTCGAGGCCCTGCTCGCGCAGGAGCGCGCGCTGGCGGAGGCGCTCGGCCGTGGTGGTCACGGGGTCGAACTCCCGCACCAGGATGCTGAGCGTGGGCACCAGCACCGTGCCGCGCTCGAGCATCAGCGCGATCGTCTCGTCGCTGAGGTCGTAGCCGTGCTCGATGCTCGCCGCTCCGCCGAGGACCGCGGCCCGCGCCGCCCCGTCGCTCAGGGCGTGCGCGGTGATCGGCCGCCCGCCGCGCTCGTCGAGGAGCCGCGCGATCAGGCGCACCTGCTCCTCGGTGATCCCGACGTCGCGGGCGTCGTCGTTCGGCGAGCCGAGTCCTCCGGAGGTCGCGACCTTGATCACGTCGGCGCCGGTGCGCACGAGCGTGCGGATCATGCGGATCACGTCCTCGTCGGTGTCGACGACGCCGATCGGAGGCATGCCGGGCCGCACGGCCCAGGACGGCAGGCTGCCGTTGCGGTGCTGGGGATCGGCGTGGCCGCCGGTCGGCGACAGCATCGACAGGGCGAGGTGCAGGCGCGGGCCCTCGACGGCGCCGCGCGCGACGGCCTCCCGATAGCCCGGCGAGAGGCCGTCGAGGTCGCGCGCGGTGGTCACTCCCGCCTCGAGGGTGCGGCGGAGCAGGCCCGCGATCTCGAGCACGTCCTCCTCGGGGAAGCGCTCCCGCTGGACGGCCGGCGGCACCGGCACCATCGCGAGGTGCACATGGGCGTCGACGAAGCCGGGCAGGAGGAACGCGCCGGTCAGATCGATCGCGGGAGCGTCGCTCGGGGCCCGGCGCCGACCGGCGTAGGCGATCACTCCGTCGCGGAGCTCGACCTCGGAGTCGGGCAGCGCAGGCGCCCCCGTCCCGTCGAGGAGCGTCGCGCCGAGGAGGCGGAGGACGCCGTCGGCGCGGGGGGTCAGCGGCAGGCGAGCGGTCATGGCGGTGGTTCCTTCTGCGGAGTGCGGGACGTGCGCGCGGCGGGCGGCGCACGTCGGTGCGCGGGCGGCGACGGACGGGGCGTGGCGGGGGCGTGACGGACGGGGCGTGACGGAGGGGCGGACGTCGATCCCGGGTCAGCCCGCCAGGCTGAATCCGGGCGAGCCGGGGTCGGCGTCGAGCAGCCGCCTGGTGTACCAGTGCTGCGGGTCGGAGTAGACGGCCTCGACCGTGCCGGCCTCGACCACCTCTCCGCGGTAGAGCACGACGACCTCGTCGCTCACCCGCTGGACGACGGCGAGGTTGTGCGAGATGAACATCATCGTGAGGCCGAGCGACTCCTTGATGCCGGCGAGCAGATCGAGGATCTGGCCCTGCACCGAGACGTCGAGCGCCGAGGTGATCTCGTCGGCGATCACGAACGCGGGATCGATGATCAGTCCGCGCGCCACGGCGACGCGTTGGCGCTGGCCGCCGGAGAACTCGTGCGGGTAGCGGTGGCGCATGTCGGCGGTGAGGCCGACGCGCTCGAGCCACGAGACGATGAGCTCCTCGTGGCGCGCGACCCGCGGGCGGACCGGGTCGATCGCCTCGGCCAGCGTCTGCGCGATGGTGCGCCGCGGCGAGAGCGACGAGTAGGGGTCCTGCGGGATCATCTGCGTGCGCCGGCGCGAGGCGTGCAGAGCCGAGCGGCTCGCCCCGACGACGTCGAGGCCGTCGATGCTCGCGCTGCCGGACTCCGCCTTGACCGAGCCGACGAGGACCTTCGCGAGCGTCGACTTGCCCGAGCCGGACTCGCCGACGACGCCGACCGTGCGGCCGCGCTCGAGCACCAGGTCGATCCCGTGCAGCACGCGGGTCGCGCCGAACGAGACGTCCAGGCCGTGGATCTCGACCATGGCGCTCACGGGCGGACCTCCTCGGATGCAGCGGCGGGTGCCGTGCCCGGTGCCGCGACGGCGGCGGCGGCGCCCGGCGCCTCGACGGCGTGCACCACCGGGGTCGCCGCGAGCAGCTGGCGGGTGTACGGATGCGTCACGGTGTCCTCCGACAGGTGGGCGATGTCGTCGATGCGCTCGACGACCCGGCCGTCCTTCATCACGAGCACGCGGTCGCACAGCGCCCGGACGACGCCGAGGTCGTGCGAGATGAACAGCACCGCGGTGCCCGACTCGTCGTTGAGCCTCTTGAGCACGGTCAGGACCTCCCGCTGCACGGTCACGTCCAGCGCGGTGGTGGGCTCGTCGGCGATGAGCAGATCGGGGTGCGCGCTCATCGCCGAGGCGATCATGGCGCGCTGCTTCATCCCTCCGGAGAGCTGGTGCGGGTACTGCCGCAGCCGCCCCTCCGGGTCGGACAGCAGGACGGAGCGGAACCCGCGCAGGAGCAGATCGAGGGCCGCCCGGCGGGTGTGCCGCAGGCGGATGCGGAGGACGTCGGTGAGCTGGGTGCCGAGCACCAGGGCCGGGTTCAGCGCGGTCCCGGGGTCCTGGTAGATCAGCCCGATCTTCGCGGCCAGCACCCGGTCGGGGACGGGGCCCAGCAGGTCGGTGCCGCCCAGCTCCAGGCGGCGCGCGGACGCCTCGAGGCCCTCGCCGAGGAGCTTGGCGACGACCGACGCCGTCAGCGACTTGCCCGAGCCGGACTCGCCGACGATGCCGAGGACCTCGCCCCGGCGGATCGTGAAGGAGAGGTCGGAGACCAGTTCGCGGCCGGTGGCCCCGTGCCTCACGGTGATGCCGTCGGCCACGAGCACCGCGTCGTGCTCGACGGCGAGGGTGCTCGTTCCCTCGCCGCGCACCATGCGGGCGCGGGTGGTGTTCGAGCGCGGGTTGGCGGCCGCGGCGAGGCCGTCGCCGACGAGCAGCGCTGCGAAGGAGGCGAGGGTCAGCGCGATCGCCGGGCCGAGGATCACGACCGGGTTCACCGAGATGCGGCTGAGCCCGTCGTTGAGCAGCGTGCCCCAGTCGAAGGCCGGCGTCTGGGCCCCGAGTCCGATGAACGAGAGGCCGGAGATCTCGACCAGCGCCCCCGAGAAGGCCCCCGCGATGAGGATCAGCGTCGGCTCGGACATGTTCGGCAGCACGTGGCGCACGGCGATCAGGTGCGCGGGCACGCCCATCAGCCGCGCCGTCGTCACGTACTCGCTCGACGCGATCTTCGCGGCGAGGTTGGCGGTGAGCCGCGCGAATCCGGCGACGTTCGCGACCGCGATCGCGACCACCACCTGAACCACTCCCTGCCCGAGGATCGCGGCGACGATGATCGCGACGAGCATGGTCGGGTAGCTGACGGCGAGCTCGATGGCGCGCAGCCCGAGCTCGCGGACGCGGCGCGGCGCGAGCCACACGCCGATCCCGAGGGCGATGCCCGCGAGGGCCGACAGCACGGTCGCGGCGAGCGCCATGAGCACGGTCGAGCGCGTCGCGACCAGCGTGCGGGCGAGCATGTCGCGGCCGAGGGTGTCGGTGCCGAGCGGATGATCGGCGGAGGACCCCTGGCTGGGCGAGCCGCCGAGGCCGGTGGCCTGGGCCTGCAGGGCGATCGGGGCGATGATCGCGGTGAGCGCGATCACGCCGAGGATCGAGAGGCCCACGACGAGGCCCGCGTTCCAGCGGAACGCGCGGGGCCGATCGGTCAGGGCGCGGACGGCGGGGAGGGACTCAGCCACGCTGCTCTCCGAGGGTGCGCGGGTCGATGAGACCCAGGACGATGTCGATCACGAGGGTGATGACGAGCGAGATCAGCCCGATGACGAAGACCGCCGCCCGGATCACCGGGTAGTCCTTGTCGATCGCGATCGCCTGCACGATCACGCCGCCCAGGCCCGGCCAGGCGAAGACCGCCTCGGTGATCAGGGCGGAGCCCAGCAGGGCCGTGAGGATGATGCCCGAGAGCGTCAGGGCCGTCGTGAGCAGGTTGGGCAGCATGTGCTTCGCGTAGAGCGTGAGCGCGGGCAGGCGCCAGCCGCGGGCGGTGCGCATGTAGTCCTGCTCGAGGATCACGGCCGTCTCGCGGCGCACGATCCTGGCGACGGAGCAGGTCCCTCCGATGGTCAGCGAGGCGATCGGGAGGATCGCAGCAGTGCCGAACCCGTAGGCCGGCGAGTAGGCGGGCGGCAGCACCTTCAGCAGCACCGCGAAGACCACGACGAAGCCCGTCGCGAGCACGTAGGTGGGGATCGAGGAGACGAGGCCGGTCACCGTGCTGAACAGCACGTCGAGCCAGCGGCGCCGGTCGCCGCGGGTGGCGACTCCGACCGCCGTGCCGAGCGCGAGACCCAGGATCAGCAGGAGCAGGACCGCGGCCAGCGTGATCGACAGCGTGTACGGCATGGCGGTCATGACCAGGTCCATCGCGGGGATGCGGTACCGGTAGGAGTCGCCGAAGTCGCCCTGCACCACCTGCGCGAGGTAGGTCCACAGCTGCACGAGCACCGGCTGGTCGAGGCCGAGCTGCGTGCGCACGAGCTCCACCTGCTCGAGCGAGGCCGACTCCCCCGCGATCGCGATCGCCGGGTCGCCCGGGATCAGCTGCACGATCAGGAAGGTCACCAGCACGAGGAGTGCGAGGTTGACCAGCAGACCGAGCCCGCGGCGCAGGAGGAATCGGCGCCACGCTCCGGTCAGGCTCGCGGCGCGGACGACGTCGCCCGGGCCGGGCACGGGTGCCGCGGCGGTCGTGGTGCTCATCGCTGTGTCTCCTCGTCGTGCGGGGCGGACGGTGGGTCGGGGAACGGGGACGGAGGGACGCCCCGGCACGGCGGCCGGGGCGTCCCGAGTCGGATCAGGCCGTGATGCGCATGGCCGACGGGTCCCAGTAGCCCGAGAACACGTACGTGGCGAAGCCGGAGCGGGCGACGTAGCGGTGCGTGTCCGTGATCAGCGGCGTCATGTCGGCGCGCTCGAGGATCGTCTCCTGGGCCGCGAGCAGGTTCTCGCACTGCGTGTCGGGGTCGGACGCGGCCATCGCCGCGTCGTAGAGCGCGACACCCTCGGGGTTGACGCTCGAGGACACGTTCGTGCCGCCCTCGGCGTAGGTCGGGCCGAGGTAGCGCGCGATGGAGGTGTGGATCAGACCGGGGCCGGCGTTCTCGGCCGCGACCGCGACGTCCCAGGTGCCGGGCTCGGTGCGCATCTGCTTGGTCCAGTCGGCGGGGTCGGGAGCCGAGACCGTGACCGTCGCTCCGGCGGCGCGCAGCGACTCCGCGAGGAAGTCGGCGGCCGGGTCCCAGTTCGACATGATCAGCAGGCGGATGCTCTGCCCGGTCAGCGCGGACGCCGCCGCGGCGGGGTCGTACTCCTGCACCAGCGACTCGTCGTCGAGGGCGCAGCGGTAGGACGCCGCGTTGACCGTGTACTGCGGCACTCCGAGACCGTCGAGGCCGGCGGCGTTGAAGCCCTCGGTGTCGATGGCCTGGGCGACGGCCTCGCGCAGCTCCTGGTTCCCCTCGAAGACCGATCCGGAGCCGGCCGCCTCGTTGAAGACGAGGTTGTAGGCCGAGCTGGCGAAGGTCACCGTGGTGTATGCGTCGTCGCTCTCGAAGCGCAGCGCGTTGGAGTCGTAGAAGCGGGCGAGGTCGACGCCGCCGGACTCGAGCAGGTTCGCGCTCGTGTTCGAGTCGGACTGCACCGTGAGGTTGATGGTCGTCGCGGGGACGCCCTCGACTTCCTCCCAGGCGGGCCAGGCGTCGTAGTCGTCGCGCAGGGTGTAGCTCGCGCTGACTCCGGCCGAGAGGTCCGAGAGCGTGTACGGACCGGACCAGGCTCCGTCGACCGTGCCCGCGGCGAGGCCCTCGGGGTCGGCGAGGCCGGCGGGGCAGATGATGCCGGTGCCCGGGCGGGTCATGCCGCCCAGCAGCTGGGAGTAGGGCTCGCTGAGCGCGACGGTGAGCGTCCCTGCGGCGTCGTCCGCGGTGAAGGTCGCGTCTCCGGAGCCGAACGCCTGGTTCTTCCAGGTCTGGGCTCCCGCGTCCTCGAGGCCGGTGAGGTACTCGAAGGAGTCGGCGACGACGGTCGGCGTGATGGGAGTGCCGTCGGCGCAGGTGGCGTCGTCGCGCAGGGTGAAGACGTAGTCCAAGGCCGAGAGCGACTCCCACTCGGTGGCGAGACCGCCGATGTAGCCCTCGGTCTCGCCCTGGCGGAGCAGGGTGTCGAAGCCGAGTCGGGCGACCGTGACGTCGGCGTCGGCCGAGGCCTTCGCGGGGTCGAAGGTGGCGGGCGCGTACCAGAGCTCCGCGTTGATCGTGTCGGGCGCGGGAGCGTCGGCGTCGGGCTCGGCGCTCGAGGTCCCGCAGGCGCTGAGCGCGAGACTCGCGATCGCCGCGAGCGCGACACCGCCGAGCATGCTCTTCCTGACCATGGTGCTGTCCTCCAGGGGATTCGGGTGGTGCGTCGGGGCGGATCAGGGGGCTGCGGGCGGAGCCCGCCGGCCGGGGTCGAGGCAGGACGAGCAGGGCCCGTCTCTTCAACTTGGATCCAATGTAACCGGGACCGCATCCAATTGTGTTTCGTCTGGATTACATCTGCCGAGACACCGAGTGGACGAGCACGCCTCCGACCTCCGTCCGCAGCACCCGCGCGGCGCCGAACCCGTCCGGCGTGCACGAGAGCGGATCGACGTCCAGCTCGACCAGATCGGCGAGGAACCCCGTGCGGAGCACGCCTCGAGAAGCCTCGGAGAACGAGGCGTGCGCGGCCCCGCGCGTGCAGGCCTCCACGGCCTCCTGCACCGAGAGCGCCTGGGCGCCGCCCACGGGCCTCACGAGGCCGCGCATCCGCCTGCCCGCCGCCATCGCGACGAGCGCCCGCGGATCGAACGGGAAGTACGGGGCGTCGGAGCCCATCGCGATCACCGCGCCCGCGTCGTGCCAGGCCCGCATCGGATTGACCTCCTCGACCCGCTCCCCCAGCCGCCGGGCGAGGCCTGCGGCGTTGCTCCAGGCGATGGAGGGCTGCAGGGACGCGACGACGCCGAGGCTGGCGGCTCGCTCGAGGCTCGCGGCGGAGGGGCTCGAGGTACGCGTGGATGAGCTGGCAGCGCAGCGGCTCGAGCACCTCGGCGGGTGCGGCGTCCTCGAGCGCGTCGAGCACCTCGGCGACCGCCCGGCTGCCGACGGCGTGCACGCCCAGCCCCCAGCCCGCGGCGACGCAGGCCGCGGCGAGCCGCGCGAACTCCGCGGTCGCCAGGCGCTGGACGCCGTGGTCGCCGCCCGGCCAGGCCTCCTCGAGCAGCGCCTGCCCCTTCATGCCCTCGCCGTCGTAGTAGACCTTGATCGGCCCGAGGCGCAGCCGGTCGTCGCCGTCGCTTGTGACTCCGTCGATCCCCGCGAGCACCGCGAGCGCCTCGTCGACCCCGGGCACGGCGTCCGACCCGAGCTGCGGCCAGGGCATCGCCACCACCCGCAGGCTGAGCTCGCCCCGGCTGTGCGCCTCGCGGTAGGCGGCCAGCTCGTCGAGCGTGACGGCGGGATCGATCACTCCGGTGATCCCCATCGCGTGCAGGAGCGGCTGCACGCGCAGCAGCGCCGCGCGCCGATCGGCGGGGGTGGGCGGAGTACCGCCGAGCCAGTCGGGAGCGTCCGGATCGGCGTCCGCGTCGGCCAGCATCGCCGCCGAGAAGGCGGCCGCGTCGGCCCCCTCGTCGAGGAGCTGCAGCGCCTTCAGTCCCGCTCGCTGAGCGTGGGAGTGCGCGTCGATGAAGCCCGGGAGCAGCACGCCCTCGAGCACCTCCTCGCGGGCGCCGGCCGGAGCGGCCGCCCGGACCTCCTCGACCGAGCCGACGGCTCCGATCCGCTCGCCGACGACCAGGAGCGCCTCGGCGACCGGGCGCTCCGGATCCATCGTGCGGATGCGGCCGATCAGGATCCGCGCCTCAGCCACGGCCATCGAGCCAGTCGTGCACGTCGGCGGCCGTGACCAGCGCGTCGCGCTGCAGGTACTGGATCGCCTCGAGCGCGGCGTCGTGCGCCCGCTCGCTCGAGCCCGCCACGCAGTCGGTCAGCACGCGCACCGCGTAGTCGTGCTGGTGCGCATCGGCCGCCGTGTAGTGGATGCAGACGTCGGTGAGGCCGCCGACCAGCAGCAGCGTGCCGGCGCGGTAGGCCTTCAGCACGATCTCGAGCTCCGTGCCGAAGAAGGCGGAGTAGCGGCGCTTGCGGATCACGAACTCCTCGGGCCGCGGCTCGAGCCACGAGGCCAGCTCCGTCGCCGGATCACCCTCGAGGCAGTGCGGGCCCTCGGCCCCGTCGAGCTCGCGACCGATGTCGACGAGATCGCGCTTGTGCACCTCCTGGATGAAGACCACGGGCACTCCACTGCTCCGGCAGTGGGCGATCAGATCGCGCACGCGCGGCGCCCGCTCCTGCCTCCCGCTCATCACGGGGATGCCGGGCGTCGGCGCCGTCGAAGCGGCACCGCCTTGGATGTCGACGACGACGAGGACGGGGGTGCCGGAGACGGCGAGCATGCGGGTGGATCCTTCCGGTGGTGCGCGGAGTCGGGTGAGGGTGCCCCCGCGACTCCGGCGGAACGGGGTGGTGACCCGCCCTCGTCCGCCCGGTCATTCTCGGATCCGGAGCGTTCCGGCGCGGGTCGGCACTGTTTCACCGAGGTAAAACCTCGGCTTGTTCGGGATGTGGAGGAGCCTCTGCGAGGCGCTCCGGTCAGACGGGTCGCGCCGCCTGCCGGCGCCGGAACGGCAGCAGCTCGGCGACCGGCACCGGCGCGAAGGCGTCGCCCACGGCCACCCACACCCGCGCCCGGGCCGCGTGGTCGCCGAGCAGCTCGGCGCAGACGCCGCACGGCTCGATCAGGTGCCTGCTCCTCCGGGTCGCTGCAGCACGCCCACGATCGAGACGATCGGGGACCCGGCGACGACCGCGGCGCTCAGTGCCGCCGACTCCGCGCAGACGGAGGCGCGCCCCGCGCCGGCCTCGACGTGCAGCCCTGTGACCACGCGGCCGTCCGCGAGGCGCAGGGCGGCCGCCACCTCGTGGATCCGCTCGGCGTAGAGCCTGTCGAGCAGCCCCGACGCGATGGCCAGCAGCTCGCGGTCGCCCTCGCCCATCGCCTCGGGCGGCCCGTCGAGGACCGGCCGGTCGGCGCTCACGACCAGCCCAGGATCCGCGCCATGTTGCCGCCCTCGACCAGCGCGCGGTCGGCCTCGTCCGGGATCGCCTTGGCGATCTTCATCCGCTCGAGGTCGAAATCGCTGCCGGGCCACTCCGAGCCCAGCAGGATCTTCTCGGCGCCCAGCCGCGCGTAGGCGCGCTTCACGTCCGACATCAGCGTCGCCGACGTCTCGAGGTAGATGTGCGGGTTGCGCTCGGCGACGATGATCGCCTCGGGGACGTTCCACACCGCTCCCATGTGGGCGATGATCGTCGGCACTCCCGGGAAGCCCTTGGCGATCTCCTCGATGGCGAAGGGCGCGCAGAACGCGTCGTCGAGGGCGTTGATGAGCACCGGCAGTCCGAGCTCCTCGCAGACGGCGAAGAGCGGATCGAGCAGACCGTGGTCGGCCACGTGGTAGCCGTGCAGGCTCGGGTGCAGCTTCAGCCCGACCAGGCCCGCCGCGGCGAAGCGCCGGATCTCGTCGACCGCGTTCTCCCACTGCGGCATCACCTGGCCGAAGCCGAAGAGCCGGTCGGGGTGGGCCGCGACGAGGTCGATCAGGAAGTCGTTCTCGATGCCCTGGGCGAGCGAGCAGACCATCGCCCGGTCCACGCCCGCCGCGTCCATCCGGTCGAGGATCCGCTTCGGGTCGAACGGCGTGTAGGCCGGCGGCTGCTCGCCAGGGCGGACTCCGCTGAGGTAGTCGCTGCGACCGCGGCGGTCCTGGGTGGTGTTGTAGGCGTCGATGATCATGCGGCGTGTCCTTCTCGGATTGAGGGCGTGGGGGCGGGCGGAGTCACGCGACGGACATCGCGCCCATCGCGACGATCCCGGCGAGGGAGGCGAGGCGGCGGGCGGTGTCGAGGCGGTCGGTCCGGTCGGCGAGGGCGGTGCGCGCCGCGACGACGGAGTAGGCGGCCACCCCGAGTGCGAGCGGCAGGGCGAGGGAGGAGTGCGCGTGCGCGTCGGGCGTGGCGACGGGTGCCGCCGACAGCAGCACGAGCCCCGCCGCGAGCAGCATGCCGACGCCGTGCAGGGCGTCGGTGGCGTGGCGACGGGCCGTGCCGCGATTCCGGCGGATCCGGTCGACGAGGGCGGCGGTCACCGCGCATCCCGCCAGCAGGAGCGACCAGAGCGGAGGGGGGACGAGATGCAGGGCGGGAACGTGCACGTCGAGCATCGCCGCGACCATCGCGACCTCGGCGACGAGCCAGGTGCGGCCGATCCTCCGGCGACCGGCGACGCCCAGGGCGAGGGACGCGAGCGCCGCGAGCAGGACGACGACGAGCAGTGCGGTCACACCGGCCTCCTGCTCGTGGTCGAGAGGAGCATGATCGCTCCTGATTGGATCCAATCGTAGGCGCTGCGGATCCACCCGGTCAACGAACCGCGTCATCGGAGGGCTCCGAGGCCGTCGACGACTCGGAGAAGGGATCCATCGAGTGTCATGATTGGATCCCGGCCGAGCTCGCGGCCGTCCGATCAGAGGGGATCACGACGTGACCACCCAGGGCGACAACGCACTCGTGGACGATCTCGCGGCCCGCATCCGCGCCAAGATCATGTCCGGCGAGATCCCCATCGGCGCCCCGCTGCGCCAGGCCGACCTCGCCTCGCAGTTCGGCATCAGCCGGACCCCCGTGCGCGAAGCGCTGCGCCAGCTGCAGACCGGCGGGCTGATCGAGGTCGTCCCCAACCGCGGAGCCGTCGTGCGCGTGCCCGTGCCGTGGGAGGTCCGGGAGGCGTACGAGGTCCGCGCGGAGCTCGAGTCCCTCGCCGCCCGCCGCGCCGTCGACCGGCTGGACGACGCGACCATCGCCGAGCTGCGCTCCGTCAACGCCGCGATGTACGAGCGCTCGCTGGCGGTAGCGGCCGGCACCGCGACCGAGCGCGACGGCAGCGCCAACGACCAGTTCCACGGGCTGATCTACCAGGCGTCGGGCAACACCCGCCTCGGCCGGATGCTCGTCGAGATCAACGACGCGTTCCCGCGCAACGTCTCGGGCCTCGTCCTGCGCGAGAACTCGCGCCACCGCGAAGAGAACTTCCGCGAGCACGAGGAGATCGTCGACGCCTTCGTCGCGGGCGACCACGACCGCGCGGCCGGCATCATGCGCGAGCACGTGCTGCGCGCCGGCGAGCACCTCGCCCACTGGTACGAGCGCCGCTCCTCCACGGTGTTCACGGGCTGACGGCTCCGTTCACGGGCTGACGGCTCCGTTCACGGGCTGACGGCTCCGTTCACGGGCTGACGGCTCGGTTCACGGGCTGACGGCTCCGAGACCGCCCGGGCGTCGACCAGTCGAAGACGGTCGACGGCGCCGATGGGCGGCGGCAGATCGCGACGGATCGGAACCCGCGGGCCGCGCATCCGGGATCGGCCCTACCGTCGGCGCCCCGGGATCGGCCACGGTGGACCCCGTGACCGAGATCCTCCGCCTCGCCGCCTTCCCCGCGACTCCCGACGGCGGCAATCCCGCCGGCGTCGTGCTCGACGCCTCCGCCCTCGACGACGCCGCGATGCAGGCGATCGCCGCCGACGTCGGGTACGCCGAGACGGCCTTCGCGACCGAGCGCACCGGAGAGCGGCGGTTCCGGATGCGCTACTTCTCGCCCGTCGCCGAGGTGCCGTTCTGCGGCCACGCGACGATCGCCACCGCGGTGGCGCTGGCGGAGCGGGACGGAGCCGGCCCGTTCGTCTTCGACACCCCCGTCGGCGAGGTCGCGATCGCGACCCGCGTCGAGGACGGCGCGCTGCTCGCCGCCTTCACGAGCGTCGAGCCCCGGGTCGTCCCCCTGCCGGACGCCGACACGGACGCGATCCTGGCACTGCTGGCCCTGGACCGCACCGCGCTGGACGCGCGCTTCGCGCCGGCCGAGGCGTTCGCCGGCAACCGGCATCCGATCCTCGTGCTCGAGAGCGCCGCGGTCTTCGACGGGTTCTCGTTCGAACCGGCGGCGATGCGTGCGCTCATGGACTCGCGCGGCTGGAGCGGCACGATCACGATCGCGCGCGCCCTGCCGGACGGCGCGTTCGAGACCCGCAACCTCTTCCCGGTCGGCACCCTGGCCGAGGACCCCGCCACCGGGTCGGCGGCCGCCGCGCTCGGCGGCTGGCTGCGCGCGATCGGCGCCGTCGCCCCTCCGGCGCGCGTCGTCGTGCACCAGGGCCGCCACGTCGGCCGGCCGAGCGTTCTGCTCGTCGACGTCCCCGCCTCCGGAGGCGTCACGGTGAGCGGCACGGCGCACGCGATCGAGGCGTAGCCGGCCTCGTCGGCGCGGCACCCCGCCGCTAGTGTGAGCCGCGCGCCGACCCCGCGGCGCCCCCTCGAGGAAGGCCCGCCGTGGTCCCCGACATCAACCCCTGGGCCGTCGCCCTCGCCACCCTCTCGACGATGATCGTCGGCTCGGTCTGGTACACCCCGAAGGTCTTCGGCACGCTCTGGATGCGCCTCACCGGCATCACCGACGAGAGCATGCGGACCCGCAGCGCGGTGGTGCCGATCCTGGTGACGCTCGTCGTCAGCCTCGTCACCGCGCTGGTCCTGGCCGGCTGCGTCGACATCGCGCACGCCTTCTACGGCGGCAGCTGGTTCGCGAACTCGCTGATCACCGGCCTGTTCCTCTTCGTCGGCTTCACCGCGGCCCGGATGATCACCCACGACGCCTTCGAGGGCCGCCCCGCGAAGCTCACGATCCTCAACGTCACGCACGAGCTCGTGACGATCCTCGTGATGTCGGTGATCATCGGCCTGCTGCCGGCGTGAGTCCGCGCTCAGCTGCCCGGAACGGCTCCCGACACGCCGCGAGAACGCGCCGTCTCGGGCGACTCGGCGCGCGGGCCGGAGTGGCGAGCGCTCTGGTGCTCGCGCTGGCGGGCTGTGCGCCCGGCCTCTCCGCATCCGCGACCGACGCCTGCAATCATCACGCCGACTGGGTGAGCGGGGGCGGCTGGAGGAGCGGCGCGATCGCAGCGTCGAGACCATCGCGGAGCTGCTGACGGGCGAGGATCCGGCGGAGCTCCGGAGCGCGTCGGCCGCGATGACGGCGGCGCTCGACTCCGATGACGAGGCCGGCTCCGCCACCGCGTCGGCCGCCTTCGCGGACGCCTGCCGCGACAACGGATGGGAGCCTCCGGAGGGCTGACGCCGACGGTCCGACGAACGGGCACGCGGGTCTCGATACCGCGCCTGCGGCGCTGCTCGACCTGCAAGGGGGCGCCGCTGCGCGCGCTCGATCAGCAAGGGGTGCCGCTGCTCAGCCACTCGACCAGCGACGCGGCCGACGCGCGGCTGCTCGACCAGCAGGATCCACTCCCGAGCCCGATCGCCCCTGCTGATCGAGTAGGCCGCGCAGCGGCCGTATCGAGATCCCCCCACCGATCCCCGCCAGCGCCGGAAGGGGGGTCGGATCGCCGTCAGACGACCTGCCAGGCTCGGGGCATGAGCACCCCCAGCGATCTGCTCGCCGTCCTCGTCGACGCCGACAACGTCCCTCCGTCCCGGATCGGAGCCGTCCTCGCGGAGGTCGCTCGCTTCGGCACGGCCTCGGTGAAGAGGGTCTACGGCGACTGGACGAGCACGCAGCTCACCAGCTGGAAGACCGCGGCGAGCGAGCACGTCATCCAGCCCATGCAGCAGTTCGCGCACACCAAGGGCAAGAACTCGACGGACAGCGCGCTCATCATCGACGCGATGGACCTGCTCTACACGGGCCGCTTCCAGGGGTTCTGCATCGTCTCGTCGGACAGCGACTTCACCCGACTCGCGTCCCGGATCCGCGAGCAGGGGATCACCGTCTACGGATTCGGGGAGCGCAAGACGCCGACGTCCTTCCGCAACGCCTGCGACCAGTTCACCTACCTCGAGGTCCTCGAGGTCATGGACGGCGATGTGACCGCCGTCGCCTCGATACCGGAGCGGCCGGTGACGTCGTCACCCCGAGACGACCCGCGTCTCATCGAGGGGGCTCCGGAACAGCGTGAGCACCGCGTCGTCCGAGGACGGATGGGCGAGCCTCAGCGCCGTGGGGCAGCTCCTGCGCAAGTGGCGATCGGACTTCGACTCCCGCAACTGGGGCTACGCGAAGCTGTCGGAACTCGTCCGGGCGACAGGGCAGTTCACGGTCGAGTCGACGGCGACGGGGCACCGAGTCCGCACGGGAGTCTCCTCTCCGGCACGATCCCGTCGCGAGACGGCAGGACGCGGCGCCGAGGCGTGACCCCCTCCCATCGGACCCACTGACGGAGAGACGTCCCCGTGCCGTGCCCGCCGTCCACGGTGAGGAGAACCACGCCGCGGCGCGCGCAGGCTCCGACCAGTTGGACCTCGGTCCTCTCACCCGCATGTTCGACAAGGTCGTGACGGCGCCGGAACCGGTAGACGAGCCCGACTGGTCGATCAGCGAGATCCCGCGACTCTCGATCACAGCGACCGAGACGAGCTGACCGGCGGGCGCGGACGCCGGTGGTCGACTCCTCCGAGAGATCGGGCACCCAGGAGTCCTCCGTCGCACACGATGAGCGAGCGATCGCTCGTGCCACGATGACCGGATGAGCGAATTCACGGTGCTGGGGATCGTCGCCGCGAACTTGACCCCGCAACCCGACCTGACCCTCGATGGACGTCCGGTGGGTGCCTTCGCGGACGACGCGGATCCGCCGAGCCCCCCGGGCATCTACTCGGCGCCGTGGGCCGAGTGGCCCGCCTTCCTCCTCTCGCTGCTGGGCGAAGAGCCGTCGGTCGAGGGGTCCATGCTGCCCGGACGCATCGCCGTGGCGTGCTGTGCGTCGTGCGGCGATGCGAGCTGTGGAGTCCTCTACGGCGCCGAGCTCGTGCGGAGCGAGCGCACCGTCCAGTGGAGGAACGCGCAGTGGGAGGTGGAGACCGACCGGCCACTGCCTCCTCCCTCCACCGCGCTCGCCCGCCTGGCTCGGCGAGCCGGGTTCGGTGCGACGTACGAGTTCACAGGCTGGAGGCCCGGCATCGGTCGGGTCCGGACCGTGACCTTCGACCGGGAGCAGTACGACGCCGTCATCCGCGAGGCCCTTCGCGCACTCCCGGACTCCCCTGCACCCTGACGACGAGACGTCCCCGTGCCGTCGAGACGTCCCGCCGCTGCGGGCTGTCTCGACGGTCCGAGGACGTCTCCTGGGGGTGGTTCTCGACACATTCGACCGGCCGGGGCCGATCCCGCACCGGCAGGGCATTGACTCCCGCCCCTCCGCTCCTTAGTGTTCCCACAGGTTGAAGCGCTTCAGTCTTCACCGACTCAACGACGAGGACCAGCACATGCATCTGAAGAAGGACTCCCCGACGACCCGACGAGGACGGTGGGCCGTCGTCGCGGCCACTGCTCTCGCCTTGACCGCACCCGCTCTCGGAGGTGCCACTCCCCGCCCCCGCGGCCGCCGCCGACTGCTCGACGGTCGCCTGGATGGACGCGGCGAAGACGCCGGAGCAGCGCGCCGACGCCCTCCTCGCCGCGAGCACGCAGCACCAGAAGTACCGCTGGCTCGTGGAGCAGCCGGCGAACAGCCCGCAGCAGACCGACTTCCAGGGCGTCCTCTACCCGGCTCAGCTGCCGTGCACCCCGCTCGTGACGTACACCGACGGCCCGGACGGCGTCCGCTTCACCGAGGGCGTCACTGCGTTCCCCGCGCCGATCTCGGTCGCCTCGACCTGGAACACGGCACTGGCTGAGCAGAAGGGCGCCGCACAGGGCGCCGAGGCGTTCGACAAGGGGAAGAACGCGGTCCTCGGCCCGGGTCTCGCGAGCGGCCGGACCCCGTTGTCCGGTCGCACTCCCGAGTACTTCGGCGAGGATCCGCTCCTCACCGGCCTGCTGACCGCGGCCACCGTCAACGGCCTCGGAGGACGGGAACCCCGACAAGCCGGTGATGTCCGACCTCAAGCACTACGTCGCCAACGAGCAGGAGCTCGACCGGCAGACCAGCTCGTCGAACATCGACGAGCGCACGCTGAAGCAGGTCTACGAACTGCCCTTCGAGATCGCGCTCAGCAAGAGCAGTCCCGAGAGCGTCATGTGCTCGTACAACCGGATCAACGGCGTCTACGCCTGCGAGAACCCGCTGCTGAACACGAACCTCAAGGGCGACCTCGGGTTCGACGGCTACGTGGTCTCGGACTTCGGAGCGGTCCACTCGACCGCCGCCTCGCTCGTGAACGGCCTCGACCAGGAGCTCAACCGGCCGAAGTTCTACACGCCCGCCCTGCTCGACGCGGCTCTCGCAGCGGGTGAGATCAGCCAGAAGCACATCGACGACGCCGCGAAGCGGGTGATCTCGTCCTACGTCCGGGCCGGGCTCTTCGACAACCCGGTGCCGACCACTCCGGTGGCGGACGCCTCGACCGCCGAGCACAAGGCGATCGCCCGCGAGCTCGCGGAGCAGGGCACGGTGCTGCTGAAGAACGACGGTGCGCTCCCGCTCGCCGTCGCACCGGGCGCGACGATCGCCGTGATCGGCGCCACGGCGTCCAGCACCGTCACCGACGGAGTCAGTGCCGCCTCGGTCTGCAGCATGGCCTGGCGCTTCAACAACGCAGGCACGCTGAACTGCGAGGACCTCGTGTCCCCCGAGACCGCGATCCGCGAGCGTGCGGCCGCGGCCGGCGCGTCCGTCGTCTTCAACCCCGGCACCGACCCGGCGAGCGCCGCCGCCGATGCCGCCGCGGCCGATGTCGCGATCGTCTTCGGCTACCAGCGGATGGGCGAGTTCAGCGACCTCCCCGACCTCCGCCTCGCCGGAGCGGGCGACGAGCTGATCGAGACGGTGGCCTCCGCCAATGACTCGACGATCGTGGTCCTCAACACCGGCAGCGCCGTCGAGATGCCCTGGATCGACAGCGTCTCGGGCGTCTTCGAGGCCTGGTACGGCGGCGAGCAGGTCGGACCGGCTCTCGCCGGCCTCCTCTTCGGCGACGTGAACCCCTCGGGCAAGCTGCCGATGACGTTCCCGAAGTCGCTGGCCGACACCCCGACCAGCACGTCGCCCGAGCGGTACCCCGGCGTCTTCGCCGACGGTTCGACCGTGCGGCCCGAGGGCAGCCAGGAGGTCCGCCAGGTCGAGTTCTCGGAGGGTCTCGCGGTCGGCTACAAGTGGTACGAGTCCCAGGGCATCGATCCGCTCTTCGCGTTCGGGCACGGCCTCTCGTACACGAGCTTCGACTACGCGAAGGCGAAGGTGTCGCCGAAGATCACCTTCGACAAGAAGGCGAAGTACGGCATCAAGGACATCGGCATCGACATCTCGTTCCGCGTCACGAACAGCGGCGACCGCGCCGGCACCGAGGTCGCCCAGGCGTACCTCACCCTGCCGGCCGCGACCGGGGAGCCCGCGCAGCGGCTCGTCGGCTGGGAGCGCGTGGCGCTGGAGCCCGGGCAGTCGAAGACGGTGACGGTCTCGCTGTCGGCCAAGGACGTCGCGGACCTCCGCCTCCTGCAGTACTGGGACGCGACGAGCGATTCCTGGGTCGCCTCGCGCGGCACCTACACCGTGTCGGTCGGCGGCTCGGTCGACGCGTCGACGTCGACGACCGTCCGCATCCCCTAGGCGACCTCGAGCGACGACGGCCCCGGAGATCCTCCGGGGCCGTCGTCGCGCCCGGCCCTGGTACCGTGACTGCGCCGCCGCGGCGACGGCGCGCAGCAGGACGGAGGACCGCCATGACCGGGCTCCCACCCGCTCGGCAGGGCTCTCCCCGGATGGAGGACGTGGCGCGTCGCGCCGGAGTGGCGCTGGGCACCGTCTCGAACGTCCTCAACCGGCCCGCCCTCGTCTCGGCGTCGACGCGGGCGAAGGTCCAGCAGGCGATCGACGAGCTCGGCTTCGTGCCCAACCGCGCGGCCCGCGCCCTCGCCGCCGGAACCAGCAGCACCGTCGGCTTCGTGGTCATCGACCTCAGCAACTCCTTCTTCCTCGACATGACCCGCGGGGCCGAACACGCCGCCGAGGCGGCCGGGATGACCGTGGTGCTCGGCAACACCGACATGCGCTCGGCGAAGCAGCGCACCTACCTCGACCTGTTCGTCGAGGAGCAGGTGGCGGGGATCCTGCTCGCGCCCCTTCCGGGAACCGCCGAGGAGGCGGTCGCGAAGCTGCCGCCCGGGCGCCGGCTGGTCTTCCTCAACGACTCCGCCGTCGAGGGCGCCTGCACGGTCAGCGCCGACGACGAGCACGGCGGATACCTCGCCGCCCGGCACCTCATCGACCTGGGCAGGCGCCGCCTCGCGTTCGCCGGCGACCCGGGCATCGCCGTGCCGGTGCGCGACCGCCTCCGCGGGGTCGAGCGCGCGATCGCCGAGACGAACGGCGCCGTCTCGCTCGAGCTCGACCTCACCGCCGAGGTGCAGGTCGAGGACGGCCGCCGGTTCGGGCACGCCCTCGCCGGTCGGAGCGGGGGTGAGCGTCCGGACGGCGTGGTCGCGGCCGCCGACCTGCTGGCCCTCGGGATCCTGCAGTCGCTCCTCGCCACTCCGGATCTCCGGATCCCCGAGGGCATCGCCGTGACCGGCTACGACGACAACCGGTCGGCCTGGGACAGCATCGTCCCGATCACGACCCTCGCGCAGCCCGGCGAGGCGATGGGCGCGGCCGCCACGAAGCTCCTCCTCGACGAGATCGCGGACCCGGCCGGACACGAGCACCGCCACGAGGTCCTGCGACCGCAGCTCGTCGTGCGCGGGAGCACCGTCGCGGATGCGGCGCCGCGCCGCGGGCGCTGAGGCCGCGGGCCCCGACCCCACCCCGCCCGCCGCAACGCGAGACGCGCCGTCAGCCCGCCGCCCGGGGTGTCGAGCAGCTCGATGGTGCCGGAGTCGTGCTCGACGACCTGCCGCGCGATCGCGAGTCCCCGGCCATCGCCGTGCGCGGCCGCTCGAGGGGCGGGGGCCGCTGCGCGGCTGCTCGACCGAAGAGAGAGGAGCGCCTCGTGAGGTAGTGGTCGCCGGACGGGGTCTGCCGCCTTCGCGGGCCCCGTTCCGGGTCGACTCGGTGAGCGCTGATGGTGCGAGTGGTCCCTGAATGGGGCCGGCCAGGGCCGCGAGCGCCGTTCCGCGACCGTTCGCATCCTGTGCGGGGCGGGGGGTCGAGGTTCTGTCGGACGTGGGTCTCGATACGCGCCTGCGGCGCTACTCGACCAGCGAGGGCGGCCCTGCGCAGCTGCTCGACCAGCGCGGCGAACCCTGCTGATCGAGTAGGCCGCGCAGCGGAGGTATCGAGATCCACCCCTCCAGCCCTCGCACTGACAGCGAGACGTCCCCGTGCCGTCGAGACGTCCCGCTGCTGCGGGCTGTCTCGACGGTCCGAGGACGTCTCGTGGGGGCAGGTCTCGAGACGCCGCTCCGCGGCTGCTCGACCAGCGGAGGGCTACTTCTTCCGGCGCGACTCCTTCGGCACCGTCCGGATCCCGGTCGTCCCCGTCACCTGGTTCACGCCCGTCGTGTCGATGTCGGTCGGCCGCTCGCCCGGGCGGTAGGCGGTGTCGACCGCCGACTGCACCGACTCGTCGACGACCGTCGCCGCGGCGATCGCCCGCTCCATCCGGCTCTGACGCGAGCGGAGGTAGAGGCCGAGCGCGATGATCACGATCAGCGCGAGGTACGCGAAAGCCGCGAACGGACGGGTGACCAGCGCCGTGAGGTCGCCCTGCGAGAGCTGCAGCGCGCGGCGCAGCTGCGCCTCCGCCATCGGGCCGAGGATCAGCCCGATCACCAGCGGCGCCACGGGGTAGCCGAAGCGGCGGAGGAAGTAGCCCACCACTCCGACGACCAGCAGGATCACGATGTCGACCGTCGAGAAGTTGACGGCGTACGCGCCCAGCACCGCGAAGGTCAGGATGCCCGCGTAGAGGTACGGACGCGGGATCTGCAGCAGCTTCACCCACATGCCCACCAGCGGCAGGTTGAGCACCAGCAGCATCACGTTGCCGAGGTAGAGGCTCGCGATCAGCGCCCACACGAGGCCCGGCTGGTTCGTGAACAGCTGCGGTCCCGGCTGGATGCCGTAGCTCTGGAACGCCGAGAGGATGATCGCGGCGGTCGCGGTCGTCGGCAGGCCCAGGGTCAGCAGCGGCACGAGCACGCCCGCCGCCGCCGCGTTGTTCGCCGACTCCGGACCGGCCACGCCCTCGATCGCCCCGCGGCCGAACTCGTGCTTGTGCTTCGAGAGCTTGCGCTCGGTCGCGTACGACAGGAACGTCGCCACATCCGCGCCGCCGGCCGGGATCGTGCCGATCGGGAAGCCGATCGCGGTGCCGCGCAGCCACGGCTTCCACGAGCGCTTGAAGTCGTCGCGGGTCATCCAGCTGCGCCATCCGCGGGTCACGGGGATCACCTGGATGCCGCCGTGCCGCATCCGGGACGCCACGTAGAGCGTCTCGCCGACCGCGAAGAGGCCGACCGCCACGAGCACCACGTCGATGCCGTCGGCCAGCGGCAGCAGGCCGAACGTGTAGCGCTGCTGCCCCGAGAGGATCTCGGTGCCCACCAGGCCCACGAACAGGCCCAGGCCCAGCGAGCTGAGTCCGCGCCAGACGGAGGAGCCCAGCAGGGCGCCCACGGTGATGAACGCGATGACCATCAGCGCCACGTAGTCGGCGGGAGCGAGGTTCACGGCCCAGGCCGCGATGGTCGGGGCGAGGAGGGTGAGCAGCACCGTGGCGACGGTGCCGGCCACGAACGAGCCGAGCGCCGCGGTGGCGAGGGCCGCGGCTCCGCGCCCCATCTTCGCCATCTTGTTGCCCTCGAGCGCGGTGACGATCGAGGCCGACTCCCCCGGCGTGTTCAGCAGGATGCTCGTGGTCGAGCCGCCGTACATGCCGCCGTAGTAGATGCCGGCGAAGGTGATCAGCGCCGCGGTGGGGTCGAGCGTGTAGGTCAGCGGGAGCAGCAGCGCCACCGTCATGGCCGGGCCGATGCCGGGCAGCACGCCGACGGCGGTGCCGACCAGCACGCCCAGGAACGCGAAGATCAGGTACTGGGGCTGCGCGGCGATCGCGAAGCCCTCGAGCAGTGCCGAGATGTTGTCCACGTCAGCCTCCGATCGCGTCGAGGACGGGCTGCAGCCAGCCCAGCAGCGGACCCAGCGGCAGCGAGAGCCCGAGCAGACCGCCGAAGACGATCTGCACGACCAGGCCCAGCGCCAGACCCACGAGGATCGCGACCCACCACTTCCTCGCGCCCAGCGACCACGCGACTCCGCCGAAGAGCACGGCCGCGGCGAGCGCCCAGCCGATCAGGTCGACGAGGACGATGTGCGCGATGACGAAGGCGACGAGCTTGCCGAGGGTGACCCAGTCGGTCTTGGCGGTGGAGTCGATGTCCTCGCCCTCCTCCTGCGGGCCGAGGCGGCCGCGGAGGACGTCGATCAGCACCATGACCGCCGACAGGGTGAGGATGCCGCTGACCAGGAACGGGAAGACCCGCGGGCCGACCTGCGAGCCGGCGCCGGGAGCGCGGATCGAGAACGCGCCGACGAAGACGAAGATCCCGAGGGCGACGGCGAGCACCGCGAAGACCAGCTCGCCGATCAGGCGGCCCCGGTCGGCGCGGGCCGCGTCCGTCCCCGGGGCCACCGGAGGAGCGGAGGTCGACATCAGTCGACCAGCCCGATGTTCTTCAGCGTCGCGCCGACCTCGGTGATGTCGCTCTCGAGGAAGTCGCCGAACTCGTCGCCGGTGAGGAACGCGTCGGTCCAGCCGCGGGTCGCGAGCTCCTCGGTCCACGCCTCGGTGCCGTGCAGCTCGGTGACGAGGTCCGTGAGGGCCGCGGTCTCCTCCTCCGTGATGTCGGAGGGGGCGAGCACGCCGCGCCAGTTGGTGAGGGTCACGTCGTAGCCGGCCTCGGTCATGGTCTCGACGTCCGGCAGCGATTCGACGGGCTCGGCCGACGAGACGGCGAGGGCGCGCATGGTGCCGGCCTCGATGTGCTCGAGGAACTCGCCCACGCCGGAGATGCCGGCGCCCACGTTGTTGCCGAGGATCAGCGAGACGGCCTCGCCACCGCCCGAGTTCGGGATGTAGTTGAGCTTCTCGGCGATCTCGTCGCCCGACAGGCCGGCCGACTCGAGCAGCAGGCCCGCGAGGATGTGGTCGGCGCCGCCCGCGGAGCCGCCGGTGACGGTGATCTCCTGGCCCTTGTCGACGATGGCGTCGGCGAGGTCCTCGAGGGTCTCGAACTCGGACGCGGCCGGCACGACGACGACGAGCGACTCCTCGGTGAGGCGGGCGATCGGAGTGGTGTCCTCCATCCGCACGTCGGCGGCGTTGGTCTCGACCGCGCCGACCATCACGAGGCCGGTGACCATCAGGGTGTTCGGGTCCTTCTCGTTGGCGAGGGACGCGAGGCCGACGGTGCCGCCCGCGCCGCCGACGTTGGTGACGGGGGCCGAGCCGACGAGCTCCTCCGCGGTCAGCAGCTGCGACATGGCGCGGCCGGTCTGGTCCCAGCCGCCGCCCGGGTCGGCGGGGACGATGATCTGGAGCGACTCGACGGCACCGCCGGCGGCGGGCTCCGAGGCGGTCTCGGTGCCTCCCGATGAGCAGGCGGTGAGGGCGAGGGTCGAGGCGGCGAGCACGACGAGGAAGGGCTTGGATCGCATGGTTCTTTCTCTCCTTTGAGAACTCCCGAGTGCGAGATCGGGTGGATGCGCCGCTGCGGCGCGCGAGACAGAACCTAATGAGAGGGATGCCGCGGCCGCGGCTTCGGTAACTAAGAGCGGGCTTTCGTAACTATTGGTCGGCGACCCGCGGGTCTCGATCCGGTCCCGGAGCGACGCAGCACGTCCCGTGGCGCGCCATGATGGGCGGGTGGTTCGGGCAATGTCGCTTCGAGTACAGCTCCTGCTGCTGCAGGCGCTGATCGTCGCTGTCGCCGTCGTCGCGACCGGACTCGTCGCCGGATCCCTGCAGGAGCGCTCGCTGCGCTCCTCCTACCTCGACCGCATGACCGGAGTCGCCCGCTCGGTCGCGAACCTCCCGGCGATCACCGAGGCCTTCGACGACGAGGACCCCTCGATCGTGATCCAGCCGATCGCCGAGGTGATCCGCGAGGCGTCCGACGTGACCTACGTGGTCGTCACCGACCGCGCGGGCGTGCGGTTCTCGCACCCCGACACCGAGCGGATCGGCGAGCGCGTCTCGACCGACCCTTCGGTGCCGCTCGCCGGGCAGACCTTCGTCGGCACGCAGACCGGCACGCTCGGGGAGTCGTGGCGGGTCAAGGTGCCGGTGTTCGGCTCCGACGGCGAGGTGATCGGCACGGCCTCGGTCGGGATCCTCGAGTCGGCGCTGCGGAAGGACTTCCTCGGGCACCTCAGCTGGCTGCTCTGGGCGATGGCGGGCGCCGCGGTGCTCGGGATCTTCGGGGCGGCCTGGGTCACCGCGATCATCCGCCGCCGGATCTTCCGCCTCGAGCCCGAGGAGATCGCGTCGCTCGTGACGCAGCAGGAGACGATGCTGCACCGGCTCTCGGAGGGCGTGGTGACGGTCGACGCGAGCGGGCGGATCGTGCTGGTCAACGACGCGGCGACCGCGCTGCTGGGCTGGTCCCCGGATCCGACCCAGCCTCCTCCGCTGGCGCGCGACGTGCTCGAGCCGTCGCTGCTCGAGGTGCTCGAGTCGGGCGAGCGCGAGGGCCGGCTGGTCCTCGCGGGCGAGCGGATCCTGATCGCGCGCGGCACCGGCACCCGCCGCGGGGATCGCACGGTCGGCGCGACTCTCCTGCTCCGCGACCACACCGAGCTGCACCAGCTGATGCAGGACACCGACGGCGCGCAGTCGCTCGCCGCCGGCCTGCGCGCCCAGGCCCACGAGTTCGCGAACACCATGCACGTCGTCTCCGGGCTGCTGGAGCTCGACTGCGTCGACGAGGCGCGCGCGTTCATCGCGCGGCTCGGCAGCGGTGGGCCGCTCGGAGTCGGCGGTGCCATCGCCCCCGAGATGCTGATGGAGGATCCGGAGCTCACGGCGCTGCTGATGGTCAAGAGCGCCCACGCGCGCGAGCTGCGGATCGACCTCGCCGTCTCCGCGACTCCCGAGGCCGAGTCCCTCGCCGGACGCCTGCCCTCGACCCTGCGCGACGACGTCGTCACCGTGGTCGGCAACCTCGTCGACAACGCCCTCGAGGCCTGCTCGGCCGGGCACCGCGTGCGCGTGCAGTTCTCGATCGACGACGGAGACCTCGTGATCGAGGTCGATGACGACGGAGTGGGGATCCCGCCGGAGCAGCGCGAGCAGGTCTTCGAGGAGGGCGTGTCGTCCAAGGGCGGCCGCGATTCCGGGGTGCGCGTGCACGGCCGCGGCATCGGCCTCGCGCTCGTGCGCCGGGTCGCGCAGCGCAACCGGGGCGCGGTCGCGGCCGGGGCGTCGGAGTGGGGAGGGGCGCGTCTCACCGCCCGCCTGCACCTCCCGCCCGTGGCCGTGGGGGGTGTCGTGACCACCCCGCTGTCGGTCGTCATCGTCGACGACGACTCCGCCATCGCCGCCCTGCACGAGCGCTTCGTCGCCGCGCATCCGGGCTTCGAGGTGCGGGAGGTGGCGGGAGACGGACCGTCGGCGGTCGCCGCGATCCAGGCGCACCACCCCGACGTGGTGCTGCTCGACTTCCACCTGCCCGGCTTCTCGGGGCTCGACGTGCTGCGCGCGGTGCGGGCGACGGCGGGGCCGCAGCCCGACTTCATCGCGGTCACGGCGGTGCGGGATGTGGAGAGCGTGCGCGCGGCGCGGGCGGCCGGCGTGCACCACTACCTGGTGAAGCCGTTCAGCGCGACGGCGCTGCGGAACCGGCTGGACGAGGTGGCGCACGACCGGCGGTTGTTCGAGGGGGCGGCGGGGCTGCACCAGGACGAGATCGACGTGCTCTTCACCTCGGGCGCGCGGACGCAGGCGCTGCCGAAGGGGCTGAGCACCGAGACGCTCGCCTCCGTGCAGGGGGCGCTGCGTCCGGATGCGGACGCGTCGGCCACCGAGGTCAGCGTCGCGGTCGGCATCTCACGGGTGAGCGCGCGGCGCTACCTCGAGCACCTGGTGGCGTCGGGCCGCGCGGCGCGGACGCTCCGCTACTCCACGGGGCGCCCGTCGAGCGTGTACACGCTGGTGGAGTGACCGGGCGTCCGGATCCCGCGGATCTCCCTACGCCACTGTGCGGCTACTTGATCAGCGAGACGCGCGCGAATCGGGCCCTGCGCCTCCGTCAGCGCCCGGTTCGCGACCACTCGCCGCACCAGGGCTCGCTGAGTCGGCCCGAAACGGAGCCCACGGAGACGGCAGGCCCCACCCGGCGACGACTCGCCCGCCCCCGGCTGGTCGAGGAGCACCGCGGGCGCGTATCGAGACCCCCCGGGACACGCGGATCTCGATACGCCCGCTCCGCGGGCTACTCGATCAACAGAGGAGGCTCAGGCCCCCGCGACCGTCGACCCGCGGACCAGCAGCTCCGTCGGCATGATCGTCACGCGCTCGACCGTCTCGCCGGCGAGCAGCCGCACCAGCACCTCGGCCATCGTCGAGCCGAGCTCGGTCGAGGGCTGGCGCATCGTGGTGATGGGCGGGTCGGCCGCCTGCGCGAAGTAGTCGCCGTCGAAGCCGGCGAGCGCCACGTCGCCGGGCACCGAGAAACCGCGCTCGCGCAGGGCGCCCAGCGCTCCCGCCGCCATCTGGTCGTTGGAGGCGAAGACCGCGTCGATCGGGCGGCCGGAGTCGAGCAGAAGGTGCATCGCCGCGGCTCCGTCGGCGGGCGAGTAGTCGCCGATCTCGACGCGGGAGTCGTCGAGCCCGGCCTCGCGCACCGCGTCGCGCCAGCCGAGCAGGCGGTCGACGGCGGCGGGCATGTCCTGACGGCTCGCGATCATCGCGGGCTCGCGCCGGCCCAGGCCGAGGAGGTGCTCGGTGATCTCGCGCGCCGAGGCGATGTTGTCGACGTCGACGAAGTAGCTGCCCTGGCCCTCGTCGCTGAGCGGCCGGCCGCCGAAGACCACGGGGAGGCTCGTGCCGAGCCGGGCGTAGGAGTGGTCGCCGCTGTGGTGCGAGACGACGAGCGCCCCGTCGACGTTGCCGCCGAGGAGGTAGCGCCGGGTCTTCTCGGGCGCCGCCTCCGACGCGATGACGATGTTCAGCGTGTACGCGGTGTCGGCGAGCCGGAGCGCCGCCCCCTGCACCACCGAGGCGAAGAACGGATCCGCGAACACCTTGGCGGTCGACTCCGGCACCACGAGCGCGATGACCTCGGTCTTGCGGCTGGCGAGCGAGCGGGCGGCGCGGTTCGGCACGTAGCCGAGCTCCTCGATCGCCTTGCGCACCGCCTGGGCGGCGTCGTCCTTCACCCGCGGGGAGTTGTTGACGACGCGGCTGACCGTGGAGCGCGAGACGCCGGCGCGGGCGGCGACCTCTTCGAGCGTCGGGGCGGCGGAGGCGGTGTCGGGACTCATGGGGGGCCTCTCGGTTCAGTGCTCCGAGGGTAGTGGAGCCGCGACCCCGCCTCGCACGGCCCTAGCCCTTGACCGCGCCGCTCATGATGCCGGCGATCAGCTGGCGGCCCGCGAGCACGAAGAGCACGAGCAGCGGAACGATCGACATCACGGCTCCGGTGAGCACGATCGAGTAGTCGATGTAGTAGCCGGACTGCAGCTGCGCGAGCGCCGTCTGCAGGGTCGGGTTCGTCGGGTTCAGCACGATCAGCGGCCAGAGGAAGTCGGTCCACGCCATCATGAACGTGAACAGCGCCAGGATCGCCATGGCCGGTCGGGCGGCGGGGACCGCGACGGTCAGGAACGTGCGGAACTGGTTCGCCCCGTCCATCCGGGCCGCCTCGATCAGCTCGTCCGGGATCACGTCGATCAGGTACTGGCGCATGAAGAACACGCCGAACGCGGTGACGAGGGTCGGCACGATGACCGCCCCCAGCTCGCCGGTCCAGCCGAGTTGGCGCATCAGGATGAACAGCGGGATGATGCCCAGCTGCGTCGGGATCGCCATGGTCGCCACGACCGTGATCATCAGCCCGTCGCGTCCGCGGAACCTCAGCTTCGCGAAGGCGTAGCCGGCCAGCGTCGAGAACGTCACGACCGAGACGGTGATGACGCCCGAGACGATGATGCTGTTCAGCAGCGCCGTCCAGAACGGGAGGGCGTCGAACACCTTCGCCGCGTTGGCGAGGAAGTTGCCGCCCGGCACCATCGGCAGCGTCTCGCTGCGCGTGGCGTTGGTGCCGCTCGCGACCACGAAGGACCACCACAGCGGGTAGGTCGATCCGAGGATGAACGCGCTGAGCAGTCCGTAGACGAGGAAGCCGGGGCGGTCGACCCGGCCGGCGCCCTTCCGGCGGCGGCGCGGCTCCTTCACGGCGGCCTCCCCCTCGACGGGGCGGCGGACCGGGAACGCGGCAGTGGGGGCGGGGGCGGTCATCGCTCGCTCGCTTTCTGGCCGAGGCCGGTGGAGGACAGGAGGGGGTCGGTCGCGGCGATCTCGTCGGCGCGGTCGGCCGACGCTGCCAGCACGGCGGCCGCCTTGCGCTGCGCCCGCTTGCCGAGCACCCGGTTCTCGACCGAGGCGATCCTCCGCGAGACCGCGAAGTTCACCAGCCCGATCAGCACGATCAGGAGGAACAGCAGCCAGGCGATGGCGGCCGCCTCGCCGAAGTTGCCGCGGAAGAACGCCATCTCCCAGAGGTAGAGGACGGTGGTCTGGAACTGGCGGTCCGAGCCGCCGATGCCGCCCGCGTTCGACACGTCGAAGAGGCGCGGCTCGGCGAAGATCTGCAGTCCGCCGATGGTCGCCGTGATGACGACGAAGATCAGGGTCGGGCGGATGTTCGGGATCGTGATCGAGACGAAGCGGCGGAACGCACCGGCTCCGTCGATCGCGGCCGACTCGTGCAGATCGCGGGGCACGGCCTGCATCGCGGCCAGGAGGATCAGGGCGTTGTAGCCGGTCCAGCGCCAGTTGACCATCGAGGCGATGGCGACGTGGCTGGCCAGGCGGTCGTTGATCCAGTCGATCTGGGGGACGCCGATCAGGCCGAGGAGGTTGTTGGCCAGGCCGTCCTGCTCGCTGAACACGCTCGAGAAGATGAGCGCCACGGCGACCGGGGACACGATGTAGGGCAGCAGCACGCTCATCCGCCAGAACGTCCTGGCGCGCAGCGACTGGTCGAGAGCGGCCGCCAGGAGGAGCGCGACGAGCAGCTGGGGGATCGTGGACAGCAGGAAGATGCTGACGGTGTTGACGATCGAGTTCCAGAAGAACCGGTCGCCGAGCACGGCCGCGAAGTTGCCGAGGCCGACGAAGTCGCCCTGGCCCTGCAGCAGCTCCCAGTCGTAGAGCGAGACGACGAGCGTGTAGACGAGGGGGAACGCGCCGGTGATCGCGAAGAGCAGGAAGAACGGCGAGATGTAGAGGTACGGAGAGGCCTTCACATCGAAGCGGCCGAGCCGCTGGCGGAAGGTCAGGGGGACGCGGGGCGCGGCGGGCCGCCCGCCCCTGGGCGGTGTCGCCGTCGCCGGCGGGGTCAGTGTGCTCGTCATGGCGCGATCGCTTTCCTCGGAGGGAGGGGCTCCCACCCGGCGGAACGGTGCCGCCGGGTGGGAGCCAGTCGGGAGGGAGGGGTGGGAGGGGCGCGTCAGTCGACGAGCTCGCCGAGGAGCGTCAGCGCCTCGGCCCAGGCGGCGTCGCCGTCGAGCTCACCGCGGTCGACCTTCTGCAGCACGGGGCCGAAGACGTTCTCCTGGATGAGCGAGTCGTCGGGTCCCTTGTACTGGGCGACGACGCCCTCGGCGCGCTTCGCGAGGATCGCACCGGTCGGCGAGTCGTTCAGCGCCGGGTCCGGCTCAGCGGCGGAGGCGAGCTCCTCCTGAGCGGCGAGGGTGCTCGGGAACGGACCGGCCGCCTCGAACGCCTTGATCTGCTGCTCGGGCTCGCTCAGCCACGAGGCGAGGGCCGCGGCCTCCGCCGGGTGCTCCGACTGCGTCGGGACCGAGAGGAAGGAGCCGCCCCAGTTGGCCGCGCCGCCGGGGAAGACGTCCGCGAAGTCCCAGCCGGTGCTCGCGGGGTCTCCGCCTCCGGCCTCCACGCCGCCCTTGAGGGTGCCGAACATCCACGCGGGGCAGACGAAGGTGGCGAAGGTCTGGTCGGTGAACGACTTGCCCTTGTTCCAGTCCCAGGCCTTCTGACCGGCCGAGAGGCCGGAGGCCGCGGCGTCGGTCAGCTGGCCCCAGCGCTCCTCGAGCTCGGGGTTGCCCTCGATGTTGAGCTCGCCGTCGGCGGTGTAGTACCCCTCGGGGAGCTGGTTGACCATGGCGTTCCAGACGAATCCGGAGTGGTCGAACCAGGCCTTGCCGGTCGCCTCGTTGTACTGCTCGCCCGCGGCGAAGTAGTCGTCCCAGGTCGCGTCCGCGCCGCCGAGCAGCTCGGCGACGGCCTCGCGGTCGGTGGGGAGTCCGGCGGCCTCGAAGGCGGCGGTGCTGTAGCAGAGGCCCTCGGGCCCGATGTCGGTGCCGTAGCCGATGACGCGGCCGTCGGGGTCGGTCGCCTGCTCGTACTTCCAGTCGACCCAGTCGGCCTTGCGGTCCTCGATGCCGTGGTCGCGGAGGTCCACGAACTGGTCCGAGACCTCCATGATCTGGCCGAGCCAGCCCTCCTCGATCGCGAGGACGTCCGCGAGGCCGGAGCCCGCGGCGAGCTTGGTGAAGGCGTCGGTCCGGGCGTTTCCGCCGGTGTCGATGTTGTTCGGGACGATGGTGATCCCGGGGTTCGCCTCCTCGTACTCGGCGTAGAGGTCGTCGAACCCCATCGCGTTGAACGTGGTGACGGTCAGTTCGATGTTCTCGCCCTCTGCGGCGTCGGATCCGGATGACGAGCATCCGGTGACGACGAGGGCGAGGGTTGCGGCGCCCGAGATCGCTGCGGCGATCCTGGCGCGTCGTGATGCGAGCACGGTCACTCCTTCGTGATGGGATGGGCACGTCGGGGAGCGCTCTCACGCTGGACTGCTGCGTCTGTGAGAGCGCTCTCACGAGGTGTAGGGCGAGTGTACGAACACTTCCGCAGAGAGGTCAAGAGTTTCGAGAGAGCGCTCTCATAACGGTCCGGTCACCGTCGTGAAGCCGACTGCGGGTCGGGAATTCCGGCGGGTCGCGTCCTGCGGAGGGGTGCGGCGCAGAACCTCGGCCGAGAGCGGTGCTCAGCGACGATCGTGCGCGAGCGGCACTCGTGGCCGAGGTTCTGCATCGGCGTCTGCACAGGAACCCCCGTCCACGCGGCACCGGCACCAGGAGTGAACACCCCTGGTCGATCCGTCACGGACGGTCGCCTCCGAGCGATCCGAGCGGCCGTTCGCGACGGATCGACGCGGGAGACCCGACCGTTCGTGACGGATGGACGGAGACCCGACCGTTCGCGACGGATCGACGGACACGCGCCCGCCGATCCGTCACGAACGGTCGGGCGTCAGCCGATCAGCACCGCGAAGCCCTGAGCGGGCAGCTCCACGGAGGCGCCGGCAGCCGCCGCGGACTCGCTCACGAGCACGCCGTCGGCCGAGTAGACGCGCAGCGTCCCCGAGCCTTCGAGCGTCGTCGAGCGCGCCGTCGCGGTCGAGTTCCGCAGCAGCTCCGTGCGTCCGCCGTCGCCCTCGACCACGAGGCGCGACACCACGGGGCGCACCAGCAGCGCGTCCAGCTTCGTCTCGCCGGTCAGCCCGCGCACGTCGATCGTGGTCGCACTCGCGGGCACCGTGCGGCGCAGCTTCTGCGGGAGCAGGGCTCCCGACGCCTCGGTGATCCCCTGCTCGCCGACCGTGCTCGTCAGCAGATCCAGCGGGCGGCGTCCCGTGTTCCAGGCACTCCGCGGAGTCGTCGCCGTGCCCTTCTCGACCTGCCAGAGCACCGGCTCGATCACGCGCTCCTGGATGGAGGAGCCGAGGCCGATCGTCGCCGCGCGGCGCCAGTTCGTCAGCGACAGGTACGAGCCGCTCCACGACGACTCCCCCGTCCAGCTCGATTCCGGAGTGACGACCGTGCCGCCGCGCGCCGTCTCGGCCTCGACGACCTCGAGGCCCTCGCGGCTCACCTGGGTCGCCACCGACCGCGCGCGGTCGGCCAGCTCGGGTCGGTCGTCGAGCGCGATCATGGCGAGGAGGCCGTGGATGGTGCTCTCGGCGCCGCTGTTGCGGTTGACGCTGCCGTCGGCCTGGACGCCGTCGAACGTGATGCCCGTCGCGGGGTCGTAGACGGCCGCACCGCTCCGGTTGAGGCCGAAGAACCAGGCACCCTGCACACCGGCGAGGTCGGTGTAGGCGCTCGACCCGGTCGCGTCGGCGAGGGCGAGCGAGTTCTGCAGCCGCGAATCCGCTCCGTAGGCGATCTGCACCGTCTCGGTCGGGCTCGGGTAGCGGCCGTTGTCGGGGCCGCCCGAGGTCAGCAGCTCGGGCGCGAAGCGGGAGCCGTCGACGACGGCGGGCTCGAGGAGCGAGGCGTCACCGAGGGCCACCGAGGACTCGGCGAGCGCCGCGGGCATCTGCGACGCCCAGGAGTGCCAGAGCGAGCGCGACTGCGCCCACGGCAGGATCGCGCCGTACGGCCACGACGTGGTGTCCCCCTCCGTCGTCGTGCGCGCGAGCGCCGCCACGCCCTCGGCGAGCTTCTCGGTGCTGTCGCGCACCGCGGAGTCGTCGGGCACGGCCTCGACGTACACCGAGAGGCCCAGCAGGGCCTCGGCGGTGGCGTCGGCACCGTCGACGATCAGCCACGCGGGCACGTCGACGCCGTCGGCCTTCTCGTACTCGCCGTAGCGGCCGAGCACCTCGCGGTCGACCGCGGCGACTCCGAGGCGGAGGCGCTCCTGGAGGAAGGCGGCGAACCCGGGGTCGTCGTCCTCGAACGCCGCGTAGCCCTCGCCGAGCGCCCACAGCGTGCGGGCGAGCCAGTAGCTGTCCTCGGAGTCGCTCGGGTCCGGCAGCTCGATCGGCTCGGCGCTGGGGTTCAGGTCGCCGTCGGGCTGCATCCAGAGCACCACGTTGCCGGCGTCGTCGCCGTCGGTGGTCTGGAAGTAGGCGAGGGCGCGCAGGGTCTCGTAGGCGTTCTCGCGGCTGGCCGTCGATCCGGTCTGCTGCCAGTGCCGCAGGTAGGCGACGGCGGCCCGGGAGATGTCGTCGGTGTTGAAGGCGCCCTGCCCCCAGTCGCCGGTCGCGGCATCGAGGGGACCGCCGCCGACGCGCTCGAACGTGCCGCCGTCGCGAGCGTCGGCGTACGTCCACGGCATCACCAGCTCGGGCTCCTCGGCGAGGCGGTAGGTCGTGTGGCCGGGCTCCGGAGTCGGAGTGGCGGTGTCGAGCAGGAAGTCGAGGTGCGCGGTGTTCGCGAGGGGGCCGCCGCCTGCGCGGGGGCCGCGCCGAGGGCGAGGCCCCCGGCGACGAGGGCGGTGGCGGCGAGTGCCGCCGCCGTCCGGGTTCTGGCGTTCGTCATTGAACTCTCCGATGTGTGGGTGGGGATGGAGCTTCTGGGGGTGGGGGATCTCGAGACGCCCGCTCCGCGGGCTACTCGATCAGCAGGGGTGAGGCAGCCGGCTCCACCGCCCTCATCCGTCCGTCCGCACGAGCCGGGCCGCGCCGATCCTCGAGTCGGCCATGCCGTAGAAGACGAAGTGCTGCCCGTCGATCTCCTCGATCGCCGTCGGGAAGACGACGTTCGGAACGATGCCCGAGCGCTCGTCCTCCGTCTCGGCCTCGAGCAACGGCTCGCTGGTGCGCGCGATCACGCGCGAGGGGTCGTCGCCGTCGAGGAGGATCGCTCCGGCCGCGTAGTTGACGTTCTGCTGCTGCGAGAACGCGCTGTCGATCACGCCGGTCACCCCGTGGTGGATCAGCAGCCAGCCCTCGGGCACCCGGAGTGGCGCGGGGCCGCCTCCGACCTTCAGCTCCTCGAAGGGGAACTCGGGCCCCGCGAGGAACCGGTGCCGGGTCCACCGCGTGAGGTTCGCCAGGTCGCGGTCCACCTCGGCGACCGGGACGTAGCTGATCCAGATGCTCTGGCGCGGATCCTCGGTGCCGGCGGGCAGGCGGACGCCCTCCCCCGGCTTGGTCTCGCCGAGGTCCCACATGGGCCGGTGCAGCACGGCGAAGGACCGCGTGCCGTCGGGCGCCGTCACGATCTCGGGGAAGAACACGGTGTCCTTGTTGTGGAACAGCCCGAGGTCGATGTCGAGCGCGTCGTCGTACGCGAAGGTCACGGGGCCGAGCCGACGCCAGTCGCGCAGGTCCTCCGACACCGCGAGCGCCGTCCGCGGACCCAGCGGCCCGTACGCCACGTACGTCATGACGTGCAGGCCGAGGGCCTCGATCCACGTGACGCGCGGGTCCTCGACTCCGGCGTTCGCGGCACCGCGCTCGAACCCGCGGTCGGGCGCCAGTACGACCCCCTGCCGCTCGACGCCGACGGGCACGCCGTTCTCGACGAGCACGCGGGCGAGCCCGATCCGCGAGACGTTGCCGGTCGCGACCATGCGAGGCAGCAGGTACAGCTCGCCGTCCGGGCCGCGACCGCTGCCCGGGTTGAGCACCCCCTCGGCCTCGAGCTGGTCGCCCGGCAGGGGCTCCATCACGATGCCGACGCGCTCGAGTCGGTAGGGGACGGTGGTGAGGGTGGGAGTCATGGTCATCCTTTCACTCCGGATCCGAGATCGGTCGAGACGAAGTAGCGCTGGAACACGATGAACAGCACGACGACGGGGGCGGCGAGCACGACGGCGCCCGCCAGGATCGCCCCGAACGGGTTGTCGGTCGACGACGCGACGTTCGAGATGTAGTTGGCCAGGGACACGGCGAGCGGCTGCAGCGACGCGTCCTTGGTGATGAGGAAGGGCCAGAGGAACTCGTTCCAGGGGCCGATGAAGGTGAGGAGGACCGCCGTGACGAGCGCGGGCCGCACCAGCGGGAGGGCGACGTTCCAGAGCAGCTTCAGCTCGCCGGCGCCGTCGATCCGGGCCGCCTCGAACAGCTCCTTCGGGAGCTGCAGGAAGTACTGCCGGAAGATGATCACCGCTGTGGAGTTGATGGCGAACGGCAGGATCATGCCCACGTGGCTGTCGGCGAGACCGTAGTCGCGGGCGATCAGCACGTAGAGCGGGATCTGCAGCAGCTGGAACGGGATGACCTGCACGAGCAGGGCGAGAGCGAACACGGCGTTGCGTCCGCGCCACTGCAGCATCGCGAGCGCGTAGCCGGCCAGCACGCCGAACACGACGGTGCACAGCAGCACGCCGCCCGTGAAGATCCCGGAGTTGACCAGGCCGGTGAGCAGGCTGATCCGCTCGTTCACGTTGACGTAGTTGTCGAGCGTGAGGTTCGCGGGGTCCGGGACGGCTCCGGCGAGGGTGGGGTCGGGGTCCGTCTGCAGCGAGCCGACGACCATGTAGTAGAAGGGGAACAGGAAGACGATCGCGCCCAGCCCGAGGACCACGCCGCGCAGGACGACCGCCGAGCGGCTCATCCCCACGGGGCGTCGACGCGTCCTGATCGGAGTGACGGCGGGCACGGCCGAGGCCGCTGCTCCCGCGCTGACCTGCGCGCTCATGAGTTCCTCTCCCCGGCGAACCGGTTCTGCAGGTAGGCGATGACCAGGACGCCGATGACGAGGACGACTCCGATGGCCGACGCCACGTCGGGCTGCCCCTGCTGGAGGCCCAGCTGGTACATCAGCAGCACGGGCGAGGCGGAGGCGCCGTTGGGTCCGCCGCCGCCGGTGAGGAGGTACGGCTCGGTGAAGAGGTTCGCTCCAGTGACCGTCGAGACGAGCAGCACGAGCAGGGTCGCGGGCCGCACGCTCGGCACCGTGACCGAGAAGAACTGGCGCACCCGGCCGGCTCCGTCGGTCGAGGCCGACTCGTAGAGCTCCTTCGGCACGTTCTGCAGCGCCGCGAGGTACAGCAGGATGTAGAACCCGAGCTGCTTCCACGTGACGAAGATCGCGATGACGGGCATGGCGAGGTCGTCGTTGATCAGCCACGACGGATCCGGCGCCAGCGGGCCGAGCAGGCTGTTGACCAGCCCGTTCCCGTTGAACAGGAACAGCCAGACCGCGACGATCGCGACGCTCGCCGTCACGTAGGGCACGTAGAACGAGACCCGGAGGAACGTGCGCAGGTGCACGACCTTGTCCAGCGCCGAGGCGAGCAGCAGCGCCAGGATCACCGTCAGCGGCACGTTGATGATCAGGAAGATCCCGATGTTGCCGAACGAGCGGATGACCTGCGGATTCGAGAACGCGGTGACGAAGTTCTCGAGCCCCACGAACGGCCGGTCGACCTGCACGCCGGGTGCCGCGAAGAAGAAGTCGTGGAACGCGATGTAGACCGAGTACCCGACCGGGAACGCGAACACCGCGAGCACGAAGACCAGGTACGGGCCGCCGAACAGCAGTCCGAGCGGCTGGGGTCCGAGCACGCGGCGGAGCAGGCTCCGCTTCGCGGCCGGGCCCGGGGCCCCGGCGCCCGTGGACGCCGGAGCCTTCGGGGTGAGCGTGGTCACGGCCGGCTCACTGCTGGCCGGCGAGCCCGGTGACGGTCTCGGCCGCTCCGTCGAGCGCCGACTCGACGTCGCCCTCGCCGAAGATCACGGTCTTGCCCCACGCGTCGCGGATCGCCTGCAGCATCTGCACCGTGTTCGGTCCCGACGGAACCTCGATGGTGCGGCTCGCCTGGTCGCCGAAGCGCTGGTAGGCGGGGTTCGCCTCGAAGTAGTCGGCGTAGGTGGTCTGCAGGTCGGTGCGCAGCGGCATCTGGCCGGTGGTCTCGAGGAGCGAGCGGTCCTGCTCCTCACTGGTCGCGAACTTCAGCACCTCCCACGCGGTGCCCTTGTTCTCGCAGGCGGAGTAGAGACCGACGTTCTTCGCGTCACTGAAGGTCCAGGTGTCCTCGGGCGCAGTGCCGTCGGGGGTGGGCACCGAGACGGAGCCCCAGTTCAGGTCCTCGTAGACCGAGACGGCCCACGGGCCCACGATCGACATCGCGGCCTGGCCGTCGGCGAACGCGTCGCCCTGGTACTGCTCGCGACCGGCGAGGCCCTGGTCGTACAGGCCCTTCCAGAACTCGGCGACCTCGTAGCCGTCCTCGCTCGCGAAGGTGGCCTCGCCGTCCTCGACCAGACCCGTGCCTCCGGTGGCGGCGGCGTACAGCGGCATGAAGTCGAACTGGGTCTGGAAGAACTCGCTGGTGGGCGCGGGCTGGATCGCGGCGGGCGCGGCTCCGGACTCGACGAGCGTCTTCGACGTGGCGACGAATTCGTCGTAGGTCGCCAGCGACGGGTTCTCGGGGTCGAGACCGGCCTGCGCGAAGAGGTCCTTGTTGTAGAAGATGACGACCGGATTGCTCTTCCACGGCATCTGGAAGTAGTCGCCGTCGGCGTTCTGGTACTGCTCGGCGAGGTCGCCGCTGCGGGTCTCGATGTAGTCGTCGCCGTCCTCGAACTCCGACAGGTCGACGAGGCCGCCCTGCTTCTCGAACTGGCCGACCGCGCTGGGGGCCGTGTTGAAGACGAGGCAGGGCGCGTTGCCGGCGGTGATCGCGGCTCCGATGACCTCCTCGCTGCTCTTGCCGGCCGGGATCTCCTGACCGGTGATCTCCTGGTCCGGGTTGTCCGCGTTCCAGGCCTCGACCATCGCCTCTCCCCAGGCGACCTCCTGCTCGTTGTTCGAGTACCAGATCGTGATCGGGCCGGTCGCGGTGAGGTCGGTGGAGGCGCCGCCTCCCCCGCCACTGCACGCGGTGAGGCCGATCGTCGCCAGCGAGGCGATGCCGATCCCGGTGAGCCATCGTCTCGTCGTCGAGCTGCTCATGGTGTTCTCCTTGTCCTGTGCTCGGCGCGCGCGGCGGTGCGCGCGCCTCTCAGTGGGTCGGCCGCGGCGGAGCGGTCGAGTGGCGCACGACGAGCCCGGCGGGCTCGAGGTCGACATCGGGGGCGCTCCCGGTCTCGATCAGATCGAGGAGCGTGCGGGCCGCCGCCTCTCCCCAGCGCGCGGGGCGCGTGCGGGCGGAGGTCAGCGTCGGGTAGACGTGGGCGGCGATCGCGGAGTCGTCGAACCCCGTGATCGAGAGGTCGTCGGGCAGCCGGAGCCCGCGGGTGTGCGCGACGCCGAGGCCGGCGATGGCCATCGGGTCGTTCGCGTAGACGACCGCGGTCGGCGGTTCGGCGAGGTCGAGGAGCTGCTCCGTGGCGCGCGCGCCCTGGCCGGCGCTGAAGTCGGTCGCGACGACCGGGCCGGGCTCGAGCCCCGCGTCGCCGCACGAGCCGAGGAACGCCGCGCGGCGGCGGCGCGAGTGCAGCAGGTGATCGGGACCGGCGACATGGGCGATGCGCCGGTGGCCGAGCGCGGCGAGGTGCGCGACGGCGTCCGCGATGCCGGCGGCGTCGTCCATGACGACCGCGGGCGACGGCGATCCGTGGAAGCGGCCGAGGGTGACGGCGGGCAGGCCGAGCTCGGCGAGCAGGGCGGGACGGGAGTCGTCCCCGCGCAGATCCGTCAGGAAGATCCCGTCGACGCGGCGGTCGGCGGCGAGGGTGCGGTACACCGCCTCCTCCGAGGCGCCGGGCTCGACCACGCTGAGCACGAGCACCCGGCCGTTCTCGGCGAGCACGCGCTCGACGCCCGAGATGAACGAGGGGAAGAACGGATCCGCGGCGATCACTTCGGGATCGCGCGCGACGACGAGGCCCACCGCGAACGAGACGCTGATCGAGAGGGAGCGGGCGGTGACGCTGGGGCGGTAGCCGAGGTCGGCCGCGACCTGGAGGATCCGCTCGCGGGTGCCGGCGGAGACACCGGGCCTGTCGTTCAGCGCGAACGAGACGAGCGCCTTGCTGACGCCGGCCTCGCGGGCGACGTCGAGGATCGTGGGCCTGTCGGCCATCTCGCGCCTCCCTCTCGATTCTGAACCGGTTTACTCAACCGGTTCAGAGCACGCTAGCAGGGGGAATGGCTTGGGCGGAAGGGCCCCGAAGCGACCGCCCGCTGCAGAACGTCGGGTGAGAGGGGGGTGCGTCGGGCTGTCGGTCGACAGGGGTGCCTCCTGGCCGAGATCGCGCCGGGACGAGCTGCCCCTCGCGCTCGTCGAGGTCCGGTCAGGCGCCGAGGCGTGCGGTGACGCGGCAGAGCACCTGGATGTGCGGCGGGGCGTCGGGGCTGACCTTCTCGGCGACGGCATCGAACCGCCAGCCCGATCCCGCGAGCTCGGCGATCTCGCCGCAGAGCCAGTCGGGGATGCGGCCGATCGGCTCGCCCCGCCGACAAAGGACCCGGTAGGCGTCCGGATTCTTCGTGTTGTCCGGCTCCGGCTCGAGGATCAGCGGGTCTCCGTCGGACATGACGGCCAGCAGTTCCGGGGTCTCGGGCTGGTGACGGACCCCTGAGACGAAGAAGCGGCTGGTGAAGTTCCGCGCGCCCCGAGAAGGCATCTCGACCACGTGGAAGGTGTCGGTCGCGCGACCCGCCCCGGTTCGCACGAGGATCTCGAGCGGGAGCTCGGGAGAGCCCTGGGCGAGTCCGAGCCAGCCGAGGTAAGAGTCGTAGGAGTCTCTGGCGGACGACATGATCCTGTTCGCGAAGAACGGAGGGATCGACGACGACGCGTACTCGTCCTCGAGGCGAGGGAACTCGTCGAGCGGGAAGAAATCGGGGTCGGCCCCTACGTCTTCTGCGTAGCGGAACACGAAGCCCGCGTCCGACACGGAAAGGATCCCGACCTTCGAGAAGCGGCCGGTCCGGCGGTTCTGCCAGATCAGCAGCAACTCGCGAGTACCGCCCTCGTGGAAGACGGCGGGACGATCAACGAGCAAGGTCATCGAGCAACCTCCTCCGGTTCAACGCGAGCAGCTCTTCTGTGAAGCTAGCGCAGGCCGCCGACATCAGCTCCCGGGGAACGGCGGCGATGACCGAACTCACGCGATCGAGGCTCACTGCCGAGAGTCGATCGAACCAGAACGTCCTCGCTTCCGGCGAGGCCATGCCGAGCGCCTCGCCCGCGAGGTCGGTCAGCAGCGGGCGTCCGGGAAAGTGGTGGCTGCGGCCGCGACGGAGCCACCCCTCGAACACCAGCGGGTCGGAGAGGCATGCGAGCCGCTTCGCGTCCGACTCCTGGAATCCGAGAGAGTTGCCGTGGTCGTAGGACGGGGACAGTCGACGATGTCCTCTGCCGCTGATCACGCCCCAGTTCTCGTGATGCCGGTCGCGGCCCGCGACCCAGGCGTCGAAGAGCAGGTAACCGGCCCAGACGTCGAATCCCGACATCCCGCGGGGGCCGACGAAGGCGAACGGCGCGTCGACACCGTCGAGTGCGGCGAAGACCGCCGACACGGTGTAGCGCTCGTTACCTCGCGTACGGCTCGACTCGTAGAAGCGATCCGACTCGGCGAGCACGCTGTTCCCGTTCTCGAGTCGCTGGCCGATGTCGATCTCGACGACGTTGCGCGACATGATGCCCCGGCGTCCCGCCACCGTGGCTGGTCGGACCTCCGCGCAGGGAACGGCGAGCTCTCCGGCGAGGTGGAAGGACACCCACTCCGCCCAGTCCTCACCGCGCGTCGTCTCGCCACTCCCTCGAGCGAACTTGAAGAGCCAGAGCTCGCGCTCGGCGACCAGCCAGAACTTCTCCTTCGTGCCCAACGGCTCGTCGAAGGCATGGCCGTCCTGCGCCCTCTCGATGTCCGTCGACACCCACTGCACAGCCATGCCTCACCGTAACGCGATCGATTTCGGGACCGTTCGCGCGCACGAGCGGAGGCGCGGACCGTGTCAGAACGACGGAACCCGGGCGATCCAGCCCGTCGCCTCCTCGATCGCGCGGGTCACCGCGAGCAGCTGCAGCTCGCGGCCGTGGCGGCCCACGACCTGCACGCCCACCGGCAGCCCGTCGGCGGTGAAGCCTGCCGAGGTGACGACCACCGGATGCGCGGCGAGCGTCAGGCGGTTCGCGAGCATCTGCCAGGTGAAGTAGCGGTCGAACCGCACGCCGTCGACCTCGGGGACCCACTCGAGCTCGGCGGGCGGTGCGGCGACGGGGGTCGCGGGCAGGATCAGCACGTCGTGCCGCTCCAGCACCGCGGCGGTGTCGCGGAACAGGCGCGTGCGGCGCTCGTAGGCGTCGGCGAGCTGCGTGGCCGACATCGCCCGGCCCTGCTCGACGTTGCGCACGTAGTCCGGGCGGAAGCCCGTCGCTCCCGCGTCGACGGCGTGCCGGCCGCCGAGGAAGAACTCGAAGGTCTCGATGGTCTCCCAGGCCTCGTCGGCGCCCGCGAAGTCGGGCTCGTCGGCCTCGACGACGGCCCCGAGGGACGAGAGCTGCGCCGCGAACGCCGCGTGCACCCGCCGCACCTCGGGGTCGATCGGCAGGCCGCCGGCGTCCGCGCTCCACGCGATCCGCAGGCCGCCGACGGCCACCGGGCGCGGCTCGTGCACGGGCAGGGACGACAGCGGCCACACGCTCTTCTCGACCGAGAGGCCGCGGAGGAACAGAACGGCGTCGGCGGAGTCGCGCGCCATCGGTCCGGTGACGCCGTGCGGGGTCCACGCGTTGCCCGTCCGTCCGCTCGCGACGCGGCCGGGGCTCGGGCGCACGCCGACGACGTTGCAGAACGCGGCCGGGTAGCGGAGGCTCCCACCGCTGTCGGAGCCGTCGGCGATCGGCAGCATGCGCGCGGCGAGGGCGGCGGCCGCCCCTCCGCTCGACCCGCCTGCGTGGCGCGTCGTGTCCCACGGGTTCACGGTCGTGCCGAAGACCGGGTTGAAGGTCAGCACGCCCTGGCCCATCTCGGGGGTGTTCGTCTTGCCGATGATCAGCGCGCCCGCCTCGCGGAGCAGGGTCGCGAGAACACTGTCGTGCGCGGCGGGCGCGGCGTCGGCGAACGCGGCCGAGCCGTTCGTGGTCGGGAAGCCGGCCACGTCCATCAGGTCCTTCACCGCAGTCGGCAGACCGTGCAGCGGAGGCAGGGGCTCCCCCGATGCGCGCGCCTCGGCGGTGCGGCGGTCGGCCGCCTCCGCCGCTGCGAGCGACACCGAGTCCGGCTGCTGCGAGACCACGGAGCGGAGCGCGGGGTTCCGCTCCTCGATCCGCTCGAGGTGCGCCCGCATCACCTCCACGGCCGAGACCTCGCGGGAGGAGATCGCCGCTGCCAGCGCGGTGGCGCTGCGGTCGGCGAGGTGCTCCTCGGCCATCAGCGGCCGCCCTCGTGGCCGTGCTGCTGCTCGGCGTGCGCGTGGCCGGCGTGGGCGTCGTGCCCGTGGGCGTCGTGCCCGTGCCCGGCGGAGTCGTGCCCGGAGTGGTCGTGCCCGGCGTGTCCCTGCCCCGGCGCGCAGTGCGCCGACTCCGACGCCGGCACGTCCAGCGACGGATTGCGGTCGAAGAACCCGTCCGGCTCGAGCCTCAGGCTGATCCGGTCCACCGGCATGATCGGCCACTGCTCCGGGCGCGGGAAGTGGTGCACGCCGAGCACCGGCCAGAGCACGAGGCGCTCGTTCTCGAGTGAGCGGTCGGCCCGCTGCCACACGTGCACGCCGTCGTCGCCGAGCTCGCCCTGGTTGGGGTACTCGCCCGCGATGAAGCGCTCCTCCGCGTCGAAGGCGCTCGCCCACAGGTGCTGCGCGACGAACGGCGCCTTGCGCTCGACCACGCTGCCGGGGCGCGCGTAGAGCTGCGCGGTGTTCTGGATCGCGAGGCGGTAGGCGGTGCTCTCGCCGTAGCGGTTGGTGGCCGACTCGCTCTCGACGCGCCAGTGCAGCGCCCGAGCAGGGTCCGCGCGCCGCGCGCCCTGAGCCTCCGAGGCGATCGGGGTCTCGACGGCGAGGCACGCGTTGCCGTACGGGTTCGTCGTCTCGTCCGGGTCCACCTCGGCGTGCACCTCGACGAGGCGGTTCAGCGGTCCGTCGATCGCGGTGTCCAGGCGCACGGCGAAGTAGTGCTGGTGGGTCGGCGCCTGCACGTTCGGAGCGACGAGGCGCCCCGACCGCGGGGTCTCGCCGTCGGCGATGCCCGAGACCGACATCAGGCCGGTGAGCTTCACCTCGAGCTCGATCGAGCCGTCCTGGTGCAGCGACCAGTAGAAGCCGTAGTCGTAGTTCGCGACCGTGGCGAAGCTCGAGACCACGAGCTTGCGGCTGCGGCGCACCTCGGCGCTGCCGGTGCGCGTGTTCACGTGCTTCCAGAGGATCGAGTCGTCCTCCTCGTGCAGGCAGATGCCGTTCGCGATGGTCTGCGGCTCGCCGTGCCCGTCGAGGTACTCGACGTCGAAGTAGCGGATCTCGCCCAGGCAGTCGCAGCCCAGCTCGAGGCTCGCGGTCAGGGGGCCGGCGCCGTACTCGCCCCAGTCGAAGAAGTTCTTGCGGTAGGCGGTCGGGTCGCTGTCGAGGTAGGGCACGTACATCTCGTTGACCGCGGCGCGCTGGAGCACGGGGCGCTCGACATCGCCGTCGCGGTAGGTCAGCTCGTGCAGCACGAGCCCCTCCCGGTGGCTGAAGCCCACCCGGAACGACCAGTTCTGCCAGGTGACGCGGTGCCCCTCGATCGCGAAGCCGGGGCCGTCCGCCTGCACGATGTCGAGCATCGACACCTCACGGTCGGGACCCCAGGTGCCCGCCGTGTAGACGCCGGTCTCGCTCGCCATCGGGATCACGCCGTGGTCCTCGATCCGGATCACCTCGAGCGTGTCGAGGTCGAGGATCGGCACGAGTCCGGCGACCGGGCGCGCGTAGCCGTTGTCCTCCGGGAACTCGCGGTACCAGACCGTGCCCCAGCTGAGCCGGCGGTCGGCGAGGTCCTCGGGCACGAAGCCGGTGATCGACTCCGGGTCGACCCAGACGAGCGAGGTGTCGGTGATGCCGCGCAGGGCCAGAGCGTCCTTGAGCAGGGGCGAGTTGCGGGCGGCCTGTGCGATCATCCGGGCCTCGTCGCTCGGGACGCCCGGGCGGCGGTGGTCGACGTCGGTCCACACCTCGACGACGGCGGAGCCGCCCGGCGCCGCGGTCCAGCCGCGCACCTCCCAGGCGGCGCGGGCGTCCGGATCCATGACCACCAGGCGCACCGGTCGCGGGTCGCCCGGCGACGTGCCCCGCGCCTTCTCCTCGTCCAGGGCGATGCCCCAGAAGCGCGGTCGCTCGCCGAGTCGGCCGCTCGCGCGCACGGCGGCGACGAAGGAGGAGATCTCGGCGGAGGTGAGCGGGTCGAGGACGTGGGCGGTGGAGCTCATCGGGTTCCTTCGGGTCGGAGGGTCGGGTTCGGGGACGCGGGGACGACGGCGGCGCGGCCGTCCGCGCGCGGGTCGCTCGCCGCGTCGAGCCGCCCGTCGGAGTGCAGGCGCACCAGCTGCACGTGACCGGCCTCGTCGACGGGTCCGGCGGTGCGGACGATGGGCAGACCGAGCGCCTCGGCCGCCGCGATCGCCTCGCCGGCCCCGGGCTCGGCGACGAGCGTCGTGCGCTCGTGGCCGAGGTCGCGGGCGCCGACGACGAAGCGCGGCCGTGCGAGCACCTCGTCGGGCTGCGACGTCGGCCGCAGCAGGTCGCGCACCAGCTGGGCGAGGATCCACGGCTGAGCGCTGCCGCCCTGGCAGCCGAGCCCGAGCACCAGCTCGTCGGTCTCGGCGACGACCGGCAGCAGGGTGTGCGGCGGCCGCAGTCCCGGCCCCACGTGCCCCGGATGGGCGGGATCGGTGCTGAAGGCCGAGCCGCGGTTGTGCAGAACGACGCCCGTGCCGGGATCGAGGATCCCGGAGCCGAAGAGCTGGTAGACGCTCTGGATCAGGGTGACGACAGTGCCGTCGGCGTCCGCCGCGGTCACCGCCACGGTGTCGCCGAGGGCACGTCCGGCGCGGGGCAGGGAGCCGTCGCGACCGCGCGGGTTCCGCAGCGCGTCGACGTCGATCGCTCCTCCGCGGGGATCGCCCAGCTCGGCCTGGCGCACGAGCGCGGCCTCGCGCACGGCGGCGACGAGCTCGGCGGTCTCGCCCCCGAGCGCCTCGGGCAGGACTCCCAGCAGCACCGCGCCCTGGCTGGGCGGCGGGGCGACCCACCAGCGCGCGCCTCCGATCGTCTCGGTGAGCGGCTCGACGAGCTCGGCCTCGTGCGCGGCGAAGTCGTCCTCGGTGTGAGTGCCGCCGAGCGAGCGGAGCCGCGCGGCGAGCGAGGCGGCGATCCGCCCGGAGTAGAAGGCGGCCGGGTCCTCGGCCAGCTCGCCGAGGGTCGCGGCGAGCGCCGGCTGCACGAGCGCGTCGCCCTCGCCCAGCAGTCCGCCGCGGCCGTCGCCGAACACTCCGCGCATGCCCTCGTCGGCCTGCAGCTCCTCGCTCCGCTGGCCGATCGCCCGCGCCAGACCGGCCGAGACGGGCACGCCCTCGGCGGCCAGCCGCGCAGCGCGCCGCAGAGGCGCGGCGAGTCCGAGGCGACCGCCCAGGCCGGCGATCGCGCGCCAGCCGGCGACGGCTCCGGGGATCGTCACCGTCTGCGCGCCCTGGCGCGGCATCCGGTCCTCGAGCGCCAAGCGCGCGACGTCGATGCCGGCCGGTGCCGCTCCGGCCGAGATCACCGCGGTCACTCCGGCCCCCGGACGGCGCACCAGGGCGATGAGGTCGCCGCCCAGACCGCACTGGTGCGGGTAGACGACGGTGAGGGCCGTCGCGGCGGCGAGGGCCGCGTCGATCGCGTCCCCTCCGTCGGCGATCGCCTCGGCCGCGGCGTCGAGAGCCGCCGGGTGGGGCGCGGCGACCGCGATGCGGGAAGAGGCGGAGGTCGCAGCGACGGGGCCGGTCGGCGAGGCGGGTGCGGTCATGCGGGGGTCACGCTCCGAGCGGGGGTGAGGAAGTCGAGGTCGGATCGGTCGATCCCGTCCACGAGGTCGGCGAGGGCCTCGCCGATCGCCGGGCCGAACTTGAAGCCGTGGCCGGAGCAGGCGGCCGCGACGAGCACCTCCGGCCGGCCGGGCAGCTCGCCGAGGACGAAGCGCTTGTCGGGGGTCATCGTGTAGAGGCAGGCGACGGCCTCGCCGCCCTCGACGTCGATGCCCGGCACGAAGCGGCGCAGCAGCGCCTGCAGGTGCGCGATCTCCTCCGTGGTGGGCGGGGCGACGGGCACGGCCGGGTCCCACACGGGCCCGGCGTCGATGCCGATCTTCGCTCCCGAGCCCGCGGCCTCGGGGAGCCCGAAGACGAGCCCCTCCGGCAGGTCCACCGAGAAGCAGCCGAGGGCCGGCGGGCGGGCGGCGTCCTGACCGGCGCGGGCGGTGTAGGTGAGGATCCGCTGCACCTCGAAGAACCCCGCCGCCTCGGGCAGGAGCCGCGCGATCCAACCGCCGGCGGCGAGCACGAGCCGGCGCGCGCGGAGCTCCCCCGCGGTGGTGCGGACGGTGACGACTCCCGCGTCCGTGGACCAGCCGAGGACCTCCTCCTCGAAGCGCAGCTCGGCGCCCGCGGCGGCGGCGTCGGACTGCGCGAAGGCCAGCGCCCGTGCGGCCTCGACCACTCCGGCGTCGGGGTCGTGCACCACACCCCAGCCCTCCGGCGGCGCCAACGACGCGGCGACGGCACGGGCGTCCTCGACGGGTCGGCTCCGGCCGCCCTGCAGCGTGGGGACGCCGCGGTGCGCGTACAGCCCGCCGGTCGTGTGCACGAACGGCTCTCCGGCGTGCACGCCCCAGCGCTCCCAGCCGCGGAAGGCGCGGTCGACCAGGTCGTTCCAGACCGGGCTCGGGTAGGCGCGGCGGATCATCCGCGTCGCTCCGTGCGACGAGCCGCGCGCGTGCGCCGGGCCGAACTGCTCGACCCCCACGACGTCGCGCCCGCGCCGCGCGAGCTCGCGCACCGTCGCCGACCCGTGGATCCCGAGCCCGAGCACCACCGCGTCGTGCACCGTCATCGGGCGCCTCCTGCGATCGCCGCGACCCGCTCGAGCAGGGCGTCGACGTCGGAGGCGTCGGTGTAGACGTGCGGAGACACGCGGACGACGCTCGCGATGCCCCGGGCGCCGAGGTCCCACTGCGCGTGGCCGGCCGGCACGGCGAGCGAGTCCACGCCCGCCTCGCGCAGCCCGGCCGAGACCTGCTTGGCAGCGACCCCGTCGACCGTGAAGGTCACGATGCCGGAGGGGGAGGCGGGCGGATCGGCGAGGGAGACGCCGTCGAGGGCGCCGAGCCGCTCGCGCAGCTGCGCGCCGAGGGCCACGAGGTGCTCCTGGGTGGCCGCGGGACCGCGCTCGAGGGCCTCGCGGAGCGCCACTCCGAGGCCCAGACGGGAGGCGACCGACGACTCCCAGGTCTCGAGGACCCGCGCCGTGCCGTCCATCGTCCACTCCTCCGCGCTCGTCCAGCTCGAGCCTCGCACGTCGGGCGCCCAGGGTCCGAGTCCGTCGAGCAGGCCCCTGCGCAGGTGCAGCAGGCCGGTGCCCCGCGGTCCGCGGAGGAACTTGCGCCCGGTGGTGACGAGGGCGTCGCAGCCGATCGCGCGCACGTCGATGTCGAGCTGCCCGACCGACTGCGTCGCGTCGAGCACGGTGATCGCCCCGTAGCGGCGGGCCAGTGCGCCGATCGCGGCGACGGGCTCGACGAGCCCGGAGGAGGTGGGGATGTGCACCGCGCTGACGACCGTGCGCCCGGTCGCGGTCGCCAGGGCGCTCTCGAGCGCCTCGAGATCCATCCCGCCCGAGGAGTCGTTGGGGAGCACGTCCAGACGCACGCCGTCGTGCCGACGCAGGGCGAGCATCCGCAGCGCCTGGCTGATGTAGCTCGAGCGCGGCGCGAGGACCGTGTCGCCCGGACCCAGGCGCAGGGCGTCGAAGACCGCGCGCAGACCACTCGTCGCGCTGTCGAAGAACGCGATCTCGTCGACATCGGACTTGAGCAGCTGCGCGGCCGACGCGTAGGCCGCCTCGAGGTCGTCGGCGGCGAGATTCGCGGCCTCGTAGCCGCCGATCCGCTGCTCCAGGCGCAGGTGCCCGATGACCGCGTCCAGGACGCCGTCGCTCATCAGTCCCGCTCCGGCGGCGTTGAAGTAGTGCCGCCCGACCGTGCCGGCAGTGCGGGCGCGCTCGGCCGCGACGTCGATGGTCGCGGTCGCGGCGGGGGTGCCGCCGTCCAGGCCGAGTGTCATCCAACAGGTCCTTCCGCGCGGCGTCGTCCTGCGAACGACTGAATGGATCCCATCCTAAACAGGTTGTATCCATTAATGCCACCGCCGGATACGCTGGACCGGCCGGACAGCGCGCATCGCCCTCCGGCCCGCACCCCGTCCCGCGAGAGGCCGCCATGACCCACTCCCCCGAAGCCCGCGCCCTCGAGCTCGGCCTCGTGATCCCGGACTACGCGAACCCGCCCTACGGCGGGCGCTACGGCTCCTCCCTCCGCGCGTTCCACCGCACGGGAGACCTCCTCGAGCTCAGCGGCATCACCCCCGAGTCCCGCGACGGCGCGCTCCTGCACCCGGGCGCGGTCGGGGTCGACATCACCCTCGAGCAGGCGCAGGAGGCGGCCCGCTACGCCGCCGTCAACGCCCTCGGCATGATCCGCCTCGCCCTCGGCTCGCTCGACGAGGTCGTCGCCCTGTCCCGGGGCCTCTGCTTCGTCCTCTGCCCGCCCGGTTTCGAGCGCCTCAACGAGGTCTCGAACGCCGCGAGCGACCTGCTCCTGGACGTCTTCGGCCCCGACGCCGGCCGCATGGGCCGCGCCTCCATCGGAGCCACCGCCCTCTCGCGCAGCGCCTGCTTCGAGCTGTGGCTCAGCCTGGAGTGCCGCCCGCGCTGATCACCGCGCACCGGTCGGGAACACCCGCCGCCCCTCGCGCGTTGCCCTCTGACATGACCGTTCCCCTCTCGATCCTCGACCTCGCCCCCATCGCCCCCGGAGAGACCGCGCGCGACAGCTTCGCCGCCTCGGTGGCGCTGGCGCAGCAGGCCGAGCGCAGCGGGTACCGCCGGGTCTGGTACGCCGAGCACCACAACATGGCCTCGATCGCGTCGAGCGCCACCTCGGTGCTCATCGCGCACGTGGCCTCGCAGACCTCGACCATCCGCCTCGGCTCCGGCGGCGTCATGCTGCCCAACCACTCCCCCCTCACCATCGCCGAGCAGTACGGAACGCTCGAGACCCTGCACCACGGCCGCATCGACCTCGGACTCGGTCGCGCCCCCGGCAGCGACCAGGCGACCTTCCGCGCGCTGCGCCGCGATCCCGAGTCGTCCGAGCGCTTCCCGCAGGACGTCGTCGAGCTGCAGGCGTTCCTCGCCGGCGAGTCCCGGATCCCCGGCGTCAGCGCGACGCCCGGCGCCGGCACCCGCGTGCCGCTCTACATCCTCGGCTCGTCGCTCTTCGGCGCGCAGCTGGCCGCGGCCCTCGGCCTGCCCTACGCCTTCGCCTCGCACTTCGCGCCCGACGCGCTGCACCAGGCCGTCGCCGAGTACCGCCGCGGCTTCCGCCCCTCCGAGCAGCTCGACGCGCCCTACGTCATCGCCGGAGTGAACGCCATCGCGGCCGACACGACCGCCGACGCCGAGCGCCAGTTCGCCGAGATGAAGCGCGCCCGCCTCACTGATGCTGCTGCGCCAGAGCGGCCAGATCCCGCTCGAGCAGCAGTTCTCGGACGACGAGCTCGACAGCCTGCTGAGCGCCCCGGTCGGCGCCCACGTCGCGAGCATGACCCACTACACCGGGGTCGGCACCGGCGAGGAGGTCGCGGACTACGTGGCCGGATTCGCGCGCTCGGCCGACGCCGACGAGGTCATCGTCGCCCACGCGTCGCTCGCGACCCCCGCGCGACTGCGCTCGGTCGAGCTGCTGGCCGACGCGCACGCCCGCGTCGCGGCGTAGCCACCTGCAGAAGCAAGGCTGAGCGGCCGGACACCGCGACGAACCCGCGATTCCGGCCTCTCAGCCTCCGTTGTGCGGGTCCGGCACGCGATCGCGCACGCAACCGAGGGCGAGATCCGCCGATCGGCTGCGAACGGTGCCGCCGGCGCCTCCCGACCTCGGTTGCGTACGCCTCAGGCCAGCCCCGCCCCGCCCACCGCGAGGCTCACCACCACCGTCAACGCCGTCGTCCACAGCACGATCGCGACGCCCTGCCACAGCAGCACCCGCCCCTTGGCCACTCCGGCGCCCGCGAGCATCACCGCGGTGAAGTGCGTGGGCAGCAGCAGCGGCCCGAGCAGGCTCACCCCGGGCACCCCGTAGCGGGTGAACGCCCGCTGGAACTTCTCACGGCGAGCCGACGCCCGGGGCGTCCGCCCCTTCGTCACGGCCGAGCGGACGCCCGCGCCCAGCAGCACCAGCAGGGCCACGCAGAGGAAGTTGCCGATCGCGCCCGAGACCGCGGCGATCACCGGGTTGATGCCGCCGATGATCCCGATGGTCGCGGCCCCCTCGCCCTCGATGAAGGGCACGGCCCCGGCGAGCGCCACCACCAGCGGCTGCACGAGGTCGGGGACCCGCGCGAGGAGGTCCTGGAATCCGAGGATGGCGTCTGCTGCGATGTTCGACATGTCGTCTCCGCTCTGCTGACCGCGTCGGCGGCCCTCCCGTCTCTCGGGATGACTCCATCCGACCGCGGGAGCGAGCGCCCGGGCAGTGCCGCCGGGTCACCTCCGCAGGGGAGGAACGCACCCCCGAGGGGTGACATCCGTCATGGTCGTACTGTGGGCGGCATGAGCACTGCGCCCGAGACGATCGATGTCCCGCCCTCCGGCCGTGGCGTCTCGGCCACCTGGTGGTACACCGTCCTCTCGGCGGCGTCCTTCGTGCTCGTCGTCCTGTTCGTGTGGGGGCTGCCGGTGGTCGTCGGCGCGACCGAGCTCTGGCGCGTCGTCCTCTACCTCGGCGGCACCGTGCTGTGGTCCGCCGCGTTCCTCGTCACCGCCCTGCGCTACCGAGGGGTGCCGAAGGAGGCGCCGTTCCGGCTCCGCGCGCAGGCGACCGGAGTGTTCGCCGCCGGTCTCGCAGGCTCGGCGGCCGGCGGGATCGCCACCGGCAGCGTCACCTTCGCCCTCTCGCTCGCGTTCGTCCTGGTGGGCGTGCTGCCCTGGCCGCGCGGCGTCCGCGGGCGGCTGACCGGCCTCGCCACCCTCGTCCTCGTGGTCGCCGCAGTGCTCGAGCACGACCACCTCGGCACCGGTCTGCTCGCGGACTCCCCCTCCGACATCCGCCCGCTGCTGCTGTTCTTCGCGATCGCCCTGCCGGCGTCGGTCGTCAGCATGCTCTGGTGGTGGGACATCGTGCGCGAGCTCGATCGCGCGCGGGCGGCGGAGGGGCGCCTCGCGGCCGCCCAGGAGCGGCTGATCCTCGCGGGTGACGTCCACGACCTGCAGGGGCACCACCTCCAGGTCATCGCCCTGCAGCTCGAGCTCGCCGAGCGTCTCCTCCGCGACGATCCGGACGCCGCACTGGAGCAGCTGCGCGCCGCTCAGCGCAGCGTCGACGGGGCCCGCACGGGCACCCGCGAGCTCGCCACCCGCTTCCGCAGCGTCTCGCTCTCGGACGAGCTCGAGAACGCCGCCGACCTCCTCCGCTCGGCCGGGCTGCGCGTGCAGCTCGACATCGGCGCCGGTGCGGACCTCGCGCCCGCCGATGCGCTCGGCCCGGTCGTCCGCGAGAGCACGACCAACATCCTCAAGCACGGCGGAGGCGAGTCGGCCCGGCTGCGCCTGGCCCGCGAGGGCGGCGAGTGGCGCTTCCTCGCCGAGAACGACCTGCCGCCCGAGCCCGAGGATCCCGATGAGCACGGCTCCGGCATCGCCGGCATGACCGAGCGGATCGAGCGGGCCGGCGGCACCCTGCGCACCCGCCCCACCCGCCGCGCGTTCGCGGTCGAGGCGCGCCTGCCGATCGGAGGAGCGGAGTGATCCGCGTGCTCCTCGCCGACGACGAGGACATGATCCGCACCGCGCTCGCGGCGCTGCTCCGCCTCGAGGACGACCTCGAGATCGTCGGCGAGTGCCGCGACGGCGAGGAGGCGGTGGCCGAGGCGCTGCGCCTCGAGCCCGACGTCTGCCTCTTCGACGTCGAGATGCCGGGCATGGACGGCATCGAGGCCGCGGAGCGCCTGCGCCGCTCGTCGGCGACCCGCGTGGTCGTCGTCACCCGCCACGCGCGTCCCGGAGTGCTGCGCCGCGCGCTGGCCGTCGGAGTCGCGGGCTTCCTGCCCAAGTCGCGTCGCGTCGAGGACGTCGCGCAGGTGATCCGCCTGGTCGCGAGCGGACGCCGCTACGTCGATCCCGAGATCGCCGCCGACGCCCTCGCCACCACCCGCAGCCCGCTCACCGACCGCGAGCTCGACGTGCTGAGCGCCGGCTCCCGCGGCGAGACGATCGGGCAGATCGGAGCCGCGCTGCACCTCTCGAACGGCACCGTCCGCAACCACGTCTCGTCGATCCTCCGCAAGCTGCAGGTCGACACCCGCCAGCGCGCGGTGATCGAGGCCCGCGAGCACGGCTGGATCTGACGGCCGCGCCCGCGGCCCGACGGCAGCGTTTTCGGAGGTTAGAGCGTTTTAGGAGATCTGGATAAAACGCTCTAACACTCCTAAAGTCGTCGTCATGGACGCCGCATCGACGAGGTCCAGTTCCTCGACTCGCCTCAACTCGAAGCGCTGATCCAGGCCATCCACAAGACGGTTCAGCGGAACCTGCCCGTCACCTTCGTCGGCGCCGGACTGCCGCAGATCGCCGAGCTCGTCGGAGACGCGAAGTCGTATGCGGAGCGGCTCTTCAAGTTCCCTCGCATCGATTCCCTCGATCGCGACGACGCCGCAGCAGCACTCCGGGAGCCGGCCGCGGCGGAAGGAGCAGTGTACGAGGACGAGGCCGTCGAACTCGCCGTCGAGATCACGAGCGGATACCCCTACTTCATCCAGGAGTTGGGGTATCAGGTCTGGACCGTGGCGAGGAACAACCGGATCTTCAAGGAGGACGTCGAACTCGCCAGGGAAGCTTACGAGGCCAAGCTCGACAGCTCCTTCTTCCGCGTTCGACTCGATCGAGCGACGCCGCTTCAGACCGCGTACATGCGTGCGATGGCCGAACTCGGTCCCGAACCTCAGAAGGCGGGGGACGTCGCCGTCCTCCTCGAGAGGTCGTCCCAGCAACTCGGCCCGACACGAGCCGAACTGATCGAGATGGGGCTTCTGTTCACCCCTCAGCACGGTTATGCGGCGTTCACGGTCCCGGATTTCGACCGCTTCATGAAGCGAGCCGTTCCGATCCTCGAGGTGCCGCCGATCGTGAGCCGAGGCTCCCGCCGGGCGCAGCCCAGCGGCGAGTGACAGTACTCGTGGAGGAGCATCAACGACCGCTGCCGACGACCATCCGCTGGTAGTCGATCGCTTCACGCGGTCGTGGGCATGCCGGCGGTGAGGCGCACCGTTGACGGCTCCGACCGACCTCGGCACGTCGCCTTCAGTGCCCGCGCGCGATCCACTCCTCGCGGTGCGGCGCCTCCGCCCCGATCGTCGTCGAGTCGCCGTGCCCGGTGCGCACGACCGTCTCCGCCGGCAGCGTCAGCAGCCGGTCGGTGATCGAGTCGATGATCGTGGGGAAGTCGCTGAAGGAGCGGCCGGTCGCGCCCGGTCCGCCCTGGAAGAGCGTGTCTCCGGTGAAGACCGTTGCGAGCTCCTCGGCGACGAAGCAGACCGCTCCGGGCGAGTGACCCGGCGTGTGCCGCACCTCGAGCTCGAGGCCGGCCACGGCGATCCGCTGGCCGTCGACGAGCGCCGCGCTCGGCGCGCTGTCGGGGTGCACCACGTCCCAGAGCATGCGGTCGGAGTCGTGCAGCAGCACGGGCGCACCCGTCGCCTCCCGCACTCCCGCGACCGCGTCGATGTGGTCGTCGTGCGCGTGGGTCAGCAGCACGGCGACGAGCCTGCGGTCGCCGACCGCCGCCAGGATCGCGTCGGCGTCGTGCGCCGCGTCGATCACGACGCACTCGGAGTCGTCGCCGACGATCCAGACGTTGTTGTCGACGTCCCAGGTGCCGCCGTCGAGGCTGAACGTGCCGCTGGTGACGAGGTGGTCGATCCGCGCGCCCATCAGAGCACCACCACCGAGCGCAGCACGTCGCCGCCGGCCATCGTGGCGAAGGCCTGCTCGATGTCTCGGATGCCGATCCGCTCGCTCACGAACTCGTCCAGCGGCAGCCTGCCCTGCAGGTAGAGGTCGGTCAGCATCGGGAAGTCGCGCTCGGGCAGGCAGTCGCCGTACCAGCTGGATTTGAGCGATCCGCCGCGGCCGAAGACGTCGAGCAGGGGGATCTCGAGCGTCATCTCGGGAGTCGGGACGCCGACGAGGACGACCGTGCCGGCGAGGTCGCGGGCGTAGAACGCCTGGCGCCAGGTCTCGGGCCGGCCGACCGCGTCGATCACGACGTCGGCGCCGAACGTGTCCGTCAGCTCCTGCACCGCGGAGACGACTCCCGCCTCGTCGAGACCGCTCGAGTCGACGACGTGGGTCGCGCCGAGCTTCTGCGCGGCGACCAGCTTCTTGGGGTCGCGGTCGATCGCGATGATCGTGCTCGCTCCGGCCAGCTTCGCGCCGACGACCGCGGCGGTGCCGACTCCGCCGCAGCCGATCACGGCCACGGAGTCGCCCCGCGTGACGTTGCCGGTGTTCATCGCGGCACCGAGGCCGGCCATGATGCCGCAGCCCAGCAGGCCCACGGCGGCGGGGTCGGCCGTCGGGTCGACCTTCGTGCACTGCTTCGCGTGCACCAGCGTCTTCTCGGCGAAGGCCCCGATGCCCAGCGCGGGGCTCAGCTCCGTGCCGTCCTCGAGGGTCATCTTCTGCGTGGCGTTGAACGTGTTGAAGCAGTACCAGGGCTCCGCACGGACGCAGGCGCGGCACTCGCCGCACACGGCCCGCCAGTTGAGCACGACGAAGTCGCCGACGGCGACGTGCGTCACCCCCTCGCCGATCGCGCTGACCCGGCCCGCGGCCTCGTGGCCGAGCAGGAACGGGAAGTCGTCGCTGATCCCGCCCTCGCGGTAGTGGTAGTCGGTGTGGCAGACACCGCAGGTCTCGATGTCGACGACGGCCTCGCCGGGCCCGGGGTCGGGGATCACGATGTCGACGAGCTCGACGGGAGCGCCCTTCGATCGGGCGATGACGCCGCTCACAGTGGTGGGCATGGGGGCTCCTTCGTCGGGGCGGGTGGTGCTCGGATCCGTTCCACCGTACCCGCCGGACGGGGCGCGGCCGCCGGAGCACTCGGACGGAGGCCGGGCGGAGGCTCCGCTCTCCGGAGGAGGTCTAGGGTCGGAGGGCAGCGCCGCGACCGCCGTGCTCCGAGCGACGAGGAGGACGGCGTGGAGCGTCAGCAAGCCGAGGGCCACGTCCGCACCGCGCAGAGCCGCTCCGGATCCTTCGGCCGCGGGCGCCTGGTCTCGACGTTCTCGGTGCGGCACCGCGCCGGACTCGACGTCGCCTTCGTGCTCGACGGCGCAGAGGGCGACTTCCAGATCGGCATGGGCGCCGCCTCCGAGGACTACAGCTCGGTCATGTCGCTCGGAGTCGACAGCCGCGAGGGCCGCCTGCGCGCGGTCGGGCACTGGACCGTCGACGGCCGCGCCGAGCGGCTCACCGCCCGCATCGTCCTGCACGACCGCGGGCTGATCGTCGTCGAGGCGACTCCGCTCCCCCTCGCGAAGCGCCCGCGATCGCTCAAGTGCTGGTCCTTCCTCCGTCAGGACGGCGTCGACCACCACTCCGACGTCATCGGCCTCGTCGCACCGGAGCTCGCCTCACTGCCGCCCGTGACCCTGAGGACCTACCCGCCGCGCTGACCGACGTCCACGGCCGTCTGCTCCTAGCCCAGCTCTGCCATCAACTCCTCCGGAGGAGGAGTCAGCCACATGAGGGGAGACTCCTCCTCCGAACAGCTCGAACCGGGCCGCGAGCGAGAAGGCGCCATTCGCGCAGTTCTCCTCAGCCCAGGCGAGGGCCTCGCGCACCGACGCGGCGTCGATGTCGAAGGCGCTGACTCGACGTCCGGATCTGACGAGCATGACCCGGTAGCCACTTGCTGGCATCTCCTCCACGGAGTCTCTCTCGTCGACGGAATAAACCCTCATGTTCCGAGGGTAGCCGTCGCGTTCATCGCCTCCGGAGTCCGAGAACGCCGATCGCGAGCTCCAGCTCCTCTCGTCTCACCGCGGCCAGCATCCGGCACCTCCGTGTTCAGTTCCCAACTGAACAGTCGGATCGCAGACGCGAGCGCGAGTGCTGGCATGGACTGGCGGGGGCGCCCCCTACAGCGCGATGACCACGCTCTTCGACTCGCAGAACGAGCGCAGCGCCTCCTCGCCCAGGTCGCGGCCGAGGCCGGACTCGCCGACTCCGCCGAACGACAGCGCGGGGTCGAACAGGTTGTAGGTGTTCACCCACACCGTCCCCGCGCGCAGGCGCTTCCCCAGACGGTGCGCCCGCGAGAGGTCGCGCGTCCACACCCCTGCGGCCAGTCCGTAGCTCTGGTCGTTGGCGATCGCCACGGCCTCGTCCTCGTCGTCGAACGGGATGATGCCGACCACGGGGCCGAAGATCTCCTCGCGCGCGATGGTCATCGAGTTGCTGACACCCGTGAACAGGGTCGGCTCCACGTAGTAGCCCGGCCGGTCCGGCACCCCGCCGCCGACAGCGACGACCGCCCCCTCGGCCTCGCCCTGGGCGATGTAGCCGAGCACCTGCTGCCGCTGCTCCTCCGAGACCAGCGGACCGACGGTCACTCCCCCGGCGAGACCGTCGCCCAGCGGGACGCGGCGCACCGCCGCAGCCAGACGCTCCGTCATGTCGTCGAGGATCGAGCGCTGCACCAGCAGGCGGCTGCCCGCCGTGCACATCTGACCGGAGTGGCCGAAGGACGCGCGCATCGCGGTCAGGACCGCCGCATCCAGATCCGCGTCCTCGAACACGATGTTGGGGCTCTTGCCCCCGAGCTCGAGCGTGAGCCTCTTGAAGTCGGCCCCGGCGGCGAGCATCACCTTCCGGCCCACCTCGGTGCTGCCCGTGAACGACACCTTGTCGACCCCCGGGTGCGCGGTGAGCGCCGCTCCGACGCGGCCGTCGCCGGTGAGCACCTGCACGACTCCGGAGGGGACGCCCGCCTCCTCGCAGATCGCGGCGAGCCGCAGCATGGTCACCGGAGTCTGCTCCGCCGGCTTCACGACGACGGTGCAGCCGGCGGCGAGCGCCGGGGCGAGCTTGAAGCTGGCCGTCATGATCGGGAAGTTCCAGGGCAGGATCAGCGCCGCGACTCCCACCGGCTCGAGCGTCGTGTAGACGTGGTGCGCCCCGTCGACCGGGACGACGGTGCCCGTCAGGCGCGACGGAGCGCCCGCGTAGTAGCGGAACACCCGCGCCGAGGTCGCGGTGTCGGCGCGCGAGCGCTCGATCGGCTTGCCGTTGTCGCGCGTCTCGAGCACCGCGAGCTCCTCGAGGCGCTCCTCGATCAGGTCGGCGACGCGGCCGAGGATCCGGCTGCGGTCGTGCGGGCTCATCCCGCTCCAGCGCGCGTCCTCGTGCGCCCGCCGTGCGGCGGTCACGGCGGCGTCGACGTCGGCGGCCGTCGCCTGGGGGACGCGGGTGAGCAGCTCCTGGGTCGCGGGATCGATCACGTCGAGCAGCTCGGCGCCCTCGGGCGCGATCCAGGCGCCGTCGAGGAGGAACGGCTCGAGCGGAGCCAGGGGGGCGAGGGTGTCTCTCATCGGTCGTCTCCTACGGTCGGTCGAGCAAGCGCACGGGCTCCTCGACGCTGAAGCGGTGCAGCACGGCGTCGTCGATGCCGAGCAGGCGCAGGCCCGGCAGGACCCGCGCGGCGAGGTGGTCGAAGCCGTGCCCGCCGAAGCGGCGGAGCTGGCCCTTGGTCCAGGTGCTGTGGCCGAGGACCCAGCGGCCGTCGGGATCCTCCGAGAGCAGCGCGAGCAGGGCGTCGACCCGCTGGGGGTCGCTCGCGTTCCTGATCCGCCCGACGTGGGAGCCCTCGTTGCCGAAGCACATCTCGAGAACGGCCCCGGCCTGCGAGAGGTCGCGCAGGTACGGCAGCTCGAGGAACTCGTCGACGGTGGTGAACACGACGCGCGACGGATCCACGCCCTCGGCCATCACGTGGGTCAGCACGTCCAGGCCGTTGCGGGCGTCGGCCGCGAGCCGCACGCTGATCGCCGCGCCGGTCGAGGCGGCGGCCCGCGCGGCGGCGGTGAGCCCGAGGCGCTCCTGCTCGCCCTCGGGCGCGGTGAAGGCTCCCGTGGTGCCCATCAGCCCGAGCAGACCCGCGCGGTAGGAGGTGCCCGGGATCGCCTCGGTCAGAGCCCGCTCGAAGAGCGCGGTGCGCGCGTCCACGTCGAGGTCGAGGTACCACGACGGGAGCAGCCGGGGCAGGTACGCGCCGTAGCCGGCGACGATCGCGACTCCGCTGCGCTCGGCGAGCTCGGGGAAGCGGTCGCGGTCGGGCCCGAAGCCGAGCGAGCTGAGATCGACGACGACGCTCGGCGCGGAGGGGATGCGCAACTCGTCGACGAGCAGATCGACGTCGTCGAGGCGGAGATTGTCGGCCAGCGCGAGCTGGCTCCAGCGCAGGGCCGCGGCGAGCTCGGCGGTGACGGGCTCGTGCGGATCCAGCTGCTCGACTCCCGGGCGCTGCAGAGCGCTCGCGTCGGTGAGCAGGTGCTCGTGCATCGAGACGCTGCCGACCCCCTCGGGGTCGACCGGTCCCAGAACGGTCTGGATCACCATGCACGCCTCTCCCGCGGCACCGCACCGCTGGATCCAATGTACAGCAGTGTGGATCCAGAACACGGGCGCCATCGGCCGTGGGACTGAGGTTCTTCTCAGGTTGACGCGTTACGCCTCTCCTAGAATCGTCTCCAGCAAGGGGAGTACTCCCGTCTGCGGTGAGCCCGTCATTACGGATGCGACTGAGCATCCCGGGCCATCGGCTCCGCCTCGGAAGGCCATCAGGTCGCCGGCGGAGTGGAGGAGACCTTGGTGTCGTCCACCGAACCCCTTGGAGCACCTCCGTGCAGATCACCCCCGCCGTCTGGCTCATCACGATCGCCGTGACGATCGCGTTCTTCGTCTACGAGTTCTTCGTCCACGTGCGCAAGCCGCACGAACCGACCATCGGCGAGTCCGCCCGCTGGTCCGCGTTCTACATCGGCCTCGCGCTGCTCTTCGGCGTCGGGATCGGCGTCGTCGCCGACTGGCGCTACGGCGGCGAGTACTTCGCCGGCTACCTGACCGAGAAGGCGCTGTCGCTCGACAACCTCTTCATCTTCCTCATCATCATGAGCGGCTTCGCGGTGCCGAAGAAGTACCAGCAGAAGGTGCTGATGATCGGCATCGTCATCGCGCTGATCATGCGCGGAGCCTTCATCGCCGTCGGTGCGGCGCTGATCGAGAACTTCTCGTGGGTCTTCTACCTGTTCGGCGCCCTGCTCTTCGTCCTCGCCTACCAGCAGATCAAGGGCGACCACGGCGACCCGTCGAACAACGCCTTCATGCGCCTGGTGCGCCGCATCCTCCCCGTCACCGACGAGTACCACGGCGACAAGCTGACGGTGAAGAAGGGCGGCAAGCGCTTCGTCACCCCGATGCTGCTGACCATCGTCGCGATCGGCTTCATCGACCTCGTCTTCGCGCTCGACTCGATCCCCGCGATCTACGGCCTGACCAGCGAGGCGTACATCGTGTTCACCGCGAACGCCTTCGCCCTGATGGGACTGCGCCAGCTGTTCTTCCTCATCGGCGGACTGCTCGAGCGCCTCGTCTACCTCAGCCAGGGCCTCGCCGTGATCCTCGCGTTCATCGCCGTGAAGCTCGTGTTCCACGCCCTGCACGTCAACGAGGTGCCGTTCATCAACGGCGGCGAGCCGCTGCTGTGGGTGCCCGAGATCCCGATCTGGTTCTCGCTCACCTTCATCGGAGCGACGATCGCCGTCGCCACCGTCGCGAGCCTCCTCAAGACCCGCGGCGACCGGGGCAAGGCCGACCGAGCGAGCGTCGAGGGCGAGCCGATCGAGACCGCGAAGGACGTCGAGTCCCGCACCGACGCGTAGCACTCCGCACCGTACCCAGCGCCGCCCGGGAGGCTGTTCCTCCCGGGCGGCGCTGCGTCGTCAGCGCTCGAGCACGAAGTCGACCGGTGTCGACACCACCCCGTTCGCCTGGACCGTGACGGAGTGGGCGCCCGGGTAGTGCCTCCGCGTCGTGATCTCGCGGAACGAGTGCGTCCGGGTCACGGTCGCGCTCTCGCCCGCGGCGAGGCGCCGGGTCGTGAGGCGGAAGGTCTTGGGGCGCACCGAGCCGTCGGCCCGCTGGAACCCGATCGAGTAGTCGATCACGACCGTCGCCTCCGTCCCGCCCTCGTTGACGATCTCGGCCGAGATCCCGACCGAGCCGCCCCAGGGCACGGCGTCGACGGAGAGACGCGGCCGGCCGACCCGCAGCAGCCCGCCGTCGAAGCCGGCGAGGACGAGCGCGGCCGGGCGGCCCTTCTTCAGCAGGGTCCTGAGTGCGTGGCGCACCACCCGCGGCGTGTTCGCGTCCGGATGCGCCGACCAGTCCGCAGCCGTCTCGATCACGATCTCCGGATCGACGCGACTGAGGTCGTTGAGGTGGTTGGCCGTCGAGCGGCGCACGTACTCGGACTCGTCCCGGTAGGAAGCGTCGAGGATCCCCCGGGTCGCGCGCGGGTGCGCGAGCAGCCACGGCACCCGCTTCGCCCAGGGCAGGAAGGCGCGCGAGCCCTCGGTCGCGAGCCGCCGCACGTGCTCGTTCTCGTGGTCCGTCCAGGCGAGCATCACCGCGAGCGCCCGCTCCGGCCGGGCGATCAGCAGGTCGCGGATCGCGAACTCGCCGGTCAGGCCGACGGTGAGCCGTGCGAGGAGCGCGAGCGCCGCGTCGAAGTCCTCGGCCGAGCCGCTCTCGAGAGCGCGCGCGGTGACGAGCTCGGTCACCGGCCAGATCATCCACCCCTCGAGGAGAGGCTGCTCGACGAGATCGAGCACGAGGCTCTCGACGGCCGGGAACCCGGCGGGCAGATCGCTCAGCAGCGCGTCGCGCACGAGGTCCACGCGCTGCCGGAGCCGGAGGCCGTCCAGCGATCCGCTCACCGCGGCGAGCGCCGGCAGCTCCCCCGGGCCCGCCGTCCGGATCGAGGCCGCCAGCCGCTCGACGACCTCCGGGCCGATCAGGTCGTCCATCGCGCCCATGACGCTCCCTCCGTTGCTGTCCTGCACGACATCGTTCCAGGTAGGATCCCCGGGTGGACCAGGAGCGCGCGACCGACCGGGCCACGACTCCCGATCCCGCCGACTTCCCGTACCGCTCCGCCCTGCTGGCCGATCTGAGTGCGCTGATCCTGCTCTGGGAGTCCCCCACCCTCCAAGCCCAGATCCTCGCGAAGACCGGCGAGTCGCTCGATCAGCCGTCGCACCAGACCCTCCGTCACCTCCTGGCGTGGGGGCCGATGCGCCCGACCGCCCTCGCCGAGGCCCTCGGAACCGGCGCCTCCTACATCAGCAAGATCGTCGGCCGGCTCGAGGGAGACGGGCTCGTGGTCCGGACGACGGATCCCTCCGATCGCCGCGCGAACCTGATCAGCCTGACCGAGGCCGGTGAGGCGGCCGCACGGGGCGTGTACGCGCTCGGCGACAGGATGATCGCCGAGGTGCTCGAGGACTGGTCCGACGACGACGTCCGCCGCTACACCGAGCTGACCGAGCGCTTCGTCGCCGACGCGATCGCCTCGGCGGCCCGGATGCGCGAGCGCGGGCTCCTCCCTCCCGACCGCTCCCGCTAGCGGGGCACGACCGCCGCCACCAGCACCGGGGCTCCCGGCACCGTGTCGAAGCTTTGGATGCGCTCGAGCCCGCGAGTGCTCAGCCGCTCGGCGACCTCGTCCCTGGTCAGCGTCCCGCCGCCCGTGAGCGTCGCGAGCCACGCGTCCGCCGCGCGCAGCCGCTCGTCGGCGACCGGCGGGAGGGTGCCGAGCACCAGCAGACCACCAGGCCGCAGCGCTGCCACCGCCCGGTCGAGCGCTCGGTCGACGATCGCGTCGGGCAGGAACGGCAGCGGCATCCAGACCAGGTCGTAGGCGGAGTGATCGCTCAGCTCGGTCACGTCCTCGCGGCGGAGGAGGATGCGGTCGGCGACGCGCGGGTCGGCATCGCACAGAAGGGCGCGGGCGATCGCGAGCGGGCGATCGGCGATGTCGATCCCGACGACGGCCGCCGACGGCATCCCCTCGGCGAGCGCCGTCGCGATCGCTCCGATGCCGGTGCCGACGTCGAGCACCCGGGTCGGCGTGGCGACTCCGTAGGCGGGCGCCACCGACTCCAGCAGCACACGCGCCATCAGAGCGGAGGAGCGGCCCTGGGCGATCATCACGTCGTCACCCAGATCCGACCACGCCCGCACGGTGCCGCCCGCCGCGGCCGCGGCCTGGCTCAGACCGCTGACGAGGCTGCCGCTCCTGGCCCGGCGCTGCTCCCACAGCTCGACCAGCACCGACTCCGCGTCGGGCAGGGCGGCCAGGACGGCGGCTCGGGCGGGGTCCCGCGCGAGAGCCTCGGCGGGAGTGGCCGAGTGCTCGTCGCCCAGCGCCGACGCGAGCGCCGCGGTCACCAGGGCGGAGAACCGCAGCTCCGCGAGGATGCCGGGGACTCCCGGGGCGTCCGTCATCCGCCGTTCTCCTCGTGCAGGTGACGGTCGAGGGTCATCCAGTTCTCGCGATTCAGCCGGGCCGCGCCGTCGACGTCGCCGTCGCGCAGGCTCTGCACGATCGCGCGGTGCTGCTCGACCGAGTCGCGTCCGGCCAGCGAGCCGAAGCGCCGGCGCTCGGCCCGCCGGATCAGCGGAGTCGCCTGCTCGAGGACGTCGTCGATCATCGCGTTGCCGCTGAGGCCGGTGAGCACTCCGTGGAACGCGTCGTCCGCGCGCAGCGCGCCGTCGACGTCGCCGGTCTCGAGCGCCCGCGCGAAGTCGGTGTTCGCCGACTCCATCTCCGCGAGCGACTCCGGAGTGACGGACGGGCCGGCCAGGCGCGTCGCGAGGTCGTGCATCGAGGCGGCGATCTGCTGGGCGTCGGTGATGCTCTTGCCGGTGGCGGGCGTGACGATCGTGGCCCGTCCCGGCTTCGCGCTGACCAGCCCGACGCGGGCGAGGCGGAGCAGCGCCTCGCGGATAGGAGTCCGACTGACGCCCAGCCAGGCCTCGAGCTCCTGATCCCGGAGGCGCTCGCCCGGTTCGAACGTGCCGTCGACGATCGCGTCGCGCAACGCCTGGTAGACGTCGTCGCGCAGGAGGGATCGGGGGGTGACGGCGGTCGTCTTCGGGATGGGCATGCAGCGACGATAACACCCAGCGATATATTGCATGCCGTGAAACCGAGTGCTGATCGTCATTCGGTCATAGTCGCCGCTGTCCATTCCGAGACCGCGAGACGGGTGTCGAGCGGGCAGCAGCACCGCGACGAGGCGTCCCGGAGGGATCATCGCTCCTCCTTCAGGGGAGTCGTGGACGGGGCCGGCCCGCTCCGTGCAGCGAGCCGGCCTCTCGGGGGATCGTCAGCGGGTCGCGCGCACGGCGTCGAGGATCAGGTCCGCGACGGCGTCCGTCTCCGAGACGGTGACGGCGTGCGAGGCGTCGATCTCGACCGCGTGCGACTCCGCGCGGGCGGCCATGAAGCGCTGCGAGTCGGCCGGCACCGCGAGGTCCTGACGGGTCACGAGTGTCCAGGACGGGATGCCGCGCCAGCCGGCGCGCGTGGCGGCGTCCTCGAGGGCCGCAGCGGCGATCGGACGCTGGGTCGCCGCCATCAGAGCGGCGGTCTCCTCGTCCACGTCGGCCGCGAAGACCTCGCGGAACCGGTCCTGCTGGATGTAGAGGTCGTCGCCCGAGAAGCTCCCGGCCGAGAACGGGACGGGCGTGAGAGCCGGGCCGAGCTCGCCGCCGGGGAACCTCCCCGTGAGGTCGCCGGTGCTCTCGCCCGGCTCGAGCAGGAAGCTCGCGACGTAGACCAGGGCCCGCACGTTCGAGGCGCCCTCGGTCGCCTCGCTCGCGACGGAGCCGCCGTAGGAGTGTCCCGCGACGACGACCGGTCCCTTGATCGCGTCGAGCACGGTGCGGAGGTACTCGGCGTCGGCGGCGAGCCCGCGCAGCGGATTGGCGACCGCGAGGACGGGCAGCCCCTCGGCGCGGAGCCGGGCGACGACCCCGTTCCAGCTCGACGACTCGGCGAAAGCGCCGTGGACGAGCACGACAGTGGGGTGGTCGTCCTCAGGGGCGAAGGCGGTGGCGGACATGGTCTCTCCTCGGGTGTGAAAAGGGTGTTATCGGATGCAATATATTGCATGTAGGAAGAAGAAGGCGAGAGGCCGCAGGAAATTCCCGATCGGTCAGATCGTCCCGCGGATCAGGACGGGGCGGCGCTCAGGCCGCCCGGATCTCGAGCCGTGCGATGCGGCCGGCCGTCTCGGTGACGTCGAAGGCGAAGCGCAGCGGCCCGCCGGGGAAATCGCCGTCGACGGAGGCGAGGAGTCGTCCGCTCTCGAACGACATCGGCGTGATCACCACGCGGGGCTCGATCTGGTGCACGGTCAGCCACTCGCGGATCCGGTCCTGAGTGTCGTAGGTCGTCCCGTCGTCGATGACGACGGCATCGGCCGCGAACACCGCGACCAGCGCCTCGGCGTCGTGGGCATTGGTGGCGGCGACGAACTCGTCGACGGCGTCCGGGAGGGTGATGGTGCTCATGATCGTCTCTTCTCTCGTCTCGGGGGGTTCCAAGCTCGACTTTAGCAGGTTTACTGTCCTGTACGACAGTAAATGTCCTCCGCTGGGCGAGTAGGCCCGAAGGGGCGTATCGAGGCCCCGCCACTGGCACGCGCATCCGCGCCATTCCGTCGAGGAGGTCCTCGAGTGGGTGCACCGCGAGAAGGGCGAGCGGAGGTTCGAGCTGTTCGTCGAGACCCTCGACCGCGCGCAGACACGGGAGTCGGACTGGATCGACCACGGGAAGCGGATCCGCCTCGCGGGAGACTTCCACCCGGCGGGCACGACGACCACGATCACCTTCTCGGCGACCCGAACCGAGCCGGCGTCAGTCGATCCGGAGCGGATCGACCGAGCGATCGACGTCGACGACCTCGCGCCGCAGCTCCTCGGTCGCCTCCCGCTCCCCCTTCACCGACGCCACCCGGAGCGTCACGCGCTCGACGGGCACGACGGTCCTGGTGATCCCGATCCGCTCCTCGTGCAGGATCAGGACGACCGGCTCGACAGGAGCGGCCGCTCCGTCATCCGGCAGCGGATCGTCGCCGGGCAGCGGCTCCCGCACGAGTCGGATCTCCTCGCGGCGGACGTCGACGGTGATCGTCCGCTGCTCGGTGACGACGACGCGCTCGAGCCGGACGCGCTCGGTCGCGAACCGCCGCGTCGAGACGACGAGTCGCTCCTCGTGCAGAACGACGGACGGAGGGGTCTCGGGTGACGTGCTCATGCGAGGAGCCGGGAACAGGAGTGCATGGTCTCTCCGATGCGAGGAGCGAGCCGGCCGCGGGAGCGCCGGCGGAGAAGGGAACGGCCGGCCCCGCTCGAAGGAGCAGGGCCGGCCGGAGGAGTGCTGTCGGATCAGACCGCGCGGCGGGCGCTGGTCTTCTGACCGGTCTGCTGCTTCGCGGCCTCGGCGGCACGCGAGGCCTGCTCCGTCACGGACGGGGCCTTCTTCGCCTCCTGCTGGATCTTGGGAGCCTCGGCCTCGGCCTTGGTGAGGATCGCCTCCCAGCGCTGCTGCATCGGCTTGATGAGTCCGCCACCGGCACCGACGATGATGACGCCGGCGACGATCGCGAGCACGGCGATGAGGATCGGCGTGGTGACGGTCGTGGCGACCTCGATCTGGTTCAGGGCCGCGGTGGCGCCGATGAACAGGATGAAGACGGCGACGATGTTGCCCAGGAGCTTGCCGTAGGACAGGCCGCCGAGGGTGTTCTGGATGAGGCCCTTCGCGCCGGCCGCGATGGCTGCGGCGATCACGATGATGATGATCGCGACGATGATCTTCGGCAGGAAGCCGATGATGCCCTGGAGCAGGTCGCTGACCGGGTTGGGTCCGAAGACACCGAACGCGAACTGGAGCACGAACAGCACGAGCGTGTAGTAGATGATCTTCGACACGATGTCGGAGGCGTCGAGCTTCGAGTTGGCGAGCGCCTTCTTGATGCCGCCGCGCTCGACCGCGCGGTCGAAGCCGACCTTGGTCAGCAGGCGCGAGAGGCCCTTCTCGATGAGCTTGGCGACGATGAGGCCGACGATGAGGATGAGCAGGAAGAGCAGCGCGAGCGGGACGAACGCGATGACCGCTGCCAGTCCGTTCTGCAGAGCGGCGGGGAAGTTCATGGGGGGAGCCTTTCGGGGGGTGGTGCGGGGAAGGGGAGCGCGGCCGACCCGATCGGGATCGGACCGGCCGCGCGATGACGACTAGGAGCGGGTGCCCGTTCCGTCGTCGGTGGTGGTGCGGGTGGTGGTCGGGTCCACGAGCTCGATCTCCTCGTGCGAGACCTCCTCGTCCACGCGCTGCTGCTCGGTGACGGTCTCGGTGCCGAGGCTCACGCGCTCGACGGGGACGGTCTCCTTGGCGGTGACGACGCGCTCCTCGGTGAGGACCACCTCGTGCTCCTCTTCGCTGAGGTCGGGGCCCGCGAGGGCGTTCCCGGCGTTCGCCTCGGTGATCGGCTCGCGGGTGAGGGTGACCTCGTCGTGGCTGACGGGGACGGTGCGGGTGACCTGCTCGGTGACGATGTGCTTGCGCAGGCGGGCGCGGCCGGCCTCGACGCTCTCGGTGCCGACGCGCAGACGCTCCTCGGAGCGGGTCATCGCGTCGTCGGTCGTCGGGCCGGAGGTGTCGTGGCCCTCGGTGCCGTGGCCCTCGGTGACGTGGCCCTCGGTGACGAAGTCCGTGGTCGTGCCGGCGTCGGCGTCCTGGTCGTAGAGCGGGCTCTCGGCGCGGGTTCCGCCGACTCCGTAGTACGAGTACAGGGCCTCCTCGTCGTCGGCGGTGAGCGCGCCGTCGTCGTCGATGCGCGGGGCGTCCTTGACGAACGACTTCTCGTAGGCGACGCGGACCACTCCGCCGTCGAACGAGGCGTCGCTCAGCGGGGCGAACGACTCCGAGGAGCCGAAGAGGCCGGTGCGGATGGTGACCCAGGTGGGCTGCTGGCTCTCGTTGTCGACGTAGACCTGGCCGACGGTGCCGATCTTCGCGTCGTCGGTGCCGTGGACGTCGGCGCCGATCAGGTCGTTGACGGTGCTGCTGTCGATCATGGTGCACTCTCTTTCGCCGGGCACTGGCCCGGATAGCGGTGACGGATGGACGAGCGGACCGGAGACGCGTCCGTACGGGAGCACTCTCCGATTCCTCCGGAGGAGCAGGACCGGCCGGAGAGCGAGCCCCTGCAGTCACTCCGCTGGGAACGGACTTACGGTGTAAGCCACTGGTGAACCTTACGGTGTAAGCATCAGTAGGGTGGAAGAGCTTGCGCGTTCCTCCAGGACCTGATATCCGGGCCAGGTGAGCACGCAGAGAGGTGTCTTCCGTGGCCGACCGCGAACGAACGGGCAAGTCCGGCTCCTCCGCGCCACGGCTCACTCGTGATCTGATCATCGAGACCGCTCTGGCCCACATCGACCGCTCGGGGGCCGAAGCCCTCTCGATGCGATCGCTCGCTCAGGAGCTGGGCGTCGAGGCGATGTCGCTCTACCGCTACGTGCACGGCAAGGAGGACCTCCTCGAGGGGGTCATCGCCGTGCTGATGACGGACCTGACCACGAGCCTCGCCGAGGCGGACGACCAGCACTGGCAGGAGTTCCTGCAGACGGCGGCCCACGCGGTGCGGCGCATCGCGACCGACCACCCGAGGGCGTTCCCGCTGGTCGCGACCCGGCACCCGGCCGCTCCGTGGCTGCGTCCGCCGCTGCGCAGCATCGAGGTCGTCAACACCTTCCTCACGACCCTGACGGCGAACGGCTTCACCGACGCTCAGGCCGTGGGCGCGTACCGCTCCTTCAGCAGCTTCCTGCTCGGTCAGCTGCTCCTGCAGTCGGCCGTCAAGGGCGCCGAGACGTCGCCGACGGACCTCCCGCTCGACGAGGGGGACGCCGACATCCCGCAGCGGGACGGCAACCTCTCCCTCGACACCGCGCCCGAGGTCCGGCGCCTCCGCGCTCTCCTCAGCGAGGACCGCAGTGAGGAGGAGTTCGAGATCTCCCTCGAGACCCTCCTCGACCGCCTCGACCTGCAGCTCTCGCAGTAGGGCTCGGTCGGCGAGTGCCCCCTTGCTGGTCGAGTAGCCCCAGAGGGGCGTATCGAGACCCGCCGCCGCTGGGACACGGGGATCTCGATACGCCCTCTCCGAGGGCTACTCGATCACCGGAGCTGCTGGTCGAGCAGCTGCGCAGCGGCGCATCGAGACCGGGCTGCTCTGCAGAACGCCCGCGGAGGCGCGGATCACCCGAAGATCCGCCCCTCCGCGAGCACCCCCCGATACTCCGCGATCAGAGCGCGGGAGTCCAGATCCGCATCGTCGACGGTCCGCGGTTCGCCCACGTGTAGTAGGGCCGGAACTCGGCCTCGAAGCGCTCGCCGACGAGTGCCGATCCGGCCCCGTAGGCCCATCCCGCCTCCCCCGCCGACACCGCGGCGAGCGCCACCCGGGCGCCGTCCGGCGTCACGACGGGCTCCACCGAGCGGTCGACCGCGAGGTGCTCGGTGTCGAGCCCCTCCGGCAGGTCCGCCGACTCGATCGCCAGCACGAACGGTCCGCGCTCGAGAGCGACCTGGCCGCGAACGGCGTCGATCCGCGGATGGGGTGTCACGAATCGCGCGGTCATCGGGAGCGAGAGGCGCACGGTCTCCCCGGCGCGGAACGCGCGGCGCACGGTCACCGTCTCGAGTGACGCCTCCACCGGCGCCCCGTCGAGCAGCGCTGAGCCGCGCGCCCACGGCGGGATGCGGAGGGTGAGCGCGAACTCGGCGTCCTCCTCGATGCGCACGACGATCTCCCCGTCGGCCGGGTACTCGGTCTCGACCTGCAGCGCGATGCCGTCGGTCTCGACGCGGTAGGACCCGTACTGGTGCAGCTGCACGCCCTCGTCGTCCGCGGTCGCGAAGCCCAGCTCGACGCTCGCCAGCGTCCGCGCGGTGTTCGTCGGGCAGCACGACACCCAGAACCACGGGGCCCGCAGGCTCGACTGCGCCCGGTCGGTCTCGACCGACTCGTCGGGCTCCACTCCGTCGGCCCGCTGCTGCAGCGTGTTCGTGTAGAAGAAGGCGCGCCCGTCGGCCCTGATCGCAGGCAGCACCGCGTTGAGCAGCGTGCGCTCGATCAGATCCGCGTGGGCGGTTTCCCCCGAGCGCAGCAGCAGGCGCCAGCTGAGCATGTCGGACGCGATGGCCGCGCAGGTCTCGGCGTAGGCGCGGTCCGGCGGCAGCTCGTAGTCGGCGCCGAACGCCTCGTCCTGGTGGTGCGAGCCCATCCCGCCGGTGATGTAGGTGCGCCGCGCCACGGTGCTCGACCACTGGCGGCGCACCGCCTCCTCGAGCTCGGCGTCGTCGGTCTCGACCGCCACGTCGAGCGCTCCGGAGGCGAGGTAGAGCGCGCGGACCGCATGGCCCCGCAGCACGTCCGCCTCGCGGACGGGGACGTCGTCCTGGAAGTACTCCGCGCCGAACTGCACGGGTCCGAGCGTCCCCGTTCCGCGGCGCTCCACGAAGAGCCTGGCGAGCTCGAGCCAGCGGCCCTCCCCCGTCGCCCGGGCGAGCTCGGCGAGCGCCGGCTCGATCTCGGGGTGCCCGCAGACCGCGACGCGCCCCTCCGGACCGAACTCCCGCCAGACGTGCTCCGTCAGCCGCCGTGCCACCGCGGGCAGCAGGTCGTCGTGCCCCGTGCGCAGCCGGGCCACGGCCGCCTGGATCAGGTGCCCGAACGAGTACAGCTCGTGCCCCCACTCCAGGTTCGAGTAGCGGGCCGGCTGCCCCGGGCGGCCGAAGCTCGTGTGCAGGTAGCCGTCCTCCTCCTGTGCCGCGGCGACCCGGGCGACGAGCGCCTCGTACGAGGCCGCGAGCTCCGCGTCGTCCGAGCGGCCGAGCTCCCACGCCATCGCCTCGAGCAGCTTGTAGACCTCCGAGTCGACGAACTCGATCCCCGCGTGGTGATCGCCCGAGGCGTCCGAGATCGTGCCGTCGGCCGCCCGGTCGAAGTTGCCGGCCCAGCCGACCCGCTCGATCCACGAGAGGCAGTGCCCGATCACGGCCCCCGCACCGAGCTCCTGGTACCGCTTCCAGAACCCTCCGGTCAGGCGGATCTCGTGCTGCCCGAGCGGGCGGAGCCGTCCGGAGCTCGGCGCGACCGGGCCGCCGAGGGCGGAGGCGGAGGCGGTGGCGGGAGGGAGGGTCGGAGTGGGGGACGTCGTGGTCACGGAGTTCTCCTAGGTGGGACGGTCAGTCCTTGACGGCGCCGGCGGTGACTCCTGCGGAGACGTAGCGCTGGGCGACGACGAGGAGCACGGCGGCGGGGAGGGAGGCGACGACGGCGGTGGCCATGATCGAGTTCCACTCCTGGTTGTTGTTGCCGATGTAGCGGTAGATGCCGAGCGTGATCGGCTGCAGGTCCCCTCCGCTGTCGAGCGTCGAGGCGAAGACGAAGTCGGACCACGCCCAGAGGAACGCGAAGAGCGAGACGGTGACGACGGAGTTGCGGCTGATCGGCATGATCACCGACGTGAAGGTGCGCCAGGCGTTCGCGCCGTCCATCCGTGCAGCCTGCGTCAGCTCGTCCGGGATCCCGGACATGAAGGCGGTGAAGATCAGCACTCCGAACGGCACGGCGATCGTGGAGTCGGCCACGATCAGCCCGGCCACCGAGTTCAGCAGCCCCAGGTTGAGGTAGATCGCGTAGAACCCCATCGCCATGATGATCGCCGGGATCATCTGCGCGATCAGGAGCACGAACGAGAGCCCGTTCCCTCCGCGGGGCCGCAGCTTCGCCAGCGAGTACGCGGCCGGAGCGGCGATCGCGACGGTGAGCACGACCGTCCCGAGTCCCACGATCAGGCTGGTGCCGAGGAACGGCAGCTGCTCGCGCAGCACCGCCTCGTAGCCGGTGAACGTGGGCGAGAGCGGGAACCAGTCCGGCGGATCCTTGCGCATCGAGCCGGTCGGAGTGAGCGAGACGTTCACCATCCAGTAGACGGGGAACAGCATGATCCCCGTGAGCACCAGGCCGATCGCGGTCAGCCACCAGGGCCTGCGCGCGGTCACGACTGCGCCTGCTTCCGCTGCACCCGGATGTAGACGACGCCGAAGACGAGAGCCAGGAGGATCAGCAGGTTGCCGACCGCCGCCGCGGGTCCGAAGTCGGGCAGCATCGAGCCGAAGCCGAGCTGGTAGGTCCAGGTCGCGAGCGTGGTGGACGAGTCGGCCGGGCCGCCCTTCGTCATGATCCAGATGATGTCGAACACCTTCAGCGTGTAGACGAGGCCGAGCAGGATCGTGATCGCCGAGACCGGCCGCAGCAGCGGCAGCGTGATGCGCCAGAAGGTCTGGAACCCGTTCGCACCGTCGAGCGAGGCCGCCTCGTAGAGGTCCTGCGAGATGTTCTGCAGACCGGAGTAGAGGATCACGAGGTTGAACGGGATCCCGATCCAGATGTTGGCGATCAGGACCGCGATCAGCGAGGTCGACGGCGACGTCAGCCAGTTGATCTGCCCGATGCCGAACGACTCCAGGAACGCGTTGACGATGCCCGACTCGCTGTTCAGCATCCACGACCAGGTCGACGCCGACACGATCAGCGGCAGCAGCCACGGCACCAGGAACAGCGCCCGCAGCGTCGCCGAGAGCGGGAACGTCCGGTAGAAGAAGACCGCCAGCGCGAGGCCGATCGAGAACTGGAAGGCGATCGAGACGACGGTGAAGACGGCCGTGTGCAGCAGCGCGGGCCCGAAGGTCGCGTCCTGGAACACCCGCAGGTAGTTGTCGACGCCGATGAACGCCGCATCGCCCTGCACGAACGAGCGGACCGTGTAGTCCTTCAGGCTCAGCTCGAGGTTGCGGTAGAGCGGGAGGGCGTAGAAGACGAGCAGGTAGGCGACGAGCGGAGCGAGGAAGGCCCACGCGATCAGCTGGCTCCCGTCCGGGCGCGCTCGGCGCCGGCGGGGGGCGACGTCCGCGGGGGCGGAGTCCCTCCGCTCGCCGCCGCGCTGCAGCAGCCGGGCGGTCTCGGTGGTGGTGGTCATGATTCCCTCTTCCGGGGTGGGGCGGGGGTCAGGGGGGCCGGGCCGGTGCGCACGGCACCGGCCCGGCCGTCCGCCTACTTCGTGGCCGACTCGGCCGCGGCCTGCGCGGCCTTCAGTGCGTCCTCGGGCGACTGCGCGCCGCTCAGCGCGTTCTGCACGGCCGTCCAGAGCTGCTCCGAGATGCGCGGGTACTGCGTGCCGAGGTTGTCGGAGGTGCGGCCCTTCGCGGCCTGCACCGCCTCGACCCACGGCTCGAGGTCGGCGTTCGCCGCCACCTGCGCCGCCTGGGCGTCCGCGGTCGGCGCGATGTACGAGAGCGTCGTGTCGGTGGTGACGAGGTTGTCGGTCGACGTCAGGCACTCGGCGATCGCCGCGGTGGTCTCGTAGCGCGCGTCGTCGTCCTGCACCGGGATCGTCAGGAACTCGCCTCCGGTCGGTGCCGGAGCCGAGCCGCCGTCGATCGCGGGGATGGTCAGGATCCCGTAGTCGATGCCGGACGCCTTCGCATTGGCCAGCTGCCAGGTCCCGTTCTCGCCGAACGCGTACTCGCCGGTCTCGAACTCCTGCCAGCTCGTCGTCTGCGTGTTGCCGATGACGGAGTCGGGCGCGTAGCCCTTCTGCACCCAGTCGGTCCAGAGCGAGACGGCCTCGACGGCCTCCGGCGAGTCGAGCTCGGTGAGCTCTGCGCCCGATCCCCAGAACCACGGGAGGAACTGGAAGCTCCCCTCCTCGGTGCCGATGCCCGAGAACGTGATGCCCTTGCCGCCCGAGGCGGTGACCTTCGCGAGCGCCTCGGTCAGGCTCGCCCAGTCGGTGACCGAGGCGATGTCCACTCCGGCCGCCGCGAGCACCGCCGTGTTGTAGTACAGCGCGAGCGTGTTGGCTCCGATCGGGACGCCGTAGGTGTCGCCGTCGACCTCGCCCGCGGCCAGGATGTTCGCGTCGATGTCACCGGTCTCGAGTCCGTTCTCGGCGGTGGTCGTCAGGATGCCCGACTCGGCCAGCGTGGACACGACAGGGTTGTCGACGAGCAGGATGTCGGGCGAGTTCCCCTGCTGCCCGGCGAGCAGCGCCTTGTTCGTGAGGTCCGTGGTGTCGTACCCGGTGCGCTCGATGCTCACGCCCGCCTCCGTGCCGCAGGCGTCGATCAGGGTGGCCCAGTCGCTGCTCTCGTCGAACTGGGGGTACGGGTCCCAGAACGTGTAGGTGCCCCCGGCGGCCGAGGTGGAGTCGCCTCCCGAGCCCCCCGCGCAGCCGGTCAGCACGGCCGCGGCCGCTCCCAGAGCGACGGCGGCGCTGAGGCCCCGTGCGTACTTCCTCGTCCTCACGAGATGATCCCTTCGTCGTTGACGGGTCGCCGGTCCGCTTCACCGCGGCACCGAAACTACTTTCTGCCGTTGAACCTAGGCATCGACGGGGGCTGCGTCAAGAGACGTGATCGTTTCGGTCTTTTCGGTTTCCATGCGAGGATCGTGCGGAGCGCCGACCAGCGCCGCCGATCGGAGGACGCCGTGACCCCGCGCAAGCCCACTGGCACCATCACCCTGACCGACGTGGCACGGGTCGCCGGAGTCTCGGTCGCCACCGCGTCGAAGGCGCTCAACAACCGCGATCAGGTCCGCGCCGAGACCCGTCAGCGAGTCCTCGACGCCGCCACCTCGCTCTCCTTCACGCCGAACCCCTTCGCGAAGGCGTTGAACTCGACGCGCACCGGCACGATCGGCATGCTCACCAGCGACCTCGACAACCGCTTCGTGCTCCCGGTCCTCCTCGGCGCCGAGGACGCCTTCGGTGCCGGCTCCACCTCGGTGCTCCTCTGCGACGCCCGCGGCGACGCCGTCCGCGAGCAGCACCACATCAAGAACCTGCTCGCCAAGCGCGTGGACGGCATCGTGGTCCTCGGTCGCACGACCAACTCGCGCCCCTCGATCACGAGCACGATCCCCGTGCCCGTCGTCTACGCGTACGCCCCCTCCGAGGATCCCGCCGACTCGTCCTTCACCCCCGACAACGCGCAGGCCGGTGTCCTCGCCGCCCGCCACCTCGTCGAGAGGGGCCGCCGCCGCATCGCCCTCATCAACGGCGAGCCCAGCTACGCCGCCGCCCGCGACCGCGCCGCCGGCGTCCAGGAGGCGTTGACGGAGGCGGGCCTGCCGCTGGTCGGCGGCGACGTCCTCTACGGCCAGTGGTCCGAGCGCTGGGGCCGCCAGTGCGCGGAGGAGCTCGTGAACTCCCACCCCGATCTCGACGCCCTCATCTGCGCGAGCGACCAGATCGCCCGCGGCGCCCTCGACCACCTCCGCGAGAGCGGCCGCCGCGTCCCGCGGGACGTCGCAGTGGTCGGCTTCGACAACTGGGACCTGCTCGTCGAGGCGGCCCGCCCCCCGCTCTCGAGCATCGACATGCAGCTCGAGACCCTGGGCCGCGCCGCGGCGGAGGAGCTGTCGCACGCGATCCGCGGCGGAGCCACTCCGGGCGTCCGGCGGATGCCGGTGCGGCTCGTTCCGCGCGAGTCCTCGGCCTGAGGAACCCCGCTCGAGCAATCGTGCGGCCGCGATGGATTGCTCAGAGGCCCAGCGGGACGCGCCTCTCCGTCGGATCAGCATCGGGTGCTGCTTCCACGTCCGCTTCTGGGAGGAGCGGCTGGGATTCGATGTGGACGTAGGCGGTGAAGCGCGGGTCTCGGTTCCGTGCCTGTGCTGCGGTGAAGTCCGTGTCCGGCGCGAAGGCGATACCGGGACCGGGCCAGTCGGAAACGGTGAGGGCATCGACTCGACGGTATCGCTCACGCAACGAGTCCAGGACGGGCCGGGCCGCCTCTGCGACGAGGGTCCGCACAGCGTCGATGAGATCGTCGAATTCTGCGGCGATCGCGCCCGGCATCTGCTGTGTGACGGAGAGCCCACGCACATCGGTGACGAGACCGCGAGTGTCGAGGACCGCGAGAGCGACTGGCAGCACGAGAGTCGACTGGGAGTGCGCGACCGTCGTGTTCCGGTACCTCCGGATGGTCTCGTGGAGCGAGCGCCGCTCGTCCGGAATGCCGGGGAAGCAGGACATCTCATCGAGGCGGGGTCGCACGGCGGAGAGTATGAACGGCCGGACATACGCAGTGACCGCGTGCATGGTGAGCGGCATCCACAAGGCGCTGCCTTCGCCCGCCTCCCGCGCGAGCTCGAGGCTCTGAGCAGCTTCCGAAAGGTCTGATGCGTGACTGACGAGGGCTGTGGCCAGCCTGTTCTCCGGACTGTCGGGCAGAAGCGCGAAGCCGGTACCGCGGGAATCGGTCATCGCCGCCGCACGGGGGACGCGGTCGAGACGAGCTGCCCGAGCCGACCGCGGACCGCCGAGTACGCCGCGGCTCCATCGCCATCGAGGACGGGGACGCGAACGATCGGAGGACGGCCCATGGCGGGTGCCGTGATGTCTCGAAGAGAATCGTTGTACGCCCGCTGGCGGGGCCTGCCGGAGGGGCCGAAGCCGACCGCTCGTCTGCCGTGACGATACCTGTCCGCGCGAGGGCTCCACTCGTCGCAGAGCTCCAGGTAGCGAGTCAGGGAGTATCCGAGTGGAGTATCGCTCGGGTAGAGCATGAGTGCCTGGCGTCGGAAGCTCGTGAAGTGCTGGAACTCGTCGATCTCGATGAGGGTCCCGGTCGGCTGGTGGATGAAGTCGCCCGGAAGGGACTGCGTCCCCTTCGCGGTTTGATCCGCGCGGATGCCGCCCAGCGCGTCGAAGATCACCTGCAACGGCTCACGGGCGGCGGCTGCTGCCTCCGGGAGATGGAAATGCCCGCGCCGATTGACCCAGGGGAGTCGAGCTCGTTCCAGTTCGATCCCGTCAGCCGCCGCCGCGGCCTGAAAGGCTCGCTCCGCATCTCCTACTGGCATGCGCGCAGGCTACAGGGGTCCGGCAGGACGCTGATCCGGTAGGGCGTCCCGCTCTCCAGACTGTCGGCCGGAGGCGCGGACCAGACGTGTCAGCGGCCGCCTCGATCCACACTCGGAGTCGTTCCCACTCGTCCGTCGACGACGCCGATGAGGCCTGGAAGCGCCTCATCTCGGTACAGTCGCGGCTGGCCACTGCCACCCTTCTAGCCGCAAGAATGAGTAATCCATCGACCGAAGCACCCGTCTACTGGGGTCGCCGACCGGATGAATTCGGCACCGATGTGCACTATCGACCGCGACTCCCGCGGCGCTACGGTCAGGTGCCCGAGTAGCACACCGATCCGAACGGTGCCCTCGGCTTCTCAAAGGAGAGAAGATGACAGCCACGACACGCGGCCGAATCGCCGCTGCAGCCATCGCGCTGCTGACTTCCGCCGCACTGATGCCACTGGGGGCCGGCGCGGCCTCCGCGGCGACCAGCGGCGGACCGGTGGTGCTGATGGGCATCGACGCCGAGGACGGAGGGGTGGGCGGTCACGGCCCCCTGAGTGTCTACGTCGACGTGGTCGAGAGCATCCTGGCCGAGAGCTCGGGCGGCGACGGCATCGCCGTGATCGGAGCGAACGGCTGCGGTGCCAGCGAGTTCTGGGACGCGATCGGTGTCGAGACAGCCGAGACGATCGACTACCTGAACGGCGCCGAGATCACGACGACGGCCTTCGCGCCGTACCTGATGGTCGCCGTCGTGAGCTCCTCGTTCGACACCTGCGGCGGGATCACCGAGCCCGAGAACATCCTCCTCACCGAGCGGCGGATCGACATCGCCGACTACGTGAACTCCGGACGCGGACTGCTCGGGTTCAACCAGCAGGGGCTCAGCCAGCCCTACGGCTACATCAGCGGGCTGGGATCGTTCACCTTCAGCTTCCCCGACCAGTACCGCGACATCACCCCCACCGCCGACGGCCTCGAGATCGGGATCACCGACGCGCTCGACATCTGCTGCTGGCACGACGAGTACGACACCTTCCCGGCCTTCCTCTCCGTGCTCGCGACGAACTCCGTCACCGGTGAGGCGGCGGCGCTGGGCGGCGCCAACGTCGTCCTCCCCGGAGCGATCACCCTCGACCCGGCGACGGCGACGCTCGATGTCGGCGCGACCCACACGGTCACCGCCACCGTCCTCGACGGCGAGGGGAACCCGGTACCGGGCGAGCTCGTCACGTTCCAGGTCACCGGCGCGAACACCGCCGCAGGGACGGCGACGACCGATGCGAACGGCCGAGCCGTCTTCAGCTACGTCGGCACCGTCGCCGGCACCGACTCGATCTCGGCGAGCTTCGACGATGACGGCGACATCCGCACCGCCACGGCCGAAGCGATCTGGGAGCTCCGCAACCTGCCGCCGGTCTGCACGACCGCGACGGCCGGCCAGTCGGTCTGGCCGCCGAACCACAAGCTGGTCCCGGTCACCATCACCGGCATCACCGATCCCGACGGCGACCCCGTCACGGTGACCGTCACCTCGATCTACCAGGACGAGCCGGTCAACACGGTGGGTGACGGCAGCACCGCCGTGGACGGCGCAGGCGTCGGAACGAGCACGGCCCTGATCCGAGCGGAGCGCAGCGGATCCCCGAAGGTCCCCGGCAACGGACGCGTCTACCACGTCTCGTTCACCGCGGCCGACGGCAACGGCGGCACCTGCTCCGGCACCGTGAAGGTCTCCGTGCCTCACGACCAGCGAGGCGCTGCGGCGAAGGACGACGGTCCGCTCTACGACTCGACCCGGCCGTGAGGTGAGGTGACGGTCTGACCGACTGCGAAGTCCTGTACGACGACCGAGGGGTCCCCATCCGGGGGCCCCTCTCTCGTGTCGGCGGGCGTCAGAGCCCCGCCGCAGGCACGTACCGCGGCGGGGCATCCGTCGTCACGGCGACGTCCTCCCCGACGCCCCGTGACCCTCCGCCACCCGCATCGTCCCGCCCGCCTGCGCCGCGAAGGCCCGTGCCGTCGCCGCGATCGTCCGCTGCATCACCTGCACCGCCGCCGTCGGCGCCAGATCCGCCGGCCTCGCCAGGCTGATCGTCCGCGTGAGCCGCGGCCGATCCGACGCTGTCTCCTCGATCCGAATCGACCGCAGCCCCGGCCGACCCTGCAGCACCATCGCCGGGACGATCGCGATGCCGAGGCCGCGCTCGGCGAAGCGCAGCACCGCGTCCATCTCGGCTCCCTCCAGCACGACGTCGGGCGTCAGGCCGGCCGCCGAGAACGCGGCGTCCGTCGTGCGGCGCAGGTCGTAGCTCGAGTTGAAGACGATCTGCGGGAGGCGGGACACCGCCGCGAGATCCAGGGCGCCCGACTCCGCCAGCGCGGGCTCCGCGGCGGAGGAGACCACGACGAGCTCCTCGACGAGCAGCGGAGTCACGGTGAAGGCGCCGACGGTCGCCGCGGTCGACGTCGTCACGAGCGCGAGATCGAGCTCGCCCCGCGCGAGGCGGTCGAAGAGACTCCGCGATCCGTCCTCGGCGAGGTGCAGCTCGATGGCGGGATGCGCCGCGTGGAACGCGTGCAGCACCTCCGCGACGAGGCTGATGCAGAGGGTCGGAGTCGCGCCGAAGCGCACCCGGCCGCGCTCGAGTCCGGCCAGCTCGGCCAGCTCGCGGCGCACCGACTCCGCGTCGGCGAGCATGCGCCGCGCGAGCGGCAGGAGGAGCTCGCCGGCCGGGGTGAGGGTATTGCCGCCGCGGGCGCGGTGGAACAGCTCCGATCCCAGATCCTGCTCCAGCGCGGCGATCTGCCGGCTCAGCGAGGGCTGCGCCAGGTGCAGCTCCTCGGCCGCGCGGGTGAAGCTGCCCTGGCGCGCGACCTCGACGAATCCGGTCAGCTGCTCGAGGTTCATGGTCATACCCTAAGCGCATGGTCCGTAGCCGATATATGCATTGGAGTAATCGATGCGCGAAACCTAGCGTGGGGTCATGACCACTTCAGGCACCACCACTCCGGAGCGTCGGATCTCCACCTCCGTCCTCGTCATCGGCACGGGCGGATCGGGCCTGCGCGCCGCGATCGAGCTGGCCGAGGCCGGCGTCGACGTGCTCGCGCTGGGCAAGCGCTCCAAGTCGGACGCGCACACCTCGCTCGCCGCCGGTGGGATCAACGCCGCTCTCGCCACGATGGACCCCGACGACAGCTGGCAGCAGCACGCGGCCGACACGATCACCGAGTCCTACCTGCTCGCCAACCCGCACACCGTCGAGATCGTCACCTCAAACGCCGCCCGCGGCATCCAGGACCTCGAGCGCTACGGCATGCCGTTCGCCCGCGAGGACGACGGACGCATCTCCCAGCGCTTCTTCGGCGCGCACACCTATCGCCGCACCGCCTTCGCGGGCGACTACACCGGCCTCGAGATCCAGCGCACGCTCGTCAACCGCGCCGCGCAGCTCGAGATCCCGATCCTCGACACCGTCTACGTCACGCGCATCCTCGTCAACGACGACGGAGCCGTCTTCGGCGCCTACGGCTTCGACCTCGTCGACGGCACCCGCTACCTCATCCACGCCGACGCGGTGATCCTCGCCGCCGGCGGGCACAACCGCATCTGGCGCCGCACGTCCTCGCGCCGCGATGAGAACACGGGAGACTCGTTCCGCCTGGCCGTCGAGGCCGGCGGTCGCCTGCGCGATCCCGAGCTGGTGCAGTTCCACCCGTCGGGCATCATCGAGCCCGAGAACGCGACCGGCACCCTCATCTCCGAGGCGGCACGCGGCGAGGGCGGAATCCTCCGCAACGGACTCGGTGAGCGCTTCATGGGGAAGTACGACCCGGAGCGCCTCGAGCTCTCGACCCGCGACCGGGTCGCGCTCGCCTGCTACACCGAGATCAAGGAGGGTCGCGGGACGCCGAACGGTGGAGTGTGGCTCGACGTCTCTCACCTGCCGCGCGAGACGATCATGACCCGGCTCCCCCGCGTCTACCAGACGATGCTCGAGCTGCAGATGCTCGACATCACGAAGGACCCGATCGAGATCGCGCCGACCGCGCACTACTCGATGGGCGGAGTATGGGTCCGCTCGGACGATCACAGCACCGACGTCCCCGGGCTCTACGCCATCGGCGAGGCGTCCAGCGGACTGCACGGCGCGAACCGGCTCGGCGGCAACTCGCTGATCGAGCTGCTCGTCTTCGGACGGATCGTCGGACAGGCTGCCGCGGAATACTCCGCCTCACTGACGGCGCAGACCCGCTCGGCCGCCTCACTGCAGGTGGCCCGCGACGAGATCGCGGATCTGCTCGCTGCCGACGGCACCGAGAACGTCCGCGCCCTGCAGCGCGCGATCCGCAACACGATGACCGAGCACGCCGGAGTCGTCCGCGACGAGGCGGGTCTGGTGGCCGGCCTCGCCGAGCTCGACGCGATCGAGGCGCGCATCGCCGACATCGGAGTGCACCCGGACATCGCCGGGTTCCAGGACCTCGCGCACGCCTTCGACCTCAAGTCGGCCGCCATGGCGGCGCGGGCCACCCTCGAGGCGGCGCTCGAACGCCGCGAGAGCCGTGGCTGCCACAACCGCAGCGACTACCCGGACCTCGACCCGGCCCTGCAGGTGAACCTCGTCTGGTCGCCCTCGACGGGCATCACCCGCGAGGAGATCCCCGCAGTCCCCGAGGAGATCCAGTCCCTCATCCGCGAGGTCGCCACCGCAGGCAAGCTCCTCGAGTAGTGGACCGCTAACGACGAAACGCCGACCCGGAGCACACCGGGTCGGCGTTTCGTCAGTGACGGACCAGCTCCGCCCTGTCTGCGCGTCGATCTGACCTGCAAAGCCTTGCCGATAAGCCGACCCGGTCGCAGGCACAAGCGGCAACCGTCTTCTCAGTCGGAGAGAGAACCCTCGTTGAGCCGGCAGTTGGAGAGCGACGGAGGTGAGCGCACTCGTCGTCGAGCGCCATCAGAGTCTCCGACGCGTGCATCGGGATGGCGGGTTAGAACAGCGATGGCCACCCAGTGTCTGGGTGGCCATCGTGTATGGTGTCCGGCGGTGTCCTACTCTCCCACAGGGTCCCCCCTGCAGTACCATCGGCGCTGAGAGTCTTAGCTTCCGGGTTCGGAATGTGACCGGGCGTTTCCCTCTCGCTATAGCCGCCGTAACCCTTGCGACACACCCGCCAGCGAACTGGTGGGGGTCAAATCTGGGGTTACACGTCTTGCGTGTATTCAATTATGTGCACCACCCCTCACAGGGTGGTGCGGTGCCCGTCTTCTGGGAACCACAAAGTGGACGCGAGCAATCTTCTAACCACTCCTACCAGCCTTTACAACGGTATGAGTGTAGTGATTGTCAAGTTATCGGCTTATTAGTACCGGTCAGCTCCGACAGTCTTTAGTCCTGTCTTCCACATCCGGCCTATCAACCCAGTAATCTGGCTGGGAGCCTCTCCCCCGAAGGGATGGAAATCTCATCTCGAAGCCGGCTTCCCGCTTAGATGCTTTCAGCGGTTATCCGTTCCGAACGTAGCTAATCAGCGGTGCTCCTGGCGGAACAACTGACACACCAGAGGTTCGTCCATCCCGGTCCTCTCGTACTAGGGATAGATCTTCTCAAATTTCCTACGCGCGCAGCGGATAGGGACCGAACTGTCTCACGACGTTCTAAACCCAGCTCGCGTACCGCTTTAATGGGCGAACAGCCCAACCCTTGGGACCTACTCCAGCCCCAGGATGCGACGAGCCGACATCGAGGTGCCAAACCATGCCGTCGATATGGACTCTTGGGCAAGATCAGCCTGTTATCCCCGAGGTACCTTTTATCCGTTGAGCGACAGCGCTTCCACAAGCCACTGCCGGATCACTAGTCCCGACTTTCGTCCCTGCTCGACTTGTCAGTCTCACAGTCAAGCTCCCTTGTGCACTTACACTCGCCACCTGATTGCCAACCAGGTTGAGGGAACCTTTGGGCGCCTCCGTTACTTTTTAGGAGGCAACCGCCCCAGTTAAACTACCCATCAGGCACTGTCCCTGAACCCGATTAGGGTTCGAAGTTAGATATCCAGAGTGACCAGAGTGGTATTTCAACAATGACTCCACGAACACTAGCGTGCCCGCTTCACAGTCTCCCACCTATCCTACACAAGCCACACCGAACACCAATACCAAACTATAGTAAAGGTCACGGGGTCTTTCCGTCCTGCTGCGCGTAACGAGCATCTTTACTCGTAATGCAATTTCGCCGAGTTCGCGGTTGAGACAGCTGGGAAGTCGTTACGCCATTCGTGCAGGTCGGAACTTACCCGACAAGGAATTTCGCTACCTTAGGATGGTTATAGTTACCACCGCCGTTTACTGGGGCTTAAATTCTCAGCTTCGCCTTGCGGCTAACCGTTCCTCTTAACCTTCCAGCACCGGGCAGGCGTCAGTCCGTATACATCGTCTTGCGACTTAGCACGGACCTGTGTTTTTAGTAAACAGTCGCTTCCCACTGGTCTCTGCGGCCATCGAACGCTCCCGGAGCAAGTCCGTTCACGCCTCAGGCCCCCCTTCTCCCGAAGTTACGGGGGCATTTTGCCGAGTTCCTTAACCACGATTCTCTCGATCTCCTTGGTATTCTCTACCTGACCACCTGAGTCGGTTTGGGGTACGGGCAGCTAGAACCTCGCGTCGATGCTTTTCTTGGCAGCATAGGATCACCGATTTCGACTTGCGTCTACCCATCAGATCTCAGGCTGTGTGAACGACGGATTTGCCTATCGTTCGCCCTACATCCTTAGACCGGGACAACCATCGCCCGGCTCGGCTACCTTCCTGCGTCACACCTGTTAATACGCTAAACGCACCAGCACGGGGTCGTACGCTAGGCCCAACGCTTCACCCCGAAGGGATCCATCAGAGGGATTCAGATACTTAGCACTACTGGATTGTCTTGGGCGGTTCTTCGCCGGTACGGGAATATCAACCCGTTGTCCATCGACTACGCCTGTCGGCCTCGCCTTAGGTCCCGACTTACCCAGGGAAGATTAGCTTGACCCTGGAACCCTTGGTCTTCCGGAGGACGGGTTTCTCACCCGTCTTTCGCTACTCATGCCTGCATTCTCACTCGTGTGGCGTCCACGGCTGGTTCACACCGCCGCTTCACTCGCCACACGACGCTCTCCTACCCATCAACACGGCTGGACCACGAAGGCCTACCACAAAATGTCAATGCCACAACTTCGGTGGCGTGCTTGAGCCCCGTTACATTGTCGGCGCGGAATCACTTGACCAGTGAGCTATTACGCACTCTTTCAAGGGTGGCTGCTTCTAAGCCAACCTCCTGGTTGTCTGTGCAACTCCACATCCTTTCCCACTTAGCACGCGCTTAGGGACCTTAGTTGGTGGTCTGGGTTGTTTCCCTCTCGACTATGAAGCTTATCCCCCACAGTCTCACTGCTGCGCTCTCACTTACCGGCATTCGGAGTTTGGCTGACGTCAGTAAGCTTTTGGGCCCCATCGGCCATCCAGTAGCTCTACCTCCGGCAAGAAACACGCAACGCTGCACCTAAATGCATTTCGGAGAGAACCAGCTATCACGAAGTTTGATTGGCCTTTCACCCCTATCCACAGCTCATCCCCTCCATTTTCAACTGAAGTGGGTTCGGTCCTCCACGACGTCTTACCGTCGCTTCAACCTGGCCATGGATAGATCACTTCGCTTCGGGTCTAGACCCTGCGACTAAAATCGCCCTATTCGGACTCGCTTTCGCTACGGCTGCCCCACACGGGTTAACCTCGCCACAGAGCACTAACTCGCAGGCTCATTCTTCAAAAGGCACGCCGTCACCCCAACAAGGAGGCTCCGACGGTTTGTAAGCAAACGGTTTCAGGTACTATTTCACTCCCCTCCCGGGGTACTTTTCACCTTTCCCTCACGGTACTTGTCCGCTATCGGTCATCTGGGAGTATTTAGGCTTATCAGGTGGTCCTGACAGATTCACACGGGATTTCTCGGGCCCCGTGCTACTTGGGATACTCTTCACGCCATAACACCATTTCGACTACGGGGCTCGCACCCGCTCTGGCCAGGCATTCAAACCTGTTCGTCTATGATGCGCTGTAACGTTCCGTGCTCGGCAGAACACGACGAAAAGTCCCACAACCCCGACCATGCAACCCCTGCCGGGTATCACACATGGCTCGGTTTAGCCTCTTCCGCGTTCGCTCGCCACTACTAACGGAATCACTGTTGTTTTCTCTTCCTGTGGGTACTGAGATGTTTCACTTCCCCACGTTCCCTCTACCCGCCCTATATATTCAGGCGGGAGTCACCAGGTCACCACAAGGGGCCTGGCGGGGTTTCCCCATTCGGAGATCCTCGGATCACAGCTCGTTTATCAGCTCCCCGAGGCTTATCGCAGATTACGACGTCCTTCTTCGGCTCCAGATGCCAAGGCATCCACCGTTTGCTCTTAAAAACTTGAAAATCACATGAGTTAAGAAACTACAATTCGAAGATTGCAGATTTCAATGATTTGCAGGAACACCCGAAAGCATCCCTGCGCCTCTATCGACCCAACACCCGAAAGTGTTGAATCTAAAGATGCTCGCGTCCACTGTGTAGTTCTCAAAATACGGGCGGTACCCTCCCCCCACACACCCAGGCATGGAGAAAGGATCCAGAAGGTCGACCCGAACCACCCGAAGGCAGCCGGCCCGGTCCCTCAGGACCCAACAGCGTGCATGTGCAAGCCACCCTCCGTACCGTGCGTTCCCAACCCGAAGGCTGTACTGACACGAGACGAACTCGACCTGCACCCAGTTCAATGTTCCACCCATGAGCTACCAGCGAAGACATTCGCTTCGATCTGGCGCCTGGAACACACAACGCTCACAAGGAACGCGGTGTCCAGATGCTCCTTAGAAAGGAGGTGATCCAGCCGCACCTTCCGGTACGGCTACCTTGTTACGACTTAGTCCTAATCACCGATCCCACCTTCGACGGCTCCCTCCCACAAGGGGTTAGGCCACCGGCTTCGGGTGTTACCGACTTTCATGACTTGACGGGCGGTGTGTACAAGGCCCGGGAACGTATTCACCGCAGCGTTGCTGATCTGCGATTACTAGCGACTCCGACTTCATGAGGTCGAGTTGCAGACCTCAATCCGAACTGAGACCGGCTTTTTGGGATTCGCTCCACCTTACGGTATCGCAGCCCTTTGTACCGGCCATTGTAGCATGCGTGAAGCCCAAGACATAAGGGGCATGATGATTTGACGTCATCCCCACCTTCCTCCGAGTTGACCCCGGCAGTCTCCTATGAGTTCCCACCATGACGTGCTGGCAACATAGAACGAGGGTTGCGCTCGTTGCGGGACTTAACCCAACATCTCACGACACGAGCTGACGACAACCATGCACCACCTGTATACCGACCTTGCGGGGCAACCATTTCTGGAAGTTTCCGGTATATGTCAAGCCTTGGTAAGGTTCTTCGCGTTGCATCGAATTAATCCGCATGCTCCGCCGCTTGTGCGGGCCCCCGTCAATTCCTTTGAGTTTTAGCCTTGCGGCCGTACTCCCCAGGCGGGGAACTTAATGCGTTAGCTGCGACACGGAGACCGTGGAAAGGTCCCCACATCTAGTTCCCAACGTTTACGGCGTGGACTACCAGGGTATCTAATCCTGTTCGCTCCCCACGCTTTCGCTCCTCAGCGTCAGTAACGGCCCAGAGAACTGCCTTCGCCATCGGTGTTCCTCCTGATATCTGCGCATTCCACCGCTACACCAGGAATTCCATTCTCCCCTACCGCACTCTAGTCTGCCCGTACCCACTGCAGGCCCGAGGTTGAGCCTCGGGTTTTCACAGCAGACGCGACAAACCGCCTACGAGCTCTTTACGCCCAATAATTCCGGACAACGCTTGCACCCTACGTATTACCGCGGCTGCTGGCACGTAGTTAGCCGGTGCTTTTTCTGCAGGTACCGTCAAACCGAAGTCCTTCTTCCCTACTAAAAGAGGTTTACAACCCGAAGGCCGTCATCCCCCACGCGGCGTTGCTGCATCAGGCTTTCGCCCATTGTGCAATATTCCCCACTGCTGCCTCCCGTAGGAGTCTGGGCCGTGTCTCAGTCCCAGTGTGGCCGGTCACCCTCTCAGGCCGGCTACCCGTCGTCGCCTTGGTGAGCCATTACCTCACCAACAAGCTGATAGGCCGCGAGTCCATCCTTGACCGAAAAACTTTCCACCCGCACCCGATGCCGGGGCAGGTCGTATCCGGTATTAGACGCCGTTTCCAGCGCTTATCCCAGAGTCAAGGGCAGGTTACTCACGTGTTACTCACCCGTTCGCCACTAATCCACCCAGCAAGCTGGGCATCATCGTTCGACTTGCATGTGTTAAGCACGCCGCCAGCGTTCGTCCTGAGCCAGGATCAAACTCTCCGTAAAAAAATTACGACAACCAACCCCGAAGAGAAGGAAGTCAAGTTTGACCTCTAGCAAATAAGACATCATTACTGACATCAATTTCCAAAGGAATCCCAACCAGATCAAAAACCCGGCCGGGGTATAAAATTGGCATTGAACATAGTGCACGCTGTTGAGTTCTCAAGAATCGGACACACCCCGCCTCCACACCACAAAAAGTGCTTCACAACGAGAGTGATCGAAAATGTTGTTCTGTTGCTGTTGCGCTAGGACCTGCACTGCAGATCGCCGGGACTATCGAACCGCTTTCGCGGCGACCGTTCCGGCCGTTGGCAACTCGAATAACTTAGCACACCCGCGGGCCGTGTCAAGTCCACGGCGGAGAACTTCTGGGGTCCGTCTCCTCGAGGACCGCTCCGTCACTCCTCCGGCATCGAGAAGTCGGCGAAGTCGAACCCCGGTGAGACGAGGCAGCTGACCAGCGCGGCCTCTGCCGACGGCAGCGTCCGCTGCCAGACGTCGGCCGGCACGAGCGCCTGAACCGCGAACCCGTCGACCGCGGATCCCAGCACGACGGTCTCCCCGTCCTCCGGCTCCTCGCCGCTCCCGCCGTACTGCAGGTCCACCCGACCCGGTCCGTTCCAGATCCACGTCTCGGCGGACGACACCCTGTGCCATGCCGACGACTCCCCCGGCGGCAGCAGGAACACGATCAGCGTCGCCGCCGGTCGTTCGCGCACCGAGCCGTCGGGCGCCGTCAACGTCAACCGCTCCGGCGAGGTCCAGGTGCGGCGGTACCAGCCGCCCTCCGGATGCGGCTCCAGCCCCATCGACGCGGCGAGCGCGGGTCGGCGCACGCTCTCGAGCACGCGTCCGTCCACGCTCAACCGGTCCACCAGCTCGCCCGTCAGCTCCGCGCCCATCGGACCTCCCCCGAGATGATCGTGGCGAGGGCCGTGCCCTCACCGGCTTCCACTATCGCGGCGACCAGGTCGTCCGCGGTCGCGGCGCTCACGTCGAGCACCGCCAGGTCGGCGAGGGCTCCCGGCACCAGCGCGCCGAACGAGTCGGCCGCCCCCATCGCCAGCGCCCCGCCGAACGTCGCCGCGTGCAGGAGCCGCGTGTGCAGATCCCTCCCCGTGTAGCCCTGCTCCCGCGCGATGCGGTGCAGCTCGGCCACATCGCCGAGGAGGTCCAGCGAGGGAGTCGACGAGAGCGAGTCCGTGCCCACGGCGATCGCGTTGCCCTCGCGCAGGTAGTCGGCGACCGGGGCCTCGTCGAGTCCGATCACCGCGTTCGAGCGCGGGCACAGGGCGACCGAGGTGCCGGAGCGGCGCAGCGTCGCCCTGTCCTCGGCGTCCACGTAGATGCCGTGCGCGATGTGCACGTCGTCGCCGAGCGCTCCGATCGTCTCGGCGTAGGCCACGGGCCGGAGCGCGCTGCCGCCGTTGCGGAGCAGGTGGAAGCCGTCGTACCCCCAGCGGCGCCACTGCTCGGCCAGCGCACCGCGGCCGTGCATCGTGTACTCCGCCTCCCACGCGGACTCGGCCAGGTGCAGGTGCCGGCGCACGCCGAGCTCCTGCGACAGGCCGGTCAGATCGCTGAGCACCGGGGTGTCCAGGGAGTAGGGGGCGTGCGGAGAGAGGCCGATGCGCGTGACCCCGGAGGTCCGCACGAGCTCCGCGGTGATCGCGCGGCCGCTGCCGCGCCAGTCGTCCTCGAGGAGGCTCATCAGCTCCCAGTAGGCGATGCCGTGCACGCGGCCGGCCTCGAGCACGTCCAGCGCCTCGAGGTCGGTGACGATGTCGGCGATCGCGGTCGTGCCGGTCGAGACCGCGATCGCGAGTCCGTCGGCGGCCGAGGCGGCCCAGTCGTGGGGCTGCTCGTAGACCACCTGGAACGCGCGAGACCAGTCCTCGAAGCCCTCGTAGCGACCGGCGCCGACGGCCGCCATGCAGGTGTACTGCAGGTGGGAGTGCGCGTTGACGAGCCCCGGAGTGATCACTCCGACCCACTCCCGCACCCGGTCGGCCCCCTCGGCGAGGACCTCGTCGCGCGGACCGACCGCGAGGATCCGCTCGCCGCGCACCGCCACGGCGCCGCCGCGGATCGGCTCGCCGGCCACCGGCACCACCCAGGGCGCCAGGTGGACCTCGACGCCCGTCACGGGATCCACGCCGACGGCATGATCCCCGCGATGCTCGCGACCGAGGCGGCGGCGGCGAGCAGCACGGCGAGCGCCGTCACCGCCCAGTCGGCCGGCGCGTAGCGGATCTCGCGGAGCCAGGTGCGCTTCGCGGTGCCGAAGCCCCGCAGGTCCAGCGCGTCGACCGTGTCCTCCGCGTCGACGAACGAGGTGATGGTCACGGGCACCATGAGCGGGGCCACCTCGCGCAGGCGCCGCACCGGGTTGCGGGTCTCGGCGCGCTCGTAGCCGCGCAGCCGCTGGGCGGCGGCCGTCTCCTGCAGGTTCGCGGCGGCGCTGGGCAGGAACTTGAAGGTCAGGTCGATGCCGTACGCGAAGCGCGCCGGCACTCCCAGCCGTGCGAACGCGACCGCGAGGTCGCCCGGGCGGATCGCGAAGGCCAGGGGGAAGCCGACCGCGACCAGGGCGAGGAAGCGCAGCAGCATGTTCACCGCGTACGAGACGGCTCCCTCCGTGATCGGCAGCCCGATCAGCGGCACGGTGAACAGCGTCGCGCCCGTCTCGGGCTCGCCCGAGCTCGTCGCCCCGACGATCAGCCCGTTGATCCCCGCGAAGACCACCACGAACACGGCCACGACGGCCCAGTTCGAGCGGACCTCGCGGAACGGGATCCGCGCGCTGAGGTAGTAGGCGAACGCCACCACGGCGAGCGCCGCCATCCACCTCAGGTCCTTCACCTGCGTCGCGGTGATCACGAGCATCACCGGGACGACGATGAGCACGCGCGGATCCCGACGGCCGAGGAAGGAGTCGCCGCCGAGGTATCGAGGCGAGACCTCCATCTGTCAGCGTCCGGCGAGGTTCTGGAGCGGCTTCCAGACCCGGTCGAGCACGGGGACCAGGATCGCCGCGGTGATGCCGGTCGCGAGGATCGCGAGGAGGTAGGAGCCGAAGAACCAGTACTCCACGGTGACGCCGAGCAGCAGGTCGGTGACGGTGAAGAGCAGTCCCACGACGACCGCGGCGACCGCGATGGCGGCGGCCCAGACGACCTGTCGGCCGGTGGTGCGCGGCTCCTTGGCGTAGTAGCCGATGAGGCCCGCGAGCAGGCCGACGAGTCCGTTCGCGATGCTCCAGTTCCAGTACGTCAGGAATCCGTAGCCCATGATCTGGTCGACGATCGCGTTGCCGACGGCGCCGGTGAAGAAGCCGGCGATCGGGCCGAAGCGCAGGCCCACGAAGGGGATGATCGCGATCGCCGGGCGGATCGAGATCATCGTGCCGGGGAGCACGAAGCTGAGCGCCCCGAGCGCGCCGTAGAGCGCGGCGCCGACGGCGCCGAAGACGATCGTGCGGGACGAGACGGCCCAGGGGCCGGTCCGGGCGGGAGTCGCGGTGGTGGTCACGGGTGTGTCCTTTCGAGGGGATGGGGAGGAGCGTCGAGGGAGTGAGGAGCGTCGAGGGCGAGGCGCAGGCGCCGGGCCAGGTCGAGGGGGCGCGGGAGGCGGCCGGCAGCCGGTCCGTGCTCGCGGGCGGCGCGCACGAAGTCGGTCCCGCGCAGCACGGCGCGCCCGCCGACGGCCTCGCCGGGCTCGTGCCACAGCTCGAGGTCGTGCACGATCTCGGCCGGGGTCGCGTCGGCGACGATCCCGCCGCCGTCGACGACCACGACGCGGTCGGCCCGCGCGAGCGCCATGTCGACGTCGTGGGTGATGAAGTAGACGCTGTCGATGCCCTCGATCGCCCAGACGGCGTCGAGGAAGTGGCGCGACGAGCGCTCGTCCTGGCCGGCGGTCGGCTCGTCGAGGATCAGCGTGCGCGGGCGGAGCGTGAGGGCCAGCGCCACGGCCAGCCGCCGCTGCTGCCCGAAGGACAGCGTGCGCGGCGGCCTCTCCATGATTCCGGGCACGTCGTGCAGCGAGACGGCGCGCAGCGCGGCGTCCGAGATCGCGGGGATCTCCTCCTCCGGGACACCCAGATTGCGCGGCCCGAAGGCCAGCTCGGCGCCGACGTTCTCGCTGAACAGCGCCTGCCCTGGGTTCTGGAAGAGGTAGCCGCAGGTCGAGACGAGCTCGGCGGCGCTGAGCTCGTGCACCGGCCTCGCGTCGAGCAGCACCCGTCCGCGCGTCGGAGCGACGAGCCCGACGGCGGCGCGCATGAGGGTCGACTTGCCCGCACCGTTGCGGCCGAGGATCGCGACGCGCTCCCCCGCCTCGAAGCGGCGTTCGACGGCCGAGACGATCGTGCGCGCTCCGTAGCCGAGCTCCGCCCCCTCGAAGTGCAGGCGGGCCGCGGCTCCCGGAGCGATCGGCGCCGACTCCGGCAGCGCCTCCTCCTCGCCCGACGCGCTCGCGAGCAGCGCCGAGAACGGCAGCTTCACCGACTCCGGTGACGCGACCTCGAGGAAGCCGTCGACGCCGCCCGAGTAGACGACACCGCCCTCCTCGAGGTAGACCACGCGGTCGGGTGCGAGGGCGAGCACCTCGTCGACGCGGTGCTCGACGATCACCGCCGCCCCGCCGCCGTCGACGTAGGCGCGGACGGCGGCGAGCAGCACGTCGGCCGCATCGGGATCGAGATTGGCGAGCGGCTCGTCGATCACGATGACCTTCGGATCGAGCACGAGGATCCCGGCGAAGGCGACGAGCTGCAGCTGACCGCCCGAGAGCTCGTGCGGCGGGGTCGAGAGCAGCGCGGAGAGCCCGAGCCGCTCGGCGACCCGGTGGGCGCGCTCGCGGATCTCGCTCGGCGGCGTGCCCCGGTTCTCGAGTCCGAACGCGATCTCGGCGAGCACGCTGTGGCCCACGACCTGCTTCGCCGGGTCCTGGAGCAGCGTGCCGACGACCTCGGAGATGTCGCGGAGGGCGAGCGGAGCGGCGTCGCGGCCCTCGACCTCGATCCGGCCCGTCACCTCGGCCCGGTACGAGCGCGGCACGAGGCCGTTGAGCACGCGCAGCAGAGTGCTCTTGCCGCAGCCCGACGGGCCGGCGATCAGCACGACCTCACCGCTCGAGACCGAGAAGGACGCATCGACGAGAGCGGGCACGGTGGCGCTGCGGTAGGTGACTCCGACGCCCTCGAGGCGGAGCAGCTCGCTCACGAGCGCGCTCCGTCGCGCTGGGGAGCGGCACGGCGACCCGTCGGGGTCCAGCTGCCGAGGAAGTCCTGCTGGGCGCGGCTGGCGCTGTCGATCGCGACGCCGAGGGAGGCCAGCTTGGCGCGCGCCACCCGGTCGTCGACCTCGGGTGGGAGCAGGTGGACCGCCGGAGCGAGAGTCCCCGCCTCCCGTGCCAGCACGTCGATCGCCGCCGCCTGCACACCGAAGGAGAGGTCCATGATCTCGATCGGGTTGCCTTCTCCCGCCGTGCAGTTGATGCAGCCGCCGTCGTCGAGCACCACGATCGAGCGCCCGGTCGGCAGCACGAAGCGCTCGAGTGCGTGGCCGATGCTCTCGCGGACCGCGCCCGCGGCGACGGCCGCGTCGATCGCGATCTCCTGCGCCACTCCGCCCGACACCGCGACCGCTGCTCCCTCGGGCAGGACGAGCAGGTGCTCGACGTCGATCGTGTGCGCGATGCCGGTGGCCGACACGAGGAGGTCGGCCGTCCGTGCGGCGTCCTCCAGCGGAGCGACGTCGTAGCCCGCGAAGGCCGCCTCCAGCGCGCGCACCGGATCGACCTCCGACACCGTCACCCGCGCGCCGAGTGCGCGGGCGTGCTGCGCCACTCCGCGGCCCACGTGGCCGAAGCCGGCCACGACGACGTGCGCGCGGTCCAGCGGAGCGGCGAGCAGGTCGAGCATCGTGAGCAGCGTCGACTGCCCGGTGCCGTGCCGGTTGTCGAAGAGCGTCTTGCAGCGCGCGTCGTTCACGGCGAGGACCGGGATGCGCAGGGCGCCCTCGCGCTCCATGACCCGCAGCGGGCGGAGTCCGCTGGTGGTCTCCTCCGTGGCGCCGCGCAGGGTCTCGAAGACGGCGGGGCGCTCGGTGTGCGCGAGGCGGGTCACGGAGGAGCCGTCGTCGACCAGGATGTCGAGCCGGCGGTCGAGGAGGTCGAGCGCGAAGGCGTGGTCCTCGGCGGCGGTCGCGTCCGAGCGGGCGAACACGCTCACTCCCGCGTGCTCGAGGGCGGCCGCGGTGTCGTCGTGGGTGTTGGAGGCGCCGCACATCACGCTGACCTCGGCACCGGCCGCCGCGAGCTCGAGGGCGAGGGTCGCGGTCTTGGGCTCGAGCACCAGGACGAGCCCGATGCGCAGCCCCGCGATCGATCCGCTCTCGCGCAGCTGCCCGACGACGCTGCCGGTCACGGGCATGAAGCGGGATGCCCAGTCGATCTTGTCCTGGCCCTGCCGCCAGAGCGAGGCGTCGCGGATGCGGCCGCTCACGCGAGCACCTCGAGGGCGAGGGCCCGGTCGGCGCGGGCCGCGAGCTCGGCACCGTCGGCTCCCGGGTCGGCCGCGCGCGCTTCGGCGAGCGCCGCCGAGAAGGCGGAGGAGAGCTGCTCACGGGTCCGCCGGGTCGAGCCGTCGGCCGCCTCGCGCGCGATGAGCACGAAGGCCTCGCGGTCGGCGCCGAGGATCCTCGCGATGCCCGGCCGGCCGGAGGAGGAGTCGGTCTGGGCGGAGACCGCGGGCGCGTCCTCCGCCGCGTCGACGACCAGCACGGGGCCTCCGCGGCCGAGTGCGGCGGCGTCGACCGGGCGGTCGAGCTCCCCCGTCGCGAAGGCGAGCACGACGTCGTCGAGGCGGGCGCCGTCCGTGACCGAGACGGCCAGGCCGAGCTGCGCGAGCTCGACGAGGGCCACCGGGTCGTCCCCGACGACGAGGACACGGGCGCCCATCGCCGCCGTGCGGGTCGCCAGCTCTCGGGCGAGCGGACCGGCGCCGAGGACGGCGATGCGGGTGTGCGCGAGGGAGAGATTGCTCGCCGACGCCGCGGCCCGCAGCACGGCCTGCGCCCACGCGGCCCGGGCGATCGCCGTCACGACGCGGGAGTCGGAGGCCTCGACCGGCTGCGGCTCGAGCCGGGCGAGCCGCTCGTCCAGGAGCGCCCGCGCGCGCTCTCGGCGCAGCGGGGTGAGGGTGGCGGACATCGGCGCTCCAGGGGGTCGGGTGCTGCTGGCGCTCCGCGGGCGCACAAGGCTCTAAGCGGTTAGCGTGTGACCATAGTCGCGCTGTGTTTCGCGGCCGCGCTCGTTTATTACGGCGACGTGAAACATTGCGAACGGCGGGGCGCTGGGATCCGCAGTCAGCCGGCCAACCGCCCGCGCAGCACCAGCGAGGTCGGCAGGACGAGCCGCCGCGGCTCTCCGTCCAGATCCGCGAGCCGGGCGAGTGCGAGTCCGACCGCCTCCGCCCCCATCCGCCGCGGGTCGTGCGCGACCACGCTGATGCCCAGCTCCTGGGCGACCTCCGAATCGTCGAAGCCGATCAGCGCCACGTCGCGCCCCGCGAGGGCGCGGTGCACGCCGAGCGTCGCGCGGTTGTTGCCCGCGAAGACGGCGTCCGGAGGCGTCGCACCGGCGAGGAGGTCGCGCGCGGCCGCCTCCGCCCCCTCGGCGCTGACGCCGTCCTCCCGCACCGGACCGGAACCCTCCAGCGCGTCCTCGAACCCCGCGAGCCGCTGCCCGTGCGTGTAGAGCGTGCGCGGACTGCCGACGAACGCGATCCGTCGACGACCGGCGGCGAGCAGGGCGGTGACCGCGGCGCGCGCCCCGCCCCGGTCGTCCAGCAGCACGCTGTCGGACTCGGCGCCGACGAGGGGACGGTCGAGCGCGACCACCGGGGTGCCGAGGCGCCGCTCGCCGTCGAGGTAGCCGTGATCGTGGGCGCTCGGCACGAGCAGCAGCGCGCGCACCCTCCGCTCGAGCATGCCGGCGACCGCGGGCCGCTCCCCCTCCGCCACGTCCCCCGACGCGGCGACGAGCACCGTCAGCCCGCGAGCGGACGCGGCGTCGATCGCGCCTGCCGCGAGCGCGCCCGAGAACGGGTTCGTGATCTCGCCCACGAGGAGCCCGATCGTCGAGCTCACCCCTCCGGTCCGCAGCTCGCGGGCCAGCGCGTTCGGACGGAACCGCAGTGCCGCCGCCGCCTGCTCCACCCGGGTGCGGGTCGCCTCCGCCACCTTCGCCGAGCCACCGAGCGCGCGGGACGCGGTGCGGATGCTCACCCCCGCCGCCAGTGCGACGTCGGCGATCGTGGCGCGGCCTCGGCGAGCGTCGCGCGGGTCGGTGCTCACCCTGCGAGTGTACGGAGGCGGCGCCCGGCGACGGTCCCGCCGCACGACCCGCAGCAGGTGCTCCGCCCCGACTCCTCCTCGGCCGGCATCGTGCGCGAGCACCGGTGGGAGCCGATGTCGCGCGCGGTTTCGCAGGCCCGGTCGGGGTGCTCGGGTGTCCTAGGCTGACCGGATGTCCCCCCGGCCCCGGCGACCGACGCTCGCCGACGTGGCGCGCGCGGCCGGGACGTCGAGCACGGTCGTCAGCTACGTCGTGAACGACGGACCGCGCCCGGTGTCGGCGGAGCTCCGCCAGCGCGTGGAGGAGGCCATCGCCGAGCTCGGCTACCGCCGCAACTCCCTGGCGGAGGCGCTCAGCATCGGCCGCTCGAGTCTGGTCGGCCTGCTCGTCCCCGATTCCTCCAACGCCTTCTTCGGCGAGCTGGTGCGGCACATCGAGCACGAGGCCCGCCGACGCTCGCTGCTGACGCTGCTCGGCAACACCGAGTACGAGCCCGAGGTCGAGCGCGGCTACGAGCGCACCTTCGCCGACCTGCGCACCGCGGGCGTCCTGCTCGTCACGATCGATCCGGCGAGCGCCGCCGACACCGCCCCGCGCGTCTTCCTGCACTCCTCGCCGCCCACGGGCGACGAGCCGAGCGTCGTGTTCGACGACGAGCAGGGCACCCGCTCGGCCGTCGAGCACCTCCTCGCCCACGGCTACGACGACGTGCACTGCGTCACCGGACCCGACGACTTCGGTCCGTCGGGCCTGCGCGCGCGCTCGTGGGCCGGAGCGGTCGCGGAGGCAGGAGTCGGCGGTCGCCTGCACCGCGTCCCGATGGACCGCGTCTCCTCCGAGCAGGCGCTCCGCTCCGTGCTGCGCGAGGAGCGGCCCCGCGCCATCTTCGCGACGACCGACGAGCACGCACTCGCCCTCCTCCGCGCCGCGTCGCAGGAGGGGATCCACGTCCCGTCCGAGCTCGCGGTGGTCGGCTTCGACGGCATCCGGGAGGCGCTGCTCGGAGGGGTGCGCGTCACCACCGTGGCCGTGCCCGTTCCCGAGATGGCGCGCATCGCGTTCGAACTCCTGGGCGACACCTACAGCGACGCTCCCGTCCGCCACGTCCGCCTGCAGACGACCCTGGTCCTCGGCGAGACCTGCGGTTGCCCGACCGCGCCTGCGCCGGTCGAGTAGTCCCGCCCCCCCGCTGGTCGAGTAGCGCCGCCCTTCCTGCCGATCGAGCAGCCCCGCAGGCGCGTCTTCTGCCGGGCGACCAGCCCCGCAGGCGCGTCTTCTGCCGGGCGACCAGCCCCGCAGGCGCGTCTTCTGCTGGTCGAGCAGCGCCGCAGGCGCGTCTTCTGCTGGTCGAGCAGCGCCGCAGGCGCGTATCGAGACCCCGGGAACGCGGATCTCGATACGGCCGCGCGCGGCCTACTCGATCAGCAAGGGAGCCGCCGGTGGCAGCAGACGACGGGACGCTAGCCCAGCTCCCCCAGCCGCCCGATCACGCTCTCGCCCAACCGCGCCACGTACCCCTCCGGGTCCGGCCCCTGCGGCGCCAGCTCCACCAGCGTGATCCCGATCGCCGCGTACTCCTCCATCGCCCGCACGAAGCCGTCCGGGTCGCCGATCGGATCCCCGCCGCCGATGATCGTCTTCGTGATCGCGTCGTAGTCGCGCCCGAGCTCGTCGCAGTGGCGCCGCAGCACGTCCAGCTTGTGCGCGACCGCCTCGGCGCCCGTCGCGAACAGGTTGCACGCGTCGCCGTACTGCGCCACGAGCCGCAGCGTCTTCTTCTCGCCCCCGCCGCCGATCAGGATCGGCGGACCCGGCTTCTGGATCGGCTCCGGGTGGTTCAGCGTCTCGGCCAGCCGGTAGTGCTCGCCCTCGAACGGCCCGTCGTCCTCGCTCCACATCTGCCGGCAGATCCGCAGCGTCTCCTCGAGGCGCTCGAACCGCTCCTTCAGCGGCGGGTACGGCACGCCGAGCCCGAGGTGCTCTCGCTCGTACCAGGCGGCGCCGATGCCGAGCATCGCCCGCCCGCCCGACAGCACGTCGAGCGTCGTCACGATCTTGGCGAGCAGCCCCGGGTGCCGATAGGTCACTCCGGTCACGAGCAGTCCCAGGCGGAGCCGCTCCGTCCGCCCCGCGAGGAACCCGAGCGAGGTGTACCCCTCGAGCATCGGATCCTCGCTGGTCGCGAACTGCTCCATCTGGAAGTAGTGGTCCATCAGCGTGAACCACTCGCAGCCCACGTCCTCGGCCGTCCGCGCCGTGGCGCCCAGGATCGGAGCGATCCCCGTGCTGCCTCCCGGCAGCGTGAAGTCCATGAAATGAATGCCTACCTGCATGCAAGATCCCCTGTCGTCCGCGAGGCGACGTCCGGGTCCGCGCGGATCACGCGGAGCACCCGGGTGCCGAAGTACTCCGAGCCTGGCACCCGCGCCCCCGCGGAGGTTCTGCTTGACAGCATCCACGGCTGCGCACCGCGCCGCCCTCAGCAGGACGGGATCGCCCCTGCATCGCCGCCCGGTGGACGATCAGTGCTGGAGGCTCGCTGTCACGCCGTGACGCGGTATCGCCGCCCGCCGAACCCGACCACGTCGCCGACCGCCAGCTGGCGCCCGCGACGCCGGTCGACCTCGCCGTTCACGCTCACGAGTCCGTCCGCAACGGCCTCCTTCACCTCGCCACCCGAGTCGAGGATCCCGGCGAACTTCAGGAACTGCCCCAGGCGGATGGCCTCCCCGTCGAGGGGGACGTCGTCGATGGGTGCGGGCACAGGCGCTACACCGCCGGGATGTCGGCGAAGCGCGAGAAGTGGCCGTGGAAGCCCACGGTGACCGTGCGGGTCGGGCCGTTGCGGTGCTTCGCCACGATCAGGTCGGCCTCGCCGGCGCGCGGGTTGTCCTTCTCGTACGCGCTCTCGCGGTGCAGGAGGATCACCATGTCGGCGTCCTGCTCGATCGAGCCGGACTCGCGGAGGTCGGAGATCGCGGGGAGCTTGTCGGCACGCTGCTCCGGACCACGGTTCAGCTGCGACAGCGCGATGACCGGCACCTGGAGCTCCTTCGCGAGGAGCTTGAGCGCACGGGAGAACTCCGAGACCTCCTGCTGGCGGCTCTCGACCTTCTTGCCCGAGGTCATCAGCTGCAGGTAGTCGATGACGACCATCTTGAGTCCGATGCGCTGCTTGAGCCGGCGGCACTTCGCGCGGATCTCGACGAGCGTGAGGTTGGGCGAATCGTCGATGTAGAGCGGAGCGTCGTTGATGCGGCCGCGGGTGGATGCGATGGTCGTCCAGTCGCGCTGGTCGACGGTGCCCTTGCGCATGTGCTGCAGCGGCACGGAGGCCTCGGCCGAGAGCAGACGCATCGCGATCTCGCTGCGCCCCATCTCGAGAGAGAAGAAGATCGTCGGCATCTGGTGCTTGATCGCGGCGGCGCGGGCGAAGTCGAGGGCGAGCGTCGACTTTCCGAGCGCGGGTCGCGCGGCGACGATGATCATCTGGCCCGGGTGGAATCCGTTGGTGAGGTCATCGAGGTCGGCGAAGCCGGTCGGCACGCCGGTGAAGGCGCCGTCCTTGTGCGCGGCCGCCTCGATCTCGTCGATGGCGACGGTGACCGCGTCGGTCAGCGGAACGTAGTCCTCAGCCGCCTCGGACCCGGTGACGTTGTAGATCTCGGCCTGCGCGGTGTTGACGAGATCGAGGACCTCGCCCTCGCCCTGGTAGCCCATCTGCACGATGCGGGTGCCGGCCTCGACGAGGCGCCGCAGCAGTGCGCGTTCGGCGACGATCGAGGCGTAGTAGCCGGCGTTCGCGGCCGTCGGCACCATCGCGGTGAGCGAGTGCAGGTAGTCGGCGCCGCCCGCGCGCTGCAGCTCGCCCTGCTTGGTGAGCTCGTCGGTGACCGCGATGACGTCGGTCGGCTCTCCGTGCGAGTAGAGCTGCAGGATCGCGTCGAAGACGATCTCGTGCTTGGGGATGTAGAAGTCGGTTGCCTTGACGCTCTCGACGACGTCGGCGACCGCGTCCTTCGAGAGCAGCATGCCTCCGAGTGCCGACTGCTCGGCGAGCAGGTCGTGCGGAGGGGTGCGCTCGTGGCGCGGGGAGTCGCCCCGGCCCTCGCCTCGAGCCTCGCTCCGTCCGTCCGAACCGGGAACCGCCAGGTGCGCGATCGTCATGCCTTCGCCTCCTGTCGTGGGGTGCCTCGCGGGAACGGTAGGACCGCCGGCCGAGCCGTGATCACGTGCGTCGGATCCGGTCTACCAGCGACCTCCGACAGCGTCGGCGCCGGTCGTCCGGACGCCTCGACCCGCTCCCCTCGCGGGGCGCTGCGCCACACTACGTACCGCTCGCCGCCACGGTCAAACCGCCCTGTGGAGGAAACTGTGGACAACTGTGGTGAAACGCCGGACCACGTGTGGGGAACATGTGGAGAATCCTGTGGAATCGTGAGCCCTGGTGATCTTTTTTCTACCCTTTGACCTGGGCTTTACCTCATTCCACAGGTGTGTGTGGAAAAGAGTCTCCAGACCACGTTGAAGGTTGTCCCCGCGATTGGGTGTATGTGGATGGAGCTGTGGAGAACGGGACGACGAAGGGCGGTGCAGCAGGACCCGGAGATCCCGCCGCACCGCCCTTCGAGGCGTGTCTCGCGGCCTTACTTGGCCGCGACCACCTGGAGCTTCACGGTGGCCTGGATGTCGTCGCGCAGACGCACCACGGCCTCGTGCTCGCCGACCGTCTTGATCGCGTTCGCGATGACGATCTTGCGCTTGTCGAGGTCGCCGAAGCCGGCGGCCGCCACAGCGGTGGCGATGTCGCTCGTCTTGACCGAGCCGAACAGGCGGCCGTCGCGGCCCGCCTTGACGGTGAGCTTCACCCGGTTGGCCTCGAGGACCTGCTTGGTGTGCTGCGCCTCTTCGATCGTCTTGTGCTCGCGCGCGGCGCGGGCCGACTTGATCTGCTCGACCTGCTTCTCGCCTCCACGGGTCCACGCGACGCCGAAGCCCTGCGGGATGAGGAAGTTGCGGGCGTAGCCGTTCTTGACGTCGACGACGTCACCGGCGGAGCCGAGACCGTCGACCTCGTGGGTCAGGATGACCTTGGACATACCGTTACCTACCTTCCGCTGCCGGCGTAGGGCAGGAGCGCCATCTCGCGGGCGTTCTTGACGGCACGGGCGATGAGGCGCTGCTCCTGGACGGAGACGCCGGTGATACGACGGGCGCGGATCTTCCCGCGCTCCGAGATGAACTTGCGGAGGGTCGCGACATCCTTGTAGTCGATGACACCCACGCGGACCGACTTCGCGGGGGCCGCGTTCTTCGCGCCCTTGCCGCGGATCGGCTTGCGGCGGTCGCCGCTGCTCTTTCCAGCCATAGTGGTTTCCTTAGATTCTGGTTCGCCCCCCTCCGCGGCCGCTCGTGCGGCGTGCGGAGAGAGCGTGATTCAGGTGAGGTCGCGTCCGAGCCCGAGGCTCAGAACGGAGTCTCGTCGTTGTAGCTGCCCGGCGTGCTCCAGACGTCGCCACCGGCCGGCGCGCTCGGCGCCCACGGCTCCTCGGCCTGGCCACCGCGGTTGCCTCCCGCGTTGCCGCCGGAGCCCCCCTGGTTGCCGCCGAAGCCGCCCTGTCCGCCCTGGCTCGCGCCCTGACCTCCGCCGACCTGTCCGCGTCCGCCGCCCGCGCCTCCACCGGAGGCACGCGTGACCTGTGCGGTCGCGTAGCGGAGCGAGGGACCGATCTCGTCGATCTCGAGCTCGATGCTGGTGCGCTTCTCGCCTTCCTTCGTCTCGTACGAGCGCTGCTTCAGGCGGCCGGTCGCGATGACGCGGCTCCCCTTGGTCAGCGATCCCGCGACGTGCTCGGCGAACTCGCGCCAGACGGAGGCCCGGAGGAACAGCGCTTCGCCGTCCTTCCAGTCGTTCGCCTGACGGTCGAAGGTGCGCGGAGTGGAGGCGATGGTGAAGTTCGCGACCGCGAGCCCGTTCTGCGTGTAGCGCAGCTCGGGGTCGGAGGTGAGGTTCCCCACCACGGTGATGATCGTCTCGCCGGCCATGAGCGCTACGCCTTGGGAGCGGCCGAGGCCTTGGCAGCCTTGCGGGCGGCCTTCTCGTCGGCGAGCTTCGCAGCGGCGGCGACCTGGGCAATGCCCTCTTCGGCCCGCAGCACCTTGGTGCGCATGACGGCCTCGGACAGCTTCAGCTGACGGTCGAGCTCGTTCGCAGCGGCAGAGGTCGACGTGAAGTCGACGACGGCGTAGATGCCCTCGGACTTCTTGTTGATCTCGTACGCCAGACGACGACGGCCCCAGACGTCCACCTTGTCGATGGATCCACCATCGGTGCGGATGACGTTGAGGAACTTGTCGAGACTCGGAGCGACGGTGCGCTCATCGATCTCGGGGTCCAGGATGACCATGATTTCGTACTGATGCGTCACTAACCCACCTCCTTCGGACTGAACGGCCACGGTATTTCCGTGACAGGAGGGTATGTAGCATCTGCCCACCTCCCGCGGACGCGAGTGCGTCTGGTCGTGGACAACCTGGACACCTTACCACCGCGGCCGTTCCCGCGGTCGGGAGATCTGCGCCCGATCCGGCGGCCCGACCGGGTACCCCGGGCCGGCGGATCAGCGATGCGGATCGGCGATGCGGCTCAGCGCGCCGCCCACCACTCCTTCAGCCGCTGCGTCGCGAGCTCCTCGCCCAGCGGTCCCTCCTCGAGCCGCAGCTCGAGCAGGAAGCGGTACGCCGCACCGACCTCCGGCCCCGGCGGCAGGTCGAGGATCCGCATGATCGCGGTGCCGTCGAGGTCGGGCCGCTTGGACGCGAGCTCCTCCTTCTCGGCGAGCTCGGCGATGCGCGTCTCGAGGTCGTCGTACGCGTGCGCCAGCCGGTCGGCCTTGCGCTTGTTGCGCGTGGTCACGTCGGCCCGCGTGAGGATGTGCAGCCGCTCGAGCAGGGGCCCGGCGTCCGTCACGTAGCGGCGCACGGCGGAGTCGGTCCAGGCGCCGTCGGTGTAGCCGAAGAACCGCAGGTGCAGCTCGATCAGCCGGGCCACCTCGGTCGTCGACTGCTTGTCGAACTTGAGCGCGCGCATCCGCTTGATCGCCAGCTTGGACCCGACGAGGTCGTGGTGGTGGAAGCTCACGGCGCCGCCGGCCTCGAGGCGGCGCGTCGCGGGCTTGCCGATGTCGTGCAGCAGCGCGGCGAGGCGCAGCACGACGTCCGGGGCCGCTCCGGGGTTCCGCGACTCCTCGAGCGAGATCGCCTGCTCCAGCACGGTCAGGCTGTGCACGTAGACGTCCTTGTGGTGGTGGTGCTCGTCCTGCTCCAGGCGCAGGGCGGGCAGCTCCGGGAGGAAGTAACCGGCTAGACCGGTGTCGACGAGGAGCTCCAGGCCCGCGCGCGGGGACGCGGTGGACAGCAGCTTGCGCAGCTCCTCCTGCACCCGCTCGGCCGAGACGTCCCGGATGCGCGGTGCGAGCTCGGCCATCGCCCACTCGACCTCCTCGGTGGTGCGGAACCCCAGCTGCGACGTGAAGCGGGCGCCCCGCAGCATGCGGAGCGGATCGTCGCCGAAGGACACGTCGGCGTCGGCGGGCGTGCGCAGGCGGCCGGCCAGCAGGTCCTCCACACCCCCTGAGGGATCGACGAGGACGACCTCCGGGATCCGGAGCGCCATCGCGTTCACCGTGAAGTCCCGCCGCACCAGGTCGCCCTCGAGGGTGTCGCCGAACTCGACCTCGGGCTTGCGGCTGACTCCGTCGTAGCTGTCGCTGCGGTAGGTCGTGATCTCGACCGTCTCGCCCGCGATCCGAGCGCCGATGGTGCCGAACGCTCGGCCGATGTCCCAGTGCGCCTCGGCGATGGGAGCGACGACGCGCTCGATGTCGTCCGGGCGCGCCGAGGTGGTGAAGTCGAGGTCGTGCACTCCGTGCCCCAGGAACGCGTCGCGGACGGGACCGCCCACCAGGGCGAGCTCGTGCCCCTGGGCGGCGAACGCCTCCGCCAGTCGCGCCACGGTCGGCGTCGCCGCCAGAGCACGGAGGGTCTCGAGGGCGGCCTGGACGCTGTGCATTCGCACGAGTGTAGTCGCGGCGCACGGCTGGAGAAGGGGGCCGGGAGAGGCCCTAACCTGTTTAGCCGGTTACCGGTCCCGCCACGCCCGCCGTCGTCCGCCGCGGGCCTGCACGTAGAATCAGCCGCATGGAGGCCGAGTGAGTTCGATGCATCGGCGCGGCCCCACTCTCTCCGACCGCCTCGCGGTCCCGCAGCTGCTCCGCGCCGTCGGCGCGGCGGCTCTCGCCGTCGCGCTCGTGGGGGTCGCGCCGCCGGCTCTCGCGACCACGCCGACGCCCGGCACCACAGCCTCGCCCCTGGCCGAGGAGCCGGCCGAGGGGATCGTGACCGCCACCGTCGGCGCCGCGGACGACGGCGTCCTCTTCCCGGGCCAGGACCTGCAGATGTCGGTCTCGGTGCGCAACGGCACGACCGAGACGATCGACGGCGCCCGCATCGAGGTGACGATCGACTCCGACACCCTCGACTCGCGAGCCGAGCTCGCGGACTGGCTCGGGGGAGAGGACGACGACGCGGGCTCGCCCGTCGGCGACGGCGCCGACGTCCGCCTGCTGCCGTCGAGCTCCGCGCAGGTGCCGCTGACGGTGCCCGCGGCAGGCATCCCCTTCTCCTCCGATCCGAGCGCCCGCGGCACCCACGCCGTCGCCGTCACCGTGACCGGTCCGGGCGGCACCGTCGCCACGGCGCGCACGGCGGTCGAGCTGACCGACGGCGTGCCGTCCGGAGAGGAGACCGGCGTCGACGTCCTCGTCCCCCTCACCGTGCCCGGCAGCAGCGACGGCCTCATCCCCGCCGACGCGCTCCAGGACTACACGCAGTCCACCGGCACCCTCTCGCGCCAGCTCGACTCCGTCATCGGCCGCGGAGTCGCGATCGGGGTCGACCCGCGGATCCTCGCGTCGATCCGGATCCTGGGCGAATCGGCACCCGAGTCGGCCGTCTCGTGGCTCGACCGCCTGGAGGCCGCGCCCAACGAGGTGTTCCCCCTGGCTTACGCCGATGCGGACGTCGCGGCCCAGGCCCAGTCGGGCCTGTCGACGCTCCTCACCCCCCACCTCGTTCGAGTACGGCATCGACGCCGCCCTCTTCGCCGAGCCCGCGACCACACCGGCTCCGGGAGCCACTCCCGAGCCGACGCCGACCGAGGCGCCCGCCGGCGAGGAGCTCGAGCCGCGTCCCACGGCGGAGTCGCTCCTGGACTTCCGCTGGTCGCCCACCGTCGGCAGCCTCGCCTGGCCCGACGATCTGACCGTCCGCGCCGAGGACCTCGCCGTCTATGCCACGAGCGGCATGAACCGCACCGCCGTCGCCTCCGCGAATCTCGAGCTCCCGTCCGCGACGGGGACCGCCACGCGCGCGGTCATCGACGGGCACGACGTCGTCATCACGGACAGCGCCCTCTCGACCGCCCTCGACGGGGCGGCGACGGCGACGACCGACGCGGAGTGGCGCGCGCACATGACAGCGCTCACCGTCGATCTCGCCCAGGTCCAGCGCGAAGGGGAGGTTCCCCGCGTCGTCCTCGCGCTCGAGCGCGGGGCGGCGGTCGACGGCGTCCGGCTCGCGCAGACGCTCGACGCTCTCGACCGGCTGCCCTGGGCCGAGGGCACCTCGCTCGGCGCCGCCCTCGCCGTCCCCGCGACCGACGACGTGGTCCTCGTCGACGCACCGGAGTCCGAGGAGCGTCTCGAGCGGGTCTCCGACCTCCTCACCGCCGCCTCCCGCGTCGAGGCCTTCTCGGCGGTGCTCACCGACCCGCAGCTGTTGAGCGGGAAGCGCCGCAACGACCTGCTCGCCCTCCTCGCCGTCGTCTGGCGCGAGGACGAGGCAGGCTGGGACGAGGCCGTCACCGGGAGCGTCGACATGGCCGACACGACGCTCGGCTCGGTCTCGATCGAGGCGACCAGCACCCTCCTCCAGGTCTCCCGCGACTCGAGCATCCCCGTGTACGTCCGCAACGACCTGCCGTGGCCCGTCTCGGTCGAGATCAGCGCCTCCACGTCGAACGCCGTGCTCGACATCGACGAGAGCTCGGTCGAGCCCACCGCCATCGACGGCCGCTCCCAGGGCCGGGTGCTCATCCCCGTGAAGGCCCGGGTCGGCAGTGGCGAGACGACGCTCCGGATGCAGCTCACCGCCCTCGACGGCACGCCGATCGGCGCCCCGGCGAGCGTCGGGACGAGCGTGAGGGCCGACTGGGAGACCGTCGGGACCCTCGTCCTGGGTCTCGTCCTCGTCGTGGTCTTCGGCGCCGGCATCCTCCGCAACATCCGCCGCCGCCGCCGTGGCGGCGCAGCTCCGGAGGAGGACGACGAGGACCCCAACGCCCCCCTCGCCGTCCAACCCGGCCTCGACGAACGAACGGACCCGCGTGGCTAGCTTCTCCCTCGGACGCGCGAGCGCCGTCCTCGCCTCCGGCACGATGGTCTCGCGCATCCTCGGCTTCGTCATGTCGCTGGTCTTCACCCAGACCATCGGACTCACGGGTCAGGGGTCGGATGCGTTCACCGTCGCCAACGGGCTGCCCAACACGATCTACGCGATCCTCGCGGGCGGTGCTCTGAACGCCGTCCTGGTGCCGCAGATCGTGCGGGCGGGCCTGCAGGCCGACGGCGGGCGCAAGTACATCGACAAGCTCCTGACGCTCGCTCTTCTCGTGCTCGTCGCCGCGGCCGCCGTCGCCACGCTCGCGGCTCCGCTGCTCGTCCAGCTCGCCGCGGGGCAGTTCGGACCGGAGCAGACCCGGCTCGCGGTCACGTTCGCCTACTGGTGCCTCCCGCAGGTCTTCTTCTACGGGCTCTACACGATCCTCGGCGAGGTCCTGAACGCCCGCGGGTCCTTCGGTCCGTTCACCTGGACCCCGGTCGTCAACAACGTCGTGACCATCGCCGGCCTGATCGCCTTCCAGCAGCTGTTCGGATCGGACACCGAGGGCGATCTCCTCGCCACCGACTGGACTCCGGCGATGATCACGCTCCTCGCCGGCTCCGCGACCCTCGGAGTCGCACTGCAGGCGATCCTGCTGGTCTTCTTCTGGAAGCGGGTGGGGCTGCGCTACCGCCCCGACTTCCACTTCCGCGGCGTCGGGCTCAGCCGCGCGGGCCGCATCGCCGGCTGGACCTTCGCGACCCTCCTGCTGACCGTCGCCGTCGGATTCCTCGAGAACAACGTGGTCAGCGGCGCCTCCGGTGAGAACGCCTCCGCCACCGCCCTGCAGAAGGCCTGGCTGGTCTTCATGCTGCCGCACTCCATCGTCGCCGTGTCGATCGCGACGGCGTACTTCACCAAGATGAGCGGGCACGCCTCGCGCGGCGAGATGACCGACTTCCGCCGCGACGTCTCGACGTCGATCCGCGTGGTCGGCCTCCTCCTCTTCTTCTGCGCCGCCGCCCTCGTGGTCTGCGCCACCTCGTTCGCCAGGATGTTCTCCTCGGATCCCGGCGACACCTTCCAGATGGCCCAGATCATCACCGCCCACGTGGTCGTCCTCCCCTTTTCTCCACGCTCGCGATCGTCCAGCGCGCGTTCTACGCCCTCAACGACGGTCGGACGCCGTTCTTCTACACGCTCGTGCAGGCGGTGGTGATCACCATCGGCTGCCTCCTCGCCTTCGGGCTCCCGCCGGAGTTCACGACGATCTTCGTCGCGTCCTCGATCTCGGTCGGAGTCGCCGTGCAGTCGCTGCTCGCCTGCGTCCTCCTCCGCCGCAAGCTCGGCGGCTGGGGCGGCACCCGGATCGTCTTCCGCTTCGCGCAGTTCACCCTCGCGACGCTCCCTGCGATCGGTGCGGGAGTGCTCGTCATGTTCGTCCTCGCGCAGAACGACGGCTACCCGACGAGCGGTGTGCTGGAGGCGCTCCTGTCGATGATCCTCACCGGCGTCGCGATGGCGGTCGTCTACTTCGGCATCCTCTGGGTCGTCCGCAACCCGGAGCTGCGCCTGATGGCCGCTCCCGTCCTCCGCCGCCTGGGCCGCTAGCCGCAGCGGAGAGGGGGTCGCGGGGCCGCCGCCGAGCAGGTGCACGGCGGCGCGCCACGTGCAAGGGTGGAGGCGTCCGGCAGAGCCGCTCCTCCTCACCCGCCGATCCGGAAGGCGCGATGCGCTCCACCTTCGTCCTCGTCCGACTGCTCGTCGCCGTCGCGATCCTCGCGGCGACCGTCGTGAGCTTCCTCGACTCCTACTCCTTCTGGGTCGAGGCCCGGTTCCGCGACCGCGCGACCCTCGTCGTGAACTTCTTCAGCTACATCACGGTCGAGACCTGTCTGGCGGCGGCCGTCGTGCTCCTGATCGGAGCGGTCCTCCTCGCGCGGGATCGGCTCCCGGACCCGCGCTGGTTCTCGTGGCTGCGGGCGGGCGTGGTCGCCTGCATGGTGGTCATCGGAGTGGTCTACAACCTGCTCCTGCGCGGCACGGTGGTCACCGGTGCCGGCGCACCGCTGGAGTGGACGAACGAGGTGATGCACGTCGTCGCCCCGCTCGCGCTCGTGCTCGACTGGCTGTTCGCTCCGGGCCGCCGCCGGTTGTCCTGGGGAGTGATCCCGGGTGTCCTGGCGGTCCCGATCGCCTGGTTCGCCTACACGGTGCTGCGGGCCCCGCTCGTCTACGACCAGATGAAGCACGAGCAGGTCTGGTACCCGTACCCGTTCCTCGACCCCCGCCTGGCGGATCCGCCGATCCTCCCCGGGGGAGGCATCGCGGTGGTGTTCTACGTCGTCGCCCTGACGTCACTCTTCGCGGCCTCGGCCTGGTTCACCGTGTGGATCTCGCGTCGTCCGAGCCGCCGGCAGGGGCCGGCTGTGACGAGGAGAGAGGAAAACCAGGTCAGAGCTCGGATCGGTGGATCCGCGAAGAAGTGTTTCCCTCGACCCTGATCGGCGGCCGAGTGCCCGCCCGGGGCTGGAATAGCCCCGCCTAGGATGTGTTGTAGCCCGTGGAGCCGGGAACGACCGAGCGACCGGATCCGGGCTCCGCAGGCGAGACGAACACGGTGCACCGCGCTGGCGGTGCACGACGAAGACCCAGCAAGACGACGGCGCAGCACTTCGGGCGCCGTCCCCCGATCAGCCCCCGCTCAGCACAGACCTCAGGAGTTGCCGTGCAGGACATCGTCATCATCGGATCCGGCCCCGCCGGCTGGACCGCCGCCATCTACGCGGCCCGCGCCGACCTGAAGCCGATCGTGGTCGCCTCCTCGGTCGAGATCGGCGGCGACCTCATGAACACCACCGAGGTCGAGAACTTCCCCGGCTTCCCCCAGGGCATCCTCGGACCCGAGCTCATGGCCGCCATGCAGGCTCAGGCCGAGCGCTTCGGAGCGACGACGTTCTACGACGACGTCGCCGGGCTCGACCTCGAGGGAGAGACGAAGACGGTCCACCTCGGATCGGGTGAGAGCATCCAGGCCAAGACGGTCGTCGTCGCCACCGGCTCCGCGTACCGCAAGCTGGGTCTCCACGACGAGGAGCGCCTGTCGGGACACGGTGTCTCATGGTGCGCCACCTGCGACGGCTTCTTCTTCAAGGGGAAGACGATCGCGGTCGTCGGCGGCGGCGACTCGGCGATGGAGGAGGCGACCTTCCTCACCAAGTTCGCCGAGAAGGTGTACGTCATCCACCGCAAGGACACCCTCCGCGCGTCGAAGGTGATGCAGAAGCGCGCCCACGACAACGAGAAGATCGAGTTCGTCTGGAACTCCGAGGTGACCGGCATCGCCGGTGAGAGCCACGTCAACGGCGCCAAGCTCCGCAACACGGTCGACGGCACCGAGTCGCGACTCGACATCGACGGGCTCTTCATCGCGATCGGCAACGACCCGCGGACCCACATCGTCCACGGGAAGCTCGACCTGACGACCGACGGCACCATCTCGGTCGTCGGCCGCTCCTCGCAGACCTCCGTTCCCGGCGTCTTCGCCGCGGGCGACGTCATCGACCCGACCTACCGTCAGGCCGTCACCGCCGCCGCCTCCGGAACGGTCGCCGCCCTCGACGCGGAGCACTACCTCGCCGCGCTCGCCGACGGCACCGCCCACACCGAGGGCACCCCCCAGGTCGACGCATCGGTCGAAGCCGAACTCGTCACCCGCTGACCCACCCCATCACCACGAGTGGAACCGGCTCGTCCGGCTCACGAAGGAGAATCCCTATGTCCACCGCGAAGAGCGTCACCGACGCCTCGTTCCAGTCCGACGTCCTCGACTCCGAGAAGACCGTCCTCGTCGACTTCTGGGCCGAGTGGTGCGGCCCCTGCCGCATGGTCTCGCCGATCCTCGACCAGATCTCGGCCGAGCACGGCGACAAGATCGAGATCGTCAAGCTGAACGTCGACGAGAACCCGCAGACCGCGGCCAAGTACCAGATCACGTCGATCCCCGCGATGAAGGTCTACCAGAAGGGTGAGGTCGTCAAGACCGTCATCGGCGCCAAGCCGAAGCCGGCCCTCGAGGCCGACCTCGCCGCCTTCCTCTGATCATTCCCGATCGGATCGCCGAAGCCCTCGTCTCCTCCGGGAGACGGGGGCTTCGTGCCGTTCGAGAGCGTTTCACGTGAAACACCGGACGGTCCACCCGCACCGGAGTGGAGCCGCCGTGACCCGACCCGCCGTCGGACCTCCCGGATAGGGTGGATCAACCCCGGCCTCCGCACCGGACTCCCCGCCCGACGACCGAAGCGACGTGATCGTGATCAACCACGGAACCACTCTCGACCCCTGGTACGACTCCTACGCGGAGCGCACAGCCGGCCTCGCCGCCAGCGAGGTCCGAGCACTGTTCGCTGTGGCATCCCGACCCGAGGTCGTCTCGCTCGCGGGCGGCATGCCGTACGTCGCCGCACTCCCGCAGGATCTCGTCAGCAGTGCCATCGACTCCGTCATGCGCGAGCAGGGCCCGGTCGCGCTGCAGTACGGATCGGGCCAGGGGGTGCCGAAGCTGCGCGAGCAGATCCTCGAGGTCATGGCGCTCGAGGGCATCTCGGCCAGCGCGGACGACGTGGTCGTCACCACCGGATCGCAGCACGCCCTCGAGCTCTTCTCGAAGATCTTCCTCGATCCCGGCGATGTCGTCCTGTCCGAGGGACCCAGCTATGTGACCGCCATGGTGATCTTCCGGTCCTATCAGGCCGAGATCGAGCACGTCGCCATGGACGAGCACGGCCTGATCCCCGCGGCCCTGCGGGAGCACATCGCTCGCGTGCGTTCCTCCGGCAAGCGGATCAAGTTCCTGTACACGATCCCCACCTTCCACAATCCCGCGGGAGTCACCCTCAGCTGGGAGCGGCGCGTCGAGATCCTCGAGATCTGCAAGAGCGAGGGGATCCTCGTTCTCGAGGACAACCCGTACGGCCTCCTGTACTTCGACGGAGCGCCACCCAAAGCGATGCGGTCGCTCGAAGAGGACGGCGTCGTCTACCTGGGTACCTTCTCGAAGACCCTCGCCCCCGGCTTCCGGGTCGGTTGGGCTCTCGCGCCGCACGCCATCCGCGAGCGTCTGATCCTCGCGAACGAGGCCGCGGTACTCAGTCCCTCGTCGTTCAGTCAACTGGTCATCTCGAAGTACCTCGACTCCGCGGACTGGAAGGGTCAGATCGACATCTTCCGGGGCGTGTACCGGGAGCGCAAGGAAGCGATGCTGCGCGGACTCGAGACCCACCTGCCGTCTCTCACCTGGACGGATCCGAGCGGCGGCTTCTACGTCTGGGTGACGCTTCCCGACGGGCTCGACTCGAAGGCCATGCTGCCCCGGGCCGTGAAGGAGCTCGTGGCCTACACACCCGGTACCGCTTTCTACGGGAACGGAGACGGACGCCGCAACATCCGACTCTCCTTCTGCTATCCGACGCCGGACCGGATCACCGAGGGGATCAGGCGGCTCGCCAAGGTTATCGACGGCGAACTCGACCTCCTCACGACCTTCGCCGGCACGGGAGCTCTGCGGACCGCCGACGCCGGCCGTCCGGCGCACACCCTTCCTCCGAGCGTCGCGTGACGATGCCCGTCCGCTTCGCGATCCCGAAAAAGGCCTGGTCATGACCGATTTCTCCATCGGGTCCCGCGCACTCGACATCGTCGTGGTCAGCGGAGGCATCAGCCACGAGCGGGACGTCTCGCTCCGCTCCGGGCGCCGCGTCAGAGATCGGCTCGTCGCCATGGGCCACCGTGTCGTGACGCGCGAGCCCGACGCCGAGCTGCTGCCGTTCCTCGTCTCCCGCCGACCAGATCTCGTCTGGCCGGCCGTCCACGGGGCCAGCGGAGAGGATGGAGCTCTGCTGGGGCTTCTCGAGGCTGCAGGCCTGCCCTACGTCGGGTCCGACGCGGACTCAGCCCGACTCGCTTGGTCCAAGCCCACCGCGAAGACCCTGGTGCGTCGTTCCGGACTCGCCACGCCGGACTCACTCACGCTCCCCCGCGACACCTTCCGCGAACTCGGCGCAGCGGCGATCCTCTCGCAGGTCCGGGCGATGCTGCCCGGCGCCCTCGTGGTGAAGCCCGCACAGGGCGGTTCCGCACAGGGGGTCACCCTCGTCGACGAAGACTCCGAACTCCCCCAGGCCATGGTTTCGGCGTACACGTACGGAGATGTCGTCCTCGTCGAGCAGCTCGTCCGCGGCACGGAGGTTTCTGTCGGTGTCATCGATCTCGGAGACGGGCCCCTCGCACTTCCGCCAGTCGAGATCGAGCCCGTCGCAGGCTCGTACACGTTCGACGCCCGGTACAACGCCGGTGAAACTCGGTTCTTCACGCCCGCTCGGCTCGACACCTCAACGACCGCCGAGGTCTCCCGCGCCGCAGTGCAGATCCACGAGCTCCTCGGCCTGCGTCATCTCTCCCGCATCGACTTCATCATCTCTGAAGACGGCACGCCCTGGTTCTTCGATGCGAACGTACTGCCCGGGATGACCGAGACCTCCCTCGTCCCTCAGGCCATCGAGGCGTCGGGCCGATTCCTCGGCGATGTCTACTCGACGCTTGCACATCTCGCCGCTGCGCTGACCACTTCGCGCGACTGAACGCCCTTCGAGCTGTGATCCCCGCTGCCGAAGTTTCACGTGAAACGGTGCCTCAGCCGGGCATACTTCGTGTGCGAACTGGGATAGCCGCGGCGCTCGAGCGTTCCACGTGAAACATCGGTCTGGCGATGGCTCTTGAGCGTCCCAGTCCGGAACCACGAAGCACTCTTCAGATCGCTTGTGTGCAACCGCGGACCGCTGTGCACCGTCCGACGTGAGGGAGGAGCCGATCGGTCAAGGCGCCATGAGGCCGATCCATTGCAGATCTCGGGATGCGCTGCATCTGTCCGAACGTTTCACGTGAAACGGAGATGAAGGAGTCTCTCACCAGCTTGGCGCGCAAGCCTTATAGGATCCGCGCACGCGGGAGCTCCCTTCAACGAGGCGTCGGCTCTGTGAGCAAGCCTCTCTGACGCATCGGGCGAATCTGCTCAGAGCGAAGAAAAGCCCCGGCGGGAGAGACCACCGGGGCGTTTCACGTGAAACATCAGAGAGCTACGGGGCAAGAGACACTTCGGACGGCTCGCCGATCTCGGCCAGAATGCGGTTCAAGTCCTGAATAGTGGCGAAGTCGATGACCATCTGGCCTTTGCGAGCCCCCAGAGTCACCTTCACGCGAGTGTTCAGGCGATCCCCGAGGTGATCCGCGATCGAGCTGAGGTGTCCAGCGTGTCCCCCACGCTCCTCGGGCAACTCCCGGACCGACGTCCGCGGCTTCTTCATCTGCGCCGCCGCAGCCTCAGCGGCGCGGACCGACAGGTCTTCGTTCACGATCTTGTCCGCGAGCCGGCGCATCTGATCGACATCCTCGAGCGACAGCACCGCACGAGCATGTCCCGCGGTGAGCACTCCGGCAGCCACCCGTGCCTGCACGTCCGCAGGCAGGCGGAGCAACCGGAGCGTGTTCGAGATCTGCGGACGGGATCGCCCGAGCCGGGACGCGAGCGCCTCCTGCGTGATTCCGAAGTCACTCAGGAGCTGCTGGTAGGCGGACGCCTCCTCGAGGGGGTTCAGCTCCGCCCTGTGCAGATTCTCGAGCAGAGCATCACGGAGCATGTTCTCGTCTGCGGTGTCCTTGATGACGGCCGGGATCGTCGTCAGTCCTGCCGCCTTCGACGCACGGAACCGACGCTCCCCCATGACGAGCTCGAACTTCGCACCACCGCGGCCCGACACCGGACGCACGACGATCGGCTGCAGCACCCCGAACTCGCGGACACTGTGGACCAGCTCGGCGAGATCGTCCTGGTCGAAGACCGCACGGGGCTGCGCAGCATTCGGCACGATGTCCTCGAGGGGGAGTCGTGCCAACCGCGCACCGGGGACATCCAGCAGATCGTCGGCCGGCTCCACGCCGAGGTTCTGGTCCGGGAAGAAGACGTCGACGGGTCGCGACCGCGTCTCGTCGCTGGTCGGGATCAGCGAGCCGATTCCACGGCCCAGTCCTGTGCGCTTCGTCGCCATCAGCGTGCCTGCCCTTCGTTCTCGGTGGTAGCGGCCTTCCGTGCACCTCGGCGTGCGATCTCCGCAGCGGCCTCCAGGTAGGCCAGCGAGCCGGAGGACTGCGGGTCGTAGGTGATCACGCTCTGCCCGTAGCTCGGTGCCTCCGAGATGCGCACGTTCCGCGGGATGACCGCCCTCAGCACTTCCTTCGGGAAGTGCTCGCGCACGTCCGCGGCGACCTGATGCGAGAGGTTCGTCCTGCCGTCGAACATGGTCAGCAGGATCGTCGAGACCGCGAGGTTGGGATTGAGGTGACGCTCGATCAGGTCGATGTTCTTCAACAGCTGACTGAGACCTTCGAGTGCGTAGTACTCGCACTGGATCGGGATCAGCACCTCGCGGGCGGCGACGAAGGCGTTGATCGTCAGGAGCCCGAGCGACGGCGGGCAGTCGATGAACACGTAGTCGAACGGGTCGTCCATGCCCTCGAGCATCCGATCGAGCGCTCGACGGAGGCGCTGCTCGCGCGCCACGAGGGACACGAGCTCGATCTCGGCGCCGGCGAGATGGATCGTCGCCGGAACGCCGTACAGAGAATCGAACTCCGGGCTCTTCTGGACCACTTCGGCCAGCGGGGTGTCGTTCACGATCACGTCGTAGACGCTGCGCGTGTCCGCGCGGTGCTCGATGCCCAGCGCGGTCGACGCATTGCCCTGGGGGTCGAGGTCGATGACGAGAACCTTGGCGTCACCGCGCGCCAGCCCCGCCGCCAGGTTGACGGTGGTCGTCGTCTTGCCGACCCCGCCCTTCTGGTTCGAGATCGTGATCACCCTGGTCGACTCCGGCTTCGGCAGAGGCTGTGCGTTGAGCAACGCTCGTCGACGGGTCATATCGGCGATCTCGCGGGCCAGGGGAGTGGAGGAGTCGAAACCCCCGGCCTGTCCGGTCACGTCGGAATCGGGTCGTTTCACGTGAAACCTTCGCTCAGCAGATGGATCAGGGCGGGTGCCACCGAGGCCGGGAGTCGAGGATCCGAGACGGATCGCGCGCGACAGGGCCGGATCAACCCACTGTAGCCCGGACCACGCGCGTGACCTCGGAGAGCACGCCGTCGCCGAGCACGACGACCTCGGGCGTCGAGACCTTGAACCGTCGGAGCACCTTCTCGGCCGCCAGGATCTCCTTCTCGGCGTTGATCCCCTTGAGGAGCACGAGCTCGCCCCCCGGTCGCAGGAGCGGTGCTGTGAGAGGAACGAGCTTCGAGAGAGCACTGACGGCGCGTGCCGTCACCTGATCGAGCGGTTCCGGGAGGCGGACCTCCTCGGCCCGGGCACGGAGAACCGAGACATTCTCGAGTTCCAGCTCTTCGACCTGCTCGCGGAGCCAGAGGATGCGCCGCTCCATCGGCTCGATCAGCACGAAGCGCACGTCGGGCCGCACGATGCCCAGGACGAGGCCGGGAAGGCCCGCACCACTACCGACGTCACCCACCAGCCCCGGACGCAGCAGAGGCGCCACCAGGGCGCTGTTGAGCACGTGCCGGGTCCAGAGGCGGGGAAGCTCCAACGGGCCGATGAGGCCGCGCTCCTCGCCCTGCGCGGCGAGCGACTGCGTGAACCGGCGCAGGACCGGCAGTCGGTCGCCGGCGATCGCTGCGGCGGCGGCGGGTTCGGCCTCGAGGGTCGGCTCCACGGGTCTCAGCCGCGGGTGATGACGGTGTGGCGCTCGCGTGCCTCGCCGCGCGACTCCGACACGAAGCCGCGCTCGCTCACCATGTCGTGCACCAGCTTGCGCTCGTAGGAGGACATCGGGGGCAGGGACGCCGACGTGGCGCCCTCCTCGATGCGCTCGATCGCCCGGTCGACGAGCTGCGCGAGCTCGGTCTCGCGGGCATCGCGCGAGCCGCCGATGTCGAGGATGAGGCGCGAGAAGGCACCGGTGCGGGTCTGCACTGCGAGGCGGGTCAGTTCCTGGAGGGCCTGAACGGCATCGGGGCGCGACAGCACGCGGAGGTTGGAATCTCCGGACGCGGTGACGGACAGGTAGGCGCGGCCGTTCCGCACCTCGATGTCGATGTCGCCGTCGAGGTCGCAGATGTCGAGGAACTCCTCGATGTAGTCCGCAGCGACGTCGCCCTCGTCCTCGAGCTGCTTGAGGGTCGACTCCGGAGCCGGCGCGGCGCTCTCGCCGGCGGGCACGATCGTGGCCTCGTCCACGGCGGGTGCACCGTCGAACGACGGTGCCTGCGCGGGGACGGCGGTGGTCTGCGTCGAGTCGGTCATGACGGTCCTACTTCTTTCCGGCTTGCTTCTTGGCGCGGTTCTTGCCGACGGGCTGCTGGCGCTGAACGGCCTTCTTCTCGACGAGCGTGGTCTCGCCGGCGACGTTCGTCTCCTCGACGAGCTTGCCCTTGCGGCGCAGGCGCTCCTCGCGGGCCTTGGCGGCCTCGCTGCCCGGGGTGGGCATGTTCCGGATGACGATGAACTGCTGGACCATCGTCCAGATGTTCGAGGTCAGCCAGTAGAACATCACGCCGAGGGGGAACGCGAAGCCCGAGAAGGCGAACACGAGGGGGAGGATGTACAGCAGGATCCGCTGCTGCTTGAAGGTCGGCGAGGCCTTGGCCTCGGGCGACATGTTCTTCGAGACGATCTGCAGCTGCGTGATGAACTGCGAGGCGGTCATCAGGACCACCATGATGACGGCGATCACGACGACGAGCTCCTGGCCGCCCTCCTGGAGGGCGCCCTGGATCGACTGGTGCAGGGGCGCGATGCCGAAGAGGTTCGCCTCGCCGAACTGGCGGGCGAGGGCCGCATCGAGGGGTCCGACGCCCCGCTCGCTCCGCTGAGCGTCGTTCAGCACAGAGAAGAGGCTGAAGAAGATCGGCATCTGGATCAGCAGCGGCAGGCAGGAGGCGAGCGGGTTGGTGCCCGTGCGCTTGTAGAGCTCCATGGTCTCGCGCGACATCGCCTCGCGGGAGAGCTGGTCGCGCTTGCCCTTGTACTTGTCCTGGATCTTCTTGAGCTGCGGCGCCACCTCCATCATGCGGCGCTGGCTCTTGATCTGCTTCACGAAGATCGGGATCAGAGCGGCACGGATGACGAGGACGAGGCCCACGATCGACAGCACCCAGGTGATGCCGGCCGCCGCCTCCAGACCGGTCAGCGTCAGCAGCTGATGGAAGGCGACGAGGATCAGCTCGACGACCCATTTGAGGGGCCAGAGGATCGTGCCAAGGAGGTCCATGGGAGGGGGTCAGTCCTTTCGAGGGCCCGCGACGAACCCGAGACGCGTCACAGCGAATCGGATGCGACCCGGAGCCGGCCGGTGCAGAGGGATCGAGGTCGGTACGTCATCGACGCCGCCGGCCGCCCACGGGGTGGCAGCGGAGGAGTCGACGCGCAGCGAGGACGGAGCCGAGTACGAGTCCGTGGAGCTGGACGGCCTGCAGCGCGTACGAGGAGCACGAGGGGTAGTAGCGGCAGACGTCGCCGTACAGAGGGGAGACGACGGTTCGGTAGACCAGCAGGAGCAGGATCCCGAGATTGCGGGGGAGGAGGAGCAGGCCCCAGCCCAGTCGCGCCGGCCACGAGAGCGGACGGCCGACGACGGAAGTGGTCACGAGCGGACCTCGGACGACCGGCCGGAGCGCGGGTTCCGCGACATCGCGCCCACGACCTCCCGGCGGAGATCCGCCCACGGAGCCGTCGCGCTGCTGGGCAGCGCGCGGATCACGATGTCGGTCCCGTGCTCGGTCTGCGCCACCAGCTCGAACGCGATCGCCTTCAGGCGCCGGCGCACGGTGTTGCGCGTCACGGCCGATCCGACGGTCTTGGCCACGATGAAACCGAATCGCGGGGGAGTCGCCGAAGACGACCTCCGGACATACGTGACGGTGTGCGGTCCTGTGGACCGCACACCGCGACGGACGACTGCCCGGTACTCGTCACCTCGGACGATGCGATGGGCTCTGGCCAGCACCGCTGGTCGGTACCAGTGGGCTCTACGCCGAGAGCTCGGTGCGGCCCTTGGCGCGGCGTGCGCTCAGGATGCCGCGGCCGGCGCGGGTGCGCATGCGCAGGCGGAAGCCGTGCACCTTGGCGCGACGACGGTTGTTCGGCTGGAAGGTTCGCTTGCTCATAGTTCAATCTCCACGTACGTGTTCCTCGGTACCGGCGGGGCGACCGCCGGGGCGGTGCTCCGGTCTCCCGGGAAGAAAGGGAGCCCGGCTCCGATCAGGACGTGTCCCTGAGGACCGACCGAGCGACCCCGGGCAGGCGTCAACTGATTAAAACTACGGCCTGTCCCGCCACCGGTCAAATGGGACCGGGCCGAAACCTCGATTCTGCCCGCGCGACGGCGTGTTCCGCGCATTGACACGCGGAGTCGGCTGTGGTGGATTTGTCTCCCGTCGGCTCCTTCGTTACCGTGTTGAGCCGCAGTTATCCACAGGCCCAGGCCGCCCGTTCCCGCGTCCGCGCTGGCATCGGCTCCCTCCTGTGGAGGGCCCTGTGGACGACGTTCGACCCCCGGACGGGCCGGATCACCGACGGACTCCGCGCGTTCGCACTGCGAACGGCGCCGCCGCACGGCGATGAGCATTTCGACAGCGACCGAGGACCGGAGACAGATGCCAGAGGACACGTCGATCGTCGACGCGTGGAAGGTGATCCTCGGGGCCCTCTCGCAGGACGATCGCATCACGGCTCCGCTCTACGGATTCGTCTCGCTCGTGGAGCCCAAGGGCATCATGGCGGGCACCTTCTACCTGGAGGTCCCGAACGAGTTCACCCGCGGCATGCTCGAGCAGCGCGTGCGCGTGCCGCTGCTCAGCGCGATCGGCACCCTCGACGACTCCTTCGGCGTCTCCACCTTCGCCTTCGTCGTGAACCCGGACATCGAGCACGAGCCGTTGAGCTCGCCCGCCTCGTCCGAGTCGCTGAACCCGTTCGAGCCGATCACCGGTTCCTCCCCCGCCCTCACCCCGGTGCGCGTGGTCGAGGAGATGCGGACCGTCCCGGCGACGGACACCCGGCTGAACCCCAAGTACAGCTTCGACAACTTCGTCATCGGCGGATCCAACCGGTTCGCGCACGCCGCGGCGGTCGCGGTCGCGGAGGCGCCGGCCAAGGCGTACAACCCGCTCTTCGTCTACGGCGACTCCGGACTGGGCAAGACCCACCTCCTGCACGCCATCGGCCACTACGCGATGAGTCTCTACCCGGGCATCCGCGTGCGCTACGTGTCATCCGAGGAGTTCACCAACGACTTCATCAACTCGATCGCCAACAACCGGGGCAACGCGTTCCACGGCCGGTACCGCAACGTCGACATCCTCCTGATCGACGACATCCAGTTCCTGCAGGGCAAGGCGGAGACGCAGGAGGCGTTCTTCCACACCTTCAACCAGTTGCACGATCACAACAAGCAGGTCGTGATCACGTCGGATCTGCCGCCGAAGGCCCTGACGGGGTTCGAGGACCGGATGCGCTCGCGCTTCGAGTGGGGCCTGATCACGGACGTCCAGGCGCCCGACCTCGAGACGCGCATCGCGATCCTCCGGAAGAAGGCCGTCAGCGAGAAGCTGCTCGTGCCCGACGACATCCTCGAGTTCATGGCGTCGAAGGTGTCGAGCAACATCCGCGAGCTCGAGGGGACGCTCATCCGCGTCACCGCGTTCGCGAGCCTCAACCGCACTCCGGTCGACATGTCGCTCGTGCAGACGGTGCTGAAGGACCTGATCACGCTCGACGAGGACAACGTCATCTCGCCGGTCGACATCATCAATCACACCGCGGACTACTTCAAGCTCACCGTCGACGACCTCTACGGCTCGTCCCGCTCGCAGGCCGTCGCCACCGCACGTCAGATCGCCATGTACCTCTGCCGCGAGCTGACCAACCTGTCGCTGCCCAAGATCGGCCAGCTCTTCGGCAACCGCGACCACACGACGGTCATGTACGCGAACAAGAAGATCTCGGAGCTCATGAAGGAGCGCCGCAGCATCTACAACCAGGTCACTGAGCTGACCACCCGCATCAAGACGAACCGCTAGCGGCCCTCCACGGCTCACTCCTCTGCCGGTCGAGCACCCGCGCTACGGGCCCCGAGCTGCTCGTCGGACCCCCTTCCCGCTGGTCGAGTAGCCGCACCGCGGCGTATCGAGACCCGCCCACCCTGTGACGGGGATCTCGATACGCGCCCTGCGGCCGCTACTCGATCAGCAAGCAGAGGGTGCAGGCCGTCTCCGGTCGGCACCGCGAATTCCTCCCGCTGGTCGAGTAGCCGCACCGCGGCGTCTCGAGACCCTGCCCTCGACGACTCCGACACGCCGTCGCCCCCCTCCGCGTTCGACGCATCGAACGGATTCCGACGCTTTCCACACGTGTGCAGAACCTGTGGATAACTGTGGACAACCGAGCTCGAACTGTGCGGCCGATCGGCCCGCCTGTGGAATCCGGTCGACGCGCTCGGATCTCTCAACAGGGCGTCCACCGGCGCGCTCACAACTCCTCCACAGAGGCAGGGGGTCCGGATGCCAGCGGGGAGTAGGGGCCACCAGCGCTTTCCACAGTTTCCACACGTGTTAACACTGTTAACGCAGTTCTCTCTTTAATCAGGGCGCGAACGACAACCTTGTGGACGGCGCGAGGAGAGGTCGGAGGAGTCCACCCCTTCTGAGCGCGGCGAGACACCCGGGTACGATGGGCGACGGTCTTCGTCCGCGACTCGTCAGGGGTGTTCTCGTGAGGTTCCAAGCCAACCGCGATGTCTTCAGCGAGGCCGTGTCCTTCGCGGTCAAGCTGCTGCCGCAGCGCACCACCCTGCCGATCCTCTCCGGCGTCCTCATCGAGGCGACGAGCGAGGGCCTCACGCTCTCCTCGTTCGACTACGAGGTCTCGGCGCAGACGCAGATCGCGGCCGACGTCGAGGAGCCCGGCACTGTCCTCGTCTCGGGACGCCTTCTCGCCGACATCGCCAACCGTCTGCCCAACGCCCCCGTCCGCATCGCGACGGAGGAGTCCCGCGTGACGGTCTCGGCCGGATCCGCGCGCTTCACCTTGCTGCAGATGCCCGTGGAGGAGTACCCGTCGATCCCCGAGATCGACGCGTCGACCGGGCTGGTCCCCGCCGATGCCTTCTCGGCCGCCATCTCGCAGGTCGCCGTCGCCGCCTCCCGCGACGACGTGACTCCGGTGATCACCGGCGTGCAGCTCGAGATCACCGAGAACACCATCGGCCTCGTCGCGACGGACCGCTACCGCGTCGCCGTCCGCGAGATCGACTGGGACAACGGCGACAACCCCGCTCCGAGCCAGCCGCTCACCGCTCTCGTGCCGGCGCGGACCCTGCAGGAGGTCGGCAAGACGTTCGGCCACTCCGGCACTGTCTCGGTCGCGATCACGCAACGCGACGAGCGCGAGCTCATCGCCTTCACGGCCGACCGCAAGACGGTCACGTCGCTCCTGATCAAGGGGAACTTCCCCCCGGTCAAGCGCCTCTTCCCCGCCTCGGTCGAGAACTACGCGGTCATGGCGACCAGCGACCTCATCGAGGCCACGCGCCGCGTCTCGCTCGTCCTCGAGCGCGAGGCCGCCCTCCGCTTCAGCTTCAGCAGCGACGGCCTCACCCTCGAAGCCATCGGATCGGAGCAGGCGCAGGCGTCCGAGAGCATCGACGCGATCCTGACGGGCGGCGACGTCGTCGTCTCGCTCAAGCCGCAGTTCCTGCTCGACGGGCTCGCCGCGGTGCACTCGGAGTTCGTGCGCATCGCGTTCACGAAGACCGAGAATCCCAACAAGCCCGGTCCGGTCCTGCTCACGGCCCAGACCTCGCGCGAGCAGCCCGGCAACGACAGCTACCGCTACCTGCTGCAGCCCAACCTGCTCCTGCGCTGACCCCCCTCTTCGATCGCACCGTCGCGACCCTCCCCGCTCCCGACGAGCGCCCGCCCGCCGGCTCATGAATCCAGGAAGGTTCACCATGCACATCGGACTCGTCGGACTCGGCAAGATGGGCGACAACATGCGCTCCCGCCTCCGTGAGAAGGGGGTGGAGGTGACCGGATACGACCGCAACCCGGACGTCTCCGACGCCGCCTCCCTCGACGACATGATCGCCGCTCTGCCCGCGCCCCGCGTGGTGTGGGTCATGGTCCCCGCCGGAGCGATCACCGACAGCGTCGTCACCGACCTGTCCGAGAAGCTCTCGGAGGGCGATCTCGTCATCGACGGCGGCAACTCCCGTTTCACCGAGGACTTCAAGCACGACGCGCTGCTGAAGCCCAAGGGGATCCACTACATCGACGCCGGCGTCTCGGGCGGCGTCTGGGGTCCCGAGAACGGCTACGGCCTCATGGTCGGCGGTCCGAGCGAGCTCGTCGAGTACGCGATGCCCGTCTTCGACGCACTGCGCCCCGAGGGACCCCGCGAGGAGGGCTTCGTCCACGTGGGCGAGGTCGGCGCGGGCCACTACGCGAAGATGGTGCACAACGGCATCGAGTACGCGCTCATGCAGGCGTTCGCCGAGGGCTACGAGCTGCTCGACACCCGCAAGGACATCATCAAGGACGTCACCGGCACCTTCAAGGCGTGGCAGCGCGGCACGGTCGTGCGCTCCTGGCTCCTCGAGCTCCTCGTGCGCGCGCTCGAGCAGGACCCGGAGTTCGAGCACATCGAGGGCTACGTCCAGGACTCCGGCGAGGGCCGCTGGACCATCGAGGAGGCCATCAACAACGCCGTCCCGGTGCCCACGATCAGCGCCTCGATCTTCGCGCGCTTCGTCTCACGCCAGGAGGACTCCCCCGCGATGAAGGCCGTGGCGGCGCTGCGGAACCAGTTCGGCGGGCACTCCGTCAAGGCCGTGGACTGAGTTCACGGGCTCGGACCGGCTGTGCCGGTCCTCGCGGCGGTCGGCTTCCTGAGGCGGTCACGTTCCGCAGAGCCGGTCGCGTCCGGCGACCTGCGGCCCGCCGCCACCCTGAGGCAGAGATGCTCTCAGGGCGTCGGCGGGCCTCCGGCCGCCTGCTGCGTTCATCGGCGAGGACTGCCTGCGGCGGTCCTCCGGCGGTCGGCTTTTCGAGGTGGGCGCGTTTCGCAGAGCCGGTCGCGTCCGGCGACCTGCGGCTCCGCCGCCACCCTGAGGCAGCAGATGCTTCAGGGCGTCGGCGGGCCTCCGGCCGCCTCCCTCCTTGCTTCCGCAGGGTGCGCGTCCTGCGGACGGCGGCGCTCGATGCTTGCTGGTCGAGTAGCCCCGCAGGGGCGTATCGAGACCCACGTGATCCAGCAGCCGGGCCGATCGTCGGGTCGGTGTCACGGACACGGGGCGGCGGGGATCCCGGCTGATCCCTCCGCTGGTCGAGGGGCCCCGGAGGGCCGAGTGCTCCAGCGGAGGAGGGCACAGGCGCATCGGGCAGAGTGGGACGGAGGAGGTGGTGACGTGCACGTGGTGCAGCTGGCGCTGAGCGACTTCCGGAACTACGGATCCGTCGACGTCGCGCTCGTGCCCGGGCCGAACCTCTTCGTGGGGCGCAACGGGCAGGGCAAGACGAACCTGGTCGAGTCGCTCGGGTACCTCTCCACCCTGGGGTCGCACCGGGTCTCGAGCGATCAGGCGCTCATCCGGGCCGGCCGGGACAGCGCCGTGGTGCGGGCCCGACTCCGCAACGGCGATCGCGAGCTGCTGGCCGAGGTGCAGATCAACCGCTCCTCCCCCAACCGCGCCCAGATCAACCGCGGCGGCATCAAGCCGCGCGAGCTGCCGCGCTTCTTCTCCAGCGTCCTCTTCGCACCGGAGGACCTCCTCCTGATCCGCGGCGACCCGTCGGCCCGGCGCCGCTTCCTCGACCAGCTGGTGATCCTGCTCTCCCCCCGGATGAGCGCGGTGCAGGCCGACTACGAGCGGGTGCTGCGCCAGCGCAACTCGCTGCTGAAGTCGGCGCGGGCGAGCGGCATCCGCGACGTCTCCAAGCTGAGCACCCTCGACATCTGGGACGAGCGGCTGATCGCCCTCGGCTCCGAGATCATGCAGTCGCGCCTCGCTCTCGTCGACGAGCTGAGCGGACCGGTGCGCCGCGCCTACGAGGCGGTGGCCGGGGCGGACCAGCGGCCGGTCCTGCGCTCGCGCCTGAGCATCGAGGGCGCGGTCGACGACGACGGCGAGCCCGTCGAGAGCGCCGAGCCGGGCTCACCCGTCGAGCGCGCAGGGCTGACCGATGCCTTCGCCACGGCGCTGACGGCGGTGCGCCGCAAGGAGCTCGACCGCGGGATCTCGCTGGTCGGACCGCACCGCGACGACGTGCAGTTCGAGCTGAACGACCTGCCGGCCAAGGGGTACGCGAGCCACGGCGAGAGCTGGTCGTTCGCCCTCGCCCTCAAGCTGGGCGCCGCGGAGCTGCTGCGCCGCGACTCCCCCATGGGCGATCCCGTCCTGATGCTCGACGACGTGTTCGCGGAGCTGGACTCGCGCCGCCGCGAGCGGCTCGCCTCCGTCGTCGCCGACTACGAGCAGGTGCTCATCACCGCGGCGGTCCTCGACGACGTGCCGGCCGCACTGGCGGCGCACACGGTGAGGATCGAGGCGGGCAGCATCGTCGAGCCCGAGACCCCGGGTGGCGCGGCGATCGCACCCGAGCCGGGGGTCTCCGGTTCGGAGCGGTCGGCCGACGCGACGGATTCGGACCTCGCGCACTCCGAGCAGTCGGCCGACGCGGCACCCGAGGCCGAGCCCGCCGCCGAGGAGCCGGCCCGTGGCTGACACCCCTCGTCGCGGCTCCCCCGCGCCCGAGACCGAGGCCGCGCGCGTCTACCGGCACCTCAAGGAGGTGTTCGGCGGCGACGGTCCGCGCCGCGTCCGCAGGACCGTCGAGCGCGCGGAGCCCAAGGGCGACGCGATCCCGTTCGGGAAAGGACGCGACCCGCACGACCTCGGCGACGTGCTCGAGTCGCTCACCCGCAAGATGGACTGGACCGCTCCGCTCGCGCAGGGCGACCTCATCTCGTCGTGGACGGCGATCGCCGGCGAGGAGACCGCGAAGCACTCCACTCCGCTGGGCGTCGTCGACGGAGTGCTGAGCGTCGCGTGCGAGTCGACGGCCTGGGCGACGCAGCTGCGGCTCATGCGGATCGAGATCATGAACCACATCGCGGTGAACTACCCCGAGGCGGGGATCGCGTCGATCCGATTCCAGGGCCCTGACGTACCGAACTGGAAAAGGGGCCCCAGGTCGATTCCAGGGCGTGGTCCGCGCGACACCTACGGCTGAGGACGCATTTTCGGTCGACCCCGCCGATCCAGGGCGTCAGATCGCCGCAGAGCGCCGCGGATCGTCCTCCCGCGCGGTAGAATGGAGGGCCGCCGAACCGCAGCGACGCCGCTCCCGAGTCCGTTCGGGAGCAGCGCGGTCCACCACTCGTGGGACCTCGCGCAGCGGGAGCGATCTCCAGATCCTCCCCCGCGTCGCATCGGACCGTCAGAGGAGAACTCCACAGCTATGACATCTGAGCCGACCGACTCCACGTCAGCCCCCGCAGCGAACGACCTGGACGCGAACGGCTCCACCGACGCACCGTCCTCCGGGATGTCGACCAAGTCCTCCGGCGACTACGGCGCCAGCCAGATCCAGGTCCTCGAGGGCCTCGAGGCGGTGCGCAAGCGCCCCGGCATGTACATCGGATCCACGGGGCCGCGCGGTCTGCACCACCTGGTCTACGAGATCGTCGACAACGCCGTCGACGAGGCGCTCGCCGGGTACTGCGACAACATCGAGGTCGTCATGCGGGCCGACGGAGGCGTGACGGTCGCCGACAACGGCCGCGGCATCCCCGTCGACATGCACCCGACCGAGGGCATCTCGACCGTCGAGCTCGTCCTGACCGTGCTGCACGCCGGCGGCAAGTTCGGCGGCGGCGGCTACGCGGTGTCCGGCGGACTGCACGGCGTCGGCTCGTCCGTCGTCAACGCCCTCTCGACGAAGCTCGAGGTCGAGGTCAAGCGCCAGGGCAGCGTCTACCGGATGTCCTTCGCTGACGGCGTGCCCGTCGCGCCCCTCGAGAAGGGCGAGGCGAGCGACGAGACCGGCACCACGATCACCTTCTGGCCCAACGGCGAGATCTTCGAGACCACCGAGTTCGACTACGAGACCCTCCGTGCCCGCTTCCAGCAGATGGCGTTCCTCAACAAGGGCCTGCGGATCGCGCTGACCGACCAGAACGAGGTCGAGTTCGACGGCGAGGGGGAGGACGAGACCGTGGGCGTCCGCGGCGACGTCTTCCACTACGAGAAGGGCCTCGTCGACTACGTCGAGTACATCAACTCGCTCAAGAAGTCCGATCTCGTGCACTCCGAGATCATCGACTTCGAGAGCGAGGACAAGGAGCGCCGCATCTCGCTCGAGGTCGCGATGCAGTGGACGACGGCCTACACCGAGAGCGTCCACACCTACGCGAACACCATCAACACCCACGAGGGCGGCACCCACGAGGAGGGCTTCCGCGCGGCGCTCACGACCCTCGTGAACAAGTACGCCCGCGCGAAGAACCTCCTGAAAGAGAAGGACGACAACCTCTCGGGCGAGGACATCCGCGAAGGCCTCACCGCGGTCGTCTCGATCAAGCTCGGCGAGCCGCAGTTCGAAGGCCAGACGAAGACCAAGCTCGGCAACACCGAGGCCAAGGCGTTCGTGCAGCGCGTGACCGGCGAGCAGCTCGCCGACTGGTTCGACCGCAACCCCACCCAGGCCAGGGACATCATCAGCAAGTCGATCCAGGCCGCGTCGGCCCGGATGGCGGCCCGCAAGGCGCGCGAGACCGCCCGCCGCAAGGGCCTGCTCGAGGGCGGCGGCATGCCCGGCAAGCTCAAGGACTGCCAGTCGAAGGACCCGTCGCTCTCCGAGATCTTCATCGTCGAGGGCGACTCGGCGGGCGGATCCGCGGTGCAGGGCCGCAATCCCGAGACGCAGGCGATCCTCCCCCTCCGAGGCAAGATCCTGAACGTCGAGAAGGCGCGCCTCGATCGCGCACTCGGCAACAACGAGGTCCAGGCCATGATCACGGCCTTCGGCGCCGGCATCGGGGAGGACTTCAACCCCGACAAGGCCCGGTACCACAAGATCATCCTGATGGCCGACGCCGACGTCGACGGCCAGCACATCACGACGCTGCTGCTGACGCTGCTGTTCCGCTACATGCGACCGCTGATCGACCTCGGTTACGTCTACCTCGCGCAGCCGCCGCTGTACCGCCTCAAGTGGTCGAACTCGCCGCACGAGTACGTCTACAGCGACCGCGAACGCGACGCCTTGATCGCGCACGGCGCCGCGTCGAACAAGCGCATGCCGAAGGAGAACGGGATCCAGCGCTACAAGGGTCTCGGCGAGATGGACTACAAGGAGCTGTGGGAGACCACGATGGATCCGGCCACCCGGACCCTCCTCCAGGTCACGCTCGACGACGCGGCCGCCGCCGACGAGATCTTCTCGACCCTGATGGGCGAGGACGTCGAGTCGCGGCGCTCCTTCATCCAGAAGAACGCCAAGGACGTGCGCTTCCTCGACATCTAGATCGCATCGCGATCTACAAGGCGGCAGCCCCGCGGCACACGGCCGCGGCGAGCGACCATCTCGACAACGTGACGGCGGCCCTCAATGGGCCGCATCAGCCCTATAACGACTGACACCCAGCGCGACCGCCGCCCCCGTCCACCCGGGGCCCGGACCCACCTGAGAGACCAGAGATCATGGCAGACGAACCCACCACCCCCACCGGTCCGGACGACAGCGAGGACATCGTCACCGAGACCGGTGTGGTGATCCACGGGCACGACAAGATCGAGCCCGTCGATCTGCAGCTCGAGATGCAGCGCTCGTACCTCGACTACGCGATGAGCGTCATCGTGGGTCGCGCGCTGCCGGAGGTGCGCGACGGGCTGAAGCCCGTGCACCGCCGCGTCATCTACGCCATGTACGACGGCGGCTACCGCCCGGACAAGGCGTTCTCGAAGTGCTCCCGCGTCGTCGGCGACGTGATGGGCCAGTTCCACCCCCACGGCGACTCCGCCATCTACGACGCACTCGTGCGCCTGGTCCAGCCGTGGAGCCTCCGCTACCCGCTCGCGCTCGGCCAGGGCAACTTCGGCTCCCCCGGCAACGACGGCGCCGCAGCACCCCGGTACACCGAGACCAAGATGGCCCCGCTGGCCCTCGAGATGGTCCGCGACATCGACAAGAACACCGTCGACTTCCAGGACAACTACGACGGCCGCACCCGCGAGCCCGCCATCCTGCCGGCGCGATTCCCCAACCTGCTCGTCAACGGCTCGGTCGGCATCGCGGTCGGCATGGCCACGAACATCCCGCCGCACAACCTCCGCGAGGTCGCGTCGGGTGCGAAGTGGGCGCTCGAGCACCCGGAGGCGTCCCGCGAGGAGCTGCTCGAGGCGCTGCTGCAGCGCATCAAGGGCCCCGACTTCCCCACCGGCGCCCAGATCCTCGGCGTCCGCGGCATCCAGGACGCCTACCGGACCGGTCGCGGCTCGATCACCATGCGCGCCGTCGTCTCGATCGAGGAGATCCAGGGCCGCACCTGCCTCGTCGTCACCGAGCTCCCGTACCAGGTGAACCCCGACAACCTCGCGATCAAGATCGCCGAGCTCGTCAAGGACGGCCGCGTCTCGGGCATCGCCGACATCCGAGACGAGACCTCGGGACGCACCGGTCAGCGCCTCGTCGTCGTGCTCAAGCGCGACGCCGTCGCCAAGGTCGTGCTGAACAACCTCTACAAGCACACCCCGCTGCAGGAGAACTTCGGCGCGAACATGCTCGCGATCGTCGACGGCATCCCGCGCACGCTCTCGCTCGACGGCTTCATCCGAGCGTGGGTCGACCACCAGGTCGAGGTCATCGTCCGGCGCACGCAGTACCTCCTCGACGAGGCCGAGGCGCGCATCCACATCCTGCGCGGCTACCTCAAGGCGCTCGACGCGCTCGACGAGGTCATCGCCCTCATCCGCCGCTCCCCCACGGTCGAGGAGGCGCGCGACGGCCTGATGGAGCTCCTCGACATCGACGAGGTGCAGTCGCGGGCGATCCTCGACATGCAGCTGCGCCGCCTGGCCGCGCTCGAGCGCCAGAAGATCATCGACGAGCACGACCGAATCCAGGCCGAGATCGAGGACTACAAGTCGATCCTCGCGAGCCCGGAGCGCCAGCGCAGCATCATCTCGGACGAACTCGACGAGATCGTCGACCGCTTCGGCGACGACCGCCGCACCGAGATCCTCTTCGGCTTCGACGGCGACATGAGCGTCGAGGACCTGATCCCCGAGGAGGAGATGGTCGTCACCGTCACCCGCGGCGGCTACCTCAAGCGCACCCGGAGCGATTCGTACCGCGCGCAGCACCGCGGCGGTCGGGGGTCCGTGGCGCGCAGCTGAAGGCCGACGACATCGTCGAGCACTTCTTCGTGACCACCACGCACCACTGGCTCCTCTTCTTCACGAACACCGGACGCGTGTACCGCGCCAAGACGTACGAGCTGCAGGAGGCGAGTCGCGACGCGAAGGGTCAGCACATCGCGAACCTGCTCGCACTGGAGCCGGGCGAGCAGATCGCGCAGATCCTCGACATCCGCGACTACGAGGCGGCGCGCTACCTGGTGCTCGCCACCCGCGACGGACTGGTGAAGAAGACCGCGCTCGCGGAGTACGACACCAACCGCTCCGGCGGCATCATCGCGATCAAGCTCCGTGAGGGCGACGAGCTCGTCTCGGCGCTGCTGGTGGACGAGGACAGCGACGTGCTGCTGGTCTCGCGCAAGGGCATGTCGATCCGCTTCACCGCCTCCGACGAGGCGCTGCGGCCCATGGGCCGCTCGACCTCGGGAGTGCGCGGGATGTCGTTCCGCGGCGAGGACCGTCTGCTCGACGCGAACGTCGTGAGCGACGAGGGCTTCGTCTTCATCGTGACCGAGGGCGGCTACGCGAAGCGCACCGCGGTCGACCAGTACCGCCTGCAGGGCCGGGGCGGACTGGGCATCAAGGTGGCCAAGCTGGAGGAGAAGCGCGGCGACCTGGTGGGCGCGATCATCACGGGGGAGGACGACGAGGTGCTCGTCGTCCTCGCCGGAGGCAAGGTGGTACGCTCTGCCGTGGCCGAGGTACCGGCCAAGGGTCGCGACACCATGGGAGTCGTCTTCGCACGATTCGCAGAGGACGACCGCATCATCGCACTCGCCAAGAACACCGAACGCAATCTCGACGCCCCGGACGAGGATCCCGACGCCGCAGCGGCGTCCTCCGACTCCGACACGGTGTCGGAGGAGGATGGGTCCGTAGATGAGTAGCACGGTCGCCGAGAAGCTCGCCAGGAAGTCCGCGAAGAGCCCGGCGGCGAAGCAGGTCCGCCTGAAGCTCGTCTACGTCGACTTCTGGTCGGCGGTGAAGCTCTCGTTCCTGCTCGGGCTCACGCTCGCGATCATCACGATCGTCGTCGTCTACCTTGTCTACACGGTGCTCGCGCAGACCGGAGTCTTCGACCAGGTCAACGGCCTCGTCCAGGACATCGCCGGCGCCGAGGCGTTCGATCTCAACACGATCATCTCGCTCCCCCAGATCATGGGCTTCGCGGTCGTCGTGGCCGTGCTGAACACCATCGTCACCACTGCGCTGGGTGCGATCGTGGCGCTGCTGTACAACCTCAGCGTCAAGATCACGGGCGGTCTGCTCGTCGGCTTCACCAACCAGTGAGCCGCACGGGCCTCGGTACGCGCCGGGGCCCGGGGCCCGATTGGGATTCTGGCGGTTCGTCAGGTAGAGTCTCATCTGGCCATTTCGGGGGTATAGCTCAGGCGGTTAGAGCGCTTCACTGATAATGAAGAGGTCCCAGGTTCAAGTCCTGGTACCCCCACCCGTGCCGAACGGCCCGTCACCTCGCGGTGACGGGCCGTTCAGCTCTCGGGGACGGATCGCCCCGTCTCCGGCCCGGGGCCTTAGCTCAGTTGGTAGAGCGCCTGCTTTGCAAGCAGGATGTCGGGAGTTCGATTCTCCCAGGCTCCACAGTCCTCATCGTCCGGTGTTCCCGGACATGCGCTCCCTAGCCTCCAGATCGCCTGGAGCGGGATCGACGTCATCCGTAGCGTGAATCTCTCGACGCAGACAGCATGCTCGATCGTTCACTGCCCTGGGCGTTGTCGGCGTGCGCGAGCGCCGAAGTCATCCAGCGCCTGGAGCACCTCCGATGATTGGAAGTGCCTATTGCGTCGGCCCGCGCTCGATTGAGTCAGGATGTCGGCTTGCACGAGTTTCTGGACTGAGGCGTCTGCTGCTGGGAAGCTCACGTTCAACTCATTCGCGACGATTCCGGTCGTGACGACCGGTTGCCGCAGGAGGAGGCGCTTGAGGGCGTGAACCGAGGAATCCCGTCGGGCTCGGACAAGTTCATCCCAGCGCGCCGCGATCCGCGTGATGTCTCTCTCCAGAGTGCGGCCGTTGGAGATCGCGGAGAAGACTGCTTCTGAGAGGGTTTCGATGATCGGGCGAAGATCGCCCGCCCTGTAGGCAGTCAGAGCGTCGAAATAATGCTCCGTGCTTCCGAGCAGGCCGGCAGACACGGGAACAGTGACGTTGGTGGTCACGCCACCGGCGCGGAGCATGCCCTGAATGAGGGCACGACCTGTACGACCGTTGCCGTCCGGAAACGGATGGATCGTCTCGAACTGGGCGTGCGCGATGGCGAGTTGTGCGATGACGGGAAGATCGACTCTTCTCGAGAACTCCATGACATCGTCCATCAATTCGGGCACGAGGTCGTGGTGCGGCGGGACGAAAGAAGCTCCGTGCGGGGACACGCTTCCTCCTCCGATCCAGACCTGCTCCCTGCGCCACATTCCGACGATCTCAGGATTCGTCTTCTCAAGCAGCACTCGGTGCATCGTGAGGATCGCTTCCCCGTCGAGATCGTCGCAAAGCGCTACGGCGGCCTTCATCGCTTCAGCATTTCTCACCACGAGTCTCGCGTTGGCTGACGTCGAATCACCGATCTCCGCAAGGGCGACCTGCTTCGCGCTCGCCGTGAGATTCTCTACTTCCGAGCTTGATGCGCTCTCCGTGCGGAGCAGGATCGACGCGAAAGGCGCAGCCAGGCTTCCGACTTCTGTGTCGAACCTTGTTAGTTCGCGGCCTGCGTCCTCGCTGAGAGCCACGAGGTCGGCAGGGAGCGTCACATCACGGGCTGCGATGAGAGGCGGTACTGCGGCGAGGTACGGTCCGTGAGCAGCTCGTATGCGTCGCCGGGATCCGACTTCGTCGCCTGTGGGCGTCCACGGCCTGGTCTCGTAGGAAGTGGACGGCCACGCCGTCATGACTCCGGCCGATTCTGCATCACTGGACATGACACCATCATATTAAAGGATCAGGTCCTAACATAGAATATAAACGGGTTCGCACCAGCCCTTGTCGGTGTGGCGGGTGGGGGACCATGGCCGTCACGCGCCCTCGCAGGCCAGTCCGAGGAAGTTCTCGACCGACAGGACCTCCGACGTCTCGTCACGGACGTCGCCGACGATGATCTCGCCGACCGACAGGGTGTCGAACTGCTCCGCGCGGAACACCACGGGGCGCGCCGACATCGAGCGGTCCTCCGCATAGGCGCTCAGCGCGTAGTCGACTCCCGGAGCGAAGCGCTCGACGACAGGGTCGGCCGGCCAGACCGTGCGACCGACGAGATCCGTGGCTCCGAGATCGACGATCGTGTCCGGCGACTCCCACCGGGTGATGCGGCGCAGCCCGTCTCCGAGGATCAGCGGGGCTGAGTCGTCGACCGCGAGATCCAGGCCGTCCACCGCTCCGGAGCAGACGACGACCACGCCGATGACCTCGCCGCGCTGTCCGCCGCGTCCGAGTCCGACGACGGCGCTGGCCTCCTCGGCACTCGAGCATCCTGAGAGGGTCGCCGCGGCGATCGAGGCGAGCGCAACGGCGGCGCTCACGACCGCGAGGCGATGCCGCATGAGACCTCCTGCGGCCACCCTACGGCGCGTCGGCGGCAGCGGACTCCGGCAGGGCCCGGGCGAGGGCGGCGAGGGCCTGGGGGAGCGACGGCGCCCCCTCGGCGCGGAACACGGCACTGCCGTCGGACGACCGGACGACCACGGTCGGAGTCGAGCGGACCTGCTCCGCCTCGGCCAGATCGGCCCGGAAGGCCACGTCGTACTCGCGCAGCACGGCCGCCGGCACCAGCTCGACGGCGTGCTCCAGGACCGCGCGAGCCGCGTGGCAGGCGCCGCAGAAGGCGGAGGAGTACAGCTCGACGATCACACGGGGGACAACGTGCCGGCGGAGCGTGCGATTCCCGTCAGCGGACGAGCCAGGCCTCGTTCATGCCGAGCGCGACGTCGACGAGCTCGACCCGCTCGGAGAGCCTCGACGTCGCCGAGGGGGAACCAGGATGCGGCGTCCGTGGATCCGTCGACCTCGTGGGTCAGCTCTCCGCCGGTGATGCGGGCGCGGTAGACGATGCGGATGGCGTGCAGCGGGCCGGCCTCGGGGTCGCTGCGGCGGTGCGCCGGGATCACGTGGGAGTCGACGCCGATGAGGGCCTCGAGCTCGGAGTGGTAGCCGGTCTCCTCGAAGATCTCGCGCACGGCGGCGTCGGCCGGGGACTCGCCCTCGTCGATGCCGCCGCCGGGCAGCGTCCACGCCTGCCAGGGTCCCTGGCTCCAGTGCGCGAGGAGCATGCGGTCCCCGTCGATGATCACGCCGTACGCGGCGACACGGATATCCACGGCAGAAGCCTAACTCCGGACGCTTCCGGACATGCGGCAGGCCCGGACCCCGCGAGGCGGAGTCCGGGCCGGACGGGGAGGATCAGGAGGCGGTCGATGCCGCGGACTGCGCGGCGCTGGCCGGCTCGTCCTCGGCGACCCACAGCTCGTCGTCCGCGCGGAACGTCTGCCAGACGGCGTAGCCGATGCCGCCGACCGCGACGAGCGCAGCGCCGATGGCGACGACCATGCCGGCGCCCGACTTCTTCTTGGGGGGAGTGGTCAGCTCCTCCCAGCGCGCCTTCGAGATCTCGCCCAGCTTGGCGCGGTTCTTCGAGTCCTTGGCCGCCTCGAACGCGGCAGCGGCGGTTCCTCCGACAGCGGCGAAGGTCGGGACGACCTTGTGCAGCACGGTGTCGCGAGCCGAGGAGTAGGTGCCCTCGACCGCGTGGACGCCGTTGTCGTACACGGGCTTCACCCGCGTCTGGTACGTGTCCTTCGCGAAGGGGACGAGCTCCTTCTTCGCGTACTTGGTGGCGTGAGCGCGGCTCTTCTCGAGAACGGAAGCCGCGTGCGCCAGCACCTCCTGCTGCTCACTCCAGACCGCCTCGGCGTTCTTGCGGAGGCGCTTGAGATCCTTCTTGTGCTTACGTGACAGACCCATGTGTGGTCCTCCATCGGCTACGAGCAGCGAACTCTTCAATACTGCCACTCATCGTTCCGGCTCCGCATCGCGCACCCAGCGCATTGACACCGGGCACAGGGGACCCCTACATACGCGCTGTGCGAGAATCCCCCCATGCCTTTGCACACCGCAGTCGCGACGTTCCACACCAACAAGGGCGACATCGTCGTCAACCTCTACGGGAATCACGCTCCCAAGACGGTCCGCAACTTCGTCGGTCTCGCGACCGGCGACATCGAGTGGACCCACCCGGCCACCGGCGCGAAGACGAAGGAGCCGCTCTACAACGGCACCGTCTTCCACCGCGTGATTCCGGACTTCATGCTCCAGGGCGGCGACCCCCTCGGCCAGGGCATCGGAGGCCCGGGCTTCCAGTTCGACGACGAGATCAACCCCGAGCTCGACTTCACGCAGCCGTACATCCTCGCGATGGCCAACGCCGGCAAGCAGGCGGGGCGCGGGACCAACGGCTCGCAGTTCTTCATCACCGTGGCGCCGACGACCTGGCTCCAGGGCAAGCACACGATCTTCGGTGCCGTCGCCGACGACGCGTCGAAGCAGCTGGTCCAGTCCCTGTCGACCGTGGCCACCGACGGCCGCGACAAGCCGCTCGAGGACGTCGTCATCGAGAGCGTCGAGATCACCGAGGTCTGATCCCCTCTTCCACCTTCTCCTCGAGGGCCGGGTCCGTCTGGATCCGGCCCTCGTTCTCCCCGGAGGCGAATCCGTGACCCAGGTCCCGCCGACCAGCGCGTACGCGTGCTACCGCCACCCCGACCGGCAGAGCTTCGTGCGCTGCCAACGGTGCGGCCGCACGATCTGCGGCGAGTGCCAGACGCCGGCCCCGGTGGGAGTGATCTGCCCGGACGACATGGCGCAGCAGCGCTCGGAGGCCCCGCGCACGCGCAGCCCGCTGGTCTCGAGGGTCCGCGCCATGACCCGCGCCGATCAGCCGACCGTCACGTACGCGATCATCGCCCTCTGTGTGTTCCTCTGGATCCTCGAGGTCCTCCCCGTCGTGGGCAACCTCGTCATCGGCGGGCTGGCCTACGTCCCCGCCTACACGCTCCCCGGCTTCGGCGCCGGGTTCGAGCCGTGGCGGATGCTCACCTCGGTCTTCCTCCACAGCACCTCGGTCTTCTTCGTCATCCCGTTCCACCTGGCGCTGAACATGTACACGCTGTGGATCTTCGGCATGGCTCTCGAGCGGATGCTCGGCCGCGGCCGCTACCTCGCGCTGTTCCTGCTCAGCGGCTTCGCGGGGTCCGTCGGCGTCCTCCTGCTCGCCGGACCGCTCACCACGGTCATCGGCGCCTCCGGAGCGATCTTCGGCCTGATGGGGGCCTACCTGGTGATCCTCCGGCACCTCGGCGGCCAGGCGTCGCAGCTGCTGGTGCTCGTCGGCCTCAACCTCGTCATCGGATTCCTGCCCGGGATGAACGTGGCGTGGCAGGCGCACGTCGGCGGCCTCGTGGCCGGCGCGCTCATCGGTCTCGTGTTCACGAAGACGCGGCAGCGTGCGCAGCGCCGGACGCAGAACCTGCTCGTCGGCCTGATCGGCGCCGGCCTGGTCGCGATCACCGCGGGAGCGTACCTCCTGGGCTGAGGCGCTCGTCGGCCGCGATCCGCGAGGGCGGGGCGGGGTCTCTGAGGAGAAGTCACCACCCGGGTCGGCTGCAGCCTGCTGATCGACCATCCCGCGCAGCGGGCGTCTCGAGATCCACCGGAAGGCCGGACGATGACCCGGATCCGCGGGCGGACGCGGGTCCCGGGACGCCCCAGCGGGGCTACTCGGCCGACGAGCTGACGGGCAGGCACTCCTTCGCCCACTCACCGGGACGCGACGCGGCTCCTCCGCTCGACACGTGCTCGGGGCGGCCGCCTGACCAGCGGGAGGACGCTTGCCTCCGGACGTAACCGCATCGTGAGGTTAGTGCTGGAACCGCGGAGTAACCGGTCGAAGTGGTTGCGGCGCGAGGCGATGTAACCGGCTCGAGGGGTTCTTCCACAGGCACTCTCCCCAGGTGGGGAGAAAGTTATCCACAGGGTTGTTAACAATGGGGAGAACTACGCGGCTGTCATTCCGCGGACCCCGAGCGAGGTGGTCGGGGGCCCTCGATCCTGCCGCGTCCTGATGCGGATCGCTCTCGGGAGCCGCGGGATCCCGGGGATGCGCGCGCCGCCCCCGTCTCTCCACAGGAGTTTGCACAGCTGGGGATAATTACAGGCGTGTAGTTCGGACGAGCCGAGCCACGACGACCGTCGCGCCCCGCTCGTCGTCCCTCCGCACCTCGGCGGTGAAGCCCGCGTCGGCGAACGCCGCGGCGCTGACGGGTGCCTGCTCCCGACCGACCTCGATCACGACCGCACCGCCCGGAGAGAGCCACGCGGGCGCCTCCCGGGCGATGCGTCGGTGCAGCACCAGGCCGTCGGTCCCGCCGTCGAGCGAGACGGTCGGCTCGTGCAGACGCGCCTCCGGCGGCATCAGCGCGATCGCCTCCGTCGGCACGTAGGGGGCGTTGACGACGACGAGGTCGAGAAGGCCGCGCTCTCCCACAGGCAGGGCGTCGAAGAGATCGCCCTCGACGACCGTCGCGAGTCCGGCGAGATTCGCCCGCGCACACGCCACGGCCTCGGGGGAGACGTCGGCGGCCAGCAGGCGCAGACCGCTCCGCTCGTCGAGGAGGGCACGACCGATGGCGCCGGAGCCGCAGCACAGGTCGAGCACCGTGGTGCCGTCTCCGACGGCGTCGCCGAGGACGGTCAGGGCCGCATCCACGACGAACGCGGTGCGCTGCCGGGGGACGAAGACGCCCGGAGCGATCCCGATCCGCAGACCGCGGAACTCGACCCACCCCAGGATCTGCTCGAGGGGCTCGCCCGTCTCGCGGCGCCGCAGGAGCGGCTCGAGCTCCTCCTCGGAGTGCGCCGCCTCCTCGAGGAGTGCGGCCTCCTCCTCGGCGAAGACGCAGCCGGCGGCCCGCAACCGCGCCACCGACGACGAACGCCCCGTCGGAGGTCCGGACGGGGCGTCGTTCACGCGAGGGGCGCGGTCAGCGCCAGCGGGTGGTCATCAGGAAGCCGATGAAGGCGATCCCGAAGCCGATGAGGATGTTGACGTTGCCGAGATCGGGGATGGGCAGGAGGCCCTGGCTCACGTAGAAGACGATGATCCAGGCGAGTCCGAGCAGCATGAAGCCGAACATCACCGGCTTGAACCAGACCGGGTTGGGGGAGTTCTCTCCGGTCCGGGCCTCGTCGCGCTCCGGCTTCGGGCTCTTCGTCGCTCGTGCCATGGGGAACACTGTACCGGGCCGAGCCCTCGGACCGGGAGCGGGGTGCCCTCGACGAGCCGCGGCACCGGTTCTCCACAGGGCGCGGAGGGCGTCTCCCCAGGCGGCCGAGGAGGCCGGAGCCCGCGGGAACGGCCCGATTAGACTCGAGCCATGTCCGCCCCGCAGCCCTCCGACGCCCCTCGGCGGCGTCGATCGACGCGCACCGCCGCCCGTCCGCGGCGCCGCCTCTCGTTCTTCGGAGTCGTGGGTGAGCTCCTGATGACCGCCGGGGTGCTGGTGCTCCTCTTCCTCGGCTGGCAGCTGTGGTGGAACGACGCAGTCATCGCGAACCAGCAGACCTCCGAGGCCGCGGAGCTGCGGCAGAGCTGGGGAGGACCGCAGTCGTCGGAGTCGCCCTCCGCCGAGGTCCCGCCCGCTGCCGAGGGTGCTCCGGTCGACTTCGGGGCGCCCGTCGTCTCTCCGGCGTCGGCGATCGACGCCTCGTTCGGCAATCTGTACATCCCGAGGTACGGCGAGGGATGGGTGCGCACGATCGCCGAGGGCGTCGACGCGGCGAACGTCCTCGACGAGGGCAGCATCGGCCACTACCCGACCACGCAGATGCCGGGCGAGGTGGGCAACTTCGCCCTCGCCGCGCACCGCAGCGCCTACGGCGGCGGGATGCACCTGATCGACGAGCTGCAGCTGGGCGATGCGATCTACATCGAGACCGCCGACGGCTGGTACACCTACCGCTTCCGCAACCTCGAGTACGTGCAGCCGTCGGACGTGCAGGTCATCGACCCGGTGCCGTGGACGACCGACGTCGCTCCCACCGACCGGCTGATCACGCTGACCAGCTGCAACCCGCTCTACTCGACCGCCGAGCGGATCATCGCCTACGGCGTGCTCGAGTCGTGGCAGCCCCGTTCCGCGGGTCCGCCCGCCGAGATCGCGGCCACGGTCGCCGAGGAGGGCTGACGTGTACGCGGCACTGTGGCGGGTCCTGCCCGGACCCTGGTGGGTCCGGCTCCTGATCGTCCTCGTCCTGGTGGCGGCGGTCCTCGTCGCCCTCGCCGAGTGGGTGTTCCCGTGGGTGCAGTCGCTGGTCCTGGACCGGGACGTCACCGTCCAGGAGTGAGCAGGCCGAGGAGCGCGCGGTGATCCGGATCCTCGTCGTCGACAACTACGACAGCTTCGTCTTCACCCTGGTCGCCTACCTGCGCGAGCTGGGGGCCGAGGTCGAGGTGGTCGAGGGCGCCGAACTCGCGGCGCCCGAGGCGATCCGCCGTGCCGAGGCGGTCGACGCCGTGCTCGTCTCTCCGGGGCCGGGACGACCCGAGGACGTGCCGACGTCGGTCGCCCTCGTGAGGCACGCGGTCGAGCACGCGCATCCGCTGCTGGGCGTGTGCCTCGGCCATCAGGTGATCGCGCACGCGCTCGGCGCGCGCGTCGGCGAGGCGCCCGAGCCGCTCCACGGGCGCACCTCGCCCGTCGAGCACAGGGGGGATGCGCTCTTCGCGGGCATCCCCTCCGGATTCGACGCCATGCGCTACCACTCGCTGGCCGTCGAGCGCACCTCGCTGCCCGTGGAGCTCGAGGTGACCGCGACGTCGTCCGAGGGCGTCGTGATGGCCCTCCGGCACCGCTCCGCGCCGGTGGTGGGCGTGCAGTTCCATCCGGAATCGGTCCTCACGCCCCACGGGCGCGCGCTTCTGGCGAACTGGCTGACGGAGGTGGGAGCACGGCGCTCGGCTCCTCCCGTGGCGGACCTCCCGGCGTAGAAGCCCTCGGCGCCCCGTCCGTTCGCGACGTGCACCGCGAGGTCCCGGTCATCAAATTGCCGCCCACAGTGGGGACGCGTTCGCCCGCCACGACCCGCGCGGATTGCGCCTGAAATGCGCTATGGATGTCGGATAGAGGGGAGCGATCCGCGGATCTACAGGGGTCGTCCCGCACGATGCGAGGCTCCGTCGACCGGCCTGCTGGCGTGTTTTGACGGGCCTCCGGCGGAGGATGCGGTAGTCCTTCCCGGCATAATCGGAGGACATCCGGCAAGGGGATCGACTGCCGGAACGACACATCCGGGGGCGCAGATGGTGGAACAGATCTCCTGGGCGTACACGGGCATACGGGAACTCGAGAGCCTCGGACCGCGCATCGTCGTGAAGCCGGGAACGGTGCCTCGCATCACGGGCTCGGGCTTCGGCTCCCAGGACGTCAGCGTCGTCCTGATCACCTCCTCCCCGCTCCGGGTCCTGCGCGGAACCTGGGGGGCCGATGACTGCTCGGTGCTCACCTTCTCGTTCCTCCTCGAGGGCTTCGTGCGGATGGTCGGTCCGGAGCGCACCACTCTGCTGCGTCCGGGCTCGATCTCGTACCAGCCCGGCACGACCACGTTCACCACGGAGTCGACGACGCCCGTGAGCCTGCTGCAGGTCTCCCTCCGCGCGGACGAGATGCGCCGCTACGGCTTCGACACGAGCTCGGGCGTGCACGCGCTCGATCCCGATGCGCGGACCACGCGCGCGGCCGCCGCGTTCACGACGGCGTTCGCGCTCGCGGCGGAGTCGGGAACGGGCGTCCCCGGCGAGGCCGAGCTCGCGAACTTCGCCCACGTCGTGAAGCAGCTGCTGGTGAGCGCGTTCCTCGCCTCGCACGGCGCGCAGTCGGGTGCGACGAGCATCCGGGCCGCGACCCTGGGGCGGGCGAGGACCGTGATCGACCGCACGCACCGCACCCCGCGCTGCACCCCTGAGGCGGTGGCCGACGCGGTGAACGTCTCGACCCGCTCGCTGCAGCGCCTGTTCGAGGACGCCGGCACCACGGTCGCGAGCGAGATCGAGCGCGCCCGCGTGGCCAGTGCGGTCGAGCTGCTGCGGCGTCGTCCGCGCGAGGTGCCGCTCGAGACCATCGCGGCCTCCTCCGGGTTCTCCTCGGCCGATCATCTGCGCCGGGCTCTGAAGCGCCGCGAAGGGCTCACTCCGAGCGACATCCGGGGCAGGATCTCGCCTGCGGCGGAGTCGGCGGCGTCGAGCGACCTGCTCCGCCTGGAGCAGCCGCTGGTCGACGCCCGCCGCGCCTGAGACCGGGCGCGCCTCCGACTCGTCCGGGCGCTCCTCCGTCTCGGTGATGCGGAGCATCCGCTCGTCGCGGCGCCTCCGAGGAGCGGCGGCCGGCCCCGTGCTCGTCGGTCGGCCCGACTCCGTCAGCCGGCGCAGTACCCGAGCTCGACGGTGGAGCCCTGCGGCACCTCGCCGGGGGCGAGCGACTGCGTGATGATCGGCGGGTTCGCCCGCACCGACTCGCACGACTCGTCGGGCGCCTCGACGCCGACGAGCTGCAGCTCCTCGGCCTCGAGGGCCGCCAGAGCCGCGCTGAGCGACTGGCCGACCAGATCGGGCAGAACGACCGTGCCGGAGGAGACGACGAGATCGACCGGCGTGCCGGGGACGACCTGCTCGCCCGCCGACGGAGTGGTGGAGAGCACCACATCGGCGGCGATCGTCGGGGAGTTCTGGCGCGTCTGCGACCCCTCCGCGAGGCCCGCCCCGGTGAGAGCGGCGATCGCCTCGCCGAGGCTCGTGCCGGCGGTGCCCGGAACGGCGACGGGCTGGACGCCCTGCGAGACGTAGACGCGGATCACGGTGTCCGGAGCGACGATGGTGCCGGATCCGGGATCGGTGCGGACCACCTCGCCCTCCGGGACGGAGTCGCTGAACTCGGTGACCTGACTCGGGACGAGATCGAGCGCCGTCAGTGTCGACTGCGCGCTGTCGTAGCTCGTGCCCGTGAGGGTCGGCACCTCGCGCGACTGCGAGGGGAGCGTGGTCGTGGGCTGGAGGGTGAGCACCCAGATCACCAGGGCGGCCACGATCACCGCGAGCACGACGATCGACGACCAGATCCAGAGGACCGGCGGGCGGCGCTGCGTGCGCACGGCCGAGTTGTCCTCGGCGAGCTGACGCAGCGCGAGCTCGGAGTCGTTCATGCCGCCCTGGCTGCGCGCGGCGAAGAGCGAGGTGGTGAGCTCGTCGATCGGCCGGTGCTCGGCGAGGCGGCCGGCCGCGGCGTCGCGGAGGTCGTCGCGGAACTCGGCCGCCCCCTGGAACCGCTCGTAGCGGTCCTTCGACAGCGCCCGGGCCACGATCGAGTCGAGGGCGGGGCTGACGGCGGGGTTGATGGAGCTCGGCGCGGGAGGCGTCTCGCTGACGTGCTGGTAGGCGACGGCCACCGGGGTGTCGCCGCGGAACGGCGCCCGCCCGGTGAGGAGCTCGAAGAGCACGATGCCCGCGGAGTAGAGGTCGCTGCGCGCGTCGACCTGCTCGCCCTTCGCCTGCTCGGGCGAGAAGTAGGCGGCGGTGCCGAGGATCGCGGTCGTCTGGGCGACGGTCGCCGCCGAATCGGAGACGGCGCGGGCGATGCCGAAGTCCATCACCTTCACCTGGCCCGACGGGGTCAGCATGATGTTGCCGGGCTTGATGTCGCGGTGGACCACACCGGCGCGGTGGGAGTACTCGAGCGCGGTGAGGATGCCCTCGGTGATGCGGACGGCCTCGTCCACGTCGACCGGGCCCTCGGCGATGACGTCCTTGAGCAGGCGTCCCTCGATGTGCTCCATCACGATGAACGGGCGGCGCGACTCGGCGCCCTGCTCGTCGACGGTGACCTCCTCGCCGGCGTCGAAGACGCGGACGATGGTGGGGTGCGACATGCGCGAGGCGGACTGGGCCTCCTGTCGGAACCGCAGGCGGAACGCGGAGTCGGAGGACAGCGAGAGCTTGAGCTCCTTGATCGCCACGGTGCGTCCGAGCCGGGTGTCGGTGCCGAGGTAGACCTCGGACATGCCGCCGCGTCCGAGCCGGGGCCCGACCTGATACCGTCCCGCGATCAGGCGACCCTCTTCCGTCACGCGTGCGCTCCCGCCCTGAATCCCGTATGGCCCTGCCCCCGCAGGAGCCACGGCAAGTGTACCCGCGGGTCCGACGTGATCCCGCTGGACGCGTCGGGGACGACGACGGGCCCGGAGGATCGCTCCTCCGGGCCCGGTGCGTCGCCTGCTGCCTACTCCTCGGGAGCGTCGGTGGGAGGCGCGGTCGCCGAGCTCGAGTTGGTCGGGGTCGGCGTCGGCGTCGGGGCGGGGGCGTCGACGGTGACCGTCAGGGTCGGCGAGGCGGCCGACTCCGTCTCGCCGCAGATCACCGTGTAGGTGACGTCGATCGAGCCGGCGGCGGGCCCCGCCTGGATCGCCGCCGTGGTGGAGTTCGACGGGTTTGTGCTCGTGACGGAGGCGCCCTCGCCGGTCGCGGTCACTCGGTAGCCGGAGACCGAGGTGCCGCTCGGGCACTGGTTGTAGTTGCTCCAGGTGACGTTGAACGTCGCACCGGCGTCGACGCTCGACGCGGCCGGAGTCACGGTCGGCACCGCCGTCGGAGCATCAGGAGTGGCCACGTCGGTGAAGACGGACACCTCGATGGTCGTGCCCTTGACCACGTTCGCCGTGGGGTTCACGCCCTCGACGAGGCCGACCTGATCGGCGCTCGGCGCGTTCGGGCCGTCGACCCGGTCGACGCCCATGCCGAGCGCGGCGAGCTCGGCCTCGACCTCGTCGAACGGACGGCCGACGTAGTCGGCCTCGTTGATTGGCACGAAGTTCGAGGTCTGCGTGGGGGTCGGCGTCGGAGTGGGGGTCGGCGTCGGGGAGGGGGCCTGGGTCTGCGTGACGGTGGGCGTCGGCTCGGCCTGGTCGCCGTCGCCCGTGGTCAGCGCGAAGATCGTGCCGCCGATGACGATGGCGAGGATCACGATGAGCGCGATCAGCGGCCAGGTCCACGGGCTGCGCTTGCGCGGCTCCTCGACCTCGTCCTGGAGCTCGGGGGCGCCGACGAGCGAGCCGGCGGCGACGGCCGCCGTGTTGGAGGGCAGCACGGTGGTGGCCTGGGTGGCGCCCGCGGCCGAGGGCAGAACCGTGGTCGCCTGCGTGGTCGGAAGGTCGCCTGCGACGGCGGGGACCGCGAGGGCCGCTCCGCGGACGTCTCCGGTGCGCAGCGCCTGCGCGGCCCGCGCCAGGTGCGCGGCGGTGGCCGGACGGTCGGCGGGCTTCTTGGCGATGCACGAGTAGACGAGGTTGCGCACCGGCTCGGCCACCGTGACGGGCAGCTCCGGGGGAGTGTCGTTGATCTGCGCCATCGCGATGGCAACCTGCGACTCGCCCGTGAACGGACGGCGCCCGGCGAGGCACTCGTAGGCGACGATCCCCAGCGAGTAGATGTCGGTGGCGGGCGATGCGGGCTGGCCGCTCGCCTGCTCCGGCGACAGGTACTGGACCGTGCCCATGACCTGGCCGGTCGCGGTGAGGGGGACCTGGTCGGCGATGCGGGCGATGCCGAAGTCGGTGATCTTGACGCGGCCGTCGGGCGTGATGAGCAGGTTGCCCGGCTTCACGTCACGGTGGACCAGGCCGGCGGCGTGGGCCGCGTGCAGCGCGAGCGCGGTCTGCGCGACGATGTCGAGGACCTTGTCGGTCGAGAGCACGCGCTCGCGCTCGAGCACGGTCGAGAGGGCCTCGCCGGGCACGAGCTCCATGACGAGGTACGCGGAGCCGTCCTCCTCGCCGTAGTCGTAGACGTTGGCGATGCCCTCGTGGTTGACGAGCGCGGCGTGGCGGGCCTCGGCGCGGAAGCGCTCGAGGAAGCCCGGATCGCCGAGGTACTCGTCCTTCAGGATCTTGATCGCGATGGTCCGGCCGATCACCAGGTCCGTCGCCTGCCACACCTCGCCCATGCCGCCGATGGCGATCCTGGACTGCAGTTCGTAGCGTCCCCCGAAGGTGAGGCCTGTGGTGGGTCTCATTTGTTCAGCACCGCCTCTAGTACCTGTTGTGCGATGGGTGCGGCGAGAAGATTGCCGTACCCGTTCTGTCCGAGTCCTCCGCCGTTCTCGACGAGGACGGTGATGGCGTACTGCGGATCGTCCGCAGGAGCGAATCCGGTGAACCAGAGGGTGTAGGGGTCGTCCCCGCCGTTCTCGGCTGTGCCGGTCTTGCCGGCCACGGTGACGCCACCTATTGTCGCATTGGTCGCGGCGCCGTCCTCGACGCTGGCGACCATCATCGCCTTCACGGCGTCCGCCGTCTCCTCGCTCACGGCGCGGCCCAGCGGGTTCTCCTCGAACTGCTCCAGCACGCTCAGATCCTGCGAGCGGATGACGTCGACGAGACTCGGCTCCATCACCTCGCCGCCGTTCGCGATCGCCGCCGAGACCATCGCGATCTGCAGCGGAGTGGCGCGCACCTCGTACTGGCCGAACGCGGTGAGCGCGGTCTGCGCGTCGTCCGTCGTCGCGGGGTAGGTGCTGGCCTCGACCGACATCGGGATCTCGAGCTCGGTGTCGAAGCCGAACTTCTCGGCCGTCTCGCGGATCGCGGAGGCGCCCAGCTGCACGCCCATCTCGGCCATCGGCACGTTGCAGGAGAGCTTCACCGCGGTGGCGAGCGTGACCGTGTCCCCGGGGCCGCAGAGGCCCCCTCCGGAGTTCGTGACCTGGGTGCTGGTGCCGGGCAGGGTGAACGCCTGCTGGTTCGGGAAGCTCGAGTCGGGCGTGAAGCGACCGGACTCGAGCGCCGCCGAGGCGACGACGAGCTTGAAGACGGAGCCGGGCGGGTTCAGCGAGCCGCCGATGGCGCGGTTGATCAACGGATCGCCCGGGTCGTCGTTCAGCGCCTGGTACGCGGCCAGCACGTCGTTCGTGTCGTGCGACGCGAGGGAGGTGGGGTCGAAGGTGGGCTTGGAGACCATCGCGAGGATGCGGCCGGTCGCCGGCTCCGTCACCACGACCGCGCCGGTGTAGTCGCCGAGGGCGTCGAAGGCCGCCTGCTGCGCGACCGGGTCGATCGAGAGCTCGACGGAGGCGCCGGTGGGGTCCTGACCCGAGACGAGGTTGTCGATCTCGTCGAAGAACTGCGAGTTCGAGGTGCCCGAGAGGTAGTCGTTGAGCGAGCGCTCGATGCCGGTCGTCCCCTGGTTCAGGGTGAAGTAGCCCGTGACGCCCGAGTAGAGGGGCCCGTTCGCGTACTGGCGCTGGAACTTGTACAGGTCGTCGCTCGGCACGGAGGAGGCGATCGGCTGGCCGTCGACCAGGATCGCTCCGCGCTCGGTCGAGAAGCTCTCGTAGAGCGTGCGGGTGTTGCGCGAGTCCTCGGACAGCGCATCCGCCTGGATCACCTGGATCGTGGTCGTGGAGAGGAAGAGGGCGACGAACATCGTCAGGACGACGATGCTCACGCGCTTGAGTTCACGGTTCATCGACGGATCACACCACCAGACGGGGCTGGCTGCGGACTGTGTCCGAGAGGCGGAGGAGGACCGCGACGATCATCCAGTTGGCGACGAGGGAGGAGCCTCCCGCGGCGAGGAACGGCGTCGTGAGGCCGGTCAGCGGGATCACCCGGGTGACGCCTCCGATCACGATGAAGCACTGCAGGGCGATGACGAACGAGAGGCCGACGCCCAGCAGGCGGCCGAAGTCGTCCTGCCCGGCGAAGCCGATGCGGAAGCCGCGCGAGACGAGCAGCAGGTAGAGGCCGAAGATCGCGAAGAGACCGGCGAGGCCGAGCTCCTCGCCGAGGCTCGCGATGATGTAGTCCGACTGGGGGACCGGCGTGATGTCGGGCATGCCCTGACCGAGTCCGGTGCCCAGCAGGCCGCCGTGCGCGAGTCCGAACAGGCCCTGCACGAGCTGGAAGCTGCCGCCCGGGTCGGCGCCGTATCGGTCGGGGTTGAAGGGGTCGAGCCAGTTCGCGAAGCGGTTGCCGACGTAGCCCAGCGTCTGGCTCGCGAGGATCGCGCCGCCGAGGAAGAGGCCGACGCCGATGATCACCCAGCTGGTGCGGCCCGTGGCGACGTAGAGCATCACGAGGAACAGGCCGAAGTAGAGCAGCGCGGTGCCGAGATCGCGCTGGAAGACGATGACCGACATCGAGACGGCCCAGACCACGAGGATCGGGCCGAGATCGCGCAGACGCGGGAACCGCATCCGGAGGAACGTCCTGCCGACCATCGAGAGGGAGTCGCGGTTGCGCACCAGGTAGCCCGCGAAGAAGACCGCGAGCGCGATCTTCGCGATCTCGCCGGGCTGGAAGCTGAAGAAGTCGCCGATGCCGATCCAGACGCGCGCACCGCTGACCTCGCGGCCGATGAACGGCAGCAGCGGCAGCAGGAGCAGCACGATCGCGGCGAAGCCGGCCACGTAGGTGTACCGGAAGAGGATGCGGTGGTTGCGGATGACGACGAGCACCACGACGGCCGCGACGATCGCGAGGCCGCTCCAGATGATCTGGCGCACCGCGACCGACTCCCAGCCGGTGGCTCCGTCGGCGATGTCGATCCGGTAGATCTCGGCGACGCCGAGGCCGTTGAGGACCGTCGCGATGGGGAGGAGGAACGGGTCCGCCTCCGGAGCCGCGAAGCGCAGCACCACGTGCACCACCAGCACGAGCGCCGAGAGGCCGGCGCCCAGCGAGACGAGGGTGGTGTCGACGGCGCCGAGGGCGCCCAGCTGGACCAGCAGGATCGCGGAGGCGTCGATCAGGCAGGCGCCGATCAGGAGCAGGAGCTCGAGGTTGCGCATCTTCTGCTTGTGGAGGCGGGGGCGTCGGCGCTCGACGGCCGCGGGGGCGGGGGGCGCGGTCACGGTGCTCCGTTCGCGTCGGTCAGGCGCTCGACGATGTCGACCGCTCCGGCGTAGGACTCGGCGCTGATGGTCTGCTCCAGCTGCTCCACGTCGTACTCGCGGAGGGAGTCGAGGGGGATGCCCGTGTCCTCCTTCACGCTGGAGAGCGAGAGCGGGCCCACGGACTGCTGGATGCCCTGGTAGATGATCACGGTGTCGCCGTCGGTGCCGACGTAGAAGCGCGACTGCGTCCAGTCGTAGGCGAGCAGGACGCCGAGGAAGCCGGCGATCAGGACGAGCGAGAGGCCGACGAGCCAGGTGATCCGGCGGCGCAGGTGGCGGCGGCGGTCCTCCTCGATCAGCTCGTCGAGGTAGTCCTCGGACTCCGGCTCGAAGTGGGTCGGGCCCTGCGCGGCCGGGGCGCGGGTGTGCAGACGGAGCCCGGGGATGCGGAGGCGGTTCTGCGAGTCGTCGGTGCTGATGGGCGTCGGTGCCGCGGCCGACCCGACGACGACCGGCTCCGGGGTCGGCACGAGCGCCTGCGCGGTGTCGTTCTCGCCGGGGACGTCGAGGATCACGACGGTCACGTTGTCGGGAGCTCCGTGCGAGAGGCTGTCGCGGATCAGGCGGTCGGCCACCTGCTGGGCGGTCTCGCTGCGCGACAGCTCCTTGAGGATCTCGTCGTGCGGGACCACGCCCGAGAGGCCGTCGGAGCAGATCAGCCAGCGGTCGCCGGGCTCGGTCTCGAGCGTGAGCGTGTCGATCTCGGGGTTCGTGTGGACGTCGCCGAGCACCCGCATGAGGACGGAGCGGCGCGGGTGCGTCATCGCCTCCTCCTCGGTGATGCGACCGGAGTCGACGAGGCGCTGCACGAAGGTGTGGTCGGTGGTGACCTGCTCGAGCTTGCCGTCGCGCAGCACGTAGATGCGGGAGTCGCCGATGTGGGCGATCGCGACGGAGGCGCCGACGCGCACGATCGCGCTGACCGTGGTGCCCATGCCGGTGAGCTCGGGGTGGTCGATGACGGCCTCGGCCAGGAGGGTGTTCGCGGCGAGGAGGGTGCGCTTGAGCTCGTCCTCGGCCTCGTAGGTCGACGCGTAGGTGCGGTCGGCCTGGGCGATGCGCTTGATCGCGATGGAGGAGGCGACGTCGCCTCCCGCGTGCCCGCCCATGCCGTCGGCGACGACGAAGAGCTGCCGGCCCGCGTAGCCGGAGTCCTGGTTGTTGGAGCGGATGCGGCCGACGTGCGACACGGCGGCGCTCTCGCGCGCCGCGCCGACGGCGCTGTCAGGAGTGGGTGTCACAGGTCGCCTACGACCGTCGCAGTTCGAAGGTGGTCGTGCCGACCTTGACGGGGGTGTTCAGCGGCACCTTGGTCGGCGCGCCCACGCGGCGGCCGTCGAGGAACGTGCCGTTGGTGGAGTCGAGATCCTGGATCATCCACTCGTCGTTCCAGATCAGCAGGCGCGCGTGGTGCGTGGAGGTGTAGTCGTCGCGGATCACGAGGGCCGACTCGGAGGAGCGGCCGATGGTGAGCGGCTCGCCGTTCAACTCGAGCTCGGTGCCGCGCTTGGGGCCCGAGGTGATGACGAGGCGTTGCGCCGTGTGGACCGTGGCGACGCCTCCGGAATCGGTGCGCTCGGCCGCGGCCTCGCGGGAGCGGCGGGCCGACGGGGCCTGCTGCTGCACGGGCGCCGGCTGCTGCGGGGGGAGCCGAGGCCGCCACGACCGGCTGGGCCGCGGTGACGAACGGAGCGTCGTCGGTGCCCGCCTGCGCGGCGGTCGGGAGCTTGCGCACCCGCTGCCCGAACAGGTCGGAGCGCAGCGCGTAGACGATGCCGAACACGAAGAACCACAGCAGCGCGAGGAACGCGATGCGCAGGAGGAAGAGGGTGAGCTCGCTCATAGCCGGTCGTCCCAGAATCCGTCGGAGGCGCGTCCGGAGCGACCGGACGGCGAGCGGTCGGCGCGCGCGGGTGCGGCGCCCTGAACGATGCGGAACACGATCGACGTGCGCCCGATCGTGATGGTCTGCTCGGGGGAGAGGACGGCCTGCGTCACGGGCTTGCCGTCGAGCTTGGAGCCGTTCGTCGATCCGAGGTCGTGCACCTGGGCGCGGGAGCCGTCCCAGAGGATCTCGACGTGCTTGCGGGAGGTGCCGGAGTCGTCGACGGTGATGTCGGCGTCCGCTCCCCGGCCGATGACGGTGCGGGACTTGGTGATCGGGTGGCGACGGCCGGCGATGTCGAGGACCGGCGTGTAGGCGACGGTGCCCTTGACGCTACGGGAGTCGACCTCGACCATGCCGGCGCTGAGCGAGGCGTCCTCGGCGAGGCGGATGTCGATGGGACCGGGGAAGCGGAAGCCCTGCTTCTTCGCGTGCTCGGTGGCGACGGTCGTGAGCTCGTCGATCAGCGTGGCCCCCATCCGCTCCATGCGGGCGAGATCTGCGGCGGACATGCGCAGGGTCAGGCTGTTCGGCACGAGGATGCGGTCGCGGGTGACGACGGCGGCCGTGGTGTCGAGCTCCCTGCGGAGAGCGGACGCGAGCTCGACCGGCTGCAGCCCCGATTTGAAGGTCCTCGCGAACGCGCCGTTGACGACGCGCTCGAGTCCCTTCTCGAAGTTGTCCAGTATGCCCACAGTCTTCCGATCTCCCGTTTCGTCGCCTTCTCGGCGGTCGCGCACGGATCGAGCTGTCTGCGCGCTCACGTGGCTTCCGATGTCGTCTGCGCCGCGCACGGCTACGGGCATGTTACTGGGATGCTCTGGATACGGGCGCCTCGGGGCGTTTTCGCGGGGTTGTCGGAGGGTGCGGGGATCGCCCGGCCGAGGCGCGCGCCTCCGATCGACGCCTCGATCCGTCGCGAACGGATGACCGCTGCCGCTGATCCGTCGGGGACGGTCGTCGTCTGCGCCGGTGGGGAGCGTTCTCCGACGGATCAGGGGACGCGAGGCGGGTCGACGAGGTCGAGTTCACGGGTGGGCTCGGAGGGTGGTAGTCTTTCTCGTCGGTGCTCAGGCATCGTGGTGAGCGCGAGTGGCGGAATAGGCAGACGCGCACGGTTCAGGTCCGTGTGCCCGAAAGGGCGTGGGGGTTCAACTCCCCCTCGCGCACCAGCAGAAGACGAAGCCCCCGATCGGATGTCCGGTCGGGGGGCTTCGTCGTTCGCGGACTCCTGCCGGTCAGGAGTCGCCGCGGACGCGGTGGACCCGGGCGGTGCGGGGGTAGGCGGCGGGGTCGCGCGGGCCCTCCTCCGGGAACTCGAAGAGGTCGATCATGAGCTGCAGGGGGTAGGGGAGCGACTGGGCGACGCGGTGCACGACGGCGCCGTCGACCGAGAGGGACACTCCGTCCTCGGACCAGTTGGCGGAGTAGAGGTGCGGCTCGGCGGTGTCGATCGGCAGGTCGACGTCGACGACGTCGGTGCGCAGGCGCGGGTCGTTCACGGCCTTCACGCCAGTGCGGACGATCGAGCGGCGCTCGCCGCGGAGGGAGCCGAAGAGCTCGGCGACGGTGATCTCGCCCGAGTCGTCGGGGCCGGACTCCTCGGTGCCGACCAGCCAGATCGCGAGCATGCACGAGGGGTCGGGGCTCGCCGAGAGGAGCGCCTCGACGTGTCCGCCGGTGGGGGTCCAGAGGCGGCGGGTCGGCACCTCGGTGCGCACGCGCAGGTCGGGGCGGTGGCGGTGGGTGCCGCGGGTGCTGCCGAGCGGACCCGAGAACGACGCGGTCTGCAGGTTCGAGACGCGCATCGCTCCGTCGTCCTCGTGCCACGGCGGCTGGTCGGCGTCGATGCGGAGCAGCAGCCCGTCGTCGTCGAGGGACCAGCGGGCACGGGAGCGCTCGGGCTCGGTCCACTGGGGGAGGTAGTGGTCGATCCAGCGCTCGGGGTCGAGGCGGCCCTCGTCGAAGCCGTCGGTGAAACGGGTCATGGCGGTCATCCTGCCGTGGTGCGCCGCCGCGGGCCGCTCCGTGCGGTGCGTCCTGTGCTGAGCCGGTGTCTCGTGGAGCGGAGCAGGGGGAAGGGGACGCCGGAGGGACACCGGGGGAGGGGCCGACGTTCACCCGGCGGACGTCGGCGGGCGCGACGCTTCGCGGGTGATCCCGCTGCGTGCCGATGTGACTCCGCTCGATGCCCTCGCTCTGCCCGTTCTGCTGCGCCGGCTGCGCGACCACCGGCACGTGCAGGTCGATGCGCAGCGGTTCCTCGCCCTGATCCCGGGAGTGGGATCGACGCTCGTCACGGAGGCGGGAGTGCTCGCGATCGACGTGATGGTCGAGCACCGCGGGCTGGCCCCGCTCGTGATCGACGCGCTCGAGACGGAGCTGCGGCGAGACGGGTTCCGCGAGCGGATCGCGCTGCGCTGGAGCACTCCGGACATCGTGCCGGTGCCGTTCCGCTGATCGCGACCTCGTCTCCTCCGGACGAGATGCCACTCCGGTGCGCCTTCTCCGGCGCGTCGCGCACCGGAGAGGCATCTCGCGGCGGGGGTCAGCGGCGGGTGAGCTCCACGACGGGGATGACGACACGGGCGCGGACGGGGACCGTTCCGTCGTCGGGGGTCTCGATCGCGGTGTCGGGCTCGGCGACGAGGTCGTGGAACCAGGCGGGGTGCTTCGGCGCGCCCGCGGCGGAGGCGGCCAGAAACCGGACGTCGGCGGAGGGGTGCAGCGCCATGAGGGGGGCGACGCGCTCCTCTCCGGAGCGTGCGCCGACGTGGTGCAGGAGCGCGAGCGAGCGGCCGAAGCCGGCGGTCGTCACCGTTCCGCCGTTCGCGCGGAACTCCTCGATGATCATCTCGTCGACGTCGGCCACGGCGTTCCCCTTCTTCTGCGGCGAGCGGCGCTCACCGGTCCCGGGCGCCGGTCGGCGCTCACCAGCGGGCGTCGACGGAAGCGGTCGCGTCGACCGCATCCGACTCGGGGGATCCGGCGCCGACGGCGGCGGGATCCGCGAGTGCCCGCCGCCAGGGCAGCTCCGCCGCGCCCACGAGCTCCAGGCGCGATCGGAGCGCCGCGCGCTCGATCCGGACCCCGCGGGCCAGGTCGCTGAGGGCGCGCGCCGACACTCGGGCGGCGAGGCGCTCGCGGTCGACGGTGAGGAGGGAGCCGAGGAAGCCGCCGAGGACGACGGAGGTGGGGTTGAAGAGGTTGACGAAGGTGGACAGGCCCTCGGCCAGCAGGTCGACCTGGCGGGCGACCTCGGCGAGGACGGCGGGGTCGCGGGAGGTGCCCAGCGCGATGTCGAGCTCGTCCTGGTCGAGGACCCGCGCGCCGAGGACGTCGAGGAGGGAGCGCATCCGCACCTCGGCCTCGAGGCAGCCGTGGCGGCCGCAGCCGCAGCGGGTCCCGCCGGCCGCGACGAGGGTGTGGCCGAGCTCGGCCGCGAAACCGGAGGAGCCGCGCAGCGGGAGGCCGTCGATGATCACTCCGCCGCCGATGCCGCTCGCGCCCCCGGTGACGTAGACGACGTCGGCGACGCCGCGTGCGGCTCCGAAGAGCGACTCGCCGATCGCGCCCAGGCTCGCGTCGTTGCCGACCGAGACCGGCAGAGCGAGTGCGCGGCCCAGGCGCTTCGCGAGATCGACGTCCCTCCAGCCCAGGTGGGGCGCGATCTGCACGAATCCGGAGTCGGCGTGCACCAGGCCGGGTACCGCGACTCCCGCGCCGACCAGGATGCGGTGCCCCTCCTTCTCGGAGCGGAAGCCGTCGACGATGCCCGAGACGACGCGCGCGACGGTGTCGGGGGTGGCCGGAGTGGGAGTGTCGAAGCGCACGCGGCGCAGGAGGTCGCCGTTCATCCCGACGAGGCCGACGACGATCGCGTCGGTGTCGAGGTGCACTCCGACGACGGCGAAGGCCCGGCCGGGGACGACGGTGGCGCTCGGGCGGCCGATGCGTCCGGTGGGGGCGGTCGTCTCCTCCTCCACCCAGCCCAGGCCGGTCAGCTCGCCGACCAGGTTCGCGACGGCGGATCGGTTGAGGCCGGTCCGCTGACCGAGCTCGGCGCGGCTGAGGGGCCCTGAGCGGTGGACGAGCGTCGCGATCGCGGCGAGGTTGTGGCGGCGGAGCAGAGCGTTGCTCGACGCGCCGACTGCTCCTGCCATGCTGATCCGTCTCTCGTCGGTGCGGCCCGCGGCGCGGTCGGACGACTCGGGCGGGCCCCGTCATAGTAGAGGGCCCCGCCCGAGGCGGTCCGGGAGCGGCTAGCGGCCGCCCGCCCGCCGCTTGTTGAAGATGTCGAACGCGACGGCGAGGAGCAGCACGAAGCCCTTGATGGCCATCTGCCAGGCGGCGTCGACCGACAGGATCGACAGTCCCATGTTGAGCACGCCCATGACGAGTCCGCCGATGACCGCGCCGACCACGGTGCCGACTCCGCCCTGCACCGCCGCGCCTCCGATGAAGACGGCCGCGATCGCGTCGAGCTCGTAGTTCTGACCGGCGGAGGCGACGGCGCCGCCCGCGCGGGCCGTGCTCACGACGCCCGCGACTCCGGCCAGCACGCCCATGTTCACGAAGATGAAGAAGTTGACCCACTTCGTCTTCACGCCGGACATCATCGCGGCGAAGAGGTTGCCGCCCATCGCGTAGATGTGGCGGCCGAACACGGTGCGGCCGAGGACGAAGCTGTAGGCGAGGATCAGCGCGGCGAGCACGATCAGGATGATCGGGGTTCCGCTGTAGCCCGCGAGCAGCCAGGCGAGGGCCATGATCGCGACGACCGCGATGCCGGCCTTGATCCAGAAGGACGCGATCGGCTCGCGCGGCAGCTCCAGGCGGCGGAGCGTGGCGCGGGTGCGCAGCTGCTGCACGACGAGGACCGCCGAGACGACGACTCCGAGCAGGAGGGTGAGCGCGTCGCGGCCGAGGATGCCGCCGAGCACGCCCGGGAGCCAGCCGGCCCCGATGGCGGTGAAGGCGGTCGGGAGGCCGTTGATCGTGCCGCCGGTGAGTAGCACCAGCGTGAATCCGCGGAAGATCAGCATGCCCGCGAGGGTCACGATGAACGCGGGTATGCCCACGAATGCCACCCAGAAGCCCTGCCAGGCGCCGACCAGCGCTCCGGTGAGCAGCGCCACCACGACGGCGACCCCCCAGGGCAGGCCCCAGTTGTTCATCGCGATCGCCGAGATCGCTCCGACCATCGCCACGACCGAGCCGACCGAGAGGTCGATGTGGCCGGCGATGATCACCATCACCATGCCGATCGCGAGGATCAGCACGTAGGCGTTCTGCTGGATCAGGTTGTTGACGTTGCCGGGCAGCAGCAGGCGCCCGCCGGTCAGGAGCTGGAAGAGCAGGATGATGACGCCGAGCGCGGCGAGGATGCCGTACTGCCGCAGGTTGACGTTCATCCGGAGCCCGCGCCGCGGCGGCGTGGACGGCGTGTTCGCGGGCGTGCCGCTCGGCGCTGTGGTGGTCGTGGCGCTCATCGGGCCTGGTCCTTCCCTGCGGTCATGAAGTGCATGAGGTGCTCCTGGGTCGCATCGGCACGGGCGACCTCGCCCGAGATGCGGCCTTCGGAGATGGTGTAGATGCGGTCGGAGAGCCCGATCAGCTCGGGCAGCTCGGACGAGATCACGACGACGGCCTTGCCCTGGGCCGCGAGCTCGTTGATGATCCCGTAGATCTCGTACTTGGCCCCCACGTCGATGCCGCGGGTGGGCTCGTCGAGGATCAGCACGTCGGGACCCGAGAAGATCCACTTCGAGAGGACGACCTTCTGCTGGTTGCCTCCGGAGAGCTTGCCGGTGACGGCCGAGACGCTCGGGGCCTTGATGTTCATCTTCGAGCGGTACGAGTCGGCGACCTTGTACTCGCGGTGCTTGTCGATCACTCCGAGACGGGCGAGGCGCGAGAGCGCGGCGGCCGAGACGTTGACGGTGATGTCGCCGATGAGGTTCAGGCCGTAGCGCTTGCGGTCCTCGGTCGCGTAGGCGAGGCCGTTGCGGATCGCCTCGTCGACGGTGCGGGTCTGGATCTCCTTCCCGTCCTTGAAGACGCGGCCCGAGATGCCGGTGCCGTAGCTGCGGCCGAAGATGCTCATCGCGAGCTCGGTGCGGCCGGCGCCCATCAGCCCCGCGAATCCGACGATCTCGCCGGCGCGCACGGTGAAGGAGGCGTTCTCGACGACCACGCGGTCGACGTCGACGGGGTGGTGCACGGTCCAGTTCTCGACGCGGAGCTTCTCCTCGCCGATCTGCGGATCGCGCGGCGGGAACATGCTGTTGAGGTCGCGGCCGACCATCGCGCGGATGATGCGGCTCTCGCTCGCCTGCTCCGCCGTCATCGCGAAGCTCTCGATCGTGCGGCCGTCGCGGATGATCGTGACGGTGTCCGCGATCGCTCGGATCTCCTTCAGCTTGTGGCTGATGATGATGCAGGTGATGCCCTGGCGGCGCAGCTGGTCGATCAGCCCGAGCAGGTGGTCGCTGTCGCCCTCGTTCAGGGCCGCCGTGGGCTCGTCGAGGATGAGGAGCTTCACGCGCTTGGCGAGGGCCTTGGCGATCTCGACGAGCTGCTGCTTGCCGACTCCGAGCTCGAGGATCTTGGTGGCGGGGTTCTCGGCGAGGCCGACCCGCGCGAGCAGCGTCGCGGCCTCGGCGTTCGTCGCGTTCCAGTCGATGACTCCGCGCTTGGACTTCTCGTTGCCGAGGAAGATGTTCTCGGCGATGGAGAGGTAGGGGCTGAGGGCGAGCTCCTGGTGGATGATCACGATGCCGTCGGCCTCGCTGTCGTTGATCGAGCGGTACTGGGCCGCCCGGCCCTCGAACTCGATCGAGCCCTCGAAGCTGCCGGTGGGGTAGACGCCGGAGAGGACTTTCATCAGCGTCGACTTGCCGGCGCCGTTCTCGCCGCAGATCGCGTGCACCTCGCCGGGCTGCACCGAGAGCGAGACGCCGTCGAGAGCGCGGACGCCGCCGCCGAACTCCTTGACGATGTCGCGCATGATGAGGATGGGACTGGCCAACGGGGCCTCGCTTCGTGGTCGTGGTGGGTGAGGACGGGGTGGGCGGGAGCGGGGAGGACGTCGCTCCCCCCGCCCCCGCCTCGGGATCAGAGCCCGACGTCACCGGCCTTCAGGAAGCCGGAGTCGACGAGGGTCGACTGCACGTCGTCCTTCACGACGACCTGCGGCTCGAGGAGGTAGGAGGGGACGACCTTCTCGCCGTTGTCGTACGTCTCGGTGTCGTTCACCTCGGGCTCCTCGCCCGCGACGATCGACTGAACCATCTGGAAGACGCGGTCGCCCAGGGTGCGGGTGTCCTTCCACACGGTCATCGACTGCTCGTCGGCGAGGATCGCCTTGACGTTGGCCTTGTCGGCGTCCTGACCGGTGATCACCGGGTAGTCGGCGCCCGGCGCGTAGCCGGCCGACTTCAGCGAGGCCTCGATGCCGATCGCGAGGCTGTCGTTGGGCGAGAGCACGACGTCGACCTTCTGGTCTCCCGTGTAGAAGGAGGAGAGGCGGTTGTCCATCTCGGACTGCGCCTTGTCGGAGGCCCAGCCCTGGATGCCGATGGAGGCCCAGTCGTCGTTCGAGGCGGGCGACTTGCCCGAGGGGACGACGAGCTTGCCGCTCTCGACGTAGGGCTGCAGGACGTCCCACGCACCCGAGAAGAAGAACTTGGCGTTGTTGTCGTCGGGGCTGCCGGCGAAGGGCTCGAGGGTGAAGGGACCCGCGGCGTTCGCGAGGTCGAGGGTCTCCTCGATGTACTGGCCCTGGAGCTGGCCGACCTTGTAGTTGTCGAACGTCGCGTAGTAGTCGACGTCGGCGGTGCCGTTGATGAGGCGGTCGTACGCGATGACGGTCGCGTTCTGCTTCTTCGCCTCGGACAGGACCGGCGCGAGCGCCTCTCCGTCGATGGCCGCGATCACGAGGATCTTGGAGCCGCCGGCGATCTGGTTCTGGATCTGCGAGATCTGCTGGTCGGTCTTGTTGTCGGCGTACTGGAGGTCGACGGTGCAGCCCTCGTCCTCGAGCTGGGACTGGAGCCCCTCGCCGTCGTTGATCCAGCGCTCGAGGCTGCGGGTGGGCATCGAGATGCCGACGGTGCAGTCGCCTTCGGCGCTCTCGCCGCTCGCGGCGCCGCCGGAGTTGGCGGGGCTGGCCGAGCAGGCGGCGAGGCCGAGGGAGATGATGCCGGCGGTGGCCAGCGTCGTGAGTCCACGCGAGAACTTCATGGAGTGCATTCCTCTCTGAAAGCAGTGTCCGAGTGAGAAGGACGGCGCGAGAGCGTGCACGGATGGATGCACGCCGTCGTGTCGTCGCCCGGGAGGGGCGGGGAGCCCCGAGGGGCTTTGTCCACGGAGACAACATATTGCGCAGTGTGTCCTCTGTAAAGCGCGCAGGGGACCGATGCGAAACCGTGACCTTCGCGGCAGCACCCCCGCTGCTGCAGGGGGAGACCGCTCTCACGGTCGTCGCCGTAGGGGAACCGTGAGCATTCGGCGGCGGGCCGTAGGGAAACCGTGAGGAGCGGATCCGGGGGCCTCGGGCGGGTGTTGCATCGGGACTCGTGCGCTCGATCGAGCGCCGTCCGCCTCCGGATGGAGTCCTCCGTGCTCGACCTCGCCTACCTCCTCGGCGTGCTCGCCCTGTTCCTCGTCATCGGCCTCGCGGCGAAGGGGGTCGAGAAGATCGGCCCTCCTGTCCGCTCCGCCGACCCCCGTGCGGCCCGCGTGCCGGAGGAGTCCCGGTGATCGTCTTCGATGTCCTCGCCGTGGTCCTCGCGATCGGCGCCGTGGTGCTCCTGCTCGTCGCCCTCGTCCGACCGGAGCGCTTCTGATGGACACACTCCTCGCCGTCCTCCAGGTCGCGACCGTCGGCCTCGCCCTGGCCCTGCTGCACCGCCCGCTGGGCGACGGCATGGCCCGCCTCTACACGTCGAGCCGCGACCTCGCCCTCGAGCGCGGCCTCTACCGGGTGATCGGAGTCGACTCCTCGTCCGAGCAGAGCTGGCGCGCGTACCTGCGCGCCGTGCTCGCGTTCTCGCTGGTCGGGATCCTCCTCCTGTACGGGATGCAGCGGCTGCAGGCCGTGCTGCCCGGCTCGCTCGGTCTGCCCGCCGTGCCCGAGGGGCTCGCGTTCAACACGGCGGTCTCGTTCGTCACCAACACGAACTGGCAGTCGTACTCCCCCGAGCTCACCCTCGGCTACGCCGTGCAGCTCGGCGGGCTCGCGGTGCAGAACTTCGTCTCGGCCGCGGTGGGCCTGGCCGTCGCGGTGGCGCTGATCCGCGGCTTCGCGCGGCGCTCCTCCGGCACGCTCGGCAACTTCTGGGTCGACCTGACCCGCGGCGTCCTGCGCCTGCTGCTGCCGCTGTCGGTCGTCGGCGCGATCGTCCTCGTCGCGGGCGGAGTGGTGCAGAACCTCTCGTCGCCCCTCGAGGTCGAGACGCTCACCGGCGGAGCGCAGAGCATCCCGGGCGGGATGGTCGCGTCGCAGGAGGCGATCAAGATGCTGGGGACGAACGGCGGCGGGTACTTCAACGCCAACTCCGCGCATCCGTTCGAGAACCCCTCCGCCTGGACGAATCTCCTGCAGATCGTGCTCATGCTGGCGATCCCGTTCAGCCTGCCCCGCACCTTCGGCCGCATGGTCGGCGACGTGCGGCAGGGGCGCGCGATCCTCGCCGCGATGGCCGTGGTCTTCACCGTGTCGCTCGGCGCCTTCACCGCGCTCGAGCTGGCCGGCGGCGGATCCGCGGCGCAGGCCGCAGGAGCCGCGATGGAGGGCAAGGAGACGCGCTTCGGTATCGCCGGCTCGACGCTGTTCGGCAGCGCGAGCACGCTCACCTCGACCGGTGCGGTGAACGCGATGCACGACTCCGCGACTCCGCTGGGCGGCATGATGCCGATGCTGAACATGATGCTCGGAGAGGTCGCGCCGGGCGGGGTCGGCTCGGGGCTCTACGGGATGCTCGTGCTCGCGATCCTCGCCGTGTTCGTCGGCGGGCTGCTCGTCGGCCGCACGCCCGAGTACCTCGGCAAGAAACTCGGTCCGCGCGAGATCACCCTCGCGAGCCTGTACATCCTCGTCACTCCGACGCTCGTGCTCGCCGGAACGGCGCTGAGCTTCGCGATCCCCGGAGTGCGCGAGGACGTCGAGAGCACGTCGATCTGGAACCCCGGACTGCACGGGCTGTCGGAGGTGCTCTACGCGTTCACATCGGCCGCGAACAACAACGGCTCGGCGTTCGCGGGGCTCACCGCGAACACTCCGTGGCTCAACACGGCCCTCGGAGTCGCGATGCTGCTCGGCCGGTTCCTGCCGATGGTGCTGGTCCTCGCGCTCGCCGGATCGCTCGCCGCGCAGAAGGCGGTGCCCGCGAGTGCGGGCACCCTGCCGACCGCACGGCCGCAGTTCGTCGGCCTCCTCGTGGGCGTGACGGTCGTCGTCACCGCTCTCACCTACTTCCCCGTACTCGCGCTGGGACCCCTGGCGGAAGGGCTCTGATCATGTCGTCCACTCTCACCGCACCGCCTGTCGAGCCGGCTCCGGCTCCCCGCTCGGCGCGTGCCGCGTTCGGCCCGCGCCAGCTCGCCGCGGCACTCCCGGGTGCCGTCCGCAAGCTCGATCCGCGCCTGATGCGGCACAACCCGGTGATGCTCCTCGTCGAGGTCGGCGCGGTGCTGCTCACCCTGCTCGCGATCGCCGAGCCGTTCCTCGGCGGGCCGGAGCCGTCCGGCGGCTCGGCCGTGCCCGTCACCTTCACCGCGGGCATCGCCCTGTGGCTCTGGCTCACCGTGGTCTTCGCGAACCTCGCGGAGTCGGTGGCCGAGGGCCGCGGCAAGGCGCAGGCCGAGAGCCTGCGGAGGACGCGCACCAGCACTCCGGCTCGCCGCGTCCTGGACTACGACCCGGCCGATCCGTCGGCGGCGTCGGCGGAGCTGCGCGAGGTGCCGTCCTCGTCGCTGCAGCTCGGCGACGTGGTCGTGGCGGAGGCCGGCGACCTCGTGCCCGGCGACGGCGACATCGTCTGGGGCATCGCCTCCCTGGACGAATCCGCGATCACGGGAGAGTCGGCTCCGGTCGTCCGCGAGAGCGGTGGGGACCGCAGCGCGGTCACCGGCGGTACCCGGGTGCTCTCGGACCGCATCGTCGTGCGCATCACCTCGAAGCCTGGCGAGACCTTCGTCGACCGCATGATCGGACTCGTCGAAGGCGCCTCCCGGCAGAAGACGCCGAACGAGATCGCGCTCGACATCCTGCTGGCGAGCCTGTCGATCGTGTTCCTGATCGTCGTGCTGACCCTGAATCCGATCGCGTCGTACGCGGCGGCGCCGGTCAGTGTTCCCGTGCTCGTGGCGCTGCTCGTCTGCCTCATCCCGACCACCATCGGAGCGCTGCTCTCGGCGATCGGCATCGCCGGGATGGACCGCCTCGTGCAGCGCAACGTGCTCGCGATGTCGGGCCGCGCGGTCGAGGCGGCGGGCGACGTGACGACGCTGCTGCTCGACAAGACCGGCACCATCACGTACGGCAACCGTCGGGCCACCGAGTTCCTCCCGGTGGCGGGAGTGGCGCAGGCCGCGCTCGCGGACGCCGCCGCGTCGTCGTCGCTCAGCGATCCGACTCCGGAGGGCCGGTCGATCGTGGATCTGGCGATCGCCTCCGGTCGTGTCGTCCTCGAGCCCGAGCGCGCGGTCGTCGTGCCGTTCACGGCGCAGACCCGGATGAGCGGGCTCGACCTGCTCGACGGGACCGCGATCCGCAAGGGCGCCGCCTCGGCGGTCCGCGCCTGGGTGGAGCAGGAGGGGCCGCTCGCCGCGCCCCTGGCCGAGCAGCTCGCGCAGACGGTCGACGCGGTCTCGGGCAGCGGAGGCACTCCGCTCGTCGTCGCCGTGAAGGACGCCTCGGGCGCCCGGGTGCTGGGCGTCGTGCACCTCAAGGACGTCGTCAAGGACGGTCTCGCGGAGCGCTTCGCGGAGCTGCGCGAGATGGGCATCCGCACCGTGATGATCACGGGCGACAACCCGCTGACCGCGCGGGCGATCGCGGCCGAGGCGGGGGTCGACGACTTCCTCGCCGAGGCGACTCCCGAGGACAAGCTCGCCCTGATCAGGCGCGAGCAGGAGGGCGGGAGCCTCGTCGCGATGACCGGCGACGGCACGAACGACGCGCCCGCGCTCGCGCAGGCCGACGTGGGCGTGGCGATGAACACGGGCACCTCGGCGGCGAAGGAGGCCGGCAACATGGTCGACCTCGACTCCGACCCGACCAAGCTCATCGACATCGTGCGGATCGGCAAGCAGCTGCTGATCACCCGCGGGGCGCTCACCACGTTCTCGATCGCGAACGACGTGGCGAAGTACTTCGCGATCATCCCGGCGATGTTCGCGGGGGTGTTCCCGGGTCTCGCGGTGCTCAACGTGATGCAGCTGCACTCGCCCGCCTCGGCGATCCTCTCGGCGATCGTGTTCAACGCCCTCGTGATCGTGGCCCTCATCCCTCTGGCGCTGCGGGGGGTCGCCTACCGGCCGCTGTCGGCCTCGAAGGTGCTCGGCCGCAACCTGCTCGTCTACGGGCTCGGCGGCGTCGTCGCCCCGTTCGTCGGGATCAAGCTCATCGACCTCGTGGTCGCGACGATCCCCGGGTTCTGACACCCGTTCCTTCCCGCGAGATGCCACTCGCGTCCGCCCTCACCGGGGTGTCGCTCACTGGAGTGGCATCTCGCGGGGCCCACCCACTGCTTCCGGAAGAAGAGAGACCATGTCACTCCGCCCCTACTCCGTCGCCCTGCGCGCGATGATCGTGATGACCGCGGTCCTCGGGCTCGGGTACCCCCTGGTCGTCCTCGGCGTCGGTCAGCTCGCCCTGCCCGCTCAGGCGAACGGCTCGCTCGTGTCCGCCGACGGGCGGGTCGTCGGCTCGTCGCTGATCGGCCAGTCGTTCACGGACGCCGACGGCGCTCCGCTGCCGGAGTGGTTCCAGTCGCGGCCGTCCGCCGCCGGCGACGGCTACGACGCGGGCGCCTCCAGCGGCAGCAACCTCGGCCCCGAGAACGCCGACCTGGTCGCCGCGATCCAGGAGCGCCGCGCCTCGATCGCCGCGGTCGAGGGTGTCGACCCGGCCGAGGTGCCCGCCTCCGCGCTGACCGCCTCCGCCTCGGGCCTCGACCCCGACATCAGCCCCGAGTACGCCCTGCTGCAGGCACCGCGGGTCGCCCAGGCGCGCGGACTCGCCGTCGACGACGTCCGCGAGCTCGTCGAGAGCTCGGTGCAGCCGCGTGCGCTCGGCTACCTGGGCGAGCCCACCGTGAACGTGCTCGAGCTGAACCTCGCGCTGGCCCGGCTGTGACGCGCCGCGCCACGGCTCGTAGACTCGCGACCGGCCCGCTGGTTCCCGCGAGCCGGGGCCGGTCCGGCGAGCCGAAGGTGAGGCCTGGAGCATGACGAAGGGCCGCCTGCGCGTGCTGCTCGGGGCGGCGCCCGGCGTCGGCAAGACCTACACGATGCTCGAGGAGGGCCGCCGGCTCGCCGACGAGGGCCGCGACGTCGTGGTCGCCGTGGTCGAGACGCACGGCCGCTCGGCCACCGCCGCCGTGCTCGAGGGCCTCGAGGTGGTGCCGCGCCGCCGCCTCGAGCACCGCGGAGTCGCGCTCGAGGAGATGGATCTGGAGGCGGTGCTCGAGCGCCGCCCGGACATCGCGCTGGTCGACGAGCTCGCGCACACCAACGCCCCCGGTTCGCGGAACACCAAGCGCTGGGAGGACGTCCGCACCCTGCTCGAGGCCGGCATCACCGTGTTCTCGACGGTCAACATCCAGCACATCGAGTCGCTCAACGACGTGGTGCAGGCGATCACCGGGGCACCGCAGCGCGAGACGATCCCGGACGCGGTGCTCCGCTCCGCCGACCAGATCGAGGTCGTCGACTTGGCGCCCCAGGCCCTGCGCGACCGGCTCGCCGACGGCCGCGTCTACCCGCCGGAGCGCATCGACGCGGCGCTCTCGAACTACTTCCGCCTCGGCAACCTCACCGCGCTGCGCGAGCTCGCCCTGCTCTGGCTCGCGGACGAGGTCGACAGCGCGCTGCGCGACTACCGCGTCGAGAACGGCATCGACAGCACCTGGGAGGCGCGCGAGCGCGTGGTCGTGACGCTCACCGGAGGGCCGGAGGGCGAGACGCTGCTGCGGCGAGGGGCGCGGATCGCGGCGCGCTCCTCCGGGGGCGACCTGCTGGCCGTGCATGTGGTGACGCCGGACGGACTGCGCACCCCTCGGCCGGACCTGCTCGAGGCGCAGCGCGCGCTGGTCGAGTCGCTCGGCGGCAGCTACCACCAGGTCGTCGGCGAGGACGTGCCGCGCGCGCTCGTCGAGTTCGCCCGCTCGGTCAACGCGACCCAGCTGGTGCTCGGCGTCAGCCGCCGCAGCCGGATCGCCGCGGCGCTCACCCCCGGCATCGGCGCGACGGTCATCCGCGAGTCCGGCAACATCGACGTGCACATCGTCAGCCACTCGGCCGCGGGGCGGAGCGCACTGCTCCCCGGCGCGCGGGCGCGCTGACAGTGCGGCGCCGGCTGGCCGGGGCGGGCCTCGCCCTCGTCGGCGGACCGCTGCTCACCTGGCTGCTGTCGATGCTCAGGAACGACGAGTCGATCACGAGCGACGTGCTCTCGTACCAGCTGCTCGTGGTGCTGGTCGCGCTCGTCGGCGGCATCTGGCCCGCGCTGTTCGCGGCCGTGCTCTCGGGACTGACGCTCGACTTCTTCTTCGTCGATCCGCTCTACACGATCACCGTCGACGAGCCGCTGCACGCGCTCGCGCTGGTCCTCTACGTGGTCAACGCGGTGCTGGTGAGCTCGGTGGTCGACGTGGCAGCACGGCGCTCGCGGGCGGCGAAGCGCTCGGGGGCGGAGTCGGAGCTGCTCGCGACGATCGCCGGCGGGGTCATCCGCGGCCAGGGCGCGGTGCAGGCGATCCTCGAGCGCGCGCGCGAAGCCTTCGGGCTGACGGGGGTGCGGCTCGTGCGCGACGGGACCGTGGTCGCCGTCGACGGAGAGCCTCAGGAGGAGCCGGTCTCGGTTCCGGTCGGGCGCAGCGCCGTGCTCGAGCTGCACGGCCGCGAGCTGGAGGCGAGCGAGCGGCGGTTGCTGCAGGTGGTCGCGGCGCAGCTCGACTCCGTCCTCGAGAACGCGGCGCTCACCGAGACGGCGAGCGAGCTCGCTCCGCTGGCCGAGACCGACCGGGTGCGCAGCGCTCTGCTGTCGGCGGTCAGCCACGACCTGCGCCGCCCACTGGCCGCCGCGACCGCCGCGGTCAGCGGGCTGCGCTCACCCGACATCGCATGGAGCGATCGCGACCGGCAGGAGCTGCTCGCCACCGCCGACGAGAGCCTGACCGTGCTGGCGGCCCTCGTCACCGATCTGCTCGACGTCACGCGGCTCGAGGCGGGGGCGCTCGCCGTGGCGCTCGCCCCGCTGGACGCGGCCGACGTCGTGCTGCCGGCGCTCGACGAGCTGGGGCTCGGACCGGGCGAGGTCGACCTCGACCTGGACCTCGACGGGCCGGAGCTGCTCGCCGATGCGGGACTCCTGCAGCGCGTGATCGTGAACCTGCTGGCGAACGCCTCGCGCTACGCGCCTCCCGGGACCCGTGTGCGCATCGCGACCAGCGCCTTCGGCCGCTCGGGGCAGATCCGCATCGTCGACCACGGCCCCGGGGTCGCTCCCGAGCGGCGGGAGGAGATCTTCGTGCCGTTCCAGCGCCTGGGCGACGACGACAACCTGACCGGGCTGGGGCTGGGGCTCGCACTGTCGAAGGGGTTCACGGAGGGGATGGGCGGCACGCTCGAGACCGAGGACACCCCGGGGGGCGGGCTGACGATGGTGGTGACGCTGCCGCTGGCTCCGGCCGCTCCTGCTCCCATCGCTCCTGAGGAGGACGCGTGAAGATCCTGATCGCCGACGACGACCCGCAGATCCTGCGGGCGCTGCGCATCACCCTGACCGCCCGCGGCTACGAGGTGGTGACGGCGGGAGACGGGACGGAGGCGGTGAACCGCGCGGTGGACGAGCATCCGGACCTCTACATGATCGATCTGGGCATGCCGCGGCTCGACGGCGTCGAGGTGATCCACGCGCTGCGCGGCTGGACGAGCGCGCCGATCCTCGTGGTGTCGGGGCGGACGGGGGCGGCCGACAAGGTCGACGCGCTCGACGCCGGAGCGGACGACTACGTGACCAAGCCGTTCTCGATGGACGAGGTGCTCGCGCGCATCCGGGCGCTGTCGCGGCGCGTGCAGCCGGCCGACGGCGAGCCGCTCGTGGTGATCGGCGACGTGACGATCGACCTGGTCGCCAAGAGCGCGACGCGGGCGGGCGCGGGGGTGCGGCTCACTCCGACGGAGTGGCAGGTGCTCGAGATCCTGGTGAGGAACGCGGGGAAGCTGGTGACGCGACGCTCGCTCCTGGACGAGATCTGGGGGCCCGCACACGTCACCGACACGGGCTACCTGCGGCTGTACCTCGCGCAGCTGCGGAAGAAGCTCGAGCCGGATCCGTCGCATCCGCGGTACCTGCTGACGGAGGCGGGGATGGGGTACCGGTTCGTTCCGGGGGTGTGAGGGGGGTTCTCGATACGCCCCTTCGGCCTGATCGACCAGCGCCGACGGTGCTCGACATGCGGTTCTCCGGTGATCGAGTAGCCCGCGCATCGAGATCCACCCGTCCCGGTACAGGCGTCAGCCGGCGTGCGGGAGCAGCACTTCCACGACACCTTCGGTGACGCGGGTCTCGAACCTCGGCTGGGGCGACGTGGCGGGGCCGCGGAGCACCTCGCCCGACTCCAGGGAGAAGGAGCTGCCGTGCCAGGGGCACGAGACGCAGGCCTCGCCGTCCTTCGCCTCCTGCAGCTCGCCCTCGTCGAGGGGGCCCGAGAGGTGGCTGCAGACGTTCGACAGCACGTTCACCTTCCCGCCGTGGCGGAAGGCGAGCAGCGGAGTGCCGGCGACGACCTTATTCACGAGCTCCTTCTCGGGCAGCTCGCTCAGGGGGCCCAGCTCCTGCCAGCCGGCGGGGAAGCGGTGCGGCACGTCCTCGGTGTGGTTCGCTCCGGACGCCTGCCGGTAGCTGAGGTGCCCGCCGAGGTACCCGCCGCCCGAGACGACGGCCAGGCCCAGCATGCCCAGGACCTTCCCGCTCGTGCGGTGGCCGCGCCCGCGCTCGATGAAGGAGGCCGCGTAGAGGGCCGTCGCGACGATGTTGGCGGTGGCGTGGACGAGTCCGACGCGGGTCTGCTGCTCGTGCAGCTCGGACCAGTCCGTCCAGCCCGTCGCGGCGGTCGGCAGGACGCTGACCACTCCCAGCCCGACCAGGGCGCGGGCGGCGCGGTCGTTGCCGGGCAGGAGGTCCAGGACCGCGGCCGACACCCAGGCGCCGGTAGGGACGAGGACGAGCAGCGGATGCACGGGGTGCCCGACCGGGACGCCGTGCAGAACGTCGCGCACCGGCTGAGGGCGGACGACCGCGTTCACGACGTTCTTCACGCGCCCGACGAGCGGGTCGAGGGCGGCGGCGTTCTCGAGGCGGCTGACGAGCTTGACGAACTTCATTTCGCGCATGCCCCCAGCGCACTCCGCCGGGGCCCGCGACAACAGGGGTTGCGGTGTGCGCCGTGAGGGAACCCCGGACCGTCGAGGGAACCGGCTGTTGCGGGATGTCTCGACGGTTCGGGGTTCCCCCGGTGCGGGCGGAGGAGAATGGGAGGACCCCCAGCGAAGGAGAACCCGTGGATCAGCCGCGCATGAACGTCGAGTCGTTCAACCTCGATCACCGCACCGTCGCCGCGCCGTACGTGCGCCTCGCCGACGCCAAGACGCTGCCGGGCGGCGACCACCTCGTGAAGTACGACGTGCGCTTCACCCAGCCCAACCGCACCCACCTCGAGATGCCGACCGTGCACTCCCTCGAGCACCTGTTCGCCGAGAAGTCGCGCAACCACTCCGACCGCGTCGTCGACTTCTCGCCGATGGGCTGCCAGACCGGCTTCTACCTGATCCTCTCGGGCGAGCCCGAGCTGCCCGAGGTGCTCTCGCTCGTCGAGGACACCCTCCGCGACATCACCGAGGCCGACGAGGTCCCCGCCGCCAACGAGACGCAGTGCGGCTGGGGGGCCAACCACTCGCTCGAGGGCGCTCAGGAGGCGGCGCGCGCGTTCCTCGCGCAGCGCTCCGAGTGGGAGACGGTGACCGCGTGAGCGACGCGATCGTCCTGGTGGCGATGGACGAGGAGGCGCAGCCGTTCCTCGAGAAGGCCGAGCGCGCCTCCGAGCCGCGGACCGTCGGCAACGCTCTGCAGTACGACCTCGAGATCGACGGCGGCACCGTGCTGCTCGTGCGCACGGGCGTGGGCCTCGTGAACGCGGCGGGCGGACTGACGGCCGCGGTCCTCCAGGATCCGTCGCCGCTGGTGATCAGCGCCGGCTCGGCCGGCGGGCTGGGCGCGGAGGTGCGGGTCGGCGATGTGGTCGTCGGCGACGAGTACGTGCAGACGGACGCCGACGCCCGGGCCTTCGGCTACGAGCTGGGGCAGGTCCCCGGCATGCCGGCGCGCTACTCCGGGCACGCCCCCGCCCTGGCGGCCGAGCTGGTCGCGGAGGTGCCGAACGGTGCCGTCCCGGTGCGTCGCGGGTTGATCGTGTCGGGGGACGTCTTCGTCTCGGGCGACCACGTCGAGCGCGTGCGCGGAGCGTTCCCCGCGGCGCTCGCGACCGACATGGAGTCGGTGTCGCTCGCGCAGACGGCGCACGTGCACGGCGTGCCGTTCGTCTCGGTGCGCGGCATCTCGGACCTCTGCGCTCCGGGGCAGTTCGAGGCCCACGTCGATGACGCGGCGGACCGCTCGGCGGTCGTCGTGCTGGCGCTGCTGCGGGCGCTGCGCGCCGCCTGAGCCGGCCACCGCTCGCGAGTCGACCCCCTCCGGGGTCTGCGTGGACTGCAGGCCCCGTTCCGCGCCGACTCGGTCGAGCGGTCAGGACCGGGTGGACGCGGAACGGGGCCCGCGCCGTGCGCAGGGCCCCGTTCACGTCGAGTCGACGGAGGCGCTACTCGTCGCCGATGCGCTGGTCGGCGGCCTTCTCGGCACCGTCGATCTGGCCGTCGAACTTCCCGCCGGAGGCCTTGCCCGCGGCGTCGCCCGCCTTGTCCAGACCCTGATCGGTCATCTTCTCGCCCTTGTCGCTGTTCGCGAAGTCCTTGGCCTTGTCGCCGAGTCCGCCGAGGTCCATGGTTGTTCCTTCCATCGGAGAGCGCCCGCCGGTCGGCGGGTCCAGGCCAGTCTGCGCGCGCTGCGGGGAGTCCCCCAGGGGTTGCCGCGGGCCCGCCGCCGGGTGCACCCTCGGCGCCGACGTCCTGCTGCCGGCGCGGGCTGCGACTCGACGCGAACCGGGCGCGCTCACGGCATCAGCGGCAGCCGCCCCACGATCTTGTCGACGCGGTTCCGCGGGCCGACCAGGCTCACGGCCAGGTACTCGACCACGTCCGACCCGCTTCCCGCGACCGAGGCGAGGAACTCGTCGTACACCCGCGTCGCCTGCGCGGCGACCGGCACGTCCGCGACGAACACGTCGGGGTGCGCCTCGGCCTTCGCGCGGAGGGAGGCGAGCGCCGCCGCGTCGGCGACCAGGATCGAGCAGCCCGCCCAGGGCAGTCCGACGTGCACCGAGCCGTCGGCGTCGGGAGCATCCGGACCGAGCAGGCCCGCGACTCCGGACGACGTGGCCGCCGCCGCGCAGACGGCCGCGTTGACCGCGCGGCCCGCGGGCAGCGACCCGTCGACGACGATCACCCACTTCAGTCGGGCGGAGCGGGTGGATGCGGCGGTGTCGATCTCGTCGGGCGCGAATCCGATGGTCATGGTGGTCTCCTCCTGAGCGGTGTGCGGGGTCGATGCTAGGGGGATGTGCGGAGCAGCTGCGCGATGACCGTACGAAGTACGGAGGCGACCCTAGAATCGCCCCCATGGACGAACTCGATGCGGCGATCCTCCGCGAACTGCAGTCGGATGCACGGAAGTCGAACCGCGACGTCGCGGCCGCCGTCGGGGTCTCGCCCACCACGGCGCTGGATCGCACGCGGGCGCTCCGGGCCCGCGGAGTGATCCGCGGGGCGGTGCTCGACGTCGATCTCGGAGCGATCGGCCGTCCCGTCCAGGCCCTGATCGCGGTCCGCATCCGCCCGCCGTCGCGCGTCGCGATCGAGGCGTTCCGCGACTGGGTGTCGGCGCTGCCCGAGACGATCGGCCTGTTCGTCACCGCGGGCACCGACGACTTCGTGATCCACGTCGCCGTGCCCGACAACGACGCTCTGTACGCGTTCGTCATCGATCGGCTGACCCAGCGGCGCGAGGTCGCGGACGTGCGCACCTCGGTGGTCTACGAGCACCTGCGGAGCACTCCGGCGATCCCGTGACGGGAATTCCTCCGGAGATGTCGATATCCGTCCTCGCCGTTCGACGTCACAGTAGGAGGACGCATCCGGCGCCCCGGACACGAAGGAGAGAACCGTGAAGTACATGCTCATCATGCGCGCGACCGACGAGGCCAAGAAGGCCTACGAGTCGATCCCGTTCGACGAGATCATCACCCGGATGGGCCAGTACAACGAGACCCTGATGACCGCTGGCGTCCTGCTCGCCGGAGAGGGCCTCGCGGACGACGTCGACACGACGGGCTTCGTCGTCGACTTCTCGTCCGAGCCGCCCGCCGTCACCGACGGCCCGTACGGCGAGACCCATGAGCTGTTCAACGGGTTCTGGATGATCCAGGTCTCGTCCAAGGAGGAGGCGAAGGAGTGGGCGCTGCGCTGCCCGCTCGTCCCCGGCAACAAGCTCGAGGTGCGCCGCGTCACCGACGAGAGCGACTTCGCGGACTTCGCCGACAACGAATTCCTCCAGAAGGAGGAGGGCTGGCGCGACGAGCTCGGGCAGGCCCGCTGACGATGGACGCAAGCAGGGCGGCCGTCGACGCGGTCTGGCGCATCGAGAGCGCCAGGATCGTCGCGACGCTCGTGCGGACGACCGGCGACGTCGGCCTCGCCGAGGACCTCGCCCAGGAGGCCCTCGTCGAAGCGCTGAAGCAGTGGCCGGAGTCGGGGGTGCCGCGGAACCCGGGCGCGTGGCTGACCGCGGTCGCGAAGCGCCGGGCGGTCGACGGCTGGCGGCGGCGCGAGCGGCTCGACGAGCGGTACCGCGCGCTGGCCCACGACCTGCAGGAGGGCGCGGAGGACGAGTGGGAGCCGATCGGCGACGACGTCCTCCGCCTCGTCTTCGTCGCGTGCCACCCGGTGCTCTCGCGCGAGGCGAGCATCGCGCTGACCCTGCGACTGGTCGGGGGCCTCAGTGCCGAGGCGATCGCGCGGCTGTTCCTCGTGCCCGTCGCGACGGTGCAGCAGCGCATCGTCCGGGCGAAGAAGTCGCTGGCCGCGGCCGGCGTGCCGTTCGAGACTCCCGAGCCGGCGGAGTGGAAGGGGCGGCTCTCCGCCGTGCTCGGCGTGGTCTACCTGATCTTCACCGAGGGGTACGCCGCCACCTCCGGCGACCGCTGGGTGCGGAGCGAGGTGGCGCAGGAGGCGCTGCGGCTGGGCCGCGTCCTCGCCGGCCTGCTGCCGCGCGAGCCGGAGGTGCTGGGGCTGCTCGCCCTGATGGAGCTGCAGGCGTCGCGCCTCGCCGCGCGCACCGCGGCCGACGGCACTCCGGTGCTGCTCGAGGACCAGGACCGCACGCGCTGGGACCGCGCGCAGATCACTCGGGGCCGCGAGGCGCTGCTCCGCTCGGATCGGCTGGGCCGCGGGCGCGGCTCCTACGCGCTGCAGGCGGCGATCGCCGAGTGCCACGCCGTCGCCCCGAGCGTCTCCGCGACCGAATGGGAGCGGATCGCGCTGCTCTACGAGGTGCTGGGGCGCATCGCTCCGAGCCCCGTCGTGGAGCTCAACCGCGCGGTGGCGGTGTCGATGGCGACGGGTCCCGCGTCTGCCCTGCTGATCGTCGACCGCCTGGCGTCGGAGGGGGCGCTGCGGGGATCGCACCTGCTGCCGAGCGTGCGGGGGGAGCTGCTCGCGCGCTTGGACCGGAGGGAGGAGGCGCGCTCGGAGTTCGCGACGGCCGCCGCCCTGGCCGGCAACGACCGCACGCGCGCGCTGCTGGAGGCGCGGGCCGCGTCGCTGTGATGCCGCACCTGCCCGCCCCGCGAACCGGGTCCAGTTCCACTCTCCAGAAGTTGTCGTACTCGAGGTGCCGAGTACGACAACTTGTGAGGACTCGCTTCTTCGGCCGGAAACGAGTGTCCAAGAGTCGTCGTACTCGAGCTCGAGTACGACGACTTTCGAGAGTGGTGTGGGGCGGGGCGGGGCCGGGCTACGCCTCCGTCACCACGCCGCCCTCGACGCGCCACTGCCGGTTCAGCTGCACCGTCTCGAGCATGCGCCGGTCGTGGGTGACCAGCAGCAGCGTGCCCTCGTACGACTCCAGGGCCTGCTCGAGCTGCTCGATCGCCGGCAGGTCGAGGTGGTTGGTCGGCTCGTCGAGGACCAGCAGGTTCGTGCCGCGCGCCTGGAGCAGCGCCAGCGCCGCGCGGGTGCGCTCGCCCGGAGACAGCTCGCCCACCGGCCGCCCCACGTGGTCGGCCTTCAGGCCGAACTTCGCCAGCAGTGTGCGCACCTCGGCGGTCAGGTACTCCGGAACGAGCGCCTCGAAGGCGTCGGCGAGTGGTGCGTCGGAGGCGAGCATCGCCCTCGCCTGGTCGATCTCGCCGATCGCGACGCTGGTGCCGAGCGAGGCCGACCCGTCCTCGGGCGCGGCGCGGCCGAGCAGCAGCGACAGGAGGGTCGACTTGCCGGCGCCGTTGGGTCCGGTGATCCCGATCCGGTCGCCCGCGTCGACCTGCAGCGAGACGGGGCCGAGCGTGAAGGAGCCGCGGCGCGCGACCGCTCCGCTCAGCGTCGACACGACCGAGCTCGAGCGCGGCGCCGTGCCGATCGTGAAGGCCAGCTGCCACTCCTTGCGCGGCTCCTCGACCTCCTCGAGGCGCGCGATGCGGCTCTCCATCTGGCGCACCTTCTGCGCCTGCTTCTCGCTCGACTCCGACGACGCCTTGCGCCGGATCTTGTCGTTGTCGGGCGCCTTCTTCATCGCGTTCCGGACGCCCTGACTCGACCACTCGCGCTGCGTGCGGGCCCGCGAGACCAGGTCGGACTTCTGCTCCGCGAAGTCCTCGTACTTCTCGCGGCGCTGGCGGCGCGCGGTCTCGCGCTCCTCGAGGTACGACTCGTAGCCGCCGCCGAACACGGTGGTGGTGCCCTGCGCGAGATCGAGCTCGAGCACGCGCGTGACGCTGCGGCGCAGGAACTCCCGGTCGTGGCTGACCAGCACGACCCCTCCGCGCAGGCCGCGGACGAACGCCTCGAGGCGCTCGAGCCCGTCGAGGTCGAGGTCGTTCGTCGGCTCGTCCAGCAGCACGACGTCGAACCGCGACAGCAGGAGCGCCGCGAGCCCCACGCGCGCCGCCTGCCCGCCCGACAGGGAGGTCATGAGGGAGGAGGCCGCCACTCCGCCCTGCCCCAGCGCGAGTCCGAGGTCGGCCAGCACCACGGGGGTCCGCTCGTCGAGGTCGGCCGCGCCGCTCGCGAGCCAGCGGTCGAGCGCGAGGGCGTAGCGGTCGGCGATGCTGCCGTCCGGATCGGGGTCGGCGAGAGCGGAGGCGGCCGCGTCCAGCTCGGCCGACGCCTCGGCGCAGCCCGTGCGGCGGGCCAGGTACGCCGAGACGGTCGCGCCCTCGCGCCGCTCGTGCTCCTGGGGCAGCCAGCCGACGAACGCGTCGCCCGGGGCCAGCACGACCCGGCCGTCCAGCGGAGCGGTCTCGCCGGCGAGGATGCGCAGCAGGGTGGACTTGCCGGCTCCGTTCGCTCCCACGACGCCGACCACGTCCCCGGGGGCGACCGTGAGGTCGAGTCCGTCGAACAGGGTGCGGTGCGCATAGCCTCCGGAGAGGCCCTTGGCGACGAGGGTGGCGGTCACCGGTCCAGCGTAGGCGGCGCCGGGAGGTCGGTCCGGATCGCTAGAGGCTCTGATAGCACGCGCGTCTAGGATGGCCGGATGAGCGAGACGACCCAGAGGAGCGGCGCCGGGTACTGGTATCCCGACGAGTCCTCCACCCGGCGCGCCGTCGAGGTGCTCAGCGCGATGCGCACCTACCGCGTCTCGGAGGTGGCGATGCGCCGCCGCACCCGCGAGAAGATGGCGATGGGCGAGACCGATCTGATCGCCATCCAGTACCTCCTGCGGCGCCAGCGGAGCGACGAGATCGTGAGCGCGAAGGACCTCGCTGCGCACCTCTCCATCTCCTCCGCCTCGACCACCGTGCTGATCGACCGGCTCGTCCGCAGCGGCCACCTCGTGCGGAAGCCGCACCCCACCGACCGGCGCGGCATCGTCGTCGAGGCCACCGTGGACAGCGACCGCGAGGTGCGCGAGACGCTCGAGCACATGCACCGGCGCATGCTCGAGATCGCCGAGGGCCTCGAGGCCGGCGAGGCCGAGGTCGTCGTCAACTTCCTCCGCCGGATGAGCTCCGCAGTCGACGAGATCGACGCCGAGATCGAGGACGAGGACGCCGATCAGCCGCATTCCGAGAGTTAGCTAGATTCTCTAGTAGAAAGTCTGTCTAGAGATAGGCTGAGGCCATGGGTCAATTCCTCTACGGCACGCCGCCGGCCGTCATCGAGATCGAGGACCGGACCCTGGCTCATCTCCAGATCGTGATCTACGCCAAGTTCCGCCGCGACGAGCGCTTCCCGCTCACCCTCGACGCCATGCCCGAGGGGGCCCGTGGCCGCCACTCCTTCTGGATGAATCCCAACATCGCTCTGCAGTTCCACTTCGCGGGCAGCCGCCAGCCGACGATCAACCCGGCCTGGGTCGAGCTGCTCATGGACGCGGCGAACGGCGGAGGCGGCCTGCGCATGCTGCCCGAGCCGCACGCCTGAGCCGGACGCGGCGCGTCCGACGCCGGCGCCCGTCTCCTAGGGTGGACCCGAGTGCCCGGGGCGGGGGCTCCACGAGGGGCGGGGACACATGCGCGCAGCACGGGCGGGATCGGCACGGCGCCACGCGGTACGGAGTGACGCGGCACGGAGCGGGGGCGCGCTGCTGGCGCTCGCCGCGGCCCTCGCGCTCGCCGGCTGCTCGGCGCCGAGCCCGACCCCGACGGTCACCGTCACGGTCTTCGCGGAGGCGACTCCCACTCCCGACCCCACCGTGACCGCCGCGCTGCCGCAGGCCACGGCCACCGTGTTCGTGCCGCAGCCCGAGGTCACCGTGACCATCACTCCGAATCCCGTTCCCGAGATCCCCGAGACCGCCTTCGCGACCGACTTCGGCTCGGCTCCGGGAGCGACCGGCACGCCGACGACGAACGGCGCGGGCGCGATCGTCAGCTACACGGTCGTGGCGGGCGACACGTTCTTCGACATCGCGCAGCGCTTCGGGATCCCCGTGCAGCAGCTGCTCCGGATGAACACGGAGGTGGCGGGGGCCGGCGAGGCCGTCTACATCGGGCGCGTGATCAACCTCGACGCGAGCACGCTCGGCTGACCGGCCGAGGGGGGACGGGCCGGACGGACCGGCCGAGCCGACCGGCACGCTACTGCGATTTCGGCAGGATGTGGAACGCGACGGCCAGCGACAGCGAGATCGCCGCGATGCCGCCGAAGAAGATGAACCCGGCCAGCTCGGGGAACAGGAAGGCGTTCCCGAGGGCGAGGATCCCGCCGAGGAACAGCGCGAACGCGAGGACGACGCCCAGACCAGTCATTCCCTCATCGTACCGGGCTCACGGGAGCAGGAGGGTCGCGAGCTCCTCCGCCTCGGACACCACGGCCACCGTGCCGGCCGCCTCGGCGGGGGACCCGTAGCCCCACTCGACCATGATCGTCGGGATCCCGTGCGCCGCGGCGCCGTGGACGTCGTGCTCGCGGTCGCCGACCATGACCGGCGCCGAGAGGTCGACGTCGAGCTCGCGGAGGCGGCGGAGCGCCTCCTCGACGACATCGGCTTTGGCGCTGCGCACCTCGTCCTCGGAGGCGCCGCAGATGACCGTGAAGTACTGCGCGAGACCGTAGTGCTCGAGGACCCGGCGCGCGGCCGACTCGGGCTTCGACGTCGCCAGCGACAGGGGCACGCCCGCCTCGGCGATGCGCGCGAGGACGTCGGGGACGCCGGGGTAGACGGAGGAGTCGAAGAGACCGCCGGCGTTGTAGCGGCGGCGGTACACGACGAGGGCGGCCTGCGCCTCCTCGGCGCTCATCCCGCCGAGCGCGCGGAACGCGTCGAGCAGGGGCGGGCCGACGTAGGCCAGGAGCTCGACCGGCGTGGGGACGGGGCGGCCCAGCTCGACGAAGGTGTCGACGAGCGTCCCGGTGATGCCGGGCGCCGAGTCGGTGATGGTGCCGTCGAGGTCGAAGAGGATGCAGGTCCAGGTTCCGGCGCGTTCGCCGAGTCCGGTCGGGGCGAGTGTCGTGTCGGACATGGCGGGGCTCCTGACCTCGGGTGACGCGGGGGACGCCGACGCTGCCCCGTCGGGGGAGAACACTCTACGGGCGCTCGGTGCTCTCGAGTGCGTTCTCGATGAACGAGCGGGTCACGACCTGGGCGATCGAGCCGGCGTCGAGCTGCACGGCGACGAAGTCGGCGGTGCGGATGAGCGCGAACGCCTCGCGCCCGGGCAGCACCAGCATCTGCACGCGGGGGTGCTGCTGGCGCGGGATCGCGGTGCGGACCTCGTCGGTCGAGGTGAAGAGCGGGAGCACCTGCTCACCGGTCGTCGTCGCGACCGTCCGCACGTGCGGCACGCCTCCGGGCTGCGAGCCCGTGACGTCGACCACGAGCGAGCCCTCGAGGCAGGCGGTGAGGAGGCGATCGACGGCCTCCGTGGACGGAGCGGCGACCAGTGCCTCCAGAGCCTCGCGCGCCGGGGCGTTGCGGTAGGGCCCGGGCCGTGCCGGGCGGGCGGGGGGTCCGACTCTCCGTGCCATGCCTCTCACGCTATCCGGGATCGCTTCGCACTCCGAATCGGCGGATCGGTTCTGATCGGCGCCTTTCCCGCGTGAATCCCCCGCGGAGAAGTCGTCCTCCGAGAGGAATGCCGTCATCGGCGAATGCAGTGTCCGACGAGTGCTGTGCAAGTCGTGGGAGTCCGCTATTGCGGCGATTCTTCGCGACAAGGGACCGGATAAAGAGCGCGACGGGCTCGAATCATCACCGAGAATGATCTCTGCTCGGGAGAAAAGGGGTAATGTCTTCTCTCGTCCAGTACTTAACAGGAGGAAAAGTGGCTCAGAAGATCACTCTCGTCGACGACATCGACGGAACGCCCATCGATTCCGGAGAAGGCGGAACCGTCCGCTTCAGCATCGACGGCGCCAACTACGAGATCGATCTCGGCCCCGACAACATCGAGGCTCTGCACTCCGCTCTCGGAGAAGTTCGTCTCCAGCGCCCGTCGGGTCGGCTCCCGCCCCGCGGCCGCCTCCTCGGTCGCCTCGGCGTCCAAGAGCGACCCCAAGCAGCTCAAGGCGATCCGCGAGTGGGCGAACGCCAACGGGCACCAGGTGTCCGACCGCGGCCGCATCCCGGCCGAGGTCCAGGCGGCCTACGCCGCCGCCAACAAGTAGAGCGTCCCGCTCGAACGGCGAAGGCCCCCGCGGAATCCCGCGGGGGCCTTCGCCATGAGCACTAGAACAATCTGGTGTGCGAATCGTCCACGCCGCGCATGGACTCGTAATCGAGGACGACGCAGCGGATACCGCGGTCCTGCGCCAGAGTCCGCGCCTGCGGCTTGATCTCCTGCGCGGCGAACACTCCGGTGACGGGCGCGAGATGAGGATCGCGATTCATCAGCTCGAGATAGCGGGTGAGCTGCTCGACTCCGTCGATGTCTCCGCGGCGCTTGATCTCGACCGCCACACTCGCTCCACGGGAATCCCGCGCGAGGATGTCGACCGGCCCGATCGCCGTCATGTACTCACGGCGGACGAGGGTGTGACCGTCGCCGAGGAGATCGATCTGCTCGGCGAGCAGGCGCTGCAGGTGCGCCTCCACTCCGTCCTTCACGAGACCTGGATCCACGCCCAGTTCGTGGGCGGAGTCGTGCAGCACCTCGTGGATCGAGACGACGAGGGCGTCTCCGGTCTTCTTGTGCGCGACCGTCCACTGCTCGACGACGCCCGACTCCCGGGCGGTCTCGTCCGGCTCCGCGGCGATCAGCGTGCACGGCGGGCTCATCCAGTTCAGCGGCTTGTAGGAGCCGCCGTCGGAGTGGACGAGCACGCTGCCGTCGGCCTTGACCAGCAGCAGTCGGGTGGCGAGGGGGAGGTGGGCGCTGAGACGGCCGGTGTAGTCGACGGAGCAGCGCGCGATGACGAGACGCACCCGTCGAGGATAGACGCGGGCGCGGGCGGCCGCTCGGGGTTCAGGCCATGCGGACGACGTTGCCGGTGACGCGCCGGCCGGCCGGGGACACGAGGTACGAGACGAGGTCGCCGACCTCCTCCGGCTCGGCGACGTCGAAGAACGAGTCGTTCGCGGCGACGGCCTCGCGGACGTCGTCGGTCACCCAGCCCGTGTCGGTGACGGGCGGGTGGACGGCGTTGGCCGTGATGCCCAGGGGGCTCAGCTCGAGCGACGCCGAGATCGTGTAGTTCACGAGGGCGGCCTTAGCGGCTCCGTAGGAGACCTCGCCGGGGAAGCCCCGCTCGCCGCCGGAGGTGAGCGAGACGATGCGGCCGCCGTGGCCGCCGCGGGCCTCGAGCCGCGCGGCGAGCTCCGAGATCAGCAGGGCGGCGGCGCGGGCGTCGACCGAGAGGACGGCGTCGATGCTCGCGGCGTCGACCCGGCGCTGCGGGCGCCCCATCCAGTCGCTCTCGCGGGCGCGGAAGGTGTCGATGACCGATCCGGTCGCGTTGTTGACGAGCACGTCGACCGGGCCGAGCGCCTGCTCCGCGGCGTCGAACAGCGCGGCGGCCGAGCCGGCGTCGCGCAGGTCGGCCGAGACGGCGATCGCCCGCCCGCCCGCGGCGCGGATCCGCTCGGCGACCCTCTCGCCGTCGCTCGCGTGGGCGCGGCGCTGGCGCTCGGGCTCGTACTCGGGCAGGTCCTCGGCGAGGAACGCGACCAGCACGGCGAGGCCGTCGGCCGCGAGGCGCTCGGCGATCGCGGCTCCGATGCCGTGGTTCGCCCCGGTGACCAGGGCGACCCGGCAGGGCTCGAGGCTCGGGGCGGTCATGCGGACTCCGTCACGCGCGCGGGACGAGCCGCGGGGGAGGCGAGGCCGGCGACGACCACGAGCGTCAGCACCAGGAAGAGGGCGTTCAGGAGGCCGAAGTGCTCGCCGAGGAAGCCGATCGCGGGCGGGCCCACGAGGAAGGCGACGTAGCCGAGCATCGCGACCGCGCTGACCCGGGCGGCCGAGTGGGCGCCCTCCGCGGCGGCCGACATGCCCACGGGGAAGCCGAGCGAGCAGCCCAGACCCCAGGCGACGGCTCCGGCGATCACCAGCGCGTCGACGGGAGCGAGGATGAAGAGCAGGATGCCCACCACGGCCAGCAGCGCGGAGGCGCGCAGCACGGGCACGCGGCCGAAGCGGTCGAGCACGGGCCCGCCGATCACGCGGCCGACCGTCATCGCCGCCACGAAGACCCCGAAGACGACGGCGGCCGTGGTCTGGTCGGTGCCGTGGCCGTCGACCATCGCCAGCGTCATCCAGTCGTTCGCGGACCCCTCGGCGAAGGCCATGCCGAGCATGATCAGGCCGATGAAGACCAGGCGCGGATCGCGCCAGACGCCGAGCGAGGCGGCCACGCGCTCGCGCACCGGCGCCTTGGCGGTGGCGACGCCCTGCGTGTCGAGATCGGTGCGCACGGGCACGGAGCGGATCGCGACGAGGACGGTCGCGACGATGACCACGGCGACGCCGACGAGGTGCGCGGCCACGGGGACACCGAGGGCGGAGGCCCCGGCGCCGATCAGCGCGCCCGCGACGGTGCCGAGGCTGAAGAAGGCGTGGAAGAGCGGGAGGAGGGTCGTGCCGAAGGCCTTCTCGTTCGCGGCTCCCTCCACGTTCATCATCACGTCGACCGCGCCGTTGCCGAAGCCGAGCAGCGCCATGCCCGCGAAGGCGAGGGGGAGGGTGCCGAGCGAGTCGGCGGCGACGCCGAGGATCGCGACTCCCGAGGCGCACACGGTGAGGCCCGCGATCATGCCGCGGCGCGCGCCGAGCATCGACATGATCGCCGTCGAGAGCGCCAGGCCGACGATCGCGCCGATCGACATCGCCAGGATCAGCACGCCGACGTCGGCGGTGCTGAGGCCCAGCTCGTCGCGGATCGCCGGGGTGCGCGACACCCAGGTGGCGACGGCGAGACCGCTCAGCACGAAGATCGTGAAGACGGCGTTGCGCCACGCGACGAGCTGTCGGCGGGTGAGGTCGGAGGTGCTGGTCATGATCGTGTTCCTGGAGCGGGCGCGGCCCGAGCGCCCGCTGCGGCGTCTCGGGCCCGCGAGGCGGGACGGGGGCCCTTGTCGAATCGATTCGAGAGGGGCCGGACTAAGCTATCCAGAACCTGCGGGACGGTCAAGGACACGGTCTCGGCGGTGGAGTCGAGGAGGATCGTGGAGTCGCAGAAGCCCCGCGCCGAGGAGCGCCCCGGACGTCCGACGCTGGCCCGGGTGGCGAGCCTCGCCGGAGTCTCGGCCTCGACCGCCTCACTCGTGTTCAGCGGCGCCGGCCCCGTCTCGGCCTCGACCCGCGAGCGGGTGCTGAAGGCGGCGGCCGACCTCGACTACGCCGGTCCGGACCCGCGCGCGCAGTCGCTCCGCCGGGGCCGCTCGGGCATCGTCGGCGTCGTCGTCGACGAGCGCGTGCTGCACGCGTTCCGCGATCCGATCAAGATCGCGATGCTCGACGGCATCGCCGACGTGCTGGGCGGCGCGGACGCCGGGATCCTGCTGCTCACCGAGACCGGCGACGGCTCGGGGCTGATGGCGACGGCGCCCGTCGACGCCATGATCCTGATCGGCTGCAGCCCGACCGTCGACGAGTCGGTGGCGCTGCTGCAGCGCCGTCGCGTCCCGGTCGTCGTGGTGGAGGGGGTGTCCGAGTTCGGCTCGGCGATCGTCACCCTCGACAACCGCGACGCCACCCGGGCCCTGGCCGAGCACCTCCGCGACCTCGGGCACGAGCGCCCGGCGACGGTGACGCTCCCGTTCTCGAAGGACCGCCGCCGCGGGCCCGTGCCGGACGACTGGCGCTCGAGCTCGAGCATCACGGCCGTCGAGCGGCTGCTCGGGGCGCGCGACGTGTTCGACGGGCTCGAGGCCGTGGCGGCGTCGGCCAGCACGGTCGACGAGGGGGTGGCCGCCGGGCGGGTGCTGCTCGATGTGCCGGAGCCACCGACCGCGGTCCTCGCCCAGAGTGATCTGCTGGCGGCGGGCGTGATCCTGGCTGCCGAGCAGCTGGGGCTGCGGGTGCCGGAGGACGTGTCGGTCGTCGGCTTCGACGGCGTGCAGGTGCCGGGGCTCGCGGCGGGCTACGACCTCACGACGATGGTGCAGCCGGCGGTCGACAAGGGCCGGGCGGCGGGACGAGCGGCGCTGGCGCTGCTCGCGGGCGAGGAGGCGGCTCCGGTGTGCTTCCACGCGGTCTTCCACCCCGGGAACACGAGCGCCGCGCCGCGCTGATCCCGGCCTCCCAGCCGGAGTTCTCCACAGGGTTCTCCACAGCCTGTTCGAAACTTCGTTCGAGCGCTCAGCGGAGCCACGCCTCGCCCCGGACGCGCAGTCCGAGGGTCAGCGCACGGGCCCCCAGGTAGCCCACGGCGAAGGCGATCCAGAGCGCCAGCAGGCGCCCGTCCGCCGGCGCCGAGGACGCCAGGGCGGCCAGCGGCACGAACACGGCCAGGTTCACGAGCCCGCTGAGGGCGAGGTAGCGGCCGTCCCCGGCGCCGATCAGGACCCCGTCCAGCACGAACACGTAGCCCCCCAGCGGAGCGGTGACGCCGACCACCGCGATCAGCGCGGGCAGCAGCCGCAGCACCTCCGGGTCGCTCGAGAAGGCGAACGGCAGCACTCCGCTCAGTCCCGCGACCACCGCGCCCAGCACGAGACCGGCACCGATTCCCCAGGTCACACAGCGTTTCGTGACCGCGCGGGCCTGCGCGCGATCGCCGGCTCCGAGCAGGCGTCCGAGCAGCGCCTGCGCGGCGATCGCGACGGCGTCGAGGGCGAAGGCGACCGCGCTGAAGAGCGTCATCGCCACCTGGAACGCGCCGAGCTCCTCCGCCCCGAGGGAGCCGGCGACGGCCACGGCGAGCAGGATCGCGGCCCGGAGGCTCGCGGTGCGCAGCAGCATCCACCCGCCCGACCCCGCGGAGCCGAGAACGCCCCCGAGGTGGGGACGCAGCGGTGCGCCGACCCGCCGCGCGAGCCGGGCCGCGATCAGCGCGTAGGCGGCGAACATGGCCCATTGGGCGATCACCGTCCCCAGAGCGGACCCGGTTATCCCCAGGCCCGCGGGGTAGATCAGCACGGCGTTCAGGCCCGCGTTGAGCGCGAATCCGGCCACCGCGATGACGAGCGGAGTGCGGGTGTCCTGGAAGCCCCGGAGCAGGCCCGTGAGTGCGAAGACGCCGAGCATCGCGGGGATCCCGGCCATGCTGACGGCGAGGTAGCGCACACCCGCCTCGGTGACGGCGGGCTCGGCTCCGAAGAGGCCGATGACGGCCGGAGCGCCCACCGCGCCGGCCACCGCGAGCACGGCTCCGAGCGCCAGTGCGAGCCAGCCGCCGTCGATCCCGGCCGCGACCGCTCGGCGCTCGTCGCCCTCGCCGAGGGCGCGGCCGACCCGGGGGTCGTGCTGTAGGCGAGGAACACCATCAGTCCGACGACCGTCTGCAGCACCGCCGCGCCGAGTGCGAGGCCCGCCAGCGGCACCGCGCCGAGGTGCCCGACCAGCGCCGAGTCGGTGAGGAGGAACAGCGGCTCGGCGACGAGGGAGCCGAGCGCGGGCACGGCGAGCCGCAGGATCCTGCGGTCCAGGGTGCGGCGATCGGGCGAGGTCACCGTCCGACGCTACGCGAGCGGCGTCGGCGGCGCTCCCGCCCGATCCGGAGTCAGCCGCCCTCGCGCCCCGCGGTCTCGCGGAGCTTGCGGCCGTCGGCGACGTCCTCGGCGTGCTTCTCGGCCTTCTTGTCGCTGGAGCGGGTGTCGCGCGGCGGGAGCTGGATGTGCTCCTCCGCCTCGATGCCCGCCTGCAGCTGGCGGCCGCGCTCGAGCTCGGCGTCGAACTCGGCCCCGAAGAGCAGTGCGAGGTTCGTGATCCAGATCCACAGGAGGAAGACGATCACGCCACCGAGGGCGCCGTAGGTCTTGTTGTAGTTGCCGAAGTTGGCGACGTAGAACGCGAAGCCGGCGGACGCGAGCGCCCACACCACGAGCGCGAGGATCGAACCCAGGCTGGTCCAGCGGAACTTCGGCTGCTTCACGTTGGGCGACCAGTGGTAGAGCACCGCGATGATGACGATCATCAGCGCGATGAGCACGGGCCACTTCACGATGCTCCACACGGTGAGCGCGACCTCGCCGAGGCCGATCGCCTCGCCGATCGTCTCCGCGACCGGGCCGCTGAGCACCAGGAGCAGCCCCGCGATCACGAGCAGCGCGACGGTGAAGAGGGTGATGCCGAGCATCGTCGGGCGCAGCTTCCAGACCGGCCGGCCCTCGTCGATCTCGTAGACGCGGTTCATGGCGCGGCCGAACGCGCCGACGTAGCCGGAGGCGGACCACAGGGCGCCCAGCAGACCGGTCACGAACGCGACACCGGCGGCCGGGGAGGAGGTCAGCTCCTGCACCGGGCCGCGGATCGTGTCGAGCACCTCGGGTGACGCGAACCCGCCGAGGATGTCGAGCACCGTGTCGGTGGTCGTCTCGGCCTGGCCGAAGAGGCCCAGGATCGACACCACGGCCAGCAGGCCGGGGAACAGCGCGAGGACCGCGTAGTAGGTGAGCGCCGCGGCGAGGTCGGTGCACTGATCGGCGCCGAACTCGCGCAGCGTCTTCTTGAGGACGTAGCCCCAGGAGCGCTTGGTGACGTCGGTGGGGTCGTCGGGCTTGCGGGTGTCGTCGGGGTCGGGCGCGGTGCGCTCGCGCTCGGTGCTGGTCTGGGCCACGGGGATCCTCCGGTGCTGGCTGCTCGCGCCGGAGCATGCGGGAACCGGCGCGAGGACGTAGGGGCGTCCTCGCCTTCGACGGTAGGGCGGGACGTCGCGGAAGGGACGGAGGTTGACAGGCCGCCGCACGGCGCGGGATCCTCCGCGGGCGCGCGGGCCTCCGCGGCCGGCGCGCGGGTCCGCGCGGGGTCGGCGCTCCGCAGTCAGCGCTCCGGGATCACACGCGGCACGATCCGCACCAGCAGCACCATCGCGATCAGCTCCACGAGCGTCTGCGTGACCACGACGACCGGCGCCACCGACAGCGCAGGAGGCAGCGCCAGCGCGAGCGGCAGCACCACCAGCGAGTTGCGGGTGACTCCGCTGAACAGCAGGGCGCGACGCGCGGGCACGTCCAGACGGGCGACCCGACCCGCCCCCGCACCGAGCGCGGTCATGATCACGACGAAGGCCGCGTACAGCAGCACGAGCAGCCCGAGCCGCGGCAGGGCGTCGGCGACGGCTCCGGCCTGGGACGCGACCACCGTGAACAGGGTCGCGACCATCAGCGGCACCATCGAGCCCAGCACCGCGTCCCGGAGGCGCCGCCCGAGCGCCGACCGGGTGGCGAGCAGCTGCAGCCCCGCCGCCGCGGCCAGCGGCAGCACGATCAGCAGCACGAAGGCCTCGGCGAACGGCCTGATCTCGACCGCGGCCGCTCCGGTCGGCCCGAGGAAGAGCAGCAGGAGCAGGGGCAGCAGGAGGATCTGCACGAGCATCAGGAGCGGCGCGGCGGCGAGCAGCCGGGCCGACGCCCCTCCCGCCAGAGCGCTGAACACGATCACGTAGTCGATGCAGGGCGTCAGCAGCACGAGCAGCACCCCGATCAGCAGGGCGGGCTCGCCCGCGATCGGCCGGGTGAGCACGAAGACGACCGCGGGCACGACGCCGAAGTTCAGCACGAGCACCGAGGCGAGGAAGCGGCGGTCGCGCAACGCCCGCAGCACCGAGCCGAACGGCACGCCGAGGAACGTCGCGAACAGCAGCAGGGCGAGCACCGGCGTCACGGCCGCGTCGAGCTCCTCGGCCGCCGGCACCAGCGCTCCCGCGCCGAGGGCGACCGCGAGGGCCAGCAGGTACAGCGCGACCTGGTGCCGCTCGAGTGCGGCGACCAGGGTCCGTCCGTCACCGCTCACGGGTCGATTCTCCCGTGCGAGCACCGGCGCCTCGTACTGTGAGCGGATGAGCGGCCCCGAGCACGAGCACCGGACGGCGCGCCTGCTGCTGCGTCCCCTCCGCCTCGACGACGAGTCGGCCGTGACGGCCTACCGGGGGGATGCGCGCGCCGCGCGGTTCCTCCGCCACCCGCCGCTGGCGCCCGGCGGCTACCCCGCGTGGTTCGCCGAGCGCTCGGCCGAGTGGGAGCTCGCGCAGCCGGGGCACCGTCGCGTCCTCGGCATCGAGGAGCTCGCGACCGGACGGCTCGTCGGGGACGCGGTCATCGTGCGGCGGACGGACGAGTGCGAGCTCGGGATGTTCCTGCATCCGGACACCGCGGGTCTGGGCTACTCGCTCGAGGCCGGACGCGCGCTGCTCCGCCTGGTCTTCGAGACCCTCGGCTCCCGGCGGGTCGTCGGACGGGCCGACCCGCGCAATCGCGGCTCGGTGAGAGCGATGGAGCTGCTGGGGCTGCGGCGTCGCGAGCAGGCGGAGGGCGACGCCTTGGTCGAGTACGCGGTGACGGTGGAGGCCTGGCGGGCCGGACTGCAGCGCGCGCCGCGTCCCGCCGCGTCTACGGTGGGGGCACCCCTCCCGGACGGAACGAGCACCATGGCACCCAGCACCGCGAGCATCGGACTCGGCCTGGCGGCCGTCGGCCGGCCGGCCTACATCACCGCGGGTCGCGACGGCGACCTGGGCCCGCCCGGCCTGCGCAGCGTCGACGCCCTCCGCGCCCGCACGCACGAGCTGCTCGACACGGCCTGGAGCGAGGGCGTGCGGTTCGTCGACGTCGCCCGCTCGTACGGCCGTGCGGAGGAGTTCCTCGGGAGCTGGCTCGCCGCGCATCCCGAGCGTCGAGCCGGGCTGACCGTCGAGTCGAAGTGGGGCTACGAGTACGTCGGCGACTGGGCGATGGACGCGCCGGTGCACGAGCGCAAGGAGCACTCGGTGGCGATGTTCGAGCGGCAGTGGTCGTCGACGCTCGAGGCGCTGGGCTCGGCCCCCGACTGCTACCTCGTGCACTCGATCACGCCCGAGAGCCCGGCGCTGACCGACCGGGCGCTCCTCGACCGGCTTCGGGGCCTCGCGGCGTCAGGGGTCCGGGTGGGCCTCTCGACGAGCGGACCAGGGCAGGGCAGGACGATCGCACTCGCGCTCGCGATCCCGGAGTCGCCCTTCAGCGCTGTGCAGACCACCTGGAACCTGCTCGAGCGGTCGGCGGAGGCGGCGCTCGCCGACGCGCACGACGCCGGGTGGCTCGTGGTGGTGAAGGAGGCGCTCGCCAACGGTCGGCTGGTGGGCGAGCGCGCTCCCGAGTCGGTGCGCCGACTGGTCGATGCGCCCGAGGACCGGGCGCTCGGCGCCGCGCTCGCCCAGCCGTGGGCCGACCGGGTGCTCAGCGGTGCGGCGACCCCCGCGCAGCTCCTCGAGAACCTGCGCGCACGTCCGGCGGCGCTGCCGGAGGGTCTGGAGCCGCAGGATCCCGAGCAGTACTGGGCCGAGCGGTCGGCTCTCACCTGGCGGTGATGCAGAACCTCGGCTGAGACCCTCCCTCGGCCGCGATCGTGGCCGGCGCTCGGTCTCAGCAGAGGTTCTGCAGAGGTCGATCCGGTCGGACGACGGGCCGCGCTGCGTGAACGGACTGGCCGGATCAGACCGGAGGGGCCACCAGGAGCAGCGCACCGGCGGCCGCGCTGATCGCCGCGAGGACGCACCAGCGGTCGGCGCGCGTGCCGCAGCCGCCGGCCCGCGCGAGGGCGGCGAGGCCGGTGGCGAGCACCGCGACTCCGATCTGCAGGGTCGACGACGTGCGCATCAGCGACCACGCCTCGAACGCGGGCACCGGCGCGGGGGCGGGCAGCAGACCGGCGAGGCTCGCGGACACAGCGAGCAGCAGCAGCGATCCCATGACCAGGGCCACCACGAGGTGCGCCAGGACCTCCGCCGCGGCGCGCTGGCGGGCGCGGACGGCGGAGGAGCGCGGAGCTGCGGAATGGACGATCGCGACGCTGCGGAGGTGCATGCGCCGAGAGTAGATCCGAGCGCCTCCCCGACGGACCCCCTTGTCGGTCCCCCGTCCGGGAGTGATCCGAGTGGGACTTCCTCCCGAACCCGCCCCGAACGGTTCCCGAGTGGTGGCTGAGCGCTGCGGAGGGGGATCGACCCGCCGCGCGAGCCCGATCTAGCCTGGAGGGACGGAGGTGACCGATGTCCGAGGCCAGGAACCACGCCGCCCGCTACCTCGCGAAGCGGGCGGAGGGCGAGTCGTCGCCCGACACCTCCGAGGAGGACGAGGCGACGATCCCGGAGGATCCCGCCGAGCGCGCCGCCTTCATCGAGACGACGATCCAGCAGGCCATCCGCCGAGGGGACTTCGACGACCTGCCCGGCGCGGGCAAGCCGCTGGAGGGGCTGAACGGCGGCCACGATCCCGACTGGTGGATCCGCCGCAAGATCGAGCGCGAGAACCTCACCGGCATCGGACCGGCCGCGTTCCTCCTCCGCGCCGAGGACCGTCAGCTCGACGAGCGCCTCGACCGACTGCACCGCGAGTCGGAGGTGCGAGCGCACCTCGAGGAGTTCAACACGCGCGTCGTCGAGGCGCGTCGGCAGCTGCTGGGCGGGCCCCCGGTCGTGACGCCGCTGCGCGACATCGACGTCGAGCTCGCCCGCTGGGCCGAGCGGCGCACCGCCCGCGCGACTCCGGCGCCCGAGCCCGAGCGGCCGCGCCGACGCTGGTGGCGCGGCCGCTAGGGCGCGCCGATCACGAGATCGCCGTCGCCGCAGATCGTGCGGAGCGCGCGGGATCCTGTTCGACGGACCCTAGGACGTCGTTCCCCTGCGCAGCCGCAGCCGCGTCTCCTCGAGATCGAGCAGCGACTGCGCCTGGGTCAGGATCCGCTGCGGGTAGGCGCGGCGCGAGCGCGCGTCGAGCAGGGCCTCCCGCTCGGCGGTGACCACGGCCAGCCGCAGAGCCCGGTAGAGGCGGTGCGGAGTGTCGACGACGTCGCGCTCCGCTCCGCGCGCCCGCTCCCAGGCGGCCTCCGAGCGGAGGAAGGAGGTCTGCCGCACCCGCTCGAGGACGTCCGGATCGACGTCCGTCGCGCCCTCCACGACGTCGGCCGGGTGCTCGAGGATCGAGAGCCCCTTCTCGGTGATCTCGTCGAGCAGCCCCGCCAGGTAGCGCTGGTCCTCCGGCTCGTCGACGCCGCGGATCCCCGTCGCCCGGATGAGCAGCGGCAGGGTGCTGCCCTGGATCAGGAGCGTCGCGACCGCGACCGTGAAGGCGATGAGCACGAGCTGATTGCGGTACGGGATGTCCTCGGGCAGCGACTGCGCGGCCGCGAGGGTCACCACTCCGCGCATCCCCGACCAGCCCAGCACGAGCCCGCCGCGCCAGCCGAGGCCGCTGGTGCTGAAGTGGCGGTAGTCGGCGCGGCGCAGCTGGTAGCGGCGGCGCGCCTTCGTCCGCTCCTCCCGGGGGAGCTCGGCGGACGCGTCGAGCACCTCCTTCTGCTCACGGGCCCGACGCTCCGCTCGACGGGTCTGCCAGCGCTCGCCGACCAGCACCGGCCCGACCCAGAGGAAGCGGACGACGATGAGCCCCACGGTGGCGAGGAGTCCGATGCCGACCGCGGCGGGGACCGTGAGCGCGGAGTCGTCCGCATCCTGGATCAGACTGCGGATCTCGAGCCCGATCAGGAGGAACACGCCGTTCTCGAGGAGGAACTGCACGGTGCGCCAGTTGACGCGATCGTTCACCCGGGACTGGGCGGTGAAGGAGCGGGAGGAGGCGTGACCCGTGTGCAGGCCCGCGACGACCACCGCCAGCACGCCCGAGGCGCCCAGGCCCTCTGCCGGGATGAAGGCGACGAACGGCACGGTGAAAGAGACGACGGTGTTGAGCACCGGGTCCTCCAGGCACGAGCGCACGAAGACGGTGAGGATGCTCGCCACGAGGCCGACCACGACCGCGACGGCGACCGCGTAGAGGAAGTCGCCGATCGCGGCCCACGGCGTGGCGAGCGTGCCGGCGGCCGCGGCGAGGGCCGAGCGCAGCAGCACCAGCGCGGTCGCGTCGTTGATGAGGCCCTCGCCCTCGAGCAGGGTGAGCAGTCGCGGCGGGAGGCCCAGGCGTCGGCCGACGGACGTGGCGGCGACGGCGTCGGGCGGGCTGATGACGGCGCCCACGGCGATCGCGAGCGGGAGCCCGAGCTCGGGCAGGAGGACGAACAGCAGAGCGCCGACGCCGGCGGCCGAGATGACGACCAGCACGACCGAGAGGCCGGTGATGGTGGTCAGGTTCCGGCGGAAGTCGATGAACGGGACGCTGATCGCGGCGGCGTAGAGCAGCGGCGGCAGCACTCCGTCGAGCACCCACTCGTGCGGGACCACGACCTCCGGCACGCCGGGGAGGTACGAGAGGGCGACTCCGGCGAGCACGAGGACGATCGGAGCGGCGACGCCCAGCCGCCGCGCGAACACGGCGACCGAGACCAGGACCGCCACGGCCACGATCCCCGCGATCCCGAGCATCATCGGTGATCGCTCCTGCGGGCGCGGGGCGGGCGGTGGTCGGGCATCGGTCTCGTCTCCGGTCGTCCCGCGCCGTGCCCGGGAGGGGCGGGCGTCGGGGACCGTCGTCGAGTCTGCGCCCGGCGCCCGCCGCCGACCAGGGGGTTGCGGGCTACCGCCGGTCGAGGACCCGCTCGAGGCCGATCAGCAGCGCCAGCCCGCCGAGGGCGGCGACGACGACGGCGGTGACGGCCCCCGGCGAGAGGGTCAGGGCGGCGTCGACCAGCTCGGATCGCAGCCGCTCGTCGCCCGTGGTCATCAGGAGCCCGACGGCGACCGCGCCGGCGAACAGCCCCCAGACGATCGCGCCGAGGCGGATCCGCGGGCGCTTCGGCGTCAGCGCGCCGGGAAGGGGAGTGGTCTCGGTGCTGCTCATCGCGGGTCCTCCGTCGTGGTCTGCGGGATGCCGGCCTCGCCGGTGCCCGTGGTGCTGTCGTCGGTGGTGCTCTCGTCGGCGGGCTCGGCGACGGTGGTCTGGTCGTGCACCGTGATCGTCCCGGCGCCCTGCTCGATCCGGACGACGACCGGCTCGGCCGTCGGATCGCCGAAGGTCTGCGTCCACCGGGAGCGGCCGTCGACGATCGGGACGTCCTCGGGCGCCGTCACGTTCCGGCCGTCCGCCGAGACGATCTGGAGCTGCCCGCTCGCGGAGACGGCCTCGACCCGGACGGTCGTCCCGGGCAGCGGCCAGATCGAGACCTCGCCGGCGCCCTGCCAGACGTCGATGACCGCACCGTCCTCGCCCGCACCGGGGACGACCGTCACGTCGAGGAGACCGGAGAGCATCGCGTAGTCGCCTGAGCGCTGGTTCGACAGGCCGTACGTCCCGCTCAGGGGCAGGATCTCGCGATCCGGGGGCAGCATCGCCGCGATCAGCGCCGTCGCCAGCGCGAGCACCGACGCGGCGACCAGGAGGGCCGCCCTCCTGCGCACGAGACCCGCCAGCACGATCGCCGCGGCGAGCACGAGCGCGGCGGCGGCGAAGCCGGCCGCCACCGCGGTGGTGCCGGTGGCGGTGAGCGAGACGATCGCTCCGACCACCGCCGCGGCGCCCAGCACGACGAGGGTGATGCTCGCCCGCAGGCGCGGATTCTGCGCCCGGCGCACCCGGCGGCGCTCCTCGCGCACCGCGGCGACCGCGCGGGACCGCGCCCGCGCCTCCTCCGCGCGCTGACGGGCCGTCTCGCGCGCCGACGCCGACTGCTGGGCGCGGAACGCCTCGCGCTCGGTCTTCCAGGCGTCCTGCCGGGCGCGCCAGGCGGCGACGTCCTCGGGCGACTCGGGGCGCACGTCCGTGGGACGAGGCGGCGGGAAGAGGGGGACGGAGCCGGGACGGTCGTCGGTGGTCGCGGGCGCCTCCTCCGGGCCGGCGCCGCGGGCGGAGCGGCCGGAGTTGCGCGCCACCCAGACGACGAGGGCGATGACGAGCCCGATGACCACGAGCGTCCAGATCGTGCGGCCGGCGGCGGGCGACCAGGGGGAGGCGCCGGTGTAGGCGCCGCCGAGCGACCAGAACCCCTGCGCGAGGGGGAGCATCGACGCGAGGACCATCGCTCCGATGCCCGCGTGGACGCGGTCGATCCGGCCGCGGAGCAGCCGCTCGATCGGCAGCACGTCGTCCTCGTCGGGGAGCAGGAGCCAGGCGGCGGCGTAGAAGAGGAGCGCCGGGCCGCCGAGGACCGCCACGACGGCGAAGATCCCGCGGACGATCAGGGGGTCGATGCCGAGGCGCTCCGAGATGCCGGCGCAGACGCCGCCGATCCAGCCGGGGCGGCGGGTCAGGCCGAGGCCGCGCAGCCAGAGGAGGAAGCGGTTGTCGGTGCAGGGCTCGGTGCCGTCGCCGGCCGCGGCCGGGTCGGGCGCCGCTCCGGAGCGCTCCTGCTCCTCGGAGTCGGGAGCCGTCGTGGTGCGGGTGGAGTCGTCGCCGCCCGGTCCGTCCGCGCCGCCGATCGGCGGGGGAGTGCTCGCTGCTGTCATGGTGAGAGTGTCCCGCTCCTCCCCAGGCGGCGACCATCGGGGGAACCCCTGACTCGACCCTCGTTTCCTCCCCGGCGACCCCGACGACCTGTTTGGATGCACGTGTGAGCATCTCGAGCACCGCGGTCAGACCGCCGTTGCGACGCCCCAGGAGGGTCGTCCTCGGCGGTGTCTGCGCGGCGCTCGCCGAGCACCTCGGCTGGACCCTCTACTCCACCCGGTTCTTCACGGTCTTCGCCGCTCTGCTGGGCGGGGGCGGCGTGCTCCTCTACCTGTGGCTGTGGGCCCTCGTGCCGCTCGCCCCGTCCGAGGGCGAGTCCGATCGGGCCGTCCGCCGCGTCGTCCCCGTCGCCGGGCTGCTGTCGGTCGCCGCCGTCGTGGCCGCCGGAGCCGTGCTCCTCGCGCTCGAGGCGCGCGACGACGTCGCGGTGACGCGCGCGCTGGCGGCGGTCGCGGCGCTCGCCGGATCGGCGGTCGCCTGGGCGCTCGGGCCGGGCCGCGACGATCCGTCCGCGACGGCCCGCGCCTCGCTGCAGGTGCGCCTCGCCTCCTGCGCCGCCCTGCTCGTCGCCGGAGTCGCGGTGCTCGTCGCCCGGCCGAGCGCCGTCAACGCGGTCCTCGCGGTGGGCCTGCTGATCGCCGTCGCAGGCGTCCTCGCCGCACCGGGCGTCGTCCGGCTCTGGACCGAGCTGATGGGCGAGCGGGCGGCCCGGGTGCGCGAGGAGCAGCGCGCCGAGATCGCCGCGCACCTGCACGACTCCGTGCTGCAGACCCTCGCCCTCATCCAGAACCGCGCCGGAGCCTCGAGCGAGGTCGCCCGCATCGCCCGCGCCCAGGAGCGCGAGCTGCGCGACTGGTTGTTCGAGCGCGACGTGCCGGTCGCCAACGATCTCGCCGCCGAGATCCGCGCCATCGCGGCCGCCGTCGAGCTCGACTACCCCGCCACCATCGAGGTCGTGGCGGTCGGGGTCTCGCTGCCGGGCGCCGCTTCGCTGCTCGCCGCGACCCGCGAGGCCGTGCTCAACGCGGCACGCCACGCGGGCGGCGAGATCTCGGTCTACGTCGAGTCGGCCGTCGACGGCGTCGACGTCTTCGTGCGCGACCGGGGCCCGGGCGTCGATCTGGGCGCGCTGCCCGGCGACCGGCTCGGCATCCGCGAGTCGATCATCGGCCGGATGACCCGCGCCGGCGGCAGCGCCGTCGTGCGCCCGGGGGTCGGCGGCTCGGGCACCGAGGTGCACCTGCGGCTGGGGGCCGCGTCGTGACGCGCGTCGTGCTGGTCGACGACCACTCCATCTTCCGGTCGGGGCTGCGCGCCGATCTGGCGCCGGGTCTCGAGGTCATCGGCGAGGCGGCCGACGTCGACTCGGCCGTGCGCCTGGTCGCCGAGACGCGGCCCGAGGTGGTGCTGCTCGACGTGCACCTGCCGGGCGGTGCGGGCGGGGGCGGCGCCGAGGTCCTCCGGCGCAGCGCCGCGCTCCTCGACTCGGTGCGGTTCCTCGCGCTCAGCGTCTCGGACGCGGCCGAGGACGTGGTGGGCGTGATCCGCGCGGGGGCCCGCGGCTACATCACCAAGACGAGCTCCGGCGCCGAGGTGAGCCGCGCGGTCGAGGCGGTCGCGGGCGGCGACGCCGTGTTCTCCCCGCGTCTCGCCGGGTTCGTCCTCGATGCGTTCGGCGCTCTCGCGGGCGAGCAGGCCGAGTCGGTCGACGAGCTCGACCGGCTCTCGGCCCGCGAGCGCGAGGTGATGCGCCTGATCGCCCGCGGCTACGCCTACAAGGAGGCGGCCGCCGAGCTCTTCATCTCGGTCAAGACCGTCGAGTCCCACGTCTCCGCGGTGCTGCGCAAGCTCCAGCTCTCGTCGCGGTACGAGCTCACGGCCTGGGCGTCGGCGCGGCGCCTGCTCTGAGGCGCCCGAGCTCCATCCCGACTGCTGACGCGCCCTGCGAGATGCGCTCTCCTGGAGAAGCCGCCTCCCTCGTACGGCCCCCTCCACCGTGCTGATCGAGTAGCCCGCCTTGCGGGCGTATCAAGATCCACCACTACGAGAAGGCCCGGTCGGAGGCGCGATCTGCTGGCTGCGGCCGGTCTCGATACGCCCCCGCGGGACTAGTCGACCAATGGGCGTTCCGCCACCGAGACGCGGAGTGGCTTCGCCGTTGATACTCGACCCGCGAGGGCGCCAGGGTGCATCGAGTGGCCGCGAAGCGGGGTCCGCCGTGGGTGCACGCCCCGACGCGGGTCCAGTCGCGGCATGCCGGGACCCCCGGTCGCCGCGAAGCGGGGTCCGACGCATGCGCCAGGCCCGGCTCGCGTCGACTCGCGGGACGAGCGACTCCCCCGGCCCCGCTGATCGAGTAGGCCGCGCAGCGGCCGTATCGAGATCTGCACCACCTGGACACGGGGGTCTCGATACGCGGCCTGCGGCCGCTACTCGACCAGCGAGGGCGCGGGGGTCTCTCAGGAGAAGTCACGTCGTGTGTGTGGTGATCGGATCGGCTGCGGGGCAGCCGACTCCTCCCTCACAACCGAGACGCGAGGGGGTTCCACCGCTCGAGACGACCGCGAGCGGACCTCGCAGAGACCGTCAGTCGCGCGAGACCAGCACCTGCACGTCCCAGGGTCCGAGCTCCAGCACGTCCCCGGCCGCAGACGCCTCACCCGAGAGCACGTCCTCGACCGCCTCGGGCAGCGCGAACGTCGACGGCTCCCACGACCAGTTGTGCACGAAGCGCACGCGCTCGCCGTGCCGGTTGGTCGCGCTCGTCACGGTCTGCGTCGGCGAGGCCGCACGCCACGGGGTCGTCGCCGCGGACGACTCCGACACCGCCCACTCCATCAGCGCCTTCGCGAGCGCGAGGTCGGGCACCGTGCCCACGTAGGTCACGCGTCCGGCTCCGTGCGAGCGGGTCGTGACCGCCGCGAAGCGCCCGTAGTGCGGGTGCCGGTAGCGCACGAGCACGGTCGCGTCGTCGACCTGCACCCCGTCGGCCCAGACCGTCGCGCGGGCGCCGTCGGGCAGCGGGAAGCCCGACTCCGCCTCCACCGGCAGGGGCACCGCGAGGTTCGCGAACTCGTCGTAGTGCACGCCGGCGGCCGCGTCGAGGAACGCGGGCTTGCGCTGCAGGCGGGCCCGGCCCTCCTCGTCCTCGTAGCCGGTGCGGACGCCCACGACGAGGTGGCCGCCCGCCGCCGCGTAGGCCTCGAGCCACTGCAGCTGCGCGTCGTCCGCGATCGTGAACGCCGCGGCGACGAGGACCGGATGCGCGGCCGCGTACTCTGCGGCCGACACGGCGGTCAGCTGCGACGGGTGCACGGTCGAGGCCTGCAGCCCCGCGTCGAAGGCACCGCGCGCGAAGGCGTCGCGGGCCGTCTGGAAGCTTCGGCGGTCCGGCACCGGCATGCCGCTCGCCGCGTCGGCACCGAGGGCGGAGTCGCTGAAGGCGGGGTGCTCCTCCAGCGCCCACTTGCTCTCGTTCGAGAACAGGATCGCGACGTCGGAGTCGGGCACCAGCTCGGACACCCGGTCGCCCGCCGCGGCGAAGTCGGCGCCCAGCGCGGCGATCTGCTCGTAGGCGCGGCCGGGCTCCTGCGAGTGCGGCAGCACCCCGCCCCAGTACGTCTCCGCGCCGTGGTGGAGCGTGTGCCAGTGCCAGTACTCGATCATCGTCGCGCCGCGCGAGACCAGCGCCCAGGCCGCCTGGCGCCACTGGCCGTCGTAGGCGGGCTCGTTCGACCATGACATGCCGATCGCCTGCGCGTCGGTCTCGGTGACGAGGAACGGCGCCTGCTTCGAGCCGTACATCCGGTCGGCGGTCGCGTAGAGCGCCCACGTGCCGGAGGTGGTCCAGTGCTGGTCGAACGGACGCGCGTCGGGCAGTTCGAGGCCGTCCTGCATCCGGTAGTACGGGTTGCCGGCGGTCACGTCGAGGCGGCGCACCAGCTCCTCGTCCTGCACGGTCGTCCGCTCGTACGAGATGCAGGTGGTGACGAACTGGTCGTCGCGCCCGACCCGCTCGGTGATGCCGCGCACCAGGTCGGCCTGCCAGCCGATGAAGTCCGTCGTCAGCGAGGCCTGGAAGCGGCGCCACGCGAGGTCGTACTGCGGCTGCGCGTTCGCATCCGGGGTCCACAGGTCGGACCAGGTCGAGAGCCGGTGCGACCAGTAGGTCAACCCCCATTCGTCGTTGAGCGCCTCGACCGTGCCGTACGTGGCGCGCAGGTGGTCGACGAAGCGCTCGAAGACCTGCCGGTTGTGGAAGATCTCGTTGCCCGGCTCGTTGTCGACCTGGAAGCCGATGACCGCGGGGTGCGCGGCGTAGCGCTCGACGATGCGGCGGATCACGCGCTCGGCGTGGAAGAGGAACGCGGGGTGCGTGTAGTCGATCTCCTGGCGCGCGCCCCAGCCGATCGGCTGCCCGGTCGCGCGGTGCGCGTTGATCTCGGGGTACAGCCGCGCGAGCCACATCGGCACCGCGTAGGTCGGCGTACCCAGCACGACCGAGATGCCGTGCTCGTGCGCCCCGTCGAGGACCGGCTGCAGCCAGTCGAGGTCGAAGACGCCGTTCTCGGGCTCCCAGGTCGACCAGACGGACTCGCCCACGCGGATCACGGTGAACCCGGCGGCCTTCATGAGCCGGAGGTCCTCGGCCAGGTCGCGGCTGCCGAGCCGCGAGGTGGGCTGGTACTCGTGGTAGTAGGCCGCGCCGAACAGGATGCGATCGGTGAGGTGCTGCATGGTCGCCTTTCAGTGGTGGGGAGGTGGTGGGCGTCAGCTCCTTGACGGCGCCCGCGGTCAGACCGTCGAGCAGCTGCCTGCGCAGGAGGAAGAAGACCAGGATGGTCGGTACCGAGGCCAGCACCGCGCCGGCGAGGACGAGATCGTACGAGCGGTTCTCGGAGGCGAAGAGGATGTTGAGCCCCAGCGGGATCGTGTACTGCGACGAGTCCGAGAGCAGCACGAGCGGCCAGAGGAAGCTGTTGTAGCTCTGCAGGAACCCCCAGACTCCCAGCGCGCCGAGCGACGGGCGCAGCAGCGGCAGCACCACTCGCCAGAAGATGCCGAACTCGGAGTTGCCGTCGATGCGGGCCGCCTCGATGATCTCGTCCGGGATCGATTGCACGATGAACTGCTGCATCATGAAGATCCCGAACGCGGGAGCCACCCAGGGCACGATCAGCGCGAACCACGGATTCGAGAGTCCCGCCTTCACGACCAGGATGAACAGCGGCACCAGGATCACGACGAACGGCACCGACAGCGACGAGAACATGATCGTGAACAGCACCCGCTTGCCGCGGAAGGCGAACTTCGCGAAGCCGTAGCCGGCCATCGCGCAGACGAACACCGAGACGGCGGTCGCGATCAGCGAGGTGCCGATGCTCATCCCGAACCAGTTCCAGAACGGCTGGGTGGTGAGCAGATTGGTGTAGTTCTCGGTGGTCGCGGGGTTCGGGAGGAGCGACGGCGGCGTCGAGAAGATGTCGCCGCGGTTCTTGAACGAGCCGCTGAGCGCCCAGACCAGGGGCAGGACGAACACCAGCAGCAGTGCCGAGAGGGTGACGTAGAGCAGCCCGCGACGGGCGCGCTCGCCGCCGGACGCCTTCCGCTGCCGAGGACCGGGGGTGCGTCCGGAGCGGGCGGTGACGATTCCCGTGGTGGCGGTCATGAGGTTCTCCCGATGGCGAGGGCGCGGTTGAGGATCTGGCTGACGGCGAAGACGAGCACGAAGAGCACGACTCCGGCAGCGGCGGCGTAGCCGAACTGCTGGCGCTCGAAGGCGGCGCGGTAGATGAACATCGAGACCGAGAGCGTCGCTTCTCCGGGTCCGCCTCGGGTCAGCAGGTACGGCTCGTCGAAGAGCTGGGCCGCGCTGATGAACGAGGTGACGACGACGAACGCCGTCACCGGTCGGATCGCGGGCAGGGTGACGGTGCGGAACTTGGCGAGGACTCCGGCGCCGTCCAGCTCGGCGGCCTCGTACAGCTCCTTCGGCACCGCCTGCAGAGCGGCGAGGAAGAAGATCGTGAGGTAGCCGACCGTGCGCCAGAGCAGCACGAAGCCGATCGCGACCTTCGCGAGCGAGGGGTCGCCGAGCCAGTCGATGTCGCCCAGGCCGAAGAGGGCCCGCAGGAGCGAGTTCAGCAGTCCGTAGCTGCGGTCGAAGATCAGGCTGTAGATCAGCGCGATCACGATCGGCGAGAGCACCATCGGGATGAAGAAGGTGAGCCGGAACAGGTCGCGCGCCTTGAGCCCGCGGGCGTTCAGGCCCTGCGCGATCATCAGCGAGCACGGCACGATCACGAACACCGCGATGAGCGTGTAGATCAGCGTGTTGACGAGGGCGACGCCGAAGCTGGTGTCGCCGAGCAGGTCGGCGTAGTTGCCCAGCCCGATGAACTCCGGCGATCCCAGGCCCACCCACTCGGTGAGGCTGAGCCAGATCGCCGCGCCGACCGGCACGATCATGAACAGTGCGTAGAGCACGTAGAACGGCGCGATGAAGAGGTACGGAGCGTTCCCGCCCGTCGTGTTCAGGCGCTTGCGCTTCGATCCGCGCGCCTCGAGCGAGGAGCCGCCGCGGCCGTCCTGGGCGGAGGCGGGGGCTCCGGCCGTGGTGAGAGTCGACATCATCGATCCTTAGCTGCGGGCCTGGCCGCGGAAGTCCTCGGCCGTCGCGCGGAGCGCCTGCGCCGGGGAGAGGGTGCCCTTGTAGGCCTGGAGGAGGTAGCCCGACAGCACGGTCGTGAGGATCTGCTGGTCCTGGCTCTGGTACAGCGACGGGACCTCGTCGATGATCTCGCCGTAGACGTCGAACAGCGCCTGGCCGCCGAAGTACTCGTCGGTGATCACGGCCAGCTCCGGGTCGTCGAAGACCGAGCGGAGGGTCGGGAGGTAGCCGAGATCGCGGTAGCGCTTCACCTGCTGCGCCGGGTCGAGGTACGCCGCGAGGATCAGCTCGACCGCCGCGTCGCTGTTCGCCTTGCCGGTGACCGCCGCGAAGCCGGTGCCGCCTCCGACGGCCGTGCGGCCGCCTCCGTTCTCGAAGCGCGGCAGCGCCTTCACGCGCCAGAGCCCCGCCTGCTCGGGCACGTTGGGCTTGATGCCGTAGCTCGAGTACCAGGTGGGCATGTCGACGCCGAGGATCGTGCCGTCCTTGAGACCGCTCTGCATGCTCGGGCCGTAGTAGTCGGCGACGGTCGTGAGGAACCCGGTGGCGAGGCCGTCGACGGCGAATCGCAGCGCCTCCTCCGCCTCGGGGGTCTCGAGGTCGAGCCGGCCGTCGCGGTCGAAGAGCTGCCCGCCGCGCTGCATCAGCAGCAGCTGATAGCCCTGCACGACCTGCGGCAGGTCGCTGCCGACCGAGAGGGCGCCGAACGACACCCCCTCGCGGGCACTGATCTCTCCGCCGACCTGGGCGAACTCCTCCCAGGTCTCGACGTCGACCGGCACCCCCAGGCGCTCGAACTCGTCGGCGCGGTAGTAGTAGACGGCCAGCGGGGTGTCGGAGTCGAGCGCGTAGAGGCTGCCGTCCTTGCTGAACGCGTCGACCCGCGCGGCGATCAGGTCGTCGCGGTAGGGCGCGGTCGCCTCGGTCAGATCGACGAGCAGCTCGGGGGCGATGGAGCCGCGCAGCGTGCGGGCGAAGTTCGCGACCTCCAGGCCGACGACGTCCGGAGTGCCGGTGCCGGCGACGGCCTGCGCGATCAGCTTGGTCACGATGTCGGTCGCACCGATCTTGGTGACGTCGAGCGAGTAGTCGAACGCGCTGCGCTGGGCCGCGAGGGGGAGCGCCTCGGTGAAGAACGAGACGTAGCCGTCGTCGTGCGTCCAGAACGAGAGGTCGACGGCGCCGGACTCGAGGGCGGCCTGCGGGCCCTGGGTCGAGCAGGCGGCGAGGAGGGACGCGAGGGCGGCCGATCCGCCGGCGGCGGCTCCGAGGCGCAGGAGGCCCCGGCGCGAGAGCGCCGAGCGGGGCGGTGGGGAGAAGGGATGCATTCAGGTGCTCCTCGGGGAGGGACAGGGACAGCGGAGGGCCGGCGGGCGCGCCAGAGGGACCGCGGTGCGGGTGCAGTGCGGTCGGAAGGGAGAGGCGGGTCTAGGGGACGGCGGTCGGGGGCGCCGGCCGCACCGGAGCGCGCTCGGGGTTCGCGGGCCCCGAGGACGAGCGGACGATCAGCTGGGCGGGCACCGAGCGGTGCCGGTCGGCGGGGGCGTGTCCTTCGAGCGTCCGGATCAGGCGGTGCATGGCGATGCGCGTGACCTCGGCGAAGTCCTGCTTCACCGTGGTGAGAGGGCGATGCAGGTACTCCGAGAACGGGTCGTCGTCGAAGCCGACCACGCTGACGTCCTCGGGGACGCGCAGGCCCGCGGCCTCGACGGCGTGGATCGCTCCGACCGCCATGTGGTCGTTCGCCGCGAACACGGCGGTGACGTCGGGTCGGTGCAGGATCGACGCCATCGCCTCCGACCCGGAGCGCGGACTCCAGTCGCCGCTGAGCACCGGCGGCTCGGGGGCGTCGGCGTCGGCGAGGGCGGCGCGCCAGCCGTCGATGCGGCGGCGGGTCGCCGACCAGGTGCTCGCCCCGGCGATGTGCCAGACGGTCTCGTGGCCGAGGGCCAGGAGGTGCTCGGTCGCGCTGCGGGCGGCACCGGCCTCGTCGGTGCCGACGACGAGCTCCTCCGGCCGGTGGTCCTCGCTCGGGTGGTCGAAGCTCAGCACGGTGACGCCCTCGGGGATCCGCAGCCGCGGGTGGCCGAAGTCGACGGGCTCCGAGAGGATGATCCCGTCGACGCCCTGGTCGACCAGCGTGTCGACCGCCTCCTGCAGCTCGGCGCCGCTGTTCTCGTGCGTGCGCACGACGCTGAGGAAGTACCCGGCGGCGCGGGACGCCTGCTCGACGCCGTCGAGGATCGAGGACGGCCCGTAGAGGGACGTGCCCATGGTGACCATGCCGATCCGGCGGCTGCGCTGGGTGGCGAGCGCGCGGGCGGTGGCGTTGGGGCGGAAGCCGAGTTCCGCGATCGCGTCGGCGACCCTCCGCTCGATCGCGGGGGAGACGTGGGCCTCGCGGTTCACCACCCGTGAGACGGTCTTCTGCGAGACGCCCGCGACGCGGGCCACGTCGGCCATGGAAACCCGGCGGCCGCGCTCCTCCGCGCCGGTGCCGGCTGCTGATGCGTCCACGGGGCTCCTTCGCTCACTCGTCCTGACAGCGCAGTCAACCGCGCTGTGGTAGGAGTAGACCACGGATTGACAGCGCAGTCAATCACGCGGCCGTCCGGTCCCGCACCCCGGAGTCAACCCCGTGGAGCCCACCGGGCCCCTCGTCGGAGACTGTCCGGACCCCGATGGGAAAGGACGACACGGATGCCGACCATTCACGCACTGCGGACCCTCGCCGACGTCTACCGCGACCTCCGACCGGTCTCGCAGGTCTACCTCGACGTCTCGATCGACTCGGGCGACCCGCCGGACATCGCTTTCGAGCGCGGCACCGCCGTCGCCGACGAGCTGCGGCGGCAGGGCGCCCCGCAGGGCGACATCGACGCGCTGACCGCGCTGCTGACCGGAGCGGGCCGGCCGCAGGGCCGCTCCTGCCTCTTCGCGGTCGCCGCCGCGGGCTCGATCGTGCTGTCCGAGGTGCTGCCCGGGCTCGCCGTCGCCCCCGAGCACATCTCCTACGGGCGCCTGCCCGACGTGGTGCCGCTGCTGCAGCACCGCCCCGACGTCCGCTACCTCGTGGTCGAGACCTCGCGCGACGGCGGAGAGATCCGCCTGCACCGTCTCGGCGCCGAGCGGGCGGAGTCGGAGGAGTCGATCCAGGGCAGGACCGACACGCTGCACAAGCCGCAGGCCGGCGGCTGGCGGCGCGACCGCTTCCAGAACCACGCCGAGGAGATCTGGCGGCAGACGCAGGCCGAGCTCGCCTCCTCGGTCGACGAGATCGTGCGGACCCGGCGCCCGCAGCTGCTCGTGGTCGCCGGGGACATCCGCGCCCGGCAGCTGCTCGCCGACCAGCTCTCGCCGTCGAGCGCGGCGATCCTGGCGGTGCTGCCCACCAACACCCGAGCCCCCGGGAGTGACGACAGCGCTCTCGACGAGTTCGTGCGGGAGCAGATCGACCGTCTCCTCCGGCGCGAGAAGGAGGACGTGCTCGACGCCCTGCGCACGCACGAGGGCCGGCACGACAACACGGTCGAGTTCTCGCTGGGCGCGATCGTGCAGGCGCTCGCCGCGGCCCAGGTGTCGACGCTCGTGATCGACCCGGAGCGGCTGCGCGAGCGCGAGCTCCTCGCACTCGCGGGCGAGCCGTGGGTCGCGGCGGCCCCGGAGGAGGCGCTGGGCGCCGAGGTCATCGGCCCGGTCGACGCGGCCGTCGCCCTCGTGCGCGCCGCCCTGCTGACGGATGCGCGCGTGCTGTGCACCGACTCCCGCACCGCTCGGGACGGGGAGGACGTGGTCGCACTGCCGAACGACGCTCCCGTCGCGGCACTGCTGCGCTGGCGCACGGGGCCGCCGGTGCCCGGCGCCTGAGAGGACCGGCCGGACGTCGTGCAGGACCTCGGCTGAGGAGGGGGTCTCTCCGCTGTCGGCGGACATCCCCTTCTCTCAGCCGACGTTCGCGGCCTACGACACCAGCGGCAGAAGCGGCAGCACGGCCAGCGCCGTGAGGGCGCCGAGCGCCGCTCCCGCGAGCACGTCCGTCGGGAAGTGCATGCCGAGCGCGAGGCGCGAGAGCATCATCGCGACCACGAGGAGCACCGCGAGCGGCCAGAGCGCCGGCAGCATCACCGCGAACACGATCGCGGCGGCGGTGGTCGAGGTGGCGTGCGAGCTCGGGAAGCTGAGCTTGCTGGGCGCCTTGCCGCGCACCTCGACGCCCTCGCCGAGCGGGCGCGGGCGCCGTACGACGCGCTTCACGCCGATCGAGAGCGCGTGCGCGACGACGATCGCGACGTCGCACAGGGCCCAGGCCCAGAACCGCGACGGGTCCAGGAACGCGGCCAGCACGCCGAGCAGGAGCCAGCCCGCGGCGTGCTCGCCGACGAAGCTCAGCCCGCGCGCGACCGGCAGCAGGGGGCGGGTCAGCGGGAACCGCTGCACGGCGGTGATGATCGCCGACTCGCGGCTCCTGAGGGTCGGCATCGGGTCATCCTAGCGAGGTCGCGGGGAGGGGGCGGCGGAGGATCGCTCCGCCGCCCCGGTGGGTCACGCCTCGGCGTCGCCCTCGGCCTCGACCTTGCGGCGACGGGCGTTCAGGCCCAGGGCTGCGGCGCCGGCGGCCAGCAGGGCCGTGGCTCCGCCGATCAGGCCGACCGACTCGACACCGGTCGAGGCGAGGCCTCCACCCGAGCCGCCGACGGGCAGCGGAGCGGCGGTGCCGGTGGGCACCGCGGTCGGCACGGGGCCGGCCGTGGGGGCCGTGGTCGGCGCGGCGGTGGGAGCCGTCGTCGGGCCGGCGGTCGGAGCCGTGGTGGGCGCGGCCGTCGGCGTCGAGGTCGGAGCAGTGGTCGGTCCGGCGGTCGGCGTCGGAGTCGGCGCCACGACCTGCGAGGCGGGCAGGATCTGCACGATCGAGGGACGCGGGGCCGCGAAGGCGCCGGAGGGGATCGCTCCGGTGCCCGCGAAGTCGGGGAAGTACGAGGTCGGCGCCTCGAACGTCCCCTCCTCGCCCGGGTGCTGCACGGCGACGAAGACGTGCTGGTCCTGGTCGTGCACGATCGGGCCGCAGGTCTCGGCGTCGCGCGGGACCGACAGGAACTGCTCGACCTTGCCGCGCTCGGCGCCCTCGAGCGCCACCTTGAACAGGCCGTCGTTGTAGCCGATGCCGCTGGGCGCGCCGTCGGTCGAGATCCAGAGGTTGCCGACGGAGTCGAAGGCCAGGTTGTCGGGGCACGAGATCGGCGAGACCTTCTCGGCCGGGAAGCCGGAGAAGTAGACGACGTCGCCCTGCGCCGCGTCGCCGCAGAGCATCAGCAGGTTCCAGGTGAAGGTGCGGCCGGTCTGGTCGCCGCCGTCCTCGATGATCTCGACGATGTGGCCGTCGCGGTTCTCGGTGCGCGGGTTGACCTCGGTCGGCCCCTCCTTGCCCTCCGTGCCGCGGTTGGAGTTGTTGGTGCAGGCGACGTAGATGCGGCCGCTGATCAGGTTGGGCTGCACGTCCTCGCAGCGGTCCATCTTGGTCGCGCCGGCGAGGTCGGCCGCCTGGCGGGTGTGCACCAGGACCTGCTCGACGCTCATGCCGGGGATCGTCGAGGCGCCGTCGAGCACGAGCGGCAGCCACTCGCCGATGCCGTCGAAGCCGCCGTCGGAGGGAACGGCGCCGGTGCCGGTGATCTCGGCCACGGGCGAGTCACCGGTGAAGCGGGCGACGTACAGGTCGCCCTCCTCGAGCAGCGTCTTGTTGTGGGCGCGGTCGCCCTCGAGGTAGCGCTTCTTCGAGACGAACTTGTAGAGGTAGTCGAAGCGCTCGTCGTCGCCCTGGTAGGCGACCACGCGGCCGCCGGGCGCGATGATGACGTTCGCGCCCTCGTGCTTGAGGCGGCCGAGCGCGGTGTGCTTCTTCGGGGTCGACTCCGGCTCGAAGGGGTCGAACTCGACGATCCAGCCGAAGCGGTTCGGCTCGTTCTCGTAGCCGGGGGTGCGGGCGTCGAAGCGCGGGTCGTCGAGCTCCCAGAGGCGGGAGGTCTCGGCGTCGGTCAGGCCGTAGCGCTTCTCCTCGGCGCTGAGCCCCGTCGCGCGGAAGTAGCCGTTGAAGTTCTCCTCGCCCGAGAGGATGGTGCCCCACGGGGTCGTGCCGCCGGCGCAGTTGCCGAGCGTGCCCAGGACGGTGCGTCCCTCCGGGTCGGCGACGGTCGTCAGGAGCGGCGAGCCGGCGGCCGCGCCGGTCACCTCGTAGGGGGTGTCGAGCAGGTAGCGGCGGTTGTGCTCGCCCCCGCGGACGTACGCCCAGGGGCGGTCGACGGCGGTGCGGACGAGCTCCACGACGCTGAGGCCGTGGGCGGCACGGCCCACCTCGCGCACGCGCTCCGGCTCGGACTCGAGCTGCGCGGCCGGGAACATGATGTTCTCGTTCGTGTACTCGTGGTTCACGACCAGCAGGGCGCGCAGGCGCTTGGAGCCGGGGATCTCGACGATGTCGGTGTAGTCGTTGTTGTAGCCGAACTGGCCGGACTGCGCCGCGCCGGTCTGGTCGGCGATGTCGAACTCGGTGCTGTCGGCGAAGAGCGGGTCGCCCCAGCGGATGATCGGCTGCCAGGCGAAGCCCTCGGGCACCGTGAACTCGTCGACGGTGTACGGCACCGGCGCGATCGGCGAGAAGACGAGCGGGGAGCCGTCGCCGGCGGCGGTGGCGGTGGCGGCCTCGGCGGTCGGGGCGCCGGGGGAGGCGACGGCGATCGTGACGGCACCGGCGAGGCCGAGGCCCAGGGCGCCGCGGCGCGAGATCTGCGCTCCGACGATGTCGCGGAAGTAGCTGTTGTGCGAGGTGTTGCAGGTCGCGGCCGAGCACGCGTTGGCGCACTTCAGCGCGCACGTGACGGGGCTGCGCTTCCCCCGGGTGTGCCCGGCCATGGGCAGCAGCAGTCGGCGGGAGGTGTCGGTCATCGTCGTCTCGTCCTTCGATTCGCAAGCGGGGGAGGTCTCGAGGGAACCAAAGCGAGCGGGCGGGCACGTCACCCGGCGGCGGATCCGCCCTGAACGGGAGGTGAACGTCGATCGACGTAGGAGAGGCTGTCCTCACTCGCCGGGCGTCGCCACACTTCGCCGGGGAGTCTCGGTACGGCGCTGCGCTGCTACTCGGTCAGCAGGGGCGGCGAGTCGCCGCGAACCGGCCCGTGCGCCTGGGCTGGGCACCGGTTCATGGCCACTCGCCGCAGCAGCCCGCACCGAGTCGACCCGGAACGGGGTCTGCGACGGCGCCAGACCCTGAGGTGCGACCACTCGGGACGAGGCGCCCGCCCCGGCCGGTCGAGCGCCCCTCGCCGGCTGGTCGAGCGCGCCTCCCGGCCGGTCGAGCGCCCCTCCCGGCCGGTCGAAAGGCCCGACCCCTGCTTGTCGAGCGCCCGACCCCTTGCTGGTCGAGTAGCCCCGAAGGGGCGTATCGAGACCCGCGCTCTCTTACCGGCCTCAGCGCTGCCGCGCCTCCCGCGCCGCGAGCAGCGGCACCGCGTGCTCCTCGATCCAGTCGACGACCGGCAGGAGCCGCTCGGCCAGCTCCGCGCCCAGCGGGGTCAGGCTGTAGTCGACCCGCGGCGGGATCACCGGGTGCGCCTCGCGGTGCACGAACCCGTCCTCCTCCAGCGTGCGCAGGGTCTGCGCGAGCATCTTCTCGCTGATGCCGCCGATCCGCCGCCGCAGCTCGGCCCAGCGCTGGGTCCCGGGGGCGAGCGCGGCGAGCACGAGCACCGCCCACTTGCTGGTGACGTGCCCGAAGATCTCGCGGCTGCCGCAGTCGGCCGAGTAGACGTCGGCGACGAGGGGAGTGCTGGCGGTGGTGAACACGGGTCCTCCTGAAGTGGTGTCACTGAGTACTAACGAAATAGTGCGTACTGCATTCCGGGAAGTACTCGCGCGGGTCCGCGGTTGCAGGGTGGGTCGGCGGAACCTCGTCGCACCGCCCTACGGAAGGACCACCTCATGACCCTCGTCGTCACCGGAGCCACCGGCCACCTCGGCCGCCTCGCCGTCCAGCACCTGCTCGCCCGCGGCACCGCCGCCTCCGAGATCGTCGCCACCGGCCGCGACGCCGCGAAGCTCGAGGCGCTCGCCGCCGACCTCGGCGTGCGCACCGCCGTCGCCGACTTCGAGGACCCGGCTTCGCTCGACGCCGCATTCGCGGGTGCCGTGGCCGTGCTGCTCGTCTCGGGCTCCGAGGTCGGCAAGCGCGTCGCGCAGCACACCGCCGCGATCGACGCCGCCGTCCGCGCCGGCGCGCGCCTGGTCTACACCAGCGCTCCGAAGGCGACCACGAGCACGCTGATCCTCGCGCCCGAGCACAAGGCGACGGAGGAGGCCATCGCCGCCTCCGGCGTCCCCGCCGTCGTCCTCCGCAACGGCTGGTACAACGAGAACTACGAGCAGACCGTCGCCGAGCTCGCCTCCACCGGCACCACGCTCTCCAGCGCCGGCGAGGGACGCGTCGCGAGCGCCGCCCGCAGCGACTACGCCGAAGCGGCCGCGGTCGCCCTGGTCGACCCCTCCCTCGTCGGGACGGTGCACGAGCTCTCCGGCGACACGGCCTGGACGTTCGACGAGTTCGCCGCCGTCGTCGGCGAGGTCGCCGGTCGCGAGACCTCGATCACCCACGTCGACTCCGCCGAGCACGCCCGGATCCTCACGGACGCGGGCGTCCCCGAGGGCGGCGTCGGCTTCGTCGTCGGGCTCGACGCGAACATCGCGGAGGGACTGCTCGGCGACACCGACGGCTCGCTCGCGCGCCTGATCGGCCGCCCGACCACCCCGATCCGCGCGTACGTCGAGTCGCAGGTCGGCTCCTCCGCGACGCAGGCCTGACCGACCTCCGGCTCGCGGGATCCCGCTCGGCTCGCGGAATCCCGCGGTTCCCGCGAGCCGGACCCGTTCCCGCGAGCCGGACCCGTTCCCGCGAGCCGGACGCCCGCTCCGGGCCCGCGCCCGGCGTCACATTCCGTCATCCTCCGTCACGCGCCGTCATCGCGCCCCGTAGCCTGAAAGACCGTTCATCCCGCACCGACGGCCGTCAGGAGCCCTGCCCGTGATCACCGCGACCGGACTCTCGAAGACGTTCGGGGGCGCCCGCGCCGTCCGCGCGCTCGACGACGTCAGCCTCCACGTCGACGAGGGGACCATCTTCGGCGTCGTCGGCCAGTCCGGCGCGGGCAAGAGCACGCTGCTGCGCGCGGTCAACCTGCTCGAGCGCCCCGACTCCGGCACCGTCGAGGTCGGCGGAGTGACGCTCACCGACCTCGACGAGCGGGCATTGCGCCGTGCCCGCCACGACATAGGCATGGTGTTCCAGCACTTCAACCTGCTCTCGAACCGCACCGTGCAGCAGAACGTCGAGTTCGCGCTCGAGACCATCGGCGTCCGCGGCTCCGAGCGCCCCCGGCGCGCGGCCGAGATGCTCGACCTGGTCGGCCTCTCGGCGCACGCCGGCAGCTTCCCCTCCCAGCTCTCCGGCGGTCAGAAGCAGCGCGTCGGCATCGCGCGCGCGCTCGCCGGCCGTCCGAGGGTCCTCCTCTCGGACGAGGCGACCAGCGCCCTCGACCCCGAGACGACCCGCTCGATCCTCGACCTGCTCCGCCGCCTCAACCGCGAGCTGGGGCTCACGGTGCTGCTGATCACGCACGAGATGGACGTCGTCAAGCGCGTCTGCGACTCCGCCGCTCTGATGGAGTCGGGCCGGATCCTCGAGCAGGGCGAGCTGGTCCAGCTCGTGTCGACCCCGGGTTCCGCCCTCGCGCGCGAGCTCTTCCCCCTGGGCGCGCTGCCCGAGGACGACGGCTCGGCGATCATCGACATCACCTTCTCGGGCGGCTCGGCCGATCGCCCGGTGATCGCGCAGCTCGCCCGCGGCTACGACATGGACGTCTCGATCCTCGGCGCCGTCATCGAGACGATCGGAGGCAGCCAGGCCGGCCGCACCCGCCTCGCGCTCCCGGGCGATCGCGGCACCGTCGCCCGCGCCGTCGCCGACCTGCGCTCGCAGGGGCTCGCGGTCGAGTGGCTGCGGGGAGGCGAGGCCGCGTGATCGACGTGAACTCGCCCACGTTCTGGAGCGACCTCATCGAGGTCGTGCTCAAGGGCCTCGGCGAGACCCTCTACATGGTCGGCGTCGCCACCCTGGTCACGATCCTCGTCGGCCTGCCGCTGGGCATCGTCCTCGTCGGCACCGAGCGCGGCGGGTTCCTCGAGCGCCTGGGCGGATCGAGGGCGCTGGGCGCCGGGGTGAACCGCGTCCTCGGCTTCATCGTCAACCTCGGCCGCTCCGTGCCGTTCATCGTGCTGATGATCGCCCTCATCCCGCTCACGCGCCTGATCATCGGCACGTTCATCGGATCGACGGCCGCCATCGTGCCGCTGGCCATCATCGCCATCCCCTTCTTCGCGCGCATGGTCGAGATCGCGCTGAAGGAGGTGGACCCCGGGCTGTACGAGGCCGCCGCGTCGCTCGGCGCCTCCCGTTGGCAGCTCGTGCGCCGGGTCCTGCTCACCGAGGCCCGCCCGGCGATCGTGCTCGGCCTCTCGACGACCATCACCTCGATCATCAACTTCTCGGCCATGGTCGGCGTCGTCGGCGGCGGCGGACTGGGCAACGTCGCCCTCACCTACGGCTACCAGCGCTACAGCTGGATCCACATCGTCGCGGTCATCGTCGTGCTCTTCGTCATCGTGCAGATCGTGCAGGCGTTGGCGACCCTCGCCGCGCGCCTGGTCGGGCACGACCGGCGTGCGAAGCCCGAGCAGGCGATCGCGGCGCTGGAGTCGGACTCCGCCGGCTCCCCGCACCCCTCCCCTCAGAACCCGGACCGAGAGAAGACGTCATGACCCGCTCCCGCACCACCCGCACCGCCGCCCTCGCCGCCGCGGGGATCCTGATGCTCGGCCTGTCCGCGTGCTCGAGCGACTCCGGCTCCGACGCGTCCGCCGACTCCGGCGACCTCGGCACGATCAAGGTCGGCGCCCTCGCGACCCCCGCCGGCGACCTGCTGACCTGGGTCGACGAGAACCTCGCCGAGGAGAAGGGACTCGACATCGAGTGGGTCGAGTTCAGCGACTACAACACCCCGAACCCCGCGCTCTCGGACGGCAGCACCGACGCGAACCTCTTCCAGAACGCCACGTTCCTCGAGACCTACAACTCGCAGGCGGGCGGCTCGCTGGTGAGCGCGGGCGAGGTCTACCTCCCCGCCGCGGCCTTCTACTCCGAGTCGCTCGAGAGCCTCGACGACCTCGAGGACGGCGCGACCGTCGCGATCCCCAACGACCCGACCAACGAGGGCCGTGCGCTCAAGCTCCTCGCCTCGGAGGGGATCATCGAGGTCGACGACGACGTGACGAACCTGCAGGGCATCACCTCGAACCCGCGGGACCTGCAGTTCACCGAGATCGAGAACGCCTCGCTGGCCCTCGCCCTCCCCGACCAGGACGCCGTCTTCGTGACCGCCACCTTCGCTCTGCCCGCCGGCCTCACCGAGGACCAGTCGATCCTGATCGAGGGCACCGACAGCACCTACTACAACGTGCTCGCCACGACCCCCGAGCTCGAGGACGACCCGCGTGTCACCGCGCTCTACGAGCTGCTCACCGACCAGCGCACCAAGGACCACCTGCTGGAGGAGTGGGACGGCCTGATCGTCCCCGTGTCCTGAGGTGGCCCCGTCTCGGAGGTCCCGGTCGCCGGTGACCACCTCCGGCTCGTGAGAACGCATTCGGCTCGCAGGAATCCACGGATCCTGCGAGCCGGACGTGCTTCTGCGAGCCGGAGTTGATTCTGCGAGCCGAAGGTCCGCCGTGGTTCTCGCCGGTCTCGACGAGAACCCAGCAGTCCTGGGGGATGTCGGCGGAAGCTGCACCGGTCGTGGTGAGGGCGATGCTCGATGCGAAGGCGGTACTGGCGAGCCCAGTGAGGAGCCGGCGTGCGATCCGAGAGTTCATGAAGGTTTCTGTCTGACGAAGTGACGTGGGAGAGGAGCCGGCCGGACTCACGGCCGTCAAGTAGCGTTCGGCGTTCGTGGGCCGGAAGACGTTTGAGACGGTTTCTCGGTTGTGGAAACTCATGGGCAGAACACCCCGTCCCACGGGTGACACCACGACCAGACTTTGAGACGACCTCATCTCTCGACACACTCTTCTCGGAGCGGAAGGACGGCCAGCAGATGCAGTCATTAGCGTCGGACCTCGAGCTGCTGCGGCGGTTGAGCGGTGACAGCTCGGCGGCGATGCGCTCCCTCTACGACAGGCACGCGCCCGCAGTGTTCCGTCTCGTCGGCAGCCGAGCGACCGACGCCGCCTCTGCCGACGACATCGTCCAGGAGACGTTCGTCGTGCTCTGGAGAAAGCGCGCCGTCGTGCGGATCGCCGGCGATTCGGTGCTGCCCTGGCTGCTCGTGACCGCCCGGAACCTCACCATGAACGAGAACCGGGCAGGCTCACGGCGATCGCTCGCCAGTGACCTCGAGGCCGCGGAGACGGATGCCGTCGACGGCCCGGAGCGTGCAGCCGAGATCGCCGCGCTTCTGCGCTCCGTCCAAGACATCGTCGCGACTCTGCCCGATCTCGACCAGCGCCTCTACCGGGCCTGCATAGAGCAGGGGCTCAACTACGAACAAGCGGCAGCTGCCCTCGATGTGAGCCCGGCTGCAGTGCGCAGCAGAAGATTATCGAATCTTGTCAAGAGGGGTGAGAGGGGCCTGAGCGGAGTGCATCTGGTGGGTCAACCACTCCGAGCTTCACATGGGCGCCCTGCCGCTCACAGAGAAGCCACTCACGGGCGCGACGGACGAGAACCTGCCGGGTGACTCACTGCCGTACGAGAAGCCGCATTAGGGGATGTTCGACCCGACAGGAACCCGTAGCGCGGCCCCTGGTGGCGCTGCGGCCGGGGACAGAAGAGGGCTCTGTCCACGTACGAACTCGAGAGCACTCGTGAATGCTCATTCACTCGCTGCAGAGGACGGTGACCGACGACATCGCGGTCTCGCTGATGTACAGGTCAACGCTGCCGAGAAGCTCCAGTTGCGTGTCGCGGACGAGCCGCTTGCTCAGTCCGGGCTGCGCGAGAACGATGTTCAGCTTCGGGCGGAGAGCCTCCGATCTCTCGTAGAGCCGTTGTAGGTCTTCGAACGAACCGTGAACGAATCCGGACTTGCCCTGTGACGCTCGAGTCCGCTCCCGACGCAAGAGGCGCTGTAGCATCTTCTCCACGTTCCGGCGCCATCCGGCGGAGCGTTGGGCCTGACCTGCGAGCTCGTAAAGATCCGCTAGCCGCCCCCCAGGCTGGTCTTCGCTGGAGAACTTGCAGTGTGTGAGCTCGACAACGAGGGTCCCGTCGACCTCGCGCAGGGCGACGATGTCGGCCACCTCCCCCGAGCCATCGTCGTCGAGAATGACGTCCCACACTTCGCCGGAGACACGACCCATGACGTGGCCCTGCACCGTAAGTGGGTCCCGGGCCGCTCCCCACGCTTCGCGGCGGATATTCACATCGCCCCAGTCGATCGCGGTAAGGGCTGTGGCTGCGTATGGCGGCACGTCGCGGTTCGGTTTGAGCAGCAGTCCGGGCGGCTCGATGACGGAATCTTTGTCGAGGAGCACTCGCATCCCTAGCTTGTTCGCCAGCATCGAGAAGTTCTGCAAGCTCCTGGGCCGGACGATACCGACCTCCTGACCGGCGGTGGCCGGCTGGACGTTCAAACCTGCGGGTGTGAGGTGCATGACGTAGGGCGCTGACCACGAGGGCGCCTCGACGGTGAAGGCATGGCCGGTCTCCGATTCCCGATCTCCGACGACGATGGAGACGTCTGCAAATGATGCCGATACGCCGTTGAAGGCGACGTCTGACGGTTCAAGTACGTCACTCAGAGCTGTCGTCGGTTCGAATCCGAGGACGATCTGATCGGGCCATTCCTCGATGGAAACGGGGCGGATGAATCCGCGCATGATCTCGTCGACGCTCAATGTGCCGTCTATGATCTTGGGTCCGACTACGTCGCACCAGTCTGTCCACTGCTTGAGACCGGCCGCTGTTCGGTGGCTCCAGACTCGTCCTTTCAGGGATCCGGCGATGGAGTAGGAGGCGCCGTTGAGGAAGCCCGATCCGGCGATGTGGGTCTGCGTCTTCGTCTGCGCCTCTACTACGGGGAAGGCCTCCGTGACATCACTCCCATGGTGGCTGGTGTATCGCCGACTTCTGTTTCTCGCATCCACGAGTCCCACATTGGTCGGCGTTAGCCGTTGCACCTCATGGAAGACCCGAAAGACGTTCTCGCCGGAGAGAGGGGTGATCCCGGCCTGTCCGGTGATGGCGGCGGCGAGTTCCTCGTGGACGGAGCTGTTGTCGGAGCTGTGGATGTAGAGAAGTCCGTTCTGATCGTCCCAGTAGGCGATGAAGAGGTCGTAGGTGATGGCCTCCACGTCTTCGACGCGGCCCCAGCGAGGTTCTGCCCTGGTGGCAGTGACGTACCAGAGCACGTGGTCACGTTCGTTGGTCGGGATGGGTGACGTGAGCAACGTCTCCGGAGGGACAAAGTCGTTGACGTTCTCTGGATGCCAGGTCAGGGTCCCCGGCTGGTACACGACGGCGCTGAGTGCTGGCGTGAGCGAGTGAATCGAGATGGCGTCCGGCAAGCTCCCGAATGCTTTGGAGAACTCGTCAATCTCCTGCTGCTGTTCTACCGCCTGCTTGGTCAGGTCCTCGATGAGGAGGTTCCAGTCCGCGTCCTGTGCGTAGAGCCGACGAAGCTCGTCGGTATGGCGGACCTCGCTCCGCGCTGCGATGACGGTGGCGGGACCAAGCGCTTCGCCACCGCTGCGGGCGAACCGCCCGACGAACTGCAACGTGACGCCCAGAGTCCGATGCTGGTCGTGCAGGGCGGCGATCTTAAGCTGGGGAAAGTCGAACCCCTCGCCGAACATGTCGACGCAGACGAGGATCCTCGATTCGCGAGAGGCGAGTTTCGCTAGTGCCTCCGTGGTTTTCGTCTTACCCGTACCGTGATGGATGAGGATCGGCTGGAGGTCAGGCGCCTCTTTCTCGTAGATCTCGAGGATGGCCTGAGCTCGGATGATCGACTTCGCCCGCGCCATCACGAGATGGTCGAATCCTGCCTCCAGGTCGGCGCGGAGTGCCCCGAGCGCTGTCGTTGCTACAGCGACGTCTGGGGTCACCAGCTCGAGCACGGATTCGAATCGGATCTTCGAGAAGTAGCCCTGTCTCTGTAGCTTCGCGGAGCGGGAAGGCGAAGATCAGGTTCCCTCCGAGGTGCTGACCGTCCTCTCGGTGAGGGGTGGCGGTGAACTGCACGACCGGCTTCGGCCTGAAGGCGTCCCGGATCGCTCGCCACGTTGTTGCTGAGACGTGGTGTGCCTCGTCGATGAAGAGGTGAGTGAACTCAGAGAGGAAGCTCGAACGAACCTCGGGGGACGTGTTCGTCAGAGCGTTCGGAGTAGAGACCACGACGTTGCAGGCAGACGCGAGTGCCCTCGCGTCAGCGTCGTCCTTGAGCGCCCCCGAAAGCTTGCCGACGACCGGCATCGCGGCCGAATTGGGAACCAGTCCGAGCGTGGACAGGACGCCGAGCGTCTCGAACTTCGAGGCAAGCTGATCACGGAGGGCATCCGAGGGCACCACGACCAGCAATCGCTCAATCCGAGCGGCCACCAGCGCGGCGACCATCGTGTCCGTCTTGCCCGTCCCGGTCGGCATGACGATCGTTGCCGGATCTCGTGGGTCAGTCGTCCAGTAGCCAAGGAGCGCGTGTAGCGCACCGACTTGGGGTCTTCTAAGACCTTTCACCTCCTCGCTCTCTTCGATGAGCTGGAAGCCGCGTGGCCACGATTCGACGACGGCGGCGGGCTCCATCGACCGCTCGTCCTCGCTGCCGACACCGGATCTGAGCTGTCGAGCACGCCACTTGGCCCCTCGCGCCCCCTCGACGTATGACCACGTCGTTACATTGCCATCCGTCATCAAGTGCCCCAAATGTTCTCGGCGATGGTGATCTCCTTCGCGCCGCAATGCGCGAGGTCCGAAGATCCTTTGTCAGCATCATCCCGGACACGGTGATAACCACGTCGAATTCAGGATGCCCTGCGAGCACCCCGTCTCGGATACCGACGACCGGCACGGAGCCCGATTGATATTGAGGATTAATCAATATCCCCCCAGGCCGTGGGACTATTCCTCCGTCACCTCGCTGCCGTCGATCGCGGCGATAATGCGTTGCTTGTCAGGGAGCGCCAGGCGCTCGGCATCGGGGAGAGCGTCGTAGGTGTAGTTCGCGACAGCTCGATGTCAGGTAAGTGACATGACGTCCATTATCGGGTTTGCGTAAACTGAAATAGACGCGCCTGTCGTGCCTCGGGCTCTGTGAGCAGTCCTGCCACGCGAACATCGACGCCTGCAGCGTCGGCTGTTCGAACAAGCCGTCGACCTCGATGCGTCGACCGCTCACTGCGCTCCAGCATTCGACGCCGCGCTCTCCCTCTCGGATCCGAGTGAGACGTACCGGGTGCGCGACAGCTGCTCCATCTCCGAGAGCTCCCTCTGGATTCCGCTGGGCGTGGGCAGCTCGGCAGTCCATCCGGTGTCGACGGCCGCAGCCCTGATCGTCGCCGGCGATGGTCCGTCGCGGCCTCCGCAACGGGCAGGCCGGAGGACGGGTCGTCCTCGGGCGGGTGTCGGCGGCCCGTCGTAGGGTGGTCGCCATGACCTCGACGACGCCTCGCTCCGGTATCGACCGCTCCGAACTCGACCCCGCGACGCGCCCGCAGGACGACCTCTACCGCCACGTCAACGGGCTCTGGATCGACCGCACCGAGATCCCGAGCGACAAGGCGCGCTACGGCTCCTTCCACGTGCTCCAGGAGGAGGCCGAGAAGGCGGTCCGCGACATCATCGTCGAGGCCGCGACCGCTCCGCAGGGCTCCGAGGAGCGCCGCTTCGGCGACCTCTACACCTCCTTCATGGACGAGGCCAGGGCCGAGGAGCTCGGTGCCGCTCCGATCGCCGACGACCTCGCCGCCGTCCAGCGCGTCGACTCGGTCGCAGGCCTGCTGGCCGCCGTCGGCGCCTTCGAGCGCACGGGCGTGCCCGGGCTCTTCGGGCTCTTCGTCGACAACGACCCGGGCGACCCCGAGCGCTACCTCGTCTTCGTCAACCAGGGCGGCCTCGGCCTGCCCGACGAGAGCTACTACCGCGAGGAGGAGTTCGCCTCCGTCCGCGAGAAGTACACGCCCTTCGTGGCGCGCATGCTCGAGCTCGCGGGCGTCGGAGCACCCGAGGAGCGCGCCGCGCGCATCGTCGCCCTCGAGACAGAGCTCGCCGCCGTGCACTGGGACAAGGTGCGCAGCCGCGACAGCCAGGCCACCTACAACCTCCGCTCCTGGGCCGAGGTCGAGGAGCTCGCCGCCGGCATCGACCTGGGAGTCTGGCTGACCGCGATGGGCGCTCCGGAGGGGGCGCTCGCCGAGGTCGTCGTCCGCCAGCCGAGCTTCCTCCAGGGCCTGGCCGGCCTCCTGACCGACGAGAACCTGCCCGCATGGCGCGACTGGCTGTCGTGGCAGGTGGTCCGCGGGGCGGCCGCCTACCTCTCGAGCGACTTCGTCGACGCGAACTTCGACTTCTACGGCCGCACCCTGACCGGCACCCCGCAGAAGCGCGAGCGCTGGAAGCGCGGCGTCTCGCTCGTCGAGGGGTCCCTCGGCGAGGCGGTCGGCCGCATCTACGTCGAGCGCCACTTCCCCGAGAGCGCCAAGACCGAGATGGACGTCCTGGTCGCGAACCTCATCGAGGCGTACCGCCGCTCGATCGGCGAACTCGACTGGATGGGCGCCGAGACCCGCGGACGGGCGCTCGAGAAGCTCGAGAAGTTCACCCCCAAGATCGGCTACCCGGTCCGCTGGCGCGACTACTCCGCCCTGTCGATCGACCCGGCCGACCTGGTGGGCAACGCGCGCCGCGTGGCCGCGTTCGAGTTCGACCGCGAACTCGGCAAGATCGGGAAGCCGCTCGATCGCGACGAGTGGTTCATGACTCCGCAGACCATCAACGCGTACTACAACCCGGGCTTCAACGAGATCGTGTTCCCCGCGGCGATCCTGCAGTTCCCCTTCTTCGACGAGACCCGCGATCCCGCGGCCAACTACGGCGCGATCGGCGCGGTCATCGGCCACGAGATCGGCCACGGCTTCGACGACCAGGGCTCGCGCTTCGACGGCGACGGCCGCCTGACCGACTGGTGGACGCAGGCCGACCGCGAGGCGTTCGAGGAGCGGACCAAGGCGCTCATCGCGCAGTACGACGCCCTCGCTCCCGCGACCACCCCCGGGCACCACGTGAACGGCGCCCTGACCATCGGCGAGAACATCGGCGACCTGGGCGGGCTGAGCATCGCGTGGAAGGCGTACGTGCTCTCGCTCGAGGGGCAGGAGCCTCCCGTGATCGACGGTCTGACCGGCGCCGAGCGCTTCTTCCTGTCGTGGGCGCAGGCCTGGCAGCAGAAGTCCCGCGACGAGGAGACGATCCGCCTGCTGGCCATCGATCCGCATGCCCCGGCAGAGTTCCGGTGCAACCAGATCGTCCGCAACATCGACGAGTTCTACGCTACTTTTGACGTCACCGAAGGCGACGCCCTCTGGCTCTCCCCGAGCGAGCGCGTCACCATCTGGTAGTCACCGGCGACTGCCGTTCCGCACCGCGGACGTCCACCCCCGGGCATCGAGAGCCGACCGATGCCGACGGGGCCGTCCGTGCATCGCGCGCCGTCCCGACGCGTCGACGGACCCCCGCGTCCGCCCCTCCGCACGACCCGCTCAGCCGACCCGTAGAGGGGCCCGACCCGTGGTGATCCCCACCCACGACACCCGCCGTGACAACCGACGAGCCCGCCGCGGCCGGCACAAGGGCTCGCACGATCACGACAACTTCCAGCGCGGCTTCGACGCGCTCGGCCGGCTCGCACTCGACGGAGTCGTGGTCTCGGCCCGTGCCGTCGACGTCGCGACCGGGCGCACCCTGTTCGCGGTCGACGACTCCGTCTCGATGCCCACCGCCGGCATCGGCAAGATCCTGCTCCTGATCGAGGTGGCGGCCCGCCTCGCGAGCGACCCGCAGGAGAACCTCCGCCTGGTCGACCGCACGGCGGCCGACGCCGTCGCCGGCTCGGGCGTCTGGCAGCACCTGCAGGTGCCGTCGATGCCGATCGCCGATCTGGCGGCGCTGGTCGGCGCGACGAGCGACACGCTGGCGACCAACGTGCTGCTGCGCCGCGTGGGGCTCGACGCCGTGCGTGAGCGTGCCGAGGGCCTCGGGCTCTCGCGCACCGCGCTGCTCGACGTCGTCCGCGACGACCGCGGCCCCGACGACGCCCCGCAGCTCTCCATCGGCTCCGCCCGCGAGCTGACCTGGCTGCTGGCGACGCTGGCGAACGGCGAGATCGTCGACTCCGCCGTCAGCTCGCGCGTCATCGGCTGGCTGTCGCTCAACTCCGACCTGTCGATGGTCGCCTCCGCCTTCGGCCTCGACCCGCTCACGCACCGTCAGCCCGACCACGGCGTGCTGCTCGTCAACAAGACCGGCGCCGACGCCGGCGTGCGCGCCGAGACCGGAGTGCTGCGCGGCCCCCGCGCCTCGGTCGCCTACGCGGTGACGACCCAGTTCGACGACACGACCCTGCACTACCGCCTCGCGGTGCTCGAGGGCATGCGCACCCTGGGTGTCGATTTGCTGGAGTACGTGCACTGACGCGGGCGGCGTGCGATGTCCTCGGACTCGGCGACGCGGCGTTCGCCGCGGGTGCGGCGCGCGGTGTCCGCCGATTCCGCGTGAAGCCCGCGGGTCGGGGGCCCTGCGTGCCGCGGCGATCGTGCGGGGTTCGCCGGTCCGGGTGCTCGATCGCCGACGTCGCAGCCGCCGGATCGAGTGGGCGGCGGCCGCCCGTCAAGTCCATGACCGGCGTGCGGACCGCGACCTAGGCTGCCGACAGCGGGACCGCCTCCGGTGCGGGCCGCGGAGGAGGAACCATGAGCAGCTTCGGCTTCGACGCCCCCGAGGACGTCACCGACACCACCCGCCCCGACCCCGACTCGATCCCCGCGCCTCCCGAGGACCCGGCGCAGATCGACGACCCCGAGGCCCTCGACGAGGCGCTCGACGAGGGCGCCGACGCCCGCCTCGGCGACGACCAGGATCCGCCGGAGCAGCCGGTCGTCCCGTCGCCGAGCTGAGGCCCGCGGGAGCGCTGCGGCTTCCCTTTTGCTGATCGAGTAGCCCGCGTACCGGGCGTATCGAGATCAACCATCGCCAGAAGGCCTGGTCCTCAGCGGATCTGCTGGCGGACGTGGGTCTCGATACGCCGCTGCGCTGCTACTCGACCAACAGGCTGACGATCAGCCGAGACGCAACGCGGCTTCGCCGCCCGAGGCGCCCCTGTGGAGTTGGTCGACCGGCGGGAACGACGGCGCTACCGGATCCCGCTGCGCGCGAAGCCCTGCACGAAGTACCGCTGGAACGCCAGGAACAGCACCACCATCGGCAGCACCGACACGAGGGCCAGCGCCATGCTCGCGCTGTAGTCCGGCGTCGACTGCCCCTTGAGGTAGAGCAGCCCGATCGGCAGCGTGAACAGGTCGTTGTCCTTGAGCGCGATCAGCGGCCAGGCGAAGTCGTTCCACGAGCCGAGCAGCGTCAGCAGCACCAGCACCGCGATCAGCGGGCGGCTGAGCGGCAGCACCACCTGCAGGAAGACGCGCAGCTGACCGGCTCCGTCGATCCGCGCGGCCTCGAGCAGCTCCTCCGGGATCGACAGGAAGAACTGCCGGGCGAGGAAGATGCCGAACGCCGCAGCGGCTCCCGGCAGGATCACCGACCAGTACGTGCCGTAGATCTGCAGGCCGGCGACGAGCCGGAACTGGGCGACCATGATCGCCTGCACCGGGATCATCATCGTCGCCAGCGCCAGGAGGAACAGCGCGTTGCGCCCCGGGAAGCGCAGCCGGGCGAACGCCCAGCCCGCCGTGAGGTTCACCACCACCGTCAGTGCCGTCACGAAGGCCCCGATCACGACGGAGTTGACGAACCAGTCGCCGACCGGGAACCGCTCGAACACGGTGGCGAAGTTCTCGAGGCTGAGGGTGCTCGGCCAGAACCGGGGCGGGCCCGGCGCGAAGACCTCTCCGCGGGGCGAGAACGCGATGACGAGCATCCAGTAGAGCGGGAAGAAGACGATCGCCGAGGCGATCACGGCGACGACGATGCGCAGGGCGACGCCGGCGCGGGAGCCGTCGCGGCCGCCGCGGCGACGGCGAGTACCGGAGGCGGTGCGCGTCGCGTCGACCGCGGGGGCGATCTGAGTGAGGGTCGAGGAGGTCATCGGGGGTCCTATTCGACGAGATCGCGGGTGCGGCTGGTGCGCCACTGGACGTAGGTGAAGGCGAGCGTGATGAGCAGGATCACGACGCCCAGCGCCGCTCCGTAGCCCTGCTCGCGCACCTGGAAGCCGTTGCGGTACGCGTAGGTGCCGAGCACCGAGGTCGAGAAGCCCGGTCCTCCGCCGGTCATCACGAAGACGATGTCGAAGACCTGGAACGAGGCGATCACGTTCATGATCAGCAGGAAGAACGTCGACGGGCCGACCAGCGGCACCGTCAGTGCGCGGAACTGCTGCCAGCGCGTCGCTCCGTCGATCCGCGCCGCCTCGTAGAGCTCGGGCGAGACGCTCTGCAGGCCGGCGATGTAGATCACCATGTTGAAGCCGATCCGGAGCCAGATCGCGGTGATCATCACCGAGACCATCGCCGGGCCGCCCTCGGACTGCCACGACACGGGCGAGGCGCCGAGCGAGGTCAGCACCTTGTTGACGATGCCCGAGGACTCGCTGAAGATCGTGACCGCGATCATGCCGGAGGCGACTCCGGAGATGACCAGCGGCAGCACGATGATCGTGCGGTAGACACCGCGCGCGGGCAGCACCGAGTTCAGCAGCACGGCCAGGCCCAGCCCGCCGATCAGCTCGAGCGGCACCGTGACGGCCGTGAAGAGCAGCGTGTTCGCGAGGCTCTGCCAGAAGACCGGATCCGCGCCCATCCGCAGGTAGTTCGCGAATCCGACCCACTCCGGCGTGCCGAAGCCGCGCGAGTCCTGGAACGAGAGCTGGACCGCCCAGAGGATCGGCACGAAGAGGAACAGCGCCATCAGCAGCATGTTCGGCGCCACGAAGCCGTAGCCGGTGAGCACCTCGCGGGTGCGGGCGGCCGACCGCCGCCGAGCGGGCGCGGGGGCGCCCTCCCGGCGGCGGAGTGCGGCGGTGGTCATCAGCTGGTCGCCTGCCCGATGGCGTCGGACAGATCGGCCAGCGTCTCCTCGGTGCTGCGGCCGTTCACGAAGGCCTGCTCGAGCTGGTCCTGCATCGCGACCGAGATCTGCGCGAGGAACGGCGAGGTGAGCTGCTGCACGTCGCGCGGCGTGATCGTCGAGGCCTGCTCGACGAAGACGGGCATGACGTCCGGGCGCACCGCGAACTCGATCGAGGCGGGGTCGATGTCGGAGCGGGTGGGCAGCTCGTTGGTCGCCGCGCAGAACTCGGCCATGTTCTCGGCCTCCGTCATGAACGTCAGGAAGTCGGTGGCGAGCTCGGGGTTCTCGGTCTCGGCCGTCGCGACCAGCGCGTTGCCGCCGAGGTCGGTGGCTCCGCGCTCGTCGACGGGCATCGGAGTCGCGACCCAGTCGAAGTCGGCGAGATCGTCGATGTCGGGCACGAGGAACGAGCCGGCGAACGCCATCGCGACGGTCTCCTCCGTGAAGAAGGAGTCGGCGTAGGTGGCCGACTTGACCGAGCTGGTCGGGGGCACCCATCCGTTCTCGAAGAAGCTCTTGGTGTAGTCGAGCGCCTTCGCGCCCTCGGCGGAGTCGATGGCGGGGGTCGTGCCGTCCTCCTCGAGCAGGGCGCCGTCGGCCTCGAACAGCCAGCTCAGCCAGCGCGGGGTACCGCCGAGCTGCCAGTTGTAGACGAAGGGGTACTGCTCGGCGGGGAGGGAGGCGCGCAGCGTGGTGGCCACGTCGGCGAACTCCTCCCAGGTCCAGGCCTCGTCGAGCGTGGTCGGCACGTCGGTGATGCCCGCGGCGGCGAGCAGCTCGGTGTTGACGAGCAGCGCCGAGACGTCGGTCTGGTGCGGGACTCCGTAGGGCACGCCCTCGAAAGAGACCGCCTCCCAGAAGGCGGGGGTGAACGCGTCGATCTGCTCCTGCGAGACGTACTCGCTCACGTCGAGCAGCTGCTCCTGGCTCGAGTAGACGCCGAGGTTGCCGTAGTCGACGCGGAACACGTCGGGCGCCTCGCCCGAGCTCAGCTGCGCGTCGATGTTGCTGAACATCTGGTCGTAGGGCACGACGTTGAGCTGCACGTCGACGCCGTCGTTCGCGGCCTCGAAGTCGGCGATCAGGGTCTCGAAGGCCGCCTCCTCCGACTCGCTGGCCCAGGTGGTGAAGGTGAGGGAGCCGGCCTCGGATCCGCCGCCGCCCCCTCCTCCGAAGCCGCTGCAGCCGGTGAGGGCGGCGGTGACCGCCAGGACGGTGGCGGTGGGTATCAGTCGTCGTGTCGTCATGATCGTGTCCTCTGCTGTGGTGTGCGGTGCGGTGCGGTGTGCGGAGTGGTGTGCGTGCGGTGGTCAGGGGTCCAGGCGGTCGAGCGCGTGCTCGACCAGCGAGACGAGGCCGTGCGGGCCGAGCTGTCCCTCGAGCGACTCGACGAGCTCGCGACGGTCGGCGGGCGCGTCGCATTCGAGGGCGGCGTGGGCGGTGGCGGTCGCGTCCTCGATCGCGCGGACGCAGCCGAAGCGGGCGATGCGGGCGTCGTCGAGAGCGGCCTCGCCGTACCCGGAGCGGAACGAGCGGCGCTGCTCGTCGGTGATCGGCTGCGAGAAGATCACGCCGAGCTCGATCAGCAGCAGGTCGACCTCGCGCGGGGCGACCGTCGCCTCGTCGAAGTCGATCAGCCAGGGGCTGCCGTCGGTGCCGATCACCACGTTGCCGGGGTGCGGATCGCCGTGCAGCGGGACGCGCGCGGTCGGCGTGCGCTCCCGCTTGAGGCGCCGCTCCGCCCGGGCGAGCGCCTCCAGGCGCGGACGGTGGGCGCGCCAGAGCCGGGCGGTCTCGTCGTCGGGGGCGTCGCGCATCCGCTCGTCGAGGCCTGCCAGACGCGCCGTCGGCGGCGCGCCGGCCCGGCGGATCCCGCGGCGGACCGGGGTGCCGGCCGGGGGAGCGGAGTCGTGCACGGCGCGCAGCACGACGCCGAGCCCCTCCCACGAGAGGGCATCGGGGCCGGAGTCGACGGCGTCCTCGCCCAGGATCCACGGGGCGACCGACACGAGCACGCCGTCGTCCTCGCTCCAGGGACGGCCGTCGGCGGCGCGCAGGGGGGCGATGACGCCCGGGACCCCGGCCTCGGCGAGGGATGCGGCCAGCGACAGCCCGAAGCGCCCGTCACGGCGGCTCGCCTTCACGCTCCACAGGGCTCCGGAGTCGTCGACTGCGCACCAGACGCGGGCGCGGTCGTCGAGGCCGCCCGTCACCGGCTCGAGCGCGGTGATCGGCACGCCGAACTCCCGGCGGACACGATCGTCCACGGCGGCTTCGAGAATGCTCATCCCTGTCATCGTGACGCCCGAACAGGGCTGAAACACGGACTTGCGGATCCGGCGCGGAGGTGCGCGGAGGGCGGGAGAGCTGGGAGTGGGGGAGCGGGGCGCGAGGCGTGCGGGCCCGCGTGGCTCAGTGCGGAGCGACCGCCGCCAGCCACTGCCGCACGAGCGGCACGAGGAGGGCCGGGTCCTCGTCCGCCTCGAGCGCGCGCACCGCCCGGTCCGCCGCACGCCATTGGACCCGGTCGTCGTCGAGCACCGGTGCGACGTCGTCCGCGCGCGCCGCGACTCCGCGGTGCAGCACGACCTCGACCCGGTCGCCCGGCCGCAGGCGCAGCGTGACCAGGTGCTCGCCGATCGCATAGCTGGGCGCGTTCCACTTCACCGATTCGACGAGCCGCGGATCCGCCGACAGCACCGCCTCGCGTACGCGCCCGATCTGCTCGTGGCGCGGGTGCCGCATCGCGGCGACGTGGGCGGTGGCGGCGGCGTCGAGTCGTGACATGGAGTCACCGTGGCACGGGATCGGACGCGGCGGGTGTTCGCAACCGAGGTCAGGATCCGGAGAAGGGCACCGGGAGGGCCGCCGCGGCCCTCCGGACCTCGGCTGCGCACTGCGTCAGGCCGCGACTCGGTGCGCGGACGCCCCACTCGGCCGCGGACGTGCGCAAGGCTGGAGCAATGCAGTTCAGAGTCTTCACCGAACCCCAGGAGGGCGCGAGCTACGAGGACCTCCTCGCCGTCGCCCAGGCGACCGAGGCCCTCGGCTTCGACGGCTTCTTCCGCTCCGACCACTACCTCCGCATGGGCGAGGGCGATCCGGGCCCCGGACCCTCCGACGCCTGGACCTCGCTCGCCGGCCTCGCCCGCGAGACCGAGCGGATCGCGCTCGGCACGCTGGTCTCCTCCGTCACCTACCGCCCGCCGGGGATCCTCGCGATCCAGGTCGCCCAGGTCGACGCCATGTCGGGCGGACGCGTCGAGCTCGGACTCGGCACCGGCTGGTTCGAGAAGGAGCACGCCGCGTACGGCATTCCCTTCCCGCCCCGCCGCTTCGACCTGCTCGAGGAGCAGCTCGAGATCGTCACCGGCCTCTGGTCGACCCCGGTCGGCGAGCGCTACTCGTTCACGGGCGAGCACTACACGCTCACCGACTCGCCGGCGCTGCCCAAGCCCGCGCGGCTGCCCGTCCCGGTGATCGTGGGCGGAGGAGGCCCGAAGCGCACCCCGCGCCTCGCGGCCCGCTTCGCCAGCGAGTTCAACCTGCCGTTCCCCGAGTTCGACTCGATCCGCGGCTCCTTCGACCGCGTCGACGAGGCGTGCCGCGCCATCGGGCGCGAGCCGTCGTCGTTGGTGCACTCCGTCGCGCTGATCGCGGTCGCAGGATCGTCCGAGGCGGAGTTCGCGCGCCGGGCCGCGGCCGTCGGGCGCGAGCCGGCCGAGCTGCGCGAGCACGGCATCGCGGGCGGCGTGCAGGAGGCGGTGGACCGCCTGGAGTCGCTGCGCGAGTCGGGCGTCGAGCGCGTGTACCTGCAGATCATGGACCTGCACGACCTCGAGCACCTCGACCTGTTCGCCCGCGAGGTCCTGCCGCGCCTGTCGTCCTGAGTCGGCGCCCGCGCCTCCCTCCTCCCTCCTCCAGAAGTTGCGGTGACCGCTCGCGCTTCCCGCAACTTCTGGAGAGTCGACGGCTCGGCCGGCTCCACTCCGCAATAGTCGTCGCACTCGAGCGCGAGTACGACGACTTCTGCGGACTCGAATGCTCGTGCGCCGTCTCCGGAGTCGCTTCGTTCCTCGACTCCGCGAAAGTTGTCGTACTCGAGCCTGAGTACGACAACTTCTGCGGACTCGGCGGCGCCACACTCCGGCCCGACGGCTACGGCCTCCTGCAGCCCGCGCTCCTCGAGAAGTTGCGGTGACCGCTCGCGCTTCCCGCAACTTCTGGAGAAACGACGGCTCGGCGGCTCGACTACGCGAAAGTCGTCGTACTCGAGCGCGAGTACGACGACTTCTGCGGACTCGATGGTGACTTCTGCGCGCGAAGCGGCGGCTTCCGCGGAGGCGCGGGCCGCGCCTCGCGGCCCGGCCCCGACCTAGGCTGGACACGTGCCTGAGACCATCGAGCGCCCCGACGAGCGGCTGCGGACCCGCTCCGCCGCCGACGTCCCGTGGATCGTGCTCGTCTGGGACGACCCGGTGAACCTCATGTCGTACGTCTCGTTCGTCTTCCGCAGCTACTTCGGTTTCGGGCGCGCCGAGGCGGAGCGGCTGATGCTGCAGGTGCACACGGAGGGTCGTGCGGTGGTCGCGACCGGCAACCGCGAGGAGATGGAGCGGCACGTGGAAGCGATGCACGGCTACGGCCTGTGGGCGACGCTGCAGAAGGCCGACGCGTGAACAGCGCCGTGCGGACTGCGCCCCCGATGACGCCCGCGGACGCCCCCACCCCCTTCCCCGCCCCCGCGATCGGCCCCCGCTGATGCGCGCGTTCCGTCGCGACGCCTCCGGAGCCGCTGTCGCCCGCTTCGATCGCGAAGAGGCCGGGATCCTCCGCCACCTCGCCGGCGAGATGCTCGAGCTCCTGGACCGCAGTGCCGACGACGACCAAGCGCGGAGCGATCCGGCGCTCGCCCGGCTGCTCCCCGACGCCTACCGTGACGACGCCGAGGCCGCGGCCGAGTTCCGGCGCTTCACCGCTCCCGACCTCGCCGGCCGCAAGATGGACGACGCGCGGGCGGTGGCTGCGGCGCTCGACGCGGGGGACGACTCCGCTCACCGCGGTGTCTTCGCAGGGCTGGGCGAGGTCTCGGTGCGCCTCGAGGAGCGGCAGGCGCTCTCGTGGATGCGCGCGCTCACCGACATGAGGCTGGCGCTCGCCGCACGACTCGGCATCCTCGACTCCGACGACGGCCTCGAGCCCGCCGACGAGAACGCCGCCGCCATCCTCAGCGTCTACGACTGGCTCGGCGCTGTGCAGGACGGCCTCGTCCGCGCGGTCGACGTGTAGCCGCTCCGCCAGGCCCGGGTGACCACGATCCCGCGTCAGGCTGTGCTGGCGACGGCGCTCTCGCGTCCACCGGCCCGCTAGTCGTTCTAGGGAATCCACAGCTGTGGACAACCCTGTGGAGAACTGTGGACAAGGGTGGGGAGAACCCGCTCCGGATCTCGCAGAACCGCGGCGCGCCTGTGCAAGGGGCTGTGGGGACCTGTGGAAACGCGTACCGTCCATCCTGTGAATACACCGAGTGGCAACCAGGCCAAGCAGGCAGCGGACGACGCGCAGGACTCGACGGCGGTGCGCACGCTCGCCCGGTTCGGCTACGCGGCGAACGGGCTCGTGCACATCCTGATCGGAGTGATCGCCCTCGGAGTCGCCCAGGGCGGAGGAGGCTCGGCGGACCAGTCGGGCGCGCTCGGCGCGCTCTCGTCGACTCCGGGCGGAACCGTCGTGCTCTGGGTCTGCACGATCGGACTCTTCGGACTGGCGCTGTGGGGGATCCTCGAGGCGTTCCTCGTCGTCAAGGGCGACACCGAGCTGAAGAAGTGGGGCAGCAGGCTCAAGGAGGCGGCGAAGGCCGTCGTCTACGCGGCGCTCGGCGTCACCGCGCTCCGCTTCGCGATGGGCGACGGGGCGAACTCGTCGGAGTCCTCGAAGAGCGCGAGCGCGCAGGTCCTGGCGGCTCCGGGCGGCGTGGTGCTGCTCGTGCTGGTCGGCGTGGCCGTCCTCGCGGTCGGCGGCGTGTTCGTCTACCGGGGTGTGTCGAAGAAGTTCCTCGAGAACATCGCGGAGCCCGGCGGCACGGCCGGCACCGTCGTCACCTGGCTCGGCATCGTCGGCTACACCGCCAAGGGCATCGTGCTGGGAGCACTGGGCGTGCTGCTGATCGTCGCCGCCGTCCGGCACGACCCGGAGCAGGCGGGCGGACTCGACGAGGCGCTGAAGTCTCTGACCGAGCTGCCGTTCGGAGTCTTCCTGCTCGGCTTCGTCGCCCTCGGACTCATCGCCTACGGCGTGTACTGCTTCGCGCGGGCGCGCTGGCCGCGCCTCTGACCGGTCCTACTCCTCGGCAGCCTCCCGCGCAACTGGTGACACGGTCACCGTCGCGGTGACACGCTGAGCCTGTGAGCGCAGGGACCGACGACGAGGTCGCGATCGGGGTCTACTCGGTCGGGATCTCGGCCGCGCGCCTGCTGCGCTCCGCCGCCACCGGCGACCGGGCCGCGTTCGCCGAGCTGTTCGACCGCTTCAGCGGTCTCTTCTCGGCCTCGATCGCCGCCGTCCACTCCGATCCGGCGACGCGCGACCGGCTCTGCACCGAGGCCTTCGCCGAGGTCTGGCGGCGCTCGGCCGAAGGGGCCGGCTCCCGGACCCCGGTGCTCTGGCTGCTCGAGGTGCTCTGCGAGACCCTCGGCTCCTCCCGCGCGATCGCTCGACGCCCCCTCGGCGAGGGCCTGCTCGCGCTCGCCTGCCCCGACCGGGAGCTGCTGCTCCTGGCCGTCGCGGGGCGGTACTCCCAAGCCGAGATCGCGGCGCTCACCGGAGTGGGCGAGCCCGCTCTGCGCAGGATGCTGCGGAACGCCCTCTCGTCCCTCCGCGAGCTCGACGACGGTCGTCTCACCGCCTGAGGCCCTTCGGGAATACACCGCCCCGCGGTAAAGTTGAGTCAATCGAACTCAACTCTCGATCATCAGGAGGACACCCCAGATGCAGGCCGGTCGCACGCCCCAGCAGGACGAGCAGCAGTCCGCCCTCGAGCAGTACGGAGTCGACCTCACCGCGATCGCTGCGAGCGGCAAGCTCGATCCGGTGATCGGCCGCGACGCCGAGATCCGCCGCGTCAGCCAGGTGCTGACCCGGCGCACCAAGAACAACCCTGTGCTCATCGGCGAGCCCGGCGTCGGCAAGACCGCCGTCGTCGAGGGGCTCGCCCAGCGCATCGTCGCCGGCGACGTCGCCGACAGCCTCAAGGGCAAGCGCCTCGTCAGCCTCGACCTGTCCGCCCTCATCGCGGGCGCCAAGTACCGCGGCGAGTTCGAGGAGCGGCTGAAGGCGGTCCTGAAGGAGATCAACGACTCCGACGGCCGCATCATCACGTTCATCGACGAGCTGCACACGCTCATGGGCGCGGGAGGCGGCGACGGCTCGGTCGCGGCCGCCAACATGCTCAAGCCCATGCTCGCGCGCGGCGAGCTGCGGATGATCGGCGCCACGACCCTCGACGAGTACCGCGAGTACATCGAGAAGGACGCCGCACTCGAGCGCCGCTTCCAGCAGGTGTTCGTCGGTGAGCCGAGCGTCGAGGACACGGTCGCGATCCTCCGCGGCCTGAAGGAGCGCTACGAGGCGCACCACAAGGTCGCCATCGCCGACTCCGCCCTGGTCGCCGCCGCCTCGCTCTCGAGCCGCTACATCACCGCGCGTCAGCTGCCGGACAAGGCCATCGACCTCATCGACGAGGCCGCGTCGCGGCTGCGGATGGAGATCGACTCCGCTCCCGTCGAGATCGACGAGCTGCGCCGCTCCGTCGACCGGCTGAAGCTCGAGGAGCTCGCGCTGAAGAAGGAGAAGGACGAGGGCCTCGAAGGCGCGGCTCGAGAAGCTGCGCGAGGACCTCGCGCGGCGCGGCGCCCAGCTCGAGGAGCTGCAGAAGCGGTGGGAGCGCGAGCGCGCCTCCCTCAACCGCGTCGGCGACCTCAAGAACAAGCTCGACGCCTTGCGGATCGAGGCCGAGCGCGCCCAGCGCGAGGGCCGGCTCGAGCGCGCCTCGCGGCTGCTCTACGGCGACATCCCCGTGATCGAGCGCGACCTCGCCGCCGCCGAGAAGGAGGAGGAGCCGGCAGAGGGCCGCATGGTCAACGAGCAGGTCACCTCCGACGACATCGCGGCCGTGATCGCCGCCTGGACGGGGATCCCCGTCGGCCGGCTGATGCAGGGCGAGACCGAGAAGCTGCTGCACCTCGAGCGCGAGCTGCACCGCCGCCTGATCGGGCAGGAGCGGGCCGTGTCGGCCGTGTCGGACGCGGTGCGCCGCACCCGCGCGGGCATCTCGGACCCCGACCGGCCCACCGGCTCGTTCCTCTTCCTCGGCCCGACCGGTGTCGGCAAGACCGAGCTCGCGAAGGCGCTCGCCGACCATCTCTTCGACGACGAGAAGGCGCTGGTGCGCATCGACATGTCGGAGTACGGCGAGAAGTTCGCCGTCTCGCGCCTGGTCGGCGCCCCTCCCGGCTACATCGGCTACGAGCAGGGCGGCCAGCTGACGGAGGCGGTGCGGCGGCGCCCGTACTCGGTGGTGCTGCTCGACGAGATCGAGAAGGCGCACCCCGAGGTCTTCGACGTGCTGCTGCAGGTCCTCGACGACGGCCGCCTCACCGACGGGCAGGGGCGGACGGTCGACTTCCGCAACACGATCCTGATCCTCACCTCGAACCTCGGCTCGCAGTACCTCGTCGATCCGACGCTGTCGATCGAGCAGAAGGAGGAGGCGGTGCAGCAGATGGTGCGCCAGGCCTTCAAGCCCGAGTTCGTGAACCGCCTCGATGACATCGTGATCTTCCGGACGCTGGACGAGACCGAGCTGGGCGAGATCGTGTCGCTGTACGTCGACCGGCTGTCGCGCCGGCTGTCGGAGCGACGGCTCGACCTGGCCGTCACGCCCAGCGCCCGCGGGTGGCTGGCCGAGCGCGGCTACGACCCGCAGTACGGCGCCCGGCCGCTGCGCCGACTGATGCAGCACGAGATCGACGACCAGCTCGCGACCGCTCTGCTGGACGGCTCGATCCGCGACGGCGACGTGGTGCTGGTCGACGTCTCGGACGACGGCGAGGGCCTCGTGGTGAGCGCCGGGCTGCCGGCTGCGGCGTAGGGCGGCTCCACTCCGCGGAAGTCGTCGTACTCGAGCTCGAGTACGACGATTTCTGCGGACTCGAGCGCGCGGCTGCCGGCGGAGGCTCCTCCACAGAGGGGAGGGGCCGCGAAGTCGTCCACAGCGTCGGGGGAGCGGCCCTCGCGGCCCCGGCCGCACCGGTACCGTCGCCGCCGTGTCCCTCCCTCCACCGGCTCCGCGCATGGCCGACCTCGCTCCCGAGCAGCGCCCACGCGAGCGGCTGCGCGCGCACGGCCCGGCGGCGCTGACCGACGCAGAGACCCTGGCCGTCCTGATCGGCAACGGCATCCGCGGGGCGAACGCCACCGTCGTCGCGCAGCAGCTGCTCGCCCGGTTCGGCGGCATCGACGCGGTCGCGCGGGCCGGAGTCGTCGATCTCGCCCGGCAGCGCGGCATCGGCGAGGTCGCGGCGTGCCGCATCGTCGCGTCCTTCGAGCTGCGCCGGCGGATGAACCGCGCGCACCGGGCGCCGCGCGTCACCACCGCCGCCGAGCTCGCCGCTCTCGTGGGCCCCCTGCTGAGCGCGCGGCCCGACGAGACCGTGCTCGCCGTCGCGCTCGACGCCTCCGGGGCGGTGCGCGACGTCCTCGCCCTGGCCGACGGAGGCGCCTCCCACGCCGATCTCCCCGTGCCCGCGGTCCTGGCCGAGGTCCTCTCCCGCGGAGCCGCCGGCGTCGCACTCGCGCACAGCCACTCCGGCGACGCGACCGTGCTCCCCCTCCGACCGCGCAGCCACCCGCGTGCTCGCCGAGGGAGCCCGAGCGTGCGGCCTCGGGTTCCTGGCGCACGTGATCGTCGGGCGCGACGGCTGGGCGGAGGCGCCGCCCTGACGGCCGCCCTGACGAGCGGGGCGGCTGCGCCTCGGCGCCTCTCCTCCATGCCCCGTCTCCTCCGTGCCCCGTTCCGCACGCCCGTGCAAGCCCCCGCCCCGCGCCGCCTCCCGCGCGCACCCGGGCGTAGCGTGGAGACGACCCCACCCCACTTCTCGAGCAGGAGATCCCTCATGCGAGCAACACTCATCCACGGCGAGCGCGACGTCCGAGTCGAGGACGTGCCCGAGCCGACCCTCTCGACCGGCCGTGACGCGATCGTCCGCGTGACCGCGGCCTGCGTGTGCGGCTCCGACCTCTGGCCCTACCGCGGTGTCACTCCCACGAAGGAGGCGCACCGCATCGGCCACGAGTTCGTCGGCGTCGTCGAGTCGGTCGGCGACGACGTGCGCGACATCTCCGTCGGTGACTTCGTGATCGCTCCGTTCTACGTCTGCGACGGCACCTGCGCCAACTGCGCCAACGGCGTCTCGACCTCGTGCCTCACCGGCGGCTGGTGGGGCTCCGAGGTCGGCGACGAGGGCTTCGCCGACGGCGCGCAGGGCGAGAAGGTCCGCGTCCCGCTGGCCGACGGCACGCTCTTCAAGGTCGGCACCGACCCCGACCCGGCGCTCATCCCGAGCCTGCTGACCCTGGCCGACGTCATGGGCACCGGCCACCACGCGGCAGTCTCGGCCGGCGTGACCGAGGGCTCGACCGTCGCGGTCGTGGGCGACGGAGCGGTCGGCCTCTGCGCCGTGCTCGCCGCCAAGCGGCTCGGCGCCACCACGATCATCGCGATGTCGCGCCACGAGTCCCGGCAGAATCTCGCCACCCGCTTCGGAGCCACCCACATCGTCGAGACGCGCGGAGACGAGGGAGTGGCTCGCGTGAAGGAGCTCACCGGCGGCATCGGCGCCGACTGCGTGCTCGAGTGCGTCGGCACCAAGGAGTCGATGCAGCAGGCGCTCGACTCGGCCCGCCCCGGCGGCATGGTCGGGTACGTCGGTGTCCCGAACGGCGGCCCGGAGCTGCCCGTCCGCCAGATGTTCGGCTCGAACGTGGGCGTGAACGGCGGAGTCGCCCCTGTCCGCGGCTACATGGAGGAGCTGCTCCCGGACGTCCTCAGCGGTGCGATCGAGCCCGGCCTGGTCTTCGACCTCGAGCTCCCGCTCGAGGAGATCGCGGAGGCGTACGCCGCGATGGACGAGCGCCGCGCGATCAAGACGCTGGTCCGCCCGTAGTGGGGGAGAGGGGCGTCCGCGCCGACGGAGGGAGTAGCCTCCCGCGCATGACCGCGTCAGCCCGCGCCGCCGCGACGGCGTCCCTCTTCCACCCGGATCTCGCACTCGGCCGCTGGATCCCGCCCGTCTCGCTCGGCCCGCGCCTGCTCCGCCTCGCCACTCGGCGCGAGGCGGCGGGCGGGAGGCGCCGGCCGACCTCCTCGTCGAGGACCTCGAGATCCCAGGTGCTGACGGCGCGCCTTCGATCCGCGCGCGCAGCTACCGCCCCCGCATCCTGCGCGGCGCCGCTCCCGCCCTCGTCTGGGTCCACGGCGGCGGCATGGTCCTGGGCAGCCACCTCCAGGACGAGTCCTCGAACATCGCGTTCGCCCGCACCCTGGGCATCAGCGTCCTCTCCATCGACTACCGACTCTCGCCGGCCCACCCCGCCCCGGCCGCGCTCGAGGATGTCGTCGCCGCGTTCCGCTGGCTCGTGGAGCACGCGGACGAGCGCGGTGTCGATCCGGCCCGCATCGCGATCGGCGGGGCCAGCGCCGGTGGAGGCCTCGCCGCCGGCGCGACCCTGCTCGCCCACGACCGCGGAGGAGCGCAGCCCGCCTTCCAGCTCCTCGTCTACCCGATGCTCGACGACCGCACGGTGACCCGTCCCGGCCCGACTTCCCGGGGCGTGCGCGTCTGGACCCCCGGCAGCAACCGCTTCGGCTGGACCTCCTACCTCGGCACCGAGCCCGGCGGCGCGCACGTCTCGCCCTACGCCGCCCCCGCCCGACGCGACGACCTCGCCGGCCTCCCGCCCGCCTGGATCGGCGTCGGCTCCCTCGACCTCTTCCACAACGAGGACGTCCGCTACGCCGAGCGCCTCCGCGCGGCCGGGGTGCCCTGCGAGCTCGAGATCGTGCAGGGTGCGTTCCACGGCTTCGACGCCCTGTTCCGCCGCACCGGAGTGGCGAAGCGCTTCTGGGCCGCACAGGCCGCCGCGCTCGAGGTGGCGCTCACCCCGTAACGAGAGCGTGCCGCGAAGGTAATCCGCTCGAAACAGCCGGGGCCTAGGTTCGTTCTCGACCCTGCACCGACCGGGTCTCGCCCGACGCACTTCTGCTACAACGTCGCATAATCCGGACCGAACCGGAGCGAGCGACCCCCGCACCTCCTCCGCACCACCTCGCCCTGCGCCCACTTCCGCTACAAAGTAGCGAAAAGCGCCCGGACTCCAGGAGCCTCCATGAAGCGCACCGCCCGCACCGCCCGCACCTCCCGCCTCGCCCTCGCCGGCACCGTCGTCGCGGCACTCGCCCTCACCGGATGCGGCCGCTCGGCCGACACCGGAGCCGCCGCCGACACCACCACGGTCGACGACTCCGCCGCCACCGGCACCGTCACCCTCTGGGCCCCCGACGGCGACGCCACCCAGCTCGACGCGGTGCTCGCCGACTACACGGCCGAGAATCCGGACCTCGACCTCGAGATCACGCTGGTCCCCTCCGACGAGTACAACACCAAGCTGCAGACGGCGGTCGCCGCCGGCACCGCCCCCGACATCGCGTTCCTCTACACGGAGGCGCAGACGCAGTTCCTCGCGTCCGACGCCTTCGCGCCGGTGCCCGACGGCCTCGTCGACTCCGACAGCTTCTTCGAGGGCTCGTGGGAGGCGGGCGAGCACGACGGCACGACCTACTCGGTGCCCTGGTACGCCTACACGCGCGTCCTCATCTACCGCTCCGATCTCGCGGAGGCCGGCGGAGTGAGCGCGCCGTCGACGTGGGACGAGGCGATCCCGTTCTTCGAGGGCCTCCAGGCAGGCGGCGCCGAGAGCGGATTCGGCGCCGACGTCGGCTGGGACACCTACAACGGCCAGACCCTCGCGACCTTCGCGCACCAGGCCGGCGCCGACCTCCTGAGCGAGGACGGCTCGGAGTGGACGATCGACACCCCCGAGATGCTCGCGGCCGCCGAGTACAACGCCTCCGTCTTCGCCGACGGCATCTCCTCGCCCGACACCCCGCAGTTCCTCGACGCGCAGCCCTACCTGGTGTCGGGGAAGACGGGATCGATGATCAGCGGCCCGTGGGTCGTCGCGACGCTCGACACCACCGCCGAGCAGGAGGGCTGGACCGAGGAGCACATCGGCACCGCCGTGCTCCCCGCCGGCCCCGACAACGCGTCCGGTCAGCTCGCGGGCGGCAGCTGGGGCGTGACCGCCTCCTCCGACAACGCCGCCTCGGCCTGGAAGGTCGTGCGGGCCACCGCCGAGCAGGACACCCAGATCGCGCAGTACGAGGCCGCCGGCAGCATGCCCGCCGTGGTCGACGCCTGGCAGGACCCGGCGATCGCCGACCAGCCCCTGCTCGACGCGTTCTTCGAGCAGCTGCAGAACGTCGAGCCGCTGCCCGCCGTCTCCACGTGGACGCAGGTCTCGACACTGCTCGGCCAGGAGATGGAGAAGGTCGCCCGCGGCAACGAATCGGCCGCCGACGCTCTGAAGGCCGTCCAGCGCCAGGCCGACTCGATCGGCACGGAGTGATCCTGTGGCTCTGACCGCCCTCGCCGGCCGGTCCACGGCGGGAGCGCTGCGCGAGCGCCGCTCCCGCCACGGACGCCACTCCGGCATCGCCTGGCTCTTCCTCGCGCCGTTCGCCGTGATCTTCGCGGTGTTCACGGCGGTCCCGGTGCTCGCCTCCGTCGGCATGAGCCTCACCGACATCCGCGGCACCGATCTGCAGCAGCCGTTCGGAGTCGACTTCACGGGCCTCGAGAACTACGCGGTCCTCCTCGGCGACGGCGCGTTCCTCCGCTCGGTGCTCAACACCCTCTACTTCGTCGTGATCGGGGTGCCGCTGACGATGATGGTGGGCTTCGTGCTGGCCCTGGCGCTGAACTCGGGCATCCGGCGGCTGCGCGGTGTGTTCCGGGCGCTCTTCTACGCTCCGGTCGTCACCAACATCGTCTCGGTGGCGCTGATCTGGCAGTACGCGTTCAACCAGAACGGCACCGTCAACGAGGTGCTCGGAGCGATCGGCTTCGCGGGGCCCAACTGGCTCGGCGACGAGCAGCTCGCCATGCCCGTCGTGATCCTGCTGGGCGTCTGGCGCAACTTCGGCACCGCGATGCTCCTGTTCCTCGCGGGGCTCCAGTCGGTCCCCGAGGACGTCCACGAGGCCGCCTCGCTCGACGGCGCGACCCCCTGGCGCCGCCTGGTCTCGATCACCGTGCCGCTGCTGATGCCCACGACCCTGCTCATCTCGGTGCTGCTCTCGGTCTTCTTCCTCCAGGTGTTCGACGAGCCGTACCTGCTCACGGGCGGCGGTCCGGTCGGCTCCACGGAGTCGATGGCGCTGTACACCTACCGCCAGTTCGGCTTCGGCAACATCGGTGTCTCGTCGGCGGCGTCCTTCCTGCTCCTGCTCATCGTCGCGCTCGTCAGCGCGCTGCAGTTCCGTCTGCTGAGGTCCCGCTCATGACCACCACCGCCGCTCGTCCGCCCGTCGCCCCGCCGCCCGCCGCACCGCGTCCGCCGGCCCGCGAGACCACCACGCGCGCGATCGCCGAGCGCCGACGGCACCTCGTGCTCTATCCGGTGCTCGCCGTTCTCGCGGCGATCACCCTGCTCCCCTTCGTCTGGGTGATCTCCGGGTCGCTCCGCACCACGGCCGACATCAGCGCGGACCCCGGCGCTTGGCTCCCGTCGGCGGTGACGCTCGACAACTTCGCGCGCCTGTTCTCGCAGGCGGGCTTCAGCGGCTACCTCGCCAACAGCCTCGTCGTCGCCGGCGTCGTGGTGGCGGGTAACGTCGTGGCCGCGGCCGCCGCCGGCTACGCCCTCGCGAAGCTCGACTTCGCCGGGAAGCGGTTCGCGATGGCCGCGGTGCTGATCTCGCTGATGATGCCGTTCTCGGCGGTCTTCGTGCCGCAGTTCGTCGTCACGGTGCGCCTGGGGCTCGTGAACACCCTGGCCGGCATCGCGCTGCCCTCGCTCGTGCTGCCGATCTCGATCTTCATCGTCCGCCAGTTCGCCGAGAGCATCCCGGAGGAGCTGCTCGAGGCCGCGCGGATCGACGGGGCGAGCGAGCTGCGGATCTTCGCGCAGGTGTTCCTGCCGCTGGCCGGACCCGCTCTCGCGACGGTGACGATCATGTCGTTCCTCGCCGCGTGGAACAACTTCATCTGGCCGCTCCTGGTCGCGCAGGACGCCTCGACCTACACGCTCCCCGTCGGGCTCGCGGCGACGCGGCAGGCGGCCCAGAACGTGACCGACTACGGGCTCGTGCTGGCCGGCGCGGTCGTCGTGATGCTGCCGGTTCTGGTGCTCTTCCTGCTCCTGCAGCGTTACTTCGTGCAGGGTATCGTCGCGACGGGGATGAAGTGAGCGGAGCGTCGGGCGTGGAGATCGTGGTCGAGGCCGCTTGCGGAGCCGTCGTCGGACGGGCGGCGGGGGGCGTCGCCCGGTTCCTCGGGGTGCCGTTCGCCGAGGCGCCGACGGGTGCGCGCCGCTTCACCCCGCCCGAGCCCCGAGCCGCCTTCACGGCGCCGTTCGACGCCTCGAGCTACGGAGCGACCCCGCAGCGGGGCCGGCCGTTCGAGTTCACGACGATCCCCGAGCACTCGATCCCCGGCGAGGACTCGCTGAGCGTCAACGTGTTCGCCCCGCTCGGCGCCGACGCCCTCCCCGTGCTGGTCTACCTGCACGGCGGCGGATACGTGACCGGAGCCGCCTCCAGCGACTGGCACGAGGGTTCGGCCTTCGCGCGGGACGGCGTGATCGTCGTGACCGCGTCCTACCGGCTCGGCGTCGACGGCTTCGGCGTGGTCGACGGCGACGCCAACCGCGGTGTCCGCGACTGGCTGCAGGCGCTGCGCTGGGTCCGGGTGAACATCGCGTCCTTCGGCGGTGACCCCGATCGGGTGACGATCGCCGGGCAGTCCGCCGGGGGCGGCGCGGTCCTGACCCTCCTCGGCTGCGCGGAGGCGCAGCCCCTGTTCGCCCGCGCCGTCGCGATCTCGCCGACCGACCGCAGCGTGCCGCTCGCGGAGGCGGAGGAGCAGCTCGCGGCGTTCGCCCACTCCCTCGGCGTCCCGCCGACCGCCGTGGGGCTCGCCTCGCTCGACCGCGACGGCCTGTCCGAGACGGTCGCGCTGACGATGATGCCCGGGTCCGCGCACTCGATCGTGCTCGCGCCCGTCTGGGGCGACGCGCTGCTCCCGCTCCCGGTGGCGGAGGCGACCGCGCACGCCGGCCGCGACACGCCGCTCCTGATCGGGGCGACCGCCGACGAGTTCGACAGCCCGCGCATCGAGCGCGCGGAGGGCGCACCCCGCGCGCCACCGACCTGCTGTTCCGCCGGGCGGTCCTGCAGGCCGCGCGCAACCGCGGCTCCGCGCCCACCTGGCTGTACTCCTTCGACTGGGTCTCGCCGGTGGTCGGCGGCGCCGCGCACTGCCTCGATCTGCCGTTCCTCTTCGACCACCTCGACGCCGAGGGCGCCGAGCGCGTGCTGGGAGCGGTTCCTCCGCAGGCGCTCGCCGACGTGATGCACGCCGAGCTCGTCGCCTTCGTCCGCGGCGAGGATCCGCACTGGCCGTCGGCGAGCGGAGTCGCGGGAGACGCGGTCCGCGTCTACGACATCGCCCCCTCTGTCGTGCCCGGGCGCTTCGACGACGTGCTTCCCCTCCTCGCGGATGTCCGCGCATGAGGGCCGGAGTCGACCCGAGCACCCTCCGCCGCCTCAACTCCGGAGTCGTGCTGCGCGCGCTCGCCGAGCACGACGCGCCGGTGACCACGGCGGTCCTGGTGCGCGAAGTCGCCCTGTCGCGCCGCACGGTCGAGCTGATCCTCGCGGGCCTGTCCGCCGCGGGCTGGGTGGACGAGACGGCGCCCGACCCGGCGCGATCGGACGTCGGCCGCCCGCCGCGCACCTTCCGCTTCCGCGCCGACCGCGCGCTCGTCGCAGCGGTCCGCATCGACACGGACTTCGCCACCGCGGTCGTCTGCGACATCCGCGGCCGGATCCTCGGCCGGTCGATGCGGGCCCTGCGCGACTACCACTCGCCCGAGGCCGCCGTCGAGGACGCCGTCCTCGCGGTCGAGGCCGCGGTCGCCGAGTCGGGGCTTCCGCGCGAGCGGATCCGCGCGGGTGCGATCGCCGCGGGTGGCGCGATCGACGAGGACGGCGTCGTCAGCCGACTCGTCAACTCCGAGCGGTGGAACGGGTTCGCCCTGGCCGACGCCGTGTCGGCGCGGCTGGGCGTGCCGGTCTTCGCCGACAACGACGCCAACCTCGCGGCGCTCGCCGAGCGCTGGCGAGGGGTGTCGTCCGACGCCCCCACGTCGGCCTGGTGCATCTTCGGCAACCGCACCGGCATCGGCCTGGTCATCGGCGGCTCCGTGCACCGCGGCTTCCGCGGAGCGGCGGGCGAGGTGGTCGAGGCCGGCGCGATGGGGGCGAGCCGGATGGAGGACACTCCGTTCGGCCGTCTGACCTCGCCTCGGCGCAGCGACCGGGAGGCGGCTCTCGCGGCCGTGGAGGCGGCGCGCGCCGGCGATCCGGTCGCGTTGCGGGAGCTCGACGCCTTCGCCGCGCACCTCGCCGAACTGCTCTCGACCCTGGCCTGGACGGTGTCGCCCGATCTGTTCGTCCTCGGCGGCGGGCTGGAGGATGCGGACGACCTGCTGCTCCCGCGCGTGGCCGAGGCGATGCGCCGGCTGCGCACCCTCGACGTGTCCGTCCGCTCGACGGGCCTCGGGGCCGACGCGCCGCTGATCGGCGCCGTCAAGTCCGTGCTGGACCGCATGGACGCCGAGTTCTTCGGTCCGACCCTGGCCGCCACGGCCGACTGACCCCTCTTCTTCCCCTCACCCGCGCCGCCGCGCGGCACGACAGGAGCACCATGCCCGAGACCACCACCCCCGTCGACGTCCTGCTCGTCGGCAGCGGCATCATGGGGGCCGCGATCGCCCGGGGGCTGCGCGACGCCGACCCCGCCGTCCGCCTCCTGATGATCGACGGCGGCCCGGCCGTCGGCTCCGTCCCCGGACTGCACCTGCACGACAGCGAGGAGCCCGAGATCTGGAGCCGCTACAACCAGCGCGTGGCGACCGGGGTGCAGGGCATGTACACCGGCGCCGACGTCACTCCGGACATCACCGACGAGCTCCGCTCGGTCGCGCCCGGCATGTACAACCTCTCGGCGATGGGCGAGGACGCGGCCGCGATGCCCGCGACCGCGGTGTCGTGGAACGTCGGCGGCATGGGCGTGCACTGGACGGCGGCGACCCCGTGGCCGGCCGGTGACGAGGTCTTCGACGGCGGCGACCCGGTGCAGTGGGAGGAGGACCTCGCCCGGGCGCGCGAGCTGCTCGACGTGCACGACTCCCCGCTGGGTCCGACCGCTCCGGGACGCATCGTGCTGGACGTGCTCGAGGACGCGTTCGGCGCGATCAGCGCCGACGGGCGCCACCCCCAGCCGATGCCGATGGCCGTCGCCGGCAACCCCTCCGGCCCCCTGCTGCGCACCGGCCCCAGCCGGATCTTCCCGCCGATCGCGCACGGCGGCGACGAGGCGTTCGAGCTGCGTCCCGGCACCCTGGCGATCGCGATCCTCCGCGACGGCGATCGCGCCGTCGGAGTCCGCGTGCGCGAGACGGCCACGGGCCGCGAGTACGACATCGAGGCGCGCACCGTGATCGTCTGCGCCGACGTGGTGCGCACTCCCCAGCTGCTGTTCGCGTCGGGCATCCGGCCGGCGGCGCTCGGCCGGTACCTCAACGAGCACGCCTTCGTCACCGGCCGGGTCGTGATGGACCTCGAGCGCTTCGGTCTGACCCCGGAGTCGCTCCCGCGCCTGCGCGAGGGCGAGTTCGCCGTCGATTCGCTCTGGCTGCCGCAGAACGGCGAGGACCAGCCGTTCCACGGGCAGATCATGAACACCGTCTTCATCGATGAGGAGCACCGTCCGTTCGCCTACTCGGTCGGGCTGTCGTTCTACACGCCGGTCGAATCGCGCTCCGAGAACCGGCTCGTGTTCTCGGAGGAGGAGACCGACGTGACCGGTCTGCCCCGGCTCCGCGTCGAGTTCGAGTACAGCGACCGCGACCGCGAGCTGATCGCGGCGGCGCAGGAGCGGATCCGCGACATCGCCGAGCGCTTCGGGTTCTTCGACCCGCTGACCGAGAGCGCGGTGCTCGCTCCCGGCTCCTCGCTGCACCTCACCGGCACCGTCCGCTCGGGAGCCGTGGACGACGGGACGAGCGTCTGCGACCCGTCCGGCCGCGTCTGGGGCGTCGACGGCCTCTACGTCGCTGGCAACGGAGTGATCCCGACCCCGGTCGTCTGCAATGCCACGCTGACGGGGACGGTCACCGCCGTCCGCGCGACGCGGGCCGTGCTCGCCGAGCTCGCCGCCGCCCGCGTCTGATCCCCTCTTACCCACCCGAACCGTCCCCAGGAGGACCCGTGAAGATCGACCAGCTCGCCACCCGCTACGAGATCGCCCTGCCCGCGTGGATCGAGGACGCCCTCCGCGACGTCCCCGAGGTCCTGCCCGAGCGCGAGGACCGCATGGCCCTCGTGCACGCGCTCGCCGACCGCAACTTCCGCGAGGGCAACGGCGGCCCGTTCGCCGCGATCGTCGTCGAGCGCGACTCCGGCCGCCTCGTCTCGGTCGGAGTGAACGTCGTCCTCGCGAGCGGAGTCTCCTCCGGGCACGCGGAGGTCACCGCCCTCGGCCTCGCCCAGACCGCGATCGGCGCCTGGGACCTCGGCGGCGAGGGGCAGCCCGCGCACGAGCTCGTCGTCAACTGGCGCCCGTGCGTGCAGTGCTACGGAGCCACGCTGTGGTCGGGCGTGCGCCGTCTCGTCGTCGCGGGGTCGGGCCCCGAGCTCGAGGAGATCACGACGTTCGACGAGGGCCCCATGCGCGAGGACTGGGCCGCCGCCTTCGAGGCGCGCGGCATCGAGGTCGTCGACGGCGTGCTCCGCGACGAGGCGCTCGCCGTCTTCCACGCCTACCGCGCCCACGTCGACGAGGGCTCCGTCCTCGTCTACAACGCCCGCGCCGCCGACTGACCGACCGCACCACCGCTTCAGGAAAGAGGACCGCCGTGCTCCGCCGCTCCCAGTTCGCGCTCAACGCCATCCAGTGGATCAACGTCAAGGCTGATCCGACCGACCCGTCGAGCGAGTCGCTCTGGCGGTTCGCCGATCCGCACTTCCGTGCCGAGTACCCGGACGTGCTCCGCGAGATCCGCGAGGCGGGCTTCGGGGCGACCATGCTCGAGGTGCTCTCGACGCAGACGCTGCAGGACTACGCCCGCATGATCGAGGAGTCGGGGCTCGCGCTCGCCCCCGGCTACGCCTCCGTCGCGCTGCCGGAGGACTCCGGCCGGAAGTTCGCCCGCGGCTCGGCGGAGTGGATCCACTGGTTCGACGGAGTGCGGCGCAAGGCCGAGGAGTCGAACTACGTCGGCCTCGACACGGTCTTCCTCGCCCCCGAGGTGAGCTTCGAGCCGGGCGTCGTGCGCACTCGCGAGGCGGTGGCGGTCGGAGCCGTCTTCGACGAGGGCCGGCTGGACCGCGTCATCGAGATCCTGGGCGAGGCGGCGGAGGTGCTGCGTGCGGAGGGGGTGCACGCGGGCCTGCACAACCACGTGGGCACGTGGGTCGAGACCGAGTACGAGATCGACCGCGTCCTCGGCGCGATCGACGCCGACCTGCTGGGCGCCTCGTTCGACATCGGCCACCTCGTCTGGGCGGGCATCGACCCGATCGCGATCCTCGAGCGCCACTCCGATCGCCTCGTCGATCTGCACGTGAAGGACCTGCACCTGGGCATCGCGGAGTCGAGCCGGGCCGTGCCCACGGCCTACGACCGCGCGACCGACGCCGGGATCTTCCTCGAGCCCGGGCTCGGCGGCATCGACCTCGACGGCGTGCTCGCGGCGCTGCCCGAGGACTTCGGCGGCTGGATCATCGTCGAGGTCGACCGGGCGAGCATGCCCCCGGCCGAGAGCGCGAAGGTCAGCGGGGCCTGGCTCGACCGGGTCGCGATGGCCTGAACGGGCGAGCCGCCCCCGATCGGTCGGGGGCGTCTCGGGAGTCAGCTGCTGCCGGGCGTGTACGTCTCGGAGGCGCGCCACCAGTCGTCGAACATCGAGAGCGGCACCTGCCGCTTGTGCTCGGTGGCGGCGTAGCGCGCCTCGATCGCCTCGGCGACGGCGGGATCGACGTCTCCGCCTTCGAGGTACTCGTCGAGATCGGCGTAGACGAGTCCCAGGTTCGACTCGTCGGTCTGCCCGGGGTTCTCATCGAGGAGGTCGGCCGTCGGCGCCTTCTCGTACAGGCGCGCGGGGGCGTCGAGGTGCTCGAGGAGGGAGCGGCCCTGGCGCTTGGTGAGGCCCGTCAGCGGGAGGACGTCGGCTCCGCCGTCGCCGAACTTCGTGAAGAAGCCGGTCACGGCCTCGGCCGCGTGGTCAGTGCCGACGACGAGCATGCCCGCCTGCCCGGCGATCGCGTACTGCGCGATCATGCGCGCGCGGGCCTTGACGTTGCCCTTCACGAAGTCCGAGATCGGCTCGCCGACCGCGTCGCCGAAGGCCGCGGCGATGCCGTCGACGCCCTGGTGGATGTCGAAGGTCACCTGCCGGTCCGGACGGATGAAGGACAGCGCGAGCTGCGCGTCCTCCTCGTCGGCCTGGACCCGGTAGGGCAGGCGCACCGCGATGAAGGAGGCGTCGCCTCCGCCCGCGCGCACCTGCTCGACGGCGAGCTGGCAGAGCCGGCCGGCCAGGCTCGAGTCCTGCCCGCCGCTGATGCCGAGCACGAGGCCCTTGGCGCCGGTGTGGCGGAGGTAGTCGGCGAGGAAGTCGACGCGCCGTTCGACCTCGACGGCCGGATCGACGGTGGGGGAGACGTGGAGCTCGGAGATGATCTGCTGCTGGAGGTCACGCACGGCTTCACGCTACTCCCGATGCCGCCGCCCGTCCGGAGTTCCGAGCCGACCCGGAGTGTTCGACCCGCCTCTGCTGGTCGAGTAGCCGCCGCAGGGGGCGTATCGACTCGGCGCGGCGCGCGTCCTCGAGTCGCCGCGAGTCGGGCTCCGCAGTGTCCGCGGACCGCGTTCCGCGACCACTCGCGGACGCGCTCTCCTGTGCGCGACGCCCCGCGTCCCCCTCAGCCGCGCGCCGCGACGATCCGCGCGATCCGCTCGGGCACCGTGTCGTCCTGCAGGCTCGTCACATCGCCCAGGGCCCGTCCGTCGCGGATGTCGCCGAGCAGGCGCCGCATGATCTTGCCCGAGCGGGTCTTCGGCAGGTCCGGCACGATCACCACGTCGCGCGGCTTCGCGATCGGCCCGATCGCCGTCGCGACGTGCTCGCGCAGCACGTTCGAGAGGTCCGAGGCGAGCCCGTTCCAGTAGGCGGGGTCGTCCTGCGCCCGATCGACCGCCTCGTCGGAGGGGATCACGAAGGCCGCGATCGCCTGACCGGTCGTGGCGTCCTCGACTCCGACGACCCCCGCTTCTCCGACGGCCGGGTGCGCGACGAGCGCCGATTCGATCTCGATCGTCGACAGCCGGTGGCCGGACACGTTGATCACGTCGTCCACGCGCCCCAGCACCCAGATGTCACCGTCGGCGTCGTACTTCGCGCCGTCGCCCGAGAAGAAGTAGCCCTGCTCGGCGAAGCGCGCCCAGTAGGAGTCGCGGTACCGCTCCGGGTTCCCCCAGACGGTGCGCGCGAGCGCCGGCCCGGTGCGGTCGACGACGAGGTAGCCGCCCGACCCGTTCGGCACCCGCTGCCCCGCGTCGTCGACGACGAGCGTCGTGAGCCCCGGCAGCGCACCGAGCGAGGATCCGGGCTTGAGCGTCGAGACGCCCGGCAGCGGGCACATCACGGCCGCCCCGGTCTCGGACTGCCACCACGTGTCGACGATCGGGCAGCGTCCGCCGCCGATCCGCTCGTGGAACCACACCCACGCCTCGGGGTTGATCGACTCGCCGACCGTGCCGAGCAGTCGCAGGCTCGACAGGTCGTACTGCGCGGGCACCCCCTCGGGGAACCAGGTCATCAGCGTGCGGATGAGGGTGGGAGCCGTGTAGTAGACGGTCACTCCGTAGCGCTCGATGATCTCGAAGTGCCGCGCCGTGTGCGGGGTGTTCGGCGTGCCCTCGTAGATCACCTGCGTCAGTCCGTTCGAGAGCGGACCGTAGATCTCGTAGGTGTGCGCGGTCACCCAGGCGAGGTCGGCCGTGCACCAGTGCACGTCGTCGGGCTTCGCGTCGAAGAGGGCCCAGTGCGTCCACGACGCCTGCGTGAGGTAGCCGCCGCTGGTGTGCACGAGGCCCTTGGGCTTCCCGGTCGTGCCCGAGGTATAGATGATGAACAGCGGCGTCTCGGAGTCGAAGGCCTCGGCCTCGTGGACCTCGCTCGCGGTGTCGACGACGTCGTGCCACCAGACGTCGCGGCCGGGAGTCCAGGGCAGGTCGGGCGTCTCGTCGCCGGTGCGTCGGACGACCAGCACGTGCTCGATCGACTCGACGCCCGCGACGGCGTGGTCGGCGTTCGCCTTGACCGGAACGGCCGCCCCGCGGCGGAACTGGCCGTCGGTCGTGACGAGCAGCTTCGCTCCGGTGTCCTCCACGCGGAACCGGACCGCCTCGGCCGAGAAGCCGCCGAAGACGAGGGAGTGGATCGCTCCGATGCGGGCGATCGCGAGGGTGATCACGACGGTCTCGGGGATCACCGGGAGGTACACGACGACGCGGTCGCCCTTCCCGACGCCCAGCGCCGTCAGGGCGTTCGCGGCCTTCGAGACCTCGCGCTGCAGGTCGGAGTAGGTCAGGGTGCGGCGGTCGCCGCGCTCACCCTCGAAGTGCAGGGCCGCCTTGTCGCCGCGCCCGGCGTCGACGTGGCGGTCGACGCAGTTCACCGCGACGTTCAGGCGACCGCCCTCGAACCAGGTCGCGCGGGGCACCGAGAGGGTGCCGTCGGCCTGTGGCAGCGCGGGCTCCCAGGTGTGCGCGGTCGTCCACGGCTCGGCCCAGTCGAGGCGCCGGGCGGCCTCCTCCCAGAACGCGACCGGATCGGCGGCCGCCCGCGCGTACTCGTCCGCGCCCACGTTCGCCTGCGCGGCGAACGACTCGGGGGCGGGGAAGCGGCGGGTCTCCTCGAGGAGGTTCGCGATCGTGTCGGTCATGACGTCGTCCTTTCGGAGGGGGAGGGCACGGTGCTCACGCCCACTTCGCCACGGCGTAGCGCTGGAACACGCCCACCACGGCGTCGGTGAGCTTGCCGAGCACCGCGAGCAGGATGATCGCGAGGAACACGCGGTCGATCCGCCCGTTGTTCTGGCTGTCGATGAGCCGGAAGCCCAGACCCATCGACGAGGCGATCAGCTCGGACGCGACGAGGAACAGCCACGACTGGGCGAGGGCGAGCCGGAGCCCCGCGATGACCGCGGGCACGACGGCCGGCAGCTGCACGGTGGTGAAGAGCCGGACGCCGGACAGCCCGAAGGCGCGCCCCGCCTCGACCAGGTGGCGGTCGACGTGGCCCAGAGCCGTGGCGACGGTGGTGAACACGGGGAAGAACGCACCGATCGTGATCAGCGTGATCTTCGACTCCTCGCCGATGCCGAGCCAGAGCAGCAGCAGGGGCACCCACGCGAGCGAGGGCACCGCCCGGATCGCGCCGAGGGTCGGGCCGAGCACGACCTCCCAGACCCGCGAGAGCCCGAAGAGCGCCCCGATCACGAGGCCGAGGGCCGAGCCGATCGCGAAGCCGATCAGCACGCGCTGCGTCGAGATCGCGACGTCCTGGCCGAGGTCGCCGCGCTGGGCGAGATCCAGCCCCGCCGCCCACACCATCGCCGGCGAGGGGAACACCGACAGCGACACGAGGCCCGTGGTGGTCGCGATCTGCCAGGCGAGCAGCAGCACGATCGGCAGGACCGCCCCGCCGACCACGACGAACCAGCGCTTCGACGTCAGCGGACGGGCGTGCGCGGCGGAGTCGTCACGGAGCCGCTTCTGCGACGCCCCCACGCTGGGCCCCACGACCGCGGTGCCGACCGCACCCGGCGCCTGCACCGTCCCGGTGCTGCGCCTGATCAGGTCGGCGTCGGTCGTCTCGACGTCGGTCGTCCGGTCGTCACGGATCGCCATGGTCGTCTCCTCGTGAGCGGTGGATCGGGGACGGAGCGGCTCAGCCGATCGCGTCGGGGTCGGCGGCCTTCGCGTAGGTGTCGTCGAGCAGCGTGTCGAGCGCCTCGTCGACCTGGTCCTGCGAGGCGACGTCGCCGTTCGCGACGAAGATCGGGCCGATCACCGCGAGCACGTCCGTCTGCGCGGAGCCGGGCACGTTGTCGACGTCGAGGTTGCTGCGCTCGGTGACGACCGTGGTGGCGACCGCGACGTCGAGACCGGCGACGGAGGCGAGGATGCTCGCGGTCTCCTCCTGGTTCTCGAGCGCCCAGGCCCGGGCGTGCTCGTAGGCGTTCACGACGGTCTGCGCGAGGTCCGGCTTCTCGGCGAGGAAGCTCTCGGTGGCGTTGAGCAGGCCGTAGGAGTTGAAGTCGACGTTGCGGTAGAGCAGGGTCGCTCCGGCCGCCTCGGCGCCCGCCATGATCGGGTCGAGCCCGGCCCACGCGTCCACCGAGCCGTTCTGCAGCGCGGCCCAGCCGTCGGCGTGCTGCAGGTTCTGCACGGTGACGTCGTCGATGCCGAGACCGGCCTCCTCGAGCGCCTGCACGAGGAAGAAGTAGGGGTCGGTGCCCTTGGTCGCGGCGATCTGCTTGCCCGCGAGCTGCTCGACGCTCGTGATTCCCGAGCCTGCGGGGACGACGAGCGCGGACCACTCCGGCTGCGAGAAGATGTCGATCGTCTTGATCGTCGAGCCGTTGGAGCGGGCGAGCAGGGCCGCGGAGCCGGCGGTCGAGCCGACGTCGATCGCTCCGGCGCGCAGCGCCTCGTTGGCCTTGTTGGACCCGGCCGACTGCACCCAGGTGACCGTGACCTGCTGCTCGGCGAGAGCGGTCTCGAGCCAGCCCTTCTCCTTGATCACCAGGCTCAGCGGGTTGTAGGTGGCGAAGTCGAGCGTCAGCGTGCCGCCCTGCGTGACGGCGCCCTCGGCCGCATCGGCGGTGGCGGCCGCGGCGCCGCCGGAGCCCTCGCCCTGCACGCAGCCCGCGAGCAGGGGAACGGCGGCGGCGGTGAGCAGGCCGGCGAGGGCGGTGCGGCGCGTGAGCGCGGTGGTGGTGAACGACATGGTGGCCTCTGCTTCGGTGCGGTTCCGGGGGTGGAACGAGTGTGGGGCGGGGGAGACGGGGGAGGGGAGGGGAACGGAGGAACGGGGGAGGACCGGGCGGATCCGAGCCTGGGGAGGGCTCAGTGCCGGTCGATGCCGAGACCGGCGAGCAGCTCGGCACGGCGCTCCGCCAACTCGGCCGACCCGCGGTCCCGCGGGCGTGCGCCGGGGACCGTCATGACCTGCTGGATGCGCGAGACGCCTCCCGGCTCGTCGCGGCCGAGCAGCACGATGCGGTCGGCCAGCTGCAGCGCCTCGTCGACGTCGTGGGTGACCAGCAGGATCGTCGCGGGTGCTGCGGCGTGCACGTCCAGGAGGAGGTCCTGCATCCGGATGCGGGTGAGGGCGTCCAGTGCGCCGAACGGCTCGTCGAGCAGCAGCACACCGGGATTCCGCGCCAGCGCGCGGGCGAGCGAGGCGCGCTGCGCCATCCCTCCCGACACCTCGCGGGGTCGCGAGGAGGCGTGCGCCGTCAGCCCGACGAGCGAGAGCAGTTCGTCGACGGCGTGCCGGGCCGCGGCGCGCGCGGTGCCGCGGGGCAGTCCGAGCGCCACGTTGGCGGCGATCGTGCGCCACGGCAGCAGTCGCGGCTCCTGGAAGGCGACGGCGCAGCGGGTGTCGATGCCCGACACCGGGCGCCCGTCGATCAGCACCGAGCCCGCCGATGCCGTGTCCAGGCCCGCCGCGATGCGCAGAAGCGTCGACTTGCCGCATCCGCTGGGTCCGAGGATCGCGATGACCTCTCCGGCCGCGACCTCGAGGTCGACCCCCTCGAGCACCGGTGCTCCGGGCGAGAACGTGCGGCCGACCCCGTCGAAGCGCACCGGGAACGCCGACTGACCGAGATCGGCGTCGAAGGCCAGGCTCGTGCGGGAGGGCGTGTCGGACATGGGGCTCCGGGGCGGCGGGGCGGGCGGGCGGACCGTCCCGATCGTACGGACGGCGGCTCATCCCTCCGATTCCGCGATGACACGCGGAGTAACAGAGCGATCGAGCGGAGTGACGCCCCGCGTCCGCAGCGCCCGCCGCCCGCTCCTCCTCCCGCGCCCGCAGAGCGGCCCCCAGCGCCCGCCGCAGCCCCGGACGTCGCCCCGGACGCAGAACGGCCCGGCCCGCGGAGAACCGCGGACCGGGCCGAGCAGTGCGGCGACTACGCGCTGACGAGCACGAGCTCCTCGAGGGGGAGGCGGGTGCGCGGGGCGACCTCGCGCTCGCGCAGCACGTCGTTCTCGAGCGACTCCGGGTCGCCGACGACGCCGATCGCGGCGACGGTCACGGGGTCGAAGCGCTCGTCGATCGCGAACTCCTCGCGGAGCCCGTCCTTCTCGAAGCCGGCCATCTGGTGCACGTGCAGCCCGTCGTGGTGGGCCTGGATGCTCAGGTGCGCGACGGCCTGGCCGAGGTCGTAGACGGCCCAGGGGCGCGGCTTCCCGTCGGTGTCCACGGTCTCGGCGAGGGCGACGACGAGCGCCGCGGCCGAGCCGGCCCAGGCGGCGTTGAAGCCGACGAGGTTCTTCGCCACGCGGTCGAACTCCGGCGTGCCGCGGCGGGCCACGATGAAGCGCCAGGGCTGGGAGTTGCTGGCGGAGGGGGACCAGCGTGCGGCCTCGAGCAGCGAGGCGAGGGTCTCGTCCGAGATCGCGGCCGTCGTGTCGAACGAGCGCGGGCTCCAGCGCTCGGCGAGGACGTCGAGGATCGGCGCGCTGGTGGTGGCGGTGCGGGACGCGGTGGCGAGGGGCATCGGGGGAGCTTCTTTCCGGGAGGGGGCGGATTCGACCGGGGCTCCATCGCCCGCGCGGTACAACGCCGCACGGCGAGCACGCATTCCCGCCGACGGGGTCCGGGTAAGGCATACCAGGACCGTTCGCCCTCGGAGGACCCCCGGGTCGGGCGCGCTCGGAACGGTACGCTCGGAGACGGCGTGGTTCCCCGCGCGCAACGTTCACGACTCTGATGGAGGATCATCCATGGCCCAGCACTTCGACGTCGTCGTCCTGGGGGCGGGTCCCGGCGGGTACGTGGCTGCGATCCGAGCGGCGCAGCTCGGCAAGTCGGTCGCGATCGTCGAGAAGCAGTACTGGGGCGGCGTCTGCCTCAACGTGGGCTGCATCCCGTCCAAGGCGCTCCTGCGCAACGCGGAGCTCGCCCACATCTTCCACTCGCAGGCCAAGCAGTTCGGCATCTCGGGCGACGTCTCCTTCGACTTCGGCGCGGCGTTCGACCGCAGCCGCACGGTCGCGGACGGACGCACCAAGGGCGTCCACTTCCTGATGAAGAAGAACAAGATCACCGAGTTCGACGGCACCGGCGCCTTCACCGGCCCGAAGGGCCTCGACGTGCAGCTCACCAAGGGCGGCTCGGAGTCGCTGACCTTCGACGACGCGATCATCGCGACCGGCGCGTACGTCCGCCTCCTGCCCGGCGTCGAGCTCTCGGAGAACGTCGTCACCTACGAGACCCAGATCATGACGCGCGACCTGCCCGACACGATGGCCATCGTGGGCGCCGGCGCGATCGGCATGGAGTTCGCGTACGTCCTGAAGAACTACGGCGTCGACGTCACGATCATCGAGTTCATGGACCGTGCCCTCCCCAACGAGGACCCGGACGTCTCCAAGGAGATCCAGAAGCAGTACAAGAAGCTCGGCGTCGAGATCCTGACCTCGACCAAGGTCGAGTCGGTCGTCGACAAGGACGGCTACGTCACCGTGACCTACACCGCGAAGGACGGCACCCAGTCGACCCTCGAGGTCGACAAGGTCATGATGTCGATCGGCTGGGTCCCCCGGGTCGAGGGCTTCGGCCTCGAGAACACGGGCGTCGAGCTGACCGAGCGCGGAGCGATCGCGATCGACGACCACATGCGCACCAACGTCCCGAACATCTACGCCATCGGCGACGTGACCGCGAAGCTGCAGCTCGCGCACGTGGCCGAGGCGCAGGGCGTCGTCGCCGCCGAGACCCTGGCCGGCGCCGAGACCCAGACCCTGGGCGACTACCGCATGATGCCGCGCGCGACGTTCTGCCAGCCGCAGATCGCCTCCTTCGGCCTCACCGAGAAGCAGGCGACCGACGAGGGCCACGAGATCACCGTCTCGACCTTCCCGTTCATGGCGAACGGCAAGGCGCACGGCCTCGGCGAGCCGACCGGCTTCGTGAAGCTCATCGCGAGCAAGCAGTACGGCGAGCTCCTCGGCGCGCACATGATCGGCCCGGACGTGTCCGAGCTGCTCCCCGAGCTCACGCTCGCGCAGAAGTGGGACCTCACCGCGACCGAGCTCGCGCGCAACGTGCACACCCACCCGACGCTGTCGGAGGCGCTGCAGGAGGGCTTCCACGGCCTCAAGGGGCACATGATCAACATGTAGGTGCCCGCACCTGCACCGCACCTCCGGCTCGCAGGAACCGGTCCGGCTCGTCCGGATCACCGGTTCCCGCGGGCCGGAGGTGTTTCCACGCGCCGGAAGCAGTCCCCCGTGCCGGAGGCGTTCGCGTGCAGGAGGCGTTCCCGCCCCTCCCGCTACCGTCGACCGCATGGACCCCCGCCTCCTCGACCACCTCGCCGCCGACGCCTGGCCGCCGCTCGAGAGCCGCGCGCTCGACGGCTGGCGTCTGCGCGCCGCCTCGGGAGTCACGAAGCGCGCGAACTCGGTCCTCACCTCCGGACCCGTCGCCGACCCCGAGCGCGCGATCGACGCCGCCGAGGCGTTCGCCCGCGAGCACGGCATCCCTCCGCTCCTGCAGCTCGGCCCCGCGACCCTCCCCGCCGACCTCGCCGACCGCCTGAGCGCCCGCGGCTACTCCCCGCACGATCGCACGCTCGTCCTCACGGGCACCGTCGGGGAGGCGCTCGCCGCGCTGAGCTGCCGCCCCGCCGAGATCGAGGCGCACCCGTCCGACGAGTGGATGCGGCTCTGGTGGTCGGTCGACGGCCGGGGAGGCGACGCCGAGCTCGACGTCGCGCGGCGGATCCTCGCGGGCTGCGACTCCTCCTACGCCCTCCTCCGCGATGAGGAGGGCCCCGCCGCGTGCGGCAGGCTCGCCTTCGCGACCGCGCTCGACGGCGAGGCGTGGTGCGGCCTGTTCGGAGTCGCCACGCGTCCCGATGCGCGCCGCCGGGGGCACGCCTCCTCGGTTCTCCGCTCCCTGCTCGGGCAGGCGCGGGACCGCGGGATCGAGCGCCTCTGGATCCAGGTCCTCGGAGTCCAACTCCGGCGCCCGTCGCCTCTACGCGGCACTGGGCTGCGAGCAGTCCTCCTGGTACGAGTACTGGCGCCGCCCCTGACCCGCTCGCCCGGCCCCGGCTGATCCCCCGCCACGAGACGCCACTCCGGTACGCGACACCCCGGCCGGGGCGTAGCGGAGTGGCATCTCGCGAGGACGTCAGTCCAGGACCGCCCGGGCCACGGAGTCCGCGCGCGCCGAGTCCCCGGTCACGAGCACCCGCCACCACACGTCGTCCGCGAGCACGTCGACCTCGCAGGTGCCGGCCGAGCAGCCCGAGATCGCGCGCTCGCCGAGGCCGTCCACGGGCGAGAGCGGGATCGCCAGCCCCGTGGTGAGCGAGAGAGTGCGCCAGCCCTCCTCGCCCGAGGGGAGGGCGTCGACGCTGATCCCGGAGTAGGCGGCGTCGGCCGCATCCGTCCAGGTGCACGAGGTGTAGCCCGCGCGGGCCGCGGCGGCGGCTCCGGCGGTCGTGATCGGCGCCCCCTCGGTGCCGGCTCCCGGAGTCGGCTGCGCGAGTCCCGCGAGCGACGTCAGCTGCTCGGTCGTCAGCAGGTCGGCGCAGACCGGCCCGGAGCCCGCGACGACCTCGTCGAGCCGACCGGAGGCGGAGTCGGCCGTCGCGGAGGCGAGCGCGGCGAGATCCAGTGCCGTCGGTGCGCCGGTCAGCGCGAGCGAGACCCAGGTCGAGCCGACGAGCACCTGGGCGGTGCAGCTCCCGTCGGTGCACGATCCGGAGGCGGAGTCGCCCGCGGCCAGCGCGGGACCGGCGGGGAGGGCGGCGAACGCGTCGGCCGCGTCCTCGGCCGCCGAGGCGACGACCGACGCGGGCCCGTCCGTCTCGAACCAGGAGCAGGTCAGCAGCCCGCCGTTCTCCTCGGCGGCCGCGCGGATCAGCTCGGCGGAGCTCTGCACCGCGCCGTCCCGGCTGCCCTCGAGCCGATCCGCGGGGAGCCTCAGCGCCTCCGACGCCCTCGAGACCGGCAGCAGGGAGTCGCAGTCGAGCTCGGAGGCGGGCGCCGCGGAAGCGGAGGCCGAAGCCGACGCCGAAGCGGAAGCGGACGCCGAGACGGAAGCGCTCCCCTCCGGAGCCGGCGCCCCCGAGCATCCCGCGAGCGCGAGCCCCGCGATCAGCCCGAGCGCGACGAGCCGCGCCCTCACGCCGAGAGCTCGCGCTCGATCGCCGCCGTGAACACGTCGATGTCGTCCTCGGTGGTGTCGAACGAGCAGACCCAGCGCACCTCGCCCGTCGCCGGGTTCCAGTCGTAGAAGCGCGACACCTCGCGCAGGCGGTCGGCCACTCCGGCCGGCAGTGTCGCGAAGACCGCGTTCGCCTGCGTCGGCTGCGTGAAGGCCAGGCCCTCGATGCGACCCGCCGCCACCGCCTCCTCGAGCCGGGAGCGCAGCCGCGCGGCCATGGCGTTCGCGCTCCGCGCCGAGCGCAGCCACAGCGGCTCCGTCTCGCCGTCCTCGCCGAGCATCGCGAGCAGCTGCGCCGAGAGGAAGCGCATCTTCGACGACAGCTGCATGTTGGTCTTGCGCAGATAGTGCAGTCCGCTCGACGCCTCGGGATCGAGCACCACGATCGCCTCGCCCAGCAGCATGCCGTTCTTCGTGCCGCCGAACGAGAGCACGTCGACGCCGGCATCGGTCGTGAAGGAGCGCAGCGGCACTCCGAGCGCCGCCGCCGCGTTCGCGATCCGGGCGCCGTCGAGGTGCAGCCGCATGCCGTGCGCGTGAGCGTGGTCGGCGAGCGCGCGCACCTCCTCGGGCGTGTAGACCGTGCCGAGCTCGGTGGACTGGGTGATCGAGACGACCAGCGGCTGCGAGCGGTGCTCGTCGCCGTAGCCCCAGGCCTGCTCGTCCACCAGCGCCGGAGTGAGCTTGCCGTCGGGGGAGGTCACCGTGAGGATCTTGATCCCGGCGACCTTCTCGGGCGCTCCGCCCTCGTCGGAGTTGATGTGCGCGGTGCCCGCCGAGATCACGGCGCCCCAGCGCGGCAGCATCGACTGCAGTCCGGTGACGTTCGCGCCGGTGCCGTTGAAGACCGGGAACGCCTGCGCCTGCTCGCCGAACTCGCGCCGGAACGCGTGCTGCAGGCGCTCGGTGTAGACGTCCTCGCCGTACGCGACCTGGTGCGCGCCGTTGGCCGCGGCGATCGCGGCGAGCACCTCCTCGTGGACCCCGGAGTAGTTGTCGGAGGCGAAGCCGCGGACCGTCGGATCGTGCAGAGAGCTCATGGCTTCATCCTCGCAGCCCGTCGCCGGAGGGTCCCTCCGGGTGCGCGTTCAGCGGGTGCTCATGTTTCCGGCATGTGAACAGCCCGGGAGCGACGAGCCGATCTCCGTCAAGAAGTTGGTATCGGCTGAGCGAACGGCCACTCTTGTCCTATGCGCATGGACACATCGGGGGCGGTCCGCGATATGCCGGCCCCTCCCGGGGTGGACGAGATCGCGGCGCGCTTCGGCGACCCGGTCCTCGCGTTCGCCCCGCAGCCCCGACTCGAGGAGTTCGCGGCGGCTCAGACCATGGCGCTCGGGCGGTTCGTCGAGATCTCCCTGTCGTACTCGTTCTTCAAGAATCCGCGCAATCGCGCCGATCCTGTGAACCACGTCCCGCTCACTCCGGAGCAGAAGCGGGCGATCGACCGGGCCGAGAACGACCACCTGCCGCCGTGGATGGTCGACCAGGTCACGCGGATGCGGTACCCCGTTCTGTGGGAGGCCGTGCGCACCTCGGTGCCGATCCCCGCCGAGCGCAGCAGGCCGCTGGAGTCGCGCCTCGCCGCCCACATGGGCGATGTGCTCCGCAACACGTTCCCCGGCCGCGTCCGCAGCCGTCGGGGCGGCATGCCCGTGGTCGCCGCGGCGCTGCGCGACGAGGACGTCGTGCGAGGCGTGCCGGTCGTGGTCGACGGAGAGGCCCTGCGCGGCTACCGCGTCGACACCGATCCCGACGTGGTCGCCATCGGCGCCCGCGTGGACGGCCGCTACATGACCGTGGTGCTCGACCGGAAGATCGTCCCGGACATCCGCATGGAGTTCGTGCGCCGCACGCCTCCGCGCGGTTCGGCTCCGATCGCCCGCCGCTGACGCGCTCTCCGCGATCCCCCGCCGGGCGCCGACGAGGTCAGGACCGCCCGGGCACCGCGATCCCGTGCTCGTAGGCGAACACGACCGCCTGGATCCGGTCCCGCACCCGCAGCTTCATCAGGATCTTCGACACGTGGGTCTTCACCGTGGCCTCGCCCACGAACAGCTGGGCGGCGATCTCGGCGTTCGACCAGCCCCGCGCGAGGTACACCAGCACCTCGCGCTCGCGATCGGTGAGCTCGGCGACGCCCGGGTGCTCCCGGGGGCTCCGGGCGGGGTCCGCGGCGAAGCGCTCGATCACACGGCGGGTGACGTCCGGGGCGAGCATCGCGTCGCCGCGGGCCACGACCTGCACGGCGTCGACCAGGTCCTCGGGCGAGGCGTTCTTGAGCAGGAAGCCGCTCGCTCCGGCCGACAGCGCGTCGAAGAGGTAGTCGTCGCGGTCGAAGGTCGTCAGGATCAGGACGCTCGAGCACAGCCGCGGGTCCTTCACGATCTCGCGGGTCGCGGCGAGCCCGTCCATGCCCGGCATCTGCACGTCCATGCAGATCACGTCGGGGCACAGTTCGGTCGCCCGCGCGATCGCCTCGGAGCCGGTCCGGGCCTCGCCCACGATGACGATGCCCGGCTCGGACTCCAGGATGATGCGGAACCCCGCGCGCACCAGCTCCTGGTCGTCCACCAGGAGGACGCGGATGTCGTCGGTCATGCGCGGCCCCCGCTCGCTGCGTCGAGGCGCCCCCGCGACGCCCCGGTCGACGCTACCGGGTCCGGGAGCGGCTGCGGGCCGACCACCGGCGCCAGCGGGACGTGCACGTGCACGAGGTAGCCCTCTCCGCGCCGGCCCATCTCGATCCGCCCGCCCACGGCCGCGGCGCGCTCGCGCATGCCGGTCTGCCCCAGGCCGCAGGAGGCGGGTGCGGTCGGGTGCGGACCCGTCCCGCCGTCGTCGGCGACCTCGAGCTCGACCGCGTCGGGCAGGTAGCGCAGGCGCAGCTCGGCCCGTGCGCCGGGGCCCGCGTGCTTGCGGACGTTCGTGAGCGACTCCTGCGCGATGCGGTAGAGGCTGAGGCCCACCGTCGCGGGGATCTCGCGCGGGAAGCCGATCGTGCGGAACGCCGTCGGGAGCCCCGAGCCGGCGGAGGCGCCGACGAGCTCCTCGAGCTGCGCGACGCCGCGGGTGGAGGCGGAGTCGGTCGGGACGGTGTCGAGGGGCCCGGCCGCGGGCGACTCCTCGGCGCGGAGTGCGACGAGGATCCGGTGCAGCTCGTCGATCGCCGAGCGGGCGTCGCTCTCGATCGCGCTGAGCGAGCGCGCGGCCTTCTCGGGGTCGCGGGCGAGGACGCGGCGCGCTGCTCCCGCCTGCACCCCCATGACGCTGACGTGGTGCGCCACGACGTCGTGCAGCTCGCGGGCGATGCGCAGGCGCTCCGAGGTGACCGCCTGGCGCGAGGAGCGCTCGCGCTCGTCGTCCAGCTCGGCTGTGCGCGCCTCGAGCGCCTCGAGCCGGCGCGCCGACTGCCACGACGCCTCACCGAAGACGAAGGCGCTGCCGAAGTAGAGCAGGTTGACCAGCAGGACCAGCGCCGATTCGGCGACGTAGGGCGAGAGCGGTCCGACGGACTCGGTGGCGGGCAGCGCCCGGTCGAGCCACTCGCCCGTGATCAGGGAGGTCACCAGCCATCCGAGCATGGCGATCGCGATCACCAGGCGCACTGCGAGGGCGGTACGGCGGTCGCGGCTCCACGCGCCGACCGTGTAGATCGCGAGGAACAGGCAGATCTGGTTGAAGAGCGACTCCGGCACCTGGAGCACGAGACCGAGCGTGTAGACCACCGCGAGGACGATCGCGACGGTGGCCGGGTACCTCCGCCGCAGCGCCAGCGGCAGGGTCAGCGCGACGGCCCAGTGGGCGCTCACGACGGGGTGCGCCGCGGCGGGGAACCCGGCCGAGGTGTACAGCAGCACCGAGATCACGGTCGCGAGCAGGAGGATCCCGGCGGCGACGGCGTCGCGGATGTACTGCGGCCGCGTGGGGGGTCGCCTCGTCCAGCCGGCGTCGAAGGGATCGGCGGCGGCGACGGCGTCGGCACCTCGGGACATGACGTCCACGGTACGCGACCGGGCCGCGGCGGAGGCGGATCCGCAGTCGCCCGCCCCCGCCGCCGGCTCAGTCGCGCCCCGTGATCCCCTTCGTCGACGCGATCACGTCGCGCATCTTCTTCTCGAGGGCCTCGTAGAACATCGACAGCGGGAACTCGTCGTCCAGCACCGCGTCGGTGAGGCCGCGGGGCGGCCCGAGCAGCACCTCGTCAGGCAGTCCGCGGGCCCAGGCCGACGCGGGATGCGGGTGAGCACCGACGCGATCAGGGCGTGCGCGGCCAGCCAGTGCGCGGTCTTCGGGCGGTCGATCGAGCGCCAGTACAGGTCGTCGATCGCGTCCGACAGGGCGACGACCACGTCGGCGACGCCGTCCCACTCGAAGGCGAGGCGCGTGTCCGTCCAGTGCAGCACCCCGTGCCGGTGCAGCCAGGCGAACAGCAGCTGGCCGCCCAGACCGTCGTAGTTGCGCACGCGCGAGCCGGTGAGCGGGAAGCGGAAGAGGCGGTCGAACAGGATCGCGTACTGCACCGAGCGCGCTCGCCCGGACAGGCGCTCCTCGTCCTCGTCGCGGTGCTCGGCCGCGGCGAGACGGCGCTCGATCGCGACCGATTCGCGGAACGCCGTCAGATCGCAGCGCAGCTCCTCGAGCGAGTAGAGGAAGAAGGGCATGCGCTGCTTGATCATGAAGGGGTCGAAGGGCAGGTCGCCGCGCATGTGCGTGCGGTCGTGGATGAGGTCCCACATCACGAAGGCCTCCTCCGCGAGGTGCTGATGGGCGATCAGGCGGCGTGCGTCCTCGGGCAGGTCGAGGCGCGTGACCTCGGCGGCGCTGCTCACGACGCGGCGGAAGCGGGCGGCCTCGCGGTCGGCGAAGATCGCTCCCCAGGTGAAGGTCGGGATCGCGCGCATCGCCACGGTCTCGGGGAAGAGCACCGCGCTGTCGGTGTCGTAGCCGGCGGTGAAGTCGACGAAGCGGACCGGCACGAAGAGCGCGTTCGAGTACTCGCCCGCCTCGAGCTCGGCGACGAAGCGCGGCCAGACCACCTCGACCAGCACGGCCTCGACGTGCCGGTCGCGGCTGCCGTTCTGGGTGAGCATCGGGAAGACGACGAGGTGGCGCAGCCCGTCGATCCGGTCGAGCTGCGGCTGGAAGGCCTGCAGCGAGTCGAGGAAGTCGGGGACGCCGAGCCCGTCGGCGCTCCACCGCTCCAGGTCGACGACGAGCGCGTCGAGGTACGCGGCGTCGTGCGGGAAGCGCGGGGCCAGGGCGCGGACGGCGGCGACGATCCGCTCGAGCGCGGTGCGCGCCTCGAGCAGCATCGCCGGGTCGGCGAGGGAGCCGTCGGACGTCTGCAGAGGCTGCAGGTCGCCGACCGCGGCCTTGAGGTCGAGCCAGGCGGAGGAGGACTCGACGCGGTCCTCGAGGACCTCCGGCTCTCCGACGACTGTGCTCTGCACGAACTGCGACATGGTGATCCTCCTCACGCTTCGAATCCTCGGTGGAACGGGTCGGATGCGACCCGACTCCGAGCGTAGGGCCGCGTGCGCGCGCTTTTCTTGCGTGGGAGCGGAGCGGAGCGGCGACGTCGGCGCTCGCCGCGCACGTCTGCGCCGCGGGGGCGGCAACGGCGCTCAGGAGCGGTTCCGGACGTCGTCGGCGCAGGATCCCGGGGACTTCTCCACGTGTCCGATCAGCACTCCACCAGGGCTCTCGCAGGTTGGACCCCCCGTCCGGGGCTAGATTCCTCCACGACCCACCGTGGCCCCGGTCAGGGGGTCAGGATGGTGCGGACATCGCGGCCGCATCCCGAGTGCGGCCCATCCGATCGACCGGCCACTCCGAACACCTGGCGGAGGAGCACGGCCGACGAGCCATCCTGAGAGAGAGGATCGGAGCGCGTGACGGGACCCGAACCCGGAAGCGACCACAGCACAGTCAGCATCGATCAGCACTCCTCGACCCTCCGCCTGCTGCCCTGGCCGCAGGCGGGCACCGCCGCACTCCGCGTCACCCGCGCGGAGTCCGACACGGGTCGTGGGCACGACGAGGACGGAACCCTGCACGACCGCTACCTGCGCGGTTGGGCCGAGGGCACCGCCTTCTTCTACGCGATCGAGCTCGACGGCGACTGCGTCGGCTCCATCGGCTATTGGTACGGCCACTCTCGCGGCATCGTCGCGTACGAGACGGCCTGGAGCCTCGCTCCCGAGGCGAGGGACGCGGCGTGGCCGCGCGCTCTGTGCGCCTGCTGCTCGACGAGGCCGCGGCGTTCCCGCTGCCCCGCTTCGTGCACGCGTTCGTGCGCACGGACGACGCGGAGGACAGCGCGATCTGCGTCGAGGTCGGCTTCGACCGCGTCGACATCGTCGAGAAGGGCGATCCGCCGAGCCTCTGGGCCGACTGGGCGTTCGATCTGGCGGCGGTCGCCTAGGGGCGGATGAGCGCTCGAGCTCGGCCCGATCGTGCGGTCGAGCCGAGCTGAGCACGCGGGATCGTGTTCACCGGGCCCTGAGGGCGAGCGCCGCCCGACCCGCCGCGTCGCGCGGCGCTCACACCCCGTGAGCGGCGAGCCACGGCCGCAGGACCGCGAGGAACTCCTCCGGCCGCTCGACGCTGGGCAGGTGCGCCGCCTCGTCGAAGACGCAGGAGTCGGCGCCGGGGATCGTCTCGGCGAGGTACTCGTGCACGGGGAACGACTCCGAGAGGTCGTGCGCGCCCACCACGATCAGCGCCGGCAGCGCCAGATCGACCACCCGGTCGTAGGCGGGCGGCTCGAGCGGGATCGGCCGGGGCTTCTCGTGCTCGTGGCCCGCGCGGCCGCGCGCGAGCTCCCGCACGGCCTCGACGAAGGACGCATCGAGCGAGTCCGCGGAGCGCTCCGGCCCGAAGGCCCACAGCTCCGCTTCCCGCCGGGCGACCAGCTCGTGGTCGCCGCGCGTCAGCAGGGCGTCGATCTCGTCGAAGAGGGCGTCCTCCCGCGCGGTCAGCTCCGGATACGGGAAGCCGCCGACACCCGGGCAGATCGCGACGAGCGCACTCACCCGGTCGGGATGGGCGATCGCGAGGTCGAGCGCTGCGGATCCGCCCCGCGAGCAGCCGATGACGGCGGCGCGCTCCACGCCCAGGTGCTCGAGCACCGCGAGGAGGTCGGCCCGCTCGTCGAAGTCGACGTCGTCCGTCGTGGTGCCGCCGAAGCCGCGGGAGTCCAGGCGCACGACGAGATGGTCCTCGGCCAGGGCCGGGACGATCGGGTCCCACATCCTCAGATCGGCGATGCCGGCGTGCACCAGCAGCAGCGCGGGGGAGGAGGCGTGGCCGTCCGCCTCCCAGTGGAGGCTCGCGCCGGGGACGTCGAGATGCGGCATGCGGCCACCGTAGGCCCGGCCCCGTCGGGGTGCAACGGCACCCGACCCTAGGCTGGAGGGACGCCTGCGAGCCGCCCGCTCGCCCGAGGGACGGAGGACGCCGTGGAGGGAGTGCTCACCGGATTCGCGATCATCGGCGTGATCATCGCCGTCGGCTACCTGATCGCCCGCTTCGGCCTGGTGCCTCCCGAGGGCCGCCTGGTCCTCTCCCGCATCGCCTTCTTCGTGACGACCCCCGCTCTGCTGTTCACGGTGCTCTCGAGGGCCGACGTCACGGTGCTCTTCTCCTCCTTCCTCCTGGTGTCGCTCTGCACGGTGCTGCTCGTGGCGGCGGTCTACGTGCTCGCTTCGCGCCTCTTCTTCCGCCGGCCGCTGCCCGAGACCGTGATCGGCACGGCGTCCTCCTCCTACGTCAACGCCAACAACATCGGGCTGCCCGTGGCCATCTACGTCCTGGGCGACCCGCAGTGGGTGGCTCCGACCCTGTTGCTGCAGCTGCTCCTGCTCGCGCCGACGATCCTCACCGTGCTCGACATCTCGACGAGCGGGCGCACCTCGGTCGGCGCGATCCTGACCCAGCCGCTGCGGAACCCCATGATCATCGCGTCCGGGCTCGGCCTGCTCGTCGCCGTCACGGGGGTCGATGTGCCGGCCCCCGTGCTCGAGCCGTTCTCGATCATCGGCAACGCGTCGATCCCGCTGGTCCTCATGGCCTTCGGCATGTCGCTGCGCGGGCAGCGGCCGCTGGAGGCGGGTCCCGCGCGGATCGAGGTCGTCGTCGCGTCGACGCTGAAGTCGCTCGTGATGCCGGCGGTGGCGTGGAGTCTGGGGCGCTTCGTCTTCCAGCTCGACGCCGAGCACCTCTTCGCGGTCACCGTGACCGCCGCGCTCCCCACCGCGCAGAACATCTTCAACTTCGCGACGCGCTACGACCGCGGAGTCGCCGTGGCGCGGGACACGGCCCTGGTGAGCACTGTCGCGGCCGTTCCCGTGCTCATCGCCGTGTCCCTCCTCCTGGGTTGACGCGAACGCGCCCAGCCCGACCCGTCGCGGTGGCCGTCGCCTAGGCTCTCTCGAATGAGCACCACGACGACCTCCTCTCGCCGCGCCTCCGGACAGCCCCGCCGCCGTCGCCGCGGCCTCTGGATCACGCTGAGCATCCTGCTGGTCCTCGTGATCGGCGCGATCGTCGCGGTGCTCCTGGCCGTCCAGACGTACGACAAGGCGATGACGGTCCGCGCCAAGCTCACCTCCGCCATCCCGCTCGTCTCGCAGGTCGCCGACCAGCTCACCGGATTCGACACCGCGGGAGCCGAGGCGACGGCGGGTCAGATCGCGACCCTCACCGGCGAGGCGCGCGACGAGACCGACGACGGCGTGTGGCGCGTGATGGAGATCGTGCCGATCCTCGGGCCCAACCTCTCTGCAGTCCGCGCCGCGACCGAGATCGCCGACGACGTGTCGGGCAAGATCGTCACTCCGCTCTCGGGCACCTCGCTCGACGTGCTGAAGCCGGTCGACGGCCGTGTCGACATCGCCGCGATCACCGACCTGTCGGCCAAGATCGACGTCGCGAAGCAGGTCGTCGACGAGTCGCAGGCGCGCGTCGAGGCGATCGACCGCGGCGCCCTCGTGCCGCAGGTCGCCTCGGCCCTCGACGCCTTCGCTCCGCAGCTCGAGACCGCCACGAAGGCGATGGACCAGGTGCAGCCGATCACGGCGATCCTGCCCGACGCGCTCGGGGCGAACGGGCCCCGCAACTACCTCGTCATGTTCCAGAACCTCGCCGAGGCGCAGGCTCTCGGAGGCGGCGCCTCCTCGGTCATGCTGCTGCAGGCCGACGGCGGAGCGATCTCGATCACGGAGCAGCAGTCCAGCCAGGACTTCCGCGGGCTGGAGTCGGTGGACGTCGATCAGAGCGCGCTCGACACCTTCGGCGGCAACCTCGCCACGACCTTCAACGTGTCGACGAGCCGGCCCGACTTCCCGACCGCGTCGTCCATCGCGACGCAGTTCTGGGCCCAGAAGTTCCCCGACCAGAAGATCGACGGAGTGCTGGCGATCGACCCGGTCGCGCTCTCGTACCTGCTCGACTCGACCGGCCCGGTGGTGCTCACCGACGGCACGGAGCTGACGAGCGAGAACACCGTCTCGACGCTCCTGAACAAGATCTACTTCCGCTACCCGGCCGAGACGGTCGGCGAGCAGACCGACGAGTTCTTCTCGGAGGCGAGCGCCACGATCCTCGGGAAGATCCTCGGCGGCGAGATGGAGCCGACGCGCATGCTGCCGGCGATCGTCAAGGCGGTCGGCGAGAGCCGCATCCTCGCGTACAGCACCGACCCCGACGAGCAGGCCCTCCTCGCTCCGACGCCCATCGCGGGCATCCTGCCCACCGCGAACACCGACACGACCACCACCGGCGTCTTCTTCCAGGACGCGTCGATCGGCTCGAAGATGGACTACTACCTCGACACGGCGGTGACGCAGGCGAGCGCGAACCGCTGCGCCGCCTCCGGAGCGACCTTCACCACGCAGGTCACGCTGACCAACACGATCACCGAGAAGGTGGCGCGCACCCTGCCGCCCTACGTCGCGGCGAACGGCGGCAACAGGTTCCCGCTCGGCGACTTCGTGACCAACGTCTACGTCTACGGCCCTCCCGGCACGAGCGTGACCGGCGCGACCTGGGCCTCCGGGCTCGGCACCGTCGTGCAGACGACGGACGACCTCGGGCGACCGGTCTCGAAGATCGCGGTGCAGCTCTCGCCCGGCGAGTCCGACACCGCCACGGTCACCTTCACGGCGGCCCAGGCGGGCGAGTACGGCGAGCAGGCCGTCCGCGTCACCCCGATGATCAACTCGACCGAGGTCACGCTCCAGGACGACCCGAGCTGCGTCGGCTGACCGGTCGCGCCCTCTGCGGCCGGACGGTCAGCCTGCTGGTCGAGCAGCCCCGCAGGGGCGTCTCCAGACCCGCTACCGCCCCGCATCCCGGCGCGGAGGCAGCCCTCGCGTCAGACCAGCGCCGATCCCGGGATCGAGCTGGTGACCAGCCACGAGGCGAGCAGCGCCGCGCCGAAGCACAGGGCGAGGCCGACGAGCGGGACCCACCAGGCCCGGCGTCCGACGAGGTAGCGCACGACCGTCACGGCCACGGCGATCAGCGTCAGGATCGGCGGACCGAGGAGGGCGAGCGAGACGCCCCAGTCGATGCGGTCGTAGTCGCACGCGATGTTCTGCCCCTCGCACTGCGCGGGGAACACCGAGAGCACGGCGGCGAGGTAGCCGAGGACGATCGCCACCAGGCCCAGCGCGAGGCAGCCGAGGATCGAGAGCACGAGGTCCCAGCGGCGGCGCAGCGGCCGCCCGGCCGCGACCACCTCCCGGACGGTGCGGTAGGCGTCCGTCCGCAGCTCGTCGTGCGCGCGACCGGCCGGACCCGGGCGCGGTGCCGGCCGCGCGGCCGGTGTCCGGGATGCGGCCGGACGGGCGGAGGACGAGCCGCTCGCGGCCGCGCGCGCCCGCTTCTTCTTCGAGGAGGCCACGGTCAGAAGATCATCGGGCGGTCGTCGTCGAGGGTCGTCTCGAGATCGAGGTCGACCACCACGGGGACGTGATCGCTCGGGGCGTCGCCCTTGCGCTCGTCGCGGTGGATCGAGGCGCCCGTGACGAGCTCGCCGAACGCGTGCGAGCCGAGCACGAAGTCGATCCGGAGCCCCTCGTTGCGCGGGAAGCGCAGCTGCTTGTAGTCCCAGTAGGTGTAGCCCTCGGGGACGAGCGGGCGCACGACGTCGTGCAGCCCGGCGGCCTTGAAGGCGGCGAAGGCCTCGCGCTCCGGCGGCGAGACGTGCGTGGATCCGGGGCCCAGCGTCGGGTCGCCGACGTCGCTGTCGAGCGGAGCGACGTTCCAGTCGCCCATCAGCGCCAGCGGCAGGTCGGGTTCGGCGGCGAGCCACTCGCGGGTGCTCGCCTCGAGCGCGGCGAACCACTCGAGCTTGTAGAAGTAGTGCGGGTCGCCGACCGCGCGGCCGTTGGGCACGTAGAGGCTCCAGACGCGCACGCCGTCGACGGTCGCGCCGATCGCCCGCGCCTCGAGGGGGAGGGTGCCGTCCTCGGCGGGGGCCTTGGCGAAGCCGGGCATGCCGGGGAAGCCGATCCGCACGTCCTCCATCGGCAGGCGCGAGGCGATGCCGACGCCGTTCCACTGGCTGATCCCCGCCATCTCGACGTGGTACCCCGCCTCGGCGAAGGCCTCGTGCGGGAACTGCTCGGGCTTGCACTTGAGCTCCTGCATGGCGAGGACGTCGACGTCCTCGCGGACCAGCCAGTCGACGACGCGGCCCGTGCGGGCCCGGATGGAGTTCACGTTCCACGTGGCGATGCGCATCCTCGAAGTGTAGGAGCCGCCGCCGACAGCACGGTGCGGACGGCGGCCGTCCCCCGCGCTCCGGTCATCCGTCCGGCGGATTGCGGAACCGGTGTCGGTGGTCGATGGTTGTCTTGCGCCGTCCCGATCGGCGCCCCGCGTCGTCCCCGCGCCGCCGCCCGCGGCCCGCCTCCCCGCCCGACTCCGACCAGGCGGCCGTTCCGGCGGATCCGCCGTCGATCCGCCCGAGCCGTTCCCGCGGCCGTCCCCGCTCCCGCCCGCTCCAGCCGTCTCGAGGAACCCCGTGATCCTGCTCCGACTCGCGTCGTCCTACGCGAAGCCCTACTCCCGGTGGATCGTCGCGGTCGTGGTGCTGCAGCTGATCTCGACCCTCGCGGCGCTCTACCTGCCGAGCCTCAACGCCGAGATCATCGACCAGGGCATCGGCACCGGCGACACCGACTTCATCTGGGCCACGGGCATGACCATGCTCGTCGTCTGCCTCGTGCAGGTCGTCACCGCGATCGGGGGCGTGTACTTCGGCGCCCGCACCGCCATGGCCGTCGGCCGCGACCTGCGCCGCGACGTCTACCGCCGCGTCGACTCGCTGAGCGGGCTCGAGGTCGGCCGCTTCGGCACCGCCACCCTCATCACCCGCGGCACGAACGACGTGCAGCAGGTCCAGATGCTGGTCCTGATGACCCTCAACTTCATGGTGTCGACGCCGATCATGTGCATCGGAGGCATCGTCTTCGCCCTCCGCGAGGACGTGGGCCTCTCGTGGCTGGTCTGGGTCTCGGTGCCGGTGCTGTTCGTCGTGGTCGGCGTGCTCGTCTTCCTCCTGCTGCCGCTGTTCCGCCTCATGCAGGACCGCATCGACGGCATCAACGGCGTGCTGCGCGAGCAGATCACGGGCATCCGCGTGGTCCGAGCCTTCGTGCGCGAGCCCTTCGAGTCCGAGCGCTACCGCCGCGCGAACGCCGCGATCACCGAGGTGTCGATCAAGGTCGGCAACATCTTCGTGCTGATGTTCCCGGCGATCATGATGATCCTGCACCTCGCCACGGCCGCCGTCCTCTGGTTCGGCGGGCAGCGCGTGGATGCGGGTCAGATGCAGATCGGCTCGCTGACGGCGTTCCTCCAGTACCTGCTCCAGATCCTCACCGCGGTGATGATGGGCGTCTTCATGGTGATGATGATCCCGAGGGCCGTCGTCTGCGCCGAGCGCATCGACGAGGTGCTCGGCACCCGCACGAGCCTCACGAACCCCGAGGGGGAGCGGTCACGCCGACCCTCGGCCGCGTCGAGTTCCGCGACGTCGTCTTCGGCTACCCCGGCGCCGAGCGCCCCGTGCTCTCGGGAGTCGACCTCGTCGCCGAGCCCGGCCGCACGACCGCGATCGTCGGCTCCACCGGCGCCGGCAAGACGACGCTGCTCGGTCTCGTGCCCCGCCTGTTCGACCCGCAGGAGGGGTCGGTGACGATCGACAGCGTGCCCGTCTCGTCGCTCGACCGCGCCCAGCTCGCCGAGGTCATCGGCCTCGTCCCGCAGCGCCCCTACCTCTTCTCGGGCACGATCGCCTCGAACCTCCGCTTCGGCCGCCCCGACGCCACCGACGCCGAGCTGTGGGAGGCGCTGCGCATCGCCCAGGGCGAGGACTTCGTCCGCGGCAAGGAGCACGGGCTCGACGAGCCGGTGTCGCAGGGCGGCACGAACGTGTCCGGCGGCCAGCGCCAGCGCCTGTGCATCGCGCGGGCGCTCGTGGCCCGTCCCCGCGTCTACCTCTTCGACGACTCCTTCTCGGCGCTCGATGTGGCGACCGACGCGAGGCTGCGCGAGTCGCTCGCGGCGGCGACCACCGACGCGACGGTGATCATCGTCGCCCAGCGCGTCTCCACCATCCGCCACGCCGACCAGATCGTGGTCCTCGACGCCGGCCGCGTCGTCGGCAAGGGCACCCACGACGACCTCCTCGAGACGAACGCGACCTACCGCGAGATCGTCGAATCGCAGCTGAGCACCGAAGGGGTGGCCTGAGATGGCACGCGTCCGCGACACCGCGCAGGAGCAGCCGACCGAGCCGGAGTCGCTCGCCCCCGAGTTCGAGCCCGGCGAGGCCGACGGCGGCATGTTCGGCGACGGCCCGCCCGCCCGCAAGGCCCAGCACTTCTGGCCCTCGGCCAAGCGGCTGTTCAGCCTCCTCGGCCCAGAGAAGGCCCGGATGATCGTGGTCGTCGCCCTGGTCTCGGCGTCGGTCGTCCTCACCGTCATCGCGCCGAAGATCCTCGGCCAGGCGATGGACACGATCTTCAACGGCGTGATCGGCTCGCAGCTGCCCGCAGGAGTGCCGCTCGAGCAGATCATCGAGCAGCAGCGGGCCTCGGGCAACGGCACCTTCGCCGACATGCTCTCCAAGACCGACATCGTGCCCGGGCAGGGCATCGACTTCGTCGTGCTCGGCCGGCTCATCATCATCGTGCTGCTGATGTACGTGGTCGCCTCCGTCCTCATGTGGGCGCAGGGCTTCCTCCTCAACGGGCTCGTGATGCGCGTCGTCTACGGCCTGCGCCAGGACATCGAGGCCAAGCTCAACCGCCTGCCGCTGCGCTACTTCGACACCCGGCAGCGCGGCGACGTGATGTCGCGCGTCACGAACGACGTCGACAACATCCAGACCGCCCTGCAGCAGGCGTTCTCGCAGCTCGTCCAGTCGGTGCTGACGATCATCGGCATCGCCGCGATGATGTTCATCGTCTCGTGGCAGCTCGCGCTGATCGCGCTGATCTCGCTGCCGCTGTCGGGCATCATCGCCGGGGTCATCGGCGCCCGCTCGCAGAAGCTGTTCGCCGCCCAGTGGAAGAACACCGGCGCGCTGAACGGCCACATCGAGGAGTCGTTCTCGGGCCTCGAGATCGTGCGCGCCTTCGGTCGCGACCGCGAGATGCTCGAGGAGTTCGACCGTCGCAACGACGACCTCTACAGCGCCTCGTTCGGCGCCCAGTTCGTCTCGGGCATGATCATGCCCGCGATGACCTTCGTCTCGTACCTCTCCTACGTCCTGATCGCCGTCGTCGGCGGGCTGCGCGTGGCCTCGGGCCAGCTCACCCTCGGAGACGCCACCGCCTTCATCCAGTACTCCCGCGAGTTCACCCAGCCCGTCACGCAGCTCGCGAGCATGGCCAACATGCTGCAGTCGGGCGTCGCCTCGGCCGAGCGCACCTTCGAGCTGCTCGACGCCGACGAGCAGGACCCCGAGACGATCACCGACTCGCTGCCCGAGCGGACCGACGGCCACGTCGAGTTCCAGGACGTCTCGTTCTCGTACGACCCGGAGCAGCCGCTCATCGAGGGCCTCTCGTTCTCGGCGCAGCCGGGCCAGACCGTCGCGATCGTCGGCCCGACCGGCGCGGGCAAGACGACCCTCGTGAATCTCGTGATGCGCTTCTACGAGCTCACCGGCGGCCGCATCCTGCTCGACGGAGTCGACATCACCCGCCTCGCCCGCGGCGACCTCCGCTCGCGGGTGGGCATGGTGCTCCAGGACGCCTGGCTCTTCCAGGGCACCATCCGCGAGAACATCCGCTACGGCCGACTCGACGCGACCGACGACGAGATCGCCGACGCGGCGCGCGCCACCATGGTCGACCGCTTCGTGCAGCAGCTGCCCGACGGCTACGACACCGTCCTCGACGCCGACGGAGGGAGCGTGTCGGCGGGTGAGCGCCAGCTGATCACGATCGCCCGCGCGTTCCTCGCCAATCCCTCGCTGCTGATCCTCGACGAGGCCACGTCCTCCGTCGACACCCGGACCGAGCTCCTGGTGCAGCACGCCATGGCCGCGCTGCGCACCGACCGCACGTCCTTCGTCATCGCCCACCGCCTCTCGACGATCCGCGACGCCGACACGATCCTCGTGATGGAGGCGGGGCGCATCGTCGAGCAGGGCGCGCACGACGAGCTGCTGCGCCGTCGGGGCGCCTACTACGAGCTCTACATGACGCAGTTCCGCGGAGGGAGCGAGGAGCAGACCGCTGCGATCTCGCCCGCGGGCCTGCCCGGAGGCGCCGAGACCGCACCGTAGAGTGGCCCTGTGAACGACGCACGCCAGCAGCTCATCGAGTACATCGGCTCCGACGCCGTCTTCCACGGGGACTTCACCCTGACGAGCGGCAAGAAGGCGAGCTACTACGTCGACCTGCGCCGCGTCAGCCTCGACCACCGCGTCGCTCCCCTGATCGGGCAGGTCATGCTCGACCTCATCGCGCCGATCGAGCGCGTCGACGCCGTCGGCGGACTGACGATGGGCGCCGACCCCATCGCCTCGGCGATCCTGCACCAGGGCGCCGCCCGCGGTCTCGCCTACGACGCGTTCGTCGTGCGCAAGGAGCCGAAGGACCACGGACGCGGCCGTCAGGTCGAGGGCCCGGATCTCGAGGGCAAGCGCGTGGTGGTCGTCGAGGACACCTCCACCACCGGCGGCTCCCCGCTGAAGGCGATCGAGGCGCTGCTGAAGGTCGGCGCCGAGATCGCCGGAGTCGCGGTCGTCGTGGACCGCGCCACCGGTGCCCGGGAGATCATCGAGGACGCGGGCTACCCGTACTTCGCGGCGATCGGGCTGGCCGACCTCGGACTGAGCTGATGGTCGACGAGGGGGACCGCACGCGCCGCGGCGACTCCGGGGGCGAGGAGCGTCCGAGGGAGCAGGAGCGACAGGCCGGCGGCAGCGAGTGGCTGCTGCAGCAGCTCAGCGGCGGGCGTCTGAAGAGCATCTTCGAGGCGCCGCGGCAGGCCGCTCCGGAGTCGACCGGGACGACTCCCGCGCCGGCTCGGGACTCCGAGGACGAGCCGACCGGGATGCCTGACGAGGCGGCCCTCCCCGAGGAGTCCGACGCGGCGGAGCGCGAGGACGCGGCCGAGCCCGCGGAGCGCGCCGAGTCCTCGCCCGCGGACGACGCGGAGAAGCCCCCTGCGGAGACGACCGCGCAGGTGCCGCCGCCCGCCGCGGCGGAGGCGTCGGCTCCGCCGGAGCCCGTGGTCGTCCTCGAGCCGACCGCCCCGCTGCAGTCGGCCCAGCAGCCCGAGCCCGCGGAGGAGGTGCGGGAGACCGCGCCCGAGCAGGACCCCGAGATCCACCCCGTGGCCGAGCAGGCGGCCGAGCCGGACAGCTCCGTCGGGTCGCTGAGCGCGCCCGAGCCTGCGCCGGCCCCCGAGCACGAGAGCCGCCCTGAGCCGGAAGCCGGCGACGAGCCGGAGCACCAGCGCGAGGCCGAGCTCGAGCACGAATCGGAGCCCGAGCACGCACCCGAGCCTGAGCGCTCACCCGCTCCTGAGCGCTCACCCGCTCCGGAGCCCGAGCGCTCACCGGAGCCCGAGCAGGTGCAGCAGCCGGAGAGCGCACCGGCACCCGCGCCCGTCCCTCCCGTGGCCCCCGAGCGCGAGCGCCCGCAGCCCCGCTTCGACGCCGCCCGCCGCGACCCGGCGGAGGAGCGCGCCTCCGCTTCCCGTCCGGTGCTGCCGGTCGCCGAGCCGCCGCGCGATCTGCCGACCGCGCCGCCCGCGCTCCGCGTCGAGCCCGAGCACCGCGAGCCGCGCGGCGACCGTCCCGAGGGCGCGACACCGCCGTCGCAGCGCGACACCGCTCCGAGCGGCACCGTCTACCACTGGCCGGACCCCCGCGGCGGGTGGGACGAGCCTCCGGTGTGGGAGGACGTCGTCGCTCCGCAGGAGGACCCGGACGACGACGGCGGCGACGAGGAGCTCTGGCGCGGCACCGCCTTCGCCTGGAACCTCGAGCCCACCGAGCCCGGCACCGAGGCGAGCGGAGACGGCGCGGACGCCGGAGAGACCTCCGACCCGGACGCCCCGCCGACGCCCACGACCGCCGGGACCGCGGACGACGGGAAGCCGTTCTCCACCACGCCCGCCGCGGCTCACGTCAACGCGCCCGCCGCGCGGGAGAGGACTCCTCGCAGCCGGCCCGCCAAGGAGCCGCGCGAGAAGACGCCGCGCACGCCTCGCGAGAAGACCCCGAGGACGCCTCGCGAGAAGACCCCGCGGACCCCGCGAGGGAGGACGGCACCGCCCGCCGCCACGGCTCCTCGGTCCGACAGCGCCGCGTCCGTCGGCTCGGCCACCGAGCCGCCCAGCATCACCGCGCTCGCCGCGCCCTCCCCCGACCGCACCAGGAGCCGTCGTCGACTCCTGATCGGGCTGATCGCGCTCGGCGTCGTCGTGCTGCTCGCCGCGCTCGCGGTCGTGGGCTACCGGATCGCGGCGGGGAACGACTCCGATGCCTCGGCACCCGCTCCGGCCGCCACGACTCCCTCGGAGCAGGCGAGCGCCGCACCGACCGCGGAGCCCACGGCCGAGCTGCCGACCGTCGGACCGCTGCCCGCCGGCACCTACGCGTGGAGCGACCTGCTCGGCGGCGAGTGCCTGCAGCCCTTCGACTCCGTCTGGGCCGAGGAGTTCACCGTCGTCGACTGCGCCACCGCGCACACCGGCGAGATGGTCGCGACCGCTCAGCTGACCGAGGAGGCGTTCCCCGGCCAGGACGCGCTCGCGCTCTCGGTCGCCTCGCTCTGCCAGGCCACCGGAGTCGTCGACGTGCTCGGCGCCGAGGCGTACGGCGACGTCCAGGTCTCGGCGTCCTTCCCGGTCACCCAGGAGCAGTGGGACGCCGGCGAGCGGCGCTACTTCTGCTTCGTCGACCGCGCGGGCGGCGGCGAGCTGATCGGCGCGCTCACCGGCACCCCCGCCGGCTGAGGCTCAGACGAGCCCGCAGCTGTAGGGCCCCCCGTCGCTCGCGTAGAGCACGAGGGGCTCCTCGGTCAGAGCGTCCACGTGGGCGAAGACGACCAGATCGGTCGACTTCAGCACCTCGAAGGTCACGCTCGAGCGATCGCCGACGAGCGTGTACGCGTCCACGTAGTCCGGCGAGTCGGAGCGGGTCTCGATCGCCGTGCCGCCGTACGCCTCCTCGACGGCGGAGCGGGGCGAGCCGATGCCGACGCCCTCATCGGTGGTGATCGACGGACTGCCGATGACCAGGCTGAGCAGGGGACCGGACTCCCCGTCCACGAGGGGCCAGAACGGAGCGCCGCCGAGCGCCTCGGACGCGGGATCGCGCGGGTAGTTCGCGAGCCAGCGAGCGGGGGAGCCGATCGGCTCGACTCCGTTCTCCGCCCAGACCTGCTCGCAGAAGTCCGGATCGACGATCGCGACGGCGGCGCCTCCGGCATCGGCCGGCACGGGCTCGCCCTGGATCAGCGAGCCCGCGCCGTCGGGGGTGTGCAGACCGTCGACGTCGAGCACGAGGTCGGTCAGGGCCGGCGGAGCGGTGGGAGCGGCACCGCTCGCCGTCGGAGTGCTCGAGGGAGCGCTCGTCGCACTGCTCGTCGGGGTCGTCGCGGGAGTGGACGGCGCGGGTGCGGTCCCCGACGCGGTGGGCTCGGGTGCGCTCGGAGTGCAGCCCGCGACGGCGAGCAGGACGGCGCCGGCGACGGCGGTGGCGCGCAGGGCCGGGTGGAAGCGGATCATCGTGGTCTCCTCGCGGGAGCCGTCTCGTCGTGCCCCCGCGCCAGTATCGAGCCGCGCGGCGAGGTGGCGGAAGGCGCCCCGCGCGCTCGTCACCGAAGCGTGTCCTGCTTGTAGGGTTGCCGATCGTGGACGAGAACGAGACGCCGCGCGAGGCCGGCCCGGCCGCCTCCGTCGAGGCCACGACGAACGGCGTGGGGCCGTGGATCGGCGAGCGTCCGCAGGACGAGCGCCTCGACCCGGAGCTGCTCGAGAAGGGCGATTCCCGCAACGTCGTCGACCGCTTCCGCTACTGGCGGATGGAGGCGATCGTCGCCGAGCTCGACCGCACCCGCCATCCGTTCCACGTCGCCGTCGAGAACTGGCAGCACGACATGAACATCGGCTCGATCGTGCGCAGCGCCAACGCATTCGGCGCGCGGGGCGTGCACATCGTGGGCAGACGGCGGTGGAACAAGCGCGGCGCGATGGTGACCGACCGCTACCAGCACGTCCAGCACCACGAGGCGGTCGCCGGTCTCGTCGACTGGGCGCGCGAGGAGGGCCTGCCGATCATCGCGATCGACAACGTGCCCGGGTGCGTGCCGATCGAGACCTTCGCCCTGCCCGAGCGCTGCGTGCTGCTGTTCGGGCAGGAGGGACCGGGGCTGTCGGAGGAGGCGCTCGCCGCCTCCGAGGCCGTGCTCGAGATCTCGCAGTTCGGCTCGACGCGCTCGATCAACGCGTCGGCGGCCGCCGCGGTCGCGATGCACGCCTGGGTGCTGCAGCACGTCCGGTTCTGAGCGCGACCGGTTCTGAGCGCGACCCCGGGATCAGACCACGACGTCCGGCGGGAACTCCGACTCGAGCGGCTCGCCCGACAGCAGCTCGTGGACGCCGCTGAGCACCTCATCGGGGCGGAACGGGTAGCGCTCGATCTCGGCCGCATCGCTGATGCCCGTCATCACGAGGACCGTGTGCAGACCGGCCTCGATGCCCGCGACGATGTCGGTGTCCATCCGGTCGCCGATCATGCCGGTGTTCTCGCTGTGCGCGCCGATCTTGTTCATCGCCGAGCGGAACATCATGGGGTTCGGCTTGCCGACCACGTACGGGTCCTTGCCGGTCGCCTTCGTGATCAGCGCGGCGATCGCCCCCGTCGCGGGCATGACGCCCTCGGAGCTCGGACCCGTGGCGTCCGGGTTCGTGACGATGAAGCGGGCGCCGCCGATGATCAGCCGGATCGCCTTGGTGATCGCCTCGAAGGAGTAGTTGCGGGTCTCGCCCACGACGACGTAGTCGGGGGAGGTCTCGGTCATGATGAAGCCGGCCTCGTGCAGCGCGGTCGTGATGCCGGCCTCGCCGATCACGAAGGCGCTGCCGCCGGGCATCTGCGAGGCGCAGAAGTCGGCGGTGGCGAGCGCGCTCGTCCAGATGCGCTCCTCCGGGACGTGCAGGCCCGAGGCGCGCAGTCGCGCGGCCAGGTCGCGCGGAGTGAAGATCGAGTTGTTGGTCAGCACCAGGAACGGGACGCCCGCGTCGGTCCACTCCTGGATCAGCTCGGGCGCGCCGGGGAGCGCCTTGTTCTCGTGCACGAGCACGCCGTCCATGTCCGTGAGCCAGGCCTCGACCTCGCCGCGATGTGCTGCCATCCCCCGATGCTATCGGCGGGGCCTCCGCTCCGCAGGGTGCGGGCGGAGGCCCCGCATCAGCCGATCAGCGAGGGCTGCAGGTCGCGCAGGGTGCGGAACCGCGTCATGCGGACCACTCCGATCATCGCGAGCGCGAGGCCACCGGCGAGCCAGCAGAGCAGCACGAGGGAGTCGCGCAGCGCCGCTGCGCCGTCGCCGCCGTACATCAGCTGCCGGACGGCGTCCGTCGCGAAGCCCATCGGCAGCACGTGGTGCAGGGCGGCGAGCGGAGCGGGCAGCGTCTGCCAGGGGAAGGTGCCGCCCGCGGTCACGAGCTGCACCACCATCAGCACGAGGCCGAGGAACTGCCCCACGCTGCCGAGCCAGACGTTGAGCGCGAGGATCATCGCGGCGAACGTGAGCGAGGCGAGCGCCATCACGCCGTAGACGCCGACCGGCGACGCGACGTCGAAGCCCAGCGCCAGTGAGATGATCGCGAACAGCCCGGCCATCTGGACCACCCCGAGCAGTCCGGGGGTCAGCCAGCCGGCGAGGGTCACCCGGATCGGCGAGTGCAGGGCGGTGATGGCGCGGCGCGAGACCGGCTTCACGATGAGGAACAGCGCGTAGATCCCGATCCAGCCGGCGAGGCTCGCGAAGAACGGGGCGAGGCCGGCGCCGTAGGTCCCGGCCGAGGCGACCTCGCTCCGGTCGACCTCGACCGGATCGGCGATCGCCGAGGCCTGGGCCGCCTGCTGCTCGGCCGAGCGGTCGGGGATCGCGACGACTCCGTCCTCGAGGCCGTCGCGGAGCGTCGCGGCACCCGTGGTGAGGTCGTCGAGGCCGGTGGTGAGATCTCCCAGCCCGTCGCGGAGCGTCGCCGATCCGTCGCGGAGGGAGCCGGCGCCGTCGCGGACGGTCGCGGCGCCGTCGGCCGCGGACCGCGCTCCGGTCGCGGCGGTCGCCGCTCCGCTCGCCAGCTGCGACGATCCGTCGGCGGCGGTCGAGATGCCGGCGGTGAGGGTCGGCGTCGCGTCGGCGAGCGCCTGCGCGCCGGTGGCGACCTGCTGCGCTCCTCCCGCGAGCCGGTCGATCAGGGCGACCTGGCCCTGCGCCTGCGCGTTCGCGGCCAGGGCGTCGTCGCCCAGTGGGTCGAGCAGCGCGAGGATCTCGGCGGTCCGGGCGGGGTCGACCCCCGACTCCTGGAGGCTCGCCTCGATGTCGCCGCGGACCACCGGGACGCTGTCGGCGACCTGCTGGGAGGCGGCCCCGACGGCGTCGACCTGCGTCGCGAGGGCGGCGTCGCCGGCGGCCACCTGCGCCGCGCCGTCGGCGAGGGTCGCGGTCTGCGCCGGCAGGTCGGCGGTCGCGGTGCGGAGCTGCTGCAGCCCGGAGTCGAGCGCGGTGCCGCCGTCGGCCAGCTGCTGCACCCCGCCCGCGAGGGAGGCGGTGCCGTCGGCGAGCGAGGACGCTCCGTCGGCGAGCTGCGCGGCTCCGTCGGCCAGGGTTCCGGCACCGGCCTGCGCGGACGCGGCGCCGCTCGAGAGGGTCGTGGCGCCGTCGACGAGCTGCGTGCCTCCGTCGACCGCGGTGGTGAGGTCGCCGCGGATCGTCGCGAGGCCGACCAGGAACTGCGCGGCCGCCTCCTCGTCCACCTTCTCGACGATGGAGGCGCGCAGGGTCTTCGCCGCCTGCTCGCCGATCGTGCTCGCGAGGTAGCTCGTGGCGTCGTTCGTGGTGAGGACGACGCTCGCGCGGTGCGGCGCATCGCTCCCCGCCGAGGCCAGCGCGGCGGAGAAGTCGGCGGGGAGGGTGACGCTGAAGTCGTACGTCCCGTCGTCCACACCCGCTGCGGCGTCGGCGGACGAGACGCGGTGCCAGTCGAACGCGTGGTCCTCGAGGAGCTGGTCGGCGACCTCGTCGCCCGTGTTCGTGACGGTGCCGTCGTCGGCCGTCGTGCCGGTGTCGTCGACGACCAGGGCCACCGGGACGTCGGTGAGCTTCGCGTACGGGTCCTGGTTGGCCCAGAGGTAGAGGCCGCCGTAGAGGATCGGCACGAGCATCAGTGCGATCAGCGCGAGGCGGGCCATCGGAGTGGCGGTGAGGCGGCGTAGCTCCGCCTGGATCATCTGGGGGATGCGGATTCTCATGAGCGGGTTCCGTCGAGAGGTTCGGGGTCGGCCGCGGTGGGGTCGATCGGTGGGGTGGGGAGCGGAAAGGCGTCCTGGGACGCGTGCGGAAGGGCGGCGGCGAGTGCGCCGACCGTCTCCTCCTCGAAGCCGTCCTCGAGGGTCCGGAGGGCGACGGGTGCCGTCTGCACCGGATCGAACTGCGTGCGCAGCAGATCCGTCGCCGCGATCGCCGACGCGGAGGCGGTGCCGGCGATCACGAGGACGGCGACGCCGCGGGCGGCGAGCTCCTTGGCGAGCGCCCACCAGCCGGCCGGGTCGCCGCCGTGCCGGTCGGGCGACACGATCACGAGGGCCTGCACCCCCGAGCGGAGCAGGGCCAGCTCGGCGAGCACGCGGACGCGCTCGAGTGCGGGGACCTCGGACATCGGCCGACGCGCCAGAGCGGTGACGCCCAGGCCCTCGAGGGCGCGGGCGACGGCCCGGGGGTGCGAGGGGCGGCCGGCGAAGACGAGCTCCTCGGCGGTGACTCCGCCCAGCGTGACGTCGGGGGCCGGCTCGCTGACGGCGGGGGCGTCGACGAGCGCGACGGCGGCGCGCATCCGCTTCGGGTCCTCGGCGCCGTCGACGGTGATCCGGCCGGTGCCGGGGCGCATGCGGCCGCTCGCGAGCAGGCCGAGGACCGTGGGGCGCTGTTCCGTCTCGGTGAGGGCGAGGGTCGCGGATCCGCTCGAGAACGAGAGCGAGACGGGTGGGAGCGCGCCGTCCTTGGCGACGTCGTGCAGCTCGATCCTCACGCGCGGCCCCTCGGCGAGGACCCGGGTCGCGAGGGCGTCGGCGTCGGCCCAGCCGAAGCCCGCGATGGCGAGCACGTCGACCATGACGAGGCGCTCGGCCTGCGCCTCGCCGAGACCGGAGTCGGCCGCCTCGTCGAGCACGGCGATGGCGGCGTCCTCGATCAGGCGGGCCAGGCGTCCGGGGTCGACGTCCGGACGGAAGCGGCCGGAGGAGATCCCGCGGGCGGCGGTCGCCCGCAGCTGGGCCCGCACGGGCTCCAGCGTCCCGGCGACGATCTCGGCGTAGGGCGAGCGGAGCGCGGCGCGAGCGGGGAGGCGGATCGCCTCGACCTCGTGCCACATCCGCGCGCCGATCAGGGCGAGCTCGCAGGCCGCATCCTCGTGCCGCACGGGGGAGAGGGCGGCGGCGATGCGCGCCGCTCCCTCCTGGAACACGGTGGTCAGCAGCTGCTCCCGGGACGAGAAGTGGCCGTAGACGGTGCGGCGGGTCACCCCGGCCTCGGCCGCGATCGCCTCGAGGGAGGCGTCGGGGTCGGTGCGGAGGAGGGTCCTCGCCGCGAGGAGGATCGCGGCGCGGTTGTCGGTCGCGTCCCGCCGGGGAGCTCTGCTGGTGGTCACCGGTCCATCGTACGAAGTTGCACAACGCTGTGCAAGATAGGAGAGGCGATCCCCGGCCCCGCACAGGGGACGGGGTTAGCCTGGACACATGAACGGCGAGAACCTGCTGGGCCCCGAACCGACCCTCCTCCCCGAGGACCCCGCGGTCACCGCGGCCCTCGCGAAGCACGCGACCCCGGGAGCCGTCGAATTCGCCGCCCTCGCTGCGGCCCACCCGCGCTCACCGCTGGCCTGGGCGCTGCTCGCCGACAGTGTGTGGGGCATCGACGCTGCCCTCCCCTCCTACGCCTACGCGCGCGTCGGCTACCACCGCGGCCTCGACCTGCTCCGCGGCGCCGGCTGGCGCGGCCAAGGCCCCATCCCCTGGCGCCACGGCCCCAACCGCGGCTTCCTCCTCGCCCTCTACGCCCTCCGCCGCGCCGCCGAATCGATCGGCGAGACCGAAGAGGTCGACCGCCTCACCACGTTCCTCCAGCAGGCCGACCCCGCCGCGATCCCCGAGATCGAGCGGTACCACGAGGACGCGTTACCCCCCACCGCCTCCATAGTCATCCTCGGCGCAGACTGATCGGCGCCCGGTCACGGTGCTCGCGGCGTTGTCGTCGGGCGCCGTAGCTCCGCTACGACTTCCTCCTCCGCCTTGCGATCACCGCAACCGGACGCCGATCAGTCCCCCCTCCTGGAGAGGAGGGGCGCCGTGCCTGCGGCACGAGCGGACGGGGGCCGTGCCTGCGGCACGAGCCGGTCGAGGTGCCGTGCCTGGGCACGAGCCGGTCGAGGGGCCGTGCCTGCGGCACGAGCGAGGGGCCGCTTCTCGGATATGCCGTCCCCTTGCTGGTCGAGTAGCCCCGCAGGGCGTATCGAGACCCGCGTCCGCCGGAGGGCGGTGTCAGCGGCGGCGCAGGGTCGCGGACGTGGCCAGGGTCAGGAGGGCGCCGAGGGCGGCGGAGGCCGCGGTCACGGCGAAGCCGGACTGGGGGCCCAGGGACTCGACGGCGAGGCCGCTCAGGGAGGAGCCGGCGGTGACTCCGATGGCGAGGCCGGTGGGCGGCCAGGCGAGGGCCTCGGTGAGGCGGGCGCGGGGTGAGATCGACTCCACCAGGCTGGAGCCGGTGATGAGCAGCGGCGACGTCGCGAGGCCCGCGACGAAGGCGAGTGCCACGAGGACGGGCAGAGAGCCCGAGAAGACGAGGACCGGCACGACGAGGCCGAACACGACGCCCGCGACGACGAAGCGCGAGAGCGGGCCGCCGGGCAGCCGCGCGGCGCCCACGACGACTCCGGTCAGCACGCTGCCGATGCTGTAGACCGACAGCAGCAGGCCCGACGCGGCGTCGGCGCCCGCGGCCTCGGCCGTCGCGATGGCGGCGACGTTGAACGAGCCGAACACCCCTCCGATCGTCGCGAACACCGCGGTGACGCCGACCAGCGCGAGCGGGAGGCGCACGGCGGCCGCCCTGCTCTCCGGCGTGCGCGCGGCGAGCGGCGGCTGCGTGCGCACCTGCGCGAGGAGCGCCGTGCTGCCGATCACGCCGATCCCGAGGCCGACCAGCACCCCTGCCGCCGGGTGCACGAGCGAGGCCAGCAGGGTGACGATCGGCGGAGCGACGACGAACGCCGCTTCGTCCGCCACCGACTCCACCGAGTAGGCGGTGTGGCGGAGGCCGGGGTCCGAGGTGGCCGCACTCCAGCGCGAGCGCACGGCCGAGCCGATGTCGATGACGGCGAGTCCGGCGAGCACCGCGAGCGCGAACCAGGTCCACACCGGCGCCCCGAGCAGCACGGCGGCGACGAGTCCGAGCGAGGCGGCGACCAGCACCGGGAGCGACAGGGCGAGCGCGCGGCGCTGGCCCCAGCGGTCCATCACCCGCGACCAGACCGGGCCCGCGGCGGCGAGCGAGAGGGTCAGCGTGCCCGACACCGCGCCGCCGAGCGCGTAGCTGCCCGAGACATCGGTGACGAGGACCAGCACGCCGATCGCGAGGCTGCCCTTGGGGAACCGGCCGAACCAGCCCGAGGAGGAGAAGGCGAGCGATCCGGGGAGGGCGAACGCCTGCGCGTAGCGGCCCGCCGCACGGCCGAGCGCCGAGGACCGCGGCGCGGAGGGAGCGGCGGACGAGGAGGGCGCCGAGGAGTCAGGCATGCGTCGGTTTCCGATTCCGGCCGACCGAAAGCGGAGGCGCTCCACTGGCTGCTCGGACGACCCGGCGAGTCTACCGGCCGCCTCCACGACGCCTCCGGATGCGTCGACGCCCCGTCTCGCGGCACACTTGCTCCGTGGATCCCGACGCGCTCGAGCAGCTCCTCTCCGACCTCCCCGGCGCCGAGCCGGGGTTCCCGTTCGGGCCTGGCACCCGCGTCTGGAAGGTCGGCGGCAAGGTCTTCGCCCTCGAGTCGGAGCTGCAGGGCCGCGCCTGCATCAGCGTGAAGGCGCTGCCCGAGAACGTCGTGCACCTGGTCGCGGGCGCCGACGGCGTCGGTCCGGGGTACCACCTCAACAAGACCCACTGGGTGACGGTCGACCTCGACCGGGTCGATCCTGGGCTCGCCGCCGAGCTGGTGCAGGAGTCGCACGCGATCATCGTCGCGAAGCTGCAGCCCCGCCTCCGCCTCGCCCTCGACGGCACCGCGAGCGGCTCGCTCTCGGAGGACGTCTGACGCGCTGTTGCGCCGTGTGACGCGGCCGGATGCGGGCCGCCGCGCGGCGATCTAGCGTGGCTGCACCCACCCGCTCCCCCGAGAGGACGCGCCATGCCACCCCGCACCCGCCTGCAGTCGACGGTCGAGACCGCCTGCGAGCGCGGGGCGATGTGCGTGCACGACCGGGCCAGGCCACGGGCTCGGCGCACTGCAGCTGCGTCTGGCGCGCGCCACTCCGGGGGGCTGGGCCGACGCGCTCGTCACCGCGGTCGACGGGGACGGCTGGATCTCGCTCGAACTCTGGGAGTCGGGCGGCGTCGAGCGCGTCTGGCACCACGCGGAGGCGGCGCTCGCCGTCGGCGCGCCGGTGTCGCTCCACGTGCGCTACGGCGTGCTGGCCTCGGGCGCACTGCAGATCAGCGTCGCCCGCGGCTGACGCTCAGGCCGGCATCGACGCGAGCATCGCCTCGCACGCCGACGCGCAGTCCTCGCACGCCATCGCGCAGAGACGGCAGGTCTCGCTCATCTCGGCGTGGGAGGAGCACTCGGCGGCGCACGCGCGGCACATCGCGAGGCACGCCTCGAGCATCGGGCGCAGCACGGCGGCGTCCATGCTCTTCGGGCGCATCATCATGCGCATCATCGCGAGGCACACGTCGGCGCAGGTGGCGCACATCGACGCGCACCGGCCCATGCCGTCCATCGACGCCATGGCGTCCGAGCACATCGTGCAGGCCTGGAGACAGGCGGAGCACGCGTCGATGCAGGCCTGCATCGCGGTCGTGTCCATCGTCGCGGCGTCGGCCATCGGCATGGCCTTCATCATCTCGTCGGTGCTCATGTCGCTTCTCCCTCGATCGGGGCGGTGCGGAGGCACGTCCAGCGGGCGTCCGCGGTGGCTGCCTCCGATGCTAGGCCGGTCGACTCCTCGCGTCACCCCCGCCGAGGCGCTCGCCCGGACGGATCCGTCACCCCCTGCCGAGGTGCGCGCCTGGACGACGCGAGGCCCCTGCCGGAGCAGAGGGCCTCGCGGGGCGGTTCGATCCCGCGGGTCAGATGCCGTACGACTCCAGGTACGCGGCGGTGTCGTGCCAGCCCTCGACCGCGAAGCACTCGACGCCCATGGCCTTCACCGGGTAGTCGTTGCCGTCGGGGTCGAGGCGGTCGCCGACGAAGATCATGTCGTCGAGGGGGATGCCGGTGAGCTCGGTGAGCTTGTTCATGCCGTAGGACTTGTCGATGCCCTTGCGGGTGATGTCGACCGAGGTGGAGCCGCCGGAGCGGACCTCGAGGTCGGGCAGCACGGCCTGGACGGCCTCGCGGAGGGTGTTCTTCTTCTCGCCGGTCGGGTCCCAGGCCTGCTTGACGGGGACGGGCGCCGCCTGACCGAGGGCCGAGAAGGTGATCTGCGACTCGCGGTCCTCGAGGATCGGGCCCCAGGTCTCGGACTCCCAGTAGCCGAGCTCCTTCGCCTTCTCCTCCACGGCCGCGAGGGCGCGGGACTTCTCGTCCTCGGTGAGGTTCTCGGCGTAGATCTGCGTCCAGTCGCCGCTCTCGAAGCGGTAGTACTGGGTGCCGCAGGTGGGCATGAGGTGGAGCTTGGCGAGCGCCTCGGGGTCGGCGCCCTGGAGGCGGTCGAGCACCTGCATCCGGAACTGACCGATCTGCCCGCCCGAGATGATGCAGACCTCGGTCGCCTTCAGCAGGCGGACGAGGAGGTCGGCCATCGCCGGGTCGACGGGGGACTTCGAGGCGGCGAGGGTGTCGTCGAGGTCGAAGGCCATCAGGCGGGGCAGGGTGCTCATGGGTCTCGTTTCACGGTCTGCGGACGGGGCGGTATAGAGGATACGGGGCGGCGCCGGAACGCGCGTCCGGCGGGACGCGCGACTGCTCGGGGGCGAGTGCGGCGAGCCGGCGGGCGGTCCTCCCGCCGAGGAGATCGCCGTCCGAGCGCAGACTGGGGGCATGCCCGACTCGCCGTCCCCCGCCCGCCGAGCGCGGCGCTCCGTTCCGCGCACGTTCGCCCGGATCCTCCTGGGCCTCGTGCTCGTCTTCGCGGGGGTGGGCCACCTGACCTTCGCGCGCCAGGCGTTCCAGGCGCAGGTGCCGCCGTGGCTCCCGCTCGATCCGGATCTCGTGGTCGTCGCCTCGGGAGTGGTCGAGATCGCGCTCGGGTCGGCGCTCGTGCTGCTGGCCCGGTGGCAGGTGGTCGTCGGAGTCGTGGTCGCCGCGTTCTTCGTCGCCGTGTTCCCGGGCAATGTCTCGCAGCTCGTCACGCGGACGCCGGCCTTCGGGCTCGAGACGGACGCTGCGCGTGCGATCCGCCTCCTCTTCCAGCCGCTGCTGGTGATCTGGGCGCTCTGGTCGACCGGCGCGTACTCGGCGTTTCGGTTCCGCCGGCATCGACCCTGACGCCTCACCGAGGGAACCCCGGTCGGTCGACGGAACCCGCTGTTCGAGGCTCCCTCGACGGGTCGGGGTTCCCTCGCGGAGTCGGACGGGGGCTCAGCCGCCCGACGACCGCGCCAGGTACGCGGCCTCGGTGCGCGTCGCCGCGCCGAGCTTGCGGAGGATGTTCGAGACGTGCACGCTCGCCGTCTTCACGCTGATGAAGAGCTCCTCGGCGATGGCGCGGTTGCCCAGGCCCTGCGCCACGAGTGCGAGGACCTGGCGCTCGCGGTCGGTCAGAGGCTCCGCGCCGCCCGGAGCGGCGCCGGCGCCCACGACGGGATCGCCGCGCCCGAGGCGCCGCTCGAACCGGTCGAGGCCGTCGACGAGGAGCCCGAGCCCGGCGCGCTCAGCGATGACGCGGGCCTCGCGCGCCTCCCGCTCGGCCTCCTCGCGCCGACCGGCGGCCGCCAGCGCCTCGGCGAGGCGGAGCCGCGAGTAGGGGAGCAGGTGCACCTCCGCGGTGTCCGCCTCGTTCGCCGTGGCGGCGGCCGCCCAGGCGGCGGGGTCGTCGCCGGTTCCGGAGGCGCCGCTCAGCTCTGCCTCGATCACCGCGATCAGCGCGGCACCCGTCGGCCAGAGGGCGGCCGTCGCGAGGATCTCGCGCAGTCGCGCCTCCGCCTCCATCCGCTCGCCCCGCTCGTCGAGGAGCCCGACGCCCTCGCGTCGGGCGGCGGCGATGATGCGCGCCACCACCACGAGCAGGAAGAGGTCGGCGGAGGGGAGGGGGCGGTGGCCGGGTCCGATGGCGTCGCGGACCTCGGCCCACGCGGCCGCGACGTCGCCGTTCTCGAGTGCGATCGCTCCGGCGACCTTGGCCAGACCGACGAGCGAGAGCCGCTCGGTGCGCAGCTGACGGCTGAGCTGCTGCCGCCACCGGGCGAGCAGGGACGCCGCCTGCGCGGGATCACCGCGCCAGAGCACGATCCAGATCTTGCGGCGCTGGAGGTGCGCCGCGAAGCCCAGCGGGGCGTCCAGCTCGAGCGCGCGGTCGAGCAGCTCCTCGGCGCGGCGCCACTCGCCGGTCGAGGCGAGTGCATCGGCCGTGTTGGCCATCAGCATCGCGCCGAGGGTGCGCGCGACCCCGTGCCGCCGGGCGTGCTCGGCGCCCTGCTCACCCGCGGCGATCGCCTCGCGGAACCGCCCGAGGAGCGAGAGGGCGTCCGACAGGTTGAGCCAGTACCGCAGGCGGGCGGAGTCGTCCTCGCCCGCGAGGGCGCCGGCCAGCTCGAGCTGCTCCAGCCCGTCGTCGGTCCGGCCGAGCTCGACGAGCGCCATGCCGCGGATGTTCGCCGCGACGCTCCTGCGCCCCTGCGAGCCGACCGCCTCGGCCTCGGCGGACGCCGCATCGGCGACCGAGACCGCCTCGACGAGATCGGCCTCGAGCATCAGCCGGGCGGCCAGCTCGCCCAGGATCCGCGCGCGCAGCACGCTCGGCTCACCGCCCTCGAGCAGGGCGAGCGCCTCGCGCAGCAGGGCGACGGAGCCGACCTGACCGAGGTTGGCGAGGTAGGACGCCTTGTCGCGCAGGAGCGTCGCCCGGCACGGGGCGCCCAGGCCCTGGATCGCGAGCGCCTCGTCGACCAGCGCGACCGCGCGCTCGCTCTCGCCCGCGTCGCGGAAGTGGTGGGCGGTGGAGCCGAGGAGGTCGGCTCGATCGCGCCCGTGCGACCCGGCTGGCACCTGCTCCCACAGCTCGAGCGCGCGCTCGCCCATCCGCGCGGCCAGCGCGTGGGCGAAGGAGGCCCGCGCGTGCGCCATGGCGTCGAGCGAGGCGGCGAAGGCCCGCTCGGAGTCGTGCGCCGCCATCCAGTGGTACGAGATCTCGGAGGCGGCGGCCGGCCCCTGCTCTCGAGGGCCTCGGCGTAGCAGGTGTGCGCCCGCACGCGCTCGCCCGGCAGCAGCTCGTCGTGGATCGCGTCGCGCACGAGCGCGTGCCGGAAGCTGTAGCTGCTGCCGTCGACGACGAGCACGCCGCCCGCGATCGCCTCGCGCGCCGCCGTCTCGACGGCGTCGGCGTCGCCGTCCACCACGGCGATCAGGTCGTGCTCGACGCACGTGCCGCCTGCCGAGAGCGTGCGCAGGATCCTCTGCGTCGGCTCGCTGAGCCCGTCGTACCGGGCGAGGAGGACGTCGCGGAGCGATTCGGGGTAGCACTCGGGCACGTTCGCCGCCTCGGCGCGGGCGAACTCCTCGACGAAGAACGGCACCCCCTCCGTCCGCTCGACCACGAGGGCGAGATCGCGCGGAGCGACGGCCGTGCCGCGGAGGAGGCGACCATCGCCTCGACGCCGCGCCGGTCGAGCCGCGCCAGCTCGCGCCGCTGCACCCGGTCGCTCCGCTCGAGCTCGGGGAGCCAGGCGCGCATCGGATCGCCGCGGCGCAGCTGATCGCTCCGGAACGTGAGGACCACGAGGATCCGGCCGGCGCTCGCGACGCGCACCAGGAAGCGCAGGACCCCGATCGTGGCCGGGTCGACCCAGTGCAGGTCCTCGACCACCAGCACGATCGGACGCAGCCGCGACGCGGTCTCGAGCGCCACCGTGACCGCCTCGAGCACCGGGGAGCGGCCGCCGCCGGTTCACCGCTCGCGGGCAGCTCGGGGAGCAGGATGCGCAGCCCCTCGGCCGACGGACCGGCCATCGCCGCGAGCTCGTCGGAGCCGACCACGCGCGCCAGCTCGCGCAGCGGTGCGGTGATCGGGGCGTAGGGAGGGGCGTCGCGGTCGAGATCGACGCACTGGCCGCGCAGCACGAGCGCCTCGGCCGGAAGCCGCTCGGTGAACTCCGCGACGAGCCGGCTCTTGCCGATGCCGGCCTCGCCGCCGACGACCACGGTCCGCGCCCCCTCGACGAGCATCCGCTCGTAGGCGCGCCGGAGGGCGGCGAGGTCGTCGTCCCGTCCGACGAGGACGGACGGAGAGGGGGGAAGGGGCATGGGAGTCATGGTGCCAGCGGACGCCGACACCGGAGGGGTCCGATGGCGTGCGATGTCGGTTTCCCGCGGGTCCTCGACCGGAACCCGGCGCGCGGCACTTCAGGCGCCGGCGTGATGGGCCCGGTGCGCGAGCGCGCGGCGCAGGATCGCACGGAGTCGCGGCCGTGCGGGACGTGCTTCACGACGCTCCCGGCGGACCCGCTCGTGCTCGAGCTCGCGTTCGAGGCTGCGCTCGCGCTCCTCGAGCAGCGCGGGGAAGGAGTACTCGCTCAGCATCATCTCGGTCCTCTCGTCGTCGTGGGGACGACGCTCCTACAGGACCGGTGCCGAGGGCATCGGGCGGTCGCCCTATCCCGGGCGGTGCTCGGCGCGTCCGGTCTGAGGCGGGAGGGGATCGGCGCGCTCCTGCGCGGGCAGAACCGGCGGAGCAGTCGCGCGGATCCGCGCCGTTCCGGGCCGGGACGGGGATAGGGCGATCGCCCGATGCGCGGAGGGTGGGCTCGGGCGGACCGTTGTCGCAGGGCGCAGAGCACGCCCGGTGCAGAGCAAGGAGTTCGAGATGGTCTTCCTCATCGTCGTCGCCGCCGTCATCGTCTGGGCGGTCGCCGCGGCCGTCGTCGCCGTCCTGCGGGACGGTCACGGCCCCCGGCCGACATGGACGGGCACCGAGCGCATCGTCGCCCGCCGCTGAGGCGGCCCGAGCCGGACGGTGTCTCACGAGGCGGAGCCCGGCCGGCTCGCTCGTGCACGGGTTTCGGCTCGCGGAACGACGTCCGGCTCGCGGAACCAGGACGATTCCGCGAGCCGGACGCGATTCTGCGAGCCGGAGGTGCCGCTAGGCGGTGCGACGACGGCGCAGCACCGTCAGCGCCGCTCCCGAGAGCAGCAGCACGAGTGCTCCGCCGAGGAACCCGGACGCGTCGGCACCGGTGTTCGCGAGCGAGCCGTTGTGGCCCCCTCCCGTCACCGGCACCGCCGTCGCGGTGGGCTGCGGCGACGGAGCGATGGTCGGCTGCTCGGTCGGCGTCGGGGTGCCCGGCTCGGTCGGAGCGGGGACGACCGGAGCCGCGACCGACGTCAGCGACCAGTTCGCGTCGAAGAAGTCGGCCTGGTCGATCACTCCGCGCGCAGTGGCCCAGTCGATGAGCAGCTGACGGATCTCGAGGCGCTCGTCGTAGACCAGCGGAGCCGCGGCGACGGCCGGGTAGGCGCCTCCACCGCTCTGGCGGTAATTGTTGACCGCCATCACGAAGACGTCGTCATCGGCCACAGGGGTGCCGTCGGGGTGCGCGAGGTCGCGGATCCGCGAGCCGGCCGGCTGCGAGATGTCGATCACGTAGTCCACGCCCGAGAGCGCGTCGTAGTTGTAGTCCGGGATGCCCGTGGGCCGGTCCTCGGTGACCGCGTTCGTGCCCGTGGCCGGATCGAACGGGGCGCCGGGGGCGACCTGGGTGAAGTACCGGGCCGAGAACTCGAGGTACTCGCGCACCTCGGCACCCGTCATCTCGACTCCGCGCAGGGTGTTCTCGTAGATGTAGAGACCGGCGATGTCGCGGATGGTGACCTGCCCCTTCGGGAAGACCGCGGTGCGCGAGAACGGCGAGGCCTGCGAGATCACCGGGACGTCCGCCCACTCCGTGCCCTCGAGCGCCGTGTCGACGGTCTCGGCCTGGACGTTGTTGATGAAGTCGATGATCGGGGTGTCCTCGTAGCGCGAGGTCTCGGCCGAGAGCTCCTCGAGCGACTCCGCGACGGGGGTGTTCACGTAGTCGATGGTCGTCGCGTGCTGCTCGGCGACCGCGTCGAGGACGGCGGCCGACTCCTCCGGGATGTCGCGCGCGTAGACGGCTTCGGCGACGGGCGCCTCGCCCTCCGACCAGTCGACCTGCAGGTCGCCGGCGGCGTCGGGCACCAGGTTCAGCGTGACCTCGGTCAGGCCCTGCGCCCAGTAGTAGGGCTGCGTGACGAGCACCTGCTCGCCGGCGACGTTCGTGAAGAGCGTCTGCGGCACGTCCTGATGGCTGTGCCCGGCGACGAGCACGTCGATGCCGGGGACCTGGGTCGCGATGTTGTTCACGACGTCCTCGTTGAGGTCGGCCGGGTCGTAGTCGGCGTCGGCGACGGTGCCCTGACCGGTGTGCGCGAGCACGACGACCACGTCGGCCTCGGCCTGCACCTTCGGGACCCACTCCTTCGCGGTCTCGACCATGTCGCGGAACTCGAGCACGCCGTCGACGTACTGCTTGTCCCAGACGCGGACGCCCGGGGTGACGAGGCCGAGGACGCCGACCTTCACGGTCTCGCCGTCGATCTCGCGCTCGATCACGGTGAACGGCCTGTGGTACGGATCGCCGGTGGCGACGTCGACGACGTTCGCGCCCAGGAGCGGGGCGTCGAGGTCGTTCTCGTACGCGCTGAGCATGTCGAGCCCGTAGTTGTACTCGTGGTTGCCGACGACCTGGGCGTCGTAGCCGATCGTGTTGAAGGCGGCGGCCATCGGATGCGTCGTCTCGTCCGCGAGGACGCCCGCGGCTCCGTCGCCGAGTCCGTAGTAGTAGGTGAGGGGAGTGCCCTGGATCGCGTCGCCGTTGTCGAAGACCAGGACGGACTCGTCGCCCTTCTCGGCGCGGAGGCGGTCGACCTCGGTCGCGACGCGCGTGAGTCCGAGGGTGTCCTCGCCCTCGTACGGCGCGTTCGCGAAGTAGTCCCAGTTGTAGACGTGGCCGTGGGTGTCGGTCGTCGACACGAGCGTGAGCTCGAGGCCGTCGTCGGTGGTGGCCGCGGTCGCCGAGGGGGCGACGGTGGCCGCTCCGAGGGCGGCGACGACGAGGAGGCTGGCAGCGCGGTATCGGCGCATCGGTGTCCTGTTCGCGTGATGGGTGGAGAGTGAACGTCTTCGAACCTAGGCCGGATGTGTGAACGCGTCATTACGTGTTCGAGAGCATTGCTCGGCAATGCGGTCGGCCCGCGGTCCCCGGAGCGGTGCCGGAGCCGCTCCGCTAGAATCGAGCGGCTGGTCGCGCAGAAGCGGCATCTCGATGCCGGGCCGGCCCGCCGAGGCCCGGTGGACCCGAAACGGGCCGGGCGCCCACCTCCCCGTCGAGAAGGACACGCCATGCCAGCAATCGTCATCACCGGCGCCCAGTGGGGCGACGAGGGCAAGGGACGCGCCACCGACCTCCTCGGCAGCCGCGTCGACTACGTCGTCAAGTTCAACGGCGGCAACAACGCCGGCCACACCGTCGTCGTGGGCGACGAGAAGTACGCGCTGCACCTGCTCCCCTCGGGCATCCTGACGCCGGGCGTCGTCCCCGTCATCGCGAACGGCGTCGTCGTCGACATCGAGGTGCTCTTCCACGAGCTCGAGGCGCTGAGCGCCCGCGGCGTCGACGTCTCGAAGCTGCTCGTCAGCGCCAACGCGCACGTCATCACGAGCTACCACCGCACCCTCGACAAGGTGACGGAGCGGTTCCTCGGCAAGCGCCAGATCGGCACCACGGGCCGCGGCATCGGCCCCGCCTACGCCGACAAGATCAACCGCGTCGGCATCCGGATCCAGGACCTCTTCGACGAGAACATCCTGCGCCAGAAGGTCGAGGGCGCCCTCGACCAGAAGAACCACCTGCTGGTGAAGGTCTACAACCGCCGCGCGATCCTGGTCGAGCAGGTCATGGAGGACCTGCTGCAGTACACCGAGCGCCTGCGCCCCATGGTCGCCGACACCTCGCTCGTGCTCGCCCAGGCGCTCGACGCCGGCAAGACCGTGCTGTTCGAGGCGGGTCAGGCCACCATGCTCGACGTCGACCACGGCACCTACCCGTTCGTCACGTCCTCGAACGCGACCTCCGGAGGAGCGGCCACCGGCTCCGGAGTCGCCCCCAACCGCATCGAACGCGTCATCGCGGTCATCAAGGCGTACACGACCCGCGTCGGTGCGGGCCCCTTCCCGACCGAGCTCTTCGACGAGTGGGGCGAGTACCTCCGCAAGCAGGGCTTCGAGTTCGGCACCACGACCGGCCGCCCGCGCCGCTGCGGCTGGTACGACGCCCCGATCGCCCGCTACTCCGCCCGGATCAACGGCGTCACCGACTTCGTCCTCACCAAGCTCGACGTGCTCTCGGGCCTCGAGACGATCCCCGTCTGCGTCGCGTACGACGTCGACGGCGTGCGCCACGACGAGGTCCCGGTCTCGCAGAGCGACTTCCACCACGCGAAGCCGATCTACGAGGAGTTCCCCGGCTGGCAGGAGGACATCACCGGCTGCCGCACGTTCGCCGATCTCCCGCAGGCCGCGCAGGACTACGTCCGCGCGCTCGAGGCGATGAGCGGCGCGCGTTTCTCGGCCATCGGAGTCGGCCCGGAGCGCGAGCAGGTCGTCGTCCTGCACGACCTCCTCGACTGACCGGGTCAGAGGCGGTGCAGGCCGCGTGAGATCGCGGTCACGATCGCACGCTCGACCTCCGGCCACCGCGTCAGCACCTGCGCTGCGGAGAAGCGGAGGGTGACGTAGCCGTCGACCGCGGCGGCCGTGTCACGGCGGCGGTCGTTCTCGAAGTCGTGCGTCGACCGGCCGTCGAGCTCGACGATGAGGCTGCGGCCGATCAGGAGGTCGACCCGTCCGACGCCGGGGATCCACGCCTGTGCGACGGCGGTGATACCGAGCAGATGGAGCCGCCAGCGCGCGAGGGACTCGAGACCGCTCTGGGCGTCGTCGCGGCAGAAGTCGAGCACCTCGTGGAGTCGGACCGGGCAGAGCCGTCGCAGCTCGACGAGATCGTCGCGGGAGACGAGACGCTGCTCCCTCGCCGACTCGACGGCGACCAGCATGTCCTCGACTCCCACGGAACGTCCGAGCTGCAGTAGCGAGTGCGGGGGAGAGACGCGCAGGGGCTCGTCGTCGGGCCACGCGGGATCCCAGTGGAGCCGGACACCTCGGGGTGCGCCGATCCGGGCAGCGTTCGGCACGACGTGCACGTGGAGCTGCGGTGATCGCAGGACCCACAGCCCGTGGGACCGCGCCGCATCGGTCGCGCCGAGCCTGCCCCCGATCCGGAAGGCCGTGAGCACCTCCGGAGGCAGCCGAGGAGAGGCGTACTGCCCCCGGCGGCCCCGCACGAGCGCGCCGTCGGCGACGGCGGCGGCGAGACGGCGGGTGCTCATCCCCGATTCGACCAGTGCCGCCCGACTGGCGGTGCCGCCGTGGCGGAGCAGTACCGCTTCGATGTCCATGGGCGGAGTGTCGCGGAGGAGAGCCGGACCAGGAGTGCACGGCCTGGTCCCTCGGCGCGGATCTCCTGGGTGGGAGGGCTGGGGAGGAGTGCCGGCGCTCGGGTCGCGTTCACAACGAAGGAAGGATCTGCAGGCGGCGGCGGGGCGGCGGGGTTCGCAGGCCCGGCAGACCAGTTCTTCCTTCGTTGTGAACACGAGTGGACCCGGGCGGGGCATGATCGGCGGATGCAGATCTACGCCGACCTCCCCGCCGTGCGCGCCCGGCAGATCACGGCCGACGCCCTGGCGATCGCCGTCGCCGCCGTCGCGATCGCCGCCGGCATCGCCGTCGGCAGCCTGATCGCCGGGCTCGCCGAGATCGGCCGCCGCCTCGGAGAGCGCGGGCAGCGGCTTCGGCTCGACGATGACCGACGCCGGATCCACGCTCGGCGGCATCCCGCTGCTCGGCGACGCCGTGCGCGCGCCCTTCGACGAGGCGAGCGGAGCCGCCTCCGTGCTGGCCGCCGCAGGACGCGATCAGCAGCAGCTCGCGGGAGCCCTCGCGATCGTGGCGGGCCTCGCGGTCGGTGGACTGCCCCTCCTGCTCCTGGCGGTGCTCTGGCTGCGCCCGCGCCTGCGCTTCGCCCGGCGCGCCGCCGAGCTCCGAGCCCTCGGCGCCACCCCGGCGGGCGGCGAGCTCCTGGCGCTGCGCGCGCTGACGGAGGCGACCCCGCGCGAGATCCTCGCGGCCCACCCCGACGCCGTCCCCGGCTGGCGCACCGGCGACCCCGCCGCGACGCAGGCGCTCGCCGCGCTCGCCCTCCGGCGCGCGGGGCTGAGCCCCCGCTGATCCGCCCGGGAGCACAGAGGACCATTCCCCGTCCCCCGCAGGGATGACCTCCCGACCACCCCGGGGCGACGCCCGCGACGGGACCCGCTCCGTAGCGTCGAGGACATGCAGAACCAGACCTCCACCGTTGTGGCGCGCGTCGAGAACGTGCGCAAGCTGTACGGCAGCACGCCCCCCGTCGTCGCCCTCGACGGCGTCACCCTCTCGATCCAGCGCGGCGAGTTCACCGCCGTCATGGGACCGAGCGGATCCGGCAAGTCCACCCTCATGCACGTCCTCGCCGGTCTCGACACGGCCACCGACGGCCGTGTGTTCCTCGGCGACACCGAGATCAGCGGCCTCGGCGACGCCGAGCTCACGCTGCTGCGCCGCCGCCAGGTCGGCTTCGTCTTCCAGGCGTTCAACCTCATCCCCACGCTCGACGTGCGCGGCAACATCCGTCTGCCCTTCGAGCTCGACGGACGCCGCGTCACCGCCGACGAGGAGGCGTGGATCGCGAGCCTCATCGAGTCGCTCGGGCTGCGCGACCGCCTCACGCACCGGCCCTACGAGCTGTCGGGCGGCCAGCAGCAGCGCGTCGCCATCGCCCGCGCGCTCGCCACCCGGCCCCAGCTGATCTTCGCCGACGAGCCCACCGGCAACCTCGACTCCCGCACCGGCCGCGAGGTCCTCACCCTGCTGCGCGCCTCCACCCGCGAGTACGGCCAGTCGATCGCGATGGTCACCCACGACCCGATCGCGGCCGCCTACGCCGACCGCATCGTCTTCCTCCGCGACGGGGCGGTCGTCGACGACCGCCGCGGCATGACCGCGGAAGAGGTCTCGCGCACGATGCTCGAGATGGAGACCGCGGCGTGAGCGGCGTGCGCACGGGCTCGAAGCAGGGCGGAGGCGCGATCGTCACGGTCGCCGCCCTGTCCGCCGCATTCGGCGGAGTGCTCGTCATGGTCGTCGCCGACATGGTCGCCGCGTTCGAGGCCGCCGGCCTGGACGGCATCGAGCAGGCCGCGACGACGCTCGGAGTGGTCGGCGTCGTGTTCTTCGGCATCGCCGTGTTCGTGGGCGGCATCGTCACCTCGAACGCGGTCTCCACGGTGATCGCGGGCCGCACCCGCGAGATCTCGCTCCTGCGCCTGCTGGGAGCCTCCGGTCGCTCGCTGCGCGCCGAGGTCGTGCGCAACGGCCTGATGCAGGGCCTGCTCGGCGCGGTGATCGGCCTCGTCGCCGCGGTCGTGCTCGTCGCGGCCGGTGCCGAGCTCGCGTTCGCCACGGGGACGTTCACCCGAATCGAGCTCCCGCTCGTCTCGCCGGGACTGCTGCTGCCGGCGGTGGCCGTCATCGCGTCGACCGTCATCGCCTCCTGGGCCGGATCGCGCCGCGTGCTCTCGGTCTCGCCGTCCGAGGCTGCGGGCTCCTCCGCCGAGCCGCGCTACGACGAGCTGAGGGGCCGCCGAGGCCGCAACGCCCTGGCGATCGCGTTCGTCGTGCTCGGATTCCTCCTGCTGGGCGCGGGCGTCGTGGTCGGGCTGCTGAGTCCGTTCGGGGTGCTGATCGGCCTGGTCGGCGGCATGGTCTCGTTCTCCGGCATCATCCTCGGCGCGCCGGTGCTGCTGCCTCCGCTGACGTCGCTGGTCGGTCGGGCCTTCGGCGCCGGACCGGTCGCGCGCCTCGCCTCCGCCAATGCGATCAGGAACCCCGCCCGCAGCGCGCGGGCCGTCATCGGCCTCGTGATCGGAGTGACGCTCGTCACGATGTTCGCGGTCGCCGCGGCGACCTTCGCCACCATCATGCGGATGTCCGAGGACATGAGCCCCGAGGTCTTCGAGGCGCTCGACCAGTTCGTCTCGGTCAGCACCGCGATCATGAGCGTCCTGCTCGGCTTCTCGGTGCTCCTCGCCGCCGTCGGCATGGTCAACACGCTCTCGCTCAGCGTGCTCCAGCGACGCCGCGAGCTGGGGCTGCTCCGGGCACTCGGATTCACGGGTTCGCAGGTGCGCTGGATGGTCGTCGTCGAAGCGGCGCAGATGGTGATCGCCGCGGCCCTGCTGGGCCTGGTCCTCGGCGTGGTCTACGGATGGAGCGGGGCGATCGCGATCTTCGGTTCGATGAAGGGCATCGGCCTCGTGCCGCCGACGATCCCGGTGGGGATCCTCGTCTCGGTGGTCGTCGTCGGTGTGCTGATCACGGTGGTCTCGGCGGTGCTGCCCGCCCGACGCGCGACGACCGTCTCGCCGGTCGCGGCGCTCGCCGTGGCCTGAGCGGCACGCGAGGTCTGCAGGAGGGCCGTCGCCCCGGAGGGATCCGGAGCGGCGGCCCTCCGTCGTGCACGGACCGATGGAGCCGGAGTCACACCACCGAGAACCCGGCCGCCAGCCGCTCGCGCCCGCTGACCGCCATCAGGAACTCCTCCGCCCGACCGCCGCGTGCCGCGAGGGACCCGGTCAGCGCACAGCTCGCCTCGACGGCGGGAGCGGGCAGCTCGTGCGGCACGCCGGTCGCCCGCGACAGGTCGATCGTGTGCACGACCAGCTCGAGCACGCGCGTGCGGAGGTACTCGTCGAGGGCGATCGCGTGCGGGCCGATCGCGACCAGGCGACCGGGCCGCTGTTCCGCGAGCAGAGCGGTCGCGCGCCGCAGCGCGTCGCGAGCGGTCTCCTCGGGACGGTCGCCCAGCGCCGTTCCCGCCTCCACTCCTCGTCGTGCGACGGCCGCCGGGTCGCCGACGTTCCCGGCGAGTGCTGCGTAGTAGGCGAGCGCGTCGGGCACCGTCGCTTCGGCGGGCTCCTCGGCGCCGAGGTACGTCTCGACGGTGAGGATCGCGCGCGACGTATGCCCGGCGAGCCCGCGGACGTCCCAGTCGCCGAGTCCGGGGAGCGCCCACTCATCGTCGCCGATCCGCGAGAGCAGGCGGACGAAGGCGGCGACGGAGGTCTCGAACAGCGCGGAGTCGGCCATGGACCCCATGCTGGCACGCGGTCTGGACCACCCGCGGCGGCGGTGGCGACCCCAGAATGGCCGGGTGACCGACTCCGCCCCCGCCTCCCCCCGCCGGCCGAGCCCTGTGCGCCTCCTCGGAAGGACCGTGGTCCTCGAGCCGCTCGCCGACGAGCACCTCGACGGACTGCGCGACGCGATCGCGCGGCCCGAGGTCTTCGCGGGCGGCTACGGAGGAGGGGCCGCCGGCCTGGACCCCGACCCGGTCGCGTTCCGGGCGTTCCTCCTCCGCTACTACCCCTGGGGGACGGGTCTGCCGTACGCCGTGCTGGTCGACGGGCGCGTGGTCGGAGCGACGGCGCTCGCCGACTTCGACGAGACGCGCGAGGCCGCGCACCTGGGCTGGACCGCGTACGCCCCCGAGGTGTGGGGCACCGCGGTGAATCCCGAGACGAAGCGCCTGCTGCTCGGGCTCGCCTTCGACAGCGGCTATTCGCGCGTGAAGCTGCAGGCCGACGCGGCCAACGCCCGATCGCGGGCGGCGATCCTGCGGCTGGGCGCGACGTTCGAGGGGGTGCTGCGGCACGACCAGCGCAGGGCCGACGGATCGTGGCGCGACACGGCGGTGCACTCGATCCTGCGCGAGGAGTGGCCGGCGGTTCGCGAGGGACTGGAACGCCGGCTCACCGCCCTGCGCTAGCAACCGCAGCGCCGCTCCCGCAACCGGTGACCGCTGTCGGAGGAGAGGAGTAGGAAAGAGGGATGGAACGGATTCACTACGCGGGCAGCTCGGTGCTGACCGGCAGCGCCATCGCCCGCTCGCTGGTGCACTACGCCGAGGCGCTCGCGCAGCGGAGGGGATCCGCGGCGGTCCGGATCCCCGTGCGTCTCGAGGACGGTGGGATCGGCAGCGCCGATCTGCTCATCGGCCCCGCCAGCCAGCTCCTCAGCGAGCCCGAGGAGAGCGACGCCGAGGAGATCGTCGACGACGCGCTCGTCGAGCGGATGGACCGCGAGGCCGGTCGACTCGGGGTGTCGCATCCGGTCGCCGAGGCCGACGACGAGATCGTGCGGCTCCCCGACCTGGACCTGCCCGAGTACGACGACGAGGGCCGCTGACATGGCCGCGCGAGGTGCTCTCGGTAGGATCGGCTCCTGCCGCGGGTACCGGAGCGGGAGCGCTGCCCCGGCGTCACCCGGCCCCCACCGAGCACCGCAGGCTGAACGGAGAGTGCCCTGATGGGCCGATTGATCTACGACTCCACCCTGGAGGCCGACTTCGACGACCGCCTGCTGGCGCACCTGCAGATCGTCATCGGGTCCAAGCTCGCACGCAACGAGTCCTTCTACTTCTCGTGGAAGGACTCGCAGGCGGTCGGCGACGGACGCACCTCGATCTGGGTGCACCCCGCGATCCCGCTGCGGTTCAAGTACCACGGGGGCCGCGCGCCCTCGATCAATCCCGAATGGATCCGCCAGCTCCTGGCCGATTCGCACACCGCACACGGTCTGCGCATCAGCGAGGAGCCGAGAGGAGCCGGTCGGCCGAGCGAGGAGCCCATCCTGTGAAGCGCGTCGAGATCACCTACGGCGGATCGCCGTACAGCCTGTCGGACACGACCGCCGAGGCGGTGCAGGCCGACGTCGAGCGCGCGCTCGACGGCGAGGCCTCGCGCTGGCTCGTCGTGAACCAGGGCGAGGGGGAGCCGCGGCAGACGTCGATCCTCATCACTCCCGGAGTCGCGTTCTCGGTCGCCGACGTCGCGCTCTGAGCGCTCGGCGAGCAGCGCATCTTCTGCTGATCGGGTAGGCCGCGCAGCGGCCGTATCGAGATCCACGTCCTCCGGGAGTCGTGGGTCTCGACACGCCCCCGCGTGGCTGCTCGACCCGCAGGGGTCAGCTGCGCAGCAGCGCCGGGAACTCGGCGGGGATCTCGCTCGCGAGGTAGCCGGCGGGGCCGATGCGCTCCGCGAGGCGGGTGTCCGCCTCCGTGTGCAGGTGCACGCCCCACGCCGCCGCGCCCGCTCCGTCGATGCCGCGCGCTCGGAGGCCCGCCGTCGCACCGGCGAGCACGTCGCCGCTGCCGGCCGTCGCCAGCCCCGGGTGCTCGCCCTCGGCGCGCACGAGCACGCCGTCCGGATCCGCGACGACGTTGAAGAGGCTCACGACCGCCTCGTAGCGGCGGGCGATCGCCCTGGCGGCGGTCTCGACGTCCTCGATCTCGGCGCCCAGCAGCCGCTCGGCCTCCGCGGTGTTCGGAGTGATCAGCAGGCGTCCGGCGAGAGAGCGGGCGACGCGCTTCTGACCCGGCAGCACGCCGAGCGGGAACGCGTCCAGGTGCACGGCGGGCACGTCGCGCAGCAGCGGTGCGAGCGCCCGGAGGGTCGCGGCGGTCGCCTTCGGGTCGTCCAGTCCCGGGCCGACGAGGGCCACGTCGGCCGAGGCCAGCTCGCCCTCGAGCGCCTCGAGTCCGCGGCCGGTGATGGATCCGGTGCGCGACTCCTGCAGCGGGACGACGCCGCACTCGGGCAGCGCGACCGCCGTGGCGGAGGCGACGGACTCGGCGACGCACAACGTGATGCGGCCGGCGCCGACCCGCAGCGCCGCGATGCCCGCGAGCAGAGCGGCTCCGGGGGTCTTGCGGGCACCGCCGACGATGACGACGTCGCCGCGGGCGTGCTTGGATCCGGACGGCTCGGGCAGCGGCCAGCGCTGCTCCAGCAGGGCACGGTCGATGGTCTCAGTCATGCGGGTCTCCCTCTCCCTCGTCGCGGTCGTCGTGCCGGGTGACGGGCGCGCCCGTGCGCTCCAGGTGCTCGGTGCTCGAGAAGCGCTCGACGCTCCAGCCGTCGTCGCCGCGCAGGAGCCGCGTCACCGACGCGTTGGCGACCGGGGTGGAGGCGCCGATGTCGAGGAGCTCGCGCTCGGACAGGCCCTCGCAGACGTAGCGGGTGATGAGCACCACGGCGTCGTGGCAGAACAGCACGGCGGGACCGGTGGGCGCGGCGGCGTCGAGGTGGTCGAGGAACGACCGCATCCGCAGGGCGAGATCGGTCCAGGACTCGCCCCCCGGCGGTCGGTAGTAGAACTTGCCGTGCCACTCGCGGCGCTGCGCCTCCTCGGGGAAGCGCTCGCGGAACCCTGCGGAGGTGAGCCGGTCGGCGATGCCGAGGTCGCGGTCGCGGAGCCGCTCGTCGACTCCGAGCGGCAGATCGAGCCCGGCCTCGGCCAGGGCGATCCTCGCCGTCGAGGACGCGCGGACGAAGGGCGAGCTCCAGGCGGAGGCGGGTGCAGCCTCGCCGGCCAGCCAGCGTCCGAGGGCGTGCGCCTGCTCCTGCCCGGCGTCCGAGAGCTCGACGTCGGCGTCGCGGCGGTCGACGGCGATCTCGAGCGCCCCCTGCGCCTCGGCTGCGCTCGCTGCGACGTTGGCGACGCTCTCGCCGTGACGCACCAGGAGGAGCTCGGTCGGTCCGGTCGTTCTCGCGGGGGCCATGACTCCACCCTCCGCTTCCCGGCCCACGCCCGGAAGGGAGTTGCGGGCGGGTCGGAGCGCGCGCTACAGGCGCCCGCCCACCAGGCCCTAGGGTCGTTCTCGTGACTCGGATGCGGACGGCACTGGCGGCGGCGACCCTCCTCGGCGCCCTCGCGCTCGCCGGCTGCACGGACCCCGCTCCCGCCGTTCCGGAGCGGACCGACAGCGCCTCGCTGCTCGGTGCCCGCGACGACGCCCGCGAGCGGTTGCGCACCCTGACCGCCGCGCTCACCGGCCCGCAGGACGACGCGTTCGACTTCGCCCGCGCGGCCGATGCCGCACCCGTCGAAGGGGTCGAGCTGATCGGCATCGAGTCGTACGACGCGCCGAGCGCGGAGGAGCCGTTCGGCTCGCTGTCGTTCCGCACGCCGGTCGACGCGTCCGAGTACCCCGAGGCCGACGACGTGCCCGAGGCCTTCTGCTTCCAGGTCCCCTTCGCGTCGACGGGTGCCGTCGAGGGCGATTTCGCCGCGGTCGAGATCGACTGCCCGGCCGACGCCGTCGTCATCACCCCGCCGCCGACGAGGGCTGAGCTCAGTCCGCCGACACCGCGGTGATCACGGCCGCGAGGGTCTCGGTGTTCCCGAGGATCCGGAAGTGGCCACCGGTCTCGATCCGCACGTTGACCGCGCCCTCGAGCATGCTGCCCTCGGGGATGTGCGGGTCGAAGACGCCGAAGACCGAGGTGATGCGGGCGTTCGCCCCGGCCCGGCTCGCGAGCAGGAGGGTCGTCGCATCGCGGGGCGAGAACGAGCGGAGGCTCTTCAGTACGAGGTAGGGCGCGTAACGCGAGCCGCCGAACGGGGTCGACACGGCGACCATGCGGTCGACGCGGCCGTCGGGGTCGAGCTCGGTCATGACGTACTTGCCGATCAGGCCGCCCTTGCTGTGGGCGACGATGACGACGTCGCGGAGGTCGTGCCGCTCGAGGTAGGCGGCGACGTCCTCCGCGGTGCGCGCCACGGGCCGGCCGTTCCGGCCGAGGTCGTCGAGCACGTGCAGCGGGTGACCGCGCCGGTGCAGCGGATCGATGATCGGGCGGAGGAAGGACCACGTCTCCCAGATCCCGGGCAGCACGAGCACGGGTCGGCGATCGCCGTCGAGGTAGTCGTCGGGGGCGCGTCGCGAGACGAAGCCGCGCACCTGCCAGGCGACGGCGTAGGCGTAGTCCTGGATCCACCAGAGGCCGTCGCGGACGATCCGGTTCACCGGGCGACCTCGACGACGGCGGTGCCGGCGGGCGGCTCGACGGAGGTCTCGGCGGCGGTCGCGGGGGACGTGCCGATCGAGGCGGCGAAGCGCCCGAGCTCGCGGGCGAGCTCCTCGGGCTCCGTGCGCGGGACCACGTGGCGGGAGCGGCCGAGCTCGAGCACGCGGGCGTCGGAGCAGGCGGCGGCGAGCCGTGCGCACCAGTCGCGCGTGCCGATCGGGTCGTCGTGGCCGCGGACGATCAGGACGGGCTGAGCGAGCACCGCGGCCCGGGCGACGATCGGGTGGTGCAGCATCTCGGGGAGTTGGCGGAGGTACCAGCCGATGCCTCCGCGCAGGTAGTCGCCGAGGACCAGCGCGTCCACTCCGATCGGCTCGCCGAGGCAGTCGCGGGCGAGCGCGAGGCCCTGCCGGACTGCTCCGGGCCGTTCCGGATCGACGACGGGACCGATCAGCACCACGCCCTCGACGAGGTCGGGGGAGAGGGCGGCGAGCTCGACGGCGACCTGGGTGCCCATGGAGTGCCCGACGGCGATCGCGCGCGTGACGCCGCGATCCTCCAGCACCCGTGCGACGAACCGGGCGTGGTCGGCGATGCCGACGCGGCGCCGCGGCGAGCGGTTGGCTCCGAAGCCCGCGAGGTCGACGGCGACCACGCGGCCGTGCCGCCGCAGCGGGGCGACCAGGCGCGAGAACGTGCGGTGGGACATCCCGATGCCGTGGAGGAGCACGAAGGTGTGCGGCGCGTCGAGCGAGCCGACGGCGTACGAGCGCAGCTGCACGCCGTCGACCTCGTGATGGACGGCGGAGACGCGGCGGGGCATTGCTCCAGGCTAGGCAGCCGGTGGCTGCGGCGCGGGGGGATGCGCGGGGGCGGTGGGCTGGGGTAGGGAGCGGCGGGGCGCAGCGCTCGCTCCGGAGCCGCGGTGGTAGGTGGTTCCGCTCACCGCGGACGCGAGCGGGAACGGTCGATGATCTCCCTCGGATCCGAGACAACCCCGCCGCGGCGGGCTCGAGGCGGGTCGGCTGTGCACCGGACCCCCCGAACGGGTCCCTCGGGCTGCCTGTGAATCCACCAAGATGAGACGCCTCCCCCGATGGACGCGGTCTCGACGCACTCGGACTCTGCAGGCGCAGCACCACCACCCGATCGCACGCCCTGGAGTCCCGACATGCCCTCGTTCCGTCCTGCCCGCTCGCGGGTCCTCGCCCTCGCCACCGCCCTCGCGGTCGGCTTCGGCGTCCTCGTGGCTCCGGCCGCCGTCGCGGCGGCCGCCGAGCCGCCGACCGCGGTCGCGGGTGCATGGCACACCGAGGAGCCTGCCGCGCGCCTCGCCGCGCCGGAGGCCGCCGCTCCCCAGGCGCTCGCCGCAGTCGCGCCTCCTGCGAACGACCTGCGCGAGAACGCGACGGTCGTCGCGAGCCTGCCGTTCTCGACCTCCAACGCGCAGTACGAAGGCGCGACCCTGTCCGAGGGTGAGGACTCGACGTGTCGGACGACCGATCCGGACTACTCGGAGTTCTTCGAGAGCGGCAACGGCTCGATCTGGTTCAAGTACGTCTCCACGAAGAGGCAGACGCTGACCTTCGGAGGGTCCTCGCCGGGCGGACCGTCGATCGTCAGCGCCTTCGCCGACGGGCCGACGACGGACGCCACCCGGATCAGCTGCACGGAGGTCGGATTCCGCCATGAGAACCACGTGCAGGCGGAAGCCGGCAAGACCTACTTCTTCCAGGTCAGCTCCGAGTACTACTCGTCCGAGGAGCCGGCAGGATTCGCCGAGTTCTTCCTGACCGCCAGTGCCGCGGTCCCGAACACGACCTATTCGACGGCATCCGTCGTCTCGACGCTGCCGGCCACGATCCAGGGCTCGACCGCGAAGGTCGACAACAACTGGTACGAGCCGTACGCGGGGTGCGACTACAACCCCTTCATGGGCTCCGTCTGGTACAAGTACCGCGCGACCTCCAACGGAAGCGTCGAGGCGGACCTCGGAGACAGCTTCTCGCCCGTGAACCTCGGGGTCTACGACTCCGATGGAGTCACTCCGGGCGCAATGCTCGAGTGCCCGTTCCAGTACACGGAGACGGGCAGCACGGGCGAGTACGACTACTCCTTCGACCGAGCTCACGCGAGCTTCGCCGTCCAGGCGGGCAAGACCTACTTCCTGCAGGTCTCGAACTTCGACTTCAACAAGGGTGAGTTCGTTCTGGAGCTGACGAACGTCGGCACCCTCACCTCTCCGACTCCGACCATCACCGGCTCCGGTGCTGTCGGTGACACTCTGACCGCCGTGCCCGGCGCCTGGGGCCCTCAGCCCGTCGCGCTGAGCTACCAGTGGCTGAACAACGGCTACCCGATCGAGGGTGCGACCGGCTCGCAGTACGTCGTCCCCGACTACTCCAGCGGCACCTTGAGCGTCGAGGTCACCGGCACGAAGGCCGGCTACGCGGAGGCGACACGCACCAGCGCCGCCGTCGCCGTCACCCTCGGCTCGCTCACCAACTCCGTGCCGACCGTCACCGGTTCCTCCTCGGTCGGCGGCACCCTGACGGCGAACCCGGGCAACTGGGGCCCGGCGCCGGTCACCCTCTCGTACCAGTGGAAGCGCAACGGCACCGCGATCACCGGTGCCACCAGGAGCACCTACGTCGTCGCGTCGGCCGACTCCGGCACCGCGCTCACCGTCAGCGTGACGGGAACGAAGCAGGGCTACACGACGGCCACCCGGACCAGTGCCGCGGTGCAGGTCGGCCTGCCGCTGATGACGCTGATGCCCACTCCGACGATCTCGGGCTCGACCATCGTCGGCTCGACCCTCACGGCCAACCCGGGCACCTGGGATGCGGGCACCGTGCTCACGTATCAGTGGAAGAAGAACGGCGGGGTCTACCTCTCGGGAGCCACCGCGAAGACCTACGTCCTGAAGGCGGCCGACGCCGGGGCGACGCTCACCGTGTCCGTCACCGGCACCAAGCCCGGGTTCTCGCCCGCCACGAAGACGAGCGCCACGACCGCGGCCGTCACGAACGGCGCCGTGCTCACCGGGCCCATCCCGACGATCACCGGCACGGCGACCGTGGGGCAGAAGCTGACCGCTGTTCCCGGAACCTGGGCTCCCGCGCCGGTGACCCTCGCGTACCAGTGGAAGCGCGCTGGAGTCGCGATCAGCGGAGCCACTGCGTCCACCTACACGCTCGTCGCCGCCGATGCGGGCGCCGCGATCACGGTGAGCGTCACCGGGACCAAGACCGGCTACTCCGCCCTGACGAAGACCAGCACCGCGACCACGGTCAAGGCCGCGCTGCAGACCCTCATGCCCACCCCGACCATCACCGGCACCAAGACCGTCGGCGCGACCCTCACCGCGAATCCCGGCACCTGGGACGCGGGGACCACGCTCACGTACCAGTGGAAGAAGAACGGCGGCACGTACATCACCGGCGCCACCTCGAAGACCTACGTCCTCAAGGGAACCGACGCGGGCGCCACGATCACCGTCTCGGTCACCTCGACCAAGCCCGGCTTCGCGCCGGCGACGAAGACGAGCGCCGCCACGGCGACGGTCGCGAAGGGCACGCTGACCGGCGCGACCCCGACGATCTCGGGCACCGCGCGGGTCGGATACACCCTCACCGCAGCCCCGGGCGCGTGGACGCCGTCACCCGTCACCCTGAGCTACCAGTGGTACCGCGGCACGACCGCGATCACCGGAGCGACGGCGGCGACCTACAAGCTCGTCACCGCCGACAAGGCCGCGTCGATCACCGTCAAGGTCACCGGCACGAAGGTCGGCTACACGACCCTCGTCAAGACGAGCGCGGCGGTCAAGCCGAGCTGATCGACGGAGGCGTGCGCGGCGCGAGCGCGCACGCCTCCGCCCCGCGACCGGCCGGAGCGGCACTCCGACCTGGCGCTCCGGGCCGAGCATCGACCGGTGAGCGGCGCGGGACGGCTGCACCGTCACAGAGCCAGGTCCACGAGCACCCCCTGTCAAGCCGCCGCGTCCCTCCAGCACCACTGCCTAGCCTCGAACCACGGCGGCGCCTGCCGACCGGGGAGGACATCGACATGCGGATCGCGATCGTCGGAGCGACGGGCAATCTGGGCACGGCACTGCTGCGGCGGCTCGAGCGGGAGGAGTCGGTGGAGGTCGTCGGCATCGCGCGCCGGGCGCCCCGGCCCGACTCCTCCGAGTACCGGGGAGCGACGTGGAAGGAGATCGACGTGGCGTCGAGCGCGGCGCCGCGGCAGCTGCGCGAGGCGTTCGCGGGCGTCGACGCGGTGGTGCACCTCGCCTGGGCGATCCAGCCCAGCCACGACCCGGCGTTCCAGCGGCTCGTCGACGTGGGAGGGACCGCGAAGGTGCTCGAGGCGGCGGCCGACAGCGGGGTGGGCCAGGTGCTGGTCGCCTCCTCGGTCGGCGCCTACAGCGCGGCGCCCAAGTCGGAGCGGGTCGACGAGAGCTGGCCCACCGGCGGGCTGCACACGTCGACGTACAGCATGCACAAAGCGGCGAACGAGCGCGCGCTCGACGTGTTCGAGGCGGAGCATCCGGAGATCGTCGTCACGCGGCTGCGGCCGGGGATCGTGTTCCAGAAGGCCGCGGCCACCGAGATCGCCGGTCTCTTCGCGGGACCCCGCTACCCGACGCGGTGGCTCGGAGCGATCCGGCCGCCGGTGCTGCCGCTGCCGCGCACGATGATCTTCCAGGCCGTGCACGCGGACGACGTCGCCGACGCCTTCTGGCGGGCGATCGACCGGCGGGCAGGCGGGGCGTTCAACATCGCGGCGGAGCCGGTGCTCACGCCGAAGCGGATCGCGGACCTCGTCGGCGCGCGGTGGATCCCGGCGCCGACCGGCCTGATCCGCTCGCTCGTCACCGCCACCTGGCACCTGCGCATCCAGCGGACGGACGCCGGATGGATCGACATCGCGACCAACGTGCCGGTGATGTCGACGGACCGGGCGCGCGAGGTGCTCGGCTGGGAGCCGACGCGCTCGGCCGAGGACGCGTTCCGCGAGCTGCTCGACGGGCTCGGCGACCGCACCACGAAAGCCGGATCAGCGCCGCTGCGGGGCTGAGGGAACACGGAAGGGCGGCGGATCCGAGGATCCGCCGCCCTTCCGGCGTGAGGGGAGAGGCTAGGCCTGTCCGTTCTCCTGCACCGCGTGCTTGGCCTCGCGGGCCGAGTCCTTCACGTCCTCGGTCGCCGAGGTGCCGGCGCCCTTGACGTTCGCGGCGGCGTCGGTCGCGGTCTCCTTGACGGAGGCGAAGGCCTGCTTGGCGGGCTCCTGGAGCTCGCTCGCGGCCTCCTTCGCGGCGTCGGTCACCTTGTCGACGACCGGCTGGGCCGACTCCTTGACCTTCGAGGCCGCCTGCTTCTCGGCGCTGGACGCCGGGATGAGGGAGGCGACGAGGAGGCCGGCGCCGAGCGCGATCAGCCCGACCGCGAGCGGGTTGCCCTCGGCCTTGCCCTTGACCGAGCCGGCGGCGCCCTTGACGGAGTCGCCCGCGCCCGAGACGCTGCCCGACACGGAGTCGGTCGCGTCGTGGACGCTGCCCATGACCCGGTCGCGGACCGAGCCGACGGCGTTCTTCACCTTGTCGGTCTGGCGCTGCGCGATGGCGTGGGGGCTGACCTTCTCGGCCAGCGCGTCCACGTCGGTGCCCAGCTCTCCGCGGGTGCGCTCGATGTCGGCGCGGATCTCGTCCGCGGTCTTGTTCTGTGCTGCGTCGTACGTCATCGTCCTGCCCCGTTCGGCTTGAGTGATTCGGGAATCTTCTTGAGGGAGTCGACCGTCTCGGGAGCGCCCTCCACCTGCTTCAGGCTCTTGCGCCCGATGGAGTAGAGGACCGCGGCGATGATGCCCCAGATCACCGCGACGACGACGGCGGACCAGCCGTTGTCGATCAGGTGGCCCAGGCCCCACCAGAGGGCGATCGAGAGGAACAGCACGGCCATCGCGCCGGCGTACCCGGCGCCGCCGAGGAGGCCTGCCCCTTGCCTGCCTTGCCGGCGGATTCCTTGATCTCGGCCTTGGCGAGGGCCATCTCCTGACGGATCAGGGTGGAGAGATCGCGGGAGACCTCGCCGAGCAGATCGCCCAGCGACGTGGTGGCGGCGCGTTCGTCGGGGGTCGGCTCACCGAACCCGGCGCGATGCGCTCCGGTCGGATCGCTCACAGCCGGCCTCCGCCCGGGAAGGTGTCACCGCTCGAGTAGGTGCCGCCGGTCGAGGTCGGCGGCACGCTGAGCGGGTCGGCGATCGGCTCGGTCGGCAGGTGGTCGCGCTCGAGCGAGCTGCCACCGGTGGTGCCGGTGTAGGTGCTGCCCGGGTAGGTCGTGTCGAGGGTCGACGCGCTCGGCGCTGCGAGCTCGGGGCCGGACGTGGAGGCGGCGGCCTCCTTCTCGTCCTTGGCCTCGGAGGTGAGAGCGCGGATGAGGCGCCCGCCGACGAGCCCGGTGGCCGCGGCGATCAGGATGAAGGCTCCCGGGCGGCGGCGCGCGAAGGACTTGACGTCCTCGAGCAGCTCGGCGGGCTCGCGGTCCTCGAGCCAGGACGCGACGCCCTGGGCGCGGTCGGCGAGCTGCGAGACGAGGTTCGTGGCGGCGTTGCTCCCGCCCTCGCCGTTGGCGAGCGACGTGAGGTCGTCACCGAAGGCGCGGACGCCCTTGGCGGCGTTGTCCTTCTGGGCGTGCGCTTGCTCGGTCAGCTGGCCGCGGCTCTGGTCGAGCAGGTCCTTGACCTGGACCTTCGCCTCGTGGGCGACGTTGGCCGCCTCGTCCTTGCCGGTGGAGAGGACGTCTCCGGCAGCCTGCTTGGCGTCGCCGGCGACGGAGCCGGCCTGCTCCTTCGCGGTGCCCGCGGCCTGCTTGGCGGTGTCGACCGCCCCGGAGGTTCCGGAGCCGCTGGTGCTCCCGGAGGTGGTCCCGGTGGTCGTCGTGGTGTCGTAGCTCGCCTCGGTCGCGCCGTAGTTGGCTGCGCCGTTGCCGAACGGAGGTGAATCGGGATCGATGGTGGACATCGTCAGTCCCTTCCAGGATCGAGTCGGGGGATGGTGGGTGCGCCGCCCTCGCCGATCGGGTGGGACCGGTTCGTGCGGCAGTGGCCAGTCTGGGCAGGGGGCGGGAGCGGCGGGAAGGGCGTAGCGCTCGAGGCTCGAACGGGGCTACCATCGCGCCCCCGCCCGCGGCACGACGGCGGTTCGAGGGTCGGGGTCGCGCCGCCTCGGAACAGACTGCGGCGAGGCCGTGAAACGCCTGTGGAACGTGTCGGTCCTGTCCGGCCGCGCGGCCCCGTCAAGCCCCTTCTGGCCCACGAACAGGGCTGCCTACGGTCGAAGGGACACCGGGGTCGCACCCGCCCGTATCTGTGAGGAAAGGGAACCATCAGCATGTTCTTCCACAAGCAGGAATTGCAGTTCACGTCGTCGCCGTCCAAGCCCGACGCGGTCTTCGCGAGGAGGTTCCAGGAGGTGCTCGGCGGCCAGTACGGCGAGATCAGCGTGGCGATGCAGTACGGCTTCCAGGCGTGGAACTCGCACGAGCCCGGCAAGTACCGCGACCTCCTGTTCGGCATCGGCGCGGAGGAGTTCGGCCACGTCGAGATGATCGCCGTGATGATCGCGCAGCTGCTCGAGAAGGCTCCGATCGAGCAGTCCGAGGACGCGATGAAGAAGGACCCGGTCCTCGCGGCGGTCATCGGAGGCACCGACATCCAGCACGCGATCGTCGCCGGCGCCGGCGCCCGCCCGGTCGACAGCATGGGCAACCCGTGGCAGGGCTCCTACATCACCGCGAGCGGCAACCTGCTCGCCGACTTCACCGCCAACGCGAACGCCGAGATGCAGGGCCGCCTGCAGGTGGCGCGGCTGTACCACATGACCGACGACCACGGCGTGCGCGACCTGATGTCGTTCCTCCTGGCCCGCGACACCATGCACCAGAACCAGTGGATGGCGGCTGCGGCCGAGCTGCGCGCCGAGGGCAAGGAGGACCTGCCGGTGCCCTCGAACTTCCCGCTCGCGAACGAGGAGCGCTCGGTCTCGTACCAGTACCTCAACTTCTCGGACGGGCAGGCCGCCAAGGAGGGCACCTGGGCCTCGGGCCCCACGCCCGACGGCAAGGGCGAGTTCACCTATCACGACGGGCCGACCACCAGCGCGCCGATGCCGCCGGCCACGCAGCCGGACCCGCGCTTCTACGGCACCGACCCGAAGCCGAACATCGTCGAGAAGGTCACCGGCGCCGTGAAGGACGCGGTGAGCAAGAAGTGAGCGCCCGACGGATGGCCGGGGCGCTCGGCGCCTCCGCGCTGATGCTGGGACTCCTCGCCGGCTGCACCGGGGACGCGCAGACGCCGAACCAGTCGGGCAGCGCGGTGCCCACCAGCGCCGACGACGGCTCGACGCAGACGCCGACGAATCCGCCCTCGGACACTCCGGCATCCGAGACGGCGACGCCGGCCACGTGACGCGAGCGGGGGAGGAGCTTGGCCCTCCGACTGGCGGGACGCAACCCCCTCCCCCTGTTCAGGTAGCCGAGAGCTTCGGTGCCTAACGTCGTGCTCAACGATCAGTGAAGGAGGCACCACCTATGGGGCTCGATGACAAGATCAAGAACGCCGCTCAGGACATCGCCGGAAAGGCGAAGGAAGCCGTCGGCGACCACAACAACGACAGGGACCTGAAGGCCGAAGGCCAGAAGGACCAGACCGCCGCATCGACCAAGAAGGTCGGCGAGGACGTCAAGGACGTCTTCAAGTAGGCAGTCGCTCACGTCGGCGGCGCTCCCCTCGCGGGGGCGCCGCCTTCGTGCGTCAACGGGCACGGAGGCCTCGGTCGGGCAGAACGTCGGCCAGGGAGTGCCCGTCAGCCACGATGGTGGCTGAGCCCTGCTCCTGGCCGACGTTCCGAACGCGGGAGGGGGAGTCCCTACGGCTGCAGCACGACCTTGATGCAGCCGTCCTCCTTCTTCTGGAACGTCTCGTAGAGACCCGGGGCGTCCTCGAGCGGCGCGTGGTGCGTGACGAGGTCCATGACGCCCAGCGGGTCGCTCGGGTCCTCGACCAGCGGCAGCAGCTCGTCGATCCAGCGCTTGACGTTGCACTGGCCCATCTTGAGCGTGACCTGCTTGTCGAACATCGACTTCAGCGGCAGCGGGTCGGCCTCGCCGCCGTACACGCCGCTCAGTGACACGGTCCCACCGCGCCGCACCAGCTCGAGTCCGCCCTGGATCGCGGCGAGCCGGTCCACTCCGACCGTGTCCATCGCCTTCCGCGCGAGCGGGTCGGGCAGCAGCCCGGCCATCGACTGCGCGAGCGAGCCGACCGGCGAGCCGTGCGCCTCCATGCCGACCGCGTCGACGACGGAGTCGGGGCCGCGGCCCTCGGTCAGGTCGCGCAGCTCGGCGACCACGTCGTCCGTGAGGTCGAACACCTCGACCCCGTGGCGCGCCGCCATGGCGCGGCGCTCGGCGACCGGGTCGATCGCGAGCACCCGGAAGCCCTTGTGCACCCCGATGCGGGCGGCGAACTGACCCACCGGACCGAGCCCGTAGACGGCCAGCGTGCCTCCCTCCGGGACCTGCGCGTAGTCGACGCCCTGCCAGGCGGTCGGCACGATGTCGCTGAGGAAGAGGTAGCGGTCGTCGGGCAGGTCGGTGCCGACCTTGACGGTGTTGTAGTCGGCGAGCGGCACGCGGAGGAACTCCGCCTGGCCGCCCGGGACCTGGCCGTACATCTTCGTGTAGCCGAAGAGCGCGGCGCCCGACTGGTACTCGGTGACCTGCGTCGTCTCGCACTGCGACTGCAGTCCGCGGCGGCACATGAAGCACTCGCCGCAGGCGATGTTGAAGGGGACGACGACGCGGTCGCCGACCGACAGCGAGGTCACTCCGGCGCCCACCTCCTCGACGACGCCCATCGGCTCGTGGCCGAGGATGTCGCCCTTGTCGAGGTACGGGCCCAGGAGGCGGTAGAGGTGCAGGTCCGAGCCGCAGATCGCGGTCGAGGTGATCCGGACGATCGCGTCCGTGGGCTGCTGGATGCGGGGGTCGGGAACGGTCTCGACCGAGACCTTCTCGATGCCCTGCCACGTGAGTGCGCGCATGCTTGCTCCGTTCTGACCGGCGCTCGCCGGTCGTGCCCCTCCAGGCCACACCGCGGGGGCGGGAGCTGTCACGGGGTTGACGCCCTGCTGGAGCGGATGTCCCCGGACGGCGAACGGGCGGCGCTGAGCACACGTGCATCCGGCGTTCACCCTCCACACGGGCGCCGAGTGGTGTGATGGGGGGATGGAAGCTCTCTACACCGCTATCGCCCACGCCTCCGGTGGAGGACGCGACGGCCACGTCCGCACCGAGGACGACCGCCTCGACCTCGACACCCGCCCGCCCCAGGAGCTCGGCGGCTCCGGGGACGGCACCAACCCCGAGCAGCTCTTCGCGGCGGGGTACTCGGCCTGCTTCCTCGGCGCGCTGCACGGCGCCGGACGCGAGCTGAAGATCGACACGACCGACGCCGCCGTCTCGGCGAGCGTCTCGATCGGCAAGAACGACGACGGCGGGTTCGGCCTCGCGGTCGAGCTCGACATCCACGTGCCGAACGCGAGCCCGGAGCAGGCGCAGGCCGTCGCCGACAAGGCGCACACGCTGTGCCCGTACTCGAACGCGACCCGCGGCAACATCCCCGTGGAGCTGACGATCGTCTCCTGACGATCGTCTCCTGACGACCGGCCCCGATGACGGCCCCTGCTCCTCGCGGAGCGGGGGCCTTCGTCGTCGAACCGGGTCCGTTAGGGTCGGACGCATGACCGAGAACCCGTCGCTCGAGGAGTCGGAGGCCCGGGCCGAGCTCGAGCAGATCCGGCAGAGCATCGACAACATCGACGCCGCCCTGATCCACCTGCTCGCGGAGCGCTTCAAGTTCACGCAGAAGGTCGGACGGCTGAAGGCGGCGCACGGACTTCCGGCCGCCGACCTCGACCGCGAGGCGCGCCAGATCGCTCGCCTGCGGTCGCTCGCGGAGGAGTCGCACCTGGATCCGGCGTTCGCCGAGAAGTTCCTCGGCTTCATCGTCGCCGAGGTCATCCACCACCACGAGCAGATCGCGAGCGGCGCGGAGGGCTGAGGGGCGCCGGGCTTGCTGATCGAGTAGGTCGCGGAGCGGCCGTCTCGAGATCCGCGTCTCCTGGGGTGGTGGGTCTCGATACGCCCCTGCGGGGCTACTCGACCAGCAGGGGGTCTTGCTGATCGAGTAGGTCGCGGAGCGGCCGTCTCGAGATCCGCGTCTGCTGGGGTGGTGGGTCTCGATACGCCCCTGCGGGGCTACTCGACCAGCAACGGGGGGCCTACGCCGCCGCGGGCCGGCCCAGCGCGCGCACCGAGGTGACGCGGCGGCGGGCGATCGCGGCGACCGTCAGCAGCAGGCCGAACAGCAGCCAGATCACGAGGCCGACGACTGCGCCGCCGACGCCTCCCGTGCTCTCGACCACTCCCGACAGCGCGTTCTGCGCGGCCGACAGCGGCAGGAAGCCGAGGGCGTCCTCGAAGATCCCGGGCACCGTCGAGATGATGCCGGCGCCGAGTCCGATGACCGCGGCCAGCATCGCGAGGAAGCGCCCCACTCCGCCCAGCAGCGCCACCAGGCCCTGGTTGACGGAGGCGAAGGACGCGCCGACGAGCATCGAGAGCAGCGCGAACCCGACGAACGAGCCGGCGTCGAGGTCGGCGACGAACTGCATCACGATCGCGACGGCGAGGCCCTGCACGAGCCCGATCACCAGCGCGGGTGCGTAGGACGAGAGCGCGAGCGCCGCGGAGGAGCGGGTCGACGACAGCGCGCGGTGCGAGAAGGCGGCGAGCACCAGGAACGTCGCCAGGGCGCCGAGCCAGAGGGCGATCGTCGTGAAGAACGGCACGGAGGAGGCGCCGAACAGCGAGGTGTCGCTGCTCGCGTTCTCGACCGGGTCCGCGACCACGTCGGCCAGGTTCTGCGACTCCGACTCGGTGTACGTCGGCAGCTGGGCGACCGCCGCGTCGAGGCCCGTCGCGAGGGTGCGGGTGCCGTCGGCGAGCTGCAGAGCTCCGTCCGAGACGCCGGTCGCGCCCTCGGCGAGCTGGTCCGCCCCGTCGGCGGCGGAGGACGCTCCGGTCGAGAGCTGCTCGGCGCCCTCGGCGGCCGAGGTCGCGCCGGTGGCGAGCTGCGCGGCTCCGGCGGCGGCGGATCCCGCTCCGGTCGAGAGCTGGGCGGCGCCGGCGGCGGCCGAGTCGGCCCCGTCGGCGAGCTGCCCGAGCCCGGTCGAGAGCGACGTCACTCCGGTCGCGACCTGGCGGGCGCCGCCCGCGGCCTGCTGCGTGCCCGCGACGAGCGACGGCGTCTCGGGGAGTGCCGACGCGGATGCCCGCGTCGAGCGCCTGCGTCGCTCCGGCGGCGGTCGCGGTCAGCACGACCGGTCCGTCGGGAGCGGTCAGCGCGTTCGCGACGATGCCGCTCGCGGCCAGGCACTGCGGAGTCTCGCAACCGGCCAGCGCCTGCTGCAGAGCCGCGAAGGTGCCCGCGGTCGACTGCGCGGCGCCGCCCGAGAGCGTCGCGATCTGCTGCGTGCTCTCGCCGATCGTGACGGTGCTGGCGCTCAGCTGGTCGAGTCCGTCGGCGACGGCGGTCGCTCCGGTTCCGAGCTGGGCCGCGCCGGTCGCCGAGTCGCGCGCGCCCGTGGCGAGCTGCGCGACTCCGCCCGACAGATCGGAGGCGCCCGTGCCCAGCTGCGCGACGCCGCTGGAGAGGGAGGACGCGCCGGTGCCGAGCTGCGCGACTCCGTCCGACAGCGACGACGCGCCGGTGGCCAGCTCGTCGATGCCGTCGGCGAGGGAGCTGGTGCCGTCGGCGAGCGAGGACGCGCCGGTGCCGAGCTGGGTCGCTCCGTCGGCGAGGGTGCCGGCGCCCTCGGCCGCCTGCCCGATCTGCTCGTTGAGCGTGTTGAAGCCGACGTAGACGTTCTCGAGGTACGAGGTGGTCAGCTGCGTGTTCAGGAGCGAGGTCGCAGTGCTCGTGACGGTGGCCGAGATGGCGTCGTCGACGAGCTTGGCCTTGTCGCTGGTGGCGATGTCGATCGTGGCCTTGGTCGCCTCGGCGGCGTCGCCCGCGTACGACGTGGCCGCGGCCGAGAAGTTCGAGGGGATCGTGACGACGGTCGCGTACGAGCCGTCGGCCAGGCCCTCGGCCGCGTCGTCCTTGTCGGTGAGCACCCAGGTGAAGTTCGAGGTGGAGTCGGAGCCGGAGACGTTGGGGGCGGGCGTCGCGCTCGCGGAGGGCGAGGGAGTCGACTCCTCCGTCCCTCCGGTCACGAGCCCCGCCGCGAGCTGGCGCCCGAGCGGCACGGTCTGCCCGTTCAGCTCGACCGGGGTGTCCTCGTTCACGACCGCGGCCGTCACCTGGTCGAGGCGCTGGGTCGGGTCCCACAGGGCCCAGACGAGCAGCCCGCCGATGGCGAGGGGGACCAGGACGATCCCGAGGAGGGTGAACCAGGACACCTTCTTGGCGCCGCGGGGGCGCTCGAGGGAGAAGAGAGCCATCTGTCAGAGGACCTTTGCGATCGCGCGGCCGGCGGCCGCAGTCGAGACCGCGCGCACGTCGCGGTCGGAGGGGAGGAGATCGTCGAGCGCGTCGGGCTCGACGGCGGAGGCGACGACGGTGAAGGAGCGCTCGTTCTCGAGTGCGTAGGCCAGGGCGCCGTCGAGCTCGACCCGCAGGCCGTCGCGCAGCCGCGGGTCGGTGACCGTGTCTACGTCGTCGAGCACCAGGAGCGCCGGGTGCGTCGAGAGCGCCGCGCGCACCTCCTCGATCGGATCGGCGGCACCGGCCAGGCGCACGAGCCCGACCCGGCCGCGCACCGCGGAGGCGCGGATCGGCACCACGAGTCCGTCGACCTTGAGGCGTCCGGAGTCGGGCGCCAGCCGGCCCGCGAGGGTCAGCAGCAGGGCGGTGCGGCCCGAGCGGTGCGGGCCGTGCACGACGAGCGCGGCGCCGGCGGGCACCCGCACGGCGACGTCGCGGTAGAGCGGTCCGTCGGGCCCGTCGAGCGAGAGTCCCTCGGCGGCGATCGCGTCGGTCGCTCCGCGCTCGGGCCAGTCGGCGAGCGCGAGCTCCTTCGTCAGGCCCTCGCCCTCCACGTCGAACGACGGGAGGATCCGGTCGAGCCAGCGCGGCATGTGCCAGGCGCGGTCGCCGAGCAGGTGCAGGACCGCCGGGACCAGCGTCATCCGCACGATGAACGCGTCGACGAAGACGCCGACGGCCAGGCCGAGCGCGATCGGCTTGATGTTGGTGTCGCCCTCGGGGACGAACGCGGCGAAGACCGAGAACATGATGACCGCGGCCGCGGTGACGACCTTCGCCGAGCCCACGAAGCCCGACTCGACCGCCGCGCGCGCCGACCGGCCGTGCACGTAGTCCTCGCGCATCCGCGAGACGAGGAAGACCTCGTAGTCCATCGCGAGGCCGAACAGCACGCCCATCAGGATGATCGGCATGAAGCTGATGATCGGGCCCGTCTTGTCGACGTGCAGGGCGTCGGCGAACCAGCCCCACTCGAACACCGCGGCGACCGCGCCGAACGAGGCGCCGACCGACAGCAGGTAGCCCAGCGTCGCCTTCAGCGGCACCCAGAGCGAGCGGAACACCATCGTCAGCAGGACCAGGGAGAGGCCGACGACCAGGATGCCGAACGGCAGCAGGGCGTTCGCCAGCGTGTCCGAGATGTCGATGCCGACCGCGGTCTGGCCGGTCACGGCGAGGTCGACGCCGTACTCCTCCTGGAAGTAGTCGTGCTTGTCGCGGATCTCGGCGACCAGCGCCTTGGTCTCCTCGGAGTCCGGGCCGCCCTCGGGGATCACCTGGATGATCCCGGTGTCGGCGGTCTCGTTCGGAGTGGCCAGCGGCACCGAGGCGACGCCGTCCAGGCCCTCGATCTCGGTCTTGAGGTCGGCCATCAGGCCCAGCGGATCGGTCGAGCCGATGATCGTTCCCGTGACGATGAGCGGGCCGTTGTAGCCGTCGCCGAAGTTCTCGGCGAGGAGGTCGTAGGTGTCGCGGGCGGGGGTGCCCTCGGCCTGGTAGCCGGCGTCGGGCAGCGCGAGGCGCAGGCTCAGCGCGGGGATGCTCGCGACTCCGAGCACGCCGACCACGGCGATGATCGTGACGATCGGGAACCGGGTGACGGCGCGGACCCAGCCGCGGAAGAAGCCGCGCGGGACCTCGGCGTGCACGTGGGTGCCGGGCGAGGCGGGCGCGGTGTCGGGCTCGACCTCGGGGTCGGCGTGGGCGCCGGCGACCTGCTTCGCGGTCGCCGCCTTCTTCTTCGCGCGGCGCTCCTTCGGGCGCAGACGCTCGCCGGCGAAGCCGAGCAGCGCCGGAGTGAGGGTGAGCGCGATGACCACCGCGATCGCGACTCCGCCCGCCGCCGCGATGCCCATGGTCGTCAGGAACGGGATGTTGGCGACCGAGAGTCCGACGAGGGCGATGATGACGGTCAGGCCGGCGAACACGACCGCGGAGCCGGCGGTCGCGACCGAGCGGGCGGTCGACTCCTCCGGGTGCATGCCCTGCTTCAGCTGGTCCTGGTGGCGGCTGATGATGAAGAGGGCGTAGTCGATGCCGACGGCGAGCCCGAGCATCAGGGCGAGCAGCGGAGTCGTCGACGAGATCGACGCGAACCGGGTCGCGATGAAGATGGCCGACATCGAGAGGGCGACGCCGAGCAGGGCGGTGACGAGCGGCATGCCGGCGGCGAGGAACGAGCCGAAGGTCAGCACGAGGACCACCAGCGCGACGATGAGGCCGATGGCCTCGGTGATCGTCACTCCGGGCAGGTTCTGCGAGAAGAGGTCGCCGCCGAGCGAGACGACGGAGCCGGCGGGCAGCGCGTCCTCGAGCGTCGTGGCCTCGGCCTTCAGCGCGTCGCGCGACTCGACCGAGGTCGTGGTGGCGGAGCCGTCCATCTGCGCGGTGATGACGAGGGCGTTCCCCTCGTCCGAGATCGTGCCCTCGACGGTGTCGGAGTAGGGGTCGGTGACCGCTGCGACGCCTTCGATGCCGGTCAGCGCCGCGACGGCGTCGGCCACGGGTCCGGTGATGTCCGCGTCGTCGACGCTGCCGCCGTCGGGTGCGACGACCACGTAGCGCGCGGACGTGCCGCTGACCTGCGGGAAGGTGCGCTCGAGCTGGTCGAGCGCGGTCTGCGACTCGGTGCCCGGGATCGAGAAGCTGTTGTCGGTGCCCTGGTTCAGCAGCACGGCGCCGCCTCCCGCGAGCACGACGACGGCGAGCCAGAGGACGGCGACGAGACGGTGGGCCTGGTAGACCCATCGCCCGAGTCGGTAGAGCAGCGACGACACGCGGTCTCCTGATGATCGAGGGAGAGGAGGACGATACGACGGTGTACCCGATACACGAATGTATCCGATACAGGAACGTATCCGATACAGTGATCCCGCTCAACGCCCCTTGACAGCTCTCGGAGAGGATCCAGGAATGACGGTGGTCGACGCTCCCGAGCAGTCTTCCCGACGCAGCCGCACCCGCGAGCGGCTGCTCGACGCGGCCTACGACGTGTTCGCCGAGACCGGAGTGCACTCGGCCTCGGTCGAGCAGGTGTCGGAGCGGGCCGGTTTCACCCGCGGCGCGTTCTACTCGAACTTCACGAGCAAGGAGGAGCTGTTCTTCGCCCTGATGGAGCGCGAGAACGGCGCCCGCCTCGCCGGGCTCGTCGACCAGATGGGCCGCACGCTGCCCAAGCTCGCCGGCACCGCGGAGCCGCTGACCACCGAGGCGCTCGGCGCGGTGGTGCTCGACTTCCTGCACGGCCCCTTCGACGACGACCGCCGCTGGTGCCTCGTGCAGGCCGAGTTCGAGCTGCTGGCCCTGCGTGACCCCGCCATCGCGACGCGCTACAGCGGGTTCCGGGCGCGCTTCGACGCCTCCCTCGTCGACATCATCGGCTCGGCTCTGCGGGAGGTCGGCCGGGACTTCGCACTCGAGCCCACCGCTGCGGTCCGGCTGGTGCTGGCGAGCTACGAGGGTGCCGTGAAGCAGTCCCTCCTCGACGGCGACTCCGACGACCAGAGTCTCGAGCGGCTCCGCTCGTCCCTCACAGGAGTCGTGATCGCGGTCTCGACGCCCGTCTGAGCCCCGGGTCCCCGACGGCGCCCGCGCGCGGCGAAGATGGACCCATGGAACTGCGTCAGCTCGAACACTTCCTCGCCGTGGCGAAGGAGCAGCACTTCACCCGCGCCGCGAGCGCGCTGCAGATCTCGCAGTCGGGCCTGTCGGCGTCCATCCGCGCGCTCGAGAGCGAGCTCGGCAGTCCGCTGTTCACCCGCAGCACCCGGCGCGTGGAGCTGACGCCCGCCGGTCACGCGATGCTCGAGGAGTCGGAGCGCTCGGTCGCCAGCGCGCTCGCCGCCCGCGACGCCGTGCGCGCGGTGCAGGGCGTGCTGCGGGGGAGCCTCGCGGTGGGCACCGAGGAGTGCCTGGGCGGCGTGCACCTGCCGCGCGAGCTCGCGACCTTCCGCGGGGAGCATCCCGGAGTGGCGCTGCGGCTGACGCACGACGGATCCGGCGCGCTGCTCGAGGCCGTGGCGGCGGGCCGGCTCGATCTGGCGCTCGTCGCCGACATCGGAGCGACGCCCGCGGGCGTGCGGACCCTGCCGCTCGCGAGCGAGGGCTTCGCGGTCCTGACGCACCCCGATCATCCGCTCGCCGACCGCGTCTCGTGCCGCGTTCCCGACCTCGTCGGCGAGACGATCGTGGGGCTGCAGGACCACTGGGGTGCGAGCCATCTGGCCGCGCGGGCCTTCGCGGAGCACGGGCTGCCGTTCGAGGTCGAGCTCGAGGTGAACGACGTGCACACGCTGCTCGACCTGGTCGAGTACGGGATGGGCGTCGCGGTGGTGCCGGCGCACTTCGCCGAGAAGCGGCCGGGTGCGCTGACGGCGGTGCCCCTCGAGGATCCGCTGCTCGTCTGGCGCACGATGGTGGCGCTGCCGGAGCGGGCGACGTCGGCGGCCCGCGCGTTCGTGGCCGCACTGCCGTCGCCGTCGGCGGTGCCGGTCGAGTAGCGCCGTCCTGCTGCGGGTCGAGTAGCCCCGGAGGGGCGTATCGAGACCCACGAGCCCGGCGCTGGTGGATCTCGATACGCGCGCTGCGCGGGCTACTCGATCAGCAGGAGCTGCCGCAGGTCGCGTGTCCCGATCCCTGCTGGTCGAGTAGCCCCGGAGGGGCGTATCGAGACCGCCCGGCGCTCAGTCGAGCGACGCGAGCTCCTCCGGGGTCAGCTCCAGGTCGGCCGCCGTGGCCGAGTCGCGGATGCTCTCGGGACGCGAGGCGCCCGGGATCGGCAGCACGACGGGGGCCTTGGCCAGCTCCCACGCGAGGCAGACCACCTGCGGCGAGACTCCGTGCGCCTCGGCGACGGTGGCGAACGCGGAGTAGCGCGAGCCCAGGTCGGCCGCCGACGAAATGCCGCCGAGCGGGCTCCACGGCAGGAACGCGATGCCCAGCTCCGCGCAGAGCTCGAGCTCCGGCTCGCTCGAGCGGAACGACGGCGAGAACTGGTTCTGCACCGAGACGAGGCGGTCGCCCAGGATCCCGTGCGCCTCCCGGATCTGCGCCGGATCGGCGTTCGAGATGCCGGCGCGCAGGATGACCCCCTCGTCGAGCAGCTCGACGAGCGCGCCGAGGGAGTCGGCGTAGGGCACCTCCGGGTCGGGCCGGTGGTACTGGTACAGGTCGATCGCTTCGACCCCGAGGCGCTGCGCAGAGGCGCGGGCCGCCTCCTTCAGGTACTCGGGACGTCCGTCCTGCGTCCAGACGCCGGGCTCGGGGCGCAGGTGCCCGCCCTTGGTGGCGACGAGCACTCCGGAGGTGTCGCCCCCGTAGCTCCGCAGCGCCTCGGCGATCAGCAGCTCGTTGTGGCCGAGGTCGCCGTCGCCGCCCTGGTGATAGGCGTCGGCGGTGTCGATCAGGGTGACGCCGGCGTCGAGCGCGGCGTGGAGGGTGGCGATCGACCGCTCGCGGTCGGGTCGGCCCTCGATCGACATCGGCATGCCGCCGAGGCCGATCGCGCCGACGGAGACGTCGCCGAGAGTGCGCTGCTTCATGGGTCCTCTTCGTTCGTGGGGGAGTGGGGGGACGGGGGTCACCAGGCGTAGTCCTCGGGCGCCGTGCGGTGCCCGGGGAAGATCTCGTCGAGGCGGGCCAGGTCGTCGGAGTCGAGCGTCACGTCGACGGCCGCGACCGCGCTCTCGAGCTGCTCCATCGTGCGCGGGCCGGTGATCGGCCCGGTCACCGCGGGCTGGTGCAGGAGCCACGCGAGCGCGAGCTCGCCGGGCGCCACACCGCGCTCGCGGGCGAAGGCCTCGTACTGCTCGAGCGCGGGGCGGTTCTTCTCGATCGCCTCCGCGGCGCGACCGGCGTTGCGCCGGCTGCCCGACTCCGTCTTCTCGATCACTCCGCCCAGCAGGCCGCCCTGCAGCGGCGACCAGGGGATCACGCCGAGTCCGTAGTGCAGCGCGGCGGGCAGCACCTCGCGCTCGATGTCGCGGGTGAGCAGGTTGTAGATCGACTGCTCCGACGCGAGACCGGTGAAGTGCCGCGACCGGGCCGCCTCCTGCGCCTGGGCGATGTGCCAGCCCGCGAAGTTGCTGGAGCCGACGTAGAGCACCTTGCCCTGCTGCACGGCGACCTCCATCGCCTGCCAGATCTCGTCCCACGGCGTCGTGCGGTCGACGTGGTGGAACTGGTACAGGTCGATGTGGTCGGTCTGCAGGCGGCGCAGGCTGTCGTCGAGGGCCCGGCGGATGCTGAGCGCCGAGAGGCGGCCGCCGTTGGGCCAGGAGTCGCGGCCGCGCTCGGCGCCGGGCGCCGCGTACTGCTCCATGTCTCCGTAGACCTTCGTCGCCAGGACCGTGCGCTCGCGGCGCTCGCCGCCCTGGGCGAACCAGCGGCCGACGATCTCCTCGGTGCCGCCGCGGTTCGCCCCGCCCCCGTAGACGTTCGCCGTGTCGAAGAAGTTCACGCCCAGCTCCTGCGCGCGGTCCATGATCGCGAACGAGTCGGGCTCGCTGGTCTCGGGGCCGAAGTTCATGGTGCCGAGGACGGCGCGGGAGACGGACAGGCCGGTGCGGCCGAGATGCGTGTACTTCATGCTCCCAGCCAACGCCTCGCGGGCCGCGGTGTCCAACAGGGGCTCGTCATGGGTCCCATCGACGGCGGAGGTCAATGCGCCCCGGTGCGGGGACGCGGTGCTCCGGCCCCCGCGGGTTAGAGTCGCCGAGTGGCACGGCAGACGACGACCCAGCGCATCCTGATCGCCCTCTCCTCGACCCTCCTGGTGGCGGGGCTGTCGGGCTGCACCGCGGCGGAGCCCGTCGCGAGCGCACCGGTCGAGTCGAGCTCCGAGTCCGCCTCCGCTCCCGCCTCTGAGTCCGCTTCCGAGACGGAGGGCCCGCGCCCCGTCCCGAGCGCCGTCCTCACCCCGGCCCCCGTGTCGGTCGTCCCGGGCGGATCCACTCCCCTGCCCTCGACGGGACCGTGCGAGATCGCCTACGTCGATGCGGCCGAGGCCGGCACGATCGGCGGCGTCGACATCGAGTTCGCGCGCGACCGCGGATCGCGCACCGGTGCCACGGGATCCGTGACGACCGCGGACGACGGCACCCCCGCCTCCTACCTCGTCGCCGCGGGCGACATCACCGCGCAGATCGCCGACCGCTTCTGCATCAGCACCGACTTCCTCGACGCGCTGAACTCGGTGCGCCGCGACGGCGTGAGCATCGACAGCCTCTTCGGCGGCGACACCCTCAACCTCGCCCCGTCGACCGTCCTGAGCGTCGGCGATCAGAACGGCGCGGTGCTCGACAACCCCGAGCCCGATCCCCTGCCCGAGCAGGCGGAGTAGCGGGCCGCGCGCTCCGGTTCAGACCGCGACGAGGCCGATCAGGGCCGCGGTGACCGCCGCGGAGGCCGCGAGCCCCGCGCTGCGACGACCGACCCGGGCTCCCTCCTCGAGCCAGGGCAGCGACTCCCACCGGAGGGCGGCCCCCGCCGCGGCCGCCGCCGTGACCGCGACCAGCAGGAACCAGGGCGCGAGCGTCACGGCGCCCCAGTCGGCGAAGACGCGCACGAGGGCCAGCACGGCGACGGAGTCGATCAGGTGCGACAGCACGCGGAGCCGATCGCGGGCGAGCAGCTTCGCGGACCCGCGCACCGGGAGCAGGGCGAGAGCGGTGCGCCCGACGACCCAGACTCCGATCGCGAGCGCGACGAGTGTAGGGACGATCACGACTCCTCCTCCAGCACGTGGGCGAGCAGCCGCATGCCGAGCTCGTCGACGGAGGCGGCGGTGTTCCCGGTGACGAAGACGGCGACGCCGCGCTCGCGGTCCAGGGCGAGCAGCGTGGAGTAGCCCCCGGTCCCGCCGTTGTGCCAGGTCGTCTCGCCGCCGTCCTCGCGCTCTGCGATGAGCCAGGCGAGGCCGATGCGGCCCAGATCGCCCGCCTCGTGCCGCGGTGCGAGCACCTCGGCGGCCGGGACTCCGAGCGCCGGATCGTCGGTGAGCAGCGCCTGCGCGTAGCGGGCCATGTCGGCGGCGGTCGAGCGGACGCCTCCCGCCGGCGCGTAGCCCTCCATCGCCCACGCGTCGACCGCGCGGCCGGTCGCGGAGTATCCGGTGGGAGCGTCGGGTCCGAGGCCGTCCGCAGTCGTGGGGACGCGGCTGGCGGTCATGCCGAGCGGGGCGAGGATCCGCTCCTGCACGAGATCGGCGTACGCGGCGCCCTCGGCCCGGGCGAGCACCTGCCCGAGCACGGCCGGCCCGAGGTTGGAGTAGAGGACGGTGCCGTCTCCGCGCGTGGCATCGGCCGCGTGGCGCAGGACGTCGTCAGCGGAGTAGCCCGCGTACGGATCGGTGCCGCGCAGCTGCGACAGCACCGACCGCACGAGCACGCCGGCGTCTCCCGGCAGCCGCGGCAGGCCCGAGCGGTGGGTCGCGAGCTCCTCGAGCGTCGCGGGGAGGCCGCCGACATCGGCGTGATCGGCGGCGCGGTCCTCGAGGGAGACGGTGCCGGAGGCGGCGCTCTGCGCGAGCAGCAGCGCGGTCATGGTCTTGGTGACGGAGCCGATCTCGACCTCGGTGCTCTCGTCGGCCCCGAAGCCGGCGAAGCGCACGTCGTCGGGAGTGACGACCGCGGCGACGAGCTGGTCGCGGGCGCCGTCGCCGAGGTGATCGGCGATCCAGGTCGTGAGCTCGGCGTCTCCCGTGGTCTGGGGTGAGAGGGACGGCGTCGGCGGGCGCAGGAGCACGCCGGCGGTGAGGACGGCGACGGCCGCGGAGGCGGCGACGACGAGGGTGCGGGTGCGGGTGCGTGCGGTGCTCGTGCGGGTCATCGGGGGCCTCCGGAGGCGAGCAGGATCACGAGCAGGGGGACGAGGCGCTCGGGCGGGATGCCGTAGCGGCCTCGCCCGCGGGCCTCGAGCCAGCCCGCCGCGACGAGCTGGTTGACGTGGTGGTAGATCTGCCCGGTCGTCCCGGCGCCCTCGCTCTCGGCGAGCTGCGCGACGGTCTCGACTCCGCCGGCGATCGCCTGGAGGAAGCGCAGGCGCACCGGGCTGCCGAGCGCGGCCAGGGCGGTGGGGCCGGGGCTCGCGCCCCAGTCGCGCTCGAAGAACGCGTCGGTGGTGAGGCCGTACTGCCATTCCACCGGGCCGGCGGGGGTGCCGACGGAGCCGGCGAAGACGACTCCGCCCGGTGGGGAGAGCCGCTCGCGGAGTGCGGTGAGGGCCCAGAAGGGGTCGTCGCGGGCCGATTCCGGATCAGCCGCGACGGCTCCGCTCGCTTCGAGCAGATCGAGGCGAGCGCGGAGCTCGTCGAGCTCGGCGGCGAGATCGCGGGAGGTCATGCCTCCACTATTACAAGAATTCCGTAATGACGGAACCCGGTCTCGCCGCCTCCGCCCCTCCCTCCTCCGGAAGTCGCGGTGACCGCGAGCCCTTCCCGCAGCTTCCGGCGAACCGCGCGAGCCTGCACGCTCCCACTCGCGCCGCGCGCCTCGAGTCCGCAGAAGTTGTCGTACTCGAGCCCGAGCACGACAACTTCTGGACACTCGACGGGCGCGACGGCGCCGTCGGCGGCTGCACTCTCCACGAGCTGCGGGACGCGCGCCGTTGCCGCAACTTCTGGCACAGCGTGCGCGCTGAAATCCGCTTGCCGGGCGGCGACCCCTAGTCCGCATGATTCGTCGTACTCGAGCCCCAGTACGACAACTTCTGAACAGTCGACGGGCGCGACGGCCATGTGGGCGGATCCATTCGCCACAAGTTGCGGGAAGCGCGAGCCGTTACCGCAACTTCTGGTACAGCGTGCGCGCTGAAACCCGCTTGCCGGGCGGCGACCCTCGAGTCTTCTGGTCGGTCGACGGGCGCGGCGGCCCTAGCGGCAAGCCACTCGCCAGAAGTTGCGGGAAGCGCGCGCCGTTACCGCAACTTCTGCGGAAGCGCGCGGCCTCAGCCGAAGTGCTTCGGCAGCACCGCGCCGTTCACCGCGCGCAGCTCCTCGAGCGGCAGCGAGAACAGGCCCTGCACCTCGACGGCCGGAGTCGCCGCATCCGTCACGCCGATGCGCAGCACGGGGTAGCCGCGCCCCTCGCACAGACCGCGGAACTTCACGTCGTCCTCGCGGGGCACCGACACCAGCACGCGGGCGGTCGACTCCGAGAAGAGCGCCGCGGTCGCGTCGACCCCGTCGCGCTCCATCAGCTCGTCGAGCCAGATCCGCACGCCCACGCCGAAGCGCAGCGCCGACTCGGCGACGGCGACCACGAGTCCGCCGTCGGCGAGGTCGTGGGCGGAGGCGATGAGCGACTCCCGAGCGCCCGCCGCGATCAACTCGGCGAGAGCCTTCTCCTGGCCCAGGTTCAGCTGGGGCGGCAGGCCGCCGAGGTGGTCGTGCACGGTGCCGGCCCATGCTGAGCCGTCGAGCTCGTCGCGGGTCGTGCCCAGGAGGTAGACGTTGTCGCCCTCGTCCTGCCAGCCCGACGGGATGCGGCGCGCGACGTCGTCGATCACGCCGAGCACGCCGACGACCGGAGTCGGGAAGATCGGCACGTCGCCGGTCTGGTTGTAGAACGAGACGTTGCCGCCCGTGACGGGGATCTCGAGCTCGAGGCACGCGTCGGCGAGGGCGGTGACCGCCTCGCGGAACTGCCACATGACCTCGGGGTTCTCGGGGCTGCCGAAGTTGAGGCAGTCGGAGACGGCGACGGGGGAGGCGCCGGTGACGGCGACGTTGCGGTACGCCTCCGCCAGCGCGAGACGGGCGCCCTGCGCCGGGTCGAGCTGGCACCAGCGGCCGTTGGCGTCGGTCGCGACGGCGAAGCCGAGGCCCGACTCCTCGTCGACGCGGACCATTCCGCCGTCGTCGGGGTAGCTGAGGGCCGTGTTGCCGAGCACGTAGCGGTCGTACTGGGAGGTGATCCAGCTCTTGTCGGCGAGGTTGGCCGAGCCCAGCAGCGCGAGCGTCTCGGCGCGCAGCCCGTCTCCGGACGACTTGCGGGGCAGGCGCGAGGAGGAGTCGGCCTGCAGGGCGTCGAGCCACGCGGGGTACTCGAGGGGACGCTCGTAGACCGGTCCGTCGACGGCGACGGTGCGCGGGTCGACGTTGACGATCTCCTCGCCGTGCCAGTTGATGATCAGGCGGCCGGAGTCGGTGACCTCGCCGAGCACGCTGGTCTCGACGTCCCACTTGCCGACGACCTCGAGGAACGCGTCGAGCTTCTCGGGCTTCACGACCGCCATCATGCGCTCCTGCGACTCCGACATGAGGATCTCCTCGGCCGTGAGCGAGGGGTCGCGCAGCAGCACGGAGTCGAGCTCGATGAACATGCCGCCGTCGCCGTTGGACGCGAGCTCGGAGGTCGCGCACGAGATGCCGGCCGCGCCGAGGTCCTGGATGCCCTCGACGAGGTCGCCGCGGAACAGCTCGAGGCAGCACTCGATGAGCACCTTCTCGGCGAACGGGTCGCCGACCTGGACGGCCGGGCGCTTGGTCGGGCCGCCGTCGGCGAAGGTGTCGGAGGCGAGGATCGACGCGCCGCCGATGCCGTCGCCGCCCGTGCGCGCCCCGAAGAGCACGACCTTGTTGCCGACTCCGCGGGCGTTCGCGAGGTGCAGGTCCTCGTGGCGCAGCACTCCGACCGCGAGGGCGTTCACGAGCGGGTTGCCCTGGTAGACGGAGTCGAAGTAGGTCTCGCCGCCGATGTTCGGCAGGCCGAGGCAGTTGCCGTAGAAGGAGATGCCGGCGACCACGCCGTGCACGACGCGGGCGGTGTCGGGGTCGTCGATCGCTCCGAAGCGCAGCGCGTCCATGACCGCGACGGGCCGCGCGCCCATCGAGATGATGTCGCGGACGATGCCGCCCACTCCGGTCGCCGCGCCCTGGAACGGCTCGATGTAGCTGGGGTGGTTGTGGCTCTCGATCTTGAAGGTGACGGCCCAGCCCTCGCCGACGTCGACCACTCCGGCGTTCTCGCCCATGCCGACCATGAGGTTCTTCTTCATGGCGGGGGAGACCTTCTGCCCGAACTGGCGGAGGTACATCTTCGACGACTTGTACGAGCAGTGCTCGCTCCACATCACCGAGTACATCGCCAGCTCGCCGCTCGTGGGGCGCCGGCCGAGGATCTCGCGGATGCTCGCGTACTCGTCGGGCTTGAGGCCGAGGGCCGCGTACGGCTGCTCCTTCTCGGGAGTCGCCTCCGCGTTCGCGGTGGTGTCGGGGACGGCGATGCGGCTCTGTGCCATGTGCTCGAGGCTCCTGGAGAGGGGGCGGGGGATGCGCGACGATCCTACCGGCCGCCGCCCGCCGGGCTCCGGCCGGGAGGCGGCGCCTCGAGAGGTCGCTCCGATCGGGCGGGAGGCCGTGCCTCGATCCTGCCCGCGCTCCGGGACTCGCCGACCTCAGCGCGAGACGCAGGCCCCCGGGTCGACCGCCGCGGTCAGGGACGGCGCCTGCGCCGCGACCGGAGACAGCACCGAGAGCGGGATCGCGTAGCCGACGTTGTCGACCGAGGCCGCCTTGCCGAACACCACTCCCGAGACCGAGCCCTCGAGCGACAGCAGCGGGCCGCCCGAGTTGCCCTGGTTGACGACGGCGGCGAGCGTGAGCACCTCGCGCGAGGTCGGCGCGCCGTCGACCATCAGCGAGACGGTGGAGTCGGAGGAGACCTGCGCGGATCCCAGAGTCAGCGGCCCGCCGAAGGGGTAGCCGGCGACCACCGCGGCGTCGCCCGCGGCGACCGCGTCGTCGAGCGGGAGCGGAGCGGCCGAGAGCCCGTCGACCGCGACGACCGCCAGATCGGCGGCAGCGTCGACGTAGACGACCCGGCCGGTGCGCGGGGGCTCTCCGGGAGCCTCGACGACCGGCTCCGTCACTCCCGCGACCACGTGCGCGTTGGTGATCACGCGGTCGTCCGCGACGACGAAGCCGCTGCCGGTCACTCCCACATCGCAGGCCCAGGCCGTGCCCGAGACCCGCACGACGGAGTCGGACGCCGTCGCGACCTCGGGGTCGTCGGTCGCCACGTCCGGGATGCTCGGCGCCTGCGTCGGCCCGTCGATGGCCTCGACGATCCACGACGTGCCCTCGTCGACCACGGTCGACTGCAGCTGCGCGAGGAACCCGCGGACCGGGCTGGGGGTCAGGTCGTCGATGGTGCGGATGACGGTGGAGCCCGCGACGGAGGTGGTCACGAGCGGCACGCCCAGCAGCGAGACGGCCGAGGTGATCGCGATCCAGACGAGGGCCGAGATCGCCACTCCGGCGACTCCTCCGGCCAGGCGGTCGAGCAGGCCGAGCTTCACCTTGTCGGCTCCGCGGCTGAACGCGGCGCCGATCGACGCGCCGATCGCGTAGCCGAGGCCCAGGCACAGCACCGCGGTGCCGATGACGGCCAGCAGGCGCCACTCGCTCCCCGCAGCCCAGCTCGAGACGGCGGGCACGGCGAAGGAGGCGCCGATCGCGCCGGCGACGATGCCCGCGAGCCCTCCCGCGGTGCGGAGGAACCCGCGACGCAGCCCGTCGACGAGCGCGCCGATCAGGCTCAGCACGACGATGACGTCGACGATCACGGATGCGCCCACACGGACCTCCAGGTTGGGGTCCTCCAGCATGACCGACGCCGCATGCGCGGACGCCCGGAGGAGCCTGCGAGTCGCGAGGCCCACGGAACGAAGGCTCAGCGAGCGGATCGAGCGGATCGCGACCCGTTCGGGCTGTCAGCCTCACTTCCGCGGGCGCGGAGGCGATCCTCCTGGCGCGGAGACGCCCACCGGAGAGACGACTCTCCGGTGGAACGACTCTCCGGATCAGAAGAACGAGATGCAGTACGGCTCCGCGACCGGCGCGAAGAAGCGGTCGACCCGCTCGCGGTCCTCGGGAGCCAGGACGACGGCGCCCGCGCGGGCGAGCGTCGACGGGCGGGCCGAGCCGAGCAGCAGGGTGCCGAGATCGGCCACGTCGAGCTCGAGCACCGGGGAGTCGTCGGTGCGCTCGACGCGCCCCTCTCCGCCCTCGACCGTGATGCGGTAGCCGCCGTCGACGAGTCCGAGCGCGTCGCGGACCGCGATCACCAGCTCGCCGTCGCTCGTCCACGGCCGAGCGCCGAACGCCGCGGCCACGTCCAGCACGCGGGTCCAGATGAGGTCGCCGACGGTGGTGACCTGCACCACGCGCGCGTCGCGCAGCGCCCAGGTCAGCGGGTCGTCCAGCGGAGCCATGTCCCACGTCACGGTCGAGGCGAGGTCGACGGCGCCGAGGAAGCCCCAGAGCCCGAGGTACGCGTCCTCGGTCGCGGCGACGAGGTCGACGACAGCGAGCGTGCGGTCGTCGTCGTCCGGACCGGTCGCGCGGTAGGTGACGTAGCCGTCGAGCACGCCGTCGGAGTCGAGGTGCACCGCCGAGCGGACGGAGCGTCCGGGCTCGGTCTCGCCCGTCTCCATGCCCACCGCGTTGCCCGCCGCGCGCGACTGCCGCGTGATCGAGCCGGGGGTGCGCGCGTGGAAGGCCGCGAAGACCTCCTCCGCGTGCGACTGCAGCCACGAGGTCGTGACGACCTCGACGCGCCCGGCCGGCTCTGCCTGCAGGGCGAAGCGCGGACCGGTGTCGACGCGGATCGAGCGCGTGAACGCCGAGCGGCCGAAGCCGAAGCGGCGGTAGATCGAGGCCTCGCTCGCGGTGAGCAGCGCGACGGCGGCTCCCGACTCGCGGGCGCGATCGAGGTCGTCGGTGATCATGGCGCGCAGGATCCCGCGGCGCCGGTGGGTCGCCCGCACCGTGACCTGCGAGACGAGGTGAGCGTCGAGCGTTCGCCCGCGGCCGACCTGCAGGGTGCCGGGGAACGCGGCGTACGTGGCGACGGGCACCGCCGCTCCGTCGAGGCCCTCGGGGGAGGAGGAGTCGTGCACCGCCGTCAGGAAGCGCTGGTCGGCGACCATGTGCTCGGCCCAGTCGCGCCACTGAGCGGGCGTGTACTCCTTCTCGTGGAACCCCGCGTTGATCGCGGCGCCCCAGGCGGCCGTGGCGGCGTCGGGGCCGCCCTCGGCGGTCAGGGCGGCGGGGAAGTGGCGGAACTCGAGACCGGGGAGGGACATCCGTCCAGCCTATTCACCCGGCCTGCGGGTCCGCTCGGCGGGCGCGCGACGACCACGCCTCAGAGCACCCCCCACCGCTTCTCCAGCGCCGCGTCCACCGCGACGGCCAGCTCCTCCACGCGCGCCGATCCGTCCGCCGCCCGGATCCGCTCCGCCGCCGCCGCGATCGCCGTGCGCCGCCGGGGAAGCGTCGCCGTGAACGCGCAGTCCCGCAGCACCAGCAGCAGCTCCTCCGCCGGCGCCGCGACGCGCGAGAGCACCGACAGGCGTCGCTCGAACGGCGACTCCGGCGCGATCACCCGGAGGAACCCCTCCGGATCCTGGAACGCCGCCGGCGGATCCGGCACCCGCGCGAGCAGCGCGAGGGCCGAGGCCAGCGCGTCGAGATTCCCGGCCGCAGCGAGCGCCCTCAACCGGGTGTCGATGTCCGGACCGGGCCCCGGTCCGAGCGCGACCGCGGCGAGCGCCGCCGCGTCGATCCGCCGCTCCTGTGCCTCGTCGGGCACCGTCCCGACGGCCGACCACCACGAGAGCAGCGGAGTCGCGGCTACGGCGAACTCGCCCGCCCGCCGCTCCAGCGCGACGAACAGGTCCTCCCGCGCCGCGAGCGCGACGAGCGCGTCGACGTCGATCGCGAGCACCGTTCCCGAGACCTCGGGCGGCATCACGAGATGGCGACCCGAGGGAGGAGTGAGCTCCGCGCGGGTCCGCGCCCCCGGCCCGCGCGTGCTCGCCTGCAGGATCGCGTCCTCGAGAGTCGGCTCCGCGCGTCGTCGTCCGCTTCCCAGCACCATGCCGTCACGCTACCGTCGCGGCATGTCCCGCTACCTGGCGCTGCTGCGCGGAGTGAACGTCAACGGCCGCACCGTCCGCAGCGCGGATCTCGCCGCGGTCGTCGAGAGCGTCGGGGGCGCCCGGGTCCGGACCGTGCTCGCGAGCGGCAACGCCGCCTTCGACTCCGATCGCGCCCCCGCCGAGCTGAAGCCGGCGCTCGAGGCCGCCCTCGGCGAGCGCTTCGGCTACGACGCGTGGATCGTGCTGGTCGAGCAGGAGGCGCTCGCCGCGGTGGCCCGCGCGTACCCGTTCGAGCGGATCGACGCGGTCGCGCATCCGTACGTCGTCTTCGGCTCGAGCGACGCCGCCCTCGACGCCGTGCTCGAGGCGGTCGGCGAGAGCCCCGTCGATCTCCTGCAGCGCGGCGCCGGAGTCCTCTACTGGCGCTGCCCTCGGGGCTCGTCGACCGACACCCCCGCCGCGAGGATCCTGGCCCGCGCCGCCTACCGCTCCACCACGACCACCCGGAATCTGCGCACCGTCGAGAAGCTCGCCTCCGCCTGAAGAATCCCTCACATATTGGTTAGGCTATCCTTACTCTCGGTCCTCCCGACCGACACTCCAGGATCCGTCTTCCGAAAGGGAACAATGCCCCGCGTCACCCAGCCGATCGCCCTGCTCGCGACCGCACTGCTCACCGTCGGCCTCGCCGGCTGCTCGTCGGCCGCGACCGGGTCCGAGGGCACTGACAGCGACTTCACGCCCATCACCATCGAGCACGCCCTCGGCACGACGACCATCGAGTCGCAGCCCGAGCGCGTCGCCACGGTCAACTGGGCCAACCACGAGGTCCCGCTCGCACTGGGCGTCGTCCCCGTGGGCATGGCCGCCGCGAACTTCGGCGACGACGACGGCGACGGGCTGCTCCCGTGGGTCTCCGAGAAGCTCGAGGAGCTCGGCGGCGAGACCCCCGTCCTCTTCGACGAGACCGACGGCATCGACTTCGAGGCCGTGGCCGACACGCAGCCCGACGTGATCCTCGCCGCCTACTCCGGCCTCACGCAGGAGGACTACGACACCCTGAGCGAGATCGCTCCCGTCGTCGCCTACCCCGAGACCGCGTGGGGCACCTCATGGCGCGACACCATCACCTTCAACAGCGAGGCCATGGGCATGGCCGCCGAGGGCGAGGAGCTCGTCACCGAGCTCGAGGGCGAGATCGAGGAGGCCGCCGCCGCCTACCCGCAGCTGGAGGGCACCTCGGCGATGTTCCTCACGCACGTCGACCCGACCGATCTCAGCCAGGTCAGCTTCTACACGACCCACGACACCCGTCCCGCGTTCTTCGCGGACCTCGGCCTCATCACTCCCGGCAGCATCGAGACCGCCTCGGCGACCACCGACGCGTTCTCGCTCACGCAGAGCGCCGAGCAGGCCGATGCGTTCGACGACGTCGACGTCATCGTGACCTACGGCGACGACGAGCTCGTGAACACCCTCAAGGCCGACCCGCTGCTCTCGCAGATCCCGGCCGTCGCGAACGACGCCATCGTCCGCCTCCCCTCCACCCCGCTGGGCACCGCCGCGAACCCGACTCCGCTGTCGATCTCGTACGTCCTCGACGACTACCTGGGCCTCCTGGCCGAGGCCGCCGACAAGGCGAAGTGACCCTCACCGCCCCTCCTGCCGCCTCGGGCGTCGCCGCCGTGCGACGTCCGAGGCGTCTTCGCGCGCTCTGGCTGCTCGTCGCGATCGCGGCGCTCGTCGGCGCGGGCGTGCTCTCGGTCATGATCGGCTCGCGCGACGTCTCGTGGAGCGACGTGGTCGCGGCGTTCGGAGGATCGACCGACGGCTTCGAGCAGGCCGCGGTGGCCAAGCGCCTCCCGCGCACCGTGCTCGCGATGATCGCCGGGGCCGCCCTGGGCGTCGCCGGCGTGCTCATGCAGGGCGTCACCCGCAATCCGCTGGCCGACCCCGGCATCCTCGGCGTCAACACCGGCGCCTCGCTCGCCGTCGTCACCGGCATCGTCTTCTTCGGCCTGAGCACCGCCACCGGCTTCATCTGGGTCGCGATCGGAGGCGCCGCCGTCGCGGCCGTCTTCGTCTACGTCGTCGGATCCCTCGGCCGCGGGGGAGCGACTCCGCTCAAACTCGCGCTCGCCGGGGCCGCGACGTCGGCCGCCCTCGTCTCGGTGATCAGCGCGATCGTCCTGCCGCGCGCCGACCTGTCGGGCGGCATCCGCTCGTGGCAGATCGGCGGAGTGGGCGGCGCCACCTTCGCGAGCCTGGGCCAGGTGCTGCCGTTCCTCGCCGCGGGACTCGCGATCTGCGTGCTGTCGGCGAAGAGCCTCAACACCCTCGCGCTCGGCGACGAGCTGGCCGCGGGCCTCGGCGAGCGCGTGGCGGTGGCGCGCGGTGCGGCCGCCCTGGGCGCCGTGATCCTCTGCGGAGCGACCACCGCGATCACCGGCCCGATCGGCTTCGTCGGCCTGGTCGTCCCGCATGCCTGCCGCCTGATCGTCGGCGTCGACCACCGCTGGCTGCTCCCCTTCTCCGCGGTCACCGGCGCGATCCTGCTCACCGGCGCCGATGTCGTGGGCCGCATCGTCGCCCGCCCGAGCGAGATCGACGTCGGCATCATCACCGCGCTGATCGGCGCTCCCGTCTTCATCGCGATCGTCCGCCGCCAGAAGGTGCGCGAGCTGTGACCGCCGTGCTCGAGCGGAGCCACTCCGCCACCGCCGCCGCCGTCGCGTCCGGCCGCCGTCGCCGCGGGGCCCGCCGCCGCACGGTCGTCGCCGTGCTCGCCGTCTCGGTCGTCCTCGCCTTCGCGCTCTCGCTCGTCTTCGGCCAGACCGTCTACACCCCCGACGAGGTGCTGCGCGTGATCCTCGGGGAGCAGGTGCCCGGCGCCTCCTTCACCGTCGGGCGCCTCCGCCTCCCGCGCGCGGTGCTCGCCGTGCTCGTCGGCCTCTGCTTCGGCCTCGGCGGCGTCAGCTTCCAGACCATGCTGCGGAACCCCCTCGCGAGCCCCGACATCATCGGCATCAGCGCGGGCGCCTCGGCCGCCGCGGCGTTCGCCATCGTGACGCTGTCGCTGGGATCCACACAGGTGTCCGTCCTCGCGATCACCGCCGGCCTCGCGGTCGCCCTGGTCGTCTACGCGCTCGCGTACCGCAGCGGAGTCGCGGGCACCCGGCTCATCCTCATCGGCATCGGCGTCGCCGCCATGCTCGACAGCGTCACCGCCTACGTCCTGTCCCGCGCCGCCGCCTTCGACTTCCAGGAGGCGAGCCGCTGGCTCACCGGCAGCCTTAACGGCGCGCGCTGGGAGGAGGTCGTCCCGGTCCTCGTCGCCGTGGTCGTGCTGACCCCGGTGCTGCTGCTCAGCTCCCGCGACCTCGCCGGCACGCAGCTCGGCGACGACACCGCCTCGGCCCTGGGCATCCGGGTGAACCGAACGCGCCTCGTGGTGATCGTGGCGGCCGTCGGCCTCATCGCCTTCGCCACCGCGGCCGCCGGGCCGATCGCCTTCGTCGCGTTCCTCTCCGGACCCATCGCCGCGCGCCTGATCGGCCCGGGCGCCTCCCTCCTGGTGCCGTCGGCCCTGGTCGGAGCCCTGCTCGTGCTCGTCGCCGATCTGGTCGGCCAGTACGCGCTGGGGCTGCGCTACCCGGTCGGAGTCGTGACCGGGGTCCTCGGCGCCCCGTACCTGATCTACCTCATCGTCCGCAGCAACCGATCGGGAGGCTCCCTGTGAGCGCCGAGCACACCCTGACCGTCGAGCACCTGACGCTCGGCTACGGCGACCGCACCGTGGTCGACGGCCTCGACCTCGTCGTCCCGCCCGGCCGCATCACCGCGATCGTCGGCGCGAACGCCTGCGGCAAGTCGACGCTCCTGCGCTCGATGTCGCGCCTGCTCGCCCCGCGCGCCGGCACCGTGCTGCTCGACGGCAAGGCCGTGCACCGGATGCCCGCGAAGCAGCTCGCGCGCACGCTCGGCCTCCTCCCGCAGTCGCCGATCGCACCGGAGGGGATCACCGTCGCCGATCTCGTCGGTCGTGGACGCCATCCGCACCAGGGCATCCTGAGCCGCTGGAACGCGCACGACGACGAGGCCGTCGCGACGGCGCTGGACGCGACCGACACCGCCGCCCTCGCCGACCGCGCCGTCGACGAGCTCTCGGGCGGGCAGCGCCAGCGGGTCTGGATCGCGATGGCCCTCGCGCAGGAGACCGACCTGCTGCTGCTGGACGAGCCGACCACGTTCCTCGACGTCAGCCACCAGGTCGAGGTGCTCGACCTCCTCGTCGATCTCAACCGCACGCGCGGCACGACCGTCGTCATGGTGCTGCACGACCTCAACCTCGCCGCTCGGTACGCCGACCACCTGGTCGCCCTGGCCGGCGGCACGGTGCACGCCTCGGGCGCCCCGGTCGACGTGCTCACCGAGGACACGGTGCGCGCCGTGTTCGGCCTCGACAGCCGCATCATCACCGACCCGACCTCCGGCACGCCGCTGATGCTCCCGCTCGGGCGGCACCGGCTCGCGCCGCACGGGGAGGACGCCTCGGTCCCGCAGAAGTAAGGCCCGTCGGCCCGAAGCGCCGAGAACCGCCTCGGGGAGCGATCCGGCCTTCTCCTGCGGTGCGCCTCGGGACGGCGGACGGGTGCCGGGTGCGATGACGACGGATCGCGTGACGCGAGCTCGGCGATTCGCGCCGGTCCCGGTGTAGAACGCCGTGCCGGACGGCGCGCACATGACGGACGTGTAAACGGTTCCACACGGCGCCCGGGCGGCGTATACGATTCTTTCCAGTCCGCGTCGGATGGCCGTCGTCGGTCGACGCCCCCGCCAGCCTGCCCCCGACCAGAGGTCCCCCGCCGTGTCTGCTCCCTCCGCGCGCCCCGACGCCTCCGCTCTCCGCGGGCTCCGTGCGCTCCTGTTCGACCTCGACGGCGTGCTGACGCCGACCGCCGACGTGCACATGCACGCCTGGGCGCGGCTCTTCACTCCGTACCTGGAGTCGAAGGGCATCACCGAGGGCTACACCGACGCCGACTACTTCCGCTACATCGACGGCCGCCCGCGCTACGACGGCGTCCGGGCGCTGCTGGCGTCGCGCGGCATCGTCCTGCCCGACGGCGATCCGAGCGACGATCCCGCGCTCGAGACCGTGTGCGGTCTCGGCAACCGCAAGAACGACGCCTTCAACGCCGTGCTCGCGGCCGACGGAGTGGCACCGTACCCGGGCTCGCTCGCGTTCCTCGACGCCGCCATCGCGGCGGGCGTCGAGGTCGCCGTCGTGACCTCCTCGCGCAACGGCGTGCCCGTGCTCGTCGCGGCCGGCATCCGCGACCGCTTCGAGATCGTCGTCGACGGACTCCTCGCCGCCGAGCGCTCCATCGCCGGCAAGCCCGCCCCCGACACCTACCTCTACGCGGCCGAACTGCTGGGCCTCACCGCGGCCGAGTGCGCCGTCGTCGAGGACGCCCACTCCGGAGTCGCCGCCGGCCGCGCGGGCGCCTTCGGCCTGGTCGTGGGCGTCGACCGCGGAGTCGGCGCCGAGACCCTCCTCGAGCACGGAGCCGACATCGTCGTCGACGACCTCGCCGAGCTCCTCCCCTTCCTCCCCGTCTCCATCCCCGAGGACGCCGCATGAACCCCATCACCTCCGACCCGCTCGACCGCAACCGCTTCCCGGTCGACGAGTGGGCCCTCGTCGAGACCGAGTTCGCGAGCGAGCTGCAGGGCCGCACCGAGACGCTCTTCGCGACCGGCAACGGCTACCTCGGCCTCCGCGGGAACGTCGAGGAGGGCCGCGACGGCTACGCCTACGGCTCCTTCATCAACGGCTTCCACGAGACCTGGCCGATCCGCCACGCCGAGGAGGCGTTCGGCTTCGCCCGCGTCGGCCAGACGATCGTCAACGTGCCGGACGCCAAGATCATCCGCCTCTACGTCGACGACGAGCCGTTCGTGCTCAGCGAGGCCGACATCCTCTCGTACTCGCGGCGCCTCGACTTCGCGAACGGCGTGCTGCACCGCGAGCTCGAGTGGCGCACGCCCTCGGGCAAGCGGGTGCTCATCCGCTCGCGTCGGCTCGTGTCGTTCACCGACCGCCACCTCGCGATCCTCGACTACGAGGTCGAGCTGCTCGACGGCGACGCGTCCGTGCTCATCTCGAGCCAGATCCTCAACCGTCAGGACGGCGTGGACGAGTACCACGCGCCCTCCGGCAGCGAGGCGGCCGGCTTCGACCCGCGCAAGGCCGAGTCCTTCGAGGACCGCGTGCTCCAGCCGCGCCTCAAGCGCGTGAACGGCACCCGCTACCTGCTGGGCTACCGCACCACCAACTCGCAGATGACGGTCGCGTGCGGCGCCGAGCACGTCCTCGAGACCGAGAACGAGTGGGACCAGACCTCCCAGATCGACGACGACCTGGCCAAGCACGTCTACCGCGTCAAGGCGAAGGCCGGCCGTCCGATCCGCCTGGTCAAGACCCTGACCTATCACACGTCCCGCGGCGTGCCGGTGCGCGAGCTCGCCGACCGCTGCGACCGCACGCTCGACCGCGCCCGCGAGACCCCGGTCGAGGAGCAGTTCGTCAAGCAGCGCGAGTGGCTCGACGACTACTGGGCCCGCTCCGACGTGCAGATCGACGGTCAGGCCGCGATCCAGCAGGCCACCCGCTGGAACCTCTTCCAGCTCGCGCAGTCCACCGCGCGCACCGACGGCGGCGGAGTCGCGGCCAAGGGCGTCTCGGGGTCGGGCTACGGCGGCCACTACTTCTGGGACACCGAGGTCTACGTCCTCCCGTTCCTCAGCTACACCGCCCCGCTGGTGGCGCGGAACGCCCTGCGCTTCCGGCAGAACATGCTCGAGGCGGCCCGCTCTCGCGCGGCCGAGCTCAACCAGCGCGGCGCGCTCTTCCCGTGGCGCACCATCAACGGGCAGGAGTCGTCGGCGTACTACGCCGCCGGCACCGCGCAGTACCACATCGACGCCGACATCTCGTACGCCCTGATGCAGTACGTGGCCGCGACGGGCGACGACGACTTCCTCGCCCGGGGGGCCATCGACATCCTCGTCGAGACCGCGCGCATGTGGGCCGATCTCGGCTTCTGGCGCAGCAACGGCGACGACCACTTCCACATCCACGGAGTGACGGGGCCGGACGAGTACACGACGGTCGTCAACGACAACCTCTACACGAACGTCATGGCGCGCTCGAACCTGCGTGCCGCGGCCCGTGCGGTGGAGCTGCTCAAGGCGGTCGAGCCCGCCGCGTTCGAGCGGATGGCGTCGCGTCTCGCCCTCGACGAGGACGAGGTCCTCGAGTGGGCCCGCGCGGCCGACAAGATGCACATCCCGTTCGACCAGCGCGCCGGGATCCACCCGCAGGACGCCGCGTTCCTCGAGAAGGAGCTGTGGGACCTCGAGAACACGCCGGCGAGCAAGCGGCCGCTGCTGCTGCACTTCCACCCGCTGGTGATCTACCGCTTCCAGGTCCTCAAGCAGGCCGACGTCGTGCTGGCGCTCCTCCTGCAGGGCAACGAGTTCACCGCCGAGCAGAAGCGCGCCGACTTCGAGTACTACGACGCGCTCACCACGGGCGACTCGACGCTGTCGGCGGTCGTGCAGTCGATCATCGCGGCCGAGGTCGGCTACCACGAGCTCTCGAAGCACTACTTCCTGTCGGCCCTGTTCGTCGACCTGGCCGATCTGCACCGCAACACCGCCGACGGCATCCACGTCGCCTCGACCGGCGGCGTCTGGAGCGCCCTCGTCTACGGCTTCGGCGGCATGCGCGACCACGGCGGACGGATCACGTTCGACCCGCGACTGCCCGGCGACTGGGAGCGGCTGACCTTCCGCATCACGCTGCACGGCACGCGCGTGCGGGTCGAGGTCACGCAGGACGCGGTGCTGCTCACGGTCGAGGAGGGCGACGCCGCGGCGATCACCGTCCGCGACGAGCGCGTGCACGTCGAGGCCGGCAACCCCGTCCGCGTCGCCCTGGGGCACCAGGGCCCGCGCCTCACGGGAGCGCCGACCACGTCCGACATCGAGGGCACCCGTCGCTCGGACGGCACGGTCATCACGGCGTCCATCCCCACCATCTCGATGACCCCGGAGCCCGAGGTCCTGACCGGCCCGTAGGCCTCCGCTGATCGAGCAGCCCTCGGAGAGGGCTCCTTCCTGCTGATCGAGTAGCCCGCGCAGCGGGCGTATCGAGATCCCCGTCGGCCAGCAGCGCCCCCGGGGAACGACGAACGGCCGGGACCCCGAAGGATCCCGGCCGTTCCGGTGGAGCGTCGAGCGCTACGCCGCCGCGACCAGCGCGCGGACCGCCGACGTGAAGAACGTCAACCCGTCCACGCCCGAGCGCATCGCGGCGCGGGTGTCCGGACCGAAGCCCGCCTCGACCGCGTGCTCGGGGTGCGGCATCAGGCCGACGACGTTGCCGCGGGCGTTGCTGATGCCGGCGATGTTGTTCATCGAGCCGTTCGGGTTCTCGCCGAGGTAGCGGACGACGACGCGCCCCTCCGCCTCGAGCCGCAGCAGCGTGTCGGCCGAGGCGATGTAGCCGCCCTCGCCGTTCTTCAGCGGGATCGTGATCTCCTGACCGGGCTCGAAACCGTTGGTCCAGGCGGTCGCGGTGCTCGCGACCATCAGGCGCTGGTCGCGGCAGACGAAGGATCCGGCGTCGTTGCGGATGAGGCCGCCGGGCAGCAGGTGCGCCTCGGTCAGCATCTGGAAGCCGTTGCAGATGCCGAGCACCGGGGTGCCGGCGTTCGCCGCATCGATGACCTCGCGCATGATCGGCGAGTGCGAGGCGATCGCTCCGCAGCGCAGGTAGTCGCCGTACGAGAACCCGCCGGGCAGCACGATCGCGTCGACGCCCTGCAGGTCGTGGTCGCCGTGCCAGAGCGCGACGGGCTCGGCATCGGCGAACCGGATCGCGCGCTGCGCGTCGCGGTCGTCGAGGGAGCCGGGGAACGTGATGACGCCGATCCGCATGTCGGTCAGACCTCCGGGTAGTGGATGCCGACGACGTCCTCGATGACCGAGTTCGAGAGCATCTCGTCGGCGATGCGGGCGATCGCGGTGCGCACCTCGTCGGTGACCTCGTCGACCGTGATCTCGAAGCGCTTGCCGACGCGGACGCCGCTCACCGACGAGTGGCCGAGGCGCGAGAGGGCGCCGGCGACGGCCTTCCCCTGGGGGTCGAGCAGCTCTGCCTTGGGCATGACCTCAACGACGATCGTGGGCATCGTGTCTCTCCGGAGTGTCGGGGGAGTGTGCGGGAGTCCGCGCGCCCATGGTACCGCCCGTCGAATCCCGGAGGCGGTGCCGTCAGCGACCAGCGGCCGTCACCCGGATCGCGTTCGCCCACGGGTCCTCGAACCCCAGCGTCCGCCCGTCGTCCTGCGTCGCGACGCGCGCGTGACGGAGCCGCTCCTCGAGCGCTCCGACGTCGTCGGCTCCCGGCACCACGATCTCGACCTGCCCGAGTCCGAGCGCGAGCTGCCGCCGACCCGCGCCGAGCGAGTTCCACGTGTTCATGGCCATGTGGTGGTGGTAGCCGCCGGCCGAGACGAAGAGCGCCTGACCGCCGTACGCGATCGTCGTCTCGAAGCCGAGCCGGTCGACGTAGAACTCCTTCGCCGTCGCCACGTCGCCGACGCTGAGGTGCACGTGGCCCACCGAGGCGCCGCCCAGGCGCGGCTGCGCGATCGACTGCTCGGTGAGGTGCTCCTGGAGGAACGTGTTCGGGTCCAGGAACACGGTGCCCATCTCGATCCGTCCGTGCGTCCACGACCACTGGGTGCGGTCGCGGTCCCAGTAGAGCTCGACGCCGTTGTGCTCGGGGTCGTCGAAGTAGAAGGCCTTGCTGACCAGGTGGTCGGAGCTGCCGGTGAAGGAGCCGGGGTGGCGGGTGGCGACGCTGTAGACCGCGGCCGCGAGTGCCGCCTCCGACTCGAAGAGGATCGCGGTGTGGAAGAGCCCGGCGGCGCGGGGGCCCGCGTGGCGCAGCTCCGGCGCGTGCTGCAGGATCACGGCGGCGGTGCCTCCGCGCCCGAGCACGGCGACGGAGCCGTCCTGCGAGAGGACGTCGAGGGTCACGGCGTCGCGGTAGTACGCGACCATGCCGTCGAGGTCGGCGACGCGCAGCGTGACCGCGCCCATCGTGGTGTCGGGAGCGAGCAGGTCGGGGGAGACGGTGTCCATCGTGTTCACGCTAGACCCAACTCAGTTGTAGCCACAACTATTTCCCCGACGCGACGTCTGTCTCATAGGCGGCTCATCGGATCCGTCCAGCCCGCCCCGAACGCGCGGGCGTCCACTGGGTCCTGCCGCCGAGAAGGGCGGCACCGGCTGGAGGACGAACCATGAACGAGACGCACGCACCCGATGGAGCAGAGCACGGGCCCGAGACGGCGCCGGCACCGGAGCCGGTCGAGGACCGCACGGCGCTCCGCCTCGACGACCGGCGCCGCCGCCGTCGCGCGCTGATCGCCGGCGGCGCCGGGCTCGCCGTGCTGATCGCCGTCGCGGCGGGCGGGGTCTCGTACGCCGGCGCCGCCGAGGCCGCGTCGTCGTCCTCCTCGAGCACGGCGACGATCGTCTACCCGGGCGGCTCCCGCGGATCCTTCGGCGGCGGCTCCACGATCTCCCCTTACGGCAGCGGGTCGGGCTACGGGTCCGGGTCCTCGTCGAGCGCCGGCGCGGCCACCTCGACCGACGCCGTCCCCGCCTCGACCGCGCAGACCGCGGGAGTCGTCACGATCGTGTCCGACCTGACCTACGAGGGAGCGCGCTCGGCCGGGACCGGCGTGATCCTCACCTCGGACGGCATGATCCTGACCAACAACCACGTCGTCGAGGGCTCGACGAGCATCGCCGTCACCGTCGAGTCGACCGGCGAGACCTACACCGCCCGGGTGGTGGGCACCGACGCGACGAACGACGTCGCCGTGCTGCAGCTGGAGGACGCCTCCGGCCTCACTCCCGCGACCCTCGACACCGACGGCGTCGCGATCGGCGACGCCGTGACCGCGGTCGGCAATGCGGAGGGGACCGGCGACCTCGTCGCCGCCGCCGGCACCGTGACCGCTCTCGGCCAGAGCATCACGACGCAGTCCGAGACCGGCATCGCGGGGGAGACCCTCGCAGGGCTGATCCAGGTCGACGCCGACATCGTCTCGGGCGACTCCGGCGGACCCCTGGTGGACGCCTCCGGCGCGGTCGTCGGGATCGACACCGCGGCGTCGAGCGGATCGGCGGACATCACCGGCTTCGCGATCCCGATCGCCACCGCGCTCGACATCGTCGCGCAGATCGAGGCCGGAGCCGACACCGCCACCATCGAGATCGGCTACCCGGCGTTCCTCGGAGTCGCGCTCTCGTCGGGCGCGAGCCCGTACGCGTCCGATGCCGCGGGCGCCGTGATCGGCGGAGTGATCGAGGGCACCCCGGCCGCGTCGGCCGGCCTCGCCGCCGGCGACGTGGTCACGGCCGTCGACGGCACTCCGGTCGCCTCGGCCGACGCGCTCTCGGCGGCGCTGGCCGAACGCGAGCCCGGCGAGTCCGTCACCCTCTCCTGGACCGACGCCTCCGGCACCGCCCACTCCGCCCCCGTCATCCTCACCGAGGGCCCCGTCGCCTGACCTCCGCGGGAGGCCGTCCGTCCTTCCGGCACGCTCGTGCATCCGCACGATCTGCAGGCACTTGTGCGATCTGGAGGGGATCCGGCCCGCACGCGTTCCGCGCTTGCGGCGGAAGGGGCATTCCCGGCCGGATCACCTGCAGATCGCACATCCGCCCCGCTCGACCCGCCGCGTTGTTTTGACTCACTCAACACAACTCCGGTAGTGTCACCGGCATGACGACACCGGACGACCGCCTCCGAGCCTCTGGGCTCAAGGCCACCGCCACGCGGCGGGCCGTCCTGCACGCACTCGAGGAGCATCCGCACTCCGGGGTCGACGAGGTGCTGGCGCGAGTGCGTGCCGAGCTCCCCGACACGTCCGCGCAGGCGGTCTACGGAGTGCTGTCCGCCTTCACCGACGCCGGCCTCACCCGCCGCATCGAGCCGGAGGGGCATCCGCGCCGCTTCGAGCTGCGCGTCGGCGACAACCACCACCACGTCGTCTGCCGCGCGTGCGGAGCCGTCGCCGACGTCGACTGTGTCGTCGGAGCAGCACCGTGCCTGCACCCGTCCACGTCGAGCGGCTTCACCGTCGACACGGCCGAGGTCACGTTCTGGGGCACCTGCCCCGACTGCCTCCGGGCATCCGCGAACTGACCCGACACCATCACCGCAGCGGCGCGCCGGAAGGCCCGCCGCCGACAGGAGGAACATGACCGAGGAACGATTCACGACGACGAACTCCGGAGCGCCGGTCGCGAGCGACCAGCACTCCCTGAGCGTCGGGGCCGACGGCCCCCTCGCGCTCCACGACCACTACCTCCTCGAGAAGCTCGCCCAGTTCAACCGCGAGCGCATCCCGGAGCGCGTCGTCCACGCCAAGGGCGGCGGAGCGTTCGGACGCTTCATCACCACGGCCGACGTCAGCGCCTACACCCGTGCCGCGCTCTTCCAGCCCGGCGTCGAGACCGAGATGCTCGCGCGCTTCTCCACCGTCGCCGGTGAGCAGGGCTCGCCCGACACGTGGCGCGACCCCCGCGGCTTCGCGCTGAAGTTCTACACGAGCGAGGGCAACTACGACCTCGTGGGCAACAACACCCCGGTGTTCTTCCTCCGCGACGGCATCAAGTTCCCCGACTTCATCCGCTCGCAGAAGCGCCTCCCCGGCACGCACCTGCGCGATCACGACATGCAGTGGGACTTCTGGACGCTGTCCCCGGAGTCGGCCCACCAGGTCACGTGGCTCATGGGCGACCGCGGTCTGCCGAGCTCGTGGCGCCACATGGACGGCTTCGGATCGCACACCTACCAGTGGATCAACGCGGCCGGCGAGCGCTTCTGGGTGAAGTACCACTTCAAGACCGACCAGGGCGTCGAGATCCTCAGCCAGGAGCAGGCCGACCAGATCGCCGGAGAGGACGCCGACTTCCACATCCGCGACCTGTCCACCGCGATCGACAGCGGCGACTACCCGACCTGGACCCTGTCCGTGCAGGTCATGCCCTACGAGGACGCGAAGTCGTACCGGTTCAACCCGTTCGACCTCACCAAGGTCTGGCCGCACGCGGACTACCCGCTGATCGAGGTCGGCACGATGATCCTCGACCGCAACCCCGAGAACTACTTCGCGCAGATCGAGCAGGCCGCGTTCGCCCCGTCGAACTTCGTGCCCGGCATCGCGGCGAGCCCCGACAAGATGCTGCTCGCGCGCATCTTCAGCTACGCCGACGCGCACCGCTACCGCGTGGGCGCGAACCACGCGCAGCTCCCGGTCAACGCTCCGAAGTCGCCGGTGCACTCGTACTCGAAGGACGGGGCCATGCGCTTCGACTTCCAGAAGTCCGAGGTCCCGGTCTACGCGCCCAACACGATGGGCGGCGCGCACGCCGACCCCGCTCGTGCGGCGGAGTCCACCGGCTGGGAGAGCGACGGCGAGCTGACGCGCGCGGCGGCGACCCTGCACCCGGAGGACGACGACTTCGGCCAGGCGGGCACGCTCTACCGCGAGGTCCTCGACGACGCCGCCCGTGCGCGTCTCGTCGCGAACATCGCCGGGCACGTGTCGAAGGTCACGCGCCCCGAGCTCCGCCAGCGGGTGCTGCAGTACTGGGCGAACGTCGACAGCTCGCTGTCGCAGCGCGTCGCCGAGGCGCTCGAGCCGTCCGCGCCGGGTGCCGGTGTGGCCCCGGAGGAAGTGGGCATCGGGGCCTGACCCCGCCGCCCGAACGAGTGCGCGGTGCCGGGCTGGACCCCGGCACCGCGCGAGTCCGATGAGATACCCGACCGTGAAAGACGAGAGATGACCACCGAACGATCTTCAGAGTACGTGCCCGCGCCCCTGTGGGGCTCCTACGTGTCGAGCGGATCGGCGAACGCGCCGATCGTCGGCCGGTACACCGATGTCGAGCCCGCCCGGCCCCGCCGGTCGAGGGAGTACGCGGCCGCTGCGACCGGCGCCGTCGCGCTGCCGTCGACCTGACCTCCGCCTCCGCGGACCACGATCAGCGGACGGTGCGGGCTGTCGCGTGCGGCCCCGCACCGTCCGCTTCCCCTGTGCGGCGGCCTCCCGCTGGGCGGCCTTCCGCTCAGTGCTGGAGGGCGGCCTCGCGAGCGCCCGTGCTCCCGCGGCGCACTCCCGGCCACCAGAACGCGTCCCCGGTGAGGAACACGAGCGCCGGCACCAGCACCGTGCGCACCACCAGGGTGTCCAGCAGCACTCCGATGCAGACGATCACGCCGATCTGGGTCAGCGCGACCACCGGCAGCACTCCGAGCACCGCGAACACCGCGGCGAGGAGGATCCCGGCGCTGGTGATGACGCCGCCGGTCGAGGCGAGCGCGCGCACCATGCCCTCGCGCGTGCCGTGGGCCGCCCGCTCCTCCCGGGCCCGTGTGACGAGGAAGATGTTGTAGTCGACGCCCAGCGCCACGAGGAACAGGAACGCGAAGAGCACCACGTTCGCGTCGAAGGCCGGGAAGCCGAGCACCCCGCGGAACAGCAGGTTCGCGGCGCCGAGGCTGGCGAAGAAGGTCGCGAGCACGCTCGCGATCAGCAGCACCGGAGCGACGAGCGAGCGCAGCAGCAGCGCGAGGATCAGGAACACGATCGCGAGGATGATCGGGATGATCAGCGCCTGGTCCCGCTCCGAGGCGGTCTGCGTGTCGAGCGCGGTCGCGTCGCTCCCGCCGACGAGGCTCTCGGAGGCGTCGCCGTCCGCGTCCGCGTAGGCGTCGCGGAGCGCGGTGATCGTCTCGAACGCCTCGGCGCTCTCGGGCTCGCCGGCCAGGGTGAGGCTGAGGGCGGTCCTCCCGTTCGCGCTCTCGCCGGGGCGCACGGAGTCGACGCCGTCGGTCGCCTCGGCGATCGTGACCGCGTCGCCCACCGCGTCGTCCGGAGCGAGGACCGTCGTCTGCGCGGTGAGCCCCGCGCCGAAGGACTCGTCGATCACGACCTGCGCCCGCACCGACTCCGGATCGCCGAGCAGCTGGTCCGTCTGCGACAGCCCGACCTTCGCGCCGATCAGGCCGAGCGAGAGGAGGGCCACGCCCAGGGTCGCGACGACGGCGATGCGGCCCGGTCGGCGCGCGACCCCGCGGCCGAGCCGGGTCCAGAGCCCCGGAGTCCGCTCGCGGTGCACGTGCTTCTCGTCGCGCTCGGCGTCGGGGCGGGGGACGAACGGCCAGAACAGGCCTCGGCCGCAGAGCACGAGAGCGGAGGGGAGCACCGCCAGGGCGAACAGGATCGCGATCGCGACGCCGATCGCGCAGGCGAAGCCGAGGGCGCGGTTGCCGGCGAGTTCGGCGAGCAGCAGGGTCAGCAGACTCAGCGCGACGGTGCCGCCACTGGCCGCGATCGCGGGGCCGGCGCTGCGGACGGCGGTCGACATCGCCCGGTGCCGGTCCGGCTCGTGGAGCAGCTCCTCCCGGTAGCGCGCCACGAGCAGCAGTGCGTAGTTCGTGCCGGCACCGAAGACGAGGACCGAGAGGATCCCGCTGATGGAGGCGTCCAGCGGCACCCCGGCCGCGTCGGCGAGGGCCGCGACGACGACCCGCGCGAGGCCGTCGGCGATGCCGACCACCACGAGGGGCACGATCCACAGCACGGGACTCCGATAGGTCGCGATCAGCAGGACCGCCACGACCAGCACCGTGATCAGCAGCAGTCGGAAGTCCGCTCCCGCGAAGGCGTTCGAGATGTCGGCCTGGAATCCCACCGCTCCGGTGAGGTAGCTGTCCAGGCCCGCCGGCAGCCCCTCGGATCCGGCGGCGCGCAGCTCCGTCGCGACCGACTCGACGTCGTCCACCACCGAGGACTGCGCGAGCGGCACCGCGACCAGTGCCGCCGCGCCGTCGTCGCTGAACTGCGGTCGCACCGCCTCCGGAGCGGTGGACAGATCCGCGAGGGCGACGGCCCGTTCGGCGATCGCGGCCCGGTCCTCCTCGGTGAGCCCGTCCGTCCGGTTCCAGAGCAGGATGCCGGCCGTCATGTCGGCCGAGGGGAACGCGTCGAGCAGCGCGGCGACCTCGGAGGACTGCGCCGAGTCCGGCAGCCCGGACTGCGGGAACCCCGACTCCGAGCTCTGCGGCAGGAGGGCGAACAGCGCGCCGACCGCGAGGAGCGCGGCGAGCAGGGTCAGCCACGCGTGGCGGCGGGTGCGGACGAGGAGGACGAGCGGTGTCATGGTTCACTTCCGGCGGGATCGAGGAATTAGTCAGCCTACTGACTAGTAGAAAAACTAGCTATCCAGGAACCCCGGGAACCCGAGCCGGCGCTTCCACTCGTCGAGGACCTCCCCGCTCACATCGAAGAGCTCCGTTCCGCGGTGCGGCGCCTCGATCTCGGTGCTCGTCACCCGGACCCCGCTCGGCAGGACGTCGACGATCGCCGCTCCCGACGCCGCGACCGACCTCTCGTGCGACGGCCCTGCGAGGACGTCCGTCCGATTGGCGGCACCCGGGGCGACGACGACAGGAGCCGGCCCGCTCGTGTCGACGAACGCGTGGTGCCAGTGCCCGGAGAGCACGGCCAGGACGGTGGCGCCCGAGACCGCCTCCCAGAGGTCGTGCGGATTCACGAGTCCCATCACCGTGTGCAGCGGAGCCACCGCGGCGATCGGCGGATGGTGCAGGACGAGGACCACCGGGGCGCCGGGGTCCTCGGCGATCCGCTCCCGGAGCCACGCGAGGGTCGGCTCGGTCAGCAGTCCCCACGAGGCGCCGCCCGGCACGGAGGAGTCCAGCGTCAGGATCCGGACTCCCCGCACCTCGGTCGCGGCGTTGCCGGGGCCGGTGGATCCGAAGCCCTCCCGATCGTCGTGGTTGCCGAGCGCGAGCACGAGCTCGGCGGCTCGGGCAGAGCACCAGGCCGAGAGGCGCTCCCTGAGCGCGGAGTACGACGCCGGGTCGCCGTCGTCGGCCAGATCCCCCGAGACCACCACGGCGTCGATCCCCTCGACCGCCTCGTGCGCCTCGAGCACCGCGTCGAGGCTCGCCCTCGTGTCCACGACCCGGTTGTACCGCGCGTCCGGGTCGGCGAGCAGGTGGGTGTCCGAGAGGTGCAGGAGTCGGAGCGGCCGGGGTGCCGCGATCTCGAGGATCGCGTCCGCCCGGGAGGCGGCCTCCTCGATCAGTCGCGCGTTCGCCTCGTCCGGACCGTCGGTCCAGGCGAGAGCCTCCTCGAGCGTCTTCCCGTAGCGGAGGTGCCGGGCCGCGAGGCGACTGCGCCGGATCCGGGGCGCGAGTGCGAGGTGCAGACGCAGGTCGAGGAGCGGAGCGACGTCCGCCCAGCCGTCCTGCTCGAGCAGCAGATGGTTGCCTTCGACGAACACGACCGTCCCCTCCTCGACGGGAAGGGGGAGAGAGTCGGGCACCGGCTCCTCGATCGAGCGATCGAACGACGAGACGCGCACGACGGACCCGGGCGCCGCGTCGCGCAGCCGGTGGAGCGCGTCGACGAAGGCGCTCGTGTCGAAGGTGTCGGGAGCACCCATCCGCTCCCGGCGACCGAGCTCGCGGAGACGCTCCTGCGAGAGGTGGTAGCCGTCGAGGGGGAGCACCACTGAACCGGGGACCTGCGCCCGCAGTTGCTCGGCGAGGGTGGACTTGCCCGACCCGGGGGAGCCCGAGAGCCCGACGAGCAGCAGCGCTCGGCCGACCCGCGCCGACGCGACGAGCCGAAGCGCCTCGGGCAGCGAGGTGAGCACCGGCGGGCCGGTGCGGGAGGAGGGGGGACCGTCGACAGGAGGCATGCGCCCATTCTCGTGACGCGAGCAGTCGAGAGGTGGGCGAGGCCGCCCGGCTGGGGAGGGTTCCGCCGACCGTCGTCCTGGGGAGGGCGGTGGCCTCGACACGCCCGGGATGATCGATTCCACCCCGCCGTTTGACACAGTCCCGATCGCTGCGTAACTTATTCCGAGTCGCCACATAGGCCGCAGGGAAACGGAAGAGACCGGCTCGCAAGAGCCTCTCCTACGTCCCGGCCTCAATCGGGACCATCCACTCAGACAGCAGCTCTTCGGAGCAGGCTCCCTGCAGAGGATGTAAAGCCTCCGCAGGATCCTCGGGTCCAGCAGCTTCGCCGCCCGCGAAGGACTTCGGTCCCGATCGGGAAGCTTCGGAGCGCCTCTCGGCGCGAAGACATGGCGAAGAAGCCGGATTTGACACGGCCTGCGAATGTGCTAAGTTATCCAAGTTGCCAAAGCGGCGAAAGAGAATAGCTTCTCTCAAGCTTAGCCGGTCACAGGATGACAAGCAACAAGGATTTACAGCAACATCTTCGATCACTCTCGTTGTGAAGCACTTTTTGTGGTGTGGAGGCGGGGTGTGTCCGATTCTTGAGAACTCAACAGCGTGCACTATGTTCAATGCCAATTTTATACCCCGGCCGGGTTTTTGACCTGGTTGGGATTCCTTTGGAAATTGATGTCAGTAATGATGTCTTATTTGCTAGAGGTCAAACTTGACTTCCTTCTCTTCGGGGTCGGTTGTCGTAAATTTTTTTACGGAGAGTTTGATCCTGGCTCAGGACGAACGCTGGCGGCGTGCTTAACACATGCAAGTCGAACGATGAAGCCCAGCTTGCTGGGTGGATTAGTGGCGAACGGGTGAGTAACACGTGAGTAACCTGCCCTTGACTCTGGGATAAGCGCTGGAAACGGCGTCTAATACCGGATACGACCTGCCCCGGCATCGGGTGCGGGTGGAAAGTTTTTCGGTCAAGGATGGACTCGCGGCCTATCAGCTTGTTGGTGAGGTAATGGCTCACCAAGGCGACGACGGGTAGCCGGCCTGAGAGGGTGACCGGCCACACTGGGACTGAGACACGGCCCAGACTCCTACGGGAGGCAGCAGTGGGGAATATTGCACAATGGGCGAAAGCCTGATGCAGCAACGCCGCGTGGGGGATGACGGCCTTCGGGTTGTAAACCTCTTTTAGTAGGGAAGAAGGACTTCGGTTTGACGGTACCTGCAGAAAAAGCACCGGCTAACTACGTGCCAGCAGCCGCGGTAATACGTAGGGTGCAAGCGTTGTCCGGAATTATTGGGCGTAAAGAGCTCGTAGGCGGTTTGTCGCGTCTGCTGTGAAAACCCGAGGCTCAACCTCGGGCCTGCAGTGGGTACGGGCAGACTAGAGTGCGGTAGGGGAGAATGGAATTCCTGGTGTAGCGGTGGAATGCGCAGATATCAGGAGGAACACCGATGGCGAAGGCAGTTCTCTGGGCCGTTACTGACGCTGAGGAGCGAAAGCGTGGGGAGCGAACAGGATTAGATACCCTGGTAGTCCACGCCGTAAACGTTGGGAACTAGATGTGGGGACCTTTCCACGGTCTCCGTGTCGCAGCTAACGCATTAAGTTCCCCGCCTGGGGAGTACGGCCGCAAGGCTAAAACTCAAAGGAATTGACGGGGGCCCGCACAAGCGGCGGAGCATGCGGATTAATTCGATGCAACGCGAAGAACCTTACCAAGGCTTGACATATACCGGAAACTTCCAGAAATGGTTGCCCCGCAAGGTCGGTATACAGGTGGTGCATGGTTGTCGTCAGCTCGTGTCGTGAGATGTTGGGTTAAGTCCCGCAACGAGCGCAACCCTCGTTCTATGTTGCCAGCACGTCATGGTGGGAACTCATAGGAGACTGCCGGGGTCAACTCGGAGGAAGGTGGGGATGACGTCAAATCATCATGCCCCTTATGTCTTGGGCTTCACGCATGCTACAATGGCCGGTACAAAGGGCTGCGATACCGTAAGGTGGAGCGAATCCCAAAAAGCCGGTCTCAGTTCGGATTGAGGTCTGCAACTCGACCTCATGAAGTCGGAGTCGCTAGTAATCGCAGATCAGCAACGCTGCGGTGAATACGTTCCCGGGCCTTGTACACACCGCCCGTCAAGTCATGAAAGTCGGTAACACCCGAAGCCGGTGGCCTAACCCCTTGTGGGAGGGAGCCGTCGAAGGTGGGATCGGTGATTAGGACTAAGTCGTAACAAGGTAGCCGTACCGGAAGGTGCGGCTGGATCACCTCCTTTCTAAGGAGCATCTGGACACCGCGTTCCTTGTGAGCGTTGTGTGTTCCAGGCGCCAGATCGAAGCGAATGTCTTCGCTGGTAGCTCATGGGTGGAACATTGAACTGGGTGCAGGTCGAGTTCGTCTCGTGTCAGTACAGCCTTCGGGTTGGGAACGCACGGTACGGAGGGTGGCTTGCACATGCACGCTGTTGGGTCCTGAGGGACCGGGCCGGCTGCCTTCGGGTGGTTCGGGTCGACCTTCTGGATCCTTTCTCCATGCCTGGGTGTGTGGGGGAAGGGTACCGCCCGTATTTTGAGAACTACACAGTGGACGCGAGCATCTTTAGATTCAGAACTTCGGTTCTGGATCGACAGAGGCGCAGGAATGCTTTCGGGTGTTCCTGCAAATCATTGAAATCTGCAATCTTCGAATTGTAGTTTCTTAACTCATGTGATTTTCAAGTTTTTAAGAGCAAACGGTGGATGCCTTGGCATCTGGAGCCGAAGAAGGACGTCGTAATCTGCGATAAGCCTCGGGGAGCTGATAAACGAGCTGTGATCCGAGGATCTCCGAATGGGGAAACCCCGCCAGGCCCCTTGTGGTGACCTGGTGACTCCCGCCTGAATATATAGGGCGGGTAGAGGGAACGTGGGGAAGTGAAACATCTCAGTACCCACAGGAAGAGAAAACAACAGTGATTCCGTTAGTAGTGGCGAGCGAACGCGGAAGAGGCTAAACCGAGCCATGTGTGATACCCGGCAGGGGTTGCATGGTCGGGGTTGTGGGACTTTTCGTCGTGTTCTGCCGAGCACGGAACGTTACAGCGCATCATAGACGAACAGGTTTGAATGCCTGGCCAGAGCGGGTGCGAGCCCCGTAGTCGAAATGGTGTTATGGCGTGAAGAGTATCCCAAGTAGCACGGGGCCCGAGAAATCCCGTGTGAATCTGTCAGGACCACCTGATAAGCCTAAATACTCCCAGATGACCGATAGCGGACAAGTACCGTGAGGGAAAGGTGAAAAGTACCCCGGGAGGGGAGTGAAATAGTACCTGAAACCGTTTGCTTACAAACCGTCGGAGCCTCCTTGTTGGGGTGACGGCGTGCCTTTTGAAGAATGAGCCTGCGAGTTAGTGCTCTGTGGCGAGGTTAACCCGTGTGGGGCAGCCGTAGCGAAAGCGAGTCCGAATAGGGCGATGTAGTCGCAGGGTCTAGACCCGAAGCGAAGTGATCTATCCATGGCCAGGTTGAAGCGACGGTAAGACGTCGTGGAGGACCGAACCCACTTCAGTTGAAAATGGAGGGGATGAGCTGTGGATAGGGGTGAAAGGCCAATCAAACTTCGTGATAGCTGGTTCTCTCCGAAATGCATTTAGGTGCAGCGTTGCGTGTTTCTTGCCGGAGGTAGAGCTACTGGATGGCCGATGGGGCCCAAAAGCTTACTGACGTCAGCCAAACTCCGAATGCCGGTAAGTGAGAGCGCAGCAGTGAGACTGTGGGGGATAAGCTTCATAGTCGAGAGGGAAACAACCCAGACCACCAACTAAGGTCCCTAAGCGCGTGCTAAGTGGGAAAGGATGTGGAGTTGCACAGACAACCAGGAGGTTGGCTTAGAAGCAGCCACCCTTGAAAGAGTGCGTAATAGCTCACTGGTCAAGTGATTCCGCGCCGACAATGTAACGGGGCTCAAGCACGCCACCGAAGTTGTGGCATTGACATTTTGTGGTAGGCCTTCGTGGTCCAGCCGTGTTGATGGGTAGGAGAGCGTCGTGTGGCGAGTGAAGCGGCGGTGTGAACCAGCCGTGGACGCCACACGAGTGAGAATGCAGGCATGAGTAGCGAAAGACGGGTGAGAAACCCGTCCTCCGGAAGACCAAGGGTTCCAGGGTCAAGCTAATCTTCCCTGGGTAAGTCGGGACCTAAGGCGAGGCCGACAGGCGTAGTCGATGGACAACGGGTTGATATTCCCGTACCGGCGAAGAACCGCCCAAGACAATCCAGTAGTGCTAAGTATCTGAATCCCTTTGATGGATCCCTTCGGGGTGAAGCGTTGGGCCTAGCGTACGACCCCGTGCTGGTGCGTTTAGCGTATTAACAGGTGTGACGCAGGAAGGTAGCCGAGCCGGGCGATGGTTGTCCCGGTCTAAGGATGTAGGGCGAACGATAGGCAAATCCGTCGTTCACACAGCCTGAGATCTGATGGGTAGACGCAAGTCGAAATCGGTGATCCTATGCTGCCAAGAAAAGCATCGACGCGAGGTTCTAGCTGCCCGTACCCCAAACCGACTCAGGTGGTCAGGTAGAGAATACCAAGGAGATCGAGAGAATCGTGGTTAAGGAACTCGGCAAAATGCCCCCGTAACTTCGGGAGAAGGGGGGCCTGAGGCGTGAACGGACTTGCTCCGGGAGCGTTCGATGGCCGCAGAGACCAGTGGGAAGCGACTGTTTACTAAAAACACAGGTCCGTGCTAAGTCGCAAGACGATGTATACGGACTGACGCCTGCCCGGTGCTGGAAGGTTAAGAGGAACGGTTAGCCGCAAGGCGAAGCTGAGAATTTAAGCCCCAGTAAACGGCGGTGGTAACTATAACCATCCTAAGGTAGCGAAATTCCTTGTCGGGTAAGTTCCGACCTGCACGAATGGCGTAACGACTTCCCAGCTGTCTCAACCGCGAACTCGGCGAAATTGCATTACGAGTAAAGATGCTCGTTACGCGCAGCAGGACGGAAAGACCCCGTGACCTTTACTATAGTTTGGTATTGGTGTTCGGTGTGGCTTGTGTAGGATAGGTGGGAGACTGTGAAGCGGGCACGCTAGTGTTCGTGGAGTCATTGTTGAAATACCACTCTGGTCACTCTGGATATCTAACTTCGAACCCTAATCGGGTTCAGGGACAGTGCCTGATGGGTAGTTTAACTGGGGCGGTTGCCTCCTAAAAAGTAACGGAGGCGCCCAAAGGTTCCCTCAACCTGGTTGGCAATCAGGTGGCGAGTGTAAGTGCACAAGGGAGCTTGACTGTGAGACTGACAAGTCGAGCAGGGACGAAAGTCGGGACTAGTGATCCGGCAGTGGCTTGTGGAAGCGCTGTCGCTCAACGGATAAAAGGTACCTCGGGGATAACAGGCTGATCTTGCCCAAGAGTCCATATCGACGGCATGGTTTGGCACCTCGATGTCGGCTCGTCGCATCCTGGGGCTGGAGTAGGTCCCAAGGGTTGGGCTGTTCGCCCATTAAAGCGGTACGCGAGCTGGGTTTAGAACGTCGTGAGACAGTTCGGTCCCTATCCGCTGCGCGCGTAGGAAATTTGAGAAGATCTATCCCTAGTACGAGAGGACCGGGATGGACGAACCTCTGGTGTGTCAGTTGTTCCGCCAGGAGCACCGCTGATTAGCTACGTTCGGAACGGATAACCGCTGAAAGCATCTAAGCGGGAAGCCGGCTTCGAGATGAGATTTCCATCCCTTCGGGGGAGAGGCTCCCAGCCAGATTACTGGGTTGATAGGCCGGATGTGGAAGACAGGACTAAAGACTGTCGGAGCTGACCGGTACTAATAAGCCGATAACTTGACAATCACTACACTCATACCGTTGTAAAGGCTGGTAGGAGTGGTCAGAAGATTGCTCGCGTCCACTTTGTGGTTCCCAGAAGACGGGCACCGCACCACCCTGTGAGGGGTGGTGCACATAATTGAATACACGCAAGACGTGTAACCCCAGATTTGACCCCCACCAGCTGACTGGCGGGTGTGTCGCAAGGGTTACGGCGGCTATAGCGAGAGGGAAACGCCCGGTCACATTCCGAACCCGGAAGCTAAGACTCTCAGCGCCGATGGTACTGCAGGGGGGACCCTGTGGGAGAGTAGGACACCGCCGGACACCATTCACGATGGCCACCCAGACACTGGGTGGCCATCGCTGTCTAACCCGCCATCCCGAGACCGACGGCCCTGTGCGAGCAGGAGAGCCGGGGTTAGGGTGGACGGGACGACGGCCTCGAGCCGTCCGCCGCCTCGAGCGGTTCAACTCCACAGCGCACGATCACGACAGGCGAGGAACGCATGGACGACAGAGCACCCGAGGGCGACGACCGGGGAGCCGGCAGGCGCGACCAGCGTCCGGATCGTGCGGCAGGAGCGGGCCGCTCCTCCGCCCCGCGCAGCGGCGGACGTGACGAGCGTCCTCGGCGCGAGGGCGATCAGCGTCCGCGCCGGGAGGCCGACTTCCGTCCCCGGACCGAGGGCGATTCCCGTCCCTCGCGGGGTGGCGACGCACGTCCCGCGCGTGACGGCGACTCCCGTCCTCGTCGGGAGGGCGACTACCGTCCTCGGACGGACGGCGACTCCCGTCCTCGCCGTGAGGGTGATTCGCGTCCGCGTCGGGAGGGCGACTTCCGTCCCCGGACCGATGGTGATTTCCGCCCCCGCCGTGATGGCGATTCGCGTCCGTCTCGTGATGGTGGTTCGCGTCCTCGCAGGGAGGGCGACTACCGTCCCCGGACCGATGGTGATCCCCGTCCCCGCCGGGACGGCGACGCACGTCCCGCCCGTGACGGTGACTCCCGTCCCCGCCGTGAGGGCGACTACCGTCCCCGGACGGACAGCGACTCCCGTCCGCGCCGGGACGGTGATTCCCGCCCTCGTCGTGATGGTGATTCCCGTCCCTCGCGTGACGGCGATTCGCGTCCGCGGCGGGAGGGCGATTTCCGTCCCCGTGCCGATGGTGATCCGCGTCCTCGCCGCGACGGAGACTCTCGACCTCCGCGTGACGGCGATTCACGTCCGCGGCGGGAGGGCGACTTCCGTCCCCGGACCGACGGCGATTCGCGTCCTCGTCGTGACGGCGACTCGCGTCCTCGTCGCGAGGGCGACTTCCGTCCTCGGACCGACGGGGATCCGCGTCCCCGTCGTGACGGTGACGCGAGGGGTGGCCGCGATGGTGGGCGGTCCTTCTCGGACGATCGGCGTGGCGCCGGTGACCGTCAGGGCGGTCGCGGCTTCGCCGGCCGAGGTGCTCCTCGTGAGGAGCCGGAGATCACGGAGGAGGAGCGCGAGCGCCGGTCGCTCCAGTCCGTCCGCCCGCGTCACGACGACCCCGAGCTCCCGGACGACGTGCAGGCCAAGGACCTCGACCGCGTCGCGCGCAACGAGCTCAAGACGCTGACGAAGGAGAACGCCGAGTGGGTGGCGATGCACCTGGTGATGGCGGGGAGGCTCCTCGAGGAGGATCCCGAACTCGCGCACCGGCACGTGCTCTCTGCCGCCCGTCGGGCGGGGCGCATCGCCATCGTCCGCGAGTCGCTCGCCATCTCTGCCTACGCGATCGGCGACTTCGCTCTCGCGCTGCGGGAGCTGCGCACCTACCGCCGCATCTCCGGATCGGATGAGCAGGTCCCGCTGATGGTCGACAGTGAGCGCGGGGTCGGACGTCCTGACAAGGCGCTCGAGCTCGGCCGCTCCGTCGACCGCAGCACGCTCAGCGTCGGGGCGCAGGTCTCGCTCGCGATCGCGATGTCGGGCGCCCGCCTCGACCTCGGTCAGACCGAGCTGGCTCTGATGGAGCTCGAGATCCCGCAGCTCGAGCCCGACCGCGCCTTCTCGTACAGCCCTGATCTGTTCGCGGCCTACGCGGCGGTGCTCGAGGAGCTCGGTCGTACGGAGGAGGCCGCCCAGTGGCAGCGCCGCGCCGACGTCGCGGCCCGTGCCGTGTTCGTCGCGGAGGGCGGTGGAGACGACGAGACCATCGAGGTCGTGGAGGAGGAGGACGACGCGTTCGCGGTGCTCGACTCCGAGGACGACCTCGACAGGGACGAGCCGTCCGACGCTCCGCGCGCGGAGCAGGACGACGAGGACGACGACTCGGCCTTCGGGGACGAGTCCGGTGACGACGACGAGCCCGTCCAGGACGACGCGCCCGTCCAGGACGACGAGTCGGCTGAGGACGACGAGCCCGCCGAGGTCGACGAGCCGATCGAGCTCGACGATCCTGCCGACGCCGACGCCGACGCCGACGCCGACGCCGACGCCGTTCTCGAGCGGGACGGCGACATCGACGAGCAGGCGGACGCCATCGGTACGCCGGCTTCCGACGTCGACGTCCCGGACGACGGCGCACCCGTCACCGACGATGCACCCGTGACCGACGACCCGTCCGACGCCGACAGCCCGTCCCACACCGACGGCACCCCCGACACCGACGAGGAGCCCCGTGTTCAGAACTCCGAAGGCTGACCCCTCTCCGCTCGACGGACGCGATGCGGTCCTCGCCGACCTCGACGGCGTCGTCTACAAGGGCGCCGACGCGATCCCCTTCGCGGTCGAGAGCCTGAACAGGGCCGGCGAGACCCTCCGCGTGGGGTACATCACGAACAACGCGTCGCGGACCGACGCCTCTGTCGCGGGGCACCTCTCCGACCTCGGTCTGAGCGTCGTCCCCGAGGACGTCGTGACGTCGCCGCAGGCGGCGGTCGTGCTGCTCGCCGATCTCGTGCCGGCGGGGGCGACGATCCTCGTCGTCGGCGGAGAGGGCCTGACGACCGAGGTCGAGCGTGCGGGCTTCACCGTCACGCGCAGCGCCCAGGACTCTCCCGCCGCGGTGATCCAGGGCTTCGCTCCGACCGTCGGCTGGGAGCAGCTCGCCGAGGCGTCGTTCGCGCTGCACACCGGGATCCCGTGGGTCGCCACGAACACCGACTGGACGATCCCCGTCGCGCGGGGCATCGCTCCGGGCAACGGCACCCTCGTCTCGGCCGTGCACACCGCCGTCGGCCGACTGCCCGTCGTCGCGGGCAAGCCGGAGCGCGCCATCTTCGACGCGGCGACGGCTCGGTTCGGCTCGACGAACCCGCTGTTCCTCGGCGACCGGCTCGACACCGACATCAAGGGCGCGAACGCCGCCGGGATGGAGAGCGCGCACGTGCTCACGGGCATCGATCGCGCCAAGCAGCTGCTGGCGGCCGACGCGAGCCTGCGGCCGACGTACATCCTCGGCGACCTGCGCGAGCTGCATCTGCCCTACCCGGCGACGTCGATCGCGCGGAACGGGACCCACTCGGTGCGCTCGGCGAAGGTGCGCCTCGACGGCGACTCCGTCGTGATCGTCGCCGCGGGCGACGACGAGGTCGACCTCCTGCGCGCGGCCTGCTCCGTCATCTGGAGCTCGGGCCGCGCCATCTACGGCCTCGAGGTGCCGGAGTCGCTCTACAGCTGACCGCCGCCGGCGGGCTCCTCGACACGGAGGAGCCCGCCGAGGCGAGCCGCGAGCAGCACCGCGAGCAGCGCGATCAGCGCCCCGTACGCGAAGGTGACGGTGAACACGGCCGATCCGGCGCCGACCAGTCCGGTGACCGCCGCGGCGATGAGCCCCGTCAGGGCCAGCGAGACGGAGGCGCCCGCCGAGTCCGAGATCTGGAGCGCGGAGCTGTTGAAGCCCTCGCGGCCGGGCTCCGACCGGGCGAGCGTCAGCGTCCCCATCCTCGGGAACATGGAGCCCATGCCGCCGCCGGCGACGAACCAGCCGACCGCGGCGGTCCACGGCGGAAGAGCGAGGGCGGAGGTGAGCAGCACCACCAGGACGCCGGCCAGCAGGAGGGACGTGCCCAGCCGCATGGCGCCCGCGTGCGAGAGCCGCGTCCCCGGCCGCCCCTGGAGGTTCGACCCCAGGGCCCAGGACACGGCGCCGGCGGTCAGCGTCGCGCCGGCGAGCCACGGCGGGAGCCCGTACTGCTCCGAGAGCAGCAGCGGCAGGTAGACCTCCGTGCCGAAGAACGCGGCGGCGACGGTGCCGCGCAGCAGGATCGTCGACGGCAGGACACCGCGCGCACGCAGGGTCCCGGCGGGCAGGAGCGCGCGAACGGCGAGGACGACGACCGCGATGGCCGCCACGGCGATCACGCCGGACGCGTCGGGGGCGAGTTCGGCGCTGGTGCTGAGCACCACGACTCCGCCCGCCACGATCACGGCTCGGACGATGCGGGTCACCGCCCCGCGGTCGAACGCCCGCACGTCCTGGCGCTCGAGGGCGCGCAGCGTCGGGGCGACGATCGCGCTCGCGACCGCCACCAGCAGGACCACGCCGAGGAAGACCCAGTGCCAGCTCGCCAGCTCGGCGACGACTCCGGCGGCGAACGGCCCGACGAGCGACGGCACCACCCAGGCGGCGGCGAAGGCCCCGAAGATCCGCGGATGCAGATCGGCGGGGAACACCCGCGCGACGAGCACGTAGAGGGTGACGGTGATCCCTCCGCTGCCCAGGCCCTGCAGCAGGCGCGCCGCCACGAAGACCTCCATCGAGGTCGCGAGCCCGGCCGCGATCAGTCCGAGGGTGAAGAGCAGGATCGCCGTGACGAGCGCCGGGGTGGGACCGCGCCGATCGGCGGAGGAGCCCGCCGCGACCATCCCGACGACGCCCGCGGCCAGAGTGGCGGCGAACGCGAGCGGGTAGAGCGCCCGCCCGTCGAGGTCGGCCGAGACGATCGGCATGATCGTCGTCACCGCCAGCGCCTCGAAGGCGCAGAGGAACACGAGGCTCGTCGCGCCGATCGTGGTCAGGAGGTAGGGCGCGGAGGTGATGCCGCGGCGATCGACTGCACGCACCCGCTCCACACTACGCCGGGCGCGCGCGCTCAGCGGTAGACGGCCCAGTCGTCTTTCGCGAGCACGGTGGGGGTGCCGTCGACCTCGACGAGCCAGCCGGCGTCGTCGCGCTCGAGGTAGCGGCCCTGCACGATCTCGGGCGCCCAGCCGCCGTCGCGCGAGGAGACCCAGCGGACGAAGCGGACCGTGCCGCCTCGGCGGAAGAGTGTGCCGTTGTGATCGCTCATGCGTGTGCCGTCCTCGCTCGGGACGGGTCCATCTCCGTCGTGGGTTCGGGGAGGAGGTGCAGGCCGCGGCGCCCGTTCGCGGCGGCCGAGAGCTCGCGCAGCCAGTGCGCGTTGACCTCCGGGCCGACGGGGGCGTCGTACTCGTACTGCAGCGGGATCGCGGGGTGCAGCCACAGCTCGCTGTGCTTGCCGCAGTCGTCGGCCTCGATCGTCAGGATGAAGCCCTCGCTGCGTCGCAGCTTGGCCGTGACGACGAGCTGCAGATGCGCGAGCGCACGGTCGTCGAACGGGTGAGCGCTCGGCGGCGTTCCGTACAGCAGGCGACCCATCACGCTGCCTTCCTCTTCCGGGGGCGCTCAGGTCGGGGATCCCGCAGCGTCTCCCTGGACTCTAGGTACTCGCTAAGTCGGTTAGCTAATGAATGATGGGCTCAGTGCGCTTTCGGTACAGACGGCATCGGAGGCGGTCCGAGGTGCTTCTATGGAGGGAGCGAGTACCCGCCCGGGGCGCCTGCCCCGGCCCAGGAAGGCGCACCGCATGGAAGCCCGCCCCGATCTCTTCTCGCTGCTGACCCGACTCCGTTCGGCCGAGCGCGAGTACGACGGCAGGGTCGAGGCCCGCCTCGGCATCGGCACCACGGATCTCGCCGCGCTCCGGCTGATCGGACTCGGCGCGGATCGCGACGAGATCGTGCGCGCGGTCGACCTGGCCGCGGCCATCCGCATCACGACCGCGGCCGTCTCGCTGATGATCGATCGGCTGGCGCGTGCCGGATACGTCGACCGGGTGCTGGACCCCTCCGACGGCCGCGGCCGCATCCTCTGCCTGACGGACAGCGCCCGGAGCGCGATCAGCGGTACGGACGTGCCGACGTACGGGGCGATCCGCACGCTCTCGGCCGGCATCCCCGACGAGGAGGCGGTGCGCTTCGCCGCGCTGCTGACCGGTGTGAGCGCGATCCTCGAGGGTCACCCGCCGCCCCTGGTCGCGTCCCAGGCCTGATCCCGCGTGCTCCGCTCGGCCTTCTCGCACGGCCCGCGGCGTCCGGATCCTCGTTCGCCTAGCGCTGCAGGGTGGCACTCGGGTACTCGCCGAAGCGGGCGAGGTACGCGGAGCTGAACCGCCCGGGATTGCCGAAGCCCCAGGCGTGCGCGATCTCCGTGACGCTCCTGGTGCGCGGATCCGCCGCCGCGAGCTCGGCGTGCGCCGCGTCGAGGCGGACCAGGCGGATGTAGGCGATGGGGCGCACGTCGAGAACCCGCTGGAACGCGGACTGCAGTCCGCGGACGCTCAGCCCGGCGGACGCGGCGACCTCGGTCGGCCCGATCGGCTCGGACGCGTGCGCGTGGATGAACTCGACGGCGGTGCGCAGTCGCGCGTTCCGCGGCAGGAGGAGCTCGGGCGGGGCGACCGCCGCCTCCGGAGGGTAGAGCTCGAGCAGCGCCGACACCGTGCCCCGGGTCAGCTCGTCCCACAGCAGGTGGCTGACGCGCTCGCTCCGCAGGGCCTGGGCCGATGCGGACACCGCGCGGCGCCAGTGCTGCACGGCGTCCGCGGTCGGCCGGGCGCGGTGGTCGAAGCGCAGCGGCCCCAGCAGACCCCGCTCGGCCGCCACCTTCTCGACCGCCGAGCGCCCCAGGTGGACGAGCTTCTGCTCGTAGTCGACGTACTCGAAGGCGAACGAGCGGCCGACGGGGAAGAGCTGCGGCCGGCCGTGCACCAGGGCGATCGGCTCCTGGCCGTCGTCGACCGTCGCGCGACCGGCGACGATCCACTGCACGACCACCTCGTCCGTGACTCCGACGGCTCCCTGCAGGTCGCCGGTCATGCGGGAGGTGCGCAGGGTCATCGCGGCGTCGCCCAGTGCGGCGTACCGGTACGAGAAGGCGGAGTCGGTGGGCAGCGCCGACCACTCCTCGCCGTTGTACAGCACGGCGAGGCGGTGGCGGGCCTCCTCGGGGTCTCCGCCACCGGTGTCCAGTCGGACGCGGGTGCGCTCGTCGTTCACGGGTCGTTCCGAGGGGTTCTCAGCGGGTCAGGCGCTCGATGAGCTCGCGGTAGCGGGCGGCGGTCCGCTCGACGATCTCGTGCGGGAGCGTCGGGGGGAGGCCCTGGCCGTCCCAGTTGTCGCTGAGCCAGTCGCGGACGATCTGCTTGTCGAAGGACTGGCCGCGGACGCCCGCCTCGTACTCGTCGGCGTCCCAGTAGCGGGAGGAGTCGCTCGTCAGGACCTCGTCGCCGAGCGTCACGAGGCCGTCGGCGTCGACGCCGAACTCGAACTTCGTGTCGGCGAGGATCACGCCGCGTGCCAGGGCGATCGTGGCCGCCTCCTCGTACACGTGCAGCGAGAGGGTGCGCAGCGCCTCCGCGGCCTCGTCGCCCACGATCTCGACGGTGCGCTCGAAGGTGATGTTCTCGTCGTGCTCGCCCTGCGGAGCCTTCCAGGCGGGCGTGTAGATCGGCTCGGGCAGGCGATCGCCGTCGGACAGGCCCTCCGGCAGCTCGACACCGCAGACCGTGCCGCTCGCGCGGTACTCCTTCCAGCCGCTGCCCGAGAGGTAGCCGCGCACGACGCACTCGATCGGGAACATGTCGAGCGTGGTGACGAGCATCGCCCGGCGGGCCACCGCCTCCGGGATCGCACCGCGCACGAGGTGGTTGGGAACGTCCTTCAGCTGGTGGAACCACCACATCGACAGCTCGGTGAGCAGCTCGCCCTTGCCGGGGATGCCCGGCTCGAGGACGTGGTCGTACGCGCTGACGCGGTCGCTCGCGACGACGAGCATGCGGTCGGCGCCGAGCACCGGATCGGCGTCCTCGGGGGTGTAGAGGTCCCGGACCTTGCCCGAGTAGGCGTGCTGCCAGCCGGGGAGCGGGGTGGAGGAGTCGAAGGAGACGGTCACCCCTCCATTCTCCCGGTTTCCGGCGCCTGCGCGGAGCGCTCTCTCGGAAGCGTTCCGCTGTCAACCACCGGCGCTCGCAGGGGGTGCGCGCCTACCGTCGAAGAATGACTTCCGAGAGCACTGCAGACCAGTACACGTTCCAGGACCCGACGAAGATGTACTCCGAGATCGACACGGAGGAGCAGTACCAGGAGGGCTCCGGCCTGGACTCGAAGATGGACGACCTCGCCGACCGCGGCGAGTCGACCTACCGCGGCTCCGGCCGCCTGACCGGCCGCAAGGCGCTCGTCACCGGTGGCGACTCCGGGATCGGCGCGGCCGTCGCGATCGCCTACGCCCGCGAGGGCGCCGACGTCGCGATCGTCTACCTCCCCGAGGAGGAGAGCGACGCGAAGAAGGTCGTCGCGCTGATCGAGGACGCCGGCCGCACCGCGGTCGCGATCCCCGGCGACATCACCGACCACGACTTCGCGGTCGGCGCGGTGGCCACCGCGGTCGAGGGCCTCGGCGGCCTCGACATCCTCGTCAACAACGCCGGCAAGCAGCAGTTCGTCGAGGACTTCCTCGAGCTCTCCGACGAGCAGTTCGACGAGACCTTCAAGACCAACGTCTACGCGATGTTCTGGATGACGAAGGCGGCCCTGCCGCACCTCGCCCCCGGATCCTCGATCATCAGCACCTCGTCGATCCAGGCCTACCAGCCGTCGCCGACGCTGGTCGACTACGCCAGCACCAAGGCCACGATCAACACGTTCTCGAAGGCGCTCGCGCAGCAGCTGGCTCCCAAGGGCATCCGCGTGAACGTCGTCGCACCCGGCCCGATCTGGACTCCGCTGCAGACGGCCGGCGGCCAGCCGCCCGAGAAGCTGCCCGAGGTCGGCTCGCAGACGCCGCTCGGACGCTGGGGCCAGCCGGCGGAGCTCGCTCCCGCCTACGTGTTCCTCGCCTCGCCCGAGTCGAGCTACGTCGTCGGCGAGACGCTGCACGTCAACGGCGGCATGCCCACGCCGTGATCCTCGGCGGCACTCGTTCGCCGTAACACTCGGCGACGCTGAAGGCCCGGCAGGCGCTCGGGGACCACGGTCCTCCGTGCGCTTGCTGGGTCTTCGCTTTTGGTTGTCGTAACAATCGCTCCGGAGAAGGCGAACTGCGCAAGGCTTTCCCCATGACCGATTCCCTGCCGATCCTCGACCTCTCCCGTCTCGACCAGGGCGAGGACGAAGCCGCCGCCTTCCGCCGCGACCTCCGCGAGACCACGCACGACGTGGGCTTCTTCTACCTCGTCGGCCACGGCGTGCCGCAGGAGCTCCTCGACGACGTCGTCGCCGTCTCCCGCCGCTTCTTCGACCTCCCGGAGGAGGACAAGCTCGCGATCGAGAACACGGCCAGCCCGCAGTTCCGCGGCTACACCCGCTTCGGCGCCGAGCTCACCAACGGCGACGTCGACTACCGCGAGCAGGTCGACATCGGCATCGAGCGCGAGGTCGTCCCGGCCGGCCCCGACGTGCCGGACTACCAGCGCCTCGAGGGCCCGAACCTCTGGCCCGAGGCCCTGCCCGAGTTCCGCACCCTCTTCGAGCGCTGGCACGCGGAGCTCGCCGCCGTCGCGATCCGCCTCCTGCGCACCTGGGCGGTCGCCCTCGACGCGCCGGCCGACGTCTTCGACGAGGCCTTCGCCGAGAAGGCGTTCCCCCTGGTAAAGGTCGTCCGCTACCCCGGCACCTCCGACCCCGAGCCCAAGCAGGGCGTCGGCGCGCACCGCGACGGCGGCGTGCTGACCCTGCTGCTGGTCGAGCCCGGAAAGGGCGGACTGCAGGTCGAGCACGACGGCGAGTGGATCGAGGCGCCCGCGCTTCCCGGCGCGTTCGTCGTCAACATCGGCGAGATGCTCGAGCTGGCGACCGGCGGCTACCTCAAGGCCACGCTGCACCGCGTGATCTCGCCGCTGATCGGCACCGACCGCATCTCGATCCCGTACTTCTTCAACCCCTCGCTCGACGCGACCATGCCCTCGCTGCCGCTGCCCGAGGAGCTCAAGTCGGGCCTGTCGGTCGACCCGACCAACAGCCCGATCCTCGAGACGTACGGCGAGAACGCGCTGCGCTACCGCCTGCGCGCGCACCCGAACGTGGCCGAGGTGCACCACGCGGATCTGCTGGCGCCGACGAGCTGACGCTCGGCGCTTTCCGGGACGGGGCGTCCCTCCTCCGCTGCGTGCGGGGCGAGGGGCGCCCCGTTCGTCGTTCCGACGCCGTTCGGCAGGATCCGCTGCTTCTGCGGGTGCGGAGCAGCGAGAAGTGTCGAACGGCGGTGGCGAAGCACAGGTCGCGCACGTGTCATCGCGCAGGACGCGCCAGGCGACCGTCCCGCACGAATCGGGGGAAGGATCGAGGGATGCGGAGATCCGGGACGCGGGCCGCGGTGACGGCCGCGGTGGTGTGCTGCTTCCTCGTTCTCGCGGTGCTCATGGTCGGTTCGGTGCCGCACGCGTGCAACGGAGTCCAGCTGTGCCCGACCGCGGGACTCCGGGCGTCGCGAGCACTCGGGTGGGTCGCGGCCGTCGTCGTCGGCGGGGTCGCCGCGTGCGCATCGTGTCTCCTACGGCCGGCGTCCGCGCCGATCGCGCTCGTCCTCCTCGCCGTTCTGGGCGCTGTCGGCGCGGCAGCAACTCTCCTGGCTGCGGGATTCTGAGGGCTCAGAGCCAGAGCACCACGTGCCGGCCGGCGATCGGCTCGACCGCGACCGGGGTGTCGTAGAGCGCCTCGAGGTGCGGCGCCGTCAGCACCTCGGCCACGGGGCCGTGGTGCACGACGCGGCCGTCGCGGATCGCGACGATGTCGTCGGCGAACTGCGCGGCCACATTGATGTCGTGCAGGACCACGACCACGGTCATCCGCCTCTCGTCGGCGAGCCGGCGCAGGAGCTTCATCAGCACGACGCCGTGGCGCGGGTCGAGGTTGTTGAGCGGCTCGTCGAGGAGGAGGTGGTCGGTGTCCTGCGCGAGGGCCATCGCCACGAAGGCGCGCTGGCGCTGGCCTCCCGAGAGCTCGTCGAGGTAGCGCTCGCGGACGGCGCCCAGATCGAGGGCGTCGATCGCGGCGTCGACGAGGGCGCGATCCTCGGGGGTGCGGCCCGTTCCTCCGTGCGGGAAGCGGCCGTAGGCGACGAGGTCGTCGACGCTGAGGCGGATCGCGAAGTGGTTGTCCTGGCGGAGGATCGCCAGGCGCTTCGCGATGTCGCGGGAGCGGGTGGTCGCGACGTCCAGGTCGTCGACGGAGACGGCTCCGCTCTCGGCCTTCAGGAGGCGCCCGATGGTCGACAGCAGCGTCGACTTGCCGGAGCCGTTGGGCCCGATGATCGCGGTGAGGCCGGTGCCGAGCTCGAGCGAGACGCCGTCGACCGCGAGGGTGCGGCCGTGGCGGGTGGTGACCGAGGTGGTGCGGATCATGTCAGCGAGCCCTTCCGGTGAGCACGAGCAGGATGAAGAGGACGCCGCCGACGAACTCGACGACGACCGGCAGCTCGGTGCCGAAGCCGAGCACCCGGTCGAGCACGAGCTGCCCGCCGACCAGCGCGACGACTCCGATCGCCACCGCCGCGGGGATGCTGCGCGCGTGCCGGTGGCCGACCGCCCCGTAGGCGACGTTCGCGACGATGAGCCCGAAGAAGGCGACGGGCCCGACGAGAGCGGTCGACGCGGCGACCATGAGGGCGATCGCGACGATCGTGTGCAGCACGACCCTGCGGTGCTCGACTCCGAGCGACACCGCGGTCGCCTCGCCGAGGGCGAGCACGTCGAGGGAGCGGCGGATCGGCCACAGCGACGCGATGGCCGCGACGACCACGAGGCCGGTCGGCAGCAGCAGCTCGCGGTCGACCGAGGTGAAGCTCGCGAAGGTCAGGTTCTGCACGATCGCGAAGGTGTCCGGATCGAGGAGCCGCTGCAGGAACGACGTCACCGACCGCAGCAGCACGCCGAGCACGAGCCCCGCGAGCACGATCACGTGCAGGTCGAGCCTGCGGCGGACGAACAGCCAGGAGTAGAGGGCGACGACGACGCCGGCCATCAGCAGGAGCTCGACCAGCCACGAGGCGAGCGGCGGCGCGGCGACCAGGATCGTGGGGCCGATCGCGAACGCGCTCACCACCTGGATCATCAGGAAGACGGCGTCGAAGCCCATGATGCCGGGGGTGAGGATGCGGTTGGCCGTGACGGTCTGGAACAGGACGGTCGCGACTCCGATGGCCGCGGCGGCGATGACCATGCCCAGCACGGTGCGCCCGCGGAGGCCCAGGGCGTACTCCCACTTCCCGGGCAGATCGGTGAGCAGGTAGAGCGCGATCGAGACGGCGGCGGCGCCCGTCAGTAGCGCCAGGCGGACGGAGGGGGAGCGCAGCGCGGTCACGGGGCGACGCTCCGCCGGCGGCGGCGCGCGGTGTCGGCCGGGCCGATGAGCAGGCGGAGGAAGACGACTCCGCCGACGACGCCCATCACGAGCGAGATCGGCAGCTCGAAGGGGAAGCGGACCGTGCGGCCGATGAGGTCGCAGACCAGGACCAGCGCGGCTCCGAGCAGCGCGACGAGCGGGACGGAGCGGCGCATGCTGTCGCCGACCATCCTGCTGACGAGGTTGGGGACGATGAGACCCAGGAACGGGAGCGCGCCGGTGACCACGATCATCACTCCGGTGACCGCGGCGATGATGACGACGCCGGTGAGCATGACCGCCCGGGTGTCGAGGCCGAGACCGCGCGCGGTGTCCTCGCCGAGGGCGGCGACGGTGAAGCGGTCCGCCGCGATCCAGGCGACCGCCGCGGCGGCCGCGGCGACCCAGAGCATCTCGTAGCGGCCGCGGAGGATGCCCGAGAAGTCGCCGATGCCCCAGTTGAGCAGCTCCTGGAGGGTGTCGGTGCGGTAGGCGACGAACGCGGCGACGGCGCCGATCACTCCGCCGTAGAGGATGCCGACGACCGGCACGAGCACGCTCGAGCGGGACGGGATGCGGCGCGCGAGCGCGAGGAAGCCGAGCACGCCCGCGAGGGCGCCGAGCGCGGCCAGCGCGGCCTTCGCTCCGACGGGCAGCTCGGGGGCGAGGAGGAGGACCGCGAGCAGGGCGAGGGTCGCGGCATCCGTCGCTCCGGTCGTGCCCGGCTCGACGAGGCGGTTGCGGGTGAGCAGCTGCATGATCAGGCCGGTGACGGCGAAGGCCGACCCGGCGAGCACGAGGGCGAGGGTGCGGGGGAGGCGGCTCTCGACGAGCACGAACAGGTCGAGCTCGGCGACGCCGAGGAACAGCGAGATCGCCGCGAGGACGGCCACGAGGACCGTCCCCGCGACGATCAGCGCGCGGGGGGAGGGGCGGGTCACGCTCGGGAGCGGCTCCGGTCAGCTCTGCATCGCGTCGTGCACGGTCTCGAGCACGTTCTGCACGGCGGTCAGGCCGTTGATGACGATGTAGAGCTCGCTCGCGGGCAGCAGCACGACGTGGTCGTCCTGCGCGGCGGGCGTCTGGGCGACGAGCGCGTTGTCGAGGGTCTGCTCGGCGGTGCTGCCCTCACCGGTCGCGGCACCGCGGTCGAACGCGAAGATCCACTCGGGAGCGGCGCTGAGGATGAACTCGTTCGTGACGGTGTCGCCGTGCGGGGAGCCCTCTGCTCCGGGCAGCTCGGCCGCGGCCACCGCGGGGGTGAAGCCGAGGCCGTCGAAGAAGTAGCCGAAGCGCGAGCCCTCGCCGAAGGCGCCGTACTCGCCGCCCGAGACCGAGAGGACGAGGGCGGTGCCGGAGGCGTCGGCGGTGATGGACTCGACGAGCTCCTCGGTCGCGGCGGCCTGCTCGGCGACCTCGTCCTCGCGCTCGAAGATCTCGCCGAGCTGCGTGGCGCGCTCGAGGGCTGCGGCCGGGTCGAACGTGCCGGCGTAGCTGCCGGTCAGGTCGATCGTGGTCGCGATCTCGGACAGCTCGTCGTACTGGCCGGTGCTGCGCGCCGCCGTGACGATGAGGTCGGGCTCGAGCTCGGCGACGGCCTCGAAGTCCGGCTCGAAGAGGGTGCCCACCTTGGGCAGGTCGGCGTACTCCGAGAGGTAGTCGGGGAGCGTGACGTCGGGGATCGCGACGACCGCGTCTCCGGCGCCGATCGTGTGCAGCGTGTCGAGCGTGGCGATGTCGAAGGTGACGACGGCCTCGGGGGAGGCGGGCACCTCGACCGACGCGCGGGCGGTCTCGCGGTCCTCCTGGTACGACTGCTCGCCGTTCTCGTCGACGAGGACGAGGGTGGGCTTCGCGTTCTCGACGACGATCGTCTCGACGGTGGCCGGGGCGGCTTCGGACGCGCCGGAGGAGCACGCCGAGAGGGCGAGTGCGGCGACGGCGAGGCCGGCGAGGGGCAGGGCGGAACGGAGTCTCGGTGAAGGCTGCATGAGGGTAGGCTACCCTAAGTGTGAGAGCGGCTCTCAGGTGTGGCGCGGGAGGCGGCGGGTGCCTCGCGGTGTCCCGGCGGGGCTACGCGCCGCACCAGAACTGCAGCTCGGCGCCCGCGCTGTACACGTAGTGCAGACCGGTGAAGCCGTGACCGCCCGCGTACTCGGTCCGGAACGCGTCGGTCGTCGCGTCGAGCTGGTAGAGGATCCGCATCAGCTCACGACCCTCCGCGTCGGACGCCGCGATCGAGACGGACGTGCCCTCGTAGTCATCGCTCGGGTAGGAGACGGTGAGGGTGATCTCGGGGTGGGCGGCGGTCGCCGAGGCTCCGAGGTCGACGGGGAGCGCGACGGCCTCCTGGTCGTTCTCGGCTCCGCTGACCGGGTTGTAGTACGTGCTGCACGCCAGCTGGTCGGGCGGAGCGATCCTGTCGGAGCCTCCGCCGCTCGCGGTCGCGCATCCGCTCATCGCACTGCCGATCAGCAGCACCGCGCCGACGGCCTGGAACGTTCGAGACCTCATCCGCTGACCCCTCTCCCCGGCGGCACCGTAGCAGGGGAGGGTATCGACGCGGGTCCGCGGGCCCGACGGGCGTCGAGTGCGGTGCCGCTGCCCGCCGTTCGCCACTTCCCGCTGCTCCGAGTGCGTCGGAGCCGCAGAACGTGTCCAATCGCGATCGGCCTGAACGGGGGAGCCCGCCGTGGCTGCCGACGCGCCAGACTCAGGTGCCGCCGCTCGGCGCCCCCGCAGGAGGAGACCGCCATGACCGCGACCGGCCAGCGCCCCACCGACGACGGCATGACCGAGTTCGGCTACCGGCCGTCGCTGCGGCGCGGAATCGGCCGCTTCGGCAGCTTCGCGGCGGGAGTGAGCTACATCTCGATCCTGACCGGCACGTTCCAGCTCTTCTACTTCGGCTTCGGACTCGGCGGCCCCGCCTACTGGTGGTCGTGGCCGATCGTGTTCGCGGGTCAGCTGACCGTGGCGCTCTGCTTCGCCGAGCTGGCCGGCCGCTACCCGGTCGCCGGCTCCGTCTACAACTGGAGCAAGCGGATCGCGGGCCCGACGGTCGGCTGGCTCGCGGGCTGGATGATGGCCACGGCCTCGGTCGTCACGCTCGCGGCCGTGGTGCTCGCGTACCAGGCGACGCTGCCGCGCATCTGGAGCGGCTTCCAGCTCGTCGGCGACGGCACGGGCGCGAGCTTCGGCGTCAGCGCGGTGATCTGGGGCGCGATCCTCATCCTCTTCACGACCTTCGTGAACGCGGTCGGCGTGAAGCTGATGGCGCGGATCAACAGCACCGGAGTGCTGATCGAGCTGATCGCGGCCGTGCTGCTGGTGATCGTCCTCGCGGCGAGCGTCGTGAATCCGCCGACCGTGCTGCTCGACACGACGGGCTACGGGGACGCGGGCGGCTACGCGGGCGCCTTCCTGATCGCGGCCATCGCCTCCGCCTACGTGATGTACGGCTTCGACACCGCCGGCTCCCTCGCGGAGGAGACGGTCGATCCGCGCAGGACCGGCCCGGCCGCGATCCTCCGCGCCGTGATCGCGTCGTTCGTGCTGGGCGGTCTGATCCTGCTGCTCGGGATCCTCGCGGCGCCCGACCTCGCCGACCCGGCGCTCGGCGAGGCCTCGGGTGGACTGCAGCTGATCGTGCTGCAGGCGCTCGGCGGGCCGCTCGGCACCGTCTTCCTGCTCTGCATCGTGGTCGCGATCACGGTCTGCGCGCTCGCGGTGCACACGGCGGGCATCCGACTCGTCTTCGCGATGGCGCGCGACAACGCCCTGCCGGGCAGCGCGGTGCTCGCCCGCATCGATCCGCGGCGACGCACCCCTCTCGCGCCCGCGATCGTGATCGGCGTGCTCGCGGTGCTGATCCTGGCGGTGAACATCGGCACCCCCGAGATCTTCACGGCGGTGACGAGCGTGGCGGTGGTGCTGATCTACCTGGCGTACCTGCTGGTCACGGTGCCGCTGCTCGTGCGGCGCCTCCGCGGGGAGTGGCCGCGCGTCACGGGCTCGTTCTCGCTCGGGCGGCTGGGGCTGCCGGTGAACGTCGTCGCGGTGCTGTGGGGTGCGGCGATGACGGTCAACCTGGCCTGGCCGCGCGTCGAGGTGTACGGCGACGCGGGGGCGCTGCAGTACATCGCGCTGATCGCGGTCGCGGTGGTCGTGGTGGTCGGACTGGGTTGGTACCTGCTGCGCGGGCGCCACCGCCTGGGGACGCTGCCGGAGCACGCTCGGGAGGAGTGACCGACGCGCGCCCTCCGCGAGAGCTCAGTCGCGTGCCAGCTCGACGGTCGTCGTCACTCCGAGGGCCGACACCTTGTAGCTGATGACGTCGTCGTCGTAGCTGAAGGTCTTCGTGGCGTCGCTCGACGCCAGCATCGCCGTCGCGGTCTGCGTCGTGTCGTTCTGGGAGTCCCAGGTGTACGAGGTCCCGGCGTCGGTCGGTGCCGCGTACGTCCCTGCCCAGTAGAGGGCGGTCGTGTCTCCACCGTCCGAAACCCATTCGACTGTGATCGCGGAGTCGGTGATCGTCGCGGTCTGGAAGCTGTCCGGTGAGTTCTTGTTCGACTGGGTCCACGTGCCGGTGAGGTCGAGCGGGGCGGCCGCAGGCTGACTCGCTTCCGTTCCGGCTTCGGCGGGCGTCGTCTCGGATGCTGTCGAGGAGCATCCCGAGAGAAGGAGGAGGGCCAGGGCGAGGGGAGCGGCGCGGCGGATCACCACCGAAGCCTATGGTCCGCTGCGGACTCTGCTGCACCTGACTTCTTTCGAGGTCAAGCTGACCTTCGCGAAACGAGTTGCCCGAATCGGTCGGCGTCGGCGGCGTGCCGGGGACCTTTCCGGGCAACTCGGCGGAGGCGGACGCTCACGCCGGCCGCGTCACTCCGCGCGGACCTCGCTCGCGGACTTGTCGGCGCGCCAGCCGCGCCAGACCGGCTGGCGCAGGGTGCCGGAGGAGGTGCGCTCGCGGTAGCGGACCTCGCCGACCAGCACGGGCTCGACCCAGTGCACGCCGCGGGCGTCGAGCGGCGGGACCGAGACGGCGGGCTCGTCCGTCTCGTGCTCGCCGAGACGGGCGACGAGGCCGCGGCGCTCGCGGTCGCTGAAGCCGGTGCCGACGCGGCCGGAGTAGGCGAGGCGGCCGTCCTCGCCGGGGATCGCGGTGAGCAGCGAGCCGACCGAGCCCTGCAGGCCGCCCTCGCCGGGCCGCCAGCCGACGATCACGACCTCCTGCACGCGGTGGTGGGTCAGCTTGATCCAGTCGCCCGAGCGCGCGCCGACCCGGTAGCGGGAGTCGCGGCGCTTCGCGACGACGCCCTCGAGGCCGAGCGCGAGGCTGGTGGCCATCGCCTCGTCGAGGTCGCCGTCGAAGACGTCGGGCACGTGCACGCGCTCGTTCTCGGCGACGAGCTCGACCAGGGCCTCGCGGCGAGCGGAGTAGGGGGAGGCGGTGAGGTCCTCGCCGGCGCGCTCGAGCAGGTCGAACACCATCAGATGCACCGGGGTGGAGCGCGCGGCGGCCTCGATCTCGCGCGCCTTCGTCAGGCCGCCGCGGGTCTGCAGGGCGCCGAAGTCGGGGCGTCCGCGGGCGTCGAGCGCGACGATCTCGCCGTCGAGGACCGCGTCGCCGGCGGCCTCCGCGAGCGGTGCGTGCAGGTCGGGGAAGGCGGGGGTGAGGTCGTTGCCGTTCCGGCTGGTCAGGGTCACGGCGCCGTTCTGCACGCGGACGATCGCGCGGTAGCCGTCCCACTTCATCTCGACGGCGGAGTCGTCGCCGATGTCGAGCGGGCGGCCCTTGGTCGCGAGCATGGGGCGGTACTCGCGGCGCGGCTCCGGTGCCCCGGTCTCGACCGGGGACTCGTCGAGGGCGGCCGTCGTCGCCTTCGCGGCCCGCGCCTTCCCGGCCGCCGGCCGGCCCTTGGTCCCGTGCCCCCCGTGCGCCCCCGGCAGCATCAGGTGCAGCAGCCAGTTCTTCTCGTCCCCGCGCCCGCCCTTCGCCCCCGTGTGCAGCAGCGCGTACCGGCGCGGCTCTCCGCCGAGCCCGCCGTCGGGCCGCCCGGTCAGCACCGCGATGACCTCCTCGCCCTCGCGCCACTTCTCGAGCGCGAACGTGCCCTCGTCCCAGATCCGCACCTCGCCTCCGCCGTACTCGCCCGCCGGGATCGTGCCCTCGAAGGTCGCGTACTCGAGCGGATGGTCCTCGGTCTGCACCGCCAGCCGATTCGGGTCGCCCTCGAGCGGCGGCCCCTTCGGCACGGCCCAGCTCACGAGCACCCCGTCGTGCTCGAGTCGGAAGTCGTAGTGCAGGCGCCGCGCGTGGTGCTCCTGGATCACGAACGAGTCGCCCGACGACGTCGCTCCGGTGCCCGGTTCGGGGACGGGCTCGGGCGTCTTCGCGGCGTCGCGCATACTGCGGTAGGCGGCGAGGCGGTCGGCGGAGGCGTCGGTCGCCGCGAACCCGGAGAGGCGCTCCGGAGTCGGCTCGAGACCCGCCTCCCGCGCGGCGAGCAGCGGGCGCAGCAGGTCGCCGCTCTCGCGCAGGCGCTCGACGACCTCCTCCGGAGAGAGATGGCGCAGTCCCTCCGCCCCGATCTCCTCCCAGGTGCGCGGCGCGGCGGCGAACGGCCGCAGCCGGCCCCGGAGCGAGTAGGGCGCGATCGTGGTCTTCGCCGCGTTGTTCTGACTCCAGTCGACGAGCACCTTGCCCTCGCGCAGGGTCTTCTTCATGTCCGAGACGACGAGGTCGCGGTGATCGGCCTCGAGCGCCTTCGCGAGCTCGTGCGCCACCGCCGAGATCTGATCGCTCGAGGCGGACGCGTCGAGCGGGCAGTAGAGGTGGAGTCCCTTGCTGCCGCTGGTCACCGGGTAGGGCTCGAGCCCCATGCCCTCGAGCAGATCGCGGGCGAGGAACGCGACTTCGGCGCACTCCGCGAGCCCGGCTCCCTCGCCCGGGTCGAGGTCGAGCACGAGGCGGTCGGGCGGGCGGCGCTCGCCGCCGGATCCGACCCGCCACTGCGGCACGTGCAGCTCGAGCGCGGCCTGCTGCGCGAGCCAGGTGAGGCCGGCGACGTCGTCGACGAGCGGGTACTCGACGTCGCGCGAGCTGTGCGCGAGGCGCGTGCGGCTCAGCCAGTAGGGGGCGGAGGAGGGCAGGTTCTTCTCGAAGAAGACCTCGCCCGGCTTCTCGGCCGTGCCCACTCCGTCGACCCAGCGCTTGCGGGTGACGGGTCGGCGGGCCAGGTGCGGCAGCAGGGCGTCGGCGACGGACGCGTAGTACGCGAGGACGTCGGCCTTGGTGAACCCCGCCTCCGGGTACACGAGCTTGTCGAGGTTGGTCAGCTTCAGCCGCCGCCCGCCGACCGAGACGAGCTGCTGCGCGGATGCCATCTCCTCATCGTGGAGCCCCGCACCCGCCGAGGGAACCCCGGACCGTCGAGGGAGCCCAGTACTGCGGGTTCCCTGGACCGTCCGGGGTTCCCTCGGCGACGGCGAGTAGCGTCGAGCCACCACTTCGAAGGAGACACGTGCTCACCGACATCCCCCTGACCACCATCGACGGAGCCGCGTCGACCCTCGCCGACTACGCCCCGGTGAAGCTCATCGTCAATGTGGCCTCGCGCTGCGGCCTCGCTCCCCAGTACGAGAAGCTCGAGGAGCTGCAGAAGACCTACGGCGACCGCGGATTCACGGTGCTCGGCTTCCCCAGCAACCAGTTCCTGCAGGAGCTGAGCGACGAGGACAAGATCAAGGAGTACTGCTCGACGACGTGGGGCGTGACGTTCCCGATGTTCGAGAAGGTCAAGGTGAACGGCAAGTCCGCGCACCCGCTCTACGCGGAGCTGACGAAGGCCGAGGACGAGGCGGGCGAGGCGGGCAAGGTGAAGTGGAACTTCGAGAAGTTCCTGGTCACGGCCGACGGCACCGTGCACCGCTTCCGCCCCACCGTCGAGCCCGACGACCCGCGGATCGTCTCGCTGATCGAGGCGTCGCTGCCCACTCAGTAGCGGGGGACGCGCAGAACGTCGGACGGGGAGAGGCGGACAGTCGCCTCTCCCCGTCGACGTCGGGGGAGTCAGCCCGCTCGCAGACCCGCTTCGACACGCGCCGCCGACGGCTCGACGCCCTCGGGGCACACGATGTCGGTCACCTCGAAGGGCGTGCGGCGCGTGATCGGGATCATCTCGATCCCGTCGACGTGACGCAGCAGCACGAGTCCGCCGTCGCCCGCGCGGAGGCTGCGGCGCACCTGGCGCAGGAAGATGCCGGCCATGTCGAGCTCGACGACGAACTCGCGTCCGTTGACGGTGATCCGCGAGCCGATGACCGGCTGCGACGAGGTCGTGACCGAGTCGGGCAGCCGTCGCACGTCGGCCGCGGCCCTGCGGGCGAACGGTGCGGGGGTGGCCGGTCCGGAAGTGGTCAGGGTGCTGAATCCGGTCGCTCGCGCGGTCTCGGTCATCGTCGTCTCCGTCCGTGACGCGCACGGTCAGTATCGACCGGCGCTGTCAGTTCAGGCTAGGATCCGGCCCCTGATCGGGGGATGGGCTTGACTGCCGGGCGAAGCGGTTCGGTCCTGTCAGCCGCGCGACTCCTCCGGTTCGGGGGTCACTGCGAGCTCGCCGCGCATGCTCGCGGCGCTGAGCATCTGCTCGATCCAGGCGCGGTTGAGCCTCTGGGCGTGGGCCTCGCGGAAGCGGAAGTGCAGGGGCACCGCGGGGTGCAGCCAGACGGAGCTGCGGCCGTGGCCGGTGGAGGCGTCCTCGGCCCAGGACAGGGAGAACGCCTCGTTGCGCCGCAGCTTCGAGAGCACGGCGACCTTCAGGTGGGCGAGGACGCGCTCCTCGAACTCGATCTCGAGGTTCTGCGGTCCGTAGATGAGAGTGGCCACGGGCCCCCTTCGTGTCAGCGGGCGGCCCGGCGCGGACGGCTCCGCTGGGAAGGTATCCGCTGCTCCCGCTCGAGCGGGAATCGGCCGGGAGACACGCCGTACCCCCCATTGACACCCCGCGCGGGGTGCGGCAGTCAGTCCTCGTCCCATCCGGTCTGCGGAGTCGCGCACGTGCCGCGGAACACGTACTGCGAGGGCGCCTTCCGCTGGTGGGAGGACCAGTCGATCGCCGGTCGCCGCTGCTCGGGGGGCAGGTAGCCGAGCCGGTAGACCGCCATCAGCTCGAGCTCGTCCGGCACCGCCAGGAGCGACTCGATGCGCGCCCAGGCGCCGGGCACCTCCATCGGGAACGAGACGAACTGGATCCCCATCCCGAGTTCCACAGTGCTCAGCCAGACGTTCTCCATCGCCGCGCCCATGCTGAACACGGAGTAGAAGGAGGAGAGCTCGCCCGGCCGGTACTCGGAGCGGTCGAGCATCACGCCGAGCAGGAGCGGCGACCCGGCGACGAGCTTCCGGTTCTCCTCGCCGAGGGTCTGCGGCACGCGCAGCGAGTTCATCAGGAGCTGCCCGCGCTTGGTGAACACCTGCTTGGTGAAGGGGCGCAGCGGAGCGGGGAGCTTGTCGAACAGCATGCCGTCGCGGCGCTGCTCCATCTCCTCCCGACTGAAGCGGAAGTAGGGCTTGTAGCGCTCGAAGAAGGTGCCGTTCGACATGGCGGTGGTCATGCTCGAGCCGCTGATCTCGGCGATCCGCTCGATCGTGTCCCGCTCCTCGATCAGCACGAAGCGCCACGGCTGGCTGTTCAGCTGCGAGGGAGCACGGCCCGCGACCTCCATGAGGAGGCGCTGGTGCTCCTCGGAGACGGGGTCGGGCAGGAAGGGTCCGTTGGTGGTCGAGCGGCGACGCACGACGTCGAGGAAGTCCATGCCCTCATCCTGCCCACTCGCCCCGGAAGGGGCACGGGGCTGGACCGGGTACGATTTCCGAGCCCGCGCCTCGGCGGGCCGACAGGAGCGGTGCCCGATGAAGAACTCCCGAGTGGTCTTCTACCTCATCGGAGGCGTCCTCATCCTCGGCTCCGGCATCTCGTCGGCGATGCAGGGCGACGTCTCGGTCCCCGACATCATCACGATCGTCTGCGGACTCGCGATCCTGGCGCTCGCCGCGTGGGAGTACTTCCGCACCCAGAAGCGCGAGTCGGGGTCGAACGACCCGAAGGCCGGACCGCCCCGCTGACCCCGCGCCGACCGTCAGCGCTGCGAGGGCGCTGAGCGCCGCCGCGAGAGCACGAGCCCGGCGGCGACGAACGGAGCCGCGGCCAGCGCGATCGCAGGATGCCGGCGTCCGCGCGTCCCCGCGAACGGGACGACCGCGAGCGGCAGCGCCGCCGGGGCGAGCGCGGCGGCGGCCCTCGGCTCCGAGCGCAGCAGCGCGACGAACGCCGCGGCCGCCAGCGACGAGGTCGCGATGTACAGCGCGTGGTGGATCCAGTGCCAGCGCCCGGTCCGGACGGCACCGGTCGCCACGGCCGTGCCGAGCGCGCAGTTGGCCGCGTAGCTCGCCGCGGCGGCGCGCATCAGAGCGCGACCGGCGCTCACTCCGCGAGGCCCCGGGTCAGCAGCAGCCGGTACGGAGCCGCCCGCTCGACGCTCCAGCCCGCGGGCGCGACCGCGCGCAGCTCGGCAGCGGTGTAGCTGCGCCGCACCGACAGCGAGCCGTCGTAGTGCAGGAACGAGCCCGCGGCGAGCGGGCGGGTGGCGACGGAGTAGGCCGTGTACGCCAGGCGCGAGCGCTCGATGTCGTTGTGCAGCGCGCGGGGGGCGAGGCGCTCGCTGTCCTCGAGGAGCGAGGCGAGCGACTCCGGGGTCAGGTGGTGCAGCAGGTGGTTCGAGACCACGACGTCGAACTCGGCTCCCTCGTCGACCAGTTCCGAGCTGCTCGCCCGGCGGAACTCGACGCCGGGCGTCCCGGGTCGGGCGGTCGCGAAGGCGTAGGCGCGCTCGTCCGGATCGGCGGCCGTGATCGCGAGCCGCAGACCGTCCTCCCGCGCCCAGCCGGCGAGGGCGAGTGCGACGTCGCCGCCGCCCGAGCCGATGTCGAGCAGCCGGGTCGGCTCGTCGCGGTTCAGCAGGGTGCGCAGGCGCGAGCGGTACAGCCCGCGCCAGCCCGAGACCAGGCGGTTCACGGCGCCGAAGCGCGCGTAGGTCGCGTCGAGCAGCGTGCGATCGCAGTCCGGGTCGTCCATCAGCTCCCGGGCGTCGAGTTCGCGGTGCCGCAGGTCGGGAGCGAGGGGAGCCCTCACTCCCCGCCCCGCTTCGTCAGCAGGCCCATCTCGACGGTCAGGCCCGGTCCGAAGGCCATCGCCCCGATCCGCTCGCCGTCGGCCGCCTCGCCGTGCAGCAGGCGGCGCAGGATGAACAGCACGGTGGCGCTCGACATGTTGCCGTTCGTGCGCAGCACCTCGCGCGACGGGTGCATCTGCTCGTCGTCGAGCCCGAGCGCGGTCTGCACGCGGTCGAGGATGCTGCGGCCGCCCGGGTGGACGGCCCAGCGCTGGACGCCGCCCGCGCCCGCCTCGCCCAGCAGCGGAGCCAGCGCCCCGGTGATGTTCTGGCCGATGATCGCGGGCACGTAGGTGCTCAGCCGCATCGTGAAGCCGTGGTCGCCGATGGTCCAGGCCATCTCGTTCTCGCCCTCGGGGGTGAGGGTCGTGTCGAGCGCGTCGATCTCGAGGACCGCGGCACCCGGCTCGGGGGCGCGCGCGGTGACGACGGCCGCCGCCCCTCCGTCGGCGAAGACCGAGGTGGCGACGATCTGCTCGGGATCGTTCGAGGAGGTGAGGTGGATCGTGCAGATCTCGACGGCGACGACGAGGACCACCGCGTCCGGGTCCGCCTCGCAGAACGCCGTCGCGGCGCGCAGCCCGGGGAAGGCGCCGTAGCAGCCCATGAAGCCGAGGTGGAAGCGCTGGGTCGACGGCGAGAGGCCGAGCGCGCGGACCAGCTGGTAGTCGGGGCCGGGCGCGTAGAAGCCGGTGCACGACACGGTGACGACGTGGGTGACGTCCGAGGCGGTGAGCGACGCCGCCTCGAGGGCGCGGCGGGCGGAGTCGGCGAAGAGCTCGGGAGCGCGCGCCGCGTAGAGCGCGTTGCGCTCGGCGGTGCCCGGGTTCAGGACGGCGTTCGAGCGGGCGTCGTAGAAGGCGCTCGCGCCCTCCCGCACCTCGCGGTCGAGCTCGTCGACGACGGTGTGCCGGGAGTCGATGGCCGACGCGTCGAACGCGGCACCGAGGATCCTCGAGCCCAGCCGGGTGATGCCGTCCTGCGACGCGAAGAGATCGCGCACGTCGGACTGGCGGAGGACCGTCGCGGGGACGGCCGTCTCGATGCTGCGGATGTGCACGCTCACCCGCAGGAACCTATCCCAGGAACCTGCGGGTGAGCGCTCGTGAGCGGAATCAGAGGATCGGCTTCCCGCCGGTGACGGCGATCGTCGCTCCGCTCATGTAGCTGCCCTCGTCGGACGCGAGCAGGACGTAGGCGTGCGCGACCTCGGCCGGCTGGCCGGGGCGGCCCAGCGGCACGTTCTCGCCGAAGGAGGCGACCGCCTCCGGGGGCATCGTCGAGGGGATCAGCGGGGTCCAGATCGGGCCGGGGGCGACCGCGTTGGCGCGGATGCCCTTCTCGCCGAGAGCCTGCGCGAACGAGGCGGTCATGCTCAGCATCCCCGACTTCGTGGCGGCGTAGGGGAGCAGCTGGTAGGACGGCTGGTCCGACTGCACCGAGCTGGTCGCGATGATCGACGCGCCGGGCTGCAGATGCGGGATCGCCGCCTTGACCAGGTGGAAGTAGGCGCCGAGGTTGGTCTCGATCGTGCGGTCCCACTCCTCGTCGGGGATGTCGGTGATCTCCTCGTGGCTCATCTGGAAGGCCGCGTTGCTCACGAGCACCTCCAGGTGGCCCAGCGTCGAGACGGTGCTCGAGACGATCTCGCGGCAGTGCGCGGGGTCGCGCAGGTCGCCGGGCAGCAGCAGCGCCTCCCGGCCGGCCTCGCGGATCCACTTCGCCGTGTCCTCGGCGTCCTCGTGCTCGTCCAGGTACGAGACGGCGACGTCGGCGCCCTCGCGGGCGAACGCGATGGCGACGGCCTTGCCGATGCCGCTGTCGGCTCCCGTGACGAGTGCGACCTTGCCGCTCAGTCGGCCGGTGCCGCGGTAGCTCTGCTCGCCGTGGTCGGCCTTCGGGGTCAGCTCCGCCTCGGTGCCGGGCGGTGTCTGCTCAGGGGATTCCGGAGTCATGACTCTCCCTCTCGTGTCGGTGGGTGGGTCGTTCCATGGAAGCCGACGCCGGCGCGGGAGCGCAGGGGGTTGACGCCCCTCCGGGGCCGCACGAGGCGTCGGGCCCGCGCCGGAACGGCCGGATCCGAGCGCTGCCGCTCGCCGTCAAGCCCGCGACACCGAGGCCCCGCAGGGCCCGACTGGCCTCACCGCCGAACTCCGTCGGCGGTCCCCCAGGAGGTCGTCATGAGCATCCCCACCGACTCCGGTCGCGACAGCAGCGACCCGCGACGCGACGACACGACGGCCCACGCCGCCGGAGAGACGCGCCGTTTCGAGACCGCCCCGCAGGGCGGGAGCACCTCGAGCACCACCTCGACGAGCACTCCGGACCGGTCCGACCGGTCCGACTCGTCGAGCGCCCCCGAGCACCGCGCGCCGGTCGCCCCCGACTCCGCCGAGGCGAAGCAGGCCAGGGCCGCCGCCCGCAAGGACATCCACGACCGCGAGCGCGAGCGCTTCGGCGGGCTGAAGATCGGCTGCGCCTTCTTCGGCTGGCTCGCCGCGACCGGCCTCGCGGTCATCCTCACCGCCCTGGTCACGGCGATCGGAGCGGCCGTCGTCGGCACGCAGGACGTCACCGCCGATCTCGCCGCCGACCCGGTCGCCTTCGGCTGGGTGGGCGCGATCGCGCTGCTGGTCATCCTCTTCGTCGCCTACTACTCCGGCGGCTACGTCGCGGGCCGCATGGCGCGCTTCAACGGAGCGAAGCAGGGCGTGGCCGTCTGGGCGTGGGCCGTCGTGGTCGCGATCCTCGTCGGCATCGCCTCGGCGATCACCGGAGGCACGCAGCTGCTCTCGGCGGTCAGCAGCTTCCCCCGCATCCCGCTCGACGGGAGCGACGCCACGATCGCCGCGGTCCTGACCGCGCTCGCCGCGCTCGTCGTCGCGCTGATCGCGGCCGTGCTCGGCGGACTCGCCGGTATGCGCTTCCACCGCCGCGTCGACCGCGAAGGACTGGCCGGCCTCGCCGTCTGATCCCCCCTCTGCCGAGACGCCACCTGCACGGCCCTCCCCCGGGTGCCGCTGCAGGTGGCGTCTCGTCTACGCTCGCGGGGTGATCCCCCGCGCCGCCGCTCTCGCCCTCGATCTGCAGGAGTGGGCGGCCCCCGCTCGGCTCTCGGCACTCCGCGCCGAGTACCTCGCGTTCCTCGCCGAGCACGGCGAGCAGGCTCTGGAGCGCTCGCTCGGTCCCGAGCACATCACCGCGAGCTGCTTCGTGCTCTCGCCGGGGCTCGACCGTGTGCTGCTCTGCTTCCACCGCAAGGGCCGGTTCTGGGTGCAACTCGGCGGGCACATCGAGCCCGGCGACTCCTCCGTCGCCGAGGCTGCTCTGCGCGAGGCGCGCGAGGAGAGCGGAGTCGCGGCGCTCACTCCACTCGGATCGCTGCCGCTGGATGTCGACCGGCACGGTCTCGGCGACGGCTTCGGCCGGTGCGCCCGGCACTGGGACGTCGGCTACGGCGCGATCGCGGACCCGTCGGCCCCCGTCGCGGTGAGCGAGGAGAGCGAGGACGTGGCCTGGTTCGCGGTCGATGCGCTTCCCGAGCAGGTGCCGCCCGGGTTCGCGGGGCGGCTGGCGGGTGCGGTGCGGGCCGCTCGCGCCGTGGCGCGTCCGTAACCGAGGTCGGATGGCGCCGGGCCTGCGCTGGAGCGGGCCCGAGCCGCGCTCACCCTCGGTTGCGCACCGGTCGCGCAGTGCCGTGCGGCACGATGGGGCGATGAGCACCGCGCAGCGCCCCGTCGTCGTCCTCGCGGGGGCGAGCGGCTTCCTCGGCACCGATCTCGCCCGCCGCTTCGAGCTGGAGGGCTGGAGCGTGCGCCGTATCGGCCGCTCGGGTCCCGACGCCCGCTGGGGCGACTCCGCGGGGCTCGTCCGCGCCGTCGACGGAGCGCGCCTGCTCGTGAACCTCGCGGGGAAGAGCGTCGACTGCCGCTACACGGCCGCGAATCGCGCCGAGATCCTCCGCTCGCGCGTCGAGACGACCGCCGAGCTGCACCGCGCGGTCGCGGCGGCCGCGACTCCGCCGCACGTCTGGATGAACTCGAGCACCGCGACGATCTACCGGCACGAGGAGGAGCGCGCGAACACCGAGCGCGACGGCGTGATCGGCGAGGGCTTCTCGGTCGACGTGGCCACGGCCTGGGAGGCGGAGTTCTTCCGCGGGGACACGCCCGCCACCCGCCGGATCGCGCTGCGCATGGCGATCGTGCTGGGCGACGGACCGGCGACCGGCATCCTGCTGCGCCTCGCGCGCCTGGGTCTCGGCGGTCCGCAGTACGACGGCCGCTGGCCTGCGACCCGCGATCGCCGCGAGGCGGGCGTGCACCACGAGTACCGGCCCACGCGCGGTCGTCAGCACTTCAGCTGGATCCACGTGGAGGACGTGTTCCGCTCGATCCTGTTCCTGGAGGAGTCCGCGCTCGAGGGCCCGGTTAACCTCGCGTCGCCGAATCCCAGCGACAACACGGAGCTGTCGCGCCTGCTGCGCGCCGCGGTGGGCCGCCGCGTCGGCCTGCCCGCCCCGCGCTTCGTCCTCGAGCCCGCGATGCTGCTGCTGCGCACCGAGCCCGAGCTGCTCCTGAAGAGCCGCTGGGTCGTCCCCGGCCGCCTCGAGGACGCCGGCTTCGCCTTCGCCCACCCGGACCTCGCCGAGGCCCTCCGCGACGTCGCCGCCCCCGCCTGACCCGTCGGCTCCCTCCGAGCGCCTGCACGACTAAGGCTCACCGCCCCGATCCGACCACTTCCCCCGGTTCTCGGCCGCCCAGCCTCACTTCTGCCTCCGCCCGCCGTGGAAGGCGCCACCCCGGCGACCCCCCATTCCCGAGAGGCACCCCTTGCAGACCGCTTCAGCCCGCGGAGCCCCCAGTCCCGGCACCGTCAGTTCCGCAAACCGACAGCCCCGGAAGGCCCGAGTCCCGGGAGGCATCATTCCCGGCAGGCCCTAGTCCCGGAACCACAGTCCCGTGAACTAACAGTCCCGGCAGGCATCAGTCCCGGGAGTCAACGGTCGCGGCAGGCATCAGTCCCGGGAGTCAACGTTCGCGGGAGGCATCAGTCCCGGGAGGCTCGAGTCCCGGGAGGCATCAGTTCCCGGCGGCAGCAGTCCCGGGAGGCCCCGGTCGCGGAAGGCTCGAGTCCCGGGAGGCAGCAGTCCCGGGAACTCACAGTCCCTGGAGGCATCAGTCCCTGGAAGCTCTCGTCCCGGAAGGCTCGAGTCCCGGGAGGCGCACCCTCCCGAATCCCCGCACCCCGCGACGAGGCGAAGCCGAGAACGCGTGCCAAGCGTTGTCGGCGAGCCGTGCGCAGGACGCTCTGCGGTACGCAACCGTCTCTGCAAGCCGACCGCGCCACGCCGCACAAGGGGCGGCGTGGACGACATCGCGCGAAGCGGTCGCGCTACTGCGCGACCCTGAGCGCGATGTCGCGACGGTACTGCCCGCCGTCGAGGTGGATCAGGTCGAGGGCCTGGTATGCCCGCGCCCGCGCCTCGGCGAAGTCCGCGCCGCGTGCGACCACGTTGAGCACGCGCCCGCCGGTGGCGACGAAGCGCCCGTCGACCAGCTGCGTCGCGGCGTGCGCGATGGTCACGCCGGGGACGGCCTCGGCCGCCTCGAGTCCGCTGATGCCGCGGCCGGTGACGGAGTTCTCGGGGTAGCCCTCGCTGGCCAGCACGACGGTGACGGCGACCTCCTCGGTGAAGGCGGGCCACGGCACGGAGGCGAGCGAGCCCGTGGACGCGGCGAGCAGCAGCGCCGAGAGGGGGGAGGCGAGGCGGGGCAGGACGACCTGCGTCTCGGGGTCGCCGAAGCGGGCGTTGAACTCGATCACGCGGATGCCGGCGTCGGTGACGATGAGGCCGCAGTAGAGGAGTCCGACGAACGGCGTGCGCTCGCGCTCGAGCTGGCGGATGGTCGGGATGGCGACGGTGTCGATGACCTCGTCGACGAAGGCGCGCTCGCTCTGCCAGCGGTCGGCGAGCCAGGGCAGGGGGGAGTAGGCGCCCATGCCGCCCGTGTTGGGACCCTCGTCGCCGTCCGCGAGGCGCTTGTAGTCCTGGGCGGGCGAGAGCGGGACGACGTCGTGGCCGTCGGAGAGGAGGAAGAGCGAGACCTCCTGACCGGCGAGGAACTCCTCGATGAGGACGTCGCCCGACTGCAGCCAGAACTCGGCGTGCGCGACGGCGGCGCTGCGCGACTCCGTCACCAGGACGCCCTTGCCGGCGGCCAGGCCGTCGGCCTTGACGACGTAGGGGGCGCCGAACTCGTCGATGACGCGGGTGGCGTCGACGAGGGTCGAGACCCGGGTGGCGCGGCCGGTGGGCACGCGGGCCATGTCCATGACGCGCTTCGCGAAGGTCTTCGAGCCCTCGAGCGCGGCGGCGGCCCTGTCGGGTCCGAAGGTGGGGATGCGGCGCTGGCGCAGGGCGTCGGCGACTCCGGCGACCAGCGGCGCCTCGGGGCCGATGACGACGAGCTCGATGCCCTGCTCGACGGCGAAGTCGGTGACCAGGCGCGGGCTGTTGGTGTCGAAGTGGATCACCTCGACGTCGCGGGCGATGCCCGCGTTGCCGGGCGCGGCGATGATCTCGTGCTGCTCCTCCTCTGCGAGGAGAGCCGTGATGATGGCGTGCTCACGGGCACCCGAACCGAGGACGAGGATCTTCACCTGAACAGGATAGGCCCGGGGCCTCGCGGGGCGGACTTCCGCCGTCACGCCCCCGCACGGCCCGCTCGGGCCGGTTCTGCGGACCCGCCGCGAGATGCCGCTCCGGTACGGGTTCTCCGGCGTGTCGCGTACCGGACCGGCATCTCGCGGAGGGGGCCGCACGTCCCCGGCACGGCAGGATGGGATGCATGGCCAAGGGGAAGATCGACGAAGCGTCCGGTCAGGCGGCGGTGCGCGCGGCGCTCGCCGGAGCGGCGGACCGCACCACCACCGCGACCGCCGTGCGGTTCCTCCTGCAGATCATCGAGACGCGCGTACCGGGTCGCAGCGTCGAGGTGCGCGTGCCCCCCTTCGGCGCTGCGCAGTGCGTCGAGGGCCCGGGCCACACCCGCGGCACCCCGCCGAACGTGATCGAGATGGACGCCGCCACCTGGCTGGCCCTGGCGACCGGCGGCCTCCCGTGGACCGATGGCCTCGCGAGCGGGCGGATCCACGCGTCCGGGGTCCGCGCGGACCTCACGCCGTTCCTCCCTCTCCTGCGCGTCGGCTGACCGCGTCCCTCCGCCGTGCCTCCGCGTCGGCTGGGAGAACCCCGGCAGTCGTCGGATTAACTTCTCGTAAACGAGGCCGCCGAAGCACGGACCGGCGTTTGACCTGGGGCCGACCCTCAGCTTGGCTGGGAAAGTCCCCCTCATGCGGCCGGAGTCCTCTCCGAGTCCCCGCTCGACGCTTGGAGATCTCGACCAGATGCGAAGCAACACCCCCGGCCGTCGACGCGGCCTGATCAGAACACTCTCGGCGACCGCGGTCGGCGCCGTCGCCGGCGCCGCCCTGCTCGGCGCGGCCCCCGCGATGGCCGCCGAAGCGAAGGTCATCGACATCTACACGATGAACGACTTCCACGGCCGCCTCGAGGCGTCCGCAGGGAGCTCGGTCGACAACAGCTTCCCCGGTGCCGCCTCGCTGGCCTCGGCCTTCGCGACGCTCAAGGCCGAGAACCCCGAGAACTCGATCCTCGTCTCCGCCGGCGACAACATCGGCGCCTCGACCTTCACGTCCTTCGTGCAGCAGGACAACCCGACCCTCGACGCGCTGGGCCTCATGGGAGTGAGCGTCTCGGCGATCGGCAACCACGAGTTCGACCAGGGCCGTGCCGACCTCGACGACCGCGTCATCCCGCGGGCCGAGTTCGAGTACATCTCGTCGAACGTGCTCGAGAAGGGCACGAGCAAGCACGCCTACGCCTCGTCCTCCGTCGAGGACTTCGACGGCGTGACGGTCGGCTTCATCGGCGCGACCACCGCGAGCCTCCCCTCGCTCGTGACGCCGTCCGGCATCGCCACGCTCGACATCGCCCCGATCATCGACTCGGTCAACGCCGAGGCGGCACGCCTGCAGGACGGCGTCGACGACTCCGCCGACGCCGCAGTGCCCGCCGAGTCCAAGAACCTCGAGGCCGACGTCCTCGTCGCAGTGATCCACGAGGGCGCCGAGAGCGCCTCCGCGGACCTCGATGACGAGAACACGCTCTTCGGCGGCATCGTCGACGGCATCGGCGGCGGGATGGACGCGATCGTCTCGGCGCACACGCACCAGGCCTACGCCTCCGAGGTCACGGTCGACGGCAACACGCTCCCCGTCGTCCAGGCGGGCCAGTACGGCAACCGCCTCGGTCACATCGAGCTCACCGTCGACCCCGAGACGAAGGAGGTGACCTCGAGCGCGCAGAACCTCGTCGAGACGCTGGCTCCCGTCCAGGTCACCAACCCGACCACCGGAGTCGTCTCGACGGCCTACCAGCCCGCGTACGCCGCTGATTCCACCCCCGAGGGCGTGGCGGTCGCCGCGGTCGTCGCCGACGCCGTCGCGGTCGCCGAGGTCGAGGGCGCCGTGCCGGTCGGCGAGATCACCGCCGACGTCCGCCGCGGCTCCCAGTCGGACGGCTCCGAGAACCGCGGTGCCGAGTCGACCATGGGCAACCTCGTCGCCGACGCCCAGCTCTGGGCCACGCAGGAGGACCTCGGCACGCAGATCGCGTTCATGAACCCCGGCGGAGTGCGCGCCGACCTGCTCTTCGCCGCGAGCGGCGCGGGCGACGAGGACGGCAAGGTCTCCTACAAGGAGGCGGCCGCCGTTCAGAACTTCGCGAACACCCTCGTCACCGAGACGCTCACGGGTGCTCAGATCAAGACGGTCCTCGAGCAGCAGTGGCAGCCGGCGACCTCCAGCCGTCCGGAGCTGCACCTGGGCATCTCGGCCGACCTGTCGTACACCTACGACCCGACCGCCGAGGCTGGCTCGCACGTGACCGGCGTCTTCTTCCAGGGCGAGCCGGTCGCGGACGACGAGACGTTCAAGATCGTGACGAACTCGTTCCTCGCTTCCGGCGGCGACAACTTCACCGAGCTCGCCAACGGCGCGGACAAGGCCGACTCCGGCCGCGTCGACCTCACGGCCTTCACCGACTACATCGCCGCGTTCTCGCCGGTCACCCCGGACCCCGCGTCGCGCTCGATCGGCATCGTCGACACCAGCGCGGAGGGAGCCCGGACGCTCACCTACGACCTGTCCTCGCTCGACGTCAACAACTCGACGGTCCGCGACGACGAGGTGCAGGTGCTGATCGACGGTGAGCAGGTCTCCTCGGCTCCGATCGACCACACGGTCGTCGACACCACCGACGAGCAGGGCCGGGCCTCGGTGAGCGTCGACATCAGCGGCCTCGCCGCCGGTGACCACGAGCTCGAGTTCCGCCTCCCCGTCACGGGAGTGTCGGTCGGCTCGACCCTCACCGTCACCGGAGCCCCGGAGGCGACGCCCACCCCGGCGCCGACCCCCGTCGAGACCGTGATCCCGACGACCCCCGCCACCACCGCTCCGGTGGCCGGCGGCTCGACCGGCGGCGGCACGCACCAGCTCGCCGCGACCGGGTTCGACACCACCCCGGCGCTGCTCGCCGGTGCCGTCGCGCTCCTGCTCGGAGCGGCGATGAGCGTGGCGCACCTGCGCCGCCGCACCGTCTCGAAGTAGCGGACAGCACGGAGGGCCCCCGACGACTCGTCGGGGGCCCTCCGTCGTTCCCGGGGACGACGGAACGCCGCCTCCCTGTCGGGACGGCGGCGTTCGGGTGCGTGCTGGAGCCGGAGGCTCAGTAGCGGGTCGGGACCTGGCGGTACCCGTCGCGACGCGTCACGAGAACGGTGGCGACGGCGCCCCAGGCGGAGACGGCGGCGAGGAGGACGGCGACGGCGATGCTCATGAGTGTTCTGCCTTTCGTTGCGGCGGAACCTGATCCATCCGCCGGGATGCTGTGTACAACGTCCACTCTGGCCACTCCTGTTCCTAAGGACAATCGATGAGTTCTTGCCCTGACGTGTAGCGTTGCTTCATGGACGTGCGGCGGCTGGAACTGCTCAGAGAGCTCTCGATGCGGCGCTCGATCACCGCGGTGGCGGAGGCGACGCACCGCACTCCGTCGGCCGTCTCGCAGCAGCTGAAGGTGCTCGAGCGCGAGGCCGGCGTGCCGCTGATCGAGCGCTCGGGACGCGGTGTGGTCCTGACCGGAGCCGGCCGGGAGCTGGCCCGCAGCGCGACCGAGATCGCCATCGCCCTCGAGCGGGCGGACGCGGTCTGGCAGACGTTCAAGAACAACCCGATCGGCGAGGTGACGATCGCCACGTTCCCCACGGCCGGGCAGATGCTGCTCCCGGACGCCCTGGTGGCGCTGCGCAGCGTGGAGGGACTCGTCGTGCAGTGCGAGGACGTCGATCCCGGCACGGACGAGTTCGCCGACCTCACCGCCGACTTCGACATCGTGCTCGGGCACTCGCCGACGGGTCGCAGCGCCTGGGCGGGGCGCGGCCTGGCGATGGCCGAGCTGATGGTGGAGCCGCTCGACATCGCCCTGCCGGTGGGGCACAGGCTCGCCGACCGGGCCACGGTGACCGCGGCCGACCTGGTCGGGGAGACCTGGATCGGAGTGCCCGACGGCTTCCCGTTCGAGCGGGTCATGCAGGAGATCGAGACCGCCTCGGGCGAGGCCGTGCGGGTCGAGCAGCGCTTCGCCTCCACCCGCGTGACGGAGGCGTTCGTCGCGGCCGGGCTCGGCATCGCGGTGCTGCCCCGCTACACGGCCGGCGGTGTCGGAGTGGTGGTGAAGCCGCTCCGGGGGGTCAGCTCGGTACGGCACATCGTGGCGCTGATGCGGCCGGACAGGGCCGAGCGGCTGTCGGTCCGGACCGTGGTGCGCGAGCTGCGCGCGCAGGCGGGGCGGATCGTCCATTCGCTCTGAGGGGCAGCTCCGTCGAGTGGGCGCGATCCGGGGTCCGGAGGAGGGGTGAGGCCCGGTTCGGGGCGACTCGCGCAGGTGCGCACGGTCGAGTGGACGCGATCCGGGGCGCGGAGGGACGGGCAGGCCCGGTTCGGGGCGAGTCGCGCAGGTGCGCACGGTCGAGTGGACGCGATCCGGGGTGCGGAGGGGCGCGAGGGCCCGGAACGCGACCATTCGCGAACCCGGCGTGCCTGCAGAGCCGCTCGGCGGCCGGGTCCCGCCCGCTGGGCACCGCACGGCCCGCTCCGAGCCGCGTTCGGGGGAGAATGGAGGCATGACCGATCCGCTCGACCCCCCGCAGCACTCCGACGACGTCGAGGTGACCCGCGAGGAGGTCGAGGTGCGCCGATCGCCGCGCATCTGGCGCATCCTGGCGCTGGGCGCCGGGCTCGGAGCGATCGTCGCGTTCGTGCTGACCTTCGCGCTGCCCGAGACGCAGGGCTTCTCGCAGGGTCAGGTCTTCGGCTTCAGCCTTCTGCTGTTCGTCACGCTCTTCGGAGCCCTCGCGGGGCTCGTCGTCGTCGTCCTCGACCGCGTCGTCGGTCGGCGCGTGGTCCGCGCCACGGCCGAGCGCACGGTCGCCCGCGAGACGCCGGCCGGTGAGCCGGAGGCGGACGGCGGCTCGCCGGAGGATCCGGGCACCGCCGTCCGCTGACGGGTCAGCGGCCCTTGCGCGCGGTCCTGCGCGCGGCGTTCTGCATCGTGCGCTTCGCCTTCTGCGACTTCGTGAGCTTGCGCGCGATGAACATCAGCAGGTAGGGGATCAGGCGGTAGATCACGGGAGGCTCCTCGTCTGCGCGCCCGGGTGGCGCGCGGATTCGAGTCTGGACGCCCGGGCGCCGCCCCGGCACCCGGTTGCGGACGCTCGGAGGCTGTGCTGGTCGCGAGCGCGCCGAGCGGACAGGCCGACCCGGCGCTCCGGTCCCGCGCTCTGCTCGGGGCCCGATCCGTCCTCACTCCAGGCCCCGGCTCGGCGCCCGGAGTCAGCTGAGCTGCGTGCGCTCCACCCAGTCCAGGTACTCCGGAGTCACGGTGCCCGTGATGTAGTCGCCCGTGAAGCAGCTGGTCTCGAGGTCGGTGACGTCGGATCCCTCGAGGATCGCCGCCTTCATGTCCGCGACCTCCTGGTAGATCAGGTAGTCGGCGCCGATGGCGTCCGCGATCTCGGGGATCCGCCGGTTGTGGGCGACGAGCTCCTGACGCGAGGGCATGTTGATGCCGTACACGTGCGGGTAGCGGACGGGCGGCGCGGCGGAGGCGAACGTGACGGTGTTCGCTCCGGCCGTGCGGGCCATGTCGACGATCTCCTTCGACGTCGTGCCGCGCACGATCGAGTCGTCGACGATCAGCACGTTCTTGCCCTTGAACTCGCTCGACATGGCGTTGAGCTTCTGGCGCACCGACTTCTTGCGCACCGCCTGGCCCGGCATGATGAACGTCCGGCCGACGTAGCGGTTCTTGTAGAAGCCCTCGCGGTACTCGATGCCGAGCTTCTGCGCGACCTGCATCGCGGCGGGGCGGGACGAGTCCGGGATCGGCATGACGACGTCGATCGCCCCGCCCGGCGTGTACGCGGCGATGGTGTCGGCGAGGCGGTCGCCCAGGCGCAGTCGCGCCTCGTAGACCGAGATGCCCGACATGACGGAGTCGGGGCGCGCGAGGTAGACGTACTCGAACGAGCAGGGGATGAGGCGCGGGTCCTTCGCGCACTGGCGGCTGGCCATGGTGCCGTCGGGGGTGATGAAGACCGCCTCGCCCGGCGCGACGTCGCGCACGATCTCGAAGCCCTGGGCCTCGAGCACCAGCGACTCGGAGGCGACGACCCAGTCGTCGGTCGCGCCGACGTTCGAGCGGCGGCCGACGATCAGCGGGCGGATGCCGAAGGGGTCGCGGAACGCGAGGAGTCCGACTCCAGCGATCAGCGCGATGGTGGCGTAGGAGCCCTCGACGCGCTCGTGCACGCGGGCGACGGCGTCGAACACCTCGTCGGCGTCGAGGTCGCGGCCGGACATCGAGGCCTGCAGCTCGTTCGCGAGGACGTTCACCAGCAGCTCGGTGTCGGAGGTGGTGTTGAGGTGGCGGCGGTCGACGCGGAAGAGCTCCTCGGTGAGCTCGCGCGTGTTCGTCAGGTTGCCGTTGTGGACGAGGATGATGCCGTAGGGCGCGTTCACGTAGAACGGCTGCGCCTCCTCCTCGCGCTCCGCGTTGCCCTTGGTGGCGTAGCGGACGTGCCCGAGGCCCATGGTCCCGAGCAGCGAGCGCATGTCGCGGGTGCGGAACGCCTCGCGGACCTGGCCCGCGGCCTTCTTGATGTGGAGGGTGCTGCCGTCGGCCGTCGCGATGCCGGTCGAATCCTGACCGCGGTGCTGCAGGAGCGACAGGCTGTCGTAGATGGACTGGTTGACGGGTCCCGAGGAGACGATTCCTACGATTCCGCACATGCCGGATGGGCTCCCAATCGGGTAGCAGGGGGGGATGACGGTCCATCCTGACATGCGGCGACCGCATCCCCTAATGGTTCGCCGTGGGCGGATCGGCCGGAGCGCGGCGGTGCCCGGGCGCGGTGTCGGGCGGATCCGCCGAGGTCGTCGCCGGTGCGCAGAAGCCTCGTCGCGGGCTCTCGGCCGGGCGGGCCAGTCGGTAGGGTCGTCGCGTGAGTGATGAGACGAGCAGCTACGCCCGCGCCGGAGTCGACACCGCGGCGGGTGATCTCGCGGTCGAGCTGATGAAGTCGGCCGTGTCGGCCACGCACGACCGGCACGTGCTCGGCGGAGTCGGCGGGTTCGCCGGCCTCTACGACGTGTCGTTCCTCAAGGACTTCCGCGCGCCGCTGCTCGCGACCTCGACCGACGGAGTGGGCACCAAGGTCGCGCTCGCGCAGGCGATCGACAAGCACGACACGATCGGCCAGGACCTCGTCGGCATGGTGGTCGACGACATCGTCGTGGTCGGCGCCCGTCCCCTCTTCATGACCGACTACATCGCCTGCGGCAAGGTCGTCCCCGCGCGCATCGCCGACATCGTCGCCGGGATCGCACGCGCCTGCTCCGCCACCGGCACCGCGCTCGTCGGCGGCGAGACCGCCGAGCACCCCGGCCTGCTCGGGCCCGACGACTACGACGTGGCCGGAGCGGCGACCGGAGTGGTCGAGGCGGACGCGGTGCGCGGCGCCGACCGCGTGCGCGACGGCGACGTCGTGATCGCGATGGCCTCCTCCGGTCTGCACTCCAACGGCTACTCGCTCGTGCGCCACATCCTCGCCGAGCGCGGCATCGGCTTCACCGACCACTCGGCCGAGCTCGGCGGAGTGGTGGGCGAGGTCCTCCTCGAGCCGACCCGCCTCTACACGCGGCCGCTGCTCGACGTGCTCGAGCACGGGACGCTCGGCTCGGCCGTGCACTCGATCAGCCACGTGACCGGGGGCGGCATCGCCGCGAACCTGGCCCGCGTGCTGCCGCGCGGCTCGTGGGTCGAGGTCGAGCGCTCCTCCTGGAACCCGTCCGACGTGTTCCGCGCGCTCGCCGGGATGTCGGGCGCGACGCTCGAGAGCACGGAGGGCACCTGGAACCTCGGCATCGGGATGTTCGCGGTGGTCGACGCGGCCGCCGCCGAGCCGGTCATCGCCTCGCTCGAGGCGTCGGGGGTGCCGTCGTGGATCGCCGGGCGCGTGTCGATGAGCAGCCGGTCGTTCGAGGGCTTCGAGCAGGGCGCCAAGGGCGTCGACGGCGGCGCGGTGCGCCTGATCGGGGCGTACGCGGGCTGACGCCGCGGCTCCGGAGTCGACCTCCTGCTGGTCGAGCAGCCGCCGCAGCCGGCGTATCGCGACCCGCGTCTCCGGGAGGCGTGGATCTCGATACGCCCGCTGCGCGGGCTACTCGGTCAGCAAGGGAGCTCAGGCCGCGCGGTGGTGCCGGGCGCGGGAGTGCTCGCGCTCCCAGGCGTGCTCGTGCCGGGTCAGCAGCCACGAGCCCCACGCGCACAGCGCGAAGGCCGCAGCGGTCGCCAGCAGCGCCGCGATCCAGGTCGGAGCGTCGCGGCTGACCAGCAGGTTCGCCGCCGCGATCAGGACGCCGAGCGCGGATCCCGAGCTCGTGCCCGCGACGAAGGCGGCGTCCCTCCGGCTGACCGCGCGGATCGTGACCATGCCGGCTATCGCCCCGGCTCCGCCCGCGAGGCCGATGCCCGCTCCGGAGAGCACGCCCATCAGCATCCCGAAGCTCACGAGCCCCGACGGGTCGAGTGGTCCGGACGCGAGCGCGGCCGGGAGGTAGAGCACCAGGGCGACGGCGGCGCCGACAGCGCCTCCGACGAGGACCGCACCCAGCAGCAGGGCGGTGGTGACGTAGCTGAGCCGTGCGACAGGGTGCACGGATCCTTCGGGTTCGAACATCGCGGCTCCATCGACGCGAACGCGCGGACCGTTCCGCGCGCCGTCCTCGGACACTACGCCCGCGGGGGCCGCCGCGGTGAGGGCTTGCGGCGGCGGCGGGTCAGCGCGTGAGGATCCACGCGAGGAGGTAGCTCCGCGAGTTCGCGCTGTCGATCTCCGCGTCCGTCAGCTGCGCCGCCCTCGACAGGGCCGCCTCCGGATCGCTCGTCGCCTGCAGCATCACGACGTAGTCGGCGAGCGGCGAGCCCGGCGCCCCGGCGACGAGCTCGTCCACGCGGTCCGGGCTCGGGAGGAACGCGGTCGCGGGCGGGAGGGGGAGCAGCTCGATTCCCAGGATCGCCGACGGCGTCGCGTCGAAGAACGTGGCGTAGTCGCGCTTGCCGCCCCAGTTGATCGCGAGGAAGGGGGCGTCGAAGCCCGGAGGCGTCGTCGGGCTCAGCCAGAGGTCGGCGGCGGCCTCGGTCTCCAGGCTCAGCATCCAGCGCGCCTGCTCGAGCAGGGCCTCGTTCTCGGACGCCGAGGCCCAGAGCGCGAGCCCGTTCCACGCGTTGACCGCCTCGGACACCGACTCCTGGTTGTTGCCGTCGCGGGCGGGGGCGAGGCCCGAGGCCCAGGAGTGGCCGCGGTAGGCGTCGAACACGCGCAGGCGCGGGAACTCCGCGGTGTCGACGGGGGAGGCCAGATCGAGCGCGAGCAGGTCGGCGACGGTGCGGTAGCGCTCGACGAGCGAAGGGTCCTCCTCCGCCAGCATGCCCAGCGCCGAGAGGAAGTACCCGTAGTGGAAGTGGTGGTCGTTGAACTCCTCCGATCCGAACGAGGGGGCGGAGCCGACCATCCCGCCCAGCACGGGGTCGTAGACGAAGCACTTCACGGCACCGGCGGTGCAGCCGGTCGGATCCAGCCACAGGTCGAGCTCCGCCAGGAGCTGCTCGTGGAGGACGGCGGCGGTCTCGTCCAGGCCGAGGTCGGTGGCGAGCCGGTGGAGGGTGGCCGCCCGGTAGAGCTCCTTGCCGGCGCCGTAGGTGTCGGTGGCGGCGAAGCGGACGTCGGCGGCGTCGAGCGGCACCTGCCGGCGGAGGGCGCCGCGCTCGTCGTCGGTGAGGCGCGTGAGATCGAGCGCCCCCGACTCCGCGATCGCCGCAGTGCTGCGAGAGAAGGTCGTGCCGGATTCGAGCCCGACCCGTCCGTAGAGGGTGTCGTAGCCCGGATCCCCCTGCGAGCCGAGACCGAAGAACGTCGACGCGCTGCCTTCCGTCCGCAGCGTGTAGGTCGTCGTCGTGCGGCCCCCCGCGGTCGAGTGCGCGACGGTCGCGCCCTCGAGCGCGACGGCCCCCCTGCGCAGTGCGTCGATCTGCACCCGGCTCGCCCCCTCCGGCACGGCGAAGACGACGAGGCGCCCCTCGAGCCTCATCCGGGGGAACGCGTCGAGGGCGGAGGCGGGCGCCACCAGGGCGTACCGCTGCCCGCCCGCCGAGACGAGCAGCAGGCCGTCGGCCGCTCGCTCCGGCTCCGTGGCGCCCTCGACGATCACGTCCTGCGGCTCCCGCGCGCGGTAGGAGGCGTACGGCCAGCCCTCGGCGGTGACGAGCTCTCCGGCGCCGGCGAAGCTCCAGGTCGAGACGAGGTCGTCGAGCGCGGTGAGCTCGACCGACGACGACGGCACGGTCACCGTGAGGTCGTCGCGCGCGAGTCCGAAGAGGGCCCGCGGCGTCGCGTCGACCTGCGGCAGCCCCACCGAGAAGCCGTCGGGGCGCGGAGTGACCGAGAGGATCCCCGTGTAGAGCGGGAGGCCGTCGGTGAAGACCGGCCCCGACACCCACGAGTTCGTCGGAGGGGGGACCTCCTCGGCGAGCCGCGGTGCCCCCGCGTACGGCCCGGCGACCTGAGGCAGGCGCCCGGCGTGCGCGGAGGCCTCGACAGCCCAGTCGGGGAGGGGTGCACGGGTGGCGTGCATCCGACGAGCAGGAGCAGCGCGAGGGCGGAGGCTGCCCCCGCGCCGCGCCTCACCGGGCGAACCCGCCGGGTGTGACGAGGTCCCCGAGGCGGGCGACGAGCCACCCGCCGAAGCTCTCGTCGTCCTGCAGTCGGAGCTCCGCCCGCACCGGCGCGCCGATCACGTTGTAGTCCTGCGTGGTGATCTCGTCGGTGCGGGCGCGCACGACGGTCGTCGCCCGCCCGTTGCGGTACCGCTCCACCTCGACGTCGTAGATCTCGGCGTCGACAGTGGTGCCGTCGGGCATCGCGACGGCGACGGTGCCGCCGACGGGGATGCGCGAGTAGTCGCGCGCGCCGAGCGAGAACTCGCTCTCGAGGTGGATGGAGTCGGCGATCGCGACGACGGCGAGGATCTCGTCCTCCTCGACGAACGCCCCGATCTCGGTGTCGACCTGCTTCACGACGCCGTCGAGGGCGGCGGTGAAGACCATCAGCCCCCCGGGCTCGATCGTGTAGCCGACGTCGGCGCTGGTGAAGTCCTTCGTCTGCATGTCCGACTCGAGGATCGCGCTCTGCAAGCTGAAGAGCACGTCGCCCTTCTGCACGGAGTCGCCGCGCGAGATCGTGAGGTCCTGGATCGTGCCGGCGAACGGCGTCCCCAGGGAGTAGTCCTCGGTGATCAGCTGGGCGCTCGCCGCCCTGACGGTCAGCGACGAGACGTTGGCGTAGACGAGGCCGGCGGCGGCGATCCCCACGGCGGCGACGCAGGAGAGCACGAAGCCGAGCCAGCGCAGCGGCTTCATGCCGCACCCGCTGCGAGCCGGCGGCGTCCGGTGACGAGGACGGTGCCGGCGAGCTCGGCTCTCGCCGCCCGCTTGAGGGCGATGTGCTCCCGCGCCGCGATCACGGCGAAGGCGCCGAGGGTGAGCGTGTTCAGGATGTTCCAGACGAGCGCCACCGAGTACTCGGCCGTCCACTCCGCCTTGAGGAAGCCGACGACGGTCGTCGCCGACAGGAAGACCAGGAACACCATCTGCACCTTGATGAAGTCGAACGGGGAGGCCGCCCGGCCCGTCGCTCCGGTCGAGGTCCAGCTGGGCTTGCGGCCGGCCACCGCCAGGAAGAACGCCTTGGTGTACATCGGGAAGGTGACGGTCGACAGCAGCAGCGTCTCCCACCGGAAGGAGCCGATGATGAAGAGCGCGAGTCCGATCTGCAGCACGTAGAAGCCGCAGTAGAAGAGGATCCACTGCAGCAGCGGCACCTCGAGGCTCACGGGAGTGATGTTCAGGTAGATCTGCATCGGGGGCAGCACGATCAGGCCCAGCGGCACGATGCCGGTGAAGTAGAAGGTCACCGTCATGAAGTACTGCATGCGCTGATCGGTCGTCAGGCGGCGCCGGGGCGAGAACGGGTTGTGCCGGAGGAAGATCTCGAACCCGCCGACCGCCCAGCGGACCTGCTGCCGCACGAAGGCCTCGATGGTCTCCGGAGTGCGCCCGACCGCCAGGGTCATCGGCACGAAGATCGAGCGCCAGCCGCGCTCGTGCACGAAGATCGATGTCCAGATGTCCTCGGACTGGGAGCCCTCGTACATGCCGCCGATGTCGTCCAGCGCCGTCCGGCGGAAGACGGCGTTGGTGCCGACGCAGAACGCGGAGTTGTACTTGTTCTTGCCGGGCTGCGTCAGCGCGTAGAAGACGATCTGCATGTACGCGGATCCCCGCGAGATGAAGTTGTGCGCGTTGCCGTAGACCTGCAGGGCCTGCACGAACGCGACGTCGTCGTGCAGGAAGAACGGCAGCGTCTCCTCGAGGAACTCGGGGACCACGACGAAGTCGGCGTCGATCATCACGGCGAAGTCCGCGGTCGAGAGCCGCAGGGCGTGGTTCACGTTGCCGGCCTTCGCGCCGGAGCGGTCCTCGCGCACCACGTAGCGGATGCCCAGGCGCTCGGCGATCTCGGCGACCCGGGGGTCGTCCCCGTCGTCGAGCAGCCAGGTCCCGTGGGTGCCGTGCGTGTCGCGCGCCGCCCGGGCGGTGCCCTCGATGATCACCGGATCCTCGTTGTAGGTGGTGATCAGGACGTCGACCGTGATGCGACGGCGACCGAGGAAGAGGTCGTCCCCGATGGGGATCCCGTCGACGGGGCTGCCGAAGAGCGTCGCGCGGGCCGCGTGGAACGTCGCATCCCGCGGGTCGTACGTGCTCGAGAGCGCCGTCCACATGGTGAGGGCGGCCTGGCCGATGAGGTACAGCTCGCAGATGATCACGATGGCGAAGGGGAGCGGATCGCCGATGTTGCGCGGGTTGAGCAGGAAGCCGCCGTAGAGCAGCGCGCCCAGTCCGGCGAGCAGCACGATCGAGATGAGCGACGGCGACTGCAGCCGCGCCCGGCTCGTGACGGTGCGGGGGCTGGCCACGCGCGCCTGCTTGATCTGCAGACGCGTGAGGGCGGGGGGCGGGGTCTCGGGGGCGGGCAGGGCGTGCGTGGGGAAGGTGGGGCTGAGGAGGGCGGTGTCGGGGGTGTCTGGGGTGTCTTGCGTGTCGGCTCCGGAGGCGGAGGGTCGGCGGACGAGGGTTCGACCAGGGTGTCTGAGGGTCACGGGTACGGCTTTTCGGGTAGGCGGGAGCGGGTGCTCGGGCGCCGATCCGGAGGACGGGTTCTGCGGAGGCGCGCCGAAGAGGGCCTGCGGTGCGCGGTGCGCGGCAGGGGGAGAGCCGGGTGGGCGCCACGTGTGCCGTCGGGGTGCGGCGTGGCGGTCTCAGTGTCTGTGCCCCACCCCGGGGGGACAAGATCCGCTTCAGGACACGTCCGGAAGCGGACACGGTGTCCGCGGTCGCGATCAGCGCCGCAGCGTCTGGCGCGGGAGCTCGCCGAAGCGGCGGGCGTAGTGCTGGGCGAAGCGCCCGGTGTTCACGAAGCCCCAGCGGGCGGCGACGTCGCCGACGACGAGCTCGCCGGGAACGGCGGCGCTCGGCCGGTCGGGTGCTCGAGAACCACGTGCGGCGTCGTGGTCGCCGGTGCGCGCTCGCTGAACGGCTCCGCCTCCACCTCGAGAATCCGCCTGCTGGTTCGGACGCCCCGGACACGGAAGCCGTCAGAGCAGCGGCCGTAGCGCTCCCCTCGCAGCAGCGCGACCTCGTCACCCTCGTGCACGGGGAAGGGTTCACCATCGCGGAGGCCGCCGCGATCCTCCGACTCACTGCGTTGACCGCTCGCAGTCGTCACGCGCGGGCGAAAGGACAGCTCGCGAGGGAACTCCATCCTTCCGCGATCACCCGATCGGGGTCCCGTATGGGGATGGCTCTCCGGTCATCGCTGGCGCCGCCTCAGCTCACGTCGTACTGATCCTTCCTCGTCGCGGAGTCGGCGCTGCAATAGGTGAGTCGGGGCGGAGGAGTTCACGGAGTGTGTTGCGGGCGCGTTGGTGTCGTCCGTGCGCAGTCGACGTGCTGACCCCGAGGATCGCGGCGGCTTGGGGGAGGGTGAAGCCGTCCCAGAGGATCAGACGCACGAGCTCGCTCTGGTCGGGGGGCAACTGGTCGAGTGCGTCCTGCACGTCGAGGGTCGCGGTATCGGTCGGTTCGATGGGCTGGGTTTCGAGGTGCTGGCGCAGCTTGAGGGTGAGTTCGGCGTGTCGGAGCGTTCCGCGGGCTGCGTTGGCGAGGAGTCGGCGGGCGACTCCGAACAGCCACATCCGCGCCTGCTCCGGATCGGAGGGCAGCTGGTCGATGCGTCGCCAGGCGACGACGAACGTCTCGCTGAGCAGATCAGCGGCATCGGCCTGGACGCTGACGCGCCGGCCGAAGTAGCTGAGGAGGTCGGCTGCGTTGGCGTCGTGCAGGCCCTCGAGAGTCGCCTCCCGGTGATCGCGGCGCCTCCTCCCCATCACTCGGCACCCCCGGCGCCGCACTGGCCCGCCATCTCGAGTGAGACGCCGCCGGCCAGGTGGCCGGCATCCTCGAACACGCGGGAGATCTCGTCGCCCATCAGCGTGCTCGCGACGACCCCGCGATCCGCATCGGGAACGTCGCCCGGGTTCCCGCCCTCGGCCGCGATCCGTTCCTTCAGCGCCTGCCGCTCGGCCTGCTCCTCGACCAGTCCGGTGTCGATGTCCTGGACGGTGATCGCCGTCACGAGGGGAGACCAGTCGTATCCGGCCAGGAAGTCACGGGCTTCCTCGGTGCGCTCGTTCACCTCGGCGTCCGAGAGCTGTCCGCCGTACTCGGGGACGACGCGCGCGACGACGGCGCAGAGACCGACGTCGCTTCCTGCGCTGAGCTCGAAGGTGCGTTGCACGGCGGCATCCGGAGCCCAGCCGACCCAGCTCAGCAGAGTCGGCCCGGCGACCGCGGCCGTTGTCCCGACGCCCACGAGCCCGATGCTCAGGGCCGCGACGCCGAGACCGGACCGCAGCCGGAAGCGTCGCGGACGGCGCTCGTCCGCGACGGCGCGAGCGATCGCCCGCGCCTGCGCCGCGTTCCCCGGATCCGACCCCAACGCCGGCGGTGCAGCTCGACGCACCCGCTCATCGATGTCATCCATGTCGTTCCCCCTCAGTGATCGCCCTTCACTGTGGACATGTCCGGACAGCGCTCCGTCGTAATGCGAAGCCTCAGATCGTTTCGCGAACCGAGCGCAGAGCGCGCGAACTGTGTGTCTCACGCGCAACGCTTGGCACTACCTTCCGGCTATGACCAATCGCACGCTCGGCAACGCGTACGCCGCCGTCCTTCTGATCGTCGGTGCGGCACTGACCCTCATCGGCTCGCTCACCTCAGGGTCAGTGGGTGCCACTGCCGCCGTCGCCTTCGGCGCAGCGGCGGTGGCGGCGGGGCTCGTGCTCATCGGCATCCGCTTGATCATCCCCGCCCGTTAGCCGCGCCACGAGGAGACTCGGCGAGCTGTCCCGTATCGGGATCGTCGTCCGGACGGTAGAACTACCCACTGCCGTCCGGGCGCCCGGTAGGGACCGCAACGACGTGACGTCGCCGAGCGTCGGATTGGGGGCGGCTATCGTTCGCTCGAAGCGGCTTCCTGGTCGACTGTGGTGGTGAGGTGTATGCGGAGGAGTTCCTTGGCGCGCGCGTAACGACTCCGAGTCGTCGACGCTGGGATGCCCAGGTGCGCCGCCGCTTGCTCGAGCGTGAATCCGTCCCAGTGGATGAGGCGAATCAGCTCGGCGTGTCCAGCGGAGATTTTGGTGAGGGCGAGACGGACGTCGAGATCCTGGTCGAGGGTGTCCGCGGTGACCTCCGAGATGGTGTGCCCGAGGGTCGACAGGAGAGCGTCACGTCGGATCCGACCTCGATCGTGATGGCGGAGGACGTTGCGGGCCACTCCGAACAGCCACATACGTGCCTTTTCGCTGTCGTCCGGCAAGCGTCGTGCGACTCGCCAGGCTTCCGAGAGTGTCTCTCCGACGAGGTCGGCGGCGTCTTGGGGGTCGGTGGTGCGGTGGAGGAAGTAGCCGAGGAGGTCTGCTGCTGTCTCTGTCAGCACCGATTCGACGTGGGACCGGTTCATCGGCTGTCAGTGTCGGTGGGGAGTGCATCGGTGGAGCACTGCGTCTCGGAGTTGCTCTGGAGGGTGTTGGCGAGGTCGGGCCACTGGGTCACGAGATCGGCCGTCAGCGAGTTGAACACCACCTGCGTGAGACCGTCTTGCAGAATCCGGGCGTCGGACGCGATCGGCCCGGTCCACACTTCCCCGTCGTTGTGCACGTTGAAGTCCTCGATGTCCGCACCCGCGACCAACCGGCCGAGGTCGTCCGGTCGTCCCACGGCGAGCAGCCGGCTGGCGATGAACTCCGGGTCGGGCTGCAAGGAGTCGACGTCGAGAGCTTTCAAGTAGGCCTGGGTGGCAGCGCGCTCGTCGCCGGAGAGCGAGTCGGTCGCGAAATGGGTCTCGCAGGAGCCCAGAGCGCGGCCTTCCACGTCGAACCACTCTCTCGAGAACACGACGTCCGGCTCGGTGACGTACGTCCATGGTGCCCACTGCGAAGCTGCTGCGGCTCCCGTCCCCAGCACTCCAAGGGCCAGGCCGATGGCGACGGCGGGGCCGAGGCGACGGCGGGGCCGAGGCGCCGGCGCGGCCGCATCCGTGCGGATGCCGCACGATCCTCAACGAGAGCGTGAAGAGCGATCCTCACGCGCACGTCGTCGGTCGGTCGGCGTCCTGCGGAGTCGAGTCGGTTGTCGAGCTGGTCGGTCATGATGCCCCCTGAGAAGTGCGGTCATCTTGTACATGCCCGCTCAGGTGCGTTTCGTCCATCGTGATCCGAGATTGCCTGGTCGGGGCAAATCGGAGGTTTCAGTCAGCTGTTTCGGTAGGGGGTGGTTCGCCGGACGCCTCCGGGGCGTCGAGAGATATCGCGAGTTTTCGAGGTATCAACCGAATGTGAGCAGCTTCGTCCGGTGTCGTCGTTCTCGCACCGCTCCGTGTCGTGATCATGTCCCGGGTCATTCGAGCGGGGAGGACGCTGAAGCCGGACTGGAGAATCGTGGCTGCTCAGGAAGCCCTGTCCTGTGGAGGGTCAGGTGACCCAGACGTAACCGTCGATGCGTTCGCCACCGAACCCGGGCTCGTAGGAATTGAGGTCGTAGACGTCGCCGGGTCTGGCCCAGGGGGCGAGCGTGCCGGTGAAAGTGGCGAGACCCGTGGCATCGGTCGGGGCGTATGCCGTGGTATCGAGCACCCCGGGAGTGCTGTACGCGCTGGCGAGGCCCAGTCCAAGGCCAGGGCCGGGATCATCCGGACCTGCGTAGCCGTTTGTGCTGGTCGGGCCGGTGCTGAGCATGAGGAAGTCGTCGGTCACCTGGCCCGCAGCGCCACGATAGGTGAGCTGGATGGAGAAGGTGGCGCCAGGAGCCGCGTGGATCTCCGACTGGACGAATCGCAGACCGGGCATCGAGGCGGGCGCACTCGCGGCGGAAGCAGGGGTGGCGACGGAGAGAGCGATGACCGGGGCACTCCACGCCAATCCGGTCATCGACCGGCGCGTCAACGGTCGGGCAGGCGGCTGCTGGATGTCGTGGTGCTCCATGAGACTCCTTCAAGAGGGGGGCGGCGACGCGATGGATCGCTGGCAGGCGGAAGAAGTTCCGAAGAGTTCAAGCGTGCGCGCTCAGCAGATCACAGGTCGCCGCCTGCGCGCACCTCGTTCGGCCGCTCACCGCCCACCGGCAGCAGCAGGGGATCAGCGTCGCAGCGTCTGGCGCGGGAGCTCGCCGAAGCGGCGGGCGTAGTGCTGGGCGAAGCGCCCGGCGTTCACGAAGCCCCAGCGGGCGGCGACGTCGCCGACGACGAGCTCGCCGGGAGCAGCGGCGCTCAACTCGTCACGCGCGCGTTCGAGGCGCACGCCGCGGAGGTAGTGGCGCGGAGTGGTGGCGAAGGAGCGCTGGAAGGCCAGCTGGAGTCCGCGGGTCGAGAGCCCGGCGGCCTCGGCGATGTCCGCGATTCCGAGCGGGAGGTCGGCGTTCGCATGGAGGAACTCGACCGCTCGGCGCAGGCGCCGGGCGCTCACGGTCGGCGGAGTGACGGGGAGCGGCACGACGCGGTGGACGAAGGTGCGCAGCACGGCCTGCGCCGCGAAGCGCGAGGCGGAATCGCGCTGCAGCGTGGTGGGCGCGTCGGCGACGGCCAGGGTGTCGCGCAGCCCGCGCACCGCAGCCCACCAGGGCGCCGGATCGCTCGCGACGGGGGCGAACAGGATCGGCCCCGGCTCGGTGCCGTGCAGCTCGGCGGCCGCGCGCTCGAGGTAGGCGGCCTCGAAGTGGACGAGCGCGTCCCGGTACTCGTGCGCCTCGAAGCCGAAGGGGCGGCCCGTCGGGAACACGGCGGGCCGCCCGACGACGAGCCGGTTGTCGTCGCGCCCCAGATCGACGACGGCGCGGCCCTGGGTCAGCCAGAGCACCACGTAGATGCCCGCGGGCTCGACGGATCCGCGCACGTGGCCGAGGAACGACGCGGAGTGCAGGCTCACCGGGCCCTCGCCGGTCGTCGCGTAGCGGTAGGCGAACGGCGTCGTGGAGCGCTCGGCGCGGAAGCCGGAGCCGTTGTACCCCTGCTCGTAGAAGGCGCGGGCCTCGTCGAGGTCGCGGCCGCGGCGCTCGGACCGCCACACGGGGAGCGGCACGGCGGGGGTCCGCGGCGGGGGCGGCGGAGTCATCCGCCGAGCATGCCGGTGACCACCGACATCGCGCGGATCACGGGACGAGCCCGCGGTCCATCCAGAACAGCCCGAGCGCCGCGACGGCGGCCGTCTCGACGATTCCGCCCGAACGGACGAGCTCCGCGACCTCGTGGTCGGAGAACCACCGCTGCTCCATGTCGGACTCGGTCGCCTCGCGCGCGTGCTCGCCGTGCTCGAGCTCCTCCGCGAGGAACACGTCGACCGCCTGCGACACGAAGCCGTAGGCCTCGCTCAGGCGCCCCAGGTGCCGGAGGCGTCCCGCGCGCAGCCCGGTCTCCTCCCGCAGCTCGGCGGCGGCGAGGGCGAGCGGGTCGCCGCCGGGGGAGCCGTGCGGCCAGCCGCCGGCCGGGAACTCCCACGCCCGGCGCCCGATCGGGTAGCGGAACTGCTCGACGAGCCAGAAGCCCTCGCCCTCGCGCGGCAGCACGAGGGCGTAGTCGTCGCGCTCGACGACCGAGTAGACGCCCGTGCTCCCGCCCGGCCAGAGCACCTCGTCCTCGCGCACGCGGATCCACGGTGTCTCGTAGGCGATGCGGGTCGACAGCTGCTCGACGCGGGCCGCGGACGCGGTGCCCTCGCCGATCGGCGGCTCGGTGCCCGAACGCAGATCGGGGCCGTCCGAACCGGACGACCCCGACGACGACTGCGCGTCACGCACGCTTCTGGTGCTGCTCCTCGACGAAGTCGGTGTCGTCGCCGTCGTCCTCGGCGTCGATCCACTTCGAGTAGTCCGGCTCGTCCGGGTGGCTGAGCTCGCGCTCGAGCGCACTGTAATCGACCGCCGGGCTGAACGACTTCAGCTCCCGGGCGATCTTGGTGTTCTTCGCCTTCTGACGGCCGCGCCCCATGGGTGACCCCCTCACGATGACAGGCCAGACGGGCGATGAAGCCGGCTGGATGTGTGATTGACAGAACAGGTTGTGATCGGTCCGAGCGGATGGAGAAGAGCCCGAACTGAGAACAGTGAAATCTACCCGGTAGTTTAGCAGACGGGGCACACGCCACTCCGGGGCTCCGGCATCCCGGCAGCGACCGCCCCTCGAGGACGTGGGGAGCGGCGTGGACACCACCCCCGATCCGCGCCCGGTCGTCGTCATCGGCGCCGGTCAGGCGGGCCTCGCGGTCGCCTACTACCTGCGCAGACTCGGCCTCGAGCCCGGTCGCGACGTCGCCGTGCTCGACCGGGGACCGTGGCCGGGAGGTGCCTGGCAGTTCCGCTGGGAGGCCCTGCGGCTGGGGTCGGCGCACCGCGTGCACGACCTGCCCGGGATGGACCGCATCGGCTTCTCCTTCGCCACTGCCGACCGTCGCCGCCCCGCCCGCGACGTGGTCCGCGAGTACTACGCGCGCTACGAGGACGCCTACGAGCTGGCCGTGCGCCGGCCGGAGGCGGTGCGCAGCGTCACGAGTGCGACGCCGGGCGACCGCTCCTCCGCTCTCGTGATCGAGACCGACCGCGGGGTCGAGCACGCTCGGATCGTCGTGAACGCGACCGGCACGTGGGGCTCGCCCTTCGTGCCCTACTACCCCGGCCGCGACCGGTTCCGGGGCGTGCAGATCGACACCACCGAGTACGTGCGCGCCGAGGACTTCGCGGGGAAGCAGGTCGTCGTGGTGGGCGGCGGCACGTCGGCGATCGGCTTCCTGCTCGAGCTCGAGCGCGTCGCCCGCACCGTCACCTGGGCGACGCGCCGCCCGGTCGACTACCGCGACGGCGAGCAGCTCGCCCTCGAGTCGGCGGTCGAGGCGGTGCGCGAGCAGGACCGGGCCGCCCGCGAGGGCCGCGCCCTCCCGAGCATCGTCGGCGGCACGGGCGTGCAGCGCACCCGACGCGTCGTGGCCGGCATCGAGCGCGGGGTGCTCCGCGAGCGCGGCGTGTTCCGCTCGATCGAGGAGGACGGGGTGCGCTGGCCCGACGGGAGCTTCACCCGCGCCGACGCGATCATCTGGGCGACGGGGTTCCGCCCCGAGCTGCGCCATCTCGCGCTGCTCGGCCTGCGCGAGCGCGAGGGCGGAGTGGCGGTGGCCGACGGGGCGTCCCTCACCGATCCGCGGGTGTTCTTCGCGGGCTACGGCCCGACCGCCTCGACGATCGGGGCGAACCGCTCGGGGCGCACGATCGCGCGCGCGGTGGTGGCGCGACTGCCCTGACGGCTGCCCGGTGCGACCCCGTCGCGCAGCCGCGACCCGGTCGCCAGCCGTCTCCTCAGAGGCGCCCGTCCCAGTCGACCGGCACGAGGGAGCCGCGGTGGCGGATCCCGTCGACCCGGATCGGTCCCGCGAGTGCCGGCGAGAGCGGAGCGACGACCAGCGTCTCCCCGCCCGGAGCGAGGCCGAGCGCGGCCGACAGCACGGCGACGGCCGATGCCGCCGACCAGGCCTGCGGGCGGCAGGCCGCGGGGTAGGGCACGGGTGCGGGCGATACGTCGGCGGAGTCGCCGGAGTGCAGCTCGGGCATCCGGTAGCCGAAGCCCTCGGCGGCGGCGAGGAGGCCGCGCGCGAGCGTCGTCGCCTCGGCGCCGAAGCCGTCGCGGGCGAGCCCCGTCACGGCGATGGCGGTGTCGTGCGCCCAGACGGTGCCTCCGTGGTACGAGAGCGGCCAGTAGCCGTCGGAGTCGGTCGACATCGTGCGCAGGCCGTAGCCGGACGAGAGCTCCGGCGAGACGAGCAGCTCGGCCACGCGCGCGGCGCGGTCGGGGGCCAGGATGCCGGTGCCCAGCAGGTGGCCGATGTTGCTCGTGACGGTGTCGACGGGGCGCTTCTGCGCATCCAGGGCGATGGCGGGGTAGCCGCCGTCGGCCGTGTCGATCCAGAACGACTCGGCGAAGCGGGTCTTGAGCGCGGCGGCCCACTCGCGCCAGTCGGAGCCGTCGCGGCCGAACCGGTCGAGCAGCGCCGCGCCTCCGATGGCCGCCTCGTAGGCGTAGGCCTGCACCTCGCAGAGCGCGATCGGACCCTCGGCGAGGGAGCCGTCGCGCCACTGGATCGAGTCCCCCGAGTCCTTCCAGCCCTGGTTGGCCAGGCCGTGACCGGTGGTGTCGACGTACTCGAGCAGGCCGTCGCCGTCGGAGTCACCGGAGTCGCGGAGCCAGCGCAGCGCCGCCTCGAGAGCGGGCAGCAGCGCCTCGACCTCGGAGTCGGGGAGCCCCCAGCGCCAGGCGTCGTGCAGCAGGCAGACCCAGAGCGCCGTGGCGTCGACGGTGCCGAAGTAGAGCGGCGGGAGCGAGACGCCCTCTCCCGGGATCTCGAGGGTCGTCGAGCGCAGCTCGTGCATGATCTTGCCGGGCTGCTCGGCGGTGCCGGCCACGTGCTCGGTGCCCTGGAGCCCCGCGAGCACGCGCAGGGTCGACCCGGCGATGCCGGTGCCGAGCGGGAGCAGCATCCGCGCCGCCCAGATCGAGTCGCGGCCGAAGAGGGTGAAGAACCAGGGCGCTCCGGCGGCGAGGAACGGCTCGTCGGGGCGGTCGACGGTGACCATCCGCAGCGCGTCGAGGTCGTCGAGGGCGACCCGGCACCAGGAGGCGAGCCGCGAGTCGCCCGCGTCGACCGTCGTGCCGCTCCACTCCGCGGGTCCGGGGGCCCCAGCGACGACGGCGGCCGAGTCCTCCATCGCGATGCTCCACTCCACCTCCACGGCGCCGTGGGCGGGGACCACGACGTCCCACGCGAGGGTCGTGGTCGATCCCGCCGCGATCGAGGCGCCCGGGGCGCGCACGTCGGCGCGGGTGCTGCCCGAGGTCCAGACGACGGAGCCGTCGCCCGCCTCGGTGCGGACGTCGGCATCGCCGCGCAGCCCGGCCTTCACCACGTGCACGAGCGAGAAGTCGGGCTCGAGCGCGAGCTCGAGACGGGTGGCGACGGCGTCGGGCAGAGCCGACTCGAGCCGGATGCTCTCGCGGAGCGACCCGGCGGCGACCGTGCGCGAGCGGACCACGCGGAAGCGCGGGTCGGCCGCGGCGTCGTCGAGGCGCCGGGCGAGGCCGGTGAAGCGGGCGGAGGAGGCGCCGTCGCGACCCGCCGAGATCGGCTCGAGGGGGAGTCCGCCGACGAGGAGGGCCGCGCCAGCGAGGACCCGGACGTCGCCGTGGTACAGCCCGTGGATCGGCTGCCCGCCGACCTCTCCGGCCTCGTCGCACCACAGCTGCGAGGGCGCGCGGAGGAGGACGACGGCCTCGTGGAGGAGGGGCTGGAGGGGCGTGCTGCTGCGGTCGTCGCGCTCGGTCGTCACGGTCGACTCCTCACTGAATCGTCGGTGCGGGGCGCGTCGTGCGGCGCCCGGGGGATCGGTCCGTCGGTGGCTGCCGGTTGACAGCACCGCGGTCGGAGGTAATGTAGCACTCAGATTGGATCGATCAAATCAGCGGTCCGCGCACGATTTGAACGATCAAAGCACCGGGACCCGTCGAGGAGGACGCATGGCACTGCCGACCGTCGAGGACGTCGCCCGCGCTGCCGGCGTCTCACGCCAGACCGTCTCGAACGTGCTCAACAGCCCGTCGATCGTGCGTCCGGCCACCCGCGAGCGCGTCGAGAAGGCGATCGCCGATCTCAAGTACCGGCCGCACGCCTCCGCCCGCCGCCTGCGCACCCGCAAGTCGGGCACCATCGGGGTCCGGATGGACCGGGTGCTCGACGGCATCTCGGGCAGCCTGCTCGACCGGTTCCTCCACGCGGTCACCGAGCAGGCGGACGCCCGCGGCATGCGGATCCTGCTCTACACGGCGAGCACCCCCGAGGACGAGATCGCGCAGATCGGACGGCTCCGCGACGGGGCCGACGTGGACGCCTTCGTCCTCACCTCGACCTTCTACGGCGACCCGCGCACCGCGTGGCTCCGCCAGCAGGGCGTGCCCTTCGTCACCTTCGGGCGCCCCTGGGGACTGGACGATCAGGGCGATCCGCAGCACCTCTGGGTCGACGTCGACGGCGCCTCCGGGGTCGAGCAGGCCAGCCGCCACCTCGCCGACGAGGGATGCGAGACGCTCGCGTTCTTCGGCTGGCCGAGCGGATCCGCGACCGGCGACGACCGCCGCAGCGGCTGGGAGCGGGTGATGGGGGAGCGGTTCCCCGGAGTCGCGCTGCTGCAGGCCGAGGCGGAGGACGACGTGCAGCAGGCGCGGTCCGCCGCGATCGCGTTCCTCGAGGCGAACCCCGCGGTCGACGGTCTGGTCTGCGTGTCGGACTCCCTCGCGCTCGGCGCCTCGATGGCCGCCGTCGCCGTCGGGCGCCCGGACCTCTCGATCGTCGGCTTCGACAACACCCCGGTCGCGGCCGCCGTCGGCCTCTCGAGCGTCGAGCAGGACCTCGGTGCGGTCGCCGCCGGCGCCCTCGAGCTGCTCCTCGGCGAGCACGGCGACGACATCGTGCACCGCGAGCTCGCCGCCGGAGAGGCCCACCGCCTCATCGAGCCGCACCTCGTCGTGCGGACCCCCCTCCACCTCTGACTCCCACAGCCCCGAGCACCTCCCGGTGCGCCTCCCGATCACGAAAGGTCAGGCCATGACAACCACCTCCACCGCGGCACGCTGGGGTGCCGCGATCCTCGCGAGCGGCCTCGCGGTCACGCTCGCCGCCTGCTCGAGCGGCGGCTCCTCCTCCGACTCGTCGTCCGACGCCGGACTCACGGTGATGATCGGATCGTCCGGCGACGCCGAGACGACCGCGGTCACCGACGCCGTGAACGCCTGGGGCGAGGAGAACGGCACCACCGTCGAGGTCGTCGCCGCGAGCGATCTGACCCAGCAGCTCGGCCAGGGCTTCTCGGGCGGCAACCCGCCCGACCTCTTCTACATGAGCTGGGACCAGTTCCAGACCTACGCGAGCAACCGCTACCTCGAGCCCTACGCCCAGGACGCCGGCAACGCCGACGCGTTCTACCCGGCGCTGCGCGAGGCGTTCACCTACGACGACCAGTTCTACTGCGAGCCGAAAGACTTCTCGACGCTGGGTCTCGTCATCAACACCGACCTCTGGGCGGCCGCCGGTCTCACCGACGCCGACATCCCGACCGACTGGGCGGGCCTCGAGTCGGCTGCGGCGAAGCTCACCGCGAACGGAGTGACCGGACTCTCCTTCGGCGCCGAGTACGCGCGCATCGGCACCTTCATGAACCAGGCCGGCGGCTCGCTGCTGTCCGAGGACGGCGAGACCGTCACCGCGGACACCCCCGAGAACGTGGCCGGACTCACCGAGGTGAAGAAGCTGCTGACCGACGGGACGCTGAAGTTCCCCGCCGACCTCGACTCCGGCTGGGCCGGTGAGGCCTTCGGCAAGGGCGCCGCGGCGATGGTCGTCGAGGGTCCGTGGATCAACGGCGCGCTCGAGGCCGACTACCCGGACGTGAACTACACCGTCGCCGAGCTCCCCGCGGGCCCCGGCGGGAAGTCGACCTTCACGTTCAGCAACTGCTGGGGCATCCCGGTCGGCAGCGAGACGGCGGAGCAGGCGCAGTCGCTCGTCGAGTCCCTGACCGCGGACGAGCAGCAGCTCGCCTTCTCGGACGCGTTCGGCGTGATCCCCTCGACCGAGTCGGGTGCTGCGGAGTACGCGACGAAGTACCCCGAGAACGCCGCGTTCGTGACCGGCAACGACTACGCCGTGAGCCCCGTCGCCTTCGCGGGCGCTGCCACCGTGATCACCGACTTCAACTCGGCCCTCGAGGGCCTGGCGTCGGGCGACCCGGAGGCGATCCTCGCCGACCTGCAGACGAACCTGCAGGACGCGCTCGACACCGCGAACGCGAAGTAGCCGCGCGAGGAGGGCCGGGGCTCCCCGCCCCGGCCCTCCTCCTCCCCGAGGCACGGCGGTCCTCACGAAGACCGCCCCCGACACGTCGAAGGAGACGCATCGATGACCGCCCCCGCACCCGCCCGCAGGCGCCGCTCCGGCATCCGCGGGCACGAGGCCCGCTACGGCTGGCTCTTCACCCTCCCCGCGATCCTCGTCATCGGCGTCTTCCTCGTGCTGCCCATCGGCCTCGCCCTGTGGGTCAGCGTCAGCAACTGGAACGGCCTCGGCTCCCCGCTGGGACCGACCGCGCAGTTCGTCGGCGGAGAGAACTACCAGGCGGTGCTCACCGAGCCCGGCCTGGCGCAGAAGGACTTCGGCACTGCGATCCGCAACAACCTTTACTACGTGCTGCTCGTCGTGCCGCTCCAGACGGCCCTCGCGCTGTTCCTCGCGGTGCAGGTGAACCGGCGGATCCTCCGCGGGCGCGGCTTCTTCCGCACCGCCTTCTACTTCCCCTCCGTCACGTCCTCGATCGCGATCACCGTGATCTTCCTGTTCCTCTTCAGCGCTTCGGGCGTCGTGAACGCGGTGCTCGGCTGGTTCGGCGCCGACGGTCCGACCTGGATGGCGGACCCCTCCGGGATCCTGCACAGCGCGCTGGGCGCCGTCGGCGTCGACGGCTCCGGTCCGCTGGCCGCCGCTGCTCCGCTCGGCCTCACCTGGTGGGACTGGCTGTCGGGCCCCTCCGTCGCGATGTGCGTGCTGATCACGATGGCGATCTTCACCACCTCGGGCACCTTCATGCTGCTGTTCCTCGCGGCGCTGCAGAACATCGGAGCCGAGATCGACGAGGCCGCACTGATGGACGGGGCGGGGCCGCTGCGCAAGTTCTTCTCGGTCACCCTGCCGATGCTCAAGCCGACGCTCTTCACGGTGCTGACCCTCGGCCTCATCGGCACGTGGCAGGTCTTCGACCAGATCTACCTGACCGGAGGGGGCTCGCCCGGCAAGACGCTGCTCACGCCCGCGTTCCTCGCGTACGAGTCCTCGTTCACGGACCTCCGCTGGGGCCAGGGCGCGGCGATCGCGTTCATCCTGTTCTTCATCATCGTCGTGCTCACGCTGCTGCAGCGGGCGCTGCTGCGCGACAAGGGCGAGCCGCGCACCCGCCGCCGTGCCGCCCGGGCCGACGCCGCCACGACCCTCACCACGGGAGGTGTGCGATGAGCACCCTGATCGACTCCGGCACCCGCACCGCCGAGGAGACGCCGGCCGCGCCGCTCCGCGCCGCCGCGTGCACCTCGGGGCCCGCGGCCGTGCCTCGCTGATCGGCGGCTACCTGCTGCTGATCGCGCTGGCGCTCGTGTACATCTACCCGTTCCTGATCTCGGTCGCGTCGTCGTTCAAGACCGACGCCGACGCGACCTCGAACCCTCTGTCGCTGCTCCCGGCGACCTGGTCCTTCGCCTCGTACGAGCGGCTCTTCACCGATGTGCCGCTGCCGCTGTGGACGCTGAACTCGGTCATCGTGACGGTGTTCGTCACCGTCGGACGCGTCTTCTTCGACTCGCTCGCGGGCTACGCGCTGTCGCGGCTGAACTTCCGCGGGCGGGGCTTCCTGTTCGCGCTGTTCATCGGAGTGATGAGCGTGCCGGCGGTCGTGCTGCTGATCCCGCGGTTCCTGATCCTCAAGCAGCTCGGTCTGTACGACAGCTACGCCGGGATGATCGTGCCGCTGATCGTGGACGCGGCGGGCATCTTCATCATGAAGCAGTTCTTCGACTCGATCCCGCTGTCGATCGAGGAGGCCGCGCGGATCGACGGGGCCGGCGTGTTCCGCACCTTCCGCTCCATCGTGGTGCCGATGGCGCGGCCGGCGATCGTGACGCTGTTCATCCTGTCGTTCCAGGGCTCGTGGAACGAGTTCTCGCACTTCGTGGTCTCGCGGCAGTCGCCGGAGCTGAACACGCTGACGACCGGAGTCGCCTCGCTCGTCTCGGGGCAGCTGGGCACGGGCAACCAGTACCCGCTGCAGTTGGCGGCGGCGGTGCTGATGTCGATCCCGGTGGCGGTGCTGTTCTTCGTCTTCCAGAAGCGGATCATGAACACGACGGAGGGCGCCGAGAAGGGCTGAGCCCCGGGGGCGGGCGGATCTCGAGACGGCCTGCGGCCTACTCGATCAGCAGGAGAGGGGGGATCGGCCCCGCCTCGCTGGTCGAGCAGCCCCGCAGGGGCGTATCGAGACCCGCGTCTCAAGGAGTGGCGGGATCTCGAGACGGCCTGCGGCCTACTCGATCAGCGAGGGGGAGGAGGTGCCGCCGCCTACTTCGCGAGGAACTCGAGGACGCGGGCGTTCCACTCCTCCGCGTGGCTGACGTTGACGCCGTGGGGGCCGCCCTCGACGACGTGCAGCTCGGAGCCGGGGATCGCCGCGTGCGTGCGCGCGCCCGAGCCCTCGAACGGCACGGTCGCGTCGCTGTCGCCGTGGATGACGAGCGTCGGGACGGTGACGAGCGGCAGGTCCTCGCGGAAGTCCGTGGTCGCGAACGCCGTCATGCAGGCGAGCGCGGCGACCTTCGACGACTGCTTCGCGAGCGCGAGCGCGTCCTGGCGCTGCTGCTCCGTCACGACGAGCGTGCCCTCCGCCGAGAAGAACTGGGTCGTGAAGTCGTCGTAGAACGCGTCCTGGTCCTTCGTGAGACCGGCCGTCATCTCGGCGGCCTGGGACTTCTCGAGCGGGCCGTCCGGGTTGTCCGAGCCCTTCATCAGGTACGGCGGCACGGCCGACGCGAACACGACGCTGCGCAGGCGCTCGGTGCCGTACTTCGAGAAGTAGCGGGCGACCTCGCCGCCGCCCATCGAGAAGCCGACGAGCGTGACGTCCTGCAGGTCGAGCTCGGTGAGCAGCGCGTGCAGGTCCTCGGTGAGGGTGTCGTAGGTGTAGCCGGTGAGCGGCTTGTCGCTGCGTCCGAAGCCGCGGCGGTCGTAGCTGACGACGCGGTAGCCGGCCGCGGTGAGCGCCGGGACCTGCTCCGACCAGGACTCGCCCGAGAGGGGCCAGCCGTGGATCAGGACGACCGGGCGTCCCGATCCGCCCGTGTCGTCGACGTGGAGGTTCGTGTCCTTGAAGAGTCCGTGGTGCGCGGTGATCTCGGTCATCGGTGAGTTCTCCTTCCGGCGCCGACCCTCGGCGTCGATGGTGCTTCGAAGAAGAGTAGGGAGCCGGATGGGGAGGACGCCCGGGCGGGAGGGAGGCTTGACAGCCCCCTCCCGCTCCGGCAGGGGTCAGGCCAGGTCGTCGACCGCCGCGAGGATCTCGGCCGTCTCGGTGCGCGTCGTGTAGTCGACGTGCACGTCGGCGAAGCGCACGACGCGCCCCGCATCGACGACGAGCACGGTGGGGAAGGGGATCGCGGGGGTCTCGTCCGCGTTCGAGTCCTTCACCGCGAAGCCGAGGGAGGTGTGCGCCTCGATCGCGGCGTCGCTGGGCGCGGTCACGATGCCCAGGCGCCCGGCGAGGGCGTTGCCCGGGTCCGAGAGGACGGTGAAGCCGAGCTCGCCGTCGCCCGTCGAGCGGGAGCCGTCGGCGCTCTGCGGGCTGATCGCGACGAAGGCGACTCCGCGCTCGCGCAGCGCCGGGGCGAGGGTGGCGTCGTAGTGGCGCAGCGTGAGGTTGCAGTACGGGCACCAGGCGCCGCGGTAGAACACCAGCACGGCGGCTCCGGCGCCGAGCGCGGAGGAGAGCGCGACCGGCTCGCCGTCGACGGTGAGGACCGTCGCGTCCGGCAGCTCGTCGCCCGCGGACACGGCGTGGTCGGGGACGCCCGCCGACACGAGGTCGGCCTGCTCGCCCGCGAAGACGGCCGCGAGGTCGTCGCCGATGGCGGCGGTGAATCCGGTGGTGAACTCGGCGGACTGCTCGCCGATCGTGGGGGTCGTGGTCGCGGGCATCGTCGTCTCCGTCCGGCGCCCGCTGCTCGGCCGCTCCAGCGGCGATCGTAGACGTGCCGCCATGACACCCGCAGGGGGGACGTCATGCTTCGTCACAGAGAACGAGGGACGCCGCCCCGGCCGAGGCCGGGACGGCGTCCCTGGAATGTCGCGACTACTGGAATCCGCCGCCGCGGTCCTCGTGGTCCTCGATCGGGTCGGAGTCGGGGGCGTCGAGCGTGAAGGTCACGTGGACCGACTCGCCGACCTCCTTCGCGGCGACGGCGGTGTAGACGAGGTGCGTCTCCTGGCCGTCCACGGCCGCGTAGACGTCGACCTCCTTCTCGTAGCCGCCGTCGGTGCTGACGCGGGTCTCGGTCTGCCCGTCGAAGGGGCCGCCCTGGAAGAAGGCGAGGTAGCTCTCGCCCTCGGCGAGTTCGCGGATGTCGTTGCTCATGGGTCCAGGTCTACCACTCGCGGCGGGGCGTCCGCCGGGCCTTGCGGCGGACGCCCGCCTCCGGGCAGGGGGCGGCGCAGCAGCCGAGGGCCGCGCCCGGAGGCGAGAACGTAGGATGTCGGGGATGACGATCGGACGCCGCACCTTCCTCTCGGGAGCCGCCACGGGGGTCGGCCTCCTGGTCCTCGCGGGCTGCACTCCGCCGCGTCCGACGCCGACCCGCTCCGTGACGGAGGCCCCGGTGCCGACGCCGAGCACCACCGCCGTGCCGACGCCCTCCGCCTTCGTGCGCTCCGCCTGGGGCACCGACCCGTACGCGCTCGGCAGCACCTCCTACCTGCCCGTCGGAGCGACCCCCGAGCATCGCGAGGATCTCGCGCAGAACGTGCTCGACCGGGTGTTCTTCGCGGGCGAGGCGACCGACTCCTCCGCGCCGGGCACCCTGCAGGGGGCGTGGAACTCGGGCGTGCGGGCGGCCGGCGAGATCGCCGCGATCGCGGCCGACGGCGAGCGCATCGCGATCATCGGCGCCGGCCTCGCCGGAGCCGTCGCCGCCCGCCGCCTCGTCGACGCCGGCTACGACGTCACCCTGGTCGAGGCGCGCGAGCGCACCGGCGGTCGCATCGCCACCTCGCAGCCGGACGGCTGGCCCGTGGCGGTCGACAGCGGAGCGTGGGCGCTCGCCGGAGCGGGCCCCGCCCTGCGCGAGAGCGTGCTCGACGCCGGCGTCACGACGTCGCCGATCGACCTGGCGACGATCCGCTCGATCGCGGCGGACGGCTCCGTCGTCGACGCGGGCACGACCGGCGCCGACGCGCTGACCAGGGCGCTGGAGTGGGGCGCCGAGCAGTCCGAGGACGTGCCGCTCGCCGTCGCGTTCGCGGAATCCGGTGCTGCCGACCCCGCCGAGGCCGAGCCCGGCAGCGGTGACGGCGAGCCCGAGCGGGTCGCGGCCCACCTCGCCGGCGGTGCGGCGCTCACGACGGGCGCGGCGGCGGCCGAGCTCTCCTCCTGGTACGGGCTCGGCGACGCGTCGGCCGCGACCACCGCGGAGGAGCTCGACGACGACTCCGAGCGCGAGGACGCGGTGATCACCGACGGACTGGCTCCGCTCGTCGAGACGCTGCTCGAGGACGTCGAGGTCTCGCTGCGCGCCGTCGTCAGCGGCATCGGCTACGACGAGGAGGGGCGCGAGCGTCCGCCTCGCGACGGGGGAGTCGTTCTCGGCGGACCGGGTCCTGGTCACCGTGCCGATCGGCGTGCTCAAGACCGACGCGATCGTGTTCGATCCGCCGCTGCCGTTCGCGCACCGCACCGCGATCGCGGCGATCGGCTCCGGAGTCGTGGAGTCGCTCTGGCTGCGCTTCGACGAGTCCTTCTGGGACGCCGACTCCGACGCCGTATCGGCCGTGCGCTGGTCGCTGATCGGCTCGGAGGCGGGCATCACCGAGTGGGTGAACCTGCAGCCGGTCACGGGCGAGGCCGTGCTGATCGGGCTCGTCGGCGCGGATCAGGCCCTGTCGCTCCAGTCGCTCAGCGACGAGGAGCTGCTCACGGTCGCGGTGACGGCCCTGGAGCCGTTCGCCGTCGTCCCCGACTGAGCAGCTCGCGCAGCCTCGAGAACCCGCCCCGCCACTCCGCCGTCTGCGCGGCGCCGAGCGGCCGCACCCGGCTGAGCGCGATCACGAACGCCGCGATGCCCGAGATGAGCCCGAGCACGATCACGTCGTAGACGACGTACATCACCGGCCCGTCGACCTGGTCGGGGTCGAGGAAGAAGTAGGGGTACCAGCCGATCAGGGCGCCGCGCACGAGCGTGATCACCCCCCAGACGATCGGGAAGCCGAGCACCGTCAGCGCCCCGCGCCACGGCACCGGACGGCGCCCGGGTCCCAGGATCCAGTCGAGCAGGGCGAGCGTCGGGATCACGAAGTGCAGCAGCGCGCTCGACCACGGCACGTCGACGCGCACTCCGCGGTTGCCCGCCTCGACGGCGATCAGTCCGAACACGATGCCCGACACGACCATGTAGGTCAGCACCAGCGCGCGGACCGTGCTGAGCCAGCGCGGCTCGCGGGGGCGGGCCAGCGCGACGAGGCCCGAGAGGCCCAGGAGCACGACCCCGGCCATGTTCGACTGCGTGGTGAAGTAGGCGAAGAAGTTGTCGATCTGGAACGCGCGGAAGCCCAGCGTGTAGAGGAAGTCGGCGATCAGGCCCACGACGCCCAGACCCGCGAGCGCGAGTCGGAGGATCGCGAACGCCTTCCGCACACCCGCTCCGATCCGTCGTCACCTGAGTCCGGCGGGCCGGACGTCCGTGCGATTCTACGGTCGCCCTCCTCGGAGGTCTCCGGGCGGGCGGCCCGGGGCGATCGGCGGATCCGCGTCGCGCAGCGGTCGCGGAGCGTCCCGGCCGGGCGGGACGGGGCGGGCGCGGGATACCGTGAGGCATGCCGTTCACGCCGAGCCACGCCGTCGTCGCTCTGGCCTTCTCGAACGGCCGGATCCCCGCGAGCGCCGTCGCCGCCGGAGCGGTGATGCCCGACATCGGCCTCTACCTGCCGTGGACGGCGGCGCGGCAGGCGACTCACTCCCTCGCGGGCATCGTGTCGGTCGACCTGGCGCTCGGCGCCCTCGGGCTGCTGCTCTGGGCGCTGCTGCTCGAGCCCGCCTGGCGCGATCTCGCTCCGTGGATCGTGCGGGTGCGGCTGCGTCCCCGACGGCCGCGACCGCGTGGCACGCGGGCCTGGATCACCGCGTCGCTCCTCGCTGCGGCGGGCATCGTCATCGGCGCGGCCACCCACGTGCTGTGGGACGGTTTCACGCACCTCGGCGGTCCGTTCGTGGCCGCCGTGCCCGCGCTGCAGCAGTCCTTCGGCCCGTTCCCCGGCTACAAGTGGGCGCAGTACGCGAGCGGAGTGCTCGGGCTGCTGGGCCTGGGGATCGGCGCGGTCGTCTGGTACGTCACCCGGCGCCCGCACCCCGTGCCCTCGGACGGCCGCGGACCGGTGCGCGTCGCAGCATGGACCGTGGTGCTGGTCGCGGCCGTCGTGCCCGCGGGCGTCGTGCTGGCCGGCACGGGCCTGGATCCGTTCGAGCCGGACTACCGCCCCTACGTGGTCGACGCGGCGATCCTCGCGGTCCTCGGCACCAGCGCCGCCCTCCTCTCCATCGCCCTCCTCTGGCGCCTCGTGCTCCCGGCACCCCTCCCCGCGACGGGCAGGGATCCGTCGTGAGGAGGATGCGCGGGTCCATAGCCCGCCGATAGCGTCGATCACGGCCCGTTGGGGCGGGCCGCCTTCGGGGGAAGGCACAAGGGGAAATCGGGGGCTCGCGGCTACAGGCCGCGGGCCCTCTACCTGTTTCCGGGGAGTCGCGTCCGTCTCCGGGGAGTCGCGCCCGACTTCGCGGGGATCGCGGCGGCGAGTGCCTGCAGAACATCGGTCAGAGGGGGCGGCCGAGGGCTGACAGCCGTCAGCCACCCCTCTCAGCCGATGTTCTGCACCGGATCAGCGGCGCTTGCCGCCCTTCTTCGTGCGCACGGAGGCGGCCGAGCGGGACGTGCTGCGCGGCGCCCCTCGCCGGCGGCACCCTTGGGCAGCACCGAGGCCGGCGGGATCGGCCGACGGGTCACCGGGCGCACGGGCTCGCCGCGGCGCGCCTGGCCCGGGATCGGCCGCGAGCGGCGGCCGTAGATCAGCTCGGAGGAATCGAGGAGCCAGGGCACCAGCGCCACGGTGACGCCGTGCACCAGCAGGAGCTTCTGGCGGATCCGGCGCGACTTGTGGTTGTGGAGGAACGACTCCCACCAGTGGCCGACGATGTACTGCGGCATGTAGACGGTGGTGATCTCGGAGCCGTGCTCGAGGCGGTGCGCCTTGATGTACTTGATCAGCGGGTACGAGATGTCGCGGTAAGGCGATGCGACGCAGCGCAGCGGCACCTGGATGTCCATCCGCTCCCAGTCGGCCTTGAGCTGCGCGGTCTGGGCGTCGTCGATGGAGGAGTGGACCGCCTCGAGGGTCTCGTGGCGGGCGGCGATCGCGTAGTCCAGCGCCTTCAGGGTCGGCTTGTTCATCCGGCCCACGAGGACGATCGCGTGGTCGCCGTTGGCGCCGAAGGTCGTGGTCGGGTCGACCTCGATCTCCTTCTCGACGTCGCGGTAGTAGCGGTACACGCCCGCCATCAGGAACCCGAGGATCGGCATGACCAGGTAGACGAGCCAGGCGCCGTGGGTGAACTTGGTGATCGTGACGATGACGAGGACGACGAAGGTCAGCGTCGCTCCGAAGAGGTTGATGCCGAGGCTCGTGTAGACGGTGCGCGAGCCCTCACCGGCGCGGATCAGCCGGATCCAGTGCTTCACCATGCCGGTCTGCCCGAGGGTGAACGAGACGAAGACGCCGATGATGTACAGCTGCACCAGGCTGGTCAGCGAGGCCTGGTAGACGAGCAGGATCACCGCTGCGACGAAGGCGAGGATGATCACGCCGTTGGAGTAGATGAGGCGGTCGCCGCGGGTGTTGAGCGACTTCGGGGCGAAGCCGTCGCGGGCGAGCACGGAGCCCAGCAGCGGGAACCCGTTGAACGCGGTGTTGGCCGCGAGCAGCAGGACGGCGGCGGTCGCCGCCTGGATGACGAAGAAGAGGATCGAGCCGTTGCCGAAGGTCGCGGCCGCCACCTGCGCGATGACGGAGCGCTGCGGAGTGGTCTCGCACCCGGCGAAGCCGACGAGGTGGCAGGCGTCCTCGGCGTAGTGCACGTCCGAGACCAGGGCCAGAGCGGTGAGTCCGACGAAGAGGACGATCGCGATCGAGCCCATCGCCACGAGTGTGCGCTGCGCGTTCTTCACCTTGGGCGCCCGGAACGCGGGCACGCCGTTCGAGATCGCCTCGACGCCGGTGAGTGCCGCGCATCCGCTCGCGAAGGAGCGCAGCAGGAGGAGGACGACCGCGGCCTGGGTGAGCTCCTCGGCGCGCACGGTGTACCCCGCCGACTCCGCGACCGGGGCGTCGCCCAGCAGGGTGCGGACGAGTCCGACGACGACCATCACGAAGACGCTCGCGACGAAGAGATAGGTCGGGATCGCGAACGCCCTGCTCGACTCCGAGACGCCGCGGAGGTTCACGGCGGCCAGCAGCACCACGAAGAGGATCGCGAGCTCGACCCGCAGGGGGGCGAGCTCGGGGACGGCGGAGATGATGTTGTCGACTCCGGAGGCGACCGACACGGCGACGGTGAGCACGTAGTCGACCAGGAGCGCGGAGGCGACCGTGAGGCCCGCGGTCTCGCCGAGGTTGGTGCGCGCGACCTCGTAGTCGCCGCCGCCCGAGGGGTACGCGCGGATCAGCTGGCGGTAGCTCAGCACGACGACCAGCAGCAGCACGATGACGCAGGCGGCGACCCAGGGCGCGAAGGTGAGGAACGAGAGTCCGCCCAGGAGCAGGATCATCAGCAGCTCCTGCGGCGCGTAGGCCACGGAGGAGAGCGGGTCGCTCGCGAAGATGGGGAGCGCGAGGCGCTTCTTGAGCAGCTGGCCCTCGAGCTTGTCGCTCGGGAGGGGCTCCCCGATGAAGAAGTGCTTCGCGGTGCGCAGTTCACCGGCGTCGGTGGGCGATTCCCCCGCGTCGGACCCGGGGCCCTGTTTTGTCACGAGCGACGACACTACTCCGTGAGCGGGACCAGTCAAGACTCCGGAACCGCAGCCGTGAGCGCGCTGATCCCGGGCTGTGACCGGGGGTTTCTCGACAATCGTCGGTCAGGGCCCCCGCCCAGGCTTCCCTAGTCTGAAACCCTCCTCAGACCCAGGGCTTCTGCGCGAAATTACCCCCGTACTGGGTACACGTGCGATGCTGTGCAAAACCGAGAACTCTGTTGGAGTCATGGGTGGGCCACTCCGATGAGGGAGTGGGCGGGCCACGGGCCCGCCACAGCTCGACGCGGCCTCCCCAGCCGCCGCCTCCCGGCCTCGCAGCCGCGGTGGATGCCCGCGCCCCGCGATCTCGCACCCCTCTCATGACCCGTCGGCCCCGCCGCCGACAGAATCGACGGATCTCCTTGACCTCCCCCTCCTCCGCCACGGCGTCCGCGCCGCCGGCCGGGTCCCTCCTCCGCCGCTTCGGAGCCCTCGCCACGGCGCTCGCCGTGGTCGCCGGCCTCGCCGTCGCCGGGTCCGCTCCCGCCCAGGCCGCCGGCACCGCCGGTCGCTACGCGGTCACCGTGGACTCGACCGCCGTCTCGCAGCAGGTCGTCCGCTCGCTCGGCGTCGCCGACTACGTGACGTACCAGGGAGGCACCGCCGGATTCACCGCGACGCTCACCGCCCGCCAGCAGGCCGCGCTCGTCGCCGACTCCCGCGTCGTCTCGGTCGCTCCGGCCGACGTCGTGGTCGAGGGCCAGGCGCAGGTCATCCCGTCGCACGTGCTCACCGCGGAGGCCGACAAGGCCCCGGTGCTCGCCGGCGACGGCGTCACGAACTACAACGGTCCCGCCGTCGCGGTCATCGACTCCGGTGTGAACCCGAACGCCGACTACAACCTGAAGGAGCAGATCAACTGCTTCGGCTCGGGAGACGCGTCCGACAAGAACGGGCACGGCACCGCGGTCTCCGGCTACATGGCCGCCTACGACGACGGCCTGGGCACGGTGGGCGTCGCCCCCGGCGCTCCGATCTACTCGGTCCGCGTCCTCGACGAGAATAACAAGGGCACCACCGAGGGCATCGTCTGCGGCCTCGACTGGGTGTCGAAGAACGCCGCCGCCAACAACATCAAGGTCGTCAACATGTCGCTCGCCGCTGTCGGCGCCGACGACAGCAACTGCGGCCGCACGAACAACGACGTGATGCACCAGATGGTCTGCGAGCTCGTGGGCAAGGGCATCACCGTCGTCAGCTCGGCGGGCAACGCCTCCACCCCGAAGAACCTCGCCGGCGCCGTCCCCGCCGCCTACGACGAGGTCCTGACCGCCACGAACATCGCGAACTACGACGGCAAGCCCGGCTCCCTCGCCGCCGTGCCGTGCGCGAACGTGACCACCAAGGACGACTCGGTCGCCATCAACAGCAACTTCGCCGTCTCGGCCGCCGACCAGGCGCACACCATCGCCGCTCCCGGCATGTGCCCGTACACCACCAAGCTCGGCGGCGGCTACGCCTACGTCCAGTCCGGCACCAGCATGTCGGCCGCGGCCGTCAGCGGCGTCGTCCTCGACTGCCTGAGCGCCGGTGGATCGTGCGTCGGCAAGACCCCGGCGCAGGTCCGCGCCCAGGTCATCGCCCAGGCCAAGGCGGGCGCCGAGCGCGGCCGCACCTTCGCCGGCGACCCGACCCGCCCCACCACGGGCAAGTACTTCGGCTACGCGATCAGCACCCTGCCGACGACCGCCGCTCCGGAGCCGACCCCGACTCCCACCGCGACGCCGACGGCCACGCCGACTGCGACTCCGACGGCCACGCCCACCGCGACTCCGACGGCGACGCCCACCGCGACGCCCACGGCCACGCCGACCGCGACTGCGTCTCCGACCCCGGTTCCGACCACGGCCCCGGACACGCAGAAGCCGACCGCGACGATCACCTCGCCGGCCACGAACACCACCGTCTCGGGCTCCATCCGCCTGGTCGCCACCGCGAACGACAACGTCGGCGTGACGGCGGTCGTGTTCTACGCGAGCGGCACCAAGCTCGGCAACGGAGTGAAGCAGCCCGACGGCTCGTGGGCGCTCTCGACGAGCTCGGCCGCATACCCGAACGGCGCGTACAACGTGACCGCGAAGGCGCAGGACAAGGCCGGCAACATCGGCACGAGCACGGCGATCGTGCTGCGAGTCGCGAACTGAGCCAGTACTTCTGAGAACGACCGAGGGCCGAGTGGCCGTGCCGTGTGCACGCCCACTCGGCCCTCGGCCGTTCCCGGGTGCCCTCTCGCTGGTCGGGCAGCAGCCGGAGGCGCGTGTCGGGGCACGCGTTCCCTGAGGGGTGGGGATCTCGATACGCCCGCTGCGCGGGCTAATCGACCAGCAGGAAGGCATTGCTGGTCGAGTAGCCGCGGACCGCGGCGTATCGAGACCCACCAACTCCTGGAGGGCGGGGATCTCGATACGCCCGCTGGGTGGGCTACTCGATCAGCCGGGCGGCCGGCGTGCGGGACGCGGCGCCGATGAGGTGGGTCAGGCTGTCGCGGATCGCGACGAGGTCCTCGAGCGGAAGGTCCAGGCGCTCGACGATCTGCGGGGGCACCTGCAGGGCCTGCTCGCGGAGTGCGGCCCCTGAGGGGGTGAGCGCGACGTCGAGGCGGCGCTCGTCCTCGCTGCTGCGGGTGCGCGTGACGTGGCCGCTCGTCTCGAGGCGCTTGACGAGCGGGCTGAGGGTCGCGGGCTCGAGGTGCAGCGCCTCGCCGAGGTCGCCGAGCGAGCGCGGACTGCTCTCCCACAGCGCGAGCATCACGAGGTACTGCGGGTGGGTCAGGCCCATCGGCTCCAGCACCGGGCGGTAGAGGCCGATCACGGTGCGCGCAGCGACGGCGAGCGAGAAGCACACCTGGTTCTGCAGGGCGAGCGGGTCCGGTTCCACCCGTTCATCCTGCCACTCGTCGCCGCACGAATCATTCGTGCCCTCACGATCCGGGGTCCCTCTGCCTCTAGTCCGGCCCGATCGGCTGTCCGCGAGGCGCACGTCCCCGTTCGGGGGTCACCGGTTCTCGCCCGAGGAGGAACAGGATGAGCCCATGAACCGTCTGCGCTCCGACTCCGCCCGTGTGGTCCAGTACTCCCGCTTCGGCGGGGTCGAGGTGCTCGAGGTGGCCGAGGTCCCCCGGCCGGTCCCGGGGAGGGGCGAGGTGCTCGTCGAGGTGCTCTCGGCCGGCGTGAACCACATGGAGGCGTTCATCCGCGAGGGGCGCTTCGACTCCGATCACTCCGCCGTCTTCCCCATGCGCCAGGGCACCGATCTGGCCGGCGTCGTCGTCGGTCTCGGCGAGGGGGTCACGGACCTCAAGCTCAAGAGCGACGTGGTCGGCCACGCCCTCGTCGGCTCGCACGCCACGCACGTGGTCGTGCCGCGGGAGAACCTCGTGCCCAAGCCCGCCTCGGTCAGCTGGGAGGTCGGCGGCGCGCTGTTCCTCGCCGGAGTGACCGCCTGGCGCGCGCTCGAGGCGGTGCACGTCGCAGCGGGCGACACGGTGGTCGTCTCGGCCGCGGCGGGCGGGGTCGGCAGTCTCGAGATCCAACTCGCGAAGCTGCGCGGGGCGACTGTCATCGGCACCTGCGGCGAGCGCAACTTCGACTACCTCCGCCAGATCGGAGTGAAGCCGATCGTCTACGGCGACGGCATCGCCGATCGCATCCGCGAGGTCGCTCCGGGCGGCGTCACGGCGTTCCTGGACAACTTCGGCGGCAACGACGGGCTCGCCGCGTCGCTGGGCATCGAGGGCGGCCGGTACCACTCGAGCGACGACCGCAAGGAGATCGAGCTCCGAGCGGTCTGGCCCGATGCCGAGACGGCGGCGCAGGACACCGAGATCCTCGGCGAGCTGGTCGGACTCGTCGCCGCGCAGAAGCTGCGCGTGCTCGTGTCCGGCTTCTACCCGTACGGCCTCGTGCAGGACGCGTTCGACGACCTCGAGAAGCGGCACTCCCGCGGCAAGATCGTGCTCGGCATGAACCCCGTCGACTCGGCCCGGGTGATGAAGGCGCGCGACGTGCACGACTCCCGCCGCTGACCCGCCTGGGCGACCCTCTCCACGCGGCCGCCGCGAGCGCCATGATGGTGCCCGGAGGCGCGCCGCACGCGCCTGCGGAGAGGGCCCCGTGGAGGAACCGGTCGTCGCGATCGTCTGGATCGTCTCGTTCGTCGTCGTCACCGTCCTGGTCACCGGCCTCTCGGGCCGGGTGAACTGGTCGGCGCCGGTCGCGCTCGTCGCGGTCGGCGCGCTGGCCTCGTTCGTGCCCGGGATCCCCGAGGTGGTCGTCGAGCCCGACGTGGTGCTGTTCGGGATCCTGCCGCCGCTGCTCTACGCGGCGGCGATCCGGACCTCGGTGCTCGACGTGCGCGCCCGCGGCGACAGCATCCTCCTGCTCTCGGTCGGCCTCGTCGTCTTCACGATGCTCGTGGTCGGATCGGTGGCCTGGGCGGTGGTGCCGGCGATCTCGATCGCGGCGGCCCTCGCGTTCGGCGCCATCGTCGCTCCGACAGACGCGGTGGCCGTGACCGCGATCGCCGGGCGGCTCCGACTGCCGCGGCGCATGCTCACGGTGCTCGAGGGCGAGAGCCTGCTCAACGACGCGACCGCGCTCGTGGCGCTGAACGCGTCGATCCTGGCCCTGGTGAGCACGGTCACGCCGGGCGGGGTCGCGCTCGACTTCGTGCTCGCCGTGGTCGTCGGCGGGGGAGTCGGCATCGTCGTCGCCGTGGTGCTGGGGGCGGTGCGCAAGCAGGTGCAGTCCTCGGTGCTCGACACGAGCCTGTCGCTCGTGACCCCGTACCTCGCCTTCATCCCCGCGCAGCTGCTGCACGGCTCCGGAGTGCTCGCGGTCGTGGTGGCCGGGCTGTACCTCGGCTTCCGGGCGCCGGTGATCCAGTCGGCGCAGGCGCGGATCGCGGAGTCGCTGAACTGGCGGACGATCCAGTTCCTGCTCGAGAACGCGGTGTTCCTCTTCATCGGGCTGAGCCTCGCGTCGGTCGTCGAGGCGACCGCCGACTCCGGGATCGGCCTCTGGCAGACCGTGGGCATCAGCGCGGCCCTGCTCGGGGCGCTGATCGGCAGCCGGGTGCTCTGGATGGTCATGACGACCGTGCTCTACCGGCACGGTCCGTCGCGGCTGCAGCAGCGCGGGGTGGACCTGGCCGACGGCGATCGGGGTCTCGTTCGCGGGCATCCGCGGCGTGGTCACGCTGGCCGCCGCGTTCCTCCTGCCCGAGGAGACGCCGCAGCGGGAGTTCCTGCAGTTCCTCGCGTTCGTGGTGGTGGCGGGCACGCTCGTGGAGGGTCTCGCGCTGCCGAGCCTGATCCGGGTGCTGAAGCTGCCGCCGCCCAACGACATGCAGGAGCACGTCGAGAAGCAGATGCTGCTCGCGGAGGCGCAGACCGCCGGTCTCGCGCGGCTGGACGAGGAGCCGCAGGACGGGGTGGAGGAGCGGGTGCTCGACCGGCTGCGGCGCAACGCCACCTTCCTCGCGGACGCGCTCGAGAACCCTCCGGCCGCCGAGGACTCGGAGCCGCTGACGCACTCGTACAACCGGTTGCGGCGGGTGATGATCGCGGCCGAGCGGGAGGCGGTGCTGCGGGCCCGCGCCGAGGGGCGGTACCAGGAGCCGGCGGTGGTCAGCGCGCTCGCGTTCCTCGACGTCGAGGAGGAAGCGCTCGCGGTGGGGCGCGAGTAACCGACTGCCTGGTCTCGTCGGGGAAAAATCCTATAGGATCGAGTCTGTCAGGCCTCCGGGCCGGAGAACTCGATGATGAGGAGCCGACGCGCACATGACCCGTCTCTGGAACGAACCGGCGGATTTCGCCGACGACATGGTGGACGGCTTCGTCCGCGCCAACGGCCGCTGGGTGCGGAAGGTGCACGGCGGCGTCTCGCGCTCGACCCGCTCCGCCGAGCCCGAGGTCGCCGTGGTGATCGGCGGCGGCTCGGGCCACTACCCGGCCTTCGCCGGGCTGGTGGGGCCCGGTCTCGCGCACGGAGCGGCGATGGGCAACCTGTTCGCCTCGCCCTCCGCGCACCAGGTCGAATCCGTCATCCGCGCCAGCGAGCAGGGCCGCGGAGTGCTGCTCAGCTACGGCAACTACGCGGGCGACGTGCTGCACTTCACCGCGGCGCAGGACGCGGTGCGCGCCGACGGCATCGACTGCCGGACCATCACGGTCACGGACGACGTCTTCAGCGCCCCTCCCGCCGAGGCGCACCGACGCCGGGGCATCGCCGGCGACCTCACCGTCTTCAAGGTCGCCGGAGCAGCGGCCGCCGCGGGCTACGACCTCGACGGAGTCGAGCGGGTCGCCGCCGCCGCGAACGCGCGCACCCGCTCGCTGGGTGTCGCCTTCAGCGGCTGCACGCTGCCGGGCGCCGACGAGCCGCTGTTCTCGGTGCCCGAGGGGCGGATGGCCGTCGGCCTCGGCATCCACGGCGAGCCCGGGATCGACGAGGTCGACGTGCCCAGCGCGGCCGGGCTCGCCGAGCTGCTCGTCACGCACCTGCTCGACGACGCCGAGATCCCGGAGGGGGTCGCCGTCGAGGGCGCCCGCGTCGTGCCGATCCTCAACGGCCTGGGCTCGGTGAAGAGCGAGGAGCTGTTCGTCGTGTTCAGCACCGTCGCCGATCTGCTCGAGGCGCGCGGGGCGGTCCTCGTCGATCCGCAGGTGGGCGAGTTCTGCACGAGCTTCGACATGGCCGGCGTCTCGCTGACGCTGCTCTGGATCGACGACGAGCTCGAGACCCTGTGGTCGGCTCCGGCCGACACCCCCGCCTACCGCACGGGCGCGGTCGACTCCGGCTCGCTGACCGCCGTCACGGCCTCGGACGAGGACGTCGCCGAGGCCGCGCTCGGCGAGGCGAGCGATGAGTCGCGCGAGGCGGCGGCCCGTGCGGCCGACGCGCTCGGCGCGATCCGCACGGTCATCGACGAGAACGCCGACGAGCTCGGGCGCCTCGACTCGATCGCGGGCGACGGCGACCACGGCATCGGCATGCAGCGCGGAGCCCGCGCGGCGGCCGAGGAGGCCGGGTCCGTGCTGGCTCGGGGCGCCGGAGCCGGCTCGCTGCTCACGCGCGCCGGCGACGCCTGGTCGGACCGTGCGGGAGGCACCTCGGGAGCGCTCTGGGGCGTGATCCTGCGCAGCCTCGGCGACGCGCTGGGCGACGACCGGCCCGTCAGCGCTGCCGAGGTGAGCGCGGGCGCGACCGCCGCCTCCGACGCCGTGCGCGCCTACGGCAAGGCGGCGCCCGGCGACAAGACCATGGTCGACGCGCTCGTGCCGTTCGCCGAGACGCTCGCCGAGCGGGTCGCGGCCGGCTCGCCGCTCCGTGAGGCCTGGGCGGCCGCGGCCGTCGCCGCGCGCACCGCGGCCGATGCGACGAGCGAGCTGATGCCCGGCCTCGGCCGCGCGCGCTCGCACGGCAGCAAGTCCCTCGGCACCCCCGACCCCGGAGCGGTGTCGCTGGCCCTGATCGTCGAGACCGTCGGACGACGGCTCGCCACCCCGATGGAGGAGGAGACCCCGTGAGCACCACCTGGAGACTCGTGATCGGCTCGGACGACGCCGGCTACGACTACAAGGAGGCCCTGAAGCGCGACCTCGAGGCCGACGACCGCGTCGTCTCGGTGGTCGACGTGGGAGTGGACGCCGACGGGCACACGGCGTACCCGACCGTCGCGACCACCGCCGCCGAGATCGTGGCGCGCGGCGACGCCGACCGCGCCCTGCTCATCTGCGGCACGGGCCTCGGAGTCGCGATCGCCGCGAACAAGGTGCCGGGCATCCGCGCGGTGACCGCCCAGGACTCCTACTCGGTGGAGCGCAGCGTGCTCTCGAACGACGCGCAGGTGCTCTGCATGGGCCAGCGCGTCGTGGGACTGGAGCTCGCGCGCCGGAACGTGAAGGAGTGGCTGGGCTACGTCTTCGACACCTCGAGCGCCTCGGCGGCGAAGGTCGACGAGATCCGCGAGTACGAGCGCGGGACGTCCGGCGGGGAGTGATCGGGCGGCTGCCGGGCCGCGGATGCGTAAGCTTCTCCCGGGCCCGGCAGCCGTCGCCCCTCCTGCAGCACTCACCCCGCGAGGCCTCATGACCGACCCCGTGTTCCGACTCACCGGCTCGGAGTCGATCGAGCGGCGGGGACTGCGCGACCACGTCTACGACCGCGTCCTCGACGTGCTGCTCGGCCCCGGCGTCGAGCCCGGCATGCGGCTCTCCATCGACGCGGTCGCCCGCGAGCTCGGCGTCTCGCCGACCCCCGTGCGCGAGGCGCTCGTGCAGCTCGAGCGGACCGGCCTGGTGACCCGGGTGGCCAACAAGGGCTACCGCGTCGCTCCTCCGCTCGCCGACGACCAGCTCGACGCGCTCTTCGACGCCCGGGTGGTGCTCGAGAGCGGAGCCGCGGCACTCGCCTCGGCGCACGAGGCCGCACTCGTGCCGCGCCTCGAGGCGGCGCTCGCCGAGCACGAGGCGATGACGGCGGTGGTGCGGGCCGCGTCGTCGACCGGCGACCTGCCCGTCGACCTGCTGCGCGAGTACTTCGAGGTGGACTGGAACTTCCACCACCTCATCTTCGAGGGCACGCACAACCCGTTCCTCATCGACATGTCCGAGGCCATCTCGACCCGCGTGCACCGCATGCGCCAGACGGTGCAGACCGGGGTGAGCGACGCCGACGACGCGGTCGTCGAGCACCGCGCGATCGTCGACGCGTTCGCCGAGGGGCCGGAGGCGGCGGCCGCGGCGATGCGGTCGCACATCGAGCGGGTGCGCGAGCGCTCGCGACGGGACTCGGTGCGCTGAGCGCCGGGCGGGCGTTCGCGGCGCCGGTCGTCGCGTCGATCCGTCGCGAACGGCGGGGTTCCGGGGGCGCCGGGGACCGTCTGCGACGGATCGCGGCCTCTGCCGCTCGGTCGGGGCGCGGAGGCGTCGGTCCGTCGCGAACGGCGGGGTCCCGGGGGTGCGGACGACTGTTCGTGGCGGATCGCGGCGCCGACGCGCGGCTCCGTCGCGCCGCTCCGCGGGTCGGAACGCGCCGACGAGGGCGGAGAATGGGGTGTCCTGCGCGCGCGGGCGGGGGAGGAGCGGCATGACGGGGCCCGAGGTGCTGCCCGAGACGACGGCGATCGTCGTGCCGAGCCCGGCCGACCGGCTCCGCGGGACCCTCGCCGACACCTACGAGCGCGGAGTGCTGCTCGTCGGACTCGGCGTGCCCGTCAGCGTCCTCGTCGTGCTCGGCAAGATCGCCCTGACGGCCGCCTCGCCGTCGGTCTTCCTCTTCGCGAACGTGCTCGTCACCGCGGCCGTCGCCGTGTCGCGCGTGCTCGTCTTCCGCGCGCACCGCTCCAAGCGCGCGATCGGCGTGCGCGCCGACTTCCCCGTGCAGCGCCGGCTCTACCGCGTGATCGGGCGCCTGATCGCCGGGACGGCTCTCCTCTACACGGCGGCGTCGGCCTGGGAGTTCGTCGACGACTCCCCGGAGGCGGCGTTCCCGCAGCCGATCGCGCTCGCCCTCGCCGTCATCGCCCTGACCGAGCTGGTCTTCGCGATCGTCGGCACGATCACCGCCCGGCGGCAGCGGGCGCTCCTGCTCGAGGCGGCGCGCCTGGCCAACATCGCGGCGGCCCTCGTGCTGCTCGTGCTCGCGCAGACGGCGCTGCTCAGCCTCGTGAACGCCGAGTCGCAGGGCCGGATCGACGCGGTGAGCGGCATCGTGCTCGGCGCCGCGGCGACGCTGATCGGAGTCGGCATGCTGGTGCGCTCGCGGATCCCGCGCGGCCGGTTCTCCCCGGATCCGCGGGTGCGGGCGCGGCTCGACGACTGACGCGGGTCGGGCCCGGCCGGGATCCCGATCCGCCGGTCGGTCCCTGCTCGGCGCCGCTGCGCATCAGGATCCGCTCGCGCTCCTCACGGGGTCACGGGCGCGCCTGCGCCACGAGTCGACGGACGGCTTCTCGAGGAGCGCTCTCGACGACGGGAGGATGCGCCAGGACGAGTGTGGACCGGCGGGCCGCCGAGTACTCGGGCCAGCCGTCCGGCGCCCGTCCCGCGATGAAGGCTGCCCATCGGTCGGTGATCGCATCGCTCAGCGCGAGCGCGTCCCCGTCCTCCTCCTCGAGGAGGGCGGCATCGGCCCTGTCGAGGTTCCGGAAGAGGAACGGAAGCTCGAGCGAGTGCGCCGCACCGCGCGCATCATCGACGCGATGGGCGAACAGGAACGCGCGCGTCGACGCCTCTGCGCCCGCGCGCGCATCGAGGAGCCGGTGGCTCGGCTGCCGGTAGATCTCGTCGGCCAGGCATGCTTCGAGCGCCTCCGCATCCGACGGGGGACGACCGAGGACGAGGGCGAGCGCGTCGCGGTAGGCGGAGGAGCGATCGCCCTGCAGCCGGGGGAGCAGCGCCTGCAGCCGCTCGTCCAGTCGGCGACGCCACGCCTCGTCGTCACCGGCCTCGAGGTCGACAGCGCCGGACGCATCGTTGACGTTCGTGCCCACGATGAGGTCGACGTTCGTCGAGGCACCCTGTCGGAGGGCGGCTACGGGCGGGCGGGTCAGCAGACGCCCGTCGAGAGCGGCGCGGAACACCGCGACGGTCGTCGGGCTGCGCGAGGACCGCTGGGCGAGGAGCCGGTTCTGCGCCTCGAGGATCAGCGGTACCGGCAGGTCGAGGAGTCGGCGGGGTGCTGCGTGGAGGTCGAGGAGGCCGAGGAGATCGTCCGTGACGGCTTCGCCGTAGTCCCGGTCGCCGATCCGCTCGGGATCGGCGCTGTGCAGGATCGCCCGGTGGAAGAGCCCCGCGGCGGCATCGGCGGCGAGGAGCATCGCGACCGTCGTCGCGCCGGCCGATTGGCCCGCGAGGGTCACAGCCGAGGGATCGCCTCCGAACGCGCCGATGTTCTCCCGCACCCACTCGAGCGCGGCGATCACGTCGTGGAGTGCGGCGTTCCCCGAGTCGCGGTACTCCTCGCCGAGGAGGTGGTCGAGGGTGAGGAATCCGAGGGCGCCGAGTCTGTGGTTGACTGCGACGACGACGGTGCCCGTGCGGGTGGCGAGGCGAGCACCGTCGCACAGGGGGTCGGAGTTCGATCCCGCCACGTGCAGCCCGCCGTGGATCCAGACGAGCACGGGCGCCGCGCCGTCCCGCCTCGACGGTGCCCAGATGTTCAGGGTGAGGCAGGCGTCCTCGTCGCCGAGCGGGTCGCCGGAGCCCTGTGCGCTCTGCGGCGCCGACGGCCCGATCCGGGTCGCGGCCCGCACCCCGCCCCACCGTGCGACGGGAGCGGCAGGGCGGAAGCGGCGGGTCGCCCGGGCGAACGGGACGCCGAGGAAGGCGTGAGCGTCCCCGTCGGGAGTCCGTGCCGTCAGTCCGCGGACGCGGCCGGCGGGAGTATCACGCTCCGGCACGGTCGTCCTCGTGCCGCTGCAGGATCGGCCCGTGCCCTGGGGAGAGCGTGCTCTGCAGCACGAGCGACGAGGCGCCGACGGCGGCGGCGTCGCGGGGGTTGCTCGAGAGCGAGACGTCGAGGGGGTGGGCGCGACGAGCGAAGCGGCGCTCGTCGAGCTTCGAGCGGATCGCCCGGGTGTAGATCGAGCCGGCGATGGCGACCCCCGGCCCGGTGAGCACGAGCTCGTCCAGGTCGAAGAGGTTGACGAGGGTGAGAGCGCCCTCCGCGAGGTGGTCGGCGGCCTTCCCGATGAGCGCGAGCGCTGCGGGGTGACCGTTGATGGCGGCGAGGCTCAGCACGTCGAGGTCGCGACCCTGCTCCTCCGGCCGGAACGCCAGCTCGAGGTCGATGAACGACTCGGGATCGTCGCGGGCGCCCTCGACGATGACGGCGGGGGCCGCGTAGCGCTCGAGGCAGCCGCGATTGCCGCAGAAGCACTCGCGACCGCCGGGGACGATCGAGATGTGGCCGACCTCGACCGCATTGGAGCTCGCGCCGCGGAGGAGAGCCCCGTCGAGGACGACTCCCGCGCCGATGCCGGTGCCGACGTAGATGGTGCCGAACGTGCGGTGTCGCGAGACGCCGCGGCTCCAGTACTCGCCGATGCCGGCCGCCGCGGCATCGTTGTCGAGGAGGATCGGAGCGCCGATGCCGGCGCCGAGTGCTCGCCGGAGCGGGAAGTCCCGCCAGTGGTGCAGTGTCGGAGGGCCCAGGACGCGGCCGGCCTGCTGGTCGATCGGACCGGGCGCCACAGCGGCGACCCCAGCGATCGAGCGCCGGTCGATCGCGGTCCCACGCACGAAGTCCTCGTAGGCGCCCACGATGCGCTCGGTGACCTCCTCTGGTGAGGCGAGCGCGGCTCCATCGATCTGCTGGCGCGCGATGACGCCGCCTCCGGTGTCGGTGGCCACGAGCGTGATCGACTCGAAGCCGAGCTGCACGCCGATGCCGATCCGGGCACGGGCGTTGATCTCGAGGAGCTGACGGGGCTTGCCGCCCGTCGAGGTCGAGCCGGTCTGCCGGATGATCCCGTCCGTGAGCAGCTTGCGGACGATCATCGAGATCGCCGGCTGCGTGAGGCCGGTCGCGGCCGTCAGCTCGACCCGGCTGATCGGACCGGACGAGCGGATGAGGTCGACCACGAGGGCACGGCTGCCGGGTGCGGCGGGAGTCGCTTCACGACGAGCCATGGGGGGGCTCCTCTCATCACGTTCGACAGCGTACGGGACGGCCGACGGCCGGCTTCCGCGAAGAAGGGGAGCCGTGACGGAGCGCCCTACGCTGAGGGTCTGTGCAGAGAGGACTACGTCGATGACTCGGACGGCACTTCCCCGACCGATCGGCCTCGCGCTCGTCCGTGCGACCGAGATCATGGGTGCGGAGCCCTACTTCCACGAGTTCATCGCCGGAGTGGAGCGGACGGTGCGGCCCGCGGGGTACTCGGTGCTCCTGAACGTCCTGCCCGACGAGGCGGCCGAGTTCGAGACCTACCGGCGCTGGAGCGAGGACGGCGAGGTGAGCGCGGTCATCGTGGTCGACCTCGAGGTCGACGATCGCCGGCCCGAGTACGTCCGGAGCCTGGGGCTGCCGGCCGTCGTCGTCGGCCCCCCCAGCGCGGCGGACGGCTTCCGGGCCGTGTGGACGGACGACGACAACGCGATGCGCAGCGCCGTGGAGTTCCTCGAGGGCCTCGGGCATCGGCGGATCGCTCACGTCGCCGGCCCGGCGGAGCTCCTCCACACGCGGATCCGACAGGAGACGTTCGAGCACGAGTGCGGGCGGAGGGGAATCGCCGTGACGCATGCCTCCGGCGACTACTCGAGGGCCTCGGGCGCCCGCGCCCTGCGGTCGCTGCTGGAGGGCGCCGAGAAGCCCACTGCAGTCATCTTCGACAGCGACCTGATGGCGCTCGGCGGGCTCGACGAGGCCCGCGACGGCGGGAGGCAGGTCCCCAGCGAGCTGTCCCTCCTCGCGTGGGACGACTCCGCGCAGTGCCAGCTGAGCGAGCCGCCGCTGTCCGCGGTCTCGCACGACGTGCAGGTGATCGGGATGCTGGCCGGTCGCGAGCTGCTCGAGGAGATCGCCGGGCGAGGGGGCGACCCGATCAGCAGCCCGGCCGTGGTCATCGTCCCTCGCGGTTCCACGGGGGCTCCGACGACTTAGCTCGGGCCGGCGGCGGGAGCAAGCGGGAGGAAGCACTCGTCGATCGTTCCATAAATTATTTACTTTTGTATTGACGAGGCCCCGCTGCGTCGACGAGTCTGTGGGGGCACCGCGAAAGAGCGCCCTTGCCGCCGGTGCGTCCCACCCGGTCGAAGGAGCCCTGGAGAACACATGACCCGATCAGCCCTGCCCGCCTCCCTGAGGACGCCTGTGCGTACCTGCCTCGCCGGTGCCGCTCTCATCGCTGTGACCGCGTCGACTCTCGTCGTCGCTGCCCCCGCCTCTGCCGACCCGCCGCTCGACTGGACCAGTGAGAACACCGATTTCGTCCAGCGCGAGGGCAGCTCGCTGATGCTCGACGGGGAGCGCTTCCGCGCGAGCGGCACCAACATCTACTGGCTCGGCCTCGACGAGAACGTCGGGGGAGTGGACTACCCGACGTACTTCCGGATCAAGGACGCACTCGATACCGCCGCGCAGATGGGTGTCACCGTCGTCCGATCGCACATGATGACCTCGACGGGCCAGAACGATCAGAACCCCCTCGCGCTGATGCCCCGCCTCGGCGAGTACAACGAGGAGGCGTTCCGCACGATCGATTTCGCCGTCGCCTACGCGGGCACGCTCGGCATCCGGCTCGTGCTGCCGCTGACCGACGAGTGGCAGTACTACCACGGCGGTCACCGCGACTTCACGACACCGCTCGGCTTGGAGCCGGCCGACTTCTACGCCGACCCCGCCGCGATCGACAGCTACCAGGACTACGTCGACCACATCCTCGGGCACACCAACTCGATCACGGGGATCCCGTTCGTCGACGACCCCACGATCATGGCCTGGGAGCTCGGCAACGAGCTCGAGGGGATGACCCTCGACTGGATCGACGAGCAGGTCGCCCACATCAAGGAGCAGGCGCCCGAGCAGCTCGTCGCTGCAGGCCGTCGCTTCGACATCGACCCCGACACCCTCGCGGCCGAGGACCTCGACATCGTCGACGTCCACTACTACCCGCCGACCGCGGAGCGCGTTTCGGCGGACGCCGCGACCGTCGCCGGCGCAGGCAAGGTCTACATCGCCGGTGAGTACGCTTCGACCGCTGCCAGCCAGGAGCTCCTCGGAGCCGTTGCAGCGGACGAGAACGTCTCGGGGATGTTCTTCTGGTCGCTCTTCGGCAACAACGACCGCGGCGGATTCGTGCCGCACGACGATGGCTTCACGCTCCACTACCCGGGCGACTCCGCTCGAGAGAAGGAGAGCGTCGCCGCCATCGAGGCGTACGGCGTAGAGACCGGCAGCACGCCGGGGGAGCTCGAGCTCGGTTCGCCGCTGATCACAGCCATCGATCAGAACTACGGCATCAACGTCGTCTCCTGGCGCGGCACCGCCGGGGCTGAGGGCTACGTGGTCCAGCGCTCCGTCGAGGACGGAGAGTGGACCGATCTGACGGAGGGGACCGTGTCCGCCTCCGCCTCGCCCGTCACCGATCTCGAATCACCGGCCGGCGCCCGCTACCGCGTCATCCCGGTGGGTGCGGGCGACGAGCGCGGACCCGCGTCCGACGTCCTTGCCGCACCGACCGGAGGAGCCGTGCTCGTCGACCCGCTGCAGAGCTGGTCGCTCACGTCCGCACACGAGGGCGCCCGGATCACCGCCACCGTGGACGGTGGAGTCGTCACGGCGGCCGCCGACGCGCCCGCCAGCATCACGTGGCAGCGCGACGGAATCAGCGAGGCCTCCTTCCTCGTCTCCGACGTGGACGCCACTGTCGAGACCACCGCGGACGGATCGACCTGGACGCCCGTACGGACCACGGCCACCGAACTCGACGGACGCACGACGATCACCGCCGCCGACCTCGCAGGCAGCGCTGTGCGACTCAGCTGGACGGGTGCCGGCTCCGTCGAGCGCGCCACGATCACGAGCGCCGCGGAGAAGGTGGCTCTATTCGACCCGCTGGACGACTTCTCGAAGACGACCTCGCACGACGGCAGCCTCTCCTTCGACAGCGGGAACCCCGCGCTGTTCGGCGGTGACAGCTCCCGCGTGAAGCGCGACAGCGCCGACCCGGCGAGCCTGACCTACTCCCTCGACGACATCAGCGGCGCCGACATCACCGCCTACTACTGGCCCGACCAGCCGGTCGCACCGTTGATGATCGAGGGCTCCGCGGACGGGACCACCTGGACGTCCCTCACCGTGGACGCACGCGGCGGAACCGGAAACTGGAAGGCCTACACGTACAGCGCCCGCGGCCTCTCGGGCGTCGATCGCCTCCGGATCTCCTGGCCTCAGGCTCCGGGCGAGGTGTGGACGCCCCAGATCGGCTCCGTCAGCCTCTTCTCGCCGAACGCGGCAGAGCTCGGAGCTCCCGGCGCCGCTGCGCTCGGAACCCCCGAGGACGACGCCACCGCGATCCGGGCGACACCGACCTTCACGTGGCAGCCCGCCGTCGACGCCGCGTACTACCGATTCGAACTGTCGACCTCGAGCGACCTCTCGGATCCGCTCGTCTCAACCACCGGGCTGTCCGCGACCAGCTACCGCCCGGCGACCGACCTGACCCCCGGCACCCGCTACTACTGGCAGGTCACGGCGGTGAACGGAGTCGGCACTACCACCTCCGAGGTCCGCTCGTTCGAGGCGGCCGCCCTGCCCACCGAACCCGTCATCATCGACGACTTCGAGAGCTACGCCGACGACGCGGCCCTGCAGGCCGCCTACGTCCGCAACACGGGCGGCGGCACCATCACACCGACGCTCGTACCGGACGCCGTCACCGGCTCCACTGCCGCACGCTTCGACTACGACCTCGCCACCGCGGGATACGCCGGAGTCGTGAAGACCTTCGACACCGCCCAGGACTGGTGGGGCCGCACCGGTCTCTCTTTCCAGGTCGACACCGACGCGGACGACTCCCTCGCGGTGCAGTTCGTCGCGAACGGCGCCTACTGGGAGGCCTCGGTCACGCCCGACGCCGACGGACCGCAGACCATCGTGATCCCGTTCGAGGACTTCGCCCCGCCGGCGTGGGCCCCGGAGGCGGACCTCGACCTGACGTCGGTCAGCCAGTACGCCCTCTACATCAACGGAAGCGGAACCGGCGCCCTCACCGTCGACGACGTGCAGGCAGTACCCGCCGAGGTGACGCCCACGCCGACGCCGACGCCGACCCCGACCGGGACGCCGACCGCAACGCCGACGCCGACCGCGTCACCGACGCCGACTGCGACCCCCACGCCGACTGCGACGCCCGCACCTGGGGGGCCGTCCACTCCCTCGGTGCCTTCGTGGCTGGAGTGGCTGGTCAAGCGGTACCTGCCCGCCGTCTGGCAGTGGTGGCACGGCCGCCACTAGCCCCCACTCCTCCCTTCCTCACACAGCACTGCACCCCGTCGCCGATGGCGGCGACGGCCTACCAAGGAGAACAACCGTGCACCGATACCACCCCACCCGCCGAACGGCGCTGATCGGCATCGCCGCCGTCGCCGTCTCGACATCCCTCGCCCTCTCCGGATGCTCCGCCGGCGCGAGCAACGACTCCGGAGAGCCCTCGGGCGAGATCACCGTCCTCACCAACCGCACCGACATCGTCGACACGACCTTCGCCGACTACGCGAAGGCGTTCGAGGAGAAGTACCCCGGCACGACCGTGAAGTTCGAGGCGCTGACCGACTACGAGGGCGACACCAAGATCCGCCTGAACTCGAAGGACTACGGCGACGTACTGCTCATCCCGAGCTCGAACGTCACCAAGGACGACTACGCGAACTACTTCGAGCCGCTCGGCAGCACCGAGGAGCTGTCGTCGCAGTACCGCTTCACCAATGAGGGTTCGTTCGACGGCACCGCCTACGGCATCTCGACCTTCGGCTCCGCCATGGGCTACGTCTTCAACCGCGACGTGTGGACCGCCGCCGGTGTCACGACGCCGCCGACGACGGAGGAGGAGTACCTCGCCGCTCTCGAGAAGATCAAGGCGAACGGCGTCACTCCGTACTACACGAACTACAAGGACGGATGGCCCTCGCCACCATCGAGGGCAACCTCGGCACGGTGCAGGGCGAGGACGTGCGCACCGAGATGATCGCCGACGACGCTCCGTGGACTGAGGGCAACGACCAGTACAACATCGACGGTCTGCTCTACGACACGGTCGCCGCCGGCCTCAGCGAGGACGACCCGACCACCACCAACTGGGAGGAGTCGAAGGACCTGCTCGCCAGCGGCGACATCGGCTCGATGGTGCTCGGCTCCTGGGCCGTCTCGCAGATGCAGGACGCTGCCGAGAAGGCCGGCAAGCCGCGCGACACCATCGGCTTCTGGCCGATGCCCTGGGCACAGGACGGTGTCTTCACCTCGGTGACCGCCTCGGACAAGTTCCTCGCGATCAACAAGAACTCCGAGAACAAGGCCACCGCTCGCGCCTGGATCGACTGGTTCACGAACGAGTCCGGCTACGCGGCGAGCCAGGGCGCGATCAGCCCGGTCATCACCGACCCCGCTCCCGACACCCTCGCCGACTTCGACGCACTCGGCGTGCAGTACCTCGAGCTCGCCCCCGACCCGGTCGGCAAGGAGGCGGTCATCAACGACATCGCCAACGAGGCCGAGATCGACCTCTTCGGCAACGCCTACCGCCAGGAGCTCATCGACGCCGCACGTGGCGCCGGCGACGGCGACAAGGAGACCCTCTTCGCCGACCTCAACGAGCGCTGGGCCACCGCCCGCGCCGTCGTCGCGGAGTAAGACCCCGGGGGTGGCCCGCCGACCACGGCGGGCCACCCCCTCGACCGCATCCGAGAGATGCCGAAAGGATCGACATGGCGATCACCGATGCTCCGCCTCTCGAGGTCGGAGCGAGCAAGAGGATCCGCACCCGACGCGGGCAGCGGCTCACCGGGCGCCGGATCACTCCGTGGCTCTTCCTGGCGGTGCCGCTCGCCTTCCTCGTCGTTCTGACCTACATCCCGGTCGCGAACATGTTCTGGTACAGCGTCACCGACTGGGACGGCCTCGACCCGGACAAGACCTTCGTCGGCCTCGAGAACTACGTCGAGATCTTCACCCGGCCCGAGATCTTCCGCGTCTTCTTCGTCAGCCTCTTCTACCTCGCGGGCGCCGTCGCGCAACTCGGACTCGCACTGTTCTTCGCGACGCTGCTGAGCTTCAACACCCGGTTCCGCAACTTCTTCAAGGGCGTCATCTTCTTCCCCTACCTGATCAACGGCGTCGCCATCGGGCTGATGTTCCTCTACTTCTTCCGACCCGACGGCACCCTCGACGCGGTCCTCGGCGCTCTCGGAGTGCAGGACACTCCGCAGTGGCTCGGCGACCCCTCGGTGGTGAACGTCTCCCTCGCCGCCACCTCGGTCTGGCGGTACATGGGACTGAACTTCGTGCTGTTCCTCGGCGCCATCCAGTCGGTGCCCGAAGAGCAGTACGAGGCCGCCGACATCGACGGCGCGACCGCCTTCGACAAGTTCCGCTTCATCATCGTGCCGAGCATCCGGCGCATCCTCGGGCTCTCGTTCATCCTCGCGATCGCCGGAGCCCTGTCGGCGTTCGAGATGCCGTACATCATGACCGGCGGCGCCAACGGGTCCGAGACCTTTGTCATCCAGACCGTCGACACCGCCTTCCGCTACTCGAAGGTCGGCCTCGCCTCGGCCATGGCCGTCGTCCTGCTCGCGATCGTCCTCATCATCACCGCGGTCCAGCGCCGCGTCTTCCCCGACGAGAAAGGCGGCCAGGAATGACCGACACTCAGCCGCGACAGGCCGACGTCACCGGTCTGCCCGTCGAGCAGCGGCCCGCGATCACCTCGCCCGCGCCGGCTCGGCGTCGACGCGGCCGATCCCGCTCCACCCTCGCCGGCCTCGGCAAGTACGGCTCGCTCGTGATCGCCTGCGTGTTCGCGCTGCTCCCGATCGTCACCATCTTCATGCTCGCGTTCAAGACGTCGGCGGAATACCGCAGCACCGGCCCCCTCGTGCCCCCGAGCAACTGGTTCAACTTCGAGAACTTCGCGATCGCCTTCACCCAGGGCGGGATGGTCACGGGCTTCCTCAACACCGGGATCATCCTGGTGGTGTCGATCGCCGGCACCGTCTTCATCGGGACGATGGCGGCGTACGCGATCGACCGCTTCCGCTTCCGCGGACGGCGCCTCGTGACCGGGCTCTTCCTGCTGGCGACCCTCGTGCCGGGAGTCACGACGCAGGTCGCGACCTTCCAGGTGATCAACGCGCTCGACCTCTTCAACACCCGCTGGTCGGCGATCCTGCTCTTCACCGGCACCGACATCGTCGCGATCTACATCTTCCTGCAGTTCATGCAGTCGATCCCCGTCTCCCTCGACGAGGCCGCGATGCTCGACGGCGCGAGCCGCTTCACCGTGTACTGGCGGATCATCCTGCCGCTGCTCAAGCCCGCGATCGCGACCGTCGTGATCATCAAGGGCATCGCGGTCTACAACGAGTTCTACATCCCCTTCCTCTACATGCCCTCGCGCGATCTCGGCGTGATCTCGACCTCCCTCTTCCGCTTCATGGGGCCCTTCGGGGCGCAGTGGGAGGTCATCGCCGCCGGCACGATCCTCGTGATCGTCCCGACGCTGATCGCGTTCCTCTTCCTCCAGCGCTTCATCTACAACGGACTGACATCAGGAGCTACGAAGTGACCCACACCCTCGACACCACCCCTCGCACCGCGGCGGCCACCAGCCGTCCGCTGCACGACGGCTGGAGCGTCCGCGCGACCCGCGGGCCGATTCCCGCCGAGCTGGTCTCGGCCGTCGTCCCCGCGGTCGTCCCCGGCCTCGTCCACACCGACCTGCTCGCGGCCGGGCTCATCCCCGACCCGTACCTCGACCAGAACGAGAAGAAGGTGACCTGGATCGGCGAGACCGACTGGGAGTACTCCACCTCCTTCGACTGGACGCCCGACGACCACGACGTGCACGAGCTCGTCTTCGAAGGCCTCGACACCGTCGCCACCGTGTCCCTCAACGGTCACGAGATCGCGAGCACCCGCAACCAGCACCGCACCTACCGCGTGCGCGTCGACGGCGTGCTGCACGAAGGCGCGAACGAACTCGTCGTGCGCTTCGCGTCTCCCGTCGCGGAGGCGGACCGGGCCAGCCTCGAGATCGGCTACCGTCCGCACACCTACTCCCACCCCTTCAACGCGCTCCGCAAGGCCGCCTGCAACTTCGGCTGGGACTGGGGCCTGGACGCCGCCTCCGTCGGTATCTGGAAGCCGCTCACCCTGGCGGCCTGGACCACCGCGCGGCTCGCTTCCGTGCGACCCGTCGTCACCGTCGACGGAAGCACGGGCCGAGTGGCCGTGCACATCGACCTCGACCGCACCTCCGACGTCGAGGTCGAGCTGAACGCCACCGTCGCCGGAGTGACGGCGACCACCGCTGTCCCCGCCGACGAGAGCTCGGCAGTGCTCGAGCTCTCGGTCGAGGACGTCGCTGTGTGGTGGCCGCGCGGCTTCGGCGAGCAGCCCCTCTTCGACCTCGAGGTCGTCCTGAGCATCGACGGCGAGTCGATCGACTCCCGCTCGCACCGCATCGGCTTCCGCACCATCGACGTCCAGCTCGACCAGGACGCGGAGGGGACCTCGTTCCGCTTCGTCGTGAACGGCGAGCCCGTCTGGATCCGCGGTGCGAACTGGATCCCCGACGACGCCTTCGCCACCCGCGTCGACCGCGCCCGTCTCGCCCGACGGATGGACCAGGCTGAGTTCGCCAACATGAACCTGCTGCGCATCTGGGGCGGCGGCTACTTCGAGTCCGACGACTTCTACGAGCTCTGCGACGAGCGCGGGATCCTCGTCTGGCAGGACTTCCTCTTCGCCTGCGCCGCCTACGCCGAGGAGGAGCCGCTGCGCAGCGAGGTCGAGGCCGAGGTGCGCGACAACGTGACCCGCATCATGCCGCACCCGAGCCTCGCGCTCTGGAACGGCAACAACGAGAACATCTGGGGCTTCGAGGAGTGGGGCTGGGAGAAGCGTCTCCAGGGCCGCACCTGGGGGCTCGGGTACTACCTCGACCTCCTGCCGCGCCTGGTCGCGGAGCTCGACCCCGAGCGCGCCTACACCCCGGGCAGCCCGTGGTCCGGTGACCCGCAGATCTTCGCGAACGACGTCGATCACGGCTCCGTGCACCTCTGGGAGCTGTGGAACCGCGTGGACTACCCCGCGTACCGCGACGTGCACGCCCGATTCGTCGCCGAGTTCGGCTGGCAGGGGCCGGCGAGCTGGTCCACGATCCAGCGCTCGATCTCGGATTCTCCGCTGACCCCGGAGTCGCCCGGGATGATCCACCACCAGAAGGCGACCGACGGCAACGACAAGCTCACGGACGGACTCGTCGCGCACCTGCCGCTGCCGGACGACACCGAGGACTGGCACTGGGCCATGTCCCTGAATCAGGCGCTCGCGGTCACCCTGGCGATCGAGCACCAGCGCTCCGAGAGCCCGCGCTGCATGGGCTCGATCGTCTGGCAGCTGAACGACTGCTGGCCCGTCACCTCCTGGGCGGCGGTGGACGGCTACGGCGTCGCCAAGCCGCTGCTCTACGCGCTCAAGCACGTCTACGAGGACCGCCTGCTCACCGTGCAGCCCCGGGACGAGGGCCTCGCGGTGGTCGCGGTGAACGACAGTGCTCTCGAGTGGTCGGGGGAGTGCATCGTCCGCCGCATGAGCTTCGAGGGACGAGTGCTGGCGGAGGAGCGGCACGAGGTGGCTCTGGCTGCGCGCTCGACCGCGACGCTCGCGGTCGGCATCGGCGCGGCGGGTGACGCCGCCTCCGAGCTCCTCGTGGTCGACCTCGCCGGGGAACGCGCCTTCTGGTTCTTCGCCGAGTACCGCGCCTCTGCGCTCGAGGCGGCCGTGGTCACGACGTCGGTGCGGCAGCTCGACGGCGTCGCGGAGGTGACGGTCACGGCCGAGAACCTCGTGCGCGACCTCACCCTCCTCGTCGACAAGCTCGACCAGGCCGCGACGGTCGACGACCAGCTCGTCACCCTGCTGCCGGGCGAGGCCGTGACGTTCCGGGTCAGAGCGCAGTCGCCGCTGGACGCGGACGCCCTGGTCTCGTCGAGCGTGCTGCGGACCGCGAACCAGCTCGTCGCCGACTGGGCCTGACGCCCACCGGGGCTGAGCGGTGGCGTCGCTTCGACCCGCTGCTCAGCCCCCTGCCGCTTCTCGAGGAGAACCGATGCGCTTCCTGCTCACCTCTGGCGTCGCTGCGCCCTCCGGCGACGCCTGTTCGCCGGCGGGCGCGGTCCCCCTCGCTGCCCGGCGCGCTGCCGCCGCGGGACGCCTCGGCTCAGGCCCGCGCCCCTCGGCCGACCTGCCGTGAGCGCGCGATCGGAGCGAGCGCGCACCAGGACCGCGATCGACGCGGACCATCCGCTGCGCTCCGCTCTACGGCCCTCCGGGTGGCGACTCGTGTCGGCCGCGATCGCCTTCGCCGTCAAGGACAGCCCGCTGTGGATCCTGCCGCTGGTGACGGCGGCCGTCGTCGACGCCCTGGTGGCCGGGGATCCCCCCGAGGCGCTGCTGCTCCCGGCCGCCGCGGGGGCGGCCACCATCGTGGTCAACGTGGCCGCGAACGGCGTCTTCGTACGGCTCTTCTCGTCGTCCGTCCGTTCCATGGGCGCACGTCTCCGTGAGGCGCTCGCAGAGCGCCTCCAGCTGTTGTCCTTCGGCTACCACGCTCGGGGCAGCGCGTCGGTGCTGCAGACCAAGATCGTGCGCGATGTGGAGAACCTGGAGCTCATGCTCCAGCAGGCGTTCGGGCCGCTGCTCAACGCTGTGGTGATCCTCGTCGGGGCCGGCGTGGCGACCGCGCTCCGAGTGCCCCAGTTCCTCCCGGTCCTCGCGCTCACCCTCCCGCTCGCTGCGGGGCTCATCCTCTGGCTCCGCTCCCGCACCGCGGCGAGCAACGAGACCTTCCGCCTCGACGTCGAGACCATGTCGTCGGCCGTCGGCGAGATGTCGTCTCTCCAGGAGGTCACCCGGGCCCACGGGCTGGAGCAGGTCTCGGCGCGGAGAGTGGTCGAGGCGGCGCATCGCGTCGAGCGCGCCGGCTTGCGGCTCGACCGCCTCAACGGCCGCTTCGGCGCACTGTCGTGGAGCAGCTATCAGGTGATCACGCTCGGATCCCTGTTCGGCGCCGCGCTGGTGACGATGACGGGCGCTCTCCCGATCTCGGTCGGCGAGGTAGTGCTGCTGAGCTCGTACTTCGCCCTGCTCACCGGCGCGATCACGGGCGCGTTCCAGACCGCGCCGCTGATCACCCGCGGACTGGCGTCGCGACGCTCCATCGCCGAGGTCCTCACCGATCCTGATGTCGAGAGGAACGAGGGAGGCGCTGTCGTCGAGGCGCTCGATGGCGCGATCGACTTCGAGTCCGTCTCGTTCTCGTACCGGGAGGAGGAGGTCCTCTCGGAGGTGACCCTGCACATCGCGCCGGGACAGACGGTCGCCTTCGTCGGCGCGTCCGGATCGGGCAAGTCGACCCTGACCAGGCTCGTTCTCGGCTTCCTGCGGCCGACCCGCGGGCAGGTGCTGCTCGATGGTCGCGACGTCGGCGAGCTCGACATGCGCAGTGTGCGGCGCTTCGTCTCGGTGGTGCCGCAGGAATCGGTCCTGTTCCGCGGGAGCATCCGCGACAACATCCTGTACGGCTCTCCGGACACGAGCGACGAGCAGCTCGTGGCGGCACTGCATGCCGCGAACGCCGACTTCGTCCTCTCGCTCCCCGACGGCTGGAACACCACCGTGGGTGAGCGGGGTGGGCAACTCTCCGGAGGGCAGAGGCAGCGACTCGCGATCGCTCGCGCGCTCATCCGCGATCCGCGACTGCTGATCCTCGACGAGGCGACCGCCGCGCTCGATCCGCGAGCGGAAGCCGAGGTGCGCGAGGCCCTCGAGCGTCTCCGGGAAGGCCGGACGACTCTGATCGTGGCGCATCGGCTGAGCACGGTCAGAACGGCCGATCGGATCGTCGTCCTCGACGGCGGGCGCGTGATCGAGGAGGGGACCCACGAGCAGCTGCTCTCTGCGCGAGGGCGTTACGCCGAGATGAGCGGAGCCGTCTGACGGTGCCGGGGAGCGGATCCCCGGCACCGCCGCTCCTCAGGGCAGCGTCAGCTCGCCCTGGTTGAGCACGCGCGGATGGAAGTAGGCGCTCTGGATCGCGGCGTTGGTGTTGCCGCCGCGCAGCTGCTCCGACCAGATCATGAAGTACGACCACCGCGGCTGACCCTGCAGGAGCGTCGCATCGGGGACCTTCCCCATCTCGGCGAGGGCGATCGGCTTCGGTCCGGCGATGGACTGCATCTGCTGGTAGTCCGAAGCACTCGGGAAGCTCTTGTACCAGACATCGAGCGAGACGACGTCGACGTACGAGGCCCCCGGATAGTAGGTGGACCAGCCGCCCTGCGGGTTGTCCTGGACGTTCCACACCCAGATCAGGTTCGTCAGGCCCTGGGAGTCGAAGTAGTCGCGCATCTGCTGGTAGATCTTCGCCCCGCCGTTCGCTCCTGGGCGTCCGCCCCACCAGTTCCAGGTCTCGTTCATCTCATGGAACGGGCGGAACAGAACGGGGACGCCGGCGTCCTTGAGCTGGCGGAGGTACGGCACGACCTCGCTCATCCGCTGCCGCCACGTGGTGTTCAGCGCGGTGCCCCCGGTGACGATCTGCTGGAACTGCGCGTCGGTGATCGAGCTCTTCACACCCCCGTCGAAGGCGCAGGTGCTCGGCCCGGTCGGCGGGCAGACGTGCCAGGCCAGCGTCACGAGGGAGCCGTTCGCCCACTCCGTCTTCGCCTGGTCGACCACCCGCTGCCTGTTCGCGGCGTCGGACGCGGTGAAGAACAGGTCGCCGCCCCAGAGCCCCGGGTACTGCCCCGTGACGTCCTTCACCTGCTGGGTGTACTGAGCCGGCGCACTCGCGGGCTCCTTGTTGTGCTGCCCTGAGACGATGCTCGTCCCGGTGATCGACTGCAGATACTGCAGAACGGCGGCCTTCGGCTTCGCCGGGAACGCCTGCGCGGTCTCGGGCGACGGGGTGAGGAGGGGAGTGAGCAGTGCGGCGGTGAGGGCTGTGGCCAGGAGGAGGCGGCGAGTGCGGGCTCTTCGTCGAGTCATGGGTCTTCCTCTCTGCGGATGCTCCTCGATGAGCAACCGCACGGCCACCCTCGCGTGCGCGCACGCCTCCGTCAACCATTACGTTAATTAATTATGATTTGCGAGGAGCAGGAAGGGCCCGGCCGCCGCAGCGACCGGGCCCCCTCGACGCCGCGCTCAGTGCCCGGTGTTGATGCTCGTGGTCTCGAGCAGCTCGTCCGCCTTCGCGCCGCGGAAGAACTTGGTGCTGAACATCATCGCGGCCGCCAGGAACGCGAAGACGCCCAGCGAGACGACTCCCCACACCCCGCTCTCGGTCGGGATCGCCTCGTTGAAGCCGTTGCGCATGAGGGGCGCGACGAAGCCGCCGAGGTTTCCGAGCGAGTTGATGAGGCCGATTCCCGCCGCCGCGGCCGCACCCGTGAGGAACGCGGTCGGGTAGGCCCAGGTGATCGGTCCGACCGAGAGGAAGCTCGACACCGCGAGGGTGATGAACAGCAGGCCCAGGATCGGCTGGCCGTTCGCTCCCGCCCACGCCGATCCGAAGATCGACAGGCCGGTGAAGATGTAGAACAGCGAGCCCCAGGAGCGGCGGCGGCGGATGGTGTTCGCGTGCCGGCCCACGTAGTAGCAGGCGAAGAGGCCCACGAGCCACGGGATGGCCGACACGAGTCCGACCTGGAAGCCGACGTCCTGCCCGATCAGGTTCGCGACCTGCTGCGGGAGGTAGAAGGTGGTGCCGTAGACCGCGATCTGCAGGCAGAAGTAGATGATCGTGAAGTACCAGACCTTCCAGCTGCCCATGGCGCGCCAGATGCCGGTCGGGCCGTCGGCCTGCCGCACGGTGTCCTCGCGCTCCATCGCGGCCGTCAGCGAGTCCTTCTCCTCCTGGGTCAGCCACTTCGCCTTCTGCGGATGGTTCGTCAGGAACTTCAGCGCCGCGAATCCGGCGATCACCGCGAGCATGCCCTCGGCGAAGAACATCACCTGCCAGCCCTCCCAGGGGGTGATCTGGTTGCCGATGCTGATCAGGCCGCCGCTGAGCGGGGCGCCGAGCATCTGCGAGAACGGCTGCGCCAGGTAGAAGATCGAGAACATCTGCACGCGCACCTTGTTCGGGAACCACTCCGACAGGAACATGATGACGCCCGGGAACAGGCCCGCCTCGGTCACGCCGAGGAGGAAGCGCAGGATGATGAACATCGTGTCGTTCGTCGTGAAGGCGAACAGCGCCGCGACGATGCCCCAGGTCACCGCGATGCGGGCGAGCCAGAAGCGGGCGCCGAAGCGCTTGAGGAGCAGGTTGCTCGGGATCTCGAAGATCGCGTAGCCGATGAAGAAGATGCCGGCGCCGAGGGCGAACGCGCCGTCCGAGATGCCGCGGTCGACGCGGAGCGCCTCCTCCGCGAATCCGACGTTGGTGCGGTCGAGGAACGCGACGAAGTAGAGGATGACGAGCATCGGCATGAGATGCCGGCCCGCCTTGGTGATCGCGGACTTCAGCGCGGGATCCCGCGTGGATCCGACGGCCGCGGACGGCGAGGGGTTGGACAAGGCACTCTCCTTTGAGATGACCGGTGCGAGGGGGAGGCGCTGCTGCGCCGGACGGCCGGAGCCGCCGCGGAGGACGGGGAGGTCAGCCGCCGAGGGCGGGCAGGATCTGGGCGGCGCCGACGCCGACCAGCAGGACGCCGACGGCGAGGAAGAGCACGCGGCCGATCGACCAGGTGCCGAAGGTCTTGTTCATGAGGGCTCCGATCAGTGCATGTAGAGGCCGCCGTCGACGTTCAGGGTCTGACCCGTCACGAATCCGGCGTCCTCGCTGATGAGGTAGGAGACGGCCGCGGCGATGTCGCGCGGGGTCCCGATGCGGGGGAGCACGCCGTCGGCCGCCATGGCCGTCTTGCGCTCCTCGGTGAGGGTGCCGCCCATGATGTCGGTGTCGATCGGGCCGGGCGAGATCGCGTTGACCGTGATCCCCTGGTGGCCGAGCTCGCGGGCGACGCTCCGGGTGAAGCCGATGACGCCGGCCTTGGCGGCCGAGTAGGCGGTCTTGCTGAAGGTGCCGCCGCCGCGCTGGGCCGAGACGGAGGAGAGGTTGACGACGCGGCCGACTCCGCGCGCCGTCATCGACTCGACGGCGCGACGCGTGCTGAAATGCACGCCGTTCAGGTTGATGTCGATCACGCGCTGCCACTCCTCGGGGGTGACGTCGAGGTAGGAGACGGGCGAGGCGACTCCCGCCAGGTTCACGAGGGCGACGACCGGGGGCAGGGCGGCCTCGAGGGAGTCGAAGGCGGCGCGGACCTGCGCGTCCTTCGAGACGTCGGCGCCGGCGCCGGCCGCCTGCACGCCGTGCTGCTCGGCGATCTCGGCGGCGACCTCGCGGGCGGCGTCGTCGGCGAGGTCGATGACGCCGACGTTCCAGCCCTGCTCGGCGAGGTGGTGGGCGGTGTAGCGGCCGATGCCGCGGGAGAGGCGGCGCCGGTGAGGACGACGGTGCGGGATTCGGGGAACGCGGGCATGCGGTGGCCTTTCTGACGACTCTGTCGGGGGTGGTGCGCGCGGTGGCGCGTGCGCGCCGGCGGGTGCGCGACGGCCCGCGGAGGGCGATCGCGCGGATCAGCGCCGCGTCGCGGGTCAGGCGATCGGGGCGGGGCCCAGCTCGTCCATCAGCTTCTTGATCGCGACGTAGGCGCGGTTGCGGTAGGCGATGAGCTCGGCGGTCCGCTCGGCGGGCACGTCGAGGTAGCCGGCGCCCGACTTCGTGCCGAACTTGCCGGCCTCGACCAGTTGCGCGAGCGACTCCGGGGTCGCGAAGCGCTCGGGCCAGCGGGTCTGCAGCGACGCGTAGCAGAAGGCGTAGACGTCGAGCCCGGCCATGTCGGCGATCGCGAACGGGCCGAACACGGGCAGCCGGAAGCCGAAGGTGGTCCGCACGATCGTGTCGATGTCCTCGGGGGTCGCGATGCCCTCCTCGACGATCTGCGTCGCCTCGTGGAACAGCGCGTACTGCAGGCGGTTGAGCACGAAGCCGGTCGAGTCCTTCACCCGCGCCGTCTCCTTGCCGGTCGCCGCGACGATCTCCTCGGCGAGGGCGATCGCGCTCTCGGAAGTCGCGGCGTGCGGGATCAGCTCGACACCGGGGATGAACGGCGCCGGGTTCGAGAAGTGCACGCCGAGGAAGCGCTCGGGGCCGGTGACCGCCTCGGCGAGCGAGCCGATCAGGATCGTGGAGGTGTTGGATCCGATGACCGCGTCCGGACGTGCGGCCGCGCTGATCCGCCGCAGGGTCTCGTGCTTGATCTCGATCTTCTCGGGCACCGCCTCTTCGATGAAGTCGGCGTCGGCGACGGCCTCCTCGATCGAGGCGGCGGGGGAGAGGTTCTCGCGGATGCGCTCCACGGCGTCCTCGGGGAAGAGCCCGTCGGCGACGAACTGCGCGGTCTCGGTGAGCAGGCGCTCGTAGTTGCTGCGGGCGATCTCCTCCGAGATGTCGGCGATGACGACGGTGGCGCCCGAGAGGGCGAGCACCTGGGCCATGCCCCCGCCCATGTAGCCGGAGCCGACGACGGCGATTCTGCGTGCGGTCATGGTGCTGCGTCCTTACTTCGAGGTCCGGGCTGCCCGCGGGAGCAGGGTGCGGAGGTAGGTCTGGTTGGTGGAGCACATGCCGAGGCTGTCGCCGCCGTAGTGCTCGGCGAGGAGGATCCCGCGGAATCCGCCCTCGACGGCGTCGCGCATCACCTGCCGGTAGTTGATGAGCCCTGCCTCCATGCTCGAGGGGACCGAGGTCGCCCAGCTGCCGTCGGCCGACTCGTCGCGCGTGTAGTTCTTGACGTGCATGTAGTTGGCGTAGGGGAGGGTCTTGGCGAAGAGCTCGCGCCAGTCCTCGACCGGGCGGTGCAGGCGGATGAGGTTGGCGACGTCGGGGTTGAGGCCCACGTTGTCCAGTCCCACGTCCTCGACGAAGCACACGGCGCTGTCGGCGGTGCCGAGGTAGGTGTCCTCGTAGAGCTCGAGGGCGAGCGGCAGTCCGACGTCGGCGGCGTGCTTCCCGAGCTCGCGGATGCGGCTGACCGCGGCGTTCCAGACGTCCGGGTCGTCGGGGTCCTTCGGTCCCTCGGCGGTCCAGAACCACAGCGCGCGCTTCTGCGCCTCGCTGAAGGGCTGGTGCAGCCCGGTCGAGAAGACCTTCATGCCCCACTCGGCCGCGGCGTCGATGGTGCGGTGCGCGTAGGCGAGGTTCTCCTCCTCGCGGCCCGGCATGATCACGCTCTGGCGCTGCAGGTGCACGGAGGGGATGCCGACGCCGTGCGAGCGCGCGATGTCGAGGAACTCGTCGCGGCGCGAGGGCTCGAGGTCGGCGGGGCGGACGTGGCTGTCGGCCAGCTCGGCGAGCGTGAATCCGACGCCCTCGACCTGGGCGAACAGGTCGTCCCACACCTCGGGGGCCGCGTCGTGCAGGGCGACTCCGTCGCGCGAGACCGGGGGGATGCCGTGGAGGCAGGTGGCGATGGGCCAGGTCTCGGCGGTCCAGGTGTCGGGGTCCCAGTCGACGGCGTCCCAGGTCTGGGCTCCGGTCGGGGCTTCGGCGTCTGCTGCGCCGGTCGTGACGTCGGTCATCCGTGCTCCCTCGCACTCGTTGCGCCCGGCCCTGGACGCACAAAAGATCCTATAGGAAATATAGTCCGGATCGAGGGGAGCGCAAGGGGGGTGGTGGCGGGAAGCCTTTGTGCGGGATGCCGCTCCGGTGCGCCCCGCGCGGCGTAGCGCAGACCGGGGTGGCGTCTCGAGGGGGTGTTCTCGAGGGTGTGCGGGGCGGGTCTGGGAGGACTCGGTAGCGGACGCGCTGATGGCGGGGACCCAGGGAGGGATCCCCGCCATCAGCGGTGGTGGTGCGGGTCAGTCCAGGGTCGAGCGGACCGCGGTGCGCGCCTGCTCGAGCGCGGTGCGCAGGGCGTCGACGCTCTCGGGAGTGACGTCGCCGCGCGAGGCGGCCGTCCGCAGCTCGGCGCGCAGCTCGTCGCGGAACTCGGTGAGCAGCACCTCCGCGTCGCGGAGCGCGAGACGCGACGCCGTGCGCGCATCGGTCGGGGCGGGCATCGGCTCGCGGGCGGGCTCGGCGGCCGACTCGTCCTGCGTGCGCGGCGGCTGCTCCGACGAGTGCTCGGGAGTGCGGGACTCACCGCGGTCGCCCCGGTCGCCCCGCGCGTCGCGGGCGGCGCTGGCGAGGTCGGCGCGGAGGCTCTTCATCGCCTCCGCGACGCCCAGGCGGACCTCGTCGGCGAGACGGCGGACCGAGTCCGTCAGCTCGTCCTCGATGTCGCCCAGGTCCGTCGCCCGGTTCGCGAGCTCGGCGCGGCCGTCGTCGGTGATGGAGTAGACGGTCTTGCGGCCGTCGGCCTCCTTCGTCACGAGGCCCTCCTCCTCGAGCTTCGCGAGGCGCGGGTACACCGTGCCGGCGCTCGGCGCGTAGGTGCCGCCGAAGCGGTCGCTCAGAGCCTGGATCAGCTCGTAGCCGTGCTTGGGGGCCTCGGCGAGGAGGCTGAGCAGGTAGAGGCGCAGGCGTCCGTGCGCGAAGACGGGGCTCACAGGGCACCTCCGTCGACGGGGCGCTGGTCGTCGGTCGAGGTGCCGGCGTCGGGCGAGCCCCAGCCTGCGCTCTCGCCGCTCGGAGCGGAGGCGGTGACGGGGCTGCGGCGCACGACGGTCACGTCTCCCGTGACCGAGTTGGCGGCGATGTCGACCCACTTCGAGTCGAGCGAGCCGGTGGTCGAGGTGTAGCCGCGGCCGAAGGTGCCGCGCACGACCGAGCCGTCGAGCTGGAGAGTGCCCGAGACGGTGTTGATGCGGTAGCGGGCGCCCAGGCCCTCGTCGACGCGGACGGTGAGGTCGCCGCTGACGGTGTTGGCCTGGATCTGGTCGGGCGTGCCCTCGGCGTCGACGAAGACGCTTCCCGAGACCCCGTCGACCGAGAAGCGCGTGAGCTCTCCGGCCGCGGTGACGTCGCCCGAGACGGTGTGCGCCGTGACGCGTCCGGTGTGGTTGCGCACAGAGAGCTCGCCGTGGACGGTGTTCACGTCGATGTCGCCGTGCAGTCCGTCGACCACGACGTCGCCGCCGACGGTCGAGATGCGGGCGTCGCTGTGCAGGCCCGAGACGAGCCCGTCGGCCGAGACGGTGTCGAACTTGAGAGCCACGCCGCGGGGGACGAGCAGGCTGATGTCGGCGCGGTCGCCGCGACGGCCCAGTCCCTTCACGACCTCGACGATCGAGTCCCAGCGCAGCTGCACGTGGTCGATCTCGAGGCGGTCGCCCTCCATCGAGACCTTGAGCGCACGGCCGCCGACGCTGTGCACCTCGACGCGGGCCGTCGGCTCGTCGTGCGCGATGACGTCGATCTGGCCGCCCACGAGGGCGATCTTGACCGAGCGGACGACGTCGAGGTCGATGACCTTCGACTCGCCCGCCTGCACGAGCCATTTCTCGAGCGACATGAGCTCCTCCTTCTTCCGGCCCCGGTGAGGAGCCCTTGCTTGTAACGCGATATATCGCGAGTGGTGGAAGTCACGATATATCTCGACTCGTCGGCGGGGCAAGCCCGCTCAGCGAGTCCGCAGTTCCGGCCGTCTTGACTCTGACGCCGCGTCAACCCGTACCGTCGCTCCCACCGCCGCCGGATCCGGTCGGCGGGCGGAGGAGGGGAGCGTGCGGTGGATCGGGAGTGGTCGGTGCACGAGGTGGCGCGCCTGGCGGGAACGACCAGCCGGACGCTGCGGTACTACGGAGCCGAGGGGCTCCTGCCGCCGAGCCGCGTGGGGGCGAACGGGTACCGCTACTACGACGCCGCCGCGCTCGTGACGCTGCAGCGGATCCTGCTGCTGCGCGACCTCGGTCTCGGGCTCTCCGAGATCGGGCGGATCCTGCGGCGCGACACCGAGCCGGTGGCCGCCCTCGAGCGGCACCTCAACGTGCTGCAGGAGGAGCGGCGGCGGCTGGACCGCCGCATCCGAGCGGTCGCCGGGACCGTCGGGACGATGAAGGAGGGGACAGGGCCCATGGCCGAGGAGATGTTCGACGGGTTCGACCACGCGGAGCACCGCGAGGAGGTGGAGCGCCGCTGGGGTGCGCCGGCCTACGCCGACGGCGACCGCTGGTGGCGCTCGATGAGCGAGGAGCAGCGGGAGCAGTGGCGCCGGAGGCAGGCGGACCTGGCCGGCGCGTGGACCGCCGCGGCGGCGAGCGGAGCGGATCCGGAGGGGGAGGAGGCGCTCGCACTCGCCGAGCGGCACCGCGCATGGCTCGCCGAGGTGCCGAGCACGCCTCGGGACGCGACGGGCGGGCCGAGTGACGAGTACCTGCTCGGACTCGGCGCGATGTACGTCGAGGACGAGCGCTTCGCCGCGGCCTACGGCGGGGTCGCGGGCGCACGGTTCGTGCAGGACGCGCTGCGGGCGCTGGTCGAGCGCCGAGGGTGATCCCCCGCACGGGCGACCGCGTCTGCTAGACCGGGGGACATGGATCCCCTCGACGCACTGCACGAGATCGCGACACTGCTCGAGCGGGAGCGCGCCTCGAAGTACCGCGCCAAGGCGTTCCGCACGGCGATCGCAGTGCTCGAGGGCATGACGGAGGCCGAGCGCGAGGATCTCGGTGCCGTCCGCCGCGCGGCCGGGATCGGGGACACGACCTTCGCCGTGATCAGCCAGGCGCGGGAGGGCCGGGTGCCGGACTACCTCGCCGACCTGCGCGGGAGCGACCCGCTGCCGACGAGCGCCCTGCGCGGCAGACTGCGGGGCGATCTGCACAGCCACAGCGAGTGGTCGGACGGCGCGACTCCGATCCTCGCGATGGCGGACGCGGCCCGCGCGCTCGGGCACGAGTACCTGGCGCTGACCGATCACTCCCCTCGTCTGCGCGTCGCGCACGGCCTCAGCGCAGAGCGCCTCGAGGAGCAGCTCGCCCACCTCGCGACCCTCGACACCGGGCCGCTCCGTCTGCTGAGCGGGATCGAGGTCGACGTGCTCGAGGACGGCTCGCTCGATCAGACGCCGGAGCTGCTCGACCGCCTGGACGTCGTCGTGGCGAGCGCGCACTCGAAGCTGCGGACCCCGCGGCGCGAGATGACGGCGCGCCTGGTCGCGGCGGCGTCCGATCCGCGGACGGACGTGCTCGGGCACGTCACCGGCAGGCTCGTCGGCGGGGAGCGGGGCACTCGTCCGCCGTCGGAGTTCGACGCCGTCGCCGTCTTCCGCGCGTGCGCCGATCACGGGACGGCCGTCGAGATCAACTCCCGGCCCGAGCGGGAGGATCCGCCGGACGAGCTGATCGCCCTGGCTCTGGACGCGGGCTGCCTCTTCTCGATCGACAGCGACGCCCACGCTCCGGGCCAGCTCGGCCTGCTGGACTACGGGGCCGAGCGCGCCGAGCGGCTCGGCGTGCCCGAGGAGCGGATCGTCACGACGTGGCCCGTCGACCGGCTGCTGGAGTGGCTCGGGCGCTCCTGACGGCTGCTCCGCGCCGCGCGAGCGCCCGCCCGCGCGCGTGGAGGATCGAGATCGGAGGCGGTACCCCCTTGACAGTGCGCACAGTCCGGGGTGCTCCGCAAGTGGTGACATCCCAGCTTCGACCGGGCCATGCTCGTACTCGGTCCGCCGACACCGCGATCCGTCGAGCCCGAGGGCTCCGAAGGACGAGCGGTGCGGATGTGCCGCCCCATCCGCCCCGACGAGACCAGGTGAACCGTGGCCACCCAGACCGTTCTCGATGCCGTGCGCGGCGCGCCCACCCTGCTCGAGGCGATCCGGGCCGCCGACGAGCTCACCATCGCCGCGGTCAGCGATGGAGGCGGTCGCGCGGTGCGACTGCTGACCCGCGCCGCTCTCGACCCCTCCGACCAGCTGACGGCCATCGCCGCGGTGCACTCGCTCGCCCAGGTCTTCGACGAGGAGGCCGATCTGGCGCTGCTGCGCCTGCTCGCCGATGAGCGGCCCTTCGTCCGCGAGCACGCGGCATGGGCGTTCGGCGGACGCCTCCCCCGCCCCAGCGCCGTCGGCCCTCTGCTCCGGATGATCGGCGCGGGCGGTTTCGCCGGCATGCTCGCCCAGCGCACCCTGCTGCTGTGGGCGCCCTCGACGCCCGATCCGATCTCGCTCGCCCTGGAGGGCGTGCTGATCGGCGAGCGCGATCCGGGCGCCCGCTCGCGCGTCGTCGAGACCCTGGGCCTCGTGCCCGGTGCAATCGCCGAGCGGACCCTGCTCGAAGTGGCCGCCGACGAGGCCGAGGGCTTCGACGCCCGGGCCGCGGCCATCGACGCGCTCGGGGAGCGCCGCTCCGACGACGCCGAGCTGCTGCTGTCGCGCCTGACCGCACTGGACGGCGCGCTGGGCTCGATCGCGCGCACCGCGCTCCTCGACCACGCTCCGGCTCCGGTCTCTGACGCGGGACCGACCATCGCGCAGCTCTTCGTGCACGCCGACATCGACGGCACGCTCACGCGAGTGGGCGCCGGGGACAACGGCGGCATCGCGACGCTGCTGGTCCGGCTCGGCGACGCGCTCGAGGGCGAGGACGGCATCGAGCGCGTCCTCACGCTCTCGCGCGGGACACCGGCCGAGGCGGAGCGCGCTCTCGCCGAGCTGCCCTCCTCCGGCCACGGCTTCGCGCCCGTGCCCTTCGCGGGACCCGCGGTGCCCATGCCCGAGGCCTGGCCGCGCCGGGTCGCGGCCGAGCGGGGGATCCGCCGGATCCTGCGCGCCGCGGGACGGGTCGACGTGCTGCACCTGCGGATGGCCGACGTGGGGTCGCTGGCCGCCGCCGCGGTCGCCCGCGAGCTCGAGATCCCCGTCGTGTTCACCGTCGCCCCGGATCCGCACGCGCTCATCGCGGGCCTGGACGCCTCCGGCGCTCTGTCGCGGGCCGACTTCGGCGACCGCGACGCCGCGGACCACTTCTGGTTCCGCGTGCGCCTCGTGCAGCGACTCGCCGCCGATGCCGCCCACACCGTCCTGTTCCCGCGGGCGGAGCTGGAGCGGAGCATGCGCGAGCTGATCGGCATCGACATCACCGCGCACCCGGAGCGGCACACGATCGTCCCCGAGGGGATCGACGTGCGCCTGGTCGAGCGGGGCGAGCGGGCCGCGCGGAGTGCCGCCGCGGGCGAGCCCGTCGCGCTCGACGCGGGCGACGACCTCTCGGCCCTCGACGAGCTCCTCCGCGAGCTCCCGGAGGAGCGGCGCGGCCTGCCCCTGCTGCTCAGCGTCGGTCGCCTGCACCGGGTCAAGGGCATGGCCGCCCTGGCCGAGGCGTGGGCCGGCGATCCGTCGCTGCGCCGGCGCGCCAACCTCGTGCTGGTGGGCGGCGATCTCGCCCACCCCAGCCCGGACGAGCGCGAGCAGCTCGACCGCATCGGCGCCGCGGGCGGCTCCTCGGCGGGTCTCCTGCTCGCCGGTCACCGGCCCAACGGCACGGTCGCCCGGTGGCTGGGCGCGGTCCGGCACGGCAGGCCGGGTCTCGCCGCCCCGGGAGGCGCGTACGTCTGCGCCAGTGTGAAGGAGGAGTTCGGCATCGCCCTGCTCGAGGCGCTCGCCGCGGGCCTCGTCGTCGTCGCTCCCGCGACCGGCGGTCCGGTCACCTACGTCGAGGACGGCGTCACCGGCTTCCTGATCGACACCGCCGACTGCGCCGCACTGGGCCGTGCCGCCGCGGACGCCCTCGATCTGGCGGGCGGTCCGCTGGCCGAGGACGCCTCCGAGCGCGGCCGCGCGATGGTCGCCGAGCGGTACACGATCGAGGCCATGGCGCGTGCCCTCTCGGGCGTCTACGCGCACGCGACGGCCGACCAGGAGCGGCCGCTGCGCTCGGATCTCGTGCTGGGGGGCGTCGTGACCCTGCTGATCGTGAGTCCGGACTACGCCTCCCACCTGCTCCCGCTCGCGACCCTCGGCACCGCCTGGCGCGACGCCGGGGAGCGGGTGGTCGTGGCGACGGGGGACGCGACCCGGTCGATCGTGGACGACTTCGGCTTCGACCACGTCGCGCTGCGACTGGGCCGGGGCTCGAACCCCGGCACGATCCGCGCCGAGGAGCAGGCTCCGGACGAGGGCGCCTCGCTCCGCGGGTTCTTCGACGCCACCCGGCGCGGCATGGTGCCGACCCTCGCCTACCAGGCGCGGGAGCGGCTGACCGATCTGCTGTGGGATCCGGCGGGTGTCGCCGCGCGGCTGCGCGAGATCCTCGACGAGGTGCAGCCCGACGCGATCGTCGTCGACCACCTCGCCTTCACCGCCCGGGTGGCGCTGCGCGCGCTCGGCGTGCCCTACGGCGACGTGGTGCTCGGGCATCCGACCGCCCTCACGGTGCCCGGCGAGGTCTACGGGTTCCCGCCCGTCTGGCCCGACGCCTTCGCTCCCGACCCGGACGGGCTCGCCGCCCTGCGCGCCCTGTGCGACGAGGTCCGCGACGCGTTCACCGCCGAGTGGAACGCCGCCCTCGCCTCGCTGGACCTCTCCGCCCCGTCGAGTCAGGACGCCTTCGCCGAGTCCGGCGACGTGCTGCTGCTGAACTACCCGGGCGGCCTGCACGACCCCGCGCGCACCGCCCAGCTGCCTCCGCACGCCTTCCTCGGCTCGGCCGTCCGCTCCGAGCCGGTCGACGACGAGGTCGAGGAGTGGCTCGCCGCCTCGGACGACCCGGTCGTCTACGTGAGCTTCGGCAGCTTCCTCTCGGTGCGCGACGACGTGCTCGCGCGCGTCGCGGCGGCGCTCGCGGACGTCTCGGTCGACGGCCGGCCGGTGCGCGTCGCGCTCGCCTCCGGAGCGACGGACCGCTCTGCGCTGGGCGAGCTGCCCCCGACCTGGCTGGTGCGCGGGTTCCTCCCGCAGGTCACGCTGCTGGGCCGCGCGGCTCTCGCGATCACCCACGGCGGCAACAACAGCGTCACCGAGTCGATGACCGCCGGCGTGCCGCTCGTGGTGCTGCCCTTCTCGACCGATCAGTTCGCCGGCGCGGCGGCGCTCGAGGACGCGGGAGTCGCCGAGGTGCTCGACCCGAACAGCGCCGGATCCGGGGCGATCGCCGCGGCGGCCCGGCGGCTGCTCGCCGCCGACCACCCGGGACGGGAGCGGCTCGCCGCCCTCTCGGCGGAGCTCACGGGGACGACCGGCCCCCAGCGCGCCTTCGCAGCCCTGTCCGGACTCGTCTCGCGCCGCTAGCCTGACCGGATGAGCGCCCTCCACGCCGAGACCGACCCGGAGCGGGGCCGCTGGGTGCTCGACGCGCTGGGCCCCTTCGCCACGTTCGAGGGCATCGTTCCGCCTCTGTTCGAGGCCGCCGTGCGGATCCTGCATCCCGCCTCCGATGACGCGGGGGAGCGGCTCAGGTGGCGCGATGTCGCGGAGCGCGCCGGGACGGTGCTGCATCCGCTCGCGCAGTGGGAGGACCTCTCGCGCCACGACCGGACGCTCGGCGCCCCGCGGCTCGGGGAGCTCGACCTCGACGAGCTGGCGGCGATCGCCGATGTCCTCGCCGGCGCCACCACGACTCGCGAGCGGTGCTCGGCGGCGTTCTGGGAGGGGACGGGCGTGATCAGCACGATCGTTCTCGGATCCCGTGACGTTCCGGAGGATCGGAGCGGGGCCGCCCGGGTCTCGGGAAGCGGACGTCGGGTGACGTCGCGACTCGAGAGCATCGCGCTGCCTCAGCGGGAGTCGCTCCTGGTCGACCTCGACGTCCGAGCGCTCGTCGACCCGGCCTGGGCTCTCGACGCAGGACTCGCGACCGCCGACGGCAGAGTCCTCCAGACGCCGATCGCACTCTGGCCGGACGACCGCGCCTGGTACCTCGCGAGCGAGATCGACTTCGACTCGACGCTGATCGGCGGCTCGGAGGAGCTTCGTCGCCCGGATCCTCGCGCTCGCCGATCGCGGCGTGATCGAGGCGCTGCGGCTGCCCGAATCCGTCGACCTGACGAGCACCGGCGATCGGATCAACGGGCGTGGCTGACCAGCACGACGAGCAGGACGCCGACGAGCAGGACGCCGTCGAGCAAGACGTCGAGCAGGCCGCCGCCCGGCAGGACGCGGAGCGCTGGCTCGTCGTGAACGGCCGCCGCTGGCGCCGCACCGACCCGATCCTCCCCGAGGAGCTCGTCGCCGCCCTGACCTCCCACCTCGGCCGAGGCCGATCGGGCACCCGGTCGGCGAAGCGCGCCGGGGACGAGGACGCGGTGGCCGCCGCCCGCACCCGCACCGGGCTCGCCAAGCACGGGCTCGGGGAGCGGGGCCCCGCCTGGTGGGACGAGCCCGAGGAGGCGCGGCTCTCGCGCGCCCGGGACGCGCTCCGCGACCTGGACGCTCTCGACGACGGGGACTGACTCGACACCTGCATGCCGCGAGGATGCCCCGGCGCTGGCCGGCGCGGATCCGGAGTGACGCGATCGGTGGAGACGCTCCGTCCCGCGCCCCTGGGGAGGACGTCAGGCCCGGAACGTCACCACGAAGCCGTCCGCCGGCTCCGTCGGGAACGAGCGGAGGCTGATCGAGAAGTCCTGCCCGGGCATCACGTCGTACGGGTGCCCGGTCGCGAGCAGTTCCAGCGCCTCGGCCAGCAGGTCGACGGTCGCGGGCTCGCCGGGGCAGCGGTGGCCGTCGCCGTAGTGGCCGCCGCCCTGCGCGATGAAGCCGTTGCGGTCGACGGGGGCGAGGAAGCGCTCGGGATCGAAGGTCTCCGGCGCGTCCCAGTGCGCGGTCGCGTGGTCGGTCGCGTACAGGTCGAGCAGGAACCACTGCCGGTCGGGCAGGGTCTCGCCCTGGAACTCCAGACCGCCGCGGGCCCGTCCGCCGACCATCGGGAAGAAGGGGTGGAACCGGCGCACCTCGTTCGCGAAGGCCGCGCGCTCCTCCGGGTGCACGAAACGCTCGCGCCACTCGGGGTGCTCGTGCAGCGCCAGCGCGGCGAAGACGACGAAGCGCCCTACCGCCACCGTCGGCCGAAGCAGGTTGAGCAGCTCCACGGCGGCGACCTCGATCGGCAGCGGGGCGCCGTCCTCCTCGGCATGCGCGATCCGGTCGACGATCGACGCCGCGCCGTCCTCGGGCGGCAGTCCCGCCGCCCGGCTCGCCTCGAGCAGGCCGCGTGCCCAGCTCTCGGTGCGCCGGCGCCGCAGCCGAGCCGCCCAGTTCGGCGGTCCGAAGCGGCCCGCGTTGTCGACCATGCTGCGCAGCTCGTCCGACCGCTGCTGCGCCTCCCGATCGGGGAGCGCGACACCGGCCCAGACGAGGACCGCGCGTCCGAGCACCTCGGCCGCCATGTCCTGCAGCGGCACCGGAGCGCCCGCGAAGCGCGCGGCGGCCCGCTGCCACTCGACCGCGAAGGCGTCGACGAGCCGCGAGCGCTCCTCCGGCGCCTCGATCAGCGAGAGGAAGAGCTTCTTGCGGCGCCGGTGCCGCTCGTCCTCGAGGGTCTGCACGCTGCCCTCGTCCTGCAGAAGGTGCAGCACCGAGCCGGGCAGGGCGCCCGCCCGGTCGAAGCGACCGCCCTCGTAGAAGAAGCGCGCGGCCTCGATCCCCCGGGCGACCACGACGGGCCGCCCGAGGATCCGGGTGCGGAAGGCGTCGCCTTCGACCTGCGCGAAGCGCCTCGTCCCGAACAGGTAGCCGTCCGAGAGGACCGCCGCGGTGCTGTCCAGGGCGCTCAGCGCGGGGATCACGCTCAGTCCGTCGGCTCGCTGACGCCCGCGTCGAGGTCGTCGTCGTCGACCGCGGTCGTGACGTCCTCGGCGGTGCTCTCGGCGTCGCTGACCTGCGCGTCGTCGCCCTCGGCCTGCGAGGGCTTGTCCACTCCGGCGTCGCTCACCGTGTCGTGGTTCTGCGGGTTGTCCTGGGGTCCGTCGATGCCGCTCATGCCCGATCTCCTCTCGCGCGCGGCGCGGGATGCGCCGACGTCACCACGCTAGGGAGCGCCGCGCGAGGCCTGCAGCCGGTTGACTCCGTCCGCTCCCGCCTGGCATCCTCGCGCGACCGCGTCGGGCGCAGGAGCGCCGTGCGCCCTCAGCTCCGCCGCAGGATCACGGGCGCGGTCACCCACACCAGCGCGATGATCAGCAGGACCGCGCCGCCCGCCACGAGCCCCGCCGCCTGGGTGAGGACGAAGTCGAACACGAACGTCACGACTCCCACGAAGAGGAGGGAGCCGGCAGCGAGGCAGGTCAGGACGATGCGGTTGCCGAAGCGCACCAGCTCCGCCTTGCGTCCGCGTGCGAACAGCAGGCGGTGCACGGTGACCGGGGCCAGCGCCAGCACGGTCACCGACGCGGCGAGGAACACGAGCACCAGGTAGAGCGCGACATCCGGGGCGGCGAGCTCGGTGAAGCGCTGCTGGAAGCAGAGGGTGAGCAGGAAGCCGCCGAGGATCTGCGTGCCGGTCTGCACGACGCGCAGCTCCTGCAGGATCTCGTTCCAGTTGCGATCGGAGCGCTCCTCCGGCGTCTCGTCGCGGCCCGCTCCCGGCTGCGGTCGGCTCTCGTGTCCAGTCATGGACAGGAGGGTAGCGCCGCCGCAGGTCTCCCCGTGTTCACCGTCCGCCGTCATACTCGTCAGGCCGATCCCCATCCCCACTCCGAGGAGCCCCCCCATGAGCGACGCCCCCGCCGTCCTGTTCGTCTGCATCCACAACGCCGGCCGCTCGCAGATGGCCGCCGGCTATCTGACGAGCCTGTCCGGCGGCCGGGTCCAGGTCCGCTCCGGCGGCTCGGAGCCGGGTGCGAGCATCAACCCCGTCGCGGTCGCCGCGATGGCGGAGGAGGGCATCGACATCTCGCAGGAGGTGCCCCAGCAGATGACGACCGAGCAGGTGCGCGTGTCGGACGTCGTGATCACCATGGGCTGCGGCGACGTCTGCCCGATCTTCCCCGGCAAGCGCTACGAGGACTGGGAGCTCGCCGATCCGGCCGGTCTGCCGCTCGAGCAGGTGCGCCCGATCCGCGACGACATCCGCGGTCGCGTGGAGCGCCTGGTCGCCGAGCTGCTCGGCTGACCCGCAGGCTCAGACCAGGGACTGCGCGAGCGACAGCGCGCCGCGCACGCCCGACTCGTCGCCCAGGCCCGGACGCACGATGCGGATGCGCCCCGCCGACGTGCCCGTCGCTCCCGGCGCGCCCATCAACCGCTGCACCTCGGCCTCGACCGCCTCGAGCAGTCCGGGCGTCTTTGACACCCCGCCGCCGAGGATCGCCAGGCGCACTCCGGCGACGTACGCGAGCGTCGTGACGAGCTGGGCGAGGTAGAACGAGCTGAAGCGGAGGTTCGCCGCCGCGTCCTCGGGCCCCAGGCTCGAGCCGTCGACGCCCCAGCGCGCCGAGATCGCGGGCCCGGCGACGAGGCCCTCGAGGCAGTCGCCGTGGAACGGGCAGGTGCCGGCGAAGGTGTCCTCGGGATGGCGGCGGGGGAGGAGGTGCGCGATCTCGGGCCAGCCGCTGCCGGCGAGGAGGCGGCCGCCGGCGAGCAGGCCACCGCCCACTCCGGTGCCGACGGTGACGTAGACGAAGTCGGGCTCCCCGGCGGCGGCGCCCCAGCGCGCCTCGCCGAGGGCGGCGCCGTTGACGTCGGTGACCAGGGCGGTGCGGGCGCCGGGCGCGGCCTCGCCCAACGGACCGAGGACGTCGACGCCCTCCCAGCCGATCTTGGGCGTCGAGGTGAGGTGGCCGTAGGAGGGTGAGCCGGGGTCGACGTCGAGCGGCCCGAACGAGGCGACGCCGATCGCCGAGACGGAGCCCTCGACGCCGTGCCCGCGGACGAACGCCGCGATGTCGGCGAGGGTCTCGACGGGGCCGCGGGTGGGCAGCGTGGTCGTCGCGAGCAGCCGCTCCGGTTCGTCGAGGGCGGCGACGGCGGCGACGACCTTGGTGCCTCCGGTCTCGATCCCGACGAGGAGGGGGCGTGCGGTGGCAGTGCTCATGGGGGTCTCCGGAATGAATGTCCTACGTTGGCACTCCGACAGTAGCGGCCCGCGGTCGCGCCGTCACGCGATCCGCGGGCCGCAGCCGCGAGGAGGTGTCAGCAGGCCGTGAAGCGGGTGACTCCGATCGACAGGGTCAGCTCGCTCCCGAGCACGACGGCGGTGTCGAGGTGCTGGCGCTTGAGCGAGTCGATCGTCTCGGCGGGCACGCAGTCGGGACGGGCGAGCGAGAGCGGCGCCCCCTGTGCGGCGGCGACGGCCGCTCCGGACAGGGCGTCCGCGGCGCCCTCGCCCGAGGCGAGGTACGTCGTGGCGCTGAGGCCCTGGGCCGGATAGGCCTCGTTGATCAGCCGGCTCGTGGCGTACCGGCTGGCGCCGCCGATGCGGGTGGTGTCGCCGACCAGGGCGTCCACGTCGGCCTCGATCCCCGCCGAGACGGACGGCGCCTGGCCGAGGATCACCGCGCTCTCGGGGTCGAGGCGGGTGATGGCGGAGCGGGTGGCGTCGTCGACGTCGGGCTCGGCGCCGTCGACCAGCAGGACGGCCTGGCCCCTCCGGCCCGCGACCGGGGCGACGGACAGGGCGTCGGGGAAGCTGCCGCCGGTGGCGAGGAACAGCTCGTCGGCCGAGCCGGCTCCGAACGCGTCCGCCACGATCCTCCGTGACGTGTCGTAGCGGTCCGTCCCGCCGATGCGGGTGATCGGGCCGGCGACGAGTGCGTCGATCTGCTGGTAGACGGCTGCGGACACGGTCGCGTCGCTGCCGACGACGACGGTCTTCTTCGGAGCGAGCCGCGTGATCTCGGCGGAGGTGCTCGCGAAGAGCGCGTTCGGGTCGGTGAGCAGGAGCGCTCCGTCCTGCACGGAGGCGGCGGGGGCGGCGCTCAGGGCGTCCGCCCATCCCGCGCCGCTGGCGATGTAGAGCACGGGCACCCCGGGCTCGAAGGACTGCGTGGAGGCGACTGAGGTGGCGTAGCGATCGCTGCCCTCGACGCGGGTGGTGGAGAAGAAGTACGGGTCCGGCGCGAAGTCGATGCCCGTGACGGTCGTGCCGGCGACGTCCACGCGGGTCGAGGAGCCCACCCAGTCGGTGTCCTGCCAGAAGAGGTCGCCGACGGTCGGGACGGCGCCCTGCAAGGGTGTCTCGAGGACGCGGACGACGTAGGAGCCGTCGGGCAGGGCGGGAAGGGTGTAGCCGCCCGTGGCTCCGCTCGCGAGGGTCGTGACCGTCGAGGCGACCAGCTTCGCCTCGGCGACGTCGCCCGCCAGGGTCCAGGCCTGCACCGTGTACGTGTGCGAGCCGGGCACCGAGGCCGGGGAGGTGATCGAGCCGACCACCGGCGCCGGAGCGGCGTGCGCGGGCGAGGCGACGAGTCCGGTCAGCGCGACGGCGCCGACGGTGGAGAGGGTGAGCGCGAGCAGACGCGCGGAGGGCCGACGGCGGCGAGGAGTCACGGGAGTCTTTCCGATGGTCGCGGCGGACCGCGGCGGACACGAGGTCTTCTGAATCTAACGGGGCGGTGCGGGGGCGACGCCCCCTGTCAGGGGGCAGATCGGCGGCGGTCGAGTGGAATCCCGCGGTCGCGCCGGGGCTCGTGGCCGCGGGCGCGGTCTTCTGCAGGCGCCCCGTCGCTCCGCAGATGCGCGAGGCGACGGGGCGTCCCGACCGTTCTAGCGGCAGGTCGTGAGCGAGTCGACCGACGCCTGGAACGTGGGCAGTCCGCCGAGCAGCGTCACGTAGTCGAGCTCGTGCGCCTGCAGCTCGACCCGGGTGTCGTACGGGACGCAGTCCCGGTAGCCGAGGTAGAGCGGGGCGCCCAGGGCGGCGGCCGTCGGGCCGATCGAGAGGGCGTCGGCGAACGAGTCGGCCCGGGCGAGGAACGCGCGGTCCTGGAGCTCGAACGGCGGGTACGCGGCGTTGAGGAGGCGGCTCGTGGCGTCGCGGTTCACTCCGGCGATCCGGTCGACGTCGCCGACGAGGCCGGAGGCGACGAGATCGGCCTCGATGCCCGCCGAGATGGACGGGGTGCCGCCGACCAGCTGGCCCAGGTCCGCGTCCAGACGGTCGATCGCCGCACGGGTCGGCGCATCGAGGGCGTTCTGCGCCCCGTCCACGAGGATGACCGGCTGGCCCTCGCGCCCGGCGATGGGTGCGACGGAGAGGGCGTCGGGGAAGTTGAGCCCGGTGGGCAGGAACACCTCGCGGTACGCGCCGGCGGGGAACGCGTCCTCGACGATCATGCGGCTCGTCTCGTAGCGGTCCAGTCCGCCGATGCGCCGGACGGTGTCCGTCGGCGACAGCGCGTCGATCGCGCGGAGGACGTCCTCGCTGACGGAGGGAGCGCCGCCCACCACGATGATCTCCTCGGGCTGGAGCCGCTGGATCTCGGCGGCGGTGACGGGGAACAGCTGCCCGGGATCGGTGAGCAGCAGCGCTCCGCCCTGGAACGAGGCCGCCGGACCGGCGGTGAGGGCGTCCGGCCAGTTCGCACCGCTCGCGACGTAGAGCACCGGGACCGTCCCGGGGAAGGCCAGCTGCGTGGTCTTCGCCGAGGTGCCGTACCGGTCGTCGCCCGCGATGCGGTCGGTGGCGGACCCGAAGTCGCGCATGGTGAAGTCGATGCCGGTGCGACCAGCGGTCGTCAGCGGGACGACCCGCGCGTCCTTGAGCCTCGACCTGTCGAAGTAGTACTGGTCGTCGAAGTCCGGGTAGCCGGGCTGCGTGACGCGGAACTTGTACGAGCCGACCGGCAGCGCCGCGGCACCGCTGAACGACCAGTCCGAGGTGCTGAGCGCGGCGCCCGAGGTCGCCGTCTCGCCGAGGAGGCGGGGCCGCTCGCTGCTCGCCGGGTCGATCCACCAGGCCTGGACCGTGTAGTCGGCGACGCCCTCGAGGTAGCTGCTGTCGGGGGTGCCGACTGTCCCCGCGACGGAGGCGGTGCGCGGCAGGGTGACGACGATCTCGGCGCTGGCGCTGATCGGGTCGGCGTCCTCGGGGCTCGGGGTGTCGCCGTACCAGGTGGGGTACCAGGTCGTGCTGCCGGTCACCGACGCCTGCAGGTGGTACGGGCCGCCGGCGGGGAGGGGCACGCTGAAGGCCGCTCCGGTGACCGTCTCGCTGACGGTCTCGAGGTCCTCGTTCGTGACGCGCACTGTGTACGCGTCGCCCTCCGGTGCCGGGTGCGCCTCGTCGACGCCCGACAGGGCGAGGGTGCCCGTCACCACGATGTCGCCCTCAGCGGCCACGGCGACGGGGTCAGCGGACGCGGCGGAGGGTGCGGGGGCCGCTGACGGAGCGGTCTCGGCGGACGTCGCCGATCCCAGCGGAGGGAGCGGAGCGGCGCTCGCTGCAGGGCCGGTGGCGAGACCGGCGAGCAGCACGGCGGCGAGACCGACGGAGCTGAGGGGGACGAGGCGCGGCGCGCGACGGCGGCGTGTGGGCACGGCAGATCTTTCGAGAGGATTCGCGGCGGGCCGCGGCGGACACGGTGTCTGCATGCTAGCTGCGGGCCGAGGACGGCTCACGGGGGCGGGGGTCGCGCGGGTTCCCCGAACGGTGGGTACGACGTCGGGCGAGGACGTCGGCGGAGGAGGGCCGGGGGAGACGCCGCCGTCGCGCACTCCGCACGGATCGAGCGTCAAGGCGCGCGTTCTCAGCGGATCCCTGCGCCGAGCGGTGGAAATCGCAGGATCCGCGCGTGCGAGACTGGGCGGGAGCGTGCGCCACCCCGTGATGATCTTCCGCGGGATCCGGCGCCACTGGACCCGGTCCGCTCATCCGCAGCCTTTCGCAGGAGGACTCGAATGACCGACACCGCTGTGCTTTCCGCCGCCCCGACCCGCACCCCCGTCGCCAAGACGATCCTGATGTGCCGACCCGAGCACTTCACCGTCGTGTACCGGATCAACCCGTGGATGGATCCGCAGGTCCCGACCGACACCGCGCTGGCCGTGCGCCAGTGGCAGACCCTCTACGACACCTACGTCGGCCTCGGCTTCGACGTGCAGCTGATCGACCCCGAGCCGGGCCTGCCCGACATGGTCTACGCCGCGAACGGCGGCTTCGTCATCGACGGCATCGCCTACGGCGCCTCCTTCACCTACCCGGAGCGGCAGCCCGAGGGTCCGGCGTACATGGACTGGTTCCGCGGCGCCGGCTTCGACGTGCGCGTCCCCGAGGAGGTGAACGAGGGCGAGGGCGACTTCCTCCTCGTCGGCGAGCGGATCCTCGCGGGCACCGGCTTCCGCTCCGCCTCGGACTCGCACGCCGAGGTGGCCCGCGTCTTCGGCCGCGAGGTCGTGACCCTCGAGCTCGTGAACCCGTCGTTCTACCACCTCGACACGGCGATCGCCGTGCTCGACGACCAGAACATCGCCTACCTGCCCAGCGCGTTCAGCGACGAGGGCAACCGCGTGCTGCAGGAGCTCTACCCCGACGCGATCCTGGTGTCGGAGGAGGACGCCTCCGTCCTCGGGCTCAACTCCTTCTCGGACGGACTGCACGTCGTCATCGCCTCGCGCGCCGTGGGCTTCGAGCGCCAGCTGCGCGAGCGCGGCTACGAGCCGATCGGCGTCGACCTGTCCGAGCTGCTGCTCGGCGGCGGCGGCGTGAAGTGCTGCACCCTCGAGCTGCGCCGCTGACCCCCGATCACGAGAGGACCGACATGAGCATCCTGGCCACGACCACCGCCTCCGCCGCCCTGATCGCCGAGGAGGAGGCGCACGCCGCGCACAACTACCACCCGCTGCCCGTCGTCGCCGCGACGGGCGAGGGCGCCTGGATCACCGACGTCGAGGGGCGCCGCTACCTCGACTGCCTGGCCGCCTACTCCGCCGTCAACTTCGGCCACTCGCACCCGGTGCTGCTGGCCGCGGCCCGCGACCAGCTCGACCGCGTCACGCTCACCAGTCGCGCGTTCCACAACGACCGGCTCGGCCCGTTCGTCACCGCGCTCGCGGCGCTCGCCGGCAAGGACATGGTCCTGCCGATGAACACGGGCGCCGAGGCCGTGGAGTCGGGCATCAAGGTCGCGCGCGCCTGGGGCTACCGGGTGAAGGGCGTGACGCCGGGACGCGCGAACATCATCGTCGCCGCGGGCAACTTCCACGGGCGCACGACCACGATCATCTCGTTCAGCGACGACGCGGAGGCGCGCGACGGCTTCGCTCCGTTCACTCCGGGGTTCCGCACGGTGCCGTTCGGCGACGCGGCGGCGCTGGAGGCGGCGATCGACGAGGACACCGTCGCCGTGCTGATCGAGCCGATCCAGGGCGAGGCCGGCATCGTCGTGCCCCCGGCCGACTACCTGCCCGCCGTCCGCGAGATCACCGCTCGCCGGAACGTGCTCTTCATCGCCGACGAGATCCAGTCGGGACTGGGCCGTACCGGTGCGACCTTCGCCTGCGATCTGGTCGGAGTCGTCCCCGACGTGTACCTGCTGGGCAAGGCCCTCGGCGGCGGCATCGTGCCGGTCTCGGCCGTGGTCGCGAACGCCGACGTGCTCGGAGTGCTGCAGCCCGGTCAGCACGGCTCGACCTTCGGAGGCAACCCGCTCGCCGCCGCCGTGGGCCTCGCGGTCGTCGAGATGCTCGCCACCGGCGAGTACCAGGCGCTCGCCGTCGCCCGCGGCGCACAGCTGCACGCGCGGCTCACCGCCCTGATCGGCCGCGGCGTCGTCGCCGTGCGCGGAGCCGGACTCTGGGCGGGCATCGACATCGACCCCGCGCTCGCCACGGGCCGGGCCGTCTGCGAGGCGCTGATGGCGCGCGGTGTGCTGGCCAAGGACACGCACGGATCCACGATCCGCCTCGCTCCTCCGCTGGTCGTCACCGAGGACGAGATCGACTTCGCGGTCGACGAGCTCGAGGCGGTGCTCGACGGACTGCGCTGACCGAGGACCGCTGGAGCGCTGTCAACCCACTCCCAGGAAGGGGCGCTGAGCGGCAGCCTTGCACGATGGATGACAGGGTGCCGACGACGACCATGTCGAGTCCGCATCCGGTGCGACGGCAGGGACGGGAGTCCCCGCTCGATCCGGCGCCGCGGCGTCGACCCTCTCTCCACTCGCGGCGTGCCCTGGACCCCGGCGCGAGACCCACCACCGGATCGGCAGTGGTCGACGTGAACGAACCCGAACAGCTTCCCGTCCCTCCGGAGCGCGTGCTCCGCGACCTCCTCGACGCGTTCGATCCGCCGGGCGCCGTCGATGCGGGGTTCAGCGCGCACGTGCTCGCCCATGCGCGCGAGGCGCTCGCACTGACCGAGCGGCAGCGGATGCCCACCGTCATCTGGCCGCGGTCGGCGGTGGACGAGATCCCGGATCCGCCGCCGGTCCCGCCCGCGGCGCTCTGACCCGGGGAACGTCGGCCGAGGGAGTGGTCCGGCGGCTGCCGTTCGCGACGGATCGGACCGCAGCGGCTCCCCGTTGGACACGATCTGCTGCTCTGAGCGGCTCAGAGCAGCGGGAAGTGCCCGACGGTGGCCGCTGGGCGAGGAGATCGGGCTCGGCCGAGGAGCGCCGGGTGCCACTCGGCGTCGGTGGTCTGCAGAACGTCGGCCAGGAGCGCCCGTCGGCCACGATCGTGGCTGAGCAGCACTCCCGACCGACGTTCTGCGCGGTCAGTCCCCGTCGCGGACCGTCGAGAGCGGCTCCGTGATGCTCTCGAGGCTGCGGCGCTCGGCGTCGACCCCGAAGATCAGCGCCACGACGCCGCCCACGATCATCACCCCGGCCCCGACGAAGTAGCCGACGGTGAGCGGACCGCGGTCGCTGCCGTCGCCGATCAGCACGCCGTACAGGGTGGGAGCGATCGCGCCGGCGATCTGGCCGAGGGTGAAGAAGTACGAGATGGCCTGGCTGCGCAGCTCCAGCGGGAAGATCTCGCTGACGGTGAGGTAGGCGCTCGAAGCGCCCGCGGAGGCGAAGAAGAAGGACACGCACCAGAGGATCGTCTGCGTCGTCGCGGTGAGCACGTCCATGCTGAACAGCACGGCCGACAGGGCGAGGACCGCTCCCGAGACGCCGTAGGTGAGGAAGATCATCTTGCGGCGGCCCCACACGTCGAACAGGTGGCCCAGCACCAGCGGGCCGATCAGGTTGCCGATCGCGAACGGGAAGAAGAAGTACGAGACGGCGCTCTGCTCCACGTCGTAGAAGTTCTCGAGCACCAGTGCGTAGGTGAAGAAGATGGCGTTGTACAGGAAGGACTGCGTGACCATCATGGTCGCGCCCACCAGCGTCCGCTTCGGATACTGCCGGATGAGGACCCGCGCGATCGTGCGGAACGGGATGCTCTCGGTGGCCTTCACCGTGATGGCCTTCGCGTCATCGACCGGCTCGAGCACGCCCCCCTCCTTCTCCACGCGCCGCTCGATCTCGTCGACGGTGCGCTCCGCCTCCTCCTCGCGGCCGTGCGTCATCAGCCAGCGGGGGCTCTCGGGGATGTGCCGGCGGAGGTAGATGATCGCGAGGCCCAGGATCGGGCCGAGGAAGAAGCCGAGCCGCCAGCCGATGTTCTCGGCGAAGATCTCGTCGTTGAGGAAGAAGAGGTTGGCGGCGGAGCCCAGCGCGGCGCCGCCCCAGTAGGTGCCGTTGATCGCGATGTCGACGCGTCCGCGGTACTTGGAGGGGATCAGCTCGTCGATCGCGGAGTTGATCGCCGCGTACTCGCCGCCGATGCCCATGCCCGCGAAGAAGCGGAACACGGCCAGGAACGCGTAGTTCGGCGAGAGTCCCGCGATGCCGCTGGCGAGGAGGTAGATCACCAGGGTCAGGATGAAGAGCTTGCGGCGGCCCAGCTTGTCGCTCAGTCGGCCGAAGATCAGGGCGCCCGCGATCTGGCCGACGAGGTAGACCGTGCCGAGCACGCCGACCTGGGCGGCCGAGAGGTCGAACTCTCTCGCGAAGCCGGCGCTCGCGACGATCTGGATCTCGAGTCCGTCGAGGACCCAGGAGAATCCGAGTCCGACGACGATCGACCAGTGGAACCGGGTCCACGGGAGCCGGTCGATCCGGGCGGGGACGAGGCTCCGGACGGGGCCCCGAGGGGTGTCGGTGGTCGACATGGCGAACGCCTTCCTGTCGCCCCGGTTCGCTCGGTGCAGCCCTCATCCGGTCGCGGCGAGATCAGACGATAGCCCTGCGGCGGATTCGTATCGCCGGGCTATCGGAGTGGTGCCGCGCGGGTGTAGAACAGTGCGTTTCGGGAGGCGGCGCTCCTCCCCACTCGTGGGTCGGCACGCTTCTCCACCGGCTCGTCCACCCCGGAGCCCGTGCCGGGGCGGCTTGGCTAGGTTGAGTCCATGATCGTCGCGACGCCCGCGGGCACCCCCTCCTACGTCCTCAGCGAAGGCCCCGTCTGGGACGCCTCCACCGGCCGCCTCACCTGGGTCGACATCGAGTCCGGAGCGGTGCTGTCGGCGCCGCTCGGGGCCGAGGGGCTGGGCGCCGTCTCGCGCTCGGACGTCGGCGAGCAGGTGGGCTGCGCGCTGCCGCTGGGCGACGGGCGCGTGCTCGTCGCGCTGACCCGCCGCCTCGCGATCCTCGAGGTCGACGGGTCGCTCACGCGCGGCTCCGAGCTGCTGCCCGAGGGGCACCGCTTCAACGACGGCTCGATCGACCCGCAGGGCCGGCTCGTCGTCGGCTCCCTGACCCTCGGCGAGTCCGTCGGCGACGACGTGCTGCTGCGCCTCGAGCACGACGGATCCGTCACCGTCCTCGACCACGACCTGCGGCTCTCGAACGGGCTCGGCTGGTCGCCGGACGGCGCGGTGATGTACTCGATCGACACCGAGTCCGGCGTGATCTTCCGCCGCCCCTACTCCGACGGGTCGCACGGCGCGCGCGAGACGTTCGTCGAGCTCGAGGAGGGCGTCTTCGCCGACGGGATGACCGTCGACGCCGACGGGCGCCTCTGGGTCGCGATCTGGGGCGGCTCCGGGGTGCGGGTCTACGACTCCGAGGGGCGCCTCGTCGAGGGTGAGGGCATCGAGGTCGACGCGCCGCACTCCTCGAGCATCGCCTTCGCGGGCGAGGGGCTCGACGTGGCGGTCGTGAGCTCGGCGTCGCGCGACCTGTCGGCCGACGAGCGGGCGGCGCACCCGTTCGCGGGCGGGCTCTGGCTCGCGCGTCCGGGGGTGCGCGGGCTCCCGGCGACGCGGTGGGTCGAGACGCGGCTGCCGTGAGGGGTCGGGACGCGGCTGCCGGAGAAGGGCGCGGGGGCGCGCGGCTCGGCCGCTGCGACTCGGTCGCCGCGGGACGCGGGGGCTACGCGCTCGGCTCGGCCGGGTCCGCGGAGGTCGACGAGGCCGGCTGCGGGGTGAGCGTCACGCGCGAGATGCGGTAGCGATCCGTCTCGGCGACGCGGAGGAGGTGCTCGCCGATGACGATCGAGTCGCCCACCACGGCCACTCGGCCGATGCGGTCGAGGATGTAGCCGCCGACCGTCTCGTAGGGGCCGTCGGGCAGCTCGACGCCGAGCATCTCCTCGAGGTCCTCGAGGATCATGCCTCCGTCGAGGTCGTGCAGCTGCTCGGCCGCCTTCGCGTCGACCTCCTGCCGGGCGCCGTCGTACTCGTCGTAGATCTCGCCGACCAGCTCCTCGAGCAGGTCCTCGAGCGTGATGATGCCGTCGGTCCCGCCGTACTCGTCGACGACGACGGCGATCTGATGGCCGTCCTGCCGCATCGTGCGCAGCGCTGCGAGCACCTTCGTCGATCCCGGGACCGCGAGGATCGGCCGGGTGATGTCGGCGACGCTGCTCGCGGTGCCCTCCTGGGCGGCGTCCGGGAACGCGGCCATCAGGTCGCGGACGTGCACGAAGCCCAGCACGTCGTCGCGGTTCTCGCCCACCACGGGGTAGCGGGAGTGCGGCTGGTCGAGGACGGCGCGGTAGCCCTCCTCGAGGGGGAGCTCGCCGCGGAGGAAGTCCACGTCCGGTCGCGGGCGCATGACCTCGGCGACGCGGCGGTCGTCGGCGCGGAAGATGTCGGTCAGCAGGCGGCGGCTGTCCTCGTGGATCTCGGTGTTGCTCGAGATCATGTCGCGCACCTCGTCGGCCGAGACGCTCTCGCCCTTCTCGCGCGGGTCGGCGCCGAGCAGGCGCACGACGCCGTCGGTCGAGACCGAGAGCAGCCAGATGACGGGGCGCATCAGGCGCGCGAAACCGTTGAGCGGCGGGGCCAGGACCTTGGTGAACGCGACCGACTTCTGCATCGCGAGGCGCTTGGGCACCAGCTCGCCGAGCACGAGCGAGAGGTAGGCGATGACCAGCGTGAGGCCGATGAAGGCGACGGTGGAGGCGACTCCGGCCGACAGGCCCAGAGCCTCGAGCGGCGGGGCGAGGTCGGGCGCGATGGTCGACGCTCCGTAGGCGGACGAGAAGAAGCCGGCCAGCGTGACGCCGATCTGCACGGCCGAGAGGAACGTGTTGGGGTTCCGCACGAGGGTCGCGATGCGGGCCCCGCGCTCGCCCTGCGCCTCGATCGCGCGGACCTGGCTCTCGCGGAGGCTGACGATCGCCATCTCGGTGCCGGCGAACACTCCTCCGATCAGCACGAAGAGGACGACGAGGCCGATGTTGAGAAGGGTGTCGAGATCCACGGAGCAACAGTAGGGATGCTCGCCGTGAGAACGCCTCGCGAATTCTCAGGGGTGCGCTGAGCGGCCCGACCCCGCGGCTGCCGGACTCCCTTCGAGTCCGCAGGAGTTGTCGTACTGGGTGGTCGAGTACGACGACTTCTGCGGAGTCGCCGGCCGGGTGGGTTCGGGCGCGGTGAGCATCGCCCCCGAGTACGCGGAAGTTGTCGTATTGGGCGTCGAGTACGACAACTTCTGCGGGGTCGCAGCCGCAGTCGGAGTCGGGCGACCGGGCGCCCGCGTCAGACCAGGCGGCGGGAGCCGTCCGACAGCAGGCGGAACCAGCGGCCGCCGTAGCCGTCGATCGGGATCGACACCGCGCCGTCGTCCCCGACGGGGTACTCCTCCGAGCTCAGCGAGTCGACCAGGCGCGCGCCGGGCTGCACGTCGGGCAGGGTCAGCGCCGCCGTCCGCGGGCTCGAGGCGAAGTTGTGCACCGCGACGGTCGAACCGGTCGAGGCCGACATCCGGTGCGCGAAGACGCACGACTCGTCGGCGGGGAGGTGCGTGTACTCGCCCCAGCCGATCTCGGGGGAGCGGCGGTAGAGCCACGCGAGGCCCTTCAGATGCGCGAGCAGCGACTCCGGGGCCTTGAGCTGATCGGCGGCGTTCACGTGCTCGGGGCCGAAGCCGTCCCCGGTGACGGGCGCGATCAGATCCGACGCGTCGGCCCGCGAGAAGCCGCCGTTCGCGGCCGAGCTCCACTGCATCGGGGTCCGCACGGCGCTGCGGCCCGGGACCGACGCGTTCTCGCCCATGCCGATCTCCTCGCCGTAGTAGAGCACCGGGGCGCCGGGCAGCGAGAACAGCAGGCTGTAGACCATGCGGAGGCGTCGGGGATCGCCGCCCAGCATCGGTGGGAGGCGGCGGACGATGCCGCGTCCGTGGATCCGCTGCGACTCGTCCGGGGCGAACGCTGCGAAGACCTCGTCGCGCTCCGAGTCCTCGAGCTGGTCGAGGGTCAGCTCGTCGTGGTTGCGCGCGAAGTTCGCCCACTGGCTGCCGACCGAGATCTCGGGACGGCTCGCGAGCGCCTCGACCAGCGGCGCGGAGTCGCCGCGGGCGAGCGCCAGGTAGAGGCGCTGGTTCGCGATGAAGTCGAACTGCATCGAGAGCTCGTCGGCGTCGGATCCGCCGAAGAAGGCGAGCTGCTGGTCGCGGCTCACGTTGACCTCGCCGAGCATCATCGCCTCGCCCGAGCGGCGCGAGACGAAGCGGCGCAGCAGGCGGAGCCACTCGTGCTCGTCGTGCGCGCCGGGCTCGATCAGGAACGGGACCGCGTCGACGCGGAAGCCGTCGACTCCGAGCTGCAGCCAGAATCCGACCAGCTTCGCGATCTCGTCCCGCACCGCCGGGTTGTCCGTCTTGAGGTCGGGCTGGTGCCGGTAGAAGTTGTGCAGGTAGTACTGGCCGGCCTCCTCGTCGAATGACCAGACGCCGTCCTCCGCATCGGGGAAGACGTTCGCGGGCTGGTCGGCCGGCGGCTCGTCGCGCCAGACGTAGTAGTCGCGGTACGGGCTGTCGGGGGAGGAGCGCGCGGCCTGGAACCAGGGGTGCTGGTCGGACGTGTGGTTCACGACCAGGTCGATGATCACGCGCATGCCGCGGTCGTGCGCCGTGCGGATCACCTCGACGACGTCGCCGTGGTGGCCGTAGCGCTCGTCGACCCCGAAGAAGTCGCTGATGTCGTAGCCGTTGTCCTTGCCGGGCGAACGGTAGAACGGCGCCAGCCAGAGGCAGCTCACGCCGAGCTCGGCGAGGTAGTCGATGCGGTGCGCGAGGCCCTCGAGGTCGCCGACCCCGTCGTCGTTCCAGTCCATGAAGGTCTTCACGTCGAGGTTGTAGTAGACGGCGGAGCGCCACCACAGGTCGCTGGTGTCGGTCAGTCTCATGCGGAGCGCTCCTGGAAGTCGGGGAGGACGGTGGTGCCCATCGCGTCGAGGAACTCGTCCTGCTCCTTGCCGACGTGGTGGAGGTAGACGCGGTCGGCGCCGCAGTCGGCGTAGAGCGCGATCGCGTCCGAGAGCTCCTGGGCCGAGTCGGTGCAGAGCACGGACTCGGCGACCTGGTCCTCGGTGGTGCGCTCGGCGGCGAGATCGAAGTGCTCGGTCGTGTCGAGGTCCCAGCAGAGCGGCGGCTCGAAGATGTTGGTGCGCCACTGGTCGTGGGCGAGTCTGCGGGCGGCGCGCGCGCCTCCGCTCTGCGAGGGCACGTACGCGACCTGGGCCTGCACGATGACCTCGCCGCGACCGCCCGCGTCGCGGTAGGCGGCGATGGTGCGGCGCAGCTTGTCCTCGGGCTGGGAGATGGTCGCGAAGCCGTCGGCCCACTCGGCGAGCCAGCCCGCGGTGGCGGCCGTCACTCCGGCTCCGACGAACGGCGGAGGGATCGCGGGCAGCGACCAGACGCGGGCCCGATCGACCGTGACGAGACCGCGGTGGCTGACCTCCTCGCCGGCGAGCAGGGCGCGCATGATGTCGACGCACTCGCGGAGGCGGGCGTTGCGCTCGGGCTTGGCGGGCCAGCGCTCGCCGGTGACGTGCTCGTTCATCGCCTCACCGCTGCCGAGTGCGACCCAGAAGCGGCCCGGATTCATGAGCTCGAGGGTCGCGGCGGCCTGCGCGATGATCACCGGGTGGTAGCGCTGGCCGGGTGCGTTGACGACTCCGAAGCCCAGCGGAGTCGACGCGAGCGCGGCGCCGAGCCACGACCAGGCGAAGCCGGACTCGCCCTGCCGCTCGCTCCACGGCGTGAGGTGGTCGGAGCACATGCCCTCGGTGAAGCCGACTTCGCCGGCGCGGCGGGCGACGTCGAGGGCGGTGCGGGGGTCGAGCTGCTCGTGCGAGACGTGCAGGCCGATGGTGGGTGCGGGCATGGGGCGGCTCCGGAGGGTCGAGGGTGGGGGTCGTCCTGCATCGACGGTAGGTGCAGGGCGGATCCGCGTCTGCTCGTTGATTTCTCAGGGTCGTGGGGGTGCTGGGAAAGCGGGCTGGTGCTCGAGTCCGCAGGAGTTGTCGTACTGGGGCTCGAGTACGACGATTCTCGAGGAGTCGGCGGCGGCGGCAGCGGGGGCGAGAGAGTGAAGGTGCTCGAGTCCGCAGGAGTTGTCGTACTGGGGCTCGAGGTACGACGACTTTCGAGGAGTGGGTCGCGAGAAGCGGGCGCCGTCCACCCCCGGAGCCGCACGCGCCGCGACCGTAGGGTGAGGGCATGCATCCCCTCGACGCCCGGGACCCGCTCGCGCAGTACCCCGAGCTCTTCGTCCGCACCCCCGAGGTGCGCTCCTACCTCGACGGCAACTCGCTCGGGCGGCCGTTGCGCGCCAGTATCGAGCGGCTCCAGCGCTTCGCCGAGGAGGAGTGGGGCGGCCGCCTCATCCGCGGCTGGTCCGAGAGCTGGCTCGAGATGCCGCTCACCGTCGGCGACGCGCTCGGTGCCGCGGCGCTGGGAGCGGCGGCCGGGCAGACCGTCGTCGCCGACTCCACCACCGTGCTGCTCTACAAGCTCGCCCGCGCGGCCCTCGCGCACCAGCTGCCCCTCGGCCGCGACGAGATCGTGGTCGACAGCGACAACTTCCCGACCGACCGCTACGTGCTCGAGGGCATCGCGGCCGAGACCGGAGCAACGCTGCTCTGGGTCGCGTCCGATCCGAACGCGGGAGTGCGGCCCGAGGAGCTCGCGCCCGTCCTCGGCGACCGCACCGCTCTCGTGCTCCTCAGTCACGTGGCCTACCGCTCGGGCTTCCTCGCCGACGCCGCGGCGATCACCGCGCAGGCGCACGACGCGGGCGCGCTCGTGCTGTGGGACGCCTCCCACTCTGTCGGGTCCGTGCCGATGCGGCTCGACGCGTGGGGCGCCGACCTCGCCGTGGGCTGCTCCTACAAGTACCTGAACGGGGGTCCCGGAGCGCCGGCCTGGGCGTACGTCGCCGTGCGGCACCAGGAGTCGCTGGCGCAGCCGATCCAGGGCTGGATGGGCGTCGCGGACATGTTCGAGATGGGTCCCGGCTACCGTCCCGCCGAGGGGATGCGGCGCTTCCTCAGCGGCACGCCGCCGATCACCGGGATGCTCGCGATGCAGGACATGATCGCGCTGATCGCCGAGGTGGGGATGCCCGCGATCCGCGCCAAGTCCGAGGCGATGACGGCGTACGCGCTCGAGCTGATCGACGAGTGGCTGGTGCCGCTCGGCGCCCGCGTGGCGACTCCGCGCGATCCCGCCGCCCGCGGATCGCACGTCACCGTCGACCACGAGAAGTCGGCCGCGCTGGTGCCGGAGCTGCAGGCGAGGGGCGTGATCCCCGACTTCCGGAACCCGGACGGCATCCGGATCGGACTGTCGCCGCTGTCGACGACGTTCGCCGAGCTCGAGCTCGGGCTCGCGGAGGTGCGCGACTCGCTGCGCTGAGCGCGCCCGTCCCGCTCTGCCCCGCCCCTCCGCGACCTGTCAAGCGGCCCCCGCTCCGCGCCCCGCATGCCTAGCGTCGAACAGAGGTCGCGAGCCGCGCGGCCGACGCGAGGAGGGCATCCGATGGGTTTCTGGGGACAGCACGACGCCGGACGCGAGACCAGGCCGGTCGACGAGCCGGTCGGCGAGCTCGAGCTGGTGCACGCGTTCGAGAGCGGGCCGATGCCCACCGGGGTGAGCGTGTCGCACACCGGGCGGATCTTCGTGAACTTCCCGAAGTGGGGCGACGAGGTGCCGGCGACGGTCGTCGAGCTGCGCGACGGAGTGGCGGTGCCGTTCCCGAGCGAGGAGTGGAACAGCCCCGCGAGCGACCACGACGAGACCGCGCTCGTCTCGGTGCAGAGCATCGTCGTCGATCCGGCCGACCGGCTGTGGATCCTCGACACCGGCAGTCCGCTGTTCCAGCCGACGGAGCGGGGCGGACCGAAGCTCGTCTGCGTCGACCTCGCCACCGACACGGTCGAGAAGGTCATCGTCTTCGAGCCCGACGTCGCCCTGCCGACGACCTACCTCAACGACGTGCGCTTCGATCTGCGCCGCGGGGTCGCGTACATCACCGACTCCGCCGACTCCGGCCCCAACGGGCTGATCGTGGTCGACCTCGAATCGGGCACGGCCTGGCGCCGCTTGCACGAGCACCCCTCGACCAAGGCGCTCACGCCGCCCGAGATGGTGGCTGTGGCGGAGGGACGCGTCCTGATGAAGCGGCCCGAGGACGGCGATCCGCAGCCCGTCACCATGGGTGCCGACGGCATCGCGATCTCGGCCGACGGCGAGCGGCTCTGGTACTGCCCGCTCGTCTCGCGGCGCTGGTGGAGCGTCTCGACGGCGGCGCTCGCCGACCGGGCGGTGTCCGACGACGAGGTCTCGGCGACGGTCGTCGACGAGGGCGACAAGGGCGGCGGATCGGACGGACTCGAGACCGACGCGCTCGGCCGCTTCTACGCCACCGACTACGAGCACAACGCGATCCTGCGCCGGCGCACCGACGGCGTGCTCGAGACGCTGGTCCACGACGAGCGGATGCTGTGGCCCGACACGATGTCGGTCGCGACGGACGAGCACCTCTACTTCACGGCGAACCAGCTGCACCGCCAGGCCGACTACCAGGGCGGAGTGGACCTGCGCGCGTATCCGTACTCGCTGTTCCGCGTCGCGATCGGAGCGGGGCCGGTACTGCTGCGGTGACGGGGCGGGGAGGGTCTCTATACGCCGCCGGCGGCGGCTACTCGACCAGCAGGGTCTGCCGATCGAGTAGCCCGAGGAGCGGGCGTATCGAGATCCCCGTCTCCGGGCGGTGGCGGGTCTCGATACGCCGCTGCGCGGCCACTCGACCAGCAGGGGAGTCAGCGGGCCTTGCGGGTCTGCCGGGCGTTCTCCTTCTGCAGTGCCTCGACGAGCTCGTCCTTCGTCATGCGGGAGCGGCCGGAGATCTTGAGGCGCTTGGCGAGGTCCATCAGGTGCGCCTTCGAGGCGTTCGCGTCGACTCCGCCCGCCGTCTCTCCGCCGCCGTCGGTGCCGCGCTCGGCGGCCCGCGAGGTCGGACGGACCCTTCTCGTCCTTGCGCTCCCAGTGGTCGCCGACCTTCTCGTACTCGTGCTTCAGCGCGGCGAAGGCGGTGCGGTGGGCGCGCTCGCCCTCTCCGTAGCTCTCGACGGCGGAGTCGTGCGCGGCCGACCAGAGGTCCTGCGCGTGCTTGTCGGAGCGCTCGATGGTCGACGGGATCTCGTCGCGTGCGGGCATGGTGCCTCCCTCTCGTCCCCTCCGACGCTACGACCCGACTCCCGCCGCCATCACCCCGTTGACGAGCCCGCGAGATGCCACTCCGGTACGCCGGCATCGGCGTGTCGTGTACCGGAGTGGCATCTCGTGGAAGGGCGTCAGCCCAGCAGGCGCTCGCGCACGAAGTCGCTCGCGAAGCGTCCGGAGGGATCCCATTCGCCCACCAGCGCGCGCCACTCGGGCAGGTGCGGGTAGAGCGGGGCGATCTCGTCCGCTCCGACCAGGAAGTGCTTGCCCCAGTGCGGGCGCGCGCCCAGCGGCAGCAGCGCGCCCTCGACGGCGGGCAGCACGGCGTCGACTCCGGCGCGGTCCTTCGCGAACGTGAAGTGGATGCCGACGCTGTCGCGACCGGACGCCGGGGACAGCCACTGGTCGTCGCCCGCCATGGTGCGCAGCTCCGTGATCAGCAGCACCTCGTCGATCCGGTCGCCGATGGCGCGCAGTGCGACGATCGCCTCGCGGATGCGGTCGCGCGGCACCATGTACTCGCTCTGGATCTCGTCGCCCGCGCTCGGCTCGCGGTCCAGGCGGAAGTGCGGCAGCCGCTCGGACCACGGCCCGACCGACCCGCCGAACGGGTTCAGGTTCGAGTCCACTCCCTCCGACACGGCGAAGAGGCTCGCGGAGGCGGCGACCGCGCCCAGGTGCGTCGCGTCGACGTCGGCGACGCTCCCCTTCTCGACCTTCGTCTTCAGCCACAGCTGCTCGACGGTCGGGCTCGACCAGTGCGTCATGAGGCTGACGCTGTAGGCGGAGGAGGTGATCGCGTCGAAGTCGTCGAGCACGCGGTCCCAGGGCAGGTCGACGAACGCGTCCTGCCGCACGTCGAAGGTGGGCTGGATGTCGAGGGTGACGCGGGTCACGATGCCGAAGGCGCCGAGTCCGACGACCACGCCCTCGAAGCCGGGCTCGCCGCGGCGGATCGTGCGGAGCGAGCCGTCGGCGGTGACGATCTCGAGCGCCGAGACGGCGGAGGAGAGGTTGGCGTTGCGGTCGCCGGACCCGTGGGTGCCGGTCGAGATCGCACCGGCGACCGAGATGTGCGGGAGCGAGCCCATGTTGTGCAGGGCGTAGCCGGCCGCGTGCAGGTGCGAGGCGACGATGCCGTAGCGCGTCGATCCGCCGACCGTGATCGTGCTCGCCTCGGCGTCGATGACCGGTTCGGGCGCGATCCGGCCCAGGTGCACCAGGGTGCCGGGGGTGTCGGGCAGGGCGTTGAAGGAGTGGCGGGTCCCGAGGGCGCGGATCCGGTCGCTCGAGCGGACCAGGGACTGCACCTCCTCGATCGACTCGGGCTCGGGGATGTCGGCGGCGTGGTACTCGTACGTGCCCGCCCAGTTGCTCCGTTGCGTCATGCGCTCATTCTGCCCGGTGCTCGCAGGATTTGTTGCCATGGCCAACGAAATTCGGGCGCGGTGGCGGCGCTTCCTCAGGAGTTGCGGGAAGCGCGAGCGTTCACCGCAACTTCTGGCGAGTGGCGGGCCGGTTGGTCGGCTCTGCTCGGGTCGAGTCCTCGGAAGTCGTCGTACTCGGGCTCGAGTGCGACGACCTCCGCGGAGTGGGGCGAGCGACCCGTCGTCGAGTCCTCAGAAGTCGTCGTGCTCGGAGTCGAGTACGACGATTTTCGCGGAGTGGGCGGACGGAGCGGCGGAGCGGGCGGCAGAGCGCGACGACGGAGCGGCGGAGTGGGCGGACGGAGCGGCAGAGCGGGCGGACGGAGCGGCGGAGCGAGCGGCGGCCGGAGTCGACGCCGGCAGTGTCACGCGGAAGCACGCACTGCCGGATCGCGGCTCGCAGACGAGGTCGCCGCCCTGCGCTCGCGCGAGTCCGCGGGCGATCGGCAGTCCCAGTCCGGCGCCGCCGTCGGCGCGGTTGCGGGCATCGTCCAGGCGCACCAGCCGATCGAAGACCCGCTCGCGATCGGCCTCGGCGACGCCCGGCCCGTCGTCGGCGACGCTCAGCGCGACTCCGCCCGATGTCGCGGCGATCGACACCTCGATGCGCGAGCGGGCGAAGCGCCCCGCGTTCTCGACCAGGTTGCCCACGATCTGCTCGAGCCGGTCGGGATCCGCCAGAACGAGCGGCGCCGCGTCCGCGCTCCGCAGCTCGAGCGCGATCCCGGGTCGGCGCAGGCGCTGCCGCTCGAGCACCGCGGCGCAGACCGCCGACGCGTCGACCGGCTCGCAGCGCACGGCCAGCCCCTCGTCCAGCCGCGCCATCAGCAGCATGTCCTGGATCAGCCGCCCTGCACGCAGCGATTCCTGCACGACGAGCACGGCCAGCCGCTCGCGCTCCTCGCTCGAGCCGTCGGCGCGCACGAGGGCATCGGCGGCGGCTCGGATGCCGGCCACCGGGGTGCGGAGCTCGTGCGCCGCGTCGGACACGAAGGCGCGCATCCGCTGCTCGGCCGCCAGAGCGCTGCTCTCCGCGGCCTCGAGGTCGTCGAGCATCTCGTCGAACGCGGACGCCGTGCGGCCCAGCTCGGTCGAGGGGCGCGAGGGGCGGAGCCTGCGGCCGCGGTCGCCGCGGGCGATCGAGCGGGCGACGGTGGTCATCCGCTCGAGGGGCCGGAGGGTCGCCCGGACGACCACGATCAGCGCCGCCGCCGCGAGCAGGAGGACTGCGGCCGAGGCCCCGAGCAGGATCCCGTTCAGCGAGGCGAGCGTCGCTCCGACCGAGCTCCCGTCGGCCGTCAGGACCAGCTCGGTGCCGTCGCTGAGGGTCGAGGCGAGGGTGACGAGATCGTCGTCGGCGGTGACGGCGGAGGAGACGACGGTGACGGTGTCCGCCGGATCAGCCGGAGCGCTCGCCGCCGCCGGAGTCTCGGGCGCGGGACCGGGGCCGGAGGGCAGACCGCTGCCGGGTCCGCGGCGCAGCTCTTCCGGGCTCGGCCCCGCGACGACCGCCTCGCCGTCGGGGCTCGTGATGCGCACCGAGACGCCCTGCGCCGACAGGCGGGCGGCCAGGTCGTCGTCGCCGAGGGTGCCCACGAGTGCGGCCGCGGCGGCGGCGCGATCGGCCAGCCGCCCCTCGATCTGCGAGCGGAGGCGCTCGCCGAGGACGGCCTGCACCGTCACCGACAGGGCCGCCAGCAGCACGGTGAGCAGCACCAGCACCGCGACGACGGTGCGGAGGCGGAGCGATCCGGTGCGCAGCGGCACGGTGCTCACGCGTCCACCCGGTAGCCGAGTCCGCGGACGGTGTGGACGAGGCGATCGCCGTGTACTTCCATCTTCTTGCGCAGCGAGCTGAGGTGGACTTCGACGAGGTTGGGGTCGACATGGTCGTAGCCCCAGACCTGGGTGAGGATCTGCGTCTTCGTCAGCGTGCGTCCACGACTGCCCGCGAGGAACGCGAGCAGTCGGAACTCGGTCGCGGTGAGGTCGAGCAGTGCACCGGCGCGGCGCGCGCGACCGGCCTCGGGATCCACGACCAGGTCGCCGATCTCGATGATCGACGGGACGCGCCCGCGTCGCCGCAGCACCGCGGTCACCCGGGCGACGAGCTCCGCGAGGGAGAACGGCTTGACCACGTAGTCGTCCACTCCCTCGCCGAACGCGCGGAGCCGATCGTCGACCGCGTCGCGGGCGGTGAGCATGATCACGGCGGCGTCGCTGGAGCGGCGGATCCGCTCGGCCAGCACGATGCCGCTCGGGCCCGGCAGCATCCAGTCGAGGACGACGAGGTCGGGTGCGAACGCGGTGACCTCCCGCGCGAGGTCCTCGCCGCTCGCGAGGGCGCGGACCGTGAAGCGCTCGCTGCGCAGAGCGGTGTCGACGGAGGAGCGGAGGACGTCGTCGTCCTCGACGAGGAGGACGCGGGCGGCGGAGGGCATCCGCTGAGCGTAGGAGCGGCCGTTATCGGCCGGCACAGCGCCACCTGTGCGGACGCTGTTCTTAAGCGGGGCTTCAGAACCGCTTCGGAGTCTGATGAGGAACCGGCGGCGAGCCGGGCCCGACCGGGTCCGCCGCAACGCCGGACGGAGGAGAGAAGCACCATGGACGAGACCACCACCGACACGCCCCGCGGCCCCCGCCGCCCCCGCACCCGGCTCGTGGTCGGCATCGCGGCGGGAGCTCTCGGGCTCGCGGCCCTCGGCTCGACGGCCGCCTTCGCAGCGGCACCCGGGCCCTCGTCGACTCCGGGATCGAGTGCGATGGCGACGCCGAGCGCCGCCCCCGTGCCCGGGTCGAGCACGGCGCCGACGCCCGGAGCGACGGATGCGGCCGGTGAGGGCACGGCTCCGGCGCTCCCCGCGCCGGGCGAGTGCGGACCCGCCGGACCGGGCGCCGCCGGGCTCCCGACTCCGCCGGCCGACGGGGAGCGCCCGACGCCCCCCGCGCCCGGGGCCGACGGCGAGCTGCCCACACCTCCCGAGGGCGCCCCGACTCCGCCCGCCGACGGCGAGCGCCCGACCCCGCCCGCGGAGGGCGAGCGCCCGACCGCGCCCGCGGAGGGCGAGCACCCGACCCCGCCCGCGGAGCGCGGGGACGAGGCGCCGCGCCCGACTCCGCCCGCCGAGGACGACTCCGAGGCTCCGACGGATCTCGACACTCCGTCCCTCGGCAGCTGACCGCCACCCGGTCCGGCGCGGCGCGCGAGCTCAGTACTCGATGCGCCCGCGCCGGTCGTGGAACTCGCCGGTCGGGCCGTCGGCGCCGAGCAGGGCGAGCGCGACGGTCGCGTCGGTCCCCTCCGTCACCGTCTGGTGCCCGCTGTTGCCGTTGAAGTCGGTCGCCGTGTAGCCGGGGTCGCTCGCGTTGATCCGCATCGCGGGCAGGTTCTTCGCGTACTGCACGGTCAGCGCGATCACGGCCGCCTTCGACGCCGCGTAGGGCACCGCGAGCACGGGGAACTCGTCGTGCCCCTCCGTCGACAGGGAGCGCGGCCAGCCGACGCCCGACGCCACGTTGACGATCACGGGGGCGGAGGAGCGGCGCAGCAGCGGCAGCGCGGCCTGCGTCACCCGCACGAGGCCGACCACGTTGGTCTCGAGCACGCTCGCCATCGCCTCCGCCGAGAGGTCGTCGACGCCGAACGAGGTGCCGAGCACGCCGGCGTTGTTCACGAGGACGTCGAGGGAGGGGAGCGAGGCGAGGGCGGAGTCGACGCTCGCCTGGTCGGCGACGTCGAGTTGCACGGGATGGGCGCCGAGCGCGCGGACGTCGTCGCCCGTGGCGGGGTCGCGCAGGCCGGCATAGACGGTGTGGCCGGCCTCGACGAGGCGGCGGGCGGTCTCGAGTCCGAGGCCGCGGTTGGCCCCGGTGATCAGTGTCGTTGTCATGTCCCCAGCGTGCGGCAGGTCGACGACGGCGCCCAGGTACCGCTCGACAGGGGGACCACCGGTACCAGGACCGGCGCCCGAGAACGGAGGACGATGGGGGCATGAGCGAGTTCGCGAGTGTCCTGCGGTCCTGGCGCGAGCGCGTCCGCCCGGCCGAGGTCGGCCTGCCCGCCGGGTCCGGCCGTCGCACCGCCGGGCTGCGGCGCGAGGAGCTCGCCGCCCTCGCCGGCGTCAGCGTCGACTACGTCGTCCGCCTGGAGCAGGGGAGGGCCGTGAACCCGTCGGCCCAGCTGCTCGGCGCGCTCGCCGTCGCCCTGCGGCTGACGGAGGAGGAGCGCGACCACCTCTTCCGGGTCGCCGGAGTCGCGCCGCCGACCCGCGCGCAGGTCCCGCGCCACATCACGCCGGGCGTGCAGCGGATCGTCGACCGGCTCGGCGACGTGCCGCTCGCCGTGTTCAGCGCGGCCCACGACATTCTGCTGTGGAACCCGCTCTGGGCCGCGGTGAACGGCGATCCCTCGGCGCTCACGGGGCTCGACCGCAACCTGGTGTGGCGGCACTTCACGCAGGGGCACGCGGGCACCGACTTCGACGAGTGGCACGAGGAGGAGTTCGCGGCCGACCTCACGGCGGATCTGCGCACCGCGGTGGGCCGCTACCCCGACGATCGCGCGCTCGCGCAGCTCGTGACGCGGCTGCTGGCGGAGTCCCCCGACTTCGCCCGCCGCTGGTCCGAGGCGCGCGTCGCCGAGCACCGGTCGAGCCGCAAGACGCTCACCTCGACTCCGGTCGGACCCCTGACGATCGACTGCGACGTGCTGAGCGTGCCGGGCAGCGACCTGCGGATCGTCGTCTACACGGCCGCCCCCGGATCGGGCGACGAGGCGCGCCTCGACCTGCTGCGGGTGACGGGCCTGCAGGAGCTGGCGCCGGCCTGAGGCGGCGCTCCGCTCAGAAGCCCACCGACGTCACCGTCGCGGCCATCACGGCGAACGCACCGACGGGGACGGCGAGAGAGCCGACGAGCGCCGTGAGCACCCAGGCGTTCCTGCGTCGAGCGGCGGCGCGGACGCGGTCGCGGAGGTCGAGGAACCACACGAGGTGATCGGTCGAGAGCTCCGGTGCCGTGCTGCCGCGCGTCCAGGTCCGCGGCTGGACGACCGCGTGGCGCACGAGCTCCGTCGAGACCGCGCTCTGCGTCGGAGACGCGTTCCGGGCGAGGAACGCCGACAGCTCGCGGATCGTGATCACCGCGACGCCCTCGGGCGTGCCCTTCCGGGTGAGCTTCGCGCCCACCACCACGATGACGGCGAGCACGTCGACGCTCCCGCCGGTCTCCGTGCTCAGGAGCCGCGCGGCGCGAGCGGCCTCGTGGCCCGAGTTGCGGAGGTACGGCCGCCGCTGCCCGTTCACGAGGAAGGCCCTCGGGGAGACCCATACCCGTCCGCCCGGGCTGTGCTTGGTGTTCACCGTGAGCACCCGGCCGGCGGGGCTGACGAGGACGTGGTCGATGTCGCTCCCGCGGTCGCCCACCGGCACGGAGTGCAGCACCAGCCACCCTTCGGGCAGGGAGCGGAGCTCGTCGGCGACCGCGAGCTCACCGAGGAGGCCGGTGTACCAGCTGCGCGCGGAGGTCGGGATCGGGCTCGCCCCGAAGAGCCGGGCGGCGGAGGCCTGCGGCTGCTCCGGTGACATGGCCTCCCGCAGCGCCTGCATCAGCGCTTCTCCGGGCACACGGGTGACGAGCGACGGATCGGACACGGGCGGCTCCTGGGGGCGATGCCCGCGGCGGCGGGTGTCCCTCAACCTAGAAGCGCACCCCCGAGGTCCGCTGGCACCCGTCAGGGGTTCGGGTGGGCGAGCGGGTGGGCCGAATGCGCTCGAGGCGGCGTCGCGGGGCGTCCTTCGGAGTGACCGATCGCAGAACCTCAGCTGAAAAGGGGGTCTGTCCGTTGTCAGCCGTCGGACCCCCTTCTCAGCTGAGGTTGTGCGCGGCGTGGGCCTCCCGGGGGTGCCCGGAGCGGCTCGGCCCGATCGCATCGTGGCCGCCTCCCGCCAGGTTCCTCGAATCGTGCAGCACTCCAGGTGCGACTCTTTCCCACACTCCACGCAGAGCGGAGTCGAAACCCGCGATGGCAGGCTGGAAACCTGACCGCAACACGGTTTCCCCCTGCATCGAGGAGCGCGCGCGGACCGCGGACGGAAATCCTCCGTGCGACGAGGCGCTCGGCGTCCCGACTGCGGTCGACTGGAACCCGCCTCCCCCCGGCCCGCCCCACCTCACCCGTCGCCTCATTGGAGCCCGCATGCCCCTCACCGTCCTCACCCGGTCGCGCCGCCGCGCCGCGCTCGGCGTCCTCGCCGTCGCCCTGGCCGCCACCACCGCCCTCACCGCCTGCTCGAGCGGCTCCGACGCGAGCGCCTCCGGGACCGGCGAGGAGGGCTCGTTCGGCGAGGCCGCGATGCAGCTCTCCTGGGTCCCCCACGTGGAGTTCGCCGGCGAGTACCTCGCCGACGCGAACGGCCACTTCACCGACGCCGGCTTCGACTCGGTCACCCTGACCCCCGGCGGCACCGGCGCGACCGGCGCCGAGACCGCCATCGCGAGCGGATCCGCGTTCGCGGGCGTCTCCTCCCCCTGATCACCGGCCCCGCGATCTCGGAGGGCGCCGAGATGAAGATCGTCGGAGCGACCTACCAGAAGAACCCGTTCGCGATCGTGTCGCTCACCGACGCCCCGATCGAGACCCCCGAGGACATGGTCGGCAAGACCATCGGAGTCAGCGACAGCAACGACCTCGTCTGGCGCGCGTTCCTCGCCGCCAACGACATCGACGAGTCCGACGTGAACCGCGTGCCCCTCACCGACTCCACGCTGCTCACCACCGGCCAGGTCGACGGCTACATCGGCTACGCGACCGCCGGGGCGAACACGCTCAACCAGCGCGGCTTCTCGGCGCAGCAGTTCCTGCTCGCCGACACCGGCCTGCCGATGGTGGGCGAGACGATCGTGGTCGCGCAGTCGAGCATCGACGACGAGCGCGAGAAGGTGAAGGCGCTGCTGCTGGCCCTCGTGCAGGGCTGGCAGGACGCCGTCGCCGACCCCGAGGCCACCGCCGAGACCGTCGTCACCGACTACGCGGCCGACCAGAACTACAAGGTCGAGGAGCAGGCGCAGGTCATGGTCACCCAGACCGAGCTGATCAGCACTCCCGAGACCGACGAGAACGGCCTGCTCACCATCAGCGACGAGCTGCAGGAGCAGTCGGTCGCCTCCCTCGCGCTGACCGGCATCGAGCTCGACGCCGACGAGCTGTTCGACACCACGCTGATCGACGAGGTCTACGAGGAGCACCCGGAGCTGCTCGAGGGCTAGGCCCCGAGCACCCGGAGCTGCTCGAGGGCCGAGCCCCGAGCACCCCCTGACGACCCGCGCGAGAGGACGAGACGTTGACCACCACCGAGAACGGCACCGAGGGCATCCGCCTGTCGGGCCTGAGCAAGCGCTTCGACCTGGGCTCCCGGTCGGTGCAGGCGCTCGCCGAGGTCGACCTCGTCACGCCGCGCGGGTCGTTCCTGTCGCTGCTGGGGCCCTCCGGCTGCGGCAAGTCGACGATCCTGCGGATGCTGGCCGGGCTCGAGAAGCCGACGACCGGCTCGGTCTCGATCCACGGCACGCCCGTCGTCGGCACCAAGCGGAAGGCCGAGCTGGGCATCGCGTTCCAGGACTCGGCGCTGCTGCCCTGGCGCTCGGTGCGCTCCAACGTGCGCCTGCCGCTCGAGCTGACGCGGCAGGCGTCCAAGCGCGACAGCATCCCCGACCTGCTCGACCTGGTCGGGCTGACCGGCTTCGAGGACGCCTACCCGTCGCAGCTGTCGGGCGGCATGCGCCAGCGCGCCTCGATCGCCCGCGCGCTCGTGGTGCAGCCCGATCTGCTCCTGCTCGACGAGCCGTTCGGAGCGCTCGACGACATGACGCGCCAGCGGCTCAACCTCGAGCTGCAGCGCATCTGGACCGCGCGGCCGGCGACCACCCTGATGGTGACGCACGGCATCGCCGAGGCGATCCTCCTGTCGGACACGGTGGCCGTGATGTCGCCCCGGCCCGGCCGTATCGTCGAGGTCATCGACATCGACCTCCCGCGTCCGCGCACCGTCGAGATGCTGCGCAGCCCCGAGTTCCACGCGATCGAGGACCGCATCACCGACCTGCTGTTCTCTCAGCACGGCGTGGCGATGGAGGACGAGGGGGTGACCCGGCTGCGCACGAACTGGCGCGTCCTCGCCGGCCTCGCGGTCTTCGTCGCGGTCTGGTGGATCCTCGCCGAGACCGTCTACCGCGAGAGCCGCGCCGTGCCGAGCCCCGGCGCGATCGTCGCCGCGTTCCTCCGCGACGGCCCGCTCTTCTACCTCCGCAATGTCGGCGACACCGTGCTCGCGGCCGGGTGGGGCTACCTCTGGGGCACCCTCGCGGCGCTGGCGCTCGCCGTCGTCGCGCTGCTGCTGCCGTGGACCCACCGCGTGATCGAGCAGATCGGCGTGATCAGCCACTGCCTCCCGTTGACGGCGGTCGGACCCGTGATCCTCGTGATCTTCGGCGGCCGGACCACCTCGATCTTCCTCGCCGCGCTGCTGGTCTTCTTCACCACCCTCATCGGCGCGCTGCTGGGCGTCCGCTCGGCGCCGCGCACCGCGCTCGACCTCGTCGCGGCCTACCGCGGCGGCCGCTGGGCGCAGATCGTGAAGGTGCAGGCCGTCGCGGCCGTGCCCGCGACGCTCACGGCGCTGCAGGTCGGCGTGCCCGCGGCGATCCTCGGCGCCGTGCTCGGCGAGTACCTCGGCGGAGTGACGACGGGCCTCGGAGTCGCGCTCGCGGTCGCGCAGCGCCAGATGGACGTCGAGCGCGCCTGGGCCTTCGCGGTGCTGAGCGGAGTGGTCACGATCCTCGGCTACGCCCTCATCGCGGCCGTCGGCCGCTGGGTCATGCCCCGCGTGACCGGCACTCCGCGCGCCACGCGCCGCTCGATCCTGCGCCGCACAGGAGGAGTCGTATGACCGCCACCGCCACCCGCACCCCCGCGCGCCGCGCCCGCGACCTCACGCCGCGCCTCGCGCTCCGCATCGTCCGCGCCGAGCTGGTCCCGCTCGCCCTCGCCGCGCTGCTCGCGATCGGCTTCTGGTACGCATTCCTCGCGATCGCCGACGTCTCGCCGCTGCTGGGCAAGACGCCGACCGACGTCGCGACTTACCTCTTCGTCGAGGAGGACGCCGCCGCGAACCGCGCCGTCGTCTTCGGCAATCTCGGCGTCACCGCGCTCGACGCTCTGATCGGCTACGCCGCGGGCATGCTCGTCGCCCTCGCGATCGCAGTGCTCTTCGTGCTCGTCCGGTCGCTCGAGGCCACGGTGATGCCGATCGCGATGCTGCTCAAGTCGATGCCGCTGATCGTGATCACCCCGCTGATCACGCTCGCGATCGGCAACGGGCTCGCGGCGGTCGCCGTGGTCGGAGCGGTCGCGGTCTTCTTCCCGGCGCTCGTGACCGTCGTCTTCGGGCTCCGCTCGCTGTCCCGCGAGTCGTTCGAGCTGGTGACGGTCTACGGAGGATCGCCGCTGGACGTGCTGCTCAAGGTCGCCCTGCCGACCGCGGTGCCGGCGATCTTCGCGGCGGCCAAGGTGGCGGTCCCCTCCGCTCTGAGCGGGGCGATGCTGGCCGAGTGGCTGGCGACGGGGAAGGGCCTGGGCGGAGCCGTGCAGCGCGCGTCGGCGGGCTTCCGCTACGACGAGCTGTGGGCGTCGCTCGCGGTGATCACGGCGCTGGGAGTCGTGGCCTACGCGGTCGTGGCGATCGGCGAGAGACTGGCGGCCGTCCGCTTCGGCGGACAGAACTGAGGAACGGCATGAGCAGCAACGGAACCATCACCGGCACGGTCTGGGACGGGCAGCGCGCCCTCGGCACCGCGACCCTCGCGTGGAGCGGCGACGAGATCGTCTCCGTCGACCCCGCCGTCGACCCCGCCCGCGGGCAGGCGCCCGGCGGCGAGGAGGCCCTTTCGATCATCCCGGGCCTCGTCGACACCCACGTGCACCTCGGCGCCTACTCCGGCGCGGGCACGGCCGACTTCGCCTCCTGGCCGCTGATCACCCCGCGCGAGGAGCGGGTGTTCCACATCGCCAACAACGCCCGCAAGGCGGCCCGCGCCGGAGTCACGACCCTGCGCGATCTCGGCGCCGACGAGCTGCAGATGACGGTCGCGCGGATGTTCGAGCAGGGCATCGCCGACGGGCCGCGGCTCGTCACGCACGGCGCGGTCGGCATGACGGCCGGTCACGGCGACCTCTTCGTGCCTCCGCACTACCCGCACCGCGACCGCGTCGCCGACAGCCCCGACGAGTGCCGACGGCTGGTCCGCACCTGGGCGCGGGCGGGCGCCGACGGCATCAAGATCTACACGAGCGGCGGAGTGCTCTCGATGGGCGACCGGGTCGGCTGGCGCAACCAGACCGACGCCGAGATCGCCGCGACGATCGACGAGGCGCACGCGCTGGGCATGCCCGTCGCCGCGCACACCCACTCCGTCGAGGGCCTCGACCGTGCGCTCGCGTTGGGCATCGACTCGATCGAGCACGGCACCGCGATCGGGCCGCAGCACTGGGCGACGCTCGTCGAGCGGAACCTCCCGGTCGCCCCCACCCTCTTCATCAACGACGTGATCGCCGCCGGTCGTGCGCCGTCGTCTCCGGAGGCGTCGCTCAAGGCGCAGGACGTCGTCGCCACCCGCGACGCCGGCTTCCTCGCGGCGGGCGAGGCCGGGGTGCGCTTCGTGCTCGGCACCGACGCCAACGGGGTCTACGTCGACTGGGGCGAGCAGCTCGACGAGGTGCGGCGGATGCGCACGGCGTTCGGCTGGAGCTCCGAGCGCGCCTTGATCGCGGCGACCTCCGACGCGGCCGCCGTCGTCGGGCTCGGCTCCCGCGTAGGGCGGCTCGCCGCCGGTTTCGGCGCCGACTTCGTCGTGCTGCGCGGGCGCCCGTGGGAGAGCATCGACGACCTGCTGGCCGAGAGCATCGTGGCCGTCGTGTCCCGCGGCCGGGTCGTGTCGGGCGCGCTTCCCACGGCGCTCCGATGACCGCCGCACCCCGCCGGTTCGTCTCGGCCGAAGCGCTCGGCGCGCCCCGCGGGGCCTACAGCCACGCGGTCGAGGCGCACGGAGTGGTCTACGGATCCGCCATCGGCCCTTTCGCGCCGGGCGACGGCTCGGTGCCCGAGGGCGTCGCGGCGCAGACCGCGGCCGCGCTCGACAACATCGAGCGGCTGCTCGGCACCGAGTTCGGCCTGGAGCTGCGCGACGTGGTGCGGATCACGATGATCCTCGCCGACTTCGAGCGCGACTTCGCCGCCTCCTCGGCCGTCTACGCCGAGCGCTTCCCCGTCGATCCGCCCGCCCGCACCGTGCTCGGCGCGGCACTGCCCGGACCCCTCGTCGCGATGGACTTCATCGCGGCGGCCCGCTGAACCGGAAGGCCCCCGTGACCCTCGACTCCTTCGTCCGCGGCCTCCCCAAGGCCGAGCTCCACGTGCACCTCGAGGGGACGCTCGAGCCGGAGCTGCGCGCCCGCCTCGCCGAGCGGAACGGGCTGCCGGTACCCGCGGCGCTCTCGTACGACTTCGACTCGCTCGCCTCGTTCCTCGCCGTCTACTACCCGGCGATGGACGTGCTGCGCGAGGAGCAGGACTTCTACGACCTGGCGACGGAGTACTTCCGCCGCGCCGCCGCCGACGGAGTGGTGCGCGCCGAGGTCTTCTTCGACCCCCAGGCGCACACCTCGCGCGGCGTGCCGTTCGAGTCGGTGATCGGCGGCTACCACCGCGCCGCCGTCGACGCGGCCGAGCTCGGGATCGACGCCGCGCTCATCCTCTGCTTCCTCCGCGACCTGTCGGCCGAGAGCGCGCGCGAGACGCTCGAGCGCGCCCTGCCGTTCGCCGACCGGCTGATCGGCGTGGGGCTCGACTCCGACGAGCGCGGCAACCCGCCGGCCAAGTTCCGCGAGGTGTTCGCGCTCGCCCGCGAGGCGGGGCTGCGCCTGACCATGCACTGCGACGTGGACCAGCCCAACAGCATCGAGCACCTGCGCCAGGTGCTTGAAGAGATCGGCGTCGACCGGATCGACCACGGCACGAACATCGTCGAGGCGCCCGAGCTCGTCGAGCGCGTGCTCGAGCGCGGGCTCGCGCTGACCTGCTGCCCCCTGTCGAACTCGTTCGTCTCGAGCGACATGAAGGCGGTCGAGCTGCGCGCGCTGCTCGAGCGCGGCGTGCGGGTGACGGTCAACTCCGACGACCCGGCCTACTTCGGCGGGTACATCGCCGACAACTACCTCGCACTGGCCTCCCGCGCCGGGTTCACGCGCGACGAGCTGGTGCAGCTGGCACGCAACTCGGTGCTCGGCTCGTGGGCGTCCCCCGAGGTCCAGGAGGAGCTGCTCGCGCGGATCGACGCGCACGCGGTGACGGCGTAGGGCTTTGCAGCGGAGTTTCAGCGAGGCGATCAAGGTCGGGAGAAGCCGGAGCCCTCATCGAGGGCACCAGCCGCGGCGACGGCACCGCCGAGATCCTGAAGGCGTTCGGCTGGCGCTGGGGCCGCTCCATCGGCGCCTGGTACGTCCCGCAGTCCAGGGACAGCCTGCCGAAGTGGTGGACCATCAACCGCGCCGCGACCGCCCTGCGCGACGCGGGACACGAGGTCACCATCGAGGCCGAAGAGCCGATCCGCCCGACCATTGAGGCGGAGGCGGCGACCATCGAGCGCCAGGCCGCCAGACCGCCAGGGTCGACGCGCTCGACGCGAAGGCCGACCGCCGCGCCGCCGACGCTGACACCGCCGACGCGGCCGCGCGCCGCGCGTTCGACCGGCTCCCGGAGGGTAGCGAGCCGATCAAGATCGGCCACCACTCCGAGACCCGGCACCGCAACGCGATCGAGAAGGCCCACAACGCGATGGGCCGCAGCGTCGAGGCCGACCGCGGGGCCACCCGCGCCCGCACCCGCGCCGACGTCGCCGCCCACACCACCGAATCCCGCTACGCGCCCGCGATGGTCGCCCGCCGGATCGACCGGCTCGACACCGATATTCGCGGCTGCACGCGGAAGATCGAGGGCAGCTCGCACAACTTCGGCGGCGGCTACATCGAGACGACCGCCCCCGCGACCGGCGCCTACCGGGAGCGCCTGCTCACCCAGCGCGCGCAGCTCGAAGACCAGCGCGACTACTGGGCCGCCGTCCGCGAGGCGCAGGCCGCAGCCGGACAGGTCACAATCCACAGCCGCGAGACGATCAACAAGGGGGACATGATCAATCACCGGTTCGGCTGGCACGTCGTGACCCGCGTGAATCCCAAGAGCGTGACCGTCGCCCTCGACTGGAACGACACCACCCGCCCCTACAAAGTCGCCTACGCCGACGTGCAGGGACACCACGCCGCTGCCGAGGTCGAGGCGGCCCGTACCACGGCCGCCACCGAGACGGCCGCCGCGAGCTGAACGAGCACGGGCTACCTACCTATATAGGTAGGTAGCCCACGACGAATCGCTCGGGGTTCTCCGCTGAGCGCGACGGTTCGAAGAGGCGGTTGCCCGGCTCTGCGCGGACGGTCATTGCGTAGTCGCTGAGCAGCTCCGCGATCAGGTCCCCTTTCCCACGTCGAGCGGTGAAGGTCGCGAGCAGAGCCACGGTTCCTCGATCGAGGGAGGCGGGGTGACGGCTCGTGCTGTCACGGTCGGCCACCCTGGTGGAAGTGGGAATCCTCGGGGGTGTACCAGACGGTCGTGTCGGGTGGGACGCATCCGTCGTGGAGCGGCTGGCTGGCGAGAAGGACGGTCCCGCCGGGCAGCGGCCTGGCCGCGTCGGAAAAGTTGGTGAGCACACTCCACGTGGGGGTGCGGCTGAAGAGGAGACTGCCGCTCGGGGAAGGCTGCCACTGCATCGTCTCGCCGTGGAGGAGAGTTCGCCTGAGGGCGAGAGCGTCGCGGTAGAACGAGAGGGTGGAGGAGGGGTCGTCCGCGAGGCGGTCTGCCGCGTGCTCCGCGAACCAGTTCACACCATGCCTCATAATGATCCTCACAAGAGGACGGGGTGGTCGTTGACTTCTGAAGAGCAGCTTGCAAATTGGACGGGACCGTCCAGTGCTACGGAGCAGGAAAAGCAAACACGAACTGAGACGATGATTAAGGATGCGATCGATTCGCATCCTGCGTTCAGTGATATGTCGTATTCAGTGTATGCAAAAGGCTCGTACGCGAACAACACCAATGTGCGAAGTGATAGCGACGTTGATGTTGCGGTGGAGTGCCAAAGCGTTTATTACTATGATGACAGAGATCCGAACCGAGACCATTCCGGAACTCCCTATACCGGGCAGTGGACGCCTCGGTATCTACGTGAGCAAGTAGAGATTGCGATTCGAGCGAAATTCGGGAACGCCGTCGATACTTCAGGATCCACTGCAATTAAAGTAAATTCGAACACATCGCGTATTGACGCGGATGTTGTGCCGAGTTTCACTTTGAAGGAATATTTCGCTAATGGCGCTGTGCGGGAAGGAACGCGCGTTTTCAAGAAGGACGGCGGCTTCCTCGATAATTATGCGAAACTTCAGCTCAGTAACGGAATCGCGAAGAATAACCGTACTAACTACCGCTACAAGAAAACCGTACGGATTCTTAAGCGTCTAGAAAACGTGCTGGTCAGCGCGGGAAAAACAGACGAACTTCCTTCTTATCTTCTAGAGTGCCTGATTTATCAATGTCCTGACTCCAATTTCTTGACGAATACTTGGACCGCCACTCTTCGTGCGTGTCTTGCTGACATTTTCAATTACACTCTAGTGGCCGAGCCCTCCGAGGAGTCCGAACGATGGCTCGAAGTGAACGAAGCTAAGTATCTCTTCCACTCTTCTCAAAAGTGGACTCGCAGCCAAGTTCACTCATTCGCCGCCGCCGCATGGGAATACATGGGATTTAAATGATTAGCGGAGCAACGATCCGCATAATCGCTGTTTTGATCTCAGCGGTGTTCGTCGGTGGTTCCTGGTTGAATGGAGACTCGGCTGATTTCGCATTTTTGCGGTATTTTTCGATAGCAGTGTTTCTTGCTACAAGCGCCTTTACTCTATGGGATCGCGTAGTTTGGAAGTGGCCAATAGTTCAGCGGTTTGCCGGCGTGACTCGCAATCTCAGCGGCACTTGGGAGGCGCAGCTGGAGTCCTTCTGGATCGATCCTAATACCGGTGTTCGCATCTCGCCAAAGGTGGTCTACATTGTCGTCAGGCAGACGAGCTCGCAAGTAAGCGTGACCATGCTCTCGAATGAGTCGCGTTCTAAATCGTCGACCGCTCGCGTGCTTCGAGAGGATGAGACGTGGGTTCTTCATTACTTGTATTCCAATGAACCCGAGCTGAGGTTTAGGGGCCGAAGTCCAATTCATCACGGGTCCGGAGTGCTTCGCGCCTCAGGTGACCCAACGACGCGCATGAGTGGGAGCTACTGGACGGACCGCGAGTCGAAGGGCGAATTGGTGCTCGGTCGTCGCCTTGCAAAATGCGCTGATGATTTTCTCGGTGCTACAGAACAGTTTGAGGCATCCGACGCCATGAGCCAGAAGTCTTAGCAGATGCGGCGCAATACGTTGATTTCAATCTTCCACGGCGGCATTCTCAGGCCGTTGCGCGGCGTCATACAAATCAGGGCATCGCGGTCACGGGGGCGTGACGAACAGGAATCAGGACGGGACCGTGCTCTTGGGCACGGTGAGTCCCGCCCTGAAGAAACCGGATGCGTCGGTTCCGTGGAGGCTCGAGCGGAGACATCCGTGGCCTGGGTTCAGCTCGTCGTACTCGCGGGAAGGTTGGCGTGGATGAAGTCGTTCACGCGGGCTCGGGCGTCGCGGTCTTCGACCCACGGCATGCCGGTGAAGCGGTGGGTGCCGTTAGGCCAGATTCCGAGCTGAACGTCGACGCCGTCTTCACGCATCTTCGCCGCCATGCGGGGGGAGGGGGGCATTGTGGATGAGGTCGCGCGTGCCGGTGAAGATGTAGGTCTTCGGGAGTCCGGCGGAGGAGCCGAACAGTGGGGAGATGCCGGGCTTGCGGAGATCGTGGTCGCCGGCGTAGAGGGCGGCGACCTTGAGGATGTCGTCGCGTTTGAGGATGTCTTTCGTCCGGTCCGTGATCGAGCTCTGCCTGCTCGTGGTGAGGTCGGTGTATGGGAACTGCAGCAGCAGCGCCGAGGGCTGGGGGACACCCTCCGCGCGCGCGCTGCACGAGCGCGAGAACGAGGCCGGCGCCGACGTTCTCGCCGGACACGGGCCCGCGATCGGCTCCGGGCACCACGAGTTCCGGTGGTCTACCGCAGTCTGATGCGCATCCTCCGTATCCTGCTGGGCGTCGCGGTCCAGCAGGGCACGGAACCCTCGGATATCTGAGCACAAAGGTCTCGCGCGTCAGAGTGTCAGAGCGTCAGTGTAGCCGCAGCCAGCCTGGTGCTCGTGCTCTGTCGGCGCCGATCGATAAGCTCCGGGAACACGCAGCAGTAACGGCGCCGGGGGAGGGTACGAGATGTACGGGGACAGGCTCGCATCCGTCCTAACCGGCGTAACCCCGTCCCAGCTCCGACTCTGGCGCAAGAAGAGGATTCTGGTTCCGGAGATCAGTCCCGGACGGCCGCCGCTCTACTCGTTCCGAGACCTTGCTGCGCTGCGTACGATTGCCCGCCTTCGCGGCCAAGCGAGCGCGCAGCGCATTGCCAAGGCGTTCGAGACCCTCCCCCTCATCGGTCTCATCGACCATCCCTCCGAGTACCGGTTCGGGTATGCCAAGCCTGAGATCTTCGTCGAGGGCCCGGATGGCCTCGTGATCGGCCTCGCAGCCAGTCCGGGGTCGGTACCGATCTACACCTTCGAGGACATCTCCGAGAGCTTCCAAAACTTCCGCGGAGACGAAGTCGCTGACTTCCGTCGGCCCTCCAAGTTCGTTGAGCTCGACCCTCACCGGATGAGCGGCATGCCGACCGTGGCAGGCACCCGCGTCGACATCGAGACCGTCCTCGAGCAGGTCGACCCGCTCGAGGACGATTCCGTCGAGGCATTCATTGACGACTACCCCGGGGTGACGCGCGAGGCGATCGCCGATGTTCTCCGCTTCGACCAGCGCGTGAGGATGGTCGCGTGACCCGGCACGACGGCCGGCGCATGTTCTTCGTCGACGAGTGCCTTGGCGAGAGCACCACCACGGCCCTGCGCATTCTTTTTCGAGGGTCGCTGTTTCAGAGCGCGAAGGATCTCCAGACGCGTGGGGCCTCGGATGTGCATCTCCTGGCGCGCCTATCGGACGAGCAGTTCGACGGCATCATCACCCGCGACCGTCAGCAACTCATTCACGACGACGAGCGCGCCGCACTGCGTCGTGCGGGCCTGCATTGGATTGGTATCGACTCATTTGGTGCGGGCCGTGGATCTTCGACGAGGATGAGCCCGATGCGTGTGCGGTCCGCCACTATGGCAACACTCACTCTAGGTATTCCACTCGTGCTCGAGACGTGGGCTGACCGACCGACGGCCTACCATCTCGCTTCGCGATCGGTCGGGCGCGTCGACGAGCTCAAGGTTCACCCGATCTGAGCGACGCTGCCACTGCGGGTCGTCAAAAAAAGCGGTAGCGAGACTGCAATGGCGTCTGTTTAGCGTCGCTTCCGGCTAGATCCTTGGGTCAGCATCTGGTGCGGCAGCAGTAGGGAGAAGGCTCTCAAGTTTTCGCACCCGGGCAACCTCACGCGCGAGATCGATGTTGGCTCTGAAGCCAGGCTGGGCGAGCGCAAGCTTGAACACCAACTCCGCATACGGGCCCGTCTCGCCGTTTCGGACGCCCCCGGAGGCATTGAAGACCTGATCGTTGTCCCGCACCGCAGTTAGAAGCCCGCCCACTTCCTGCGCACCCATGCCAGTCGCTGCATGCAACCGTGCCCAGATCAAGTCTGTGCGGTTGAAGCTCCGCGATGCTTTGAGTGCTTCAACCAAAGATGCATTGCGCTTGGATACCAGGACAGGTTTGGTGCCGACCCAGTCGATGATCGCGTCGCCCACCTGCGCTGCTGTCATGCCGCTGCGAACAGTGAAGGCCTGCTTTTTTCCGAGTGGTCCATAGGGGTCTTCCCCCTGAAACTTCAGCGGGTAGGAGGGCACGTCACGGCCGAGGAGCCAACCCACCTCCTGGTCGCACCACCGACTCTCAACGAACCCCGGAAAGAGGAACACGATGCCCGCGTCACAGGTGCGTAGCGCGCGCTCAATCTCCGCGTGCCACTCCTGATCCGGCTCAATCGAATCGTGGGCAACGAACAGCGTGACACCCCAGTCGGCGAGGTGCTCTCCCACCTCACTAACCAGAGCCCGCTGTGACGCCAGGTGGGACGCGAATAGGAATAGGGGTGTTGCCTCCTCTTCGGCCTGCACCTCAATCGACACCTCGAACAGTTGGCGAACGGCCAATGCAAGCTCGTCCACCTCCGCACGAGGCAGATCCCGGATCGTATCCAGCACGGCCCCCGAGCGGTCAGCTTCGGTAACGTCCCACTGGTCGTTGTCGTGCCAACGTTCCCATCGAATTTCACCTAGTCCCGCCTCATGAAAGAGCAGATTGACGTCCGTCAGATCGCGCTCCGCTAGTGCGTTCGCAATAGATCGAAGAAGCGCCAGCTTCTCTACGTCAATGGCCACAAGGTCTCCAAATCAACCGGGTTAGGAATCGCAAGTGCAACCCCAAAGCAACACCAAAGATATTCAAGCATCGAACGTCGCTGATGCCGACCCCCGCCACGCAACCGCGTACCGTGCGGTTGCAGAGACGACCCCGCGGTCATGCCCATGACGTCTCCCGTGCTGTGTGACGTCGAAGCCGCCATCGACGCAGCCACGTCTTGGAGACGTTGAGGCTGCAGTGCGTTGTCGTCGAGGAAGGCGCCTCGTCAGGACCGCCGCCGAGGGCCTAGCTCGAAACCCGACCCCCTGTTCAGGGAAGGGGGACCTTGTCCTTGGCTGCCCGGAAACCATTAGCTTTTCGAGACGCACCGTTCAGCGGTCGTTTCGCTCTCGGCGGGTCCGGGTTCTCGGAAGGTCTGCTGTCTTGGAAAGACCTCTTGCCGCGTCTCGTCTCAGGAAGAGGCGCGGCGGGTGTTTCCGAGTCAGAACGAGGTCGTGAGGCTTCTCGGCCATACAGGTATGAGCACGTCGAGTCAGGACGCGCGGTTGCAGCTCGACGCGCTCGTCGCAGCGGGGGTGCAGAAGCGCGACGTGTTCGCGGACGTCACCTCGGGGAGCAAGACCGCGATCGAGCGGACCGGGATGAAGAAGCTCCTCGAGTAGGCCGAGGACGGGGACACCGTCGTCGTGTGGCGAGTCGACCGGCTGGCCGCTCCCTGATCGACGTGCTGAACACGGTGAACCTGCTGCGCGAGCGCGGTGTGCAGGTCCGGACGATTTCTGACGGCATCGATCCGCCGACGTCGACGGGCCGGTTGATGCTGAACATGCTTGCCACGCTCGCGGAGTACGAGCGCGAACTGATCGTCGAACGGGTCAACGCCGGTATCGCGGCCGCCCGCGCGAACGGCGCCCAGTTCAGTAGGCCTCTGTCAGATCCGGTCGTGATTGCGGTCAAGCTCGCGATCGCCTCGGACGCGCGAGCACGCGGCCGCACCGCCGAGGACGCTGCCCGTCTCGTGAGGTGGAGCCGTGCGACGCTCTACCGGCACCAGCAGGCCCACGCGGCTTGCGAGCTGGTCGCGATGGACAGCCTCCGACTCGCGTCGGCGCCGCTCAGAGGTACCGCAGCGCCAGGTGCAGGTCGACGCGGTCGGACATCGAGCCGAGGTCGCGGCCGGTCAGCGCCTCGATGCGCTGCACCCGGTAGCGGAGCGTGCTGGCGTGCAGGTGCAGGAGGTCCGCGGCCCGGCGCCACGCGCCTCCGCTCTCGAGGAACACGCGAAGGGTCTCGACCATGTCGGAGCGGTGCTCGTCGTCGTAGCGGACCAGCTCGCCGAGCACCTCGCGGGCGAAGGCGGCGCGGGTGCGCGGCGAGATCAGCTCGAGCAGAGCACCGCTCGAGACCGGCACCGTGTGCGCGAGCACCGTGACGGGGTCTGCGGAGGAGTCGGCGGCCGCGGTCGCCCGGGCGCGGGCGGCGAGCAGGGAGGCTCCGAGCTGCCCGACGGAGCGGGAGCCGTCACCGACGCCGATCGACACCCGACGTCCTCGCAGGAGCCACGGCTCGGCCTCGACGGCGGCGCGGAGGGCGGGCCCCGACTGCCTCTCCTCGTCGTGCGGATCGCCCAGGAGCAGCACCGCGCCTCCGTCGAGCACACCACCGAGGGTCAGAGCGTGCTCGCGCTCGCCCGCCTCGCGCAACGGCCGCAGCAGAGCCTCGGGAGGGAGCGACGGATCGTCCGAGCGGGCGAGCACCACCCGCAGCGGCGCTCCGAGCCGTGCTCCGAGCAGGCGCAGCCGCACCGAGACCTCGCCGTCCGGCAGCTCGTCGTTCTCGACGGCGCGCAGCAGGTCGATCAGCGGTTCCGCCGCCTCCTGCTCGCGGCGGCGGGCGAGCGCGAGGCGACCGGCGACGGTGCTGGCGAGCAGGTCGGCGGCGTCGGCCGACTCCTCCGACCAGCCCCTCTGATCGCCGGTCACCACGAGCACGCCGAGCCGTTCGCCGGAGGAGGAGAACAGGGCCTTGCGGGACAGGGTGCGGCTGCCGGGCGCGACGTCCCAGCGGTCGTCGGAGGAGGCGAGCGAGGCGTCCCACGCGGATCCGGACTCGGCGGGGGACGGCATGCCGCCCGCCGACGCGACGAGCGTGCCCGCGCGGTCGATCGCCCAGCTGCCGTGCGCGAACTCCTCGAAGAAGGCGCGGAGGGCGGCGTGCACGCCCTCGCCCGCGGCGAGGTCCTGGAGCAGCCGCCGGGCGAAGCGGGCGTCGCGGCCGAGCGTGGGTAGATCGGCCTGCGCGAGCACCCCTGCGACGGTCTGGCCGATCGTCTTGAACGACACCTCGGGCGAGACCGTCAGCAGCGCGACTCCGTGCCGACGGCAGATCTCGGCCATGCCGGCGGGCAGCGTGCCGACGGCGATGAGGCCGACGACGATCGCCACGACTCCGCGGTCGGCGACCTGGCCGACGAACCGCTCGACGCTCTCGCGCCCGGAGGTCCACAGCGCGCTCGTGAGCACGACGTCGCCGGGGGAGAGGAAGCGGCCGGGATCGGGGAGGTCGATCGTGTAGGTGCCCGAGATCGCTCGGGAGAGCTGCACCTCGTCGCCGGTCACCAGGGTCAGCTGGAGCTCGGGATGGGTGAGGAGCTCGCGGACGTTCACGCTGGGGCGGCCTCTTCGATCGGGGGACCCGCGACCGGGCGGGGGCTCCAGACTACGGGGGCGGTGGAGGCGTGCTGCGGAACGTCGGCTGAGAGAGGGGTCTCTCGGCTGTCAGGCGACAGACCCCTCTCTCAGCTGATGTTCTGCGCGGGTCTCGGCCGAAGCGGCGCCTCCACGACGGAGGAGCCGACCCCCGGGGACGCGCAGGGCGTCTCGCGGGGGCCGGCTCCTCGGCTCAGTGCTGTCAGCGCGCGGAGCGGCGGCGTCCGAGTCCGAGTGCGACGGCGCCGGCGGCCAGCAGGCCGAGGGCCGCGGCCGAGAGCCAGCCGCCCTCGACGCCGGTGCTGGCGAGTCCGCCGGTCGGCTTCGCGGGGGTGCGCGGCGGCACGGCGGCGGCCGGGGTGGTGGCGTGCGGGGCCGGCGCGGCGGTGGGGGCCGCGGTCGGGGCGACCGTCGGCTGCGCGGTCGGCGCCGGGGTGGGCTCCGCCGTCGGCGCGGTGGTCGGCGCGACCGTGGGCTCCGCCGTGGGCTCTCCCGTCGGCACCGGCGTCGGCTCGGGCGTGACCGCCGTGCCGAACACCGACTCCGCCGAGCCGAGCGACGCCAGCACGGTCTCGCCGTTCGCGTCGTCGACTGCGTCGTTGTCCGTGACCACGAAGACCTCGCCCGCGCCCGTGATGCCGAGCCCCTCGAGCTTCTCCTGGGTCCAGCCGTTGCCCGCCTCGAGCGCCGGCAGCACGTCGGCTGCGAGCGTCTTCTCGAGCACCGGCAGCTCCTCGCCGACCGCGGCACCCGCGCCCGTGGGCAGCGGGACCGTGTAGACGGCCTTGAGCGACGCATCCGGACCGTTGCGCTTGTCGCGCTCGATCACGGCGAGCGTGCCCGCCGGGGTCAGCGTGATCTCGGACAGTCCGTTCCAGTCGCCCTCGACTCCGGACGGAGCCTCGAGCGGGTAGCCGAAGAAGCTCCAGGTCCCGACGGCGACGTCGTAGCGGCCCAGGCGCACCACTCCGTCCGCGTCGATCGAGGCCTCGCGCTGCAGCGCGGTCCAGACGATCTCGCCGTCCGTTCCGGACTCGACGGTCACGCCCTCGAAGCCCTGCGAGCCCAGTGCGTCGGCGACCTCGGCCGGGAGGGCGATGCGCTCGAGCACCGCGGCGGAGTCGTCGAGGCGCAGCAGGGCGTTCTCGGGTCCGGTCGCGCCCTCGGTCACGGCCCAGAAGCCGCCGTCGGCGCGCGCCGCGATGCCCTCGAGGTCGAGGGCGGCCGGCTCACCCGCCTCGGTGACGGTCGTCGTCGCGTCCAGCACCGCAGGGGTGACGGAGGTGTCGATCGAGTGGATCGTGCTCGGGGCGTAGGCGCTGTCGCTTACCGCGTAGAGGCGGTCGGCGTCGGCCGGGTCGGTCGAGAGGCCAGAGAGGGCGCCCCAGGGCAGCGGCGATCCGTCGACGTCGGCCGAGACGAGAGTGGGGAACGCGGGGGCGGAGGCGCCGAGCCCGTAGAGCTGCACCGTGGCGCGCAGAGCGGCCTCGGCGTCGTCGGTCTCGCTCGAGACGACGAGCAGGTCGCGCTCGGGCAGGGCGAGCAGCCCCTCCGGACCGGGCGTGGACGGCAGAGCCTGCACGAGACGCGGCGCGGTGGGGTCCGAGACGTCGTAGACCGCGACGAAGTTGGCGCGCTCGGCGCCGACGAAGACGTAGGGCACGCCGTCGAAGGTCGCCGAGAGCAGGCCCTCGGGCTCGGAGCCCTTCGCGTCGGAGCGCTTGTCGGGGTAGAGGCCGAGGCTCACGGCGAGGTGGTCGAAGGAGTTCCCCGCGTCCCACTGCACCGCTCCGGTGGCCGCGTCGAGGATGGACCAGCCGCGCGTGCCGCCCTTCCAGTCGCCCTCGTTCGCGATCGCGACGTGCGCGTCGCCGACCCAGCCGATGGCGTCGGGCTCGCGCGGCACGTCGGTGATCGATCCGGTGAGCGAGATCGTGTCGTCGTCGAGGGTGTCGATGCCGTCGACCGAGACGGTGCCCGCGGAGTAGGAGGTGAGCACCTCGCGCGAGGCCAGGTCGACGATCGCGACGGCGTTGTTCTCCTGCAGGGTCACGGCCACGGCCGTGTCGGAGGGGTTGATCGAGACGTACTCGGGCTCGGGGTCCTCGGGGGTGTCGAGGCCCGCGAGTCCGGTGAGCGAGACGTGCTCGGCGACCCAGGCGGAGGGGTCCCCGGCCAGGTCCATGACGACGAGCTCGCCGGCGGGCGCCTGCGGCAGGTCGCCCTCCTCGGCGCCCTCGGGGGTGAACTCCTCGTCGCGCTGGTTCTCGATCGCGATGACGGCGGTGTCGCCGGCGGTGGTGACGTCGATGGAGTCGGGCTGCCCGCCGAGCTCGATCGTCGCGACCGGCGCGAGGTCGGAGGCGTGCAGGACCCTCACGTGCCCGGAGGGGTTCGCGAAGTCGCCGTCGCTCGTGTCGACGACCGCGAGGACGTACTCGCCCGTCGCGTAGACCGAGGTCGGCTCTCCGCCGACGCCCACGCCGCCGAGCGGCTCGGGCGACTCGGGGTCGCTGATGTCCAGGACGTTGATGCGCTGGCCGGCCGAGTCGGTCGAGTAGACGAGGCGGCCGTCGGGCGACGCGCTCGAGATCTCGGCGACGGCGGAGTCGACGGCCGGGTCGGCGGCGTTGAGGTACGCGGGCACGGTGGCGACGCGGGTGAAGAAGGAGTCGCCGCTCGCCGCGGCGGGCAGGGCGGCTCCGAGCGTGCAGCTCGCGAGGGTGAGGACGATCGCGGCGCCGGCGGCGCGACGGGGGGCATGAGGACGGGGCACGGGTCTCCTGAGCGGGTTCGAAGGGAACCCGACCACGCTGGTCGGCCCGGGTGAACGCGGGGTCGCTCTCGGGTGTCCGCCGGGGGAACGCGAGGTGTCCGCGGCCCCGTGAGCGGGAGGCCGGGGGCCTCGCTCCGCCGGCGCCGACCCGTGGCGCTCGGTGCGCCGTTCGGAACCGAGGTCGGGAGTGCGCCGGCGGCCGCTGCGGCGCCCAAGGGAGGCTCCCGCCCTCGATTCCGTGCGGTCCGGCGCTCAGAGCGCGTGCTCAGAGCGTGTTCGGACCGGTCCAGGCTCCCAGTCGGCCCTGGTTGTACGTGCCGTCGCCGGCTGTCGACGAGACCGTCATCGACCACTCGGTGGCCGCTCCCACGCCGGACACGCCGGTGCCGACGCGGAACGTGATGTCGAACGCCGCGGATCCGCCGTCCCGCAGGATCGCCTGCGGGTTGAGGAAGGTCACCGTCGAAGTGCCGATGCCCGTGACGCCCAGCGGCGCCGGGAGACCAGCCGGGGCGGTCAGCGAGGTGACCACCAGCGAGCCCGCCGGGAACGAGGGCCCGGCGGTCTGCGCGACGGTGATCGTGATGGTCGCGGCGCCCGCGGGTACGTCCTCCGCGGAGCTGTAGTTGAAGAGGCGGACCTGACGCGGTCCTTGACCGAGCACGTTCACCGTCGTCCGGGCCCAGACGAGGTTCGAGGATCCGAGGGCGAACTGCGGGAACAGGTTGTTCTCCCAGCGCTCGGCCTCGGGAACGGGCTCGCCGGACGCGGCCGCGGCGGGGGTTGCGAGGGCGACGGCGACGATCGGGGCCGTCCACATGCCGGCGGTGACGAGGGAGCGTCGGGGCAGAGGAGCATCGGGCAGGAGCATGGCGGACTCTTTCTCGAGAGGGGCATCACGACGAGGGTCGGAGGGCGGAGCTCGGAGTGCGCGTCGTTCGGGTACCGGCGCACCCCGAGCCGCTTCCCGAACGCTACGGAGGAGGCGATCGACGGCATCCGGCCGCATCAACAGGCGTCTACACGGCCGTCTGGCTCCCGTCAGCGGGGCGGAACCCGGGCGGCCAGGTCCTCCGATCCGGCGCGGAGGAGCCCTCGATGGACGGAACCGCCGCCTCGCCCGCCGTCTCCGGGTCCGCCTCGACGCTCCGCTCGGAGAGCCTGGCGCCTACCGGGTGGAGGCGGTGCGGCTGCCGACCGGTGTCGTCACCGCGATGACGATCGGCGCGCATCCAGGGCCACGCTGTCGAGCGTGAGCGTGCTCTTCTCGCTCGTCCACTCGTTCAGCTCGCCCGCGGGCCCGATCGCCGCCCTGTTCGTCTTCCTGTCGGCCAGCCCCTGACGAGGACGACGTCGGTGACCACCGGCGCGGACGCCTCCGCACCGATCAGTCCGGCAGCGATCGTCTGAGCCCGGAACGCCGTCGTCGCGCGCGGTCGGCGCTCGCACTCCACCTTGGCAACGCTGTGGACGTCCGCCGCTGCGTCATCGCCTCATCCTGCCCGATTCCGCCGCTCCCCTGGACGCCCCGAGCGGGGCGTCCACTCACGGGCTCGTCGCCCACCGGGAAGGCGGCGGAGGAGGTGCGGGACGGCGTGCCGCAGCGTCGACAGGCGTCTTCACGCCGACCGGCCACGGGTGGACGGAGCAGACCGGGTCCGCGTGCGCCCCGCTCAGCGCGGCTCCTCCACGCCCTCGACGAGCAGGACCCCCGCCTGGACCGCTGTCGCCAGCTCCACCCGCGTGCGCACGCCGACCTTGTCGAACAATCGGGAGACGTAGGTGCGGACGGTGCTCGACGAGAGGCCGAGCGCGACCGCGATCTCGTCGTTGCCCCGGCCCGCGGCCACGGCGGCAGCGACCTCGCGCTCGCGGGCCGACAGCGCTGCGCGGGGTGCCGGTGCGGGGGCGACTCCCGCCACGCGGCGGATCACCTGCGAGAACGACGCGACTGGAGCGACCTTCGGCAGGAACGCGTCGGCTCCCGCGAGCAGGACCGCCGCCTCCGCCTGCTCCCCCAGGAACGAGGACATCACGACGATGCCCAGCCCGGGGAGGGCGCGTCGCAGCGGGCCGATCACCTGCGGGGCCGAGACCGCCTTCATCCGGACGTCGAGCAGAACCACGTCCGGACGCAGCCGCCGCGCCTGTGCGAGGACGAGCTCGCCGTCGTCGAGTGCGCCCACGACCTCCAGGAGCGGATCGGTGCGGAGCACCTGGCGGAGAGCGAGGAGCACGAGCGGGTCGTCGTCGACGAGGAGGACGCGCACCCGTACTCCTGGTGCGGGGAGTGCAGCGGGGTCGTCGGCACCCATGTCCTCTCCCGTCTCGGGCCTGCGCAGGGCGGAGGGACCCCGCGCAGCCACTAGCATCTCCCTTCGCCGGACCCCCCGCGGCGCACGACTCTCCGAGAGAACCCCACCATGACCTCCACCCCCTGGCTCGAGCGGCGCACGGCCGGTCCGCTGCTGATGAGCGGCAACCTCGTCCTCGGACTCGCGATCTTCTCTCTCGTCGCACCGCGGCTCCCGCTCTGGAACCTCCTCCTGACCCTGGTGATCGGCCTCGCCGCGATCCTCCCCCTCGGCGTCCAGCGCCGGCACCCGAGGACCGCCGGCGTCTTCGCGATCGTCGGAGCCGCCCTCACTCCCATCGCCACTCCGGCACTGTGGACCGCGCTCGTCGTGCTGGGACTGCGCCTGCCGCGCAGGACCGCACTGAGGTTCGTGCTCGCCGGTGCCCTCGCCAACGGCTTCCTGCTCGGGCTCTACATCGTGAGGTGGGCGACTCCGCAGACCCTCGGCGCGTCGATCCTCGTCGGCGTCTTCTCGATGGCGGTCACGGTCGTCATCGGCCTCGCGGGCATGCTCGGCGGCGCGAAGCTCCGGAGCGACCGTGCGGCGGAGGAGCGCCTCCTCGCCGCCGTCGACCGGAGCACGGTGGAGGCGGAGCGCTCGCGGGACGGAGAGCGGGAGCGGATCGCGGCCGAGATCCACGACTCCCTCGGGCACTCGCTGACTCTTCTGAGCTTGCACTCCGCAGCGCTGCGCGACGTCGACTCCCTGTCGCAGGAAGAGTTGCGGGCGCTCTCGAACTCCATCCGGCGGCAGACGCGCGCTGCGGTGGACTCGCTCACGGCGACGCTCCGGGCCGCGCCGGACGCGCGCTCGACCGAGGCGGCGGCGAGCCTGGACGGCCTCTTCGCGGGCGTGCAGGCCACGGGGCGGCCGCTCGACGTGCAGATCGAGGGCGATCCCGGCACGCTCAGCGGCGATACGACGGCCGTGCTGGTGCGCTTCTGCCGGGAGGGACTGACCAACGCCCTGAAGTACGCGGGTGAGGGGCCGCTCGGGGTCGCCGTGCGGATCGACGAACGCGGGGGCGTGGTCGCCGCGGTGACGTCACCCGAGCGCCCGCCGGATATCCCGGCGGGGCCGGTCATGTCGTCGTCCGAGCGGGGCCTGCGCGATCTCGGCGCGGCCGCGGGCTCGATGGGCGGTGAGGTCGTCCTCACGAGGGAGGGAGGCGTGGTGACGACGAGCCTGCGCGTCCCGGCCGCGGATCGGCCGCCTCAGTCTCAGTCGTGAGGGCGAGGGCTCTCCGGCTCGCTGATCGAGCAGCCCGCGGAGCGGGCGTCTCGAGTTCCCTGTGCTCCAAGGGGGGGGTGGGTCTCGATACGCCGCTGCGCGGCTACTCGACCAGCAGAACTGAGGCTGAGCGCGGCGATCCGGGCGGATCGATCTCCTCAGCCTTACTTGTGAGGCGAGGGCTCTCCGGCCTGCTGATCGAGTAGCCCGCGGAGCGGGCGCATCGAGATTTACGTGGCCCAGGAGGGCGGGTCTCGATACGCCGCTGCGCGGCTACTCGACCAGCAGGGGAGGGGCCGCCGCGAGGCCCGCGGCCGCCGTCCCCCACGCGCCCAGCGCCTCCCGCACGCGCTGGTCGCGCGCCAGTCCCAGCGCCTCCGCGTACGCGCCCTCGAGCACGTCCTCGATCCGCACCCTCGAGCCCGTCTCGGAGGAGCGCACCGCCGCCTCCACCATCGCCAGGCTCCGCACGTTCGCGTGCACCTCGCCCGACGGCGTGCCACCGGTGCGCAGTGCGGAGACGAACTCGGCGAGCGAGCCGTGGATCTCCTCCGGGACCGGCTCGAGCGACGCCGTCCGCACCTCGGAGGACTCCCGGGCCTGCACCTCCGGCGCCCCGTCGCCGTCCCAGCGGGCCGTGCCGCCCGCGCCGTTCACGCGCCAGCTGCCGTTCCACGACGTCTCGAACCCGTCGGCGCACCAGCTGCCCGTGTAGGTGAAGCGCAGCCCGCCGGCGAACTCGAACACCGCGGTCGCCGCGGCGCCGTCGGCGTACCAGCTCCAACCCGGGTTGTACTCCTCGCAGTAGACCGACACCGGATCGCTGTCGAGCAGGTACCGCGCCGCATCGAACGCGTGGATCGCCATGTCGACGAGCAGCACGTGCGGCATCTCCTCGCGGAACCCGCCGAAGTGCGGCGCCTTCGCGAAGTCGACGGTCGCGGTCCCGAGCGTCCCGAGCTCGGCGATCTGCGCGCGGAACGCGGCGATCGCGGCGTAGTACCGGCGCGACTGGCTCGTCATCAGCAGTCGCCCGGAGGCCTCGGCGGTCGCCGCGAGCACGAGCGCCTCGGCGACCGTCGGCGCGATCGGCTTCTCGCAGAGCACCGGCAGACCGGCGAACAGCGCCTCGGTGCTCACCGGCAGGTGCGCGCGCGGCACGGTCACGTTGACCACGGCGTCGGCGCCGGAGCGCGCGGCGACCTCGGCGACGGAGGTGCCGATCGCGACCGGGGCGACCCCCTCCTCCGCCGCGGCCTGCTCGGCCAGGGCGGTGTCGAGGTCGACGAGCCCGACCAGCTCGACGTCGGCCGAGTCGCGCAGCGCGCGCAGCCACGCGCGCCCCATCGCCCCCGCGCCGACCTGGACGATGCGCACCGGAGCGCTCATCGGACGAGCGCTCCCTGGTAGTCGTGCCCGGTGTAGAAGTCCTCGGTCTCGTAGCGCTGCAGCACCGGAAGCGTGCGCTCGGGTCGGACGGTCCGCGCCCACTCCACTCCGTTCGCGATCACGCGGCGCACGTCGGCGTGGTGATACACGGGGTAGTCCTGGTCGCCGGGCGAGAAGAAGAAGATCTTGCCGTGCCCCCGCTTCCAGGTCATGCCCGAGCGGAACACCTCGCCGCCCGAGAACGTCGAGAGGAACACCAGCTCGTCGGGTGCCGGCACGTCGAAGAACTCCCCGTACATCTCCTGCTGCGGGATCACGAACGGGTGGGGCACGCCCTGGGCGATCGGATGCGTCGGGTCGACGGTCCAGACCAGCTCGCGGTCCTGCTCCGATCGCCAGCGCAGCGTGCAGGTCGTGCCCATGAGCTTCCCGAAGATCTTCGACCAGTGGCCGGAGTGGAGCACCAGCAGTCCCATGCCCGACAGCACGTGCCGGTGCACGCGCTCGACGACCTCGTCGGCGACCTCGCCGTGCGCGGCGTGCCCCCACCAGACGAGCACGTCGGTGGCGGCGAGGACGTCCTCGGTCATTCCGTGCTCGGGCTCGTCGAGCGTCGTGGTCGACACCTGCGCGCGCTCGCCGAGGTTCTCGGAGATGCCCGCGGCGATCGTCGTGTGCATGCCGTCGGGGTAGATCGCGCGCACCTCCTCCTCGATCTGCTCGTGGCGGTTCTCGCCCCAGACGAGTACGCGGACGGGGGAGGAGGGAGTGGTCACGGGAGGGTCCTTCACTGGTCGGCACTGACGTGGTCGCGGTGGTCGGTTAACCGCTTTACCGCGACGTCCAGGATGATGGACGTCACCGTCGCTCGTCAACCGCGAGGGGCGACGAGCGGAGGAGCACCATGGCGACCATGCGCGACGTCGCCGAGCGCGCCGGCGTCTCGATCGCCACCGTCTCGTTCGTCGTCAACGACTCCAAGCCCGTGACCGCCGAGACGCGTCAGCGCGTCGTCGACGCGATGGCCGAGCTCGACTACCGCCCGCACGCCCTCGCCCGAGCGCTCGCTCGCCGCCGCTCGATGATCCTCGCGGTCGTGTTCCCGCTGGTGCGCCCGCGCCTGCTCAACACCGCCACCCTCTTCTTCGCGGGAGCGGCCGAGGCGGCGGCCGAGCGCGGCTACTCGATCGTGCTCTGGCCCTCGCTCGACTCCTCCGAGCGCCTCGCCGGCCTCCGCGCCGACGGTCTCGTCGACGGCGTGGTGCTGATGGAGGTGGCCCTCGACGACGACCGGGTCGACGTGCTGCGCGCCTCCGGAACGCCTTTCGCGCTCATCGGGCGCACGCGCGACCCCTCCGCCCTCGACTGGGTCGACATCGACATCGAGGGCATGGTCGAGGAGTCGCTCGCGCGCCTGTCGTCGCTCGGCCACGAGCGCATCGCCCTGGTGCTCGGCGGTCCCGAGCGTGTCGAGGGCTTCGGAGCGAACGCCCGCGCCCGCGAGACGTTCCGCCGCGTGTCGGGGGAGCGGGGTCTCTCCGGAGTGCTGCTCGAGGCCGAGGAGTCGGCTCGCGGCGGACGCGCGCTCGCCGAGGAGCTCGGCGACGCGACGGCGGTGCTCGTGTTCGACGGAGGCATCGCCCTCGGCCTCGCGCACGAGCTGCGGCACCGCGGAGTGAGCGTGCCGGAGGACGTGTCGATCGTGCTGCTCGCCTCGACCCCGGATGTCGCCGACTTCGGCGATCCCGAGCTCGACGTGCTCGTCTCGCCGGCGCACGAGCTGGGGCGGAGGGGAGTGGAGGCGCTGCTCGCGCGCCTCGAGGACCCGGCGGCGCCGCTCGTGCAGGAGCGCATCGGCGGGGAGTGGCGGACCGGCGGATCGGTCGCGCCGGTTCGTAGCGTAGTCGGGGCGGATCGGTCCGCGAGCGACCGCGGGTAGGGCTCGCGCGGGTCGCACGTGCCCCGGTCGCGTTCGCGCCGGTCTCACGTCCAGCTCGCGGAATCGAGTTCGGCTCGCAGATCCCGCCGGTTCCGACGAGCCGAACCGGTTTCCACGAGCCGAACCGGTTCTCGCGAGCCGGAGGTGCTGCCGAGGGGGTGCGTCAGGCGGTGGTCACGGCACGATCGCGTCGATGTACCCGCCGTCGACCCGCACGGCCGCGCCCGTGGTCGCCGAGGCGAGCGGCGACGCGAGGTAGACGACCATGTTGGCGATCTCCTCCGGTTCGATCAGCCGCTGCAGCAGCGAGTTCGGCCGGTGCAGCCGCATGAAATCGCGCTGCGCCTCGTCCCACGGGAGCGACGCGTCGACCAGCTCGCGCACGAAGTCCTCGACCCCACCCGTGTGCGTCGGGCCCGCGAGCACGCTGTTCACCGTGACTCCGCTGCCCGCTGCCGCCTTCGCGAAGCCCCGCGAGACTCCGAGCAGCGCCGTCTTCGACACCCCGTAGTGGATCATCTCGGCCGGCGTCGCGACGGCGGAGTCGCTGCCGATGTGCTGCACGCGCCCCCAGCCCCGCTCGATCATGCCGGGCAGGTACGCGCGGGTCAGGCGCACCCCGGTCAGCACGTTCACCTCGAAGTAGCGCCGCCACTCGTCGTCGCTGATCGTCAGCGGATCGGCGCTGCCGAAGATCCCGAGGTTGTTGACGAGGACGTCGACGGTCGGAACGGCCTCGAGCAGCGCCGCGCTGCCGTCGTCGGTGGCGAGGTCGGCGGCGACTCCGCGGACGGTCGCCTCCGGAACCTGCTGCAGCACCTCCGCGACCGCCGTGTCGATCGAGCCCTGCGAGCGGGCGTTGACGACCACGTCCGCGCCGGCCCGTGCGAGCCCGACGGCGATCGCCAGCCCGATGCCCTGCCCGGATCCGGTGACCAGTGCCGTCCTGCCGATGAGATCGATCGCGATCATGCTGCCCCGTCCTGCGGCGCGCGCGGTGCGGGCCGTGCTCTCGATGACAGTAGTAGCGACGGGGTGCCCGCAGATGTTGCTGCAGGGGGTCTTCTTGAGGTGCTTGCCGCGAGGAGTGCCCGGCGAAGACGCCTTGAACCGGGTCTGAAGTCGACAGACCGATCGAAGCCGATGCAGCCCTGTCCCTTCTGTTCCCCGCGCAGAGCCGCTGAGGCACTGCGATGTGACGAGAAGATTCGGCGTGACCGATCGGCCCGAGGCGAATCAAGCCGGCATGGCGCCGCACAGGTGACCCGTTCGATCTGGTGGTGAGCTGCAGTCAGCTCTTATTCCGTGCGGGAGTGCCGTGCGTTGCGAGAGTGGATGTGGTGCACATGCGCTTGGAACGCACGAACCGAGCCACCACGGTAGTCGACGACGGACTACTTCGCCTAGCCGCCGAATGACGCATCTCAATTCACGGCAGACGATGGCAGAATCTCGCGATTTCTCCCCTTGAGGTGAAGAAATGCGGTGGCGAGAAACTGCTTGCAGTGACGATTCTTGTCCGACCTGCGCCACTCGCGTCTCCATTCATGCCACATCGTTCTGCCTGAAACCCCTCTCATATGAGAAGTCGTCATGTTTAGTTAGCGTTCCTCGCATCAGCACCAACACATCGCTGAGGGATTGGGGAATCGCGTGTTCTTGAGCAGAAAACCCTCGAGAGAGAGCCGCTTCACGAAGGTGGCCGCGGCTACGGCAGTGATCTTCGGGGTGCTCGGCGCAGGGGCGGTCATCGCCACCTCTGCCCAGGCTTCCGAATGCAGCTTCGGGTGGTGTGGCATCGTCCACAGCGCAAAGGACTCGACACGTACCGTGTTCGTCGGCTCTGCATGGAGCGGCTCAGCGCCGTCCGGCAAGATCGCCGCTCTGTCGCCCGGCCAGTCGTCGAAGTCGTTCATGGTGGACGCCGACGCCTACAAGCTCATGCCAGGTGCCTGCGCCTGGTGGTACACCGAGGCCGGAACCAAGCAGGCACCCGCTCGCGTGCGCGGCGATGGCAGGTGGCACCAGATTCACAACAGCTTCAACTACACGATGCACACCTATGCCTGCTGAGGTGCTACCGTCCACGTCACTGCCGACTGCCGCCCCTTGAGAAAGAGAGTCAGCTGATGAAGAAGATCGCCGTCCTGTTGCCGTTGGTGCTGACTTTTTCGCTGTCATTGATGGCCGCATACGCATTGCCAGAGGTGGTGTGGGCTCTAGCTAATCCCACATCGGCAGATACCGACCCGGCATTCTTCTTCGCCGGATTCATTGGACTCTTCATCGCGTTCCTCGCTCTGCACGTCTGGGGGGTCGTATGGCTGCTTCGCGGGCAGAGTGCTGAAGACTAGCTCGAGCTGGTCGGAGAGGGCCGGCGCCCGCGGGGGCCGGCCCTCTCCGCATTTCGGCGACGCTCTCGAAAGGCGCTGCGCTGCGCTGTTGCTTGAGTGCAATTCAGATTTCAGGCAACCCGCCGATTCGCTGCCCGGATCCGGTGACCACTGTCGTACTGCTCGTGCGAGCATCGCTGCTCCGTTCTGCCACGCGCCGTGCGCGCCGTGCCTCCGATCGTGTCGGTTGCGTCGCGAGAGCGGACCCCGGACGAGTCGCTGGAAAGCATCGCGGACCCGGCACCGCTCCTGCGCGCAGAACTCGTCGGCACTTGGGACGCGGGCGTTCAGTTCACCTACGCGTTCTGGATCCCGCTGCTGTTCTTCGACGCACCTCACTCGAACAGCGCTGCCGCTCATCTCTTCGTCGCGCGCGGAGAGCTCCTGCTGGGTGACGGCGAGACGTTCGACCGCTCGTGTCTCGAGCGGTATCCCGCTGGTTCCTTCCTCTGGGTTCCAGCCGGCGCGGCGCACTTCGACGGGGCCGACACCGAGACGGTGCTCATCGGCACGGCGACCGGCCGTGAAGCGCCGACTACAGGTGAGGCGTCGGCCACGAGGGGCTGGTTCTCCGCAGCGGTCGGATCCGGTTCCTCGGAGGTCGGAGAACCCCCGATCCCGGAAAGGACGGCCGAGAGGTGTCGCGCCCGATGAAGGGGCGCGTCGTCGCGGCGCCACACCTTGCGCCCTCCCGCGCCCCGCGCGTACCGTGCTCGAGTACCTCGTCGCGAGCCGCGACGTCGGTGCGGCCACCTCACCGGCCGACCGGACGGCTCGCGGACACGGGGGCTCCCCGCACGGAAGACGGTCCTTTGCGCATCAGCACCGGTACTGCGTCCACGACGCAGACGCTGACCTCGCACTGACGACCCCCGTGCCCGCCCGCTGAGGGCGAGGCTCCCGCATGCCGGGAGCCCGGTGGTCGTCGCGCGCCGACACACCATCACCGGGAGCAACCGTGCCCTCCATCACCACACCCTCCGTCGTCCTCACCGACTGCTCGTTCGCCTGGCCCGACGGCGACGTCGTCCTCGACCGGGTCACCACCGCGTTCGGCCGTGGCCGCATCGGGCTCGTCGGGGCCAACGGCGCCGGCAAGTCGACGCTCGTCCGGCTCGTCACGGGCGACCTCGCCCCCACGCACGGCTCCGTCTCGACGACGGGGCCGGTCGACCTGCTGCCGCAGCGGCTCCGGCGCGGGCCCGACGACACCGTCGCCGATCTGCTCGGGATCCGCGGGAAGCTCGACGCCCTGCACGCGATCCTCGGCGGGGACGCCGATCCGCGGCACTTCGACGTGCTCGACGACGACTGGGACCTCGACGCCCGGGCGGTCGCGGCGCTCGGGGAGGCAGGGCTTCCGGAAGATCTGCGTCGGCCCGTCGCGACCCTCTCGGGCGGGCAGGCGGTCCTCACCGCGGTGACGGGCGTCCTCCTCCGGAACAAGCCGATCGCCGTGCTCGACGAGCCCACCAACGACCTCGACCGGCGGTCGCGCGGCCTGCTGCTCGACCTGGTCGACCGGTGGAGCGGCACGCTGATCGTGGTCAGCCACGACCGCGAGCTGCTCGAGCACGTCGACGAGATCGCCGAGCTGCGGGGCGGTGCGCTCCGCACCTCCGGAGGCACGTTCTCGGACTTCGAGGAGCGCCTCGCCGTCGAGCGGGCGGCGGCCGAGCGCGATCTGCGCGACGCCGATCAGCTGCTGCGCGCCGAGAAGCGGCAGCGGATCGAGGCCGAGACGACCATCGCGCGGCGGGCGAGGGCGGGCGCCCGATCGGCGGAGTCGATGCCGAAGATCCTCGCGAACGCACGGAAGAACAGGGCCGAGGGAACGGCCGGGCGGCTCCGCTCGGGTCACGGCGAGGCGGAGGCGCGCGCCCGCGAACAGGTCGACGCCGCGTCGCGCGCGGTGCGGGACGACGACGCGGTCCGCATCGAGCTGCCGGACCCGGGGGTGCCAGCCGGGCGGCGGCTCGCCGAGATCACGGTGCGCGGCCGCACCACGGTGCTGCAGGGATCCGAGCGGATCGCCGTGGTCGGCGCGAACGGCACGGGCAAGACCACGCTGCTCGAGCAGCTCGTGCGGGCGGAGGCGCGGCCGCATCCGATCGCCGACACGCACGCCACCGCGCTCACCGACCGGATCGGCCGGCTCCCGCAGCGCCGGGAGGGACTGCTCGACGACGACCGCACGGTGCTCGAGCACGTCGCGCGCGCGGCCCCCGCCGTGCCGGCCGGCGAGCTGCGCAACGCGCTGGCCCGGCTGCTGCTCCGGGGCGCGATCGTCGACCGGACGGCGGCGACCCTGTCGGGAGGGGAGCGGTTCCGCGCCGCCCTCGCCGGACTCGTGCTCGCGCAGCCGGCTCCGCAGCTCCTCGTGCTCGACGAGCCGACCAATGACCTCGATCTGGCGACGACCGACCATCTCGTGGAGGTGCTCGCGGCCTGGCGGGGCGGGCTGGTCGTGGTGAGCCACGACGAGGCGTTCCTGGAGCGGCTGGGGCTCGACGGGCGGGTGGTGCTGGACGCGGACTGAGCGGGAGCGCGGCCGTCCCACTCCGTTCTCGCGGCCGCCGAGTCGACGCGGGGCGGGCTCCGGGGTCGGGACGGGCCCCGGTTCGAGTCCACTCGGGTCGGGCTGCGCGGTGGAGTCGACGCGGGGCGGGCTCTGGACCCGGACCGAGCCCCGTTCCGAGTCGAGTCGCGTCGTGCCGCACGCCCGAGTCGACGCGGGCCGGGCTCCGGACTCCGAGCAGGCCCCGTCCCGCGACCACTCGCGCCCCGGATGCGCCCCGCCGGCACTCGCGGACGCGTCGACTCCGCAGTAGTTGTCGTACTCGCGCTCGAGTACGACGACTTTCGAGGAGTGGACCAGGACGTCAGCCCGAGTGGTGCCGCCCGATCGGCAGCACCAGCGGCGTGCGCGAGACCGGGTCCTCGATGATCCGCGACTCCATCCCGAACACCGCGCGCACGACCTCCGACGTCACGACCTCGGCCGGCGTGCCCGAGGCGTACAGCGCGCCGGCCCGTACGGCGAAGAGGTGATCGGCGTACCGCGCCGCGAGGTTCAGGTCGTGCAGCACGATCACGATCGTCGTGCCGCGCGAGCGATTGAGGTCGGTGAGCAGGTCGAGCACCTCGATCTGGTGCGAGACGTCGAGGTACGTGGTCGGCTCGTCGAGCAGGAGCACGTCGGTGCGCTGGGCGAGTGCCAGGGCGATCCAGACGCGCTGGCGCTGGCCGCCCGAGAGCTCGTCGACCGGGCGGTCGGCGATCTCGAGGGTTCCGGTGGCGCGCAGGGCGTCCTCGACGATCGCGTCGTCGTCGGCGGAGGAGCCGCGTCCGAACCAGCCGCGGTGCGGGTAGCGGCCGCGCGCCACCAGGTCCGAGACCGCGATGCCCTCCGGCGCGATCGGGGTCTGCGGCAGCAGGCCCACCTGCGTCGCGACCTGCTTGGTCGGCAGCCTGTGGATCGCCCGCCCGTCGAGCAGGACCGCTCCGGCGCGCGGGGTGATCAGCCGCGCCATCGCGCGCAGGAGCGTCGACTTGCCGCAGGCGTTCGCTCCGACGATCACACTGATCGCTCCCGTCGGCACCTCGAGTGAGAGGCCGTCGACGACGACGCGCTCGTCGTAGGCGAGCGTCACGCCGTCGACCGCGAGCGAGCGGTGGGCGGAGGCGACCCCGGGGTCGCGGACGTGGGCGATGCGGTCACAGGGTGCCTCCGGTGCGGGTGCGTCGGGCGAGGAGCCAGAGCAGGAACGGCGCGCCGAGCGCACCGGTCACCACTCCGACGGGGAAGCGGGCGCCCGAGAAGGCGAGCCCCGCGACGTACTGGGCGACGAGGTCGGCCGCGAGCACGACCACCACGCCGACGAGGGCGGACGGCACGAGCAGCGACCGCGCCTCCGGAACGATGCGCCGGGCGATCGGACCCGACACGAACGCGATGAACGCGATCGGCCCCGTGGCGGCGGTCGCGACCGAGACGAGGCCCACGGCCACCGCGAGCAGCGCCGTGCGGTCGCGCCCGACGGAGGCGCCGAGCGCGGTGGCGGAGTCGTCGTCGAGCTGGAGCACCTGCAGCCGCCCCGAGAGCAGCAGCGCCAGCGGCACCAGCACCAGCATCGCCAGCGCGAGCGGCGGCACGCCCTCCCACATCGCCGAGTTGAGGCTGCCGGTCAGCCAGCGCAGCGACTCCTGCACGTCCTCGAAGTCGGCCCGCGTCTGCACGTACGCGATGACGCTCTGGAGCATCGCGCCCACCCCGATGCCGATCAGGATCAGGCGCGCCCCCGCGACTCCGCCCCGCCCCGCCAGCCCGGCGATGGCGAGCGCGGTCAGGAGGCCGGCGACGACGGCGATCACCGAGACGGCGACGCCCGACAGCCCGAGGAACGCGATCGCGACGACGGCCGCGGCGCTCGCCCCGGACGTGATGCCGATGATGTCGGGGCTGGCGAGTGCGTTGCGCAGCAGCGTCTGGAAGATCACGCCGCCCATGCCGAAGCCCGTGCCGACCAGCACCGCGGTGAGGGTCCGAGGCAGGCGCAGGGTGCCGACGGTGAACGACGCCCCGGGCACCGTGTCGCCGAGGATCACCCGCACGACCTCGACGGGGGAGTAGAAGGTGTTGCCGACGCTCAGCGACACGAGCACGAGTGCGAGCGCGACGGCGGCGAGGACCGCGCAGCCGAACGCGGTGCGGCGGGCGCGCCGGGTCCGCCCGGCGATGATGCCCGGCGCCACTGCGGAACCGTCACCGGACGAGCGGAGTGACGTGGCAGCACTCACAGGGCCCTCACCTTCGAGCGGCGCACGATCGCGATCAGCACGGGCGCTCCGATCAGGGCGGTGACGATGCCGACCTCGACGTCGCTGGGCCGCGCGACGACGCGCCCGACGACGTCGGCGGTGAGCAGGAGCAGGGCGCCGAGCAGGGCGGAGGCGGGCAGCAGCCACGTGTGCGCGGGACCGGTCAACCGGCGCGCGAGGTGCGGGACCACGAGGCCGATGAATCCGATGGGCCCTGCGACGGCGGTCGCGGCGCCGCAGAGCAGCACGGTGGCGATGCCGGCGACCAGGCGGATGCGGCCCACACGGCGGCCGAGACCTGTCGCGAGGTCGTCGCCCAGCGCCAGGGCGTCCAGGCCGCGCGCGCTGCCGAGCGCGAGCACCGCGCCGACGGCGAGGAACGGCAGCACCTGCAGGATCCCGGTCGTCTCGGCGCCGCCGACGCCGCCGACCTGCCAGAAGCGGAAGCGGTTGAGCGTCTCGTCCTGCGTGAGCAGCACGGCGCTGATCAGAGAGGTGAGCGCGGCGGCGGTCGCGGCTCCGGCGAGGGCGAGCGTGAGCGGAGTCGCTCCGTCGCGGCCGAGCGACGCCACGGCGTAGACGAAGGCCCCGGCGGCCGCCGCGCCGAGGAACGCGAGCCAGACGAACTGCGGGAGGGTCGTCACTCCGAGGACCGAGATGCCCAGGACCACCGCGAGGGACGCACCCGCGTTCAGCCCCAGGATGCCCGGGTCGGCGAGCGGATTGCGGGTCATGCCCTGCATGACCGCCCCGGCGAGCCCGAGGGAGGCGCCGACCAGCAGAGCGAGCACGGTGCGCGGGACGCGGTTCTGCACGGCGGCGTCGACGATCGAGGCGGGGTCGGGCGCGGTGAGCGCCGGCCAGATCTCGGCGAGCGGGATCTCGCGCGAGCCGTAGACGAGCGAGGCGATCGAGGCCAGGGCGAGCGCGACGACGACGGCGCCGAGCCCGAGGGGGCGCAGGCGCCGAGCGGCGCCCCGCCCGCGAGTGTCGTCGCGGGCGGGGCGCCGGGGAGGAGCGGAGGCGCCGGTGCTCACGACACCTTGTCGGCGGCCGCCGCGATCCCCGCCGTGTACTCGTCGAGACCCCACGGGATGCTCAGCAGGTTGGGCGAGGAGGTCGCCATCGCGAGGGACGAGCCGTCGGTGAGGACGTAGACCGAGCCGCGCGCGACGGCCGGGATCTTCGAGAGCAGCGGGTCGGCCTGCAGGGCCGCGAAGGTGGTCTCGTCGCCGTAGACGATGAGCACGTCGGCGTCGAGCTGGTCGGCGTTCTCGGAGCTGAGGGTGCCGCTGAACGCCTCGGAGTCGCCCGAGAGCTCGACGACGCTGGGCGCGACCTCGAGGCCGAGGTCCTCGACGTACTTCACTCGCGCGTCGTTCGGCGTGTAGTAGGTGAAGGAGCTGGCGTCGGTGGGGTCGTACCAGCCGTAGGTGAAGGTCGTCCCCTCGAGAGAGGGGTGCTCGGCCACCGTGGAGGCGATCTCGTCCTCGACCTCGGCGACCTTCGCCTCGGCCTCGTCCGCGAGCCCGAGGGCGGCGCCGTCGAGCTTCGCGGAGTCCTGCCACGTCGTGCCCCAGGGCAGACCCGGGTACGCGACGGTCGGGGCGATCTGCGACATCGTGTCGTAGTCCTCCTGCGAGATGCCGGAGTAGGCCGAGAGGATCACGTCGGGCGCGAGGTCGGCGATCGCCTCGAAGGGCACGCCGTCGGTCTCGTCGAAGAGCTCGGGAGTCTCGGCGCCGCTCGCGTCGAGGGCCTCCTTCGTCCAGGCCAGCAGCCCGTCGCCGTCCTCGTCGCCGTAGGAGGCGCGGGCGAAGCCGACGGGAACAACGCCCAGCGCGAGCGCGACGTCCTGGTTGGTCCAGCTGGTGGCGACGACGCGGTCGGCCGACTCGACGGTGGTCTCGCCGAAGGCGTGCTCGACGGTGACGGGGAAGCCGGCCGACGCGCCAGAGGGGGCGGAGTCGGAGCCGGCGTCGGCGCCTCCGGAGCAGGCCGTGAGAAGCAGGGCGGTGAGGCCGAGCGAGGCGACGGCGGTGAGGCGGCGGGGGGTGCGGATGGCGGGCACTGGTGTCCTTCGGCAGGGGAGGTACGGGGTTGCGAAGGTTAACCTAACCTAACTTCCTCGGAGTCGCCACGGCGGGGCGGTGTTCTGCCCGGGCTCGCAGGAACGCGCGAGCCTAGGGTGGAGGCCATGGTCCCGACGCAGCCGCCCACCGATCCGGGCGAGGAGCCGCGGAACCCCGAGCCCACGCCGGAGGAGCGCGCGCTGCGCGCCATCCGGAACACGAGCGCCGGAGCCGACCCGGGCGCCGAGGCACTGGCCCTCTCGAACGACTTCACCGACCGCTGGACGGAGCGGCTCCGAGGGGTGTGGCGGCGGCTCCGCCTGCGCGGTCGCGGGCCCCGGGCATGAGCCGGCACCGGGGCGGGTCTCGGCACGGGGTCTCGCGTCGACGCGTTCGACGCCCCTACGGTCGCACGACGCGTCCCACCGCACGGACGCCGGGTCCGGACGTCGGCCTCGAGGTCGTGAGGAGGGCCGGCGGATGATCCGAGTACTGACCGTGGGCACGGGGACGATCACGACCGGGTTCTGCCGCGCGGTGGACGTGGTCTCCGGGATCCGCGTCGACGCGGTGCACTCCCGCGACGCGGGTCGGGCGAGGATCCTGGCGGACAGCGTCGGTGCGGTTCCCGCTCCGACCGATCTCGAGCGCGCGCTGGCGCTCGACGACATCGACGCCGTGTACGTCGCGACCCCGAATCGGCTGCACGCCGAGCACGTGCGTCTCGCGATCGAGCAGGGCAAGCACGTCCTGGTGGAGAAGCCGGGAGTGACGGACGCGCCCGCGTGGGCGGACCTCGTCGCGCAGGCCGACCGAGCCGGTGTCGTCCTGATGGAGGCTGTTCGATCCGCCTACGACCCCGGCACGCTCGAGCTGGAGCGCCTTCTGCCCCTCGCCGGTCGCCTCCGTCGCGCCTCGTTCCGGTTCGAGAAGGTCTCCTCCCGGTACCCCGCGGTGCTGCGCGGCGAGTCCAGCTCGACCTTCGACCCGGACGGCGGCGGGGCCCTCCTCGATCTCGGTGTCTACGCCGTGAATACGGTGATCGGGCTGTTCGGCGAGCCCCGCGGAGTCGCCGGCCTGCGCGTGGCCGTGGCGGGGGGAGTCGACGGCGCGGGGATCGCGCTCCTCGACTACGGCGACGTCGTCGTCGATGTGAGCGTCTCGAAGATCACGACCTCGTTCGCGTCGAGCACGATCCAGGAGAGGACGCCACGCTGGAGATCGACCGCGTCGTCGCGCCCCGCTCGATCACCGTCCGACCGGTCGACGGCGCCGCGCCGACGGTGCGCGAGATCCCGCCCCCGGCGCACCTGCTCGCCCCGGAGGTGGCCCGCTTCGTGGACCTGGTCCGCGGCGCCGATCCGGGGCCGGACCAGCGCCGCACCGCCGCGACGCTGCGGACCCTGGACCGCATCCGCGCCGCGTGGACCGACCACCCGGACCGGGTGTGAGCGTCCGGGGATCGAGGATCCGGTCGGTCCTCGAGCGACGATCTCTTAGACGACGCACTGGTCCGCACCGCAGGATTCGGCCTCGAGGACGAGCGACGGTCGACGCTACTTCTGTTCGGGCAGGGGATCAGGCGGGCTGTTGTCGGAGACCTCGCCGTTCTCCGATCCGACCGATGTCACGGTGTACGGGCTGAGGTTCAGGGTGTCTCCGGCGTACAACGTGAATGCCGAGTTCCGCCGCACCTGGTTGAGTGCGTTGATGTAGTCGACGTGGAGGCAGAAACGCTCAGCCACGACGGTCCACACGTCATCGGGTGCGACGACATAGGCGACTGGTCGGCCGGCCTCGTCCGCCACGACGTCGCCGTTCGCGTGCTCCCGCGGACCCTGGTCCGACGGGATGCGCAGGCGCTGCCCACCCAACGACGACACCGATGGTCGTTCGGACGACCACGGCTCGTACAGCTCGATCGGCGCGCACGTCGATGCGGCTGAGGGCGTCGGTCGAGCTGAAGCCAGCACGTCGGCTTCGACCGTCGCTGCCGGCGCGGGCTGCTCCGGCACTGGTTCTGCAGACGTCGGAGTCGTTCCCGCGGCAGCGTCGGGCGACTCGCGAGGCGTCACGCATCCTGACAGCGAGACGAGCAGCAGCAGCGCGGCCCCGATGGATGCACTGACACTCGTGATCCCCCGACCCATGTGGTGAGCGTAACGAGTCGCCGGGGCGTCGGATCCGCTCGACTCGGCGGGAACTCGTCGACGGGTCCCGGCGAAGAGGCGTGCGCTCAGTGGAAGTCGAGAGTGGAGGGCGCGGGCGCCAGCACGGTCGACACGATGACCGCTCTCGTCCTCGTCGCAGTGCGGAATCCGTGGTGAGCAGACCCCCGGACAGGCCGTGCGTGCCCGACGTGCAGTCCGTCGGGATGTTGTGATCAGCGTGGTGTGAGTCGACGGAGCGAGGATCTCCACGCTCCGGGCCGAGGATGCTCCGGCCCGCCGATCTGCTGCACGTCAGCAGTGCCGGATCGACCCGCTCGGCCGTCGGATCCGGGGCGCCGCACCCCCTCGGAAGCTGAGTTCGATCACGATCGACTCCGTCCGTTGCGTCAACGCGATTGACGACTTTACGGTCGCATCAATCGTTTGACGGAGGGAGTGTCGATGCTGACGCTGAAGGACATCGCACGGCACGTGGGCGTGTCCGCGTCGACCGTGTCGCTCGTCCTCAACGACCGCGACCGCGGTCGGGTGAACCCCTCGGTCGCGGCGACGATCCGCAGGACCGCGGACGACATGGGCTACGTGCCCAACCTCCTGGCCCGCGGTCTGAAGACCCGGAAGTCGCACACCATCGGCATGCTCTCGGACGGCGTCGCGAGCATCCCGTTCGCGGGGGGCATGGTGCGCGGCGCGCAGGACACCGCCTGGACGCTCGGCTACCTGCTCATGCTGATCGACTCCGGCGGCAACCACGACCTCGACTCGGCGGCGGTCAAGTCGCTGCTGCAGCGCGACATCGAGGCCCTCGTCTTCGCTGCCGAGTTCCACCGCGACGTCGAGCTGCCCCTGGTGCCGACGTCGGTGCCCGTCGTCGTCCTCGACGGACGCTCCGCCGACCGGACCGACGTCGACTCCGTCGTCCCCGACGAGGAGCAGGGCGGCTACGACGCCGTCCGGCACCTCCTCGAGGCGGGGCACCGCCGCATCGCCTACTGCGGCGTCGCGGACGAGCGCTACATCGCCGCCACCCTGCGCCGCCGCGGCTACGAGCGGGCGCTCGCCGACGCGGGCATCGCGCTCGACGAGTCGATCGTCGTGGCGGCCCCGGGTCCGGAGACGCGCGACGGATTCCCTTCCGCCACCGCACTCCTCTCCCTCTCCGACCGGCCGACCGCGGTCTTCTGCTTCTCGGACCGGCTCGCGTTCGCGTTCTACCAGGCGGCGGGACGGCTGGGCCTGCGCGTGCCAGAGGACCTCTCGATCGTGGGCTTCGACAACCAGATCGCCGTCGCCGACTCGGTCCTCCCCGGACTCACCAGCGTCGCCCTGCCCCACGCCGAGATGGGCTCCTGGGCGATGGAGCGGGCCGTGCTGCGGATCCGCGGCGAGTCCTCGCTCCCGTACGAGCACCGGCTGATGCGCTGCCCGCTCGTCCTGCGCGAGTCGGTCGGGCCGCCGGGTTGACCCGCCGCCGTCGTCCGGCGCCCTCGCGCCGCCCTCCGGCCGACCCGCACTGCTGATCCGAGGATCACCCGCTCACCTCCCTCCCGTCGTCGCGCCTGCGGCGACCCTCCGACCCCTGCCATGGGCGCACGCCCGCGGCAGTCCCTCCCCATCACGAAAGCAAGGAAGCTGGCATGAGACACCCCCGACGACCCCGTCGCGCACTCGCCCTCGCCGCCGCCGCACTTCTGAGCGCGACCACCCTGGTCTCCTGCTCGTCCGCCGGCGGAGCAGCCGAGAGCGACGGGACCTTCACGATCCTGCAGTACGAGAACCCCGACTCGGCGCAGGGTCAGGGCTGGGCGCGCGCGGTCGAGCTCTTCGAGGAGCAGCACCCCGATGTCGAGGTCGACTACCAGACCACGAGCTTCGACGCGATCCGGCAGAACGCCAAGATCCTGCTGACCGGCAACGACGTCCCCGACGTGATCGAGTTCAACAAGGGCAACTCCGACGGCGGCCAGCTCGCCGCGCAGGGCCTGCTCGACCCGATCACCGACCTCGTCGAGGAGCGCGGCTGGGACGAGAAGGTGTCGGGCGGGATGTCGTCCTTCGCCCGCTACGACGAGAGCGGCAACGCCGGCTCCGGCGACTGGTACGGCGTCCCGAACATCGGCGAGTACGTGATGCTCTACTACAACAAGGACCTCTTCGCGAAGGCCGGCATCACCGAGCCGCCGACCACGATCGAGGACTTCGAGGCCGCGATGGACGAGCTCCTCGCGCAGGGTGTCACCCCGATCTCGAGCTCGGCGGCGACCAGTCAGGGCTTCAACCAGATGTGGGTCTGGTACTCGCTGGTCTCGCAGGCCGCCGGGGACGACCGCACCCCCATCGACGACTTCATGTTCCTGCGGAAGGACATCGACTTCAGCCAGGACCCGTGGGCGTCGGGCACGCAGCGCTTCCAGGACTGGATCGAGAAGGGGTACGTCGGTGAGGACCTCGGGGGGCTCTCGTTCGAGCAGGCCACGGTGAACTTCCTCGGCCAGGACGCGGCGATGCTCATCTGGAACAACGGCGAGTTCGCCCGCATCGGCGAGCAGGCCGAGTTCCCGTGGGGCTACTTCACCCTCCCCGGGGCGGACCTCTCGATGGGCTCGTCGGGGCACCTCTGGGGCATCCCCGCGAAGGCCGGCGACAAGGACCTCGCGGCCGACTGGATCGACATCACGCTGAGCGACGAGGTGCAGAACCTCATCGGCGGGAAGGGCGGGCTCCCGCTGGCGGGCGACACCGCCACCATCGAGGACCCGCTCACCCAGGAGTTCACCGCGCGCTTCGACGAGCTCGTCGCGGACGACGCCCTGACCTTCTACCCGGACTACCCGGTCCCCGGGCTCCTCGACTTCATCCAGAACAACATGCAGGCGATGTCCAACGGCAACGAGACCGCCGACGAGTACCTGCAGAAGCTGCAGGAGTTCTACGACGACGGCCGCGCGGTCGTCGAAGAGGGCTGACCCGGATCCACGGAAGGACCATCATGACCTCCGCACCACCCCGTCCTCCGGCGGCGCCCCCGCGCCCGCCGCCCCGGTCGGCGCGCCCCCGCGGCGCGCCGACCGGGGCGGCGGGGGCCGCGCCGGCTACTGGCTCTACCTCCTCCCCATCGCCGTCGGCTTCGTCGTCGTGGTGGTGGCCCCCTTCGCCATGAACGTCTTCTTCAGCCTGTTCCGCTGGAAGGGCGGGCTGGCGCCGATGCGCTGGAACGGCCTCGGCAACTACACCGCGCTGCTGGCCGACGAGCAGTTCTGGCAGTCGTTCTCGAACTCGGTGGCGATGATCGTGGCGATCGTCGTCATCCCGACCGCGATCGGCATCGTCCTGGCCGCGCTGCTCTTCGACTACCTCGGCAGGAGCTTCGGCGCCCGCGCGGCCTCGTTCCTCCGGGCCACCTTCTACCTGCCGCAGATCCTGCCGATCGCGGTGGCCGGCTTCATCTGGAGCTGGATCCTCGACTCCGGTGACGGAAGCCTCAACGCCGCCCTCCGCGCCATCGGGATCTCGGATCCGCCCGACTGGCTCGGCGATCCGACCACGGCGATCTACGCCGTGATGCTGATGCTCGTCTGGCTGCAGATCGGCTACCCGGTCGTCATCTTCATGGCCGCGCTCCAGCGGGTCGACCCCGAGCTCTACGAGGCCGCCGAGCTCGACGGCGCCGGCTGGTGGCGGCGCTTCACGGCCATCACCGTCCCGCAGATCCGTCCGGAGGTCTTCATCGTGGTCCTCACCGCCACCGTCGGCGCACTCAAGGTGTTCGCGCCGATCCTGATCCTGACCGGCGGCGGGCCCGAGAGCTCGACCGTCGTGCCCTCCTACTACGCGTACCGCAACTTCTTCGAGCTGTCGCAGGTCGGCTACGGGTCGACGATCGCCACGTTGATGTCGGTCCTGATCTTCGCGATCGCCGGCGTCCTGCTCTGGTGGCAGCGGCGCGGAGACGGCGAGAAGGTGGTGGCGCGATGACCGCCGTGGACGCTCCCCGCGCGGAGCACCGCTTCCGCCGCACCCCGATGCACTGGCTGATGCTCGTGCTGGCGGCCGCCTTCGCCCTGCTGATGCTCGCTCCGTTCTGGCTGCTCGTGCTCAACGCCTTCAAGACCGGAGCGGACTACTCCGCGAACGGGCCCCTCGCCTTCCCGACGTCCTTCACCCTCGAGGCGTTCACCTCGTATCTGGGGCGGGTCGACTACCCGGTGGCGCTGGGCAACTCGCTGCTCATCTCGGGTGTCGTCGCCGTGGCCGGCGTCGGCGTCGCGCTCCTGGCGGCCTACGCGATCGGCGTCGGCCGGATCCGCGGAAGCGGCATCGTGCTGGCGCTGCTCCTGATCTCGACGATGCTCCCGCACGAGGCGCTCATCTACCCGCTCTTCTACGGGGCGCAGGCCACCGGCACGCTGAACACCCCGTGGGCCGTGATCATCGTCTTCACGGTGCTGCAGGGCGCGTTCGGCACCTACATCCTCGCGAGCGTGATGGCCACCGTCCCCAAGGAGCTGCTCGAGGCCGCGGCGATCGACGGCGCCGGCCGCTGGCAGATCCTGTGGCGCGTGGTGTTCCCGGTGCTCCGGCCGACGCTCTCGGTGCTGCTGGTGTTCTTCTTCATCTGGACCTGGAACGAGTTCTACATCCCGCTCATCCTGCTCAGCGACCCGGCCTCCCAGACCGTCCCGATCGCCCTGTCGACCCTGCGGGGCCAGCACTCGATCGACATCACGGTCGTGAACGCGGGCTCGCTGCTCTCGCTCATCCCCACGCTGATCTTCTTCCTGCTCTTCCAGCGGACGTTGAGCCGCGGCGTCACCGCGGGAGCCGTCAAGTGATCCGCCCCACCCTCCTGCCCACCTCCGTCTCCGAGGAGTACCGATGAACATCCCCTGGCACACCACCACCCGCGAGCGCGGCGTCCGCAGCCGCTCCATCAACGCCGAGAACCCGACCGGAGCGTCGGGCGCGGCGGCCAGGACCGCCTCCGATCTCGGTCCCGGCCGCAAGGGCACGGCGTTCCTGCCGCTGGCCGCGGGCGAGACGCTGACCCTGGCCGAGATCGAGGGCCCGGGGGTGATCGGGCACATCTGGATCACCGTGGCCGACCGCACCGAGGCAGGTCCCTTCGTCCTGCGCGATCTGGTCCTCCGGGCGTACTGGGACGACTCCGACCAGCCCGCCGTCGAGGTCCCCCTCGGCGACTTCTTCTGCAACGGCTTCGCGACCCGGGCGCTGGTGACCTCGATCCCGATCGTCGTCGCGCCGACCGGGGGGATGAACAGCTACATCCCCATGCCGTTCCGCCGCTGCGCCCGCCTCACCCTCGAGAACCAGCACGGCGGCGACCTGCCGCACGTGTTCTTCCAGGTCGACTACACGACGGGCGACGCCCTGGACGCCGGCACCGAGTACTTCCACGCCCAGTGGCGGCGCTCGGACGGCACCACCGCACTGGGAAGCGATCACGTCGTGCTCGACGGCGTGGAGGGCCGGGGCACCTACCTCGGCACCTACATCGCGCTGGCCTCCCTCCAGCGCTACTGGTGGGGCGAGGGCGAGATGAAGTTCTTCGTCGACGACGACGACGAGTTCCCGAGCCTGTGCAGCACCGGTCTCGAGGACTACGCGGGCGGTGCGTGGGCGTTCCAGGACGAGCTCCGCGCCGACCCCGAACCTGAGATCCTCACCTTCAGCGCGCCGTACTTCGGCTACCCCTTCCACAGCACGCGCGACGTCACCAGGGCCTCGCCGTTCTCGACGGAGGCGGTGCCGATGCATGCGCTCTACCGCTGGCACCTGCCCGACCCGATCTACTTCGACGAGCGCCTCCGCGTGACGCTGCAGCAGATCGGGGCCTGGGACCACGGGCTGTTCGAGCGGCAGGACGATCTCCTCGAGCACCGCCTACTGGTACCAGTCCGGGCCGCCGGCGGCGTTCCCGCCGCTGCCTCCGGTCGAGCAGCGCCGACCGCGCTGACGGGTCAGATCGGGCGGACGCACGCCTCCTCGATCGCCGCCTCCTCCTCGAGCGTGAACGAGGACTCGGCGGTGGTCGGGAACCAGCCCTGCTGCGGCCACTGCGCGACGAAGTCGGCGCGCGACGGAGCGGCGGTGATCGTCGCTCCGTTCGCCTCGTAGCAGGGCACGAGGTACTCGGTCAGGTAGCTGTAGAGGTAGTCGATCTGCTCCGTCGTCATCGGCGCGATCGGAGTGGTCGGGTAGGTGCTCCAGCAGGTGAACGAGGCGACGGACTCCGCCTCGTCCACGGGGCTCACCATCAGCCCGGCGGGTCCCTCGCCGTCGGCGTCCGTGCCGATGTCGACGGGGACCCCCGCCGCCTCGAGGCAGTCGACGAGCTCCGGGGCGGCGGCCTCCTCGCGGTACTGCAGGAACGGGTCCGCGGGCCGCACGGCGCTCGGGTAGCCGGCGACGACGCCCTGCCACTGCTCGTCCTGCTGCTCGATCCGGAGCTCCTCGAGCCGGTCGGCGTCGAGGGGCGCCGGCGCCGGGGACGGGCCGAGATCCGGCATCGGGTACACGACGGCTCCCTCCGCGCTGGGGGAGGAGGTCGGGGCGTCCGACGCGGACGGGGCGGCTCCCGCGCATCCCGTCGCCCCGAGGGTGAGGCAGGCGCCGAGCAGGAGCGGGACGAGGTGCCGTGAGCGCGTGCGAGTCATGTGGTCCCCCCGGAAGCCGACCGGTCCCGAGAGGGCGCCGGTCGCTCGATTCTGCCCGATGCGAGGCGCCGCGCGCTCAGCCCGCCGCCCGGCGGATCGCGACCACGGTCACGTCGTCCGGCAGCACGCCCGCGGACGCCAGCCGGGTGATGCTCGCGACCGCCGCCGAGGCGGTGGGCGCGGCGGCCGCAGCGGCGTCGGCCACGCGCTCCAGCGCCTCCATCGTCCCGTCGAACAGGTCGAGCACCCCGTCGCTGCAGATCAGCAGCAGATCGCCGGGGCCCAGTCGGAAGGCGCTCGTCTCCCACTCCTGCGTGCCGAGGACGCCGAGCGGCAGGTTGTGCGAGGGGACGCGCTCGCGGGAGCCGTCGGCCCGGCAGATCACCCCGAGGCCGTGACCGGCGTCGACCGCGGTGACATCGCCGGTCGCGGCGTCGAGCCGCAGGTGCAGCAGCGTGACGAAGGCCTCGTTCGCATCGAGGTCGGGCTCCACCGCGCGGTCGACGAGGGCCATCGTGCTCCCCGGATCGAGCGAGGGCGGGGTGATCCGCAGCGCCGCGCGGACCGTCGCCGCGATCATCGCCGCTCCGACGCCCTTGCCCATGACGTCGGCGAGCGTGACGACGAGACCGTCGGAGGTGCGCTGCCAGTCGAAGAAGTCGCCGCTGACCGCGCCGCTGGGCACGCAGGCGCCCGCCACCTCGTAACCCGGGAGGTCCGGGACCGACTTGGGCTGCAGGCGGCGCTGCACCCCTCCGCCGTCGGCGAGCTCCTGCCGGGTCCGGGCGGCCCGGGCGGTGAGCATCCTCGCGACCTGCTCGCCGCTGAGCGACGCCATGCTGAACGACACCACGACCAGCAGCACCAGGGTGATGAGGGTCGTCGACGGCGTGCCGAACCAGGTCGTGAACAGCACGCTCCGCGGACCGACCGCCAGGAACACGCCGAACCGCACCGCGTAGTAGGCCGCGAGGGCTCCGGAGGAGAGCAGCAGCGGCCAGCGCGTGCGCGAGTGCCCGGCGGCGAGGAGGGCGATCTCGCGGGTCGACAGCCCGATCAGGGTCGCCATGAGGGCGAGGTAGAGCGGGCCTCCCGACCAGTCGTTCACGGCGGGCGAGTCGAACGCCGAGACCGAGACGACCAGCACCGTCGGAGCGATCACGAGCCACCACGGCGTCGGCCGGCCGCGCAGCGAGCGGCTGCCCATCCACACGCTCGCGGCGCCCGCGACGATCAGGCCGTTGCCCAGCGGATTCGCCCACACCTGCTCCGGCGTGCCGTCGCGCAGGTAGGCGAGCGAGCCGCCCATGAACAGCGCGAGCGCGGTGCACCACCAGAAGCTGAAGGCCGACCGGGTGGTGCGGAACGTGACGAGGGCGAAGAGCAGGAAGAGGGTGAGAGTGGTGACCCCGAAGGCGACTCGGAGGGTCGTGGAGTCGAGCAAGGCGGTCCCGTGGTCCTTCCGTCAGACCGAGCGCGGAGCCGGCGGAGGAGCGACCGGCACGAGACGGATCCTCCCACGAGACGGACCCCCGCGTCGCCCGAGCGGGGGTCCTCGGGCGTGACCGCCCCGGGGACGGGGGGCACGGCGGGGGACGGGGCGGTCAGGGCCGCACGAGGACGACCACCTTGCCGCTGCCGCTCTCGGCGACGGTGTGCGCGCGGGCGATGTCGGCCAGCGGGAGCACGTGGTCGACGCGCGGCGTGTAGAGGCCGCTGCCGCCCAGCGCGGCGGCGTGCCGCAGCAGCGCCGACTCGTTGCGGGCGTCGACCTTCCGCAGGCCCAGCCGGGCGGCGCCGCGGTCGTCGATCACGGTGACGACGCGGGAGGGGTCGCCCACGATCGCCAGCAGGTCCGGCAGGGAGTCGGACGGGGCCGAGTGCAGTGCGGCGTCCACACCGTGGGGTGCGAGCCGGGCCACCCGCTCGGCGAGACCCGGGCCGTAGGTCGTGGCGGCGACTCCGAGCGCGTCGAGGAACGCGAGGTTGCTCTCGCGCGCCGTGCCGATCACGGTCGCGCCGGCGGCGAGGGCGAACGCGGCGGCCGCGCTGCCGACGGCGCCCGAGGCGCCCTCGATGAGCAGCGTCGCGCCGTCGAGGTCGCCCAGAGCACCGAGGGCGGCGGCCGCCGTGGCGGAGGCGAGCCCGGCCGCCGCGGCCTGCTCGGTCGACCACTGCTCGGGGACGCTGCTCCAGGCGGTGAGGACCGCGTACTCGGCCGTCGTGTCGCTCACTCCGCCCAGTCCGAAGACGAGATCGCCGACCTGCGCGTCCGTCACTCCGGCGCCGACCTCGTCGACGACGCCGACGGCGTCGCGACCGGGGATCGCCGGCAGGTCAAGGGGCAGGTAGGGGGCGAGGTGGCCGGCGCGGAGCAGGACGTCGATCGGATTCACGCTCGTCGCGAGCACGCGGATCCGCACCGCTCCCTCGCCGGCGCGGGGCTCGGGGGCTTCCTCGACGGTGAGGACGTCGGGGGCTCCGTAGGAGTGGAAGCGGGCAGCGCGCACGGGGTTCTGCTTTCTGACGGGGTTCGCAGCAGCGGATGCTTGCTGCGGAAAGGAAGCTATCCCCGAATGCTTTCCGTGGCAAGTGAATGTAGTCTGCGAGGGTGACCGCGGCCGATCGACTCTCGCCCCAGCAGGACCGGACCTGGACCCTGCTGGTGGGCGTCATGATGTGGCTGCCCGCCGAGCTCGACGCCTACCTCGAGCAGGCCGCCGATCTCAGCCACGCCGAGTTCGGGGTGCTGCGCTGCCTCTCGCTCGGCGAGGACCGCGAGATCCACATGAGCCGCCTGGCCGCGACGGCCAGCGTCACTCCGTCGCACCTGTCGCGCATCGTGGGGCGACTCGAGAAGCGCGGCCTCCTCGCCCGCAGCACCGACCCCTCGGATGCGCGGCGCACGCTCGCGAGGCTGACGGCCGCGGGCGCGAGGCTCCTCGCCGAGGTCGAGCCCGGGTACGTCGCCGAGGTCCGCGCACGGGTGTTCGCCCTGCTCGAGGACTCGCAGCTCGATCAGCTCGAGGACGTCGCGGAGGCGATCCTCACTCCGCTCCGGGGCGAGTGCGTCGACCTGCTGCCGCCGCGATCGGCGCGCTGACGACTGGGTGGGCACGGGATCGACGCCGCAGCTCGTGCGATCAGGACGAGCGGACCGCGCGAGCTGGTCTCCCCCAGGCGCTACGTGTGCTGGGTCAGCTCGTTGGTGACACACGTGTTGCGAGTGTGAGGCCATGGCTCGAGTGGATACGGCCAGTGTTGTAGTGCTGGATCCAGGGTGCAAGGGCGGCGGTGCGGGCTTGGTCGCTGGTGAACGGTTGCCGATAGGCCCAGTCGGCGGCGAGGGTGCGGTTGAAGCGTTCGACTCTCCCGTTCTGCCAGGGGCAGTGAGGTGTGATGCACTTCTGTCGTGCCCCGAGGTCTGCGACGGCTGAGCGGAATGCGAAGGAGTCGTCCGAGAGGACGCGGTGGATACGGGTGATGCCCCGTCGGGCGAAGTAGGCGGCCGCTCGGGTCAGGAATGCGGCTGCGGTGACGCCATCTCGTCGGGGGTTGATCTCCACGTGCGTCAACACCGTCGTCCCCGGCTACACCGAGACGCCGCTCGTCACCGCGATCTCCGGCGACGCGGACGCCCGAGCGGCGATCACCTCACGCATCCCGCGCGACCGCCCCGGCTCCGCCGTGGACGTCGAGGGGATCATGGTCTCCCTCGTCAGCGACGAGTCGAGCTACGCCACCGGCGCTCTCTTCCGCGTCGACGGCGGCATGACCACCCTCTGACGTCTCCGCCCATCGCCTCATCGCCGTGATGTTCTCCGATCAGTATTTGCGCAACGCTTTTGACGACTCACACCGCCTCTTCTAGCGTCGGCCGCACCTCCGCACCGTTGTAGCGACGATGAGAGGAGGCCCTGGAGCAGTCACGGCCCTCGAGCTCAGCGCGACCGGCGCCGCGACTTCTCCCATCCACCGATGAAGATGGAGAGATCACCATGAACACTGGCGTTCCACGACCGGTGAGCCGGTCATCGCGAACCCCGAGCGACCGGAACGCACGGCGCGCCCTGCTCGGAACCGTCGCCGCCGCCACACTCATCCTCGGGCTCGCGGCAGCACCGCCCGTCACCGCAGCGGAGGCTGCGGCATGCCCGACCGGCCCGACCGGTGCAGTCCTCGTCGACGCGACCTGCGTCGACCCGCTCTACTCCACCCCTGTCATCGACAGCACGACCGATGTGCAGAGTCCGGTGCCTGTCCGGAAGGTCATGGGGCACTTCGACGGGACGCAGACGCGCTTCACGATCTACCTGCCGCCGGCCGCGCAGTGGGAAGGCCGCTTCTTCCAGAGGGTCTACCCGATCCAGGACGAGAACGCGGAGGACCGCGTCGTCGCCTTCGGTGCCGCGAGCGGCGGCTACACGGTCCAGACGACCGGCACGGTCGGCTACCGCCACGACGCCGCCGCCGCGAAATTCGCCCGTACTGTCGCCGCCGAGTACTACAGCGCGCCGCACCGGACGATCTACGGGTACGTCTACGGCGGCAGCGGTGGCTCCTACCAGTCGGTCGGTGCAGCAGAGAACACGCGAGACGTGTGGCAGGGTGCCGTGCCATCCATTCTCGCGACGCCGGTGTCGTTCGCGAACACCGCCAGCATGCGAGCACTCGCGGGCTTCGTCCTCAAGGACAAGGCCGCGCAGATCGAGGACATCGCATCGGTCGGTGGCCGGATCGACTCCGTCGCAGGCCTGACGGCGCTCCAGAAGACTCTCGCCGTGCAGGTGACCCGCTTCGGAGTACCTCCGCGCGCCTGGGAGGACTTCGACTACGTCGACCTCTCCGACGACGGCATCTTCGTCGACACCGTGAGGAACATCGACCGCACGTACGCTGCGGATTTCTGGTCCCTGCCCGGCTACCTCGGAACCGAGAAGTCCGAGCTCGGCGACAAGATCCGCGCCGCGAAGTTCGACACCACTGGGACGGTGACGGCTGTCAGCGTCGGCGCTGACGGCCGCACGAGCATCGCCCTCAGCGGTGTCCCGGCCGGCGCGGACAAGACCACGGACTTCACGCTGCAGGGTTCAGCCGGAGCCGCTCCGGTCGGTCGTCTGACGGGCACCTTCGATGCGAACACGGACGTCTTCATCCTCAACGCCGACGCGGATCCCGCGGTCGTCTCGGCTCTGGCGGTCGGCAGCTCGGTGCGCATCGACAACCTCTGGCACCTCGCGATGTTCGGCTACCACCGCCATCAGGTCCCCACCAGCCGCGAGTTCACGCAGTGGGACCAGTTCCGCAAGGCGGACGGAACGCCGATCTACCCCCAGCGCCCGGTTCAGGTCTCCCCGATCATCGCGAACGTCACCACGGGCGGCGCCGCCTACAGCGGTGCTGTGACGATGAAGACGATCGTCGTCGACAACCTCTACGACAGCGACGCCGTGCCGTGGGGTGCGACGTGGTACGCCGACAAGGTGAAGGCGTCCCTCGGAGCTTCGTTCGACGACACCTTCCGCGTCTACTTCAACGATCACGCGGATCACCAGGAGGGTCCGGTCACCGGCGAGAAGGCCTCCCGGCTCGTCGAGTTCACGGACAGTGTCGAGCAGGCTCTGCGCGATGTGAGCGCCTGGGCCGAGCGCGGAATCGCTCCTCCCGCATCCACGCGGTACTCCGTCTTGCAGAACCAGGTCCTCGTGCCGGCGACGGCATCGCAGCGCGAGGGCGTTCAGCCCGTAGTGACCCTGACCGCGGCTGGGAAGGACAGGATCGAGGTACGCGTCGGCGAGAAGGTGACCTTCACCGCGAAGGCGCAGGCTCCCACCGGCACCGGATCGATCGTCAGCGCCGAGTGGGACCTGCGCGGCTCGGGGGAGTACGGACCTTCGACCTTGACGTCGCCTGCCGCGAGCGTGACGACGACGAACAGCACGACCTTCTCGAAGCCCGGCACGTACTTCGTGACGGTGCAGGTCGCGTCGCAGCGCGACGGCGATACGGCGAGCCCCTTCGCGAACGTGGCGAACCTCGCGAGAGTCCGCGTCATCGTGAAGTAGTCCGCGGACGAGCAGTTCTGCCCGGCGCAGCCGGAAGACTCGTCGGGCAGAGCTGTCGTCGTTGCTTGGGCCGTGATGGTGCGCTCTGAGTTGAGCTAGCCGGACCTTACTGGCGAGGAGCTCATCCCCCGCTGGCCCCGTGAGCAGCGCGGCCAGCAGGGTCCCGAGGACTCGGGTCCGTCAGGAGCCGCGGTGCTCCAGGTCGGTCGTCGGCCTGTAGGAGATCGACCGGATGCGCCCTGCGGGGAGTGGGAGCCGACAGCGAGTGTGCGTCCGGTGAAGCCGGCGGCGACCTCCGTGGAGAAGTAGCGACCGTCGAGCCGGGCGAGCTCGGTCGAGACCCCGCCCGAGCGCACGGAGAGGACGACGTCGTCCGGGCCGGCGTAGCCGAACGGCACCGGACGAGTCTTCGGTTCCACCGTTTCGAGCACGAGGATCACATCTTCACCTGTGACCTGGACGCCCGCGGTCTCCTGCCGCAGGTCGCCGATCCTCACGATCACCCGGACGCGACCGTCCTCGAGGACGAGCCCGCACCAGTGCCGGTCGTCGAGTCGGAGGCCGAACGACCCATCGATGGAGACATCCGCCTCCGCCCGCCAGGAGAAGTCGCGGACCCGGCAGCAGAGATGATCGACCGTCTGACCGCTGCTGCGGAAAGCAAGCCCAGTAGCTGTGCTGACGACGAGGGACTCCGGCTCACCATCGGGGACCACCCATCGCGGGTCAAGCTGCTCGGAGGTGAAATCGTCATGGAACGCCGTCTCGGCCGCAGGGATGCGGAAGCGGTCCTCCTCAAACACAGGCCAGCCGTCGATCCAGTCGATGCCCGCGAGGAACGTCTCGCGACCGAGGACGTGGAATCCCGGTGTGGATCCCCGTGGCCTGGCTCCGAGGTAGACGGCAGCCCACTCTCCCGTCGGCGTCGGCACGAGGTCGGCGTGGCCGACGTTCTGCACCGAGTGTGAGCTGCTGCGGTGGGTGAAGACGGGATTGCGGGGATCGCCCTCGAAGGGGCCGCGTGGTGAGGTGCCGCGCGCGACGGTGACGCAGTGCCCTCGCTCGGTGCCGCCCTCAGCGAGGAGCAGGTACCAGTACGAGCCGATGTGGTGAAGATGCGGACCCTCCGCGGCCTGCATGCCGCTGCCCTGCCAGATCGGGTAGTCGGGCTCGAGGAAGGACCCCGTCTCCGGATCGATCGGCGCTTGGCGGATCCCCTGTCCTCCGACGGTGAAGTCGAGCAGGTGCCAGGTGAGATAGCACTGCCCGTCGTCGTCCCAGCACAGGTCGGGGTCGATGCCCTGCGCTTCGGGAACGAAGACGGGGTCGCTCCACGGTCCGGCGGGATCCTCGGCGTGCACGATCACCTGGCCGGATTCGAAATCGCTGACGTTGGTGGTGATGAACCAGAAGCGTCCGCCGTGGTAGCGCAGGGTCGAGCCGTAGATCCCGGTGGAGGGCCCTGTCGTGCCGCGGCGGAACTGGTCCCTCGTGGTCAGGATGTTGCCGATCTGCTCCCAGGTGATGAGGTCGCGGCTGTGGAAGATGGGGGCGCCGGGGAAGTACTCGAAGCTCGACGTGGCGAGGTAGTAGTCCTCGCCCTTCCGGCAGATGGTCGGGTCGGGGAAGAACCCGGGGATGATCGGCCTCACCGCGCTGCTCGCGAGATCTCTCTCGAGAGCCACCTCCTCCGCGCGCGCAGCCTCACCGGCCTGGTGGCCAGCGGAGGTGCTCGGCGCGAGGTGCTCGATCGTGCTCATCGTGGCTCTCCGGGTGTGGTCGTGGGGGCGGCTGCCGGTGTGCTGCTCGACGAGAGCAGTGGGGCGAGGACATCGGCGAGGGATTCGAGCGCTGCAGGCGAGGGCCACCCCTTCGTCCACACCGCCGGGAGGAGGTCGTCGACGGGTCGGTCCAGGAAGGGGCCGAGAAGGAGGGCGAGGCGGACGTCGCCAGGGGCGAGCCCCGCGTCGAGTGCTGTCGCTTCGAATTCCGCCCAGCGCTCGGGGTCGTCTACGAGCTCGCGCACGGTTCTCGGCGACGTCCGGCTCTGCTCCTCGTCGGCGATCGTCCAGATGTGGTGGCCGTGCCGCACGAGTAGCGGGGACGATTCACCAGGCAGCGTCACTTCAGCACTCGCTCCGACCGGGACGGTCACGTCGAAGGTCAGGGTGCCGTCCCCTCTGCGCCAGCTGGCGGCCGCCTCGCCGTACGGAGTGAGGTGCCACGTCGACGCTCGATCGAGGTGAGCCGGCGGGAGCGGCTTGACCTCGATGAGGCGGTAGCCGGGCTCGCGCGGGGCGAGGCCGGCGAGGCGGCGGTGCATCCAGTCGATGACGCTGCCGAGGGCGTAGTGGTTGAAGGAGGTCATTCCGCTGGGGTTGATCGTCCCGTCCGGCAGAAGGCTGTCCCAGCGCTCCCAGACGGTGGTGGCGCCCATCGTGATCGGGTACAGCCAGGACGGTGCCTTCGTCTGCTGGAGCAGGCGGTGGGCGAGCTCCGGGTAGCCGGCGTTCGCGAGTGCGTCGGTGATCAGCGGGGTGCCGATGAAGCCGGTGGCGATTCGGAAGGCTCCGGTGCGCACGAGGTCGGCGAGGCGGGCGCCGGCCGCCGCTCGGCTCCGGGCGGGGAGGAGGTCCCACTCGAGGGCGAGGACGTACACGGTCTGAGCGTCGGAGAGGATGCGGCCGGCGGGGGTCACGAATTCTCGGCGGAAGGCGTCACTCACGGCGTCGGCGAGGTCGCTGTATCGGTCTGCGTCCCCCGAGTGTCCGAGTTCTCGGGCCGTGTCGGCGAGGAGTCGTGCGGAGTGCGCGAAGTAGGCCGTCGCGACGACGTCCGGATCCGCTTTCGCTTCCGCCGCGTCGTCGTGGGGTGCTGTCGGGTCGAGCCAGTCGCCGTACTGGAAGCCGCCGCGCCAGATGAGATCGTCGCCGGCGAGGCTTGTCACCTTGTCGACCCAGGCGCGCATGCTGGCGTACTGCTGTCGCAGGATGCCGGTGTCTCCGGTGCGCTGCCAGAGGACCCAGGGGACCACTGTCGCGGCGTCGCCCCAGGCGGCTGCGGGTGCGGAGGTGAGCGCCGTTCGCAGGATGTCCGGGACGACGTGCGGAACGCTGCCGTCCGGCGCCTGCTCGGCGGCGAGGTCGGCGAGCCACGAGGTGAGGAATCCGGCGCTGTCGAAGAGGAACGTCGCGGTCGGGGCGAAGGCCTGGATGTCTCCGGTCCAGCCGAGCCGTTCGTCCCGTTGCGGGCAGTCGGTCGGCACGTCGAGGAAGTTGCCGCGCATTCCCCAGACCACGTTCTCGTGCAGGCGGTTCAGCATCGGGTCGGAGGAGTCGAACCAGCCGGTCCTCCGCAGGTCGGTGCCGATGACGACGGCGTGCACGTCCTTCGTCTGGATGTCGCGCAGGCCGGTGATCTCGGCGTAGCGGAAGCCGTGGAAGGTGAGGGACGGCTCGAGAATCTCCGAGTTGGCGCCGCTGAGGCAGTAGATGTCCGTCGCTTTCGCGCTGCGCAGTGGTCCGGTTCCGAGTTCGCCCGCTTCGAGGACCTCCGCGTGCCGGATGATCACCTCGTCGCCGGCCTGGCCGTTCTCGGCCGTGATCCGCACCCAGCCCACCACGTTCTGCCCGAAGTCCACGAGAGTCGCGCCACTGGGCGTCGTCCACACCGAGACGGCGGGGATCTCTTCGGTTTCACGCATCGGTGGACCGTCGGCTCCGACGAGCCGGGTGAGATCGGCGTCCACCTGCTCGACTGCTCCATCGAAAGGGGAGGAGCCATCGATGCGGAGGTCGGTGGTCTGTCCGTCGTAGATGTCGTCGGCGAGGATGCCGGTGGAACGCGCGGTCCACCGCTCGTCCGTGTCGAGGACGAGGAGGGTGCCGTCGGCGGTCGTCACCTCGAGCTGTGCAAGGAGGGCGAGGCGGTCGCCGTAGATGGCCCGCTCTCCGAGGAATCCGAAGCGTCCGCGCCACCAGCCGTTGCCGAGCACGACGTCGAGGGTGTTCGCCCCTTCGACGACGAGATCCGTGACGTCGTAGACCTGGTAGCGCAGGCGGTGCTGGTAGGCGGTCCATCCGGGGGCGAGGACGCTGTCGTCCACTGGCTGGCCGTTCAGCCGTGCGGAGTAGATGCCGTGCGCTGTCGCGTAGAGACGCGCGCTGACCACTCCTGCGGGAACTGCGAGGACTCCACGCAGCTCGGGAGCGGCCTGGCGAAGACCACCCTTCTCGACCGGGCTGATGAAGTGCGCCGTCCAGTCGGATTCATCGAAGAGTCCGGCCTCCGCGGTGGTCGGCTCGCTCCATCCGCTCCACTCGTCCTGGGCGACACGCACGCGGACCGCGATTCTCTCGCGGGAGAGGAGGGGCTCGTCGGGCCACGGGACGAGCACCTGATCCGCCGTGTCGACGGTGAAGCTGCGCGTTCCGCTTTCCCTAGCGATCTCGATCTCGTATCGGAGCTGCGTGTAGTCGGGGTCGGCTGAGGGCACGGTCCAGGACAGCGCGGGTGTCCTGCCGGCGAGTCCGAGAACGTTGCCGGTGTCGGTGCGGTGGTCGAGTCGGGGAGCGGTTGGGGTGGCTGAATGAGCCATCGGTTTCCTTACGGGTGAGGCGGCGGCTCGCGGCTCCACTCAGGTGGAGGTCGTGCCGTCCGCGGGAACCGGTGCGGCGAGTGCGTCGAGGCGGGCCTGTCGGCGGGCGCGCTGTCGCGGTGGGTCGGCGACGGGGGCGGCCATCTGCAGCCGACGTGTGTACGGGTGCTGGGGAGACGTCGCGACCTGGTGGGCGTCTCCGAGTTCCACGATGTGCCCGCCGTTGAGGACGGCGATGCGGTCGCTGATGGAGTGCACGACGCCGAGGTCGTGGCTGATGAAGAGGTAGGCGACGCCGGTGTCCTGCTGCAGTGCCTTGAGCAGTGCGAGGACGCGGGCCTGCGTGGTCACGTCCAGGGCGCTCGTCGGTTCGTCGCAGACGATCACCGCGGGTTCCATGGCGAGGGCGCGAGCGATGGCGACGCGCTGTCGCTGGCCGCCGGAGAACTCCCTCGGGTACCGCCCGGCGGCGTCGTCGGGGAGTCCGACGGCGTCGAGCAGTTCGCGGACGCGGGTGCGTCCGGTGGAGGCTCCGGCGGCGCGGAGTGGCTCGACCAGGATGCTCTCGATCGTCATCGAAGGGTTCAGGGAGGAGTACGGGTCTTGGAAGATGACCTGGATGTCCTTGGCGATGACGCGCCGGCGCGCTCGCGAGAGCGAGTCGATCCGCTGCCCGCGGAACTCGATGGAGCCTCCCGTGACGGGTGCGAGTCCGAGGATGGCGCGGCCGATCGTCGTCTTCCCGGATCCGGATTCGCCGACGAGGCTGACGGTCTCTCCAGCGGCCAGATCGAGGGAGACGTTCTCGATGACCGTCTTCCCGCCGCGCTTGCCTCCGTAGCGGACGGCCAGGTCGGCGATGCGCAGGAGCGGTTCAGTCATCGGACACCTCCAGGAGTTCGACCTGACGCGAGGAGGCCAGGAGGTCCTGCGTATACGGGTTCTGTGGTGCGGCGAAGAGCTCGTCGACAGTGCCTGTCTCGACGATGCGTCCCGCCCGCATCACGCTGACCGTGTCGCAGATGTCGGCGACGACGCCGAGATTGTGGGTGACGATGATCATGGCGAGTCCTCGTTCCGTGCTCAGTTCGCGGAGCAGTTCGAGCACCTCGGCCTGGACGGTGACGTCGAGAGCGGTGGTCGGTTCGTCGGCGATGATCAGCTGCGGGTTCGATGCGACTGCGCCGCAGATCAGGACGCGCTGCGCCATGCCGCCGGAGATCTCGTGCGGGTAGAGCTTCATGACGCGTTCCGCGTCCGTGATCCCCACTCGCTTCAGAAGTGCGGACAGCTGGTCCCGCGCATCCTTCTTCGAGGCTCCGGTAGCGGCTCGGAGGCCGTAGACGAGCTGGGCTCCGACGGTGAAGGACGGGTCGAGGTTCGACATCGGCTCTTGCGGGATGTAGGCGATGCTCCGACCGCGGACCTTGCGCAGACGTGCCTTGTCGGCGAGCAGGTCCTTGCCCTCGAAGAAGACGCTGCCGCCGAGGACGACCGCCTCGCGGGGAAGGATGCCGAGGATGGAGAAGGCGATCTGGGACTTCCCGGAGCCGGATTCACCGACCAGCCCGTGGATCTCGCCGCGGCTGAGATCGAAGTCGACGCCGTGCACGACCTCTGTCACTTCCTGCGCTGTCCGGGGGTACCCGACTCGGAGGTCGCGGATCGTCAGGATGTCGTCGCGTCGAGGCGTCAGATCGTTGGCACCGGCGACGCGCTCGTCGTGTGCCGAGCGCAGGAGCGCCTTGCGTCGGGCGGGCTTGAGCACGGCACTGCGGTTGGAGGCCTGGAGAGTGTCGCGAAGGCCGTTTCCGAGCAGGACGAGCGCCAGGATCGACATGCTGATCAGCAGGGCCGGCCAGAGGACGTTCGCCGGGTTCGTGTAGATGTTGTTGAATGCCTCCTGCAGGATCCGACCCCAGGAGGGCTGCGATGGATCGCCGAGACCGAGGAAGTCGACGCCGGCGAGGATCGCGATCGCAGTCGCGAGGACGAAGGAGCTCTGCACGATCACGGGAGCGCGGACTGCGGAGAGGACGTGCCGACCCACGATCCGGAAATCGGACAAGCCGACGACCTTCGCCGCGTCGATGTAGAGCTCGGAGCGTACCGAGACGACGACCGAGCGCACGAGGCGGTAGAAGGACGGGGCGACGATCACGCCGAAGACGGTCATGGCCGCGGGGATGTTCGGGCCGGTCAGTGCGTACAGGGCGATCAGCATGACGATGCCGGGCAGGGACTGGACCACGTCCGAGACGAAGTTGATGATCGCCTCGGCCTTGCCGCGGTAGTAGCCGGCGATCAGCCCGAAGGTGAGGCCGAGCAGGAGCGAGACGCCTAGGACGAGGACGCAGGCGATGATCGTCTGCTGAGTTCCCCACATCAGGCGCGAGAGGATGTCGCGACCCGAGGCGTCGGCTCCGAAGAGATGTCCCTCTGTGAAGGGCGCCGCGTTCGTCGATGCGAGATCGGTCGCGTTGGGGGCGAAGGGGGCGATCCAGGTGCTGGCGAGGCCGATGATGACGACGGCCAGGAGGAAGACGAGGCTGATCGCGGCGAGAGGGTTGCGGAGCAGGGAGCCGAAGGTCGAGCGGCGCCGCGGTGCGACGAGAGCTGCGGTTCCGTCGGCGACCGGATCCACCCCGTGCTGGTCGATGGTCATCGGATCCGCGCTTTCGGGTTGAGGGCGGCACTGAGGAGATCGGTGAGGAAGTTGACGACGAGCACGAGGACGATCACGAAGATGACCGTTCCCATCACCATCGGCACGTCTCCCGCCTGAGCGGAGAGGTTGGCGAGCTGGCCGACGCCGGGAAGCGCGAACACCTCCTCGATGAAGAGGGTGCCTCCGAACAGGCCCAGCGTGAGCAGACCGAGGGCGACGAGACCCGGGCCGGCTGCGTTGCGCAGGACGTGCCGGAACACGAGCTGCGACTCCGGAATGCCGCGAGCGCGCAGCGTGCGGACGAAGTCCCGAGACAGGGTGTCGGCGACGGCTCCACGGAACTGCGCGGCGGCATTGGCCACGCTCCCGACGATGAGGGCGAGAACGGGGAGGGTGAGCGCCCAGATCCACCCCTGCACGCTGTCCGTCGCCTTGATGTAGCCGGTGGCGGGGAAGTAGGGCACAGCGATCGCGAAAGCGAAGACGAGTCCGATCGCCACGATGAACGGCGGGACGGCGGCGCCGAGGACGGAGATGAACTGGACCAGGCGGTCGATCCAGCCTCCGTAGAGCGCCGCCGTCACGCCGAGGAGCACGCTGATGACGGTCGTGATGAGGAGGGTGATGAGGATGAGCGAGAGCGTCACGGGAACGCGTGACGAGAGCGCATCCGTCACCGACTGTCCGGTGAGATAGGAGGACCCGAGGTCGCCCCTGACGGCTCCGGAGAGCCAGTCGATGTACTGGACGACGAGCGGTCGATCGAGCCCCAGTCGTGCCACTTCCGCCTGAACCTGTTCGTCCGAAGCGGTCAGCCCGAGCACGGACCGGGCGATGCCGGTGCCGTTGCTGAACATCAGGCTGAAGGTGGCGAAGCTCACGAGGAGCAGTACCGCGAGTGCTCGGAGAAGGCTTTTGCAAGAGAGAGCAGCATGGTGGGGCCCGTCGACGTCGATTACTGGAAGTCGCGCAGCAGGGGGTGCAGCGCTGCGAAGTCGGAGACGGTCGGGATCTCGACGCTCGGGTTGTGAGCGTAGAAGCCGTCGGGATAGGCCATCGGTACGAACCAGGCCTGGTCGATGATGTACTGGTTGATCTCCTGCTCGGCAGCGACCCGCTCCTCGGGGGTTCCCGCGAGGATCTGCTGCCAGAGGCCGTCGATGGTCGCGTCGGTCTGGTGCGACACGTTCCAGATACCGTCAGGGAGGACGTAGTCCTTGATGTCCTGGAGCGACTCGCCGTAGTTGCCGAGCTGCCAGAGCGGAACGGGGTAGTCGCCGCTGAGGAGGTTCGTGATCGCGTCCGGACCGGACAGGTTCGCCTGCTCGACGGTGATGTTCAGCTCCGCCAGCTGCGCGGTGATGTAGGGGAACAGCAGGTCGTGGTTCTGGCCCTCGAGGAACGGGATCTGCAGCGTGAAGCCATCGGCGTAGCCGGCTTCGGCCATGAGCGCCTTCGCCTTCTCGACGTCGTACGGGTACGGGTCCGTCGCATCGTCGAGGTAGGCATCGCTGCCGGGACGGAAGATCTGGAACGCAGGGTCGGCGTAGCCGCGGTAGAGCTGCTCGGCGATGGAGTCGCGGTCGAAGACCATGTTCATCGCCTGGCGCACACGGAGGTCACCGAGCGCGGGGATCTTCTCTCCGTTGTGGTCGGTCAGAAGCAGGCGGGTGGTCACACCTCGCAGAGTGACGATGTCCTGACCCGAGCTCTTCGCCTCGTCGACGGTCGCAGCGGACACGAGAGTGCCGTTGATCTGGTCCGTCTTCAGCGCGTTGAGTGCAGCGGTCTCGTTGGTGAAGACCTTGAGGACGAGCTTGTCGTAGGGGTAGGTCTCGGCGTCCCAGTAGTCGGGGTTCTTGGTGAGCGTGTAGGTGGAGCCGACGGTGCTGTCGCCGGGCTGGTAGGTGTAGGGGCCGGAGCCGACGACCTCGTTGTCCAGGTTGCCGCTTTCGATCGCCTCGGACGAGGTGATGTTCGCTTCGCACATGATGAGGTCGAGGGTGGGGATGGGCTGGGGGAAATTGATGGTGATGGTATTCGCGTCAGGGCTGTCGTACGTGAGCCCCTCGAATCGAGCGCTCACCTCGCCAGCGGCTGTAAGGCTCGCCTCGACGTCTGCGGCATCGAAGTCCGAACCGTCAGAGAACTTCACTCCCTCGCGCAGCTTCAGGGTCGCGGACGACCGGTCTTCGTTGTACTCCCATTCCTCGGCGAGCTGTGGGGAGGGCTTTCCGAACTCGTCGCAGATGAGGAGGGTGTCCCAGGCGGCATCGGCGAACCAGCCCTGATAGGCGGGCTGGATGAGGACGCTCAGTCCGGGGATGTCCGCGGTCATGCCGAGGGTGAGGGTGTTGTCGCCGCCGGAGGAGGCGGTCGTTCCTCCACCGGGGGCGCAAGCCGAGAGGGCGAGGACTGCGGCGGTGGGCAGTGCCAGCGCCATCGCCGCGCGGCGTCGGGTCGATCGCATTGCAACTCCTTTGTTGTGAGGGATCTCGGCTCGTGAGCCGGGCGGTCGAGATCTGTGCTGTCGGATCAGGCCGCGTCAGGAGACTAAGTGGGGAGTTTCACCTGATCAATGTAAGGTCTGTTTATTGCGCAATTCCGTCCACACCCACTCTTGAGGAGAGACAATGCTTATTGCGCAAGGAAGTTGAGGAGCGGGTATGGAGTCGACCGAACCGACACTGAAGGACGTCGCCACCGCGTCGGGAGTATCGGTCGCAACCGCCTCCCGTGCTCTCGCCGGGCGCGGGGACCTCTCCCGCGCCACCCGCGAGCGAGTGGCGGACGCTGCCGACTCCCTGGGATACCTGCGCAAGGAGCGAGGGCGAGGCCGGCCCCGGACTCTGGATCCTCATCTGATCGAGCTGGTCCTCGGCAGCTTCGACGACGCCTGGACGACGGCCGTCACCTCCGGCGCCCGCGACGCGGCCTTCCGTCTCAATTTCGATCTGGTGCTCACGCTCGAGCGTGAGAACCCCGCCGAGGACTGGCCGACGCGCGTAGCGACACGACGTCCTTCCGGGGTGATCGTCGGAATCATCCGTCCGACCGCCCGACAGCTGGCTGAGCTGCAGGGTCTGCGGATCCCGGTTCTCCTCCTCGATCCGCGATCGGATCCCGAGGGGGAACTACCCAGCGTCGGCACCACCGATCGGCAGGGCGGCTACGACGCCGGCGTGCATCTCGCTAGCACGGGCGTCGACCACTTCGTGATCGTGTCCGGAGTTCCGCAGTACCGATTCGGCCGGGCACGAGAAGAGGGCTTCCGAGCGGCCCTTGCCGAGCATCGACCAGGCGCGCGGGTGGAGCACCTGAATTCGGACTGGAGCAACGCCACCGTGACCGAGGAGCTGATGCGCGCTTTCGCGTCGCACCGAGCGCCGGTGGGCGTCTTCGCCTGCAACGACGAGATGGCGCTCGTCGTCTACGAGGTGGCCAGGCGACTCGGGCGCCGCATCCCGGACGACATCAGCGTCGTCGGCTTCAACGACGAACCACGCGCCTCGCTGGTGTCACCGCCCCTCACGTCCGTCCGTCAGCCACTGCGCGCCATGGCCGCGCGTGCGGTCGAACGGGTGGGCGAGTTGCGCGAGCGGAACGAGCAGCATCACGAGCGAATAGAACTGCCGACCGAGCTGATCGTCAGAGAGTCGACGCTCTCGAGCTCGCTGAAAGGTCCCGCGTCACCCGCAGTCCGTTGAGCCCGGGGAGGAGCCGCCGCAACGACCACCACGCATTGCGCAAAAGTCGGTGCGCCGTTGAAGGAGTTCGACCGGGAACGAGAGCATGAGAGAGCTGGTGGACGAGGACCGTCACCTCTTCGCGCCGCGCAGCGTCGACAAGAGAGGTCCTCATGCCCGTCTTCAGCGCCCGATCGCGCCTCAGCGATGTCCTCGCCTCGGAGGCGGCACGCGCCGCGATCACCAGGGTCGCACCGCGCTTCCTCACCTCGCCGTGGGTCGAGATCGGCGCCGACTTCCCACTGGGGACGACGATACGCGCCGCCCTCGGTGTCGAGGAGGAGCTCGCGGAGGAGGTCATCGCCCTCGTCTCCACGATCACCGACCCGACTGTGCGGCGAGGCGAGTCCCCGGCGATGCTCGTGGATCCGGATCTCGAGGGGCCGTCCGTGCCGCGAGCATCGGCGTTGGTCGAGCTCCCGGCGAGGACGTCGACGGATGCTCCGGTCGACGTCGTCCTCACCGGGCCCCGCGTCGGGAACCCGTTCGTCGACGTCGAGCTCACCGCCGTCTTCCGAGGCGACGACACCGAGGTCCGGGTCGGCGGCTTCTATGACGGCGAGGGCCGGTACGTCCTCCGCTTCCTCCCGCCGGCCGCCGGTGTCTGGTCGTTCGAGAGCGCTTCGACGGCGCGGTCGCTCGACGGTGTGCAGGGGGAGATCGAGGTCGCCGCCGGCCACGGACACGGTCCGGTGTGGGTGGCGGACGCGTTCCACTTCGAGCACGCGGACGGCACGCCGTATCGTCCTGTCGGGACGACGGCCTACGCCTGGACGCACCAGGATCAGCAGCTCCAGGAGGAGACGCTGAACTCGCTCGCGGGCACGCCCTTTACGAAGCTGCGGATGGGGCTCTTCCCGAAGTCGTTCCTCTACAACGAGAACGAACCGGAGGAGTTCGTCTTCGAGCGGGCTGACGACGGGGCGTGGGACACGACCCGTTTCGACCTCGACTACTTCCGTCACCTCGAGAAGAGGATCCGCCAGCTCGACGAGCTCGGGATCCAGGCCGATCTGATCCTCTTCCACCCCTACGACCGCTGGGGGTTCGCCGACCTCGGACGTGCTGCGGACGACCGCTACATCTCCTACGTCGTTCGACGCCTGTCCGCGTTCCCGAACGTGTGGTGGTCGATGGCGAACGAGTACGACCTGCTCCTCAGCAAGACCGCCGAGGACTGGGACCGACTCGCCGACCTCGTGCAGAAGAACGATCCCGTCGGCCATCCGCTCTCCATCCACAACTGGGTCGAGATCTTCGACTACTCCGCTCCCTGGGCCACGCACGCCAGCATCCAGAACGGCGACTCGACGGCGGCGAACGTCGACAAGTGGCGCCACCGCTGGGGCAAGCCGGTGGTCATCGATGAATTCGGCTACGAGGGCGATCTCGACCAGGGCTGGGGCAACCTCACCGCTGAAGCGGCGCTGTCCCGGCACTGGCTCGGCACCCTGCGCGGCGGCTACCTGACGCATGGCGAGACCTTCTACCGCGACGACCACGTGATCTTCTGGGCGAAAGGCGGGACCCTGACCGGCGCCGTGCCGGGCAAGCTGCGCTTCCTCGAGCAGATCGTCGCCGAGTCGCCGACGGGACGCCTCGAGCCGCTGTCCTCCGACTTCGACGCCGTCCGCGGGGGAGTGGCGGAGCAGTACGTGCTCATCTACTTCGCGGACCGGCGACCGCTTTTCCGGGACGTGCAGATCCCCGAGGGGTCGACGGCTCGCATCGACGTCCTGGACACATGGAACTGCACAGCGACGCCGCTCACCGGTCGACACGAGGGAACGGTACGTGTCCCGCTGCCGGCTCGTCCGTGGATGGCGATCAGGCTCGTCCTCGAGTGAGGTCCCTGGGATCCCGCGGCCGAGCGCGGACGGCGGACGATCCCGGCCGCATTTCTCCGCTCTCGGACCACGAAGCCTGCGCCACTGGATCCGGCCTCTCTACCGAGCCGAATGTCCTCGTACCCTGCGGACGGCCGAGACGGAGCAGGACCGCGGCCCTCCTCGGTCGGGGCGCGATCATCCAGTCCTCTCAGCCCGTGTAAGTGACCGCTCGGAGCACCCCGGTCGAGCGGATGTTCTGGCGGATGGGGAACAGCTCGGACTGCTGCTGGTGGAGCGTCGGGAGCCGCACCCATTCGCCGCTCCCGGTCTCGTCCCCGTTGTAGCGCCTGCGGACGAGCAGCTGATCGTCGATCAGTGTCAGCTCCTCCACCGAGAGCCACCCGGCCCGCGCTCCCTCGGCATCCAGCGGTCGAACCGCGAAGCCCCGCCCGATGATGACATAGGAGTCGGGTGTCAGACGTGCGATGCAGCCCACTCCGTTCTGCTCGGCGGGGAAGACGTCGGTCATGTGCGCGGACGAGACCTCGAGTCGTCCGTCGAAGAGCTGCCGTGTCGCCGAACCCTCCAAGAGAGTGAAGCCGCGGAGCTCAGCCTCCGGGTGATCGGCCAGGACCGTCCGAAGGGCGCCGAGGAGTCGGAACGTGTCCTGGAAGGCCTCGTAAGAGGGGTCGTCCGGCGTCATCAGATCGAACGCGAAAGGCGCGGCGCCGATGGCTCCGAGTTCTCCGACGGCGCGGAAGAGCTGCTCGACGCCGGTGCGATTGCACTGCAGCTCGGGGATGAAGAGGACGCCGTTCTGCTCGCGGTATTCGCTCGCGATCGCGTCGAAGTCGCCGAAGTAGAGATCGGGCGCCAGGAAGTCGAGCGACGGCGCGAGCGCCTGCCAGAGAACGGCGGTGTGCCGTAGCGGTCCACCGCTCGGGTAGACACCTGGCTGAGCACCGCCGGCGAGGGCGTTGGCTCCGGCCCCGCCGGTGTTGCCGCCGGCCGGGTCGACATCGACCCATGCGTTGACGAAGAGCGGGATGTCGAACTCGGCCTTGCCCTGCGACGCGACGCTCTCGACGTAGGTCGCGTAGGCCGCCGCCATGAAGGCCTCCTCCGCTTCCGCCCCGAAGAGGCCGAGCCAGTTTTCTGCTCCCGAGGTCGAGGCCTCGAGCGCGTCACGCAGTCGTCCCTCGCCGCCGTTCAGGACGGCAGAACGCACGTCGGCGGGCACCGGCAGGTTCCAGTGCTTCTCGGCGAGTTCGCTCCGGTCGCGGGTGTCGCTGAGGACGCCGACCTCGTTCTCGACCTGCACCATCAGGACGGTCTCGCCGTCATCGGTGGAGGCGAGGTGCTGCAGCAGCGCGGCGAAGGCACGGCCGTCCGCATCGCGGGCGGCGTCGCAGAACGGAGAGACGGACTCGAGGACTTCGCCGACCGAGTTCACCATGCGGGGGAAGCGCTCGCGGTCTCGCTTGACCCACGAGGGCGCGTAAGTCGACATCCCGTTCTTCCAGGTGCCGAACCACAGGGGGACGAGGCGCAGAGAGCGCTCGCGGGCGGCGTCCAGCAGAGAGTCGACGAGGGAGAAGTCGAATCGACCCTCTTCGGGCTCCACGTCCTCCCACGCGACCGAGGCGAGAACCGTGTCCACTCCCAGGCGGACGGCTGCGTCGAGGGACTCCCGGATGACGAGAGGTGCGCTCGCACCCGAGTTGTGAAGTTCTCCCGCGACGATGAGGTAGGGGCGGCCGTGCAGCAGGTATCGGCCGTTGACGAGTCGGCGGTGCAGGGTGTCGTTCATGGTGATGCTCCTAGAGAGGGAAGAAGAGAGAAGGGGCGGCGAGGATCGGCGAAGACTCAGGGCCGCGGTGGAAGGCGGCAGCTCGTGGCCCCCGTCCGATCGCACTGTGGCGTGGTCACGGCTTCGCAGCCGTCGCTGCAGAATTACGACTCACGAGTGCTCCGAGTAGAACGGTCGCGAGGGTCATCGCAGAGGAGATCACCAGCCCGAGGGGCACCGCACTCGTGAGTCCGAGCGCGCCGACGATCGGAGCCGCGATGCCGGCGAGGCCGAAGTTCGCCGCACCGAGGAGTGCTGCAGCCGTCCCTGCCCGTTCCGCTTGATCGGCGAGAGCGATCGCGCCCAAGCAGGGACCGCAGCCGCCTGCGAGGGTGAAGAACACGATCATCACGCCGACCAGGGGCGCCACTTCGGTCGAGCCGATCGAGACGAGACTGAGGAGGAGCCCCGAGGTCGCCATCAGGGGGAGGATGCACCACAGCACTCGGACCGGTGAGTACCTCTGGGCGAAGAACGCCGCGACCTGGGTGCCGACCACGAACGCGACCGCGTTCACCGCGGAGATCGCTCCGTAGCTCTGCGGCGACAGCCGGTACTCCTCCTGGAAGAGGAACGAGGAGCTGGACAGGTGGGCGAACACCGACGACACCATCAGCCCGCCGATGAGAGCGATGCCGACGAATCGCCGGTTCCTCAGCAGCGTCCGATAGCTGTGCCAGACCGCCTGCGTGGTCGATCGCTCGGCCCGGCGGTGCTGCGGAAGGGTTTCGGGCAGCCGGACCAGGCAGAGCAGGGCCACCGACGCTCCGTAGACCGCGACGACCGCGAAGATGCCACGCCAGTCCGTCACGCTCATCAGCTGCGCGCCGACGAACGGGGCTGCAATCGGCGCGATACCGGTGAAGAGCGCGACCCTGGCGAGTCCCCGGATGAGCTGTCGACCCTCGGTCACGTCACGGATCATCGCCGTCGCGACGACGCCGCCCCCCGCTGCGCCCGCCCCCTGGACGACTCGGAGCATCAGCACCCAGGTGATGTCGGGCGCGGCGATGATGGCGATGCTCGCCAGAACGTGCGCGGATGTGGCGACGAGCAGCGGTCGTCGCCGCCCGATCGCATCGCTCCAGGGCCCGACGACGAGCTGCCCGAGCGCGAAGCCGATCGTCGCGGCGGTCAGCGTGAGTTGCACCTGCGAGGGTGACGTCGCCAGGTCGCCCTGCATCTCGGGGAAGGCCGGGAGGTAGAGATCGATCGTGAGCGGACCGAGAACGGCGAGGAGTCCGAGGAGGACGATCAGAGTGGCGGGGACCCGCTCAGTGGGCGCGTTGGACGCGGTCGTTGCAGACACGTGGATGCCTCTTCCGGAAAATCGTGAGTTTCCGGGACGGAACCGGGCGGGACAGTAGCCCGTCCACAGCGTTGCACGATGCTCGCTCGCGACCGATCTCGTTGCGCAAATACGACCGCTCGCTTCGAGCCCTGATGCATCCCGCCCGGACCTCAGCGGCGCTCCAGGACCGCGCGCACTCGCCGCGCTCAGCCGGCCTGCACCTCGAGCCGGACGTCCTCGAATCCTTCCGCGCTCACTGTGATGCGGAGCACGCCGGTGTCGGTCGGCCGGACGACCGCGAGGGCACGGCCCTCATACGTGCTCGTGCTCGCGGCGAGGAAACCCTCCTCCGTCACCGGGTTCGCGCTACCGAGGCCCTGCAGCACGCCCGGCCCCTCGATCTCGACGCGCACGCTCGCCCCGGCCGAGGTCGACAGGACGCCGGACGCGTCCCTCAGCTCGACGGCGATGTACGCGAGGTCCGTGTCGTCGGCGTTGATCCTCGAGCGATCCGCCTGCGCGGTCAGGACGATAGGACCTCGGGGGGATCGGACGGCCGTCCGTCCGATCTCCACACCGTCGACGAAGGCGACGGCGGTCAGCTCTCCTCGCTCGTACGGGACCTCGAACGCCGCTCGGAAGCGTTGTGCAGGGCCGGCGGCTGCCCGGCCGACCGGCCGGCCGTCGAGCAGCAGCTCGACCTCGTCCGCCGCGCTGTAAACCTCGAGGGGGACCGGCGTTCCGTCGGACACCCCCAGATCCCACGTGGAGAGCGAGTCGGTCCAGGCCCAGCCGAGTCGCTGCGGTGTGCGGCCGTACCCGCGGGGTCGGTCGACGGCGATGTAGGGCTCGTCGCGGAGCCCGAAGACGATCTCGCGGTAGTAGGAGGCGGGGCGGCGGTGGCCCGTGATGTCAATGTCGCCGCACCAGGCGGTCAGCCAGGGGTACGGAGCATAGGCGTCGTCGTCGAAGCGCGTGCCGCCGATGCCCGCCTCGCCGAGGTAGTCCCAGCCCGTCCAGGTGAAGTCGCCGATCACGTGGGGGTTCTCGGCGACGAGGGCCCACAGCTCGTCGATCTCGTTCGCGAGCGTCTCGGAGCCGACGACCACACGGTCGGGGAAGCGCGCGAGGTCGTCACGGTAGCGGCTGTGCGCGTAGTTGTGGCCGACGACGTCGACCACGGAGTGCGACTCCTCGGTCAGGTCGGTGACCTGCTCCGAGAGGCTGATCTCGTCGAACAAGTGATGCATCTCGCCGAGGAGGTCGTTCACGCCGACCTTCCCGCGCAGATCCCCGGCGCGCTTCTTCAGCTCGGGGAGGAGCTGGGTGATCGTCCCGACGAAGCCGCTGACGGCGTTCGTCGTGTATCTCGTCGGGTCCAGTTCGCGGACCTTCTCTGCGAGGGCGCGTCCCCAGCGCGCGCCGTGCGGGTTGCCGGCGTCGAGCACCTCGTTTCCGATGGAGTAGACGATGACGCTCGGGTGGTTGAAGTCCTTGGCGACGAGGGCTTCGACGTCGCGCTCCCACCACTCGGGAAACGCCAGGGAGTAGTCGAACGCGTTCTTCGCCGTCGTCCACATGTCGAAGGTCTCGTCGATCACGAGCATGCCGAAGCGGTCGCAGGCCTCGATCATCGCGATGCTCAGCGGATTGTGGGACGCACGGATCGCGTTGAAGCCGGCCTCCTTGAGGATCTCGATCCGGCGCTCCTCCGCTCGGCCGATCGCGGCCGCGCCGAGGAGGCCGTTGTCGTGGTGGATGCAGGCTCCGCGCAGCTTCACGGTCTCGCCGTTGATGCGCAGTCCGCGGACGGGGTCCAGGGTGAGGCTGCGGATGCCGAACGGGGTCTCGACGGAGTCGATGAGGGCGTCGCCGTCCCACAGTTCGGTAACGGAACGGTAGAGGTTCGGGTGCTCGACGCTCCATCGCAGCGGATGCGCCACGTACGCCTTCTGGCGCGCGACCGCGGAGTCACCGGGCTGCACGGTGACCGGGGACGACACAGTCGCGACCTCCTTCCCGTTCCCGTCGAGAACGGAGGAGCGCAGCGTCAAGAACCGTGTGACGACGTCCTCGTTCTGCACGGCGGCGGCGAGGGACACGACGGCCTGGTCGTCGTCGATCTCCGGCGTGGTGATCCGGACGCCGTCCGTCGCGAGGTGCGCGAGGTCCGTGACGCAGAGGACGGTGTCCCGGTGGATGCCGAGCCCGGAGTACCAGCGCGAGTCCTGGTGGGCGCGTGCCTCGACGACGATCTCGTTCTCGCGGCCGTAGCGGAGGAAGGCGTCCAGCGGGACGTGGAAGACGGAGTAGCCGTTCGGCCGCTGGGCGGCGAACGCGCCGTTGACCAGCACGACGGCGTCACGGTAGACGCCCTGCAGTTCGAGCGTGATGCGGCGGCGACTCCACTCGTCGGGGACGGAGAACACCTTGCGGTACTCGACCACTCCGCCGGGGAAGTACCCCGACCCCTCCGACAGTGCGGGATCGCGACGAAGCGCGAGCATCGCATCGTGGGGGAGCGTCACCGGCGTCCGCGCGTCCGGATCGTCGTTGAGCTGGCTGAAGATGCTGACCTTCGGCCGGACCGTCCAGTCCTGGTTGAACGACGTGCGCGACATGGCGACTCCTTCGGCGGCCAGCATGGTCATCCGGTCCGTCTTCACGTTGTCAAAGCCGGTCCGAGCGGGCAAGGCGGAATACTTTATTGCGCAAAATATGCCCACCTCGAGCACCGTCTCTTGCTCTCGAACGAGCAGCCCTTCAGGGTGAAGAGGCGTCACCGTCGGCCCTGCTCCGCTCGGGACAGCGGAGCGCACCTTCCCGCCTCCGCGGCCCACTCTCCGATGAAGGAGCCGTCGTGCACCACCTCGATGCCACGCTGACCGTCGACGAGCGGGTCGGAGCCCTTCTGGGCGTGATGACACTTCCCGAGAAGACGCACCAGCTGACCGGCATCATGGCCTTCGACCTGATCCGGCCCGACGGATCGGATCTGGACACCGCCGACGATGTGCTCACTCGCCCGCCCGGTCACGTCGCGCAGCTCATCCGCGACGACCCGCGTCTCCTCGCCGACGACGTCATCGCACTGCAACGACGCTTCCTCGAGCGCACCCGCCTCGGCATCCCGGCGCTCTTCCACGCGGAGGCGCTGAACGGACTGCTCGCGGGGGGCCACATGACCTTCCCCACCGCGATCGGGCTGGCCGCAGCCTGGAAGCCCGAGCTCGTCGAGCAGATGGCTCGCCTCATGCGGCATCAGCTGCGTCGGGTCGGGATGCGCCACGTCCTCTCCCCGGTGATGGACGTCGCCCTCGACCCGCGCTGGGGGAGGGTGCACGAGACCTACGGGGAGGACCCCTACCTCGTCGCCGCCAACTCGGTCGCCTACGTCCGGGGCATGCAGGGCGACGACCTCCGCGACGGCGTGATCGCGACCGGCAAGCACTTCCTCGGCTACGCGGCCCCTGAGGCCGGACTGAACGCCGCGACCATCCCGGTCGGGCCGCGTCGACTCCGGGACCTGTTCGCGGTGCCCTTCGAAGCCGCCATCCAGCTCGCCGGGCTGGGCTCGATCATGAACTCGTACTCCGACATCGACGGCGCACCGGTCGCCGCCTCCCGGGAGATCCTCACGGGTCTCCTGCGGGACGAGTTGGGCTTCGACGGCTTCGTCTCGGCCGACTACGCCAGCGTCGAGCAGCTCATGACGGTCAAGGGCGTCGCGCGGGACCTCTCGGAGGCCGGCCGCCTCGCGATCGAGGCCGGGCTCGACGTCGAGTTCCCCCGCCCCGCGGCCTACGGCGACCGACTCGTCGAGGAGGTCGAGTCCGGTCGGCTCGCCGTCGACGTCGTGGACACCGCCGTCGCCCGCGTCCTGGCGGCGAAGTTCCGCGTCGGGCTGTTCGAGCAGCCGTATCCGCAGGAGGTCATCGACCTCCCCGCCATCGCGGCCGAAGGTGATGAGCTCTCCCTCGAGCTGGCCCGCCGCAGCGTCGTCCTCCTCGAGAACGACGGCCTCGTGCCGCTCGAACCGCGTGGCCGGCGAATCGCGATCGTGGGACCGCACGCGGACGCACCGGAGCTGCAGTTCGCCGCCTACAGCTACCCGTCCTGGCGCCAGGCCGTGGACGCGATACACCTCGGCGGCGAGATCACGATGGTCGGCGTCGACGAGCGCGCGGACGCCTGGCACCAGGCTCTCCTCCCCGCCGGCGAGGCGCAGCACCTCGCCCGGGAGCGCCTCGGGACCCTGTCGCTCGCGGAGGCGCTGTCCGCTGCCGGCGCCGAGGTCGTGCACGCCACAGGGTCGGGCATCACCGAGCGGCTGGGCGACGCCGTGATCGCGGAGGCGGTCGACGCGTCTCGGGCGGCAGACCTGACGATCCTCGCCCTCGGCGGCGCCAGCCTGTGGTTCAGCGGCGAGCGGACGGAGGGGGAAGCCAGCGACACCGCGGACATCGCCCTTCCCGCTGCCCAGGCCGAACTCGTCGACCGGATCGCCGAGACCGGCCGGCCCTTCGCGATCGTGCTGGTCCAAGGACGTCCGTACACCCTCCCCGCGAGCTCAACGCAGGCCCGCGCTTTGATCGTCTCGAGCTTCGGAGGCCCGCACGGTGCTCGCGCCGTCGTCGACATCCTCACCGGAGTCGTCCCGCCGATCGGCCGGCTGCCCTACTCGATCCCCCGGCACGGCGGCCAGATCCCGATCTATCACCACCGCGCGACCGGGAGCGGCGGCCGTCCCGCTACCGGGGAGCTGCACCAGCCCGCCTACCTCGACATGCCGGCGACGCCCGCTCATCCATTCGGATCCGGTCTGAGCACCACGACGTTCGAGCTCGGACAGCTTCAGGTCCCAGCCCGGATCGGCACCAGCGACGAGCTCTCCGTCGCGGTCGACATCCGGAACACGGGTGCTCGGGACGGCGCGACGATCGTGCAGCTCTACCTCCGCGTCCGCGGAAGCGGCCTGACCCGGCCCTTCCAGCAGCTCGCGGGCTTCCAGGAGGTGTCACTCGCACGCGGCGCCGCGGCGCGAGTGAGGTTCATGGTCGACTCCTCGCAGCTCGCTCACACTCGACCGGACCTGCGGCTCGTCGTCGACCCTGTCGACATCGACGTCGTCGTCGGTCTACATGCGGAGGACGACTCCCGGCGTACTCATGTCGTGGTTGCTGGTCCGAGCCACGAAATCAAGCGGGAGCTCCGTATCCACTTCTCGCGATCCTCGGTCGTTCAGCCCTCGTGACCCACCGATCCACTGTCTCCTCGAAACACCCCTACTAGACGGAAGAAACACCATGAGAAGAAGACTGCTGATCAGTTCAGACGCGAAGAACGAAGTCGACGACCAGTTCGCCATTGTCCACGCACTCCTCTCGCCCTCGATCGACATCGTCGGCATCGTGCCCGCGCACTTCGGTCAGCGGACATCCGCCACGAGCATGCTCGACAGCCGAGCAGAGGTGGACCTGCTCCTGCGTCTGCTCGACATGACCGGCGACATCGTCGTCGAGAACGGGGCCGCGACAGCGATGACGGATGCGGCGACTCCGCTGCCGTCCGACGGGGCCCAGTTGATCGCTCGCGAGTGCCTGCGACCGGGGCCGCTGTTCGTGGCAGTGTTGGGACCGCTCACCGACGTCGCCGCGGCGATCCTGCTGGAGCCGCGAATCGTCGAGAACCCGGAAGTTACGATCGTCTGGATCGGCGGCGACCCCTACGACGAGGTCCATGCGGCGGGTCTCGGTTACGAGTACAACCTCAGCAACGACGTGATCGCCGCGAACATCGTGTTGCAATCAGGGATCCGCGTCCAGCAGATTCCGTGGACGGTGTACTCGATGGTTGGCGTCGGCTTCGCTGAACTTGACGAGAAGATCGCGCCCTTCGGCGCCATCGGCGACTACCTGGTCGGGCAGGTGCGTGAGTACAGCAGCGAGTTCGGAGACGAAGTGCGTTCACTCGGAGACTCACCGGCGATCGGCGTCGTGCTCCACCCCGTGGGCGTACGGTGGCGTCACCACCCGGTGCGCCACTTCGAGGAACCCGGACGCATGACCAACCGCTCGGTCGAGGGGCGGACGGTCGCCGTAGCCGACTCGGTGGACGTCCGCTTCCTCCTCGAGGACATGTTCGCCAAGTTCCAGCGCCTCGGGCGTCGCGAAACCTAGGGCGAGCGCACGTCGAACGACGACTTCGGAGCGGGGTAGGTGCTGAACGGCGCTGCTGGTCGCTCTCGAGCCAGGCGGCGCGGGCGGCCTGCATACAGGCGAAGACTGTGCCGACGACCGCGGCCGCTCGCGGGTCGTCGGGTGGCTCCTCGAAGCGACGCACTTGAGCCGAAGGGGCACCGAATACGTGGAGTGGGACCGCGCGTGAACAAGGGAGAACCACTCAACGGAAAGCTTGGAGAAGAGTGGTGCGATGTAGCTGACCTGCTCACCCGAAGCGCTCGAATCGTCCGGAGTTCTCGTGTCCGCGGATGAAGAATGCGTGCTGCTCACAGGCAGGAAGTCGCTCCGACCCGAGCGCCCTCCGGGAACTCGGCGCTCGCTTCTCGTTCGTCGGCCGCCGGATGCGCGTCGGCGTCGATGGCGAGGACATCTCTGCTTGACCTGCTCGTCTTCCGCGCCGAGCAGCGGCGGTTCATGGTGATCGAGTCGACGACCGGACGGTGTGAGCCGACCTTCACCTGTCAACGAGGCGTCTCCGTCGCGTAGGCGGCGTCAGCCGCCGCCGGGTCCGCCGGCTGACCGGGCGCGAGTGCGCCGACCTGCTGGCGCCCCGACCGGCGCGCTGAGGCCTGGTGGGCACGGGATCGACGCGGCGAGCACGCGCGATCAGGGCGAGCGGAGCACGCGAGTCGGTCTCCCCCGGGCCCTAGGCGTCGGAGTCGAGGCGGCTCGACGAGGGGCGGTCCCGCGCAGGCGCGCCCGTGTCCGGAGGCGACGGCTGCGGCTCCGCGAGTCCGATGGTGCTGACGATCGGAAGGGTGCCCGTGCGGGGGAGGGGCTCCGCGGCGATCGAGGGCGGACCGGAGGCGCCGGCCGGCGCCGGGGCGGCGGAGGCGGTGCCGTCGGCGTAGAGGACGTCGGCGGCCAGGGCCTCCTCGAGGCCGCGGTCCCGGCGCGTGCGTGCGCGGACGGGAGCGACGGCGCGGACGACCGGGGTGCGCAGTCGGCGGTACGCGAGGCGGCCGAGGGTGACGCCCCCGGCGAGGCCGACGGCGATCATGCCCGCCTGGAGCAGCAGGTCGATCCCGCTGGTCGGCGAGCCGCCCGAGGTGAGGTCGAGCACGCCGCGGTAGAGCGTGAGGCCGGGGAGTAGGGGGACGATGGCGCAGGCCGTGGTCACCACGGCGGGAATCCGCATCCGCTCGGACAGCGCCTCGCCCAGCAGGCCGATGGCGAGGGCGGGGACGGCGCTGGCCATGAGGGGTGCGGCGCCCAGATCGAGGAGCGTGTCGGAGGCGAGCCAGGCACCGGCGCCGGTGATCGCGGTGAGGAGCGCCGCGCGCGGGGGCGTGTGCGACGAGAGCGCCCAGGCGCCGGCGGCGACGCCCGCTCCGAGCACCTGCACCTCGGCCGGCCAGGGACGGGCGTAGGAGTCGACGAGCACGAGGTCGACGCCGAGCGTGCGCGCGACGTCGAGCACCGCGGCGATGCCCACCACGATGCCGAGAGTGAGCAGCCCGACCTCCAGGAGCCGCCCGCCCGCGGTGATCGGGAACCCGTTGATCGCGTCGTCCGCGGCGCCGACGAACGAGAGCCCGGCCAGGAGCACGACCACCCCCGACGCGACGACGAGCGCCGGAGGCAGCACGGCCAGCTCGATCGGCAGCTGCGGCACGACCGCGAGCAGCAGCACCGCGACCCCCGTCGCGATCGCGGCGCCGGCGATCTGCTGGAAGAAGGCGGGCAGCCCCCAGCGCCCGAGCAGCCGGCCGGCGGAGTCGATGAGCGCGGCGGTCGCCGCGGCGACGAGGACGACGAGCGGTCCGCCTCCCAGCAGCAGCGCGACTCCCGCCGCCATCAGCGCCAGAGTGAGCGTGACGACGCCCCGGCGGTAGCGGTGCGGCTGCACGAGGATCGCGTCGAGCCGGTCGTGCGCCGCCTCGAACTGGTGCCGCGCCTCGTCGCGCGCGTCGGAGGAGTCGACGGCGTCGGCCACCCTCACCTCGGGCGAGCCCTCGGTGATCGCGGCGACGAGCGCCGTGACCCGGGCGAGCCGCTCGTAGTCGGCGCTGCGGGTCTGCACCACGCGCAGCACGCTCACGCTGGGCGAGTCCTCGCCTCCGTCGTGCACCACGAGGATCGACGTGAAGGTGAGGTCGACCTGGACCTCGATGCCGTACGCGCGGCAGACGCGCTGGATCGTCTCGGTGACCTCGGCCGCCGCGGACCCGAGCGACAGCAGCGTCTCGCCCAGCCGGACGGCGAGGTCGAGCACGCCGCGCACGGTCTGCTCGGCGAGCAGCGCCCGCTGGGTGCGCCGGCTGACCGGCGCGGCGGGGGTCTGCCCGCTGAGCTTGCCGACGACCTGCTGCAGGAGACGAGGGGAGCGCATCCTCCGAGGGTAGGTCCGGGGGCGGGTGCCCGGGGCCGCCTCGGGGGCGGTCGGGCTGTCGTCACTCCGCGGCCCCTGGGAGGGACGTCGGGCCCGTTCCGCGTCCACTCGCGCGCAGCGGCGCGGGCGGCAGGACGCCGAACGGGGTGCGGCGGAGGATCAGCGCCCGGACTGCGTCGACTCGGCGAGCGCTCCCGGATCTCTCCGGGATCGGCGGGGCAGGTAGGGCTCTGCGCGAGGCAGCCCCTGGCTCCGGACGCCGCTCGGGCGTCCGGAGCCGCGCCGCGGTCAGCGCCCGAGGCGGAGGAGCTGCTGCCTCCGCTCGCGCTCGAGCAGGTCGGCGCGCTCTCGGCGGAGGGCGGCGACGTCGGCGTGGTCGAGAGGCCGGCGGCGCTCCCGCCTGCTCCACGCGACGAGCGCGACTCCGACCCGCAGAGCGAGCCGGTCGAGCAGGCCGGCGAGGCGGCGGTGAGGGGGGTGGGCGTACCGGGTCGCCCGGAGTGCGGTGTTCATGAGGTGTCCTTGCCGTGCAGGCGCGCGGGCGCGCCGAAGAGCGCCGCGAGGGCGCGAGGAGGAGCGCGCTCGAGGGCGCGCGGAGGCACCGCCGCGGAGGCGGTGCGGGACCAGCGGAGGTCCGGGACGGGACGACGGTCCGTGCGGGGGACCCGCGGGACCGGGAGCTTCTCGAGCGTCGTCACCGTCTGAGCGATGACGAGCGCGGGGCTCGACCGGTCAGGCGGAGTGGACGCCGGAGAAGCCGGCGGTGAAGTGCGCGAAGTGCGGCATGCCTGGCTCCTTTCGTTGGTTCGGCTCCGTCGACCGTAGCGGGACCGGTGCGGACCTGGCAAGAGCCTGGGAGCGGCGGATCGCCGATTCGCCGGATTCCGGCTCCTGGGGGCACGTTCGGCTCGTGAGAACACGTCCGGCTCGCGGGAACACGTCCGGCTCGCAGGATCCCCCGACTCCGACGAGCCGAACGGATTCCTGCGAGCCGGAGGTGATCCGGAGGCGCCGCGTCCGCGTGCGCAGACGGGTCAGTGCGCTCGGGGCGTGTACCGCACCGGAGGGAACGCGGTCCGCACGATCGCGCGAAGCGATTCCAGCGACCCGGTCACGAGTCCCTGCGCCCGCGCCTGCACCAGGATGTTGCCGATCGCGGTCGCCTCGACCGGGCCGGCGAGCACGGTGCGGCCCGTGCGGTCGGCGGTCAGCTGGCACAGCAGCTCGTTCTGCGATCCTCCGCCGACCACGTGCACCGCGTCGATCCGCACGCCCGAGAGCGCCGAGGCCTGCTCGAGGGTCACCGCGTACGCCTCGGCGAGCGACTCGAGGATCGAGCGCACGAACTCCGCCCGGGTGCGCGGCTGGGCGAGGCCGCGCTCGACGCACCACTCCACGATGCGGCCCGGGATGTTGCCCGGGGCGACGAAGCGCTCGTCGGCGGCGTCGAACGTGGTGATCGGCCCGCGGATCGCGGCGGCCTCGGAGAGCAGCAGCGGCAGCTCGATGCGCTCGCCCGTCTGCTTCTCCCAGGTGCGGATGGATTCGGACAGCAGCCACAGACCCGAGACGTTCTTCAGGTAGCGGATGCGCCCGTCGACGCCGCCCTCGTTGGTGAAGTTGGCGGCCCGACCCTCCAGCGAGACCACCGGCTTCTCGAGTTCGACGCCGACGAGCGACCAGGTTCCGCTCGAGATGTACGCCACGTTGTCGTCGGTCGAAGGCACCGCGACGACGGCCGAGGCCGTGTCGTGGGAGCCGACGGCGACGACGCCCAGGCTCTCCGGCGCGCCGAGATCGGCGGCGACGGAGGGCAGGAGCGAGCCGAGCCGGGAGCCCGGCTCGATCAGCGGCGCGAGGATCCCGCGCGGAAGGTCGAGGCGCGTGAGGAGGTCGTCGTCCCACGCGCGGGTGTGCGGGCTCAGCAGGCCCGTGGTCGAGGCGTTCGTGATCTCGGTCGCCGCGACCCCGGTCAGCCAGTAGCCGATGAGATCCGGAACGAGCAGCGCCTGATCGGCGAGCGCGAGCACGTCCCGCTCCGCCGCGAACTGGAACAGCGTGTTGAACGGCAGGTGCTGCAGGCCGTTCCGCTGGTAGAGCTCCTCCGCGCCGATGCGGGAGTGCACATCGGCGACGCCGCGCGCCGTCCGCTCGTCGCGGTAGTGGTACGGGGCGCCGAGCATCCGCCCCTGGCGCAGCAGCGCGTAGTCGACGGCCCAGGAGTCGACGCCGATCGAGACGACCTCCGGCTCCTCGCGGAGGGCGTTCGTCAGCCCCGCGGTGAGCGAGCGGTACAGCTCCAGGATGTTCCAGTGCAGAGCGGAGGAGTCGCCCTCGTGGGTGCGCACCGGCTGGTTCGGGAACCGCGCGACGTGGCGCATCCGCAGCTCGTCGTGGCCGACGTAGCCGAGGATCACGCGTCCGCTGGTCGCCCCGAGGTCGACAGCGGCGACGGCCTTCATCGCAGGAGCCCTTCGGTGGCGGTCATCGGAGGAACGCCGCCGCGACTCCAGCGTCAACGGGGACGTGCAGCCCCGTCGTGTGCGAGAAGTCGGACGTGCAGAGCGCGAACACGGCGTTGGCCACGTTCTCGGGGACGACCTCGCGCTTGAGGATCGTGCGCTGGGCGTAGAACTTGCCCAGGTCCTCCTCCTCGATGCCGTAGGTCTTGGCGCGGTTCGCGCCCCAGCCCGACGCGAAGATGCCGGAGCCGCGCACGACGCCGTCGGGGTTGATGCCGTTCACCTTGATGCCGTGCTCGCCGAGCTCGGCGGCCAGCAGGCGCACCTGGTGGGCCTGGTCGGCCTTGGTGGCCGAGTACGCGATGTTGTTCGGGCCGGCGAAGACCGAGTTCTTCGACGAGATGTAGATGATGTCGCCGCCGAGCTTCTGGTCGACGAGCACGCGGGCCGCGGCCTTCGAGACGAGGAACGAGCCCTTCGCCATCACGTTGTGCTGCAGGTCCCAGTCGGCGACGGTGGTGTCGAAGAGCGACTTCGAGAGCGAGAGCCCGGCGTTGTTGACGACGAGGTCGAGCCCGCCGAACGCGAGCACGGTGGCGTCGATCGCGGCCTGCACGGCGGCCTCGTCCGAGACGTTCGCGGCGACTCCTATCGCGACGTCCGTCGATCCGAGCTCGGCCGCGGCGGCCTGCGCCTTGGCGAGGTCGAGGTCGGCGATGACGACGCAGGCGCCCTCGGCGGCCAGGCGCACGGCGATGGCCTTGCCGATGCCGGAGGCGGCTCCGGTCACCAGTGCGATGCGGGACGCGAGCGGCTTGGGCTTCGGCATCCGCTGCAGCTTCGCCTCCTCGAGCGCCCAGTACTCGATGCGGAACTTCTCGGCCTCGTCGATGGGCGCGTAGGTCGAGATGGCCTCGGCGCCGCGCATCACGTTGATCGCGTTGACGTAGAACTCGCCGGCGACGCGGGCGGTCTGCTTGTTCGCTCCGTACGAGAACATGCCCACGCCCGGCACGAGGACGATCAGCGGGTCGGCGCCGCGGATCGCAGGGCTCTCGGGCGTCGCGTGAGCGTCGTAGTAGGCCTGGTAGTCGGCGCGGTACGCCTCGTGCAGCGCGGGGAGACGCTCGAGGATCTCCGCGACGGAGGCGGTCGACGGCAGGTCGACGAGCAGCGGCTTCACCTTGGTGCGGAGGAAGTGGTCGGGGCAGGAGGTGCCGAGCGCGGCGAGGCGCGGGTGCTCGGTGCTCGCGAGGAAGTCGAGCACCTCGGGGGAGTCGGTGAAGTGGCCGACCCGAGGGCTGTCGTGCGAGGCGATGGCGCGCAGGTGCGGGGCGAGGGCGGCGGCCTTGGCGCGGCGCTCCTCCTCGGGCAGGGCGGCGTAGCCCTCGAGGGCGGGGCCGAAGGGCTCCGGAGCGCCGTGCTCGGCGATGTAGGCGGCCGCGGTCTCGATGATGCGGAGCGAGTTCGCCTCCGCCTCCTCGCTCGTGTCGCCCCAGGCGGTGATGCCGTGGCCGCCGAGGATCGCGCCGATCACTCCGGGGTTCGCGTCCTTGATGGCGGCGATGTCGAGGCCGAGCTGGAAGCCGGGGCGGCGCCACGGGACCCAGGCGACGGTGCCGCCGAAGGCCTCGGCGGTGAGCTTCTCGCCGTCGGCGGCGGTCGCGAAGGCGATGCCGGAGTCGGGGTGCAGGTGGTCGACGTGCGCGGCGTCGACAAGGCCGTGCATGGCGGTGTCGATCGAGGGGGCGGCGCCGCCCTTGCCGTGGAGCGTGTAGTCGAACGCGGCGACCATCTCGTCCTCGCGGTCGAGGCCGGGGTAGACGTTGACGAGCGCGCGCAGGCGGTCGAGGCGGAGGACGGCGAGGCCGGACTCCGTCAGGGTGCCGAGGTCTCCTCCGGAGCCCTTGACCCAGAGCAGCTCGACGGGCTCGCCGGTGACGGGGTCGGTCTCGACACCCTTCGCGGAGGTGTTGCCCCCCGCGTAGTTCGTGTTCTTCGGATCGGCGCCGAGGCGGTTCGAGCGGGCGATGAGCTCCGCGGCGGTCGAGGACGAGGCCATGACTTCTCCGTCTGATTGAACGAACTTGTTAACTGTTACAGAAGCTAACAGGACGCGCGGTCCGGGTCAACGGCCCGGCGCCGTGGAACCGGCGCGCAGCCGTCGAGGGAACCCCCGACCGTCGAGACGTCCCGCTGCTCCTGGCTGTCTCGACCATCCGGGGTTCCCTCGAGGATCGGGTCAGCGCAGCTCGACCAGTGCGCGGAACGGCTCCAGCCGTGCGTCCGACGGAGCGAGCTCGGTCACCATGACGCTGATCGCGTCCCAGTCGAGCGCCCGGGCGAGCGCCGAGCGCTCGAGCTTGGTCGAGTCGACCAGCAGCACCGTCTCGGTCGACGCGGAGACGAACACGCGCTTGACCTGCGCCTCCTGCAGGGTGACCTCGCTGGTGCCTTCCGTCGAGACGGCGGAGGCGGAGGTGAAGAAGCGGTCGTAGTGCAGCTCGGCGGCGCTCGAGCAGGCGAGGGGTCCGACGAAGCTGTCCGTCTCCTCCTCCAGCTCGCCGCCGATGAGCACCACCCGCGCCCTCGTGGTGCGGGCCGAGGCGTGGTTCTCGAGCGAGTTGGTGGCGACGAGCAGTCGAGGGGATTCGGCGGCGGCGCTCAGCAGGGTGCCCGCGGTGGAGGAGGCGTCGACGGCGATGGCGCCGGTGGCGGGCACCAGGTCGACGGCCTTCCTCGCGATCTCGCGCTTGGCGGCGGCTCCGGCGGCGAGGCGCTCGGCGAAGGGGCGCGGACGCAGAGCAGGCACCGCCCCTCCGCGGACCCGGCTGAGCCGGCCCTCGGCCTCGAGATCGGCGAGGTCGCGGCGCACGGTCATGGTCGAGACGTCGAGCTCGGCGGCCGCCTCGTCGAGCCGCACGGCGCCGTCGCGCTCGAGGAGCCCGATCAGGCGCGCTCGCCGCTCCGCCGAGTCCACCGTGGCCATGCCGCTCCCGTCCGCGGCGCGTCGGCGCCCGCGGCCTCGAGCGTATCGCCCGGCCGCGAGCACACTCCGGTTCGCAGAACCTCGGCTGGGCGAGGGTGGCGGCGGCCGACGGATCCCGGCCGCGCAGCCGAGGTTCCGCGGGCGAGGGGCATCGACTAGCCGGAGGTGCGCCCGGTGCCGTCGGTCGGCACGTCGGCCGCCGCTCCGGGCCGTTCCTCCGGCGACCGACGCCGGCGCGCTCGCTCGCGGCCGATGACGACCGCCACGAGTCCGGCGCACACGACCGCGATCACCGCGACGGTGCCTCCCGGCCCGATCGACGGGGCGAGGGTCGGCGCCACGAGCACTGCGGCCGCGGCGGGCAGCACGACCCCGGCGTGCAGGGGCTGCCTGCTGCCCAGCGGAGCGTGCACCAGCCACATCAGGAGCAGGTACGAGGCCACGGGCACGGCGACCGCCGCCCCGAGCACGACCTCGGACGCCTCGAGATGCCCCGCCGTCGCTGCGACCGCGGCCTCCAGACCGGACCCCAGGGCGGCGAGCGCCGCGAAGACGAGGAAGTGGGCGTAGCCCCACCGGTAGGACAGGCTCCGCCGCGCTTCGAGGAGTTCGCCCGACGGGTGCAGGTACGACAGCCACCACAGGGCGAAGACGAGGACGAGGGCCGCCAGCGACACGAGGACGAGTGGTGAGCTGACCCCGCGCTCCGCGAGTGATCGCTGCATCCCGGTCACCGCCGCGAGCACGCCCTCGCCCAGCAGGATGATCGTGAACAGCCCGTACCGCTCGGCGATGTGGTGCGGATGCCAGCTCGGCTCGCCCGCCCGGGCGGCGTACAGGGGGACGCAGAGCTCGAGCGCCGCCAGCAGGACGAAGCTCGCGACCTCGGCCTGCTCGGGGAGCAGGAGCCGCAGCAGCCAGCCGACCTGGACGAGGGTGAAGCCGACCGCGCTGCGGAGGGCCGATCGTCGATCGGCCGCCGAGGACATCGCCACGCGGACCCACTGCGCGACCAGTGCCAGCCTCATCACGGCGTACCCGACGGTGATGGCGGTGAAGTCCCCCTCCTCGAACGCCGACGGCACCCCCGCGGCGAGCACCAGCACGCCCGCCATCTGCGCGAGGGTCAGCAGGCGGTACGGCACGTCATCCGTGTCGTAGCCGGAGGCGAACCAGGTGAAGTTCATCCAGGCCCACCAGATCGCGAAGAAGACCATGCCGAAGGGGAGGAGCGTCTCTCCGGCGTGGCCCTCCTCGACGGCGTGGGCGAGCTGCTGCACGATCTGGGCGATCGCGACCACGAAGGTCAGATCGACGAGCAGTTCGAGTGGACTGGCCGCTCGGTGCTGCTCGTCGACGGGACGCGGGCGCATCCGGACGACGAGGGGGAGGACGGCGCCTGTCACGGAGTGCTCCTTCGGGGGCGGGATGCGGGGGGAGGGCATGCGGTCATCCTCCACCTCGTGGCCCTCCTGCCGGGAGAGTGCGCGGGGCTCGGTGCAGGAGCGCGGCGGAACCCGGCCTGTGAGGGGAGCAGGACGGGTCGTGGCGATCGGGTCGCGTCGCCCGGCGCGAGTACACCGCCTCCGCTTCTGTCAACGCCCTCCAGTTGCGGCTGCCCGCGGTTCTACGGTGGCGGCGTGATGCAGAAGAGCGGACGGATCCCCGCGGTGCTCGTGCTCGTGCTCGCCCTGGCGGGCTGCTCCGGGCCCGACACGGCGGCGGCCGAGAGCACGGCCGCCGCCTTCGAGGCGGCGCTCGCGCAGGGCGACGCGGAGACGGCGTGCGCGCTGCTGACCCCGCAGGCCGCGGCGGCCGTCGCGGAGGAGGAGGGCGCGGACTGCGCTCAGGCGATCGGCTCGCTCGGGCTCGAGGCGGGCCGCGGCGTCCCGCGCGCCGAGGCGTACGGGCAGGGCGCCATCGTGGAGCTCGACGGCGACATCGTGTTCCTGGCGGCGAGCGGGGACGGCTGGCGCGTCCGCGCTGCGGGCTGTGTGGCGACGACGGAGGACGCCCCCTTCGACTGCAGGATCGACGGTTCGTGATGCGCGCCGTCTTCGCCGGCTGCCTGACCCTCGTCTCGGTCGGCCTGGTCTACTTCGTCGCTCTGGGGGTGCTGCACCGATGACCGCGATGCTGCACGGGGAGCGGACGGCGGCGCCCGCCCGCTCCTTCCTCCGCGACGACTCGCTGACGCTCCTCTTCGCCGGCCTCTTCCTCCTGAGTCTGGCGGGGCAGTCGGTCGCGGGGCTGCTCTCGTACCGGCAGGAGCTGGAGGCCGCCGGTCTCGAGCCGGTCGACTGGCTCCGATACGTGACGTCGTCGAGCTTCGCCGGCGACGTCGCCGAGAACTGGCAGTCGGAGTACCTGCAGTTCTTCCTCTACATCGCCGCAACCGTGTGGTTCGTGCAGCGAGGCTCCTCGGAGTCGAAGAAGGTGTCAGAGCGGGGTCCGGGGACCGACGAGGAGCAGCGGGTGGGGGAGCACGCGGAGGAGTCGTCGCCGCACCCCGCGAAGGCGCCGCCCGGTCTCCGTCGCTGGGTCTACTCCCACTCCCTGCTCCTGGTGATGGGCGCGATCTTCCTCGGCTCGTGGTTCGCGCAGTCGGTGACCGGCGCCGTCGCCTACTCCGAGCAGCAGCTGATGGACCTGTCGGCACCGGTCTCGTGGGCGGAGTACCTGGTCACCTCCGACTTCTGGAACCGCACGCTGCAGAACTGGCAGTCCGAGTTCCTGGCGGTCGGCAGCATGGCCGCGCTCTCGGTGTACCTCCGCGAGCGCGGGTCGCCGGAGTCGAAGGCCGTCGGGGCCCCGCACGCCGAGACGGGCGGGGCCGAGTAGGGCGGTGCGGGTCAGGCCGCCCGGACCGCCTCGACGTCGAGCACCCAGGTGACGCCGAAGCGGTCGCGGAGCATCCCGTAGAGAGGGGCCCATGACGCGGGAGCGAGCGGGGCGACGATCTCGGACCCCTCCGACAGTGCTTCCCAGTACCGGGTGATCTCGTCGGCGTCGGCGCCGCGCACCGAGACGAAGACGGGGATCGTGCCGGGCTGGTACGGGGTGCGCGACGGCACGTCGTAGGCCATGACGTGGAAGCCGGCTTCGGAGACCACCTGGCCGAACGAGAGCTGGTCCGCCTCGGCGGGATCCGTCACGGCGTGGGCGTCGGCGTAGGTGAACGCGTCGAGCCGTCCGCCGAAGACCGAGCGGTAGTACTCGAGCGCCGCGCGGGCGTCTCCGCGGAAGTTCAGGTGGGTGGTGGTGGTGATGCTCATGTCGGCTCCTCGTGATCGGCCGGGACGTCCTCCCGGTGACGCTCACGCTGCCAGGGGAAGCGGACGGATCCTGTCCTCTTCTCGATCTAGGCTTCGTGACATGGCTTCTCCCAGTGCTCGGATGCTCCAGCTGCTCTCCCTGCTGCAGTTGAGGCGGGACTGGCCGGGTGCGGTGCTCGCCGAGCGGCTGGGCACGACACCGCGGACGGTGCGGCGCGACGTCGATCGGCTGCGCGAGCTGGGCTACCGCATCCGCGGGGCGAAGGGGCCCGACGGGGGCTACCGGCTGGAGGCCGGGTCGGAACTGCCGCCGTTCCTGTTCGACGACGATCAGGCTCTGGCGCTCGCCGTGGCGCTGCGGTCGGCTCCGCTGACGGGCACGGGGCTCGAGGAGGCGTCGGCGCGAGCGCTCGCGACGCTGCGGCAGATGCTGCCGCAGCGAGTGGCGCACCGGCTCGACGCCCTGCGGTTCACGACGGCGCCCGCAGCGGGGCCGACGGTCGCTCCGGAGGTGCTGATCGCCGTCTCGACGGCGGTGCGGGCGTCGGAGGAGCTGCGGTTCGCGTACTCGGAAGCGCCGCGGCGGGTCGAGCCGCACCACCTCGTGGCCCGGCAGGGGCGCTGGTACCTGATCGCGTTCGATCTCGAGCGCGAGGACTGGCGGGTGTTCCGCGCCGATCGCGTCGTGGCGCCGGAAGCCGGCGGTGGACGGTTCGCGCGCCGAGCGGTGCCGGGAGGGGAGCCGGCGGCGTTCCTGACCGCGCGGTTCCGCGGGTCCGAGGACGGGGCGTGGCCGTGCGTCGGGAGCGCGGTGCTGCGCGCGCCGGCCTCCGCGGTGCTGCCGTTCGCCGAGGAGGTCGAGGATCTCGGCGACGGGAGCTGCCGCGTGAGGGCCGGTTCGTGGTCGTGGGAGGCGCTCGCGGCATCGTTCGGGCGCTTCGGTGCCGAGCTGGATGAGGCCGAGCCGCGGGAGCTGGCCTCGGCGTTCGAGGTGCTGGCGCGGCGGTTCGCGGCGGCGGGTGCGGGTCCGGTGCCGGGGGCGGCATCGGCGGAGGCTCCTCCACAGGGCTGATTCCGCGCCGGGCTTCCCGGATGCGGGAGAGAGGTGACCATACTCGGATGGGTCCGGGCGTACGGTTCCGGAACTGCTCCATCGGGCAGCCCGCCCCGCAGGCGGTCCACCTCTGCTGAACGGAATCCCCATGTCCCTCTCGCTCACGTCGCCCTCGTTCTCCCGCGCGCCCGGCTCGCGCCGCTCCTTCGTCGCCGCCCTCGCGCTCGCGGGCACGATGCTCGTCGCACCCGCTGCGGCGGCGGCGTACACGACCGCGTACCCGGAAGGGGGCACCTGGTACTACGGCGTGAGCAACGGCACCGTGCTGTCGTCGTACAACCATCCCTCGAAGTGGCACCGGGCCTCGGTCAACAACGGCACCAACTGGCGATCGAACTGCACCCAGCCGAATCGTCCCGCCTCGGTGAGCGCGCCCGCGCGCAAGAACGTCGTGGACAGCGCCTACTACTCCTTCTGCTGAACCGAGAACCGAGGGAGGGTGCGACGAGTGGTCTTCCCCTCCCTCGCACCTGGAGGGTGCCGTGAGAAGTCGAAGTGTCATCACGGGGTACGTGCTCGCCGTCGTTCTGGCGGCCGTCTTCGCGTTCCTCTTCGTCAGGGCGTCCGACGCGCGGGGAGCCGTCTGGAACGGAGGCTGGCAGCTCCGGGTCTCGGGGGCGGCCGAGCCGCGGATCCCTGCTGCGGAGCTCTACCGGGAGCTGACCGCGCTCGCAGAAGAGGGCGACCTCGATGTCGTCCGTCTCCTGAGCGATCCCGACGATCCGGAGGGTGTCCGCCACCTCTTCGTCGCGGGCCCCGGCGCCGCGGCCGACCTGCTCGACAGCGGCTACGAGGCCGTCGACACGTCGATCTCGACGACCGTCGCTCCGCTCGTCGACCTCGGTTCGATCGACGCGAGGGGCGCCTACCTCGTCGGCGGTGATCGGGCGGACGCGGACGCCGTTCTCGGCGTGATCGAGGACGCGGGCTGGTCGGGTGCCGTCCACCCGTACCCGGTCGGATTCGACATCGACTCGTACCGCGAGTACGGCGATCTCTCGCGGGCGCTGATGGTGGCATGTCTCGCTGTGATCGTGCTGGTGGGCGCGGGAACCGTCCTCCGCAGTCGGGCTCACGGAGTTCAGCGGCTTCACGGCGCGGGGTTCCTCGGGATCCTGGTCCGGGAGTGGCGATCGCTCGGACCGCCCGTCGCGGCCTGGGCCGCCGCCGGCCTCGCCGCCCTGGCCCTGACCCTGGCGGCGTACAACGGCGTGGCGCAGCTCCCCACTCTCGCGATGCTCTTCGCTCGTCTCGTCTCCGTGCTCCTCGGTGCCGCCCTCGGCGCACATGCCGTCGGGATCGCCCTGACCGACGACCGTCGTCTCCTCGACCAGGTCAAGGGCGAGATCGACGGCTGGTGGGTTCTCCTCGGCGTCTACGCGGTGCGCGTGCCCGCCGTGCTCGTGCTGCTGGCCGTCATCGCCGCACTCGGGCAGAGTGCTCGCGTCGCGGAGCTCGAGAACCGCACTCGGGAGTTCTGGGGCTCCGCTCAGGACGCTGCGATCCTCGGGATCAGCGGTTATCTGAGCGAGGACGAGTATCTCCGCACGATCCCCGCGTTCGCCGACCTCGTCTCCTCGCAGGCGTCCGGGGGCGCGGTCATCCTGGCGGAGCCGGGGCTCTCGGAGGAGCGGAACGTCCTCCTCGTCGACGAGGGCTATCTCCGATCCGTCGAGGTCCTCGGAGAAGGAGGATCGCGGATCACCGATGTCGCGGAGGGGGTCATCACCGTCCTCGAACCGGAGGGCACCAGTGCCGAGCGCAGGCAGGTCGTTCTTGAGGAGCTCCGCTGGTGGCAGGAGACGCAGTCGAGAGTCGCTGTTCCCGCCCCGGCCACTGCGGCTCTGCCAGTCGAGGAGCGGATCACCCCACGGGGCCAGACCCTCTTCACCTTCCGCAGCACCGACGTCGATGTCCTCGCCCGGGCGACGTCCCTGGAGGATCCGATCCTCGTGGTGCTTCCCTCGATCAACGCCTACGCGCCCTCCGAGGTCTACTCGGCGATCACCCGAGGTGCCGTCCTCTTCACCGAGCCCGAGGCGATCCCGGCCGCCCTCGACGAGCGCGGCCTCACCGACGTCGTCGTGTCGATCACCCCCGTCGCCTACCAGGCGAACGAGCAGTACCAGCGGGCGCTCGGCACGCTCTCGATCAACGTGCTGGGGCTCGTCAGCGGGACGCTCGTGGTCCTGCTCACCGGGCTCGTGTCCGCGATGGTGATCGCCGAGAAGGACCGGCGGCGGGCGTTCGTCCACCGCATCGCCGGCCTCCCTCCGCCGTCGGCGCACCGGAGCGGTCTCGCGCTCGAGGGCGTCCTCCTAGCGGGGGGCGGTCACCGTCGCCGTCGTGCCGATGTGGCTCCGGGATCCCCGCGACGTGCGGACCGTCCTCGACCTCGGCACCGTCGACACCGAGGAGTTCGTCCTCGAGCAGTCGCTGCTCGCGCTCGGCGTGACGGCGCTCAGTTCGCTGCTGCTCGTCGTCTGTCTCGCCCTCGCCCGTCGTCGCGCCGCCCGCCCGCGGTCCGACGACTCCTGACCGCCCGTCCCGGCCCGCCTCTCGAAAGGACTCCCGTGATCCACGCCACCGCCCTCACCAAGGGCTTCGCCCGCCGCCCCCTCTGGACCGGCATCGACGTCTCCGTCCCCTCGGGCCGCAGTCTCGCGCTCACCGGCGCGAGCGGCAGCGGCAAATCCACGCTCCTCAACTGCCTCGGCCTGCTCGACGCCCCCGATTCGGGCTCCATCGAGGTCGACGGGGAGGGAGCTCACCCGGCTGCGAGCCGGCGGGCGGAGGAGGTTCCGGAGGCACCGCCTCGGCTACCTCTTCCAGAACTACGCCCTCGTCGACACCGCCACGGTCGAGCAGAACCTCGCTCTCGCGCTCGGCGAGCGGCGCGGCCGAGCCGGCCGCTTCGAGGGCGCCCTCGACCGGGTCGGCCTCGGCGGGCGGAGCCGGGAGCGGGTGTCGCGGCTGAGCGGCGGCGAGCAGCAGCGCGTCGCCCTGGCCCGGCTCCTGGTGAAGAGCCCGACCGTCGTGCTGGCCGACGAGCCCACGGGCGCCCTCGACGCCGGCAACTCGGCGATGGTCCTCGACGTGCTGGCCGAGCTCGCGGGTCACGGCGCGAGCATCGTCGTCGCCACCCACGACGAGGCGGTCGCCGCATGGTGCGACGACCGCCTGCACCTCACGTCTCCGTGAGCACCCCCGCGCCGATGGCGCCCTCAGAGCGCCACCGTCTCCCGCACCGCAGCCACCGCCGAGTGCCGTCCCGGCCCGAGAGTGCGCGGCTCCGCGCCCTCGAGATCCAGCACCGCCGTCGTCCCCACCGGCACCTCGACCTCGACGCGGAGCTCGCCGTCCGCGAGGGACCAGGCGATCGACGCCCGTCCGTAGGGCGTGAGGTGCGCCGCGCTCGCCGAGGTGAGGCCGCCGCCGGGGCGCGGCCGGAAGGCGATCGAGCGGTAGCCGGGCTCCGCGGGAGCGAGGCCCGCGACCACGCGGTGCAGCCAGTCCGCCACTGCTCCCAGCGCGTAGTGGTTGAACGAGGTCATGGTGCCGGGGTTCACCGTGCCGTCCGGGAGCTGGCTGTCCCAGCGCTCCCAGATCGTCGTCGCGCCCTGCGTCACCGGGTAGAGCCACGACGGGCAGCCCCGCTCGAGCAGCAGGGCGTAGGCGCGCTCGGTCCAGCCCGTGCCCGACAGGGCGTCCGAGACGATCGGAGTGCCGACGAAGCCGGTCGAGATGCGGTCGCCCGCGGCGGCCACCAGCTCGGCGAGACGGGCGCCGGCGGCCGGGCGCAGCTCCGCGGGCAGCAGCTCGAACTCGAGGGCGAGCGCGTAGGCGGTCTGCGCGTCGCTGCTCATGCGTCCGTCGTCGGCGACGTAGCGGGCGACGAAGGCGGCCCGCACCTCCGCGGCCAGTGCCAGGAACCGTCTCGCGTCCTCCGTGCGGCCGAGCACCTCGGCGCTCTGACCGAGCCGGCGCGCGGAGTGGGCGAAGTACGCGGTCGCGACGAGGTGCCGGTCGGTCTTGGCGTCCGCGGGATCCTGCGGCGGGGCGTCCGGGTCGAGCCAGTCGCCGAGCTGGAAGCCCTCGTCCCAGAGCCGGGTGGGCCCTGCCAGGCGCTCGACGAGCTCGACCCAGGCCTTCGCGCTGCCGTACTGCGCCTCGAGCACCCCGGTGTCGCCGAAGCGCTCGTAGAGAGTCCACGGCACGAGCACGGCGGCGTCGCCCCAGGCTGCTCCGGGGCGGATCGGCGTCCACATGTGGTGGGCCGGGATCACCGGCACGTACCAGGGCACGGTGCCGTCCGGCAGCTGCTCGGCCTCGACGTCGCGCAGCCAGGACGAGAGCATCCCCGAGACGTCGAAGAGGAACGAGGCGGTCGGTGCGAACACCTGGATGTCGCCCGTCCAGCCCACCCGCTCGTCGCGCTGCGGGCAGTCGGTGGGGATGTCGACCATGTTGCCGCGCATGCTCCAGAGCACGTTCTCGTGCAGGCGCTCGACGAGCGGATCGGAGCAGGCGAACCAGCCGGTGCGCTCGAAGTCGGTGTGCAGGACCCGCGCGACGACGTCGCCCGCGGCGACCGCCGCCTCCAGATCGCCCGGCCAGCCCTCCACCTCGACGAACCGGAAGCCGTGGAAGGTGAACCGCGGCTCCCACTCCTCCCGGGCGCGTCCCGCGAGCGTGTAGACGTCCGTCGAGCGGGCGTCGCGCAGCGGGCGGGTGTAGAGCTCGCCGTCCTGCATGATCTCGGCGGTCCGCAGGGTGACGGTCGCGCCACGCGGACCGCTCACCCGGATCCGCATCCGGCCCACCAGGTTCTGCCCCAGGTCGAGGACCCGGCGACCGCTCGGGGTGCGCAGCACGGCCACGGGGCGCACCTCCTGGGAGCAGCGCACGGGCGGACCCTGGGGAGCCACGAGGGTCGCGGGGTCGCGCTCGGCGACGGCGACCGGCGCCCAGTCCGAGTCGTCGAAGCCGGGGAGGACCAGCCGGCGCGCTCCTCGCGGGCGTCGTGCACCTCGCCGTCGTAGTTGCCCGAGAAGAGGATCGGACCGGTCGCGGCGCGCCAGGAGTGGTCGGTCGCGACGGTCTGCCGACGGCCGTCGGTGTAGACGATCTCGAGCTGCGCGATCAGCGACAGGTCCGAGCCGTAGAGATTGCGGAACCCGCCGCGCCAGCCCAGCCGGCCCCGGTACCAGCCGTCGCCGAGCCACGAGCCGATCGCGTTGCCGCCGGTCGTCAGAGCGTCGGTCACGTCGTAGCTGTAGTAGCGCAGGCGGCTCGGGTAGGCGGTCCAGCCGGGCGAGAGGGTGTCGTCTCCGACGCGCGCGCCGTTGAGCTCGATCTCGTACATCCCGTGCGCGCTGGCGTAGAGCCTGGCCGAGGCGACCTCGCCGTCGACGACGAAGGAGCGGCGTACGAGCGGGGGTCGGCGGTCCGACTCCGGATCCTCGGGCCACGGGGCGCCCACCGGCACCGCGACCCAGTCCTCCGGGTCGAGCAGCCCGACCTCGACCGCGGTCGGGCGGCTCCACGGGGCGTCGTCGTCGCGGCGTCCGAAGACCCGCACGCGCACCTCGACCCGCTCCCGGCTCGTGAGCGGCGCGAACGGCCACGGCACGAGCACCGAGTCGGCGGAGTCGACGCGGATCCGCTCGACGGCGCCCGCGGCGTCGCGGCGCTCGAGCTCGTACGACGCCTGGCGCCAGTCGTCGTGGGCCCTGCTCGTCCACGAGATCCGGGGGCGGCGCTCGCCGATCCCGAGGGCCTCGCGGTGGTGCTCGATGCGGGGGGAGGAGGGGATGGCCACCGGGGAGCCTCGTTCCTGCTGGGGCGGCGCGGGAGGTCCCGAGCACCGACGGACGACGTGCCCCTCGCTCCGCCACCTCGGCGTCTCGACTCTGACACGTTTCAAGTGAGCGCCAGCATAGCCGCGCGAACGCTGTTTGACACGTTTCAAAATTCCGATCAGGATGAGCGGTGTCGGCGCGAAGGCCCGACGCACCACGACGACGTGGACCGGACGAGCTCCGGCCCCAGGAGGAGCAGAGCGATGCCGCGATCACCCCGGGTGGCCCTCGTGGGCACTCTCGACACCAAGGGCGCCGAGTACGCCTGGATCGCCGAACGGCTCACCGCGCTCGGCGTCGAGGTCGTGCTGGTCGACGTCGGAGTCGGAGCCCACTCCGGGACCGCCGACGTCACCGCCGCCGAGATTGCGCGCGCGGCCGGAGCCGACCTGGGCGGGCTGCGCGAGCGCGGCGACCGCGGAGTGGCGATGACCGCGATGGGCGAGGGCGCCGCGACCGTGCTCGAGGGCCTGCGCCGCGACGGCGCCCTCGACGGCGTCCTCGCGCTCGCCGGCAGCGGAGGCACCTCCATCGCCGCCCGGGCCGTCCGCGACCTCCCCGTCGGGCTCCCCAAGATGCTCGTCTCGACCATGGCCGCCGGTGACGTCTCGCCCTACGTCGGGGCCGGCGACGTGACGATGACGTACAGCGTCGTCGACATCGCCGGCATCAACAGCCTCTCGCGCGAGGTCCTCGACAACGCGGCGGGCGGCATCGCCGGCATGGCCGCCGCCCACGCAGCGCGCCGCGAGCAGCCCGAGCCCGAGGGCGCTCGCCCCCTCATCGCCGCCACGATGTTCGGAGTGACGACCGCGGCCGTCGACGTCGCCCGCGCCCGCCTCGACGAGCTCGGCTACGAGGTGCTCGTCTTCCACGCCACCGGATCCGGCGGTCGCGCCGTCGAGGCGCTCGCCCGGTCGGGCCACCTCGCAGGGGTGCTCGACCTCACCACCACCGAGCTGGCGGACGAGCTCGTCGGCGGCGTGCTGAGCGCCGGGCCGGATCGCCTCGAGGCGGCCGGGCGGGCGGGGATCCCGCAGGTGGTCGGCCTGGGCGCGCTCGACATGGTCAACTTCGGACCGCGCGAGAGCGTGCCCGAGCGCTTCGCCGACCGGCACTTCTTCGTGCACAACCCCACTGTCACCCTGATGCGCACCACGGCCGCCGAGAGCGCAGAGCTGGGTGCGATCGTCGGCCGCAAGCTCGCGGCGGCGACCGGACCGACCGTGCTCGCCGTGTCGCGGGGCGGAGTGTCCGCGATCGACGTGCCGGGCGCCGTCTTCGACGACCCCCGGGCGCGCGCAGCCCTCGTCGACGCCGTCCTCGAGGGCGTGGCCGGCTCGTCCGTCGGGGTGGTCGACTCCCCGCTCGACGTCAACGACCCGGAGTTCGCCCGGGCCGCCGCCGACGCTCTCGACTCCCTGATCCGCACGTCCCAGGAGAGGAACTGACATGGACCGCTCGAGCGCACTCGCCCGCCTCCGCGCCACGATCGACGCGGGGAAGCCCGTCATCGGCGCCGGCGCGGGAACCGGCCTCTCGGCCAAGGCCGCCGAGGCCGGCGGCGTCGACCTCATCATCATCTACAACTCCGGCCGGTACCGGATGGCGGGCCGCGGCTCGCTCTCGGGCCTGCTGCCCTACGGCGACGCCAATCAGATCGTCGTCGAGATGAGCCGTGAGGTGCTGCCGATCATCCGCGAGACGCCGGTGCTCGCGGGGGTGAACGGCACCGATCCCTTCCGCCGGATGGAGGTGTTCCTCGATGAGCTGCAGCGGCTCGGCTTCACGGGGGTGCAGAACTTCCCCACGGTCGGGCTCTTCGACGGGGTCTTCCGGCAGAACCTCGAGGAGACGGGCATGGGCTTCGATCTCGAGGTCGACATGATCCGCCTCGCCGCCGAGCGCGACCTGCTCACCGCGCCCTACGTCTTCGACGTCGAGTCGACCGTCGCGATGACCGAGGCCGGAGCCGATGTCCTCGTGCCGCACATGGGGCTCACCACGAGCGGCACCATCGGCGCGCAGACGGCCCTCACCCTCGAGGAGTCGGCGGCGCGCGTGCAGGAGATGCGCGACGCGGCCGTGGCCGTGAATCCGGACGTGATCGTGCTCTGCCACGGCGGACCGATCGCCGAGCCCGCCGACGCCGCCTACGTCCTCCAGCACACCGAGGGGGTCGTCGGCTTCTTCGGCGCCTCCTCCGTCGAGCGCCTCCCCACCGAGCGCGCCATCCGGCAGCAGCTCGTCGACTTCAAGTCCCTCCCGATCGCGTAAGGAGACCACCGTGTCCGTCACCCCCACCTCCGCCCAGTCCGGCCGCCGCCCCGACGAGGTGCCCACCCGGGTCTTCGACTGGGGCACCATCAAGTGGCTCGTCACCCCGCACCTCGACGGCCCCGTCGGCCTCACCACCGGCGAGGTGATCATCTACCCCGGTCAGGGCCACGACCCGCACGCGCACCCCGGAGAGGAGGAGGTCATCTACGTCGTCTCGGGCGAGGGGGAGCAGACCGTCGGCGACGGCCCCGCGTTCCCGATCCGCGAGGGCGACGCCCTGCACATCCCGCGCGACACCGTGCACTCGACGTACAACACCACCTGGCGGCCGCTGCGCCTCCTCGTCGTGTACACGCCCGGCGGCGCCGAGACCGGTCTCGACTCGCTGCCCGGCGCGCGGATCCTCGAGCCCGGGACCGCCCCGCGCTGGGCGCAGGCCTGATGCCGGTCTACGAGCCCGGCACCTGGCTGCATCCTGGCGATCGGCCCGACTGGTGCGCCGTCGGCACGATCGGCCGCTTCGCCGTCGGACTCGAGGGCGGACGGTTCGACCGGCACCACCACGACGACCACGAGGTGTGGTTCTTCGCCGAGGGCAAGGGCCGGATCCTGGTGGACGGCGCCGAGCGCTACGTCCAGGCCGGCGACATCGTGCTGACGCAGGCCGGCGACGTGCACGACATCGTCGCGGTCTACGAGCCGCTCCGGGGGTTCTTCACCGAGACGGGGCTGCCCGCCGGCGGGCGCACCGGCCACCTCCACGCCGACGACGCGGACGCCGCGGGGCACGACGTCCCGGCCCTGCCGCTGCCCGCCGACTTCCCCCTACGCTGACGGGGCCCGCCCTTGGAGAGGACTCCCATGCGCATCGCCGTCACCGGCTGCTCCGGCACGCTCGGCACCGCGACCCTCGAGCGCCTGCTCGCCGAGGGCCACGAGCCGATCGGGCTCGACCTGACCCCGCCGTCGGTCCCCGTCCCGTTCACCCGCGTCGACTTCTCCGACTACGGGCAGGCACTCGACGCGGTGCTCGGAGTGACCGCGCGGCACAGCGGGGTCGACGCGATCGTGCACCTCGCGGCGATCCCGGTGAACGGGCTGGTCCCGGATGCGACGACCTTCCACTCCAACATGGCCGTCTCGTTCAACGTGTTCCACGCGGCCATGCGCGCCGGTGTGCGGCGCCTGGTGTACGCCTCCAGCATCACCGCGATGGGCTTCCCGTTCGTCGAGCCGCCCGCCTCGCTGCCGCTGAGCGAGGACGGCGGCGACCGGGCCAACAACACCTACGGCCTGGTCAAGATCCTCGAGGAGGCGATGACGAAGCAGCTCGTGCGCTGGGACCGCGAGTCCTCGATCACCGCGCTGCGCTTCACCAACGTCACGCGCGCGGGGGAGTACGGCCGCTTCGTCGAGCGCTCGGGAGACCCGGGCTACCGGCGCGACCTGCTCTGGAGCTACGTCGACGCCCGCGACGGAGCGAGCGCGATCGCGCGGGCGCTCGAGGTCGGCCGGCCCGGCTTCGCCGTGTACGACATCGCCGCCTCCGACACCGGATCCACGATCCCGTCGGCCGCGCTCGTCGCGTCGGCGTTCCCCGACGTGCCGCTCACCCGTCCGCTCGAGGGCTTCGAGACGGTCGTCTCGATCGACCGGGCGCGCGAGGGCCTGGGCTGGGAGCCGGTGCACCTGTGGCGCCGCGAGGCGGGCCTCGAGGAAATACCGGACTGAGCACCGGACGCGCAAGTGCTGGTTCCCGATCCGTCCATTTGGTCGAGTAGCGGGATGCAGGAAATCACCTACGCGTCCAAGTGCATCGTGACGACGGACGCCGTCGCCGACGCGCTCCTCGAACTGGTCACCGCGATCAACCGGCACGACCACTCCGAGGCGGTGACCGTTCCCGCGTTCACCGACGAGGGCGACCTCATCGACGCGCGGATGACGCTGGATGCGAGCAGCGAGCTCGTGGCCGTGCCGGTGGAGCTCGGCATCGACCAGGACCCGTCGGTCGCCGAGGCGCTCGAGGCGGCCGTGGCCGACCTGCGCCGGCGCATCGCCCGGAACCGGCCCGAGAACTCCTTCGTCGCGCAGCCCATCGCCCTGCCGGACGGCGAGCGCGAGACCGTCGACTTCGACGACTTCTGACCCGCGCCGCGGCGGCCTGCTCCGCCCCGTGCCGATCGAGCAGGCCGCCCTGCGGCCCCGCTTCTGCTGATCGAGCAGGCCGCCCCGTGGCCGTATCGAGATCCACGTCCTCCGGACACCGGACCCCGCCGCCCGATCAGCTGACGGGCGTCAGGAGATCCCGTAGCTGAAGTCCAGGTCGTACCCCGCCTGGTCGCCGTCCCAGGTGAACTCGACCGGGGCGTCCGGGTGCTCCTCCAGACGGACGCTGCTCGCCGGAGTGATCAGCGCGTGCACGAGGCCGCGGTTCAGCGACGCGAAGCCGACCCACCTGCCCACGCTCGAGACGCCGTCCAGCAGTGCCGAGCGCAGCGCGTCCAGGTCGATCTCGGGCGCCAACGTGTAGTCGAAGCCGTCGAGCGTCAAGCGCGTCACAGCCATCCAGGTCCTCCTCGGGTGCTCTCTCACGGTAGGTCGGAGCGGGGCCCCGGGCGAGACGGTTGACTTCCCCTCCTCCGCCTCGGTAGAACTCGGCCTCGGTGGTGCTGCGCGTCGCAGACGGGCCGCCGCCGGGACGACCGCCCCGCGGGACCAGCTGCTCCGGCGGCGCTCAGCGGCTCGCGGCGGCGAGCAGCTCGCGCGCCTCGGTGCTCTCGGGGTACTGCACCAGCACCCGTTCGAGGTCCCGCCGCGCGGGCGCGCGACGCCCGTCGGCGAGGTGGGTGCTGGCCCGCTCGAACAGCGCCTCGGCCCGCAGCTCGAACGGACGGGCGGTCGTGACGTTGGGCCGCACGACCTTGTCGAGCGCGTCCAGAGCGCTCTCGATGAGGCCCAGCTCGCGCAGCGCCGCCCCGCGTCGGATGAGCGCGGCCGCCGACGCCGCGTCGACGTTCACGATGCCCGCCGTCAGCACCGCCACATCGGCCCAGCGCCGACGGGCGGAGTAGAGGGACGCGAGCGCCGCGGCGGCGAGCGTCGAGGGAGGGAGGGTCTCGAGTGCCGCGGCCGCTACCGCGTGGTCGTCGGCTCCGGCGAGCTCCGCGAAGACCAGGCGCAGCGCTGCGACGTCCAGGGGGACCGTGACGTCCAGACCGGCGCTGAGGGGGAGGCGCACCGAGAGCGAGAGGCCGTAGCGCGCCAGGAAGGGATCGGACGCGGGGTCGTAGCGGGAGCGCACCAGCCGGCCCGCGATCCGCTGTGCCCGGTCGTCGTCCCCGCGGCCGAGTGCGTCGCGCGCGAGCTCGATCACGGCGGCGACCCTCGCGCCCTCGGGCGACGACGCCGTCGCCTCGCGCAGCTCGACGGCGGGGGCGCCCGCGCGGACGAGGCGGATCAGCGCCGACTCCCAGGGCTGGGCGAGGGGGAGGGCCGCACCAGACCGGGCCCGGAGGGCATGGACAGCCCGGCCGCCAGGCGGCTGCGGCGGGGTGCGCGAGCGGCATCGGCGTCGGCGACCGGCTGCAGCCGGGCCCGACCGAGAGGGCGGAGGGGACCGTCCTGGCGGAATCCGACTGCCACTGCGACCCTCCCGCACCTCGCGGAGAGCCCGGCCCCCGGGCTGCTCCGAAGGTCCGAGTTTACGGGCTCCTCCTGTCCGTTTCCCCCCGAACGGGAGCATTCGTCGTGGCGCGCAACGAACGGTCCGGCGGGGCGGATCTCAGGACGGCGCAGCTCGGTCGCCGACCGCGGACAGCACGGAGGGCCCGCCGCGCGACGCGACGGGCCCTCCGGCGGCAGGCGCTACAGCCCCTGCGACAGCCGGTAGTACGCCGCGTTCGCGCGCAGCTCGTTCTCGAAGCCGCGGAGCGTGGTGCCCTCGTCGATGACGAGCAGCTCGACGCCGGCGATGCGGGCGAAGTCCTCCCATGCCTCCACGCCGATCTGCGTCGTCATGACCGTGTGGTGGGCCGCTCCCGCGGTGATCCACGCGGCGGCGCTGGTGCTGAAGTCCGGAGCGGGCTGCCAGACCGCGCGGCCGACCGGCAGGTGCGGCAGCGTCTGCGGCGGCTCGACGTTCTGCACGGCGTTCGCGACGAGGCGGAAGCGCTCGCGCACGTCGCTGAGCGCGACGACGACGGCGGGTCCCGCGTCCGCGGTGAAGACCAGGCGCACCGGGTCCTCGCGGCCGCCGATGCCCAGCGGGTGGATCTCGAGCGTGGCGCGCTTCGACGACAGCGTCGGCGAGACCTCGAGCATGTGCGCACCGAGGATCAGCTCCTCGCCGGGCGTCATGTCGTAGGTGTAGTCCTCCATGAGGCTGGTGCCGCCGGGGAGGCCCGCGCCCATGACGGCGGCGATGCGGATGAGGACGGCCGTCTTCCAGTCGCCCTCCCCGCCGAAGCCGTAGCCGTCGGCCATCAGGCGCTGCACCGCGAGGCCGGGGAGCTGGCGGAGTCCGCCGAGGTCCTCGAAGCTGTCGGTGAACGCCTCGAATCCGCCCTCCTCCAGGAACGAGCGCAGGCCGATCTCGACCGCCGCGCCGTAGCGGAGCGACTCGTGGCGCTCGCCGCCCGGGAGCAGCTCGGCGACCACGTCGTAGCTCTCGACGTACTCGGCGACGAGGGCGTCGATCTGCTCGGCCGTCGCCGCGTCGACGCGCTCGACGAGCTCGTTGACGCCCCAGGTGTTGACGCTGACGCCGAGGCGGATCTCGGCCTCGGTCTTGTCGCCCTCGGTGACGGCGACGTTGCGCATGTTGTCGCCGAAGCGGGCGACCTTCATGCTCTGCGAGGCGGCCCAGCCGGACGCGGCGCGCGACCAGATGCCGATCGACTCCGTCACGCGGGCGTCGCTGGCGTGGCCGACGACCGTCTTCCGCGGCACGCTCATGCGGCTGAGGATGTAGCCGTGCTCGCGGTCGCCGTGCGCGGCCTGGTTGAGGTTCATGAAGTCGAAGTCGATGTCCTGCCACGGCAGGGCCACGTTCGCCTGGGTGTGGAAGTGCAGCAGCGGCTTGGCGAGCGCGTCGAAGCCGTGGATCCACATCTTCGAGGGGCTGAAGGTGTGCATCCAGGTGATGACGCCCACGACGGAGTCGTCCGCGTTGGCGTCGATCATGGTGCGGCGGATCGCGTCGGAGCTCTTCAGCACCGGCTTCCACTCGATCGTGACGGGGATCGCGCTCGCCGCGTTCAGCTCGGCGACGACGGCCTGCGACTGCTCGGCGACCTGGCGGAGGGTGTCCTCGCCGTAGAGGTCCTGGCTGCCGGTCAGGAACCAGACGGTGCGCGTGGCGAGGTCGGGGATGATGCTGCCGGATCGGGGGGTGCTGGTCGTGCTCATGCGATGGCTCCGGTGGGGTTCTGTCCGTAGACGTTCTGGTAGCGGTCGAACAGGGCGTCGATCGACTCCTGCGGGATGGGGACGACCTCGCCGCCCTGGCGCGCGAGGTGCACGGTGCGGGCGACGTCCTCGGCCATGACGGCCGCCTTCACGGCGTCCTTCGCGTCCTTGCCGATGGTGAAGACTCCGTGGTTCTGCATCAGGACCGCGCGCGAGCGGTGCCCGGTCAGGGTCGCGACGATGCCGCGGCCGATGGAGTCGTCGCCGATGATGGCGAACGGGCCGATCGGGATCTCGCCGCCGAACTCGTCGGCCATCGCCGTGATGACACAGGGGATCGCCTCGGCGCGCGCCGCCCAGGCCGTGGCGTAGGTGGAGTGCGTGTGCACCACTCCGCCGACCTCGGGCATCTCGCGGTACACGTACGCGTGCGCCGCGGTGTCGCTGGACGGGCTGCGGTCGCTGCCGGCGCTGCCCGGGACGACGACGCCGTCGAGGTCGCACAGGATCATGTTCTCGGGCGCGAGGTCGTCGTACGAGACTCCGCTGGGCTTGATCACGAACAGGTCGGCGCCCGGTACGCGGCCCGAGATGTTGCCGCCGGTCCAGATGACCAGGCCGTAGCGGACGAGCTCGGAGTGCAGGCGGGCGACGTCCTCGCGGACGCGCGCGATCGCCTCCTCGGTGGCCGGATCGAAGGTCATGCGGTCTCTCCCTGTGCGGTGGGTCGGGTGTCGGTGAGGGTCTCGACGGCAGTCCGCTCGACGGCGAGGCCGTCGCGGTAGCGCTCGAGGTAGGAGGCGAAGCCAGCGACGTCGGCGGCGTCGGGGGCGACGCTGTCGAAGGAGTAGCCGGTGAAGACGCGGTCGGTGAGGTACGCGCTGAGGTCGCCCCCGCCGTCGCGGCGGAAGGCGGCGAGCACGGCGATGCCCCAGGGCCCGCCCTCGGAGGCGGTCTCGGCGACGGCCACGGGCGCGTCGAGCGCTCCGGCGAGGAAGCGCTGCGCGACTCCGGCCGTGCGGAACATGCCGCCGTGCGCGTACATCGCGTCGAGCTCGACGCCCTCCTCGGCGAGCACGCGCATGCCGAGCGCGAGGGTGCCGAAGACGCCGTAGAGCTGCGCGCGGACGAAGTTGGGCAGCGTCAGCCGCGAGTCCGGGGTGCGGACGACGAGCGGACGGCCCTCGACCAGGCCCGCGATCGGCTCGCCGGCGAGGTGGTTGTAGGCGAGGAGTCCGCCGGCGTCGGCGTCGCCCTCGAGCGCCGCGCGGAACAGCGTGCCGTAGACGGCGTCGCTGTCGGCGGGGAGGCCCTGCGCCGCCGCGAACTGCGAGAACAGGCCGACCCACGTCGCGAGCTCGCTCGCTCCGTTGTTGCAGTGCACCATCGCGACGAGGTCGCCGGCCGGAGTCGCGACCAGGTCGAGCTCGTGGTGGACGCCCGCGAGCGGCCGCTCCAGGACGACCATCGCGAAGATGCTCGTGCCGGCGCTGACGTTGCCGGTGCGCGGGGCGACGGAGTTGGTGGCCACCATGCCGGTGCCGGCGTCGCCCTCGGGCGGGCAGAACGGCACGCCGGCCTGCAGCGCGCCGGTGGGGTCGAGCAGCAGTGCGCCCTCGGCGGTGAGCTCGCCCGCCTCGGCGCCCGCGGGGAGCACCTCGGGCAGCAGGTCGCGCAGTGCGGGCAGACCGCGGCCGGCCACGAGGCCGTCGTACGCCTCGAGCACGGAGGCGTCGTAGTCGGTGGTCGCCGGATCGGTGGGGACCATGCCCGACGCGTCGCCGACTCCGAGGACCTTGCGGCCCGTCAGCCTCCAGTGCACGTAGCCCGCGAGGGTCGTGAGGAAGTCGACGTCGGCCACGTGCGGCTCGTCGTCGAGGACGGCCTGGTGGAAGTGCGCGAGCGACCAGCGCAGCGGGATGTTGGCGCCGAACAGCTCGGTGAGCTGCTCCGAGGCCGGACCGGTGCTGGTGTTGCGCCAGGTGCGGAACGGCACGAGCAGCTCGCCGCTCGCGTCGAAGGGGAGGTAGCCGTGCATCATCGCCGAGACGCCGAGCGCCCCGAAGGTGGTGGGAGCGACTCCGTGGCGCTCCTGCGCGTCGGCGACCAGGTCGGCGAACGCGGCCTGCAGGCCCGACCAGACGTCCTCGAGGGAGTAGGTCCAGCGCCGGTCGACGAACCGGTTCTCCCACTCGTGACTGCCCGTCGCGAGCACGACCGACGGATCGGCGGCGTCGACGAGACAGGCCTTGATGCGGGTGGATCCGAGTTCGATCCCGAGGGCGGTCGCGCCGCTCGTGATCGCGTCTCCACCGGGGGCGGAAGGGGGGCCGTCGCTGGTCCATCGTGCTCCTCGCTCGGGCGATGTGACCGTTCACAAAGCCAGGAGTCAGAGTAGGCGACTCGCGTCCGGCTTGGCAACGAGGCCGCCGCGTGCAGAACCTCGGCTGTGCTCGTGCCTCAGCGATGATCGCGGCTGACGAGCAGCCTCAGCAGAGGTTCTGCTCAGCGGACGGAGCGCGCGGTCGACGCCCGCTCGACCAGCTGCGGCGCGACGGGCAGGTCGACCGCCGCGGTCTCGCCGCGCAGCTCCGCCAGCACGACGCCGATGGTGCGGCGGCCGACCTCGGCGAAGTCCTGGCGGATCGTGGTCAGCGGCGGCAGGTAGTGCGCCGCCTCCGGGACGTCGTCGAAGCCGATGACGCTCAGGTCCGTGGGCACCCGCACGCCGCGATCGGCGCATGCGTGCAGGAGTCCGAGCGCCATCTGGTCGTTCCCCGCGAAGACCGCGTCGAGGTCCGCGACCCCGTCGAGCAGCCGGAGTCCGGCGCGGTAGCCGGACTCGGCGCTCCAGTCGCCCTCGATCACGCGGGCGGGCTCGAGTCCGTCCTCGGCGAGCCGCGTCGTGAATCCCTCGAGGCGCGCGTGGGCCTCGACCCAGTGCTGCGGACCCGCGACGTGCGCGATCCGCCGGTGCCCGAGGGCGAGCAGATGCTCGGTGGCCAGCCGCCCGCCGGCGGCCTGATCGACCAGGAGTCGAGGATCCGCTCCGCGCCCCGCCGCGCCCAGGGTGACGAACGGCACCCCGATCGACAGGCTCTCGATGGCCTCGAGCGCGCGCTCCTGAGGTGCCAGCACGACGATCGCCTCGACGGACTCGCGCTGCAGGTGCTCGAGCCCGTCGGCGAGCGACTCCGCATCGGGCGACGCGACGTTGACGACCGGCACCCGGTAGCCGGCGTCGCGTGCCGCCTGCTCGATCGCGGCCATCGCGGTGGCGGTGCCGTAGAAGCTGTGGCTCTCGGCAGCGAGGATCCCGATCAGCCCGCTGCGGCTCGTCGCGAGCGCCCGTGCCGCCGCGCTGGGCCGGAAGCCGAGGTCGCTGATCGCGGCGAGCACCCGCTCCCGGGTCCGCGGGCGCAGCTGAGGACTGTCGTTGAGCACGCGCGACACGGTCTGGTAGGAGACACCCGCCCGCACCGCGACGTCGCGGATCGTCGGCTGTCTCTCGGTCGTCATCCGCACACCGTAGCGCGGCGCCCACCTCCGCCCCGGGAGGGAGGCGGGTCCAGGGGGCCCTGCCTAGGCTGGCCGCGACGCGCACCGGGCGCGCAGCGAGCGAGCGGAGTCGTCATGGGTGGGAGTGCGATAGGAACGGCCGTGGCGCTGGTCGTCGGAGTGCTGGTCGTGGGGTCCGTGATCGTGCTGCTCCTGCAGAAGCGGAGCATGCTGAACGGGCCTGGCGGGCCGAGCGGTCCTGGCGGTCCCGGGGCGCCGGATCGGCGAGCGGGTGATGGAGGCGGCGGTGCCGCGACCGGATCGACGGACGGTCGCTCGGACGACCGCGCCGACACCGGGCCGGACGACGGCGGGTCGGGATCCTCGGACTCCGGCGGCTCCTCGGGCGGAGGCGATGGAGGCGGCGGCGGAGGCGACTGAGCCCGCCGCCTCCGGAGGGACTTCAGGACGCCTGGTCGTAGCTCTTCTGAATCACTGCCTTCGCGAAAGCAAGCTGCTCCTGCTCTCCCGGACGGAGGATGATTTCGAATCCGCCGAACCCGTGATGGCCTCTCGCGGAGGCGTCGTGCACGTAGCCTCGGGCCAGATCCTCGGGAGTCAGAGGGATCGGCGCGTAGATCAGGACAATTCCCTTGCTGGGTCGGAAATTGATGCTGGCGAAGATCTTCGGTCGGCCGAAGCCGAGGTAGGTCCGGTTGTCCCGAGGCTTCACATCCGCGCCGAGGTTCTGCGCGTAGCTCACCAGTTCGTGCACAAGATCCGACAGAGCCTCCGGCGCCGCAGAAAGCCGGGTGGCGAAGTTGGACAGTCCGACCAGCTGTGCGGGCTCGGTCTGCGTGGTCGCCGCCGTGAGCGCCATCGCCTGAGTCAGGTAGTCGATACGAGTCTCCTCAGCGAAGAACGAGACCAGGAAGTCGGTGAACCCGCTCCTCTCCCTCTCCTCCTCCGGCGTGTTCTCGGCGAACTCCGCCCCGAGGTCGATCGCGGTGGAGTCGTCGTCGTCCCCCTGGTAGTGCATCTTCAACCAGGAGAGACCGCCGAGCGTCTCCACGTCGTTCTCATCCGCCAGATGGATGTTCCGGTGGAAGGCAGCGAAGAGTCCCGGCCATCGGAGCTGCAGAGCGAGCAGGATCAACAGGGTCTCGTCCGAGATGGTCGATCCCCACGCGATGTGCTTCGTCATCAGGAGCGAATTGATGAGGCGTTTGACCTGCCGAGGATTGGATCGGAGCGCGGCGCTGATCACGCGCGTCATTAGCTCGTCCTCCAGGCCGGGGAACCACTCCGACTTGATGCTCGCCCACTTCGGAATGACCGCCTCGAGCAATGCTTCTGCGGCTCCGTCGAGTGCCGGAATCCGGAAGGGGACCTGGATGATCTTCTCGACGAACTGATCTGGATTGACATTCTCGTAGCGCTTCTTGATGGCGGTCGTGAGCACGGCGTAGTCGAGAGCGAGTACGAACACGAACCCTTCAACATCCGTCAGGACGTGTATCGCTTCGATCAGATCGACGATGTTGTCGGGGGAGCATCGGTCTAGATCGTCGACCAGGACGACGATCCTCTTGTCCTTGCCGATTCCGGCGGAGAGCTTGTGGAGATCCTCGAAGGGCATCGAGTACGCTTCGCCGCGCTCCGACTCTCCACGCTCGACACGGACGCCGACACCCATGAAAGACACTTCCAGGTTCTGCAGCAGTCCGCTCAGGGCGTTGCGAATGGTCGCGCTCTTGGCGGAGGACGCTGAGGTGACGGCCCGTTTGACGGAGTAGAGAAGCGGGAACAGGATGTTCTCGTACTTCTCATACCTCCACGCATCGAAGTGCACGACGAACAGCTCGTCAGAGGCGTCCTTCAGCTTGTTCTCGAGCGCGGCGAGAATCGAGCTCTTACCCGTACCCCACGCCCCGTACAGACCGATCGTGTACCGGGCGGGATCACCGCCTCGCACAACTCCGACGAGGCCGTCGACGTAGCGGTCGAAGTTCAGGCCGGGGAGATTCTTGAGGAATGTCCACGATGATCGGGATCTTGACCGGTTTGGGATTCTGTCGGGGCGCTGGCACGACAGAACTCTAAGTCCTCGGCATCGTGCCTGATATGAGTGAAAATACTGTCTCGAGCGGTGTTCGACCGATTTCGGCGCGCATCGACTTCGCTTCAGAAGGTGACGCACCTCCGCTGCACCCGGTCGGCGCGACGACTCCGGCGGAGCCCCACGCCGCGTCAGCCGCGGTGGGCGACGGTGGCGAGGTAGAAGTCGACGCTGTCGCCGAGTTCGATGACGGTCAGCGGCAGGGCGCCGGCGCCGAGGAGGGCGAGGGCGGAGTCGGGGCGGGCGGAGTCGGTCGAGAGCATGGGAGGCCTTCCGGAGTCGGTGCGGACGGGGTGCGGGTAGGTCAGAGCGAGTGCGGCTCGTCGAGCGCGCGGAGGCCGACGTTGCTGAGGTAGCCGACGCCCTGCAGCACGCTGCCGGCGACGACGGTCGTGATGAACACGACCGAGAGGGCACCGCGGAGGGGAGCGGTGGCGATCCGGCGGAGACGGTGCCGCGAGTCGGTCGGCGTGACGGCGGTCGGGAAGCGCGCTACGGACTCGGCGGTCGGAGCAGGCTGGGCGGCGGCCACCGGTGCAGTGCTGGCGGGTGCGGTGGCGACGGGTGCGGCGGCGATCGGCATCGGATCCTCCTCGGGTCGGAGCGCGGGGTGCGCTCCGACCTGCTCCACGATCCTCGGATCCGCGTGCCGCGTCGTCGTCCCGCAGGACCGACCGCGGTCATCCGCTCGCACGACATGCATTGCGCCATGCGGGTGACGCGCGGCGCTGGTGGGCTAGGGGGTCGGGTCGTCGCTTCGCGAGAAGGCGATCGCGACGAGGCGGCGCAGCACGTCGAGGTCGACGTCGTCGAGGGTGCGCACGTAGACGCAGCCGGCACCCTCGGTGAATCGGCCGAGCTCAGGCAGCAGCGCGGCTCCCTCGGGCAGGTCCTTGAGCCCGTAGAGCGAGAGCTGCGCCTTCCGCGGTGAGAACGCCGTCTTCGGCCAGACGCCGGTGCGGCGCGGATCGGAGGGGGAGACGTAGCGGTAGCTGCCGAAGCCGACCATCGACGGCCCCCACATCACCGGCTCCGTACCGGTGACCTCGCGGAAGAGCGCGGCGAGCGCGACTCCGTCTTCTCGACGGCGGGCCGGAACAGCCGCCGCGAGGAACTCGTCGACGCTCGCGTCGGTGGGGCCGGTCTTCTGCGCGCTCATTCTCCGAGGGTGCCACCTCGAGCCGCTCGAAAGCGCGCCTCATCACGGGCGGTGCTGGCGTTCCCACGCAACCAGCGAGCGTCACCGGGTGATGCGGAGAGGGCCGGCAACTCGTGCGCCGGCCCACTCCATGGCCCGCGGGCAGCACCGCTCGCTCAATCCACTCGTCGGTGCCGTCGTTGATGTTGTCAACGGCGTTTTGTTGCATGGCCGGCGACCTCGGCTGAGGCGACTAATCTCGAGGAAGTAGGCCATTCCTATAAGCCCAAGCAAAAAGCCCTGCACCAGACGTTACGGGTAGCCACATGCCTGTTAGTAGTAAATCATCTACAACTTTCTCAGCTTTCGCGCGGTCGCGATCAAAAATTGTCAAATAGGCCTCAATGACGATCCAAATAGTACCCACATTATCGACGCCGCGAAAATTCGCTTGATTTACAGCCTCGCGTTCGTCAATAACAGCAGTAAACCCGCGGTGTCGGGCGATCGCGATGACTGCGCATTCGCCAATATGCTGGGTGGGGCCGCCAGCCATGTCGGCTTTCACCTCAAGCATGGTCTCTTCTTCGTCTTCCGTCAGAATGGCTAGTTCTGCCCAGGAGGAGCCACTGACTGACGGAATGCTTGTATGCGTGTTACGCCCGTTTTCTATCTCCCAGTTTACGTAGGTGGGTACAAGCACCGATCCTGCTGGTGCAAGTTTCTCAAGTATGTATGCGTGTCCAGCGCGGCACAGGTGAGTGTAAGCGCTCGTATCGATCACCCACCTGCCGCCGCTATTTCTCATGACCGGCAAACTGATCCCGCAGATCTTCTATTTTTTCCCTCCGGCCGCTGCGGTAAATCTGCCGTCGAAAGCGTTCCTCTCAGAAGTTCGATCGCTCGCGCGGCGGTCAATTGTTCTGCAACGTAGGCGTTAAGGATTGAAGAAGTGAGCGCCGGAGAAAGATACGACTCCTTAAATTCATCAGACCAGATAAGCCCGAGCCGTAAGTAGTCGCCCGCCGTTGGCTCGTAACTGCCGAAAGTGCGATGTTCGTCGAAGGAGATGAGGTGCAGGTTGCGCAATTGACTGATTGTGGCAGACCAACTAAGTCGATATATCGCACCGACGGCAAGAGCCCGGTCTCGGACCTTCCAAGAACTGTAGGCATTCCATAGTTTGGTCACCCCGGCTCGTGGGGCCAGGAAGTGGATGGCAAATGAGTTGATCATTCTCTCCGTCTCGGAGGATGCTTCCGAGTCGTAGGCGTCGCCGAACAGCCAGTGTCCTAATTCGTGTGCAAGAGTCATCCGCCGACGACCCGATGGCATATCCCCATTGAGAACCGCCGCACCGACGGTCGCGGTTGAGCCGTCGACCTCGACGCAACCACCATCTGCGCCGCGATCTCCCAAGGAGGAGGAGAGGACGTAGAGGCCGAGGGTTTCGCAGGCACGACCGAGATCCTCGATTGGGTCTGTCCCAAGAGAAGCTTGCGTGCGGGCGCGACTTGCAGCTGATTCAGTGGCCGAGTGATCCTGTGGGACGTCCAGCTGTAGCCGGTCAGGCGTCGGGATTAGATTTCGCCGCAGGAGAAACTGGATATCCAGCGCAAAGTGGTCTAATTCCGCGTCCAGTTTCTTCGTGCTTCCGTGAGCATTTGTAAGGTCGTTTCGCCTGCTGACTACGGCCTGAACGGGGTCAGAGACGAAATAGGACAGTGGCCGTTTAAGAGCTTCGGCGATTTGAACCAACTCAGGGACGTTTATTTTGCGTTCGCCCTTCTCGAGGCGTGAGATTGCTGAGCGATCAAGGCCGACGGCTCGTCCGAGACCGTCTTGAGTCACGCCCGCGTCGTCGCGAGCTTGTGCAACACGTTGGCCGAGAGCAAGTTTGTCCATGCGTGTGATTTTCGCACAACTTCAGCAAGGGCACGACTGGCGACCTGCTCATCAGTCCCGTCAGGCGGGTGTCTACGCCAGCGAACCCCAAGGCGAGGCGTCTCGAAGGGGGTGCAGGCACGGTGGCCTACTCGTGATCGCGCTGGCCGCCGTGACTATTGAGGCTGCGGAGGGGGACGGCGTGCGCTCCCGGGGAAGCCGTCTCGTGATGCCGCTCGTCGCCGCGCTCGATGCCGCTCGTCGCCGCGCTCGATGGCGCTGCGAGCGAGTGCCGGTGGATGAACCTCCTCGACCTGCACTCACACTATGGCTCGCGGACGCCAGGACGTCACCCCGTCAGCACCAGCGGCCCGTCCTCCGTGATCGCGAGCGTGTGCTCCGTGTGCGCGGCGCGGCTGCCGTCGGCGGTGCGCACGGTCCAGCCGTCGGGGTCCATCCGGATGCGCGACGTCGTCTTCGCCCACCACGGCTCGAGCGCGATCACCATGCCGGGCCGCAGCCGGTAGCCGCGGCCCGCGCGCCCGTCGTTGGGGATGTGCAGGTCGCCGTGCATCGTGCGGCCCACGCTGTGCCCGCCGAACTCGAGGTTCACCGGGTAGCCGGCGGAGGCGGCGACCGCGCCGATCGCGGCGGACAGGTCGCCGACGCGGTTGCCCGGCACGGCGGCCGCGATGCCGGCCGCGAGGGCGTCGCGGGTCGAGCGGATCAGCTCCTCGTCGCTCCGCTCGGCTCGCCCGACGATCGTGGTCACCGCGGCATCGGCCACCCAGCCGTCGACCGAGACGGCGAAGTCCAGGCTCAGCACGTCTCCGTCGCGCAGCCGGTAGTCGTGCGGGAGCCCGTGCTGCGCGGCGTCGTTGACGGAGGTGCAGATCACGTTGCGGAAAGGCCCGTTGCCGAACGACGGCGCGTAGTCCCAGTAGCAGGAGACGGCGCCGCGCTCGTCGACGGCCCGGCGGGCGGCCTGCTCGATCTCGAGCAGGTTCATGCCCACCTCGGCGCGGGCGGAGAGGGAGGCGAGCGTGTCGCGGACGAAGGCGCCCGCCGCGCGCATCTCGTCGATCTCGGCGGAGGTGTGCAGCTCGATCATTTCGGTATACTAATACCGGTCGGCTGGTATGAAAATACCAGCCACTGGCCACCGCCCGCCGCCCGCCCGATCGAAGGAGCCCGCCGTGATGGTCCGCGCACCCCTCACCCCCGAGCAGCTCGAGGCCGGCCGTCGGCTCGGCGAGACACTCCGGCGCGCCCGCGGCACCCGCACGCTGAACGAGGTCGCCGCGCAGGCCGGGCTCTCGCCCGAGACGCTCCGCAAGATCGAGACCGGCCGCCTCCCCAGCCCGGCGTTCGGCACCGTCGCGGCCCTCGCCTCGGCGCTCGACCTCTCGCTCGACGCCCTCGCGCTCGAATGGGCCGGAGCCTCGGCCCGCGTCGTGCGCCGGGCCTAGGCCCCCAGCTGCTCCCGCCAGTCCGCCGGCAGCCGGTCGGCAGGCCCTGGCGCCGTCTGGTCGAGCGGGTGCTCCTGCGGATCCGCGAGCCGCGGCCCGTCCGCGTAGTCGCCGGTGCGGTAGTCCCAGAACCAGTCCTCACCCGGCTCGAAGCTGCGGATGACGGCGTGGCCGATCGACTCGTAGTGCGCGGTCGCGTGGCGGTTCGGCGAGTCGTCGCAGCAGCCGATGCGCCCGCAGAGCGCGCACCGGCGCAGGTGCACCCACCACGCTCCGGTGCGATCGCACTCGACGCAGCCGGCGCCGGAGGGAGGGACGGAGGGGTCGATCATCGACGTCGCGGTCATGCCACCAGTGTGCTCCGTCGCCCGTGCGAGCTCACGCTCGGAAGGGTTCAGCTTCCGGCCCGGAGCCTCGCGAAGGCCTCGTCGACCATCGTGCGGAAGTCGGCGTCCTCGTGCGCGGCCCACTCCTCCCACACCACGTCGACCGCGGCGAGGCCGGCGGCGGCGAGCACCCGGGCGGTGAGCGGCTCGACACCCCTCGCGGCGATCGAGTCGGCGAGCGCCTCCGCTCCCTCGGCGCGGCGCTCGCGCAGCCGCGCTTTGAGTGCGAACTCGCTCGAGATCAAGCGGAGTCGCGCCCGGTAGACCTCGGGCTCGCGGGTCGCCACGACGACGACGGGCTCGACGGAGGCGCGCACCAGCTCCCAGCCCGAGAGTGCGGCGTCGGCGGGCAGGGCGCGGACGGGAGCGGCGTAATCGACGCGGTCGCCCTCGACGGCGGCGACGACCACGTCCTCCTTGCTGCGGAAGTAGCGGAAGAAGGTCGCGCGCGAGACTCCGGCCTCGCGCGCGGCCTCCTCCACCGTCACCGCGGAGTAGCCGCGCTCGAGGAACACGGCCAGCACCGCGTCGGCGAGCTCGGCGCGCAGGAGGGCGCGCGTGCGGTCGCGGAGCGGTGCGGTCATGCGGTCAGCCTAGGAGCCGCGGCGCGGAGGCCGCGGCGCCCGGCTCAGTTGGCGGCCGAGATCTCGAGCGCGATGCCGTCGGGGTCGCGGAACTCGAGGATGCTCTGCGGGCCGGTGTCCTTGATGGGCTCGTGCGCGATGCCGAGCTCGTCGAGCACGGCGACGGCGGCCTGCAGCTCGTCCGGTCCGGCGACGGCGAAGCTCAGGTGGTCCAGGCCCACGCGGTCCTCGTCGAAGCGGTCGTCGGCGGCGGCGACGGGGCGCAGGCCCAGCAGTCCGCCGGGGAAGGAGTAGATCACTCCGCCGAAGAGGAAGGCCAGCTGCTCCTGCTGTTCGGCGGGTGCGTCGGCCGGCGGTGCCTCGAAGGCGACGTCGAAGCCGAAGACGGAGTCGTAGAAGGCGCGCGAGACGGCGATGTCGCGGACGGTGAGGCGGATGTGGGCGTAGTCCACGGCGGGGATGGGCATGCGGGGTCCTTCCGGAGGCGGCGGGCCGGAACGCCCGCCGAGAGGACTTCGGAGCCGAGGCGCCGCCGGAGGGGTTCCGATCCGCGGTTGAGACTCAGTCTCAAATGAGATATTTACTATCACAGCACCGATGCCGCCCCGATCGAAGGAGACCCGCATGACCCTCACCTCGAAGAACACGCTGCAGGAGTGGCTCGACGACGCCGTCGGCGGTCGGATCCTCCGCGGGATCCTCGCCCAGGGCGGTCAGTCGGAGGAGGCGCTGCGCCCCGCGGCGAGCCTGTCGCTGCGCGCGATGGTCGAGCTCGGCGGCGGCGCGTTCCCGCAGGAGCTCGTCGACACTCTCGTGAAGCAGGCGAACGGCGGCGTGATCCCGCCGGAGGAGACGGAGGAGGAGGCGCAGGACGGCTCCGGCCGCTTCGTCGGGAAGACGGTGATCGTCACCGGCGCCGGGTCCGGCATCGGCCGGGCGACCGCCCGCCGGATCGTGCGCGAGGGCGGCCGGGTGATCGCGGTCGACGTCGTGCCGACCGGGATCGAGGCGCTCGCCGCAGCCTCGCCGGAGGGCTCGATCGTGACGGTGACGGCCGACATCACCTCGACGGACGGGGTCGCCTCGATCGTCGCCGCGGCCGGCGAGCGGATCGACGGCCTCGCCAACATCGCCGGGATCATGGACGGCATGACCCCGCTGCACGAGACCGAGGACGCGCTCTGGCGCCGGGTGTTCTCGGTGAACGTCGACGGCACGTTCGCGCTCAGCCGCGCGGTGCTGCCGGCGATGCTCGAGGCCGGTCGCGGGGCGATCGTGAACGTGGCGTCGGAGGCGTCGCTGCGCGGCAACGCGGCCGGCACCGCCTACACGGCGTCCAAGCACGCGGTCGTGGGCATCACGAAGAGCTCGGCGTTCCTCTACGGGCGCTCCGGCATCCGCACGAACGCGGTCGCTCCCGGCCCCACCGCCACGGGGATCGAGGGGACGATGTCGAGCGACTTCGCCCGCGAGCGCCTCGCACCGTTCTTCGCGCTGATCCCGCCGGTGGTCGAGGCCGACACGATGGCCGCGTCGATCACCTGGCTGCTCAGCGACGACTCCGCGAACGTGAACGGGATCGTGCTCGCCTCGGACGGCGGCTGGTCGGTGCAGTAGGGCCCGGAGCGGCCTGTCGGCGGCCGTGCGCGGCGGCGACAGTACACCGGATCGTGTACTGTCGCCGCATGAGCACGGCGACCCTCACCCACACCGCCGCCCTGGCCCGGATGGGCTCGGCGCTGTCGGATCCGACCCGCGCGAGCATCCTGCTGACGCTGCGGGAGGCGCCGGCGTTCCCCTCCGACCTCGCCGAGGCGCTCGGCGTCTCGCGGCAGTCGATGTCGAACCACCTCGCGTGCCTGCGGGGCTGCGGGCTGGTCGAGGCGGTCCCGGAGGGGCGCCGCACCTGGTACCGGCTGGCCGATCCGCACCTCGCGGACGCCCTCGGCGACCTGCTGCGCGTCGTGCTGTACGTCGAGCCCGACTGCTGCTCCGGCGACGGGTGCACCTGCTCGTGACCGCGCTCGCCGAGCCCCGCCGCGCGCTGCTGCTGCGCCGCGTCCGCCTGATCGTCGCCGTGACGATCGGCTACAACCTCGTCGAGGCGGTCGTCGCCCTGAGCGCGGGAGCCGCCGCGTCGTCGACGGCGCTGATCGGCTTCGGGCTCGACTCCGGCATCGAGGTGCTCTCGGCCGCGGCAGTCGCGTGGCAGTTCTCCCGCCGCGACCCCGAGCGCTACGAGCGCGGAACCCTCCGCGTGATCGCCGTGGCGTTCTTCGCGCTCGCCGCCTACGTCGCCGTGTCGTCGATCCTGTCGCTGGCGGCCGGCAGCGAGCCCGCGATCAGCCCGCTCGGGCTCGCGATCACCGCGCTGAGCGTGGTCGTGATGCCGTTCCTCTCGCTCGCCGAGCGGCGCGCGGGGCGGGAGCTCGGCTCCGCCACCGCGGTCGCCGACTCGAAGCAGACCCTCGTCTGCACGTGGCTGTCGGCGGCGGTCCTGATCGGGCTGGCGCTCAACGCCCTGCTCGGCTGGTGGTGGGCCGACGCCGTGGCCGGACTCGTGATCGTCGTCTTCGCGGTGCGCGAGGGGATCGAGGCGTGGCGCGGCGACGCGTGCGCCACCTCGGTCGGCATGCTGCTGGAGGAGGAGGGGCGCTGAGGCCCGAGCGGGCGTACGGTCTCGGCATGGACACCTCGCGCATCTGGCACTCCGTCTCGGGTGAGGGCGATCCGCTCGTCGCGCTGCACCCGGGCGGCACCGACTCCCGCTCGATGGCGCCGTTGCTCGAGAACCTGCCCGAGTACCGCTGGGTCGTCGTCGATCGGCCGGGTCACGGCCGCAGCCCCGATGTCCTGGGCGAGTGGAGCTTCGTGGACGCGGCGGACGCGGTGGCGGCGGTCCTCGACGAGCTCGCACTCGGACCTGCGCACGTGGTCGGCTGGAGCGACGGTGCGATCGTCGGCCTGCTTCTCGCCCTGCGACGCCCCGACCTCGTCCGCACCCTGGTGGTCGGCGCAGGGGTCTTCCACCGCGACGGCTGGCGGGCGGGGGTGCTGAACGGGGAGGCTCCCGAGTTCCTCGGCGACGCGTACGGCGAGGTGTCCCCGGACGGGCGTGAGCACTGGCCGGTCGTCGTCGCGAAGTCCGCCCGGCTGCACGCCCTCGAGCCGCAGCTGGATCCCGGTGATCTCGGCCGGCTGGCGATGCCCGTGCTCGTCGTCGCGGGGGACGACGACGAGGTGCGGTTCGAGCACCTCGTGTCGATGTTCGAGGCGCTGCCGGACGGTGAGCTGGCGATCCTGCCCCGGGCGACTCACGGCGCGCTCGTCGAGAAGCCGGACCTGCTCGCGCGCCTGATCCGGGATCTGCACCATCCGCTCGGGAACGGGGTCGCCCCGATCCGGCGGTCCTGACGCCCAGCGTCCGCGCACCGGGAGAGGCGATGCTCACGGCATGACCCTCTCGGTGCCCGACGCCCTCGTCCCGCTCGCGCTGCGGCTCGCCCGCGCGAACCGCACCTTCGTGACGGAGGAGGGGGCGAGGCGGCGCATCCGCGAGGCGCAGCTGCGGCCCGCTCCGTACGGACCGCCGGCGCGCCTCGCGTCCGGGATCCGCGTCGACGTCGAGCACGTGGCCGGCTGGCCGGTGTACACGCTGCGCCCGCGCGACCGCGTGCTCGGAGGCGCGGTGTACGCGCACGGCGGCGGCTGGGTGAACGAGATCCACCCGCAGCACTGGCGCCTCGCCGCCCGCATCGCGGCGGACGCGTCGATCGCCGTGACCCTGCCGATCTACCCGCTCGTGCCGTTCGGCACGGCGCGCGAGGCCCGCGACGGGGTGCTCGCCCTGGTGCGCAGGAGCCTGGACCGGTACGGCCCGACCTGCCTCGCGGGCGACTCCGCGGGCGGTCAGATCGCTCTGTCGACGGCGCTCGCACTGCGCGACGAGGGCGTGGTGCTGCCGCGGACCGTGCTGATCTCTCCCGCCCTCGATCTGTCGTGGAGCAACCCGCGCATCCCGCTCGTGCAGCCGACGGATCCGTGGCTCGGCACCCCCGGCGGGCGCGTGCTCGCCGAGCACTGGCGCGGCGACCTCGACCTGCTCGACCCGGCGGTCAGCCCGCTGTTCGGCGACTACGCGGGGCTGGGGCCGCTGACCGTGTTCACCGGCACCCGCGATGTGCTGAACCCCGACGTGCACCTGCTCGCCGAGAAGGCGGCCGCGGCGGGAGTGCCGTTCGAGCTGCACGAGGCCGTCGGGCAGCTGCACGTGTACCCGCTGGTGCCGACGCGGGCGGGCCACCACGCGCAGCACGACCTGATCGAGGGCCTGAGCCGCGCCGTGCGGCGAGGCGATCCGCAGAAGCAAGGCTGAGCGGCCCGATCCGGGGGTGATCCGCTCCGATCGGCCCGCTCAGCCTTCGTTCTGCAGCTCGTTCGTGGACGACGACGGGTGAGAGCGGCCTGACCGTCATGACGGCAGTTCACGGCAAGGCCCCTCCCATGTGAGCATCGTGGAGAGGCTGGGGAGGGGGCGATTGGTCGAAACGCTACTGGAGGCCCCTGGTTCCGAGGAGGGGTGGCGCGGACCGTCGTGGCTCCAGGGAGAGGCCTCCTTCAGTGACGTCGACCGTCAGCCCGGCGCCAGCACCCGGAACGTCAGCGACAGCGCCGCATCCTCCACCGGCACGCGGTAGCGCTCGGGCAGCGCCGGGCCGCACGAGGCGCTGCCGACGCCCTGCTGCCGCACGTCGAGGTTCAGCAGCACGCGCCCCGAGTCGCGCAGCTCGTGCGGGTGCGCCGCCGCGGCGAGGTCCTCGCTCGACCAGCGCCGCGCGGTGAAGTCGAACAGCCCTGTCACCTCGAGCGTCGGAAGCCCTGCCCCCGAGAGCGCCAGCCGCCGCGTGCCCACGTGGTTCCCGTTCTCCTGCGGCACCACGTACGGCGTCTGCAGCGCGTCGATGCTCGAGCGCCAGAGACCGAGACGGGAGGCGCCGACGGTGTCCGCGTAGGACTCGCCGGGGCCGTGGCCGCGCCACTCCGCGTCCGCGTAGGCCGGCAGCCCCATCCGCAGACCGAGGCGCGGCGGAGTGACCGAGAGGTGTCCGTAGGCGGTGTCGCTCCAGTCGCCCGTGAACGAGAAGCGCGCATCGAGGTGCACCGCGTCGCCGTCTGCCGTCCAGGTCAACGTGCTGACGACGGCGAGCGTCCGCGTCGCCGGGCCGCTGCGCGTCACGACCGTGACGGAGTCGGCGCTCGCCGCCACCTCGAGGGTGCGGTGCACGATCCGGTCGAGTCCCGCAGCGACCCACTCGGCGGCCAGGGCGTTCAGCACGCCCTGGCCGCGGTCGTTCTCGGTCGGGGCGCGCCACAGATCGAGGCGGGGCCCGTCGACGAGCACGCCCGCGAGCTCCAGCAGGGCGCCGGTCCGGGCGTCGAGGGAGGCGGCGCCGACCTGCAGTCGCTCGCCCGCGACGACCGGGGTCGGGGCTCCCCGCTCGACATCGGCCTCCGGCACCAGCACCGCCTGCCCCCACGCGGCCTCGTGCCCCTGCGGGGCCCAGGACGCGGGATCCGCGAGCTCCGCCGTCACGGTCAGCACCCGCTCGCCGTCCCCCTCCGGGGCATTCGGCGCCGCGACCGTCACGGACCCCCGCGCGGGCACCGCCGGCACGTCGAGCACCCCCTCCGCGACCGTCGCCCCCTCGTCCGCGATGCTCCAGCGGAACAGCAGCGCGGAGGTGTCGACGACGTCCTGCCGGCTGCGCACGGTCACGGTCGCGGCCGTCACGTCGATCACGACGGGCGCGTAGGCGCGCGCCAGCGAGGCGAGGCCGGGCGACGGCGTCCGGTCGGGGAAGAGCAGTCCGTCGATGCAGTAGCTGCCGCCGTTGGGCGAGAAGTCGATGTCGCCGCCGTGGCGGAAGCCCCTGGCCGCGCGGAAGCCGTGGTCGATCCACTCCCAGACGAAGCCGCCGACCATGCGCGAGGACGACTCGAGGATCCGCTGGTACTCGTCCAGCGATCCCGGCCCGTTGCCCATCGCGTGCCCGTACTCGCAGAGCACGAACGGCAGGCGGCGGCGCCGGACGTCGTCGAACGATCCCGGCACGACCCCCTCGGGAGTCGGCTCCCGTCGCTCCGCGATCGCCTCGAGATCGCTCAGCGACGGGTACATCACCGAGTACACGTCCGAGTCGCGGTAGCTCGGATCGCGCTCGTAGTGGATCGGCCGGGTCGGATCGAGCTCCAGCACGACCCGCCGCAGCTCGTCGAAGGCCTCGCCGACCATGCTCTCGTTCGCGAGCGACCACATCACGATGCTCGGGCGGCTCCGGTCGCGGGCGACCATGCGCGTCACGCGGTCCACGAGCGCGTCGCGCCACCGCGGATCCGTCGGCGGGTTGCCCTCCCACCCCGCGTAGATGAAGCCGTGGGTCTCGATGTCGCACTCCTCGAGCACCCAGAGGCCGAGCTCGTCGCAGAGGCGGACGAAGGCGGGGTGCGGCGGGTAGTGCGAGGTGCGGACGGCGTTGACGTTCGCCCGCTTCATCAGCTCGATGTCCAGGCGCATCGTGGCCTCGTCGAGCGCGCGTCCGCGGTCGGGGTCGTGCTCGTGCCGGTTCACCCCGCGCAGCCGCACCGGCACTCCGTTCACGGTGAAGACGCCGTCGCGGATCAGCACGGTGCGGAAGCCGATGCTCAGCTCGATGCGCTCGCCCGCGGCCTCGAGCGTGCCGCGGTACAGGCGCGGCGACTCCGCGCTCCACGGCTCGGCCGCGACCGACACGGCCTCGCCCGCCGTCGTCTCGATCCCGAGCTCCGGCACGCGCACCACTGCGGCCACCGGTCCGCCGTCGGCGTCGAGCGCCTGCACCAGCAGGGTGCCCGTGCCGTCCCGCCAGTCGGCGGTCACTACGACGTCGTCGACCGCGCCGTCGGGACGCCAGAGCAGCTCGACCTCGCGGAAGATCCCGGGGAGCCACCACATGTCCTGGTCCTCGAGGTAGCTGCCGGCCGACCAGCGCTGCACCCGTACGGCGAGCAGATTCGATCCGCGGCGCAGCGACGAGGTGACGTCGAACTCGAACGGCAGGCGGCTGCCGGTCGACCAGCCGAGCTCGACTCCGTTCAGCACCGCGGCCCCGCAGGAGTCGACGCCCTGGAACCGCAGGACGGCACGGCCGCCCTCCGGCCAGTCGGCGGGGAGGTCGAAGCGGAGGCGGTGGTCGCCGGTCGGGTTCTCGTCGGGCAGGTGCGGCGGATCGAGCGGGAAGGGGTAGGCGGTGTTCGTGTAGAGCGGGTCGCCGTGGCCCTCGAGCACCCAGTGCGAGGGGATGCGGAGCAGGTCCCAGTCGGAGTCGTCGAGGTCGACGTCCGCGAACGAGGGCCCGGTGCCGGCGGCGGTCGGCGCGAGCCGGAACCGCCACTCCCCGTCGAACCGCAGGCGGGGAGCGTCGCTCAGCACGTCCGCGCGGGGCCGCCGCCGCCCGCGTCCCGGCGCCGTCTCCTCCCAGTACGCGGCGGCCTCTCGCGGAGCGGACCCGGCGTCAGAGCCCACCGGTCAGCCCTTCACCGATCCGGCCGCCAGGCCCGCCATGATCTGCTTGTTCAGGAACAGGTAGAGCACGAGCATCCCGAGGATGTTGATGCTGATCGACGCGAACAGCGGACCGTACTGCGTCGATCCGTACTCGTCGCTGAAGTTCAGCAGCCCGACCTGCACCGTGGCGAGCTCGTCGTTCGTGGTGAACGTCAGCGCGATCAGCAGGTCGTTCCAGACCGCGAAGAACTCGACCAGCGCGATGGTGATGATGGCGTTGCGCATCATGGGCACGCCGACGCGGAAGAACGCGGTGATCATGCTCGCGCCGTCGATCGCCGCCGCCTCGAAGATCTCGCGGGGGATCGCGCGGAAGTAGGCGGTCATCAGGAACACCGTCAGCGGCAGTCCCATCACCGTGTAGGTGATGATCAGCGGCCAGAGCGAGTTCGTCAGCCCGGTGCGGAAGTACACGGTGAACAGCGGGACCAGGATCATCTGCCCCGGGATCATGATGCCCGCGATGAACAGCAGCAGGACCGTGTTGCGGCCCTTCCACACGAGAACCTCGAGGGCGTACGCGGCCGCGACTCCGAGCGCGATCATCAGCGCCAGCGAGGGCACCGTGACCAGGACGCTGTTGCGCAGGTTCGTCGCGAGGTCGCCCTCGGTCAGCGCCGAGACGTAGTTCGAGAAGTCGAGGCTCTCGGGCAGGGCCCAGGTGGGGTTCGCGAAGAACTCGTTCTGCGTCTTGAACGAGCCCATCACGATCCAGAAGATCGGATACGCCTCGACGACGACGAGCAGCGCGATCAGCGCGCGGCCGATCCAGCGGCGGGTGCCCCGGCCGAGGCGGCGGGCCTGCCGGTGCGGGCCCGCGGGGACGGAGGGGCGGACGCGGGCGGCGGGGCGCGGGAGGGTTCCGGTGGACACCTCAGGCCTCCTTCGTGTTGTCGCGGCGCGACGATCGGAAGATGAAGAGGGTGACCAGGAAGCACATGATCGTCAGCACGAGGGCGATCGTCGAGCCGTACCCGTAGTCGGAGTAGCTGAAGACGGTCCGGTACATGTAGAGCGTCAGCGGAGTGGTCGAGCTGCCCGGTCCGCCGTTGTTGAGCGCCAGGAGGGTGTCGAACACCTTGAGCGTGTTGTTGAAGCTGAAGATGACGGAGGAGAGCAGCACCGGCAGCGAGAGCGGGATGACGATCGAGCGCACGAGGCGCCAGCCGGTGGCGCCGTCCAGGCGGGCCGACTCGAGCGTCTCCTCGGGGATGTCGACGAGTCCGGCATAGAGCAGGATCGCGAAGAAGCCCATCGAGCGCCACAGCTCCATGCCGACCGCCACGGCGAAGGTGCCCTCGGCGGTGGCGAACCAGTCGATGCCGTCGAGTCCGAAGACGCCCAGACCGGCGTTGACCGGCCCCTCCTGGCTCCCGACCGCGAACATGCTCTTGAACAGCAGCGCGACGGCGACGGTCGGCAGCACGGTCGGGAAGAACACGACGGTGCGGACGAACGAGGACGAGTTCTTGAGGACGAACACGTAGAGCAGCGCGAGCGAGTAGCCCAGCACGACCTGCCCCACGGTGATCACGATCGAGTAGCGGACCGTGAACCACAGCGCCTCCAGCGCCTGCGGATCCTGGACGAAGCGCACGAAGTTGGCACCGCCCGCGAACTCGAAGCCGCCGAGCGGGTTGCCGGTGAAGAAGGTGAGCCCGAGCGACCAGAGCACCGGGACGAGCTTGATGAGCGTGTAGACGGCGAGTGCCGGTCCGAGAAGGATCAGGATCGCCTTCTTGTCACCCAGAACGCTGTTCACGGGAGTCCTTTCGAGGTGCGCGCGGGGCACGCACGCGGGGGAGAAGAGGGGTGCGACCGGGGCGGGGAGGGATGAGCCCCGCCCCGGTCGTCGTCCGAGGCCCGCCCGGCGGGGCGCGACCTCGGGTCGATCGGGCCTACTGGGCCTGGTCGAGGTCAACCTGGAGGGCCGCCATGTAGTCCTCGGCGCTCATGCCGCCCGAGACGAGGAGCGAGACGTTGGTCTGCGCGTCCGAGGTGGTCTTGGCGTCGAAGAGCGCCTCGAACCAGAGCACGGTCTCGTCGGCCTCGTTGACGTACTCCTGCACGACGGTGGTCAGCGCGGGGACGTCCGAGACCTCCTCGTTGAGCGCGAAGCCCGAGATGACGCCCTGGTTCTGCAGCGCGCTCGAGCCGTAGTTCTCGGCGATGCACGAGAGCCAGTCGCCGACGCCGTCGGTGTAGGCCTTCGCCGACATCGCGGTCGCGGCTCCGGCGTTCGCGGGCCACTGGCTGCGGTCGCCCGCGCCGCCCTCGACGTCCGGGAACGGCAGGAACCCGACGTTCTCCTCGCCGATCTGATTCTGCGCCGGGTCGTTGAGGTTCGCGAGGAACCAGGAGCCGTTGTAGGTCATCGCGGCCTCGCCGGTGAGGAACTGCGTGTTCGCGGTGTCGGTGTCGCGGGAGGTGACTCCCTCGCCGAACAGCCCGGCGGAGCCGAGATCGGCGATCGCCTGAGCGCCCTCGACGTACTCGGGGTCGGTGAGCTTCGCGTCGCCCGACTGGACGTCCTTCATGGCGTCGGGGCCGATGGAGCGGAAGAGGTAGTTCCCGATCAGGCGGGTGAGGGCCAGCCCTGGCTGCCCGCCTCGGTCAGCGGCACCACTCCGGCGCCCTTGAGCGTCTCGAGCGCGGTCACGAGCTCGTCCCAGGTCTGCGGCTCGGCGATGCCGTTCTCGCTGAGGATCTGCTTGTTGTACCAGATGCCCTCGACGTTGTACTGGAACGGCAGCGAGACCATGCCGCCGTACACCGAGGTGATCGTGGACTTGGCGGCGGGGAGCACGTCGTCCCAGACTCCGAGCTCGGTGAGCTTCTCCTCGTAGTCGACGATGAGGTCGTTCTTGCCGAGGTCGCCGTCCGGGCGGACCTGCGCGGTGCCGGCCACGAAGGCGGTCGGCAGTGCGTCCTGGCTGGCGAGCAGGGTGATCTTCTGGACGACGTCGGCCTGGGCGACCGTCTGGTCCTCCAGCGGCATGGCCTCGTTCTCGGTGGCGCAGGCGCCCTCGGAGAGAGTGGTCAGCTCGTCGCGGATGATCGCGTTCTCGGCCGGAGTGAGGACCGAGAAGGAGCCGGCGTCGGCGGACTCTGACGAGCCCCCGCCGTCTCCGGATGCGCAGCCGGTGAGCAGCAGCACGGCGGCTCCCGTTCCGGCGATCAGACCGTGGACGACGCGGCGGGAGCCACGTTCCTGGGGGCGTGAAGTGCGGGACACATTTCCTCCTTGAAAGGTGCGGGAACGTTTGAAACGTTACAATTTGCGAGGCTAGCCACGCGGATCGGCGGTGTCAAGAACGAGTCCGGAGCGAATCCCTGCGCAGTAGAAGAGCGGAGCGACCGGATCGGCCCCGCTCACGACCTTTCGGATTGACACGTTTCAAAGAATCCCGCACCATGGGGTCGATGAACGGGCGGAGCAGCCCGCGCCCGCCGCTGGTGCGGCGAGGCCGAGATCGGAGAGCACGCGCATGGAACTCACGGGTCGACGAGCACTGGTCACCGGAGGCGCAGGGGCGCTGGGCCGGATCATCTGCCGGGAGCTGGCCCGCGCCGGAGCCGACGTCGTCGTCGTCGATCTCGACGGTGCGGGAGCCGAGGAGGTGGCCCGCAGCGTCCGCGAGCAGGGCCGTGCGGCGCGAGCCGTCGCCGTCGACCTCACCGACTTCGACGCCGTGCAGATCGCCCTCGGAGCCGTGATCGAGGAGGACGGCGCGATCGACGTGCTGGTCAACGGCGCGGGAGGCGGTGCCGTCTCCTTCTTCCACGAGATGACCGAGCAGACCTGGCGCACGCAGATCGAGCGCAACCTCGACACCGTCTTCGCCGTCACCCGCGCGGTGCTGCCCGCGATGCTCGAGCAGCGCTCGGGGCGGATCGTGAACATCGCCTCCGTGGCCGCGGTCGCCGGTGGCCGTCTCGTGCGCGGCGCGACCGCCTACGCGGCCGCGAAGGCCGGCGTGGTCGGGCTGACCAAGGCGCTCGCGATCGAGGTCGCCGATCAGGGAGTGACGGTCAACGCGCTCGCGCCCGGCGCCCAGCGCACCCCCGGCCGCGACAACGACACCGCGGAGCGACGCGAGGCGCTGCTCGCGCAGATCCCCTCGCGGCTGCTCGGCGAGCCGGAGCACCTGGCGCAGACCATCGTGTTCCTCGCCTCGCCCGCCGCCGTCAACATCACCGGGGTGATCCTGCCGCTCGACGGCGGGCACTCGATCTGACGCCCCGATCCCAGGAGGAACGACGTGACCACTCCCGACCCCGAGCGTCTCGCGCGCGGCAAGGCCGCCTTCGACGCCGTCTACGGCGAGGGGAAGGCCGACGGCCTGATCGCGCTGCAGAGCGGCCGCGCCCAGGACCTCGCCCGCTACGGCCTCGAGTTCAACTTCGGCGACGTCAACTCGCGTCCCGGCCTGACCCTGCGCGAGCGCGAGCTGATCACGCTCGGCGTGCTGACCGCGCTGGGCGGCGTCGATGCGCAGCTGCGCGGGCACACCCGGGCCGCCATCAACACCGGTGCCACCGCGGAGGAGGTCGTCGAGGCGGTCATCCACGCGGTGCAGTACGTGGGGTTCCCCCGCGCGCTGAACGCGGTGAAGGTCGTCTCCGAGGCCCTCGAGGCGCACGGCGTCGCCCTGCCGGAGCCGCTGCTGCCGGAGTGATCCGGCCGCGCGTGAGAGCATCGAAACCCGTCCGGCGCCTCGCCGCGACGACCCCGACACCCAGGAGGCAGCGATGGCGAAGGTCGGCATCCGCGACGTCGCCGCCGCCGCGGGCGTCTCGATGGGCACCGTCTCGCACTTCCTGAACCACCCCGCGCGGGTGTCCCAGGAGAAGGCGCAGCGGATCCAGGCGGCCATCGAGTCGCTCGGATTCGTCCGCAACAACGCGGGGCGCCAGCTCCGCCTCGGGCAGAGCTCGACCATCGCCTACATCGCTCCCGACGTGTCGAACCCGTTCTTCGCGATGATCGCCGAGGGGGCGGAGCGCCGAGCCGCCGAGCTCGGCCTGTCGCTGTTCCTCGCCAACTCCGGTGGCGAGCGCACCCGCGAGGACGCCTACCTCGAGCTCTTCGAGGAGCACGGCGTCCGCGGCATGCTCGTCGCCTCGCACGGCGCCATCGAGGACAGGCTCGCCTCGGTCCGCTCGCGCGGCACCCCGACCGTGCTGGTCGGCCGCCGCGCCGGCTCCGAGGTGCAGCCCTCGGTCTCGCTCGACGACGTCGCGGGCGGACGCCTCGCCGCCCAGCACCTGCTCGAGCTCGGTCGCCGCCGACTCGCGTTCGTGGGCGGACCGCTGTCGATCCAGCAGGTGGGCGAGCGGCTCTCGGGCGCCAGCCGGGCCGTGGCCGAGGTGCCGGGGGCGACCCTCGAGATGATCGATGTCGAGCACCGCGTCATCGCGGAGGGCCACGAGGTCGGCGAGGCGATCGCGGCGCGCGATCCCGCCTCCCGCCCCGACGCGGTCTTCGCGGTCAACGACCTGCTGGCGATCGGCCTCGAGCAGGTCCTGGTCAGCCACGGCATCCGCGTTCCCGAGGACATCGCCCTGATCGGCTACGACGACATCGAGTACGCCGAGGCGTCCCTCGTGCCGCTCAGCTCCATCCGCGCGCCGCAGGAGTCGTTCGGCGCCTCCGCCGTCGACCTGTTGCAGGACGTGATCGGCGCGCCGTCGGACGGCGCCGACCGCCGCCGCGTCTTCGCCCCGGAGCTGATGGCCCGCGCGTCGACCCTCGGCCGCTGACCCGCCGCTGCCGGCGGAGCAGCCCCGGGAGGCTTCCCTGCTGGTCGAGCAGCCCCGGAGGGGCGTATCGAGACCCGACGTCACCGGGAGGGTGGATCTCGATACGCCCGCTGCGCGGGCTACTCGATCAGCGAGGGGTGCGTGCGGGATTCCCTGCTGGTCGAGTAGCCCCGGAGGGGCGTGTCGAGACCCGACGTCACCGGGAGGGTGGATCTCGATACGCCCGCTGCACGGGCTACTCGATCAGCAAGGGGTCCACTGCGCGGCCTGCTCCCTCAGCGAGGGGAAGGCTGCAGTGCGCTTGCTCGATCCACAGAGGGACGCGAGGGTTTCCTGCTGGTCGAGTAGCCCCGGAGGGGCGTATCGAGACCCGACGTCACCGGGAGGGTGGATCTCGATACGCCCGCTGCACGGGCTACTCGATCAGCAAGGGGAGGGTCGCTGCGCGAGCAGCGGACCCGTCACGCGCCCCAGCTCGACTGGGTGCCGCCGACGCGCTCCTCCGCGAGCTGCTGCGCGCGCCCGGAGTCGGCGTAGGCCTTCATCGGGTCCGCCGGCAGGCCGCGGGTCTCGCGCCACGCGGCCAGCGCGGGGCGGACGTCCGAGTAGAAGGCGTCCATCAGGATCCCGTTCGCGCCGAGCACGTCGCCCGCGAGCTGCGCCTTCTCGAGCTCCGCGCGGTCGACGAGCAGCGCGCGCGCGGTCATCTCCTGCACGTTGAGCACCGAGCGGATCTGCCCGGGGATCTTGTCCTCGACGTTGTGGCACTGGTCGAGCATGAAGGCGACCGGCGAATCCGGGCCGTAGCCGCCTCCGCGCACGACCTCGTAGAGGATCCGGAACAGCTGGAACGGGTCGGCCGAGCCGACGATGAGGTCGTCGTCGGCGTAGAAGCGCGAGTTGAAGTCGAACGAGCCGAGCTTCCCGAGGCGCAGCAGCTGGGCGACGATGAACTCGATGTTGGTGCCCGGCGCGTGGTGTCCGGTGTCCAGGCACACCAGGGCGCGGTCGCCCAGCGCGGCCACGTGGGCGTAGGAGGTTCCCCAGTCCGGCACATCCATGTGGTAGAACGCGGGCTCGAAGAACTTGTACTCGAGCACCATCCGCTGCTCGGCGCCCAGGCGCTCGTAGATGGTCGCGAGGGAGTCGGCGAGGCGGTCCTGGCGCCCGCGGATGTCCTGCTGTCCGGGGTAGTTGGAGCCGTCGGCGAGCCAGATCTTGAGGTCGCGCGAGCCGGTCGCGTCCATGATGTCGATGCAGGCGAGGTGGTGGTCGATCGCCTTCTGGCGGATCACCGGGTCGGAGTGCGTGAGCGAGCCGAACTTGTACTCGTCGTCCTGGAACGTGTTCGAGTTGATGGTGCCGAGCGAGACGCCCTTCGACGCGGCGTAGTCGCCGAGCGCCGAGTAGTCGTCGACCTTGTCCCACGGGATGTGCAGCGCGACGGTCGGAGCGAGGCCGGTGAGCTCGTTCACGGTCGCCGCGTCCGAGATCTTCTCCTCGATCGTGCGGGGCGTACCGGGAGTCGTGAAGACCTTGAAGCGGGTGCCGGCGTTGCCGAAGGCCCACGAGGGCAGTTCGATCGCCTGCTGCTCGAGCTGGCTGAGGACGTCGGGGGAGAGTTCGGTCACGAGGCGTGTCCTTCTGCGAGGGTGTCGGGAGTGGGAGCGGCGTCGAGGGCCGCGAGCTGGTCCTCCAGGTGGAAGACCTCGGTCAGGGGGAGGAAGCCCTCGTCCGGGGCACCGTCGAGGTCGACGAAGAACTCGCCCATCTCGGCCTGCCAGCGGGCGTTGACCTCGGTCCGCGCCATGGCGGCCTGCGCGTCGACGATCGAGGGGGTCTCGACGTAGCCGATCAGCAGTCCGTCCTCGCGGACGAAGAGCGAGTAGTTGTTCCAGCCGGTGTCCTTGAGGGCGCGGAGCATGTCGGGCCAGACGGCCGCGTGGCGCTCCTGGTACTCCTCGAGGCGGTCGGGCTTCACCTGGAGCTGGAAGCAGACCCGGGTGAGGGGGGTGTCACTCGACATCGAGCGGCTCCTTCGGATGGAGGGGTGCGTGGTACTCGTGAATCGTTTCACGACGGTGCTCGGCGAGCGTATCGCGGGCGCTGGGAGCGTGTCAAAGACGGCGTCCCGGAGTCGAGCGCCGCTGTCGTCCTCAGCGCCGCCCGGCCCGGTGCCATACTTCCGGGACCGCCGCCCGCCGCGGCCCGACCCCGAGGAGGCGCCGTGCCGTCCGTGAGCGTCCGCGACGTCGCCGCCCGAGCCGGCGTCTCCGTCGGCACCGTCTCGAACGTGCTGAACCGCCCCGAGAAGGTCGGCGCCGAGTCGGTCCGCCGGGTGCAGGAGGCGATCGCCGAGCTCGGCTTCGTCCGCAACGACGCCGCGCGCCAGCTCCGCGCCGGCCGCAGCCGCAGCATCGGCCTGATCGTGCTCGACGCCGGCAACCCCTTCTTCTCGGACCTCGCCCGCGGAGCCGAGGCGCGGGCCGCCGAGTCCGGCCTCGCTGTCCTGCTCGGCAACACCGACGACGACCCCGGCCGCGAGGCCGCCTACCTCGACCTCTTCGAGGAGCAGCGCGTGAGCGGTGTCCTCATCTCGCCGCTGGGGGAGGAGTCGTCGCGGCTCGACAGGCTCCGCTCGCACGGCATCCCGTGCGTCCTCGTCGACCGGGAGTCGCACGACTCCGCGCTCTCGTCGGTCGCCGTCGACGACGTGGCCGGCGGGCGCCTCGCCGTGGAGCACCTCCTGAGCCTCGGCCGCCGCCGCCTCGCGGTCATCGGCGGTCCGGAGTCGATCCGCCAGGTCGCCGACCGCCTCGCCGGCGCCCGCGCGGCGGTACAGGAGGTCGAGGGCGCCGTGCTCGAGGAGATCGCAACGGAGTCGCTGTCCGTGCTCGCGGGGCGCGAGGCGGGGCGCGCTCTCGCCGCGCGCGACGCCTCCGATCGCCCCGACGCCGTGTTCTGCGCCAACGACCTGCTCGCGGTCGGGGTGCTGCAGGCCCTGATGCTGCTGGGCGACGTGCGCGTGCCCGAGGACGTCGCGCTGATCGGGTACGACGACATCGCCTTCGCGACGGCGACCGTGGTGCCGCTGTCGAGCATCCGCCAGCCGAGCGCGCTCATCGGCGCGACGGCGGTCGAGCTGCTGCTCGAGTCGGAGCCGCGGCAGGTGCTCTTCCAGCCCGAGCTGGTCGTGCGCGCGTCGACCGCCGGCTGACGCGGCGCCCTCCTCGGCGGGCGGTCCGCGGTGCGCGGAGGGCGCAGCGCGCTCGACGGCACCGCCGACCTCACCGCTCCCGACGACGCGAGAACAGGAGCACGGCCGCGACGATCGTCGCGGTGCCGACGGCGGCCGCTGTCACGCCGCCGACGACCCGTCCTGCTGGGACGTCGGGCGCCACCGCGAGGCCGACGGCCGTACCGACGAGGGCGAGGGCGAGCGGGAGGAGGGCCACCAGTGCCCGACTCCGAGGCCGGCGGGGTCTCGGGGTCACGGGTGTCCCTCCTCGTGGGTCGCCGGTCAGGCGCAGCGCGCCAGGTACTGGAGCACGTCGGCGCGCGTGAGCGCCTTCAGCGCACCGGCGTCGTGGTGGCTCCGGAGGAACGCGCGGACGGCCGACGTCGCCTTCGAGACCGTCAGGGTCGAGACGTCGACGCAGGGGACGGTGTCGAGCGGGTTCGTCCGCGTGCGCAGGTCGGCGTCGATCCCCGTCACGGCCTCGTCGAGGCTGGTGAGGACGATGGTCTCGGCGCCGTCCTGGGTCGGGCTGTCGCGCCACCACTCCTGGGCGCCGCCGTCGCCGTCCGAGCCGAAGGCGACGGTGACGGCGCCGAGGTCGGGGTCGAGACCACGCACGGTGTAGTCGCCGTTCGCCTCGGTCACGGTGTCGGTGTAGCCGACGAGGGGGCCCTGGTAGGCGGACACCGGGACGGGGAGGCCGTCGTCGGTCGTGACGTGGCCGCTGATCGTCGCTCCGAGCGGGATCACGTACTCGGGCAGCGCCAGCGTCTCTCCGGCGTCGGCCGAGAAGACCGTGCCGCGCTCGAAGCGGCCGGTCGCGCCGAGACTGCGGGGAACGTGCAGGCCGTCCTCGACGGTGGCGAGGACCGTGTACTCGACGCCGGGCACGACGTTCGCGGCGAAGGAGCCGTCCGCGGCCGTGGCCGACGGGACGACGGGCTCCACCTCGCTGGTCGTCGCGGGGAGCAGGAGCACCCCGGTTCCGGCGGCCGGAGGAGCGTCCGGCGCTCCCTCGAACAGGACCCGGCCCGTGATCGTGGCGGTCCCCTCCGGGGCATCCGCGTACGCGGGCGTGGCGAGCGCGGAGCCCGCGACCAGGACGGCGGCGGCGAGAGCGAGTGTGCGCCGGACGGCGGCACGCGAGAGCAATGGCATGGAGTTCCCCCTAGCGGGGGCACGACGCCCCCTCGCCCCCGACCCTACGGGTCGGTGCCGACAGGCGGGAGGGCGGGCCGTCGACGCCGGAGTGAACGCGGAGACGACTCCCGGATCCGTTGCGCGGGGGTCAGCCGACCAGCTGCGCCGCCCGCTCGAAGGCGCGCTTGAGCTCGTCGCGCTTGCGGGGCTGGCTCATCGCGCGCTGCCCGGGGCTCCAGGAGCCGATGACGGTGGGCCCGCCGCTCAGATACGGAGCGATGTTCGCGGCCCAGCCCTTCGTCGGCGCGGTGCCGGCGGTGACGACGACGTGCAGATCGGGGAGCAGCGGCAGGAGGCGGCGCAGCTCCATCGCGCCCTGGCGCAGCTCGTCCGCATCGGGCGCGCCGTCGCCGAGGTGCCAGGGCACGATGTTCCAGACCAGCGTGCGCTCGTGCAGACCGACCTCGTCGCGCAGCGTCCAGGTGGTGGCGGCGGTCTGATCGTCGTTGTCGACCGAGACGAAGCCCGATCCGGCGAGGCCGGCCGCCATCGGGCCCGGGGCCTCGAGCACGAGGAGGGCGCGGGCGCGGATCCCGGCCTCCGCGGGGTCGAAGTCGGGCACGACCGCTCCGGGGCTCCTCCGCGTGCGCCGGGCGAGGAGCTCCTCGCGGAACACGCGCAGGGGCTGCACCGAGGGCTCGTCCTCCAGCATCAGTCGACGCGCATCGACGGCGGAACGATCGCGGAAGCCCTGGGGCGCACTGAGGAACACGCTCCGAGGCTAGGGCCTGGCGGCCTCGATCCGGCATGCTCCGCTCGTTCCGATCGCGCCGTAAGGACGCGGGTGGATCCGGGCGACTCGTCCCGCAGCCCCGCCCCTCCTGCTAGCGTTTCCTGGGCCGCGTCCAAGAAACCCGGCACTCCCGACCCTCCACGAAAGACGTCATGCGCCGCTCTCTCCTCCTCCCCGCCGCGCTCGCCGTGGGCGCCCTCCTGCTCAGCGGCTGCACCGCCGAGTCCGACGCGGGAGGCGACTCCGCGACTCCGGTCGCCGACGGCGTGCTCACCTACGCGTCCGGCGACGCGGAGCCGACCTGCCTCGACCCCCACGTCGGCGGCAACTACCCGCAGGCGCTGCTCGCGACCCAGGTGCTCGAGTCGCTCGTCTCGCGCGAGGCCGACGGCACGATCACGCCGTGGCTCGCGGAGTCGTGGACCGTCTCGGACGACGCGCTCAGCTACGACTTCACCCTGCGCGAGGGCGTCGAGTTCACCGACGGCACGCCGTTGGACGCCGAGGCGGTCGCCGCCAACATCGCGCACCTGCAGGACCCGGCCACCAAGTCCTCCACCGGCTACCTCGCCGTCGCCAAGGTCGAGTCGGTCACGGCCGTCTCGCCGACCGTCGCGCGCTTCACGCTCAGCGCCCCCGACAGCGCTCTGCTCGAGTCGCTCGCGCAGCCGTGGACGGCGATCCAGTCGCCGACCGGCATCGCCCGCGGCGAGGCCGCCAACTGCGAGGCGCCCGTCGGCACCGGTCCGTTCACGGTGACGGAGTGGGTCAAGCAGGACCACGTGACCCTCACCCGCAACGACGCCTACGACGCCTCGACCGGCCCCACCGGCGACGGCCACGAGGGGCCCGCGTACCTCTCGAGCATCGAGTGGCGCTTCCTGCCCGACTCCGCCACCCGCTACGCGGCGCTCCAGGCCGGCGAGGTCGACGTGATCGACAACGCGCAGCCGGACACGCTGCAGGCCGCGACCGACGCGTCGGACCTCGTCGAGCTCGACGCTCCCCGCCCCGGCTCGGTCAACCGCATCGAGCTGAACGGCGGCCAGTCGCCCTTCGACGACGCGAGCGTGCGCGAGGCGTTCATCCGGGCCGTCGGCGTGAACGACGCCATCGACTCCCTCTTCTTCGGCACCGCCGAGCGCTCCTACTCGCCGCTCTCGAGCAGCGAGGCGACCGCCTACTCCGACCCCTCGCTCTTCGAGGACGCCGGATCGGACGACGAGGTCGCCGCGGCCGAGGAGCTCCTCGAGACCGCCGGCTGGACCGACTCGGACGGCGACGGCGTCCGAGAGAAGGACGGGAAGCCGCTCACGCTGCGCTTCCCGGTCAGCACCAACCAGTCGATCCCGGCCGAGCAGTCGCTCTTCGAGCAGATCCAGGCCTCGGCGAAGACCGCCGGCTTCGACGTCGAGATCAGCCTGCTGGACCTCTCGAGCTGGTACGCGGCCCTCGCGGCGAACGAGTACGAGCTGGTCAGCGCGCCGTACACGAAGGTCGGCCCCGACGTGCTGCGGATCCTGTACTCGTCCTCGGGGATCACCCCCGCGCCCAGCGGCTACTTCGCCAACCACGCGCAGATCGCCGACCCCGCGCTCGACGCGCTGCTCGAGCAGGCCAGCGCGACGACGGACGCGGACGAGCGCGCCGACCTGTACCGCCAGGCGCAGGAGATCGTGCTCTCGGGCTACTGGATCCTGCCGCTGTACGACCAGCAGAACCACTACCTGCTCCGCTCGTCGGTGCAGGGCGTGGAGGCGCTCGCCACGGTCTCGACACCGTGGTTCGCGGACGCCTGGGTCTGACCCGACGCCCCGCCTCGCTGATCGAGCAGCCCGCGCCCCCGGGCTGCTCGACCAGCAGATGCGCGCGCGACGTCAGCTGTCAGTGGGGTCTTTCGGCTGTCAGCCGTCAGACCCCTCTCTCAGCGGAGGTTCCGCGCGGACCGTCCGGCATGCTGGTGCCGTGACCCCCTGGAAGGAGCAGCCCGCATGATCCGCCGCGTCCTCCTCCGCCTCGGCGGCGCGGTCGTCGTGCTCTGGGCCGTCGCGACCGCGGTCTTCTTCCTCATCCGCCTCATCCCCGGCGATCCCGCTGAGGCGATCCTCGGCGGTCCGGGCTCGCAGGCCTCGGCCGAGGCGCTCGCCGCGGTCCGCCAGGAGTACGGGCTCGACCAGCCGCTCCTCCTGCAGTACCTGACCCAGCTGGGCCGGCTCGCGCGGGGCGACCTCGGCACGTCCTACTCCCTCCGAGTCCCGGTGGTCGAGCTGCTCGGGCAGCAGCTGCCGGGCACGCTGCTGCTGGCCGTCCTCGCGCTCGCACTGGCGTGGATCCTGGCCCTCGGCACCGCGCTCTGGTCCACCCGCGGCGGCCGTCTCGCCGCGGCCCTCGGCGCGGGTCTCGAGCTGACCGCCGCCGCCCTCCCGCACTTCTGGCTGGCCACGGTGCTCATCGCCGTGTTCGCCACGACCCTCCGCTGGCTGCCGCCGGTGAGCACCGGATCGCCGAACGGCCTCGTCCTGCCCGCGCTCACCCTCGCGATCCCGCTCGCGGGCTTCCTCGGCCAGGTGATGCGCCGCTCGCTCCTCGACGCCCTGGAGTCGCCGTTCGTCCTCGCGGCCCGCGCGCGCGGGAGAGCGAGCTCGGACTCCGCCTCCGCCACGCCCTGCGCCACGCGGTGCTGCCCGGCATCGCGCTCTCGGGCTGGGCGTTCGGCTACCTCATCGGCGGGGCGGTGGTCGTCGAGACGATCTTCGCGCGGCCCGGGCTCGGGCGCTCGCTGCTGTCGGCGGTCACCGTCCGCGACGTGCCGGTGGTGACCGGGGTCGTCCTCGTCACCGCCCTCGCCTACATCCTCGTGACCGTCGCCACCGACCTCGTGGCGCGCCTCGTCGATCCGCGCCTCGCTCCCGCCCGGGTCGTCCGGGCGCAGTCCGTCGAGGAGGCGGCCGCGTGAGCGAGCTCGAGCTGCGCACCTCCGCGGCACCCGTGCGCCGTCGTGGCGCCCGCCTGCGCGCCGGCGAGATCGTCTCGCTCGCCTTCGTCGCCCTGCTGCTGCTCGCCGCGGCCGCTCCCGGCCTCCTCGCCCCGTTCGACCCCCTCGCGATCGCGCCCACCGACTCCTTCTCGCCGCCGTCCGCCACGCACCTGCTCGGCACCGACGAGTCCGGTCGCGACGTGCTCAGCCGCGTGATCGCCGGCGCGGGCGCGTCCCTCCTGATCGGCGTCAGCGCGACCGCCATCGGCCTCGCCCTCGGCGCGGTCCTCGGCGTGATCGCCGCGTTCGGCGGCCGGTTCGTCGACGGGCTGATCGGGCGCGTCCTGGAGGTGCTGTTCGCGTTCCCCGCACTGCTCCTGGCGCTCCTGGTGATCGTGGTGACGGGTCCCGGAGTGGTCCCCGCCACGATCGCGGTCGGCCTGTCCACGGCGCCGGGGTACGCCCGCATCCTGCGCACGCAGCTGCTCGGCATCCGCGACTCCGGCTACGTCGAGGCCGCGCGGGTCCTCGGCCACGGCCCCGCGCGCATCCTGCTGCGGCATGTGCTGCCCAACACCTTCGCCCCCCTCGCGGTGCTCGCGACGCTCGGCGTGGGGCAGGCGATCGTCTGGGCGTCGGCGCTCAGCTACCTGGGCCTCGGGGCCGAGCCGCCGGCTCCGGAGTGGGGAGCGATGCTCTCGGCGGGCCGCACCTACCTCGCGAGCGCGTGGTGGCTGACGGTGTTCCCGGGACTCGTCATCGTGCTGACGACGATCGCCACCACCGTGCTCGGCGGTCGGCTGCGGGGTGCGCGATGAGCGCCGTCGTCGTCGACGGCCTGCGCGTCGCGTTCGACGGCGTCGAGGTGGTGCACGGGGTGTCGTTCCGCGTGGAGCCGGGCGAGTGCGTCGCGATCGTGGGGGAGTCGGGCTCGGGCAAGAGCGTCACGGCCAGAGCGCTGCTGGGGCTGAGCGGGGGCGCGGTCTCGGGCAGCGTGCGCGTGGGCGGCACGGAGGTGGTCGGTGCGGGCGAGCCGACGCTGCGGCGGCTCCGCGGGGCCGGTGCCGGGTTCGTACCCCAGGACGCCCTCCTCTCCCTCGACCCGCTGCGTCCGATCGGGCGCGAGATCGGCGACGCCTGGCGTCTGCACGGGCGCCTGCCCGCGGCCGAGCGCTCGCGGCGCGCGGCCGAGGCCCTGACGAGCGTCGGCATGCCCGACGCGGCCGAGCGGATGCGCGACCGCTCGGGCGAGCTCTCGGGCGGGCTCCGGCAGCGGGCACTGCTGGCCTCGGCGATCGCGCTGGATCCTCCGCTGCTCGTCGCCGACGAGCCGACGACCGCGCTCGACGTGACCGTGCAGGCCCGCGTGCTCGAGCTGTTCGCCGAGCAGAAGGCGCGCGGACGGGCGTTGCTGCTGGTCTCGCACGACCTCGCGGTCGTCGCCGGGCTCGCCGACCGCATCCTCGTGCTGGCCGACGGCCGCGTGGTCGAGGAGGGTCCCGCCGCGCAGGTGCTGGGTGCTCCGACGAGCCGTGAGGCCCGCACCCTCGTCGCGGCGGTGCCGACCGGGCGGCCGCGCGGCACGCGGCTGTCGTCCTCGAGCGCCGAGGTCGTTCCTCCGCCGCCCCCGGGCGACGTGGTGCTGCGCGCCGAGGGGCTGCGCACGAGCTTCGCGCGCCCGGACGGAGGGACGCGGGTCGCCGTCGACGACATCGGCCTGGAGCTGCGGCGCGGCGAGACCCTGGGGCTGGTGGGCGAGTCCGGATCGGGCAAGAGCACGGTGGCGCGCCTCCTGCTGGCCCTGCGGCGTCCCCAGGAGGGGAGCGTCGAGTTCCTCGGCCGGCCGTGGTCGGCGGCGCGCGAACGCGACCGGCGCCCGCTGCGACCGCGCATCGGGGCCGTCTACCAGGACAGCCTCTCGTCGTTCGACCCGCGCTGGAGCGTCGGCCGTCTGCTGCGCGACGCGGGGGCGGGCGACGTCGACGAGCTGCTGGGCCGCGTGGGCCTGGCTCCCTCGCTCGCCTCGCGGTCGCCTCGGACCCTGTCGGGCGGCCAGCGCCAGCGGGTCTCGATCGCGCGCGCCCTGGCCACGCGGCCCGACGTGCTGATCTGCGACGAACCGGTGTCGGCGCTGGACGTCTCGGTGCAGGCGCAGATCCTCGACCTGCTCGACGATCTGCAGCGGAGGCACGGACTGGCGCTGCTGATCATCTCGCACGATCTCGGTGTGATCGCGCACATGAGCGACCGCATCGCGGTGATGCGCGAGGGGCGGGTGGTGGAGTCGGGGCCGGTCGCTGCGGTGCTCGGGGCGCCGGCGTCGGAGTACACGCGGAGGCTGCTGGCCGACGCGCCGCGGCTCGACCGCCGCTGAGCCGGCGGGCGCGGTCGTCGTCCTCGAGTCGTCGCGGAGCGGGGTGCAGCGCTGCTTCGGGGCCCGTCTCGCGCCCACTCGCGGCCGTGCAGGTTCCTGGGTGGTCGCGAACCGGGGTGCGCGCCGGAGTCGGAGCCCGTTCCGAGTCGACTCGCGTCTGTGAGCGTCGTCGAGTGGTCGCGAACCGGGGTGCGCTTCGGAGTCGGAGCCCGTTCCGAGTCGACTCGCGACCGTGGACCTCGTCGAGTGGACGCGGATCGGGCTGCGCTTCTCGGTCGGAGCCCGTCTCGAGTCGACTCGCGATGCGAGGACCCCCGCGACGTCTCGCGCCCCCGTCAGCCCGCCAGTGCCCGCGTCCGCTGCACCGCCCACACCGTCAGCCCGAAGCCCAGCACCGTCGCGGCCACCAGCATCAGCGCCGTCCAGCCGCCCGCCTGCCACAGCACGCCCGCGAGCGCCGATCCGATCGCGCCGCCCGCGAAGTTCCCCACGATGTACACCGTGTTCAGCCGGCTCCGCGCCCCCGGGTCGATCGAGAGCATGCGCGTCTGCGCGAGCACCTGCACGCCCTGCAGCCCGATCGAGAAGACGGCCACCGCGATCAGCACGACCACGATCGAGCCGGAGCCCACTCCGGCGATCACGAGCCCGAGCAGCGCCACGGCGAGTCCGACGCCCATCGCGGGCAGCGACAGCCCGCGGTCGTACAGGCGCCCGACCCGCTGCGCGGAGACGGCCCCCGCGATGCCGACGAGGCTCACGAGCCCGATCGCGGTGGCGGAGTAGGAGTACGGCTCGGCGCCGAGAAGGAAGGTGAGCCCGGTCCAGAACAGGGTGAACGCGCACATCGCCGAGGCGCCGATCAGGACCGTCACGCGCACCGCGCGGCTGCTCCCGACCGTCCGCAGCACCGACGCGAGCAGGCTCCCGTACCGCACCCGGGCGCGCGGAGGCAGGTGCGGCAGCCGACGGGCCATCACGAGAGCGAGCACCAGGATCAGCCCGGCGGCGATGCCGAACACCGCACGCCAGCCGAGCAGATCGGCCAGGATCCCGCTGATCGCGCGAGAGATCAGCAGGCCCAGCAGCAGTCCGGAGGCGACCGCGCCGAGCACCCGCCCGCGCTGCTCGTCGGTGGCCAGGTCGCCGGCCAGCGGAGTGAGCAGCTGGCCGGCCACCGTCGTCACCCCGATCAGCGCGAGGCTCGCGAGCAGCACCGGGAACGCGGGCGCCAGCGCCGTGGCGGCCAGGAACACCGCGGCCAGGGTCATCAGAGCGGGGATCAGGCGCCGCCGGTCGAGCGTGTCGCCGAGCGGGACCAGGAGGAACACCCCGGCGGCGTAGCCGATCTGCGTGACCGTCACGAGCAGCCCCGCGGCACCCGCCGAGACTCGAAGTCCCCGCCGATCACCCCCAGCAGCGGCTGCGCCCAGTACAGGTTGCCGACCGCGGCGCCGCCGGCGATCGCGAAGAGGAGCGTGAGGCCGCGGGTCATGCCGACGGGCAGGTTCTCGGCGGTGCTCATGGAACGGCGGGAGTCGTGACGGCGGGCATGGAGTGATCCTCTCGCGGCGCGGGGACGGGGGCGCGCCGATCCAGACAACTCCTCCCCAGGAGGGTTCCGGGAGGTTCTCTCCCGAGGTGTTCCGACAGGGCACCCCGCCGATCCGGGGCGCGACGTAGCGTGAACCCATGCCCCACGATCCCGAGGTGAAGGACTTCCTCGTCTCCCGCCGCGCCCGCCTCTCGCCCGACAGGGTCGGGCTGCCCTCCGGCGGAGTCCGGCGCGTGCCGGGCCTGCGCCGCAGCGAGGTCGCGCAGCTCGCGGGGGTCAGCATCGAGTACTACTCCCGGCTCGAGCGCGGCGACCTGCGCGGAGCCTCCGAGGGGGTGCTCGAGGCGCTCGCCGCTGCGCTGCGTCTCGACGACGCCGAGCGCGCACACCTGTTCGATCTCGCCCGAGCGGCCGGAGGGTCGCCCGTCCGCCGCCGTCCCCGCCGCATCGCCTCCGTGCGCCCCGGCCTGCGCCTCGCGGTCGAGTCGATCAGCAGCGCTCCCGCCTTCGTCCGCAACGGCCGGCTCGACGTCCTCGCCGAGAACGAGCTGTTCCGCGCCCTGTACGCCGACGAGTACGAGCGCCCCGAGCGACCGGTGAACCTCGCTCGCTTCACCTTCCTCCGCCGTGACCTCTCCGAGCGCTTCCACCCCGACTGGGCGACGGCCGCCGACATCAGCGTCGGCATCCTGCGGACCGAGGCCGGCCGCACCCCCGACGACGCCGGTCTCCAGGCGCTCATCGGCGAGCTCTCCACCCGGAGCGATGAGTTCCGCCGCCGCTGGGGCGCCCACGACGTGCGGCATCACGCCAGCGGCGCCAAGTTCTTCCACCATCCGGTCGTCGGCGATCTGCACCTCAGCTACGAGGCGTTCGAGCCGATGGGCGAGCAAGGGCTGAACTTCCTGATCTACTGCGCCGAGCCCGGCTCGCCGAGCGCCGACGCGCTGAGCCTGCTCGCCTCGTGGTGGGCGACGCGGCAGCGGGAGGCGCCGCCCGGCACGATCCGCGATGCGCCCGCCGCGGTGCTCTCTCCGCCCCCGACTCCGAGGAGCCCCGAATGACCTTGAGTCCAGCGACGCTCGCTGCGATCGCCGCCTCCGATGATCTGCACGTGTCGCCCTTCCGCGCCGACGGCACGACCTACGGCACTCCCACCTGGATCTGGTCGGTCGTCGTCGGCGGCGATCTGCTCGCCCGCGCCTGGAACGGGCGGAGTTCGCGCTGGTACCGCGCCGCGATCGAGCAGGGCGCCGGGCGGATCCGCGCCGCCGGCACCGAGCACGAGGTGGCGTTCGAGCAGGCCGACCCAGCGATGCACGAGGCGGTCGACGCCGCCTACCGCGCGAAGTACGCGGGCAGCCCCTACCTCTCGCCCATGCTCGAGGCGGGCCCGGTCTCGGCGACCGTGCGACTGCTCCCGCTCTGACCCCGCCACCGCCGAGAGGATCCCCGTGAACATCGAACCCACCGCTCCCACCGTCGAGAACCCGCCCGAGCAGTTCGCCGGCCATGTCTGGCTCGACCTGATCGCGGTCCCGCACGACGCCGATCAGCGCGCCACCCTCGCCCGGGTGCGCTTCGCGCCCGGCGCCCGCACCGCCTGGCACGCGCACGCGCGCGGCCAGTACCTGCACGTGGCCAGCGGAGTCGCCCGCTTCGGCAGCCGAGACGGCACGGTCCTCGAGGTCCACGCGGGGCAGACCCTCTACACGCCGCCCGGCGAGGAGCACTGGCACGCGAGCGCACCCGGCGTCTTCATGGAGCACCTCGCCCTCTTCGAGAGCGCGGACGATCCCGCCGCGAGCACGATCTGGGCCGAGCACGTCACCGATGCCGAGTACGAGGGCCGCTGACCCCTCCTCCGGCGCGCCGCCGCGGCGAGGTCGCACCGAGGTGGTCGGCTTCGTCGGGGGACCACTCCGGGAGGACACCGTGACCGACAGCACCAGCACCGACAGCACCACAGATGAGGTCGGAGCCGCGACCGCCCTCGTCGCCGAGCTCGAGCAGCAGGAGCGCGAGCTCGTGCTCGACTCGTTCGACCACAGCACCGCGTGGGAGCTGGGCTGCCGCATCGCGGAGCTGGCGCGCGAGGCCCGAGCGGCCGTCTCGGTCGACATCCGCCGCCCCGGCCTGATCCTCTTCCGGGCCGCGCTGCCGGGGAGCACGCCCGATCAGGAGTCGTGGATCTCCCGCAAGTCGGCCGTGGTCCTCCGCCTCGAGACGAGCAGTGCTCTGGCCGACGCCCGCTTCGTCGCCGCGGGCGCCGATCCGACCGACCGCGGCTGGCTCGGTCCCGAGTACGCCGTCACCGGCGGCTCGGTCCCGATCCGCGTGCGCGGGGTCGGAGTGGTCGCTGCCGCCACCGTCTCGGGCCTCGCCTCCCTCGACGACCACGCCCTCGTCGTGCAGGCCCTCCGCGAGCTCGTCGCGGCGCAGGGCTGAGCGGCCCTGCCGCCCGCGCGTCCCGCGGTGCGGACGCGTCCCCGCTGATCCAGCATCCCTCGGGGCGCGCACGTCCTTGCTGATCGACCACCCTCCGGAGCGGGCGCGCTCTTGTTGATCGAGTAGCCCGCGGAGCGGGCGTATCGAGATCCACCCTCCCGGTGACGGAGGTCTCGGTACGCCGCTGCGCGGCTCCTCGATCAGCAGGGGGTGGGCGCTGCGCGGCTCCTCGATCAGCGAGGGGGCGAGCAGTGTCGCCGCGCTACTCCGCCGCCCCGGAGGACGACCCGGCGATCCGCGGCAGCAGCCGCTGGATCGCCGTCGCCGCCGCCCCGCGCGCCCACTCGATGAGCCCGCCGTCGTCGACCAGGAGCACGGGCGGTGCCGCATCCGGATCCCGCGTCGCCGCGATGGTCGCGTCGACGAGCTCCGACTGCTCCGAGTAGAGCGCCACACCCTCGCCGGCCAGGATCACCGTGTCGACCATCGCCAGGTTCGCGATCGCCGAGATCATCGTGCCGAGCGCGCGGGCGGCGTCCCCGAGGATCCGAGCGGCGCCCGGGTCGCCCGACCGCGCGAGCGAGAGCCCCTCGCCCAGCGTCAGCTCGCGTCCCGTCGCCACCAGGAGCTGCCGCGACAGCGACGGCAGCGTGAGCATCGCGGTGGAGCAGCCCCGATGCCCCGCCTCGCAGACCGGTCCGCCGGAGTCGAGGGGGAAGTGCCCGCCGAGCCCGAGGCCCGCCGCGGGAGGCGCGACCACGCGGTCGTGCACGACCAGTCCGTAGCCCACTCCCGCGCCCATCGTGAGCACGGCGAAGTGCGCCACGCCGCGGCCTTGACCGAACCAGTGCTCCGCCGCGGTCAGCGCGACCACGTCGTTCTCGAGTGCGACGGGCAGGGCGAGCGCCTCGGAGAGCGGCCCGGCGAGATCGACGTCGCGCCAGCCGAGGAACGGCGCACGGCTCACGCGGCCGGCCGCGTCGACGCTGCCGCCGATCGTGACTCCGAGACCCGCGAACGCGGCGGCCCCACCGAGATCCTCGACCACTCCGACGATCGCCTCGACGACCTCGGCGGGCGAGGTGCCCGCGAGATCGCGGACGAGCTCGACCTCGGTCCGGGCGCGCAGGTCGGTGCGGACCGCGAGCACCTGCGTGCCCGTCACCTTGACTCCGACGAAGCGGAGGGAGTCGGGGCGGATGTCGAGCGGGCGGGCCGGGCGGCCCACTCCGGTGCTCTGCTCGGGTCCCTCGACGAAGAGCCCGCCCTCGATGAAGGGGCGCGCCAGCCGGGTGAGGCTGGCGGGGGAGAGGCGGAGGCGGCGGCCGAGCTCGCTGCGGGAGATGGGACCGTGGATGAGGACCTCGCGGGCGAGCAGCTCCGCGGAGGTCCCCGCGGTGTCCTCGGGGGCGACGGTGTCGGTGATGGCCATGCTGCCTCTTCTTTCCACTCCGGTAGCAATGTAGCGGTCGTCGACCCGTGGTGGGCTCGGGGAAGCCTCTTGACACCCCCATTAGTTCTGCCGTAGAAAGAACACATGCAGCGAAGCACAGCAGAGACGAGCAGTCCCGCCACCCGTCGGTCCGCGGATCGTGCGGTCCTCCATCTCCGGAACGGAGGGACGAGCGTCGTCCTCGACGCCCGGCACGACACGTTCCCCTCGATCACGCACTGGGGCGCCGACCTCGGTGATCTTTCCGGCGCTGAACTATCCGCCCTCGCCGACGCCGCCGTTCCGCAGCGCGTCTCGGGCGGGCTCGACGCTTTCGCTCCGTTCGGGCTCGTCGCCGTCGAGGCCGACGGCTGGCAGCACGCCCCCACCCTCGAGGGCACCCACGACCGCACGACGGCGAGCGAGCGCTTCGCCGTCGAGAGCGTCGAGGTCCTCGGATCCGCGCTCCGGCTGATCGCGGCCGGCGCCCGCCTCCGCGTCACGATCGACCTCGAGGTCGACTCCGCCGGACTCCTCACCCAGCGCGCCCGCGTCGAGAACCTCGACGAGCGGCCCTTCCGCCTCGACCGCCTCGAGCTCGGCTTCCCCCTCCCTGCGACCGCCCGCGAGATCCTCGACACCACCGGGCACCACCTCCGCGAGCGCCACCCGCAGCGCCACGAGCTGACCATCGGCGAGCACGTGCGCTCCAGCCGCCGAGGCCGCCCCGGCGCCGACTCCACCCTCCTGCTCGCCGTCGGCACCCCCGGCTTCGGCTGGGAGCGCGGCCTCGTGCACGGCCTGCACCTCGGCTGGAGCGGCAACACCTCGATCCGCGCCGAGCGCACCCCCGAGGGGGTCTCGCTCCTCGCGGCCTGCGAGCTGCTGCGTCCCGCCGAGATCGAGCTGGCGCAGGGCGAGAGCTACGAGACGCCGATCGCCTCGGGCTCGTGGGGCGACGGACTGTCCCAGCTGCAGGCCCGCTTCCACGCCTCGGTCCGTGCGCGGCCGCAGCACCCGTCGACGCCGCGCCCGGTGACCCTGAACACCTGGGAGGCCGTCTACTTCGACCACGACCTCGAGCGGCTCACCGCCCTCGCCGAGCGGGCGTCGCGCCTGGGAGTCGAGCGGTTCGTGCTCGACGACGGCTGGTTCCTCGGCCGCCGCGACGACACCTCCGGACTCGGAGACTGGAGCGTCGACCGCTCCGTCTGGCCCGACGGCCTCACTCCGATCATCGACGCCGTTACGTCGCGCGGCATGCAGTTCGGGCTCTGGGTCGAGCCCGAGATGATCAGCCCCGACTCGGATCTCGCCCGTGCGCACCCGGAGTGGATCCTCGGCCCCGCCGGACACCTCCCGCTCCCCGGTCGCCAGCAGCAGGTCCTCGACCTCTCGCAGCAGGGCGCCTACGACCACGTCCTCGCGGCCCTCGACGCCCTGCTGGTCGAGTACCCGATCGCGTACCTCAAGTGGGACCACAACCGCGACCTGCTCGAGGCCGTCTCGCCCGCCACCGGTCGCGCGGCCGTGCACGACAACGTGCTCGCCCTCTACCGCCTGCTCGACGAGCTGCGCGCCCGCCACCCCGGGCTCGAGATCGAGGCGTGCGCCTCCGGAGGGGCCCGGGTCGACCTCGGGATCCTCGCGCGCACCGACCGCATCTGGACGAGCGACTGCATCGACCCGCTCGAGCGCGCCACGATCCAGCCGTACACGCAGCTGGTGGTGCCGCCGGAGCTGATGGGCCAGCACGTGGGCGGGCCGCGGTCGCACTCGACGTCGCGCACCCACTCGCTGTCCTTCCGTGCCGGCACCGCGCTCACCGGCCACTTCGGCATCGAGTGGGACATCTCCGACCTCGCCCCGGAGGTCGAGGAGGAGCTCGCCCGCTGGGTCGCGTTCCACCGCGAGCACCGCGCCCTGCTGCACTCGGGCGTCGCGGTGCGGACCGATCTCGCCGACGACTCGGCCTCGCTCTCGGGAGTGGTCGCGGTGGACGGGGCCGAGGCGCTCTTCGTCTACGCCCGCCTCCGCACGAGCGAGAGCTATCCGCCCGGACCCCTGACGTTCCCGGGTCTGGATCCGGAGCGGTCGTACTCGGTGGCCCTCGCACCGGTCAGTGCGCCGCTGGGCGGCCCCGGGCAGTCCGAGCTCGGCTGGACCGGCCGCACGACCGTGCTCAGCGGCCGCGTCCTCGCGACGGTCGGCGTCCAGGCGCCCGTCCTCGATCCGGAGCAGCTCGTGGTGCTCACCCTCACCGCCGTCTGACCGCCGCCCCCACCCCGCTGATCCAGCAGTCCACCCCTCCCTCACCACACCCCTTCCACCGCAAGGAGACGCCGATGTCCCCCCGATCAGACCTCGCGAGACGACACCTCTCGCGCAGGACCCTCCTCACCGTGCCCCTGGCCGCCGCCTCCGCGGCCGCCCTCGCCTCCTGCGCCTCGCCGGGCGCTTCGAGCGGAGTCACCACTCTCGACTTCTTCCAGTTCAAGGCCGAGGCGGTCGAGGACTTCGCGCGCATCATCCGCGACTTCGAGGCGGCGAACCCCGACATCCGCGTGATCGCCAACAACGTGCCCGACCCGGACACGGCGATCCGCACCCTCCTCGTCAAGGACAAGGTCCCCGACGTGCTCACCCTGAACGGCAGCGGGTACTACGCGGACCTCGCGAAGGCCGGCGTCTTCCACGACTTCACGGGCGACGAGCTCGTCGACCGGGTGAACCCGGCGGCGCTCGAGATCCTCGCCGACCTCGGGAGCTTCGAGGGCGACGAGATCAACGCCCTGGCGTTCGCGAACAACGCCGACGGCATCCTCTACAACCGCACGATCTTCGCCGAGAACGGCCTCGAGGTGCCGACGACCTGGAGCGAGCTGATCGCGGTCTGCGACGCCCTGGTCGCCGCGGGCGTCACTCCGTTCTACGGCGCCCTGCTCGACAACTGGACCGGCGCCCCCGCCTTCAACGCCATCGGCGGTCAGCTCCAGCCCGAGGGCTTCTTCGAGGCGCTGCGGGAGGAGGGGGCGAGCCTCGGCCCCGACTCTCCCGTCTCGTTCTCGAAGGACTACGCGAGCACCATGGAGCGCCTCGGCACCCTCTTCTCGTACACCCAGGAGGGCGCGTTCGGCCGCGGCTACGACGACGGCAACCAGGCATTCGCCGCCGGCGAGGCCGCGATGTACGCGCAGGGCATCTGGGCGATCAACCCGGTCCGCACGAACAACCCCGACATCGACCTCGGCGTCTTCCCCTACCCCGTGCTCGACGACCCCGCCGAGACCCGCGTCACCTCCGGGGTCGACGTCGCGATCGCGATCGGGCGCGGCACCCCCAAGCTCGAGGCGGCCCGCCGCTTCGTCGACTACCTGCTCACGCCCGGAGTCGTCGAGCCGTACGTCGCCAGCCAGGCCGCGTACTCGCCGCTCGTGGACGCCGCGCCCAACGCCGATCCGACCCTCGCCGAGCTGCAGCCGTACTTCGCCGAGGGCCGCCTGATCGGCTTCGTCGACCACCAGATCCCCGCGAGCATCCCGCTCAACCCCACCCTCCAGGCGTTCCTCGCCGACGGGGACGCCGATGCGGCGCTCCGGACCCTCGACAGTGAGTGGCGCAAAGTCGCGGCACGCACGACCAGGAAGTGACCCGGCCCATGACCACGACCACCACGGCGCCCGCGCAGACGCTCGCGACGACTCCGCCCCGCTCGCCGCGCAAGCGCACGATCGGCCGCACCTCGAAGACCTTCTACTGGATGACGATCCCCGCCGTCCTCCTCTTCTTCGTGCTGCACACCGTGCCGGTGCTCACCGGCATCTTCTTCAGCTTCACGAACTACGCCGGCTACGGCGCGTGGGACCTGATCGGCTTCTCCAACTACGTCGCCCTCCTCCAGGACGACCGCGTCTGGAAGGCCTACGGCTTCACCTTCGGCTTCGCGATCGTGGCGACGATCCTCGTCAACGTCATCTCGCTGGCCATCGCCATCGCGCTGAACGCGAAGATCAAGTTCCAGACCGCGTTCCGGGGCATCTACTTCATCCCGTACGTGCTCTCGACGCTGGTCATCGGGTACGTGTTCCAGTACCTCTTCGCGAACTCGCTGCCGCAGATCCTCGGAGGCATCCCCGTCATCGGGGAGAACATCCTCGCGAACCCCGACTGGGCCTGGGTCGCGATCGTGGTCCTGGCGGTCTGGCAGGCCTCGGCCTTCTCGATCATCATCTACCTCGCCGGCCTGCAGACGATCCCGGGGGAGCTGTACGAGGCGACCTCGCTCGACGGAGCGTCGACCTGGCGCCAGTTCACGTCGATCACGTTCCCGCTGATCGCCTCGTTCTTCACCATCAACATGGTCATCTCGATGAAGAACTTCCTGCAGGTCTTCGACCACATCGTGGCGCTGACCAACGGCGGACCGGGCACCTCGACGGAGTCGATCACGCTGCTCATCTACCGCGGCGGCTTCCAGGGCGGCGAGTACGCCTACCAGACGGCCAACGCCGTCCTCTACTTCCTCATCATCATCGTGGTCTCGCTGATCCAGTTCCGGGTCCTCAGCCGCAGAGAGGCGTCGTTCTGATGACCGCCACCGTCACTCCCACCACCGCCATCGCCCTCGGCCAGGACGAGGAGCGGCGGACGCGCCGCCCCTCCCGCGACACCTACCGGATCAACTGGTGGGCGACCGCGCTGATCGCCGTCTGCTCGCTCACGATCCTCCTGCCGCTCTACTTCGCCGTCGTGACGGCGCTGAAGACGCCGGACCAGCTCGGCGGCACCGGCTTCGAGCTGCCGACCTCGATCTCGTGGGGCAACTTCGCCGAGGCCTGGACCGCGACCCGGTTCCCGCAGGCGTTCGTGAACACGGCGCTGATCACGGTCGGAGCCGTCGTCCTGACGCTCTTCTCGAACTCGATGGTCGCCTACGCCGTCGCTCGGAACCTGGACAAGCCGTTCTTCAAGGGCGTCTACTTCTACCTGCTCGCCGCGGTCTTCGTGCCGTTCCCGATCATCATGCTGCCGGTCGTGAAGGAGACGGCTCTGCTGGGCCTGGACAACCAGGTCGGCCTGATCCTGCTCTACGCGGTCTTCGGCCTGTCGATCAACACGTTCATCTACACCGCCTTCATCCGCTCGATCCCGATCGAGCTCGAGGAGGCGGCGCGCACCGACGGCGCGTCCACCTGGCGCACCTACTGGCAGGTGATCTTCCCGCTGCTCGGACCGATGAACGCGACGGTCGGCATCCTGACCTGCGTCTGGGCGTGGAACGACTTCATCCTGCCGCTCGTCGTGCTCTCGGACCCCGCCGCCCGCACGCTCCCGCTCGCCGAGTACGTGTTCCAGGGGCAGTTCAACACGAACTACACCGTCGCCTTCGCGTCCTACCTCATGGCGATGGCGCCGCTGCTGATCGTCTACCTGTTCGCTCAGCGCTGGGTGGTCAGCGGAGTGATGCGCGGCTCGATCAAGTAGCGCACAGGCTGGGCCGTCCGACCGGGCGGCCCCGCCTGTTCCTGCTGGTCGAGCAGCCCCGGCCGCAGGGGCGTATCGAGACCCGCCACCCCAGGTGCTCCTGGTCCTTCCGCCCCCTCTTGCTGGTCGAGTAGCCCCGCAGGGGCGTATCGCGCCTTCCTGCTGGTCGAATGGCCCCGCAGGGGGCGTATCGGGACCTGAGGACTCCCGACGCCGCACGCCCGCGTCCCCGACGGAGCCGACGCCGACGCCGCCGCACCCACCTCCACCGACCCCGATCTCCCCCGATCCGCAGAACATGAGCGAATGTCAGTGGTTTCCGCTGTACTGCTCGCATGACATCACCTTCCCCCTCGCCCACCGAGGAGGTCGCGCCCGACACGGTCCGCGCCCTCTCCGATCTCGCCGCACGCCTCGCCCGCTCCACGGCCCCGATCCTCCTCGCGAGGGCCGCGGCGCTGCACGCCGCCCACCGCGCGGCGCTCGCGGTGCCGGAGTCGTTCGCGCGCGGGGGAGGCCTCTCCCGCAGCGAGGCGGGCGACCTCGTGGAGCGGTCGCTCCGCGCCGAGATGGCGGTCGCCCTCGGCGTCTCCGAGCGGGCCGCGACCCGAATGCTCGAGCACGCGCAGCTGCTCGTCGAGCATCTCCCGTGCACCCGCGCCGCGCTGGCAGAGGCCCGCATCCTCTGGGAGTCGGGCGAGGTGATCTGCGCGACGGCGAGCACCCTGCCCGCCGAGTCCCGAGCGGTGTTCGACGAGCGGGCGGCCGAGGCGGCCTCGTCGTCGACTCCGACGCAGCTGAGGCGCATCACGGCCCGACTGCGGGACGAGCTGCACGAGCAGCCGCTCGCCCAGCGCCACTCCCGCGCGCGCGAGGATCGCGCCGTCTGGGTCAGCCCCGAGATCGACGGCATGGCCACCCTCTGCGCTCTGCTCCCGGCGACCGCCGCACTCGGCGCGTACCACCGCCTCGACCGCATCGCCCGCTCCCTCCGCGACGGCGCCGCCGAGGGGGAGGGCCCCGGCTCCGGCGACGGGCGGACGCTCGCGCAGCTCCGCGCCGACGCCTGCGCCGATCTGCTGTGCGACGGTGAGATCACCGGCACCGCGCCCCGGTCAGAACCCCGCTCGGCGCCCGCCGGGGATGGCGACGGCATCGACCGCGCTGTCAGGATCGGCGGCGACGCTCGCGCTCCGACGTTCGTGCCCGGGTTGCGTGCGGAGGTCCGACTGACGCTCGCCGCGAGCACCGCTGCCGGGCGCGACGACGCCCCGGCGGTGCTCGACGGCTACGGCCTCGTGCCCGCCGGGCTCGCCCGTGAGCTGATCGTCGAGGGAGCCTCCCTGACGCGCGTCCTGACCGATCCGGAGACGGGAGGGGTCGTCTCGGTCGGTCGCACCCACCGCGTGCCTCCGCCTCGGATGAGGCTGGCGCTCCAGCTGCGGGATCGGACCTGCCGGTTCCCCGGGTGCACCCGCTCCGCCATGACCGCCGAGGCCGACCACACGATCGAGTGGCGCCACGGAGGCGAGACCGCACTCGACAACCTGGCGTCGCTCTGCACGAGCCATCACCACGTCCGACACGGCGACCGCTGGACCTACGTTCTGCATCCCGACGGCACCGCCGACTGGACCACTCCCACCGGCCGTCGGGTCAGTACGCGCGCGCCGGCGCTCGTCGCACCACGTCGGACGGTCGGAAGCGAGAGGGGTCCCCGCTTCGACGACCCGCCCCCGTTCTGACGGACCCCCCCACCGGGAGGGGGCTCGGACCGCGTTCTCAGCGCCCCGAGGGAATGCTCGGGCTCAGGCGGCCCGCGCGATCATCACCGCGTGGCCGGCCTCGCCGAGGGCGGTGCGCACCTGCGTGCCCAGGTGCGCGGCGAACGCCGGGTTCAGGGCGCCGGGCGTCTCGGAGAGCGCCGAGGAGGTCGCGCAGGATGGTCAGGGTCTCGGTGGCAGCGTTCTCGGGCATGGCTGCATCTCTTTTCGGGTAGGAGGATCCGGCCGATTCCAGGGTGGACGGATCGAGGAGGGGGCGAGTGCGCGAGATCATCCCACCGGTTTCGGGCCGGTCGTCTCGCTTCAGCAGGCGCTTCGGATGCGCTGAGGGAGCGGGAGCAGACGAGGGGGAGGACGTCGAGTCGTGCGATCTAGCTTGATCATCAAGGAACCTACTCCGCCGCGACCGCTTCGGCAAGTGCTCGGCGAGTCGTCCTCCCAGCGCTCCAGCCCCGCCCGTCGGATCACCGATTGATCACCTCCGGATCACGGTCGGATCAGCACCTTCAGCGCCTCGCGCGAGTCCATCAGCCGGTACGCCTCGGCGATGTCCGACAGCGGCAGTTCCCGATCGAACACCAGACCGGGCTCGATCGAGCCGTCGAGCACCTGGGGGAGCGCGGCCTCGAGGTAGGCGCGCACCGTCGCCGGCCCTCCCGTGAGCGTCGCGTTCTTGCCGAAGAGCGAGGCGAAGCCGACCGGGGCGTCCTCGTACTGCGGCACTCCGACCCTCGAGATCGTGCCGCCGGGGCGGACCACGCCGTACGCCTGCTCGTAGGCGGGCAGGTGTCCGACGGCCTCGAGGACCACGTGCGAGCCCTCGCCGCCCGTGATCGCCAGCACCTCCGCCACGCCCTCCTCACCGCGCGCGGCCACGACGTGCGTCGCTCCGAACGTGCGGCCGAGATCGGTGCGGGCGGTGTGACGGCCCATCAGGATGATCGTCTCGGCGCCGAGGCGCTGCGATGCGAGGACGGCCGAGAGCCCGACGGCGCCGTCTCCGATGACCGTCACCGTCAGCCCCGGGCGGACCCCGCCGCGCACGGCGGCGTGGTGACCGGTGAGGTAGACGTCCGAGAGGGCCAGGAGCGAGGGCATGAGCGCCTCGTCGGTGCCCTCGGGGATCACCACGGCGGTCGCGTCGGCGAAGGGCACCCGCAGCTTCTCGGCCTGGGTCGCGGAGGCCGCGCCGTCGAAGAACCCTCCGTGCACGCACGAGGTGGTGATGCCGTCGCGGCAGAACGCGCAGGTGCCGTCGGACCAGGCGAAGGGCACGACGACCGTGTCGCCGACCTGCAGCACGGCGACGTCGGAGCCGATCTGCTCGACGACGCCGATGGCCTCGTGGCCCATGCGCCGTCCCTCGGGAGTGCTCTCGAGGTCGTGGTACGGGTGCAGATCGGAGCCGCAGACGCAGGCGTGCGTGACCCGGAGGATCGCGTCGGTCGGCTCCTGGATCTCGGGGTCGGGGACCTCGACGACGCGGACGTCGCCGGATCCGTACATCAGGGTGGCGCGCATGGTTCTCCTTCACTCGGCGGTCCTCCGGAGCGCTCCCGTGCTCGGCGCGGGTCCCGGAGGAGGACGGCCTCAGTCAACGGCGCGTCCCGTCGCCCGAGCCAGGGCTCCACCGAGACGGGTTCCAGCAGACCCTCCCACCCCTGCGGCTCGCCCCCGTAGCGTTCCCGGCATGGACAACCGAGCCGAGATCCGCGAGTTCCTCGCCTCCCGCCGCGGGCGCCTCAGCCCAGAGGAGGCCGGCGTGGATCCGATCGGCGGGCGGCGGCGCGTCCCCGGACTGCGCCGCGAGGAGGTCGCGCGCCTGGCCGGCGTGAGCGTCGACTACTACACCCGCCTCGAGCGCGGGAACCTCGAGGGCGTCTCCGACAGCGTCCTCGACGCGATCTCCCGCGCGCTCGTCCTCGACCGCGCCGAGCGCGATCACCTCCACGACCTCGCCCGCGCCGCCGCTCCGGCCTCCCGTCGCGTCCGCGCCGTCCCCGTCGCCGCGACCGTCCGCCCCGAGCTGCAGTACCTGCTCGACGCCGTCACCGGCGCTCCCGCGTTCATCACGAACAACCGGATGGACATGCTGGCCGCCAACCCGCTCGGCTACGCCCTCTACTCCGAGATGTACCGCGGACCGCAGCGACCCGCGAACCACTCGCGCTTCATCTTCCTCGATCCCCGCGCCCACGACTTCTACCCCGACTGGGAGCGCGCGGCGCACGTGAACGTCGCGATCCTCCGTCGCGACGCCGGACGCAGCCCGCACGACAAGCAGCTCGCCGAGCTCGTCGGCGAGCTCTCGATGCGGAGCGAGGAGTTCCGCGCCCTCTGGGCCGCGCACGACGTCCGCCGCCACTACGCCGGCCGCAAGCAGTTCCGGCATCCCGTCGTCGGGCTCCTCGAGCTCACCTTCCAGGCCGTCGAGCTCGTCGAGGACCCCGGCCACTCGCTCACGGTCTACCCCGCCGTCCCCGGCAGCCCGTCCGACGAGGGCCTGCGACTGCTGGCCAGCTGGGCCGCGACGGACGGCGTCGTCGAGCGCGCCCGCGCGACCGCCTCCTGACACCCGTTCCCCCTCCTGACGCCCGTTCCCCCTGGACGCCCCCGCGCGGGGCTTCTCCGTGCTGCCCTCGAGAGGACGCCATGACCGCCACCGCCCCGACCGCCACCGCCCCGACCGGTTCCCGCACGCCCGATCCGCGCTCCGAGCGCATGCCCTGGGCCGCCCTGGCGATCCTCGCCGCGATGGGCTTCCTCCTAGTCGCCGCCGAGACGATGCCCGCCGGCCTGCTGCCCGTGATCGCCGAGGGCATGCGCACCAGCGAGGGCGTCGTCGGCCAGTTCATCAGCGTCTAGGCGCTCGGCACCGTCGTCGTCACCGTGCCCGCCATCAGCCTCACCCGCGGGTTCCGGAGGAAGCCGCTGATCCTCGCCGCGATCGTCGGTCTCGTGCTCGCCAACACCGTCACCGCGCTGTCGGGCGACGTCGCCCTCTCGCTGGCGTCCCGATTCGTCGCCGGCGCCTTCACCGGCGTGATCTGGGGGATGCTCGCCGCCTACGGGCGCCGGATCAGCCCCGAGAGCCGCGGCGGCCTCTCCCTGGCGATCGTGTCGACCGGCGCCCCGCTCGGCTTCGCCCTGGGCACTCCGCTGGGAGCGTGGCTCGGCACCGTGCTCGACTGGCGCTGGTCCTTCGGTGGCCTCTCGCTGCTCGCCGTCGTCGTCCTCGTGCTGATCGTGCTGGTCGTCCCCGACGCGCCGGGTCAGCAGGCGTCCTCGCGACTGCCCCTCGCCCGGGTGATCGCGAAGCCGGGCATCGCGATCGTCCTCGCCGTGATCGCCGTCTGGATGCTCGCCCACAACACGATCTACACCTACGTCGCCCCGTATCTCCGCGGAACCGGATCGGGCCTCGGCGCCGACGTGACCCTGCTCGTCTACGGCATCGCGTCGGTGGTCGGAGTCGCGCTCACCGCGGTGCTGATCGACCGCTTCTCGCGCCCGCTGCTGCACGGCAGCGTCGCCGTCTTCGTCGTCGCCGCCGTGATCCTCCTGCTCGCCGGCGACTCGACCGCGGCGATCGTCGTCGGCGCCGTGCTCTGGGGCATCGGCTTCGGCGGCGCGTCCGCCCAGCTGCAGGCGGCGCTCACGAAGGCGGGCGGAGCCGACTCCGACGTCGCTAACGCGTTCCTCCCGGTCGCCTTCAACCTCGCGATCTTCGCAGCGGGGATCGTCGGCGCCGTGCTGCTCGGCTCCTTCGAGGGCTCGGTTCTCCCGCTCCTGATGGCGGTCCTCGGAGTCGCCGCGCTGCTCCTGACGCTCGTCGGCCGCCGCACGGCCTTCACGGGCGTCGTCTGAGCCGCGGGACCGAGTCGGCCTCGCCGCGCGTCCCGGCTTCCGGCGGGCAGCGTTCGGCATGAAGTGGGGGCAGCGGTGCCGGGACCGGACCCGGGACAGTGATCCCGTCGCCCTCGCCGGTGCCCGCCCGCGACCCCGCGCCCGACCCCGCCCCGGACTCCCCGTCCTCGTCCTCGAACGGATCCCATGCTCCCCACCGACTCCTTCCCCCCGTCCGACGCACCCGTCGTCGACCCGGCGGGAGCGGTCGATCCAGCCGTCGCGCACACCGTCCGGATCAGCGACGGCACGCGGATCGTGCTGACCGTCGTGCCGCCGAGAGGCCCCGACACCGGCCAGCACGTGTACGTCCTCCCGGCCATGGGGATCCGCTCGGGCTACTACCGCGCGCTCGCCGACTCCTTCTCCGCCCGCGGCTTCACCGTGGTGCTGACCGATCTGCGCGGCGAAGGCGAGGCGACCCCCTCGGCGAGTCGCACCACGACGCACGGCTACGTCGAGATCGTCGAGCGCGACATCCCCGAGTCGGTCGCGTACCTGCGCCGCGAACTGGGCGCCGAGCGGATCTGGCTGCTCGGCCACAGCCTCGGGGGGCAGCTCGGTCTCATCGCCGACTCCCGGACGAGCGCGACGGGTGCTCCCGAGGGTGCCGGTTTCGCCGGTGTCGTGCTCGTCGGCTCCGGGTCCTCGTGGCACCGGGCGCAGAACGGCTGGCGGGCACCGCGCAACAGGATCGTGCCGCAGCTGTTCGTCCTCCTCTCGCACGCGGTCGGGTACTTCCCCGGCGACAGGCTCGGCTTCGCCCACCGGCAGTCGACCCGCCTGATGATCGACTGCGCCCGCCAGAGCCGCACCGGGCGCTTCGCGGCACCGGGCGCGGCCGAGGACTACGACGAGAGCCTGACCCGACTCGAGCGCCCGCTCCTCGTGTTCGACATCGACGGCGACCGCCTGACCTCGCGCCGCGCCGTCGACCATCTCTGCGCGGCCGTCCCGCGTGCTCGGATCACGCGCCGCCGTCATCCCATCCAGGGGCGGCCCCTGCGCGACCCCCATGTCGCCTGGGTGCGGCAGAGCCCGCGGCTGCCCGACGAGATCGCCGACTGGATCCTCGACCAGGACTGAGCGGTGCTCCCCGGCTCAGTCCAGGAACCGCGTGTACCGCCCCGGAGCCTCGAGGAACGCCCGCCAGTTCCGCACGAGATCGAGGTCGTCGTAGTCGCACCTCCGCAGCCCCCACTCGCCGATCTCGTAGAGGTCGGCCCCGGTGGCCGCCGCGAGGATCGGCGAGTGGGTCGAGAGCACGATCTGTGACCCGTTCGCGAGCAGGTCGCGGAAGAGCCCGAGCAGCGCGAGGCAGCCCGAGAACGACAGGGCCGACTCCGGCTCGTCGAAGATCCACAAGCCACTGATCCGCGAGCGGGTCAGCACGACGTCCAGGAACGACTCACCGTGCGAGCGGTCGTGGTACGAGACGCTCTCTCCGCCCAGGTCCTCCAGGTAGGTGAAGAGCCCGTGCATCGTCTCGGCCCGGAGGAAGAAGCCCTTCTTCGAGGCGCCGCCGGATCGCACGACCTGCAGGTGCTCGCCGAGCACCGACTCCGAGGGCCGCGTCGCGTGCCGGGCGCTGATCGTCCCGCCCTCGGCGTTCAGCCCGTAGGCGATCGCCAGCGCCTCGACCAGCGTCGACTTGCCCGCGCCGTTGTCGCCCACCAGGACGGTCATCGCGCCGAGGTCGAGCCCGTCGTCGAGCACCTGGCGCACCGCGGGGATCGTGAACGGCCACGAGTCGGCGGGCGGGGGAGCGGCGCGGTGCAGCTCGATCCGGCGCACAGGGAGGGTCCGCATGCCCCCGAGCCTAGGAGCCGACCGCCCCGGACGCGCGTCCCCCGCGAGCTCCCTGCCGACTTCCGCAGACCTCCGCCACGCGGCCGCACCCGGGCGTAGCGTTGCCGGAGTGATGCGTCCGACGATCCAGACCCTCGGCCAGCTCCGCGCCTCCGGGCACGTGCAGAAGAGCCTCCGCACCGAGATCCGCGACAACCTGCTCGACGCCCTGCGCGAGGGCCGCGACCCGTGGCCCGGGCTGCACGGATTCGCCGACACGGTGATCCCGCAGGTCGAGCGCGCGGTGATCGCCGGCCACGACATCGTGCTGCTGGGCGAGCGCGGCCAGGGCAAGACCCGGCTCCTGCGCACCCTCAACGGCCTCCTCGACGAGTGGTCGCCGGTCATCGCCGGCTCCGAGCTCGGCGAGCACCCCTACGAGCCGATCACCACGGTGAGCATCCGCCGCGCCGAGGAGCTCGGCGACGAGCTGCCCGTCGCCTGGCGCTCGCGCGAGGAGCGCTACGTCGAGAAGCTCGCCACCCCCGACACCAGCGTCGCCGACCTCATCGGCGACGTGGACCCCATGAAGGTGGCCGAGGGGCGCAGCCTCGGCGATCCCGAGACCATCCACTTCGGTCTCATCCCGCGCAGCCACCGCGGCATCGTCGCGATCAACGAGCTGCCGGACCTCGCCGAGCGCATCCAGGTCGCGATGCTCAACGTGATGGAGGAGCGCGACATCCAGATCCGCGGCTACGTCCTCCGTCTGCCGCTCGACGTGCTCGTCGTCGCCAGCGCGAACCCCGAGGACTACACGAATCGCGGCCGCATCATCACTCCGCTGAAGGACCGCTTCGGCGCCGAGATCCGCACGCACTACCCGACCGAGCTCGACGACGAGATCGCCGTGATCCGTCAGGAGGCGGACCTCGTCGCGACCGTGCCCGACGCGCTCATCGAGATCCTCGCCCGCTTCACCCGGGCCCTGCGCGAGTCGAGCTCCGTCGACCAGCGCAGCGGAGTGAGCGCCCGCTTCGCCATCGCCGGCGCCGAGACCATCGCCGCGGCAGCGCTGCACCGCGCCACCCGCCGGGGCGAGGCCGAGGCCGTCGCGCGCCCCATCGACCTCGAGACCGCGGTGGACGTGCTCGGCGGCAAGATCGAGTTCGAGTCGGGGGAGGAGGGGCGCGAGGAGGAGATCCTCGAGCACCTCCTGCGCCAGGCCACCGCCGAGACGGTGCGCGCGCACCTGCGCGGCATCGATCTCGGCCCGCTCGTCACCGCCGTCGAGGACGGCGCCATGATCACGACCGGCGAGCAGGTGACCGCGCGCGAGTTCCTCGCCGGACTGCCGATCCTGGGCGAGGCCACCGTCTACGAGGACCTCGCCGAGCGCCTGGGCGCGACGAACGAGGGCCAGCGCGCCGGAGCCGTCGAGCTCGCGCTCGAGGGCCTCTACCTCTCGCGCCGGCTGAGCAAGGAGACCGGCGGCGGCGAGGCCGTGTATGGCTGAGCCGGGGCGCCGGACCAACCGCCGCCTGCACCGCGACGCGCGCTACTCCGAGTACCGGGGCGGCCCGGACCCGCTCGCTCCGCCCGTCGACCTCGCCGAGGCCCTCGAGGCGATCGGCCAGGACGTGATGGCCGGCACCTCGCCCGAGCGGGCCCTGCGCGAGTTCCTCCGCCGCGGCGGCCGCGACGCCTTCGGCCTCGACGATCTCGGTCGCCGCGTGGCCGAGCGCCGCCGCGACCTCGCGCAGAAGCACAACCTCGACGGCACGCTCCGCGAGGTCCGCGAACTGCTCGACCGGGCGGTCCTCGCCGAGCGCAAGCAGCTGGCCCGTGACACGCAGATGGACGACGGCGACCGCGCGCTCGCCGAGATCCAGCTCGACAGCCTGCCGCCGTCGGCCGCGGCCGCCGTGTCCGAGCTCGCCGACTACTCCTGGCGGAGCCCCGAGGCGCGCGCCGACTTCGAGCGGATCAAGCAGCTCCTCGGCGCCGAGATGCTCGAGCAGCGCTTCGCGGGCATGAAGCAGGCCCTCGAGAACGCGAGCGACGAGGACCGCGCCGCGATCGACGCCATGCTCCGCGACCTCAACGACCTGCTCGAGTCGCACGCCCGCGGCGAGGACACCCCGGAGCAGTTCGACGCGTTCCTGGCGCAGCACGGCGAGTACTTCCCCGAGAACCCCGAGACCGTCGACGAGCTGATCGACGCCCTCGCCGCCCGGGCGGCCGCGGCGCAGCGGATGCGCAACTCGATGACCCAGGAGCAGCGCGACGAGCTCGACGCCCTCGCGCAGCAGGCCTTCGGCACCCCCGAGCTGATGCAGTCGCTCGGGAAGCTCGACGAGACCCTGCGGGGCCTGCGACCCGGCGAGGACTGGGGCGGCTCCGAGCGGATGGACGGCGAGCAGGGGCTCGGCCTCGGCGACGGCACCGGCGTGTTCCAGGAGCTCGCCGACCTCGACGCGCTCGCCGAGCAGCTCGCGCAGTCGCAGAACGGCTCGCAGCTCGACGACCTCGACCTCGATCTGCTCGCGAAGCGGATCGGCGACGACGCGGCGGTCGACGCGCAGACGCTGAAGCAGCTCGAGCGGGCGCTGCGCGACTCCGGCACCCTGCGCCGCGGCTCCGACGGCTCGCTCGCCCTCAGCCCCAAGGCGATGCGCCAGCTCGGCAAGTCCCTCCTGCGCGACATCGCCGAGACGATGTCGGGTCGTCAGGGCGCGCGCGACGTGCGCCGGGCGGGTGCCGCGGGCGAGCGATCCGGAGCGACGCGCGCGTGGGAGTTCGGCGACACCGAGGCCTGGGACCTCCCGCGCACGATCACCAACGCCCTCACCCGCACCGCCGGCGAGGGCCGGTCCACCGCCTCCGGAGTGCGCATCGAGATCGGCGACGTCGAGGTGCAGGAGACGGAGGCGCGCACGCAGGCCTGCGTCGCCCTGCTCGTCGACACCTCCTTCTCGATGGCGATGGACGGCCGCTGGGTCCCGATGAAGCGCACCGCCCTCGCCCTGCACACGCTCATCACGAGCCGGTTCCGCGGCGACGAGCTGCAGCTGATCGCCTTCGGCCGCCAGGCCGAGGTGATGGGCATCGAGCAGCTCGTCGGCCTCGACGCCGAGTGGGACAAGGGCACGAACCTGCACCACGCCCTGCTGCTGGCCAACCGGCACTTCCGCAAGCACCCGGGGGCGCAGCCCGGTGCTGCTGATCGTCACCGACGGCGAGCCGACCGCGCACCTCGAGCCCGCCGGCGACGTCTTCTTCGACTACCCGCCCGACCCGGTCACGATCGCCGTCTCGGTGCGCGAGCTCGACGCCTCCGTGCGGCTCGGCGCGCACACCACGTTCTTCCGCCTGGGCGAGGACCCGGGCCTCGCGCGGTTCCTCGACTCGCTCGCCAGGCGGGCCGGCGGCACGGTCGTGAACCCCGAGGCCGACGACCTCGGCGCGGCGGTCGTGAGCTCGTACCTCGGCTCGCGCGACCGCTCCGACGGCGGGCGTCCCACCGGCGACGAGATGTTCGGCCGCGGCTGGGCCTTCTAGGCCGGCGTCGCCGTCCGCGTCAGAACAGCGGCCACGGCACCGCGGGCATCCCGCCCCGCGGTGCCGGGAAGCGGCCCGACGAGCGCAGCCGGTCGCAGCGGCGCCCCAGCACCTCGATCTCCTCGTTCAGCAGCAGCTCCGACAGCGCCGCGCCGAGCGGCCCGTCGATCGCGCTCCGGAGCCGCCCCAGCGCGTCGATCTCGTCGGCCGTCAGCGGCTCGCCGATCCAGCCCCAGAGCACCGTCCGCAGCTTGTGCTCGACGTGGAACGTCAGGCCGTGGTCGACGCCGTAGCGGTGGCCGTCGGGCATGGCGAGCACGTGCCCGCCCTTGCGGTCGGCGTTGTTGACGACCACGTCGAAGACCGCCATCCGCCGCAGCGCCGCCGAGTCCTCGTGCACGAGCGAGACGTCGCGGTCCTCCTCGTCGCTGCCGTCGAGCACGTGCCGCCAGCCCTCGGCGACCTCCGCCGACGGCACGAGGTCCACCGCGTCCTGCTCGGGGTCGATGTCCTGCCAGAGCTGCACCATGCCGGGGCCCAGCGGCCCGTCGCGGAGCCACGTCCGCGGCACCACGTTCCAGCCCAGGGCCTCGGAGGCGAGGTACGCCGCCGCCTCGCGCCCCGCGAGATCGCCGTCGGGGAAGTCCCAGAGCGGCTTCTCGCCGGACACCGGCTTGTAGACGACGGACGTGTCGCCGATCCGCGCGAGGAACGTGGCGTTGGAGGCGGTGGTGATCCGGCCGGTGAGCTCGAGCGCGCCGGTCGTGAGCTCCTCGCCGCTCGGCTCCGCGTCCTCGCTCATGCCAGCGGGCAGTCGTGCCCGTCGGGGTCCATCGGATCTCCGCAGCGCGGGCACAGCGGACGCCCCGCACCCACCACCTCGAGGGTGCGCTTGGCGAACGCGCGGGCGGTGCCGACGGGGATCCGAAGCACGACCATCTCCTCGGGCTCCGCGTCCTCGGCCGACTCCTCGGCTTCGGTCAGCGGGTACGCCTCGATGACGATCTGGGCGGTCGTCGGATCCCAGCCGAGGCTGAGACCGCCGACGCGGAACTCGGGCTCGACCGGCTGGTCGAGCGGCTCGTTGTCGACGAGCTCCGCGGGCGTGCCGGAGGGGACGCTCGCGGGGTTGCCCTCCGCGGTCATCAGCTGATCGAGGATCTCGTCGATCTTCTCGGCGAGCAGGGCCGACTGCTGCTTCTCGAGTCCGACGCTGACGACGCGGGGACCCGTGCGGGCCTGCAGGTAGAAGGAGCGGGCGCCGGGCGAGCCGACGGTGCCGACCACGACGCGGTCGGGCCAGTCGAACGCGTGGACGATGGGCATGACTCCAGTGTACGAGCCGCGTCCCGGAGGGTGGCTCCTCGCGTGGACCTACTCGTGACCGGCTCCGCCGCCGACAGCGGCCTCGGCCGCGGGCGCCGGGGCCGCGCGCAGCCAGCCCAGGTCCCCCGCCTCGGTGTTCGTGGCGACGACCTCGGGCCGTCCCGCGCCGTAGCGGATGATCGACACCGACGCCGGTCCGACCGACAGCCGCTGGAACAGGTCGAGGTGCATCCCGAGCGCATCGGCGAGGATCGCCTTGATCGTGTCGCCGTGGCTGACGGCGGCCCACACCGCGGCCGGGCCGTGCTGCTCGGCGACGGCCGCGTCGTGCCTCCGGATCGCCGCGACGGCGCGGGCCTGCATCGCCGCGAGCCCCTCGCCGCCGGGGAACACCACCGCCGACGGCTGGTTCTGCACCGTCGCCCACAGCGGCTCCTTCGCCAGATCGCGCAGGTGCCGGCCCGACCACTGCCCGTAGTCGGCCTCGGTGATCCCCTTCTCGACGACGGCTTCGGGAGGCGTCCCCTGCCGGTCGAGGATCGCCCGCGACGTCTGCCGGCAGCGCTCGAGCGGGCTCGTCACGAGGGCGGCCAGCGGCACCGCCGCCAGGCGCTCCGCCGTGCGAGCGGCCTGCGCGCGCCCCACGTCGTCGAGCCGGACCCCGGCGGTGCGGCCGGCCAGGATCCCGGCGGTGTTCGCGGTCGTGCGCCCGTGCCGGACGAGGAGGAGCGTGGGCATGGAGTCAGCGTAGGCGGCGCGGATCCCTCCCGAGGCGGATGCCCCGTGCCACGAGGCCTGGTTACCGTGGGAGGAGCGGCCGCCCACCGCGGCCCGCGGTCATGCACCGAAGGGACTCCCATGGACGGGACGAACGGAACGGCGCCCACCAGCGCCCCCGACGACGCTACCGAGCACGCAGCTCCGGCCTGGGCCGCCCCGGACGCGGCGGGCCGCTCCGGCGAGATCGCGCTGCGGATCCGCGGTCTGCGCAAGCGCTTCGGCGACAAGGAGGCGGTCAAGGGCATCGACCTCGACGTCCCCGCCGGCTCGTTCTTCGGCCTGGTCGGCCCGAATGGAGCGGGCAAGACCACGACGCTCTCGATGGCCACCGCCCTGCTCCGCCCCGACGAGGGCGTCGTCACGATCCACGAGGTCGACGTCTGGCAGCGGCCGCTCGAGGCCAAGCGCCTGATCGGCGTCCTCGCCGACGGCGTCAAGCTGTTCGACCGGCTCACCGGACTCCAGCTCATCACCTACTACGGCCTGCTCTGCGGCATCGACCGGCCCACCGTCCTCGAGCGCGCCGACGACCTGCTGGCGCTGCTCGGACTCGATCCGGCCGACCGCACCCTCGTCGTCGACTACTCCGCGGGCATGACCAAGAAGATCGCGCTCGCCTGCGCCCTCGTGCGCGCCCCGCGGCTCCTCGTGCTCGACGAGCCGTTCGAGTCGGTCGACCCCGTCTCCGCGGCCAACATCCGCGACATCCTGACCGGCTTCGTCGCCTCCGGCGGCACCGTGATCGTGTCGAGCCACTCGATGGACCTGGTCGAGCGGATGTGCGACCGCGTCGCCGTCATCGCCGACGGCCGCGTCCTCGCCGCCGGCACGCTCGCCGAGGTGCGGGCGGGGTCCAGCCTCGAGGAGCGCTTCGTCGAGCTCGTCGGCGGACGCACCCACCAGGAGGGCCCGGCATGGTTGCGCATCTCCTGAGGCTGCGCCTGCTGCTGCTGCGCAACACGCTCACGCGCAACGTGTGGCAGCTGATCGGGGTGATCTTCGGGGGCCTGTACGCGGTCTTCGTCCTGGGCCTCGTCGTCGTCGGCCTCGTCGCGCTCGGCGGCACCGATCCCGCGCTCGTGAACGTCGTGATCGTGCTCGGCGGCTCCGCCCTGCTGCTGGGCTGGGTACTCGGCCCCATCTTCGTGTCGGGCTCGGATCAGAGCCTCGACCTCTCGACGCTCGCCACCTTCCCGATCCCCCTGAGGACCCTGATGCTGGGCCTCGCCGCCGCCGGCATCGCGGGCATCCCCGGCATCGTCACCTCGCTCGCCGCCCTCGCGACCGCCGCCGCCTGGTGGAGGCAGCCGATCGGCGTCGTCCCCGCGCTCGTCTGCGCCGTGATCGGCGTCGCGACCTGCGTCGTCGCCTCCCGCCTGATCGGCGCGCTCACCACCGGGCTGGGCTCGAGCCGCCGCTACCGCGAGGTGATCGGCGGAGTGGTCCTCGTCGTGATGGTCCTGCTCGGGCCGTTGCTCATCGGAGTGATGGGCGTGCTTCAAGAGGGAGTCGACGTCCTCCCCGTCGTCGCCACGGCCCTCGGCTGGTCGCCGCTCGGAGCGATCTGGGCGGTGCCCGGGTCGATCGTGGCGGGGGAGTGGCTCGCCGCGCTCGCGCGCTCCGCGATCGGAGTGGGGACGCTCGCCGTGCTCGTGCGGGGCTGGTCGCTCGCGCTGCGCCGCGCCCTGCGCGAGCCCGCCGCGTCAGCGTCCGGCACCGCCTCCGGATCCGCCGGCATCGGCCTCTTCGGCCGGTTCCCCGGCACCCCCACCGGGGCGATCGCCGCGCGGGCCCTCGGCTACTGGTGGCGCGACCCGCGCTACAGCCGCGGCCTGCTCGTGATCCCGGCGGTCGTCGTCCTCACGCTCTTCTACGGCACCCTCGGCGGCGGCGGGAGCTCGTTCGCCACCTTCTCGGCCGTCTTCATCGCCTTGATCTTCGGCGTGACGCTCTGCGCCGACGTCTCGTACGACGGCACCGCGTGGGCCGCGCACGTCAGCTCGGAGTGACGGGGGCGGCCGACCGCGCCGGCCGCGTCATCGCCGCCGCGATCGTCGGCGTCCCGGCCGTGGTGATCGTCGCGGTGGGCACCTGCCTCTACGCCGGGCGGCCCGAGGCGATCCCCGCGATCCTGGGCATCTCGCTCGCCCTGGTCCTCAGCGGCTTCGGAGTGTCGAGCATCGCGTCGGCGCTCGTCGTCTACCCGGTGCCGGCGCCCGGTGACAGCCCGCTGAAGACGCCGCCGGGTTCCGGCATGATCTCGAGCGTCGTGATGCTCGGCAGCATGGGCGCCACCGCGCTGCTGTCGCTCCCGTCGATCGTCGTCGGCGCGATCTCCCTGGTCGGCAGCGACCCGGTCCTCGGAACGGTGTCGCTGGTCCTCGCGCTCGTGCTCGGCGGGCTGTTCGCGGTGCTCGGGATCCGCCTCGGCGGGCGCCTCGTCGACCGCCGCGCCCCCGAGCTCTTCGCCACCCTCGTGACGATCGGCTGACGCCCCGCCCGCCCCCCACTCCTCGAAAGTCGTCGTACTCGAGCTCGAGTACGACAACCTCTGCGTACTCGACGTCGTCGCCCGTCCTCGAGCCCGCGGATCCTCCACAAGTTGCGGTGAGCGCGCGCCGTTACCGCAACTTCTGCGGAAGCAGGGCGGCGCAGAGCCGCTCGTCCCTCCCGTCCCGCCTGCCCCGCCCGCCCCGTCGACTCCTCGAAAGTCGTCGTACTCGCGCTCGAGGTACGACAACTTCTGCGTACTCGACGTCGTCGCCCGTCCTCGAGCCCGCGGATCCTCCACAAGTTGCGGTGAGCGCGCGCCGTTACCGCAACTTCTGCGGAACGGCGAGCCCGCGCCGGGCGCCGCCCTTCGCGGCAGGATAGGACGCGTGCGCAGCGTCGAACTCCTCCTCGACCCGGAGTCCGAGGCCCGCATCCGGAGCCAGTGGGAGGCGCTCGAGAGCGCCGGGCTGCCGAGCCTCGCCCTGCACCGCTCCGAGAGCAACCGCCCGCACATCACCCTCGTCGCCGGCCCCGAGCTCGAGTGCCCGGAGCCCGGGGCCCTCGGCCCGCTCCCCGCGAGCGTCGACCTCGGCGCCGTCCTCCTCTTCCCCCACTCCGGCCGCTTCGTGCTCGCCTGGGGCGCCGTCCGCTCGCCCGCGCTCGACGCCCTGCACCGCGCCACCGTCGCGGCGGTCCCGGGCGGCGTGCCCACGTCGCTCCCGGAGGCGTGGACCCCGCACGTGAGCGCCTCGCGCCGCCTGCGCGCCGAGCAGCTGGGCGCGGCCGTGCCCCTGCTGGGCGAGCCGTTCCCCGTGGGCCTCTCGAGCGTGCGCTTCTGGGACGGCGACACGAAGACGATCACCGCGCTCTGACCTCTCCTCCCCAACCGGAGGCGCTCCGGCGCCGTCCCCAGCGGTCCCCGTCGCCCGGAGCGGAGTCGGAGGCGGCGGGTAGAGTTCCCCGGGTGACAGAGCCCACCGCGACCGCCCTCCCGCTCGCCGAGCAGCCCGGTACTCAGACGCCCGCGCAGGAGATCCTCGAGCGCGTCTTCGGCTACTCCTCCTTCCGCGGCGAGCAGGAGCAGATCGTCGAGCAGGTCATCGAGGGCGGCGACGCGGTCGTCCTGATGCCCACCGGCGGCGGCAAGTCGCTCTGCTACCAGATCCCCTCGATCGTCCGCGAGGGCACCGGAGTGGTCGTCTCGCCGCTCATCGCCCTCATGCAGGACCAGGTCGACGCCCTGCGCGCCAACGGCGTCCGCGCCGAGTTCCTCAACTCCACCCAGGACTCGGGCGAGCGCGCCCGGGTCGAGCGCGCCTACCTCGACGGCGAGCTCGACCTGCTCTACGTCGCGCCCGAGCGGCTCGGCAACGAGGGGATGAAGCAGTTCCTCGCCCGCGGCCGCATCGCCCTCTTCGCGATCGACGAGGCCCACTGCGTGAGCCAGTGGGGACACGACTTCCGCCCCGACTACCTCGCCCTCGGCGAGCTGGCCGAGCGCTGGCCCGACGTGCCGCGCATCGCGCTCACCGCCACGGCGACCGAGGCGACGCACCGCGAGATCACCACGCGCCTGCACATGGGCGAGGCCCGGCACTTCGTCTCGAGCTTCGACCGTCCCAACATCCAGTACCGCATCGTCAACAAGGTCGAGCCGCGCAAGCAGCTGATCGACTTCCTGCGCCGCGAGCACGCCGACGACGCGGGCATCGTCTACGCCCTCTCGCGCAAGAGCGTCGAGGCGACGGCCGAGGCGCTGCGCGGCGCCGGCTTCGACGCGGTGGCGTACCACGCGGGCCTCGACGCCCGCGTCCGCGCCGCCGCGCAGTCGCGCTTCCTCCGCGAGGAGGGCGTGATCGTCTGCGCCACCATCGCGTTCGGCATGGGCATCGACAAGCCCGACGTCCGCTTCGTGGCGCACATCGACCTGCCCAAGTCGGTCGAGGGCTACTACCAGGAGACGGGCCGCGCCGGTCGCGACGGCCTGCCGTCCACCGCCTGGCTCGCCTACGGCCTGCAGGACGTCGTGCAGCAGCGCCGCATGATCGACGAGTCGCCGGGCGACCTGGCCCACCGCCGCCGGATGTCCGCGCACCTCGACGCGATGCTGGCGCTCTCCGAGACCGTGCAGTGCCGTCGCGTGAACCTGCTCGCCTACTTCGGCCAGGAGAGCACCGCCTGCGGCAACTGCGACACCTGCCTCGAGCCGCCCGCCTCGTGGGACGGCACGGTCGCCGCGCAGAAGTTCCTCTCGACCGTCGTGCGGCTCAAGCGCGAGCGCAACCAGCAGTTCGGCGCCGGGCACGTCATCGACATCCTCCGCGGCAAGACCACCCCGCGCACCACCCAGCACGGCCACGACGCGCTCTCCACCTGGGGCATCGGCGCCGACCTGAGCGACACCCAGTGGCGCGGAGTCGCGCGCCAGCTGCTCGCGCAGGGGCTGCTCGGGGTCAACGACGACGGCTTCGGCACGCTCGTGATCACCCCGGCGTCCGGGTCGGTCCTCGGCGGCGAGCGCAAGGTCGAGCTGCGGCAGGAGCCCGAGAAGCCCGCCCGCTCGAGCGGCTCGTCGCGCTCCGGTCGCTCGACCGTGTCCGATCTGCCGACCGAGGCGCAGCCGCTGTTCGAGCGGCTCCGCGAGTGGCGCGCCGCGCAGGCGCGGGCGCAGTCGGTCCCCGCCTACATCGTCTTCAACGACGCGACCCTGCGCGAGATCGCCACCGCCGAGCCCGCCACGATCGACGCGCTCAGCATCATCGGCGGTGTCGGCCAGAAGAAGCTCGTGACCTACGGAGCCGCGGTGCTCGCCGTCGTCGCGGGCGAGACGCCCGAGATCGCCGAGCCCGATGCGAACCAGGAGGAGCCGGCGCCCCGGCGTCCGGCCCGCTCCGGTGCCGCCCGTTCCGGTGGCGCCGCGGCGAAGGGCGCCCGCCCGGCGTTCGGCGGCGCCTCGTCCGAGCGCACCGCCGGTCCGCCCGTCTCCTCCGCCGCGCCCGAGGACGACTGGGTGCCGCCGGAGGAGCCCGACTGGGAGCCCGGATGGGACAGCTACTGAGCGCCGATCAGTCCGTGCTGACCGTCACCATCCAGATGCCGATCGCCGTCGCGGCGAACGACAGGCCCGTGCCGGCGATCGGCACCCAGAAGGCGATCCGCCGCCGCACCAGCAGCACGATCGACACGACGAGCGCGGCGAGCATCCCGATCCAGACCCCACCCGCCGCGATGAGGACCCCCCAGTTCAGCAGGGTGAAGTCGCAGTCGTCGCGGCCGAGGCAGCCGTCGCTCGCCATGCTCGAGGAAGAGGCCGACGTAGGTCAGCAGCAGCGTCGCGCAGACCTCGGCCAGGAGCAGCACGACCGTGAGGACGAGGTCCCACACGCGCACCGGGCGCCGCTGCGGTGCCGGCGCTCCGCTCACGTCCCCGTCCCGGCCATCGCCATCCACGAGCCGATGATCGTGGCGGCGAACGACAGCACCGTGCCGGCGATCGGCACCCAGAAGGCGATCCGCCGCAGCACCAGCAGCACGATCGACACCACCAGCGCCACGAGCATCCCGATCCAGACCCCGCCCGCGGCCACGAGCACTCCGCCGCCGATGAGTCCGGAGTCGCAGTCGTTGCCGCCCATGCAGGCGTCGCTCGCCATCGCGAGGAACAGCCCGAAGTACGACAGCAGCGCCGTCAGCAGGAACTCGCCCGCCAGCAGCACGATCGTCAGCACCAGGTCCCAGACCCGCACCGGGCGGCGCAGGCGCGCCGCGGTCCACGGAGTGCCCGGCCCCGACGGCATCCGCCCGGGGGCCGACGGCGTCGAGAGGCCCGACGGCGTCGCACCGGGAGACGCCCACTCCGGCTGCACCGGCTCCCGGCGGGGCGGCGGGGGCGGAGGCAGCGGCGGCTCGCTCATACCGCGAGCCTAGCCACGCCGTCCCGGCTCGCCCACGCCCGCCTGGCCCGATCCGACAACGCCCCGCCGCATCCGCCCGGCCGCCTTTGTCGGCCCGCGACGGAACTTTTCCGCGTTCCGCGACCGCGACCTAGCGTGCAGTCACCGCCGTCGGTCGAAGGGATCCTCCACTCATGGTCACCACTGCTCCCCGCCCCCGTTCCGCCGCGGACGCCGCCGAGAAGGCGGCCACCGGCTCCTCCCGCAAGCGCCGCTCCCGCTCCGGCGCCATCGCCCCCACTCCGCCCGTCGACGCGCTCGGCACCGAGGTCGACGCCCGCCTCGACGAGGACGGCGCACCGTCGGTCGACGTCGAGGTCCTCGGCGAGCTGCTCCTGGGCGCCTGGAAGGAGCAGCGCCTCGCCTCGCGCGCGCTGACCGCCCGTCCGGAGCTGCACGGCGAGAGCGGCCTCCCCATGGCCGAGCACCGTGCGCGCGTCACGCGGCAGATGCGGATCCTCGCCGCCGAGAAGGGCGTGCTGCGGGCGTTCCCGGCCGACCTCGGCGGAGGCGCCGACCACGGCGGCAACATCGCCGGCTTCGAGGAGCTGGTCACCGCCGACCCGTCGCTGCAGATCAAGTCGGGCGTGCAGTGGGGCCTCTTCGGCGCCGCGGTCCTGCACCTGGGGACCCGCGAGCACCACGAGAAGTGGCTGCCCGGCATCATGGATCTCCGCATCCCCGGCGCGTTCGCGATGACCGAGACCGGTCACGGCTCCGACGTCGCGTCCATCGCCACGTCCGCCACGTTCGACGAGGAGACGGGCGACTTCGTCCTCAACACCCCGTTCCGCGCCGCGTGGAAGGACTACCTCGGCAACGCCGCGATCGACGGCCGCGCCGCCGTCGTGTTCGCCCAGCTGGTGACTCGGGGCGTCGGCCACGGCGTGCACGCGTTCTTCGTGCCGCTGCGCGACGAGTCCGGCGCGTTCCTCCCGGGCATCGGCGGCGAGGACGACGGCCTCAAGGGCGGCTTGAACGGCATTGACAACGGCCGCCTGCACTTCGACCACGTCCGAGTGCCGCGCGAGAACCTGCTGAACCGCTACGGCTCCGTCGCGGCCGACGGCACCTACTCCTCGCCCATCGCGAGCCCGGGCCGCCGCTTCTTCACCATGCTCGGCACCCTGGTGCAGGGCCGCGTCTCGCTCGACGGAGCAGCGGTCGCCGCGTCCCGCATCGCCCTCGCGATCGCCGTGACGTACGGCGACCAGCGCCGGCAGTTCACCGGGGGAGGGGACCGCGAGGAGGTCCTCCTCGACTACCAGCGCCACCAGCGCCGTCTGCTCCCGCGCCTCGCGACGACGTACGCCGCCGGCTTCGCGCACGACAAGCTGCTGCGCGCGTTCGACGACGTCTTCTCGGGCAGGAACGACACCGACGAGTCGCGCCAGGACCTCGAGACCCTCGCCGCCGGGCTGAAGGCGGTCTCCACCTGGCACGCCCTCGACACGCTGCAGGAGGCGCGCGAGGCCTGCGGAGGCGCGGGCTTCCTCGCCGAGAACCGGCTCACGCAGCTGCGCGCCGACCTCGACGTCTACGTCACCTTCGAGGGCGACAACACGGTCCTGCTCCAGCTCGTCGCGAAGCGCCTGCTCACCGACGTCGGGCGCCGCTTCAAGGACGCCCAGCCCACCGAGCTGGCGCGCTACGCCGTCGGCCAGGTCGCGGGGGCGACGGTCGACAACTCCGGTCTGCGCCGCCTCGCCCAGGTCGTCTCGGACCGCGGATCCACGGCCCGCTCCGTCGGCCAGCTCCGCGAGGACCAGCGCGAGCTGCTCACCGGACGCGTCGAGACCATGGTCTCCGGCATTGCCTCACGCCTGCGCGCGGCGCGCAAGCTCCCCGCCGACGAGGCCGCGCGCCTCTTCAACGCCCACCAGGACCAGCTGATCGAGGCGGCCCGCGCGCACGCCGAGCTGCTGCAGTGGGAGGCGTTCACCGAGGCGCTCGCCGGCATCGAGGACGAGGGGACCCGCACGGTCCTCACCTGGCTCCGCGACCTCTTCGGCCTCGGCCTCGTCGAGAAGCACCTCGACTGGTACCTGCTGCACGGGCGGCTCTCGTCGCAGCGCGCGGTCGCCGTGACGTCGTACATGGACCGCCTGCTCGCCCGGCTCCGTCCCCACGCCGGCGACCTCGTCGCGTCCTTCGGCTACGGCCCCGAGCACCTGCGCGCGGCCATCGCGACCGGCGCCGAGCAGACCCGGCAGGAGGAGGCGCACGCCTGGTACGAGGCGGCCCGCGCCGACGGCAGCCTCCCGCGCCCCGAGAAGGCTCCGCGCCACTGACGCCGGGACCAGAGGCGGCCGGGCCGCGGGCTCAGCGCTGCAGGTACGCCAGTGCCGCGTCGCGCTCGGCCCGCAGCTCGAGCACCGACTCGTCGATCTTGCGCCGCGAGTACTCGTCGATCTCGAGCCCCTCGACGATGCGCCACTCGCCGTCCACCGAGCGCACCGGGAACGACGAGATCAGCCCCTCCTCCACCCCGTAGGAGCCGTCCGACTCGACGGCCGCCGAGGTCCACTCGGTGCCCGTCATCCAGTCGTGCACGTGGTCGATCGCGGCGGACGCTGCCGAGGCGGCCGACGACGCTCCGCGCACCTCGATGATCTCGGCCCCGCGCTTCGCGACGCGCGGCTCGAACTCGTCGTGCAACCACGCGGCGTCGACCAGCTCGGTCACGGGCCGTCCGTCGACGCTCGCGTGCGTCGCGTCCGGGTACTGGGAGGCGGAGTGGTTGCCCCAGATCGCGACTCCCGCGATCGAGCCGACCGGGGCGTCCAGCTTCGCGGCCAGCTGCGCGACGGCGCGGTTGTGGTCGAGCCGCGTCATCGCGGTGAAGCGACCGCGCGGGATGTCCGGCGCGCTCGCGCGGGCGATCCAGGCGTTCGTGTTCGCCGGGTTCCCGACGACCAGCACGCGGACGTCGTCCGCGGCGTGCGCGTTCAGCGCGGCGCCCTGCGGCCCGAAGATGCCGGCGTTCGCGGCGAGCAGGTCGGCGCGCTCCATCCCCGCCGAACGGGGCCGGGCGCCGACCAGGAGTGCGACGTTCGCGGCGTCGAAGGCCGCGCGGGGATCGTCGGTCACCTCGACGCCGTGCAGGAGCCCGAACGCTCCGTCCTGCAGCTCGAGGGCGGTGCCGGCCGCGGCCCGGAGCCCGGCCGGGATCTCGAGCAGGCTCAGCCGCACGGGCACGTCCGGCCCGAGGAGCTGACCCGAGGCGATGCGGAACAGCAGGGCGTAGCCGATGGCGCCCCCCGCTCCCGTGACTGCGACCTTCACCGGCGTGCGCTGCGTGCTCATGCCGACGAGCGTAGGCGCGCGTGCTGCGAGCGGGGTAGGAGGAGCGGTCGCTCTCTACACTCGGGGGCAGCGGCAGGGAGGGGCCCGATGACGACTGCGTCCGATCGACCTCCGGTGATCGCCCACTCCGTCATGGCGGGCATCGCCGTCAGCGCCGTCGCCTTCGCCGGATCGATCCTCGCCGTGCCGCTGCTCTTCGCCGGGTCCGCCGGTCTGGCCGCGCTGGCCGTCCTGCCGCTGATCGCCACCGCGCTGCTGCTGAGCGTGTCCCGGATCGTCACGGGTCGACTCCACGTCGGCGCGAATCTCGCGCTCGGCACGCTGCTGACCCTCGCGACGCTCGCCGCTGTGGTCGCGCCGCTCGTGACCGAGGCGCCGCCTCTCCCGCCTCCCCTCCTCGCTGCCGTTCCGCTGCTGCTCGGAGCCGCGGCGGCGTCCGGGTCGCTCGTCGTCCATCCGGGTCGCCCCCGGGTGATCGGAGCAGTGGCGACCGCCGCCCTCCTGGCTGTGGTGGCATCACCCGTGGCGCAGACGGTGGTCGGGCGGACCACGGCGGTGCGCGCCTCGCAGGAGACGGAGTACGAGTACCGGCTCGACTACTCCGTCGTGCCGTTCGAGTCCGATCGACTCACGACGACGGCCGTCGTCATCGGGCAGTACGAGTCCTCCGTCCGGGCGTCGGAGGATCCGCTCGCCCGGCAGGACACCGACCACCTTCCCGACCCGGGGGACATCACGATCCTCACGAGTCGGTTCGACCCGGAGTTCGCGCTCGAGATCCAGGTCTGCAGCCGCTACACGGCTCCGGAGCTGGCGGGGACGGCGGGGAACACCTGCGAGCGCCGCGACGACGGCGTCTGGGTGCTCGAGGTCGACGGATCCCGGATGCTCGCTCGGCTCATCGACTACTCCATCGTCTCCGTGACGGGCTCCGACCAGGAGCGGCTCGAGGAGCTGCTCGTCGCGGTGGTGCCGATGGAGCAGGACGAGTACGAGCGCCGCGTCCGTCTCGCTTTCGAGCGGGATCTGCGCGCCTAGACCCCCGCCGTCCGTCCGGCCACCTCCTGCAGCACCGCGAGCACCCGGCGCACCGGCGGGTGCGCGAGCGCCCCCGGTCGGGCGAGCACGTCCACGTGCCGGACGAGCGCCCCGCCCTCGACGGGGCGCAGCACCATCCCGTCCACCGCGAGCGTCGAGGCGGTGATCCGGGGCATGACCGCGATCGCCGCTCCCGAGCGGACCACCTCGGCCGCCACGAAGAACTCGTTGATCCGGTGCTCGATGCGCGGGGCCCGGCCGCCGAGCGCGCCGAGGTGCTCGAGCACTCCCGCCAGCGGGAAGCCGTCGTGCGTCGAGATCCAGCGCTCGTCGCGGAGCTGCTCGGGGCGGATGCTCGCCTGCGCGGCGAGCGGGTGCGCGGCGTGCAGGGCGATGTCGAGCGGCTCGACGAGCAGCGGAGTGCTGACGATCCTGGCCGACGGCCACTCCGGATCGTGCGCGAGGCGGTGCGCGATCACGAGGTCGTGGTCGGCGGTCAGCCCGGCGAAGCGGTCCTGGGCGACGTCGGCGTCGGTCAGCGAGACGCGCAGGTCCTCGCCCAGCGCTCGCAGCAGCGGCCCGAAAAGGGTGAGGCCTGCGCTGTGGAAGGCCGAGACCCGCACCGCCCGGTCGTCGCGCTCCAGATGCGCGTCGACCGCCGCCTGCGCCTCGGCCAGCGCCTCCTCGACGCGCGCCCCGGCGACGGCGAGCGCCTCGCCCGCCTCCGTGAGCACGAGCCGGCGACCGCTGCGCACCGTGAGAGGGACGGCGACCCCGGCCTGCAGAGCGCCGAGCTGCTGCGACACCGCCGAGGCGCTGATGTGCAGGGCGGCGGCGACCGCCGCGACGCTCCCGCGGTCACCGAGCTCGCGGAGCAGGCGGAGTCGCGCGGGATCCATAAGCATCTGCTTCCTCATCGATCAAGACGATGCCCGTTGTTCTTCATCGTCCGTGGGGACGACAGTAGCCCCATGCCCTCCCGCCGCTCCTCCGACACCGCCGCCGATCTGCTCCTGCTCGGCGTCGCCGCGGTGTGGGGTGCCAGCTTCCTCGCCGCGAAGGACCTCGCGGCCGTGACCGGAGTGCCCTCGGCCGTCGCCCTCCGCTTCCTGGTGGCCGCCGCGGCCCTCGCCCTGGTGTGCCTGGTGCGCCGCGAGCGCCTCCCGCGCGGGCGCGGCCTCGTGATCGCCGCCGTCCTCGGCTGCTCCCAGGCCGCGGTCATCGGTCTCGAGACGTGGGGCGTGCACCTCACCTCCGCCACCAACGCCGGGCTGCTGATCAGCCTCGCGCTCGTGATGACCCCCGTGCTCGAGGGGCTGGCCTCGCGCTCGTGGCTGCCGCGCTCGTTCTTCGTCGCCGCGGTCGCCGCGGTGGTCGGAGTCGCACTGCTCGTCTCGGAGGGCGGGTTCCGCACGCCGACGCCGGGCGACGCGCTCGTGATCGCCGCCGCGGTCGTGCGCGCGTTCCACGTCACCGCCAGCGCGCACCTGACCCGGGGCCGCACCGACGGCACGCTCGGAGTCGTCCTCGTGCAGGTGCTCGTCTGCGCCGGCGCGTTCTCCCTGCTCGCGGGTCCCTCGCTCCCCGTCTCGGCCGCCGCTCTCGACGCGGCGGGCTGGGGGAGCGTCCTCTTCCTCGGGCTGCTCTGCTCGGTCTTCGCCTTCGTCGTGCAGCTCTGGGCGGTCCGGCGCACCTCGGCCGCGCGGGCGAGCATCCTGATGGGCACCGAGCCGGTCTGGGCGCTGCTGGTCGGCACGGTGCTCGCGGGCGAGGCGATCGGGCCCCTCGGCGCGCTGGGCGCGGCGCTCATCGTGGCGGCGGCCTACGCCGGGCAGGCGATCGAGCGGAGGCACCGCCGCGCGCGGTCGATCGCGCACCGCGCCGCCGAGATCGCGGAACGCGCCACTGCGACTCCGTAGAGTGCCGAGCATGCGCACCCTGTACCCCGAGATCGAGCCGTACGAGACCGGCATGCTCGACGTCGGCGACGGCCACTCCGTCTACTGGGAGGTCTCGGGCAACCCCGACGGCAAGCCCGTCGTCTTCCTGCACGGCGGCCCCGGTGCCGGCACCTCGCCCGCGCACCGCCGCCTCTTCGACCCCGAGAAGTACCGCATCGTCCTCTTCGACCAGCGGATGTGCGGACGCTCCACCCCGCACGCCAGCGAGCCCGGCGCGGACCTCTCGACGAACACCACCTGGTACCTCGTCGCCGACATCGAGCGCCTGCGCGAGCACCTCGGCGTCGACACCTGGCTGGTCCTCGGCGGTTCCTGGGGCTCCACCCTCGCCCTGGCCTACGCCGAGACGCACCCGGAGCGGGTCAGCGAGATCGTGCTCCGCGGGATCTTCACCCTCCGCCGCGCCGAGCTCGAGTGGTTCTACGAGGGCGGGGCCGCCGCGGTCTACCCCGACCTGTGGGAGTCGTACACCTCGGTCGTCCCCGCCTCGGAGCGCGGCAGCTTCATCGAGGCGTACTACCGCCTCCTGCACGACGAGGACCCGGCCGTGCACGGTCCGGCCGGCGTCGCCTGGACAACGTGGGAGGCGTCGACCATCTCGCTCCTGCAGAAGCCCGAGATGATCCAGGCGTGGTCCGACCCCGCCTTCGCCCTCGCCTTCGCGCGGATCGAGAACCACTTCTTCGTGCACCGGGGCTGGTTCGAGGAGGGGCAGCTCCTCCGCGACGCCGAGGTGCTGCGCCGCATCCCCGCCGTGATCGTGCAGGGCCGCTACGACATGTGCACCCCGGCCTTCACCGCCTGGGACCTGCACCGCGCCTGGCCCGAGGCCGAGTTCCACCTCATCGCCGACGCGGGGCACGCGTTCGACGAGCCCGGCATCCTGAACGCGCTGATCGAGGCCACCGACCGCTTCGCGTCCTGAGCCCCCACCGCTTCGCGTCCTGAGCCCCCCACCGCTTCGCGTCCTGAGCCGGGAGGCGCCGGCACGCGGGGCTATCCTGAGCGGATGCGCGCGGACGACGACTCCGGGATGGACAGCTGGCCCACGGGCCGACTGCTGTCGACCGCGTCCCGCATGGTCGAGCACGCCTGGCACGGGGCGCTCGCCGAGATCGGCCTCACCCACGCCGGACTCATCGTCCTGCACCTGCTGCAGGCCGGGCCCGTCGCGCAGAAGGAGCTCGCCGCCTCCGCGCACGTCGAGGTGCAGACCATGTCGCGCACCATCGAGCGGCTCGAGCGCGAGGGCCACGTCGAGCGCCGGAGCGACCCGGCCGACCGGCGCCGCCAGCTCGTCTCGCTGACCGCGAAGGGCACCGAGGCGTGGCAGCGTGCGCACCGGCTCGAGGTCGACATGTTCCCGGGCAGCCTCGAGCACGGTCCGCTCCGCGACGCGCTGCTCGAGATCATCCGCTCGACGAGCGAGTCGCGCTGGGGCTGACCCGCGCCTCCGCAAGCCCCGGCGGGGAGCGGCGCCGGACCACTACCGTGACCGCATGACCTTCAACGACGACTCCCAGCTCAGCGGCGGCAAGGTCCGCCGGCGCGGACGCACCACGGGCATCGCAGTCGGCGGCGGCGCGGGCGTCGTCGTCGTGCTCGCGCTGCTGTCGCAGCTGCTCGGCGTGAACCTGACGGGACTCGGCGAGGTCCTCGGCGGCGGAGGCGGCACCTCGCCCGAGCAGATCACCAGCACCGCAGTCGCCTGCGACAGCGGTGCCGACGCGAACACCGAGGTCGACTGCCGCCTCGAGGGCGCCGCCGAGTCGCTCGACCGCTACTGGGCCACCGCGACCGGCACGATCGGCGCGACCTACGCGACTCCGGGTGGCGTCATCGTGTTCGACACCGAGACGAGCACCGGATGCGGCGGCGCGACGGCCGCGGTCGGCCCGTTCTACTGCCCGCCGGATCAGACCATCTACCTCGACACGGAGTTCTTCGACGAGCTGCGGACCCGGTTCGACACCTCAGGCGGATCGCTCGCGCAGATGTACATCCTCGCCCACGAGTGGGGGCACCACATCCAGAACCTGACCGGTGCGATGGAGTCCGCGGACCGCTCCGGCACCGGGCCCGACTCCGACTCGGTGCGCCTCGAGCTGCAGGCCGACTGCTTCGCCGGCGCGTGGGTCGGCGACGCCTCGACCGTGCCCGACGAGACGGGAACGCCCTACCTCAAGCCCGTCACCGCGCAGGAGTACCAGGACGCGCTCGGCGCGGCGGCGGCCGTCGGCGACGACCGCATCCAGGAGCAGGCGACCGGCACGGTCGACCCCGAGGGCTGGACCCACGGCTCGGCCGAGCAGCGCCAGCGCTGGTTCGAGGCCGGCTTCGAGGGCGACGCGGTCGACTGCGACACCTTCGCGGTGCCGGGCGCCCAGCTCTGACTCGAGCCCCTGCTGGTCGAGTAGCCGCGCAGCGGCGTATCGAGACCCGCGCTTCTAGGACACCGAGTCGGCGGGCTCCTCCATGAACCACTCCGTGAACGAGCACGCCCGCCCGTCCGGAGCGAAGCGGATGATCCACAGGTTCAGGTACGTCTCCGCCCCCGGGTAGACGGTCCGCCCCTGCACCACCGCCGTCGCGTCCGTCAGGGCCACGAGACCCCACGCGAAGGTCGGCTCGGCGGGCTCCGACTCCGCTCGCCACCACTCGACGATCGCGTCGCGCGGAGTGATCGCGTCGCGGTGCGGGGCGGTGAAGTACTCGGCGTCCTCGGTGAAGAGCGCGGCCATGTCGGCGGGGTCGTCGCTCGCCCACGCCCTCTCGTAGCCGGCGATCCAGTTCTCGATGTCGATCATCCGCACATCCTCGTCCCGCCCGACCGACTGCGGAAGGGCGCGGAGCGGGAAGGTTCCGGAGCCCTCCGCGGTTCGAGTACCCGGCCGGCGACTGCAAAGCTGGGCAATACATCCCCGACTCGAAGGACCCGCGTGCCCGACTCCGACAGACGCTCCCTCACCCGCACGCCCGACCCGCGTCTGATCACCGCCGTCCTCGCCTTCGCGGGGATGAGCGCGTCGTTCATGCAGACGCTGGTGGTGCCCATCCAGTCCGAGCTGCCGCGACTGCTCGACGCCGACCGCGGCGAGACCGCGTGGGTGATCACAGCGACCCTCCTGAGCGCCTGCATCCTCACTCCGGTCTCGGGCCGCCTGGGCGACCTCTACGGGAAGCGGAGGATGGCGGTCGCGGCGCTCGTGGTGCTGGTGCTCGGCTCGATCGTCTGCGCGTTCGCCGGCGACGTGTGGACCCTCGTCGTCGGGCGCGCGCTCCAGGGCGCGGTCATGGGAGTGATCCCGCTGGGCATCTCGATCCTCCGCGACACCCTGCACCGCGATCGACTGCCCGGCGCGATCGCCCTGGTCAGCGCCACGCTCGGCATCGGTGGTGCACTCGGGCTGCCGCTGAGCGCCCTGATCGCCCAGAGCACCGACTGGCACGTCCTGTTCTGGATGTCCGCCGGGCTCGGCGTCCTCGACATCGTGCTGATCCTGCTCGTCGTCCCGGTGTCGACCCTGCGCTCGCCCGGCCGCTTCGACGTGGTCGGCGCGATCGGGCTCGCGATCGGACTCAGCGGCGTGCTGATCGCCGTCTCACGCGGCAACGACGCGGGCTGGACGAGCCCCGCGATCCTCGGCTCGGGGCTCGGCGGCGTCGCCGTGCTCGTGCTCTGGGGCTGGTTCGAGCTGCGGCAGTCGAGCCCGCTCGTCGATCTCCGCGTCGCCGTGCGGCCCGCCGTCCTCTTCACGAACCTCGCCTCCGTGGCCGTGGGCTTCGCGTTCTTCGGCGCGCAGATCACGCTGCCGCAGATGCTCGAGCTGCCGACCGCCTCCGGGGTCGGCTTCGGCCTCAGCCTGATCGTGGCGAGCCTCGTGCTGGCCCCCTCCGGCCTCGCGATGATGGCGACCTCTCCCGTCGCGGCCGGTCTCTCCTCGCGCTCGGGACCCCGGGTGGTCCTGATCTCGGGCGCCGCTCTGATCGCGGTGTCGTACCTCCTGGTGCTGCCCTTCGGCAGCGAGGTGTGGCAGATCCTCGTGATCAACGCCCTGATCGGAGTGGGCCTCGGGCTCGCGTACGCCGCCATGCCGACGCTCATCATGCACGCCGTGCCCGCCTCCGAGACGGCTGCGGCCAACGGGCTCAACTCGCTGATGCGCACCCTCGGCACGACCCTGTCGTCGGCGGTCACCGCCGCCGTGCTGGCGCAGCTGACCGTCTCGGTCGGCGCCGTCGAGGTGCCGAGCTCCGAGGGGGTTCCGGCTGACCTTCGTGATCGGCGCGGTGGGCGCCGTCGTCGCGGTCGTGCTCGGGCTGCTCATCCCGCGGGTGCCGAAGCCCGACCCGCGCCCCGCGCTGCCCTAGCCCGAGCCGTACCGCCCTAGCCGAGGTCCTGCGGTGTGATCCCGTCCTCGTCCTCCTCGAGCAGCCGCACGATCTGCAGCTCGCGGAGTCGCGTCGTGGTCTGCAGCGTCTCGCGCGCCGCGATCGCCAGGCGGCACAGCAGCACCACGAGGACCACGGCGAGCACGGCGCCCACGACCAGGACGACGACGTACAAGGAGAAGAAGAGGGTGGACGGCAGAGTGGTCATAGCTCCACGCTAGGCGGGTCGCGGTCCGGATCCCTCCCCCGAGCGGCGGAGGTCGGCCGGCCCGGACTCAGGCGAACGCGCCCCGGTAGGCCCGCGCCGGATGCGTCGAGGGCAGCTCGTCCGTCCCGAAGAGCTTGCGCCGCAGCGTGCCCTCCGCGTACTCCGTCTGAGCGAGCCCGCGCTCCTGCAGCACCGGCATCACCCGGTCGACGAACTCCTCGTAGCTGCCGGGCAGGATCCAGTTGACGACGTTGATGCCGTCGATGCCCGCGTCGCGCCACTCGGCGAGATGGTCGGCGATCTGCTCGGGTGTGCCCACCACGCGCCCGCGGAGCTTCGCCGAGAGCCGCGCGAGGTCGCGCACCGTCGGCTCGCGATCGGGCGACGCGTCGCGGATCCACTGCAGGTGGCTCTGCCCGGCGTAGGTCTCGATCGCCGAGAGCGGCAGATCCGGATCGAGCTTCTCGCCCGTCTTCGGATCGAAGCCGAGGTTCGAGTGCAGCAGGAACGCGTCCGACGACAGGTACTCGTCGATCTCGCGCTCGGCGCGGCGAGCCTCCTCCTCGGTGTCGCCCGTGATGAACGAGAGACCGAGGTAGAAGGCCGGGACGCCGTCCCCGCGACCCGCCTCCGCGGCGAGCCGGCGCGTGTCGACGATCAGCTCGCGCGTCTTCTCGGGCGACCCCGAGAAGACGAACTGCGCCTCCGCGTTGCGCGCCGCGAAGCGCCGGCCGGCGGGGGAGGAGCCGGCCTGGAACAGCACGGGCGTGCGCTGCGGCGACGGGGCGGACAGGTGCGGCCCCTGCACGCGGTAGCGCTTCCCGACGTGGTCGATGCGGTGGATGCGCGACGCGTCGGCGAACGCGCCGGCCTTGTCGCGCAGCAGTGCGCCGTCGTCCCACGAGCCCTCCCACAGCTTGTAGACGACGTCGAGGTACTCCTGCGCCCAGGCGTAGCGCTCGTCGTGCTCCTCGAGCCGGTCGTAGCCGAAGTTGCGCGCGGCGCCGTCGAGGGCGCTCGTGACGATGTTCCAGCCGATCCGCCCGTTCGAGACGTGGTCGAGCGTCGAGACCTTGCGGGCGAAGTCGAATGGGTGCGACTGCAGCACCGAGCTCGTGAACGCGAAGCCGAGGTGCTCGGTGCTCACGGCGAGGGCCGAGAGCAGCACGGCCGGATCGTTGCTCGGCAGCTGCAGGCCCTCGCGCGCGTTGACCTCCCAGTCGCCGTCCGCCGGGCCGTAGAGGCCGGCGACGTCGGCGAAGAACATCGCGTCGAAGCGGCCGCGCTCGAGGGTGCGGGCGAGGTCGATCCACAGCTGCACGTCGTCGAACTCGTGCTGACGGGCGTCGGGGTGGCGCCAGAGCCCGTGCTGGATGTGGGAGGCGGTGTTCATGACGAACGCGCAGTAGCGCAGCGGACGCGGCTCGGTGCTCATCGCCCCAGGCTAGGACGCATCACCGGCATCCGGCGGCGACGGCGATCGCGTCGTCGCCCGGGGAGCCGTAGGGCTCGACCCCCGAACCCTCGGTGTACCCCAGGGAGAGCGCCCAGGCGGTCGCCCACTTCTCGTCGTCGCCGTCGAAGGGCGCTGCCCGGTACAGGTCGTAGCAGCTCTGCTTCGAGGTGATGGCGTGCCCGACCTCGTGCGCGACGAGCCCCACGGTCCAGCCCGCGTCCCAGTAGCGCTGGATGCTCTCGGTGAGCTGGATCCGCGACGGCGCCCCCTCCTGCAGGCTCCACGTCGCCAGGCCGGCCCCGGAGTCGCGGTCGCCGTACGCGACGCCGTCCACCTCGATGCTCTCCTCCCAGGAGATGTCGATCGGCACGCCGCCCCCGATCGAGTCGGCGAAGTCGAGCACCTGCTGCTTCCTCGGCCAGTCCGCTGCGGCACGCTCGACGAGACCCTCCTCCTGCGACGCCTGCAGCGCCTCGACCTGCGCGAGGTACGCGCGCAGGGCGCCCGGGTCCGAGAAGTCGAGCGGGACCGGGTCGCTGCCGTACCCGTAGAGCGCCTTCTCGACCAGCCAGCGCGACTGGTGCGTGGCGGCGGTGCTGCTCGCGATCAGCGCCTCGGCCGTGGCGGCGGTGCTCCGGGTGAACGCGGTCGCGGCGGCGCCCGTCGCGGACAGGAGCGGACGGACGCGGACCCGCTGCTCCTCCTGCTCCCGGGCCTCCTCGGCCAGCTCCGCCGCCCGGGCGTCGAGGTCGTCGGCCGCCGCGAAGCGCTCGTCGGCTCCCTCCGGCGCCTCGGGCACCGCGACCGCCGCCCGCGCGGCGACGGGGACGTCGTCGGCCGCATCGACGAGGGCGTCGATCGCCGCCTCGTAGGCGTCGCGCGCCGACGGATCCACGGCCGCGTCGTCCGCCTCGTCCAGCACCGGTCGGATCCCCTCCGTCTCCTCCCCGACGGACTCCTCGAGCGCCGCCCACGCATCGACGGCCCGATCGTGGTCGGCGGCCACCCGTTCGAGCCCCTCGGACGCCTCGGCGAACCGCTGCTGCGACACGGAGTCGCGGACGAGGACCGCCGTGCCCGCGCCCGCGGCGAGGAGCAGGAGCGCCGCACCGCCCGCGATCGCGCGCCGAGCCGTCTGCGGGATCCGGCGCCGGGGCGGTCGGCCCGGCGAGACGGTGGCCGGATCGGGAGGCGGGAAGGTCGGACCCGGGGCGGCGGTGCTCACACGATCCAGTATGGCCACGCGTCCCGGTCCCGCCGCAGGGCGTCCTGTGAGCAGACGCTCCTCCCGCTCACACCGGGCCGCTGGCTGCGCCCGCGTAGGGTGTCCGACTGTGGATCGCCGCCCCTCCGAACCCTCGCTCGCCGCCCTGCCTCCGCTCACGGACGCCGGTGCGCAGGCCCTCGACGCGGGCACCGTCGCCGAGATCCGAGCGCTGCGCGACGACTTCGCGCGGTTCATGCTCCAGTACAAGTTCGGCATGGACGAGATCGTCACCAAGGTGTCGATCCTGCAGGAGGAGTTCCGGGAGCTCCACGACTACAACCCGATCGAGCACGTCTCGAGCAGGCTCAAGTCGGCCGACAGCCTCATCGAGAAGATCGAGCGCAAGGGCTGCGACACCACGTTCGAGGGCATCTCGGGAGCGATCACCGACATCGCGGGCGTGCGGATCACGTGCAGCTTCGTCTCGGACGTCTACCGCGTCTTCGAGCTGCTCACGTCGCAGCCGGACGTGACGGTGCTCGAGGTGAAGGACTACATCGCCTCCCCCAAGGAGAACGGCTACAAGAGCCTGCACGCGATCGTCGAGGTGCCGGTGTTCCTCTCGGGCGGATCCGTCGACGTCTGCGTCGAGGTCCAGTTCCGCACGATCGCGATGGACTTCTGGGCGAGCCTCGAGCACAAGATCTACTACAAGTACGACCGCCAGGTGCCCACGGAGCTGCTCGACGGACTCGCCGACGCGGCCCGCACGGCCGCCGCTCTCGACTCCGACATGGAGCGCCTGCACCGGCAGGTGCGCGGCGAGCTCCCGATCGAGCGCCCGCCGCTGCGCGCCCTCGATGTCTGAGACGTCGGGCCGGCTCAGCCCAGCGCCGTCACCAGCACCAGCAGCAGCACCGCGGTGCCGTTCAGCGTCGCGTGCGAGATGATCGCCGCGCCGAGCCGACCGGTGACGGTCGAGATCCAGCCGTGCGCGAGACCCGCCACCACCGTGGTCACTCCGAGCGTGGCGATCGTCGCGGGGTTCACCATCTGGTGCCCGTGCAGCAGTGCGAAGACGAGCGTCGAGGCGATGATGCTGAACACGGCCGCCCAGACGCGCCGCCCCCGGGTCGGGGGAGCGGCCTCGGTCCTCGTGCGGAGCATGCGGTTGCGCACCGCCCGCATCACGACGCCGCGGCAGAGGATCTCCTCCACGATCGGCGCGACGACCACGGGGATGACCACGGAGCTGAGGACGAACCACAGCGGATCCGGTTCGAGCTCGAGGTTCCCCTGCGCGTCCTGGAGGAACGGGGAGAAGCCCAGGAGCACCAGCACGATGGCGATCCGCACCGCGATCCCGAGGCCGATCCCGATCGGCACGTCGATCCAGCGGAACCGCAGGCCGAAATCGGCAGCCAGCGACTTCAGCCCGCGCAGCCGCGAGGCGAGGATCGGCACGACCAGGCCGATCAGGTAGCTGCCGAAGGCGCCGGCGAAGGCGAGCCCGGGGGAGTAGGGCAGCACGCCGAAGCCGAACAGCAGGATGAGCACCGCGAGCGGCACCACGATCCCCGCGATCGTGAGCACGGCGGTCGGCAGTCCCCAGCGAACGCGCGGATCGGGGAGGTAGAGGAGCGACGAGTACGGCGCATGGATCGACGGCTGCGGCTCGGGCGCCTGCTGAGGCGCCGGCCAGGCGGTCGGCGTGGGCCATCCGCTGGGCGCCGCGGCGTACGGAGGCGCGACCGGAGGCTGCTCGGGAGCGACGGTCGACGGATCGGGCGGCGGGAAGGCGGCGGGATTCATGGCCTCACCAGGCTACGCAGGCAGGCTGGGCGAACGGCCCGGCACGCGTGCTCTGCAGGACGAGTCCTCCTCGCACGCGTCCGGACATGAAGAAACCCCCGCCATGTAGAAGCTAGGCGAGGGTTTCCGTGGCTCCGACGGGCGTCGATCCCGTGACCTCACGATTTTCAGTCGTGCGCTCTACCAACTGAGCTACAGAGCCGTTGCGACGTTCCGCCGCTGAAAAAGGCCCTTCCTCTCGGAAGGGCCCCTTTGCGACCCTGACGGGACTTGAACCCGCGACCTCCGCCGTGACAGGGCGGCACGCTAACCAGCTGCGCTACAGGGCCTCGTTGCGAAGACAAGCATACTGCCTTCGAGGCTATTCGATTTCCACCCGCTCGTTTCCGACCGGTTCTTGCTCGGTGCCGTCTTCGTGACCCCAACGGGATTCGAACCCGTGCTACCGCCGTGAAAGGGCGGCGTCCTAGGCCACTAAACGATGGGGCCGGAAGCTGCAGGGCGACCCTGCGGCCGACCCCACCATGACTACCGACACGCAAGCATACGGATGATCGCGCCAGATGCAAAATCCGAACGTTTCGCACACGTGAACAACCCCGTCCGGGGTTGCCGCATCTCTAGGCGCGGCGGTAGGGGCTTGGTTAGGGTTGGTCGGAATTGCCCTTCCCCCGGCGACGGCCCGCGTCGTCCTGCCGTGGTGAGGGATCCCCCGATCACCCCGAGGTCCCATGCTCTCTCTCCCGCGCCGCCGTCGCCCCGCACCGTCATCGGGCGCGCCACGGCTCGGGCGGCTCCGCTCCGCCGCGCTCGCGTCCGCGGTGCTCGCGCTCGTCGCCGGTCTCCTCGTCGCCACTCCCGCGCAGGCGGCCGAGTACCCGACGTGGGCCGACGTGGAGGCCGCCAAGGGCGACACCCAAGCGGCCGCCGCGCAGGTCGAGAACATCACCTCGCTGATCGCCGGACTGCAGGACGAGGTCGCCGCGGCCCAGGAGCTCGCGCAGAAGCGCGGCGAGGAGTACTTCACGGCACAGGAGGCGTTCGACCTCGCCGCCGACCGCGCCACGTCGCTCGACACCAAGGCCACCGCGAGCGCCGACGAGGCCGACGCCGCGTCGCAGCAGGCCGGCCTGCTCGCCGCCCAGCTCTACCGCACCACCGGCACGGACCTGTCCGTCAACATCTTCCTCGACGGCGAGAGCACCGGATCCGATGATCTGCTCGGCCGCATCGGCAACATGACCAAGCTCGTCGAGCGCTCCAACGCGATCTACGAGCAGGCGAGCACCGCCCGCAACACCGCTTCATCGCTGGCCGACCAGGCCGAGGTGGCGCAGACGGAGCGCGAGCGCCTCCGGGTCGCCGCCGAGGCCGCCCTCGCCGAGGCCACGAGCGCCCAGCAGGCGTCCGAGGCCGCGCTCGTCGAGCAGCAGGAGCAGAGCATCGTGCTCGAGCAGCAGCTCGCCGCGCTGCGCGACACGGAGTCGCGCACCGTCGCCGAGTACCAGGCGGGAGTCGCCGCGCGCGAGGCCGAACGTCAGCGCAAGCTCGCCGAGGAGGCCGCCGCCCGCCAGGCCGCGGCCGACGCCCAGCGCGCCGCCGCGCAGGCCGCCGCCGCAGCGGCTGCGGCCGCGGCTCCCCGTCCCAGCTCCGGGGGTGGCGGTGGCGGCTACTCTGCCCCTGCTCCGGCCCCCGTCGCGGGCGGCGGATCGACCGCGGTCAGCGACTCCGGCTGGGTGAAGCCCGTCAACGGGCGCATCACCGGCACGTTCGGACCGCGCGGCAGCCTCTCGACCGGCGGAGGATCGACCAGCTCGTTCCACCGCGGCACCGACCTCGCGGCTCCCTGCGGCACCCCGATCTTCGCCGCTCACAGCGGCACCGTCACCTACGCCGGCGTGTTCGGCACGTACGGCAACTGGATCGAGATCAACCACGGTGAGGGCATCAGCACCGGCTACGCCCACATCATCGCGGGCGGCATCTACGTGAGCGTCGGCGAGCGGGTCGAGGCCGGTCAGCAGATCGCCGCGGTCGGCTCCACCGGCGCCTCCACCGGCTGCCACCTGCACTACGAGACCCGCGTGAACGGCACCGCCGTCAACGCCCAGCCCTTCATGGCCGCACGAGGAGTGACCCTTGGTTGACGCCCGGACCACCGCACGAGGATTCACGCCGGCGCCGCGCGAGCGGGCCTGGAAGGGCCGGCTGCCGCTCGCGGTGTCCGCGGCCTTCGCCGTGACCGCGATCACCGCGTCCTTCGGACTCACCCCGCCTCGGCGGACGATCCGCAGTACCCCTCGTGGGACGACGTGCAGAACGCGAAGCTCGACGAGGCGGCGAAGCAGGCCGAGATCGACTCGATCACCGGTCTGGTCGCCGGGCTGCAGAGCGCGGTCGACGAGGCCTCGGTCGAGGCGATGCGCAGGGCCGAGACCTGGCGTCAGGCGTCGGACGCCCTCGCCGCCGCCGCGCAGGCCGTCACCGACCTCGAGGACCGCGCCGCCGAGGCCTCCGCCAAGGCACAGACCTCCCGGATGCGCGCGGGCCTGCTCGCCGCGCACCTGTCCAAGGCCGCCGGAGGCGACCTCTCGATGAGCCTCGTCGCGAGCGGAGAGAACGCGGGAGACCTGCTCTACCAGCTCGGGGCGATGTCGCAGCTGACGGAGCAGTCGCAGAAGGTCTACGCCGACGCCCTCGGCGACAAGCAGAACGCCGAGTCCCTCGCCGCGCAGGCCGACGTCGCGGTCGACGAGCACCGGGCGCTCTCGGACGAGGCCGACCGCGCCCGCGCGATCGCCGACGACGCCGCGCGCTCGGCGCAGTCGGCCCTCGCCGCGCAGGAGGCGAAGTCGTCCGAGCTCATCGCCCAGCTCGCGCTGCTGAAGGACTCCACCGTCGAGGTCGAGACCGCGTTCCTCGCGGGCGAGCTGGAGCGCAGGGCTGCGGCTGCGGCGGCCGCCGCAGCGGCTCAGGCTCAGGCCGACGCCGAGGAGACCTCGCAGGAGCAGGGCTCGCAGCCGGCAGGCGCTCCGTCCCGTCCCGCGGCTCCCGCCCCGGCGGCGCCCCAGCCCGCAGCGCCGCGACCGGCCGCTCCCGCGGCTCCGGCCCCCGCTCCCGCGGCTCCGCAGCCGGCTCCCGCTGCGCCGCAGCCCGTCCCCGCCGCGCCGCAGCCCGCGCCTCCCGTCCAGGCTCCGGCGCCGGCTCCCGCTCCCGCGGCACCGGCCCCCGCTCCTGCGCCCGCCCCGGCACCGGCCCCCGCGCCCGCTCCGGTCGGCCAGCCGAACACCAGCGAGGTCGAGACCGCGATCGCGTACGCGTCCGCGCAGCTCGGCGAGCGGTACCTGCTCGGCGGCATGGGTCCGGACGTCTGGGACTGCTCGGGACTGACAAAGCAGTCCTACGCCTCCGCGGGTCGCTACATCGGCACCCACTCGGCGACGAACCAGTACAACACCATGGCGGCGGACGGCAAGCTCGTCCCCTACAGCGAGCGCCAGCGCGGCGACCTGATCTTCTGGGGCGGAGCCGGCGACTACTACCACGTCGCCATCTTCCTCGGGAACGGCCAGATCATCGAGGCGCCGAACCCCAACGCGCCGGTGCGCATCCACTCCATCTGGGGCACCCCGACCGGCATGGTCGGCCGCCCGGCCTCCTAGGGCGCCGGCTCGGTCCCGCAACGCGAAGAACCCGCCCCCACCGGCGATCCAGCAGCCGCTGGACTCCGGAGGGAGCGGGTTCTCGTCATTCGCGAGGGGTCAGTGACCCTCTTCGGCCAGCTTCTTGATGCCGTCCTGGACGATCTGCTCGGCCTCGGCCGCGTCGCCCCACGCCTCGACCTTGACCCACTTGCCGGGCTCCAGGTCCTTGTAGCGCTCGAAGAAGTGCTTGATCTCGTTCTTCGTCTGCTCCGGGACGTCGCCGATGTCCTGGATGTGCTGCCAGCGCGGGTCCTTCGCGGGGACCACGACCACCTTGGCGTCGGAACCGGCCTCGTCGCTCATGTTGAGGACGCCCACGGGGCGCACCGAGACGCCCACGCCCGGGAAGACGGGGTACTCGAGCAGCACCAGCGCGTCGACGGGGTCGCCGTCGAGGCCGAGGGTGTTCTCGAAGTAGCCGTAGTCCGTCGGGTAGACGAAGGAGGTGAAGAGCACCCGGTCGAGGTACACGCGACCGGTCTCGTGGTCGACCTCGTACTTGTTGCGGCTGCCCTTGGGGATCTCTACGACGACGTCGTATGCGGCCATGTTCGCTCCTTGAGTCGGTGGCGCCGCGGGCGGCGCATCGGCGGATCGGATCCGCCTCCCCGAGCGCGTGCACAGGCCAGCGCTCGCAGGCCGGATCGCTGGCCTAACGTTACTTGATGTGCCCGATCGCCCCCGTCTGACCCCCGCCGTCGCCGACATCCGGCGGGCCGTCCGCGCCGGCTTCGACGGGCTCGAGCGCGACTCGCTCGTCCTCGTCGCCCTGAGCGGAGGAGCGGACTCGCTCGCGCTGGCCGCGGCCGTCGCGTTCGAGGCGCCCCGCGCGGGCCTCCGCGCCGGCGCCGTGATCGTCGACCACGGCCTGCAGGAGGGCTCAGCAGGCGTCGCCCGCCGGTCCGCCGACCAGGCGCGCGCTCTGGGCCTCGCGCCCGTCCTCGTCGAGGTCGTCTCGGTACCGGAGGGCGAGGACGGGCCGGAGGCGGCCGCCCGCACCGCGCGCCACCGCGCCCTCGCCGATGCCGTCGAGGCGACGGGCGCCGCGGCCGTCCTCCTCGCGCACACCCTCGACGACCAGGCCGAGACGGTCCTCCTGGGCCTCGCGCGCGGAGCCGGAGCCGCGAGCCTGCACGGCATGGCGGCCGTGAGCGGACCGCTGCGCCGGCCACTGCTCGGGATCCGCCGCGCGAGCACCCGCGCCGCCTGCGCCGACGCCGGCCTCGAGCCCTGGGACGACCCCCACAACGACGACCTCCGCTACTCCCGGGTCCGCGTCCGCCGCTCGGTGCTGCCGGTGCTCGAGGACGAGCTCGGTCCGGGCATCGCCGAGGCACTCGCCCGCACCGCCGAGCAGCTGCGCGAGGACGGCGACGCGCTCGACGCGATGGCGCTCGACTGGGCCCTCGAGCTCGTCGGCCAGAACGACGAGGGGCACGTGACCGTCGACGCCCGAGGGCTGGCGGCCGATCCGCCCGCGCTGCGGCAGCGCATCATCCGCCTGGTCGTCTCGAACGAGTTCGGAGTCGCGCTCTCGCGCGCGCAGACGCTGGCCGTCGCCGCCCTCGTCACCGACTGGCACGGACAGAAGGGCGTCGACCTGCCCGGCGTCGTCGCGACCCGCTCGGGCTCGGACCTCGTGTTCGCGCCGGCCCGACCGCACTGACCTCTTGCGGACCGGCCGTAGAGTGATCGGGTGGAAGCAGCCGACATCGCCGACGACATCACCGAGGTCCTCTACACCGAGGCCGAGATCCACGCGCGGATCCGCGACCTGGCTCGCGCGATCGAGCGCGACTACCAGGGCGAGAACCTGCTGATCGTGGGCGTCCTGCGCGGCGCGGTCATGGTCATGGCCGATCTGGCGCGCGAGCTCAAGCTCGACATCGTCATGGACTGGATGGCCGTCTCCTCCTACGGCAGCAGCACCAAGTCCTCGGGCGTCGTGCGGATCCTGAAGGACCTCGACACCGACATCACGGACCGCAAGGTCCTGATCGTCGAGGACATCATCGACTCGGGCCTCACCCTCTCGTGGCTGCAGGGCAACCTGCGCAGCCGAGGAGCGGAGTCGGTCGAGATCTGCGCGCTGTTCCGCAAGCCCCGCGCCGCCAAGGTCGAGGTCGACGTCGCCTACGTGGGCTTCGACATCCCCAACGACTTCGTCATCGGCTACGGGCTCGACTACGCCGAGCGCTACCGCAACCTCCGCGATGTCGCGATCCTCGCGCCCCACGTCTACGAGTAGCCCGACCCCGCCCGAGCAGCGGGCGGACGTCGCGCAGCGCAGTCTCGACCTGCTGTTCCGGGCGCCCCTGATCGGGTACCACGCGAGCTATCCGACCTCGGTCGCCGCCGACGCGCCGTTCCACTACTGGTGGCTGGCGCACGCGATCGATGCGGCGGTCGACGCCTTCGAGCGCACCGGAGACGAGACGCACCTCGATCGGGCGCGCCGCGTGCACCGGGCGATCCGGCTCCGCAACGGCGGCCGACTGGTGAACGGCTACTTCGACGACATGATGTGGCTCGGAGGCGCTCTCGCGCGTCTCGGTGCCGCGACGGGCGAGCCGCGCTGGCTGGACCGTGCGGACCGGCTCTGGCGCTTCTCCGTCCGGAAGGGCTGGAACCTCCGCCACGGCGCCAGCCTCGCCTGGCGCCGCAGGCAGCTCGACTACAAGAACGCCCCGGCGAACGGGCCGTTCGCGATCCTCGGAGCTCGGCTCGAGCTGCTGCGTCCCGATGGGCGGGAGGTGCTCGCGCGCGCGGCGTTCGACTGGATGCACGTGCGGCTGCGCGACGACGAGTCCGGCTTCGTCGCCGACGGCATCGGCCGCGAGGGGGGCTCCGCCCGCGACGACTGGGCCTTCAGCTACAACCACGGCGTCTACATGGGCGCGGCGCTCGCCCTGCACCGCCTGCGACCGGACGTCCGACTCGTCGCCCACGCGGCTCTCACGGCCGAGGACCTCCTCGACCGCCTCGCCCCCGACGGCGTCCTGATCGACCAGGGCACGGGCGACGGCGCCCTGTTCGGAGGGATCGCCTACCGCCACCTCGTCGACCTCGCGCTGACGGAGGGGGTCGCCCCCGCGACCGCCGAGCGCCTGCGCTCCTTCGTCCTGGGCAGCGTCGACGCCCTCTGGCGGTCGGGGGAGAGGCGCGGAGTCCTGCTCGCCGGCCCCCGCTGGGACGCCCCGCCGACCCTGCCCGCCACCCTCTCGGCCCAGCTCGGCGCCGTCCTCGCCACCGAGGTGGCCGCCCGCCTCCTGCCGTCCGCCTGACCCGGCACCGCACGCACGATCTGCAGGCCCTCCACCCGGGAACGTGCTTGCCTCCGCTCGTCACCGTCCTGCCTGTCCCGGATCCCCTGCAGATCGGACAGCCCCTCCATCGGACCGCCCCCGCCCCCCCCAGGGCCGCGATCCGAGAACGCGTGCCAGCGTTCTCGGCCAGCCCGGCCGAGCCGGACAGCACGACGCATGCCCACGGCGAACGCGCGGCACGCGCCCAGAGTGCGGGAGGTAGCCTGACACTCACATTTCTTCGTCAGAAAGGTGCCGGGTCTCCACCCGCAACATTCATGAACGTCAAGCGCATCTTCCGGGGTCCCATTCTCTACGTCGTCCTCGCGATCGTGGCGGTCTGGATCGGATCCTCTCTGATCACGATGTCCGGATTCCGGCAGATCAGCACGCAGGAGGGCCTCCAGCTCCTGCAGGACGGCCAGGTCGAGTCGGCGAAGATCGTCGACGGGGAGCAGCGCGTGGATCTCACGCTCTCGCAGGCCGACGGCGACAACGGCACCCAGGTGCAGTTCTACTACGTGGCTCCGCGCGGACCCGAGGTCATCGAGGCGGTCACGTCCGCCGACCCGTCGGACGGCTACGACGACGAGGTGCCGCAGACCAACTGGTTCCTGTCGGCGCTCGGCTTCCTGCTCCCGATCCTCCTGATCGGCGCGTTCTTCTGGCTGATGCTCTCGGGCATGCAGGGCGGCGGCAACCGCGTCATGCAGTTCGGCAAGTCGAAGGCGAAGCTGGTCTCGAAGGAGTCCCCGAAGGTCACGTTCCAGGACGTCGCCGGCGCCGACGAGGCGATCGAGGAGCTGCACGAGATCAAGGAGTTCCTCAAGGAGCCGGCCAAGTTCCAGGCGGTCGGCGCGCGGATCCCGAAGGGCGTGCTGCTGTACGGCCCTCCCGGCACCGGCAAGACCCTGCTCGCCCGCGCCGTCGCGGGTGAGGCGGGAGTGCCCTTCTACTCCATCTCGGGCTCCGACTTCGTCGAGATGTTCGTCGGCGTCGGCGCGAGCCGCGTGCGCGACCTGTTCCAGCAGGCGAAGGAGAACTCGCCGGCGATCATCTTCGTCGACGAGATCGACGCCGTCGGCCGACACCGCGGCGCCGGAATGGGCGGCGGTCACGACGAGCGCGAGCAGACGCTGAACCAGCTCCTCGTCGAGATGGACGGCTTCGACGTCAAGACCAACGTCATCCTGATCGCGGCGACGAACCGCCCCGACATCCTCGACCCGGCGCTGCTGCGCCCGGGCCGCTTCGATCGCCAGATCGGCGTCGACGCCCCCGACCTGCTCGGCCGCAAGCGCATCCTCGAGGTGCACGGCCGCGGCAAGCCGCTGGCCGAGGGGGTCGACCTCGAGGTCGTCGCCCGAAAGACGCCCGGCTTCACCGGTGCCGACCTGGCGAACGTCCTCAACGAGGCCGCGCTGCTCACCGCCCGCTCCAACGCGCAGCTGATCGACAACCGCGCGCTCGACGAGGCGATCGACCGCGTCATCGCCGGCCCGCAGCGCCGCACCCGCGTCATGCGCGACAAGGAGAAGCTGATCACGGCGTACCACGAGGGCGGCCACGCCCTCGCCGCCGCCGCGATGCGCCACACCGACCCCGTCACCAAGGTGACGATCCTGCCGCGCGGCCGCGCCCTCGGCTACACGATGGTCCTGCCGCTCGAGGACAAGTACTCCACCACCCGCAACGAGCTGCTCGACCAGCTGACCTACGCCATGGGCGGCCGCGTCGCCGAGGAGATCGTCTTCCACGACCCCACCACCGGGGCCTCGAACGACATCGAGAAGGCGACCGCGATCGCCCGCAAGATGGTCACCGAGTACGGCATGTCCTCGAACGTCGGAGCCGTCAAGCTCGGCCAGTCCTCGGGCGAGATGTTCCTCGGCCGCGACATGGGCCACCAGCGCGACTACTCCGAGCAGATCGCCGAGCGGGTCGACGCCGAGACGCGGCAGCTGATCGAGCAGGCGCACGACGAGGCGTGGCAGGTCATCAACGCCAACCGCGACATCCTCGACCGCCTCGCCGCGGACCTGCTCGAGAAGGAGACGCTCGACCACGACCAGCTGGCCGACATCTTCAAGGACGTGCGCCGCATCGACGAGCGCCCGCAGTGGCTCTCGAGCGACAAGCGTCCGCTGTCCGATCTCCCGCCCATCGCGATCCCCGCCGCCAAGGCGCCGATCGACGCGGGTGCCACCGACGGCGGAGTCACCTCCGCCGGCACCGAGGAGACCGCACCGCAGCGCCCGCCGCTGATCAACCCGCGTCCCGCGACGGCGTAGCCTCCGATGCCCGTCGACAAGGCGCGCATCGAGGCGGCCGTCGTCGAGCTCCTCGCGGCCATCGGGGACGACCCGGGCCGCGAGGGGCTCGCCTCCACCCCCCGGCGCTTCGCCGAGGCCTACGAGGAGTTCTTCGGCGAGAGCGACCTCGATCCGGCCGCGCACCTCGACGAGACCTTCGCGGTCGTCGAGGGCGACGCGACGGTGCACCCCGACGGGCAGACCGTGATCGTCCGCGATCTCGCGTTCCGCTCCGTCTGCGAGCACCACCTGCTGCCGTTCCTCGGGGTGGCGCACATCGCCTACCGCGCGGGTGAGCGCGTCGTCGGCCTCGGCCGACTGCCGCGCGTCGTCGAGACCGTCGCCTCGCGGCTGCAGCTGCAGGAGCGGCTCACGGAGCAGATCGCCGACGTGATCCAGACGGGACTCGCTCCCGAGGGCGTCGTCGTCGTCGTCGACGCCGAGCACGGGTGCGTGCGGATGCGCGGCCCGCGCCAGACCCGCAGCTCCACCGTCACGGTCGCCGCCCGCGGCTCCCTCGCCCAGCCCGCCGCCCGTGCCGAGATCATCGCGCTGATCGGCGCCGCGCGAGGGGAGTGACGTGCCTCCCTCCGCTGCGGATCTCGCGCCGCCCGATCGCGCCGCCCTCCTCGGGATCCTGAACGTCACCCCCGACTCCTTCAGCGACGGCGGTCGCTGGTTCTCCGTCGACGACGCCGTGCGCCACGGCATCGGCATGACCCGCTCCAGCGGCGAGGGCCCCGCCTCCTTCGGCGCCGACCTCGTCGACGTCGGCGGCGAGTCCACCCGCCCCGGGGCGGCGCGGGTCGACGCCGACGCCGAGCAGGCGCGCGTGCTGCCCGTGGTCCGCGCGCTCGCGACGGAGGGGGTGCAGGTCAGCATCGACACGATGAGCGCGTCCACGGCCGAGGCCGCTCTCGACGCGGGAGCGCTCGTCGTGAACGACGTCTCGGGCGGACTCGCCGACCCGGCGATGCTGCCGCTCGTCGCCGAGCGCGGCGCGGTCTACATCGCCATGCACTGGCGCGGCCACAGTGCCGACATGAACTCCCTCGCGTCCTACTCCGACGTCGTCGGCGAGGTGCGGGGCGAGCTCGAGCGCCGGATCGACGCGGCGCGGGAGGCCGGGATCCGCGACGACCGCCTGATCCTGGACCCGGGCCTCGGCTTCGCGAAGAACGGCGGGCACGACTGGGCGCTGCTCGCCCGCCTCGACGCGATCGTCTCGCTCGGGTTCCCGGTGCTCGTCGGGCACTCCCGCAAGCGCTTCCTCGCCCCGTTCGCCCCCGTCGACGCCCCGGCCGCCGAGCGGGACGACGTGACCGCGATGCTCAGCCTGATCGCGGCCGATCGCGGCGCCTGGGGAGTCCGCGTGCACGACGTCCGCTCCAGCGCCCGCGCCCTGGCGCTCTCCGCCCGCCTGCACGAGGAGCTCCCGTGACCGCCGTCGACCCCGCCTCCCTCGCCCTCCGCGACTCGATCACGCTGACGGGCCTGCGCGTGCGCGCGCACCACGGCGTCTTCGACTTCGAGCGCGAGAACGGCCAGGACTTCGTCATCGACGCGACCGTGTGGCTCGACGTCGCCCCTGCGGCGGGCGCCGACGCCCTGGCCGAGACCGTGCACTACGGCGAGCTCGCGATCGCGCTGGCGGATGCGGTCACCCGCGACCCGGTCGACCTCATCGAGACCGTCGCCGAGCGCCTGGCCGCCGTCGCGCTCGGCTTCGCCGCGGCCGACGTCGTCCGCATCACGGTGCACAAGCCCGACGCCCCCATCCCGCTGCCCTTCGACGACGTCGCCGTGCAGATCACGAGGGCGCGCTCGTGAGGCCCCGGCAGGAGCGGATCCGCCCCAAGCGCCGCGTCGTGCTCGCGCTCGGCAGCAACCTCGGCGACCGCCTCGCCCACCTGGAGGAGGCGGTGCGCGCACTCGCCACCACTCCGGGTCTGCGCCTGCACGCCGTGTCGAAGGTCGTCGAGACGCCCGCCTGGAAGCTCGACGGCGTCGATCCGGACGCCCCCGGCTACCTCAACGCGGTCGCCACCGGATCGACGACCCTCGATCCCGAGGACCTGCTCGCGGCGACCTCGGCGATCGAGCGCGCCGGCGGTCGGATCCGGGGCGAGGGCGAGGAGCGCTGGGGGGACCGCACGCTCGACATCGACCTGATCGCCGTCGGAGCGGTCGTCCGCGACGACGCGCACCTCACGCTGCCGCACCCCCGCGCCGCCGAGCGCGCGTTCGTGCTCGAGCCGTGGCTCGACGTCGAGCCCGACGCCGTCCTGCCGGGGCACGGTCCGGTCGCCCTCCTCCGCGCCCGCGCGACCGACCCGGTCAGCCCCTGGCCGGAGGCGATAGCGTGGCGGGACGCCCGCCCCCCGGGCGCACCGACGAGCACCGCCCCCGGCACGTCCGACACCGAGAGCAGCACTCCGTGAAGCGCACCCGACTCAGCACCCTGCTCGGCCTGGGCCTCGCCGGCGCCGTGGTCGGCTTCCTCCTCGACCTCGCCATCGCCTCCTCCGGCCGCGCCGTTCTCGTGCCGCCGCTGACGGTGCCGCTGACGCTGGTCGTCGTGGCCGCGCTGGTGCTCGGCTTCGCGATCCCGATTCACCGCGCCACGAAGGGGACGCTGCGGCGGCGCATCGACCCGTTCCGCGCGATGCGGGTCGTCGTGCTCGCCAAGGCCTCGAGCCTGGTCGGCGCGCTGCTGCTCGGAGCCTCCGGCGGGATCCTGCTCTACCTGCTGAGCCGCGCGGTGGTGCCTTCGCTAGGCTCCGTGTGGCAGGACGTCGCCACGATCGCGGGATCGATCGTCCTGCTGGTGGCCGGACTGGTCGCCGAGCACCTCTGCACCATCCCGCCGAGCGATGACGACGACGACGCAGTAGTCGGCGAGGCGAACCACGCCTGACGCCGGCTCCGGGCCCGCCGCCGACAGGAGTACCCGAGCATGACGGACGAGTCGCGCCCCCAACCGGCGCCCGAGCCCCGGCCGTCCGTCGACGCTCCGCCCGAGCCGCGGCACGGATCCGAGCCGCAGCCGCAGCCGCTGTCGCGCCGCGAGGCCAGGCGCGAGCAGGAGGCGCAGCGGGAGTCCGCTCCTGCGCCCGTCGCCCCGAGCGCTCCCGGCACCCGGCTCGAGGTGACGGGGGGAGTGGCGGCGCGTCTCGCCGAAGTACGTCGCCGTCGAGTTCGTGCAGGCGATCGTCTCGAGCGTCGTGCTGCTGATCGCCCCTGTGGTGCTGCTGCTGATCGGAGTCGGCTGGGCCTGGATCGCGCTCGTGGCCGCCGCCGTGCTCGCCGTGACCCTCCTGATCGTCGCTCCGCGCCGGGCCCGCTCCTACGGCTACCTGCTGCGCGCCGACGACCTGCTCTTCCGCCGCGGCATCATGTTCCAGCGCTTCGTCTCGGTGCCCTACGGCCGGATGCAGCTCATCGACGTCAACCGGGGCCCGCTCGCCCGAGCGCTCGGCCTCGCCGATCTGCGCTTCGTGACCGCGGCCGCCGCGACCGGCGTGAGCATCCCCGGCCTCGTCGAAGCCGAGGCGGAGGAGCTGCGCGACCGCCTCGTCGCGCTGGCCGAGTCGCGCCGGGCCGGACTGTGAGCGGCGCCGCCGAGGAACACGTCCGCGGCATCGAGACCGACCTCGCCGACGGCGAGTGGCACCGCCTGCATCCGGCGACCCCCGTCCTCAAGGGCGGCATCGGACTGCTCGTCGTCCTGGGCATCCTGATCACGAATCTGCGCGAGCGCCTCGTCGAGTTCTTCCTGCCCGCGCCCGGCGGCTACGAGAGCGGGGACCCCGTCGACCAGCTGGTGGACCGCGGGCTCATCGGCTGGGCGCTGCTGGCGGTCGCGGTCGGACTCGCCGTCGCCGTGCTCGCCTTCTGGCTCTCGTGGCGCATGCACACCTTCCGCATCACCGACGAGGTGGTGGAGGTGCGCTCGGGCGTGCTGTTCCGGACGAACCGCCGCGCGCGCCTGGACCGCATCCAGGGCATCGCGGTGCAGCGTCCGCTCGTCGCGCGGCTCGTCGGCGCCGCGAAGCTCGAGGTCGGCGTCGCCGGCCAGGACGCCAACGTGCAGCTCTCGTATCTCGGCTCCCGCCTGGTCGACGCCCTCCGGCGCGACATCCTCCGCCTGGCCTCCGGGGTCCGCGAGCGCGAGGCGGAGGTGCCGGGCGCCGTGCCCGCCGGCGGCTTCCTCGCCCGCAGGATCGAGGAGTTCGGCGAGGCGGACGACGGCACGCCTCCCGAGTCCGTGGTGACGATCCCACCCGGGCGACTGCTGGGCTCGCTCGTCTTCAGCGGATTCACGCTGTTCCTCGCCGCGGCGATCGTCGCGGTGGTCCTCGTGGCCGTCCAGGGCACTCCCGTCGTCCTGTTCGCGATCCTGCCGGGCCTGATCGGCTCCGGCAGCTACTACATCCGCAAGTTCGTGCGCTCCCTGCGGTACTCGATCTCGGGCACCGCCGACGGGGTGCGCGTGGGCTACGGCGTCTTCTCGACCAGCAGCGACACGCTCCCGCCGGGCCGCATCCACGCGGTCGAGATCGCCCAGCCGCTGCTCTGGCGCCCGTTCGGCTGGTGGCAGGTCAGGATCGACCGGGCCGGCCACGCGGCGTCCCAGGGGGCCAACGGCGAGCCGAACACGACGATCCTGCCGGTGGGCGATCTGCGCGACGTCGAGAAGGTGCTCGGCCTGCTGCTGCCGGGGGCGGCGGAGGGAGCGGAGGCGACCCCCGTCGGCGATGCGCTGCGGCAGCGCGACGCGGCCGGCTTCACGAGCGCGCCCCGTGCGGCCGCCTGGCTCCGTCCCTTCTCGTGGCGCCGCACCGGCTACCGCCTGACCGAGGACGTGGCGGTCCTGCGCAGCGGAGCGGTGTGGCGGCACGTCGTGGTGGTCCCGCTCGCCCGGATGCAGAGCATCGGCGTGCAGCAGGGTCCGCTCCAGCGCCTGCTCGGAGTCTCGTCGGCGCACGTGCACACCGTCGCCGGTCCCGTCACCGCGACGATCCCGGTGATGGGCGCCGCCGACGCCCTGGCCTTCTTCGAGAGGCTCTCCCGGGCGGGCGTCCGCGCCGCCGAGCGCGACGGGAGCCACCTGTGGGGGCGCCGCGCCGCATCCGCATCCGCACCCTGGCCGGCGCCCTCGCCCTGGCCCGCTCCGGAGGGGGAGCCCCATGCCTGACACCCGCCGTGACGGCCGCCTCGGCGTCGGAGTGATCGGAGCCGGCCGCGTCGGACCCGTGCTCGGAGCGGCGCTCGCGAACGCCGGCCACGCGATCACCGGAGTCGCCACCACGAGCGAGACCGGCCGCGAGCGCGCCGACGCGCTGCTCCCGGGCGCCCCGATCCTCGCGATCCCGGACCTCGTCGAGCGCAGCGAGCTCGTGGTGCTCGCCGTGCCGGGGGACGAGCTGGGCGCGCTGGTGGCGGGGCTCGCCGCGGCGGGCGTCTGGCAGCCCGGGCAGCTGGTGCTGCACACGGCGCCCGAGCACGGCTACGGCGTGCTCGCTCCCGCACTCGCAGGAGGGGGCGATCCCGCTCGCCGTGCACCCCGCGATGGCGTTCAGCGGCACGAGCCTGGACCTCGCCCGCCTCGCCGAGACCTACTTCGCGGTCACGGCCCCCGGACCCGTGCTCCCGATCGCGCAGGCGCTCGTCGTCGAGATGGGCGGCGAGCCCGTCACCGTGGCCGAGGCCGACCGCGCCGCCTACGCGGAGGCCGTCTCGACCGCCACCACCTTCTCGAGCGCCATCGTCGATCAGGCGGCGGGCCTGCTCGCGGGCATCGGCGTCGAGAAGCCGGGCTTCTTCCTCTCGAGCCTCGTGCGCTCCTCCGTCGACGACGCCCTGCGCCGCGCCGCCGGCTGAGAGCCGCCCCCTTCGTGCCGATCGAGCAGCCCCGGAGGGGCGTCTCGGAACCCCGTCGCCCGGGAGTACCGCCCGGGCGCCGCCGGTAGCATCGTCGGGTGATCAGCACCATCGAACGCGTCGACGCCCTCCGCGAGCGGCTGGCCGAGGCGCGGCGCGCCGGATCCCGCATCGCCCTGGTCCCCACCATGGGAGCGCTGCACGAGGGGCACCTCGCCCTCGTCGACGCGGCGCGCGGGAGCGCCGACCTCGTCGTGGTCTCGATCTTCGTCAATCCGCTGCAGTTCGGCCCCACCGAGGACCTCGACCGCTACCCGCGCGACCTCGCCGCCGACACCGAGCTGCTGGAGGCCGAGGGCGTGGACGTCGTGTTCGCCCCGACCGTCGCCGAGATGTACCCCGACGGCCCCTCCTCCACCCGAGTCGTCGCCGGGCACGTCGGCACCCTCTACGAGGGCCGCTCCCGCCCCGGTCACTTCGACGGCATGCTCACCGTCGTCGCGAAGCTCCTGCACATCGTGCAGCCCGACATCGCGTTCTTCGGGCAGAAGGACGCGCAGCAGCTGTTCCTGGTGCGCCGCATGGTGCGCGACCTCGACGTCCCGGTCACGATCGAGGCCGTCGAGACGGTGCGCGAGGAGGACGGCCTCGCGCTCTCGAGCCGCAACCGCTACCTCGACGCCCGCGAGCGCCGAGCGGCCCGCACGATCCCGCACGTCCTCGAAGCCGCCGCGTCGGCGGCCGACCGAGGGATCGACGCCGTGATCGCGGCCGCGCAGTCCGCGGCGATGGGCGAGTCGCTGAGTCAAGCTGGACTACCTCGTCGTCGTGAACCCGGCGACGCTCCTGCCGGTCGACGACGACCATCGCGGCCCGGCCCTCGTGCTGGTCGCCGCGATCGTCGGATCCACCCGGCTCCTCGACAACGGTCCGATCCTGCTCGCCTGATCGCGTCCCTCCGCCCCCGATCGAAAGCACCTGCGCCCCGACATGGCCGACACCCCCGACGCCCCCGTGACCCCCGACGAGCTCTCCCCCGAGGAGGCGTCGGAGCAGAAGGCCGTGCGGCTCGCCAAGCGCGAGCGCCTGATCGAGCGCGCGGGCGAGGACCTCGGCGGCGGTGCGTACCCGGTCGCCGTCGGAGTCACCGACACGATCGCCGCGGTGCGCGCGCGCCACGAGGGCATCGAGCCGGACGTCCGCACGGGCGAGAAGGTCGGCCTCGCCGGCCGCGTCGTCTTCCAGCGCAACACGGGCAAGCTCTGCTTCGCGACGCTGCAGTCCGGCGACGGCTCCCGCATCCAGGCCATGGTCTCGCTCGGCGACGTGGGCGAGGAGTCGCTGGCCGCCTGGAAGGAGCTCGTCGACCTCGGGGACCACCTGTTCGTCGAGGGCGAGGTCATCTCGAGCAAGCGCGGCGAACTGAGCGTCTGGGTGTCCGACTGGACGATCGCCGCGAAGGCGATCCTCCCGCTCCCGAACCTGCACAACGAGCTCGGCGACGAGACCCGGATGCGCCAGCGCTACCTCGACCTCATCGTGCGCCCGCAGGCCCGCGAGACGGTCGTCACCCGCGCGGCGGTCAACGCGTCGCTCCGCAGCACCTTCACCTCGCACGGCTTCCTCGAGGTCGAGACGCCGATGCTGCAGGTCATGCACGGCGGCGCCTCCGCCCGTCCGTTCGCCACGCACTCGAACGCGTTCGACACCGAGCTCTACCTGCGCATCGCGCCGGAGCTCTACCTCAAGCGCGCCGTCGTCGGAGGCATCGACCGCGTCTTCGAGATCAACCGCAACTTCCGCAACGAGGGCGCCGACTCCACGCACTCGCCCGAGTTCGCGATGCTCGAGGCGTACCAGGCGTACGGCGACTACACGTCGATCGCCGACCTGACCCAGGAGCTGATCCAGAACGCGGCGCTCGCCGTCGCCGGATCTCACGTGGTCACGTGGGCCGACGGCACCGAGTTCGACCTCGGCGGCGAGTGGGACCGCATCTCGATGTACGAGAGCCTCTCGCAGGCCGCCGGCATCGCGATCACCCCCGAGACCCCGATCGTCGAGCTCGAGACGCTCGCCGAGCGCGAGGGCGTCGAGGTGCACGTGCCGACCCACGGCAAGTACGTCGAGGAGCTGTGGGAGCACTTCGTCAAGGGCGGGCTCACCCGCCCCACCTTCGTGCTCGACTTCCCGGTCGACACGTCGCCGCTCGTCCGCGCGCACCGCAGCATCCCGGGCGTCGTCGAGAAGTGGGACCTGTACGTCCGCGGATTCGAGCTCGCCACCGGCTACTCCGAGCTCATCGACCCCGTCGTGCAGCGCGAGCGCTTCGTCGAGCAGGCGCGCCAGGCGGCGGCCGGCGACGACGAGGCGATGCGACTGGACGAGGACTTCCTCCGCGCCCTCGAGCACGGCATGCCGCCCACCGGCGGCATGGGCATGGGCATCGACCGCCTGCTCATGGCGATCACCGGCCTCGGGATCCGCGAGACGATCCTGTTCCCGCTGGTCAAGTAGCCTGGTTCGGCGGCGGAGTAGGTCCCCGCCGCGAACGACGACGGCCTCCTGGCCGGACGGGGGAGACGTGGTCCGCGCATCCAGCATCGTCGCGATCGCCGTCGCGGGCGTGCTCACCGTCGCCCAGTTCGGCGTCGGCACCGTGGTCGCCGGCTCCGTGCTCGCCGACTCGGCGGACCTCGGCACGGCCGTCGCCGACCAGCGCGCGGCCGAGTCGTTCACGCCCGACGCCGTGATCGAGGGCTTCGCCGAGCGGACGGCCATGTCGACCCGCGGACGGGCCTTGTACTACGCCTCGCACCCCTCGGTGGAGCCGACGTCCGGCTTCAACGAGCTCTGCGGCTACGGCGCTTCGGACGAGATCGTCCTGGGCTGCTACACCGGCACCGACATCTTCATCTCGGACGTCGACAACCCCGATCTCGACGGCATCCGCGACGTCACGGCGGCGCACGAGATGCTGCACGCCGCCTGGGTCCGACTCGGCGACGACGAGCGGAGCGAGTTGGGTGCGGAGCTCGAGACGGCGTACGAGGGCCTCCCCGAGGGCGGCGAGATCGCCGAGCGCCTGGAGCTGTACCGCACCGGCGGCCTGGGCGAGCGCGTCAACGAGCTGCACTCCATCCTGGGCACCGAGGTCGCCGACCTGCCGCCCGCGCTCGAGGCGCACTACGCGCAGTTCTTCACCGATCGCTCCGTCGTCGTCGGCTTGAACGAGCGCTACGAGGCCGTGTTCACCGATCTCGAGAACCGCATCACCGATCTGGTCGCCCGGATCGACGCGATGTACACCGACCTCACCGCCCGCGTCGACGCGAACAACGCCGAGTACGACGCGCTGAACGCCGAGATCGACGCGTTCAACACCCGCGCCGACAGCGGTGACTTCTCCTCCGAGGCGGCGTTCGACGCCGAGCGCGCGGAGCTGCTGGACCGCGGCGAGGAGATCGACGCGACCCGCGACGCCATCGACGCGGACATCGCAGAGTACGACGCCCTCCGCACCGAGCTCGAGGGGCTGAACGCCGACGCGTCCGCCCTCAACCGGTCGCTCGAGAGCCGCTGACGCTCGTCCGACGGCCATCCCCGGCTCGGGTACGGCTCGCCCGGGTAGGATCGCCCCATGGACTGGGAGATCTGGAATCAGGGGCTGTGGGCTCTTCTGCCGACCGTCAGCATCGGCCTGATCTTCTGGTACATCATGCGCGCCCTGATCCGCTCCGACCGCAACGAGCGCCGCGCCTACGACCGCATCGAGGCGAAGGAGCGCGCCCGCCGCGGTCTGCCGCCGCGCGACGCCTCCTGACCGACCCCGCGGGGGTGCGGGGCGCGGAAGCGCCCGCCTCCTGCACGCGAGCGACACACGGCGAGGAGACCCGGTGACCCCACCCGACTGGTCGCTCGTGCTCGCCGTGGCCGCGATCGTCGTCGAGCTCGTCGTCCGAGTCGTGGCGGTGATCGTCGTGCCGCGCAACCGCCGCCCGACCACGGGGCTCGCGTGGCTGATGGCGATCTTCCTGATCCCCTACGTCGGCATCCTGCTGTTCCTCTTCATCGGCAGCTACCGGCTCCCGCGCAAGCGCCGGCGCAAGCAGGAGGAGATCAACCGGTTCATCCTCGAGTCGACCGAGGGGATCGACCGCGTCGCGCGCAACCATCCGTGGCCGCAGTGGCTCGAGTCGGTCGTGACGCTGAACCGCAACCTCGGAGCGATGCCGCTGGTCGGCGGCAACGACGCGCGCCTGCAGGGCGGGTACGAGGAGACGATCCGGGCGATGGCGGCCGAGATCGACCGCGCCCGCCGCTACGTGCACTGCGAGTTCTACATCCTCGCCGCCGACTCGACCACCGAGCCCTTCTTCGCCGCCCTCGACCGCGCCGTCGCGCGCGGTGTGACCGTGCGGATCCTGCTCGATCACATCGCGTCCATCCGCGTGCCGGGCTACGCCGGCGGCACCTACCGCCGGCTCCGGGCGCTGCGGGACGCCGGGGCGCACTGGTCGTACATGCTGCCCGTGCGCCCGTGGCGCGGCCAGTACCAGCGGCCCGATCTCCGCAACCACCGCAAGCTGCTGATCGTGGACGGCAACGCCGCCTTCATGGGATCGCAGAACGTCGTCGACTCGAGCTACAACAAGCGCGGCAACATCCGCCGCGGCCTGCACTGGCACGACCTGATGGTGCGCCTCGAGGGGCCGGTCGTGCAGGGTTTGAACGCGATCTTCATCACCGACTGGTACAGCGAGACGGACGAGCTGCTCCTGCGCGAGTCGGAGCCGATGGAGGCCCTCCAGCAGCGCGACACGATCGACTGCCAGGTCGTGCCGAGCGGGCCCGGATTCGCCGGCGAGAACAACCTGCGCCTCTTCCTGGCCCTGCTCTACTCGGCGCAGAAGTCGATCATCATCACGAGCCCCTACTTCGTGCCGGACGAGGCGATGCTCTACGCCATCACGACGGCGACCCGCCGCGGTGTGCACGTCGAGCTGTTCGTGTCCGAGATCGGCGATCAGGCCGTCGTCTACCACGCGCAGCGCTCCTACTACGAGACGCTGCTGACGGCGGGCGTGCGCATCTGGATGTACCGCAAGCCCACGATCCTGCACGCGAAGCACTTCACGATCGACGACGACGTCGCCGTCATCGGCTCGAGCAACATGGACATGCGCTCGTTCACCCTGAACCTCGAGGTCTCGCTGATGGTGCGCGGCTCCGAGTTCGTCGAGGACCTGCGCCAGGTGCAGCAGGACTACCGCGAGCACTCGCGCGAGCTCACGCTGCGGGAGTGGCGCGGTCAGCCGCTGCGCTCCACGATCCTCGACAACCTGGCGAGGCTCACCTCCGCCCTCCAGTGACCCTTTCGGGGTCGAGCCGAGGAACCCTCACCTCTTGTAGGCTCCGAGCGACGGCGCCTCCGTGGCGGCCGTGCTCACGATCGGAGTCGCCACCGTGGTCCCACGCCCCGTCCTGCAGAACCCCGCGAGCATCCCGCTGAGCGCGGGGGCGCGCACCGTCCGGCTGCGCGGTGCCGACGGGATCGCCGCGCTGCGCCGGTCGATCGACGTGGACGTCCCGTCGCCGCCCGCCTTCCGGATGGACCTCGCCGTCGCGGCGTTCGACGGGGTGCGGATCCTGCACGTCGTCTCGACACCGCTCGTGCTCCGCTGGCCGAACGACCGCGTCGTCGAGGCGGCGACGATCTTCGTGCTGCCGATGGAGGGCGAGCTGCTGGTCGAGTCGGAGGCCGGATGCGCGACGGTGTCGGACGGCGTCCTCATCCTCTCGGCCGACGTCCCGGTCGTGGTGACGGCCTCGCGCCCCGTGCGGTTCCTCCTGCTGCGCCTCGCGCTGCCCGCCTCCGAGCGGCCGCGCCGGGCGGAGCCGCCGCGCCGTCTGCCGCCGTCGCCCGTGGCGCTCACGGCCCGCTCCGTACTGCGCGCCGTCCTCGCCGACCTCGACATCGCGCACGCGGTGCAGGCCGACTACCTCCGGGACGCAGTGCAGCGTCTGGGCCGGGTGCTCGACGGCGAGCGTGCCGACGCACCCGCCGAGCGGATGGGCCTGCACGACATGGTCGACGCCGCCGAGCAGGTCATCCGGTCCGACTACACCGACCCGACGCTCGACCCCGGAACCGTCGCGCGCCGCTGCCGCGTGAGTCTGCGGACCCTGCAGAGGGCCGTCGCCGACGAGCGGGGCACGACGCTGCGCGACCTCCTCTCCGCCGTCCGCACCGAGAACGCGCTCCGCATCGTCGCCGGGCCCGAGGGGGCGGAGCTCCCGCTCAGCGACGTCGCGCGGCGCTCGGGCTTCTCGTCGCCCGAGCGCCTGCGGCGCGCGATCGCCACCGAGACCGGGCTCTCGCCCAGCGAGTACCGCCGCCGCCTGCGCCGGGAGGAGCGCGCGGTCGGCTGAGTGCGGCACCGTCGACCGGCGCGCACTCTCGCTCCTCCGCCCTTCGGGCGCAAGGCCCTGTGCGCGTCGAGGGCGTCGGCGTAGCGTCGATCACTCCTCTGCACCGCTGCACCCGGCCCGCCTCGTCGCGCCGGGTCCGAGAAGGGATCGACATGACGGCATCCGGAACCACGCGCATCCTCATCCTGGGCGGCGGGTACGTCGGCCTCTACACGGCCTGGGGGCTCGAGAAGCTCCGCGGCCTCGCTCCGATCGACGTCACGGTCGTCGAGCCGAACCCCTACATGACCTACCAGCCGCTGCTGCCCGAGGTCGCCGGCGGCCACGTCCAGCCGCGCCACGTCACCGTGCCGCTGATCTCGGCGCTCAAGCGCACCCGCGTCATCCGCGGGGCGATCACCGGGGTGAGCCTCGAGGAGCGCACAGCGTCCGTCGCCGCGCTCGACGGGTCCACGCGCACGCTCCCGTTCGACCAGGTGGTCTTCGCCCTCGGCGCCGTCACGCGCACGTTCCCCACCCCCGGCCTCGCCGAGCACGGCATCGGCTTCAAGACGCTCGAGGAGGCCGCGCACCTGCGCGACCGCGTCATCGAGAGCATCGCCCGCGCCGCCCTCACCACGGACCCGGCCGAGCGCCGCCGCCTGCTCACCTTCGTCTTCGTCGGCGGCGGCTACACCGGCGTCGAGGCCCTCAGCGAGCTGCTCGACCTCAGCCGACGCACCCTCGCGGCGCAGCCGTCGCTCTCGATGGGCGACGTGAGCTGGCACCTCGTCGAGGCCCTCGACCGCGTGGCTCCGGAGGTGGGCCCCGAGCTCTCGAAGTGGACGCTCGAGCACCTGCGCGCCCGCGGCGTGAACGTGCACCTGAAGACCACCATGCCCTCGTGCGAGGACGGCGTCGTCGAGCTCTCGAGCGGCGAGCGCATCCCGACCGCCACGCTCGTGTGGACGGCCGGCGTCAAGCCGAACCCGATCCTGGAGGCGACGGACGCGCCGCGCGGTCCCCGCGGCCACGTCATGGCCGACGCCCGCCTGCGCGTGATCCGCAAGGACGGCACGCCCGTCCCCGGAGCCTGGGCGGCCGGCGACGGCGCGCAGGTCCCCGACCTCACCGCCGAGAAGCAGCCGGCGTACTACCCGCCGAACGCTCAGAACGCGGTGCGCCAGGCCAAGCTCCTCGCGCGCAACATCATGGCCGACCTCACCGAGGGGCCCGTCGAGGAGTACCGCCACGTCTCGGTCGGCACCGTCGCCGAGTACGGCATCGGCAAGGGCGCGGGCGTGATCAAGGGCGTGAAGCTGCGCGGTCCCCTCGCCTGGCTCGCCCACCGGGCGTACCACGGCGCGGCCATGCCGAGCCTGGACCGCAAGTGGCGCGTGATCTCGGGCTGGATCGTCGATGCGATCGGCTCGCGCGATCTCTCGCCGATGAGCGCGATGCAGGATCCTCGGCGCGCGTTCCGCGAGAGTGCGGAGGCGACCGATCGGGCGGCGGCGGCGAAAGCGGCGCAGAAGACGGCGGACGAGGCCGTCGAGGAGACGAGCGGGGCCGAGAAGGCGAGTGCGGCGAAGGAGTAGCGGCCTGCCGGTCCGTCAGGCCCGGCGCCGGGGCTTCAGCCGGACCGACGGCAGCGTCGGCGCGGGGAGCGCGGGGCCGTCGTAGCCGGCGACCGCGCCGAACGGACCGGAGGGGTCGCTCCCCGCGATGACGTCGGCCTGCCAGCGCTCGCGCGCGGCGGCGACGTCGTCGTGGCTGCGCCCGACGAAGTTCCACCACATCACGAGGTCCTCCTCGAACGGCTCGCCGCCGAGCAGCATCACGCGCCCGCCGCCCTCGCCCGCCGAGAGGCGGAGTGTCGAGAGCCCGGGCGCGACGTAGCCGAGATCGGCGCGCGCCACCTCGATGCCCTCGACCTGAACGGGGCCCGCGTCCACCAGGACCCCGTGCTCCCAGGCGGCGTCGACCGGCAGCTCGAGGGAGGCTCCGGGCTCGAGGTCGATCTGCGCGGCGAGGAGCGGGGTGAACGTGCTCGCGGGGACGGACGCGCCCAGCATCGCTCCGACGACGACGCGGACCACGGCGCCCGGCAGCTCGACCCGCACGCCGCGGTGGTGCTCGAAGAACGGCGCGACCCCCAGCGCGCTCTCCGGCAGGGCGACCCACAGCTGCACGCCGTGCAGCACGGGCGCGCCGCCGGTCGAGACCTCGGAGTGCGAGATCCCCGTGCCGGCGGTCATCAGGTTGAGCTCGCCGGGCCGCACGAGCTGGTGGCTGCCGACGCTGTCGCGATGGTCGATCTCGCCCTCGAAGAGCCAGCTGACGGTCTGGAGACCGGTGTGCGGATGCGGCGGAACGTCCATCCCGGCCTCCTCGCCCAGGGTGACGGGGCCGTAGTGGTCGGCGAAGCACCAGGCGCCGATCGTGGAGCGAGAGCGCTGGGGGAGGGTGCGGCGCACCTCGATGGCGCGCGGGCCGCCCAGGGGCACGAGGCGCGCCTCGAGGATCTCGACCGGCGGAGTCCGGATCGACTCGGGCTCGGCCGTCGTCCCGCGGGCGGAGGGCACCGGGTGCTCGTCCGGGTGCTTCTCCAGGTTGCTCATGCGGGAAGTGTATGCCTCTGCATGGAGCTGCGGAGGAGGGTCACGGGACGCTGCACGCGGGCTCGACCGGCTCCGGCGAGAGGGGGCGCTGCGGGCGCCGCGACCGCGGGCGCCCTGACCGCGGGACCCTCCACCGGCGTCCCCGCCTCGGGCACCTCGATCGTCGTCGCGTCGTCCTCCCGCGCGCCCGCGATCGCGTCGGCGACGCTGCGGTGGACGAGCTCCGTGTCGGGCTGCTCGGGGACGGTCAGGGGCAGGCCGAGCTCCACCCGCACGAACGGGTGCTCGCGGGCGGCGACGGCCAGGCGGGCGAGCGCGGGGAGGGAGGAGGCCGGCAGGCTCGTCGAGACGTTCTCGCCGCCCGCGCGGGCGATCGCGCCGAAGCGGGTCAGGACGGTCAGCGGGTCGGCCTGGCGGAACAGGGCGGCCTGCAGGCAGCCCTGGCGCTCGGAGCGGTCGGCGTCGGAGGTGTTCACGCGCGAGCGGGCGAACCAGAGCGCCTCGCCGCCGTCGAGATGCTGCAGACCGGTCGCGATCGGCGGGCCGTACTCGACGGGACGGCCGCTGCCGTCGTCGGGCACTCCGGCCTGCAGGACGGGGCGGTTCACCACGACCGAGACCCCGCCGAGGGCGTCGACGAGGTCGACGAAGCCGGTCATGCGGATCGAGACCGTGGCCGAGACGGGCAGACCGGTGTAGCCCTCGACCGCGTCCCGCATCGCGTCGGCGCCGGGGTCCGCGCTGCCGGGGTAGAGCTCCGGATGCTCGAGGCCGTACTGGTAGGTGTGGTTGATGCCGCAGCCGGCGATGCAGCGGGTGCCCTGCGGGAGCGCGCCCGCGAGCGCCGAGTCCGCGGGGTAGAGGAAGTTCGACGCGGTGCGCGGGATCCCGAAGAGGACGCTCCGCCCGGTCACGGCGTCGACGCTGACGAGGGTCAGGGAGTCGGGCAGCAGCACCTGGTCGCGCAGCGGATCCTCGTCGATCCCCATCAGCAGGATGTTGTAGCGGCCGTCGACGGGCTCGGCGCCGGCGCCGGAGGCGGAGATCGCGGTCAGGAGGCGGTGCTGGGCCGAGACGGTCGAGACCCACCAGGTCGTCGCTCCGAGGGGCGCCAGGACGGCCAGCACGGTGACCACGGCGAGGGCGGGAACCGGTGCGGGGCCCTGCCGGGCGAGGAGGGCCGCCGCGATCGGACCCGAGGCCCAGAACACCCCGATGAGCGCCCCGACGACGCCCAGCAGCAGCAGCGCCCGGGTGTCGGTGGCGAGACCGACGAGGGTGCGGGGATCCCGCAGCACGACCGCCGCCGTCAGGGCGACGACCAGCACGGCGACGACGGCTGCTCCCGCTCGGACGATCGCCGCCCGGGGTCGGCCGAGCATCCGATGGCCGAGCCCGGGCACGACGGAGGCGAGCACCGCCAGCAGTGCTCGCCCCGTGGTCATCGGGGCGCCCGGACCGGAGTGCTCGCGCACCTCGGGCTCGGACGCCCCTTCGTCGCGCGTCAGGCGCTCGCGCTGCGGCGTCGGGCGACGACGAGGCCGCCGGCGAGGAAAGCGCTGCCGAGCAGTGGACGGGTGGTGCGGTTCATGCAGACGGTTCCCCGGGATGACGACGCGCCACCACTGCGGCAGCGCATCGCCATCCTGCCGTCGCGGAACGCCGTGCGCATCCTCCAGAGGACGGACGGTGCGCAATCGAGACGTCGCGTCCCGGAGCCCTCGTCGGCGACCCTCCGCGATCGCCCTCACGCCCAGGGCGAACAGGGGGTCCGACCCGGGGGAGCGCTGGTTACAGTCGTCTCTATCGGAGCCCACCCCTGCGGGTTCCGTAGGGAGTGACAGCATGTTCGAGAGATTCACCGATCGCGCACGGCGCGTCGTCGTCCTGGCCCAGGAAGAGGCCAAGATGCTCAATCACAACTACATCGGCACGGAGCACATCCTGCTCGGGCTGATCCACGAGGGCGAGGGAGTGGCCGCCAAGGCGCTCGAGTCCCTCGGCATCTCGCTCGACGCGGTGCGCGAGCAGGTCCAGGACATCATCGGCCAGGGGCAGCAGCAGCCGACGGGGCACATCCCCTTCACGCCGCGCGCCAAGAAGGTGCTCGAGCTCTGCTCCGCGAGGCTCTGCAGCTCGGCCACAACTACATCGGCACCGAGCACATCCTGCTCGGGCTCATCCGCGAGGGCGAGGGCGTCGCCGCGCAGGTGCTCGTGAAGCTCGGCGCCGACCTCAACCGCGTGCGCCAGCAGGTCATCCAGCTCCTCTCCGGCTACCAGGGCAAGGAGCAGGTCGCGGTCGGGGGAGAGCAGCAGCAGCCCCAGGGCGGCTCGCAGATCCTCGACCAGTTCGGCCGCAACCTCACGCAGGCCGCGCGCGACAACAAGCTCGACCCGGTCATCGGGCGCGAGAAGGAGATCGAGCGCGTGATGCAGATCCTCTCGCGCCGCTCCAAGAACAACCCGGTCCTGATCGGCGAGCCCGGCGTCGGCAAGACCGCCGTCGTCGAGGGCCTCGCCCAGGCGATCGTGCGCGGCGACGTGCCCGAGACGCTGAAGGACAAGCAGCTCTACACGCTCGACCTCGGCTCGCTCATCGCCGGTTCCCGCTACCGCGGCGACTTCGAGGAGCGCCTGAAGAAGGTGACGAAGGAGATCCGCACCCGCGGCGACATCATCACCTTCATCGACGAGATCCACACGCTCGTCGGCGCAGGGGCCGCGGAGGGCGCGATCGACGCCGCCTCGATCCTCAAGCCGCTGCTCGCCCGCGGCGAGCTGCAGACGATCGGCGCGACCACGCTCGACGAGTACCGCAAGCACTTCGAGAAGGACGCCGCTCTCGAGCGCCGCTTCCAGCCGATCCAGGTGGCGGAGCCGTCGCTCCCTCACACGATCAACATCCTCAAGGGCCTGCGCGACCGCTACGAGGCGCACCACAAGGTTTCCATCACCGACGGCGCCATCGTGTCGGCCGCGAACCTGGCCGATCGCTACATCAGCGACCGCTTCCTCCCGGACAAGGCGATCGACCTGATCGACGAGGCCGGCGCGCGCCTGCGCCTCTCGATCCTGTCGGCGCCCCCGGAGCTGCGCGACTTCGACGACCGCATCGCCGTCGTCCGCGCCGCGAAGGAGGCCGCGATCGAGGACCAGGACTTCGAGAAGGCCGCCTCGCTCCGCGACGAGGAGAAGCAGCTGCTCGGTGAGCGCCTGCGCCTCGAGAAGCAGTGGAAGTCGGGCGACGTCAAGGCGACCGGTGTCGTCGACGAGGGCCTGATCGCCGAGGTCCTCGCCCAGGCGACCGGCATCCCGGTGTTCAAGCTGACCGAGGAGGAGTCCTCGCGGCTCGTCTTCATGGAGAAGGCGCTGCACCAGCGCGTCATCGGTCAGGAGGAGGCCATCGCGGCCCTCTCGCGCACCATCCGCCGCACCCGCGCCGGGCTCAAGGACCCCAAGCGCCCCTCCGGGTCGTTCATCTTCGCCGGCCCCACGGGCGTCGGCAAGACCGAGCTGGCGAAGGCGCTCGCCGAGTTCCTCTTCGACGACGAGAACGCGATGATCTCGCTCGACATGTCGGAGTACGGCGAGAAGCACACCGTCTCGCGGCTGTTCGGCGCCCCTCCCGGGTTCGTCGGCTTCGAGGAGGGCGGCCAGCTCACCGAGAAGGTCCGCCGCAAGCCGTTCAGCGTGGTCCTCTTCGACGAGATCGAGAAGGCGCACCCCGACATCTTCAACTCCCTCCTCCAGATCCTGGAGGAGGGACGCCTGACCGACGGTCAAGGCCGGGTGGTCGACTTCAAGAACACCGTCATCATCATGACCACCAACCTCGGAGCGCGCGACATCGCCGGCGGCCCCGTCGGCTTCCAGATCGAGGGCGACAACGCCACCGGCTACGACCGCATGAAGGGCAAGGTCAACGAGGAGCTCAAGAAGCACTTCAAGCCCGAGTTCCTCAACCGCGTGGACGACACCATCGTCTTCCCGCAGCTGTCCAAGCCCGAGCTGCTCCAGATCGTCGACCTGTTCATCAAGCGCCTGGGCGACCGTCTGCTGGACCGCGACATGACCGTCGAGCTGACGCAGCCGGCGAAGGAGCGCCTCATCGAGGTCGGGTTCGACCCGGCCCTCGGTGCCCGCCCCTCCGCCGCGCGATCCAGCGCGAGATCGAGGACCAGCTGTCCGAGCAGATCCTGCACGGCCAGCTCGGCTCCGGAGACCACATCCACGTGGACTTCGCCGAGGGGAAGTTCGTCTTCACGACGACTCCGCGCCTCATCTCGATCAGCGCCGGTGCGACGACCGGAGCGGCGACCGCCGGCCCGGCGACGCCCGACCTGATGGCGTAGCACGCACGACCACGACGAGCCCGTCCCTCTCTCCGGAGGGGGGCGGGCTCGTCGTCGTTCCGGCCCCGTGCTCACCAGGACCTGCGTCCACCAGGCCCTACGCTTGTCCGATGGCCGATTGGAAGTACCCGGTGCGCCGGGCCCGCACGAGCGACGTCCCCTTCATCCAGGAGCTGAGCGAACCCCTGGTCAACGAGCGCATCCTGCTCGGGAAGGACCGCGTCGTGCTCTACGGGGCGGTGCAGGAGTTCCGCATCGCCGAGGACGGCGAGGGCAACGCCATCGGATGCGGCGCCCTGCACGTCATGTGGGACGACATCGCGGAGGTGCGCACCCTCGCCGTCGCCGACGGCTGGCTCGGCCGCGGCGTCGGCCACCACATCCTGGAGAGGCTCGAGAACGACGCCCGCGAGCTCGGGCTGAAGCGCCTGTTCTGCCTGACCTTCGAGGTCGACTTCTTCGCGCGGCACGGGGTACTCGCCCATCGGCGAGAAGGTCGTCGACCCCGAGGTGTACGCCGAGCTGCTGCGCTCGCCTGACGAAGGCGTCGCCGAGTTCCTCGACCTGGCGCGGGTGAAGCCGAACACGCTCGGCAACACCCGCATGCTCAAGACGCTCTGACGGCTGCGGCGTCGTAGCCTGTTCCGGTGACTCCGCCACCCCGCCGCCTGCCCTCCGCGGTCTACCGCAGGCGCAGGGCGGGGGTCCTGCTCGCCCTCCTCGTGATCGTGGCGGGGCTGGCGGTCGTGCTGTCGCTGCAGCCCTGGGCCGGATCATCGCGCGCGGGCAGTGCGAGCCCCACGGCCACTCCGCTGCCCACGCTCTACCCGTCGTCGATGCCCGCCGCGTCCGGGGCGGTCCCCGACTGCACGGCCGACATGGTCGCGGTCACGGCGGTGACGGACGCGACGAGCTACGCCTCCGGGGAGAACCCGCAGCTCTCGCTGTCGCTGGCGAACATCTCGAACTCGGACTGCGTCATCGACGCGGGGACCTCGCAGCAGGTCTTCACCATCACGAGCGGCTCCGACCCGATCTGGACGTCGACGGACTGCCAGATCGGCGCCTCGATCCCGAGGTCCTCCTGCAGGCGGGCCGGACCGTGACCGGCAGCCCCATCACGTGGGACCGCACCCGCTCTTCGCCCGACACCTGCTCCGGCGGGCGGGAGGCCGTCTCGGCCGAAGGGGCGGCCTACGCTCTGTCGGTGTCGATCGCGGGGATCCCGTCGGGGTCGACGACGCAGTTCCTGCTGCAGTAGTTCTCGCCCGTCCGACGGACGCGGCCCGCCACGTCGCGCGCCTACGCTCGGGAGCATGAGGGCGATTCCCACCGGTGTCCTGTCCGCCGTCACCGCAGCCGGGCTGCTCCTCGCTCCGCTGCTCGCCGCGCCCGCCGCGTCGGCGAGCGGTCTCGTGGCCGGAGTCGACGACTTCCGCTTCTCGGAGTACTCGGCCGACTTCGTGCTCGACCGCGACGACGAGGGCCGCTCGACGCTGACGACCGAGGAGACCTTCGTCGCCGAGTTCCCGCGGAACCAGAACCGCGGGATGCAGCGCGCGATCCCGCTCCGCTTCGACGGGCATCCGACGGACGTCGAGCTGGTGTCGGTGACGGACGAGGACGGAGCGCCGCGTCCGATCGAGACCGAGACGGAGGACGATGTCCTGATCGTCACGAGTGCCTCCGACGACTACGTCGCGGGTGAGCAGACGTACGTCTTCACCTACCGGCAGCGCAACGTGACCCTGCCCGCCTCCGGCACTTCGAGCGGAGAGGACGAGTTCTACTGGGACACGAACGGCACCGCCTGGCGGCAGCCGTTCGACGACTACCGGATCCGGATCGAGCTCGGCCCAGGGCTCGCGGAGGCGGCGACCGGCACGGCCTCGTGCTACCGCGGTGCCGCCGGCTCGACGGAGGGGTGCGTCCTCGAGGAGGGGGACTCGGTGGTGACGGCGACGGGCGCTGATCTGGCGGCCGGCGAGAACGTGACCGTCGCGGTGGGCTTCGCTCCGGGCACCTTCACTCCGCGGGACGACAGCTACTTCGCCTCGGCGTGGGGGTGGGTGCAGCTGGTCGGACTGGTGGCGCTGCTGGCGCTCCTCGCCGCGGCGGCGCACCGCAGGGCGACGGTGCTGAAGGACGCGCCGGGGCGGCCGACGATCATCGCCGAGTACGAGCCGCCGCTGCAGGGGCTGTTCCTGTCGGCGCAGCTGCGGTCGAAGACCACCCGGGCCGCGGCGGCCGCGCTGGTCGACGCGGCGGTGCGGCGCTTCGCGCGGATCGAGGAGATCGAGGGGCCCAGGGGGAAGCCGGCCTTCCTGCTGCGGGTGCTCGATCCGGCGCAGGTGTCGCTGCGGGGCGCCGGTCGACCGCGGCCCTGGCGGTCGACGAGCAGCGCTTCCGCGACATCGCGTTCGGGCCCTCGCCCGCGCCGGGTGCTGTTCGCGACCTGTCGGACAAGGACAAGGAGTTCGGCAAGGCGGTCACGGGGTTCCTGAGCGCCCTGCCGAAGCGGCTGGAGGAGGAGGGCCTGCGGCGTCCGGGGACCGTCCGCGGGTCGGTGTGGCTGATCCTGGCCACCGTCGTGGCCGCGATTCTCGCGGTGGTCGGCGGTGCGGGTCTGCTCGTCGCGTCGCTGGGCGGAGCGCTGCCGTTCGTCCTGGTGCTGGTCGCGATCGCGGTGGGCGCGACGGTGTGCGTTCTTCTGGCGAAGGTGCCGCTGACCTCTGCGGGGGCGGAGCTGCGGGACCATCTGCGCGGGTTGGAGCTGTACCTGAAGCTGGCGGAGGCCGACCGGTTCGCGATGCTGCAGTCGCCCGAGGGGGCGCAACGGAGCCGGCTCGGTCCGGTGGAGGTCGTGGAGGTGACCGAGCGGCTGCTGCCGTGGGCGGTGCTGCTCGGACTCGAATCGGAGTGGGCGAGCGCGCTGGCCGTGGCGTACGAGCGGGCGGGTGAGGACCCGGTCTGGTACTCGGGGTCGAGCGGGTTCCACGCGGCGGCCTTCGCGGGCAGTGTGTCGTCGTTCTCGTCGTCGGCGTCGAGCTTCGTGGGCTCGTCGACGAGCTCGTCGAGCGGCGGTGCCGGAGGGGGCGGCAGCTCGGGGAGGCGGCGGCGGGGGCGGCGGAGGCGGCGGGGTCTAAGCGCCCTGCATCCTCGATCGAGGGCCGGAGCGGCCCTCCGGGATGCGCTCCGGCACCGGTACGAGGGCGTGGGTGATCGCGCTCGAGAGGGTGAAGGCGCCGGAGTCGAGGTGCGAGGAGTGCCCGAGGCGGGTGGCCTCGTTGGCGCGCTGCTTCGCTCCGGAGGCGGGTCGGATGTCGCCGGAGAGGCTGATCTCGCCGAACGCGGCGATGCCGGGGCGGAGCGGCGTGTAGGCGTGGGCGGAGGCGATCGCGACGGCGATGGCGAGGTCGGCGGCGGGCTCCATCAGCTTCACTCCACCGACCGTCGAGACGTACACGTCGCAGCGCCGCAGCGGGATGCCCGCCTGCCGTTCGAGGACCGCGAGGATCATCGCGACGCGGGAGGCGTCGACTCCGTTCGTCACCCGGCGCGGGTGCTCGCCGTCGTTGGCGATGACGAGGGCCTGGATCTCGACGGGCAGGGCGCGCCGCCCCTCCATCGCCACGGTGACGCAGATGCCCGGGGTGGGGAAGCGGGTACGCGACAGGAAGAGGCCGCTCGGATCGGGGATCTCGGCGATGCCCTCGGCGGTCATCTCGAAGCAGCCGACCTCGTCGGTCGGGCCGAACCGGTTCTTGAGCGAGCGGACGAACCGCAGTGCCGTCTGGCGGTCGCCCTCGAAGTGGCAGACCACGTCGACCAGGTGCTCGAGCAGGCGCGGGCCGGCGATCGAGCCGTCCTTCGTCACGTGCCCGACGAGCACGAGCGGAAGCGCGCGCTCCTTGCAGACCCGGATCAGGGTGGCCGCGACCTCGCGGACCTGGCTCGGGCCGCCGGGCAGGCCGTCGACGGTGTCGCTCGCGACGGTCTGCACCGAGTCGACGATGAGGAGGTCGGGCTGCACCTCGTCGATCTGACCGAGGACCGTCGCGAGGTCGGTCTCGGCCGCGAGGTAGAGGCTGTCGTGCATCGCTCCGGTGCGCTCGGCGCGCATGCGGACCTGCGCGGCCGACTCCTCGGCGCTGACGTAGAGGACGCGCTGGCCCTCGGCGGCGGCGCGCGACGCGACCTCGAGCAGCAGCGTCGACTTGCCCACGCCGGGCTCGCCCGAGAGCAGGACGACCGCACCCGAGACGATGCCGCCGCCGAGCACGCGATCGAGCTCGCCGACGCCGGTCGGCCGGTGGTGCGCCCCGGACGTGGTGGGGATCTCGGTGATCGGCCGGGCGACGCGCCCCGCGGACGGGGCCACCGCCGCGACCGCGCGGACCAGCCCCGTGCGCTCGGTGCTCTCGACGACCGTGCCCCACTGCTGGCACTCGCCGCAGCGGCCGACCCACTTGGCGGTCGTCCAGCCGCACTCCGAGCAGCGGTAGGCGGCGGTGCGCGTCTTCGAGGCGGCCATGAGGTCCTTCCGGAGCGGGTGGGAGGTGGGGGAGGGGGTCTGCAACGAGGCTAGGAGCCGCCTCCGACATCGGACGTTCCTTCGAACGTGTCTTCGACGATACCGGGCGGCACCGACACGCGAGGGTGCCGCGCCCGCGCCGGGGAGAACGGTGCAGGATCGCCGCCTGTGGAGAGAGGCTCGCCCCGAGCGGCGCGCCGGCGCTGTCGGAGGTCTGCGGGAGGATGACCCCATGGCGTCGACAGTGCACCACCTCAAATCCGGCCGCGCGCTCGGGGTCTCCTGGACAGGTCCGGAGGACGCCGAGCACGTCGTCGTGCTGGCGCACCCCGCCCCCGGCTCGGCCGATCTCGATCCCGACCCCGCGGCGACCGCCCGGCACGGCGTCCGGCTGCTGTCGTTCGACCGCCCCGGCTACGGCGACTCCGAGCTGCTGAACGACCTCGACCAGGCGGGGGCCGGCGCCCCCGCGACCCCCGAGCAGGCCGCCGCCGACATCGCCGAGTACCTCGCCACCATCGGCATCGCCTCCGTCGCCGCCGCGGGCTGGTCGGCCGGTGGCCGCGTCGCGCTCGCGCTCTCGGCCAACTACCCGGGCCTCGTCGAGCGCGTGGCCGTGCTCGCGACTCCGGCGCCCGACGACGCCGTGCCGTGGGTCGGCGACGAGAACCGGGCGATGCTCGAGTCGCTGCGCGCGCTGCCGGTGGCCGACGCCGTCCAGACCCTCCGCGCCGCGCTCGAGCAGGCGTTCGGCCCGGCTCCCGCTCCGGCCGCCCTCCTCGGGATGCTCGGCGCGAGCGAGGCCGACGCCCCGCTGCTCGAGGCGCCCGGCGTTCGCGACCGCCTCCTCCGCATGCTCGGGCGAGCCGCTGCCCAGGGCGCCACCGGCATGGCCGCCGACATCATCGGCTACACGCTGCTCGACTGGGGCTTCGCGGTCGACGCCGTCGCCTCGCCCGCGCTCCTGCTCTACGGAGCCGAGGACGCCGAGGTCGGGCCGCCTCCACGGCGAGTGGTACGCCGCCCGACTGGCCGACTCGCGCCTCGAGGAGGTCCCCGGCCGCGGACACCTGCTCGCCGTCTCGGAGTGGGACCGCGTGCTCTCGTTCCTCCTGCCCGCGGTGGTCTGACCCGTCCGGCCCCTCGATCCCGCGCCGATTGGCGCGACTTGTGAGCGTCGCGTACACTCGACCCCGGTACCGTGTCCGAGCGGCCGAAGGAGCATGTCTCGAAAACATGTGTGGGCTTGCGTCCACCGTGGGTTCAAATCCCACCGGTACCGCCACTGTCGAAGGCCCCCTGCTTCCCGGAAGCAGGGGGCCTTCGTCGTTCCCGGTGTACGAGATCCATATCGGGAGGTCGAGTCGCTTCCGAGTGAGCCCGTGAGCTGCGATGGAGTAGACGTACGGTCCCGGTTTGGTGCCGAGCTCGTGGATCCTGTCGGCGAACTCGATGCAGAGATCGCCCATCCGCACCGCTCGTCAGGTCACCGCGAGCGAACACCACGACTTGGGCGGAGACTCGTGCGATGGACTGCGCCTCCAGAGGCCGACTGGCTATGCGGTGATCCTTGGCAAGAAGGACGAACCCCGCGTCGGTTCCTTCGCTGATCCACTCCTCATCCCGCATGCCCTGCGCCCGGTGGTCGCCGAATTCCTCGGCCAGAGTGCGCGCGTCCCATCCGGCGGCTCGCAACCTCCCGATCAGCGCTCTCTGGCCGAGTGATCTGTCGAGGAGGAAGCGAGCCACCGGCACGTCACGCCGCCTTGAGGATCAGAGACTTCACTTCGGCACGCCGAAGTCCGAAGTCGTCGGCGACATCCTCCATCGGCTCGCCACCTCGAACCCGACTGACGATGTCCTCCACGCGCACGCCGATTCGATCGACCGTCGGCTGACCGGCGTTCCGATGCGGGTCGACGACCACATCCACCGCTTCGAAGGCGGGGAGGCGAACGGCGTCAGCGAATCCCCCTCGGTAGGTGATGTGCTGCAGGAACTCGGCGACCACCTCGTTGAACACGCCTTGATGATTGCGAACGACGACCAGCTCGTTCTCCCCGTTCCGGTAGGGGATCTCGGCGCCGTCGGTCTGGAGGCGCTCGCTGAGAAGAGCGTGCTAGAGGCCGATCTCCTTCCGAAGGACTTCGATCGCCGGTCGAATCCTGGCCATCGGAAGCCCGACCCGACGGAAGGACTCGATGATGAAACCTTCGGCGAGGGCCGCGAACGGCACCGTCAGCCTGCGCCCGTCGGTCACTCCTGTGAGAAGAGGGGCGCTCCACCCCCACTCACCGGCGGTGCGCTGGGGGAAGCGATGACCGTGCGCCCACCGCGCGAACGATGAAGCGGGAGCCTGAATGATGCCTGCCGCTTCGCTCTGACCGTAGATCGGCGTCAGGACGCCGGATCAGTGAGCTGCGTTTGCATGCAAACAGGTGAGACGCGCACGAGTGCGGATGGAGGTCGAGCGCGGAAAGGCGCCTCGTGATCGTGGAACGGGGTTCTACGGCCGGCGGCGGGACGACGCCGCGTGCGCGAGGAGCGTCGCGACGACTCCGACGGCCACGCCGATGGCGGTTTCGAGGGCGCGGTCGCGGAGGAGGACGAGCTCGTCGGTGCGGTGGGCCAGCTCGACCATGAGGATCGCGAGCGGGGTCACGAAGGCCAGGGTGAGTCCGTAGTTGCGTCCGACGAAGAGCTCGGCGAGGACCTGGAGCAGGACGACGACGGCGATCGTGGCGAGCGGCGACAGGGGGAGGGCGAGGAGGGCGGCGGCGATCGCGACTCCGACGACGGTGCCGAGCATCCGGTGGCCCGCGCGGACCAGGCGGGCGGTGACGTCGGCGCCCGAGACGGCGGCGACAGCGGCGACCATCGCCCAGTAGGGGTGACCGAGGCCGGTGGCGGTGGGGATCGCGCCCGAGACGAGGACGACCGCGCCGAAGCGGAGCATCGCGGCGCGGGTCGTCGAGCGGGCGGCGGCGGCGCGGAACGAGGTGCGCCACGGGGTCGGCGGGAGGCGGCGGGCGCTCGGGGCGGCGACTCCCACCACTCCGACGAGGAGGGCGAAGGCGGCGGACGCGGCCGAGAGGAGGAACGCCTCCGGGATGCGCGAGGCGTCGGTGGGCACGGAGGCGCACGCGGTCACGGCGAACACGGGGAAGAGGGGGCCCGGCGGGTGCCAGTGCAGGGCATCGGTGAGGTAGGCGGCCGCCACCGCGACGGCGACGACCACGGGGATGATCAGCCACTCGCGGGCGGGGGAGAGGGCGACGGCGGTGCCGATCGTGACCGTCGCGACGAGGTAGCCGGCGGCCGAGAGCTGCATCCACAGGCGCGGGCGGTGCGTGTGCTGGCGACCGTAGAGCGCCGTGAAGGCGCCGAAGGTGGCGTAGAGCGCGAGATCGGTGCGCCCGAAGGCCCAGAGCACGAGGAGCGGCACGGCCATCGAGACGCCGGCGCGGATCGCGACGCGGTGGGCGCCGGCGTGCGGGCCGAGGGCGACGAGCTCCTTGGGGTGCGGGAGTGGGGGCAGGAGGGTGGTGGGCACGGCGTCCTCTCGGTGGGTGGATCCGAGCGGCGGCGGCCGGAAGTGGTTCACGGGTGAACCGGATATACTTTACTCGTGAACGATCGAGAGAGTCCAGCCCGCGACGCCGTCGACGAGATCCGGGCCGGCTGGGCGATGCTGCGGCCCGAGCTCGATACCGAGGCGGTCGACGTGATCGGCAGGCTGATCCGCGCCTCCGCGCTCGTCGTGCGGGCGACGGAGGAGCGGCTCGCCGCCCACGGACTCACCCGTGGCGAGTTCGACGTGCTGACGACGCTGCGGCGGGCGGGGGAGCCGCGGTCGCCGAGCGCGCTGCGGACCATCGGACTCGCCTCCGCTCCCGCGATCACGAAGCGGCTGCACGCGCTCGAGACGCGCGGGCTCGTCGTGCGGTCGGCGAACCCGGCCGACGGGCGGGGGGCGCTGATCGCGCTGACCGAGGACGGCGTCGAGCTGATCGACCGGGCGTTCCCCGAGGTGCTCGCGGTCGAGCGCGAGCTGCTGGCGGGCGTGTCCGCGGCGCAGCGGGCCGAGGCGGCGCGCTCGCTCCGCGCGGTCCTCGCGAGCGTGGAGTCGGCGCACGAGCGCTGAGATCCTCGGCCTCCGCTCCGCCGTGCTCGCTACCGTGGGAGCATGCGCCTGACCTCCAGCTTCACTGTGGCCACCCGGCCGCCGCTGCTGCAGCTGGTCAAGACGGCCGTCGCCACCGTGGTCACGTGGGGTGTCGCGGCCGCGATCTTCCCCGGCACGCTGCCGGTGTTCGGCGCCATCGCGGCCCTGCTCGTCGTGGCGCCGAGCGTGAACCAGTCGTTCGCGAAAGCGCTCGAGCGCAGCGTCGGGGTGATCCTGGGCGTCGTCCTCGGCTCGGTCATCGGCACGCTCTTCGGCGGCGAGAGCGTGATCGTGCTGATCGCGATCGTCGCGGCGATCGCGGTGGGCTGGGCCGTGCGGCTGACGCCGGCGTCGGCGGTGCAGATCCCGATCAGCGCGATGCTCGTGCTCTCGGTGGGCGCCGTCACTCCGAACTACGCGTTCGACCGCATCGTCGAGACGCTGATCGGGGCGGCGGTCGGAGTCGTCGTCAACGGTCTCATCGTGCCGCCGGTGGTCCTCGGTCCGGCCGAGCGGGCGGTGGGCGACCTGACGGCCCAGGTCGCCGCGGCGCTCGACGACCTGGGCGACGCCCTGCAGACCCCGGTCGAGCGGCGGCGGCTCGACGAGCTGCTGATCAACGCGCGGCTGCTGCAGACGATGCAGCTGAAGGCCGAGGCCGCGATCGCCACCGGGGAGGAATCGCTGCGGCTGAACCCGCGCCGCTCCGCGCACCGCGACCGGCTCGAGGCGCTCGACTCCGTCACTCCGCGGCTCGCCAGGATCGTGACCCGAGTCCGCGGCATGACCCGGACCGTGCACGACCTGTACGACGTGGAGCTAGTGCGCGAGCCGACGATCTCGGACATCGCCGTGCAGCTGCACCGGGCGGCGCACGACCTGCGGCTGCTGGTGCAGTCGGCCGTGGACGTGCCCGAGCCGGAGGCGATCACGGACGAGCTGCCCGCGCTCACCGCGCCGCTCGTGATCGCGACGCCGCATCCGGAGCACTGGATCCTGGTGGGGGCGCTCGCCGAGGACCTGCGCCGGATCCGCGAGGAGATCGTGGGCGAGGAGTCCTGAGGCTCAGCCCGTTCAGCCCCTGTGCGCGTTCTCGGCGTCGTCGTCGCGCAGGGCTGCCGGATCGGTCGCCTCGGCGTGCTGGGTCTTGCCCTCGGCGATGAGCGAGTCGTCGTCGGTGAGGATGCCGACCAGCTCGGTCACGCGACCGCGGGCGGCGCCGAGCGGATCGGCGATCGGAGCGTCCTCCTCGGAGTGGTCGATCTCGTCGTCGGGGTAGCGCTTCAGCTCGGCCTCGCCGCGGTCGGGCTGCGGGGCGCGCGCGTGCTCGACGCAGAGCCGCGCCACCTCCTCGGCGTGCGCGTGCATGACGGAGTGCGCGGCCTCCGGGATCTCCCACGCGCGGGCGAACGGCATCGACCCGGCCAGCTCCTCGATCCACTCCCGGGGCACGAGCCGGTCGTGCTCGCCCCGGATGAGGAGTGCGGACGCCTGGACGCGCGGCACCGTCCGCTCGATCGGGTAGTGCATCATCTCGGGAAGCACCCGCGAGAACCAGCGCGGGCCGCAGAGCAGGTAGGCGCCGGCGGCCAACACGGCCACCCGCCGCGGCTCCCGGAGGCTCGACTGGGCGAAGCGGAGGCCCGCGATCGGGACCCGGCGCTCGTGCCGGTTCATCACGGGGCCCAGCAGCACGATCGTCGTGAGCTCGGGGCGCTGAGCGGCGAGCTCGGCGACGACCTGGGTGCCCATCGAGTGGCCGAGGACGACGGGATCCACGAGCCCCAGCTCGTCGATCACCCGGCCGACGAGCGCGGCGTAGTCCGGAATGGTCATGTGCCGGGCGTGCGGCGGGTGCGGGACGCCGCCGAAGCCGGGCAGGTCGAGGGCGTGCACCGGACCGAACTCGTTGAGCGCGGGGGCGAGGCGCTCGAAGTAGGTGGCGGCGACCCCGATGCCGGGGACGAGCACGAAGGTGCGCTCGCCCGTGCGGCCGACGGTGCTGACGCGGGCCCAGACGTCCTCGTGGTGGATCCGCTGGACGGAGACGTCGGTGCGTCTGTAGCGGCGGCGCGGATCGCGGCGGCGGGAGCGTGCGGTGGCGAACGCGTCGCGGAGGCGGGCGCGGGCGCCGAGGGCGACCGAGGGGAGGCTTCGGGGCACGGGCGCCTCCTTCGACGGCGGGGTGGTCGCAGTGAGCCTAGGGGCTCGCCGGAGCCCTCAGATGAGCATGTCCTCCGAACGGTGGAGGATCAGCCGCGCGGGGCCGAGGTGGAGGACGCCGTTGCCCAGGGGCGCCGTGCGCACGCCGCCGCGTCGCCGCAGGGCTTGGTGGGCGCCGGGTGCTAGGGCGGTGTTCATCCACGCGCACGGGTTGGCCGGCCGGCCGCCCTGGAACTCGATGCGCTGATCGTCCTGCTCCAGCGCGAACGTGCGGCCCGCGAGGGCGTCGACGTCGGCGCCGCGGAGGGTGATGTTCCTGCGCGCGTCGGCCGGGTCGAAGGGCCCTGCTCCGAGTTCGGCGGCCGCGTGCTCGAGCGACTCGATCGCGAACAGGGTAATCGCCGCGGTGCGGTGCGCCCGCTGGGCGAAGTAGCGGTCGCCGACGATGCCGAGGCCGGCGCGGATCTCGATCCGATCGGGCTGCTCGTTGCCCTCGAACGGGATCGCCCCGTCGGCGGGCCGGCCCTCGTAGCGGTGCAGCGGCGACACGACGAAGCGCACGATCTCGATCGAGGCGGCTTCCATGCGCTCCACGCTACGCGGGCTCGGCACACGGAAGGGGGCGTCGGGACGTCTACGAACGCTGATCCTGTCGCCCGGGGAAGTCGACCTGCACCTCGGCGGTGTCGGCCTGCTCGCCGCATCCGTCGCCGTTCGGTTCCCGGATCCCGCTCCACTCGACCGGGTGGTCCGCGTCGAGCACCGTGCGGCCCGCGAAGTCGACGGCGCTGACCGCGATCTCGTCGGGCAGCTCCTGGGCGATGCCGAGGAGCCACGGTCCGCCCACGTTGTGCGTCCTGAAGTACTCGCGCATCTCGTCGTCCGCAGCGACGTCGGACGCCGTCGAGCAGGTGTCACCGGCGCAGACGGTGACATCGGCCACCTCCTGCAGCCCCGGACCGCTGCCGACCACGAGGACGGAGTTGTGCCAGTAGCTCTCGGCGCAGGAGATCCCGGCGGTGGTGCAGCCGCCCAGGGCGAGTACGAGCAGGAGCGCCGCACCCGATCCCGCTCCGCGCCCCATGCCTCCGGCAGTAGGTCTTCCCGGCGTCCGGCGGCAGGCCTACAGTGAGCCGCGATCCCCGATCCTCTGGAGGCGCCGTGTCCCTCGTCCGCGTGCACAACTTCTCGGTCTCGCTCGACGGCTTCGGCGCCGGAGAGGGGCAGACGCTCGAGTCGCCGTTCGGCCACGCCGGGCACCGGCTGATGGGCTGGGCCACGCCCACCCGCACCTTCCGCGACATGGGGCTGCCCGGTGACGGCCCCGGCTCGCGCGGAGTCGACGACGCCCTCGCGAGCGGCTGGGGCGAGGGCATCGGCGCCGAGATCATGGGGCGCAACAAGTTCGGCCCCCAGCGCGGGCCGTGGGAGGACGAGGACTGGCGCGGCTGGTGGGGCGAGGACCCCGTCTTCCACACGCCGGTCGTCGTCCTGACGCACCATCCGCGCCCGGTCCTCGAGATGGCCGGGGGCACGAGCTTCCACTTCGTCGACGCCGACCCGGTGACCGCGCTTGCGAGGGCGCGCGAGCTGGCCGGCGGTCTCGACGTGCGGATCGGCGGAGGCGTCGCCACGGTGCGGCAGTTCCTCGAGGCGGATCTGATCGACCACCTGCACGTGGTCGTCGTGCCGATCGTGCTGGGCCGCGGCGAGCGGCTGTGGGACGGGCTCGAGGGGCTGGAGGAGCGCTTCGACATCGAGGCCGTGCCGTCGCCGTCCGGAGTGGTGCATCTCGTGATGGAGCGGAGGGCCCGGTAGCCGCGTCCCGACTACTCTGGGGAACCACATGGCATCCGACAGCGAACCCACCGTCATCCTCACCGATCCCCTCGAGGAGCGCCTGCGCGCCCAGATCGCCCGCGAGGGCGAGCGCACCGTCGCGCTGCGCTCCGCCGCCCTGCTCACGGGCGGCTACGAGGGGGAGTCCTTCCTCCTCGTGGTCGGCGGCGAGCACGCCGACGGCGTGCTCAAGGGCGCACCGTCGCTGTACTGGCCCGAGCTCTGGGGTGCCCGCGCGCTGCTCTACGTGTGGGACGACGAGGCGGCCGACGCCGTCGTCGCGGGTCTCGCCAACGCCTCGTGGCGGGTGCGCGAGATGTGCGCCAGGGTCTGCACCGAGCGCGTCCTCGGTGGTCAGAAGAAGCTCGCGCGCCTCACCACCGACGAGCACCCGCGCGTGCGGTCCGCGGGAGCGCGTGCGCTGCTCGCCGTGGCGACCGCGGGCATCCGCTCCGGACGCGACGAGAAGGGCGAGTTCGCGGCGAGCGTCGAGCAGACGCTCACGGCGATGCTCCGCGATCCCGACCGCGACGTGAAGCGCGCGGCGCAGCAGGCCATCGACTCCCTCCGGAGTGCGCGGGCCTGAGTCCCGGGGCTCGGAACAGGCCGACGCGCGGCGTCAGCCGCCGACGCTCGAGCCGAAGCCCGACTTGCCGGTCGAGCCGAAGCCGCCCGAGAGCGTCTGCTTCGAGCCGACGGTCGCGCCGGCGGGGGCCCTCTGCACGACGTCGGGCTGAGTCGCCCCGCGGGCGGCGAACCCTCCGCTGGTCACGGGCGCCCAGCTGGTCGCGCGCGTCGAGTTCCAGCGCGAGGACGCGAAGATGAGCGGACCGAGCCAGAAGCCGCCCGCGTAGTGGCCGCGGTACTCGTCGGTCGCCTCGCAGAGCTGCTCCGGATCGTCGGCGACCGTCTCGCCCTCGGCCTGCAGCTTCGCGATCTGCTCGCGGACGTCCGCCAGGCAGTCCTCGCGGCTCGCGTAGACGGGTCGCTCGGCGTTCTCGGGGATCACGTAGTCCTCGCCGTCGGCGCCGGTGGTGACGACTCCGTCCGTCGACGGATCGCCGGCGCTCAGCGCGACGGCCAGGCCGATCGCCCCGACCGCGACGACCCCGCCGATGATGAGGCCGCGGCGCTTGGAGGCGATGCCGCTGATGCCGACATCGCCCGAGCGGCGGCGGTCGGTGCGGGTGGTGCCGGCGGCGTCGTCGCCGTCGGGGCGGGCGTCGCGAGGACGGTCCTCGGGGTCGGTCATCGGGTCTCCTCGTCCTGCGGGCGGGCGTCGCGGGCGTCGCGGGCGTCGTGGGGGCGGGCCTGCTCCCGGGGGCTGCCGAAGACGGGGTCCGTGCGCCCGCCCTCGATGTAGTGCGGCACGAACTCGGCGAGGTCGCCCGTGATGGGTCCGCTCGTCTCGCGGACGTCGATGCCGGCCGGGGTCTCGCCGACGATCCAGCTGCCGATCACGACCGTCTTCCCGTCGATGCGGGCGAGCTCGGCGCGGGCCTGGTGGATGAAGCCCTCCTCGCCGTAGGCGCCGCCGTTCTCGGCGACCACCGAGCCGTCGGCGTCGAGGACGGTGACGTTCGCCCCCTCGCGGCCCAGCCGCGGCTTGCGCACCTGGGCGGTGCCGACGAGCGGCTCGACGGAGGCGGGGAGCAGGTTGGGGTGCCCGCGGAACATCTCCCAGAGCACCACGAGCAGCTGCTTGTTGCTGAGCAGGAGCTTCCACGCGGGCTCGACCCAGCGGGTGCGCTCGCGCCGGTCGAGCAGGAGCCCGCCGAACTGCTCGCCGAGCATCCACTCCCACGGGTACAGCTTGAAGATGCACCGGATCGGCTCGCCGTCGGCATCGACGAAGCCGGTGCCGTCGAGTTCGTAGCGGATGTCCTCGACGAAGATCAGCTTGGGGTCGAAGCCCGCCTGCGCCGCCGTCTCGGCCATGTAGGCGACGGTGTCCGCATCCTCGACGATCAGCTCGCCGTCGCCGGAGTCCCGCAGCGACGCGAGGTGCAGCCGGGCGCCCTCGTCCAGCGTCCAGCGCTCGAGCCGGAGGTGGCGCCACTGCTCGACGAGCTGCTCGTGCAGGCTGTTGAACTGGTCGGCGTCCGGGCCGTGCACGTCGATCAGCCACTGCCACTGCGCCGCGGCCGTCTCGACGAGCGAGGTCGGGGTGTCGGCGTTGAACTCGAGCAGCTTCACCGCGCCGCGGTCGTCGTAGGCGAGGTCGAAGCGCCCGTAGACGGTGGGGTCGTCCTCGTCCCAGGAGGTGCGGACGAGTTCGTGGAAGCGCTCGGGGATGCCGAACTCCGCGAAGCGGCCGGTGCGCACGATCTTCTCGCACGCCTCCATGCAGAGGTCGAACAGCTCCTTCGTCACGCCCTCGAGCAGGTCGATCTCGGCGGGGGCGAAGCTGTAGGCCGCGAGCTCGTTCCAGTAGGGCCGACCGCCTTCCGAGGGGAGGTCGTAGAAGCTGAAGCCGACCTCGTCGAGGCGGGCGCGCCACTGGGGACGCGGGGCCGAGCTGTGTCTGCGCATGGTGTCCCGTCAGTGTACGTCCGGCCTCCGACAGCCAGGAGGGGGTGGACTCCCGCCTCCCTGGGGCGCTCGGAACAGGGCACACTCGGAGTGGTGCGCGATCGACGTCCGCTCCGCAGCGGGCGGCGCGCCCGTCCTCGTCCGACCCGACCGGAAGGCGGATCATGACCCCCGCACCCCGCATCGCCCCGCTCGACGGGCTCCGCGTGCTCGAGCTCGGCAACTTCATCGCGGCCCCCACTGCGGGCCGCCTGCTGGCCGACTTCGGGGCCGAGGTGATCAAGGTCGAGCGGCCCGGCACCGGAGACGAGCTGCGCAAGTGGCGTCTGCATCCCGGGTCGACGACGTCGATGCTCTTCCACGCCGTCAACCGCAACAAGAAGTCGATCACGCTCGATCTCCGCACCGAGGAGGGGCGCGACGCCGTGCGCCGCCTGGCCGCCGAGTGCGACGTCGTGCTCGAGAACTTCCGTCCGGGGACGATCGAGAAGTGGGGCATCGGGCCGGACGTGCTGAACGAGGCGAACCCCGACATCGTGATCGGGCGGATCTCGGCGTTCGGGCAGACCGGGCCCTCTCCGAGCGCCCCGGGTTCGCGGCGGTCGCGGAGGCGATGGGCGGTTTCCGCGAGCTCGTGGGCGATCCTGATCGTCCGCCCGTCCGCGTCGGCGTCTCGATCGGCGACTCCATCGCGGGGCTCTACGCCGGCTACGGAGTGATGATGGCGCTGTTCCAGCGGCAGACCCGGCGGGCGGCCGGGCTCGGACCCGCTCCGCTCGAGGAGCGCGTGATCGATGTGGCGCTCAACGAGGCGATGTTCTCGATGATGGAGTCGCTGATCCCGGACTACCAGGCGCACGGCATCGTCCGCGAGCGCGTCGGCGGGCGGATGGAGGGCATCGCGCCGACCAACGCCTACTCGTGCTCCGACGGGTCGAGCATCGTCATCGCGGGCAACGGCGACGCCATCTTCCAGCGCTTCATGGAGATCATCGGCCGCGAGGACCTGGCCGCCGACGAGGGCCTGGCGACCAACGACCTGCGCTGGCAGCGCCGCGACGAGCTCGACGCCGCGATCGGCGCATGGACCGCGACGCGGACCTCCGCCGAGGCCCTCGCGATCCTCGACGAGAGCGGCGTCCCCTCCGGCCCGATCTACACGGCGGCCGACATCAGCTCGAGCGAGCAGTACGCGGCTCGCGACATGATCCAGAAGTTCGACGTCGAGACCGGGTCGGGCGTGATCGAGGGCGTCGGGTTCCCCGGCGTCGTCCCCGTGCTCGGCGGCCGGTCGCTCCCCCTCCGCACACTCGCCCCCGCGCTGGGGCACGACACCGAGGAGGTCCTGGCCATGCTGCAGGGCGCCACCACCACCCGCACTTCCGGAGCGGGGGACGAGCGATGACCGCCCGCCTGCGCGACGTGACCCTCCGCGACGGACTGCAGCTCACGGGGCGGATGCTCTCGACCGAGCGCAAAGTGCGGCTCGCCCGCTCGCTCTTCGCCGCGGGGGTGCCCGAGCTCGAGATCGGCTCGATGGCCCGCGGTGACGTGGTGCCTCCGATGGCGAACACGCTCGAGGTGATCGAGGCGCTGACCCCCGAGGAGCTCGAGGAGGAGCTGGGTGTGGGTCGCCACTCCGCGGCACATCGAGAAGGCCGCGGCCGCCGGGGCCCGCAACTTCCAGTACTGCTTCTCGGCCTCGGACTCGCACAACCGGGCGAACATCGGCCGCCCCACCGAGGCGAGCCTGGACGCCATGCCGGACGCCGTCGCGCTCGCCCACGGAGTCGGCGGGCGCATCCAGCTCTGCATCGCCACGTCCTTCACCTGCCCGTTCGAGGGCGAGGTACCGGAGGAGCGGGTGCTCGCGATCGCGAACGACGCCCGGGCCGAGGGTGCGGAGGACATCGTCATCTGCGACACGCTCGGACAGGCGCACCCCGGCCAGGTCGCGTCGCTCGTCTCGCGGGTCGTCGCCGAGACGCCCCCGCGCGAGATCGTCTTCCACGGGCACGACACCTGGGGCTCGGGAGTCGTCAACGCGCTGACCGCGGTGCAGGCCGGCGCGTCGGTCGTCGACGGAGCGCTCGGCGGCCTCGGCGGCTGCCCCTTCGCTCCGGGTGCCAGCGGGAACACCGCGACCGAGGACCTCCTGTTCGCGATGCGGCCGGAGTGGCTCGACACCGCGGCGTTCGCGGCGCTGGTCCGCGAGTCGGAGGACCTCCTGGGCGATCTCGACGAGGCGAACCGGTCGAAGGCGCGCCAGGGGCCCGCTCGACCTCGACCGCGTTCCCGTGGGTTCTGGCCGAGGGCTGAGCGGCCTGGAACCTTCCCGGGAGGCGCGTCGGGCACCGGGAGGAGCGCGCTACGCTCATTAGTCAGCCAGCTGATCGATTGAGGAGCGACATGACCCCTGCAGAAGCCCCCGACCCGCGCCGACCGGATCCGGCAGTCGATCGTCGCCGTGAGCGCCGGGCTCGCGCTCGTCGGCTCGTTCCTCGGCTCCGGTGCCGCCGGCGGGACGCAGATCGCCGACGCCGCGGGCGGCGCCCTGAGCGCCTCCTCGACGCCCGTCGCTCCGGACGGACCCGCCTTCGCGATCTGGAGCGTGATCTACACGGGGCTGATCGCCTACGCGATCTGGCAGTTCCTCCCCTCGCAGGCCGCGAGGATCCGCCATCGCCGACTCGGCTACTGGGCCGCCGCGAGCCTGCTGCTGAACGCCGCGTGGATCCTGGTCGTGCAGGCCGGACTGCTCGCGCTGAGCGTCGTGGTGATCGTCCTGCTGCTCGCGGTCCTCGCCCGGATCTTCGTGCTGCTGCGCACGACGCGCACCGCGGGGGTCGTGGACGCGGTCGTCACCGACGGCACGTTCGGCCTCTACCTCGGCTGGGTCTGCGTGGCGACCGTCGCCAACGTCACGGCGGCGCTCGTGGGCGCAGGAGTCGGCAGCGCCGACGGTCCCAGCGCCTCGGCGTGGGCGGTCGTCGTGCTGGCCGTCGCCGCGCTGATCGGAGTGGCGCTCACCGTGGCCGGCCGCGGTCGCCTCGCCCCGATGCTCTCGCTGTGCTGGGGGCTGGTGTGGGTGGCCGTGGGGCGGTTCGGCGGGGAGCTGGTGTCGGTGCCGGCGGGGATCGCGGCGCTCGCCGCAGCGGGCGTGGTGCTCGTGGTGACGGTCGCGGTGCGGTTCACCGCGGGGCGGCGCGTCGCGGCCTGACGGGAGCCCTCGACCAAGGGCGAGGGGTCAGCGCCGGACGCGCAGCGTGTCCATCCCGCCGTCGACGGCCAGCGCGGTGCCGGTGATGGAGGAGGCGGTGCGGCCGGCCAGGAAGAGGACCGCTTCGGCGACCTCGCGAACGGTGATCATGCGCCCGATCGGCTGGCGGCGGTTCAGCGCGTCCAGCTCGGCCTCGGGATCCGCGAACGCGCGCAGGTTCTTCTCGACGAAGCCGGTGTGGACGGTGCCGGGGTTCACGCAGTTCACGCGGACCCCGTCGGCGACGTGATCGGTCGCCATCGCGAGGGTCAGGGCGTGCACGGCGCCCTTGGATGCGGAATAGACGGCGCGCTGGGGGAGTCCGCTGGTGGCGGCGACGGAGCAGAGGTTGACGATCGACGCGGCTCCGGAGTCGCGGAGCGCGGGCAGAGCCGCCGCACTCATGCGCGCGATGCCGATCACGTTGACGTCCAGTACGGTTCGCCAGGTCTCCTCGGTGCTCTCCTCGATCGTGCCCACCGCTCCGATGCCGGCGTTGTTCACGACGACGTCGAGGCGACCGAAGCGCTCGAGCACGGTGGACACCGCCGCATCGACGGAGTCGCGGTCGGTCACGTCGCACGGCACCCCGAGCAGGTCCGCGGGTACACCCTCGATGCTCCGGTCGAGGACGGCGACCTGCGCGCCGCGGTCGGCGAGCAGGGCCGCGCACTCGGCGCCGATACCAGAGGCTCCGCCCGTGACGATCGCGACGAGGCCCTCGACCCCGGACGCGGCGGTCATCGCTCCTCCGCCTGCGCGAACGTCTGCTCGGCCTCGCCGAGGCCCTCGATCGAGAGGCGGACGACGTCGCCCGCGCGCAGGTACGGGGTGCCGGGCAGGCCGAGGGCCACGCCGGCCGGGGTGCCGGTGTTCACCAGATCGCCCGGGTGCAGCACCATGAAGCGGCTGAGGTACCAGACGATGAAGGCGGGGTCGAAGACCATGTCGGCGGTCGTCCCGTTCTGCCGTGCGACGCCGTTCACCGAGAGGGTGAGCCGCAGGTCGGAGGTGTCGACCTCCTCGGCAGGTACGAACGACGGGCCGAGCGGGTTGAAGGTCTCGCAGCTCTTGCCCTTGTCCCACTGGCCGCCGCGCTCGAGCTGGAACTCGCGCTCGGAGACGTCGTGCGAGAGGACGTAGCCGGCGATGCAGGCCCGGGCCTCCTCCGGTGAGGCGAGGTAGCGGGCCTCGGCGCCGATGACGACGCCCAGCTCCACCTCCCAGTCGGTCTTCACGGAATCGACCGGGATGAGCACCTCGTCGAACGGTCCGACGATCGTCGACGGGTCCTTGAAGAAGACCACGGGCTCGTCGGGCACGGCGGCGCCGGTCTCGGCGGCGTGGTCCCGGTAGTTCAGCCCGATGCAGACGATCTTGCCCGGTCGTGCGATCGGCGCACCGACCCGCGCGCTCTCGGCGTCGACCCGCGGGAGGCTTCCGTTCGCGAGGGCGTCGCGGACGCGGTCGAGGCCGCTCGACGCGAGGAAGGGGCCGTCGATGTCCGCGGTAAGACTGCTGAGGTCGTAGGAGACGCCCTTCTCGACGACGAGTGGACGCTCCTCGCCTCGAACGCCTGATCGTTGGATGTGCATCGTGTCCTCTTCTCGCCGTGACAGGGTCGCAGCGAGCTTACATCAGACGTTAAGGGGCGTGAAGAGGCTGAAAAAAGGTGGAAGCCGGGCTCTTGCGCTGATACATCCGATGAAAGGAGTGGGCTCCGATCGGCACGGCTACCATCGGGTCATGCCGCACTCCGAGATTCGCGACCCGGCCGTCCGCTCGCAGACCGACGTCGTGGTGCACGGGATCCGCGAGCTCGTCGTCCGCGGCGCGCTGCGCCCCGGTGACCGCCTCCCCATCGAGAAGGAGCTCGCCGCGGAGCTCGGCGTCTCGCGGGGGTCGCTGCGGGAGGGTGTCCGTGCACTGGCTCTCATGGGAGTCCTCGAGACCCGGCAGGGGGACGGGACCTACGTGACCGCTCTGGATGCGTCTCTCCTGATCGCGCCGATGGGCTTCGTCATCGACATGCAGGCCGATGGGCAGAGCGCGCACATCGCCTCGGTGCGTCGGGTCCTCGAAGCGGAGGCCGCTGCGATCGCCGCCCGATCGTTCGATGCCGAGGGGATCGCCGGCCTGCGGGAGATCCTCGCCCTCATCGCGCCTCTGCTCGAGGACCCGAGCGAGGAGGATCACGAGCGGATGCTCGAGGCGGACATCGCCCTGCACACGGCCATCGCCCGCGCGGCGGGGAACCCGGTGCTCGAGGCACTGATCCAGGCGCTCTCGAGCCGGACGCTCCGCACCCGCCTCTGGCGCTCGGTCTCCGAGGAGGGGGCCATCGCGAGGACCTTCCAGCAGCACACCGCGATCGTCGACGCGCTGGAGACCGGTGATCCCGACCGCGCGCGAACCGCGATGAACGTGCACCTCTACGACGTGCAGGAGTTCGCGGCCTCGCGCACCGTCGAGGATCCGTCCAGACCGTAGACGCGGGTCGCGGTCCCTGCGAGCACCGCGTGACGCTCGTCGTCCGCGAGTCCGGCGACGAGATGCTGCACGGCCGAGAGTGCCCTGCCGTAGCCGCCGGCGAGCTCGCACACCGGCCAGTCACCGCCGAACATCAGCCGCTCCGGCCCGAGTGACTCGAGTGCGGCGCCGACGACGGGTCGCAGTTCCTCGACACTCCACTCCGAGGCGTCCGCGCGCAGCGATTGGAAGCCCGAGAGCTTCGCGGTGACGGTGGGCAGCGGAGACATCCTTCTCAGCGCCGCTTCCCACTCGCCCTCCCGCCACGGCCCGAGCGCGCCGACGGGCGGCTTGCCCAGGTGGTCGATGACGATGCGGAGGGAGGGGTGGCGCTCGACGAGCTCGGGCACGAGAGCCAGATGCCGGGGCAGCACGGCCGGCACATCCAGCGTCAGCCCTGCCCGCTCCACCAGGTCCAGGCTGGCGCGGACGGACGGGCGGAGGAGCCAGTCGGAGTCGGCGCGGTCGTGCACGAGCACGCGCACTCCCACGACCAGCGGCTCCCCGCTCAGCTCCTCGAGACGCTGAGCGGTGCGGTCCGGGTCCTCGAGGGGGAGGTGCGCGACCACTCCGACCAGCTCCGGGTGCTCGCGCGCCGCGGCCAGCATGGCGTCGGTGTCCTCTGCGGTATCGGCCGCCTGCACCAGCACCGCGCGGTGCACTCCCTCGGACCGCAGGACGCCGAGGGCCTCCTGCGCCGTGACCACGCGGTCGATCGGAGCGTGCTGCGGACCCAGCCAGGCGTAGCGGTGCCGGACCGGGTCCCAGACGTGCAGGTGCGCGTCGACGATCACAGGGTCAGACCGCGGCGCTCGAGGCGGTGGCCCAGTACGACCCGTCCGGGAAGCGGAACTCCTCGATCGTCGACTCGTGGATCTGGGCGGAATAGCCGGGCTGAGAGGGCACGACGTAGGCGCCGTCGCGCACGACGCACGGATCGACGAAGTGCTCGTGCAGGTGGTCGACGAACTCCGTGACCCGGCCGTCGAGCGATCCGGACACCGCGACGTAGTCGAACACCGAGAGGTGCTGCACGAGCTCGCAGAGTCCGACCCCGCCCGCATGCGGGCACACCGGCACATCGAACTTCTGCGCCATCAAATAGACGGCGAGGATCTCGTTCACGCTGCCCAGTCTCGCGGAATCGAGCTGGCAGTAGTCGATCGCCTCGGCCTGGAACATCTGCTTGAAGAGCACCCGGTTCATCCCGTGCTCTCCTGTCGCGACGCCGATCGGCGCGACCGCCGCGCGCACAGCGGCATGGCCGAGCACGTCGTCCGGGCTGGTGGGCTCCTCGATCCAGAGGGGGCGGAACTGCGCGAGCGCCTTCGTGTGCTCGATCGCCTCGGGCACGTCCCAGACCTGGTTCGCATCGATCATCAGGGCGACGTCCCAGCCGATCACGTCCCGCGCGATGCCCAGGCGGCGCACGTCGTCCTCGAGCGAGCCGCCGACCTTCAGCTTCACGTGCCGGTACCCGGCATCGACGGCCTCCTGGCAGAGGCGCCGCAGCTTCTCGTCCGAGTAGCCGAGCCAGCCGGCGCTCGTGGTGTAGCAGGGGTAGCCGGAGCCTTCGAGCTCGGCGATCCGCGCGCTCCGCGTCGGCTGCTTCTCGGCGAGGATCGCGAGCGCCTCGTCCTTCGTCAGCGCGTCGGACAGGTAGCGCAGGTCGGCGACAGCCACCAGTTCCTCGGGCGACATCTCGGCGAGCAGGCGCCAGAGGGGCTTCCCTGCGCGGCGGGCCGCGAGGTCCCAGACCGCGTTCATCACCGCGGCCAGGGCGAGGTGCACGACGCCCTTGTCCGGTCCCAGCCAGCGGACCTGCGAGTCGGACTGCAGCTCGCGGTAGAGGCCGCCGAGATCGGAGACGATCTCCTCGACGTCGCGGCCCACGAGAGCGGCGCCGCGCAGGCGTGCCGCGAGCACGCAGAGCTCGTTGCCGCGCCCGATCGTGAAGGTGAACCCGTACCCGCTGAGCGCGGGGTCGTCGGTGTCGAGGCGCACGTAGGCGGCGGAGTAGTCCGCATCCTTGTTCATCGCGTCCGAACCGTCGGCGCTGAGCGAGGTCGGGAAGCGGAGGTCGGTGACGGTCACGGCCGTGATCCGGGTCATGAGGAGAGCCTTTCGGAGTCGGGACCCGAGAGGTCCCTGATCGGGGTCCCGCTCTCGAGCAGACCGAGCTCGAGGAGCTCGGTCCAGAGGGCGGCCGGGGGAGCGGCCCGGAAGCGGGCGACGTTGGAGGAGACCTGCTCGGCCGTGCGCATGCCGAGGACGACCGAGGCGACGGCGGGGTGGGTCAGGGGGAAGGCGGCGGCGGCGTCCGGCAGCGTCGATCCGTGCCGCTCGCAGACCTCGGCGATCGCGGTCGCCCGCGCGATCATCGCGGCGGGGGCCGGGGCGTAGTCGAACCGGGCATCCACCGCCGGACGTCGGCGCGAGAGCAGCCCGGAGTTGTAGACGCCGGCCGCGACGATGCCGACGCCCCGCTCGAGCGCCACGGGGAGCAGATCGTGCAGAGCCCCCTGATCGAGAAGCGTGTACCGGCCGGCGAGCATGACCAGGTCGAGGTCGCTCTCGCGGACGAAGCGGGCGGGAGCGGCCGACTGGTTCATCCCGACCCCGACGGCGCCGATCACTCCCTGCTCGCGCAGCTCGATCAGCGCGGGAAGGGCGGAGTCGAGGGTCTGCTCGGCGTGGTCGTCGGGGTCGTGCACGTAGACGATGTCGAGCCGGTCGAGCCCGAGGCGCTCGAGGCTCGCCTCGATCGAGCGCAGGACGCCGTCACGTGAGTAGTCGAGCCGCCGTCGCAGGGTCGCAGGGACGACGAAGCCCTCGTCGTCGACTGCGTCCTCGGGGGCGTCGGCGGGCTCGAGGAGCCGGCCGACCTTGCTCGACACGACGATCGAGTCGCGGTCCGCTCCCGCGAGCGCGGCGCCCAGTCGTCGCTCCGAGAGGCCGAGGCCGTAGTGCGGTGCCGTGTCGTACATCCGGATGCCGCACTCGAGGGCGCGGGCGACGGCGGTCGACGCCTCCTCCTCGGTCGTCTCGCGGTACAGATTGCCGATCTGCGCTCCGCCGAACGCGAGTGCGCCCGCTCGGAGCGCCGTGACGCTGCTTCTCATGCTGTTCTCCCTGGGGTCTGCCCGGTCGTGCTCTCCGCGGCACCGACGATCCGGTCCACCGCTCGGGCTGCGCGCTCCACCGAGGTCGCGGTGTCCGTTCCGTCGTGCACGACGCTCTGCACCAGACGGCCGAGCACAGCGGTCAGTTCTGGCAGTCGCGGGTGGACGGGAAGCGGACGGGAGCGGCGGTACGCCTGCTCGAAGACACGGAGTGCGGGATTCTTCTGCAGGAGAACGGGGTGGCACCACGTGCTGCGTCGGACCCCCGTGGATCCCGCGACCGTCGTGGCGCGGTCTCCTGCGGCAGTGGCGCACTGCTGGAGGAAGCGCCAGGCGGCCTGGGGCCTCGAGGACCCGGCGGTGATCGCCAGGGCCCAGAAAGCGTTGACCGTCTCGACACCCGGCACCGCGACGGCGCCGATGCGCTCGTCACCCAGAGCCGCATAGCCCGCCCAGTTGACCATCAGGGCGACGCGGCCCTCGGCGAACGCCCGCCCCGAGCGCACCGAGTCCCAGTTCCTGGCCGCCGGGTCGACCACCGTGTCGAAGCTGCGGCGCAGGCTCTGCAGGGCCGCAGCCCCCGCCTCGTCCTCGAACCCGTTCGAGCGGCCGTCCGCGGTGAGCACGTCACCGCCGGCCAGTCGCATCCGGAGGACGAGGTCGTAGACGTTGCTGTGCCCGTCCGGGGCGCCGGCGAGCACCGTGCCGTACAGGCCCTCTCCGGGTCGGGTGAACCAGACGGCGTGATCGTCGATGTCCGCCCAGGTCGACGGGGGAGAAGGGGGCGACCGTGAGCCGCGGCGAAGCGCTCGCGTTCCCGGGGGTCCTCGTAGAGGTCCCGTCGGTAGAGGACGAGCTGCGGTCCGCAGTGGAAGGCCGAGCCCCAGAGGCGGGCACCGCCGCCGGTGTCGAAGACGAGGGAGGCGTCGAACGCGCCCGACCGATCCGTGCTCCCGCCCGGGAGGGGAGAGCGCGCCGCGAGGTCGTCGAGCGGGCGGATCGCTCCGGCGGCGGCGAGGCTCGGCAGGAGATCGGCGGGGACGAGTACGGCGTCGACGGATCCATCGGTGCACACGGGTGAGTGCAGGAGCGCCTGCTCCAAGGCCGGCAGGGGCAGCCAGCGGCCCACTACCCCGGCCTCCTGCGCCTCGACGGACGCCTCGAACGCGTCACCGGCGCGACCGAGGAGAGTGATCCCGTGCACATCGGCTCCGTTCGACGACCTCGCCCGGCCGAGGTATTCATCGGACCATAGCAGACAGCAGATCGGGTTCATGGTTCCCGGATCCGAACTTAGGCAACAGAAGGGGATCATTCATCGGATCAATCCGTAACAAGACGGTTACATCGAAACGGCGCCACGCTCTTGCGCCGGGGTTAGTTAGTTCCACATACTTTCGAAATCGAATCGTCGCCGTCGACCGAGAGGAGAGCACGTGCCGAACCCGCATCACCCCCGATCCCGTCGTCGCGGCGCTCTGATCACCGCCGGCGTGCTCTGTCTGGCCGCCCTCGCCTCCGGAGTCGTCGTCCTCGCCGTGGACCACGCCGACCGTCCCGTCTCCGTCGTCGGCGACCGTGCGATCTCGGCCGATGAGATCCGATTCCAGATGGGGCTACTTGACGACTCCGTGTCGAACGCCGTCCGGGCCGGCACCGTTCCCGCCGCCGAGGCGGACGCCGAGCTGCGAAAGCGCGCACTCGAGCAGTCCCTCCGCGATGCGCAGCTGTTCGGCCTCGCCCGTGCCCACGGACTGATCGACTTCGACGACTTCGACGGCTTCCTCCGCTCCTTGGAGGAGGAGAACGACTCCCGCGCCGCCGCACTGGCCGCCGGTGAGATCGTCTACGGGACCACCGAGTTCTCGGCGCCGGAGTACTACTCCCGGACGATCACGCTGCTGCGCACCGAGCTCACCGATCTGCTTGCGGAGGACGGCGGACCGCTGCATGTGACGGACGCCGACGTCCGCGCCTACTACGACGCGAACGCGGCCGACTGGGCGGCGAAAGCGAGCACGTGGAGCATCCGTTCGCTGAGCCTCCCCGCCACCGCGGCCGAGGACACCGGCTGCGCCGCGGCGCTCGCCGTCGCACCGCCGTCGCTCGGCGCCGTCGAGTCCGCCTGCCGAGCGACTGCCACGGACTCGACGATCGACGGCGCCACCGATCTCCCGGCCGGCTCACCCGCAGCCGAGGCGCTCGCCTCGGTCCAGGGCCTCGAGGCGGGAGCGACTTCCGCCCCCGTCGTCGCCGACGGTGCCGTCCACCTGTTCCAGCTCGTCTCGTCGTCGGTCGACTCCGACGCCGCGTTCGAGCTCTACGCCGACCGCATCCGGTCGGTGGTCGTCTCGGACCGTCTCGACGGCTACCTCGACGACCTCGTCTCCACCGCCTCGCCCGACACGGACGAAGCGCTCCTCTCGACGATCGAACCGAAGGACTAGATGATGACCCGACACTCCGGAGCGACGAGGCGGCTCCCGCTCTCCCTCGCCGCCCTCGGCACCGCCGCGCTGGTAGCCCTGGGCTGCCTCGCCGGCGCACCCGCGGCGACCGCCGCGGAGCCCTCGACGGGCTGGGCGGGCAACACCGCCAACAGCCTCGGCGGCACCGACTACTTCCTCGACGCGACCGCCGGCGATGACGCCGCCGCGGGTACCTCGCGCACCACCGCGTGGAAGTCGCTCACCAAGGCCAGCACGATGACGTACTCCGCCGGTGACCGGATCCTCCTCAAGGCGGGCGAGACCTGGAACGGCCAGCAGCTGCTGCCCCAGGGCTCCGGCTCCGCAGGCCGCCCGATCGTGATCGACGCCTACGGCGACTCCGCGACGAAGCCGTCCATCGCCACCGATGGCCGGGTCGCCAGCCCCTTCCTCCCCGGCACTCAGACCAAGAACCCCGAGACCGTCGGCCTGACCGGCGCGATCAGCCTGCGCAACCAGCAGTACTGGGAGATCCACGACCTCTCGATCAGCAACGACGACGACTTCGCGACCGACATCACCACCGGATCCATCGTCCGAGACGGTGTCAGCATCTCGATCAACGCCGACAAGCTCACGGGCGACGACTCGGTGATGGACTACTTCCGCATCTCAGGGCTCGACATCCACGACATCGACGGCCCGAGCACCTGGCAGCGGATCCACTACGGCGGCATCAACTTCCAGGTCTTCGGCTCGAAGCAGTACACGGAGTACGGCACGGGCGGCCACCACTTCCAGGACGTCCGCATCGAGGACAACACCTTCACCAAGGTGGAGCTGCACGCCGTGCAGTTCGCGTTCAACTGGTTCGGCGACGCCCAGGGCCAGACCGATTCGACCGGGAAGTACCACGAGGGGTGGGAGCAGGCCTGGGTCCGCGACCGGGACCTCTACAGCCGCAACGTCTACATCGGCCACAACTACGCCGCCGACACCGGTCAGGGCGCGATCCAGCTCGCGAACACCAAGGACATGGTCGTCGAGTACAACGAGGTCAACGGCTTCCTCCGCCGCTACAACCAGGTCTCGGCCGGTCTCTACCTCTGGGCGGGCGCCGATTCGGTGATGCGCTACAACGAGGTCTACGACGGACCCGCGAACGAGTACGACGCGACTCCCTGGGACCTCGAGTTCACCAACTTCGACGTGACCTACGAGTACAACTACTCGCACGACAACAAGGGCGGGTGGATGTCCTACATGGGCAACAGCTCGAACTCCGTCGCGCGGTACAACCTGAGCGTCAACGACAACGGCGTTCTCGTGAAGAACATGCTCTCGACGAACTACTCGCCGACCTACTTCACCAACAACGTCTTCGTCTACGACGGAGCGCAGCTGCATCAGGTCCACGACGAGGTCTTCAAGAGCCCCGTCTACTTCCTCAACAACGTCTTTTACAACACGTCGACGACGACTCCCACGACGTGGTTCCGGAAGCCCGGCGCTCTCGACAACGCCCGCTTCTCGAACAACGCCATGTTCGAGGCCTCCGGGACGCACTCGCCGCAGGAGCCCGCCGACGCGGGCAAGGTGACGGCCGATCCGCAGTTCGTCTCGCCCGTCTCGTCCTACTCGACGCGTGCGGGAGTGGAGAACATCCTCACGTCAGCCGCGAAGTTCCAGGTCGCCGACACCTCGCCGCTGATCGACGCGGGACGCTACAACGTCCACGTCGGGCAGAAGGACTTCTTCGGCACCGACCTCTACTACGGCGCCGGCATGGACATCGGCATCCAGGAGAAGCGGATCGGCGCTCAGGTCGCGAACCCCGTCGACACCGACCCGATCGAGGACGACGGCATCGACACCCGGACGAACCTCGCGATCGGCTCCACGGCGACCGCGAGCTCCACCCACCCGCACCAGAACTTCTCGCTCAACGCGTCCAAGCTCGTCGACGGCGACGCCACCACCCGCTGGGCGGCCGCCGACGACGCGACCTACCCGCTGACGGTGGACCTCGACTTCGGCAAGGACGTCGTCTTCTCCGAGGTGCAGCTCTCGGAGTTCCTCGACTCGGGCACCGGTCCGCGCATCCAGGACTACGACCTGCAGAAGTGGGACGCGGCGACCTCGTCGTGGAGCACCTTCGCCTCGCGCACCGACGGAGTCGGCTCCTCGAAGACGATCACCGGATTCGGCGACGTCACCTCCAGCAAGCTCCGCGTCTCCATCACGGCGAAGGTCGCGGGGGAGCAGTACTCGCCCTCGATGACCGAGATCCGCGTCTTCGGCCCGACCACCCCGGTCTCGGCCGACCCGCAGGTCACCCCCGCCGCCGGCGCCTACGACACGAACGCCTCCGCGGCGTCGCTGCCCGGAAACACGGTGTCCTACGACATCGCGCTCGACGGCGACACCCTCTCGACCGTCCGGTACGTCGGACCCGAGGGCAACGTGCTCGGCAGCCTGACCCAGGGCACCGACTACACCGCTACGACGACCGACGGCAGCACCCGGATCGACCTCTCGAGCTCCTTCCTCTCGAGCCGCATCGTCGGCGAGTCGGGACTGCGCTTCGAGTTCGCCTCCGGCGCCACCCGCGACGTCGACCTGACCATCGTCGACACGACCGAGCTCGAGGCCGCGCTGACCCGCGCCCGCGCGATCCCGGTCGCCGCCACTCCCGAGTACTCCGTGCTGAAGACCGAGATCGACGAGGCCCAGGCCGTCCTCGACTCCGCCAACCGCACCGTCACCGGAACGGGCAATTCGACCGTCACGCCCGCCAAGGTGCAGACCGCGACGAGCGAGCTGACCGCGGCGACCACGGCCTACACCCCGCCCGTGCAGCAGGGGATCATCTCGGTGATCGCCCCCGCGATCACCGGCACCGCCAAGGTCGGCTCGATCCTCCGGGCGAGCGCCGGCACCTGGAGCGAGGCGGGCGTCACGCTCTCCTATTCCTGGCAGCGCAACGGAACGGCGATCCCCTCCGCGACGAAGTCCTCCTACCGCCTCCTGAAGGCGGATGCCGGCCAGTCGATCACGGTCGTGGTGAAGGCGTCCAAGCCCGGGTTCACCAGCGGGTCCGCGACCAGCGCGCCGGTGACGGTGGCGGCCGGCACCACCGCGAGCGCCACGACGACGAAGGGGATCGCGGCGGTGCACGCTCGCACGATCACCTACCGCGTGACCGTGTCCGCCGCGGACGGAGCAACTGCCAAGGGCGGCACCGTGACCGTGTACGACCGGGGTGTCGTGGTCGCTGTCAAGAAGGTGAACGCGACCAACGGCAAGGTCGTCTTCACCCTGCCGAAGTCGTCGAAGGGCCGGCACGTGCTGACCGCGTCGTACTCGGGCACGACGACCGCAGCGCCGTCCACGAGCGCCGAGACGGTCGTCGTCGTCCGCTGAGGCCGACCCGACCGCACCACCGCCACCACCCGCCGACCGGCCCTGCGACACCTGAGGAGCACCAGATGATGACCGAGCTCACCCTCGCTCCCGTCGAGCGCGACGACTCCTCCGCGGCGTCGCAGGGCCGGAAGGCCAGCCAGCGCGACACGCGACACCACAATCGAGGCCTGGTGCTGCGCACGCTGTTCGCGCAGGACGGCCTGTCCCGCGCGGACATCGGTCGACTGACCGGGCTGACCAAGGTCACGGTCTCGGACCTGATCGCCGACCTCATCGACGACGGCATCGTCGAGGAGATCGGCCAGCGTCCCGGCTCCCGGCCCGGCAAGCCGGCCACGGTCCTGGGAGTCGTCGCCGCGGGGCGCTGCGTCGTGGCTCTCGACCTCTCCTCCTCGACCCATGTGCGGGCCGCTCTCGTCGATCTCCGCGGCGAGGTCGGCGCGGTCGTCATCAGCGAACTGGGCACGCCCACGGAGTCGGTGGACCGCATGATCGCCGCGGCCCTCGAGGTCGTCGCATCGGCGGCCACTGTCGTGGTCGGCATCGCGGTCGGCACGCAGGGCACGGTCCTCCCCGACGGGACCGTGGCCGAGGCGCCGCGTCTCGGCTGGCGCTCCGTCCCCCTCCGCGCACTGCTCGAGAAGGCCTCCGGGCTGCCGGTCGTCGTCCAGAACGACGCCGACAGCTCGGCCCTCGCCGAGCAGCGCTACGGCGGCGGCGACGACACGCTCGTGCTGCTCCAGATCTCGAGCGGAGTCGGCGCCGGTGTGCTGATCGAGGGTCGCGTCTACTCGGGGCGCTCCAGCGCCGCGGGCGAGATCGGCCACGTCGTGGTCGAGGACGGCGGTCGCCCGTGCACCTGCGGGAAGAACGGCTGCCTCGAGACCTACGCGGCCGCCGTCGTCCTCGAGGAGCAGATCGCCCGCGATCCCGCCCGGACCGCCGAGATCCTCGGCGCCGCCGGCGGACGGATCGGAGCAGCCCTCGCCCCCGTGGTCGGACTGCTCGACCTCTCCGAGATCGTGATCGCCGGTCCGGCGGCGCTGGTCGAGGGCCCCTCCTCTCGGCGGCGGCCGCCACCGTCCATTCCCGGACCCGCTCCAGCTTCCGCCCCGACGTGCGCCTGCGCACCTCCCGCCTGGGCGAGGACGCGGTGCTGCTGGGCGCGAGCGCTCAGCTGCTCCGCGAGCAGCTCGCCCTCTACTGACCCACCTGTCCGTCCCCTCGGACTTCTCCCCTCCCGAATCACCCACCCTGCACAGAAGGACACCTGACAATGACGAAACGAGCCCTGAGCCTCGCCGCCCTGGTCGCCGCCTCCGCGATCGCCCTGAGCGGCTGCAGCGCCGGCACCACCGGATCCACCTCCGGTGGCGACTCCGGCGGCGTGCTGAAGATCGCCGCCCTCGAGGGCGGCTACGGCGCCGACATGTACGACGAGGTCGCCGCGGCCTACGAGAAGCTCAACCCGGACATCGACGTCCAGGTGCAGACCAGCAAGAGCATCGAGGACGAGCTGACCCCGAACCTCCAGGCGGGCGACTACCCCGACCTGGTCGTGCTCGGCCAGGGCCGCCAGGCCGGCCTCACCGAGACGCTGATCAAGGACAAGGCCCTCGAGGACGTCTCCGACGTGCTCACGACGACGGTCCCCGGCGAGGACGTGACCGTCGGCGACAAGCTCGTCGACGGCGTCGTGGGCAACCTCAACACCGACCCCTACGGCGACGGCAAGACCTACCTGATGCCGATGTACTACTCGCCGACCGGCCTCTTCTACGACACCAACCTCCTGGAGTCCAAGGGCTGGGCCGTCCCGACCACCTGGGACGAGCTCTTCGCGCTCGGCGACAAGGCGAAGGCGGAGGGCCTGTCGCTCTTCACCTACCCGACGGCGGGCTACCTCGACGGCTACTTCTTCTCGCTCCTGGCCGACGTCGGGGGAGAGGACTTCTACACCGACGTCATGACGTACAAGGAGGACGTCTGGGAGACCCCCGAGGCCCGCGAGGCGCTCGAGCTCACCGCGAAGCTGCTGTCCTACGCCGCCCCGACCACCGTCGGCTACGCCAACCAGCAGGACTTCACCAAGAACCAGCAGTCGATCCTCGACGGCACCACGCTGTTCATGCCCAACGGCACCTGGATCGTCGGCGAGATGGCCGACGCGCCCCGCACCGACGGCTTCGCCTGGGGCCTGACCCCGCTGCCCGCCGTCGAGGCCGGAGGCGAGCGCTACATCACGACGTCCGTCGAGTCGGCGTGGATCCCCGCCGCCGCCGAGAACAAGGACGCCGCGAAGGACTTCATGGCGTACCTCTACTCGGACGAGGCCGCGGCGATCTTCGCCGCCTCCGACGCGATCCAGCCGATCACCGGCCTCGCCGACTCGCTCGACGGCGACACGAAGGAGTTCTACTCCGTCTACTCCGACGAGGGCACGAAGGCACTGGTCGGCGGATTCGCCAGCACCGCGCCCGTCGAGGGCGTCGACATCAAGACGACGCTGCTGAACTCGGCCGACTCGATCATCTCGGGCGACCTGAGCGTCGACGAGTGGCAGGCCGAGCTCAACGAGGCCAGCAACCGCCTGGGCGCTGCGAGCTGATGACCGAGAGCTCGACGGTCCTGCCCGTCACCCCCCAGACCACGCACGCGGGCGGGTCCGTCGAGACCGCGGCCGCCGTTCCGGGACTCCGGTCCCGGCGGCGGCCGCCCCGGCGGGCCGGGCACCAGAAGGGGCTCCGGCGATTCCTCGTCGCCTGCCTGGCCCCCGCGTTCCTGCTGTACGTCCTCTTCATGATCGTGCCGACGATCGACGTGTTCCGCATGTCGCTCTTCCGCACGAGCAGCCTCTCGAACACCTCGACCTTCATCGGCTTCGAGAACTTCGTGCTGCTGGCCTCCGACCCCGCGTTCCTCCGGGCCTTCCAGAACACCGTGCTGATGCTCGTGGTCGTGACCATCGTCACGATGGGCTCCGCGCTGGTGCTCGCCGCCGTGATGACCCGGCAGAACCTGCCCGGCCGCAACGTCTACCGCTTCGTCCTCTACGTTCCCAGCGTGCTGTCGATCGTCGTGATCGCGGCGATCTTCTCGGCCGTCTACGACCAGTCCAACGGGTTGCTCAACTCCGCCCTGGGCCTCCTCGGCGGCGGTCAGGGCCCGGTCTGGCTCGGCGATCAGTCGCTCGTGATGTTCAGCATCGCGATCGCGATGGTCTGGCAGTCGGTCGGCTACTACCTCGTCCTCTACATGGCCTCGATGTCGGCCGTGCCCGAGGACCTCTACGAGGCGTCGTCCCTCGACGGAGCGAGCCCGGTGCGGCAGTTCCTCGAGGTCACCCTGCCGATGATCTGGCCGAGCATCCGCACCAGCCTCACCTTCTTCATCATCAGCTCCGTCAACCTCAGCTTCGTGCTGGTGCGGGCGATGACCGGAGGCGGACCGGACGGCGCGTCCGAGGTGCTCCTCAGCTACATGTACCAGCAGGCCTACACGAACTCGTCCTACGGCTACGGCATGGCCATCGGAGTCGTCATCTTCGTGTTCTCCTTCGCCCTCGCGCTGATCGTCAACCGCGTCACCAAGAGAGAGGATGTGGAGTTCTGATGGCTCTCACCATCGCTTCCCCCCGCTGCGGCGACGCCCGTCGTGCTCGGCGCCTCGGGAAGGTGCTCACCACCGTCGTGCTGGTGGCCGCCTCCCTCGCGATCGCGATCCCCGTCGTCTGGGTGCTGGTCGCCTCGCTCAAGCAGAAGGGCGAGTTCTACGGCAGCCCGTGGACCCTGCCGGAGACGGCGTTCTGGCAGAACTTCGCCGACGCTTTCATCGACGCCGAGATGGGGCGCTACTTCCTGACGTCGATCCTCGTCGTCTCGCTCGCCCTCGTGCTGTGCCTGGTGATCTCGGTCCCGGCGGCCTACGCCCTCGCCCGGTTCGACTTCCGCGGCAAGGCGATCCTGGAGACGCTGCTGCTCGGCGGCCTCTTCGTCAACGTCAACTACATCGTCGTGCCGATCTTCCTGATGCTGATCGGGTGGGACCGCGCTCTGCGCGGGATGCTGCCGGGCGGCTTCTTCATCAACAACCCGGTGATGCTCGCCGTCGTGTACGCGGCGACATCGATCCCGTTCACCGTCTACCTGCTCGCGACCTACCTCCGCACGGTGCCGGTCGTGTACCAGGAGGCCGCGGTGCTCGACGGCGCGTCGCGCCTGCGGATCATGGTGTCGGTGATCATCCCGATGGCGCTGCCGGCCATCAACACGGCGATCCTCTTCAACTTCCTGTCCTTCTGGAACGACTTCATCATCTCCCTCACCCTCATGCCGGGCGAGAACAAGACGATCCAGGTCGGACTGCTGAACCTCTTCACGGCGCAGAAGGCCGCCGCCGACTACGGCCGCCTCTACGCGGGCATGGTGATCGTCATGGTCCCCGCCCTGATCCTCTACGCCCTCGTGCAGAAGCGCCTCCTCCAGGGCGTCTCGACGGCGGCCGACAAATGAACGGAGCATCTCGCATGACCCCCCGGACCCCCGGACGCTTCACGATCCCCAGCGAAGAGGACTTCGCCGACGAGACCGCGCGCCTCGCGCGCCTCTGGGGCGCCGACGCGATCCGCAACAGCGACGGCACCCGACTCGACGACGCGGTGGTGGACCTCGGACTCGCCGTCTACGGCGCGTACTTCCCGGTGCGGGGCGACAACGCCTTCATCCGGGAGCACCTCGAGGAGCGACCGCAGATGTTCCTGCTGTCCGACCGCGTCCTCGCCCGCGCGACCGAGGTCGAGATCGGCTACGCGGACGGCTACTTCGACCAGCAGCTCGAGCCCAACCGCGACGCGGAGGCGCTGCCCTACTGGGAGGTCGTCGACCGGACGACGGGATCGCTCGTCCCGCGCGAGCAGTGGAGGCTGAGCGCGGACGGCGCGGCCGTCGTGCTCTCGGGCGCGCAGCTTTGGCACGAGTACACCGTCGCGTTCCTCGCCTACGTGGCCTGGGACCCGGTCGAGATGTACAACCACCTCACCAACGGGTGGGGCGATCGCGAGCACGAGATCCCCTACGACCCTCGCCACCCCGCCACCGCCGCGCATCTGCGTTCCGCCATGACCCGCTGGCTCGAGGAGAATCCGAAGGTGGACGTCGTCCGCTTCACGACGTTCTTCTACCAGTTCTCGCTCGTCTTCGACGAGCAGGGCCGCGAGAAGTTCGTCGACTGGTTCGGCTACGGCGCGACCGTCTCGCCGCGCGCGCTGCGCGACTTCGAGGCCGAGCGCGGCTTCGCGCTGCGCGCCGAGGACTTCGTCGACCAGGGCTACTACAACTCGTCCTTCCGGGTCCCCTCCGACAGCTACCGGGCCTGGACCGCCTTCGTCCGCGCCTTCGTCCAGGAGACGGCCGCCGAGCTCGTCGCGCAGGTCAAGGCCGACGGCCGCGAGGCGATGATGTTCCTCGGCGACCAGTGGATCGGCATGGAGCCCTACAGCGAGGGCTTCGCCGACATCGGGCTCGACGCCGTCGTCGGCAGCGTCGGCGACGGCACGACCCTGCGGATGATCTCGGACATCCCGGGACTGCGCTACACCGAGGGGCGGTTCCTCCCGTACTTCTTCCCGGACACCTTCTACGAGGGCAACGACCCCCGCGACGAGGCCCTCGACAACTGGCTGCAGGCCCGCCGCGCGATCCTCCGCTCTCCGATCGACCGCATGGGCTACGGCGGCTATCTCAGCCTCGCGGCGAAGGCGCCCGAGTTCGTGCGGACCGTCGAGGAGATCGCGGAGGAGTTCCGCGGGCTCCATGAGAGGATCGCGGGCACCCCGCCGCGCAGCTCCTCGTCGTGGCCGTGCTGAACCACTGGGGCGCACTGCGCTCCTGGCAGGCGTTCACGGTCGCGCACGCGCTGCACTCCAAGCAGGCGTACTCCTACTACGGCGTGCTCGAGGCGTTGAGCGGCATGCCCGTCGACGTCCGGTTCCTCTCGTTCGACGACGTCCTCGAGCGGGGGATCGACGCCGACATCGACGTGATCATCACCGCGGGTGCCGCGGACACCGCCTTCTCGGGCGGGGACGTGTGGCGCCGACCCGAGCTCGTCGCGCTGCTGCGCTCGTGGGTCGACGCCGGTGGCGGGCTCGTCGGGGTCGGCGAGCCGACCGCCACGAGCCACCAGGGCCGGTTCTTCCAGCTCGCCGACTGCTTCGGAGTGGACCGCGAGCGCGGTTTCAGCCTCTCCTCGGACAAGCACGACTGGTCGGTGACGGGCGAGCACTTCATCACCGAGGGCATCGACCTCGGGTCCTTCTCCTTCGGCGAGCCGCTGCCGGACGTCTACGCGATCTCCCCCGAGACCGAGATCCTGCACCTCTCGGAGTCCCGCGACGTGCACCTCGCTGCGCGCGCCTCGGGCGGAGGCCGCGCGGTCTACGCGACGGGGCTGCCCTACAGCCCGATCGCCGCCCGGCTGCTCTCGCGCGCCCTGCACTGGGCCGCGGGGAAGGAGGAGGAGCTGGACCGCTTCACGAGCAGCAACCCGGTCTGCGAGGTCAACGTCTACCCCGACTCCGGCGTGTACTGCGTCGTCAACAACACCCGTGAACCGCAGAGCACCACGGTCGTCCTCGAGGACGGCACGGCGGTGCCGCTCGACCTCGAGGCCGCCGGTCTCGTCTGGAAGGAGCTCCGATGAGCGCCGTCGTCCGGTCGACCCTGACCTCCGTCGCGATCCTCGCGGTCCTCGCGGGGGCGGTCGTCCTGGTGGTCGTCGGCCACGCCGCCGACGGCTGGGGAGCGCTGGGCCTGATGCTCGCCGGCCTCGCGCTGCTGCTCGTCCTGCTCGCCGCCTACAACCGGAGCCGGCGATGATCCCGGCGCCCGCGCAGGATCCGCGCTACCTCGGCCACGTGGCTCCGTCGGCGAGGCAGCTCGCCTGGCAGCGCCTCGAGTTCTACGGCTTCCTGCACTTCGGGATGAACACGATGACCGATTGCGAGTGGGGCGACGGCACGGAGTCGCCGTCGCTGTTCGACCCCGCCGACGTCGACGCGGACGAGTGGGTGCGCACCTGCCGCGGCGCGGGGATGAGCGCGGTGATCCTCACCTGCAAGCACCACGACGGCTTCGCGCTCTGGCCGACCGCCGTCAGCGACCACTCCGTCGCCTCGAGTCCGTGGCGCGATGGTGCGGGCGACCTCGTCGCCGAGGTGGCCGAGGCCTGCCGTCGGCACGGTCTCGCGTTCGGCGTCTACCTCTCGCCCTGGGACCGGGCCGAGGCGTCCTACGGTTCGGGCCGCGCCTACGACGACTTCTACGTCGCCCAGCTCACCGAGCTGCTGACGGGCTACGGCGAGATCTTCTGCGTCTGGCTCGACGGAGCGAACGGCGAGGGGCCGGACGGCCGCAGGCAGCTCTACGACTGGGACCGCTACTACCGGGTCGTCCGGGCCCTGCAGCCCGGCGCGGTGATCAGCGTCTGCGGACCGGACGTCCGCTGGTGCGGCAACGAGGCGGGCGAGACCCGCCGCGACGAGTGGAGTGTCGTCCCCTGGGAGCTCCGTGACGCGGAAGGCACCGCCTCCCGCTCGCAGCAGGTCGACGACGGCGAGTTCTCGCGCGCCTCCGCCCGCAGCGACGAGGACGACCTCGGGAGCCGCGCGGCGCTCGCCGACTACCGCGGCGAGCCCGTCTGGTACCCCGCCGAGGTGAACACCTCGACGCGCCCCGGCTGGTTCCACCACGACGAGGAGGACGACCGGGTGCGCAGCGCCGAGGAGCTCTTCGCGATCCACCAGCGCTCCGTCGGCGGCAACTCGACCTTCCTGCTCAACGTGCCTCCGCGACGCGACGGCCGGCTGAGCCCGGCCGACATCCACTCCCTGCGCGGTCTCGGCGAGCTCCTGCGGGAGTGGAACGCGGCCGACATCTCGGCTGAGGCGTCGATGGTCTGCTCCTCCGGCAGCGCGCGCGAGATGCGCGCCGGCGGCACCTGGTCCCCGGACGCCGCCGACGCCGCTCCGACCGTGCTGCTGCGCTTCGACCGGCCACGGACGGTCCGCGCGGTGGTGCTGGAGGAGGAGATCGCCCTCGGCCAGAGGATCGAGGGCGTCGAGGCCGCGGCGATCGTGGACGGTCGGCGGATCGTACTCACCCGCGCGTCGAGCGTCGGCTACCGCCGGATCCTCGCCTTCGAGCCCGTCGCCGTCGAGGCGATCGAGATCGTCGTGACCGCCTCGCGGACACGGCCCGTGCTCGCTGCGCTGCGCGTGATCCAGGCGCACGGCGGGGAGGAGCGCGCATGAGGGTCGGCATCGACATCGGCGGTACGAAGACGCACGCGATCCTCCTGGAGGAGGGCGAGATCGTCGACGAGCTCGTCACCGAGTCGGGCCGCGGTGAGGAGGGAGTGGTGCGGGGCACCCTCGGCGTGCTGCGGATCCTCGCGCAGCGGCACGGGCGCGCACTGGACGACTCCGCCTTCCGCACGATCGGCATCGGCATCCCCGGAACCGTCGACGTCGGCACCGGGGTGATCACCCATGCCGTAAACCTCGGGATCCGCGGGTCCGGTCTGGCCCTCAGACAGCGACTGCGGGAGGCCGTCGGGATCGAGGTCTCGGTGGACAACGACGTGAAGGCGACCGCGCTGGGGGCGGCGAGCACCCTCGGGCTGCTCGCGCACCACGACGTGACCTACCTCAACGTCGGCACCGGCGTCGCCGCGGCGACCACGCTCGACGGCGTGATCCTGCGCGGAGTCGGCTCCATGGCGGGGGAGATCGGCCACCTGTCCGTCGATCCCCGCGGTGAGCGCTGCATCTGCGGTCAGACGGGCTGCCTCGAGACGATCCTCGGCGGGGGCGGCATCGAGCGCCGGCTGCGCGCCGTGGACGAGGACCTGACTCCGACCGACCTCTTCCTCGACCGCCCCGACCTCCCGGGGCTGGCCCGGGAGCGCGAGCGCATCGTCGGCGCACTCGCCCACGCGTGCACTCTGCTCGCGACCACCTACGGAGCCGACACGATCGTGCTCGGAGGCGGTGTCATCCGGCACGTCGACGGTCTCGTCGAGGCGGCCGCGTCGCTCCTCGAGCGCCAGGCCGAGCAGTCGCCGTTCCTGTCGGCCCTCGCCGTCGCCGAGCGACTCGTCACCGTCCCGTCCTCCCTCCCGATCGCCGCCCTCGGTGCCGCGGTCGTGGGGATCCCCCAGGGGGAGCGCCGCCGGACGGCGCTGCCCACCGCTGCGAGCAGGAGCCGCCCGTGACCGTCACCGTCCACATCGAGACCGACGCGCGGGCGGTCGCCCGCCGCGCGGCCGGCGTCGTCCTCGACGACCTCGCCGGGCACGAGCGCTACGCGCTCGGAGTCGCGACGGGGTCGAGCCCCTCGGGTCTCTACCGCGAGCTCGCCGTCGCCGTCGCCCGCGAGCCCGGGCTCTTCGCGGACGTCCGCGCGGTCGCACTGGACGAGTACGTGGGCCTGTCGCCGGAGGATCCGCGCAGCTACCACGCGACCGTCCGGAAGGAGGTCGTGGAGCCTCTCGGGCTCGATCCGGAGCGCGTGCGCGTGCCGAGCGAGCGGAGCGCCGAGGAGTACGACGAGACGGTCGCGCGCGAGGGCGGCGTCGATCTGCAGATCCTCGGGATCGGATCCAACGGCCACATCGCCTTCAACGAGCCGGGATCGCCGCACGACTCGGCCACACGGATCGTGGCGCTGACGGAGGCGACCCGGCGCGACAACGCCCGCTTCTTCGACAGCGTCGCCCAGGTGCCGACCCACGCGGTGACCCAGGGCATCGGCACCGTCCTGCGCGCACGCAGGCTCCTGCTGATCGCGCAGGGGGCGGGCAAGGCCGCGGCGGTCGCCGCCGCCCTGGAGGGACCCGTCACCGAGGACCTGCCCGGCAGTGCGCTCCAACGGCACGGCGACGTCACGGTGGTGCTCGATCGGGAGGCGGCCTCGCTGCTGGGGCAGCGCCGGTCGTGAGCAGCGCCGACTCCTTCGTCCTGCACGGTGCGCGGACGGTTGACGCGTCCGGCGTCGTGCCGGACGCGTGGCTGCTCATCGAGGACGGCGTCATCGGGGCCGCGGGCCGCGGCGGGGAGTGGCCGCGACGGCCCGGCCTCGACGTCGTCGACGCGCGCGGTCTCACGGCGACCCCGGGGTTCCTCGACCTCCACGTGCACGGGGGAGCGGGCGAGTCCTTCGAGGACGGAGCCGACGCGATCCGCGCCGCGCTGCGTCTGCACCGCTCGAGGGGCACGACCCGCTCGCTCGTCAGCCTCGTCTCGCAGCCGATCGAGGTGCTCGAGGGGTCGCTCGCCACGGTCGCCGCTCTCGCCGCCGAGGATCCGCTCCTGCTCGGCGCGCACCTGGAGGGCCCCTTCCTCGCGCCGTCGCGACGCGGCGCCCACGACCCCTCCGCCCTCTCCGCGCCCGACGACGAGTCGGTCTCCCGGCTCCTGGACGCGGCGGACGGCGCGCTCCGCCAGATCACGCTCGCTCCCGAGCTCCCGGGTGCCGCTGCGGCGATCGAGCGCTTCACCGCGGCCGGAGTCGTGGTGGCCGTCGGTCACACGGCGACCGACGCCGAGGGCGCGCGAGCGGCCTTCGATCGCGGCGCGACACTGCTGACCCACGCCTTCAACGCGATGCCCGGCATCCACCACCGCGACCCGGGGCCCGTCGTCGCCGCCTTCGAGGACGAGCGGGTGACCCTGGAGATCGTCCTCGACGGCGAGCACGTCGATCCGCGCGTCGCCGCCCTCGCCTTCCGCGAGGCCCCCGGCCGGATCGCGCTCGTCACCGACGCGATGGCGGCGGCCGGATCGGCCGACGGGTCGTACCGCCTGGGCGCGCTGGACGTCGACGTCTCAGGAGGACGGGCCGTCCTCCGCGGCTCGAGCACGCTCGCCGGCTCCACCCTGACGCAGGACCGGGCGCTGCGGATCGGCCTCGCCGCCGGCCTTGACGAGGCGAGCCTCGTCTCGGCGCTGACCGCGGCACCCGCGAGGGTGCTGGGCCGCGCGGATCTCGGGTCTCTCGCGCCGGGATTCCGCGCGGACGTCGTGCTGCTGGACGCGGCGTCGGAGGTCCGCGCCGTGTGGGCGGAGGGGCGGCGCGTGGACGGTCGGTGAGGGCGGTGCCTCCGGCGTGCTCGCCGCGTCGTCAGGGCGGCAGGCCGTCCTCCTCCGCCGGTCGACGGGACTGCCGCGTCTGCGGTCGCAGCGCGGGACCGTCCGCCGCTCCGGCGACCCTCCCGTCCGTCAGTTCTTCGGGGAACCGGGACGCTGGTTCACGGTCACGGTGACGGGATCGCTCGCCGAGACGTTGCCCGCGGCATCGGTCGCGCGGGCGGTCAGCGGGTAGGTCCCCTGGATGCCGGCGGTCCTCGTCCTCCACGACCAGGTGGTCTCGTCGGTCTGGACGGCGTCGCCGACCTTCAGGCTGCCGACGTAGAACGTCACGGCGGTGACCCCGGTGTCGTCGGTGGCGGTGACCGTCGCGGTCGTCGTGCCGCTGATCTGGGCGCCGGACTCGGGCGAGGTGATCGCGACCGCAGGAGCGGTGGTGTCGGCGACGGGCGCCTCGGGCTCGGCGGGCGCGTCGGGCCGCGGTCGGGGCGGCGTCGGAGCCGCCGTCGGCGTCGGTCGGGGGGACGCGGTCGCGGTCGGCGTCGGGGTGGCGGACGCCGTCGAGGTCGGCGTGGACGTGGGCGTCGGGGTGGGCGAGGGCTCGGGGAGCTCGACACCGTCCCAGATGCTGCTGAGGTACTTCCCGGTCGGCCGGGTGCTGACCGCGTCGAGGTCGGCGGCGGTCGTCGAGGAGAGCGTCTCGTCGACGGTGAAGCCGCCCTTCGCGGCGGTCTTGCCGGGAAGGCTCGTGCGGGTGTTCACGACGCTGTCCCAGGCGGGCTGGAGCGATCCGATGAACGTCGAGTCGGAGGCGTCGACGTTGCCGCCGCCGGACCCCTGGACGGCGCTGAGGCTGCCCGGTCCGTTGACGGCTCCGTCGAAGCCGGCGCCGCCGGGGAGGAAGGGGTAGCGCTGGGTGGTGACGGAGCCGCCGACCACGTAGGACTCCTCGAACGCGACGTTCCTGACCCCTCCGATGATGACGGCGCTGTTGTTCGAGCTGAACACGACGGTGTCCCTCACGGTCACCTGTCCGGTCACGCCGCCGCCCTCGATCTGGAGGCTGTCGGTGTGCGGGCGGGCCGCGTCGTCGCCGCCGTACGGCTGGTCGACGTAGAACGACGGGGCGATGTAGCCGCCCTCGACCAGCACGTCCTTCATCGCATCGGGCGCGTACGCCTTGATCTGCGCCGAGTCGGAGTTCTTCACCGTGGAGTCGGGCTCGACGACCTCGATGAGCTCCACGTCGCGCACGGGGACTCCCGCGGAGGCGCTGAGGCCGAGCCAGTTCTCGTTGATGCGCAGCCACGCGAACGACGAGTGGGTCGCGCCCTTGACGTCGAGCGCGTCGATGTCGAAGCGCATGAGCGTGATGCCCGTCACGTCGCGGAGCGCCCAGCTGCCTCCGGTGACCGACTGGAAGCCGTCGCGCGCGGTGATCAGGACCTTGGCGCTCCCGGTGTTCGTGTAGCCGTTGAGCGCCGACAGGTCGTCGATGCGCCCCGGCGCCACCCTGATGACGACGCCCGCCGCGATCTCGCGCGACGTCAGGGCGTCGAGCGCCTCCCGGATCGCCGGACCCGACGCCTCGACGTCGACGACGACGTGGTCGGAGGACGCGCTGCGGATGTCGGGGGTGTCCGACGGGTAGTGCGTGCCGTCGGGCCCGTAGGTCGAGCCGGCCGCGGCGGCCGGAGCGACCTGGAACGATGCCGCCGTGACGGCGATCCCCGCTGCAGCGACGACCGCGAGGATGCGCACGAGGTGCGTCTTCGTCCGCCACGCCGATCCCGCCGTCTCTCGTGCCCGGCGCAGAGCATCCGTGGTCGCGGTCCGCGGCTGCTCGGTGCAGGAGGGGGTGGCTCTGGCCATGGGGAGTGTCGTCCGATCGACTCGTGCTGCGGGGGAGGGGTGCCCGGAGCACGTCGCGGCGGAGGCCTCGAAACGCTGAACGGACCGGGCTCCTCCCGTCGAGGACGGAGCTCCGGCTGTACGCGTCAGTGCGTTCCGAGCGGATGGTGCGGTGAACGACGGCTGCCGCTGCTGCTTCGCGGCAGAGCGGTAATGGGGACCGTCGCGTTCGGTCTTGCAGGGTCGGGGGTGATCGCCACGGTAGTACCCATTCGCACATCGCCGGGCTATGGAGTTTGCTTCTTGCCCGGGGCTCGCTCAGGGCGTAGAGGGAGCGGGGCGCGCGGGGACGTGCGGCGGGGGCTCGAGGTCCGCCGGCGGAGGCGCTCCGGGGGCGGGCGGTGGAGGGCTCGCTCCGCGGAGAGCCCGCGGAGTTCGAGGGTCGCCGACGTGTGGAGACGCGGTAGTCGCTGACGCAGAATTGGCACCTGACGTCCGCACGCCGAGCGAGGACCAGGTCACCCGTCGCTGCTGATCGGGCCGGCCCCGATCGGGAGCACGCTGCGCTCCTGGTTCTCGCCGAGTAGCTCGGGGAATCGGTCTTCCCACAGGAGCCGCACTCGGTCGGGGAGGGTCAGAACGGGCCAGACGGCGAGAAGGATCTCGCGGTTCAGCAGTGCCTTCTGGTCTACCGCGGTGCCCTCGTTGAGTAGCGCCTGATATGCCTTCGTCACGCCGCCCGTCGTGTCGAGATCGACGGTCGGCTCAGGCCCCCAGTAGAGGTGATGGGGCAGTTCGAGGAGCCCCGCCGATGGGCCGGTCAGCTCATCCAGTGTGCCGGGGATCTCGTACGGCTTGACGTCGCGGAGGAAGACCCGTCGCTCGGGCTCGGCCGTCCGCGGCGTCTCCTTGCCGAGCGCGCGGGCGACGGAGGACTTGCCGACTCCGAGGACCTCGGCGATCTGGGCGAAGCTGCGACCGGCCTCGCGCATCCGTCGCGCTTCGCGCAGCCGAGCGGAGGTCATCACCGACGGGCGGCCACCGACGCGGCCCTGGGAGCGTGCATGATCTAGACCGAGCCGAGTGTTCTGTCGGATCGTGTCCACTCGCAGTTGCGCGAAGACGGCAACGATCCCGAACAGTGCCCGTCCCATCGGCGTCGTCGTGTCGATCAGCGGCTCGGTGAGGCTCCGTATGTTCACGCCCCGGCGTTCGAGGTCGTTGATCGTCTCGATCACGATCCGCTCGGTTCCGCCGAGTCGATCGAGACGGCGAAGGAGCAGAGTGTCTCCTTCGCGCAGGAAGTCAAGGCACGCGAGCCACTGCGGCCGATCAGCAATCCGGCTCGACTCCCCGTGATCGACGAAGACCCGGACCGCACCTGCGGCGTGGAGTTCAGCTTCCTGAGCTGCCGGGTTCTGGTCGCGGCGGGAGACACGGGCGTAGCCCACGATGCTGCTCAACATGATCCCTTCCCGCCGTGGCCAGCGTATCCCGAAAACGGGTGTGAAAGCGTTCTGGCACGATCTGGTTTCGGGACGCAAGCGTGTGGAGTTGCCCGCTCGGTGGCGGTGTTCTGTGATCGCTCCGTGTCACTAGGTCAGTTGCCGATGACGAGGACGCTGGCGGCGGCTTCGATGACGTCGTCGGTGATCGTCTCGAGCTCGTTGATCTTGAGGACGCGACTGATCTGGGGGAACAGGCGCTCGAGGAGGCGGAAGTTGCCTCGGGTGATGCGTTCGATGGCTGCGACGGCTTGGGCGTCGGTGAAGTCGTCGGGGTTGAGTGTGCGGCCGAGGTGTTTCCAGTGTCGGTCGAGGACGAAGAGGAGTTCGTCGCGGCCGAGGGCGCGGTAGCGGTGGGAGAAGCCGAGTCGGCTGTAGAGCTGGGGGTAGTGGCGGAAGCGTTGGTCGATGCCGGGCATGCCGATCAGGATCATCGCGAGGTGGGTGCGGTCGTGTTCGTCGCGGAGCAGCTCGAGGGCGGTGGGCGTGAGCCGTTCGGCTTCGTCGACGATGAGCATCTCGACCCACCGAGTGGTGTCGCCGTTGTGCACGCCGGCGACCTTCCCGATGGTGCGGAGGTGCTCGTCGATGCAAATGCCGAGGTGAGCCTGCCACTTGCCGATCTCTCGCATGAGGTCTTTGGGTCGCGGCAGCACCTCGGGTGTGTAGAAGACGGTGCGGGAGCGATGCGCGAGCGCGTTGTGTTTCGCGTCGTCTTCGCCGCGCGGGCCCCACGCGGTGATGTAGGGCTCGAGGGTGTCCCAGTTGGCGTAGCGGCGGGCGGAGTTGGTCTTGCCGACTCCGGCGTCGCCGTGGCAGATGCCGATGGTGCGTTCCTTCTTCACCGCGTTCGCGAACTCGGTGAAGCGGCGGTGTTCCTTGGTGGCGATGAAGGTCTGGGTCATCACTCCTCCTCGTAGGTGCGGAGTCGTTTCTTGCGCGGGGTGGGGTCCGCGAGGTGGGGTTCCTCGCGGTGGGCGATGGTGGGAATGCGATCGTTGATGGTCCGGCGGAGCTCATGGCGGCGAGCACGGCGGGCGGCTTCGATGTCGCGGAGGCTGAGGCGGATGTTGGGGTGGGCTTCGTCGACGGCGACGCAGATGAACGTGTCGTGGTCGTAGACGCGGATCTCGGAGACGTCGCGGGGGTCGTAGCGGATGGTGACGGTATGTCCAACGAAGGGGGCGAGGGTGGGCGCGAGGTAGCGCTGACCCTGGAAGTGGATTCCGTCTCGTTGCACGGTCCGATGCGTGGGCACGGTGAGTAGCAGGCCGTCGAGCTCGTCGAGGGTGTCGGGCATGCGGGGCATCCAGCCGTCCGCGACCCACGCGTCGCGCGGGGAGACACCGAGCTCCTGGTGGGTGCGCTGGTTGTAAGTGGCGATGAAGGCGCCTATCGCCCCGTCGACGCCCGGGAGATCGAGCACGGGCTGCGGGCTGCGGTTCCCGGGGCCGAGGTGGCCGGGGAGGGTCGGGAGGACTTCGGTGTTGATGGTGCCGAAGAAGCGCTCGATCTTGCCTCGCCCCTGGGGTCGGCCGACGGTCGAGAAGATGAGCCGGAGGTGCAGCTCGACGGCGGTGCGTTCGAGGTGGTGGCTGGTGAAGTCGGAGCCGTGGTCGACGTGCAGCACGTCGGGGATCCCGCACATCGCCCATGCCGGGTCGGTCTTCCGCCAGATCGCCTGCCGCAAGGCGAGAGCGGTGTTCAGCGAAGAGGGTGCTCCGGTGAAGACCATGTAGCCGCAGATCGCGCGGGAGTGATCATCCATCACGGTCGTCAGCCAGGGGCGGTCGGGCTTCCCGTTCGCGCCGACAATGAGGATGTCGAGTTCGGTGTGGTCGGCCTGCCAGATCTGGTTCGGCCGTTCCGCGCGACGGCGAAACACCAGCTCGTGCCGGTCGCGGTAGGAAGCGGGACCCTCCAACGCGAGAGTGACGAGCGCCGGGTCGAGGGCCTGCACGATCTCGCGGACGGTCGCGTAGCTCGGCGCCGGCCTGCCTTCGCGCAGGCACTCCTCAACGGTGAGGCGATGCAACGTCGCGATCGACGGACGAGGCCGGATCAGGGCCAGCCCCTCGATGGCGGCGACAGTCGCCGGGTCAGTGCGCCGGCCGCCCCTGTCTGTCCTCGCAGTGTCGTCGAGCCCGGCGAGCCCGTCCCTCTTATAGAGCTGATGCCAGCGCTGCAGCGTCCGCGTGCCGACGCCGCTCTCGCGGGCGAGGGCCGCGAGAGAGACCTGATCTTCGACGTGAAGTCGAAGGATCCGCCACCGCTCGAGGCCGTCCATCAGCCGCTACATCGCTGCACTCTCGCGGGCCGCGTGAGCCTGCTGGTGGCGATACAGCGTCGCGCGACTCCACCCGACGAGACGAGCAGCGTCCTCAGCGGTGCGACCGCGCGCTCGTGCATCCGCGGCGATCGCGAGCTTGTCCGCAATCACGACCGGATCCGACAGAGGCCGACCGAACCGGGTGCCGTTCGCGCGGGCGGCCGCGATGCCGGCGTTGACCCGTTCCACGATGAGTTCTCGCTCGTACTCCGCGAGCGTGGCGAGCATGTTCAACATCAGCCGGCCCGTCGATGTCGACGGATCGATGCTGTCCGAGATCGACCGGACCTGCACCCCGCGCTCGCGCAGCAGGTTCACCGTGTTCAGCACGTCGATCAGGGAGCGGCCGAGGCGGTCGACTCGCCACACGACCACGGTGTCCCCGTCCTCGGCGTACTCGAGGAGCTTCTTCATCCCGGTCCGCTCGATCGCGGTCTTGCTCCCCGAGGTGACGTCCGCGAAGACGTCGCGCTTCTGCACGCCGGCGGCGACGAGCGCGTCGAGCTGCAGCTGCGCGTCCTGACTCGACGTACTCACACGCGTATAACCCAGAAGCCTCACGGCCTCATTCTGACTCGGAAACACCCTCCGCGTCCCCTCCTGAGACGAAACGTGTCAAGACATCTTTCCGAGACAGCCGACGTCCCGAGAATCCGGATCCGTTGACCGTGGTGCGACCGCCGTAAGGCACGTCTCAAAAAGCTACTGGATTTTGCATCACGACACTCCCGTCGACGTGCGACGACCGGGCTGCCCCCTAGGGGAGGGGTATGCGTCGACAGACGCACTGTGTATCGTTCCTCGATAACATTGATTTTCGATAAGGAGGCGTCATGGGACGTGCGAATGCGATCGCGAGCGGTCGGGTCCGGGATCGTCCGCTGCTGCTTCGCCTGGTGCGGGGAGTTCTGCTCATCGTCGCCGCCTTCACGGCCCTCTCGGACGTCGTCCAGGTGATCACGATCGTGACGGGCCGAGTGCTGTTCACCTTCGGAGACGTCGACGGCAGGCTTCCGCTGAGCTACCTTCCTCAGCTACTGCAGGCTGATCTCCGGGACGGGGCCGCCGGAACCCTCGCCGATGCTGACCTGTCACTGCGTCTTCTCTGCGCGCTCCCGACTGCAGTCCACGCTGCGACCGTCGTTCTCGGCACTGTCTTCCTGTTGAGGGTCCTTCGAGGAATTGCACTCGCTCGGCCGTTCGACGCTTACGTGCTCGAGAGCTGGCGACGCCTCAGCATCGCCGTTCTGACAGGCGGTCTCGTGCAGGGCCTGATCGACACCGCGGCAAGCACCTACCTGAACACGAGGATCGGCTTGCTCTTCGGCACGGGCCTGGTGAACGAGCAGCAGCAGAGCGCCTTTCTGGGCGGCAACTACCAGGCGGTCGGCACCAACCTGCCCCAATGGCCGGTTCCCGTCGTCATCGCCGGACTGATCGCCACTGCTCTCATGGCCGCCTTCCGGGCGGGAGCGCGCTTGGAAGAGGACGTCGATGGCGTCGTCTAGCGCACCGGATGAGGACGTCGGTGCGCACCGCATCCTGTGTCACCTCGATTCGGTCCTCGCCGAGCGCGGGATGACTCTCACCGAGCTCTCCACGCGAACCGGGATCACCATGGCCAACCTCTCCATCCTCAAGAACAACCGAGCCAAGGCCATCCGATTCACCACGCTGACCCTCATCTGCGACGCCCTCTCCACCACCCCACAAGACCTCTTCTCGATCCGCCCTTGACTCCGACGGCAGCACCACCCAGAACACCGTCACCACCATCTCAGCGCACAGAAGTGAGCACTTCGACATGACTGACACCTCCACCATCGACACGCGCAAACCCTCCGTTACCGATCGCGCTCCGTCCGCGTCACCGTCAAAACGCAGCACGAAAGCCCTCGTTCAGCCACTCGATCTCGTTGCCGCCCTGACCGGACTGGCGTTGCTGTTCTTCTCTCTCTTCGTCTATGCCGTCGCCGAATGGCGCTACCTCGGTACAGACGTCGACCACTTCACGCCACTCGGGTGGATCGCGCCGCTGGTTGCCGGCGGCCTGTGTCTGCTCGCTACAGCCATCACTGTCGCCAGCCGCGCCGCATCCAACGCTCGCGCCCGGTAACTGCACATGAACACTCCGCTCTACTCCCTTCAGCTCACCGTGCGGGCGAGCCGAGAACTCTTGGCCCGGGCCGGCCTCGCCCACTCGTCGAGACCGTGGGTCATCTCTGCAAGAGACGGCAGCCACTCCATCGATTACGACGTGCTGACGGCACATGCTCACGACCTCGACCTGTCCGAGGAATGCATTGCACGAATCGCCGCTTCCCTCGCCACAGGCGTCGAGGTCAACCTCCACTGCGCGATCGGATACCTCACCCGCGACCACGCCGCACTCGTCATGACCGCCATCGCCTGCGCCAGCGGACACGACCGGCCGGAAACACGCATTACCAGCACCATCGAGGGTCGTCGACACCTCGAAGACGCTCCCGCACTGGATAGCTGGACCTAGACGGCGGTAATCCATCTCGCGTTCATACTCGGAAGCTTCGCGCCTAGCCAGGCGCGAGGTGTCTGCATCACGCCACAAAAGAACCAGACTACATAAGTCCGGCCCGACAGAAAGTAGAAGTGAACAACATGTTTGGTAACGCAAATCTCCCTCTCACGGTGGTCATCCTCGTATTACTTTTCGCTGTGTTCATTGGCGTCGTGTGTTATGTCGCGAAGCAGGTGATTAGTCGACGCTCGTCGGCTAAGTCCGACCTGGCCAATCTGAGAAAATAACTAGTTGCGCACTCATGATCGCTTATGGCAATGTCCTCCTCGAAAGTCATCAACTGAACCTTATTGGGGGAATACAATCATGCAGTTTTCGAAATTTTCTCGGCGAAAGCCCGTCGGTATCGCCGCGCTGGCACTTCTCGCCTGTGTTGCATTCGGACCGCACGCTGCCGCCAACGAAGCAACCTCTGGCTACCTGACCGCCACTCAAATCGAAACCGTCCGGGCGAACATGACCGACGCGGGAATCCCCGCTTCGTCGCAGGCGGGACTAATTGCCACTCTGAACGGCGGCAACGCCATCGAATCCCAGATCAGCAGCTCGATTCCGCTTTCCAGCTTCACCGAGCAGCGCGACGGCTTCACGCGCAATGTCAGTGTGTTCAGCGACGGCTCTCGACGGTGGACGGAGCAGCAGAACCCGACGAAGGACACCGGTCTCGCGACGCGGGCCATCAATCCGCAGAAAAGTGAATGCAGCTACAGCGGGGGCTGGTACAACAACTGCAAGATCGGCATCAGCGACGCCGTCAGCAACGCCTCGTTCCGCATCGACTACACAACCAACAAGGTCCGCGACTACCGCGGAGCCGGCTGCAACAACTCCGTAGGTAGTTGCTCCGTCAGCGGCGGAATCAAGCGCGCGACAGCCGGAACCGCCGGACCCGCATGGGCCGAAATGCAGTTCCACGCGAATGTCGGACCGATCGTCAATGTCGCCAATGGCGCCTTCGGCATCCGCGTTCAGGGACTGTCCGTCTCGCTCTACGGGTCCTGATGATCAACGCCTAAGGGGAGGGGAAGGAGGAGGATCAGTCCAAATCCTTCCCCGCCCTCAACGGCGACACGCATCGGGGCGTCGCGAGGTTCTTGTACCGCACGACCGAGCGGGGGATGAGGGCGCCTGCTTGAATGACCCACATGACAACAACAGTGGTAATCGTCGGTGCTGCCCTTGCTGGTTTCCTCCTCGGACGAGGGCGCGCGGTACCTCGACGCCCCCTCCTGCTCCTCTCCGGTGCTTTCTTGACCGCCGCGCTCGTCGGGGTTTGCGCACTCTCGTCGACTCCCTTGTTAAACGCCGTCCTCCTGGTACTCACCTGCACCGTCAGTTCCGTGTACACCGCGGCCACGGGCTGGAGGCAAACCTTTCCCGACGTTAACATTTCCGTGCACGAGTGGGCACGGCGGGAGATCATTCACCCGCGGTACGCGCGTGATCTGTACGCCAACCGTTCACATTGAGCACCACCCGGGCGCGAGTTGTCATCTCCAAGGCAAGTACCGGACCCGAGGTTCCACCGAATGGTTCGGACGGTCAGGCTTTAGAAGTTGATAGTGGGAAGAGCTGCGGCCAATCCGCTGTTCGATCACTACTGAAACCCGTTCGGCTGTAAGTCGGAGAATTTGCGACTGTGAGGGACCGTGACCTACACCGTCGGCAAGAGCACTAACAGCCGTGCTGGCCGCGCCCGCCAAGGCCTGGAATGAGCGACTGGGCGATGCCGCCACGGAACGGTCACAGCACACCGCTACAGAGCGATCAATCCCACAACGCAAGCGAACGGCGTGTCCGGTTCACCTGCCGCCTCTGCCTCTAGCGTCCCGGAAACGGTCGTTACCGGTTCCTCTGGCCTCGTTGTTCCCTGAGCAGGGACGGCGTCGCGAAAGCGCGTCGCTCCTCGTTCGCCTTGGTGAGAACAGGCGGATAGCCGGAAGCCTCGGGCGCACGAGGTCACTGGCGCCGCGACCCGTCTGGGCTCGGGAGCCCAACCGGTGGGACTGATTCGCATCCGTTGCGGACGGAAGCATTACACTCACTCTCCCGAGCTAGCTGAACGCAGCTGCGGCGGTCGACACGACGGGGGCCGCCATCAGCGATTTCCGCTTCATCCTCATCGAGCATCACGCTCGAACGCTCCACTGGGACCTCCGGCTCGAGGGCGAAGGGGTCCTGCTCAGCTGGGCGCTCCCCAAGGGGGTACCCGTGCAACTCGGTGAGAAGCGATTGGCGGTGCGGACAGAGAACCACCAGGTCGCGGTCCTCGATTTTGTGGCGGTGAGAGCACGAGCCGTGGCGGCTGGGTTCTCAGTAGTGCTGAGGGACAGCGGCGGATTCGAGCGAGCGACCTGGCTCCCCGACTCCCGCATCGTCGTCACGTTGCACGGCAGATATTGGGGACTCGACGTATCGGTCTGATCCGCACGTCGAGGGCCGGACGGAACGGCGCGTGGCTGGCGCAGCGGCTTGATTCGATGGACTGAGGACCCCTTCGGCCGCGACCGTGTTCCGCGTGTCGCAGGCCATCTGCTTCGCGCGCAGCGAGTGACGGCAATCAAGCTCGGTCCGTGTAGAAGACCGCAGTACGGAAACGAGTCTGATCCCATCGGAGCGTCGTCGCCCGCTTCGCCCGAGCGCTTCCGCCGAATCCGTGCGCTGGAATGCGAGGGGTCGGGCTCCTTCACGAGGCCGGAACACGGCTACGCCGATTCCCGGAGCACGAGCGAGATCTGCGGCCCCGACCTGCGGGAAGGCGGAGGTGTTCCGGCCGCCGCGCTGAGGGCGAGTTCCGCGAAGTACCGGCCCAGGCCCGCGTCGTCGACGTGGACCGACGTCAGCGAGGGAACGAACATCTGCGCGAGGGGGGAGTCGTCGTGTCCGATGACGGCGAGGTCGTCGGGAAGGGTGAACCCGCTCCTGATCGCCGCACCGGCGACCAGAGCCGCTATGTCGTCGTTGTACGCGATGACGCCCGTCACTCCCGCTCGATGCCACGCCGCCACGAGCTCGGCGACCCGGGTGGACTCCACCTCTGCTTGGTCGAGGAGGTCGAGGTCGTGCTCGCGGGCGGCTCGAGCGGCCACCGCGTACCGCGAGGACACCAGGTCGACGAGTCGCGGGTCGGGGGAGGACGCGAAGACGAGGCGTCGGTGCCCCTGGGCGACCAGGTGCTCGACCTGGAGCCGAGGTCCGTCGCTGAACGAGAGGTCCTCGTTCCGGGGCGTGTCGTCGGGGGAAGGGATGACGGCGGGGACACCGGCGGCGCGGATCTCGTCGTAGCGCTCCCGGGAGAACGGTGTCATGCCCATCACGACGTCCGGCTGCAGCGTCTCCCAGAGCGGACGTGCGCGTCCGCCCGCGTGGGGGGTCATCGTGACGAGGGAGTAGCCGGCCTCGTCGAGCGCGGTTGACGCCTCGTCGACGTGCCGGCGCATGCTGTACTCCATCGGCCAGTCGGGGAGGACCAGGAGGACGATCCTGCTGCGTCCGCTCGCGAGAGCCTGGGCGGCGAGGTGGGGGCGATAGCCCAGACGCCGGGCGGCCTCGAGGACCTTCGCGCGGGTCGCCTCCGAGATCGTCTGCCCGGCGGTCTCATTCAGCACGAAGCCGACGGTGGCGCGCGAGACGCCGACCTCGCGGGCGATGTCGACCGCGGTTACGCGCCGTGAGGGTGCCGTGCTCGTCATACTGCGCTCCGCCTCCATCTCGCTGACGAGAGTATCGCTTGTGCGTGCTAGCCCTCGTCCAGTGAGTGTTCGTGCGTTGCTTGCGCGCGCTAGCTGCGTTCAGCTACTCTCTCGTCAGCTAGCTCGCGCTAGTTCTACCTTCGCGGCATCTCTCGACAATGGAGTCCTTCATGGCCACACATCCCGGCGATCTTCCCGCCGCCCCGCCCCCGGCCCCGCAGCCGATCCCTCCGGTTCCGGCGGCCTCGGACGAGGTGCTGCGCACCGAGGCTCCGGTCGAGGGGAAGGCCAGCACCTCTTACATCTGGTTCCAGGTGCTCGGCCAGTTCGGCGTCTTCGTCGCCTTCATCACCCCTCTGGCGATCTCGCTCTCGATCCGCCTGTCGACGCTCGCCCCCGGCCGCGAGGAGTACCTCGGGTACATCACCGGCTCGGGAGCGCTCGTGGTGATGCTGACGGCTCCGCTCTTCGGCGTGCTGAGCGATCGCATGCGGACGAGGATCGGGCGCCGCCGCCCGATCATGATCGTCGGCATGCTCGTCGGCGTCGTCTCGCTGCTCGTCATGGCCACGGCGCCCACCGTGCTCCTGCTCGGCCTCGGCTGGATCCTCGCTCAGGTCGGCTGGGGCCAGGTGCTGCAGAACCTGCAGACGTCGATGGCCGACAAGCTATCCGAGACGCAGCGCGGAAAGGTAGCCGGTCTGACCGGCTTTGCGACCCAGGTCGCCCCCGTCTTCGGAGTCGTGATCGCGGGCAGCGTCGCGGGCGACCCGCTCCTGCTCTTCCTGCTCCCCGGAGTGGTCGGCGTCGTCTTCGTGACGCTCTTCGTGCTCTTCACGAGAGAGGCGGACACCCGCGGCGTGCGGTTCGACGAGCGACTCTCGCTGGGCACCCTGTTCAGCAAGTACCTTTACGACCCGCGCAGCCACCCCGACTTCTCGTGGGTGTGGCTCGGGCGCTTCCTCTTCTACTTCGGCCTCACGCTCAACACCACTTTCACGGCGTTCTTCTTCGCCTCGCGGCTCGGCGTCGACGTGACCGAGGTCGCGCCGATCATCGCGACGCTGGGACTGTTCGGCATCCTCGCCACCACGCTCGGCGCCATCGGCGGCGGGTTCCTCTCGGACCGCCTCCGGCGCCGACGCACCTTCGTCCTCGGTGGCGCGGTCCTCTTCGCGATCGGCGCCGTCGTGATGGCTCTCGCGTCGGACGTTCCGGTCCTCATCGCCGGATCGCTCATCACCTCGGTCGGGATCGGCATGTTCGCCGCGGTCGACCAGGCGCTGATCCTCGACGTGCTCCCCGAGAAGGCGACCGCCGCCGGCCGGTTCATGGGGATCATCGGCTTCGCCGTCTCGATCCCGCAGGCCGTCGCTCCCTTCGTCGCGCCGCTCTTCCTGGCGATCGGGGCCGCAGGGGATGACGAGAAGAACTACACGCTCCTGTACATCATCGCCGCCGCCTTCACCGTCCTCGGCGGGCTCGTCGTGATGCGCGTCCGCTCCGTCCGCTGATCCCGTTCCTCACTTCACAGGAGTCCTCCGTGACCGCAGTCCTCATCACCCCCGTCGCCTCGACCGGGGACGCCGGCGAGCCAGCCGCCTACCTCCGCCGCTCGTTCGACGTCGCCGAGCGGCCCGTTCGCGCGACGCTCCGCTCTACCGCGGTGGGACTCGTCGAGCCGCACCTCAACGGCGCGGTGGTCGGCGACGAAGTGCTGGCGCCGGGCTGGACCTCGTACCGCCACCGCCTCGTGGTGAGCAGCCACGACGTCACGGACCGGATCGAGGTCGGCGCCAACGCTCTCGGCGCGGTCCTCGGAGAGGGATGGGCGGTGGGGCGCCTGGGCTGGGAGGAGAAGCGTCGGCACTACTCCGACCGGCCCGCCGCGTGGCTCGAGCTCGAGCTCGAGTATGCCGACGGCCGCCTCGAGACGATTGCGAGCGGGACCGGCTTCCGCGCCGCCCAGGGCGGGGTGCGGGCGAACAGCATCTACGACGGCGAGGAGTTCGACGCCCGGCTCGAACCGCTCGGCTGGGACGGCCCCGGCTTCGACGACTCCTCGTGGAGCGCGGTCGAGGTCCTGGACTGGCCCTCCGAGTCGCTGGTCGACCCGATCGCACCCCCGATCCGGCGGATCGAGGAGCTGGCTCCGGTCGAGGTCCTGACGACTCCGGAGGGGCGCACGGTCGTCGACTTCGGTCAGAACGTCTCCGGCTGGGTGCGCGTGAGTGTCTCCGGGCCGGCAGGCACGACCGTCGTACTGCGCCACTCCGAGGTTGTGATCGACGGAGAGGCCGACTTCGAGACGACCCGCACCGCGGCGGCGACCGATCGGTACACCCTCCGCGGCGGGGAGGTCGAGACGTGGGAGCCGCGCTTCACGTTCCACGGGTTCCGGTACGTCGAGGTCGACGGCTGGCCCGGCGAGCTGACAGCCGAGTCCCTCCGCGCCGTCGTGGTCCACTCCGACATGATCCGCACCGGCTGGCTCGAGACGTCGGACCCGCTCCTGAACCGGCTGCACTCGAACGCCGTCTGGTCGATGCGGGACAACTTCGTGGGCGTGCCCACCGACTGCCCGCAGCGCGACGAGCGGCTCGGCTGGACCGGCGACATCAACGCCTTCGCGCCGACCGCCGCGTTCCTCTACGACGTGCGCGGCGTCCTCAGATCGTGGCTGCGCGACCTCGCGGTGGAGCAGCAGGAGAAGGGGTACGTGCCGTGGGTCGTCCCGGACGTGCTCTCGACGCCGTCCTCGCCGACGGCGCTCTGGAGCGACGTCGCCGTGAGCCTGCCCTGGGCGCTCTACCGCGAGTACGGAGACGAGCGGATCCTCGCCGAGGCGTACGACTCGATGACCGCCTTCCTCCGCCAGGCCGCCGACCTGCTCGACGAGAACGGGCTCTGGAGCAGCGGATTCCAGTACGGCGACTGGCTCGATCCCGACGCCCCCGACGACAACCCCGCCGGCGGCAAGACCGACCGGCACCTGGTGGCCGCCGCCTACCTCTGCCGCACCACCCGCGAGACCGCCGATACTGCGCGGATCCTCGGGCGCACGGAGGACGCGGAGGAGTTCTCGCGCCTGGCCGAGCGGGTGCGCACGGCGTTCCTCGACGAGTACGTCTCCCAGCGCGGCCGGGTCGTGAACGAGACCGCGACCGCGTACGCGCTTGCGATCACGTTCGGGATCCTCGACGACGACCAGCGGCAGCACGCGGGCGACCGGCTCGCGGCGATCGTCGCGCGATCCGGGTACCGCATCTCGACCGGGTTCGCCGGGACTCCGCTCGTCACCGACGCTCTGTCGTCCACGGGACACCTCGCCGAGGCGTACCTGATGCTGCTCGAGAAGGGCTGCCCGTCCTTCCTCTACCCCGTCACGCAGGGCGCCACCACGATCTGGGAACGCTGGGACTCGGTCCGACCCGACGGCACGCTCAATCCCTCCGGGATGACCTCGCTCAACCACTACGCCCTCGGCGCCGTCGTCGACTGGATGCACCGCACCATCGGCGGACTCAGCGCGATCGAGCCCGGGTACCGGAGGATGCGCATCGCGCCGCAGCCGGGAGGGGGTCTGACCTCGGCGACCCTGCGTCACACGACCGTGCACGGGGAGGTCCTCGTCGCCTGGAGCCTCGCGGACGACGAGATGGACGTCACCGTGCGGGTGCCGGGCGGAACCTCGGCCGAGGTCGTTCTCCCGACGCATCCCGAATACGCTGCGCTGCACGTCGAGTCGGGGGAGCACCGCTGGACCTACGCCGTCGAGCGTCCCGCCGCCCCGACGTCGTTCGACCTGAGCTCGACACTGGGCGAGGTCGCCGCCGACCCCTCGGCCTGGCGCCGCTTCCTAGACGTCTTCGGCCGCCACTACCCCGGGGTCCCGCTCGACGGCGCCTCGCCCGAAGCGGCCGCGATGCCTATTACCACCCTGCTCGACTACATCCCCGGTGCCTCCGCCGAGTTCCGCGTCGAGCTCGCCGACGCCCTCACCGCCGACACCGACGGAGCCTCCGCATGAGCCACGACATCAGCACCCTGACTCTCGAGCAGAAGGCGTCCCTGCTGTCGGGCGGTGGCTTCTGGACGACGAAGGCCCTCGACGAGGTTGGGATCCCCTCGATCCTCCTCACCGACGGCCCCCACGGCATCCGCCGGCAGGACGGCCCCGCCGATCACCTCGGCATCAACGACGCGCTCCCGTCCACGTGCTTCCCGCCCGCGGTCGCCGTCGGCTCGAGCTGGGATCCCGAGATCGCAGCGCAGGTCGGCGCCGCGGTGGGTCGGGAGGCTCTCGCTGCAGGCGTGGCCGTCGTGCTCGGCCCGGGCGTCAACATCAAGCGCTCCCCGCTCTGCGGCCGCAACTTCGAGTACTACTCCGAGGATCCGCTCCTGTCGGGAGTGCTCGGTGCCGCGCACGTCTCGGCGATGCAGGAGGTCGGCCCCGGAGCGTCCGTGAAGCACTTCGCGGCCAACAACCAGGAGACGGAGCGGATGCGCATCAGCGCCGACGTCGACGAGCGCACGCTGCGCGAGATCTACCTCCCGGCCTTCGAGCGGGTGGTGAAGGAGGCCGCGCCGGCCACCGTGATGGCCTCGTACAACAAGGTCAACGGCACCTACGCCTCCCAGAACCGCAGGCTGCTCACCGACGTGCTGCGCACCGAATGGGGCTTCGAGGGCGCGGTCGTCTCGGACTGGGGCGCGGTCAGCGACCGCGTCGCCGGCGTCGAGTCGGGCATGGATCTCGAGATGCCGGCGAGCGGCGGTGCCACCGATCAGCGGATCGTCGACGCCGTCCGCTCCGGGCGGCTGTCGGAGGAGGCCGTCGACACCGCGGTGCGCCGCGTGCTCGCACTCACCGAGCTGCCCCACGAGCCCAGCGGAGCCGTGGACGTCGACGGCCATCACGCACTCGCGCGCCGTCTGGCCGCGGACTCGGCTGTGCTGCTCAAGAACGACGCCGGTGTCCTGCCACTGCACTCCGCTCCCCGCCTGGCGGTCATAGGCGCCTTCGCCGCCGAGCCGCGCTTCCAGGGTGGGGGGAGCTCGCATCTGACCCCGACCCGGGTCGACACGGCGCTCGACGCGATCCGCGAACTGGCCGATGAGCGCGGCACCACCGTCGAGTACGCCGACGGCTTCCTCGTCGGGGCCGATGATCCGGACGAGGCCGAGCGTCGCGCGCGCGCGGTCGATGTCGCCGCTCGCGCCGACATCGCGATCGTGTTCGCGGGACTCGGCGACAGGGAGGAGTCCGAGGGCTTCGACCGCAGCTCCCTCGAGCTCCCGGCTGCGCAGGTCGAGCTGCTGGGCGCGGTCGCCGCGGCGGCCCCTCGCACCGTCGTCGTGCTCTCGAACGGCGGAGTCGTGTCGCTCGAGGGCTGGCACGACGACGTCGACGCGATCCTCGAGGGCTGGCTGCTCGGCCAGGCCGGCGGATCCGCGATCGCCGATCTCCTCTTTGGAGTGGTGAACCCGTCCGGGCGCCTCGCCGAGACGATCCCGCTGAGGCTGCAGGACACCCCTAGCGTGCACACCTTCCCCGGGGAGCAGGGCCACGTCCGCTACGGCGAGGGCGTGATGGTCGGCTACCGCCACTACGAGACGGCCGCCGCTCCCGTCCGCTACCCGTTCGGCCACGGCCTCGGCTACACGGCCTTCGCCACGTCTGACCTCCTGGTCGAGAAGACGGGAGACGACTCCGCCCGGGTCGAGCTCGTCGTCACCAACACCGGAGCCGTCGCCGGCCGGCACGTCGTACAGGTCTACGTCTCTACCGACGCCGGACCGGTGCGCCGACCGAGACGGGAGCTGCGCGCCTTCGCGAAGATCGGCCTCCGGCCGGGCGAGTCCCGGACGGTGTCGCTGGAGCTCGACCGGCGCGCGTTCGCGTACTGGGACATCGAGCAGTCGGATTGGATCGTGCCCGGAGGCGAGTACGCGGTCCAGATCGGCGAGAACGCCTCGCGGATCGTGGCTGAGAAGGCGATCGTGCTCGCCGGAGACGTGCTGGTGCGTCCGCTGACCCTTGACTCGACGGTCGGAGAGTGGTTCGCGCACCCGGTCGTCGGACCCGCCCTGCGGCAGGGCCTGGCGGCGGGAATGAGCGAGGAGCAGGCCCGCGAGGCGGAGGCGAACGAGGACGGCCTGAAGATGGTCGAGTCGATGCCGATGCAGCAGTTCGTCGCGTTCACGGGCGGCGCGTTCCCGCCCGAGGCGCTCGAGCAGCTCATGGCGCTGAGCACGGCGGACCCGGTGCCTGCGTGAGCGCCGCGTTCGAGGTGCCCGCCTCCGTCGAGGTGACGGAGGACGAGGTCATCGGCCGGCACGGGAGCATCCCCGTGCGGCGCTACCGCGGGCGCGTGGCGCGGGGCGACTCCGCTCTGCTCGTCTGGGCGCACGGCGGAGCGTTCGCCTGGGGCGGTCTCGACCAGCTGGAGGCCCACGCCGTCGCGGCAAGCACGGCGGCGGCGGGTCATGAGGTGGTCTCGGTCGACTATCGCCTGGCGCCTCATTTCTCATGGTTCCTCCCGCCGTCCCGCCGCGCATCGGCCCGGGGGCACCGCGCTCCGGTGCCGATGGAGGACCTCGTCGACTCCTTCTCGAGCATCGCCGCCTCGGCCGCGCAGCCCGTGGTCCTCGGCGGTGCGAGCGCGGGCGCCTGCCTCGCCGCGGCCGCCGCGATGCGGCTCCGGGACGAGGACGCCACGCCGCCCGCCCGGCTGGTGCTCGCCTACGGCACCTTCCACGCCGAGCTGCCCCCGATCGACGCCGCCCTGCGCTCCCGCACCCGGGGACGCCACTCCTTCACCCAGTTCAGTCCGAGGCTGGTCAGGCGCATGAACGCGAACTACGCCGGTGACGCACCGCGCCCGGTCTTCCCCGGCGACGGCCGCCTGGCCGGTCTGCCGCCGACGACGATGATCGACGCCGACCGCGACACGCTCCGCGCCTCGGGCGCCGCGTTCGCCCGCGGACTCCGCGACACGGGAGTGACCGTCGACTACTCCGTCGTGCCGGAGGCACCGCACGGGTTCCTCGATCGGCCTGATACCCCCTTCTTCGCGGCCGGCGTCGACCTGCTCCTCGGTGCGCTCGACCGAGCGGCCGTCCCTCGCTCAGGATCGGACACTCGATGACCCGCAGAACTACCGCCCGCCGACGTGTGTTCCTGACCGGAGCCGCGGGCAACTGGGGGCGCCGCGTCCTCGACGCCTTCCGCGAGCGGGCGGACGACTTCGAGGTCGTCGCGCTCGTCCTCCCGACGCCGAAGGACCTCGCTGTGATCCGGAAGTACGAGGAGATGGAGAACCTCGAGGTCGTCTTCGGCGACATGACCGACTACCCCGCCGTCGAGCGCTGCGTTCGCGGAGCGGACGTCGTGCTGCACATCGGCGCTGTCGTCTCGCCTTTCGCCGATGACCACCCCGAGCTGGCGCACCGGATCAACGTCGGCAGCATCCGCACGATCATCCGCGCGGTCCGGGCTCAGCCCGACCCCTCGAGTATCGCCGTCGTCGGAGTCGGCACGGTCGCGCAGACGGGCGACCGCACGCCCCCGCACCACTGGGGTCGGGTCGGGGATCCGCTGCGGGTCTCGCGCTACGACGAGTACGGGCAGAGCAAGGTGATCGCCGAGAAGGAGCTCGTCGACTCCGGGCTCCCGAAGTGGGTGCAGCTGCGCCAGACAGGCATCCTCCACCCCGGCATGCTCGAGATCCGGGACCCGATCATGACCCACTCCACGCTCGGCGGGGTCATGGAGTGGGTCTCGGCCGAGGACGCCGCGCGACTCGCGATCGCGGTCTCCGAGCGCGACGTTCCGGACGAGCTGTGGGGCGGGATCCACAACATCGGGGAGGGGACGCCTGGCGCCTGACCAACTGGGACATGCAGCTGCGCATCTCGCGTGCCCTCGGGGTCCGCGACGTGCGCGGCTGGTACGAGCGCGACTGGTTCGCGACCCGCAACTTCCACGGGCACTGGTACACCGACTCCGACCGCCTGCACGAGCTCGTGCCGTTCCGGCAGGACACGCCGGAGGACGCCCTGCGGCGCGCAGTCGCGGCGAATCCGGCCCTGCGGGTAGCCGGCCGGCTGCCGGCGGGCCTCGTCAAGAACCTCGTGATGAAGCCGCTCACCCTGCGGCACCGCGGAACGATGGACTACGTCCGGCGCGGCGACCTCGAGGCGGTGGCGGCCTACTTCGGCTCGCCCGCTGATCGCGAGGCGATCGGAGGCTGGGACACGTTCTGGCCGCCGCGCCCGGGCCGCGTCCCGACGCTCCTCGACCACGGCTACGACGAGTCGCTCCCGACCGCGGAGTGGGACGGACCGCTGCTCGGAGAGGTCGCCCGCCACCGCGGAGGACGACTGCTCACCGACGTCGTCGTCACCGGGGACGTCACGACCGCGCTCTCATGGGAGTGCGCGTTCGGGCACCGGTTCGCAGGCAGCCCGCGCCTGATCCTCCGAGCGGGACACTGGTGCCCGGAGTGCGTGCGCGACGTCGCCGGGTACCCGGCGCAGGCCGAGCGCAGCCCGTTCCTGGCGCAGCTCGAGCCCGCGCCGATCACGGCCTGATCGTTGCGGAAGAGGGCTGGCCCAGCGCCTTCTCGAAGAAACCGCTGATCGTGTCGAACGGGATCAGATCGGTCCGGTCGTAGAGGTCGATGTGACGGGCTCCGGGGACCACGACCAGCGACGTCGGCCCGGTCGCCTGCGCCAGGGCGTCGTCCGTGAAGTATCGGGAGTGCGCCCGGTCTCCCGTGATGAACAGGATCGGGCGCGGTGCGACGTCCGCGAGATGACGCAGCGCACCGAAGTTCACGTGCGCGACGCTGCTGGTGATCGTGAACGCGCCGATCGATCTCTCGTGGTGCCCTCGATCGGTGACGTAGAACTCCTGGAACTCGGCCGTGATCGGATCGAGTGCGTCCGGTTCGTAGACGTCGGGGAAAGCAGGGGAGAGTGCGGCCGAACCGCTGTCGACGTCGCGCCAGCGCTGCTCCGCGAGCGACTCGAGGGCTGCGCGCCGATCGTCGTCGGTGGACGAGCTCTGCCAGCCGTCGCGTGAGATCCCGCTGATGTCGTACATCGCCGACGTCACGACGGCCTTGATGCGGGTGTCGACCTGGGCGGCGCTGAGGGCGAATCCGCCGCTCCCGCAGATCCCGAGGACCCCGATCCGGTCGCGGTCGACGAAGGCGAGTGCTCCGAGGTGATCGACGCCGGCGCTGAAGTCCTCGGCGAACAGCTCCGGAGAGGTGATGTGCCGGGGCTCGCCGCCGCTCTCGCCGTTGTACGAGGGATCGAAGGCGAGGGCGACGAGACCGAGCCGCGCGAGCTCCTGCGCGTAGACGCTCGGACCCTGCTCCTTCACTCCGCCGTGCGGAGGGCCGATGACGACGCCGGCCCGCTGGATGGTTGCGTCGAGGTCGGTGGAGACGTAGAGGTCTGCGGCGATCTCGATGCCGTACCGGTTCCGGTAGCGGACAGGAGTGCGCGACACGTCCGGCGCGAGCGCGGAGATGTAGCCGTCCGAGTGGTGGGACATGGTTCCTCTTCTCGTGGGTTCGGGGGGCTCGATGGACGCTATGCCGCTTCGGGCACGGCGTGAAGGGCTCTGACAGCACCTCCTCGGTCGTCGTCCGTCGTCGAGGCGGAGAGGAGGCTGATTCCTCGGCTGGGGTCGGTGCCGGCCGAGCGCTGATGTCGACGCGGTCGGGCGGACCGCCGCTCGCAGGGCGGTCCACCCGACCTCACATGGTCGGCAGGGACCTACTCGGCGTTCAATCGCTCGTACGTCACGCGCCAGCCCTCGGACGGGTCCGCAGGAGTCAGGACCAGCGTGTCCCCCTCGACCTCGAACCTGCGCTCGAGGGTCTGCCCGACGAGGTCGCGAGCGAGGGCGTTCTCGACCTCGACGGTGAAGCTCCCCTCGTCCTCGTCGACGTCGACGAGGCCGTAGTAGGCCTCGTAGCCGCTGACCGTGTACGCAGTGTCCGGCGCCGCCACGTCCGGGTTCGAAGCCTGCACCGAGAAGAGGTCGCCGTCGAAGATCACCTGTCCGGAGTACGGGACCTCGAGATAGTTCCCTTCCCCTCCCGCTTCGAGCGACGTCATGCGCCACTGGCCGTCAATGGGGGCGGATGCATCACCGGCCGGTTCTGCAGAGCATGCGGAGAGTGCGAGCAGCAGGCCTGCGCCGAGAGCGACGGCACTGCTGGAGGTCTTGATCGTCATGGTTCACCTAGCGGTAGGGGCGGGCGGTAGGGGGAGCTCGGAGCGTATGTCCGCATCGGCACGAGCAAGGAGGTCCTGTCCGAGCCCCCCGAGCGAGCTGCATCGGAGGTAGTACGAGGGCAGGGCTGAACGCGCCCTGGGAATGCGCGCCAGTGATCGAGGCGGAGCGGGCTCCCTCCGTGCCGCCCGCAACGCCGCCGGTGCAGCGATCGGAGAGCCGACCGCGAGAGGGGCCCTGCCGGAACGCGTTTGGGCGGACCCCTCGCTGGCGTCCGGCTCTGCGGCTTCGGTGGGCTCCGTGCAGCCGATCCTCTCGGCCGCCCGGCACGACCGGGACCTCCGATCCTTCCCCCCGCCGCCCGTTCCGATGATCTCCGAGGAGACACCATGACCGACACCACGACCACCGGCACTTCCCCCGATCCCGAGCGCGAGGAGACGCGGGGACTGAGGCGGCGGCACCTGCTCGCCTTGGCCGGCGCAGGCGGTGCCGCCGCTGTCGGTGCCGTCGCGCTCGGCAATCTGTTCAGTGAGGACGCCGGCGAGGCGGAAGAGCGCATCGCCACCACCGAATGGGACAAGACCTTCCCCCGCGATCCGGCCGTCAACCACGAGAAGGTCACGTTCACGAACCGGCTCGGTCTGACCCTCGTCGGCGATCTCTACTCGCCCTCGGGGGCGAGGCGCTCCCTCCCGTCCCGCGCCCTGATCGTGGGTCACCCGTTCGGTGGCGTGAAGGAGCAGACCTCGGGCCTCTACGCCCAGACGCTGGCGGCTCGCGGTTTCGTCACCCTCGCCTTCGATGCCTCGTACAACGGCGAGAGCGGAGGAGAGCCCCACTTCATCGCGTCTCCCGAAGCCTTCGTGGAGGACTTCAGCGCCGCGGCGGACTACCTCGGACTGCACCCTCTCGTCGATCCGGAACGACTCGGGGTCCTGGGCGTCTGCGGCAGCGGAGGCTTCTCGATCGCCGCGGCGCAGACCGACACCCGGATGAAGGCCGTCGCCACCGTCAGCATGTACGACATGGGGCGCGACCGCCGGCAGAGCCTCGGTGACACGATGACCGAGGAGGAGCGTCGCGAGCAGGTCGACGCCATGAGCCGTCAGCGGTGGGCCGAGGCGCGCGGGGACGACACGGAGTACGTGGTCGGGACTCCGGAGGCGATCACCGCCGACTCGCCGGCGGTCGCGAGGAGTTCTACGACTACTACCGCACCCCGCGCGGGCAGCACCCGCGGTCGACCACCGAGATGTCGCTCACGAGCAACGGGGCGCTCATGCGCTTCCACCCGTTCCAGAGCATCGAGTGGATCTCGCCCCGGCCGATCCTCCTCGTGCACGGGGAGATCGCGAACTCCCGCTACTTCAGCGAGGACGCGTACCAGCGCGCCGCGGAGCCGAAGGAGCTCTACATCGTGCCGGGAGCGGGCCACGTGGACCTCTACGACCGCGTCGATCTGATCCCGTGGGACACGCTCACGGAGTTCTTCACGCAGAACCTCTGAGCACTCGCGTCATGAGCGTGCGCAGGACGAGTCCTCCCGGGGCTCGTCCTGCGCACGTGCGCCGTGGGACCGACGCTCGACTGCACGCAGCGCCAGGGGAGCGGTTCGCCGAGACGCTCGTCGCTCTGCGAAGCGAATATCGCCCTGTTGACTAAGTCCCACAATGTCGGATATCTTCCTTCTATCGCAGGACCGATGCAACGACGCTCTCCTGGCGTCGACGCGTCCCTCTCGCGCCCTACCGCCCGACTCACCTCCTCGCCCCTGGCCTCCGCTGCGCGGTCGCCGTGCTCGCGGGTTCGGCACCGACGCCACCTCTCCCGGAGGCGCGGGACGTCGATCCGGGAGGCGGTCGACGGTCGCAGGACCGGACTCGACGACGAGGACGACGCTCGAATCGATGAGGAGAGAGCCCATGCCGATCAGGCAGCGCACGGCCGACGACCGCCCCGGCACCGCCGACACCGGAATGCTCGCCGCGCAGACCCACGAGGACAGGCTCGAATCGAGCCGGAGAACGAGGGCCCGCACCCGACGACGCACTCGGTCCGTGGCATGGGCGATGGTGCCACCGCTGGTATTCCTCGCGATCCTCGTCGCCTGGGCGGCGGTCGTCGAGGTCTTCGCGATCCCGACCTATCTGCTCCCCGGCCCCGTCGACGTCTTCACCCGCCTGTTCGAGGACGCCGAGAGCCTCTGGCGTCACACTCAGGCCACGCTCACGGCGATCGTCATCGGCTTCGTCCTGAGCATCGCGATCGGCATCCCTCTCGGCTTGGTCATCGCGCTCTCCCGCGCTGCGAAGCAGACGCTCTACCCGCCGGTCATGGTCCTCCAGCTGATCCCCAAGATCGCGATAGCACCGCTGCTGCTCGTCTGGCTCGGGTTCGGACCCGAGACGAAGATCATGCTGGTGGTCCTCATCACGTTCTTCCCTGTGCTTCTGGCCAGCGTCAGCGAGTTCTCGATCCTCGACGACCGCCTGCTCTACCTGACGAAGTCGATGGGCGCCAGCCGATGGCAGACCTTCTGGTCACTGCGGTTCCCCGCCGCACTCCCCGTGATCTTCTCCGGCATCAAGACCTCGGCGACTCTGGCCATCACCGGAGCTCTGGTCGCCGAGTTCCTCGGTTCGAACAGCGGACTCGGCTACGCCCTGCTGCGGGCCAGCAGCGCCCTGGACACCGAGTACATGTTCGCGACGCTCGTGATCCTCACGGTGATCGGCATCGTCATCAACTACCTCCTCGAGTTCATCGAATGGCTGCTGACGCCCTGGCAGCGCGGACGCCTCGAGAAGTGATCCATCGCGATCGGAGTCGTTCCGATCGCGACTCAGAAACCCAGGCACCGATCGTGGGCGGATCCCGACCCCGTTCGGCTGCCGACGATGAAAGGTCTTCCGATGCGACGAAGCATTCACAGCCTGACCGCGGCGACCGTGGCGGCGGCCGCACTCCTCCTCACCGGCTGCTCGGCGAGCAGTCCGGCCAGTGGCTCCGGTGGGAGCCCCGATGCCCCTGAGGCGACGATGTCCGCGAGCCTGCAGCTCCACTGGGCGTGGTCCGCCTCGACGGCGGGGTTCGCGCTGGCCCAGACCGACGGCCTCTTCCAGGACGCCGGGCTCGACCTGCAGGTCGAGCAGGGGACGGGTTCCGGAACCGCGGTGCAGCTCGTCTCGAGCGGCCAGGCCGACATCGGGATCGCCGACGCGACCGCGATCGCCCAGGCCGTGGCCCAGGGAGCGCCGCTGGTCGTGGTGTCCACGATCAATCAGGTGACCAACACCGCGATGCAGACGCTCACGTCGGAAGGCATCGAGACGGTCGAGGACCTCCGCGGCAAGACCGTGGCCGTCCCCCAGGGCGGGGCCTTCTCGTTCCTCTTCCCCCTCTTCCTCGAGCAGAACGGCCTTACGGAGGACGACGTCACCATCGCCAACGTCCCCTTCGAGTCGATGGTCCCCTCCCTGCTCCAGGGGAACGTCGACGCGATCGTCGGCGGGCAGGACTCCAACGTCTCCCTGACGAACCTCGACGCCGACTTCGACGAGTTCCTCTTCGGCGACTACGGCGTGACTCTCGTCGCGCACTCGCTCTTCACGACCCAGGCCTTCCTCGACGAGCAGCCCGACACCGTGAGAGCCGTCGTGGCCGCCAGCCTCGACGGCTGGAGCGAGGCGCTCGACGACCCGCAGCGCGCGCTGGACGCGATCCAGGAGCTCCAGCCCGACAGTGTCGAGGAGAACGCCGAGGCGGAGCTCGAGTTCCTTCTTCCCCTGCTGTGCGCCGCGGACGCCACCCACGTAGGTGAGGCCGCTCCCGAACGATGGACGACGAGCAACGAGCTCATGGTGCGCGCCGGTCTGCTCGAAGCGCCTCTGGACCCCGCCACGTACACCAGCTACGACTATCTGCCGGCCGAGGCCGACCTCCGCAGCTGCGAGTAGAGCCCTTCACGACGGCCGCGGGTGATGCCCGCGGCCGTCCGGGTCCGTGAGACCCGGTCCGACACCCACTCCTGCTCCTGCACGCAGAAAGGCTCCACCCGTGACCTCACCCTCCGCCACCTCGACCACGGTCGGTCTCCCGATCTCGATCGAGGGCGCGTCGAAGACCTTCGGTCTCGACTCGGCCAAGCCGTTCCCAGCACTCGACACGGTGTCGGTCGACATCCAGCCCGGCGAGTTCGTCTCGATCGTCGGACCGTCCGGGTGCGGCAAGAGCACGCTCATGCTCATGGTCGCCGGCCTGCTCTCGCGGTCAAGCGGGGAGATCCGCATCGGCGGCACCTCGATCACCAAGCCATTCACCGACGTCGGCATCGCCTTCCAGGACCACCTGCTCCTGGACTTCCGCACCGCGATGGACAACGTGCTGATCCAGGCCGACGTGCGCCACCTCGACAAGGCCGCGCAGCGGGCGAAGGCGACCGAGCTCTTCCAGCAGCTGCACATCGAGAAGGCGATGGGGAAGTACCCCAAGCAGCTCTCGGGAGGCATGCGCCAGCGGGTCTCGCTGATCCGGACCATCGTGCACGACCCCTCCGTCCTCCTCCTCGACGAGCCGTTCGGGGCGCTCGACGCCCTGACCCGGCTGCAGGTGCGGGCCGACCTCGAGGAGCTGTGGTTGCGCAACCGGCCGACGGTGCTCTTCATCACGCACAGCGTGGAGGAGGCGGTCGGGCTGTCCGACCGGATCCTGGTGATGAGCCCGAGCCCGGGCCGGATCGTCGACGAGATCGTCGTCGACCTGCCGCGCCCGCGCCCGCTCGCGCTGGTCGAATCGCCCGACTTCGCCACCTACGTCGAGCGCATCTACAACCACTTCGAGCGCATGGGCGTGCTCCACGGGATCAAGGTTCCGGGCCGCTCCTAGCACCGCGCCTCCACGAACGGCCGCTCCTCCTTCCGAGGGGCGGCCGTTCCGCTGTGCGGTGATCGTCGGGTGCGGATCGCTCGGCGCGCCCGGCCCCGCCGCTCGCGACCGATGAGGGCGGGGTTCCGGGGGCGCCGAGCGGAGGCGAGGTCCGCCCGCGGATGGTGCTGTGCTCGGCGACTCGGATGCGAGCACGGAACCGGCCGTGGTGCCGGTCCGGGCTCGACGACGGGTGCGGCTGTCGACGTCGGTCGCGGCTCCGGTCTCGGCGGTGGGACGACCTGTCGGAGACGGGGGGACCTGAGCCTGCTGGTCGATCAGGGGGGGCGACTCGGAACGGCGGCCTGTCATCGAGCACCACGTCCGCTCGACGCGGCTCGATCCCGTTCTGCGGGTGGACCGTCCGTCGGGCTGCCTCCACAGCGGAGCAGCGCGGAGTGCAGCGGCTTCGCGCCGACCGGAGCGCAGCGGACCCGCGCCCACCGGGGGCACGGGTCCGCTGCAGTGCTCAGTCCGTCTCGGGGCCGCTGCAGTAGTCGCAGTCGGGTGAGCACGGGCTCGCCTCCGACGACGGGAGCACCAGCGGCGCGGTCAGGGTGCCCGTGCTCATCGACGCGCCCGTGCCCGAGCGAGGATCGCGTACAGCGAGATGGCGATGACCAGGATCGCTCCGTTGACCATCTGCGAGACAGCGGGCGGCACATTCAGGAACGGCATCGCGTTGTTCAGGAGCGAGATGAAGATCGAGCCGAGCAGTGCGCCGATGAAGGAGCCGCGGCCGCCGGTCATCACGGCACCGCCGAGGAACACCGCGGTGAAGCAGGCGAGGGCGTAGCTGCTGCCGACGGCGTTCGATCCGACCCCCGTCTGCGAGGCGAGGAAGACGCCGGCGACCACCGCGCCGAGAGCGCAGAGGATGAGGGCGCGGGAGCGGATCGCGTTGACGTTCCACCCGATCCGGCTGCTGGCCTCGTCGTTGAAACCGACAGCGCGCAGAGCGAGGCCCGAGGTGCTGCGGGAGAGCCAGATCTCGAGGCCGATGGCGACGGCGACGAGGGCCGCGAACGGAGCAGGGATGAAGGCGACACCGAGGCTCACGAGCGACCCCAGGTCCGGGGCGATGACTCCGCCCGACTGGGGGCGGAGCACGATGGCAGTACCGGCGACGATGCCGAGGGTTCCGATGGTGGCCACGACCGAATTGACCTTGAGGCCGATCACCATGAGGGCGTTGAGCCCGCCGATGGCGAGCGCGATCGCGATCAGGACGAGCAGCGTCACGAGGATCGGGCCGCCCTCGAGACTCGGCAGAGTGAACGACATGGCGACCACGGTGAGACTCATCGTCGATCCGATCGAGATGTCGAACCCTCCGGAGAGCAGGGCGAGTTGCTGACCCAGGGCGACGATCGCGAGGGGGAGCGTCGCGAGGAGGAGGTTCGCGAGGTTGCGCGAGCTCCAGAAGACGTCGGAGTCGACGCCGGTGTAGATCGCGACGATCGCGATCAGAGCCACCAGGATCAGGACGGGAACGTTGACCGGCAGCCGGGCCTTCCACTTCTCGAAGAAGGTCGGCTTCCTGATGGTCCGAGTGGCGGCGGTGTCGGTGGTGTTGACGAAGCTGCGCACGATCGCCGCCTCGGAGGGCGGCTCGACGATCTCCTCGACGATCTGCCCCCGCGACATCACGTAGACCCGATCGCAGAGTCCCGCGAGCTCGCCGGCATCGGAGGAGTTGACGACGACGGCGACGCCTTCTTCGGCGGCGCTGACGAGCATGCGGTAGATGTCCATGCGTGCCAGGGCGTCGACGCCCTGAGTGGGCTCGTCGACGATGAGGACCTTCGGCTTCTTCAGCGCGGGCCGGGCGAGGACGGCTTTCTGCTGGTTGCCGCCCGAGAGTGCGCCGATCGGCTGGTATGGCGAGGCGGCGACGATGTTCAGTTGCTTCGAGGCCGCCGCGAACGCGGTTCGGAGACGCCCGCCCGGTGCGGTGCCGGCTGGCCCGGCGTCGGAGCCGAGCTGAGTGGTGACGTTGTCCATGACCGAGAGCGGGGCGAAGACGGACTCGATTGCGCGGTCGCCGCTCTGGAAGCTGATCCCGGCCTTCAGGGCCGAGGACGGGCTGGGGGAGGACAGCTCGGCGCTGTCCACGAGGATCGTTCCGCTGTCGTACTCGAGACCGATGACGCCGCGGAGGAGGGCTCGCTGCCCGTTGCCCTCGGCGCCGGCGAAACCGACGATCTCGCCCCCGCGCACCGCGAACGACACGGGACCGTAGCCGGGGCCGGTGAGCTCGCGCGCCTCGAGGCGGTTCTCCTCGCCGGGGGTCGCCAGCCGGTCGGGGAACTTGAGATCGGCGGGCACGCCCACCATCAGCTCGACGATGGTGTCGACATCCCAGTCGTCGGCGTCGTAGGTGCCCTGGATGACGCCGGAGCGGATGACGGTCAAGCGGTCCGCGAGACGGCGGACCTCGGCCAGGCGGTGGCTGACGTAGATGATCGCCATGCCCTCCTCGCGGCAGAGCTGGATCAAGTGTTCGAGGTGCGCGGCGAGGTTCATGTCGAGCGCGGCGGTCGGCTCATCGAGGATCAGCACGTGCGGCTTCTGGATCATCGCGCGGATGACCTCGAGCAGCTGACGGGAGCCGGGGCCGAGATCGTCGACGATGTCGGTCGGCGCGAAGGGTGCTGCGTACGTGCCGAGGATCGCCACGAGATCGTCGGGGCAGGGCTTCCCGATCGCGGTGAAGGAAAGTGCGATGTTGTCCGCGACCGAGAGCTCGTGGACGAGCGAGGTGTCCTGGTATGCGGTGCCGAGCCCGAGGATCCGAGCTCGCTTCACACCGCTGCCGGTGGAGACCTCGCCGCCGATGCGGACTTCGCCCGCATCCGGGGTGAGCACCCCCGAGGCGACCTTGATCAGGGTCGACTTGCCCGAGCCGTTCTCGCCCACCAGCGCGTGGACCTCCCCGGGTCGGCACTCGAAATCGACCTGATCGAGGGCCTTCACGCCCGGGTAGGTCTTCGTGACTCCGCGGAGGGAGAGTGCGGGGACCGCCAGGTTCTGCGCTTCCTGCAGCGGTGTCGACAGGGTGTCGGCCATGGGAGGGACCTTTCGGAAGAACGTGCTGGTCGAGGACCGGAGAGTGGGGTGGTGCGGGGTCCGAGGGATCAGGACCCCGCACCAGGTGCAGGACGTCGGATCAGTTGGCGGCGAGGGCCTGGCTGATCTGCTCGTTGGTGAGCAGGCTCGAGATGATGGCGTCGGCCGGGATCTCCTGCCAGTCGGTCTCGAGGACATCGCTGGTGGGGGCCATCGGCAGGTCGACGGTCACCTGCTCGGGGAGCTCCTCGCCGTGAGCGAGCTGCATCGCGGCGGTCACCGCGAGACGGCCGAACCAGACGTGCCCGTTCGAGACCCACGAGTCGAGCTGGACGCCGGCGGACTGGGCGTTCTGCACGGTGCCGAGCCAGGCGTAGGTCGAGACACCCGAGATGACGGCCGGCGGCTGCTCCCCGGCGTCGATGAACGGCTGAACCAGGCGGTCGGCCGAGAAGTCGTACGCGATGGCGCCGGGCACCTGCCCGGAAGCGCGCAGCGCGTTCGCGGCCTGCGCCTCGCCCTGCGAGTTCCAGTTCGTGAATCCACCGGCGATCTCGGTCCAGCCGGCGGCGTCGAAGGCCTCGCGAGCGCAGGGCTGCCAGGCGCCGGCGTTGTCGTTGCCGGCGATGCCGGTGAAGAGCATGTACGTCGACGGCTCGGTGATCGAACTCGTCAGCGCCTCGACGCCGTTGGTGTAGGTCTGGCAGAGCCCGGTGGGGAAGTCCATCGTCAGCAGCTCGGCGGTGTCGTCGGACACGGGAGTGTTGACGTTGATGATGGTGATGCCCGCGTCGGCCGCCTCCTGCAGCGCCGAGTTCATCGCTCCGCCGAGAGCGAGATCGACGATGATCACGTCGACGCCCTGGGTGATGAGGCTCTGCACGTTCGAGATCGACGCGGCGATGTCTCCGTTGGAGATGCTGTAGTGGATCTCGCTGACTTCGGGGTACGCGAGCAGCTGCGCGGTCGATTCTGCGCGGTTGACGTTCGTGTAGGCGTTTGCGGTGACGAAGATCGGGATCCCGACCTTCAGGGATCCGCGTCCCGTCTCGCAGACAGGCTGGCGGAGGCACTCCTCGAAGAGGGCCTGGTCGTCGGCGCTCAGCGGCTCGGAGGCGACGGCGAGGGCGTCGGCGACCACCGGATCGAGGTCTGCGACGGGGACATCGGTCAGGAACGCCTTGCGGATCGTGGCCGCGAACTGCTCCTGGTCGACGTTCTCGGGGGTGATCGTCGTGGTCTCGTCCGACAGCTCGGCGGTCTCGCCGCCACCGCCGCCGCTCGTGGTGGTCGAGCAGCCGGTGAGGATCAGGGCGAGCGCGCCGCCGAGGGCGAGGGTGCTCGTGGCGAGGCGACGGCTGCGTCGTGCCTGCCCGAGAGAGGTGAACTTCATTGTCGGGTCTCTTCTCTAGAAGTGGTGGTGGGGGAAGGGTCCTCGCGAGGAGGAGGAGTCGTGGTCCGCTCGAGGTGGTGCGGACCTCAGGGAGTCGTGCGGCGGAGACGGCCCAGCCGGCGCGCTCCGGTGTCGAGTGCCCGCCAGATGGCGATCGCTGCGACGGCGACGACGAGGGACACGCCCTGGAAGATCGTCCCGACGCCCGTGGGGAGCCCGGCGATCGCGATGACCTGATCGAGGAGCTGGAGGAACACGCTGGCGGCGATGACCGGGGCGACGCTGCCCGGGCCGCCGTTCATGGCGACTCCGGCGATGGCGGCGACCGTGACGGTCGCCAGCTGATAGGGGGTCCCGATCGAGGTGTCGGGGGTGCCTATGAAGGAGGCGACGAGGACGCCGGCCGACCCGTAGAGCAGTCCGGCGAGGGCGAAGACGCCGAGTTCGATCGCGAGGACGTGCGTGCCGAGCGTGCGGGCAGCGCGCCGGTTGGCGCCGACTGCGCCCACCATGCGGCCGGGCCGGGTGCGCGACAGGCCGAGTCCGAGCAGCACCGCGACGACGATCGCGACGAGGAAGCAGACGTTGACGTTGAAGAAGGAGCTGCGAGCGAAGTCGGTCAACGCGGCGGGTGCAGCTCCGGTGATCGAGAAGGAGACTCCCGTCCAGAGCCCGATGGCGCCGGACGCGATGCCCAGGGTGCCGAGCGTGACGATCAGCGAGTTCAGGCGCAGGACCGAGATCAGCAGGCCGTTGAGCAGGCTGAAACCGACGGCCGTGGCGAGGGCCAGGGCGATCACGAGCGCGAGATTCGCGCCGGGCACTCCGTAGCGGACGACGATGCCGGCCGAGATGGCGACCATCGCCGGCACGGAGAGGTCGAGGCCTCCGATCATGAGGATCAGCATCTGACCGAGCGCGGCCAGAGTCAGGATGCCCGCGAGGGCGGTGACCACCGAGATCGACGGCCCGCGCATGCTCGACGGCGCGAAGGCCGCCGCGACGAGGACCAGGAGCGCGAGCGCCGCCCAAGCGGCCAGGTAGCGCGTGGGGAGTCGGTACTTCAGGTCCGTCAGCCATCGCTGGTTCGACCGGCGGGCGGTCGGTGCCGCGTCGAGTTCGATGTCGAAGCTGCGGTCGTGCTCGGCGAGTGGCACCGGTGCCTCCAGCGGTCTCAGGGGGAGTCGACCCCCACGGCTGAGGGAGCGGAGTGTGTCTCTGCGCTGCGCGATCGGCCGTGCACGGTCCTCCCGTCCACCACGAAGCCGCGCTGCTTACGAGTGAAGATATCCCGCAGTATGGGACTTGTCAACGAGAATAGCTTCTCTGTGGCGACGTCTCGCAATGAAGCGCTTTCCCGAGGGATGCCGAGCCGGTCGGACGACGAAGAAGCGGCCCGCCGCGTCCGAGGACGTGCAGCGGGCCACTTCGAAGGGGAGCGGGGCGGGATCGGTCAGCGCGTGGCGCTGACGTGCACCGCCGAGATGACGCAGGGGTGGTCGCTCCGGTTGCTCCACGCGTGCTTGACCCCGCGGATGACCGTGGTGTCGCCCGCCACCAGGAGCTTCTCGCCCTCGTCGACGAGCAGATGGACCTCGCCCGAGAGGACCGAGACGATGTCGATCGTGTCGGTCGCGTGCATCCCCGGCGCATCACCCGGCTCCGGAACGACTCCCGACTGGGCGAGGAGCCGGGCGTAGCCGGCCTCGTAGTCCCAGTCCGAATCCGGAGCGAAGGCGGTGATGTCGTAGCCGTAGCCGTTCGGCGGCGGCGGGATCACCGACGCGTCTCCCGGCCCGTTGGGAGCCGTGACCGGAGTGGGGACCGTGAGGCCCTGCCACAGCTGGTTGCGGGTGTAGCCGTCCCCGACCAGACGATCGCTCGTCGGTTCGTCGCTCAGGAACACCGACCGGCCGTCGTCGTCGACGCCGGTGACGATCAACCGCGCGCGGTGCTCCCGGTGCGAGCCCGGTCGAGGGCCTCGTCCTCCGACCCCCGGAGCTCCTCGGCGAGCGCTTCGTCGACCGGGGAGTTGTCGACGAAGATCCGCTGGTCGGTGAATCGTCCGTCGATGATCGTGATCCTCGACGCGGCTGCGATCTCGACGACGGCGCCGCTGTGCAGCGTCCACCGTCCGATCGACTCGAAGAAGACGATCCCACCGTCCTCCTCCCAGGCGTTCACGAGCTCGTGCCCCAGCGAGACGACGCGGTCGAGCATCGCGCCGAAGGCCGCGACGATCTGCTCCCGGCCCCGGATCTCCCCTCCGCTGTTGAACGTCAGTGTCATGTCGTCGGCGTAGTAGGACCCGAACAGATCGGGATCGTTCGCCTCCATCGCCGAGTAGTACTCGGTCAGCAACTTCGTCGTTTCCGGACGTGCACGCACGCGGAGCCTTCCTTTCGGGACGGGAGAGGGGGTGTCGGCCGCAGCCGGTCGCGCCTAGCGCTGAAGGGGGAACGACGTGTAGACGAACGTCGCGGTCTGCGCGGAGGTGTTGCGCAGATCATGCATGCTCGCAGGCAGCACGATGCTGTCGCCGGGGGCCAGCGAGACGTGGCCGTTCTCCAGGACGACGTCGAGAAGGCCTGTCGTCATCGTGATGATGTGGAGCGAGTCGTCGTAGTGCAGGTCGGCGACCCACTCGGACGGCGAGCCGCTGAACGGCGCGATCGTGAGGATCCGCACGACCGCCCCGTGCGGCGGGGCCGGGAGCGATCCCTCGCGCCGCGGGTCCGTGTCGTCGTCGAGGCGAACAGGCACGGTGTCCTGCCGCCACACTTCCTGAAGCGCGACCGTGGAGGAGGGGGTGGACGATCGGCAGATCCGACGCGTCGTTCACGACGGTCGAGCGGCCGCTCTCGTCGAGCCCGACGATGACGCGGCGGTTCGCCGAACCGCCCCCGCCGACCATCAGAGGCCCACAGTCTGGCCGCCGTCGACGACCAGCGCGTGTCCGAGGGTGAATCCGCCGAGGTCCGAGCACAGCCAGAGGATCGCCGACGCGATCTCCTCCGGGCGACCCATCCGGCCGATCGGCTCCTGCGCGATGACCCGGGCGCGACCCTCGGGCGTCCCGCCGGAGAAGCGGTCCATCATCGGCGTCTCGATGATCCCCGGGCAGACCGCGTTGATCCGGATGCCGCGCGCCGCGTAGTCGAGCGATGCCGCCTTCGTGAGGCCGATCAGTCCCCATTTGGTCGCGCAGTAGGCGGCCTGGCCGCTGATCCCCACGACTCCGGCGCCGGACGAGATGTTGACGATCGCTCCGCCGTGCTCGCCCATCGCGATGACCTCGTGCTTCATCGAGACGAAGACGCCGCGGAGGTTGATGCTCATGAGGCGGTCCCACTCCTCGTCGCTGGTCTCGGTAAGCGAGGAAGGGGCCTGCTCGACACCTGCGTTGTTGATGCCGAAGTCGAGGCGTCCGAGTGCAGCGACGGTCGAGTTCACGGCGCTCTCGACGGAGGCGCTGTCGGACACGTCGCAGAGCGCGGTGTGGGCGCGGCGGCCGGTCGCCTCGATCAGCTCGACGGTCTCGCGGAGCGACTGCTCGCTCCGATCGGCGATGGCGACATCGGCGCCGGCCTGGGCGAAGGCGAGAGCGGTCGCTCGACCGATGCCCGATCCTCCGCCCGTGATGAACGCGACCGTGCCGCTGAACTGCTCTGACGTGGTCATGGGTGTGCCCTTCTTTAAGCGTGAAGCACTCGCGCGGCTGTGCGCGGTGCCGGGACGTCGAGGTGACGTCGGATCAGACGGCGAGTTCGGAGACGCGCTGCGCGAGGTGGTCGACGCCCATGCGCGGGCTGGAGAGCACCGTCAGGCCGGTCTTCTCCGCGAGAACGCTCGCGAGGCGCGACATCGATGCCTGCGCCAGGACGATCAGGTCGACCGACTTCGCGAGGTCGACGGCCTGCTCGATGATCAGGGCGTCGTGCGCGTCGCGGTCGCCCGCCATCAGGACGGCGAAGGCGCCATCGCAGAGGCGCTGCTCGATGGTGATGCTCCGCCCGATGCCGTCGGCGGCCGCCTGGATGAGGTCGGAGGTCGGGCCCAGCGTGGTCGGCACCGTCGCCAGGACGCCGATGCCGGTGCCCTCGCGGGCGGCACGCAGCGCCATCGCCTCGTCGATCTTGACGACGGGCGTGTGCACGTTCTGCGCGGCGACGTCGAGCGCCGGGCCGAGCGAGGAGCACGCCGAGAAGATGATGTCGGCGCCCGCCTCTTCGGCGGCCTGTGCCAGGTGCACCATGCGGGCCTCGCTTCTGGGCGAGATCCCCTGCTCTCGGACGACCGTGGCGAGGACGTCGGAGTCGACGAAGTGCATGACCTCGGCGTCCGGGATCAGCTCGGCGATCAGGTCGTTGATCACCGGCTCCACTGAGACGAACACGAAACTCGTGTGCAGGATTGCGATCTTCTTGGGCACGGTGATCTCCTTCGATTCAGAGCGGGATGACGATATCCCGCACCATTGGATTTAATAACTACTTCGGTGCTCGGCACCTCGCCTGATGACAAGGGAGGTGCCGCCCTCGCCTCGCGGGTCAGAGCTGGATGTAGACGCTCTTCGTGTAGAGGTAGGTGTCGAGGTGCGCTGCGGTCCCCTTCGCCCCGTACCCGCTGGTCTTCGTGCCGCTGAACCCCACCATGGGGTCGACGAGTCCGTAGCAGTTCACCCACATGGTTCCGGTGTGCACTCCGCGGACGACGCGCAGGGCGGTCGAGATGCTCTGGGACCACACCGCTCCGCCGAGGCCGTACTCGCTGTCGTTGGCGATGGCGATGGCCTCGTCGATGTCGTCGAAGGGCAGGATCGACAGCACCGGGCCGAAGATCTCCTCCTGCGCGATGCGCATGCTGTTGGACACTCCGCCGAAGACGGTCGGCTCCATGAAGTAGCCGTTCCCCAGACCCTCGGTCAGCCGGTTGCCGCCGGAGAGGAGCTCGGCTCCCTCCGCGACACCGATCTCGACGTAGGACAGCACGGTGTCCAGCTGCGACTCCGAGATGACCGGCCCCAGGGCGGCGGAGTCATCGAGGCTGTGCCCGACGCGGAGGCCGTGGACGTAGGCGAGCAGCCGCTTCGTGAACTCCTCGACGATCGAGCGCTGCACGAGCACGCGGGTACCGGCGTAGCAGATCTGCCCGGAGTTGGCGAAGACGCCCATGGCGACGGCCGGCACCGCGGCGTCGAGGTCGGCGTCGGCGCAGACGATGTCGGCTGACTTGCCGCCCAGTTCGAGCTGGAGCTTCTTGATGTTCGAGGTGGACGCCTCGATGATCCTTCGCCCCGTCTCGGTCGAGCCCGTGAAGGCGACCCGGTCAACGTCCAGGTGCGCCGCGAGCGCGGTGCCGGCCTCGCTGCCGCGGCCGGTGACGACGTTCACGACGCCGGCGGGGACACCGGCCTCGAGGAGGATCTCGGCCACGCGCAGCACCGAGAGCGACGCGTACTGCGCGGGCTTCAGCACGGCGGTGCATCCGCTGGCGAGGACCGCGCCGATGATCCAGAGCTGGCTGTTCAGCGGTCCGTTCCACGGGATGATCCCGCCGATCACGCCGACCGGCGCCTTGAAGGTCATGGTGGCGACGTCGCCCGGCAGGCCGTTCATCAGCGTCTCGCCCGAGATCGTCAGCGCCTGGGCCGCGAAGAACGCGAGCATCTTCTTCATGGTCGCCTTTGAGGCGCGCACCCGCGCGATCGGCGAGCCCATGTCGAGCGACTCGATCTGAGCGAGCTCCTCGAACCGCTCCTCCAGCACGGCGGCGACACGGTGGAGCAGCGCCTGACGCTGGTAGGGGGTCCAAGTGCTCCACTCGCCCTCGAACGCGGCGCGGGCGGCGGCGACGGCGCGGTCGATGTCGGAGGCGTCTCCCGATGAGAAGCGCGCGAGCACCTCGCCGCTCGAGGGGGAGACAGTGGAGAGTGTCTGCCCCGACGATGCAGGGACCAGCCGGCCGTCGATGACGAGCAAGTGCTCAGGGCGCTCCAGGAAGCGGCGAGCCTCGTCGCCGAGAGGGAAGTCGCCGTAGGTGGTGGTCATGACAGTCCTTTCGCAGTGGTCTGGAACGTCGCTCAGTCGAAGAGGAAGACGCCTTTGCCGATCTCGCGGCGGTCGAAGAGGTCGTAGGCGCGCTCGGCGTCGTCCAACCGGAAGTCGTCGGTGAAGAGGGATTCGACGTCCAGGCCGCGCTCGGCGACGAAGAGGGCGCACTCCTCCTGCTGGTTCTTGCTGAAGGTCAGCGAGCCGAGGATCGTCTTGTGCCGGTGGATCAGTTCGTCGCTGTCGAGCTCGAACGAGCCGAAGACGCCCACCATGCAGGCGGTGCCCCAGGGGCGGATGGACTGGATCGCCTGACGTCGCACGGCCGAGACGGCGCTGCACTCGATCGCCTTGTCCGCGCCCTCCCCGTTGCGGGTGAGCTCTCGGACGGCGGCCACGGGGTCAGTCGCGCTCGAGGTCGATCAGGTGGTCGGCGCCGAAGGAAGCGGCCATGGCCAGGCGGGAGGCGTCGACGTCGACCGCGATCACCCGCGCGCCCAGCGCCTTCGCCAGCATCGTGCAGCTGAGCCCGACGGGGCCCTGGCCGAAGACCACCACCGTGTCGTCCGCGGTCAGCTCGACGCGCTGCAGAGCGCCCCACGCGGTCCCGGTGCCGCAGGAGATCGCGGCTCCGGTGGTGAAGGACAGGGAGTCGGGCAGCCGGATGAGGGTGTGAGCGGGCACCTTCATCAGGTCCGCGTGCGCACCGTCGCCGTCGAGCCCGCCGAACACGGTGCGTCCGTTGGGGCAGTACTGGGTCCATCCGGAGCGGCAGAACCGGCAGGTGCGGCAGCCGTCGTAGTGGTGCACCATCACGCGGTCGCCCACGCGAGCCTCGCTCGGGCGCACCGCGTCGCCGACGACCTCGACCACTCCGCACGGCTCGTGGCCCTCGATGACCTGCTCGGCGGGGGAGCGACGCGGCCCGCGGAGGTGGTGCAGGTCGCTCCCGCACATCCCCGACGCCTTGATGCGCACGACGACCTCGTCCGGTCCGGGGACCGGATCGGCGTACTCGCGCAGCTCCAACTCGCCCTCGCCGAGGAACACGACGGCTTTCATGCGCAGCTGTTCTCGGTCATGACGGATCTCCTTCGATCGGACGTGTGCGGGGGTGGGTCACGCTGGAGCGGTGTCGCGGTACAGGCCGGCCGCGCGGGCTCGCTGGGTGGCGAGCTCGAGGACGAGCGTGAGCGCGGGGGTCTCGATCCCCGCGAGGGCACCGAGTTCGAGAGGGACGCGGAAGAGGGCGTCGATCTCCATCGCCCGACCGGACAGCAGATCCTGCACGACGCTCTGCACGTGGTGCGAGGCCTTCAGGCGAGTGAGGCCCTCGGTGGTGTCGCCCGGATCGCAGCCGAGGGCGCGCGCAACGGCACCGGCCTCGGCCGCCATCGAGCCGGCGAGGCCGGCGACAGCGGGAGCGGCGAGGGCGTCCTGCATGGCGGAGGCGGTGAGCACGCCCAGTGATCCTCCGATCATGTTCATCACCAGCTTGCCCCAGACGGCGTCGCGGATCGCCGGAGTGATCGACACCTCGAGACCGCTGCCGTCGAAGGCCGAGGCGAGTGCCGTGAGACGCGGGTCGTTCCGCCCGTCGGGGCGGCCGATCAGGAGGCGGTTGCGCGGATTCTCGGCGCGGACGACCCCCGGTGCGACAGCCGAGCAGGCGGTGTACGCGACAGCTCCGACGACCTGCTCGGCCGCGAGCTGCGTACCGAGCACGGCGTTGGGGTCCAGTCGCGGAAGGGGCCTCCCGTCGAGGGGGCCGCCGTGCGACCGGAAGTACCACCACGGGATTCCGTTCGTCACGAACAGCACGAAGCCGTCGCTCGCGAGCAGGGGAGCGAGGCTCCGGGCGATGCTCGGCAGCGCCGGAGCCTTCACGGCGACGACGACGACGTCCTGCGGCTCCAGCTGCTCGGGCCGGTCGGTGGCGAGCGGATGCGAGAGCAGGGTGCCGTCGCGCGTCTCGACGCGCAGGCCGTTCTCACGGATCGCGGCGAGGCTCTCGCCCCGCGCGATCAGCGAGACCTCGGCCGCACTCGACGCGAGCCGGCCGGCGAGGTGACCGCCGACTGCGCCCGCGCCGTACACGCAGACCTTCATGCGCGTGCTCCGCCGGTCATGCGCGATCCTCGAACTGCCGACGCTTCGCGGTCGCCGCGCCGAGGAGGAACGAGATGTCGTTGCCGGTCGAGACGTAGCTCGCCCCGAGGTCGAGGTACTTCTCGATGAGGTCCGGCCATCCGCCCAGTCCGCCGATGCCGATCGCGGTGCCCGACGCCGTGCAGGCGGCGATCACGCGCAGGTAGGCCTCGTGCACCGATGGGTGGTCCATCTGCCCGGCGACGCCGAGCTCGACGCTGAGATCGTTCGCACCGACCAGCAGCATGTCCACGCCGTCGACCGCCGCGATCTCCTCCACGGCCTCGGGCCGACGCGCGACTCGATCATCGCGACCACGAGGGAGGCGCCGTCGAGCTCGCGGATGACCTGCTCGGGCGGGAAGGTCCGGTAGTTCAACTGCGGGGCGGCGCCCGCGAGCGAGGCGCTCGCCGACCGGCACGTGCTTGACGGCGCGCACCAGCGCGCGCGCCTCCTCGGCCGACTGCACCCCGGGCAGGATGATGCCCATCGCACCCGAGTCCATGACCCGGGCGATGAGGGGGGCGTCGAGGCCGGGGACCCGGACCAGCGGAGTGACTCCGAGGGCGTTGCAGGCCATGCAGATCTGGCCGGCGTCCTCGAGCGAGACGCTGCTGTGCTCCAGGTCGATGTAGACCGAGTCGAAGCCGGCTGTCGAGGCGATCGAAGCGATGTCGACGGTCCGGACGAGTCGGACGGTCATCGAGTAGACGGTCTCGCCCTTGGCGAGCTTGTCTTTCGCGCGGTTGACGAGGATGCGGGGGACGTCGTCGTTCATGGTGGCTGCTCTCCTGGTGGGGTCGGTGTCTCAGCCGAAGGGCGTCGGCAGGGTCTGCGCCTCGTTGTCGAATCCGTACTCGGATTTGACTTCGAGGTACTCCTCGAAGCCGAAGCGGCCCATCGAGCGACCGATCCCGGACTGCTTGTAGCCGCCCATGGGGGCGTACGAGTCGGTCGCGGCGCCGTTGTAGCTGATGCGGCCGGCGCGGAGGCTGTTCGCGATGCGGCGGGCATCCGCCGCCTGGCCGGCGAAGACAAAGCCGGCGAGACCGTAGGGGGAGTCGTTGGCGATGCGCACCGCCTCCTCCTCGTCGCGGTAGGGCAGGACGGCCAGCACGGGACCGAAGATCTCCTCGCGGGCGATCGTCATGTCGGGCGAGACCCCGACGAACACGGTGGGCTGCACGAAGTAGCCGTGCTCCAGGCCCTCGGGTCGGTCGAGGCCGCCCGTGACGAGCTGAGCACCCTCGTCGATGCCGCTCCGGATGTGGGCGCGGACGGAGTCGCGCTGTGCCGCGCTGACCATGGGCCCCATGGTCGTCGCTTCGTCCAGCGGGTCGCCGAGGGTGAAGCGCCGGGCCTCGTCGACGAGGAACGGGACGACCTCGTCCATCTGGCTCTCGTGCACGAGCATCCGGGTCGGTGCGTGACAGGACTGGCCGGCGTTGAAGAAGCCGCGCTGGATGTTCCAGCGTGCGGCCTTCTCGAGGTCGGCGTCGGGCAGCACGATGTTGGCCGACTTGCCGCCGAGCTCTAGGCACACGCGCTTCACGGTGGCGGAGGCGGCGGCGCCGACCTGCGCACCCGCTGCCGTCGATCCGGTGAACGAGATCATGTCGACGTCGGGGTGGCGCGAGAGGGTGTCGCCGACCTCACGGCCCGGGCCGTTGACGAGGTTGAACACGCCCGCGGGCACGCCGGCCTCGTGCATCACCTGGGCGAGCAGCGCTCCGCTCGCAGCCGACACGACACTGGGTTTGGCCACGATGGTGCAGCCGGCGGCCAGGCCGTAGATCGTCTTGATCACTCCGGTCTGCACGGGCCAGTTCCACGGTGAGATCAGCGCGCAGACGCCGACCGGCTCTCGGCGCACGATGGCGTTCCCGACCCGCGACTCGAAGGGGTAGTCCCGGAGGATCTCGCGCGCCACCCGCATGTGCTCGGCGGGGCCGGCGACCTGAGCGCGGTTGCCGACGGGGATGCCGACCTCGCGGGCGATGAGCTCCGAGAACTCGTCGGCGTACGACTCGTACATGTCGATGATGCGGTCGATGAGGGCGATGCGCTCCCCGACCGTGCTGAGCGAGTAGGTCTCGAACGCGCGTCGGGCTGCGGCGATCGCGAGCTCGGCGTCGGCGGAGCCGCCGAGGGCGACCCGCGCGAACGGCTCCTCGCGGGTCGGGTCGATGAGGTCGGTGGTTCGCGGAGTGATCGGTTCGACCCAGCGGCCGTCGATGTAGAGATGCGGGTACTGCTTCATGAGAGGGGTCCTCCTCGGGCCGGGCGGGACAGGTCGGGGTCGGCTGCAGCGGGTGGTCAGCTGCTGTGGGTGTAGCCGCCGTCGCAGGCGATGGTCTGACCCGTGATGAAGCCCGACGCCGGGGTGGAGAGGAAGATCATGATCCCGACGAGGTCGGTGGGGACCATGCCGCGGGGGATGCACTGCCGCGACGCGGCGCGCTCGCGCACGGCGACGGTCGGGTTGACGGTGCGTTCGACCTCGGTGGCGACGCTTCCCGGGCGGATGCAGTTGACCGTGACCCCGGACGGGCCGAGCTCGCGCGCCAGGGAGTTGGTCATGCCGATGACCGCCGACTTGGACGTGACGTAGTGCAGGTAGTCGACGGTGCCGTTGGTGACGGCGTCCGAGGAGACGTTGATGATGCGGCCGAATCCCGCCTCGCGCATGGGGGTGGCGACGGCTCGAGCGCAGAGATAGCTGCCGGTGATGTTCACCTTCAGGACCTGCTCCCATCTCCGGAGAGGGATGAGATCGAACGGGCCCTTCTCGATCGTCGCGAAGACCGACGCGTTGTTGATCAGCACGTCGACCCGGCCCCACTTGTCGAGCACGGAGGCGACCATCGCGGTCACCGACGGCTCGTCCGCCACGTCGACCGAGACCGCGAAGCCCACACCGCCGGCGCTCTCGATCTCGGCCACGACCGATTCCGCTTTCAGGACGTCGAGATCGGCGACGACGCTGAAAGCTCCGGCGGCGGCGAACTGACGGGCGAGCTCGCGGCCGATTCCCTGGGCGGCACCGGTGATGATCACGACGCGCCCCTCGACGCTGAAATCGCGCGCCGAGGCGGGGACTCCCGAGTCCTGCGGGGCGTGGGTGAGCGGAATCGTCGTCATGTCATTCCTCGGAGGGCTGGATGCGCGGACAGGTGAGGTTCGAAGCGCCGTCACCTTCCGCGCATCGCCTCCAGATCGGAAGCGGTTCGGAAGCGACCTCGCTTCTGTCATTGAACATATCCCGTCATCTGGGATACCGTCAATCAACGGCACCGTCAGCTCCTGGAGCGAGAGGGGACCGGACACGCCGATCGTCGGCTCTCGCCGACGGCGCATCGAATCGTGAAGGAGCAGACATGCGCGTGAGCACAGCAGCGGACACCGACGTCGAGAAGGTCGGGACCATGCGCGAAGGAGTACTGGAGCAGAAGCACCTGCTCTTCGGCGAGGACGGCTCGCCGAACAACTACGACCTGAACATGGGTCAGACCGGGGGAGGTGGATGGCGGACCCCGCGTCACCGCCACACCTTCGACCAGATCCGGTACGTGATCAAGGGGAAGCTCCCCTACACCGAGACCGAGGTCCTCGAAGAGGGCTGGGTCGGCTACTTCCCCGAGAGCGTCCACTACGGACCTCAGGAGCGCGCCGAGGGTCTGCGCACGATGGTGCTGCAGAGCGGCGGCGCCAGCGGAGGCGGCTACCTCAGCGTCGCCCAGCGCGAGGCCACCAACGCCGAGCTCAACGAGAAGGGCGAGTTCAAGAAGGGCCTGTACTACTACACCGACGAGAACGGCGTGGAGCAGAGCGTCGACGGGTCGCAGGCGATCTTCGAGCACGCGATGGGCCACCCTCTCGAGTTCGCGCCTCCTCGCTACACCGACGTGATCGCGATGGACCCGGAGGCTTACGCCTGGACCCCTCAGGGCGCTGAGGGTGTCGAGGAGAAGTGGCTCGGCCGCTTCACCGAGCGCGACCTCCGCATCGGCTTCATCCGCCTGGAGGCCGGTGCGGTCTACGAGGCCGGTCAGTTCGACTCGATCGAGATCCTCTTCCAGATCGATGGCGAGGTGACCGCCGAGAGCGGTTCCTACGGACCCGAGACCGGGTACGAGTTCCTCGCCCACGAGGGCCCGGTCGCCCTCGAGGCCGTCGAGCCGACGACCTTCCTCCGGACGGTGCTGCACCGCTTCTGACCCCGGGACGCACGACGCTGCAGCGGGCTCTCGCGAGGCCGCTGCGCCGTCGTGCGCGGGGAGAGGAGCCGGTGGCGACGGGACCGACAGCGGCTGAGCGGTGTCAGAGCAGGGTGTCCACGTCGGGGAAGCCGCTCCGAGATGACGGCTGCCGCGTCGCGGACGGCGAGGATCGCCTGCTCCACTTCGACGTCGCGGCGCTCGTTCTCGTCCCATGCGACGCCGACGCTGCCCAGGACCGTCTTCCGGTCCGTCAGGATCGGAGCGGCGCACCCCCAGACACCGGGGTTGAACTCTCCCCGGGTCACGAGGAAGCCGTCCTTCTTGATCTGACCCAGCGCCGATCTGAACTCGCTCCAGTCGCCGCCCAGCCCCGCGGCCTCGATCTGCTCGCTCTGCCGCGGATAGATCGCCTTGAGCCGGTGGTGCGGGAAATGGGCCATGATCACCTTCGACACCGCACCCTGGAAGAGCGGGCGCCGCTGCCCACGGCTGAAGCGGTTCGCGGGACTCAGGGGGGCGCGGAACTCGCCGACGCACAGCACCGAGTCGCGGAACGCGGTGCACAGCAGGGCCGAGTGGCCGATCCTCTCGACCAGATCCTCGAGGACTCCGTGGCTCGCGAGCAGCAGAGGGTCCGTCTGGCGGATCTGCAGATCCATCTCGATGATGCGCGGTCCGAGACGGTAGTAGCCGTTCTTGACGGCTGTGAGGAGGCCGCGTCGTGGAGGGTCTTGATGTACCGGTAGCCGGTCGACCGGGACGTGTCGAGCGCCGTGATCAGATCCGCTGTCGACCAGACGGGATGCTCCTCGGTGTAGAGCTCGAGGATCGCGAGCATCCTCGCCAGGCTGCCGGCGCCGTCGGCGGCGTCGGACAGGGCGCCGGCCGACGGGGTCACCTGGGTCATGCCGGTCTCCCTCTTCCCGCGGAGTGGAACGACGATCCCCCGATCGACGCGAAGTCCCACAGTATCGGATGCCCGATGCGGCATCGAGATCCTGCTTCTGGAGCCGCCGCCGCGTCTGTGCGGGCGCGGGACGTCGTCCGCACCTGTCGGTGGACACCGGCACCCAGCATTCCTCCCCCCGCGCGGAACATCCGTGCCCAGTGATCGCGACCGAGAGGCGACGCATGTCGTGGCAGCAGGATTCCGACCGGATGTTCATCGGCGGGCGGTGGTGGGCGCCGTCGTCGCCCGAGCGCATCCCGGTCGTCTCGCCGACGACCGAGCAGGAGTTCGCCTCCGTGCCCGCCACCGACGCCGAAGTGATCGACTGTGCCGTCCGGCGCGAGGAGGGCGCGACTCTCGTTCTCGGCGAAGGCCGACCCGCGGGCCTGGACCTCGGCTGGTTCGTCGGACCGACCGTCTTCACGGGCGTCGACCCGAGCAGCCTCGACGCCCGCACCGGGGTCAGGTCGCTCGGTCTGCCGCTCGACAGCCTCGCCGGATGAGTGCGACGCGCGCCTCTCCGGTGCTTGACGACGACCTCGCCCGGCACTTCGCCCACCTCGCCGCGGACATCGATCCCGTGGCCGTCCCGCACGATGCTGTCGAGGCCGCGAAGAAGAGCATCCTCGACACGGTCGGCGTGAGTCTGGCCGCTTCCGGTCTCGACTCCACTGCGCGCAGCGTCCTCGCGCTCGTCCGTGAAGGCTCCGCCTCCGAGGCGACCGTGCTCGGGTACGGCGGACGCGCCTCCGCGACGGACGCCGCCTTCGTTAACGGGGCCCTCGCGCATGCGCTCGACTTCGACGACCAGACGCCGTGGGGGCAGCATGCGGCGAGCTCGATCGTTCCTGCCTCACTGGCCCTGGCCGAGCGGGTGGGGGGAGTGTCGGGCGCCACCCTCATCACGGCCGTCGCAGTCGGCCAGGACCTCTTCGCCCGATTGCGCCGGCACGTGGGCTGGCGCAAGGACTGGAACCTGTCCTCGGTGCTCGGCGTCTACGCGGCGACGGCGGCTGCGGGCCGGGTGCTGGGGCTTCCCGCCGACCGTCTCGAGCACGCGCTGGGCATCGCGAGCATGCACTCGAGTGGGGTGATGACCATGGTCGCCGGCACGGGCGGCGATCTGCGAGGCGCGTACGCGGCGTTCTCGGCGCGGGGCGCGGTCACGTCGGCACTCCTGGCCGAGCAGGGCCTGTCCGGCGTCCCGGGGCTGTTCGAGGGCGAGTCCGGAGTCCTCGCCACCTACTTCCGGGGCGACTACGATCGCGGGGCGATACTCCGAGACCTCGGTACCGACTTCCGCGGGTCCGGGACGCTGTACAAGCTCTGGCCGTCGGTGGGGACCTCGCACAGCCACATCCACGCGACGCTGACGCTGATGGAGGAGCTGCGCATCACGGCCGGGGACATCGAGTCGCTGCGCGTCCACGTGGGCGACTACCACGCCGTCATGTGCAGGCCGCTGGCCGAGAGGAGGGCTCCGGCGTCGGCGGCCGATGCCCGGTTCAGCCTGCCGTTCCTGGTCGCTCTGGCTGCGGTCCGGGGTGGGGTGGGAGCGGCCGACTTCACCGAGTCGGGCCTGCGCGACCCGGTCGTCCTCGCACTGGCGCATCGCGTGCTGCCGGTCCCGGACCCCGATCTCGACTGGAAGGACGTCCTGCCGCCGGGGCGGGTGGACATCCTCACGCGCGACGGACGCGCGGCGACCCTTGTCGGCACGAGCGTCCCGGGGGGCTCCGAGGATCCGCTCGGCTGGGACCGGCTCGCGACGAAGTTCAGGAGTTGCGCCGGTGCCTCGGCGACGCCGTTCGAAGTGTCGCGCGTCGATCGGGCACTCGAGTCGATCCAGCGCCTCGAGACGGTCCCTGACGTGCGCGATGTCATGGCGGTGCTGGCTGTATGAGCGCTTGCTTAGCACTGCCTGCGTTGAGAAGTCTCATAATGCCGGATATAGTCGAGTCCGTTCGACGTGGTGCCGCGACGTCCTGCCGCAGGGGTGGAACTCGGTCGACGCCACGTCCGTTCACGGTTCCGGCGGGGAGCGCGACACCCCGAAGCGAAGACGAAGACGTTCGGCGCCGATCCCTCGAAGGCCGCGGAAGAGCCGCAGCACCGGGGCCGGCCACGACGACAGTATGCCCTCGGGCACTTGACGATGGAGACGACGATGTCGACTGAGAACCCGATGACCGACGAGGTCCCCGTCCGGATCGGGATGATCTCCGCCGACGGCGTGATCGTTCCCCACGGCGGTGTCGAGATGGAGATTCTCAACCCCGCCACGGGCCGGGTGATCGGCGTCCTCCACGAGGCCGACGTCGCCGACGTCGACGCGGTGGTGGCGGGAGCGAAGAAGGCCTACGAGACGATCTGGCGGCGCACGGCGCCGGAGGTGCGCGGTCGCATGCTCGCCGCGTGGGCCTCGGCCATCGCCGACCACCGCGAGGAGCTCGCCGACATCGAGGTCGCGGACGTCGGACATCTGCGACGGGAGGTGACCGCGGACCTCGATTCGTGCGTGCGCATCCTGCGCTACTACTCCGGTCTCGCCGACAAGCTCGAGGGCCGCACCTTCGCTCAGCTGCCGGACCGCCTGTCGTACGGGCTCGACGAGCCCTTCGGCGTCGTCGCGGGTGTCAGCCCCTACAACGGCAACGCGAACTTCCTCGCGCTGAAAGCGGGCCCCGCCCTCGTCGCGGGCAACTGCATCGTCGTCAAGGCGCCCGAGGTCGCGCCGTTGCTGAACTACCGGCTGGTCGAACTGGCCCTCGAGGCGGGTCTGCCCGCCGGCGTCGTCAGCGTCGTCACGGGCCGCGGCGAGACCGTAGGTCCGCTCCTCACCGAGCACCCCGACATCGGCATGATCGCGTTCACAGGCGGGCCGGACTCCGGTCGCGCGATCATCCACCAGTCGGCGGCGAACATCGTGCCCACGTTCCTCGAGCTCGGCGGGAAGAGCCCGGCGATCCTCCTGCCGGACGCCGACCTCGACATCGCGCTTCCGTCACTCCTGCACTCGAACTTCGCCAAGAGCGGGCAGAGCTGCGTGACGGGATCGCGGATCTTCGTGCCGGACTCGATGTACGCGGAGGTCAGTGACCGGCTGGGGCGGAAGGCCGCGACGGTGCGGGTCGGACTGCCGACCGAGGAGTCCTCCCAGATGGGCTCCCTGATCACGCGACGTCACCGCTCCAAGGTCGACGCCCTCGTGCAGCGGGCGGTCGCAGCGGGCGCCGAGGTCCTGGCCGGTGGCGCCCCCGCCGAGGACGGCCCGCTCGCCGACGGCGCCTTCTACCGCCCGACCGTTCTCGGCGGAGTCACCGACGACAACCCCGCCGCCCTCACCGAGGCGTTCGGGCCGATGGCGAGCGTGCTGTCCTACTCCGACGTCGATGAGGTGCTGGCCCGGGCGAACTCGTCCGAGTTCGGTCTCAGCGCCCAGATCTGGGGCAATGACGCGCGCACCCTCCAGTTCCTCGCCAAGAATCTCATCGCCGGCACCGTGTGGGTGAACACCTACCGCTCCTTCCACCCCACGGTCCCGTTCGGCGGGATGAAGCAGAGCGGATTCGGGAAGGAGAACGGCTTCGACTCGGTCGCGATGTACACGCGGCGCAAGGCCGTCGTCTGGGACCTCACCACCGAGCGCGAGCTTCCCTACTCCTGACTGATCACCCCTGACCCCTCCCGCGGAACGGCCCGGGCCTTCGCGCATCCGAGCAGAGAGACGACGACATGACGACGAACCACGACGCAGCGGAACCGACCGGACGACTGACCGGACGCAGGGTCGTCATCACCGGAGCGGCTTCGGGGATCGGACGGAGCACAGCGGAGCTCTTCGTCCGCGAAGGAGCGTCGGTCGCCCTCCTGGACCGCGATCGCGACCTCGTCCACCGTACCGCCGCGGAGATCGGCGGCACCGCTGTCGCGGTGGACGTGACCGACGACGAGGCGGTGAGTGCCGCGGTGGCCGATGCGGCGGCAGCGCTCGGAGGGATCGACGGCGTCGCCCATGCAGCGGGGATCATGTTCCGCGGCCTGGCGGTCGACGTCGCGCCGCAGGATTGGCAGCGGGTGATCGACGTGAACCTCACGGGCACCTACACCCTGATCCGGGCATGCGTGCCGTTCCTGATGCGGGAGCCGGCGGCGACGGTCGTCACGATCGCGTCGGCAGCGGGACTCCTGCCCAACAGCCCCGGCTACACCGCCTACGCGGCGTCGAAGGGAGGCGTGATCGCCCTGTCGAAGGCGTTCGCGGCAGAGTTGGCGCCGACCGTGCGGGTGAACACCGTCTGCCCCGGAATGGTCGACACGGCCATGGCCGACGGGTTCCGCGCGAACGCCGTGAACTACGCTCTCGGGCGGCTGGCGGACCCGGTCGAGATCGCCAGGGCCCTCCTCTTCCTCACGAGCTGGGAGTCGTCGTACATCACCGCTTCGACGCTCGCCGCCGACGGCGGGCGGACCTTCCATTGACCGCCGGTCGACCCGAGACGAGCCGCGTCGAGAGCCGCGGTCGCGAGCTCATCGCACTGCACCGTGCGCCCGAGATCCTCAGTGTGGTCAATGTGTGGGACGTGATCTCGGCGACCACTATCGCCGCCATGCCCGAGACGAGGGCGCTGGCGACCGCGAGCCACTCGATCGCGGCGTCCTTCGGCTACGAGGACGGTGAGAAGATCCCGCTGGAGCTTCACCTCGACATGATCAGCCGCATCTGCGCCGCTGTCGATCTTCCCGTCTCCGCGGATCTCGAGGCAGGCTACGGGGATGCCGGCGAGACGATCCGCAGAGCGGTGGGCGTCGGGGCGGTCGGCGCCAACCTCGAGGACCAGGCGAAGCCGTTCGCGCAGTCGCTCCGGGCGGTCGAGGCCGCCGTGCGCGCGGCCGAGGCGGAGGGCGTCCCGTTCGCCCTCAACGCCCGCACCGATGTGATCGCCCAGGCCGGCGAGCGACCGGACAACGAGGTCGTCGCCGACGCGATCGAGCGCGGCCGGGCGTATCTGGAGGCCGGAGCGACCTCGGTCTTCATCGCCGGGCGTGTCTCGGACGAGACGGTCGCACGCCTGGTCGAGGCACTCGGTCGGCAGCGGATCAGCGTGATCGGTCTGATCGGATCCCAGTCGGCCCTCCGCTTCGAGGAGCTCGGTGTGGCACGCGTCTCGTACGGTCCGTGGACCCAGCGTGTCGCTCTGACCGCTCTGCAGGACACGGCTGCTGTCCTCTACCGAGGGGGAGTGCTGCCCGGGAGGACTCGACGCCTGACCTGACCGGGTGCACTGGACCCTCCGAGCGGTGCCCCGGCTAAACAGGTTCCAGCAGAACCCTTCAAGTGCTGGTCAGCGCGCCATACCGTTGCAGTCATGGATCACCGAGCTGAGGTACGCGAATTCCTGGCGTCGCGCCGTGCGCGCAGAACGCCGGAGCAGGCCGGGATCGAGCCGGGTGGTGGACGCCGCCGAGTCGCCGGCCTCCGCCGTGACGAGACCGCGCGTCTTGCGGGAGTGAGCGTCGACTACTACACCCGACTGGAGCGGGGGAACCTCTCCGGAGTGTCCGACTCCGTTCTGGACGCGATCGCCCGGGCACTCGACCTCGACCGCGCCGAGCACGACCACCTCTACGACCTCGCCCGCACGGCGAACGAAGCCGGGGTGCGCTCTCGCCCGCGTCCCCGGGTCGCGAAGACCATCCGACCCGAGCTGCAGTTCCTCCTCGACTCCATCACGGAGGCTCCGGCGTTCGTGTCGAACACCCGGATGGACATCGTCGCTGCGAACACTCTCGGCTTCGCGCTCTACTCCGAGATGTACAAGAGCCCGGCGCGCCCCGCCAACCACTCGCGCTTCATCTTCTTCGACCCGCGCGCGTACGTCTTTTACCCCGATTGGGAGCGGGCCGCCGACGTCAACGTCGCGATCCTCCGGCGCGATGCGGGCCGCAATCCTCACGACAAGCAGCTCGCCGAGCTGATCGGCGAGCTGTCGATGCGCAGTGACGACTTCCGGACACGGTGGGCCGAGCACAACGTGCGGCGCCACTACACGGGACTGAAGCAGTTCAACCATCCCGCGGTCGGTCTGATGGAGCTGACCTTCCAGGCGATCGACCTGCAGGACGACCCGGGGTACTCGATGACCGTCTACCCGGCAATGCCCGGCAGCGCCACCGATGACAAGCTCCGGCTCCTCGCCACCTGGGCCGCGACCGAGGAGATCGCGCGGCTCGCCACCAGCTCAGCGAACTGAGCTCTCCCTGTCACGGCCGATGACGGTGCGGCTCCTGTCTGCCGTGGCGCCGCCCTGAACCCGAAAGATGCCATGACCTCCACCATGCCCGTGTTCCTCCCCGACGCGAGCGATCGAGCCGAACCGCGGACGATGCCGTGGCTGGCGCTCTCCCTGCTCGCCACGATGGGGTTCGTCCTTGTCGCCGCAGAGACCATGCCCGCCGGCCTCCTGCCGGTGATCGCCGAGGGGATGGGAACCAGCGAAGGGACCGTCGGTCAGTTCATCAGTGTCTGGGCCCTCGGAACCGTGATCGTGACGATCCCGGCGATCAGCCTGACCCGAGGTCTCCGCCGCAAGCCGCTGATCCTGGTCGCGATCGCACTCCTCGTCGTCGCGAACACCGTCACCGCACTCTCGAGCGATGTCGTGGTGTCGCTCGTCTCGCGCTTCTTCGCGGGGGCGTTCACCGGCGTCATCTGGGGAGTGCTCGCAGCCTACGGTCGCCGGATCAGCCCGCGCCACCGCGCAGGGCTGGCGCTGTCGATCGTGTCGGTCGGCGCCCCCGTCGGTTTCGCGCTCGGCACTCCGCTGGGCGCGTGGCTCGGCACGACCTTCGACTGGCGCTGGTCGTTCGGCGGGCTGAGCCTGATCGCGCTCCTTACCCTCGTGCTGATCGCCCTCTTCGTCCCGGACGCTCCCGGCCAACCGAGATCCGCCGAGGGAAGCCTGCCTCTGGTCGAGGTCTTCACCATGCCGGGCGTCGCGATCGTGTGTCTGACGATCTTCGTCTGGATGCTCGCGCACAACACGATCTACACGTACATCGCGCTGTTCCTCCGCGACGGCGGCTCGGGCCTCGGCCCCGACCTCGTGCTCCTCGTCTACGGGGTGTCCTCGATCGTCGGCGTCGCGATCACCGCGGCGGTCATCGACCGCTTCCCCCGCGCCCTTCTGCACCTCAGCCTCGCGGTCTTCGTCCTCGCGGGCCTGGTCCTGCTGCTGGGTCGCGGCGCTCCCGCGGCCGTGCTGGTGGCGGGCGTGCTGTGGGGCGTCGCGTTCGGAGGTGCGTCGGCGCAGCTCCAGGCGGCGCTGAGCCGATCGGGTCGCGAGAACTCCGACGTCGCGAACTCCTTCCTGCCCGTCGCGTTCAACCTCGCGATCTTCTCTGCGGGCGTGCTCGGCGCGGTGCTGCTCCAGAGCTTCGACGCTCTCGTCCTCGCCGTCCTCATGGCCGTACTCGGTGCTGTCGCTCTCGTGATCACCTTCTACGGACGCCGAACGGCGTACTCCGTGGACCACCTCGGCGCGCGCTGAGCGCGACCGCAGAGCAGGAGCTCCCGATGACCATCGCAGGCACCCCGACGGCGATCGTCGTGACGATCGACGGCGTCGAGATCGCAGGACGGCTCGATGACAGCGCGACGAGCGCGTCCCTCCTCGCCCGGCTACCGCTGACGCTGCCGTTCCGCGACATGGGCGGGCAGGAGAAGCTCGCCGACCTGGGCGAGGCCCTCAGCCTCCGCGGTGCGCCGTCACGGAGTGACGCGCAGCCGCGCACCATCGGGTACTACAGCCCGACCCGCAACCTCGTCCTCTACTACGAGTACGTGGGCGCCTACCCGGGCATCGTGCCTCTCGGGTCCTTCGACGACGTCGGCCCGGTCAGGGACCTCGCCGACGGCACGCTCGTCACTCTCCGACGCGCGGACTGAATCCCTCCATCCTCCGCCTCTAGACGACCAGGAGTCCACCATGAAGGCCGCATACATGTTCGGTGCCGGCGACGTCCGCATCATCGACGCCCCCGATCCCGTCATCCGACACTCCACCGACGCCGTCGTCCGCATCGTCCGCGCCTGCGTGTGCGGATCGGACCTGCACCCGTACCACGACATGGAGGAGAACTCCGAGGGAGTCTCGATGGGGCACGAGTTCCTCGGCGTCGTCGAGGAGATCGGCGCCGAGGTCCGGACGCTCGCTGTGGGCGACCTCGTCATCTCCCCGTTCTCCTTCTCGGACGGCACGTGCGAGTTCTGCCGGGAGGGGCTGTTCACCTCCTGCGTGCACGGCGGCTTCTGGGACATGCCCGGCATGGGAGGCGGCCAGGCGGAGGCCGTCCGCGTCCCCCTCGCCGACGGCACGCTCGTCGCGGTGCCCGACGTCGACGAGACATCGCCGCTGCTCACCTCGCTGCTGACGCTCTCGGACGTGTACGGCACCGGATGGCACGCCGCCACCCGCGCCGATGTCTCGCCCGGCGACTCCGTCGCGGTGATCGGCGACGGTGCAGTCGGGCTGCTGGCCGTGCTGTCGGCCAAGCAGAAGGGTGCCGAGCGCATCATCCTGATGGGCCGTCACAAGGCCCGCACCGACCTCGGGATCGAGTTCGGCGCCACCGATGTCGTCGCCGAGCGGGGCGAGGAGGGCATCGCGAAGGTCCGCGACCTCACCGGGGGCTCGGGCGTGAAGAAGGTCCTCGAGGCCGTCGGCCACCTGCCCGCATACGAGCAGGCGTACAGGATCGTCCGCCCGGGCGGCATCATCAGCCGCGTCGGCGTCCCGCAGTACGAGGAGGCGTCCGTCGGGTTCGCCAGCCTCTTCGGCGGCAACATCACGCTCACCGGCGGCCCCGCCCCCGTCCGCGGCTACATCGAGCAGCTCATGCCCGCGATCCTCGACGGCAGCATCGATCCCGGCAGGGTCTTCGACCGCACCGTGAGCCTGGACGAGGTCCCGGATGCGTATCGCGCGATGAACGATCGCCGGATCCTGAAGGCGATGATCACCTTCTGACCCCCCCGCGTTCCCCATCGAGCGGGACGCACTGCTCCGCGCACCCACTGGAAGACGAAGGAGACCACCGTGAACATCGAACCCTCCCGGCCGACGGTCAAGAACCCACCCGAGCAGTTCCTCGGCGATGTCTGGCTCGACATGATCGCCGTCCCGCACGAGGACGGCCAGCACATGACCGTCGCCACCGTCCGCTTCGCCCCCGGTGCTCGGACCGCCTGGCACTCGCACGCCCGCGGGCAGTACCTCCGCGTGACGGAGGGGGTCGGCCGGTTCGGGACCCGCGACGGCGCGGTCATCGAGGTGCTTCCCGGCCAGACCCTCTACACCCCGCCCGGCCAGGAGCACTGGCACTCAGCGCCGGCGGACCGCTTCATGGCGCACATCGCCATGACGGAGAACGGAGACGATCCCGCCACGACCACGACCTGGCTTGAGCACGTCACCGACGCCGGGTGCTCCGGTGCCGATGCGTGAACGTCGAAGCCCGGCTCACCGGAAGGACGGCACCGTGACCGCGCACGAGGAGGCTCAGGACGAGTTCACGACTCTGTTCGCCGGGCGTTCCCCGGAGCGCGGCGCACCACTCGACGAGACCGATCCCGAACTCGTCGCACTCCACCGCGACTTCGCGTTCGGCGAGACGCTCGGGCACGTCCGCCTCGGCCGTCGCGAGCGGCTCCTCCTGCAGCTCGCCGCTGCTCTCGCGGTCGGGGCGGTCGACCACTTCCGCGTGCTTCTAGGGGCCGCGCTCGAGGTCGGAGTTCCCCCGATCCAGGTGAAGGAGGTGACGTATCAGGCCGTCGCGTACGTCGGCATGGCGCGAGCAGTCGACTTCATCGTCCTGAGCAACGAGATCTTCACCGCTCGGGGGATCGCGCTGCCCCTCGAGGGGCAGTCGACCACGACTCCCGGCACCCGTCGCGAGGCCGGGCTCGCCGCGCAGACCGCCGTTTTCGGCGCCGAGGTCGTCGAGGGGCTCTTCTCGGGCCCGGTCGACGCGAGGCGCTTCTCGGAGTTCCTCGCGGGCAACTGCTTCGGCGACTACTACACGCGCTCCGGTCTCGACGTGAAGCAGCGCGAGCTCGTCACCTTCGCGCTGCTCGCCGCTCTCGGCGGTGCCGATAGTCAGCTCAGGAGCCACGTCACGGCGAATCTGACCGTCGGGAACACGCGAGGAGACCTCCTCGACGTCCTCACCGTGCTGGTCGCCTCCCTCGGCTACCCCCGCACCCTGAACGCCCTCGCTCAGGTGAACGCCGCGGCTCCCGCTCCTGCGTGACCTCCGCCTGAGAGGCTCTGCGGCGACCCGTTCGAGCAGACCTCTCGCTCGCCGCGCACCATGCTCTGCCCTGGAGGGGAGCGCCCCTTCGAAGGAGAATCCATGACAGACATCCGCGGTTCCGGCAACGGGTCGGCACCCGATCGGGCGGGCGGACGATGACGGTCGTCGTCGCCGCCCGGGGACGACCCGCCGCCCTCCTCGCCTCCGCCGCCGTCATGGTGCTGGCGATCTCCGGCTGCAGCGTCTCGGGCGACGGCTCGGAGCCGACCTCGACGACCCGTGCCAGCTCCCCGACGGCATCCACTCCGTCGTCGACCGCAGCTGCCGAGGCGCCTGCTCCGGCCGCCACGGCACCCGAGACGCCCGCTCCGGTCGCGGAGGACCCTGCCGGCCCGGCGTCGATCTCGCTGCAGTTCGGCGATGCCGTCGTCACCGCGACGGTGGAGGACACCGCTGCCGGACGCTCGCTCCTCGCCCAGCTCCCCGCCGAGCTCGACTTCCGCGACTACGGCGGTCAGGAGAAGATCGCGACCCTCCCTGCTCCGATCGATCTCGACGGAGCGCCGGATCGCGCGACAGCTCCCGCGGGAACCCTCGCCTACTACGCGCCGGATCAGGGTCTCGTCCTCTACTACGACGCCGTCGGCTCGTATCCGGGCATCGTGCCGCTGGGCACCTTCGACGACGTCGAGGCGCTGAGGGACGCGAGCGACGGACCGGTGACGGTGCGGGTGAGCGGATGACGCCCGGAGGGGCGCTCCGAGGCTCGTGCGCACCCGGACGCGCCCCTGAAGCCACCACTCGACGGTGACGGGATGACCACGACACGGAACGGGCGGCGGTTCCTCCTGACCGAGCATCGAGCTCGAGCCCTCCACTGGGATCTCCGGCTCGAGGACGGGGACGTGCTGCTCAGCTGGACGCTGCCCAAGGGGGAGCCCGCCGAGCCCGGACAGAAGCGGCTGGCGGTGCGAACGGACGACCACGGACTAGAGTTCCTCGACCCCGCGGCGACGACCGCGCGCGCCGAGGCGGCGGGCTCGTCGGTCGTGCTCACCGACCTGGGTCTCTACGAGCGTGAAACATGGCTTCCCGACTCCCGCATCGTCGTGACGCTGCACGGCGAGCTTCTCGGCAGACGGCGTCTCCGCCTCATCCGTACTGCTCGAGCCGGGGGAGGGGGTGCATGGCTGGCTCAGCGGCTCGAGGAGCCCGGCTGACCGACGCCGCCGGACGCGGCGTTCGTCCCCGCGAGACCGAGTTTGTGGGACGGCTCCGGGCGCGCCCGGACCTGGGCGAGCGGAATGCGCCCGTCGTCGGCCGGGTCGTTCCGCGACTCCGCCTGGAGGGTCACTCCAGCGGGGCTGCGAAGGTTCGGAAGGCGCCACGGGCGGTGTGGAGATCCCAGAGGACGTCGGCGAGGACGGAGGGCTCGTGATCGGGCTCGCCGTCGCCGATGCCGAACGGGACGATCAGCTGGGCGACGTGGATCCCCTCGGGGGCGAGCGCGTCGTGCAGCATCTGCGCGTACGCGCCCTCGGCGGCGAAGGCGACCGAGACCCCCGCCACGTCGCCGTTCGGTCGGACCGCGCTGCCGCCGTTGACGAACAGGATGCTGCCCGTTCCGCTCGCGCGCATGTCCGGGAGCACCTGGTGCACGGCGGTCGCCGGCCCGTACACCGAGAGCTGGATGGGCCCGACGAGGTCTTCGGCGGTCGTCTCGAGGAGCGGCTTCATGAACTCAGCCGCCGGAACGGGGCTGTACTGAAGGACCTCGATCGCGCCGAGTTCCGCCGATGCCGTCTCCAGGGCCGAGGTGAGCTGTGCGGGATCACGGATGTCGGCGGGGAACGCCGCCGCGTGGTGCCCGTCCGCCGTCAGCTCGGCCACGAGTTCCGCGAGCTTGTCGGCACTGCGGGACACGAGGGCGATCGCGAAGCCCTCGCGGGCGAATCGGCGGGCGACAGCGAGGCCGAGGCCTGGTCCGGCGCCGATGACGGCGAGAGTGCTCATGCGTGGATCTCCTTGGTCGCGACGTCGGTCGCATAGTGGGTTGCTCGAAGCCGCTCCGGAGGTCGGCTGGAAGCACTGAAGGACGCGAACTGAGAAGAAGAGCGCCGTGTCGATCGAACCTCCCGGTGTCACAAGTAGCGAGGGGTCTGTCGGAACCCCCCTCCGGCGCCGTTCTCCGCGAGTGGATCGAATCTCTCGGCGGGCAGGAGACCAGCACGGCTCTGTCGAAGTGCCGGCGCGCCAGGGGACGCATGCGGGGACTGTCACGCGGATGAGGGGGCCTGAGAGAGCCTCTCAGGCCCGCGCGGTCTCCACGTACCGTCGGCCGTGTTCGTCCGTTGACACCCGAAGGACCTTGATGATGAGCAAGAGAACGACCATTCCTCCACGCCGGCCGATGCGCCTGACCGGATCGCTCGTCACGGTGATCGCCGCGACGATGGTGATGGTGCCGGCGGCGCCGGCCGCCGCCCATCACGGCTGGGACGGCTTCGAGACGGACCGCCTCCTCTACATCGCGGGCACGGTCTCGTCGGACGGCAGCTGGGGGGAGCCTCACTCGTACTTCGATGCCGAGCTCGACGGCACTCTCCCCGCGGAGACGCCCGAGCTCGCGATACCCGAGGAGCTGCAGGGGCCCGAGGACAGCATCCGGGTCGAGTCCGCGCTCGCCTACTCCGGAGCGCAGGAGCGGCTGGAGATCATCATCGCGCCGCCCGCCTACACGGGGCGGTGGGGGTTGGATCGACCGCTGGAGGTCGGCGAGCGCTTCCAGGGTGTCGGCTACATCAACCGATCCGACGACGCCCTGTTCCGTCCGGTCGCGTTCTGGTACGGAGACGACGCAGTGCCGGTGAATCAGGTGCTCGGCAGCACGCTCCCAGTGCGGGCTCCGCTGCCCGACTCCGCCGTTCCGTCGGGGGCGGCCACGGCTCCCGCCCCGTCGACGACGTCGACAGCGGCGGACCCGCTGGAGGAGCTCGAACCCTCGACGGAGGCGACCGGTGCGGACACCGCGACAGGAGCGGAGGGCGTCGGCGCTGCCGGCGTCTGGGGCGTGTTCGGAGTGATCGTCCTCGCGGGTGTCGTCGGCGGGGGCCTCTACCTGCGCAGCCGATCGCGGCAGAGCTGAGCGGCGACGAGATGCCGGACTGGCTCGAGGTCGCTCTCGGATGGTTGCAGGCCTCCGCTCTCGGCGAGGCGGTGCGAGGCACGCCGTTCCTCTACCCCACGCTCGAGAGCGTCCACATCCTGGGGATCGCCGTCCTCATCGGGCCGGCGTTCGTCTTCGATCTGCGACTGCTCGGGATCGGGCGACGAGTGGTGTCTGTCAGAACCGCCGCCCACCACCTCCTGCCCGTCTCACACGTCGGCCTGGTCGTCGCCCTCGCCACCGGTGTCGCACTGTTCAGCGCCCAGACGACTGCGGTCGCCGGCGCCGCCGCCGCCCCCTGGAAGCTCGGGCTCCTGATCGTGGCGGGAGTGAACGTCCTGGTGTTCCACCGCGGCGTCTACCGAACCGCCGGCGAGTGGACGGACGCAGCGGTGACTCCGATCGCGGCACGGCTGGCCGCGGGCGTGTCTCTGGCGACGTGGACGGGAGTCGTCTTCGCCGGACGGTTCCTGGCCTACACCTGAGGATCCGGGCGGCGTGAGCCGGTGTCCGGGCACGACGGTGATCCGGGTTGCGTGGTCGTGCAAGTGCCCTCGCCGTCCCCGGAGTCGAGAGCTGGGGGGTCTCAGCAGGGCCTCCCAGCCGAAGGGTGGACGGATCACCCTGGAATCCGCGGATTCCGGTCGACGCTCCACTCGAAAGTGAAGCTCTCCTCAGCGTTCACGGAGTGGACGCACAGAGATCGACCAGAAGTCCCCCTCACGATCACCGCTACCGAGTGCGAGCGGACCGCGGAGATCGCGGCGACCTCCCCTCGGCTCCACCCGGCTGCGACGACGCGGCACCCGATCGCCCGCGTCCTGCCCGGGCGACCTCTCTCCGCCCACGAAGGGACCGCCCGTGACCACTGCAGCCTCAGGAGTCGTCGACTCCTGCTCCCTCGACGACTGCGACTCGACGCCCGCCGGCACCACGGCGTCGTCCTCCCCGCCCGCGCCCGGTTCCGCAGTCCCTGGGCGTCCCTCCGCTCTCGGTCTGCGAGCCGTCGTCGCCCTGCTCGCCGGGCGGACGATTCGTCGAGCTCTGCGGATCGTGCGGCCTGGTGGTGGCACAGCCGTTCCCGGCCTGATCATGGAGCGTCTCTGCCCCGACCTTCTGGGCCTCCTGCTCGCGCAGCCCCCGCAGGGTCTCGTGGTCGTGAGCGGATCGAGTGGCAAGTCGACCACGACGAGCATGCTCGTCGCGATCGTGCGCGCGCACGGCCTGCGCGTCGTGACCAATCCGGACACCGCGAACATCGGCAGGGGGATGCTCTCGGAGCTCGTCGATCAGGCCGATCGGCGCGGTCGGCTGCCCGGCGACATCGCGATCCTCGAGATGGACGAGGGGCACGCGGCGCTGACGACGCGTCGGTGCGCCCCGCGGGTGAGCGTGCTGCTGAACGTGATGGTCGACCAGCTGCACCGCTGGCAGGAGCCGGAGCGAGTGGCGGGCTACCTCGAGCACGTGGCCGACGACACCCTCGAGACCGTCGTGATCACTCGGAGCGACCCGCACCTCGCCCGGCTCGGCGCGCGACTCGCGCAGGAGGACCGCCTCGTCGTCCGGCGCGTGGGAGTCGCTCCGGAGATCCTCGCGACGCTGCGGAACGGTCTCGGGTCTGCTCCCGACTTCAGCGCCGCCGTGGATCAGGGCATCGCCTCCGCGGACGTTCTGGTCGTCGAGACCGATGGCCGGCATGTGCGTCTCGCGCTCGGCGCGGGTGTCCATGTCGAGGTGAGTCTGCCCGCCGCCGGAGTGCACATCGCCGTGGATGCGGCGGCCGCCGTCGAGGGAGCGCGCGCCGTGCTCGGTGTCGACTTCGACCCGCGTCTCGTCGTACGAGCCCTCGCCGAGCTCCCGACCGTCTTCGGCCGTGACGAGCACGCGCGTGTCGAGGGCCAACCCGTGGACTTCGTCCTGACGAAGAGTCCGAGCAGCATGCAGATGAACCTCGACCTGATGGAGTCCGAGCCGGAGCGCGTCTACGTCGCCGTCGGCCGCGACATCCTCGACGCGTCTCAACTGTGGATCCCCGAGTGGAGCGCGCTCGGTCACGCCGATGTCGTCTCGGGCTGGCAGGCGTGGGACACGGCACTGCGACTCGCGTACGACGACGTGCCGGTCGACCTCGTCGAACCGGACATCGACGCCGCCACCCGGCGGTTCCTGCAGCTCCCCGCGCCGACGAGCGGACGCCCGAAGACCGTCGTCTTCACCCCCGAGAGCATGCGCCGCATCCGCCGATCACTCGGCATGACGGGGAAGGCGGTGATCCGATGAGCGCGATCGAGATCCTCGATGTCTTCCCGACCCACTTCAACGTGAACGGGGACTCGGGGAACGTCCTCGCGCTCCGCCGGCGGCTCGAGTGGGCCGGCATCCCGGCGCGCACTGCGGTCGTTCATCCGGGGGAGCGGTGGCACCGGCTCGCCCGACCCGACGTCGTGCACATCGGAGGCGGATCCGTCGCAGCGCAGCGCGCGGTGATGGGCGACGTCCTCGCGAACGCCGCAGTGCTGCTCGAGTGGCTGGAGCAGGGGACGACACTGCTCGGGGTGGCGGGCGGCTTCCAGCTCCTGATGGCCGAGGTCACTCTGCCCGGCGACGGCATCGCCCGCCCCGGCTTCGGCGTCTTCGAGGGAGAGAGCCTGCCCACCGCGGAGCGGGTGAGCGAGTTCGTGGTCCTCGACTCGCCCCTCGGGATCCTCCACGGCTACCAGAACCTCGGCCAGACCGTGCGCCTGGGCCGCTCGGTCCAGCCGCTCGGCACGCCGGTGACCGGTTCGGGCAACATGCTGACGCCCGGAACGGAGGGCGCTCGTTCGGACTCCGCGATCGGCAGCAACCTGCACGGCCCCCTCCTTCCGAAGAATCCCGCGCTGGCCGATCTGGTCCTGCGACGGGCGACGGAGGGGTCCGGGCACGACTACCGGACCGGTCCGCGGCACGCGACGGCGGACGGCTACGCCGACGCCGGCAACGCCGTTCTCCGTGATCGCCTGCGTCGATCCTCCGGCCGGAGGTCCTCCGCGAGGAGCCTCGTCACGCAGGTGCCGCGATGAGGGGCGCCGCGTCCCTCGGGCGAGCCGTCGGTGTCCTGGGCGGAATGATCGGCCTGAGCGTGGTCGCCGGCGTGCTCGTCGTGGCGATGATCATCCCGGTCGTCGCGGTGACCGGGGTGTCGGTGCGCTCGTCGCTGGCCTTCTTCCGGGCACCGGAGCAGCTGGAGATCTCAGTCGGCTCCCAGCAGAACACCATCGCCGTCGTGGAGGCGGGCGCCGTCGTCCCCCTCGCGACCGTCTTCGACCAGAACCGCCGCGTCGTGCCGCTGGAGCGGATGAGCGAGTCACTGCGCAACGCCGCGATCGCGGGGGAGGACCGGCGCTACTTCGAGCACAGCGGCGTGGATCTGCCGTCCGTCGCCCGTGCAGCGCTGGGGCAGATCACGGGATCCAGCGACAGTGGCGCCTCGACGGTGACGATGCAGCTCGTCCGGAACATCCTCATCCAGGAGGCCGTCAACGACCCGGCACTCACCGATGAGGAGGTCGCGGTCCTCGCTCAGGAGGCCACGGAGACGACGATCGAGCGGAAGGTGCTCGAGATGCGGCAGGCGGTCGACCTCGAGGAGTCCTACACGAAGGAGCAGATCCTCGAGGCCTACCTGAACATCGCCGGCTTCGGAGCCAACACCTACGGTGTCGAGGCGGCGGCGCAGCGGTACTTCTCCCGCAGCGCGTCCGACGTGACACTCGCGCAGGCGGCGAGCATCATCGCCGTCGTGCAGTCACCCTCAGCGCGCAACCTCGTCGACCCGGCGAACTACGCCGCGAACCAGGAGCGGCGCGACGTGATCCTTACCGCTATGCGCGATGAGGGGTACGTCACGCCCGCGGAGTTCGACGAGGCGCTCGCCACGCCGGTCGACGATCGGTTCGTCCAGCTGTCCGACACCGGTCAGGGCTGCTACTTCGCCCGAGAGGGCTTCGAATTCGTCTGCGACTACGCTGCGACCGTCGTGCCCGAGCTCCCCGCCCTCGGCGCGACCCCTGAGGAGCGCGCCGCGAACTGGCGTGCCGGCGGCTACACGCTCGTCACCTCCATCGATCCCACCCTGCAGGAGACGGCGAACTCCCTCGTGCAGAGCACCGCCGACCCGTCACGGGCCCGCTTCGAGATCGGTGCCGCGTCCTCCTCCGTGGAGGCGGGCACGGGACGGATCCTCGTCATGGCGCAGAACCGGACCTACGACAGCACTCCCGCGGCTCCCGCCGGGACGACAGGGGTCAACCTGAACGCCGACCTCACCCACGGCGGGTCGATCGGGTTCCAGCCGGGCTCGACCTACAAGCCGTTCGTGCTCCTCGCGCACCTCGCGGAGGGAGGGTCGGTGAACGACTCCTACGACGCCGGAGTGGGCCGGGTGGACATGCGGAGGTTCGCCGACAGCTGCGGCGGCCCGTGGGTGGGTTCCTACTCCTTCCGGAACGACGCGAACGAGTCGGGTCGCTACACGGTCGCCCGGGCGACGGCGCAGTCCGTCAACTCCGTGTTCGTCCAGATGGCGCAGGAGCTCGACCAGTGCGAGATCGCCGGCGTCGCCGAGTCGCTCGGCGTCCGCGCAGCAAGCGGTGAGCCTCTGGCTACGCGGCCCTCGTGCTCGATCGGCGGATGCGAGAACACCGTTGCGCCGCTGGCGATGGCCGCTGCGTACGCCGCGATAGCATTCGGCGGCACCTACTGCTCGCCCGTCCTCGTGGACCGCGTCATCACCCCGGACGGTTCCGACGCTCCCGGGCAGTCGGCCGGATGCGGGCCCTCGCGCGTCGGTTCCGACGTCGCCGCCTCGGGGATCTCCGCGATGCGCGGTGTGATGACGGGAACGGCCGCCGCGTCGGATCCGAACGACGGCACGCCGTACTTCGGCAAGACGGGCACCACCGACGACGCCGTGCACACCTGGATGGTCGGCTCCTCGAGCGAGGTCGCGACGGCCGTCTGGGTCGGCAACGTCAACGGCGAGCAGAACCTCCGCTCGGTCTCCGTCGGGGGGCGTCCGGCAGCTGTCCTGCGGCACGCGATCTTCCGACCTCTCGCCCGCGCGATCGACGCCGCGCATCCAGGATCTGCTTTCACAGATCCGCCACAGCGCGGCTGATGATCTACTCCAGTCGATGATCTGATTGTCAAAAGCTCGAGCGAGCACGCCATCTCCGTGCTGATCGAAAGGTGTCGCCACGCGTCGATGTTTGGTTTCCGCACGTGCGAAGACGGAGCTCTGCGTGAAGGCGGCAGAGGAATCGATGGCAAGGATCGCAGAGCGATCCGCGGCAGATCCATCCTCATCAGGTTCCACCGGCTTCAGATGTAGAGACCCTCGAACCTGCCGGAGTCAGCTCCGGCCGGACAGATCAGGCTCCAATCCAACGCGCTCCGCCTCGATGGCGAAGATCGTGACAAGCCCGGGGGCGATGTCCTCGTCTACTGCCGTGTTCCGGTTGCGCACAAACTCCACGACCCCTTCGATCCACCACTCCTCGTGCTCGGCGAACTGGGTTGGAGCCATGAGCCGCTCGTCTACTCGCACCTCGCCGAGAACGACGTCACGGGAGCGACTGGCCGCGATGGGGAACGCCCGGTCTCCCGAGTCGAGTCGGAGAGGAGGTGCAAGGATCACCGCCCGGATCAGGATGTCTGAAGGGGGAGCGTCTAGGTGGACTGGGGCGGCAAGCTTGAGGATCATAGAATTATCCTAGAGTCGCTCGTCGATCGTTGCGTAGTGTCCGCGAAACTTGGCGTGTGACAACCCGAGATTCCTTCGAACTTCCCGACGACGTGCTTGCAGCCTCGGATGCGTTCGGCAACCGGGTCCGGCTGGCGATCATCGACTTCCTGGTGCAGAGCGGGCCGTCGACCAGAGGAGCGATCGCAAGCGCGCTCAGCGTCAATCTGAAGACCCTCCAGTTCCACCTGGCCGGGCTCAGAAGCCTCGGCGTTCTTCGCGTACGCGCACTTCAAGCCTCGACGGGTGATTGGCATCGGCAGGAGTACGTGCTGGATCGCGCTCGACTCGACGTCCTGGTGCTCGCCCTGCAGAAGTGGTCCGCGCCACCGCAGTCGTGACGTCGCTGCCCACCCGGACAGTAGCTGGTGGCAGTCGTTCATCTACGGACTTGCTGCACTACTGCATCACGTATCTGCTGAGCTAATGGTGATCCGTCCCCCGCGAGCTCGATGAGAGCCCGGATGACCTCTACTTGATGCACTCGAGGTCGAGCTAGCGCGGCCGCCAGATCTTGCGTCAGCGCGTTCAAGGTTCGATAGGTACTCGGCGGCAGATCCGCCGTCACCCTGATCGGTTTTGTCCGGATCGGAGGCCCTGCTGGTAGTGCGCGCGCCGGCTCGACGGTCGCGGAAGGTGTGCGGGCGGCGTCGCGAAGTCGCTCGGCCAAGTGCTGCGCGGACGAGTTCACGGCAACTCCAGTAGTTCAGCGACCTCGCGCGCAACGGCCTCGAATACAGAACCGAATGCAACTCGAGACCCGAAGGATTGTGCGACCACTTCTCTTCGGGCTACTTCCGACTCGAGAACCTGATGTCCGAGCTCGGTGATGATCTCACGGTACATCCGCGTCGATCGAGCGTTCGTGACTGTTCGGTTCAGCAGCACGACCGTCCTCGAGGCTTCAGGTCGGTTAGCACGCTCGAGTTCGATGAGTGCTGAGACGTCTTTGAGCCTTTCAAAATCGAGCAACGTGGGCGCCATGGGGACGACCAGGACATCAGCACTCCGGATCGCTGCCGCGGTGATGCCTCGCTGGTCATCGGTCGGTGGAGTGTCCACGACGACTATCTCTACACCGGGCGGCACGATGCCGCCGAGGCGAGAGTCCAAGTTCCGGACCGGCAGTGCGATCGTCGGGATAGCCCATGCCGCACTCTCGCTCCATCGAAGAAGAGAGCCCTGAGGGTCGGCATCCACCATGAGGACGGCGCGATCGGTGCTGGCGAGCTGATGAGAGACGAAAGCAGTCGACGTCGTCTTCCCTGTTCCGCCTTTCGGGTTGACGAATGCCAGCGTCTTGTGGTTCATGTGCAAGTACTCACTTCAGTAGGTCCTTCATCAAGTAGTGCGGTAGCTACTGCATCTCGGATTCGGTTCGGTCCTCGAGCAGCCGCCCATGGACGGCCCGCACTTCGTCAGTGCTCGGCGACAGTGTTGGCCTGCGCCTGAAGGCCCTCGAGGGTGCTCTCGCATGCAGGGCAGGGAACCCAGACGTCACCCGAACGCACCAGTCGCGTCGTCGAGTCGCACCCGCCGCACCAGGGGGACTGAGCGCTGCATCGTCGGCACCAGCCATGCCTTTCCCAGAGGTGTCCTTTCGTGGCACAGAGCGCGTTCGTCGTCTCGCGGGGGGCCGGGCGTTCGCGGTCGTCGGCCGCTCGAAGCCACTCGTACGGGCTTGCTTCGATTCCCGCAGCCACGAACGCGACTGGGTCGACCACAGTCGCTCGCGCTCTACCGAGGATGGCGCTGGAAGCCTGAAGAAGATCGATCATCTGAACGCCATTGTGAAGGAGACCAGCGGAACGCAAATCGAGCAGCTTCCTCTCGAGTCGCGATCGATCCAGCCTCGGATGCAATTGACGTAGCAGTTCGCCCGTCTCGTCGGTGTACTCCGAAGTGGGCGCAGGCACTTTCGATAGTCGAGATGATGAGATTCTTCTCGAGGGGTGTTCTTGAGAATGGTCTTTCTTAAGGGCGGGATGGCCCGTTGTCGGTTGCTCCGCGGCGGGTGACCGGACTTCGGTCGATCCGTGTGCGGGTATTCCTCCTCGGCTTATGGCTTTCGGGAGATCGTCGTCCGTGGATCGTGCGCTCGACCTACCAGCCCCCGACTCGTCCGGCTCGTCCACCGCGAGAATCGAAGCCCGACCCGTTGTCGGGTTTCCCTCCTTGGCCTGGTCCGCTTGGTCGGCGGCTGGTTCAGGGTCCAGCACGTGGAAGACGAGCTTCCGGGGCTGGCCACCGATCTTCTTGCCGGCCTCATCGACGGACCCTGCTGGCCAGCGAACGGTCTCTGCGCGGAGGTATCCAGCACTCTCGAGCCGCCGTCGCGCTGCGAGAAACGCATCCTTGCCGAGCCCGAGGTCCCGCTGCGCGCGAGCTTGCGTGATTGCGTAGTCGCGACGATGGCTCAGGAGATACAGATAGATGCTCAGGGCGTTGCCGACGACTCGTCGGTCGCGAGTCCACCAGTTCCGGTACTGGCCGAACTCGCGCTCGAAGGTCAACTCTGGTCGGACAACCTCGGACTCAACGGCCATGGTTGGCTCGGGATCGATCGCCGGTTGGCTGCTGACCGTTCTGCTTCTGACCTATGTGTAAGCATTCGTTACGCATGAGCCAGACGGTAGCGCCAAGGTGGACAATCCTCACTTTCTCGGCGAGAGTTGGCGCATGAGCAACGTTTTCAGCATCCCGGGCGGTGACCACGCCGCGACCCCGGAGCGCATCACGCTCCTGGCGTTCCGACGACGTATGACGATGGCATCCCTCGCACGGGCGTCAGGCATCCAGCGCACCTACCTGAGCCAGAAAATGCACGGGAAGACGCGCTGGTATCTCAAGGACGTGGAGGCGATCGCGGCGGCGCTCGACACGACCATCGCGTTCCTGACCGGCGAGACCGACGATCCGGAGCGCATGGCCGGCGGTGTCTTCGTCCCCTCCGAGGAGTACCGGGCGTTCTGCGATTGGCGCGAAACGTACGCCCGGAACCACGGAAGGCCCGCCGAAGCGGGCCTTCCAGCACTCTCGCGAGTGGCACTTGTGTGCGGTGCACTGTCTCAACCAGTACTCGGTGGCTCCGAACCACCGAGTGGTCTGGATTCCGAGTGCGCCCGGAGGGATTCGAACCCCCAACCTTCTGATCCGTAGTCAGATGCTCTATCCGTTGAGCTACGGGCGCAGTCCATCGCGTGGCCCCGGGGGGCGCACGCAACGAGGTACGACTATACACGGCGGGCGGCCCCTCCGCGAATCGGCGGCGGGCCCGCGGGGACTCCACTCCTCCGCGGACCCGCCGGTGCTCAGTCGGCCGCGGTCATGCGGGCTCCCGCGCCCGTCAGCTTCGCGACGGTGAGGGTTCCGATGGGCTGCGGAGCGCCCTCGGGCGAGATCACGAACGCGTTGCGCGCCACGTAGAGAGCGCCGTTCTTCAGCTCGATCGCGGCGGGTGAGGTGACGTCGAGACCGGTGATCGGCGTCGACGTGCGCGGCAGGATCAGGGCGACGCGGCCCGTGCCCTGCGCTCCTCCGAACAGCTCGGTCACCGCGATCGTGCCGGTGACGCGGTCGACGGCGAGGCCGGTGGCGCTGATCAGCCCCGTGGCGACGGTCCGGACCGCTCCTGTGGCCGGGTCGACCTTCAGCACGGAGCCGCGGGCGCCCAGGCTCGCGTCCTCGGGGCCGCCGGGCAGCGAGGTGACGTACAGCTGCCCTCCGGGGCCCACCTCGACGTCGGTCGGGACGGGCTCGAAGGAGTAGCGGGAGCCGACGGTGCAGGCGGGGAACCCGTTCGCCGCGGCCGCTTCCGCGGTGACGACGACCGGTGCAGTCGGCGGCAGGACGGCGACGGTCGAGACCGATCCGTTCGGCGCCACCTTCACGATCGCGTTGCCGGCGGCGTCGGCCACGTAGACGCCGGCGGCCGTGGCGGTCGAGGCGTACGGGTGCACGTCCACGACCCCCGAGTAGGAGGCCGGCCCGGGCAGCTGCGCGGCGCAGTCCGACGGCAGGTCGACGAAGCCGTAGGTGCTCCCGGCGTCGGGGTTCGCGCTCGTCTCGTAGGCGCCGAGGTCGGCGAGCACGGTCGGCGCGCCGCCCCCGGTCGGGATCGACTTCAGCAGTGCGACTCCCTGCTCCTGGATCCCCTCGGTGTAGTAGACGGTGGAGCCGCGGACCGAGACCGAGCCGATCTCGGAGCCGGGGGCGGCGGCGGCGATCGACGTGCTGCCGTCGGGCGCGACCTTCGTGAGCAGTCCGGCGAAGTTCTGCGCGACGAAGGCGGTGCCGCGATCGTCGACGGCGAAGCTCAGCGGCGAGACCAGGCCCGTGGCCCGGTCGGTGACGGAGACGAAGGAGAGGGGGAGGGGGCGGCCTGCGCGGCGGGGGCGAGACCGAGGGTGGTGGCGGCGACGGCTGCGGTCGCTGCAATGAGGTGGCGCTTGTTCACGAGGTGCTCCTTTGCACTCGGGGTGCGGGCGGAGCCGAAGACGGATCGAGCGGTCCGCTTCTCCGACCGCGACGGCGGGAACGCCGATGCGGGCAGGCTAGGACTGCGGGCAGCCGATGTCCAGGTGCCGGGGATCGATGTCCCCTCGGCGGGGACGCGTCACTCCTGGGCGCGGTAGTCCGCCCGGTACTGCGACGGGCTCGTGCCGGCGACGGCGCGGAACTGGCGTGAGAAGTAGAAGGCGTCGGAGTAGCCGACCGCGCGGGCGATCTCGGCGACGGAGTCGTCGGTCGTGACGAGGAGCTCGCGGGCGCGCGCACTGCGCAGCCGCTTCACGTACTCCACCGCGCCGAGGCCGGTCGCGCGGGTGAACAGCGCCGAGAAGTGCGAGGGGCTGAGACCCGCCAGGGCGGCGAGCTCGGTGAGGCTCGTCGGCGAGGCGAAGTGCTCGCGGAGGTGCTCCTGTGCCAGGCGGATGCGGTCGCCGGACTCGACGGGGCCGCGGGAGCGGTCGGCGGCGAGCTGCGCGAGGAGGTGGAACGCGGCTCCGCTCGCGCGGTACAGGCTCGAGGCGGTCTCGTCGCGCTCGAGTGCGAGGACGGCCTGCTCGATCAGGGCCTTGGCGGCGAAGGCGTCGCCGACGGGGACGACGGGGGAGGGGGAGCCGCCGAGGACGGCCTCGACGAGGGCCGGCGCGTCCGCTCCCCGCACGTGCAGCCACCAGATCGACCACGGGTCGGCGGGGTCGGCTCCGTAGTGGTGCGGCACCGAGGCCGGGATCACGACGGCCTGCCCGGAGGCGACGGCGGAGGTCGCGTCGCCCGTCCGCACCCGGCCGCGACCGGCCGTGCAGAGGATGACGATCGCCTCCTCCGCCCCGCTCGGCCGGCTGCGGCTGTGCGCGAGTGCGTGCGGGAAGTGTCCAGCATCCGTCACGAGGAGCCGGTCGGTGATCGGCTCGGTCAGGGCCCGCTGCACCAGTGGCGCCGGGAGGACCCGCAGCCTCTGCCCGAGGAATCCGTCCGTCATCGTCACGTCACCGAGTGTAGGAGCACCGGAGGATCGTCCAGCAGGGCCCGTCCGATCCGCCATGGGATCGGCGCGGACCGCTGCCTAGGCTGGCGCCATGACGGCTCCGAGCTCCGCCCTGCACCCCGACTCCCGCTACTCGCCGGTCCCGCTGCCCGCCCATCTGCCCGAGAAGCTCACGATCACTCTCTGGGACTTCTCCTGGTACGTCCGGACGGGGCCGGGCGAGCCGTTCGAGGACCTCGACGCGGCCTTCGCCGGCGCCCTCGAGCGCGGGTACAACACGATCCGCATCTGTGCGATGCCGTTCCTCCTCTTCGGCTCGGGACTCGACACGAGCGCGCTGCGGCTCGGCCCGCTCGGCGGCGACTACGCGCAGCGCGTGCGCTGGTACGACGTGAAGGAGGAGACGGTGCTCGACGGGCGCGCGCACCTGCTCGCGCTGCTCGAGGCGGCCCGCCGCCACGGCGTGTTCGTGATCGTGTCGTCGTGGGAGTACCAGCAGTCCTCCTCCTTCGCCCTCGAGCGCGACTGGTTCGACGCCCTGATGGCGGTGGACCCGGAGGATCGGGCCGTGCGGCTCGCCGAGGCGCAGGCCGCCCTCGTCGCGTTCGCCGCGGAGCACGAGCTCGACGACCGCATCGCCTACGTCGAGCTGCACAACGAGGTGCAGGCCGGCCATCTGACCGAGGGGCTCGACGTCGACCTCGCCGACATCGACGCGGCGACCGTCGCGCTCGCTCCGCGACTGACCCGCGGCATCGACCGGTTCCACGAGCTCGCACCGGGAGTGCCGTGCGCGGTGAACTACGCGCACGTGCCCGTCGGCGGCATGCGCGGGATCCCGTGGAACTCGGACGTGCTGGCGCTGCACCCCTACATCTACGGGGTGCTCAACGAGATGATCCGCGAGTTCGGCCTGCGCGGGCCTCTCGAGGGGTTCGAGCAGGAGCGCGCCGAGCGGGCCTTCCTGCTGCCCGGCGCCCCTCCGATCGCCGAGTGGACGCTGCCGCCCGAGTCGCAGTGGAAGCTGACGGCCACGATCGTGGGCCGGGGCGAGATCTACGCGCACGACTGGGGCGACGCCTCCGCCATCGACCGCTGGCTCGAGGAGCACTACGACCGGCACCACCTCGAGATGCGCTCGACGCTGCGCCAGTGGATCGCGGTCGCGGCCGACCACGCGGCGATGCGCGGCGTTCCGCTCGTCTTCGGCGAGGGCTGGGTCGGCTACACGCCGCTCGAGGGGCGCTTCGAGGAGGGGCCGATCGGCGCCGAGTACTGCCGACTCGCGATGGCGGAGTCGCGGCGCGTCGGTGCGTGGGGCTCGATCGTCTGCTCGAACGCGGCTCCGCAGCACCCGATGTGGGACGACGCCGCCCTGCAGGTGGAGTGCAACGCGCTGTTCACGGGGGAGTAGGGCCGGCGCGGGAAGGGCCGTCCGCCCTTCCCGCGCTCACTCGCGGTTGAACAGCAGCAGCTCGGGCAGGCTCGTCGCGAAGTAGTCGGTCGAGCCGTCCTCGCGCACGGCGGCGGGCGCGGTGAACTGCGGTCGCGCCTCGCCGAGACTCACGGGGGGAGTGCCCAGGGGAAGGCCCAGGGCGGTGCGGGCGGCGTCCCAGGCCGCGAGTGCGCGCCCCTCCCCGCCCTCCCAGGGCTGGAAGCGCCGCGATTCGAGCAGGTCCAGCGCCTCCGCGGCCCGGCCGGCCGAGGTGAGCAGCTCCGCGTATCCGACCGTGAGATCGTCGCGCGAGAGCACGAGGGGCAGCTCGCGGTCGAGCCGCTCGAGCCGGTCCCCGTGCCCGAGGCGGGCGGCGAGCTGGTCGAGCTCGTAGAGGATCCGGGCGTCGTCGGGGGCGAGCTCCCGCGCGCGGAGGTAGAAGGACCACGCCGCGTCGTCGTCGCCCGCGTCGTTGCAGGCCGAGAGCCCCGCGTTGCGGTGGGTGACCGCGTCGGTGCTGCCGCCCTCGATCGCGCGGCGCCACTGCTCGGCCGCCTCGCCGCGGCGGCCGGCGTCGTAGAGGAGCATGCCGAGCAGCGAGCGCGCGCGGAGGTCGGAGGGGTCGGCGACGATCGCCGCGGTGAGCGCGTCGTGCGCATCGAGGCCGGCGGGGAAGGCGCGCACGGCATCGGCCGCCGCGGCGTCCCGGCGCGCGAGGGCCGCCTCCTCGGCGAGGCCGCGCCGCTCGAGGAGGTGGCCGAGCAGGTAGCCGGCGATCGCCGCGGCGCTGCCGGCCCCCTCCGGTGCCGGCGCCCCGTGCAGGACCGACGCGAGCAGTCGCTCCGCCTCAGCCGCCTCGCCGAACGAGGCCAGGTCGAGCGCCACGTCGATCCGCTCGAAGGGGTCCTCGGGGTCGCGGCCGTCGAGGGTGCGGGCGAGCTGGTCGAGCGGATCGGTGCGCAGCGTCTCGCGGAGCAGCCGCGTCGCCTCGTCGTCGCGATCGAGGGCGCGGAGGCAGACGGTCGCGAGTGCGCGGGCGCGCAGGTCGTCGGTGTCGAGGCGGAGGGCGGTGCGCAGGTCGTCGAGGGCGGCGGAGTGATCGCCCGCCGAGGCGAGCAGGCACGCGCTCTCGACGAGCGCCGCGTGCGCCCACTTCCCGTCCCAGGCGGCCTTGCCGAAGGCGGCGGCGGCCTCGCGGAGTCGTCCGAGGCGCACGAGGACCAGTCCGCGCAGGTGCATCGCCTCGGTGTCGGCGGGGTTGCCGTTCAGCGCGGTCAGACGACGGAGCGACGCGTCGCAGTGCTCCAGCGCCTCGGCGTACTCGCCGCGGCGGTAGGCGTGGTCGGCGAGGGCGAGACGGACCTGCGCGTGCCCGGGATCCCGGCGCAGCGCCTCCTGCCAGTAGGGCAGCGGGGAGCGCGTCGGGTGCCGGTACTGCGCGAGGTGGACGCCGATCAGATGCAGCTCGTCGACCGACGCGGCCTCTCGGGGTGACGGGGGCTCGGTCGCCGTCGCGGGCTCCTCCTGGGCCGCCGACTCCGGGACCTCGTAGGAGAGCAGGGTCTCACCCTCGGCGCGGACGACCAGCGAGAGGCCCTCGGGCCCGGGTCGCGAGGTGGAAACGTCGGCCACGAGCGGCGCTCCGGGCGCGAGATCGACGGTCCAGGACTCGAGCACGGCGCCCGCCGCTCGCAGCTCGACGACGGCACCGGGGTGCGACCGGGTGACCGCCACTCCGATCCGGATCCGGCCGCCCTCCACGTCCAGGTGCACGGCGGTCCCACGGGTGGCCTGGTGCGCCACTCCGATGCCGCTGATCGGGAACCAGTACTGCGAGAACGTCTTCGTCTCGCCGGGCATCAGCCACGAGAAGTCGGGCTGGTTGTCGGTGAAGACGCCCGCCATCAGCTCCACGTAGGGTCCGTCCTCGTCGGTCAGCTGCGCGTCCCAGGCGTGGCCGAAGGGCGCGTCGCCCCAGGTCCACTGCTTCTTCCCGGGCGCGAAGCGGCGGTCGGCCCAGTGCACGAAGCCGGCTCCGGCCCGGTGGTCGTAGCCGCCGAAGAACGAGTCCTCGGTGCGCAGCACCATGTAGGAGGTGGGCACGGGGATGTTCCGGTAGAAGTCGAGGCGGTCGGCCCCGGGCTCGTCGGCGGCCCTCGCCGGGTAGTCGACGCCGTAGTAGGGGCGGTCGGCCGCGGGGAAAGCGGTGATCGCCCGGCGCGCGTGGTCGGCGACGTGCTGCACGTCGCGCGGGAAGAAGGACTGGTAGTCGTCGTGCACGCGCGCGGCGACGTTGGCCCACCAGAGGAAGGTGCGGCGCTCGCGGGTGCGGTTGTGCAGGCGCACGTCGAGCTCGACGACGCTGGATCCCGGGCGCAAGCGCACGCCGTGCAGGCCCTTCATGCGGCTGAGCGGGTCGTGGTCGCCGCACCACACGACGACGGAGCCGTCCACGGCGCGCTCGATCTCGTGCCGCGTGGGGAGGAAGGTGCCCGGGCGGTGGTGCTGCGGCCAGTTGAACTCGACCCCGCCGCTGATCCAGGGTCCGGCGAGGCCCACGAGGGCGGGCTTGATCACGCCGTTGCGGTAGAAGAAGTCGTAGCCGGTGGTCTTGTCGTGGCCGGAGTGGATCCGCCCGCCGAGCTCGGGCAGGACGACGACCTGCACGAACTCGTTCTCGAGCACGACGGCGCTCCAGTCGCGGTCGACGGGCTCCGCGGTGATGCGGTCGATGTACGGCAGCGGGTACACGCGTCCGCTCGAGCCCTGGTAGACGCGGCGGTCGAGGAACATCGGCAGCCGGCTCGGCTCCTCCGGCGCCCAGGTGGGCAGTGTCAACACCGTGTGCCAGACCGCGGCGCCGCCCTCGGCGAGGACGGCGGCGGCGTCGGCGGGCGCGGGCAGGAGCGGGGAGGAGACGGCGGTGGATCCCATGCTGCCGAGGCTAGGGAGGAGCGCGGCCGTTCAGGAATGGGCGGATCGGGTGCGGGCCTGGACGATCCTCCGGTGGCGTCGCTGTCGGCGGTCCTCCTCCCCTCCGCGCGGTGGAGCGAGTTCTCCACAGGTCGGCTGGGAGCCGCCGACACCACACCTGGATGGGTACTACTCTCCTGCCACGGGGCTGAAGCGGACCGTCGCCGGCGCGGATGCGCACGAGCGGCTGAGGAGAGGACTACGGATGAGCAGAACGGAACGAGCGGGGCGGGCCGGCCGTCGGAGGGGGCGCCGACGGGTCGCCGCGGCGGCGACGGGATGCGCTCTCATCGGCGGGCTGCTGGGCTCGGGAGCGCTCGCACTGCCCGCCGCGGCCGCGGGCGAGCCCCCGCGCACCACGATCGACAACACCCTGCTCCACGGCGGAGCGACGAACGAGGGGGTCACGACGGTCTCGGCCTGGCTCCGCGCGGGCGAGGTGCTGCAGGTCGATCTGCATCCGCTCAAGGGCGGCTCGGGAGCGGGCGAGGGCGAGACGGGAGGCGGGACGGCGGCGATCGCGGCACCCGACGGTTCCGTGCTCGACTCGCAGGTGTTCCCGCGGGGTGCCCCGCCCGGAACGACGGCGGGCGGGTCCTTCGTCGCGGAGCGGACGGGCGTGTTCCGCGTGAGCGTCACGGATGACGACGTGGCGACCCCCGTGAACCTCGTCTGGAGCGTCGGGGTCGCGTCATCGTCCGGCGCGGCGATCGCGGGCAGGGTGTGGTCCACGTCGTACGGGATCCAGTCCGGTGCTCGCGAGAGCTACGCGAGTGCCGACGAGCGCAGCTCCTCCTTCACCCTGCACGCCGTCACCGAGACGGGTGCGCGCTACGACATGACGCTGCGCGACTACGACGGAGTCGCGTCCACGCTGCAGGCGACGAACAAGGGCAACGTGCGGGTCGGCTCCTCCGACCCCTCGTACCTCTCGGTGCCGATGCCGCAGTCGAGCGAGGCGGGAGGGATCGGCGCGCAGTACCTGCAGCCGTCAGGCCGCGCCGGCGTCGACGGCCTGCAGACGTACAAGCTCTTCCTCGACCCGCCCTCCGCCGACCTGCCGGCGTCGATCGCGCCGGCGTACGAGGCTCCGACGATCGGGTCGCTGGCCTACCGCCGATCGGGTTCCGGGTCGAACGCCGGGGCGCTCACCGGGGTGCTGGGTACCCAGCCGGGCACCGTGGCGGTCGACATCGACGCCGACGGCGACGGCGCCTACGACGGGGAGCGAGACGTCCACCTGTCCGAGATCCTCGCCCGGCCCGGTGCGTTCTCGATCGACTGGAACGGCCTCGACGCTCAGGGCGACGCCGTCGACACGGCCGATCCGGACGTCCGGTTCCGCGCCTCGATCGGCCGCACCAACGAGTTCCACTTCACGCGCGTCGACGCCGAGACCTCGGTCGGCGGCGTCTCGATCGTGCGCTCGAGCGGCGGTGGCGGTGATCCCGCCTCCGTGCACTGGGACGACTCCCTCCTCGCGGGCTCGAACTCCGAGCGCTACTCCGTCACCGCGCCGACCGTCTCCGGCGACGCGGGGGCCGATTCGCGCGGCGGTGTGCACCGCTGGCGCAGCGACGACTCCGGCGCCGGTCGTGCGCCCAACGCCAACGACTCCGTCCACGGGTCCTACGGCGATCTCCGTGCGATCGACGACTGGTCCTACGGGGCCGACGGCGCGGTCGCCGAGGCGGGGCTCGGAGCACTGAGCCCCCACGTCACGATCGCCAAGACCTCGTCGGTGCCGTCCGACGTCCCTCTCGTGCCGGGCAGTCGGGTGCCCTACCGGGTCGCCCTCACCTCGGACGGCACGGGCGACGTGGTCGACGCGGCGGTCGTCGACCACCTCGACGAGGGGGTCCTCGACGACGCCGATCTCGATGCGGCGTCGATCCGCACCTCCCACGGCACCGCGACGATCGATCCCGTGACCGGGCGCATCGAGTGGGCCGCGGGCACGCTGCCCGTCGGCACGGTCGCCGAGCTCCTCTTCGACGTCGTGCTGCACGTCGGCGGCGACGGCGACCGGGCGCTCGTGAACACGGCGTGCCTCGCCGGGGCCCCGTTCCAGCCGTCTGAGTCGACCGTCGGCACCGACGCGAACCCGTGCGCGACCGTGCCGCACACCGTCGGCGAGGCGCAGCTCCGGCTCCGGAAGACGGCGTCCCAGCCCTCGGCCGAGCACGGCGGCGTGGCCGGCTTCGACGTCGTCGTGAGCAACTCCGGCACCGTCGACGCCACCGGAGTGACGGTGAGGGACGTCCCGACCCTCGAGCATCTCACCGAGGCCGTGATCGAGAACGGCACCGGAGGAACGCAGCCGGCCACCGAGCCGGTCACGGGCCTCAGCATCCCGGCGGGAGGGCGGATCGTCCTGCACGTCAGCGGGCGCGTGGCCGACGGCTACGACGCTCTGACCCTGCCCAACCGCGCCTCGATCACCGAGCAGCCTCCGGGCTTCGAGCCGCCCGTCGTCGAGGACCCGTGCGCCGATGACGCCACCGCCTCCTGCGCCGAGATCCCCGTGCCCGGAGTCGAGGGGCGTCTCGAGATCGTGAAGACGGCGCTGAAGGACACCGTGGCGCACGGAGGACGCGCGGGCTTCGAGATCGTGGTCCGCAACACAGGACCGCGCCCGGCGGAGGGCTTCACCCTCGTCGATGTGCCCATGCTCGCCCACCTGTCGGGAGTGACGATCTCCCAGGACGGCGGCCCCGCGAGCACCGACCTCTCGGTCGAGGGGCTGAGCCTGGCTCCGGGCGCCTCGACGACGTTCCGGGTGACCGGCCGCGTGGCGGACGGGGTCGACGCGTGGACGATCCCGAATCGCGCGCGGATCGATGATCTGCCCGCGGGCTTCGCGCCGACCGGCGTCGGCCACCCGTGCGCCGATGAGGCGGCGGCGTCCTGCGCTCAGGTCGCCGTGCCCCCGGTGGGAGTCGTCCCGACGGTGCTCGCATCGACCGGTGCGCTCGCGTCGACCGGTGTCGCGGGCGGAGCGGGAGTGCTGGGAGCGGGGGTGCTCCTGCTGACCGGCGGCGGGCTCCTCCTCGCCCGTCGACTCCGCTCGGCCTCGACCGCCGCACGACCCTGATCGATCGGATCCCCGGCGCCGCTGACGCCGGGGATCCGGTCCTCCCTCTCCACCCGCTACTCGAAGGCGACGATGACCTCCCCCTCACCTCTTCCGCTCCACGTCACCGAGCGCTTCCCGCTGCCCGGTGGGCTCACCGGCGTCAGCACCTGGTCGGCGCCCGACCCGGAGCGCCTCGAGCAGCTGCTCCGGACCCGCGTCGGCCACGCGCACCCGGATCGCGAGCCGCCGCGGCGACTGCACCTGGTCACCGCGTCCGTCGTCCTCATCGAGGAGTGGCGGGCGGGGGAGCTCCGTGCGGTCGATCCGATCCGAGAGGCCCGCTCCGACGTCCGCTGGGCACGAGCGCTGCGGCGCTCGCGGCGGCCGACGTGGCTCCGCCGCCTGATCGGACCCGCTGATCTCGCGGATCCCGGTGCTCCCCACGCCCTCGCGCGGCGCACGGAGCGCGGTCCGGCCGATCGGAGCGGGGGATGACGTCAGGCCCTGAGCGTCCACTCCACCGTCGCCGGGCCCGGAGTCTCGCGGCCGTCGGCCAGCAGCACCGCGCCGTCGGGGACGTCCACCACCACCGACCCCCGGTCGGCCGAGACCACGAGGTCGCCGAACGGCGTCGGCACGACGGCGGCCGCCCAGTCGAGGTCGCCGAGCTCCGGGTCCACGGCGATCCGCGACCAGCCGTCCGCGAGCGGTGCGATGCCGAGCACCAGCTCGGGCAGCAGCGCGGCGGGGCCGGCTCCCCAGGCGTGAGCGAGGCTCCTGCCGAAGGGTCGGCCGTACATCGCGAGGGGCTCGCCGTCGCCGGGGAACTCCTCCCAGAAGGTCGTGGCTCCCGCGTCGAGCATCGGCATCCAGCGCGAGCGGAGGAGTGCCACCGCCTCGCGGCGACGACCCGCGGCACCGAGAGCGCGGAGCGCGAACGCCGCCATCCAGGGCGTGCGCGGGCGGGCGGCGCGGATCGCCGCGACGACCGGCTCCGTCGGCTCGATCAGACCGGCGAGCGCACCGAGGAAGCACGTGTGCGGGTCGTCGACGCGAGGTGCGCCGCGGTGCTCCTGGGGCTGGTCGAGGTACCGGCTCCACGCGCCGATCGCGCGCGCCCGCTCCTCGAGCGTCGAGCGGAGGGTCGCGGCGAGGTCCCGCCAGCGGCGCTCGCCGGGGTGGCCGACGCGGGCGAGCAGATCCGCCCCTGTCGAGAGCGCCCAGAACCAGAGCGCCTGCAGTGCGGTCGAGTCGCGTCCCGGTTCCGGTTCGACACCCCAGTCGATCAGCACCGGGCCGGTCTCCTCCGAGAAGCCGCCCGGGCGTCGGGGTCGCAGCACGGCGTCCGGTCCCGCCTCCTCGGCGAGCCGCTCGAGGAACGCGTGGACGCCCTCCGCCTCGCGCTCCAGGTGCTCGCGCTCGCCGAAGAAGCGCTGCAGGAACCCCTGTCCGATCACCCACCAGAGGGAGTAGTCGGCGAGCCCGTTCACATACCCGCGGCGCTGCCGTCCCAGCGCGACGAGACCGTCGCAGACGATCGCCGGATCGGCGACCGTGTACGCGTTCACCGCGGTGGCGAGCGCCTGGTCGCCGATCCACGGCATCCGGTCGCGCTTGGCACCGTCGAGCACGAGCCCCTGGAGGCAAGTGCGCAGGGTCCAGGACGCGACGGCCGCGATCCGCGTCAGGCCCTCGTCCGAGCAGGCGAACGCACCGGCCGGTCGAGAGGGCCGGATCGACGCGTCCACCGCGGCGTCCGTCACCTCCGCGTCGTGCACGGCGAGGAAGCGGAAGCCCAGCCGGTGCCGCGTGGTCCAGCGTCCGCCGCCCAGGTCGACGACGTCGTGCCGCGTCTCGGGCACGGCGTCCGAGAGCGCCTCCTCCCGCGACTCCCCGCTGACGACGCGCGGAGTGCCGGAGCAGGTGAGCACGGGGCGGCCGAGGAGGGTGCGGCCCGCGTCGAGCAGTCCCGCGCTCGCGACCAGCGGCAGTCGCACCACGGGTTCGTCGTCGAGGTGCGGAGGAGTCGCGCCACCGGGCCGCACTCGCGCCGGCACCCAGCGGTCCCCGTCGAGGACCTCCCAGCCGGTCGCGTCACCGACCGCCAGCGCGGCGGCTCCCTCGGCCCCGACGGTGACGACGAGATCCCGCCCACCGGCGTCGAGTGCCGACCATCCGGTGGGGAGGGCGGTGGCGGGCGCAGCGGCCGTCCACTCGCCTCCCGGCAGAATCTCCACCGCCCCGGCGTCGCGGAGCCGGAACGCGGTCCACCGGTCGGGGCGCCAGTGGTCGTCGGAGTAGTCGACGAAGCGCCCCGCCGCCCGTCCCTCGGCGACGATGCGCTCGAGGAGGCCGAGCTCGAACTGCGCCGGGCCGTAGAGCCAGACGGTCTCGGCTGACGGAGCGGCGTGCCCGGGCGCCGGGTCCGGGGAGACCGCCCGCGCGTGCGCGCGGATCCCCCCGGCCGTGCGCGGGGTCATCCCTTGACGGCTCCCGAGGTCATGCCCGCCACGATCTGGCGGTTGAAGAAGATGTACATCACCAGCGGCGGGATCGTGATGAGCAGCACGTCCATGAAGAGGAGGTTCCACGACGACACCGACTGCGAGGAGAAGTTGTACAGCGTCAGCTGCACGGTCGCGTTCTCGTCGCCCGGCAGGAAGTACAGGGCGTAGGTGAAGTCGTTGAACACCGTCACCGCCTGCACCACGATCACCGTCACGATGACGGGCTTCAGCAGCGGCAGCACCACGGTGAAGAACAGGCGGAACGGACCGGCTCCGTCGATCGTCGCCGCCTCGTCGAGCTCGCGCGGGATCGTCGAGACGAAGGCGCGGAACAGGAGGATGCAGAACGAGAGTCCGAAGGCGATGTGCACCGCGATCAGGCCGGGGAGGGTCTTGAAGAGCTCGAGGCCCTGCAGCACCCAGATCGTCGGGACGACGGCGGGCGGGATGATGAGGCCGGCGAGGACGAGTCCGTTGACGAGCGGGTTCCACCTGGAGCGGCGGCGCTGCAGCACGTAGCCGACCATGGCGGCCAGCACCACCATGACCGCGACCGAGACGATCGTCAGGATCGCGCTGTTGACGAAGGCCCGCAGCAGCACGAAGTTCCGGGCCGAGACGACCTCCTGGAGGTTCTCGACGAAGTTCCACTGCGTCGGCATCGTGAAGCCCAGCAGGGACGCCTCCTGCTGCGTCTTGGACGCGGTGAGGACGATGAAGACGAAGGGGACGATGAACACGAGGACGGCGAGGACGATCGCGGTGATCCCTCCGCCCCAGCGCCACAGGCGGGAGCCGCGGCCGACACCGCGCTGACGCACCTTGGCGCGGAGCGGGTCGGCCTCGAGAGGGGCGGTCGAGAGCGGAGTCGGGGTGAGCGGGGTGGTGGTCACAGCTCCTTGTCCTTCCGGTTGAGCCAGGCCGAGAGCGGGAAGATCAGCGCTGCCACGACGAGGAAGAGGATCACGTTGCCGGCGGTCGAGAGACCGTAGAAGCCCGCCTGGTACTGCTTGTAGATGACCGAGGCGACGACGTCGCTCGTGAAGCCGGGGCCGCCCTTGGTCATCGCCCAGATCAGGTCGAACGAGCGCAGCCCGCCGATGAGGGAGAGGAGGATCACGGTCACCGTCGCGGGGCGCAGCAGCGGCAGCGTGATGTGGCGGAAGTTGTGCCAGGCGCCCGCGCCGTCGACGCGGGCGGCCTCGAAGTAGTCCTGCGGGATCGCGACGATGCCCGCGATGTAGATGAGGGTCGCGAGTCCGACGCCCTTCCAGACGTCGACCAGGGCGACCGAGAGCAGCGCCCACTGCGGGTCGGTCAGCCAGCCCGGGCCGGCGACGCCGATCGTCGCGAGGCCCTGGTTGATCAGGCCGTCGAAGGGGTCGAGCAGCACCTTGAACGTGATGCCGATGCCGATCGTCGACACGAGGACGGGGAAGAACACGACGCTGCGGAGGAAGCCGCGTCCGATGATCTGCGAGCTGAGCAGGAGGCCGAGCAGCATCCCGAGCACGATCTTCAGCCCCGAGGTGATGGCCGCGTAGATGAAGGTGTTGACGAAGCCCGTGGTCAGCGCCGGGTCCTGGAAGAACTCGACGAAGTTCTCCAGACCGATGAAGGTCGAGTCGAACAGCGTCCACCGCGTGAGGGAGAAGTAGAGGGAGGCCGCCGTCGGCACGAGGAACAGGACCACGTAGAAGACGCCGGCGGGCAGGTAGAACCAGGTGGGGTAGGGGCTCTTCATCGCCCGGCGCCGCGGAGGCTTCCCGGGGGAGCGGGCGGGCGCGGGGGCGGGGCGCTCCTGCGTGAGTGCGGTCATCGGATCTCCGTCGATCGGGCGAGAGGAAGAAGGAAGGGGGCGGCGCACTGGGCGCCGCCCCGGGATCAGGGGCTCGGTGGAGCCCCGTCGGTCACCAGCCCTCGAGGCCCAGCTGCTTGGCCTGCTTGGTCACGTCGTCGTCGTACTGCTTCGCGCCCTCGGCGGCCGGGGTGATGCCCGAGCCCACCGCGACGGTGATCTGCTCGAGCGCCGGTCCCTTGATCGGCGACAGGAACTCGAGCGCCAGGCCCGTGTTGCCCGAGTCGAAGTAGGGCTGCATGTCCGAGATCATCGGCGGCACGTCGTCGGGGAGCGCGCAGCCCTCGATCACGTACGGGCCCTGGGGAGCGGTGGTCTCGCTCTGGATCTCGCAGCTCTCGGGCGTCGCCAGCCAGGCGGCGAACTCCTTCGCCGCGTCGAGCGTGGCGCCCTCGGTCGACTTCGGGATGTAGACGCCGAACGGCTGCCACACGGTCAGCGGCGAGTCGGTCTCGTCGCCGGGGATCGCGAACAGTCCGACGTTGTCGGCGTCGTCCGGGTAGTTGAGCATCAGCGGCTGCGCGGCGAAGGTCAGGATCGGGTAGTGCGCACCCTCGCCCGTGGCGATCATGCGGACGCCGTCGTCGTAGGTCGCCGACGCGAAGTCCTCGTTGAACAGCCCGGCCTCACTGAGCTGCTCGAGGTGCTCGAACCCGGCGAAGGCGGGCTCGTCGACGTACTTGGCCTCGTTCGCCGTGTACGACTCGGCCCACTCCGGGTCCTCGGCGAGCACGTTGGCGAAGTCGCCGAGCAGGAACAGCTGCGAGGTCCAGGTGTCGCCGTAGGTCTGGATGATGGGAGCGACGGTGCCGGCGGCCTTGACGGCCTCCGCGTTCGAGACGAACTCCTCCCACGAGGTCGGGACGCTGAGGCCCAGCTCGCTGTAGACGTCCTTGTTGTAGAGCATCGCGCCCGCCATCGACTGCCCGAGCGGCACGCCGTAGAGGCCGTCGTCGCCCGACAGCGCGCGGACGGCGTTCTCGTCGACCTTGCCCGCCCACTCCTCGCCGGAGAGGTCGACGAGGTTCTGGTCCGGGTTGATCGCCTTCAGCAGCGAGCCGGAGTTGTACCAGAACAGGTCGTTCATCTCGCCCGTGGAGAGGCGCGTCTTGACGACGTTGTCGCCCTCGCTGCCCTGCGGCCGGGTCTCGACGTCGATCGTGACGTCGGGGTTCTCCTCCTGGTACGCCGCCACGAGCGCGTTCATCGTCGTGACGGTCGCCTCCTGGTTGTCGATGAGGATCGAGAGCTGGGATCCGTCGGCGGAGTCGCCGCCGCCGGTGCTGCAGCCGGTGAGCGCGAGAGCGAGGGCCGCTCCTCCTGCGCCGAGGGCGAGCACTGCTCGCCGGTTCTGTCGGGTCGACATCCTTTACCTCCATGTAAAGACAACTTCTTCGTTGCGGGGGGTGCCCGGGGCGGTCGTCCGCTGCGGTCCGGAAGGCCGGTCGGCGGGCGATGCAGGGAGAACATACGTCGGCTCCGTGAAACGTGTCAATCGATCTACGAAAATATGTGGACCGATCTACACGATCGCGACCGAAGCGTTACAGTGGCGTTCGCGGCGTCGCATCGAGGCCGTCCGGCGGGTGACCACCGGGGGCGGAGAAGGCGAAAGGACCGCGATGAGCTCGACCGACGGCGCGACTCGCGGACCCGCCACCATCCAGGACGTCGCCCTGCGCGCAGGAGTCTCCCGCGCCGCCGTCTCGAAGGTGATCCGCAACGCCTACGGCGTCAGCCCGGCGATGCGCGAGCGCGTCGCCGCCGCGATCGACGAGCTCGGCTACCGGCCCAGCGTCGCCGCCCGGGCCATGCGCGGCGCGAGCTTCACCATCGGCGTCGAGGTGCCGCACCTGGGCAACGCCTTCTTCAACCGCATCGTCACAGGAGCCGCCGCCGCCCTCGACGGCACCCGGTACCAGCTGATCGTCGCGCCCGCCCAGAGCGACTCGGGCGAGGGGTTCCGGGCGATCGAGGCCCTCGTCGACCGCCAGGTCGACGGGTTGATCGCCGTCTCGCCGATGGTCGAGCCGTCGTGGCTCGAGAAGCTCTCGGTCCGCACCCCGATCGTCATGCTCGGCCGGCACGACGCCTCCGTCGGCTACGACACCGTCACCAACGACGACGTCGCCGGCACGGACCAGGTGATGGACCACCTCCTCGCCCTCGGTCACCGCCGCATCTCGCACCTCACCGTGAGCGAGGAGATCGTGCGGCGCGTGACCGGCGCCCCGCACGCCGTCCGCCTCGCCCGGTACGAGCAGCGGATGCGCGAGGCGGGTCTCTCGACCGACGTGCTCTACCTCAGTCCCAGCCAGGACGACGCCTATGCGCGCACCCTCGAGGTGCTCCGCTCGCCCGAGCGCCCCACCGCGCTCTTCGCGGGCAACGACGCCCTCGCGCTCGACGCGCTCTGGGCGCGGGCCGATGCGGGCCTGGGCGCCGAGCACTTCTCGATCGTCGGCTACGACGACATCGAGGTCGCCGGGCACCCGGGCATCGCGCTGACCACCGTCGACCAGTCCGGCGAGGAGCTCGGCGAGCGCGCCGTGCAGCTGCTCCTCGGACGGCTCGACGGCCGCACCGACCCGGTGCACTTCGAGGTGGACCCGGTGCTGCGCATCCGCTCCTCCTCCGCGCCGCTCGCCGGCGCCGATGCCTCCACGACCGTTTCCGCACTCCACTACGCAGAAGGACGATGATGACCGACTGGACCGCCCGCTTCCTGGCGCCCGACGACGAGCTCCCCGGCTCGCCCCTGCTCCGTCGCGAGACCCCGCTCGAGACCGGCCACGGAGCCGTGACCGAGGCGGTCCTGCGCCTGTCGGCGCTCGGGATCGTCGAGGCGTGGATCGACGGCACCCCCGTCTCGGACGAGCTCTTCACCCCGGGCTGGACCAGCTACGAGTGGCGCCTGCGCTACTCCGAGCACGACGTCACGGCCCTCGTGACCGGCGACTCCGTGACCCTCGCCCTCGCCCTCGGCGACGGCTGGTACCGCGGACGCCTCACCTGGGGCGAGGGCGCCGCGCCCTACGGCCCCGAGATCGCGGGCTCCGCCGAGCTGCGGATCCGCTTCGAGGACGGCGCCGAGCAGATCGTCACGACCGACGGCGGATGGAAGGCAGGCTCGGGAGCGACCACCGCCGACAGCCTCTACGACGGCCAGGACATCGACGCCCGCCTCGAGCCGCAGGGCTGGAAGCAGGCCGGCTTCGACGACTCCGGCTGGAGCGCCGTGCACGAGGTCGACGTCGACCCGGGACTGCTCGAGCCCTACACCGCCCCGCCGGTGCGGCGCCTGCGCGAGGTCGCCCCGCAGAGCATCTGGACCAGCCCGTCCGGGCGCACGCTCGTCGACTTCGGCGAGAACCTCGTCGGCTGGCTCCGCGTCGAGGTGCAGGGTCCGGAGGGATCCGTCATCACCCTGCGACACGCGGAGGTCCTCGAGGACGACGAGCTGGGGGTCCGCCCGCTGCGTGCGGCGGAGGCCACCGACCGCTTCACGCTCTCGGGCGGCCGCGACGTGTTCGAGCCGACGCTGACCTTCCACGGCTTCCGCTACGCGGAGGTCGACGGGTGGCCCGGCGACATCGAGCCCGGCGCCCTGACCGCGGTCGTCGTGAGCAGCGACCTGCGCCGCATCGGCACCTTCCGCAGCTCCGAGCCGCTGCTCGACCAGCTGCACGACAACGTCTACCGCGGCATGGTCGGCAACTTCCTCGACGTGCCCACCGACTGCCCCCAGCGCGACGAGCGCCTCGGCTGGACCGGCGACATCGCCGCGTTCGCGCCGACCGCCGTCTACCTCGCCGACGCGAAGGACTTCCTCCGCGACTGGCTGCGCGACCTCGCCCTCGAGCAGACCCACCACGACGGCGCCGTGCCGTTCGTCGTGCCGGACGTGCTGAAGTACCGCGAGGCCGAGACCAGCTTCCCGCCCATGGACTCGACGGCACTCTGGAGCGACGCCGCGGCCTGGGTGCCGTGGGCGGTCTGGGAGGCCTACGGCGACCCGGTCGTGCTCGAGGAGTCGTTCCCCTCGATGGCCTCGCACGCCCGCCGAGTCCGCTCGAAACTGTCCGAAACGGGTGTCTGGGACACCGGCTTCCAGTTCGGCGACTGGCTCGACCCCGACGCCGCGCCCGACGCGCCCGCCGACGCGAAGGCCGACACCGGAGTCGTCGCCACGGCGTGCGCGTACCGCACGGCCCGCATCGTTGCCGACTCCGCCGCCGTGCTCGGCCGCACCGAGGAGCAGGCCGAGTTCACCGAGCTGGCCGAGCGCCTGCGCGCCGGATTCCGGTCGCGGTACGTCGCCGACCAGCGCGTCTTCAGCGACTGCACGACCGTCTACTCCCTCGCGATCGTCTTCGGCCTGCTCGACGACGACGAGCTGGGCTGGGCGGGCGACCGCCTCGCCGAACTCGTCGCCGAGAGCGGCTACACGATCTCGACCGGCTTCGCGGGCACTCCGTTCATCACCGACGCCCTGTCGTCGACCGGCCACATCGACGCCGCGTACCGCCTCCTCCTGCAGCGCGAGTGCCCGTCGTGGCTCTACCCGGTGACCATGGGCGCGACCACCATCTGGGAGCGCTGGGACTCGATGCTGCCCGACGGCACCATCAACCCCGGCGAGATGACGAGCTTCAACCACTACGCGCTCGGCGCCGTCGCCGACTGGCTGCACCGCGTCGTCGGCGGCCTCGCCCCGCTCGACCCCGGCTACTCCCGGATCCTCGTCGCCCCTCAGCCCGGCGACGAGCTGCAGTGGGCGGAGTCGACCCTCGAGACCCCCCACGGCCTCGCGCGGGTGCGCTGGGACCGCACCGCCGACGGGGTCTCGCTCGCCGTCACGGTGCCGGAGGGGGCGACCGCGGTCGTCCGCTCGGCCGGCGCCGAGGACCGCGAGCTGACCGCGGGGGAGCACGCGCTGACGCTGTAGGGCCGGTGCACCGGGGTCGATGTCGATCATCGGCCCCGGTGCGTCAGTCGTCCGCGACGTAGGTGCGGACGAGGGCGGCGAAGCGTCCCTCGGGCACGTCCGATCCCCGCAGCATCAGGCGGAGTCCCGGCGCTCCGACCAGTCGGTGCAGAGCGAGCGCCGCGTCGCGGCGGGCTCCGGATCCGGCGTCGTACCCGATCCGCCAGCCACCGAGGGAGTCGGGGTCGTGAGCCTCCCGGATGAGGAGGAGCGCGTAGAGGTCCACCAGGTCCTTCTGCGCGCGACGCGACTCGTATGCGAGCGCTTTGACGATCAGCGCTCGCTCGACTCCGGGTACTCGTGTGGCGAATGTCAGGGGGCCGTCCACGAGGAGGACGGCCGTCACGTCGAGTGCGAGCGTCTCGCTCAGCGCGAGATGCAGCCCCGGCGCGCCGTCGAATCCGCGCCCTCCGTACTCCGCCTTCTCGAATCCGCCGCCGGTGGCCGGAACCAGGACGTCGATCTCGCGATCGCCTTGGATGTAGTGGTTGCCCGAGGTCGAGGTGTATCCGCCGGCCGTCAGGAGCGCGTGGAGCGCGCCCGACGCGGCGACGACGGGCGACACGGCGGCGTCCGCGTCGACCGTCCGGCGCAGGATCGACGACCGGCTCGGGAATGCTCCGGACAGGAGGGCCACCATCTGACCGCCGACGATGCAGGCCTCCTCCAGGCCGGCGATCGCGAGCGAGGCGTCGCGAAGGGCGTGGAACGCCGCGTCATCGGCGCGGGACCGGGAAGGGAGCACGACCGCTCTCACCGCGTCCACGTCGTCACCGCCGTGCTCAGGAGACGTTCGACGGCCTCGCCGGAGTCGGCGCCGCCGCTGGAGCGGAGGTCCCACGCTGCGAGCAGCGGATCTACCGTGCGGCCCTCGGGGTACCAGGCGATCGCAGTGGCCCGGAGGGTCCGATCCGCCGGGACCGTGACCCGCAGCGTCGCCTCGCGGGGGTCGCTGCGGCCGAACCCGGCTTCCTCGAGCGGAAGGCCCTGGTCCGAGTACGCGACAGCGCGCCTCGGGATCCTCCACGGGGCGAGGAGGTCGGCAGCCGCGTCCCCGGAGAGCAGAGCCCGCCCGCCGGCGGTCGCCGCGAGTTCCCCCTGCTCGATGACAGGTCGAAGGGAGAACCAGAACTGGGAGAGACCGCCCGGGCCCGGATAGTCGTCGAGGAACCGCTCCACGAGCGACTCCGGGTCGTTCGCGACCCAGCCGCCCGGGACTCGGGCGGCCAGTGCCGGGTCGGCTGAGAGGAGCTTCGAGACGGTCATCTGCGAGACGCCGCACTCCCGCGCGAGGGCGGCCTGCGACCGGGGCTCGCGAGTGCGCACGAGTACCCGGTGGAGCGCGAAGCGAGCGTACGGCACCCGACGCCTCATCGGGTCCGCCGCCTCTTCCTGCCGATCGATGCTCCGATCCTCTCCTCGGAGGATGACGCCCCCGTCGTCGAGGCCGAACAGGGCGAAGCGGGGATCCTCCAGCGCGACTCCGCGGGCGGCGGCATTGAGCCGTGGCATCACGAAACCCGTGGTACTGCCCGCCCGTGCGGACGCGGCGCGAGCGCGCATCTCCGAGGGAGTGGGGGGGCGCGCGGTGAAGACGAGGTGGACGTCGACGTCGTCGCCGGAAGCGGAGGAGATCCGCAGGTCACGAGCGCCGACGATGTGCGCGGCGATCCCCGTGTCGAGAAGCAGCTCGGTGAGGGACGACGCCGAGTCGGAGGTGCTCATAACGCCATTCTAAAACCTTTTGGAGCAAAGCGTTCGTAGAGGTTTTGAAAGGGTCCCTGCGACCGGGAGTGCTGTGCCCGGAAGGCCGTGACGACTATCTGCAGAGTGTGCAAGAATGCACTCCATGTCCGAGAGTGCAACGACCACCGCGCGAGCGCGCCAGGTCGCGGAGCGGCGCGAGCAGCTCGCCCGACGCGCCCGCGAGCTCGCGGTCGAGCACGGGATCCAGGGCTTCACGATCGACGGGCTCTGCGAGGACGTCGGGCTCTCGCGCCGCACGTTCTTCAACCACTTCCCCTCCAAGGAGCAGGCCGTCCTCGGCCGCCCGGAGGAGGGGCTCGAAGGCGAGGCCGTCGCGCGCTTCCTCGCCGGGGGCGGCGCGCCCGGACGGGTGTCCGACGACCTGCCCGAGGCCCTCGCCGACCTGGCCATCGAGCACTTCGAGGCCATCGGACTCACGCCGGAGCGCGCGCACGAGCTCGTGGCCCTGCTCGAGCGCGAGCCGAAGCTGCTCGCTGCGCTGCTGAAGGTCGGCAGCGAGCGCGATCGCCTGCTCGAGCGCCTGTCGGCTGAGCGCGAGGGACTGGAGCCGGGCGATCCGCGACTCCGACTCGCCGTGCAGCTGGTCGGCACCGTCGCGCGCCTGTCCGTGGAGGAGGCGCTCACCGCCGAGTCCCCGGCCCCGTTCCCCGAGATCCTCCGCTCCCGTCTCGCCCAGGCCCGCGCCCTGTTCGCTCCCGCCGCCCCCACCACTCCCGAAGAGGACCGATGACCGCCGCCACCGCCAAGCCGCTCCTGCTGACGCAGCGCAGGATCTGGATCATCTTCTCGGCGCTCATCGCCGGAATGCTGCTCTCGAGCCTCGACCAGACCATCGTCTCGACCGCGATGCCCACCATCGTGGGGCAGCTCGGCGGAGTCGAGCACCAGGCCTGGATCACCACCGCCTACCTCCTCGCGACCACGATCGTCATGCCGATCTACGGCAAGTTCGGCGACGTGCTCGGCCGGCGCAACCTGTTCCTGATCGCGATCGCGCTGTTCACCGTCGCCTCGATCGGCTGCGCGTTCGCGGGCGACTTCTGGAGCTTCGTGGTGTTCCGCGCCCTGCAGGGCCTCGGCGGCGGCGGGCTGATGATCCTCTCGCAGGCGATCATCGCCGACATCGTGCCGGCCAACGAGCGCGGCAAGTACCTCGGCCCGATCGGCGCGGTGTTCGGCCTCTCGGCCATCGCCGGACCGCTGCTCGGCGGCCTGTTCGTCGACCACCTCACCTGGCAGTGGGCGTTCTACATCAACATCCCGGTCGGCATCGCCGCCTTCGCCATCGCGTGGTTCGCGCTCACCCTGCCCAGCAGGAAGGCGCAGAAGAGGATCGACATCCCCGGCGTCGTGCTGCTCTCGGCCGCGACGACGTTCCTCATCTTCTTCAGCGACTTCGGCGGCGACGCGCAGCACGGCTGGGGCGCTCCCGAGACCTGGCTCTTCGGCGCCGGCCTCGTGCTCTCGGTCGCCGGCTTCGTCTGGGTGGAATCGCGCGCTGAGGATCCGATCATCCCGCTGAGCCTGTTCCGCAACCCGATCTTCCTCAACGCCACCGCGATCGGCCTGACCCTGGGGCTGGGCATGTTCGCGGCGATCGGATTCATCCCCACGTTCCTGCAGATGGCGTCCGGAACCTCCGCGGCCGCGTCGGGCCTGCTGATGCTGCCGATGATGGCGGGCCTGATGGGCACGTCGATCCTGTCCGGCATCGCGATCACGAAGACGGGGAAGTACAAGGCGTACCCGATCGTCGGTACGATCCTCACCGCGATCGCGATGACGGCGATGACCACGCTCGCCGCCGACACCCCGATCTGGCTGATCTGCGTCTACCTCTTCGTCTTCGGCGCAGGACTCGGCCTGATCATGCAGGTCGTGGTCCTGGTCGTGCAGAACGCCGTCCCCGCCGAGCAGATCGGCACCGCGACCAGCACCAACAACTACTTCCGCGAGGTCGGCGCCGCGCTCGGAGTCGCGATCTTCGGCACGATCTTCACCAACTCGCTCACCGAGAAGCTGACGACGGTCTTCGCCGGAGCGGGTGACGCTGCCGCGGGCGCCTCCGCGGCGACGCTGGACCCGCAGACGCTGAGCACCCTGCCCGACGAGGTGCGCGACGGAGTCGTGTCGGCCTACGCCGACTCGCTCGCGCCGGTGTTCTGGTACCTGATCCCGTTCATCCTGCTGGCCCTCGTGCTCGCGATCCTCCTCAAGCAGATCCCGCTGTCGGACCAGGCCGGCATGGTCGCGCGCGGCGAGGCCGTGGGCGGAGAGGAGGCCGAGCGGATGTTCCGCGAGGAGAGCGCGGCGGGTCCGGCCGGGTCTGACTCGACCGCGACCGGCTCCGTGTCGACGCGCTAGCTCCTTCCGATCGCGATCGCGCCCTCATCCCCACGCCGAGGCCGCGGAGAGCAGGATGAAGGGCGCCATCACCAGGAGGCACACGCCGCCGTAGTGCCGGAACTCCCGCCACCCCTCGGACCCTCCGCTCGATCGCCCCGCCGCGCCCGTCACGAGGGGCGGGAGGAGGAACAGCAGGAGCCACGGCGCGATGTCGAGCAGGCTCGGACCGGTCCAGCCCGGGAAGTCCTCGGGATCGAGCAGGGGTGGCTCCTGCACGACGAAGAAGGCCGTCGTCAGCAGCCCTGCGGGGAGGACGGACAGCCAGGTGAGGGTGACGGCGACGACCTTCGCCACGCGTTCGCGCCGGCGACTGCCGTCCGGAACCTCGCTGTGGATGCTGCTCCCTATGAGGTGATCCTGCCGCAGGGAGGGAGGGGGCGTGCGCTCCCGGCCTTCCGTGCGGCCGACGCGACTACTTCGTGAGCGCGACGGATCCGAGAGACGGGTAGTCGGGGCCGCCGTAGTCCATCACGGTGAGGGTGGTGATCGCCGGCATGGTCCCCGCCCCGGGTATCGCGATCTCCTGGTCCGGCAGGTCGGGATCCACCGGGGCGATCTCGAACGAGTATCCGGCGGTGTCGACCCAGGCGCCCGAGCCGTCCTGCTCGAGCGCACCCTCCTTGAGGTAGAGCCTCGGATCGGAGGCGTCACCGGTCGAGAACCCGGAGAGGACCGCCCAGGTCGATCCGTCCGCTCGGCGCTCGATCAGGACCGATCCGGTCGTCTCGGACTGCTGGCTGAGGAAGTCGCCATCGAGGGGGAGCTGCTGCTCGAACGCGCTGAGCGGGGAGGCGTCGGACGCGGACGACCCCGGCGCTCCGGCCGAGTCCACGGTCGTCGATCCGGCGGGGCTCGTCGACGGCGCGTTCCCGGGCGGCGCGCTGCTGGTGCACGCCGAGAGGAGGAGCACGGCTGCGGCCGCCGCGCCGAAGCATGCGATTCCGGTCTTCGTCATCCCCATCGCTCGATCCTGGCAGACGCCCTTCCGGCGCGCACTGCATCTGCCGGAGGCTCAGGCGGCGATCCCGTCCTCCTCCGACGCGATCGCCGCCTCCTCCACGAGCTCCCGCACCGTCAGCGGCGCGACCGGTCCTGCGACCTCCGCCTCGGCGGCGATCCGCGCCCGCTCGACCCCCGCGAGCAGCACGGCGAAGGCCTCCTCGAGGGCGTCGGTGTCGCGCAGCAGGAGCCGCTCACCGCTGGGATCCAGGCGGATCGTCCGGTAGACGGGCCGTGCCAGATCGGCTGCGAGCGTGATCACGCCGACGACGGCCCCCGCGCGGCGGGCGCGCGCGATCCAGCGGTTGGAGTGGGTGCGGAGCAGGATCATGGCCGGTGCCGTCCTCGGGAGAAGTGGTGCGGCGGAAGGGTGAGTGGATCCTCTCCGAGCTTCCTGCAGGAGTGCCCGCCGTGTCCTGTGGTTGACATCAGAGCGCTCGTCAGTGGAAGCCGACTCATCGGGGCCATCTGATCAAGACGATCTTTCAGTGCTCTTGATTCATGACTCAGATCCTTCCGGTCTCCGACGCCAAGCGGCAGCTCGGCGCCCTCGTCGACCGCGCACACCTCGCGCACGAAGCGGTCTCTCTGTCTCGGCGCGGCAGGCGGGTCGTCGCGATCGTGGATGCCGACGAGTACGACCGCCTCCTGGAGCTGGCGGAGGATGCGGAGGACGCCATGGCCGCAGTGGCCGCTCGGGAGGAGCGGGAGCGCACCCGTTCGACGCCGGTTCCGTGGGACGAGGTGAAGGCGGAGCTCGGGCTCTCGTGACGTTCCGCATCGAGCTCGAACCCTCGGCGGTCCGGCAGCTGAGAAAGCTCGACCCGCAGGACAGGCGGAGAGTCCAGGCCGCTCTCGAACTCCTCGCCGACGACCCCCGTCCGCCGGCGTCGACGATGCTCGTGAACAGCGGCGGTGCCTGGCGCGTCAGGGTCGGCGACGTCCGGATCGTCTACGAGATCGAGGACGACCGGCTCATCGTCCTCGTCCTGGCGCTGGGACACCGGCACCGCAGCTGACAGAGCGTCAGTCGACGACGCGCCCCCGCGCTCCCGCCGCGACGCGCAGCGCCCGCACGAACTCGGGCACCACCGGGTTGCCCGTCGCCGCGACGAGCACTCCGATCTCGCGCATCGCCCGCGGATCGTCGATCGGGATCTCGCGCACGCCGTCGTCGATCGACGACGGGCTCGGCGGCAGGATCGTCACTCCGAGACCGGCGGCGGCCAGCCCGCGCGCGGCCCGGTAGTCGCCCACCTCGAAGACCGGCTCCGGGTCGCGGCCGTCGTGGCGGAGCAGGCGCCTGGCCGACTCGTGCAGTCCGTAACCGGCCGACAGCATGATCAGGTCGAGCCCGTGCAGGTCCTCCACCGTCACCGAGCGGCGCGAGGCGAGCGGATGCCGGTGGTGCACGACCGCGAGCAGCGGCTCGGTGTAGAGGGTGGTCGTGGTGGTGCCGGGCAGGGTCGGCGGATCCGCGATGATCGCGAGCTCCGCCTCCTGATCGGCCACCGCCCGCAGGCACAGCGCCCGCGAGCCGTGGCGCAGGCCGAAGCCGACCCGGGGCCATCGGCGGCGGAACCGGCGGATCACGTCGGGCACGTAGCTCTCGCCGAGGAGCGTCTGGAATGCGATCGAGATGCGCCCGTTCTCGAGCTCGCCGGCCTGGCGCACCTCCGCGAGCCCCGTCCGGATGACCGCCATGCCGTCCTGCGCGGCCTCGGCCAGACGGAGTCCCGCCTCCGTCAGCACGACGCCGCGGCCCTCGCGGCGCACGAGCGGTGCGCGCACCAGCTCGGCCAGCCGCGCGAGCGAGCGGCTCGCCGTGGGCTGCGGCACGCCGAGCTCCTCGGCTGCGGCGGTCACGCTGCCCGTCTGCGCGACCGCGACGAGCACGGGCAGCAGCTTCAGGATCGCGGGCCAGTCGGAGTCGTCACTCATTCGTTCAGCGTATAGATGTGCCGCGAGACGGCATTGGTCATCCGATCCCCGCGCTCCTAGCCTCGAGAGCATGAGCATCGTCGAGCGCGCCCCGGTCCAGGAGCGCTCCGACCTCCGCATGACCCTCGCGCTCCTGGCCGCCGGAGTCGCCACCTTCGCCGAGCTCTACGCGGTGCAGAGCGTCCTGCCGCAGCTCGCGCGGGAGTTCGCGCTCACTCCGGCCGACGCGGCACTCACCGTCTCGGCCGCGACCCTCGGACTCGCGCTGATGGTGCTGCCGTGGGCCTCGATCGCCGAGCGGATCGGGCGCCTCGCGTCGATGCGGATCGCCGTGCTGTCCTCGGTGGTGCTCGCACTGCTCGCCTGCGCCGCCCCGTCGTTCGAGGTGCTGCTGGTGCTCCGCTTCCTCGGCGGTGCCGTCCTCGGAGCGGTGCCGGCCCTCGCGGTCGCCGCGATCCACGACCGGGTCGGCGGTGCGGTCGCCACCGCCGCCGCGGCCGCGTACGTCTCGGGGACCACGATCGGGGGAGCAGCGGGGCGGCTGATCGCCGGGCCCCTCGCTCCGCTCGTCGGCTGGCGCCCCGCGCTGCTCGTCGTGACCCTCGTCTGCGCCGTCGCCGCGATCGCCTTCGCGCTCCTCGCGCCGCGCGGACCCTCGCCGCGGGCCGTCGCTCCGGAGCCCGGGAGCGGCCGGGCGAAGACCGCGCGGGTCCTGCGCGACCCCGTGCTGCTCGCGCTCGCCGTGCAGACCGTGCTCGTGGTCGGGGTCTTCGTCGCCGTCTACAACTACCTCGCCTTCCGCCTCGAGGCGCCGCCGTTCGCACTGCCGCCGGCCCTCGTCTCGCTCCTGTTCGCCACCTACCTGGCGGGCACCGTGTCCTCCCGGCTGGCCGGGCGGTGGGCGCCGCGGATCGGATCCAGGACGCTCATGCGCCTGGGCATCGCCGCGATGATCGTCGGTCTGCTCGTCATGCTCGTCGACGTCGTCGCCGTGGTGATCGCGGGGCTCGTCGTGCTCACCGCCGGGTTCTTCGCGGTCCACGCGACCGGAGCGGCGTGGACGGGCGCGCGAGCGGCTCCGGCCCTGCGCGGCCACGCCGGCGCCGTCTACACGATCGCGTTCTACGTCGGCTCGGGCGTGGGCGGCTGGCTGCTCGGCCTCGCCGTCGAGGCTGGCGGCTGGCCCCTGTTCACCGGAGTGACGATCGCGCTGCTCCTCGTCGGCGCGGCCGTCGCGAGCCTCCCGTCCCGCGCGGCCGTCGCCGGCTGATCCTCGCTCCCGCCCCGCGCATGGGCCAGGATGGGCGGAACGCACGAGCCCGGGGGGACCTGTGACCGACACACGCGAGACGAACGACACCGACCCGCGCTACCACGCGGCGTTCCAGCGGGGCTACGACGGCCCCGCTCCCGAGCGCGGAGCCCGGGCCGAGGCGCGGTTCCGCCGTCCGGGGCGCCGCGAGGAACCCGCCGCTCGTCCCCGCACCATGGTGCTCCCGACGTCGGAGCCGGTGCTCGACCCGGTCCGGCCGCTCGGCGTCGAGCGGCCGCTGGAGCGTCCGACGATCCCACCGGCGGAGTCGGACGACGAGCCGCCCCAGGAGGCGGACGGGACCGAGCCGTCGTCGTGGCGGGCGACCGACGTCCGTGTGCCCCTCGCCCTCGTCCTGATGGGAGTGCTCCTGATCGTTCTCGGGGCCGTCGTCATCTGGTCGGGGTCCTCGATCATGTACACCGGGGCCTCGACCTCGAGCGAGCGGTTCGCGATGTACGTGGTCAATTTCGTGCCCGGTCCGGCGGTGACGGTCGGCCTCCTCTCGATCGGCGCGGCTCTCGCCGTCCGCGCGGTCCGCCGATGAACGGCCGCTGGATCGCCCTCGTCGCCTACACGCTGGCGCTCTGGGCGCTCGCCCTCGTCGCGCCGCTGGGGCTCTCGATGGTGCCGATGGAGTGGTCCTCGTCCAACGGATCGATCCCGATCGAGGCGGTCCTGCAGAACGTCTTCTACGTCCTCGGACCCGCGATGGTCACTGCCGCCCTCGCGATGACGGTGGCGACCATCGCCGTGGCCGTCGCCCGCACGAAGCGCCCCGCCCCTGCCCCTGCGCAGCCCGAGGACCCCTGGGAGCAGGACGCCGTCCTCCTCACCCGCTGACGCCCCGCCCCTCGACCGAGGGAACCTCGAACCGACGAGGGAACCCGCGGCAGCGGGACGTCTCGACGGTCCGGGGTTCCCTCGGCGGCAGGCCTTCTCGGCCGGGCCCTACTTCCCCAGCGCCGAGAACCGGAACAGGTACGTCGCGTCGAGCGTGTCCTCCAGCCCCGTCACTCCGGCGGCGGCGACCACCGTCTCGCGGCCCTGCAGCAGCGGGATGATCGGCGCGTCCGCCGCGGTCACCCGCTGCAGCTCCTGGATCGCCGCCGTGCGCGCGCCCAGGTCGGTGGCGGTCGCCTCCGTGTCGATGAGCGCGTCGACGGCGCCGCTCGCGTAGCCGTTCGCGACGGAGGAGCCGGTCGACGAGTAGGCGGCGCGGAGGAAGTTGTCGGGGTCCGGGTAGTCGGGGAAGAAGCCGAGCTGGTAAGCGGGGTAGCCCGACTCCGGCACGAGCTCGGTGACGTAGCTGGTCCACTCCGTCGACTGCAGGTCGACCGTGAAGAGGCCGGACTCCTCGAGCTGCGCCTTCACGAGCGCGTACTCCTGAGCGGAGTCGGGCCCGTAGTGGTCGCTCGTGTACTGGATCGGCAGCGCGACCGGGGTCTGCACGCCCGCGGCGGCGAGCAGCGCGGCGGCGGCGTCCGGATCGGGAGCGGCCCCGTACGCGTCGGCGAACGCCTCCGTCGCACCGGTCTGCCCGTCGAGCACGACCGAGTAGGCGGGCGCGTAGGTGCCGCGGTAGACCTGCTCGGCCAGCTCTTCGCGGTCGACGAGCGACGCGACGGCCTGGCGGATCGCGAGCTTCTGCTCCGGGGTGCCGCCGGGCTGCGTGTTCACGTTGAAGGTGAGGAAGCGCACCGAGCCGCCCGGGCCGTCGACGACCTGCAGGGCGGAGTCGTCGCGCAGGTCCTCCACGTCGGTCGCGGTGAGCGAGCGGTAGGCCACGTCGACGCCGCCGTTCTCCACGTCCAGGCGCAGGTTCGTCGACGAGGTGTAGGGCTTCAGCACGACCTGCGCGGTCACGGGAGCGTCTCCCGAGTACGCCTCGTTCGCGGCGAGCAGCAGCAGTCCGCCGTCCTCGTAGCTCTCGACCGCGTAGGGCCCCGAGCCGATCACGTCGGCGTCGTCGAGCAGGGCGTCGGCGGGGTACACCCCCTCGTCCACGATCGGCCCGGCCATGCTCGAGAGCACGTACGGCCAGGTCTGGTCGTCGGGCACGGCGAGCGTGAAGACGACGTCGTCGCCGTCCTGCGCGACCGACTCCATGTTCGCGAGCAGAGGCGAGGGCCCGTTGTCGGCCGCGATGTCGACCACCCGCTGGAACGAGAAGACCACGTCGGACGCGGTCAGCTCGTTCCCGTTCGAGAAGGTCAGGTCGGGCGCGATCGAGCAGCGGTAGGTGGTCCGGTCGTCGAACCCGCACTCCTCGGCGGCCTCGGGCACGGGCGTGGTGTCGCCGTCCTCGTAGCTCAGCAGGTGCTGGTAGATCTGGTTCTGCGGAGTGAAGCTGCCGCGGTCCCAGGCGCCGGCCGGGTCGAGCGAGACGATCGAGTCGGTCGTGCCGATCACGAGGCGGGCGGAGGAGTCGCCGCCGTTCGTCGCCCCGGTGCAGGCGGCGAGGAGGGCGGTCGTGCCGAGCACGGCGAGGACGCCGAGCGCGCGGGAGGAGTGCATGCTGCTGCTTTCGTCGGAGGGAAGGGGACTCAGCCGAGCCGGAAGCGTGCGAGGGGCTCGCCCCCGTCGACCAGGTCGGCGAGCAGGTCGCCGAGGACCGGCCCGAACTTGAAGCCGTGGCCCGAGAAGCCCGTCGCGAGCGCCACGCGCCCGACCCGGTCGATCACGAAGTCCTCGGTCGGGGTGATGTCGTAGAGGCAGCTGATCGCGTCGGCGCTCGCCGCGTCGACTCCGGGCAGCCAGTCCCGCACGTAGGCGACGAGGCGCGCCAGCCGCTCGGGCTCGGCGCGGAAGTCGCGGCGGTCGGGATCGACGACCCGCCCGGTGCCGTGCTCGCCCGCCTTCACTCCGACTCCCGGAGTGGCGAGGCCGTAGATCACGGGCAGGTCGCCGCGGTGGTGCACGAAGCTCGGCCACGCGTCCAGCGGCAGGTCCGTCGTGAAGTGCGCGGGCTGCTCCTGGGTCACGCGCAGCGGAGGCAGGCGCCGGCCCGCCGCCTCGACCAGTCCGCCCACGAGCACCGGGGTCCACGACCCGCCGGCCACGACGACCGCGTCGGCCGTCAGCGGGCCCTCGTCGGTGACGACGCGCACGCCGCCCTCGCGCTCCTCGATGCTCTGCACGCCGGCGCTGTCGCGGACGATCGCGCCGTGCGACTCGGCCGCCGCGAGCAGCGCCTCGATCGCGGCGGCCGCGTCGATCCGGCCGCCCTCGGGGTGCAGCAGCACGTCGGTCTCGAAGCGCAGCCCCGGCCAGCGGCGCGAGGCCTCGGCGGCGTCGAGGCGCTCGACGGGGATGCCGTCGCGTCCGAACGCGTCCTCGATCTCGCGGAGGGCCCGGGCATCGCCGTGGTCGATCGCGCCGGTCGCGGTGAAGAGGCGCCGTCCGCTCTCCTGCTCGAGCCTCGCCCACTCGCGGGCGGCGCGGCCGGTGAGCGCGCGGTAGTCGTCCTGCGGGTAGCCGCGGCGGAAGATGCGGGTCTCGCCGTGCGAGGACCCGCGGTCGTGCCCGCGCTCGAACCGCTCGAAGACGATCACGCGGTCGCCGCGCTCGGCGAGGGAGCGGGCGGCCGCCGCTCCCACGAGCCCGGCTCCGACGACGACGACGTCGCGCCCGGTCATCGCGGCACCTCGGCGTCGACCTCGCGCCGGGGCGGCATCGCGGCGAGCACCGCGGCCTCGTCGGTGAAGGACTGGGGGGCGAAGCGGCCCGGCGCGTAGCGGCTCGCGTCGCCGAGCGTGCCGCGCCCGTCGAGCACGAGCTCGGCGACGAGCCGGCCGAGCCCCGGTCCGTGCGTCACTCCGGACTCGTTGTCGCCGGCCGCGACGAACAGTCCCGGCAGCTCGGGCACGGGCCCGGCGAGGAAGCGCCGGTCGGCCGTGTACGAGACGACCCCCTGCGTCCACTCGGTCGCGCGCACCGCGTCGGCGGAGGAGGGGAGGAGGCGGGCGAGGACCGGCGCGAGGTGCGCGTCCATCCGCTCGATCAGGTCGGTGCGCTGCGGTCGGCGGTCAGCCGCCGCCTCGCCCAGCGGCTCGTAGCCGACGCCGTTGCCGTAGGTCAGGCCGCCCAGGTGCTCGCGCACCCAGAGCCCGTCGAGCTCGGGCAGCATCAGCGTCGGCAGCGGATCCAGGCCGAAGGGGGCGGTGGTCAGGCGGCTCGCCACGACCCGCGCGAGGGGGAGTCGGCGGCCGAGCGGGGCGAGCAGGGCGTTCGTCCAGGAGCCCGCCGCGAGGACCACCGCGTCGGCGTCGAGCACGCGGCCGTCGGCGGTGCGGACGCCCGTGGCGCGCCCGTCGGTCGCGACGACTCCGGTGACGGCGGTGTGCTCGACGACCTCGACCCCCGCGGCGCGCGCGGCGGCGACGAGCGCGAGCCCGGCATCCGGAGCACTGATCTGGATGCCGCCGGGGTGCACGAATCCACCGGACACGGCGCGGGGATCGAGCCCCGGGATCAGCTCGGCGGCCTCATCGGGCGAGAGCGCGCGGGCGCCCTCGGGGCGGAGCGGGTGCGCGGCGAGCGGTCCGAGGTGGTCGCGGACCCCGGCCTCGCTGACGGCGAGCCAGGCGCTGCCGGTCTCGCGGAGGTGGATCGGGTGCTCCGCAGCGAGTCCTCGGTAGAAGTCGATCCCGTACTGCTCGAGGTCGCGCTCGGACTCGTTCCAGTACCAGGCGTAGCCCGCGGCCCAGAGCCCGACGAAGCCCGCGCCGGCGGCGGTCGTGCCGCCGGCCGCGGCTCCGGAGTCGAGCAGCACGACCCGTGCACCCGCCCGCGCGAGGTGCAGCGCGGTGGCGGTCCCGAAGAGACCGGCTCCGACGACGACGACATCCCTACTCATGCTAGGTAGTGAAGCAGCCGGTCCGGCCGGGGTCGAATCGATGTGACGCCGGGTGTCCCGGGGTGCTCGCAGGCGGCCTCCCGGCGGCCGGGCTCGCGGCTACGCCGACCGCACCAGGAAGTCGACGAGCCGCCGCACCGCCGCCGGCACGCTCCCGCGCCGCCCGACGGTCGGCAGGATGATGGCGCCGAGGATCGCGTAGCCGATCTCGTCGACCGGGGTGTCCTCGGGCAGCTGGCCGGCGCGCACGGCGCTCGCGAAGCGCTCCGAGAGGGTGCGGTCCACGCCGAACGCGGTGATCAGCCGCTCGCCCACGGCCGCGTCCTCGGAGCCGGCGGCGACGAGCGAGCGGATGAGCGCGGTGCCCCGCTCGGTCTCGGCGAGCGCCAGGATCGGCGTCAGCCACTCCTCCAGATCGCGGCGCAGGTCGCCGGAGTCGGCGATCGCGATCTCGACGGCGACCAGGCGCCCCTCGATCATGCAGTCGGCGATGAGGGAGCCGCGCGAGGGCCACCAGCGGTACACGGTCTGCTTCGAGACGCCCGCCTCCTTGGCGACGCCCTCCATCGTGAGGTGGTCCCAGCCCTGCTGTGCGAACAGCCGCGCGGTCGCCTCGAGGACCGACTCGCGCGCCGCGGCGCTGCGGACCGGGCCGCTCCGATGCTCCGTCATGCTCTCAGGCTACTCCCACTGACTAGACGAGACGTCGCGTATGATCTGGCGCACCCCCCGCTTCCCGCCCGTCTGGAGACCTCCGTGGCCACCCTGCTCTTCCGTCTCGGCTCCTTCGCCGCCCGCCGCGCCTGGGCGGTGATCGTCGCGTGGGTCGTGATCCTCGGCGTCTCCGTCGGCGCGTTCCTCGCCGCCGGCGGCACGCTCACCAACAGCTTCGACATCCCGGGCACGGCCTCCGGCGCCGTGACCGATCAGCTCGCCGAGAAGCTGCCCGACACGGCCGGCGGCACCGGCACGGTCGTCTACCGCACCTCCGACGGCTCGGCGCTGACCGCCGAGCAGGAGTCGGCGATCTCGGCGCTCGCCGACTCGGCCGCCGGGCTCGACGGCGTCGCGGCCGTCGTCGATCCGTTCGAGGCCCGGCAGTCGCAGATCGACGGAGCCGCGCAGCTGGCCGACGGCCGCGCGCAGCTCGAGCAGGGCACCGCGCAGCTCGAGGCGGGGCAGGCGCAGCTCGACGCGGGACGCGCTCAGCTCGACGCCGCCCGGCAGCAGCTGAGCGCCGCCCGCGAGCAAGCCGTCGCTGCCGGCGCCCCGGCCCAGCAGCTCGCGGCGATCGACGCGCAGCAGGCGCAGCTCGACGCGCAGGCGGGCGTGCTGCAGGAGCAGCAGGCGACCCTCGACGCCTCCCGGCAGGAGCTCGAGGCCGGCGCCGAGCCGCTCGACCTCGGCGAGGAGCTGCTCGGCTACGCCGACGGCATCGGCGTCGTGTCCGACGACGGCTCCACCGCCGTCGTGAACGTCTCGTTCACCGACCCGCGCCTCGAGCTGTCCGAGGAGGTCAAGCAGGGCGTCATCGACCACTTCGAGGACGCCCCCGTTCCCGGCGCCGACGTCACGTTCGCCACCGACCTCGCCCAGGGCGTCCCGCAGATCTTCGGAGTCGGCGAGGTCGTGGGCCTCGTCTTCGCCGCCGTCGTGCTGATCGTGATGCTCGGCTCGCTCGTCGCGGCGGCGCTGCCGATCGTCACCGCGCTCGTCGGAGTCGGAGTGGGCGTCACCGCCTCGCTCGCCTTCTCCGGCGTCATCGACATGGCCTCGGTCACTCCGGTCCTGGGCGTGATGCTGGGCCTCGCGGTCGGCATCGACTACTCCCTCTTCATCGTGAACCGGCACCGGAGGCAGGTGCTCGCGGGCGTCGAGGTCCGCGAGTCGATCGGCCTCGCCAATGGCACCTCCGGCACCGCGGTGGTCTTCGCCGGCTCGACCGTCGTCGTCGCGCTGCTGGCGCTCAACGTGACCGGCATCCCGTTCCTCGGCCTCATGGGCACGGTCGGAGCGGTCTGCGTCGCGGTCGCCGTGCTCATCGCGGTCACGCTCGCCCCGGCGATCCTCGGGCTCCTCGGCACGCGACTGCTGCGCCGGAAGGCGCGGTCGACGATCGGCCGGCAGAAGGCGCTCACTCCCGCCCGCCCGATGTCGACGCTGCGCGCGGTCGTCACGGTCGTCGGCACGGTCGTCGCCCTGCTGATCATCGCGATCCCGTCGCTCTCGATGCGCCTCGGACTGCCCGACGGCTCGAGCGAGCCCGAGGGGTCGACGAGCGCCCGCACCTTCGAGATCGTCGGCGACGAGTTCGGGGCCGGCGCGAACGGTCCGCTGCTCGTCAGCGCCTCCGTCCCCGACGGGGTCGCCGACGACGACCTCCTGCGCACCCAGGTCGAGATCGCCCGCGTGATCGCGGAGCAGGACGACGTGGTCGCCGTGGCGCCGATCGCCGCCTCCGACGACGGCACGCTGCTGGCCTTCCAGGTGCTGCCCGCCGAGGGGCCCAACAGCGCCTCGACCGAGCAGCTCGTGCAGGACCTCCGCGCCCTCCCGCCGGTCGGCGACGGCGTCGTGCTCGGAGTCGCGGGTCAGGCCGCGACGAACATCGACATCTCGGAGGGGCTGAACGCGGTGCTGCCGACCTACCTCGCGGTCGTCGTCGGGCTCTCGCTGCTCATCATGATCGTGGTGTTCCGCTCGCTGCTGGTCCCGGTCATCGCCACCGGCGGCTTCATCCTGTCGCTGTTCGCGACCTACGGCCTGATCGTGTCGGTGTTCCAGTTCGGCTGGGGAGCCGATCTGATCGGCCTGCACGCGACCGGCCCGATCCTGAGCTTCCTGCCGGTGATCCTCGTGGGCATCCTGTTCGGCCTCGCGATGGACTACCAGCTGTTCCTGGCGTCGGGCATGCGGGAGGCGTACGTGCACGGCGCGTCCGCGCGCCTCGCCGTGGCGCAGGGGTTCCAGGCGGGGAAGTCGGTCGTGATCGCGGCGGCGCTGATCATGATCGCGGTGTTCGGCGGCTTCGTCTTCTCGGAATCGACGATCATCCGCTCGATCGGGTTCGGTCTCGCGTTCGGCGTGCTGCTCGACGCGTTCGTCGTGCGGATGCTGCTGATGCCCGCGCTGATGCACCTGCTCGGCCGCTCCGCCTGGTGGCTGCCCCGCTGGCTCGACCGCCTGCTGCCGGACGTCGACATCGAGGGCGCATCCCTCGAGCGCACCCACCCGCACGCCTGACCCCGGCCCTGCTCCAGGCCCCCGGCTCCCCGCCCGCGAGATGCCACGTGCGCACGCCTCCCTCGGCGCGTCGCGCACCGGAGTGGCATCCCGCGGGGGCCGGAGCCGGGCGTCAGGCCGGGGTAACCAGCACGCGCACGTCCCACGGGCCGAGCGCGAGCTCCGAGCCGCCCGCGACCGCCTCGCCCGAGTGCAGGTCCTCGGCCGCGAACGGCACGGTGACGACCGCCCGGTCCCACGACCAGTTCTGCACCACGTGCAGGCGCTCGGCCCGTGCGTTGACGGCGGAGTGGACGCGCACCGAGCCCGCCTCCGGGCGCCAGGGCGCGACGCCCGCGACCTCGCCCGCCCAGCCGAGCACGGCCGCGGCGAAGCGCGGGTCGGGCAGCCCGCCCACCGTCGAGACGCGTCCCGCTCCGTGCGCCCGCGAGGTCAGCGCGGCGTAGTCGCCGTGGAACGGGTGCTCGTAGCGAGCGAGGACCTCGGCGTCCGTCGTCTCGTAGCTCTCGATCCACGAGGTGACCGCGGCGCCGTCGGGCAGCTCGAGTGCGGGCAGCCCGGGGGCCGCCACCGCCACGACCGGCACGGGCTGCTCCGGGTTCGTGTACTCGTCGTACCAGGCGCCCGCGGCCGCCGAGGAGGCCGCCGCCCGGCGCGACCTCCAGCCGGGCCCGCGCCTGGGTGTCGGCGTAGCCGGTGCGGGGGCCGAGCACCAGGTGCCCGCCGGCCGCGGCGTACGCGAGCAGCCACTCCAGCACCGCGTCGTCGGCCGCGTAGTAGGCCGACGCCACGAACACCGGCTGCTCGGCCGCCACCGTCGCCGCCTCGTGCTCGAGCAGCCCGCTCGCGTGGAAGAGCCGGGTCTGCAGCCCCGCGTCGAACGCGCCGCGCACGAAGGCCTCGACGAGGGGGGAGTAGGAGTCGGGCACGGGCATGCCGTCCGGCCCGCCGAGCGGTCCGAAGCGCTCGAACGTCCACTTCGAGGCGTGGTCGTAGAGGACGCCGACCTGCGCGTCCGGCGCGAGCCCGACGATCCGATCGCCCAGCTCGCCGAGCTCGGCCCCGATCGCGGCGATCTCGCGGTAGGTGCGCCCCGGCTTCTGCGAGTGCGGCAGCACTCCGCCCCAGTAGGTCTCGGGGCCGAAGTGCAGGGTGTGCCAGTGCCAGTACTCGATCATCTGGGCGCCGCGGCTGATCAGCGCCCAGACCCCCTGGCGGCGCTGGCCCGGATAGGCCGGGTTGTTCATCGACGAGAAGCCGATCGACTGGGCGCCCACCTCGGTGACGAGGAAGGGCTCGTGCCGGGTGCCGTACATCCAGTCGGCGGAGTGGTAGAGCGCCCAGGTGCCCTGCGTCCACCAGGTCTGCGGCTTCACCTCGGCGTCGGGCAGCGCGAGCGAGTCCTGCGCCTTGTAGTACGGGTTGCCCGCGGTGACCGTCATCATCGCGCCGACGGCGTCATCGCGGATGGTCGGCCGCGTGTACGACAGGCAGGTCATCACGAAGCGCTCGCCCGCGTACTCCGCCACGATGTCCGTCTGCCACTGCAGGTATTCCGTGACCAGGTCGGCCTGGAACAGCCGCCACGCGAGGTCGTACTGCGGCAGGAAGTTGGCGTCGGGCCGCCAGAGATCGCTCCAGTCGGTGAGGCGGTGCGACCAGTAGGTCAGCCCCCACTCCTCGTTGAGGCGCTCGACGGTGCCGTAGGTCGTGCGGAGCCGGTCGCGGAACCGCTCGAACGCCTGGTGGTTGAAGATCTGCCAGGCCCCCGGCTCGTTGTCGACCTGGAAGCCGATGATCGAGGGGTGCTCGGCGTGCCGCACGAGGATCCGGCGGATGACGCGGTCGACGTGGAAGCGGAACGCCGCGTGGGCCACGTCGATCTCCTGGCGCATGCCCCAGCCGAACGGCCTGCCCGTCGCGATCTCGACGTTGATCTCGGGGTAGCGGCGCTGCAGCCACGGCGGGATCGCGTAGGTCGGCGTGCCGAGGATCACGCCGATGCCGAACTCCCGGGCGGTGTCGAGTACCGGAGTGATCCACTCCAGATCGAAGACGCCGTCCTCCGGCTCCCACGTCGACCAGACCGACTCGCCGACGCGGACGACCGTGAAGCCGGCCTCGCGCATCTCCTCGAAGTCCTGCCGCAGCCGCGGCGTGGGCTGGTACTCGTGGTAGTACGCGGCGCCGAAGAGCACCTGGGGCGGGGTGTAGGTCATGCGGAAGCCCTCCTGGAAACTGTTTCGCTTAGTTTCGCGATCGGGCTCAGCGTAGGCGGCTGCCGCGGCGCGCGCAACGCCCGACGTCTCGCACCTTCCCCGCCTCATCCTTCCCGCGCTCTTCCAGAAGTTGCGGTAAGTGCTGGCGCTCACCGCAACTTCTGGAGGAGTGCCGAGGCGCGCCGAGGGGAGCGGAGGAGAAACAGTTTCCGCTACGCTCGTCCCACCCGCTCGAGTCCGCACCCGAGCCGTCCCCTCCACTCGAAGTCCGCACCCGAACCGCCCCGCCCGCCGCCCGCGCGGCTCCCCGCCCCCCCACCGGAAGGCCCCCGTGGCTCGCACCCCCGACGTCCGCGTCACCCTCGACGTCGTCGCCGCCCGCGCCGGCGTCTCGAAGGCCACCGCGTCCAAGGTCCTCAACGGCCGCCCCGGCGCGTCCCCGGCCACCCGCGAGCGGGTCGAGCGGGCCCTGCGCGAGCTCGGCTACACGCCCAGCACCCGCGCCCGGCGCGTCGGCGGGTCGATCACCGTCGTCTTCGACACGCTGCTCTCCCTCTACTCCCTGCGCGTCCTCGAGGGCGTCGTCGGAGGAGCTCAGAGCGAGCGCGTCGATGTCGCGACCCGCGTCCTCGCCCCGGGCGGCTCCGCGGAGGAGGGGATGCGCTTCGACCGCGAGTTCGTCCGCTCCGTCGCCGCGCAGGGCCACCTGGGCCTGCTCGCCGTCACCACGGCCATCGACTCGGGCCTGGTCGCCGAGTGCGCCGACGCGGGCCTCGCGCTCGTCGCGGTCGACGCCCCGAATCCGCTCGACCCCTCCGTCGCGAGCATCGGCTCGAACCACTGGGTCGGCGGCCAGCAGTCGACCGAGCACCTCGTCGCCCTCGGCCACCGCAGGATCGCCTTCGTCGGCGGGCACGCCGCGAACCCGGGGCTCCGCGCCCGCTACGGCGGCTACCGCGAGGCCCTCGCCGCAGCGGGCCTCGCGGAAGACCCGGCCCTCGTCTCCGAGCACGGCATGGCGAGCGCCGAGCGCATCGTCCCCGGACTCCTCGCGCTCCCCGATCCGCCCACCGCGATCGTCGCCACCACCGACCTCGCCGCGTTCCAGGCGGTCCGCGCCGTGCTCGCCGCGGGCCTGCGGGTCCCCGGGGACGTCAGCGTCATGGGCTACGACGACACCTACGCCGATCTGCCCACCGCGCCGCTGCTCTCCACCGTCCACACGCCCCTGCACGACATCGGCCGCCTCGCCGTCGAGACCCTGATCCGGATGCACGACGGCATCCCCCCGGTCTCGCACCGCCTCGAGCTCGCCACCACCCTCGTCGTCCGCGAGTCGACCGCACCGCCGCCCGCCTGACGGCGTTTGGCCTCTCGCGGAGGGGTCTGCATACTGGAATGCCGCCCCCAACAGGGAGCGTTCAGCTGCGACAGCGGAGGGTGGACCGGTGTCGACCGTCCTCAACCGGGCCCCCGCGGCCCGTCGTTCCGCCCGTGCGCTGCCCCTGATCGTGGGCGCGACGGGCTTCGCGGCGAGCCTGATCCTCGCGATCGCGGCCCTCGCGACGGCCGCCGCCCCCGTGCGCGTGCTCGGCGTCCCGCTCCCGCTGGTGCAGGGCGGCGCGGTCTGGATGAGCGCCGTCGGCTACGTCCTCACTCCGGTGCTCGTGTTCCTCGCGACCGGCTGGGATCTCGCGAGCCAGCGCTCGCACGCCCTCCGCGACGCCCGGCACTTCGTGCCGAACCCCCTCTACTCGCGGGCACTGCTCTGGATCTCGGGCGCGGGCCTCGTGCTCGGCGCCTGGCACATCCTCAACATCAGCGTGCCCGTGTCCGAATGGCTCACCGCGTGATCCGGCGGGCCCTCGCGGTCGTCGTCGCGGTGCTCCTGCTGGTCCTGGCCGGCGGATCCGCCGCGATCGCCACGACCACCACCTCCACACCCACCGCGTCCCTCACCGACACAGGCCGCGGCGCGATCGAGGACCTGCGCACCTGCCTCTCCTCCTCCGATGTGCTGAACGTGTACTACCTCATCGACAGCTCCGGCTCGCTGAACACCGGCGGCGACGACGGCCGCGGCTCCGACCCCGACGTCGCCCGGGCAGACATCCTCGGGGGCAGCCTCGCCGAGCTCGGCGGACTCCGCGACTCGCTCACGGTCAACTGGGGCGCCGCGTTCTTCAGCCGCGCCTTCGAGCCCGCGGTCGACTGGCGGCCGTGGACCGCCGACAGCCCGGGCGTCCTCGCCACCGAGATCCGCGAGAAGACGCCGGGCGGAGGCACGAACTGGCTCGCAGGGCTCGAGGGCGTGCAGACCGCGCTGCAGAACCAGCCGAGCGCCGGCTCCGCCTGCCAGCTCGTCGTCTGGCTGACCGACGGCGAGATCGACCTCGGCTCGGCCTCGGCCACCGCGGATGCCACCAACGCGCTGTGCGGCGTCCGCATCGACCCCGACGGCGCCGAGCCGGAGGGCAACGGCGTGCTCGCCGCGCTCCGCCAGGCCGGCGTCGTGGTCCTCGGCACCCTCCTCGCCGACGGCGAGCAGCGCGAGCAGGCCGGCATCATGTGGCCCCTCGTCGAGGGCACGGGCGAGTACGGAGGCGGCACCGCGTCGTGCGGACCCGCCACCGCGCCCGAGGGGGCCGTCCGCGGCGCCGTCGTCGACGCCTCCGACCCCGACGCGCTCGCGTCCGTGTTCCTCGAGCTCGGCAGCCGCATCGCCGGCGGCTCCGCCCAGCCCCTCGCCGCCGACGGCACCTTCTGGATCGACGCCGGCGTCTCGCGCATCCAGGCCGTCGTGTCCGACCCCGCGTGGACCCTCACCCCTCCCGCCGGGTCCGGCCTGCCCGTGCTGTCGGCCGACTCCGGCACCGCGGGGCTCGAGGTCACCGGCTCGTCCGGCGTCTCGCTCGTCACGCTGACCGTCGACCGCCCCGAGCTGCAGGGTCAGTGGACGCTGAGCGCCGCCGGCACCGAGGACGTCTTCTTCTTCAGCGACCTCCGCATCGTCTTCGACGAGGCCAACTCGGTCGAGCGCGCCGAGGACGGCTCGCTCTCGGCCACCCTCAGCGCCCGCGTCGAGAACGCCGACGGCACTGCGGCCGACCTCTCGGTCTTCGACGAGGCCGTCTTCACCGCCACCTCGACCGCCGACGGCGCGACCTCGCCGCTCGAGGGCGCGCGCATCGACGAGGCGTCCGGAGCGATCACCCTCCCGCTGCCCGCCGACGTGACGGCGTCCGAGATCCTCGTCACCGCCTCCCTCGACCCGCTCAGCACCGCGCCGCACGCGGTCGCCCTCGCGCCGGTCACCACGCAGCAGCGGGTCGCCACCGTGCTGCCCGCGTCGTTCCCGAGCGTCGCCTCGCCGCTCGTGCTGAGCGAGCTCACGGGAGCGGAGGGCCGAGCGGAGGGGACCCTCGCGCTCCAGGGACCGACCGCCGGCGGCGACGGCCGGGTCTGCCTCGCCGCGCCCCCCGAGATCACGAGCGACAACGCCGACCGCGCCGGCAGCTGGACCTGGACCTTCACCGACGACAGCGGCGCCGCGCTCGCACCGGGCGACTGCGTCGTCGTCGCCCCCGGCAGCGCCCGGACCCTCGCCGTCTCCGCCGAGAACCCGGTGCCCGCCGACTCCACCGTCTCGGCCACCCTGCCCCTCGACATCCGCACCGCCGACGGAGGCAGCGCCCCGCAGACCGTCGCCGTCTCGTTCCCGTCGACCTTCCCCGTGAACGCGGCGGCGATCGGGCTGATCGCGCTGGTCCTCCTCCTGCTCGGGCTCCTGCTCCCTCTCGTCGTCCTGTACCTCTTCAACCGCTGGAACGCGAAGATCGCGATGCAGGGCTCGTTCCAGCGCGGCACGATCCCCGTCGAGATCACCCCCGACGGCGTCCGCTCGACGCTCCCGTCGGACCGCCTCGACGACCGCTTCCGCTACCTGAGGAGCGAGACCGGGGTGCACGAGATCCCGGATCCCGACCTCGGCCGTCTGCGCGTGCATGTGCCGTGGTGGCCGCTCAAGGCTCCCGGCTACCGCGTCGGCCCGCCCGCCGGCGGAGTCGTCGTGGCGTCCCGCACCGGCACCCGCAGCACCTCCGCGGGCACCCGGCTCCCCGACGGCGGGATGGGCTTCCGCACCCTGCCGCTGGATGCGTTCTGGGCGATCGTCGTGCCCGAGCGCGAGCTCGACCGGCCCCGCTCGGACGACCCGGTGCGCGCCCTCGCGGTGCTCTACCACCGCGTCGACCGCGACGACGAGGCGCAGTACGCGCGCCGCCTCGACGATCTGCTCCGCGACTCCGGGGCCCCCGCATGGACGACCCTCGAGGCCCTGCGCCGCGAGCGGGCCGCGAAGCGCCCGGAGCCCGCGCAGCCGGAGCGCCCGCAGAACCAGCGCCCGCAGCCAGAGCGCCCCGAGCGCCCCTCGCGCCCGCCGGCCCCGCCCCGCGGCGGCACCCCCACCGCCACTCCGCCCCGCCCGCCGTCGCCCCCGCGCCCCGGCGGCCCGCCCGCCCGCTCGGGCGGTGCTCCCGGCCGCCCGTCCTCTCCGCCGCCGCCGAGGCCGGGAGGCGCCCCGCCGCCCCCGCCGCCCGGACGCTCCGGCCCCCGTACCCCTCCGCCCCGCGGTCGCTGACAGCGCCGCCGAAGAAAGCAGACAGTCATGCTCAAACCCTTCCTTCTCATCGGAGTCGGCGGCTCCGGCGGCAAGACCCTCCGCGGCATCAAGTACCAGCTCGAGCTCAAGCTCCAGCAGCTCGGCTGGGAGGGCGGCATCCCCTCCGCCTGGCGCTTCCTGCACTTCGACACCCCGACCGTGCAGGACGGCATGGAGTACCAGGCGCCGTTCCTGCCCCGGCAGGACTACCGCGGCCTCGTGAGCACCGCCGCGACGTTCGACATCGTGCACGGCTCGATCACGAGCGCCCACGCGACCAACAACGCGATGCGCCACGACATCGAGCGCCAGCTGCCCGACCCCCGTCAGGTCAAGGTCGACGTCACCAAGGGCGCGGGCCAGTACCGCGCCGTCGGCCGCGCCGTCGCGCTCGCGGCCACCAAGGAGATCGCCCAGGCCGCGCGCTTCGCGATCGGCAAGATGAACGACGCGGAGTCGCTCGCCGAGCTGCAGACGCTCGGCCAGCGCCTGCGCGCCCGCGACGACGGGGGAGACGGCAGCCCGATCGTCATCGTGATCTCGTCGGTCGCGGGAGGCTCAGGAGCGGGCCAGTTCCTCGACGTGATCGAGATCGTCAAGTCGACCGCCAAGCAGTACCCGTGGTCGAACCAGTTCTTCAGCATGCTCTACGCGCCCGACGTCTTCGACCAGCTGAACGTGACCGCCGGGATGCCCGGCAACGCGCTCGCCGCGATCTCGGAGACGATGAACGGCTTCTGGACCGACACCCCCTCGGCCGCCACCCTCGAGCTCCTGCGCACCAAGGGCGTCGCCCCCTCGTACGGAGCCGCGATGGACCGCGTCGGCGCCGCGTACCCCTTCATCGTGGGCCGCAGCAACAGCAAGGTCACCTTCGAGGACCAGAACGCCGTCTACGACGCCGTCGCCACCAGCCTCACCGCGTGGATGATCGACGAGCGCGTGCAGGACGACATGATCGCCTACTCCTCGGGCAACTGGCAGGCCCGCTCGGCCGCGAACGTGCTGCCCGACAACTCCGGTCTCATGAGCCCCGCGCACCACTCGCCGCCCTTCTCCTCCATCGGCTTCGGCCGGGTGACCCTGGGCCGCGAGCGCTTCCTCGAGTACTCCGCCGAGCGCTTCGCCCGCTCGGCCATCGACCGGATGCTCTTCGCGCACTCCGAGGAGGACCCGCAGTTCGAGCGGATGACCGAGCGCGAGTACATCGAGAAGTCGGCCGACAGCGAGTACCAGCGCTTCATCCGCGATCTGCGCCTGAACGAGGAGACCGCCGAGCACAACGACGTCACCGACGCGCTGCGCGACACCGCGGTGCTCGACGTGATCAAGGCGGAGCTGCAGCGCGGCGCCGACGAGGAGCTCAGCCGTCCGGAGTCGCTCGACCGCCAGGGCGGCGCCGACATCACCACCTGGTCGGACCGCCTCGTCAACGAGTACACGCGCACGAGCCCCCGGCTCCTCCAGCGCGACCGCGAGGCGCGCCAGCGCCGCCTCGACGAGTGGACGCGCACGATGCCCGGCCACCTCCTCGAGACGGTGTCGCGCTACGTTGCCCAGGACGGCTGCCCGGTCGTCGTGGCGATGCTCCGCCGCCTCGAGCGCGGTCTCAAGGGCACGGTCGACGCGCTCCGGATCGACGCGCGCCAGCACGAGGAGTGGGTGGCCGGCCTCGGCTCCCTCGTCTCGGACGAGCTGCGCACGGCCGCGAACCAGCAGTCCATCCGCCCGGATCAGGAGGCGGTGCAGTTCGCGATCCAGCGGCTCGGGCAGGCGCTGGAGTGGTCCTCCGAGGCCGCGCTCCGCGACTCCGCCTCGGCCCTGCTCGCCGAGCTGCGCGAGACCTTCCTCGGCCCGCTCGCCGACTACCTCGACGGCTCGCGCACCGCGCTCCTGCAGCGCGTGAACGCGCGCAAGACGATCGACGACCGCGAGAACGCCTACGAGTTCTGGCCCCGCCGCGTCGACGAGACCGTGCCGCGCAAGTACACCCCGGCGCCCAACGAGCGGATGCTCGTGGAGCCCGAGAAGTACCCCGCCGAGTTCCAGAAGCTGGTGCGCGCCTCCGTCGACGGCGACGCCAAGTACCAGGACGCCGTGCTGCGCGTCCTCACCGATCTCCTGGTGGGCGTCAGCCCCGATTCCGAGGGCTCGGACGAGACCTGGTCGCTGGTCGCGAACCCGCGCACCTGGAAGCCGACCGTCACCGCGGATCCGGCCGTCGCGAACCCCGCGCAGCGCGCGACCTTCGACCTCGCCACCGACCCCGAGACCTACGTCGCCCGGGCCCGCGCGTGGATGAAGCGCGACGGCACCCCGTTCGCCGCCTACATCGGCGAGGACCTGCTCGGCTTCTTCGACTCCGAGGTGCTGCCGCCGAACGTCTTCGCCGAGCGGCGCGACCGCTACCGCGAGCAGCTCCAGGCCGCCCTCGGCGCGAGCGAGCCGCTGGTGAAGCTCAATCCGGCGCTCCTGCGCGCCGTGCACGGCAAGGCGATCAACGAGGACACCTCGCTCGTCTTCAGCTCCATCCCGTTCCGCACGGGCACCGAGATGTACGAGGTGACCAAGGGCGTGCTCGGCCAGATGGGCGTCTGGGACGACGCGACCAGCGAGTCGTGGTTCCAGGACCAGAAGGTCGACGGCATCGAGGTCTTCGCGATGTCCGGCTTCCCCTACCAGCCCATCGTGATGGACTCGGTGATGGAGCCCATCGCCCGCGGCTGGCTCGCGCAGTCGAACACCCAGGACAGCCGCGAGGCGTTCTGGAAGTTCAAGCGCGCGCGACTGCTCGGCGAGAGCATCCCGGCGGATCCGCGCGCGATCGAGTCGATGATCCGCGGCTGGTACGTCGCCAAGGCCCTCGGCCGCCTCGCCGTCGACTCGACGCAGGGCGAGAAGGGCCCGAAGCTCTCGGTCTGGGATCCGGCGGCGCGCGGCTTCGCCGACTTCCCGCACCCGCTGCTCAGCGAGCGCAACGCCCGCCCCGCCGACTTCCCCGGAGTGGTGCTGCAGTCGCTCGCGATCGCGATGGCGCTCTGCAACGTCGACGGCACGCTCGCTCCGCTCGCCCCCTACCGCGTGCTCACGTCGCTCGGTGGCAGCCGCGGCGAGGAGACCGAGCTGGCCGAGTGGCTGCAGACGGGCGCCCTGCCCACCGGCGCCCCCACTCCGGAGCCGTCGCGCGCCGGCACCGCCGAGGGCGACCTCGCGTCGCGCCGGACCGCCGTGCAGGCGTACCTCTCGGCCGAGCTGGCCAAGTTCGAGAGCGACATCGTGGCGCAGGACGACCGGGTGTCGGTCTACGACTACCCGGTGACCTGGGAGATGCGGGAGCAGTTCCGCGACGCCCTGCAGGGTCTGGTCTCGTCGGTCCTGTCCACCGGTCCGCGCGACACCGGGGTCTGAGCGTGGAGTCGGATCCGCGGACCGGCGGTTTCTGGCCCGACGGCAAGGCGGCGATCGTGCTGCTGCCCAGCGGCGCGCAGGGCGAGACCCTGCTCGAGCTCGCGGCGCAGTGGACGAAGACCGGCCTGCTGGGCCAGGCCCTCTGGGTGCTGCCCGAGCACGTGAAGACCTCGCCCTACGCGCCTCCGCAGATCGAGGCCGTGGTGCTGGGAGTGGGCGCCGACCTCGAGTCGGTGGCGATCTCGGTCGACCTCTTCGAGGCACTGGCCGAGGAGCAGCTCGCCCTGGTGCGCCTGATCACCCTCCGCTCGTCCCTGCCCGAGCGCGAGACCGACCAGGCGCAGGACGAGGTCGCCGACCTGGTGCGCTCGTGGGTGCGCACTTCGATGCCGCTGCCCAATCCCTCCGCGACGCTGGCCGACCAGACGACGGAGCTGCGCCACGTCACCCTGATCTGCGCGCCCACCGCGTTCCAGCTGCGCGAGCGCGTCGAGAGCCACGAGCACGGCTTCGTGGTCATCGCCTCGCCCGAGGACCGCTCGAGCCCGTGGTCCGGCGACGCCTTCGTGCGCGACGACGAGCGCTTCACCGGCTTCACGCTCACCCACCTCGCCTCGGTCGCCGGTCTCTGGAACGGCGTCAGCGAGGGCAGCGTCGAGCTGATGTCGCGCGAGAGCGACGGCGGAGCCTCGGTCTGGATCTCGCGCGTGTTCCTCAACGCGGTGCTGACGGAGTCGCTCGGCCGCCGCGTCGCCGCCGGCGTGCTCGAGAACGCGGCCCGCCCCGACTCCCTCCTGATCGACCCCAGCGTCAGCCCGCCGCCGCCCGGCACCGCCTTCATCGAGGACGGCCGCATCGCCGGCTACGTCGACGGCATGGTCGAGGGCGCCCTCCGGCTCGACGGGGGAGCCCTCACCTACGACGCCGCCGGTGCACTCGCCCTGCCCGAGGTGGACCGCATCGGCCTCGCCTCGCAGGGCGGCCGCTTCCTGGTGTTCGCGTCGAGCAAGCTCGCGCAGATGCCCAAGTGGGCGCTGCGCCGCCTGACCTCGAGCACCTACCGCGCCGTCACCCGCGCCCTGCACACCGAGGAGGGCTCCGCCGTCGTCGGCACCTCCTTCGACGAGGTGCTCGACGTGCGCGACCGGCTGCTGCTCGCCGATCTGCGGCGCCTGCAGGAGGACGAGGCCCGGGCCCGCACCGAGGCCGACGCCCCCGCGGCCATGGCGCACGTGCGCACCACCCCCGAGCTCTGGGCCGGGCTGCGCGAACTCGTCTTCGGCTCGCTCGACGGCAGCGCCGACCTGCGCGACGCCGGATTCGCCCCCGTGGAGGGAGCCGTGCCGGTCTTCGGCCGCGTCGCCGACGTCCTCGCCCTGCCGGACGACGCGTGGAACCCGGCCGGGCACGACGTGCCGCCCGTATTCCCGAAGCGGGTGGACTGGTACGCGCTGACTCTGGACGACCCCAGGCGGAGGCTCGAGGACTGGGTGACGGCGGCGGAGGGATCGGTGGCGGCGGTTCCCGCGGCTGTTGCTCCTCCTGCTGTTGTTCCGGCTCCCGAGCCCGCCCCGTTCGCCCCTCCCGAGGACGGCACCCGGATCGAGGAGCCGACCGCCGAGCCTGCCGAGCCCGCCGAGACCACCTCGCCCGCCGAGAACCCCGAGACCCCCGCCCGCGTCCGCATCGAGCTCCCCGCCGAGCCCGACCCCGACCCGGTCCTCGCCGAGGAGCGCCGCTCGAGCCGCCTCCGCGCCCTGGCCGAGTACGACCTCTGGGCCGGCGCGCAGAGCACCTCCTTCGTCTGGCGCTTCCTCGACCGCCTCGCCGGCGAGCGTCGCCGCGCCGAGGACGAGGCGGCGACCTTCGTCCGCGAGATCGACGCCCTCCGCCCGCAGCGCCCCGGAGAGCTCCTCGGACTCCGCCGCGACTTCCACCGCTCGATGCTCGTCGGCTGGATCCTCGTGATCGCCCTGGCGCTCGCCGTCGGCTTCGGCCTCTGGCAGGTGAACGACTACGCCGCGCGCGATGCCGACGGCTCCTTCAATCCGGATCCGATCTCGGCCGTGCTGTGGTGGATCCTCGCCGGCCTCGGCGTCGCCGGGGTGACCCTCACCGTCGTCGCCCTGGCCCGCTACCACGCGGGCTGGTCGCGCTTCGAGCGCAGGATCCGCCTCGAGCGCGCCCGCCTCGCCCACCTCGGTGCGAGCGCCCGCCGCGCCCGCGAGGAGGCCGCGCGCCTGCGTTCCGTGCACCGCCAGGCCGTGGAGTGGCTGGTGCTGCTCTCGAAGGCCATCCACCGCCCGTGGCACGTGCCGCCGGTGTGGACGCAGCACGAGACGTTCGACGTCGAGCGCGGCCACATGCCCTTCGCCGTGCGCCTCGCCACGGTGAGCGGAGAGGAGACCGCCGCCGTCGCCCGGATGCGCGCCGCCATGACCGCGCAGCTCGTCCGCCGCGGCTGGCGGCACGACGCATTCGAGTCCCTCGTACGCGAGATGGCCGCCGACTACGGATCCGGCCAGGGCTTCGGTCTCTCGGCCCTCGACGAGGACCTCCCGCACTCGTCCAACCACACCCGGCGGATGCTGCTGCGCGCCCTGGACGACGAGTCGCTCCTCACCCGCGTCGCCGCTCCGCGCCTCGCCGACATCGTCGCCTCCGTCACCCGCGACGAGGAGGCCATCGCCCGCCCCCGCGTCCGCCCGATGGGCACCAACCCGCTCAACGCCCTGCGCCGCCCCGAGGACTGGGACGGCGTCGAGCTCGACGTCCCGTGGGACGACTTCCTGCTCGACTCGCTGACCCGCCCCGACCCCATGACCCCCGTCAGCGCCACCGTGCTGACCGAGCTGCAGGTCGGCGAGCGCTACCACGAGCGCGTCACGAGCTTCCTCGTCGCCCCCGCCCGCCTGCAGGACCGGCTGCGCTTCGACCCCGGCACCCCCCTCCACGTGCTGCCCTACGAGAGCGCCACCGGCTCCCCGGTCGACCTCGTCTGGCGCGTCGACGTCGTCGGCCCCGTGCCCCGCTCGGCGATCCGCCTGTGGGACGCCGCGGCGCGCCCCACCGAGCCGGACGCCCCCGTCGACACCGACTCGGGCGTCTAGCGCGCGTGGCAGGCAGACCCCCGCCGCCGCGTCCGGGAGCGCGGCGGCCGGCGCCTCGCGTGCCCCGCGTGCCCCGTGCGCCCCGTGCGCGCCGTCGTCGCCGGCCCGCGCTCGCCGTGACGCTGGCGCTGGTCGCGGCCGTCGCCGTGGCGTTCGCGGTTATGGCGGTGTCGGAGTCGGTGGCGCCGATGGGCCCGTGGCTCACGTCTCCGGCACCGTCGTCGTCCTCCGCTGGTCCCACTGCATCAGCTCCCACCCCGTCGTCCCCGGAGTCGCCCGCCCCGTCGGCTCCGGACTCACCCGCCCTCGCCCTCCTCGCCGCCCTCCCCACCGACGACGGCCGCGCCGACGTGCCGTACGACCGCGACCTCTTCGGCCAGTCCTGGTCGGACGTCGACCGCAACGGCTGTGACACCCGCAACGACGTCCTCGGCCGCGACCTCCTCGACCCCGTCTTCAAGCCCGGCACCCGCGACTGCAAGGTCCTCTCGGGCCTCCTGATCGACCCCTACGACGGCACCGCTGTGCAGTTCACCTCCGGCACCGACACCTCCCGTCTCGTCCAGATCGACCACGTCGTCGCCCTCGGCTGGGCGTGGCACCACGGGGCGTGGGCGTGGACCGACGAGCAGCGCCTCGCCTTCGCGAACGATCCGGCGAACCTCGTCGCGGCGTCGGAGGAGACGAACCAGTCGAAGAGCGACGCGGGGCCGGGGGAGTGGCTGCCGCCGGCTGTGGAGCTGCGGTGCGGGTACGTGGAGCAGTTCGTGGGAGTGCTGAGCACGTACGGGCTGGGGATCAAGGCAAGGGACCGTGAAGCGGCGGCGGCAGTCCTCACGTCTTGTCCGCGGATCTGATTCCGCCTCCGTCCCCGTCCGGACAGGGCGTAGCTCAACGGCAACTGCCGCGCACGGATTCGATCTGGCCGTCGCTCCACAGGTTCCGAACCAAGCGACATTCGACGCCAGAGAGGTGCTTCCGGCGCCGACTCATTGACACCTCGGTCCGTGACCGAAAACATGCGGTCGTCTCAGTTACAAATCGGAAGGATCACTAATGCCGAAGAAACGAGCCGCAGGCTTTATGCTCGCCGCCGCAGCTGGCCTTATGCTGCTCAGTACACCAGCTACAGCGTCCGCATCCGACGAAGTGCGCGCACCGTCGTCAACCGAACGCTTCGAATCGGAGATGACGTTCTCCGGATTCGATTCAAAGGTGGCCGCAGCGAATGGCTACAAGATCGTCGCCTTGCCCGACGGAAGAGAGAAGTCCGTCGCCGTGAGCCCTGAAGCTCGAAACCTGGAGAAGCGGCTTTCGAAAAGTTCTTCAGTAGCAAAGACGGAAATCAACGGCTCCTGCGGAAAATCCTGGATCGACATCACCTCCTACGGTCAGCGGAAAGTGGTACTGACTGGCTACACGGTGCCCCGTCCTGTGATCTCCAAGCTGTGGATCACTCAGATCTACGGCGGTGCTGGTCTTCCGTCGAAGTCATGGATTGGACCCGGAGGAGCGACGTGGTCGAGTTCCTGGTCCCTTTTCTACACCGGCGGTGGATTCATCAACATCACGCCCGGGTCGAATGTTGTCATGAACAACGGGACGGTTTGCTCGTCCGGGTCTCCGGGCGAGAACTTCTAACTCGTGCAGGAAGCCCCCGGCTACATCGCAGCCGGGGGCTTCCTCTTCAGCTGAAGGAACTCAGGAGTGTCGCATATTTTCGTTCGCTGGCACGAAGCGCTCCCGAAACGAGCAAGACGTGGTCGTCATACTGCCGACCGTAATCCCCCCGGAGTGGGAGTTCGATGATCACCCTCAGGCCTTTCGACCAGGCATCGTGCATCTCCTCTGGGATCTCGTCCCTGACCGCCGTCCGGTTCCGTAGACGCCGCTTCCACTCATGAGCGCCGGCGAGCGACACACCCACAGACCGGGCGAGTGCGACCGGATGTGACAGTTCCCAAAGCTCGGACAGATTTCTCATGCGTTCGGGGCTAGTCGTATGGACCTGTGCGCTTGACTGCAACGCCTTACTCCACTCCTCCGCCCATACAGGCTCGTACTCCGAGAAGTCCGCACCGGTGCTCGACGGACCGGGCAGGTCCGCCGAGGGGAGTCGAGGAAGGGCCCGAAGATTGGCGTGATGTCGGATCCAAAGAAGCTCTAGGAGATGAATTTCCCCACTTGCGACGGTGATGGACATCTCGGCTGGCCAGCCATTGTCGCGCAGTTCTTCGAAGAACATGGCATCCTCTCACTCGATGAGTGACCATCATCCCTTGCCGTGCCGCAATTCGCCCGGGTCAGTAACTGACCGGCGCAAGCCGCACCCAGAATGTCGTCGCCCATCGGGTCGCTCCACTCTGGTGCGGGGCGGGATCAAGTCCGACAGATCTGCCTTCGTGACGACGTGCGGCGCGCGCGCTGCGTCGGCCATTTCTCGGCCGATGCCGATGCCGATGCCGATGCCGATGCCGATGCCGATGCCGATGCCGATGCCGATGCCATCGGCTACGACACCCCCATCCACGTCTTCGGCCGCGACCTCCTCGACCCGGTCTTCACTCCCGGCACCCGCGACTGCAAGGTCCTCTCGGGCCTCCTGATCGACCCCTACGACGGCACCACGGTCTCCTTCGCCAGCGACACCACCCGCCTCGTCCAGATCGACATAGTCGCGTCGGGCTCTAGTCTCGAGCGATGTCATGGGCTTCGAGCGACGGTGTCCGGCGGTCGATGCTCTCGAATCGCGGGCGTGACACGAAGGTCGAGTTGCGGGTGCGATCTGCACTTCACGCGGCAGGGCTGCGCTACCGCCTGCAGGTGAGGATTCCCGGGTCCACGCGACGCACGATCGACGTCGCCTTCCCGAAGCAGCGGGTCGCGGTGTTCCTCGACGGCTGCTTCTGGCACGGCTGTCCGATCCACCACACGGTGTCGAAGACGAACGCCGGCTTCTGGGCCGACAAGGTGGCCACGAACCGCGCGCGTGATCGGGACACCGACCGCCTGCTGGGAGAAGCGGGTTGGGTCTCCCTCCGATTCTGGGAACACGAGGACGTCGAGGTCGTGGTCGAGATCGTCTCGGCGTCGGTTGCCACTGGGCGGAATCGGCTCCGCAAGCGCTCGCCCGGAGGCCGACGACTGAACGACTCCTGCTCTCGGTCGGAGCGGTGTTCGACCGGAACATCGGCGCCTCCGCCGGCTGCGAGATGCTCGGCTCGATCTCGGCTGTGGCTGATCGAGGCTCAGGCCCCGGCGATCAGCTTCGCCACAGCCGGAAGATCAGGCGCCGCCCACTCGGGCTTGCCAGCTCTTTCCGACCCAGCCAGCGAAGCGCGTCGTGGTCGGTGCTCGCAACCGGAGCGGAACCCTGCAGAATCGTCCACCAGCAGCTCAACCGGATGACCCGAGAACCCACCTCGGTGTCGTCGACGCTCAGCCGACTTCCCACGCTGACAGCTACTCCCAGCTCTTCTGCGATCTCACGTTCCAGCGCCTGCTCGGGCGTCTCTCCGGGTTCGATCTTCCCGCCCGGGAACTCCCACAGGCCGCCGGACGCCTTCTCCGGACGGCGCCGGCACGCGAGGATCCGGTCCCCGTCGGTGATCACGGCGGCCACGACCTCGAGGATCTGCATTCCTCGATCATGGTCGCTCGCCAGTGACCCCCGTCACTTCTTCAGCGGGTCGTTCCCCCAGTTCATCAGCGAGTACCGCCACTTCGTCTCCGTGACGTCGCCGTCCGGACGCTGCGCCGAGTGCCGGTGCACGTAGCCGACGACCTTCTTCATGTGCGCGTAGTCGTCGTCGCCGAGGTCGGCCTGCTTCGTGCCGAGGATCTCGATGATGCGGCGGCCGCTGTGGTGGCCGACCGACTCGCCGCCGTCGGACTTCTGACCGACCTCCTTCCGACTCGTCCGTCTCGAGCCAGCTCTCGATCTGCTTGGCCGTCATGTTCACGGCCTCGTGGAAGTCGTCGCGGATGCTCTTCTGCTCGTCCTGGTCCGCCATGTCGCTCCTCCTGTCGGTGCGCGTCGGCGCGCTCTTCTACCAGAGCGGCTGCGGAGGGAGAGGTCAAGCCCCGACCGCTCGACCCGCCCCGCGCGTAGCGTCACCCATATACGGGGGTCGCAGCCCCTCCTGTCGACCGAAGAAAGAGACACGCATGCCGTCACGGAACACGCTCGTCCGAAGCCTCCACGACCTCGGCGCCGCCGCCTGGTTCGGCGGATCCCTCATGGGTGCCGTCGGCCTGAACGGTGCCGCCGCGACCTCCTCCGACCCGTCGGAGCGCCTCCGCATCGCATCCGTGGGCTGGGCCCGCTGGACGCCCGTGCAGCTCGCCGCGATCGTCGCCCACGGCGTCGGAGGCATCGGCCTGATCCTCGCGAACAAGACCCGCCTGGCGAACCAGCAGGAGAGCCGCACCAACACGGTCATCAAGACCGTCGTCACCGGCCTCGCCGGCGCCGCGTCGGTCACCGCCGCGATCGCCGGAGCCAGTCAGGCCAAGCACATCGAGGAGGGCGCGAAGGGCGTCACCGAGGCGTTGCCGCAGAACTCGGCCGAGCTGACCACCGCCCTGCGCGTGCAGAAGGCGACTCAGTGGCTGATCCCGGTGCTGACCTCGGTCATCATCATCCTCGGCGCCCAGCAGGGCGAGCAGCAGCGCCCGGTGAAGGGCCTCTTCGAGACCACGGCGCGCATGTTCCGCAAGTAGTCCCGGAGCACACCGGAGGAGGACGGACCCGCCGGCACTGGCGATCCGTCCTTCTCCGTGCGCGGTGGGCGAGAATCTCCCCGGGCCCGTCCGGGACCCGCTCACCAGGGAGGTCACCGTGTCCTTCGATGCCGACGACCCCTACCCGGATCCGCCCCCGCGCGTCCGCCGCCCGGCCGAACGCGAGCCGGCAGGGCTCGCGAGCCGCATCGAGGCGGTCCTGCTCCTCATCCTGCTGGTGGGCCTCGGCGCCGGCCTCTCGTTCCTCGTCCTGATCCTGCAGATGGGGATGGACGCGTGCGGAGGGAACCCCTCCGGGTGCGACCTCTCCCTCCTGAGCGTCGCGACGTGGATCGTCCCCGCCGTGGTCGGCGTGTTCGCGGTGCTGACACTCGTCGCGGTCGTCCGCCGGTCGACCACCTCGCGCCGGGCGTGGTCCATCCCGGTGCTCGGGATGGCGGCGGCCGTTGCGGCCTTCCTCCTCGCGGGGGGTGCTCGTCGCCGTCGCGCTTCAGGGTGTGAGCGGGTGACCGTTCTCTGAGGTGACGTGCCTTCGGTCGGCGACCAGTTCCGCAGCCAGGGCGGAGACCTCCTCGAGCAGCCGGCCCGGTGCGGCCGCGAGATCCAGTCGACGGATGTGGAGCTCCACCGCGGCGCCGCGCACCGAGTACGAGGAGCTGCCCCGGCCGACCGAGATCAGCCACCCGTCGCGCAGACCCAGGACGGTGCAGTAGGCGTGCATCTGATAGAGATCCTCCACGCGGGAGGCGCCGGTCTTGTACTTCGCGTCCGCCACGATCCGCGGGCGCCCGGAGCGGACGTGGACGATGTCCGGCCGCACCGGCTGCCGCCCGCGCTCGTCGAGGGTGGCGGGGTACTGCGCGAGCGTGACGCCCGACGAGAGCGGAGCGAGAGCCTCCCGCAGCGCCGTCGTGACGAAGCTCTCGAAGAGCACGGCCATGTCGACGACGAACGAGGCGAGAGGCGATTCGCCTTCGGCACTGGAGGGGGACCGGCGCTCGAGGATCAGCATCGCGAAGGCGAGTGCCGGCGCGTAGTGCGCATTCAGGCGGCTCTGACGCACGGCGGGCGCCGGCGCACCACGGCGGAGCCGCTCGACCCCGTCGAGGCGTCCGTCGAGATGCAGGAGGCGACGACGCAGCGCATCGCGGAGTCGGGGCAGCGTCAGCAGGGCGCTGAGAGCAGCGCGCAGCACGATGTTCTCGGCGATGTCGATCGTGTACTCGTCGACGGACAGTTCGACCGGCAGCAGTCGCCCGCCTCGGAGAGACCTGGTCGGACATCCGGATGCGCCCGCGGACGGTGACCGCGGTCTCGTCGTAGGTGCGGTAGCCCTGCAGAACGCCGCGGGCGAGAGCACGTTCGGCGAGCCGGGCGAACGTCTCTGCGACGGCGGGGGCGAGGTCGTCGTCCGGCGTCGCATCGACGTCCTCCGGGCGGAAATCCGGGTCGCGCGCGTATCCGAGCAGGAACAGCAGCGACCCGAGAGGAGTCTTCGGATGGACCAGGATCTCGTCGTCGCCCCAGCGCACCGCTCCCACCTTGTTCGACGCTGCGGCGATCTCGATCCCGGTGCGACTCAGCCGGGAGTCGACGAGCCCCGCTGACGTGGCGGCGGCGATGACCTCGGAGGAGAGGTCGCACGGCCGCCAGCCTCCGTTCTCCTCGAGCGAGACGCGTGTCACGGCTCGTCGATCTCGTCGTCCACCACCGGTGCGGTCAGATCGAGGGCGTCGAGCCCGAACCGCGCCCGGACCTCGTCTCCGAGACAGCCGGCCGTAGTAGTGCTCATCGAGCAGAGGCAGGATGTCGTGCTCCCAGATCCGAGCGAGTCCCTCCTCCGTGCGAGCACTGTCGCGGAGCAGATAGGAGGGGCCGATCTGGAAGTCGCGGTCCGTCTCGCCGATGCGGTCGTTCAGCGTGTCGAGCAGCGCACCGCGTCGCGTCGTCCGCCCCTCGACACGGTGGATCAGACCGCGCACCGGCTGCTGGGCCGGATGGAGTTCGAAGAAGGCGAAGCGCCGCCTGATCGCGGCGTCGACGAGCGAGATCGAGCGGTCCGCCGTGTTCATCGTGCCGATGACGAACAGGTTCTTGGGCAGCGCGAACGGCTCCTCGGGGGAGTACTGCAGCGACACCTGCTCGTCGCGGTACTCGAGGAGGAAGTACAGCTCGCCGAAGATCTTCGCCATGTTGCCGCGGTTGATCTCATCGATGATCAGCACGTGGGGGACGGCCGGGTTGCGTACGGCCGAATCGGCGAGGAGCCGGAGGGGCCCCTTCGCGAGGCGGAACACGGCGGAGCCGCTCGCGTCGGTCGCGGGACGGAAGCCCTCGAAGAAGTCCTCGTAGGAGTAGGAGGGATGGAACTGCACGATCCGCACGGCGCTCGCGGGGGCGGCGAACCGGGCCAGGGCCCGCGCGACGAACGTCTTCCCCGTGCCGGGAGGGCCGAAGAGGATGATCTGCCTCCGCTCCTCGAGGACCGCGGTCACGTCGTCCAGCCACACCCGGTCGTAATGGAGACCGGCCGCGAACTCGGCGGTGGGGCGCGGGAGGCGCAGGTCGAGCGGTGCGGGTGTGGGCATGGATAGTGGTTCGACCCGGGTGAAGCCCACCTCCTCCGAGAGCGCGGCCAGGACCGCCTCCGGAAGGGCCTCCTCTGGCACGCGCTCGTCCTCCCACCGGACTGACCGCTGAGCACGGTCGCCGGGCATCCATCGTCCGCTCCGCAGCGTCCCCACCCGGATCCCACGACCGTCCCGCACGAGGATCTGCTCGCCTGGACGCATCCCGCTGAGCACGGCTGCGGTGGCGTCGACCCGCTGCAGGAGTGCAGGCATCGGTTCCGCCCCGTCCCACCGCGCCAGCGCCGTCGATCGGATGACGGAGCGGCTCGCTCCGAAGTCGGCGGCGATCGCGCCGGGGTAGCCGATCGTGTCCCCGAGTACCGCTGCGCTCGGGACGCACCAGGCGGCCGGAGCGTCGCTCCGATCGGCGTCCCGCCACTCTGTGCTCCACGGCGGCAGATACCAGTCGATGTCCAGGTGCCCCTGCGGATCCAGGCTGTCGCGCAGATGCAGCAGATCCCGGTCGAGGTCCCCAGTCGGCCCCGCTGGCAGCGCCGGAGCGAAGGTGTCGCGGATCTTCGTCTTGTCCGCCGTCGACACGATGCGTTCGAAGACGCTCGGCCAGGTGAGCGCGAGCAGGGAGTTCTGAATGGCAGGGGAGGCGGGATCGACGGCGGCGGTCTGCTCTCGGAAGAGCCACGGATCTCCGAGAGCGGCGTCCCGCATCTCGGCATCCAGTCCGTCCCAGTGCTCTATGAACGAGCAGAGCCACTGCAGATGGCGGGCGATCTGCGGGGTGAACCCCGCCCCGCCGTTGAATGTGCCGCGGACGTCGAACGCGGCCGCGACCGCTTCGGGGAGGACGGGCGCGTCGGGGAGCAGCGCCAGGATCTCCCGCAGCAGCTCGCGCTTCGTCTCGGCGCCGACGTTGGTGAGCGGAAGGCGCTGGACGAAGCACAGCTCGGCCGCGAGCAGGACGACCTCCCGTGGAGCCTCGGCGAGCTGCCGCAGAAGCCGCCCTCGGAACCCGCCCGACGCGTCGGGTAGCGAGTCCAGGGCGCCGCGAAGAAGCTCGGGCGGTGGGCGCGGTCCAGGTCCGCACGGTCGAGTCGAGCGCCGAGGAGCCGCCGCTCAGGGCCGGCGTGAGGATCACACCTGCCGCCGCCGCGATGGCTCGACGCTCGGCACTGCCGGTTGGCGGCCACTCCTCCGAGCGCGTCACCTCCTCCTCGAGCCCGCGCACCATGAGGCAATCGGAGCACCAGCCGGGCGACGTCAGCTCGCGGGGATCGGTGTCCGGTGCTGCGAGCCACGCATCGAGGACCTCGGCCTCGCTCCAGGAGCGGCGCGGCTGGGTGACGCCGTGCCGACAGGTCGGCACGTGGAGCCGCCCTGATCGGGCCTCGAGGTAGTCGTCGTCCGAGGCCGCCAGGCTCCAGCTCACGCCGCCGAAGGTGCGCTGCGAGCCGTCGAGGGGGGTGCGAGCGGTGTGGTCGCCTACGACCACGAACCCCAGCTGCTTGAGGACTCGTTGCGCTGTGCCGGAGTCGAACGGCTTCGATCCCAGCCCGGTCGCCACCGCGAGCACCTGCTTCACCGGCCACCGCCGCCCGAGTGCCTCGATCGAGTACTTCGTGACGGCAGCCGGTTCAACGGCGCCGAGCGCAGCCTCCACCGACTCCCGCGTGAGCTCGTACGGATCTCCGTCGATCGTGAACTGCAAAGCGCCTCCTGCTGTCAGGGCGATTCTGCCGGACGCCACCGACGCAGGAGGCAGCGCCCTGCCCTCAGTCCGACGTCGTCGTGCAGAACGCCGCCGCGAACGCGCCCGTGCTCGTCTGCTCCGCGATGACCTCGCCGTCGAGGGTCACGCGGCAGGTGATGGCTCCGGTGTCGTCGGGGCCGTTGGTCGCGGTGAGGGAGAAGACGTTCATCGAGTACTCGCCGCCTTCCTCGACCTGGACCTCCTTCGTGAAGGGGAGGGACTGGTCCAGGAGCGAGTCGGAGCCGTCCTCCGTACCCGCCACTCCCGACGTCGAGTAGCCGATCGAGGCGCTCGTGGCGTCGCCGGTCACCTCGTAGACGACGGTCCGCGTCGGGCCCGCGGGGGCGGCGGAGGCACTGGGGGCGGCGGAGACACCGGGGCTGTTCGAGGCCCGGCTCGCCTCGGCGTCCTCGACGGCGCTCGAGATGCCCGTGACGAGACCCGCGGTGTAGACGATGGCGAGCACGATCGACAGGATCAGCGCCACGAGGTTCAGGATCGAGCCGGCGATCGCCGTGCCCCGCGTCCGGTTCTTCAGGAACAGGGCGATGACTCCGAGCACCAGGCCCACGAAGGCGACGAAGCCCGAGACGTAGTTCACGAGCGGGATCACCGCTCCGACGAGCGCGACGATGCCGATGATCAGGGACGCGAGGCCGAGTCCGTTCCCCGACTTCTGCGACGGCGGCGTCGACGACGGGCCGGAGGCGGGCTCGGGGAACACGGCGGGGTTGTACAGAGTCATGCATCGATCCTCTCAAGGTGCGCCAAGGGGCGCCGCATCCGCATTGACGCCCTATCTCTACATAGCTAGATTTGCGCGCATGACCCCGCTCGCCCGCCTCACGCCCGCCACGGTCGACGTGCTCCGCGTCCTCCTCGACGACGGCGCGTCCGTGTGGGGGATGCTCGTGATCAAGCGCACGGGCCGTCCGGCCGGCAGCGTCTACCCGATCCTCGAGCGGCTCGAGGGGCGCGGGCTGGGTCGCGTCGTCGTGGGAGCCGGACACCGATCGCAGCGGTCCGCGGCGGCGGCTCTACGAGCTCACGGGCGACGGCGCGGAGGCGGCCCGCTCGGCCGTCGCGCGCTTCGACGCCGTGAAGGCCCGGCCCGCCTCCCGCCTCTCCGGAGCGGAGGCCCGCGCGTGATCGACCTGCTGCTGCGCCTGCTCGCCCGACTCCTCCCTCCGCTGGCCCGCGAACGCTACGTCGAGGAGTGGCGGGCCGACGCGGCCGGCACCGCCGAGGCGGGACTGCGCCGCCGCGACGTGGTGCTCGGCGCGCTCGTGCTCAGCGCGACCCTCGACCGGGCGCTGCCCGCGCACTCGGGGGAGCCCCTCTTCCTCCGCCCGCGCCGCCTCGCCCGCCGCGGACTCGGCCTGCTGACGGCCGCGGCCGTCGTCCTGATCGGCTACTACCTGACGGCCGGCGGCATCGTGCCCGAGAACGCGTCGGCCGGAGTCGTCGCCGCGCTGCAGCTGACCGGTCGGCTGGTCGTCGCGCTGGCGCTCGTCGCGGGGGTGATCGGGGTGGTCCACCTCGCCGGTGCCGCCCGCTCGGCCGCGACCCGCACGGCCCGCGTCTCCCTCCTCCTGGCGATCGTCGGGCCCGCCACGGTCGTCCTCGGCGCCCTGATCCCCGGAGCGCCGTGGTGGCTCCCGCTTCTGGGCTTCGTTCTCGTGCTCGCCGGTCTCTCCACCGGAGTCGCCGTGCTCGGCGGCACCCGCCCGATCGCGCCGGCGCACCGCGTCGCGACCCGGCGGCAGCGCGTCCCGGTCGCTCTCGGGGGAGCAGCGCTGATGCTCGCCGTCGTCGTGCTCGGCACGATCGACCTGCTCGTCTGGAACCCGCTCGCGAAGGTGCCGGGGACCGACCTCGCGACGATCTACGCGCTGATGGCCGAGCGCGACGGGTTCTCCCTCCAGCCGACGCTCGTGATGACCGCGATCTGGGTCGCGTTCTGGACCGTGCCCGCCCTGCTGGTGGCGGCGCTCGCCGTGCACCGGACCGCCGCCGCCCTCACCCCGCGGCGCCTCGCGATCGTGATGCTCGCGCTGGTGGGCGCCGCCATCTTCCTGCGCTTCTTCACCGGCTTCGGCATCGGCATGTCGATCGCCGACTCCTTCGCGACCTCGGGTGGCGACGGCTCCGTGGTGTCGGCCGTGCTGCCGTACGTCGGCCAGCTGTCGCTCGGGGGCGCCGCGATCCTGCTGGGCTGGGCCCCGCGGGTCGTCGTGCGGCCGGCCGAGAGAGCCGTGGCCGCGTGAGCGCAGCAGAACCTCCGCTGCGAGTGGGGTCGCTCGGCTGTCAGCGGTCGGGCCCCTTCTCAGCTGACGTTCTGCACGCGGGGGCGGGGGCCTGCGCCCGTGGCGGTCCTCAGCCGCGGTCGAGGAGCACCGCAAGCGCCCCGCTCGTCACGAGGGCCCAGCCCACGAGCAGGGCGGCGCCGACCGCCCCGAGCAGGATCGCGACCGCGCGCCGCTCGCTCCGGGTCACCGCGCGGCCTCGGGAACGGGGAGTTCCTCCGGGACGAACGTCAGGATGTCGCCCGGCTGGCAGCCCAGCACCGAGCAGATCGCCTCGAGCGTCGAGAAGCGGATCGCCTTCGCCCGCCCGTTCTTGAGGATCGACACGTTCGCGGTCGTGATGCCGATGGCCGACGCCAGATCGGTGACCGACATCTTCCGCTTCGCGAGCTCGACGTCCAGGTGCAGCACGATCGCCATCAGACCACCTCCGCGAGCTCGCTGCGCTGCTCGACGGCGAGGTGCAGGAGCCGCCGCATCACCATGACGAGCAGGGCGAGCGTCGCGCTCGACACGGCGACGAGTCCGAAGGCGAGCGCGGGGATCGGAGCCGGCACCACCGCGAGCACCGCGACCGCGCCCCCGAGGGCCAGCACCGCCCCGAAGAGGAACGCGCCGATCGCGAGGTCGACCCAGAGATCGGAGCGGTGGTCGCCCGAGAAGAGCACGTCGTCGCGCACCAGCGACACCAGCCGCCAGACCGACACCAGGACCACCTCGATGCAGAGCACGCCGGCGACGATCACGGCGACGAGGACCCCGTCGATCGGTCCGCCGTCGAGCGCGTTCCAGAGCGAAGGGGCCGACCGCCACCTGCACGAGGACGCAGCCGAGCAGCAGCACGGCGAGCAGGCCGCGGAGCGCGACGAGGAGTGGGCGGGGCATCGGGTCCTCCAGAGGGGGCGGCGTATCGTTGGTCGTGCGATTCGTATCGAAAGTCGATACTGTCACCACCCATCACTCTGCGACAAGACTCCCCTCCGCGAGTCGGCCGCCCGGGTCGGCCGGAATGCGTCCTCGCAAGTAAGGCTGAGCGGGCCGATCCGCGGCCTTTCGCCGTTCTCGGCCGTCCCAGCCTGAGTTGTGCGGGTCGGACCCGGGCGCCTGGGACCCCGGACAACTCAGACCCCGGCCTCTCAGGCCGCAGACCACTCAGATCCCGGCGCCCCCGAACGCGTCCCGGTACAGCCCGGTCAGCTCGGGCGAGCTCGGACCGGTCAGTCCGCAGCCCAGGAGCGACTCGGCGTCGGCCGCGACCAGGTAGTCGATGCCCGTCTCCCACTGCGCGGTGGCGCCGCGCGGCGTGCTGACGGTGACGCTGTCCCCGATGTCGCCCCGGTAGCGCTCGATCACGCGCAGGGTCACCGCTCCGTCGTCGATCGAGGCGGACCTCCGCGCGGAACGCGACCTGCGCCTCGCCGAGTGCGGCGGCCGGGTCCGTCGGGCAGCCGTTGCTCGTGCTCGCCAGGCGCGCCGAGGACGTCGCGAGGGCGAAGGCGAGCGGCAGGAGGAGGGAGGGCGATCGCCGCGACGGCGAGCGCACCGACCCCCGCGATGAGCCAGGGCGAGCGCCGCCGGGGCGCCGCGTCGTCGCGGTCGGCGCCCGAGAGGACCGTCGAGAGATCGGCCCCCGAGAGCGGGGGGAGGGCCGCGGCCGGATCGATCGAGCGCAGCAGGCCGCGCAGCTCGGCGCCGACCTCCGGTGCGCCGGGCTGCCGCAGGGCGTCCGCCATCCGCGCACGTCCCCTCGCCAGCTGGATCGACGCCTCCTCCTCGGGCATGCCGAGCACGATGCCGATCGCGTGCGCGTCCAGGCCGTCCCACGCCCAGAGCCGCAGGGGCTCCGCGTCCGACTCCGCCACGCGCGCGAGTGCCAGGCGCACGCACTCGTGCAGCGCCCGCGACTCCTCGTCGGACTGCAGCTGCGGCGGCTCGACCAGGGCGAGGCGCTGGGCCAGGAGGGACTGCCGGCGCTGGGCGCGGAGGGAGCTGCGCAGGAGCGCTCGGGCGACGGCGAGCGACTTCGCGACGGGGTCGGGCGGGCCGATCCGCCGTTCGCGGAGCACGCCGAGCGTCAGCCCGAGGACGGCGTCGGCCGTGGCGGCGTCGGCGCGGCGCCACAGGTAGCGGCGGACCGGGTCGGCGACCGCGGCGGCGACCGCGTCGAAGCGTCCGGCGTCGGCGAGAGGATCGTGCATGTCCTCATGGTCCCCCGCCGGAGCATCTCGCGCACGTCGAGGGGCCGGTCCGGGCGCCGCTAGCGCGACATCGAGGCGCCGCTAGCGCGTCAGGGAAGCGATCGTCCCGACGAGGGCGACGACCTGGACCGCGGTCAGCAGCCAGCCCACTATCACCGCGTAGGTGGCGAACCCCCAGCCCGCGCGACCGGAGCGGCGGATCCGCGACCGCGCGAGCACGCCGCAGACGACCGCGGCCGGCCCCACCAGGAACGCGAGCACGAACGCCGCGATCGCCAGCGGCTCCACGACGGGATCCGAGACCAGTCCCGCCTCCCTGCGCGCACGCCCTGCGCGAACGACACGGGAACGGCGATCGCGAGCACGAGCACGGGCGAGAGCACGAGGAGGACGATCGCGAGATGCCAGCCGACGAGACCTGAGACCATCCCGCGAGCCTACGGAGGCCGGACGCGAGGGGCGTCACCCGCGCGGGGGAGTTCACCGCCACTCCCGCGGCGGCCGTCGATCGCTAGCCTGTACCCCGGCGATCCGCCCGCCCCTTCTCCTTCCCCGCATCCCTTCTTCTCCGCATCCCTCTTTCTCCGCCCCCTTCTTCCCCGCCCGAGGAGCCCCCATGCCCACCTGGTCCCTGCACGGAGACGGCCGCACCGTCGAGCCCGGCGCCGTCGTCGCCCCCGACGAGCGGCTCAGCTGGCCCGCCACGATCGCGATCGGCGTGCAGCACGTCGTCGCGATGTTCGGAGCGACGTTCCTCGTTCCCGTCCTCACCGGCTTCCCCGTCGCCACCACGCTCCTCTTCTCGGGTGTCGGCACGCTCCTCTTCCTCCTGATCACCCGCAACAAGCTGCCCAGCTACCTCGGCTCGAGCTTCGCGTTCATCGCCCCCGTCACCGCCGCCACGGCGGTCGGCGGCACCGGATCGGCGCTCGCCGGGATCGTCGCCGTCGGCCTCCTGCTCGCCGCGGTCGGCGTCGTGGTGCAGTTCGTCGGCCTCGGCTGGATCGACCGCCTGATGCCTCCGGTCGTGTCGGGTGCGATCGTGGCCCTGATCGGCTTCAACCTCGCTCCCACCGCCTGGTCGAGCTACCAGCAGGCCCCCGTCACGGCGACGGTCACCCTCGCCGCGATCATCCTCGGCGGAGTGTTCTTCCGGGGCTTCCTCGGCCGCGTCTCGATCTTCGTCGGCGTCGTCATCGGCTACGTCGTGGCCCTGCTGCGCGGCGAGATCGACTACTCCGCGGTTGGCGACGCCGCCTGGGTCGGCCTGCCGCCCTTCTCCTTCCCCGACTTCGCGTCCGGATCGACGTGGTCGGGCATCGCGATGTTCCTCCCCGTCGTGCTCGTGCTCATCGCCGAGAACGTCGGCCACGTGCGCGGCGTCGCGACCATGACCGACCCCTCCGTCAACGCCCACACCGGCCGCGCGCTGATCGCCGACGGCGTCGCGACCGCGGTCTCGGGAACCTTCGGCGGCTCGGGCACCACGACCTACGGCGAGAACATCGGAGTGATGGCCGCCACCCGCGTGTACTCGACCGCGGCGTACTGGGTCGCCGGCGTCACCGCGGTGCTGCTCAGCCTCTCTCCCAAGGTCGGGGCGATCTTCAACTCGATCCCCGCGGGCGTCCTGGGCGGCGCGACCACCGCGCTCTACGGCCTGATCGGCGTCATCGGCATCAAGATCTGGGTCGACAACCGCGTCGACTTCTCGCGCCCGGTCAACCAGTACACGGCCGCCGTGGCCCTGGTCATCGCGATCGCGGGCTTCAGCTTCTCCTCCGGCGGCTTCCAGCTCGGCGGAATCGTCCTGGGCGCGGGCGCGGCGCTCGTGATCTACCACCTGGGCAACGCGATCGCCCGCTGGCGCCGCACGGGCGCCGACGACGGCGGACCGCTGCCCGCCATCGGGCAGCTGGGCGGGGACGTGCAGAAGTAGGGGGGTCGGTTGCCGCGCTCGGTCAGGCTCCCGCGAAGAATGTGAAGGATCCGGAGTCGACGAGGGAGGAGATCCTCCATGTGCCTCCCGCAACGTCGGCGATCGGAGCCTGGGCGCATGCGAGGAAGTCCGCCTCGGCGCCGCCGTACATCGTTCCCACTTCCGTGAGGGTGCCTGGCGCCGGCAGGACGACGTTGCACGTCGTCGCGTCGAAGCTGTTGCCGGCGGCGGTGACGTACTCGATGGTGAACGACGACCACGGGTCTGCGCCGTCGATCGCGGCCTCCCGGTCCGCGATCATCACGTGGACGGGGGCCGTTACGTAGGTCTGATCGAGGGCAGCCTGTTCGTTGTACTCGTTCTCAGCAGCGATCTCGGGTGCAGCATCCGCGTCCGTGGACCCGACCGAGAAGGTCCAGATGGAGTCCTCGGCGTACTTGACGGGCACGTCCATCGGAGTCGGATTCGCACGAGTCCCCGATTCGGACGCCGGCGTCGAGGTCGCAGGAGGATCTGACACGACAGGGGTCGAACTCGAGGTGACAGCGGTCGCGTCGGAATCGGCGCTCTGAGGAGCGTCGGCAGTGCATCCCGCCAGTGCGAGAGCGGCAGCGCTCGTGAAGAGGAGTGCGGCGGTGCGGGAGAGCTTCACTGGGACCTCGTTCTGTCGAAGACACGAGAGTAGAGGGCAACTGCTTCGCGTAGAAATCCTCTGAGCGGAACTTCCCCATCGCCCTCACATCTCGGGGATGAAGCTGCTCTCCACCGATCGAGAAGACCTCACCTCCGTGTGTCGGTGGTCGGTGCCATCATCCGGGTATGGCAACGATCGATCCGTACGCAGCACCCGCCGGGGGCGGGCCCTCTGTGCACGCCTGCTTCGAGGAGGCCTACGGGCACGCGATCGAGGCGGCGGGAGCGCTGCGGCGGTTCCGGTCGCGCATCGACGGCGAGCAGGCCGAGCTGATCGAGCTGTCGCGCCGCACGGCGATGGCGGTGCCCGAGGCCCTCGTAGATGCGGGAGTGCTCGGGAAGGGCGAGCGGATCGAGGCCGCCGCTCGCGCGCACGTCGCCGAGATCGCGACCTCCTACCGCCTGTCCGAGGCGCACGCCGGTGCGCTCGTCGAGGAGAGCCGCCTCCTCGTGAACGAGCTGCCGGCCGTGCTCGCCGCCCTCAAGGCGGGGGTCTGCGCGAGCGAGCACTCGCGCGTGGTGACGGCCGAGGTGGTGGCGGTGCCGGCGGAGTCGCGGACGCGGTTCGACGAGGAGGCGGCCGTGCTCGCGGCGACCTGCACTCCGCCCCAGCTGCGCCGTCGGTTGAGGGCGCTCCGCGAGCGGCTGCATCCCGAGACCCTGCGCGAGCGCCACCGGCGGTGCCGGGAGGATCGCGCGGTCTGGATCGACGGCGAGCTCGACGGCATGGCGACGCTGCACCTGCACGTCCCCGCGCAGGACGCGTTCGGCGCCTACGACCGCATCGACCGAGCTGCTCGCTCGGTGCAGTCGGCGAGCGGCGGAGGCGCCGAGCCGGACGGGCGCCTCCTCCGGCAGATCCGCGCCGACGTCGCGACCGCGCTGCTGCTCGACGGTGAGACGTCGCCCGCCCCGGAGTCGGCGGAGTCGGCGGCTCGAAGCACCTCTCCGACCGGATCCGCCTCGCCGCGGGTCCGCCCCCGCACCGCCGTCCCGCGCGGCATCCGCGCCGTCGTCGCCGTGACGGTGCCGGTCCTCACGCTGCTCGGCCGCTCCGACGAGCCCGCGGTGCTCGACGGCTACGGTCTGATCGACGCCGAGACGGCACGGGAGCTGGCCGCAGGAGCACCGAGCCTCACGCGGATCCTCACCGACCCGCACACCGGAGCGACCCTCGCCGTCGGTCGCACGAGCTACCGACCACCGGCCGAGCTGCGCCGAGCCCTCGCCCACCGCGATGGGACCTGCCGCTTCCCCGGCTGCCTCCGCACCGCCCGCACGAGCGAGCTCGACCACACCGTTCCGTGGCAGTACGGAGGCGCCACCGACGCCGCGAACCTCGCCCACCTCTGCGCCGCGCACCACCGGCTCCGGCACCTCAGCACCTGGAGCCCCGAGAACCTGGGCGACGGCGGCGTCCGCTGGCGCAGCCCCGCGGGTCGCATCCTGACGGTCGAGCCGCCAGGTCCGCCGCCAGAAGGGACGCGGCAGCCGATGAGGGTGCCGCCACCCGGTCCACGAGCGGCTCCCTTCTGACCGGGCGGCAGTGAGTGCCGTCGCGCTCCTCTGCCCCTGCCACAGTGCCACTGCAACCGCGTTCACGCCCCCGAAACCTTCCGAAACGCGCCGGTGACCGGCGCCTGCCAGGGTCGGGGGAGCGAGGGTGGAGCCACCCCGCCCACTGCGCGGATCACCGAGCGGACGGGGCGCCTCAGCCCCGATCCCCGCCTCCCGACCCCCGCCGTCCCATCCACGAGAGGTCCCACCATGCCCGTCCACGTCTACCTCGCCGGCGTCGAGGTCTTCGCCCCCGACGCCCGCGAGCGGGCCGAGCGCACGCGCGAGCTCTGCCGCCGTTACGGACTCGAGCCGATCTCGCCCCTCGACAAGGGCGACGTCACCGAGAAGAGCGGAGCCGGGGCCGGCAGCACCGCTCTCGCCGACGCGATCTACGCGAAGAACATCGCCCTCATCGAGCGGGCGGACGTGATCGTCGCCGACCTCAACCACTTCCGCGGACCCGAGCCCGACTCGGGCACCTCTTTCGAGGTCGGCTACGCGGTCGGCCGCGGGAAGCCGTCCTACGTCCACTCCGCCGACGGCGACACCGCGGTCGACCGCGTGCGCGCCTTCCACGGACCGGTCACGGCGACTCCGACCGGCTACGTCGACGCCGAGGGCATGTCGGTCGAGAACTTCGGCGCGCCGTTCAACCTCATGCTGTCCTCCTCGAGCACCGTCGTCCGCGGCGATCTCGAGGCGTGTCTGGCTCGGGTCGCAGCGGATGTCGAGGCCGGCGTGCTCGCGGGAACCACGTCGAGCCTCCGATGATCGGGAGGACCGCCGCCGTCCCGTTCTCGAGCATCACGGAGCTGCTCCGCGCCCTGGAGTCCCGCGAGGTGTCGGCCGTCGAGGTGGCCGCCGACCGGCTCGCGGCGCTCGACGCGCAGAGCGGGACGGTCGTCGCCTGGGATCCGGAGGCGGTGCTCGTCGCGGCGCGGTCCGTCGACGACCGGCGCAGGAGGAGCGAGCCGCTCGGGCCTCTCGCCGGGGTGCCGCTGACCGTGAAGGACTCCTTCGAGGTCCGCGGCCTCCCGGGCAGCGCCGGAACGTCCGGCACGCTCCACCTCTCACGGCAGGACGCTCCCGCGGTCGCCGCCCTGCGCGCGGCCGATGCGATCCTCCTCGGCAAGACGAACGTGCCTCCGCTGCTCGACTCCTACGACACCGTGAACGACCTGCACGGTCGCGCCGCCAATCCGTGGGGAGCCGACCGCTCGGCGGGGGGATCGTCGGGCGGGTCGGCGGCGGCCGTCGCCGCGGGGCTCTCGTGGGGCGACCTCGGGAGCGATCTGACCGGCTCGATCCGCATCCCGGCGGCCTGGAACGGGGTCTGCGGGCATCGGCCGAGCGCGGGGCTCGTGTCCAAGCGCGGCCATCTGCCCTGGCCGACGGCGACCCGCCTCGAGCCCACGGCCTCCGTCGCCGGACCGCTCGCGCGCTCGGCCGAGGACCTGTCCGCGCTCGTCGCGGTGCTCGCAGGCACGGTCGACTCCGGGCCCTGGCGGCTGGACCTGCCGAGACCGCCGTTCACCGACGTCCGCGGGCTGCGGGTGGGGCTCTGGCTGTCGGAGGAGTCCGCCCCGGTCGACGACGAGACCGCCGCGGCGCTCGACGACCTCGCCCGGCGGCTGAGCGGGGCGGGGGCGACGCTCGTGCCGATCACGGGCTCGGTCCTCGCCGCGGAGGAGGCGGAGCAGCTCTTCGACCGCCTGGTGCAGCACGAGATCGCCTTCGGGGTGCTGCTCGAGAGCGGCACCGGGCCCGAGCGCGAGCGCGCCCTCGACACGGTCGGCGACCCCGCGGCCGGCGCCGCCGTCGCGCAAGCGTGGGCCGACTGGGACGCCCAGCTGCGACTCCGCGAGCGTTGGGAGCATCAGCTCGACGGCGTCGACGTGGTCCTCGCCCCGACCGTGCCCTCCGCGGCACCGCTCGCGCCGCTCGAGGCCGGATCCACGCGCGTGATCGGGCGCTGGAGCTGTCTGGCGAACCTCGCCGGCGGACCGTCGACGGTCGTCCCGATCGCTCTCGGTCGCGACTCCGGACTGCCGATCGCGGCGCAGCTGATCGGACGGCACGGACACGACCTGGCGACGCTCGCGGCGGCGAGGCTGCTCGCCGACGAGGGCCTGGTGCCGAGGACGCTGCGCGCGCCCGACTCTGCCGTGCTGGGCCCCGCCGCCCCCGGCCTCAGCGGGTGAGGGAGTGCAGCGCCAGCTTCGCGTAGAGGTCCTCGAGCAGCAGCCGCGTGTCCACCTGCGTGAACACGCGCAGGTCCGGCCCGCCGTTCCCCGCGCAGTACTGCCCGTCGGCGTCGATGCCCGGCCGCGGCACGAGGACGCTCCGGCTCGACGACGTGTCGGGCTCGAACGCCGACAGCAGGGCCGTGGCGAGCACGAGCGGGCTGTCGCCGAGGGCGTAGGTCTCGCCCAGGCTCAGGCCGTGCCGCTCGGCCATCCGGGCGACCGAGTCGAGCGCGTCGAACAGGTGCCGGCCCAGCTCGCCGGCGCCGCCCATCCGCACGCGCAGCTCGGCGACGGAGGCGAGCACGGTGCGGTACGCGTCGCGCGGGAACTGCTGCACGGGCACGGCCGAGGCCAGCACCTCGGCGGCGGCGGGCACGTCGATCAGGAGGTTGTACTCGATCGGCATCGCGCCGGGCGGCGGTGAGGCGAGGCCGGGGTGCTCCGGCCCGCCGATCCAGACGAGGGTCATCCGCGAGGCGATCGCCGGCTCGAGGCGCAGCGCGGCGGCGATCTCGGTGAGCCCCGCGCCGGCGCAGACGTACAGCGGTCGCGGGTCGTCCCGCAGAGCCTCGGCCACCAGGGCGCGCGCGGCGGGGGAGGGCGTCGGGTTCGCCGCGAGCGCGACGGGCGAGCCCGCGATCACCGGCACGTCGGAGCGACCGCACAGCTCGAGCACCCGTCGCGCCGCAACGGCCGCGTTCTCGGAGGTGCGGTCGGAGGGGTCGAACGGATCGCCGGGCCGCAGATGCGAGCCGATCACGAGCGCGAGCTCGACCGAGGGCGAGAGCGCGTGCTGCGCGAGCTGCACCAGTCCGTCGGGGTCGCCGGAGTAGTCGTTGTCCGAGACGACGCGGAGGCGGGCGCTCATGCGGGGACCCCCGCGGAAGAAGAGGCTCCGGCGGCCTCCGCGACCTTCGTCAGCCGGATCGCCACGTACTGCCGGCCCGGCAGCTCCACGCGGAAGGACCCCGAGAAGACCCCCGGCACGCGGTCCACCGTCATGCACCAGGTGTCGATCACATCGACGATCCAGCGGTCGGCGGGATCGCGCACGATCGTGCGGAACCGCGGCCGGTTGAAGCCGAAGTAGACGAGCTGCACTCCTCCCGAGGCGCCCCACGGCGCGTCCCACTCGGACGCCATCGGGTCGATGCGGCCGTCGGGCATCTCGGCGGTGATGCGGCGGAGGAACGCGATGCGGTCGGGACTGTCGCCGACGAGCTCGCCGCCCTTGGACCACCACAGCTCCTCGCGGTCGTTGAGGTAGGTCTCGCCGTGGCCGACGTAGCCGCCGCGCACCGCTCCCTCCCAGAACCGCCGGGTCATCTCCTCGCCGGTGATGCTGCCCCAGCCCTGGTCGATGTCGCCCTCGTAGGCGCATTCGTCGATCACGACGGGCTTGCCCCACTCCTCGCGCCATGCGTCGGTGTTCTCGGCGGTGCGGTACACGTCGATCCGCTGCACGCTCGCGTGGGTGATCCAGGGGCGCGAGTAGTCGTAGAAGCCGAAGCAGTTGTGGATCGACAGCAGGTGCCCCACGGGGTCCTCGTCGACGACGATCGCCGCGAGCCGCTCCCAGTCCTCGACGCTCTTGGACCACAGCAGGTCGTACTCGTTCGCGAGCGACCACCAGACGTTCGGCAGGGCCGAGAGTCGGCGCACGACGTGCCGCGTGACGAGGTCGTCGGCGGCACGTCCGAGGTCCGAGAAGCCCCAGCGGTCGTAGGCGTGGAAGAGGATCACGTCGGCCTGGATCCCCAGCCGGTCGAGGTCGGCGACGCGCTCCTCGAAGTGGCGGAAGAACTCGGGCACGGGTCGCTCGACGTCCCACCCGCCGTCGGCGTCGCGCTCGAACGGGTACCGCTCGGGCTCGTTCGCGTTGTAGAGGTACGCCTTCGGGAAGAGGCACATCCGCACCTTCGTGAAGGGCCCCTCGGCGAGCGTCGCGAGGGTCGCCTCCTCGAGCTCGGCGCTCTGGTGCGTCCAGGCGTAGGCGGTCGTGCCGAGCGGGACGTGGCGGACGCCGTCCGCGTGGGCGAAGTGGAAGCCGTCGGCGACGCGGACGGGACCGTGCGCGTCCGGCAGCGCCGGCCCCACCTCGACGGCACCGGTCAGACCGTCGAGCGAGCGGGCGGTGGAGGAGGTGCGGAAGGTCCACGTCCCCGCGGCGCTCGGGAGGAAGCGGGCGCGGTAGACGCCGTCGCCGTCGTAGAAGCCGCCGACGCGCACGACCGAGGCGGCGGTTCGCACTGCCGAGGCTCCCGTGCCGTCGTCATCGAGCCGGAACTCGACCGAGAACTCGACGTCGACGAAGGGGTTCCCGTGCGACGGGCCGTCGACGACGATCTCGCAGGGCGCGTGCACCGACCCGGCCGTGGGCGGTCGCAGCGCAGCGGATCCGCGCGGCGACGACTGCAGTTCGTAGTCGTCGCGGGGCACCGCGATCACGCGCTCGGGTCGTGGCGGCGCGAGGGCGGAGTCATCGACCTCGGCGAGGGCCGACCAGAACGCCGCGGCGCGCGCCTCGTCGCCTCCGAGCAGCGGATCCAGGCCCACCACCAGGCCCAGCGGAGCCGAGCGCAGCTGCACGAGCAGCGGCGAGTTCACGACGCCGGGCGCGTGGCGGCGGACGAGAGCGGCGGCCTCCGGCGTGTCCAGGACGCTCGCCAGAGTCGAGTCGCGGGTGAAGGCCATCTCACACCTCCACGGTGATCAGCGTCTGCACGGTCCGGCGGAACTCGGCCTGCATGTCGAGGGAGTCGCGCTGCAGGAGCCACTGCACCTGGAGGCCGTCCATGGTCGCGACGATGCGGATCGCGGCGCTGCGGGGGTCCACTCCGGGCACGAGCTGGCCCCGGGTGAGCATGTCGCCGAACGCGTCGGTGAACAGGTCGATGACGAAGCGGTAGCGCTTCGCGAAGTACTCGTGCGCGGGGTGGTCGGCGTGCGTCGCCTCGGCCGAGAGGACGCACTGCAGCTCGACGAGCCCGGGGATGCGGGTGTTGTAGGCGACGAGGTCGACGAGCGCGCGGACGGTCTGGATGCCGGGCACGGATCCGCCGCTGGGCACCCGGGTGATCGAGTGGTCGTCGCGGAGGGTGAGGACCGCCGAGAGCAGCTCCCACTTGTTGGCGAAGTGGTGCAGCACGCCGGCCTGGCTGAGCCCGACCTTCTCGGCGATCTCGCGGAGGGACGCGGCGTGGTAGCCGCTCGCCGAGAAGACCTCCAGGCCCGCGGCGACGATCTCGGCCCGGCGCGCGGCGGTCTTCGCGTACTGCCCGCGCGGTCGGCGCGGTGGCGAGGTGGGGAGTGCCATGGGGTTCCTCCTGGCGCGTCGTTGCGAGGGGTGTGGGCGAGTGCTGTGAGCGGGTGCCGAGGGCGAGTGCTGAGCCCGAGTGCTGAGGCCGGGTGCTGCGGCCGGGAGCCGAGGGCGAGCGGTGCCGACGCCGGTCGCCGGGGGAGGTCGATCACGGCCCCCGGTGTGAGAAACCTAGCCCGTCGAGGTTTCTGCGTCAAAAGCCTTTCCCGAGAACTTTTTCATCACAGGGCCGGAACGGCGCGGATCGAGCCGCATCTGAAGCACCGGCCAGACCGCCGAGATCACGAAAACCTAACGCCGAGAAGTTTTTTCCACCAAAACCTAGGGGTCGTCTGTTTTTCGTGTTAGCTTCCTCGGCACCGGCTCATGGACGTGCCGGGAGAACCGGGAGACCAAAGATGTTCCGATGGAAGAGGCTGGCGGCCGCTGCGATCGCCGTCACGACGATGGTCGGTCTGACCAGCTGCGCTGCCGATGCAGGAGGAGGCTCCTCCGGCGGCTCGGGCGACACGCTCACCCTCGGCGCCATCCAGACCCTGTCGACGTTCGCCGCGGCGGACTCCTACTGGGCGAACGAGTCGCCCTACATGCAGGCCGTGTACGACACGGTGCTGCGCGCCGACCCCGACGGCACGATCGTCGAGGGGCTCGCCACCGAGTGGACCTGGAACGAGGACAACACCGTCCTCACGCTGACGATCCGCGACGGAGTCACGTTCAGCGACGGCACGCCGCTGGACGCCGAGGCGGTCGCCGCGAACCTGATCCGCTTCCGCGACGGCAACTCTCCCGACACCAACAAGATGGCCGACCTCGCCGACGCCGTCGCGACCGACGCCTCCACCGTCACCGTCACGCTGAAGCAGGCGAACCCCACCTTCCTCTTCTACCTGACGCAGAACGCCGGCCTCGTCGAGGCGCCCTCCGCGTTCGACTCGGCCGACATCCAGACCACCCCGGTCGGCTCCGGCCCGTACGAGCTCGACGCGTCCAAGACCGTCATCGGCACCTCCTACGCCTTCACGGCCCGCGAGGACTACTGGGACGAGGAGTCCGTCCACTACGACGACCTCGTCATCAACGTCTACAGCGACTCCACCGCTCTGGTGAACGCCATCAAGGGCGGCCAGGTCAACGCGGCGAACACCGTCGACAACAACGACCTGAAGGAGATCGAGGCGTCAGGCTTCACCGTCAACGCGTTCGAGCTCAACTGGACCGGCCTCCTCCTCCTGGACCGCGACGGCACCCTCGCCCCCGCCCTCGGCGACGTCCGCGTCCGCCAGGCCATCAACCACGCCTTCGACAAGGAGGCGCTGCTCAAGGCGATCGGCCAGGGCTACGGCACGCCGACCACCCAGATCTTCCCGACCTCGTCCGAGGGCTACGACGAGTCGCTCGACGACGCCTACCCCTACGACCCCGAGAAGGCGAAGGACCTGCTCGCCGAGGCCGGCTACCCCGACGGCTTCACCCTCGAGATGCCCTCCTCCTCGCTCGTCGGCTCCGCGACCTTCACGCTGATCCAGCAGCAGCTGTCCGAGGTCGGCATCACCGTGAACTACACCGACGTGGGCAACAACTTCATCGCCGACGTGCTGGCGCCCAAGTACCCCGCCACCTGGCTGACGCTGCAGCAGGACCCCGACTGGGCGCTGCTCAACTTCGAGCTCACCCCGAACGCGATCTTCAACCCGTTCAAGAACGAGGACCCGGAGCTGCAGGCGCTCGTCGAGGCCGTGCGCACCGCCGACGAGGCCGGCTACGCCGACGCGGTGAAGGCCGTCAACGCCTACACGGTCGAGAACGCCTGGTTCGCCCCCTGGTACCGCCAGCAGTCGAGCTTCGTCACCGACGCGAACACGAAGGTCGAGACCCAGACGGGCAACGCCTACCCGTACCTCTGGAACATCACCCCGGCCTGATCGCCGCCGCGGGCCGGTCTCCGTCGAGGCCGGCCCGCCCCTCTCCTTCTTCCCGCTCCGTCGGTCTCCGACCGGAAGGACCACTGATGACCAGGTTCATCCTGCGACGCGTCATCTCGGGGATCATCCTCGTGGTGCTGATCTCGATCGTCGCGTACGCCCTCCTCTACCTCGGCGGCGGCGACATCGCCCGCCGCATCCTCGGACAGAACGCGACACCGGAGGCGGTGGCCCAGCGCGCCGCGCAGCTCGGCCTCGATCAGCCCATCTGGCTGCAGTACGCGTCCTGGCTCGGCCAGGCCGTCACCGGGAACCTCGGCAACTCGTGGTTCACCGGCCAGCCCGTCACCGCGGCCATCTCCACCCGCCTGACGGTCACGCTCTCGCTCGTCGTCGGCGCCACCGTGATCTCCGCGGTCGTCGCCGTGGTGCTCGGAGTGTGGGCCGCGGTCCGCCGCGGCTGGGCCGACAAGCTCGTGCAGCTCGTCTCGATCCTCGGCTTCGCGATCCCCGGCTTCCTCATCGCCCTGGGCCTGGTGACCGTGTTCGCGATCAACCTGCGCTGGTTCAAGCCCACCGGGTACGTGAACTTCACCGACTCGCCCTCGGGCTGGATCGCCACGGTGACCCTCCCGATCCTCGCCCTCGCGATCGGAGGCATCGCCGGCGTCGCCCAGCAGGTGCGCGGCTCGGTCATCGACGCCCTCCGGCAGGACTACGTCCGCACGCTCCGCTCCCGCGGCATCCCCGCCTCCCGCGTCGTGTTCCAGCACGTGCTGCGCAACGCCGGCGGTCCGGCGCTGGCGGTCCTGGCCGTGCAGTTCATCGGCCTCCTCGGCGGCGCGGTGATCGTGGAGCAGATCTTCGCGATCCCGGGTCTCGGCCAGGTCGCGGTCACCGCGACCACCCAGGGCGACATCCCGCTCGTGATGGGCCTCGTGCTCGTCACCGCGATCATCGTCGTCATCGTCAACCTGCTCATCGACCTGGCCCAGGGCTGGCTCAACCCGAAGGTGCGCCTCTCATGACCGCGACCGCCCCGCTGCCCGATCCCGCTCTCACCGTCGGCGTGGAGGAGCGCGCCGCGCGCTCGCACCTCTTCCGCCGTCTCCTGAAGAACCCGGTCGGCCTCGCGTCGCTGGTGTTCCTGGCCCTCGTGGTGCTCTCGGCGCTGCTCGCTCCGCTGCTCGCCCCCGCCGACCCCAACCGCGCCTCGCTGCAGGACGTGCTCGCCGCTCCCGGCGGCGCGAACCCGCTCGGAGCCGACAGCGCCGGCCGCGACGTGCTCTCGCGGCTGCTGTTCGGCACGCAGTTCAGCCTCGCGGGCGCCGCGGTGGCCCTGCTCGTCGCGCTCGTCATCGGCGTCACGAGCGGTCTGCTCGCCGGCTACTTCGGCGGCTGGTTCGACTCCGTGTCGGCCTGGACCTCCGGACTGATCATGGCGCTGCCCGGCTTCGTCGTGCTGCTGGCGGCCCGCGCGGTCATCGGCCCGTCGATGTGGCTGTCGATGGCGATCTTCGGAGTCCTGATGTCGCCCGCGTTCCACCGGCTGGTCTACGCCTCCGTCACCGCGGTGCGCGGCGAGCTGTTCGTCGACGCGGCCCGCGTCTCCGGCCTCTCGAACGGCCGCATCATCGCGCGGCACATCCTCACGGTGGTCCGCGCGCCCGTCATCATCCAGGCGGCGCTCATCGCCGGCATCGCCATCGCGATCCAGGCCGGACTCGAGTTCCTCGGTCTGGGCGACCTCTCGATCCCGACCTGGGGATCGATGCTCAACGACGGCTTCTCGAACATCTTCAACGCGCCCGTGCTCATGCTCTGGCCGAGCCTCGCGATCGCCCTCACCTCGATCGCGCTGACCCTGCTGGGCAACGCGATGCGCGACGAGCTCGAGCGCAGCGCCTCCGGCGGCACCCGCTCGAAGAAGCGCAAGGCCGCCTCGACGGCCGCGACCGTGCCGACGACCCTGTCGACCATCGGCATCCGCACCATGCTCGAGGAGGACGCCGCGACTCCGCGGACCGTCGTCCACGAGGAGCCCGCGGGAGCGGTCCGCGCCGAGGAGGTCCTCCGCGTGACGAACCTGTCGGTCGGCTACGGCCAGGGCGACGGATCCGTGAAGACGGTCGTGCACGACGTCTCGCTGTCGGTGCGCCGCGGCGAGATCCACGGCCTGATCGGCGAGTCCGGCTCGGGCAAGACGCAGACCGCCTGGTCGGTGCTGCGCCTGCTGCCCGAGGGCGGCCGCATCACGGGCGGCTCGATCGTCTTCGACGGATCCGACCTCGCCCACCTCTCCGAGAAGGAGATGACGAAGCTGCGCGGCAAGCGCATCGCGTACATCCCGCAGGAGCCGATGTCGAACCTCGACCCGTCCTTCACCATCGGCACCCAGCTCGTGCAGCCGATCCGGCTCTGCCTCGGCCTCTCGAAGGCGGCGGCCACGGAGCGGGCGCTCGCGCTGCTCGCCCGCGTCGGAATCCCGGACCCGAAGCGCACGTTCGACGCCTACCCGCACGAGGTCTCGGGCGGCATGGCGCAGCGCGTGCTCATCGCCGGCGCCGTCTCGTGCGACCCCGACCTGCTGATCGCCGACGAGCCGACCACCGCGCTCGACGTGACGGTGCAGGCCGAGGTGCTCGACCTGCTCCGCGAGCTGCAGTCCGAGCTCGACATGGGCATGATCCTCGTCACGCACAACTTCGGCGTCGTCGCCGACCTGTGCGACCGCGTCTCCGTGATGCGCGACGGGCGGATCGTGGAGACCGGCCCCGTCCGCTCGATCTTCGCCGACCCCCGCCACCCGTACACCCGCGCCCTGTTCGACGCGATCCTCGAGGAGGGGCCCGCCCGCGGACCGCTCGTCACCACCGCAGCCGCCACCACCGCAGCCGCCGCCACCGCAGCATCATCGAAGGAGGACGGACGATGAGCGATCTGCTCCTGGACGTCAAGGACGTCGTCGTCGAGTACCCCGGCAAGGGCTTCCGCGCCACGCCCTTCCGCGCGCTGAAGGGCGTCTCGCTCGACATCCGCCCCGGCGAGACCGTGGGACTGGTCGGCGAGTCCGGCTCGGGCAAGACGACCCTCGGCCGCGCGGTGCTCGGGCTCGCCCCGGTCACCGGCGGCGAGATCCTCTACAACGGCCGCGACATCGCGCACCTGGATCGCCGGCAGCGGCGCGGACTCTCGTCCGAGATCCAGGTCGTGTTCCAGGATCCGTACACCTCGCTCAACCCGTCGCTGACGATCGAGCAGATCCTGGTCGAGCCGCTGACGGTGCGGAAGGTCGACGCGAAGGTCGCGTCCCAGCGGGTGCGCGAGCTGCTCGATCAGGTCGGGCTCCCGCAGTCCGCCGCCGACCGGCTCCCGCGCGAGTTCTCGGGCGGGCAGCGGCAGCGGATCGCGATCGCCCGGGCGCTCGCCCTCGAGCCGCGGCTCATCGTCTGCGACGAGCCCGTCTCGGCGCTGGACCTCTCCACCCAGGCCCGCGTCCTCGACCTCTTCACCGAGATCCAGGAGCGCACCGGAGTGGCGTACCTCTTCGTCTCGCACGACCTGGCGGTCGTGCGGCACCTCTCGCACCGCGTCGCCGTGATGTACCACGGCGAGATCGTGGAGTGGGGCGACGGCGACCAGGTCACCGCGCGGCCCGCGCATCCCTACACGCAGCGCCTGTTCCTCGCGGCGCCCGTGGCCGACCCGGTGCGGCAGGAGGAGCGGCGCGAGCAGCGCCGAGCCCTGCTGACGGCGCAGCGCTGAGCCCCGCTGCACTGAACCCTTCTGCACTGCAGCCTGGGCGCATTAAAACCAACCAATGCTAGGTTTCGAGTGACGACGCCGTCGCCGAGCCCGTTCGACGAAGAGAGACTCCTGTGACCGACACCACCACCGCCTCCCTCCTCTGGGCGGAGGGCCCCGACGCCGATGCCCGCCTGACCGAGCTGATCGGCCGCCTCGACCTCGAGGAGAAGGTGCAGCTGCTCACCGGCCGCGACTTCTGGACCACCTGGCCGATCGAGAGCATCGGCCTGCGCCGCATGCTCGTCTCGGACGGCCCGTCCGGCGTGCGCGGCGAGGTCTGGGACGAGCGCTCGCCCTCGCTCAACCTGCCCGCGGCGACCGCGCTGTCCTCCTCCTGGGACCGCTCGATCGCCAGGCGCTACGGAGCCGCCGCCGCGGTCGAGGCGCGCCGGAAGGACGTCGACGTCGTGCTCGGCCCGACCATCAACCTGCACCGCTCGCCCCTGGGCGGCCGCCACTTCGAGGGCTTCAGCGAGGACCCGGTGCTCACCGCCGACCTGGCCGCGGCCTACGTGAGCGGCGTGCAGGAGAACGGCGTGGGAGCGACTCCCAAGCACTACATCGCCAACGACTCCGAGACCGACCGCTTCACCGTCGACGTGCGCGTGGGCGACCGCGCCCTGCGCGAGCTCTACCTCCTCGCCTTCGAGCGCGCGATCGTCGAGACCCGCGCCTGGCTCGTGATGAGCTCCTACAACTCGATCAACGGCACGACCGCCACCGAGAACGACCTCCTCGAGACGCCGCTGAACAGCGAGTGGGGCTTCGACGGAGTGGTCATCAGCGACTGGACCGCGGTGCGCTCGGTCGACAGCGCCCGCGCGGCGCAGGACCTCGTGATGCCCGGCCCCGACGGGCCCTGGGGCGCGGCGCTCGTCGCCGCCGTCCGCGACGGCTCGATCGAGGAGTCGGTGATCGACCGCAAGGTGCGCCGGATCCTCCGCCTCGCCGCTCGCGTCGGCGCCCTCGAGGGCTTCGCCCCCGCCGTCGCCGAGCCGGTGCTCGTCGAGGACGGCCGCGCCTTCGCCCGCGAGGCCGCCGCCGCGGGCAGCGTGCTGCTGCGCAACACCGGCGAGCTGCCCTGGGACGCCTCCGCCCTCTCCTCGGTCGCCGTCATCGGCCACAACGCCCGCGACGCCCGCACGCAGGGCGGCGGATCGGCGACGGTCCTGCCCGAGAAGGTCGTCACCCCGCTCGACGGGATCCGCGCCGCGCTGCCCGGCGCGCGCGTCGACTACGCCCTCGGCGCGATCGTGCAGGACGGAGTCGCGCCGCTCGCGCTCGAGACCATCACCAACCCGGTCACGGGGGAGCCCGGCCAGCGGGTGCGCTTCCTCGACGCGGAGGGCACCGAGCTGTTCGTCGAGGACCGCCGCGCCACCGCGCTCGTCTGGTTCGGCGGCACCGCGCCGATCGCGGCGTCCGCTCGCGTCGAGTTCTCGACGGTGCTGACCCCCGAGGCCGACGCGACCGTGCGCCTGGGCTTCGCGGTCGTGGGCACCGCGCGCATCTTCGTCGACGGGGACCTGTTCCTCGAGGAGACCCTCGCCCCGGTCGGCGCCGACCTCGGAGCCGCGCTCCTGGCGCCGCCGTCGGTCTCGGGCCCGCTGCAGGTCACCGCCGGCACGCCCGTCGACATCCGCATCGAGTACGACATCGAGCACACCGACGGCGAGCTCGAGGGAGCCCTCGGCTTCACCTACGGCATCGAGCCCGCCGACACCCCCGCCGAGCAGCTCATCGCCGAGGCGGTGGCGCTCGCCCGCGACGCCGACGTCGCGCTCGTGGTCGTCGGCACCAACTCCGCCGTCGAGTCCGAGGGCTACGACCGCAGCTCCCTCGACCTCCCCGGGCAGCAGGACGCCCTCGTGCGCGCCGTCGCCGCGGCGAACCCGCGCACGGTCGTGGTCGTCAACTCCGGATCGCCGGTGCTGCTGCCCTGGCGCGACGAGGTCGCCGCCGTGCTCGTCGGCTACTTCGGCGGGCAGGAGATGGGCGACGCGGTCGCCGACGTCCTGCTCGGCGCCGTCGAGCCGGGCGGGCGCCTCCCCACGACCTGGCCGGCCGCGATCGAGGACGTCCCCGTGCTCTCGACGCTGCCCACCGACGGCGAGCTGCACTACGACGAGGGCATCCACATCGGCTACCGCGCGTGGCTGCGGAGCGAGGTCGAGCCGGCCTACGGCTTCGGCCACGGCCTCGGCTACACGTCGTTCGACCTCGTGTCGCTGGCCCCCGTCGAGCCCGTCCGGGCCGGCGAGGACGCGGTGCTGCTGGTCGACGTCGTCAACACCGGCGACCGCGCGGGCAAGGTGGTGCTGCAGGCCTACGCCGAGCGCCGCGACTCCGCCGTCGAGCGCCCGGTGCGCTGGCTGGTCGGCTTCGAGAGCGCGAGCATCGAGGCCGGAGCCGCCGCGCAGATCGCGGTGACCGTGCCCACGCGACTGCTCGCGACGTGGAGCGACGGCTGGGACTACGAGGCCGGAGCCTTCACGATCCGCGTCGGCACCTCGCTCGAGGACGTCCCGCTGGCGTCGGAGCTCGAGCTGCTGGTCTGAAGCTGGGAGCGGGGTCCCGGACGGGTTTCTATCACGTTCGGGGCATCCCGCAACCCGGTGCGCTCCCAGGCGGCTCGCGCTTAACGTCGAGGAAGACGGCCGCAAGAGCGGACCGCCGCACACCGAGTGACAGAGCAAGGAGCACCACCGTGCCGCAGATCATCGAGACCGTCGACGTCAACGTCCCCGTGTCCGTCGCCTACAACCAGTGGACCCAGTTCGAGGAGTTCCCCAAGTTCCTCGACGAGGTCGAGTCGATCCAGCAGGTCACCGACGTCCTCACCGTCTGGAAGGTGAAGGTCGGACCGGTCGAGCGCGAGTTCGAGGCCAACATCACCGAGCAGCACCCCGACGAGCGCGTCGCGTGGAACAGCACCGGAGGCGAGACCGACCACGCCGGTGTCGTCACCTTCCACAAGCTCTCGGACTCCGAGACCCGCGTCACCGTGCAGCTCGACTGGGAGCCCAAGGGCTTCCTCGAGTCGCTCGGCTCGCTCGTCGGCGCCGGCAGCCACGCCGTCAAGAAGGACCTGAAGAACTTCAAGGAGTACATCGAGTCCAAGGGCACTCCGGACGGCGCCTGGCGCGGCGACGTCGAGGCCTGAGGCTCCGATGTCCGACACGACCGGCTCCCTGAACGACTCCGAGGGTGAGAAGAAGGACGGCGGCCTCGGCGACGACGGCACCATCCCCGACTCCGAGAGCGGCCTGGCCGTCGGAGTGACCGGCGACTCCCACTTCAATCCCGAAGAGGACGCCCCCGCCGACGACGAGTCCTGAGACTCGGGTACACCTCCGCGAGATGCCACTCGTGCGCACGCCCCAGGGCGTCCGCGAGTGGCATCTCGCGTGTGCGCGGGTGCGCTCAGCGCCAGGCGCGCGCGTACTGCGGCGGCACGACCGCGTCCAGGTCGGCGCCCAGCTCCTGCGCCATGCGCGAGGCGGCGTGCGGGTCGCGCAGCAGCTCCCGCGCGAGCAGCACGACATCGGCCTCGCCCGCGGCGAGCACCCCTTCCGCCTGCTCGGACGTCGTGATCAGGCCCACCGCTCCCACCGGTGCTCCGGTCGCCCGGCGCACCGCGGCCGCGAACGGCACCTGGTAGAGGGGAGCGACCGGGATGTCCGTGCCGCGGACCAGGCCGCCGGTGGAGACGTCGAAGAGGTCGGCCCCCGCCTCCCGCGCCCAGCCGGCGACGGTCACCGTCTCGTCGAGGTCCCAGCCGCCCTCCGCCCAGTCGGTCGCCGAGAAGCGGACCAGCAGCGGCAGCTCGCCGATCTCGGCGCGCACCTCGCGCACGACCTCGAGCAGGAGCCGCGCGCGGTTCTCGAGGGAGCCGCCGTAGGCGTCCTCGCGCCGGTTCGACAGCGGCGACAGGAACTGGTGCAGCAGGTAGCCGTGGGCGGCGTGGATCTCGATCACGTCGAAGCCGGCCTCGACGGCGCGGCGGGCGGAGTCGCGGAACGCCTGCACGAGGCCGGGCAGCTCGTCCGCGTCGAGGGCCCGCGGGGCGGCGTAGCCCTCGAAGGCGACGGCCGACGGGGCGACCGTGTCCCAGCCGCCCTCCTCCGCCGGCACCGTTCCGCGCCCGCTCCACTCGCGGTACGTCGACGCCTTGCGCCCGGCGTGCGCGAGCTGCACCCCGGCGAGGGCGCCCTGCTCGTGCACGAAGTCGACGATCGGCGCCCAGGCGTCGCGCTGCTCGTCGGTCCAGAGGCCGGTGTCCCAGGGGCTGATCCGTCCCTCCGGCACGACTCCCGTCGCCTCCGCGATCAGCACGCCCACGCCCCCGCGCGCGATCGAGCCCAGGTGCACGAGGTGCCAGGTGGTCGGCACCCCGTCGCGCGCCTCGACCGAGTACTGGCACATCGGAGCCGCCCAGAGGCGGTTGCGGGCGGTACGGGAGCGGAGGGTGAGGGGCTGGAGCAGAGCGGGAGCGGTGGTCATCCAGGTGACAACCGCTCCCGGCCGCCCGTCATTCCCGGCGGCGCGAGGGGTCAGCTCGGCCAGGTCGAGCCGGGCGCCTCCTGCCAGACGGTGCTCGGCGGGGTGAGCGCGGCGAGTTCCTCGAACAGCGAGTCCGGGATCTCGAGCGCGTCGTCGGCGACGAACTCGTCGAAGTGCTCGGCCGTCGTGGCGCCGACGACGGTGGTCGTGATCCGCTCGTCGCGGGTCGAGAACTGCAGGGCGGCGGCCCGGAGCGGCACCCCGGCGCGGTCGCACGCCTCGCCCATCTCGGTGACCGCCTGCACGATCTCGGGGGGAGCCGGGCGGTAGGCGTACGTCTCGACCGGCTGGGGCCAGCGGGCGAGCGCGCCGCCGCCGTAGACCGCCGCGTTCACCACGACGACGCCGCGGTCGACCGAGACGTCGATCAGCTCGTCCGAGGAGCGGTCGACGAGCGTGCAGCGGTTGTGCGTGATCACCGCGTCGAACAGCCCCGTCTCGACGTAGTGGTGCAGCATCGGCGCGGGTCCGCCCGAGATGCCGATCGAGAGCGCGACGCCGGCCTCCTTCATCGCGACGAGGGCCCGCACGGGGCCGTCCTCGGCGAACGCCTCCTCGTACGAGATGCGCTCGGGGTCGTGCAGGTAGAGCAGCGGGAGCACGTCCATGCCCAGGCGCTCGCGGCTCTCGTCGAGGCTGCGCCGCATCCGCTCGCCCGAGTAGCTGCCGGTCTCGGGATCGCGGTCGAGCTTCGTCACGACGGTGATGCCGTCCGGAACCCCGCCGTGCGCCCGCAGCGCCTCGCCGATCAGCCGCTCGCTGTGCCCCTGCGCGTACTCGTTGGAGGTGTCGATCACCGACACGGCGCGATCGGCGGAGGAGCCGAGCACCCGCTCGAGGGCGGGCACCGTCTCGAGGTCCCGCACGCGCTCGGGGTTCCAGGACGTGCCGAGCGTGAGCCGGGTGACCGAGGCGCCGGAGGGGCCGAACGGGCGGAGGAGAGGGGAGCTCGAATTCGAGGACTGCGATGTCATGCCCCCAGCCTGTCAGTGGGTGGACTCAGTGCACCAGCGTGCTCAGTGCACCAGCGTGCTCAGTGCACCAGCGTGCTCAGTGCACCAGCGTGCTCAGTGCACCAGCGTGCTCAGCCAGACCACGACGAGCCCGAGCAGCATCGTGCAGAGGGTGCTCAGCACGCGGCGGCCGGGCGGGCTCCCGCGGCGGGCCGAGGTGAGGTAGCCCAGAAGGGCCAGGATCGCGACGCCCGAGCCGAGCGCCAGGTAGTAGGCGGTCCACTCCTCGACCAGTCCGAGGGGGGCGAGCGCGAGCAGCGCCGCGGGCACGACCATGGCCACGAGCATCCCGATCGAGTGCCGTGCCGTGGCGAGCACCGCGTCGAGGATCGTGCGCACGCCGGGCTCCGCCTCCGGCAGCCGCGCGAGCGTGCCCGCGTACAGGTGCGCGAGCCAGAAGACGCTCACCGAGCCCAGGAGGAACAGCAGCACCTCGAGATCGGTGTCGTCGTCCCAGCCGACCGCGATCAGCGTGATCGCGAGGACCGTGCCGTAGATGGCGCCCTCGGTGCGGAGGATCGCGCTCACGGCACCGACGGCGGCGAAGGGGGTGCGGGCGGTCGCGGCGTGCGCGGGAGCGGGTGTCTCGGGGACGGGGATCCCGGGGACGTCGGCATCGGGGGCGGGAGTCATGGCGGCGGGCTCTCGATCGGCGACGGGGTGGTCCTCACTGTAGGGGGTGGGACTGCAGGGGGTGGGCGGCGTCCTCCCTCAGCTCGACGATCGCCGCGGCGACCCGCGAGACGAGGTCCGCCGGCAGCTCGCGCCCCCAGGGCAGCGCGACCGTGTCCTTGCCCGTGCGCAGCGGCGCGAGCTCGTGCTCGAGCTCGGGCGAGAGCCGGGGCACCGGATGCAGTCCCACGTGCGTCTTCCAGCCGGCCCAGTGGATCGCGTAGCGGCCGCCCAGCATCACGGCCGGCATGCCGTAGCGGATCCGCTCCTCGGCCCCGGGCGCCGCGGCGAGGATCAGGCGCCGCACCTCCTCGAGCCGCTCCCGTCGCTCCGGCGGGAACGCGGACAGGTACTCCTCGACGGTGACGGCGGCGGCGCTCATGGCGGCATTCTGCTCCGCCTCGCACCCGGACGGCACCCCTGCCAGGATCGGGAGATGGTCTCCGACTCCCTCGACTCCCTGGTCACTCCCGCGCTCGTGCTCGACGAGGCGGTCCTCGACCGCAACATCGCCGCGACCGCCGCCCGGGCCCGTGACCGCGGGCTGGCGCTGCGCCCGCACGCCAAGACGCACAAGTCGCTCGAGATCGCCCGGCGTCAGCTGGCCGCGGGGGCGGTCGGACTCACGGTCGCCACGGTGTCCGAGGCGGAGGTCTTCGCCGCGGGCGGCTGCGACGACCTGTTCATCGCGTACCCGCTGTGGCTCGACACCGAGCGGGCCGGACGGCTGCGCCGGGTCCTGCGCACCGCGCGCGTGCGTATCGGGGTCGACTCCGCCGCCTCGGCCGAGCGCGCCGCCGCGGCGATCCCGGTGGACGAGCGCGGGCGCCTCGAGGTCGTCGTCGAGATCGACTCGGGCCACCACCGCAGCGGGGTGCCGGCCGACGAGGCGGGCGAGGTCGCGGCCGCCGCCGTCGCCGCCGGACTCGACGTGGTCGGCGTCTTCACCTTCCCGGGCCACAGCTACGCGCTCGACGCGCGGGCCGCCGCCGCCCGCGACGAGGCGGAGGCGCTCGCCGCTGCCGCCGCGTCCCTCGCCTCCGTCGGCGTCACGGCGCGGGTCATCAGCGGGGGCTCCACTCCGTCCGCCGACTTCGCCGACGCGGGAGTCCTCACGGAGTTGCGCCCGGGGGTCTCATCGCTCGGCGACGCCCAGCAGTGGGAGATGGGCACGATCGGACCGGAGTCGATCGCCGTCACGGTCCTCGCCACGATCGTCTCGCGGCACGACGGCCGGCTGATCGCCGACGCGGGCAGCAAGGTCCTCTCCTCCGATCGCGGGGCCGTCTCGAGCGGCTTCGGGCGGCTGCCCGAGCACCCGGAGGCGCGCGTCACGGTGCTCTCGGAGCACCACGCCACGATCACCGGGATCGACCTGCCGCTCGGCTCGCGGGTCCGCATCGCCCCGAACCACGTCTGCGTCGCGGTGAACCTGGCCGACGAGTACCGGGTGCTGCTCGCCGACGGGGGCGCCGACGCGTGGCCCGTGGACGCGCGCGGGCGCAACAGCTAGAGGGCGGGACCCCGGCGCGGGATCCGCAGCCCGACGAGCGCGGTCAGTCCCAGCAGCACGAAGGCCGACCCGAAGGCGGCGGTCGGCGAGGCCGTGTCCGCCAGCAGGCCGGCGAGCAGCGGGCCGATGACGCCGCCGAGGTCCGAGGCCGCCTGGAACACCGAGACCGGCCGTCCGCCGCGATCGCCCGCCGCGTCGCCGACGAGGGCGCCCGGCGCCGTCCCCATGAACGCGGCCGCCGCTCCGTAGAGGCAGAGCAGCACCACGAGCAGCCACAGCTCCGAGACGAGCGGCATCGCGAGCATCGCCAGCGCCGCGACGGCGAAGCCGCCGATCAGTGCGGGCCGGCGACCCACCGTGTCGACGAAGCGGCCGGCCGGAGCGAGCGCCACGGTCTGCACGACGGCCGCGATCGCGAAGGCGATGCCCGTCCAGGCCGGGTCGTCGCCGAGGCCCTCGACCACCAGCACCGGCACGAGAGTGGCCCGCACGCCCATCGCCGACCAGCCGAGCGCGAAGTTCGCGAGCACGGCGCTCTGGTAGCGGCGGTCCCGCACGACCTCGCGCATCGGCCGGACGACCGCGGCCGTCCCCGCCGCCGCGTCCCGCTCGGGGCGGCGCAGCAGCACCAGTCCGACCAGCCCCGCGACGGCGAGCGTGCCCGCGTAGAAGAAGAAGGGAGCGGTCAGCGAGATCGCGGTCAGCACGCCTCCGACCGCGGGGCCCGCCATGCCGCCGAGCAGGAACCCGCCCTGGTAGAAGCCGATCGAGCGCCCGCGCCGCTCCGGTGCCGCCGTGCGCAGGAGGAGCGTCATCGCCGCGACCGAGAACATCGCCGAGCCGATCCCGCCCGCCCCGCGCAGCAGCAGCAGGTGCAGGTAGTCGCCGGCGAGCCCCACCAGCGCGCTCGACAGCGCCACGATGCCGATGCCCGTCGCGAGCACCACGCGCTCGCCGAGCCGGTCGACGAGCGGCCCGACGAACGGGTTCGCGACCAGCCGCATCAGCGCGAACGCCGACACGACCGCGCCGACCTCCACGTAGCCGACGCCGAAGCTGCGGACGTAGACGGGCAGCACGGGGACGACGACGCCGAAGCCCAGCATCACGAAGAACGCGACGATCCCGAGGACCAGGACGTCGCGCGGAAGCCTCTCGCGCTCGCCCCGGTTCTGCCACGGAAGTCTCACCCCCCGACGCTACCCGCTGCCCGGGCTGTGACGCGTCACCGCGCGAGGACGCCGAGCACCCTCAGCGCAGCGCTGCGCTCTCGGCGTCGTAGAGAGCCTTCACCTCGCCGGCCGTCAGCGTCCGGTCCCACACGCGCACCTTGGCGACGGTGCCGCGGGCGAAGTTGCCGGCCTTGCCCGTGAGCTGGACGCCTCCGACCGTGAAGTCGCCCGCGACCGGGTTCAGCCCGTGCGGGAACAGGTAGGGGTTCTTCGCGTACGTGTTGCGGAGCGTGTCGGTGTACCTCGGGTAGGCGGTCGCGACGCCGTCGAGGTACGAGACCGCCTGCGCGCCGTCGTAGGTGCCGACGTGCAGCTGCCAGACGGAGCGCGTCATTCTCGTGCCCGAGGCGGAGTAATCGCGGGAGTAGGGGTACCCCGGGGTCGGCCCGCCCGATCGCGAGACGTGGAAGTTGGCCCGGTCGGCACCGCCGTAGGTCCCGAGGTCGTAGAACAGGCCGTAGGAGCGGCGCGGCTGGTTCGCGTCCTCGGTCCACGAGCCGGCGACGAAGCCCGTGTCGGTGTCGGTGGCCCGCACCCACGCGGCGACCGTGACCGTGTTCTTCGACGCGCCGATCGTGAGCCTGCCGGTCGAAGCGGCCGGCAGGCGCAGGTAGCTGGAGCCCGTGAGCGAGAGGCCCGTGCCCCAGGGAGTCGCGACACGGGTGGCGGCCGTCCGCCCGGCCTGCGCGAGCGGCAGGTCAGCCGCGGTGGTGCGGAACGGGGCGGCCGACTCGGTGAAGTCCCACTGCGCGATCGGCGCGGGCACGCCGACGGGGACGCCGGAGGGGCTGGGGACCGTGGTGGGGGTCGGAGTGGGCGCGGTCGTCGGAGGAGGTGTCGGAGCCGGGGTGGGTGCGGAGGTCGGCGCGGCGGTCGGGGTGGGAGTCGCAGTGGGCGTCGGCGGGGGCGCCGCAGTGGCGGTGGCACTCGGAGTCGGAGTCGCCGTCGGCGTCGGAGTCGCGCCCCCCGCGTTCCGCACGATGAGGCGCACCCCCGCACTGGTCCCGGTGTTCCCCGCGGCGTCCCCAGCGCGGGCGGTCACGGTGTAGGTCGCGTCGCGCCAGGCGCGGGTGTCGGCGGTGAGGGCCCAGCGGCCGTCCGAGCGCTTCGCGCCGTCGCCGACGCGCGTGCTGCCGGACCAGAACGAGACGGAGGCGACGCCGACGTCGTCCGTCGCCGTCGCGACGAGGGTGGCCGGCCCCGACACCGTGCTGCCCGAGGCGGGGGATGTGATCCTGACGACCGGGACCGTGGCGTCCGCGGCGGCCGCGGGCGGGGCCGCGAGGGGCCCGGCGACGAGGAGGAGGGCGAGGAGTCCGACGCCGAGCAGGCGTCCGGTCCTCGACGCCGGAGGCGCGGCCGGACCCCGGCTCCCGGTGTCCTGCCGCGTGCTGCGCAGCGTGCTGCTGGGTGTGCTGTGCGGTGTGGTTCGAGGCATGGCGGAGCGGCCCTTCCGTCGTCGGGAGCGAGGACGGAGAGAGACGTGCGCGGTCCCCCCGTGGCGCCTCGTCTCCGGTGCTCGCACCCTAGAAGGGGCGCCGCGAGCACCTCCAGCGGGTTGACCTCTCGCTGAGCCGGGCGCTAGTCGGGGCGGCGGGATCCCCCGCTACGCGCGACGCCCGGGGCCCGCTCCGATCGACCAGACCCGCGGAGGGAGCGCACCGGTCACCGAGTGGTCGCCGACGATCCGCGCCTTGAAGACCCACGGATTGTGGCTCGCGGCGGTGCGGGCGTTGCGCCAGTGCCGATCGAGGTTCTTCGTCGTGCTCACTCCGGAGGCGCCGAGCGCGTCGAACACGTCGGACGTCGCGCGGGTCGCGAGCTGGGTCAGCACGATCTGCGCCTGCGCCGACTCGAGCTCGGCGAGGTCGTTCAGCCGCTCCTCCTCGACGACGTCCTCTCCGGACGCGGCCTCGTAGGCGAGCTGCAGGGCCTGCGCGGCCTTCTCGACGATCGCCGAGCCGGCGTACGCGGCGGCCGAGACCTGCCCGACGACCTGCAGGATCTGCGGATCGGCGGCGTACGAGTCGGCGTTGCCGTGCGAGTAGATGCGGGTGCGGCCGCGCACCGCCTCGGCGAGCTCGCGCTCGGCGGCGGCGATGGATCCGGCCAGCACCGACAGCAGCACGGCCTGGTAGAACGCGGTCTGGTAGCGGAACCGGGTGCCGAAGTCGACGACGTCCTCGGCCGCGACCACGGCGTCGACGAAGGTGCTGGTGCCGGAGCCCGTGGTGCGCTGACCGAAGCCGTCCCAGTCGTCGGCGTGCGTCACTCCGCCCTGACGGGCGTCGACGATCGCGATGACCGTCGCGCCGGTGTCGGAGCGCTGGGCGAAGACGTCGATCCAGTCGGCGAAGATACTGCCGGTCGAGTAGTACTTGGTGCCGTTCACGAGGAAGCGCTCGGCATCGCCCTCGATCGGGCTGACCTTGGTGTTCACGTCGCCGATGGCGACGGTGCCGACCTCGGTCCACGCGTTGCCGCCGATCTCGCCGTCGACGAAGCGCTGGAGCCAGCGCTCGCGCGTGCCGTCGGTGGCGACGAGGCGGTCCTCGACGAGCGCGAAGTGCCCGCGCAGGGCCTGCGGGATGTTCGAGTCGGCCGAGGCGAGCTCGGTCAGCAGCCGGAAGAGCTGGGGGAGGGTCGCCCTGCTCCGCCGTTCTCGATCGGCACCCGCACAGCGCCGAAGCCGGCCGCGGCCAGCGCCCGGATCTGCTCGGCCGGCAGCACGTGGTCGCGCTCGCGGGCGGAGGCGCCCGCCGCGATCTCGGCGAAGAGCGGGCGGAAGCGCGCGGCGAGCTCGTCGTAGGGCACGGTCCCGACGGCCGGGGCAGGTGCGGCGGCGGTGGCGGTGGGCGCGGCGGCGGTGGCGACGGACATGGTCGGCTCCTCTCGAACGGCGCGCCGGAGGCGGCGGCACGGGAGCGACGGTAGCCGCCGGGCGCGACGCGGCGGGCTCTGTGTCCAGGTGTTACGGGGAGTGCGGGGAAGTCGGGCGGCTGGGGAGGAGAGCTGGACCGGGGAATGCCTGGCGACGCTCGGTGTTGGCACAGGGGATGACTTCGACGCACCCGTCCCCCGCACACTCCGCTCCCGCCGACTCCGACCGCCGCGCCCTCGTGGTCGGCGCGACCGGCATCGCCGGATCCGCCCTCGTCGATCTGCTCACCGAGCAGGGCCGGCCCGTCACCGCCCTCTCGCGCCGGCCGATCGCCGAGCGTCCCGGCGTCCGCCCGCTCGCGGCCGACCTGCGCTCGGCCGACGACCTCGCCCGCGTGCTCGCCGACGAGCGGCCGACGCACGTCTACTTCACCGCCTGGTCGCGCCAGGAGACGGAGGAGGAGAACATCGCCGTCAACGCCGGCATGGTCCGCGACCTCCTCGCCGCGCTGGCGCACGCTCCGCTCGAGCACGTCGCCCTGGTCACCGGGCTCAAGCACTACCTCGGCCCGTTCGAGGCGTACGGCCAGGGCGCGATGCCCGACACCCCCTTCCACGAGGAGGAGGAGCGGCTGGACGCCCCGAACTTCTACTACGCGCAGGAGGACGAGCTCTTCGCCGCCGCCGAGCGCGCGGGCTTCACCTGGTCGGTGCACCGCTCGCACACCGTGATCGGCCACGCGGTCGGCAACGCCATGAACATGGGCCTGACCCTCGCGGTCTACGCCTCGATCCAGCGCGAGCTCGGCCGGCCCTTCGTGTTCCCGGGCTCGCTCACCCAGTGGAACGGCCTCACCGACATGACGGACGCCACCGTGCTCGCCGCGCAGATGGTCTGGGCCTCGACGTCCGAGGCTGGTCGCGACGAGGCCTTCAACGTGGTCAACGGCGACGTCTTCCGCTGGCGCTGGATGTGGACGCGCCTCGCCGAGCACTTCGGCGTCGAGCCGGTGGGCCCGGGGGAGGAGCCGCAGCCGCTCGAGCAGCAGATGGCCGACGCGCAGCCCGTCTGGCAGCGCCTGGTCGAGCAGCACGGCCTGATCGAGCCCGACCTCGGCCGTGTCGCGTCCTGGTGGCACACCGACGCCGACCTCGGCCGCGAGATCGAGGTCGTGACCGACATCAGCAAGTCCCGCCTCGCCGGATTCACGCTGCACCACCGCACCGCCGACTCCTTCACCGCGCTGTTCGACCGCTACCGCGCGGGAGAAGCTGATCCCGTAGGGCGAGCCCCCGCGCACCCTCCCCGTCCTCCCGACCGTCGCCGTCCCGTCGCCTCCCCGTCACCCCGATGACACCGACCGCACCTAGCGTCACGGCATGGCGGCGGCGGTGAGCGGAGCATGATCGAGCGGGTCGACCCGTTCATCGGCACGGAGGCGACGGCGCTCGCCGAGCCCACCGGTCTCGCCGCGACCTGGTGGTCGCCCAAGCCGCTGATCGGCAACACGCACCCCGGAGCGACGTACCCGCTCGGCATGGTCTCGGCCTGCTCCTACTCGGGCGCCTACCCGACCGGATACGGACGCTACGACCTGGCGCTCGAGGGCGTGCCCCCGCTCATCCGCGAGGGCATCGAGGCCTCGGGCTTCACGCACTTCCAGCAGTCGGGCACCGGGGCGATCCGGAAGTACTACAACTACCTCCGCGTCACGCCCATGATCGAGCCGCTCGACGAGCTCGGCCGCAGCTGGGACGTCGTCGACGAGGTCGCCGAGCCCGGCTACTACGCGGCGACCCTCTCCTCCGGGGTCCGCGCCGAGCTGACCGTCGGCCCCGCCTCGGCCGTGCACCGCTACACGTTCCCGCGCCACCGCAGCGCCCGCGTCGTCGTCGACCTCTCGCTCGGCGGCCTCGCCATCCCGAGCGGAGCGACCGTGCCGCTGCGCGCGCAGCTGCGGTCGATCTCGCCCGGCGTCGCGAGCGGCGAGGTCGTGATGGAGGGCGCGCCCTCGCGGTGCACCTCGAGTGCGACGCACTGCACTGGCGCCAGATGCTCTGGTACGACCGGCGGCTCATGCCGGGCGGCACCCGGCTCGACTTCGACCACATCCGCCCGACCACCCTCCGCCCGTTCGGCCTGATGTGGGCGGGGCCGAGCGAGCCCGGCACGACCGTCGAGCTCCGGATGGGCTTCTCGCTCCGCGGGACCGAGCGCGCCCGCGAGAACCTGCATCGCGACGTGCCGCCCACCGGCACCGGCTTCGACCAGCGCCGCGACCGCACCCGCAAGACGTGGCGGAAGCACCTGCGCCGGATCGCCGTCGACACCCCGTCCGTCGACCGCGAGACCGTCTTCTCGACCGCGCTGTACCACTCGCTGATCAAGCCGTGCCTCGCCCCCTCCGAGAGCCCGTTCTGGCCGACCGACGGCCCCTTCGTCTTCGACATCAGCACCATGTGGGACATCTACCGCACCCAGCTGCCTCTGCTCACCGCCCTGATCCCGGAGCGTGCGGTCGAGATCGGAGCGGCGCTGCTCACCATCTGCGAGGAGGAGGGCAACTTCCCGATCGGCTACCGGATGGCCAAGGGCAGCGACCGCTTCTCGCGGCAGGGCAGCGCCCTGGCGCACACCTTCCTCGCCGACCTCTGCCGACTGGGCCTGCCCGGCATCGACTGGGACGCGGCGCTCGTGCACATGGCGGAGGACCTCAAGCGCACCTACGGCGAGGAGTTCCTCGCGGCCGGCGAGGCGCATCCGATCAGCCACACCCTCGACCTGGCCCACGGCTACTGGTGCACGGCCGTCGTGGCGCGCCACGTCGGCGACCGGGTGCTCGCGGAGCAGCTCGAGGAGCGCGCCGCGCAGTGGGTGAACGCCTTCGACCTCCGCACCGGGCTGCTCAAGGACTCCACCTACTACGAGGGCACGCGCCACAACTACTCCTTCCGTCTGCTGCACGACATGGCGGGCCGCATCGCGCTGAGCGGAGGCGACGACGCGTTCGTCGCGCAGCTCGACGAGTTCTTCGGCTACGGCGCCGAGCCGGTGACGCAGCCCGGGCTGCGCCCCGCTCGCGCCGAGATGGCGGAGGGAGCCGCGCTCGGGCGCTTCGAGGGCCTCAACAACGAGCCCGACATGGACGCTCCCTGGGCGTACCACTACGCGGGCCGGCCCGACCGCACGGCCGAGATCGTGCAGGGCGTGCTGCACCAGCGCTTCGGCACCGGCCGCGGCGGGCTGCCCGGCAACGACGACTCCGGCGGGCTGAGCTCCTGGTACGTCTGGGCGAGCCTGGGGCTGTTCCCGGTCGCCGGGCAGGGACTCGTCCTGGTGAACGCACCGGCGTTCTCCCGGGTCTCGGTCGCCGTCGGCGGGGCCGACCTCGAGATCCGCACCACCGGCTTCGTCGAGCCCGTGCCCGGTGGAGCGGTGCAGTACGTGCAGTCGGCCGAGTTCAACGGCGCACCCCTCGTGTCGAGCGCTATCAGCGCGGCCGAGCTGCACCGCGGGGGCGAGCTCACCCTGCACCTCGGACCCGAGCCGTCGGAGTGGGCGAATGCCCCGGAGCACCGGCCGCCGTCGCATCCCGCGCGGCCCGCCGCCACGACCACCAGCACCACCCAGCCCTAGGAGGAGACCATGGACCAGAGCACTCACGCGAGCACCGTGCAGAATCGGCTCGTGATCGTCGTCCGGGCGGATCCCGTGATCTGCGGGCACTCGGTCGAGGCGCGCAATCTCGCCGAGACGGCGCTCGAGCGCGGCTTCGACGAGGTCCGCATCGTCACCTGGCCGATCGAGCGACTCCGAGGCGGCGGGTCTGCCGCTGAAGCCGCTGGACGCGGTCCTGCCCTACAGCGAGGGCATCATCGTGGAGCGGCCGGCACCGGTCGGCGACTACAAGGTGCCGGACGGCCGCTACCTCGCCGGCATGATCGGCCGCCTCATCGAGCTGTTCACCGACGGGGTGCCGACGGTCTGCCTGTCGCTCTACCTCAGCCCGCACACGATCGCGGTGTCCGACGCCCTCCGCGCCGCCTGGAGCAGCGGGCTGCCCGTGAACGTCACCACCATCGCCGAGGCGGTGGGCTCCGACGTCACGAACGTCGTCCGCCGCGCGGTCGAGGAGGGGCGTCTGGGCGCCGCCGCCCACATCTTCGCCTCCTATCTCTCGCAGGACCACTGCGTCGCCGTCTCGGAGTACACCCGCGACCTCGTCGTCGAGGAGGCCGAGCAGATCGACGCCGTGCACGGCACGCGCTTCGCCGAGCAGTGCCGGTCCCGCATCGCGATCTCGTACCCGGCGATCGACTCCGACGCCTACTCCGACCTCGATCCGGTCGCCCTCGACGACCTGATCCGGGCACGCGGGCTCCGCCGGGACGGCTACGTGCTCTTCCTCTCGCGCCTCACCGAGGCCAAGGGCGTCGAGGACCTCATCGCCGGCTACGAGCGCAGCCGCGTCCACGAGCAGCACGAGCTCGTCATCGCGGGGCGCGGCCCTCAGGAGTCGGAGCTGCGCCGGATCGCGGCCGCCTCGCCGCTGGCGCACCGCATCCGGTTCCTCGACGACGTCGGAGACGCCGAGAAGCCCTACCTGATGGCCGGCTGCTCGGCGTTCGTGCTGCCGAGCAAGCCCCGGCCCGAGTTCGTCGAGACGTTCGGCATCGCGCTCGCCGAGAAGATGCTCGCCGGGGGCGGTCCCGTCATCACGACCCTCACCGGCGGGATCGGGGAGGCGATCGGCGAGCACGCCTTCGTCGTCCCGGTGGAGGATCCGGACGCGATCGCGTCGCTCCTGGACCACGCGATCCTCGAGCTCGACGACTCCGAGCGCGCCCGACTGGCCGTCGCCGCCCGCGAGTACGCGCTGCGGTTCGACCGCCGCGCGGTGTTCGACCGCCTGTTCGCGCGACTCGGGCGCACGGCCCGGCCGGAGCCGGCGCTCGAGGCGTGAGGACCGCCCTCAGGAGGCGTCGGGGCCTGTTCAGCAGGCCCTAGGCGCTCCGGCGGCCCGCTCCCCGCTGACGGGGCTCCTGCTCGTCGGCGGGGAGCGCGAGCCGGTAGCGCACGAAGCGGAGGGTGAAGCTGCGGCGCTCGGAGCCCTCGAGGCGCTCCGCGAGGACCCGGATGCCGAGGACGGCGACGACGCGCCACTGCTCGAGACCGCCGGTCACGACGGCGGTGAAGACGGCTCCGGGGAGGACCTCGGCGTGGGCGGCGCCGGGGTCGCGGGAGTCGTCGGCCGTCGCTCCGCTGCTGCCGTCGGCACGGACGTCGACGCCGTCGGAGGGATCGAGGGGCTCGACGCGCTCCTCGCTGCAGGGTGAGATCTCGATGGTCATTGTCGCCGGCTCCTGGGGGTGGCGGACCTGTCCGCGGCGCTTCGGGTGCGCCTCGCACCCGACCGCTGGTCGCGGGCAGGGGGGACCCGGCGACCAGCGGTCGGTCATGCGTGCGGCTCGGGGGCGAGCCCGCCGGAACGCCCTCCGCACCGCCCTCGCAGTGTAGGGGGCGTATCTGGGTTCTGGCGCGGAATGTCAACCACTTGCGGGGTGGCCGTTCAGACCGACGATCGTCGGTCTCGAACGCACCGAAGGCCCGTCCCCGCTGGGGATCGGGCCTTCGAAGGAGGTCGTCCGGATCGGATGCTCGATCGGGAGCCGATCGATCCGGGTGCCGGGGCGGATCAGGCGGCGGACTCGGCCCGACGCAGCGGCACGGCGGCCTGCGACGCCGGCTCGGGGACGATGCGCAGCCCCGCTCCGCTGTTCGCGCGCTCCATGAGCGCCTCGACCCACTCGGGGTTGATGGTGGGCTGGCGGCTGCCCTTGAACTCGAACTGGATCGGGATGGTCGGGTGCATCCACACGCCGCGGCGGCCGGTGCCGGCCTGGGGGGAGGCGTCCAGGGTCAGCAGGAAGCGCTCGTCGCGGCGGAACTTGTTGATGATGACGATCTGGAGATGGGCGAGAGCCCGGTCCTCGACCTCGATCGAGGCGGGAGGGGTGCCGTAGAGGATGTTGCCCATGATCTTCTCCGATCAGACGAGTGGATGCGGTCCGATCAGCATATCGCTAGACGGACTTCCTACTAGTCAAGCTAGTTACTTCTGCTCGGGGGATTGACCCTCGGCGCGACCCGCACTACACGCTCCACGGCGAGCGGCGTGCGCCAGTCCTTGCCGTCGGCTCAGCGACACGGTAGCCACCGCAGGTGAACGGATGGCGAGGGGTGACGAAGGCGTCGCCGGAAGCCCGGACGGGCCGCGCGTCAGGCGCGGCGGCGCTCCGGAGCGCTCTCGACGAGCTCGTCCGCGAACGCCTGGTCCGCGAACGCGATGTCGGCGGTCTCGGCCGGGTTCTCCACGATGTCGCGCATCGTCGAGAGGAAGCGGATCACCGTGCGGGCCTCGACGGGGTCGAGCTGCTCGGCCGCTTCGAGCATCCGGCGGTGCATCTCGTCGAGCGTCTCGCGCACCTCGCGGTGGGAGGTCGGCGTGGCGACGATGCGGATGGCCCGGCGGTCGCTCGGATGCGGCTGGCGCACCACGTGACCGCTCTTCACGAGGCGGTCGATCAGGACCGTGGTGGAGGCGGAGGAGATGCCGAGGTAGGCCGCGAGGTCCTTCGGGCTGACGTGCTGACCCGTCTGCTGGCGGCGCATGAGGAACTGGACGGCGAGGAGGTCGTTCTCGCCCATCCCCATCGACCCGCGCGTGCGGCGGCGCATCGCGGTCTCGGCCGTGCGGAACGCCCTCATCGCGGCGAGCACCTCGACCGCACCGGGCTCGCTCGACTCACCCGGGAACCAGAAGGCTCCGGGTCGAGTGGTCGCGACGTCGTCCATGCAGGACAGTCTAGACAGTCATGTAGCAAGAACATCTAGTGATGCCAAACCCCGTCCCACCGGCTTGTGCGGCGACGTCCCCTCCGATAGAACTCTCGTAGCTAGTTAGACGAGCTAGCGATATTCAGGGGGTGATGCGGCGTGATCGACGAGCTCGACCTCCTCCCCGCCGGGACCTCCGTCGATCCGCTCCTCGGAGCGACCCTGTCCGGCCGCTACCTCGTGCTCGAGCGCATCGGCGAGGGAGGCAGCGCGAGCGTCTACCGCGCTCGCGATCTGCGCCTCGCCCGGCCCGTCGCGGTCAAGGTGCACCGCGCCGTCGCCGACACCCCGAACGAGCGGGCCCGCCGCGAGCGCGAGATCCGCATGCTCATCGACTCCCGCCACTCCAGCGTCGTCGAGATCCTCGATCAGGGCGAGATCGCCCAGGAGGAGGGGGAGCTGTCCTACCTCGTCCTCGAGTACTTCGATCCCGCCGACCCGGCCGCTGCGTGGTTCTCGTCGCGTGACGAGCGGATGATCGCCGAGGTCGGCGCTCAGGTCGCCGACGCGCTCGCCCACCTGCACGCCCGCGATGTGCTGCACCGCGACGTGAAGCCCGAGAACGTGCTCGTGCGATCGCGTCCGGTGCCGGCCGGCTCCTCCCTCCCGCGATGCCAAGCTCAGCGACTTCGGCATCGCGCGCTCCGTCGACGACGCGCGCCTCACCCGTCCGGACCTGCTCGTCGGGACCGCCGGGTACCTCAGCCCCGAGAGCGTGGGCGCGGGGCCCGTCGGGCCGTCCTCCGACGTCTACTCGCTCGGCCTCGTGCTGCTCGAGGCCCTGACGGGGAAGCGGGCCTACGAGGGCACGACCCTCGAGATCTCCCTGCAGCGGATGCACCACGCCCCGGTCCTGCCCGCCGGGCTCCCCGAGCGCTGGCGCGCTCTGCTCGCCGCGATGACCGCGCTCGACCCGGAGGAGCGCCCCTCGGCCGCGACCGTGGCGGAGCGGCTCTGGAGCGGCCTGCACGGCGCCGGCCCGACCGCTCCCGCGCGGATGCGGCTGCACGGGCTGCTCGCGACCGTCGCGACGCTGGCGGTCGGCGCGCTCTCGGCGCTCTCGCTCACGGGCGTCCTCGACTGACCGGACGCTCCGTCCCCCTCCGCCCGCATCGCGCTCCCTCAGGGCTTCCGGAGCGGCGGTGACGTAGTCTCCCGGCCATGAGCCCCCGTCGACTCTTCCGCGTCCTGTCCGTCGTCGAGGCGGTGACCTGGACCCTCCTGATCGCCGGCATGCTGCTGAAGTACGCCGTCGGAGTCGGCGACTGGCCCGTCAGCGTCGCCGGCCCGATCCACGGCTTCGCCTTCCTCGCGTACGGCGCGGCGGCGCTCGTCCTCTCGGTCAACCAGCGCTGGTCGATCGCGGCGACGGTGCTCGCGCTCGCCAGCGCGGTGGTCCCGTACGCGACCGTCCCGCTCGAGCGCGGCTTCGAGCGACGCGGTCTGCTCGAGGGGGAGTGGCGCCGGGCCGCCGGGGACGATCCGCGCGATCACCGCCTCGCGAGCCGGCTGCTGCGCTGGGCTCTCGTCCGACCGGTGCTCGCGGGTGCGCTGGTGCTCGCGGCCGTCGCCGTCGTGTTCACGGCGCTGCTCGTGGTCGGGCCGCCCGGCGGCGGCGAGGCGTAGCCGCCCTCAGGCGGTCCGGCGCGAGACCGCGTCGATCAGGATCTCTGCGGCCCGTCGGGCGTGCAGCGCGGACTCGGGCGTGCCGGCGATCGCCGCGGTGGTCTGCGCGCCCTCGGCGAGGATCGCGAGCTGCGCGGCGAGCTCGGCGTCGCCTCCGATCTGCTCGGCCAGCTCGGCGAGGAAGCGCTGGAACACGGCCTTGTGCTCGCGCGCGAGCTCGGCGACGGCGGGGTTCGACGAGCCGAGCTCGCCGAAGGCGTTGATGAACCCGCAGCCGCGGAACGTGTCCTCCGAGAACCAGTCGAAGAGGAAGTCGTAGATGGCGAGGAGCTTCTCGCGGGCCCCCTCGACCCCGGCCACGCGGGCGGTCACCCCGGCGGTCCATCCGGCGTGACGGCCGTGCAGGACGGCGACGACGACGGCCTCCTTGCTGGGGAACTCGGAGTAGAGCCGCTTGAGCGAGACGCCGGCCGCGGTGCGCAGCTCGTCCATGCCGACCGACAGGATCCCGCGCGCGTAGTAGAGACGGTCCGCCGCCGCCAGGATCGCCTCGCGGGGGGTGGGGACGGGCACCGCCCCACCCGGGGTCGGGGACGCCGGGAGGGCGTCGGCTGTCGTGGTCGCGGGCATCGTCCCATGGTACGCGTCGTCAGAACGCGCGTTCTCGGACCGACGGGAACCGGCTGCTCCGGTGTCGGTCGCCGGTGCTAGCGTCGGCCCTGCTCGGACCCCGAGCACGATCCCGGAGGGGGACGGCATGGTTCTGCAGATGCTCGCCGACGAGTACTCGATCGCGTCGCTGCGCCCGGCCGAGGTCGAGCTCGGCGAGCCCGGGCCGGGGTCCGTCCGGATCCGGGCGCGCCGCGGGGGTGAACCCCTCCGACGCGAAGCTGCTCTCCGGGGTGTTCGGGCGGGGCCGCACCCCCGTCCGCCCGGGCGGCGAGGTCTCGGGAGTGGTCACGGCCGTGGGCGAGGATGCGGTCGGTCCGCTCGGTGCGCTCCGCGTCGGCGACGAAGTGGTCGCGTTCCGCGTCTCGGGCGGCTGGAGCGAGGAGCTCCTCGCGAGGGCGTCGTCCGTCCTGCCCAAGCCTGCGGGGTTCGGCTGGGAGGCGGCGGCCGGGCTCCTGCTGACCGGCACGACCGCGGTGCACCTGCTCGAGGCCACCCGGGTGGCGGCGGGCGAGACCGTGCTCGTGCACGGGGCGAGCGGAGCCGTCGGCAGCCTCCTCGTGCAGCTGGCCGTCGCGCGCGGGGCCCGCGTGCTCGGCACGGCGAGCGGGCGCGGCGCCCCGGTCGTGCGGCGCTTCGGCGGCGAACCCCTGGCCTACGGGCCGGGCCTCGAGCAGCGCGTGCGCGGGGCCGCACCCGACGGGGTGGACGTCGCGCTCGACACGGCCGGCACCGACGAGGCGCTCGACGTCTCGGTCGCCGTCGTCGCCGACCGCTCCCGCATCGCCACCATCGCCGGCTTCGAGCACGCCGAGCGGCTCGGCGGCGTGCTGCGGCTGGGTGGGGAGCGGGGGCCGACCCCGGCACCGCGCTGCGCGACTCCGCCCGGGAGCCCCTCGTCGAGGCCGCCGGTCGCGGCGAGCTCGAGGTCGTCCTCGGTCCGTCCTTCCCGCTCGTTCAGGCGGCCGCCGCGCTCGAGCTGGTCGCGTCGGGCCGCGCGGGCGGCAAGGTGGTGCTGATCCCCCTGAGCGAGACGCGCACGGTGGAGCTCCGGGCGGACGGGCCCGTCGACCTCGCGGCCACCGCGAGCCTCCTCCGCAACCACGCGGTCCCCGGTGCCGAGCGGGTGGCCGAGGGCGGTCGCCGGCTCGAGCGCCTGCTCGTCGTCGACGGGCGACCGCGCCACGTCGTCCTCGAGCTGACGGAGGCGGGAGCGCTCGTGACGGCGGACGGCGATGCGATCGACCGGGTCGCGGTCCGGGTGCGCGCCTGGCTCGATCTCGACTCCGACGTCGAGGCGATCGGAGCGGCGCTGTCCGCCGATCCCCGGCTCGCCGCGTCCGTCGCGGCGCGGCCCGGTCTGCGCGCGATCCGCTATCCGGAGCCGTTCGAGGCCGCTGTGGCGTCGGTGCTCGGGCAGCAGGTGTCGGTCGCGGCGGCGCGCACCTTCGCCGGACGGGCGGTGGCGGCGTTCGGCGGCTCGGGCCCTGCGGGACTGCGGCTGTTCCCGTCCCCCGTCGAGCTGCTCGCCGTGCCCCTCGAGGAGCTGCGGGCGGCGATCGGAGTGACGAACGCCCGCGCCCGCACCGTCCGCGCCGTCGCGGCCGCGTTCGCCGACGGCCTGGTGCTCGACGCCGCCGGTGATCTGCCCGAGCAGCGGCGCCTCCTGCTCGCGATCTCCGGCATCGGTCCGTGGACGGCGGACTACCTCGCGCTGCGCCTGCTCGGCGATCCCGATGCCTTCCCGGCGGGCGATCTCGTGCTGCGGCGGGCGCTCGGCGGCGTCTCGACGGCGGCGGCCGATGCGGAGTCGGAGCGCTGGCGTCCGCACCGGGCGCACGCGGCGTACCACCTGTGGGCCCTCGCGGGCGCGGTCTGAGCCTCGCGGGGCGGTGGGTTCCGAGTCCTAGCTCAGGTACTCGACGTCGTCGTAGTGGAAGGGCGCGTCCTCGGCGTCCGGGTCTTCGGCCGGCACGTCCTCGTGCTCGAGGATCACGGCCACCCCGGGGGAGACGAGGACGCAGACCTCGCGCTCGCCGGCGACGGTGAAGCTCACCATGTCGCCGTGATCGCGCACGGCCTGCACGAGGCGCTTCTCGAGCTCCTCGGTGTCGAGGGCGAGCGAGAGGAGGAACCGGCGTCCGTCGATGCTCAGGATCGTGCGTCTCATCGTGTCCTCCTGATCGGGGCCCCCGGTGCGCCCTGCGCGACCAGGGTCGCGGCCTTGACGCGCAGCGAGGCGGCGTGCATCCGGATGACGGCGTTCATCCGCGTTCCGGTCGGGACTCGTGGTGGCGGCGGCCCGCCGTGCGGCGGTCCTCCTTCATCTCGGACTCGAAGAGGTGGCGGCGCCCGTCGGCGAGCTCGTCGCGGGCGGCGCGCTCCTGCTCGCGGAACGCCGAGTAGTAGGTGTCGTCGTAGTCCTCGACGATCTGGAAGGTCCATCGACCCTCGATGACGTTGCGGCCGACCAGCTCCGACTCGAGCCTGTCGGCCACTCCTGGGTGCCCCGCCTCCCGGAACGCCTCGACCGCCTCGCCGAGCGCGAGGTCGGCGGCGCCGGTGAGGCGGTGGAACCCGTAGAGCAGGCCGCGGGCGTGCTCGACGGTCTCGAGGGCCTCGGACAGCTTGCCCAGTGCGGCGACGGTGGCGTCGTCGAGCCCGACCGGGCGGAGGTGCGCGGTGTCGGGGGTGTCGTGCGAACCGGTCATTCCATCGAGCTTAGGCGGACCATACTTCGTCGCCACCCCCTTGCGCCGAGGGCGCGGAACGTCCTGGACCGCGTGCGCGGGGGTTCGTCAAGGCCCTCCCCGACACCGTTCGGGCTCGCTTAGCGTCGCGTCATCGGACCCCTCGAGCGACGACGAGGTCGCGGGGGACCGGGGATCGGGAGGCAGCCATGCTCGGCTTCGGGATCGAGGAGGAGTTCGTCCTGCTGGACGCCGCGGGGCTCCGACCGCTGGACCTGGGCAACGCGGTCTACTCCGAGTTCTTCGGCGATCCGAACTTCGGCGGTTGCGTGGGCCGCGAGTTCCTCGCCTGCCAGCTCGAGTTCACCTCGCCGGTGCTGCGGAGCCTCGCGCAGGCGCACGAGTGCCTCTCGTCGTTCCGCTCGCGCCTCGCAGCGACCGCGGCGGAGTTCGACGCGCTGGCCGCGGGTGTCGGCGTCCCCTTCTCCTCCGGGGGCGCGCCCGCGCTGTCGCCCGAGCCGCGCTACCGGGAGGTCGGCGAGCGGATGGGGGCGCCGCTCGAGGGGCACCGCATTCAGGCGCTGCACGTGCACGTCGAGGTGCCGAACCGCGACGCGGGAGCCGCCGCCCTCAACCGGCTCCGGGTCTGGCTGCCGACGCTGCTCGCGCTCTCGGTCAACTCGCCGTTCCAGGGCGAGGCCGACTCGGGGTTCGGGAGCTGGCGGAGCGTGGCGCTGCGGCGCTGGTCGACGGCCGGCTGCCCGCCCTCTTCACCGGCGCGGACGACTACGACCGCCGCGAGCGCGCGCTGATCGGGCTCGGCTCGAGCGTGGACCGCGAGGCGATCGCCTGGCAGGCGCGCCTGTCGTCGCGCTACCCGACGCTCGAGATCCGGGTGGCGGACGCACAGCTCGACGCCGCCGACTCGGTGCTGCTCGCGGGGATCTGCCGCGCGCTCGTGCGCTCGGGCCTCGAGCGGGCGGAGGCCGGCGAGCCCTGCTCCCCGCTCGCGCCGGAGCTGCTGGACGCGGGGCTCTGGCACGCGGGCCGCTTCGGCCTGGACGGCACGCTGCTCTCGCCCGGGGAGGGGCGGGCGCTGCCGGCCGCCGAGGTCGTCGCGGAGCTGCGCGAGTGGATCGACCGCGGGCTGCGCGCGAACGGCGATACGGAGGCCGTCGACGACGGGCTCGAGCGGCTGGCGAGGATCGGCACGGGGGCCGCCCGCCAGCGTCGCGCGTTCGCGGAGGGAGGGACGCGGGGGCTGAGCGAGCTGCTCGGCACTCCGGGCGCCCCCGCTCCGCGGAGCCTGCAGCGCGAGCTGTCGCGGCGCGGGGAGTGGTGAGCGGGGGAGCGCTGAGTGCCTACAGGAGGCGCGGAGCCGCCGGCACCCGTGGCGGCAGCTCCACCAGCCGCACGTCGTGCAGCGCGCCCGCCTCGGCCACCGCTGTCAGGTAGGTGCACGCGGGCTGGCGGCGTCGATCCGTCGGCGAGCCCGGATTGAGCAGGCGCATCCCCGCCGGGCTCGTCGAGTCCCAGGGGATGTGGCTGTGCCCGAAGACGAGCACGTCGGTGTCGGGGTGCGCGGCGTCGGCGCGGGTCTCGCGTCCCGACGCCGCGCCCGTCTCGTGGACCACGGCGACCCGCAGGCCGCCGACGACCGCGTGCGCGACCTCGGGCAGGCGCGCGCGCAGCCCCTCCGGGTCGTTGTTCCCCCACACCGCGAGCAGCCGTGCAGCACGCGCCTCGAGCGCATCGAGGGCGGCCTCGTCGACCCAGTCGCCCGCGTGCACGACCAGGTCGGCCTCGTCGACGGCGCGCCAGACCTCCTTCGGCAGCTCCTTCGCCCGCTGGGGCAGGTGGGTGTCGGCGAGCAGGAGGAGGCGGACGGGTCCGTCCAGCCGCGGGGGAGCGCCGGCCGCGTCCGGGACGAGCAGCGCCATCAGTGCGCCGGACCCGGGGTGGGCTCGACTCCGCCCTCGGAGCCGGGCGCCTCGGGGGAGTCCGAGCCGGACAGCCGGGCGTCGAGCGCGTCGAGCGCGGGGACGAACCACAGGTGGTCGCCCCGGTTCGACTCGACGACGAAGTCGTGGAACGCGCTTGAGTCCGAGACGGCGGCGGTGATGTCGCCGATGACGACGAGGCGCTTGCGGTAGTTGACGAGCTTCTGCACGAATTCGCCCGCGACTCCGGAGCGCAGGCGGAAGAACTCGGGGTCGAGGCGGCCGACGGGCACGACCACCGTCTCGACGTCGCCGTCGTAGGTCCCGGCGACGAGCGCGAGCGCGTCCTCGGGGGTGGAGAGTGCTGGCCCGTCGTCGTCGACGAGGAGGAGGGGGACGCCCTGGCGGGTCTCGGTGCGCATCGCCCCAGTCGATCACGGCGGACCGACGAGCGCCAGGGCCCGGCGCCGCCTCAGTCCTCGGCGCGGAAGGCCCGCAGCCGCAGGCTGTTCAGCACGACGAACACGCTCGAGAACGCCATCGCCGCTCCCGCGACGAGGGGGCCGAGCAGCCCCGCCATCGCCAGCGGGATCGCCGCGACGTTGTACGCGAAGGCCCAGAAGAGGTTGCCGCGGATGACGCCCAGCGTCCGGCGGCCCAGGCGCAGAGCGTCGGGCACCCGGGCGAGGTCGTCGCCGACGAGCGTGATGTCGCTCGCCTCGATCGCGGCGTCGGTGCCGGCGCCCATCGCGATGCCGAGGTCGGCCGCCGCGAGGGCCGCCGCATCGTTCACCCCGTCGCCCACCAGCGCCACGCTGCGCCCCTCGGAGCGCAGGCGCTCGACGACCGCGAGCTTCTCCTCCGGGAGCACCTCCGCGATCACCTCGTCGATGCCGACGGCGGAGGCGACCGCCGCGGCCGCGCGCGGGTTGTCGCCGGTGAGCAGGAGCACGCGCAGTCCGCGGCGGCGCAAGGACGCGACCGCCCGCGAGGCCTCGGCCCGCGGCTCGTCGCGCAGCACGGCGAGACCGCGCAGCTCGCCGTCCCAGCCGACGCCGACGACGGTGCCGCCGCTCTCCCCGGCCCGGTCGGCCTGCTCGGCGAGGGCGCCGGGCGCGAAGCCCCACTGCTCCTCGAGCCAGCGCAGGCGGCCCGCGACGACCAGGCGCCCCTCGACGCGCGCCCGCACGCCGAAGCCGGCGCTCGCGCGGAACCCGCTCGCCTCGGGGACGACGAGACCGCGCTGCTCGGCGCCGCGGACGATCGCCGCGGCGAGCGGGTGCTCCGAGCCGCGTTCGACGGCCGCGAGCATCCGCAGCGCCTCGTCGCCGCTCGCGTCGACGACCTCGAAGGCGCCGGTGGTGAGCGTGCCGGTCTTGTCGAAGACGACCGTGTCGATCCGCCGGCTGCTCTCGAGGACCTCGGGTCCGCGGATCAGGATGCCGAGCTGCGAGCCGCGGCCGGTGCCGACGAGCACCGCGGTCGGAGTCGCGAGGCCGAGCGCGCACGGGCAGGCGACCACGAGCACCGCGACGGCCGGCGAGACGGCGGCCGCGAGCTCGGCGCCGGTCAGCAGCCAGCCGACCAGGGTGGCCAGCGCCAGCACGACGACGACGGGGACGAAGACGGAGGAGACGCGGTCGGCGAGGCGCTGGATGCGCGCCTTGCCCGCCTGCGCGTCCGAGACGAGGCGGCCCATCCGGGCGAGGACGGTGTCGGAGCCGACGCGGTCGACCCGCACCGTCAGCACCCCGTGGGCGTTCAGCACACCCCCGGCGAGAGCGGATCCGGGACCCGCCTCGACCGGGACGCTCTCGCCCGTGAGCATGCTCGCGTCCACCGCGCTCGAGCCCTCGAGCACCGTGCCGTCGGCGGCGACGACCTCGCCCGGGCGCACGCGGATCCGGTCGCCGACGGCGAGCGAGGCCGCCGGGACGCGCTCCTCCGCGCCCTCGGCGGTCACGCGCACCGCGTCCTTGGCCCCCAGATCGAGCAGCGCGCGCAGGGCCGCCCCGGCGTCGCGCTTCGAGCGCGCCTCCAGGTACCGGCCGGCGAGCACGAAGACCGGGACGGCGGCCGCGACCTCCAGGTAGATCTCGTCGTGGCCCGAGCGGGAGCCGAGCAGCTCGACGGGCATGCTCATCCCGGGGCGCCCGGCGTCGCCGAGGAAGAGGGCGTACAACGACCAGCCGAACGCCGCGAGCACGCCGAGGCTGATCAGCGTGTCCATCGTCGTCGAGCCGTGCCGCAGCGCCCTCACCGCGTTCCGGTGGAACGGCCACGCCCCCCAGACGGCGACCGGCGCGGCGAGCATCAGGCACAGCCACTGCCAGTTCGCGAACTGCAGCGGAGGGATCATCGAGAGCACGACGACGGGTGCGGCCAGCAGCGCCGAGACCCTCAGGCGCGTGCGGAGGGTGCGGCGCTCGAGGTCGTCGGGATCCGCTGCGCCGTCCGGTCGCCCGGGCTCGTCCGTCCGGGCCGCGGGCACCGTCGCCGTGTAGCCCGCGGACTCGACCGCGGCGATCGCGTCGGCGGCCGTCGTGCCCTCCGGCAGCACGACGGTCGCGCGCTCGAGAGCGAGGTTCACCGTCGCGCTGACTCCGGGCAGCGCCACCAGGCGCCGCTCGACCCGGGCGACGCACGAGGCGCAGGTCATCCCGCCGATCGCGAGCTCGAGCGAGGCCGCCTCCCGGGTCGGCACGTCAGGAGAGGGGCGCGAGGCGGTAGCCGGCGTCGGCGACGGCGGCCGCGATCTCCTCGCGGCCCAGCGGACGCGACGAGCCGACGGTGACGGCCGAGACTCGCTCGGGCGAGAGCGAGACGTCGACACCGGTCACCTCGGGGTAGGCGGCGAGCTCCTCCGTCACACTGCGCACGCAGTGCTCGCAGGTCATGCCGGCGACCCCGAACGTCTGCACCGAGGGCGCGATCATCGTGGCGCCGGCGCCGCCGTGCGCGTCCGCGTGGCCGCCGCAGGCGCAGCCGCCCGCCGAGCCGCAGGAGCCGCCGGCGACGGCGTCGCCGGTCGCCTTCGCGGTCAGGCCGAGGTCGAGTCGAGTGGTCATGTCGGTGCTCCTCGTGGTGGCGGACCCGGTCCGCCGCCGTCGTGGTCGGATACCCCCAGGGGGTACTCCCATCGTAGGTCGGGGAGGGCTCTCGGGCAAGACGCGGCACGACGGAGGAGAATCGAGCCGTCATCGCGACGGGAGGAGGGGACGTGGACGCAGGTGCACCGCCGCCGTGGGGCGCTCCGACCCGGGAGTCGACCAGGGGACCCGTCCGCGCAGCGCCGCTCCCTCCGCGCACCCGGTTCGAGCCGACCGTGCTGCTCACGTCTCCGGGCGAGCTGCTGCGCCTGCGCGAGAGCGTGCGCTCGCGGATCCACCACGCCGCGCCCGCCCGCCAGCGCAGGCTCGCGGAGCTGGCCGACGTGGGCGAGGGCTTCGCCGTCCTCGGCGCCCGGGAGCTCGAGCGGTCGCTGCGCCGGGCCGCGGCCCCCGCCGCCGCGCGGCGCCCCGACTCCGTCTCGGTCGTGGCCCTCGGCTCCGACGGTCCGGCGCTCGCCGCCGAGCGCGCCGACTCCCTCCCGATCGCCCGCTGGGACGACGTCGCGTCGGTCCAGGTGGCCACGGTCGCCCTCGGTGCCCGGCGGGTCCGCGCCCTCGCGCTCGGGGTGCTCGCCCCGGCCGGCGCCGGCGCCGCACAGTGCTGGTCCCGCTGGTCGTGGCCTCGCCCGGTCCGCTGGGCTGGGGCGTCGCCGACGACCGCACCTTCCTCCGCGCCCACGACCGCCTCCTGGCCGCGTGGCCGGGGAGCGGCTCGTGAGGGCCCGCCTCCCGTACGCGCTCGCCGCGGTCGCGGCGCTCGGCCTCGGTCTCGCCCTGCGCTTCCTCCTCGTCGGCCTGATCGCCGACGTCGCGGGCGGCGTGCTCTACGTCGTGCTCGTCGCCCTGCTGGCGGCGGTCGTCCTGCCGGCCCTGGCGGGGCTCCCGGCCGCGGGCATCGCCCTCGCGTGGTCGATCGCGATGGAGCAGCTGCAGGCGATCGGAGTCGCCGAGCGGCTCGTCGACGCGTGGCCGCCGCTGCGCCTGGTCGTCGGCAGCACCTTCTCCTGGATCGACATCGGCGCCTACGTCCTCGGTGCGGTCGTCGCCGCCGCGGTGCTGATCGCCGTCGCTCCCAGGGCGCGTCCCGAGGAGGATCGGCCCCTCGTCTAGGGTGAGCGGATGGAGGCGAAGCACAGCCGCGACCGGCGCACGGACCGGCGCATCCCCGAGCCCGTCGACCGGTTCGCGACCGGCGAGGACTTCCCGGAGTACCGGGTCGATCTCGAGCGGATCCGCTTCTCGCCGTACTTCGCCCGGCTCTCGGCCGTCACGCAGGTCATCTCGCCCTCGGGGGTCGGCCAGGTCGTCCACAACCGCCTCACCCACTCCATCAAGGTCACGGCCGTCGCCCGGGCGATCGCCATGCAGCTCACGACCACCGATCCCGCCCAGCGCGAGCTGGTCGAGCGGCTCGGCGGCTGCGACCCGGTCGTCGTGCAGGCCGCGGCCAGCGCGCACGACCTCGGCCACCCTCCGTTCGGGCACCTCGGCGAGCAGGCGCTCGACCGCCTCGCACGCGAGCGGCTGGGCCTCGAGGAGGGCTTCGAGGGCAACGCGCAGTCCTTCCGGATCCTCTCGGAGCTCGACGTCTGCGAGACCGTCGAGGCGGGTCTGAACCTCACCGCCGCCTCCCGCGCCGCGGTGCTGAAGTACCCGTGGGGGCGCACCGTCTGCCGCCCGGACATCGCGTCGGCCGATCCCACCGAGCTGCCCCGGGGCTCGACCGCGAGCCGCTGGGAGACCGCGCCGCCCAAGTTCTCGGCCTACACCCTCGACCTCGACGACATGCTCGACGCCCGCGGCACGTTCGAGGCGATCGCGCCCTGGCAGCAGACGCTCGAGTGCTCGGTGATGGACGTCGCCGACGACATCGCCTACTCGCTGCACGACCTCGACGACTTCTACCGCGCGGGGGTGCTGCAGCAGGCCGCGGTGGCGGTGGAGTTCCGCGCCTTCCTGCGCGAGCAGAACGCGCTCGCCGCCCTCGACGCCGCCGAGCTGTGGGCCCGAGCGCCCGGGCACTCGCTCGAGATGCTCCGGCGGCGCCTCGTCGCGCGCGACCCGTGGATCGCGAGCGACGAGTACTTCCGCTCCTCCGTCGAGCGCGTCTCGGCCGAGCTCGTGGAGGGGCTGCTCGCCGTGCCGTTCGACGGGTCCACCCGCACGGAGCGGGCGATCGAGGCGTTCGTCTCGTCGTGGATCGGCCGCCTGCAGCGGTCGGTGCTCGTGCTGGCCGAGCCCAACGTCCGCTCGGGGCACGTGTCGCTGCTCCCGGACGCCTGGCACGACGTCGCCGTGCTCAAGTTCGTGCACACCCGCTTCGTCATCGACCGCCCCGATTTCGCGACCTACCAGCGCGGGCAGTCGCGGGTGCTCGAGACCCTCGTCACCCACCTCGACGACTGGCTGGAGGACCCGCGCGACGGATCCCGCGCCCCGCAGAAGCTGCTGGACCTGATCGAGCTCGCCACCGACGGGTACTTCCGGCTGCGCGCCGACCGGCCCGAGTGGCTGCCCGCGGGAGAGAGGGGCCGCCCGCGCGTGGACACGGAGTCGCTCCGGCGCCTGGGCCGCGCCCGCGGCATCGTCGACTACGTCGCGACCCTCACCGACGAGCAGGCGATGGCGCTCGCCGCGCGGCTGCGGGGCGACCGCGAACCCTGGGCGATGGGCACCTGACGCCGCTCGCCGGGGAGGTTGACAGCGGGGGCGCGGTGTGGCCGTACGCCGCGATCCGCGCCGTTCCGGGCGGGAGGGGCCGCGGAGGGGGTTCCCACGGCACTCAGCGGCCGTCCAGGATTCACTGAGTGAACGAAAGCGTAAAATCATCGCGGCACCTGCCACGATCGACAACTCGACAGGGAGTTCCGTTGGACGGAAACGCAACGACCACGCACCGCAACGTCGCGTTGCTGTCCGTCGCGACCACCATCGCCCCGCGCGTGACGACCTCCGAGGAGATCGACGCGCGCTTGGCGCCGGCTCTGAAGCGACTCCGCCTGCCCACCGGGCTCCTGCAGCGGGTCGCCGGCGTGCACGAGCGCCGCAACTGGGGCGAGGACCAGACCTTCGACGCGGCGGCCATCGACGCCGGGCGTCGCGCGCTCGAGGAAGCAGGGGTGCGGCCCGACCAGATCGGGCTGATCATCAACACCTCGGTCACGCGCAAGCACCTCGAGCCCTCCGTCGCGGTGCGCCTGCACCACGGCCTGGGCCTGCCGTCCTCGGCGATCAACTTCGACATCGCCAACGCCTGCCTCGGCTTCGTCAGCGGCATGACCCTCGCGGCCCAGCTGATCGACTCCGGCCAGATCCGCTACGCGATGATCATCGACGGCGAGGACGCCGACGAGATCCAGGTCAACACGATCGAGCGACTCAGCCGCGACGGCGTCTCGCGCAAGGACTTCATGAGCGAGTTCGCCAGCCTCACCCTCGGGTCGGGCGCCGCGGCCGCCATCCTCGGCCCGGCCGATGCGCATCCGAAGGGGCACCGCCTCCTCGGCGGCATCACCCGTGCCGCCACCCAGTTCAACGAGCTCTGCGTCGGCAGCGTCGACGGCATGTTCACCGACGCGAAGGCCCTGCTCAAGGGCGGCATGGAGCTCGTCGTCTCCGCCTGGAAGGAGGCGAAGCGCGACTGGAAGTGGAGCGGCATGGACCGCTACATCATGCATCAGGTCTCGGAGGTGCACACCAGCGCCCTCGTCAAGGCCGTGGGCTTGGACCGCGACCGCGTGCCCACCACCTACGCGCTGCTCGGCAACGTCGGCCCGGCCTCGATCCCGATCACCCTCGCGCAGGAGTCGAAGACCCTGCAGCCCGGCAACCGCGTGCTGCTGATGGGCGTGGGCTCCGGCATCAACACCGCGATGCTCGAGATCGCCTGGTGACCCCGCCCGCCGGTCCCCACCCGGCCGCGCGGATCCGCTCCGCGCTGGGCTCCACCGCACCGGCGCAGCTGCCGCCGCCCGGGCTCGAGGGGCTCGACCCGTCGTGGTCGCGGCTCGTCGACGCACCGGACGTGCACGGCGACCCGCGCCGCTGGCACCTGCTCGACACGGGGGAGGCCCTCGGCGCCGAGCCCGTCGGCACGATCCTGTGCGTGCACGGCAACCCGACCTGGTCGTACCTCTGGCGCCGACTCGCCTCCGCGACCCTCGAGGCGGCCCGTCGCGGCGGGCCCGCGTGGCGCGTCGTCGCCGTGGACCAGCTCGAGATGGGCTTCTCTGAGCGCACCGGCGCTCTGCACACCCTCGCCGACCGGGTCCGCGAGCTCTCGAACCTCACCGATGTGCTGGGCCTGGACCGCGACGTCGTCACGTTCGGGCACGACTGGGGCGGAGTCGTCTCGCTCGGCTGGGCGGTCGACCACCCGGACGCGCTCTCGGGTGTCATGCTCCTGAACACCGCCGTGCACCAGCCGGACGGTGAGCCGATCCCGGCTCCGCTGCGCCTCGCGCTCGCGTCCGGCGTCCTCGGAGCCTCCACCGTCGGCACTCCGGCGTTCCTCGAGACCACGCTCGCGATCGCGCACCCCGCCCTTCCCGCCGCCGTGAAGGAGGGGTACCGCGCGCCCTACCGAGGAGCGGAGCGACGGGGCGGAGTCGGCGGGTTCGTCGCCGACATCCCGGTCGACGCCGCGCATCCGAGCCACGGCGAGCTGAGCCGGATCGCGGCCGGCGTCTCGGGCCTCGACGTGCCTGCGCTGATGCTCTGGGGCCCGCTGGACCCGATCTTCTCGGACCGCTACCTCGACGACCTCGTCGACCGCCTGCCGCACGCGCAGGTGCACCGCTTCGAGGGCGCGGGCCACCTCGTCGCCGAGGACGTGGACTACGCCTCGGCCGCGCTGACCTGGCTCGGCGACGTCTTCTCCGGAGCGGGCGCCGCGCCGGACGTCCGTCGGCCGACCGCTCCGATCGAGCCGCTCTGGCGCCACCTCGAGACGCACGCCGACGACGACGCTCTCGCGCTCGTCGAGATGGCGCCGCCCGGCGGCGCCGGGCCGCGCCGCGTGTCCTGGCGCCTGCTCTCCCGCCGCGTGCACGAGCTCGCCGCAGGGCTCCGCGCCTCGGGGGTGCGGCCGGGAGACCGCGTCTCGCTGCTCGTCCCGCCCGGCGCCGATCTCACCGCGCTGCTCTACGCGTGCCTGCGCATCGGAGCCGTCGTGGTCGTCGCCGACGCCGGGCTGGGCCTGAAGGGCCTCACCCGCGCCGTCCGCGGCACGTGGCCGGATCTCGTGGTCGGTGCTCTGTCGGGCCTCGCGGTCGCCCGCGCGCTCGGCTGGCCCGGCGGCCGCGTCTCGACGCAGACCCTTCCGCGCGCCTCGGCCGCGGCCCTCGGCATCGACTCCTCGCTCGGCCAGCTGATCGAGCTCGGGCGCGCCGAGCTCGCCGCCGACCCCGGGCTGCTCGCCGAGTCGCCCGCGGCCGACGACGTCGCCGCGATCCTCTTCACCTCGGGCTCCACCGGTCCCGCCAAGGGTGTCGTCTACACGCACCGGCAGCTCGCCGGCGTCCGCGACGCCCTGGCCCGCCAGTACGGGATCGGGCCCGGCACGGGTCTCGTGGCCGGCTTCGCTCCGTTCGCGCTGCTCGGGCCCGCGCTCGGAGCGCGCTCTGCGACTCCCGACATGGAGGTCACCGCCCCGCGCACGCTGACCGCGACCGCCGTCGCCGCAGCGGCCGCGCAGGTCGAGGCCACCGTCGTGTTCCTCTCGCCCGCGGCGCTCGCGAACGTGGTCGCCACCGCCGACGCGCTGACCGCAGAGGATCACCGCGTCCTCGCCGACGTGCGGACGTTCCTCTCGGCCGGCGCCCCCGTCTCGGAGGGGCTGCTCGCGCAGGCGCAGGCGCTGATGCCGAACGCGTCGGCGCGCACCCCCTACGGCATGACCGAGGGACTGCTGCTCACCGACGCATCGCTCGAGGGCATCCGCGAGGCCGCCGCCGACGACGATCCGCGCGGCGGCGTCTGCGTGGGCGTCCCCGCGGCGGGCGTGCGCGTGCGCATCGCCCCGCTCGACGCCGACGGACGCGCCTCCGACTCCGTGGAGGAGCTCGTCGGCGTCACCGGCGAGATCGTCGTCTCGGCCGGGCACGTCGAGGACCACTACGAGCGCCTGTGGCTCACCGACCGCACCGCCCGCATCGGGGCCGTGCCCGGTGAGCGCTGGCATCGGACGGGCGACGTCGGCCGCCTCGACGCGCAGGGCCGCCTCTGGGTCGAGGGCCGGATGCCGCACGTCGTCGTCACCGCCGAGGGCGTCGTGACGCCCGTGGGTCCGGAGCAGCGCATCGAGGCGCGGGTCGCCACCGTCGCCCGCGCCGCGATCGTCGGAGTGGGGCCGCGCGGCACCGCCCAGCTCGTCGCGGTCGTCGAGCGGAGGGACGCCGTCGCGCGCACCCGCCTCGCCGACCCCGGGCTCGCGGCCGAGGTCCGCGCCGCCGTCGGCGCTCCCGTCGCGGCGGTGCTCGTCGTGCCGGCACTGCCGACCGACATCCGGCACAACTCCAAGATCGACCGGGCCGCGCTCGCGCTGGGCCGGGGCGATCCTCGCCGGTGGACGGATGACGGCGCCGTGACGGTCCTCGTCACGGGCGCCAGCGGGCTGCTCGGCGGAGCGGTCGCCGCTCTGCTCGCCGCCGAGGGCCACGACGTCCGCACCTTCCAGCGCCGGCCCTCCGGGGTCGCGGGCGTCGAAGACGCGCGCGGCTCGCTGACCGATCCGCGCGCCGTGGAGCAGGCGCTCGACGGGGTCGACGGCGTCGTGCACCTCGCCGCCAAGGTCTCGCTCGCGGGCGATCCGGGCGACTTCGATCGCGTGAACGTCGACGGCACGCGCCGCCTGCTCGCCGCTGCCCGCCGCGCCGGCGTGAGCCGCTTCGTGCAGGTGTCCTCGCCGTCGGTCGCCCACTCGGGCTCCTCGATCACGGGCGACGACGCCGAGCCGGCCGATCCCGACCGCGCGCGCGGCGACTACGCCCGCACGAAGGCGCGCGGCGAGCTGCTCGCTCTGGCGGCCGACGAGGCCGGCTTCGCCGTCGTCGCGGTGCGGCCGCACCTGGTCTGGGGCCCCGGCGACACGCAGCTCGTCGCCCGCATCGTCGAGCGGGCGCGCACCGGGCGGCTCCCGCTGCTGGGCGACGGCCAGGCGCTCATCGACTCGACCTACCTCGACAACGCGGCGTCCGCGATCGTCGCCGCCTTCCACCGCGCCCCGGAGGTGCACGGGCAGGCCTACGTCGTCACGAACGGCGAGCCGCGACCGGTCGCCGAGCTGCTCGCGGGCATCTGCCGGGCGTCCGGCGTCCAGCCGCCGAGCTGGTCGGTGCCCGCCTCCGTCGCCCGAGCCGCGGGCTCGCTCGTCGAGCGGGTCTGGGCGGTCCGGCCGGGCGCGGACGAGCCTCCGATGACCCGCTTCCTCGCCGAGCAGCTCTCGACCGCGCACTGGTTCGACCAGCGCCGCACGCGCGCCGACCTGCAGTGGACGCCGTCGGTGTCCCTCGACGAGGGACTCGCCCGGCTGGCGGAGGCGTCGCGCTGAGGCGGCGCCCCCCTCGGGCCGGACCGGCTCGGTCCGCGAGGATCTCGGTCCGCCCGCGAGGACCTCAGTCCGCGAGGATGAGGTACAGTGCCCGCCGCGCCTCGTCCAGCTTGTCGGAGGCCGCGGCGCGCTGAGCGTCGGAGGCCCCGCGGAACTGCTGGATCACTCCCATCAGCTTGCCGACGTTCTCCATGAACGCGCGGTCGCCGTCGCTCGCGCCGGGAGTCGCCTCCCAGGCGGCCGCGAGCTCGTCGGCGTGCTCGCGCACGTAGGTGCCGCCCGCGTCGGTGAGCTGGTACTCGGTGCCGCGGCCCTCGCCGACGGCCGTGATGAGGCCCTCGTCGACGAGCTGCTGGAGGGTGGGGTAGACGGAGCCGGGGCTGGGACGCCAGGCACCGCCGGTCTTCTCGGCGATCGCCTTGATCAGGCCGTAGCCGTTCGAGGTGGTCTCGGCGAGGAGGGGAGAGGAGGGCCGCGCGGACGTCGCCGCGCCGGGCGCGTCCTCCGCCGCGGCCCGGTCCGCCGAAGGGTCCGCCGAAGCCGGGGCCGAAGCCGGGCCCGAAGCCGAAGCCCGGTCCGAAGCCGCGCCCGTGGCCGCCGGGGCCGCGGCGCTCGCGCCGACCCGGGTGGTCGTGACCGCCGCGTCGGGGGTCGTCGTGGGGCGCGCCGTCGTGGCGCGAGGAGTCGTGGTCGGGGAAGAAGTTCCTGGCGGTCATGTCTGATCTGCTCTCGTTCGTGTGGATGCCTTCCGGTATCCGGTCGCCCGTCTTCGAGCGAGTGCTCTTCGATCCGTCGGCGATGCGTTAAAGATATATCGCTACTGTTCGCGAAGTCAAGACCGATATCCTGATCGCGATGCACACCGACGATCACGACCTCGCCGCCGTCCTCGACTCCACGCTCCTGACCGGGGCCGTGCTCACCGATCGGGCGAGCAACCTCGGCAACCTCCGCAAGCTCGCCGCCCGCGACCCCGCCCACCTCTACGGCGTCGACGTCGCCGAGCACTGGGATCTCGACAGCCTCCTCGCCCTGATGGGGGAGCGCGTCGGCATCAGCACCGACCCCGCCTTCGAGAGCGGGCAGGACCGCATCGACGTGCGGCTCACCCTCGCCCGCCTCGACGCCTACCGCCGCCGCTTCGCGGAGTCGGTCGAGCGCGGCGACCTGCTCCTCTTCGCCACCGCCCATCCCGCGACCCTGATGGACCTCTACCGCCGGCTCGCCACCGCCGCGACCGAGGCGGGCGCGCAGGTCCTGGACGTCAACGCGCTGCCCTTCGCGGGCGCCGACCGCATCCGGGTACCGCTGGCCGACGAGCACCAGTTCCTCTGGTGCACCGGCGGGGTCACCTGCGTCTACCGCGGCGGGAGCCTGCTGCACACCCATTCGCCGGAGCCGATGAACGCCCTGCTCGACCAGCTGGACGCCCTGGGGATCCGCCCCGACCTCGTCGTCGCCGACCACGGCTGGGCCGGCGCGGCCGGGCGCCGCGGCCTGCCGACGATCGCGATCGCCGACTGCAACGATCCCGCGGTGTTCGTCGCCGAGGCGCAGGGCTCGGTCGAGGTCGTGGTGCCGATCGACGACGGCCTCGCCGTGCACCTCTACGAACCCGTCCTCCGGTACGTCCTGGCAGCCCTCTCCGAGCCCGGTCCCGGCTCCGACTCGTAGACTCGTCACTTCCCCACCCCTCTGCAGTCGGAGCATCCGTGACCCAGCCCCTGGACGGCGTCCTGCCGCGCTTCGCCGTCGGAGTCGACATCGGCGGGACGTCGATCAAGGCGTCCCTCGTCGACGTGACCACCGGAGAGAGGGCCGCGCGCCGCTTCGCCGTCGCCAACCCGCTGGGCAAGGAGCCCGAGGACTTCGCCGTCGCCATCGCCGGCATCGTCCGCGACGTCTCGCCCATCGCGGGCACGCCCGTCGGAGTCGGGTTCCCGGGCATCGTGCGCGGGGAGTGGTCCGCCAGACCACCCACGTCTCGCAGCGCTGGGTCGGCCTCGACGCGCAGGCGCTCCTGTCGGAGGCGACCGGCGTCGACGTGGTCGTCGTCAACGACGCCGATGCGGCGGGAGTCGCGGAGCGCGAGTTCGGCGCGATGCGCGATCGCGAGGGGCTGCTCCTGCTGACCACCCTCGGCACCGGCATCGGCACTGCGCTCGTGCACGAGGGGGTCGTCATCCCCAACTCCGAGCTCGGCCACGTGCACATCGACGGCCCCGACTTCGAGCCGCGCGTCGGCTTCTCGGCGGTGCGCCGCGAGGGCATCACGCTCGAGGAGTGGGCGGGGCGCCTCAGCGTCTACTACCGCCACCTCGAGATGCTGCTCTCGCCGCAGCTGTTCGTGATCGGAGGAGCGGCAGCGCACGTCTTCGACGAGTTCGCCGGCTTCCTCGACATCGGCACCGAGATCGTCCCGGCCCGCTTCGGCAACGACGCCGGCTTCACCGGCGCCGCCATGGTCGCCGTCTCGCCCGACCGCCTCGCCCCCTGGTACCGCTCCACGAGCGGCGCCCGCCTCGACCCGGGCGCCCCGGCCGTCCTCGACTGACCGGCCCGGCCTCCGCCCTCCGTGTCGGCCGCCACTGTGCCGAGGGAACCCCGGACCGTCGAGGGAACCCCCGGGAGCGGGCTCCCTCGACGGTCGGGGGTTCCCTCAGCGGGACAGCAGCCGCCTGTAGAGGTCGTCCAGGCGCTCGGCCGCGGCCGGCCACGAGTGCGCGGCGGCCCAGGCCGTGCCGCCGCGGCCGAGCCGGGCGAGCTCCTCGGGCCTGCGCAGCAGGCCGAGGACCGCGTCCGCCCAGACGTCCGGGTCGGCGGAGTCGACGAGCACGCCGCTCCTGCCGTCCCGCACCGCGTCCACCAGGCCCGTCGTCCGGCGCGCCACCACCGGAGTGGCCGAGGCCGCGGCCTCGAGCGCGATCAGCCCGAAGGTCTCGGCCGCCGACGGCACGAGTGCGAGCCGGGCGCTGCGGAGCCGCCGCGCCACCTCGTCTCGGTCGGCCACTCCGTCGAAGCGCACGTCGGCCTCGACGCCGAGGGCGCGCGCCGCGGAACGCACGGCGGCCAGGTACTCCTCGCGTCCCGGAGCGGGCCCCCCGACGATCCGCAGGAGGGGTCGCTCGGCGGCGGGCATCCGCGCCAGCGCCTGCACGGCGAGCAGCTGCCCCTTGAGCGGCTGCACCCGGCCCACCAGCACGATCTCGTACGGGCGGTCCTGCGCACCCGGGTGGAACCGCGCCTCCACCCCCGGCGGCACGACGACGATCCGCGACGGATCCACGCCGTACCCGCCCTCGACGTCCGCGCGCTCCGCCGACCCTGCGACCACGACCGCATCGGCCGACGCGAGCACCGAGCGCTCGGCGTCGATCCGCTCGGCGGGCTCCGGCACGTCGCCGGGCGCGAGCCGGGCGTTCTTCGCCAGCGAGCTCGAGTGCATCGAGTGCACGTGCGGCAGCCCGGTCAGCGCGCCCGCCAGGCCCGAGACCCAGTAGTGCGAGTGCACGACGTCGGCACCGGCCGCCGCTCGCGCGAACTCGGGCGTCGACGCCGCGAGAGCGTACTTGTCGCCGGCCTCCACGGGCACGCCGACCACCTCGACTCCCGGAGCGAGCGTCCTCGTCCCGGAACCGCGGGTCAGCACGACGACGTCCCAGCCCCGCCGCGCGAGCTCCGGCAGCACCGCCGCGAGGTACACGTTCATGCCGCCCGCGTCACCCGTCGAGGGCTGCTCGAGGGGGGAGGTGTGCGCCGAGACGACGGCCAGACGGGGCATCCGACCATCGTACGGAGGCGTCGCGCGTCCACGGATCCCGGCCCGCGGCTCGCGAGCGCCCCGGAATCGGGTTGAATGGACGGATGCGTTCCGTTCGGAGCGCGGAGAGCATGAGGTCCATGGCCCGCCGGAGTCCCTCGAGCGACGCGCAGCCCTCGGCCGCGCCCGCTCCGCCGGAGACCCCCGAGCCCCAGGACCCGTTCTCCGAGCAGGACATCCGCGCGCTCGTCGGCACCGCCGCCTTCGAGAAGGGCACCGCGTACGCCGACGAGGGCCGGGTCGGCGAGCTGCAGTGGTTCGGCGGGCGCACGCGCCTGTTCGGCCAGGTCCGCGGCTCCGGCCGCTCGCCCTACGCGGTCAGCGTGCAGCTGCGCGAGGACGGGGGGCGCTCGATCCTCCTCGGCGGCGCCTGCAGCTGCCCGGTCAAGCACGAGTGCAAGCACGTCGCCGCGGTGCTCGTCGAGGCCCTGCGCCGCGAGCGCGAGGGCGGTCTCGCCGGCCCGTTCGCCGGCGAGACCGGCGCCGACGCGGTGCCGGAGTGGCGCAGCGCGCTGGCCCCGCTGCTCGCGGGCACCGAGCGCTCGCGCTCCGGCATCCCGCTCGGGCTGCAGTTCGAGCTGCTCCCCGGCGAGCCGGTGCGACGACCGCCCGGCCGCTACAACAGCTACCGGCCGCCGCCCGAGCCGCGCCCCCGCCTGGGCGTGCGACCGGTGCGGATGGGCGACCGCGACCGCTGGGTGCGCACCGGCACCAGCTGGCGCGACCTGGGCTACCTGCACTACAGCCACGACTACGACGAGCGCCAGATCGACGTCGTCCGCGAGATCCAGGGGCTGCTCTCGGGGCACAGCGCCTCGAGCTACTACTCGCCCGACACCTGGCTCTACCTCGACGGCTGCCGGAGCGAGGCCATCTGGGCCGCGCTGCACGGCGCCGTCCGCGCCGGCATCGGCCTGGTCATGGGCGACCGCGACCAGACTCCGCTGCGCATCCTCGACACCACGGCCACCGCCTCGATCGACGTCACCCGCACGGCGGGCGGCCTCGAGCTGCGCTCGCTCGTGGCCATCGGCGACACCCCCGCGCCCGAGGAGTTCGGCTTCATCGGCGACCCCGCCGTCGGCCTCTACCTCTGGGAGCCCGGCGACGAGCTGCGCGCGCGCCCCGTCACGCTCGTGCCGTTCGCGGCGCCGCTGCTCTCCTCCGCCCGCACGTTCCTCTGGAGCCGCGAGCCCATCCGCATCCCGGAGCAGGAGGAGGCGGCGTTCCTCACCGAGCACTACCAGCGACTGCACCGGCTGTTCGCGATCGTCTCGCGCGACGGCTCGTTCGAGGCGCCGCCCGTGCCCGAGCCGCGGCTCGGACTGACGCTCGAGCACACCGACGGCGCGGGCCTGCGCGGCTCGTGGTGGTGGCGCTACGGCGTCGAGGGCGCCCGCGGAGTCGACGCCGAGCGCCTCCCGCTGCGGATCGACGGCGAGACCGGCTACCGCGACCCCGACGCGGAGCAGCGGGTCCTGGACTCCCTCGTCGCCGCCGGCATCGATCCCGAGTCCACCCCGGCCCTCGTCTCGGCCTCGAGCAGACGGCTGCGGCCCACCTTCGATCTGCGCGGCATGCAGACCGTCGGATTCCTCACGGGCGAGGTCGAGCGGCTCCGCGAGCTCGGCACGGTCGAGATCGAGGAGATCGGCGAGCGCGTCGAGTACCGCGAGGCCGAGACCGCGCCCGTCGTCGCCGTGCAGACCGTCGCCCAGCCCGACAGCCGCGACTGGTTCAACCTCGAGATCTCGGTCACCGTCAACGACGAGGCGGTCCCGCTCGCCGAGATCTTCCTCGCGCTGGCCCGCGGCGACGAGTACATGGTCCTGCCCAGCGGCGTCTACTTCGCCCTCGACGACGAGCGCTTCGGGCGCCTGCGCGAGCTGATCGCCGAGGCGCGCGAGCTCTCGGACGACCCGGGCGAGACGCTGCGCATCAGCCGCTTCCAGTCGTCGCTCTGGGACGAGCTCGTCGAGCTCGGCGTCGTCGAGGCGCAGGCCGCCGCCTGGCGCCGCGCCGTCGAGGGCCTCTCGGGCTTCACCGCCACCGGTGCGCTCGAGTCGCGGCCCCTGCCCGACGGCTTCCAGGTCGAGCTGCGGCCCTACCAGCAGCTCGGCTACGACTGGCTCTCCTTCCTCTACGACAACCAGCTCGGCGGGGTCCTCGCCGACGACATGGGCCTGGGCAAGACCGTGCAGTCGCTCGCCCTCATCGCCCGCGCGATGCAGGAGCAGCGCGCCGCGGCGGGAGACGCCGGCACGTCGCCGCGGCCCTTCCTCGTGATCGCGCCGACCAGCGTCGTGCCGAACTGGGTCGGCGAGGCCAAGCGGTTCGCCCCCGGGCTGACCGTGGTCGGCATCGACGAGACGTCGAAGAAGAAGCGCCGCGCCCTGTCGACCACCATCGGCGAGGCCGAGCTCGTCGTCACCTCCTACGCCCTCTTCCGCCTCGACTACGAGTCGTACGCGGGCATCCGCTGGGCCGGGTTGATGCTCGACGAGGCGCAGTTCGTGAAGAACCGCCAGTCGGCGACGCATCAGCTCGCGCGCCGGCTCGACGTGCCGTTCAAGCTCGCCATCACGGGCACCCCGATGGAGAACAACGTGATGGAGCTGTGGTCGCTGCTCTCCATCGTGGCGCCCGGCCTCTTCCCCTCACCCGCGGGCTTCGCGGAGTACTACCAGAAGCCGATCGAGCGGGAGGCCGACACCGAGCGCCTCACGCAGCTGCGCCGCCGCATCCGCCCGCTGATGCTGCGCCGCACGAAGGAGCTCGTCGCGACCGAACTGCCGCCCAAGCAGGAGCAGACCATCGAGGTCGAGCTCGGCACCCGGCAGCGGAAGGTCTACGACACCTACCTCGCCCGTGAGCGGCAGCGGGTGCTGGGCCTCATCGGCGATTTCGAGAAGAACCGCTTCGCGATCTTCCGTGCGCTCACCGTGCTGCGGCAGGTCGCCCTCGATGCGGCGCTGGTCGACGAGGCGCACGCCACCGTGCCCTCGACCAAGCTCGACCTGCTCGACGAGCTGCTCGCCGACGCCCTCTCGGAGGGGCACCGCGTGCTGGTCTTCAGCCAGTTCACCCGCTTCCTCGGCCGGGTGCGCGACCGCCTGGACGGGGCCGGCATCGAGTACGCCTACCTCGACGGCGCCACGAAGAAGCGCGACGAGGTGATCGACCGCTTCCGCTCCGGCGAGGCGGGCGTGTTCCTCATCTCGCTCAAGGCCGGCGGCTTCGGCCTGAACCTCACCGAGGCCGACTACTGCATCCTGCTCGACCCGTGGTGGAACCCGGCGACGGAGTCGCAGGCCGTCGACCGCGCGCACCGCATCGGCCAGACCCGCTCGGTCATGGTCTACCGCCTCGTGGCGAAGGACACGATCGAGGAGAAGGTGATGGCGCTCAAGGAGGCGAAGGCCGCCCTGTTCGCCGCGGTCATGTCCGACGACGGTGCGGCGGCGACGGGCGGCATCACGGCCGAGGACGTGCGCGAGCTCCTCGGGTAGCGGCCCGCGGCGAGGCCTCCCGGGGCTCAGCAGTCGGGAGTCGCGAACGCCTTGGCGAAAGCCGCGGTCTGGTAGGCGTACTCGTAGGCCCACGCGCCGAGCGTGTACGGCTCGCCGGAGCTGACCATCAGCACCTCGCCCGGCCAGCAGCGCTCGAGCAGCATCCGCGCCCGGGTGATGTGCGGGGTCTGGGTCACGACGACGACCGATGCCCAGTCCTCGGCGCGCGCCTCGTCGGCGAGCGCGCGCGCCTCGCCCTGCGTGGTGCCGGGGTCGGCGGTGAAGCACTCCACGCGCATCCCCGGCTCGTCGCACGCGACGACGTCGCGATCGTCCGGATCCGCGGCGAGGTCGGAGGGCCAAACCGAGATCACGAGGGTGTCGGCGACGCCCTCGCGCACGAGCTCCCGGCCGAGGTCGGTGCGAGCGCGGGTCGGCGGGCCGAGGACGAGCACCGCATCGGCGCGCTCCGGCACCGCGTCGACGGAGGGGAGGACGTAGACGGGCAGCCCCGCGACGACCACGAGACCGAGGACGAGGGCCGCCACGAGAGCGATCCGGCGCGCCGAGCGCAGCAGTCGTGCCACACGCCCTCCGTTCCCCGGCGCACACCGTACCCCGTCCGTGTGACAGCGGGATGACGTCGGGCTGCGGGGGCCGTGGACCCTGCCGGGATCAGCCGCGGGCCTGCTCCGCGGCCTCGCGTGCGCTGCGCACCGCGTGCACGACGTCGGCAGCCCGCCGGCCGAGGGCCGCCGCGGCACGGAGGGACGGGGCGCGGTGCGGCTGCGCGAGCCGCTGGGCCGCGCTGCAGGGCAGGCAGAACGCCCCCGTGACCGCCGCGTCGATGCGGTCCAGGCCCCCGTCGTCGCGGCCGAAGACCAGCTCGCGCCCCTCGCGGGCGAGCGGCTCGGGCAGATCGGCCTCGCCGATCGGGAGCCGGAGCGTCAGCAGGAGAGCGGCGGCCGCGATCCGACCGGGAAGCGGGCGACCCAGCCGCGACGCCGCGAGCTCGCCGAAGAAGTCCGCGTGGCGCTCGAGGATCCCGGTCACGGCGTCCGCGAGGCGCTCCATCTCCGGGTGCAGCGAGAGGCGGGCGAGGCGGCGGTACGCGTGCAGCGAGACGTGCGCGTCCACGGCGAGCACGAGGGCGACCGGGCCGGGCAGCAGGCCCGCGACCCGTGCCCGCAGAGCGGAGGGGGCGGCGATCGGCTCGGGAGGCCGGGTCTCGATCCCGCGGATGCGCGGCGAGGCCGTCAGCACGTCGCCCAGGGCATCGGCGATGCGGTGCCGCTCAGCGGCCCAGGCGCTCGCGAAGCCGCGCACGCGGGCGTCCGGATGCGTCCGCGCGACGGGCAGGACCCGCGCAACGATCGCGTGCTCGAGGGCGCGGAGGTAGGCGGTCGCGACGATGGCCTCGCGGTCGAGCGGGACCTCCTCGAACTCGCGGATCGAGAAGTCGTCACGGAGGCTGCCGTGCGCACTCCTGCTGTAGTCGTCGACGTCGAACGGTTCCGCGATCCCCATGTCCCGCCCCTCCTGCCGACCCCGTCGACGCTACCCCTCATCCTCCGCCGACCGGGGGCCGGGATCCTGGGAAACCGGCGAGCCGGTTCACGGCGACGGCGGAGGACGGGCGTCCTGGGAGACTGGGCGGACGCGTCGACCGACGCGGGAACGGGGCCCGGATGACCACGCGCACGTCGGCGATCGCCGCGGTGGTGTTCGCCGCCGTCTGCTTCGGGACCACCGGCACCGCCCAGGCGCTCGGTGCCTCCGGCACGGATCCGCTGCTGCTGGGCGCCGCGCGCATCGTCCTCGGCGGTGCGCTGCTCGCCCTCCTCCTCGGAGTCGAGGCCCTGCGCTCGCGACGGCTCGCGCGGCCGACACGGGCGACGCTCCTGCTCGTGCTGCTCGGCGCCCTGGGCGTGGCGGCCTACCAGCCCGCCTTCTTCACGGGCACGTCCGAGAACGGAGTGGCCGTCGGCACCATCGTCGCGCTCGGCTCGGCCCCGGCCTTCACCGGGCTGCTCGAGTGGCTGGTCCTGCGCACCGTGCCCAGCGCCCGCTGGTTCGCCTCCACCGCCCTCGCGGCCGTCGGAGTGGTGCTGCTGGCCGGCCTCCTGACGCAGGGCGGCTCCGCGGGCGTCTCGGTGCAGGGACTCCTCGGGTCCGCGGGGGCCGGCGCCTCCTACGCCCTGTACGCCGTCTGCGGCAAGCTCCTGCTCGAGCGCGGGTTCACTCCTGCCGCGGCGATGGGTGCCCAGTTCGGAGCCGCGGCGATCCTGTCGCTGCCCGTGCTGCTCGCGGGTGATCCGTCCCGTCTCGCTCCGGCGCTCCCCGCGGTCCTCTGGCTCGGGGTCGTCACCGTCGCCCTCGCCTACACGTTCTTCGCGCGCGGCCTCCGCGTGCTGCCGGCCGCGACCGTCTCGACGCTGACGCTGGTCGAGCCGGCCACCGCGACCCTCCTGGGCGTGGCCCTGCTCGGCGAGCGGCTCACGACCGACGCGGTGGTCGGCGTCGCCGTGCTGGTCGCCGCGGTGCTGCTGCTGGCGGTGCCCGCTCGTCGCCGAGCAGGAGCACGACGGAGCGCCTGAGCCGCAGCCGACCGGTGGCGCAGCCGATCGAGTCGGTGCCGCCGGTCCTCCCGGTCTTTGGCCCTGACGACGCGGTCAGCCGGTCGCGGGCGGCGGCGTTCCGGAACTGAGCCTCAGCCCGACCGCCGACCCCTCGTCGACGGACGTCCCCGCGGAGGGATCCGCCCCGTCGACCTCGTCTCGGGGACGCACCGAGTCGACCGGTGACGTCACTCCCACCACGAGGCCCGCCGCCTCGAGAGCTCGACGCGCGTCGTCGATGCCGAGCCCGACCACGTCCGGCACGGTCGTCTGCGGGGCGACGATCATCGACGGGTCAGGAGCGGCGAAGTCCGCTCCGCCGTACCGGGCGTCGATGCGGGTCATCAGCGGCTTCCAGATGCGGTGCCGCGCGTTCGGTGCCCAGCCGCTCTCGAACGACAGGCCGTCCAGGCTCATCCGCGTGCCCGACTCTCGGGGCGAGATGCTGCCGACCCAGACGGCGAGGGACGCCGAGCTCGAGGCGCCGACCGTCCACGTGTCGACGGAGTCGTCGGTCGTGCCCGTCTTGGTGATGTGCTGCACGCCGTCGCGCGGGTCGGCCTCGTAGCCGCTGCCGATGGCGGTGACCTGGAGCATCGCGTACTGCATCGCGTGGGCGACCTCCGGGGTGACCGAGCGGCTGCACTGCGTCTGGATCGGGGCGATCTCCTCGCCGTCCGCCCCGATGATCGCGGTGATCGACACCGGGGTGCACGTGACGCCGTCGTTCGCGATGCCCGCGTACGCGACGGCCATCGTCAGCGGCGAGATCTCGTTCGTCCCCAGCACCGCGGCGGGGGTCTGCACGAGCGGGTCGCCGTCGGCCCGGTGGACGCCGAAGGCCTCCGCGCGCTCGCGGATGTCGCACAGGTCGAGCAGGTGCGACATGCCCGTGAACCCGGTGTTGAGCGAGTTGATGGTCGAGTTCAGCGCGGTGTCGGTGTCGGAGTAGCCGAAGTCGTTGACGTTCTTGGGATCGTACGTCGGATAGTTCTGCACTCCGTCGCAGCGGTCGGCGAAGCCGGTCCAGTTCTTCCGCTTCGAGTCGAACTTCTCGACCAGCGTGTGCCCCCGGTCGAGCCACTCGGCGAGGGTGAAGACCTTGTACGCCGAGCCCGTCTGGAAGCCCTGCCCGCCGCCGTCGTCCGCGTCGACGTTGAGGTTGATCGCCGAGTACCCGGGCCCGCTCTCGAGCACCGTGGGGTCCTGGCTGTAGCGCGTGTTCTGCACCATGGTCAGCACCCGGCCCGTGCCGGTCTGCACGCCGACGGCCGTCGCTCCCACCGGGAATCGCGGGTCGTACGAGGGCACCTGCGCGTCGAGTGCCGCCTGCGCCTCCTTCTGCAGGCCGAGGTCGATGGTCGTGTAGACCGTGAGGCCGCCCCTCTTCATCGTCGCGTAGCGCTCGTCGTCGGTGGCTCCGAGGGCCGGATCGTCGCGCAGGACGTGGGAGACGTAGTCGCAGAAGTAGGCGGCGTCGCCGGCCGTCCGGCACCCCGTCGAGGGCGGGGTGATCGAGGGCAGGATCGCCTCCGCCCGTGCCGCGTCGTGCGCCGCCCGATCGAGCGAGCCGGTCTCGAGCATCCGGTCCAGGATGTAGTCGCGGCGCGCGGTCGTCAGCGCGTAGCCGTTCGCCTCGCCGTTCGCGGGGTCGTCCGGCCGGTCGAAGCGGAACTTCTCGGGGTTGTTGACGATGGCGAGGAGTGCGGCGGCCTGGGCGGTCGAGAGCTCGCTCGCGGGGACGCCGTAGTAGTAGTTCGCGGCGGCCTCGATGCCGTAGACGGTGCCGCCGAAGAGGGCGATGTTGAGGTAGCCGAGGAGGATGTCGTCCTTCGAGTACTCCTTCTCGAGTCCGATCGCCAGGCGCATCTCCTTGAGCTTGCGCTCGGCGGTCGTCGCGGTCGCCTCGGCGTACGCCTTCTCACGCTCGTCGGGATCGCTGATCGACTCGGCCTTCTGCACCAGGACGTTCTTGACGTACTGCTGGGTGATCGAGGATCCGCCCTGGGTCTCCTCGTGCAGGAGGTACGTGCTCGCGACCGCCCGCAGCGTGCCCTGCAGGTCGATGCCGCCGTGGTCGAAGAAGCGCGGGTCCTCGCTGGCGACGAGCGCGTCCTTCACCGGGTCGGCGATCCGGTCGGCCGAGACCTCGATGCGGTTCTGGTCGTAGAAGGACGCGAGGAGCGTCGGATCCTCCGGGTCGCCCGCGTAGACGTCCGTCTTCTGCATCAGCTCGCCGACCTCGAGGTAGCTCGGCAGCGACTGGAACGCCGAGATCGTGCCCGACGTCGCCGCACCCGTGAGGGCCACGGCGGGAGCGACCGCGATCGTCGCGAGGAGACCGGCGAGGACGCTGACGATCACGAATCCGATCAGCGCGCCGAGAGCTCCGTGGACGGTTCGACGGGGCTGGAAGACGGGGACGTTGGGTCGCTTCAGGATCGTTCCTCTCGCTGCACCAGCACTGTAGGCGAGGTGCCGGAGCGGCTCGGGGAGGCGCGCTGCGCTCGACGGAGCGCGCCTGCCCGGATCAGTCGAAGACCAGGTCGCCGTCCACGTCGCCGACGTCGCTCGTGTTGACGGGCGCCTCGCCCGAGCTGATCTGCAGGGGGATCACCGCGCCGTCGACCGCGTCCTGGCCGGCGCTCGGGGTCGTCCAGACGACCGATCCGGCCGGGACGGTCGTGGAGTCGACGATCTCCTGGTGGCCCGCGGTGAGGCCGGCCGCCTGGAGGGTCGCGGTCGCCTCCTCGACGGTGCGGCCGGTGACGTCGGGCACCTCGGTGACCGAGGCCGCGCGCGAGGAGGAGGCGAGCATCGACGACGGCGGATCGATGAAGTCGTCGCCGCCGTACTTCGAGTCGAGCGCGGTCATGATCGGACGGAAGATCGCGTGACGCGCCTGGGCGGCCTGGATGCTGCCCTTCTCGCCGGTGATCCTCACCTGGCGCAGGTTGATCTTCTCGCCGTCCTCGAAGCCGTTGATGCTGCCAACCCAGACGGCGAGCGAGGCGGAACGGCTGGCGCCCGCGGTCCAGACGTCGGCGGCGTCGTCGGTGGTGCCGGTCTTGCCGATGTGCTCGATCCCGTCGTCGGGGTTCGACGACACGCCCGTGCCGGACGTCATGACGCGCTGCATGGCGTACTGCATGCCGTGCGCGACCTCGGGCGAGACGGCGGGGGCGCAGTCCGCGGCGGGCACGGCGACCGGAGCGCCGTCGGCGCCCGTGATGCGGTCGATCACGATCGGGTCGCAGGCGACTCCGTCGTTCGCGATGCCCGCGTAGGCGCCGGCAACTGTGAGCGGGGCGATGGTGTTGGTCCCCAGCACGGTGGACGGGGTGGACCACAGCTCGGTGTTCGTCGCGGTGTGCATGCCGAACGCCTCGGCGGTCGTCCGGATGTCGCAGAGGTCGAGCTGGTGGGCCATGCCCATGAAGCCCGTGTTGATCGACCCCTGCGTCGCGGTGACGGCGCTCATCGACTCGCGGTTGTCGGAGGGGGCGTCGTTCTTCGGGCGGTAGAAGGGAACGGGGACCGTGACCCCGTCCTCGGCGATGTTGCACTTCTGCGGGTAACTGCGGAAGCCGGAGGTCGGGGAGGGGAAGCTCTCGTTGAGGGTGTGGCCGGCGGTCAGCCAGTTGGCCAGGGTGAACACCTTGTAGGTGGAGCCCGTCTGGACACCGCGGTTGCCGCTCATCGCCTCGTCGACGTTGAGGTTCACGGCGCTCGTGCCGGGCGAGGCGGCCAGGACCTCGGGGTCCTGGCTGTAGACGGTGTTCTGGACCATCGAGAGCACTCGGCCGGTGCGGGCCTCGACGCTCGAGGCGGTCGCTCCCACCTCGAAGCGCGGATCGGTCTGGGGCACGTAGGCGTTCAGAGCGGCCTGCGAGACCTGCTGGATGTCGAGGTCGAGCGTCGTGACGACGTCGTAGCCGCCGCGGCGGATCTTCGCGTAGCGCTCGTCGTCCGTCGCTCCGAAGACCTCGTCGTTGCGGAGCACGTTGAGGACGTAATCGCAGAAGTACGCGGCGTTGCCGGCCGTCGTGCAGCCGGTGGAGGGCTGCGTGATGTTCGGCGTGATGGGCTCGGCGATCGCGGCGTCGTGGGTGGCCTGGTCGATCTTCCCGTACTTCAGCTCCTCGGTGAGGATGTAGTCGCGGCGCTCCTTGGTGGCGGCGTAGCCGTTGGCGGCGCCGTTCGCCTCGCTCGCCGGGTCGTCGAAGCGGAACTTCTCGGGGTTGTTCACGATGGCGAGGAGTGCTGCGGCCTGGGCGGTCGAGAGCTGGCTCGCGGGGATGCCGTAGTAGTAGTTCGCGGCGGCCTCGATGCCGTAGACGGTGCCGCCGAAGAGGGCGATGTTGAGGTAGCCGAGGAGGATGTCGTCCTTCGAGTACTCCTTCTCGAGTCCGATCGCGAGGCGCATCTCCTTGAGCTTGCGCTCGGGAGTGGGGGCCGTCGCCACCTTGTAGGCGGCGGCGCGCTCCGCCTCGTCGGCGATCGACTCCGCCTTCTGCACGAGGACGTTCTTGACGTACTGCTGCGTGATCGACGATCCGCCCTGGAGGTCGTCGCCCGAGAGGGTGACCGCGAGCGCGCGCAGGGTGCCCTGGATGTCGATCCCGCCGTGCTCGTAGAAGCGCGGGTCCTCGCCGGCGACGGCGGCGTCCTTCGCGGTCTGCTCGACCTCGTCCCAGCCGACCTCGACCCGGTTCTGGTCGTAGACGGAGGCGAGCAGGGTGGTGCCGTCCCCCGCGAAGACGTTGGTCCGCTGCATGGTCTGGCCGACGTCGATGTAGCCCGGCAGGTTCTGGAACATGCCGATCGTGTTGGTCGTCGCGAGACCGGTGAGCGCGAGCGCCGGGGTCACCCCGACCGTGATCAGGACGCCGGCGACGACGCTCATGCCGATGAACCCCATGACCGCCCGCAGCGACATCCCCAGCGGCCTGTCGGAGCGGCGGGACGCGGTGGGGAGAGCCATGGAGCAGAGGTCCTTCCGGCGCGGCGGGGCCGCGGGGTGTCGAGGGGGAGGGGCGGCCGGAGCCTCGCGCCGTCGCGCGATGCCCCCGTGAGAATGGTACGTGAACGACCCCCGCCGAGGGCGTCCTCCGCCAGGACGAGATGCGGAGTGGCGGGGGATGTACAGCGGCCGACCCCGCCTGGTAGCCGCGGCGCCGGACGGCGCCTCCGAGGGGTGCCTCCGAAGGGCGCCCCGGGGCTCCCTCGGAGCCGATGCATCCGTATCGTGGGGGGAGCGCGCCCCGCACGGGCCGCACCGCTCCAGCACCACTCGGCACCAGCGCCGGCCCCGGGCCCCGGGGCGGTCCCCACTCCGGCAGGAAGCACACACCATGGCACGCATCCACGACGACGTGACGCAGCTCGTCGGCAACACCCCGCTCGTCCGCATCAACCGCCTCCCGGGCGCCGAGAGCGCGAGGGTGCTCGCCAAGCTCGAGTTCTACAACCCCGCGAACAGCGTGAAGGACCGCATCGGCGTGGCGATCGTCGACGCGGCGGAGGCGTCGGGCGAGCTGCCGCCCGGCGGCACCATCGTCGAGGGCACGAGCGGCAACACGGGCATCGCGCTGGCCCTGGTGGGAGCGGCGCGCGGCTACCGGGTCGTGCTGGCGATGCCCGAGACCATGTCGGTGGAGCGCCGCGTCCTGCTGCGCGCGTACGGGGCCGAGATCGTGCTCACCCCCGGCAGCGAGGGCATGCGCGGAGCGGTCGAGCGCGCTGAGGCCATCGTCGCCGAGACCCCGGGCGCGATCCTCGCCCGCCAGTTCGAGAACGCCGCCAACCCCGAGGTCCACCGCCGCACGACCGCCCAGGAGATCTGGGACGACACCGACGGCGAGGTCGACGTCTTCGTCGCCGGCATCGGCACGGGCGGCACCATCACCGGAGTCGGGCAGGTGCTCAAGGAGCGCAAGCCCGGCGTGCAGATCATCGGGGTCGAGCCGATCGACTCGCCGCTGCTCACGCAGGGCACCGCCGGACCGCACAAGATCCAGGGCATCGGCGCCAACTTCGTCCCCGCGAACCTCGACCGCGAGGTCTACGACGAGATCATCGACGTGACTCTGGACGACTCCATCCGCGTGGCCCGCGAGATGGCCGCTCGGGAGGGCGTCCTCGGCGGCATCTCGTCCGGCTCGATCATGTGGGCCGCTCTCGAGGTCGCGAAGCGGCCCGAGAACGCGGGGAAGACCATCGTCGCGATCGTCTGCGACTTCGGCGAGCGGTACATCTCGACCGTTCTGTACGAGGACCTCCGCAGCTGAGCCCCGCCGATCGCGGTCCCGGCGTCCTCGTGCGACTGCGCGAGGACGTCCGGACCGCACGCCGGCGCGACCCGGCCGCCAGGAGCGCGGCGGAGGTCGTCCTCTCGTACCCGGGTGTGCACGCCGTCTGGCTCCACCGGATCGCGCACCGCTGGTGGCGCAGCGGTCTGCGCCTCCCCGCGCGGCTTCTCTCGCAGGCGGCCCGGGCGGCCACGGGAGTCGAGATCCATCCCGCGGCGACCATCGGCCGGCGCCTCTTCATCGACCACGGCATGGGGGTCGTGATCGGCGAGACGGCGCGCATCGGCGACGACTGCATGATCTACCACGGCGTCACCCTCGGCGGGCGGTCGTCGACGCGCGAGCGCAGGCACCCCTCGATCGGCGACCGCGTCGTGATCGGCGCGGGAGCCGTGGTGCTGGGCCCGATCGCCCTCGGCTCCGACGTCAGCGTGGGGGCGAACGCGGTGGTCGTGAAGGACGCCCCGGACGGAGCCGTCCTCGTCGGCATCCCCGCCCGCGATCTGCGGGCCCCCGGCCGCGGCGGCGCTCCGCTCGCGGATCCCGCGCTCCTCCTGGACCCCGCGGGCGACGACTGAGGGTCGGAGACGACTGACGTCCGGGCCCGCCCCGCGGCCCGGACGGAGCCTCCCTCAGTCGGCGTCGACGTGCGCGATGCTGCGCGGCGAGCTCTTGATGCGCGCGAAGGCGTCGAGGGCGTGCACCCGGGTCTCCTTGAGGTCGAGGATCGGCGCGGGGTAGTCCTCGCCCTCCGTGGTCAGCGTGTCCAGGAGGGTCCAGGGCTCGTGGATCGCGGAGCCGGTCACCGCCGCGAGCTCCGGGATGTTCTTCCGCAGGTAGTCGCCGGCGGGGTCGAACTTGTGCGACTGGGTGACGGGGTTGAACACCCGGAAGAACGGCGAGGCGTCGGCTCCCGATCCGGCCACCCACTGCCAGTTGGCGGCGTTGCTGGCGGGGTCGGCGTCGACGAGGGTGTCCCAGAACCAGTCCTCGCCCACGCGCCAGTCGACGAGCATGTTCTTGATCAGGAACGAGGCGGTGACCATCCGCACCCGGTTGTGCATGTACCCGGTGCGCCAGAGCTCCCGCATGCCGGCGTCGACGAGCGGGTAGCCGGTGCGGCCCTGGTGCCAGGCGTCGAGGTGCTCCTGACTTGCGTGGGCCCACGGGAAGCGGTCGAAGCGGGTGTCGAAGTTGGCGGTCGCGAGGTCGGGCCAGTGGAACAGCAGGTGGTAGCAGAACTCGCGCCAGAGCACCTCGGAGGCGAAGCGCTCGCGGCCCTGCTCGTGGTGCGCCCCCTCTCCCCGCGACTCGACGACGGCCTGCCAGACCTGGAACGGGCTGATCTCGCCCCAGCGCAGGTGCGCCGAGAGGTTCGACGTCGCGTCGTCGGCCGGGCGGTCGCGGCCGTCGGAGTAGTCGTCGAGCTGCTCGGCGATGAAGGCGCGCAGACGATCGGCCGCGGCCTTCTCTCCCGGCACCCAGCGCTCGCGCAGTCCCGCCGCCCAGTCGGGCCGGGTCGGCAGCAGCTCCCAGTCGTCCAGGTCGTCGGAGGCGACCGGGTCGACGACGCCGTCGATCGAGCGCGGACGGGGCAGCGGCGCTCGCGGCACGTCCTTCTTCCTGCAGGCGCGCGCGAAGGGCGTGTAGACGGAGTAGGGCGTCCCTCCGCCGGTCTGCACCGTCCACGGCTCGAACAGCAGCGAGCCCTGGTGGCTCTCGGCCTCGATGCCGCGCGAGCGCAGGCCCTCCTTCACCGCGGTGTCGACGGCGCGCTCGGCCCCTCCGTAGCGCCGGTTCCAGTGCACGGCACCCGCGCCGAGCTCGTCGGCCAGCTGCAGGATCACGGCCTCGGCGGGTCCGCGGCGCAGGAGGAGGGACCCGCCGTGCGCAGCGAGGTCGGCGCCCAGAGCGGTGAGACTGCCGTGCAGCCACCACCGCGCCGCGCCGCCCAGCGGCCGGATGCCGGGCGACTCGTCGTCGAGGACGTAGCAGACCGCCACCGGCCCGCCGCGATCGACCGCCGCTCGCAGCGCGGGGTTGTCAGCAAGGCGCAGATCGTCGCGGAGCCAGACGAGGGTGGGGGAGGAGGTGCTCATGGTGCCTCCATGATCCGCGAGAGCGGAACCGGGGCGAAGTGCTGGCCGCCGCGTTCGTGGAGTGCTAGCGGAGGAGCGCGCCTGGGGAGGAGACCCGTGGCAGCCCGCCGGTCAGGCGGAGGCGACGCGGTCGCGGAGCTTGTCGCAGAGGGCCGTGAGCTGGTCGAGCTCGTCGTCGTCGAGGGCGTCGCCGACGTGCTGCGAGATCGTCTCCATGTGGTGCAGCGCCACGCGGCGGAACATGTCGTAGCCGTCGTCCGTGATCGCGATGACCGTCCCGCGCGCATCGGTCGGATCCTCGCTCTTGACGACGAGTCCGCGGCTGACCAGCCGGTCGATCAGACGGCTCACGCTGGGCTGGGTGAGCAGCACGTGCTTGTTGAGGTCGCGGAGGCGCGCGCGCCGATCGGGCTGCCGCGTGAGGTTGAAGAGCACGTCGTACTCGTTCAGCGAGATCTCCTTGGAGGGGAACTCGGTGCTGAGCGCCCGCATCACGTGCACCTGCGCGCGGAAGAGCGACTCCCAGGCCGCGACCGCACGTCTCGAACTCACCCGACCTCCTCCGTCGTGCTCAGGATACGGTGTCCCCACCCTGGTCCGGGGCGCGAGTGCGGGTTCGGTCCCGCGGGCGGCGGAGCGTCGCGACCGCACGGGCCCGGGAACGACAGAAGGCCGGCCGCTGAGGCGAGCGGCCGGCCTTCATTCCCTTGCACCAAGAGTGTCCTGCAATCACTTCCACGCTTCGCCGCCACAGCAAACGACTAACGCTCTTGAACTATATAACGGATCGATAACGCCGCAAGAGGCCATTTCCTGAGATCTCCCTGAACGCCGCATCCGCTCCCGCCCCCGCCCCGGAACGCGCGCCCGAGGTCCTCGATCCGGAGCCGCCGAGCACCTGCGTGCCACTTCCGGTACGCCCCACCGACGGCCGCCTGCGCCAGGCACTGAGGCGATCGAATTCCGACGAAGCGCGCGCTCCGGACCTGCTGAAGCAGCCCCCGAAGCGCTTCTTCCGAGGAAGGCGTCAGTCCGACCGGACTGCCGGCGAACCGTGCCGGCGAAGCCGCACCTCAGGCTTCGCGCCTCGACCCGCCGCTCGTCTCGAAGGCGATGGGCGAGAAACGCGTGTCAGCGTTTCGAGCGAGCCGAAGGCACCTCGCTCTGCGGTACTCGACCCGTCGAGAAGCCGACCGCGGTTGAGGGAGCGCCTGCGCTCCCTCAACGAACGAGCACCGCCCGATCTCTTCTGAGCGAGGAGCGCGAGCGCCCCTCGCTCAGAAGAGATCGGGCGACGGGGTGGACGCGTAGCGGATCGCGACGTCGGCGTGGCGGTCGAAGCGGTAGCCGACCCCGCGGACGGTGCGGACGATGTCCTCGTAGCGGCCGAGCTTGGCGCGCAGGCGGCGGACGTGCACGTCGATGGTGCGCTCGTTGGGGGCGTCGTCGTCGGCGGCTCCCCAGAGGGAGGCGATGAGCTCGGCGCGCTCGATGGTGCGGCCCTCGCGGAGGACGAGGTACTGCAGCAGCTCGAACTCCTTGTAGGTGAGGGCGGTGGTCTCGTCGTCGAGGATGACGCGCTTGCGGGAGATGTCGATGACGACTCCGCCGGGGGCGCGGTCGAGGTCGGGCTCGGCCTCGGCGCGGCGCTTGGCGACGGCGGCGGGGTCCTGGAGGGCGAGGCGGACGACGTCGACGTCGCGGCCGCCGGCTCCCTGGGGGGCGAGGGCGACGGACGCGTACGTCTCGGCGTCGGGGGCGATCAGGGCGGTGACGCGCTTGAGCTCCTCGACGAGGCGGCCGAGGTCGACTCCGGCGGCGCGCGCCTTGGCCTCGTCGATGCCGACGTAGAGCGCGAAGCCGCGGGCCTCGGTGCCCTGGGGCACGGCGCGCAGACGCGGGGCGGTGGGGACGCTCTCGGGAGCGGCCTGGAGGCGGGGCGCCTCGGTGACGGAGGGGGCGGGGACGGTGCGGGCGTCGAGGAGGGACATGGCGAATCCTTGGGACTGGTCGGATCCGGGACGAGTGTCCGGGGGAGCGGATCCGGGTGTGCGCGAGGGAGCCGGTTCCCGTTCGGGGAGATCCGGCAGAGGCGGATGCGGGGCATCCACGGGGTTCGCTGCGCCTGCGACGCCGTTCCGGCCGGCGGAGCCGATCGGAGGGATCGACCCGGTCACGGGGAGGGGAGGGCGGAGGTGGTGCGGGAACCCGGCGAGGTCAGTGCCTCAAGCGCACATTCGACAGCACATGACGAGGCCGCCGGCCATCATCATGCCGGCATCCCCGATGGCCTCAAGGGAGGTCAGGGCGAGCGCGTTGTCAGTCATGGGGGAAAGTAAAGCGGACTGTGACGGACCGAGTCAACAGATTTCGGGTTCGCGTCCAGGATCCGGCGCGGGATCGGCTCCTCCGGGCGCGTCGCGGCACCCGGAGGAGGGGTGGTTCAGCCCGCGAGCCCGTACAGGCGGTCGCCCGCGTCGCCGAGGCCCGGCACGATGTAGCCCAGCTCGTTGAGGTGGTCGTCGAGAGCGCCGAGGACGATGGTCACCTCGCGGCCCTCGAACGCCTTCTCGACGGCGGCGAGGCCCTCGGGGGCGGCGAGGAGGCAGACGGCGGTGACGTCGACGGCTCCGCGGTCGAAGAGGAACCGGATCGCGGCGATCAGCGAGCCGCCGGTGGCGAGCATCGGGTCGAGCACGAAGCACTGGCGGTTCGAGAGGTCGTCGGGCAGGCGCTCGGCGTAGGTGGTGGGCTCGAGGGTCTCCTCGTTGCGCGCCATGCCCAGGAATCCGACCTCGGCGGTCGGGATCAGCTTCACCATGCCCTCGAGCATGCCGAGGCCGGCGCGCAGGATCGGCACGACCAGCGGCTGCGGGTCGCTGAGTGCGAGGCCGGTGGTCTGCGTGACGGGGGTCTCGATCGTCACGGTCCTGGTGCGGACGCCGCGCGTCGCCTCGTAGGCGAGGAGGGTCATCAGCTCCTCGGCGAGCTGCCGGAAGGTGGGGGAGGGTGCGCTTGTCGCGCAGCACGGTGAGCTTGTGCGTGATCAGCGGGTGGTCGGCTACGTGGACGCGCATAAGCTCAATCTACTTCCCGGTCCGCGCGCGGTCGGACCGGACGCGGGCACGAGGGGGCGCGATGCGCGACAGCGACCTCCGCCTCCCCGCCGCCGCCGACGCGTGGATGGGGCTCGCGCTCGAGGAGGCCCGCCGCGCCGCGAGCTGGGGCGACGTGCCCGTGGGGGCGGTGGTCGTCGACTCCGCCGGCCGCGTGGTGGGGCGCGGGCGCAACGAGCGCGAGCTGCGCACCGATCCGACCGCGCACGCCGAGGTCGTGGCGCTGCGGGACGCGGCGGCTGCCTGCGGCGACTGGCAGCTCACGGGGTGCACGCTGGTGGTCACCCTCGAGCCGTGCGTGATGTGCGCCGGAGCGATTCTGGCCGCGCGCGTCGACCGCGTCGTGTTCGGCGCGTGGGACGAGAAGGCGGGAGCGGTGGGCTCGCTGCACGACCTGCTCCGCGACCGCAGGCACACGCACGTCACCGAGGTGTACCCGGGGCTCCGCGCCCCGGAGAGCACGGCCCTGCTCCTCGACTTCTTCCGCGCGCGGCGCTGAGGCGCTGCACAGTCGAGGAGCCGCGCTCAGTCGCGGGAGTGCCCCGCGAGCCACTCCGCGAGCACGAGCCCGGTCGCCTCGCGCATCCGATCGAAGCGCCCCTCGCGCACGTCGTCGCCGAGCTGGGTCGCGGTGTAGCCCGCCGCTGCCGCGTAGTCGGCGTCGCCCTCGAGCCAGCGACCGGCCATCGCACCGGTGAGCTCCGGGTGGAACTGCACGCCGAGCAGCCACTCGTCGATGCCGAAGGCCTCGACCTCGTAGGCCGCGGAGGAGGCGAGGAGCGTCGTGCCGGCGGGGAGGGCGAAGGTGTCGCCGTGCCACTGCATCACGGGCACGCCCGCGACGTGGCGCAACGGCGACCGCATCCCCTCGGCGGTGGGCTCGATCGAGCGGAACCCGACCTCGCGGGTCGGCCCAGGATGCACGTCCGTGCCGAGGGCGGCGGCGATCAGCTGAGCGCCGAAGCAGATGCCCAGCGTCGGGCGGCGGTGGTGCAGCCGGTCCTGCAGCAGGGCGATCTCGGGCGCGATGAAGGGATGGCGGGCGGTCTCGTAGACGCCGGCACTGGATCCGAGGGTGATCACCAGGTCCGGCTCGTCGAGGTCGACGGAGCCCAGGTCGGTGCCGGCCAGAGCGTCGACGCTCCAGCCCTGCTCCCGGAGGATCGGCTCGAGGACCCCCAGGCCCGCTCCCCGCTCGTTGACGATCGCCAGTGCGCGCGGCACCTCAGCCGACGCTCTCGCGCGAAGGGATCGGGGGTCGGGCGGTATCAGCGCCCGCTCGGGCGACGGGGGCTCCACCGGCATCGGATGCGCTCACGTGGTCTCCTCGGGGATCCGGGGTGGTGCCGGTCGGTGGTCGGATCATCCTAGGGTCCCGCCGGTCGGGCGAGGACCCCTGCGGCCGTCACCGCGAGCGCGTCGGGCCGTGAGGCCGCTTCGTAGGATGGGCGGGTGACCGACGACACCGTGCTGCTCCCCTCCATCGCCGTGCTCGGCCTGGGCTCGATGGGCGGTGCGATCCTCAGCGGTCTGCTCGCGCCCGGCGTCCGCATCGAGGGCGGAGTCCGGGTGACGAACCGCGACGCCGCCAAGGCCGCCGCGTGGAAGGACCACCCCGTGGTCACCGCGTTCGCGACCGAGGACGACGCCGAGGCGAACCGCCGGGCCGTCGCGGGCGCCTCCGTCGTCCTCGTCGCCGTGAAGCCGCACATGGTGCCGGCGCTGCTGGAGGAGATCGCCGGGTCGCTCGCTCCGGGCACGGTCGTCGTCAGCGTCGCGGCGGGGGTCACGGTCGCGACGTTCGAGAGCCGCCTGCCGGCCGGCGTGCCCGTGCTGCGCTCGATGCCGAACACGCCCGCGGTCGTCGGCCGGGCCGTCACCGGGCTGAGCGCGGGGACGCGGTCGAGCGGCGAGGACCTCGCGCTCGTGCGCCGCCTCTTCGAGACCGTCGGCGAGGTGGTCGAGGTGCCGGAGTCGCAGCTCGACGCGCTCTCGACGATCTCGGGATCGGGTCCGGCCTACGTCTTCCTCCTGATCGAGGAGCTGATCGCGGCGGCCGTCGCCAAGGGCTTCACCCCCGAGCAGGCCGCGACCATGGTGACCGGCACGTTCCTCGGTGCGGCCGAGCTCCTCGTTCACTCCGGCGAGGAGCCCGCCGAGCTGCGCCGCCGGGTCACGAGCCCGAACGGCACCACCGAGCGCGCGATCGCCGTGCTGCAGGAGGCGGACCTGGCGTCGCTCTTCACCCGGGCGACGGACGCGGCGCTCGCCCGCGCGCGGGAGCTCGCCGCGTCCTGAGACGGCCCGGGCCTACGAGCCCAGGGCTGCGAAGCGCTCGATGTCGCTGGGCGTGCCGCTGACCACGATCAGGTCGTGGTTCGAGACCACCGTCTGCTCGGTGGCGTAGGTGAACGGCTTGCCCGGGCTCTTGACGCCCACGACGGTGACGCGGTGCTTGCGGCGCACTCCCGACTCGGTGAGCGTGAGGCCCCGGATGGGCTTGGGCGGGTACATCTTCGCGAGCACGAAGTCGTCGTCGAACTCGATGAAGTCGAGCATGCGGCCCGAGACGAGGTGCGCGACGCGCTCGCCCGCTTCCGCCTCCGGGTAGATGACGTGGTTGGCGCCGATGCGCTCGAGGATCTTGCCGTGCGAGCGCGAGATCGCCTTCGCCCAGATCTGCGGGATCTTGAGGTCGACCAGGTTCGCGGTGATGAGGACGGAGGCCTCGATCGAGGACCCGACGGCGACGACGGCGACCTGGAAGTCCTGGGCGCCGATCTGCGCGAGCGCGTCGAGCGAGCGCGCATCCGCCTGGACGGCGTGGGTCACGCGCTCGGACCACTTCTGCACGAGCCCGGCGTCGGCGTCGACGGCGAGCACCTCGCGGTCGAGTCGGTCGAGCTGGCCGGCCGTGGCGGCACCGAAGCGCCCGAGGCCGATCACCAGCACCGGGGCGTCGTACCTGATGCGGTCAACCAACGATGGGCCTCTCTTCCGGTCGTCTGAACAACTGCCTCCGCTGACTCGCGGCGAGCGCGGCGGCGAGAGTCACGGTACCAACGCGGCCCATGAACATCGTCAGTGCCAGCACGTAGACGCCGGACGGCGGGAGCTCCGCGGTGAGCCCGGTCGACAGCCCCGACGTCGCGAACGCCGAGATGACGTCGAACAGCACGTGGTCGAGGGAGGCCTTCGTGATGTGCAGGATGATCACCGACGAGACGGCGACGGTCGTCGCCCCCCACAGCACGACCGAGACGCCCAGGCGCAGGACGTCGTTGGGGATCCGGCGGCCGAACGCCTCCATGTCGTTGGTGCCGCGGGCCTCCGCGAACGCGGCGAGGAACAGGATCGCGAGCGTCGTGACCTTGATCCCGCCCGCGGTCGAGGCCGAGCCGCCGCCGATGAACATCAGCATGTCGGTGACGAGCAGGCTGGAGCCGTTCAGATCGGGGATGACGATGGTCGAGAAGCCGCCCGACCGGGTCATCGTCGAGAGGAAGAACGACTGGAAGACGGTGTCGCCCGCATCGAGCACGCCGAACGTCTTCGGATTGTCGAACTCGAGCACGATGTAGAGCGCCGCTCCGGCGACCAGCAGGATCAGCGAGGTGACGAGCGTGAGCTTGACGTGCACCGACCACTTGCGCGGGCGCCGCCAGCCGCGCGAGAAGGCGTAGATGACGGGGAAGCCGATCGAGCCGAGGAAGACGCCGATCATCAGGATCCCGAGGAACCAGTAGTCGTCCTGGAACGGCGTGAGCCCGGCGGCGTTCGGCGAGAACCCGGTGTTCGTGAACGCCATCGCCGAGTAGTAGAAGGAGTGCCACACCGCCTCGCCGATCGGGATCCCGTCGATCAGCATCCGCGGGAACAGCAGGAGGGCGACGACGATCTCGATCACGGCCGCGCTCACGGCCACCGTGGTGAGCAGCCCGCCGATCTCGCCGAGCCGTACCGCCTGGCCCTCGGCGACGGGGCCCGAGTGGATCCGCAGCGGGTTCGAGTCGCTCGCGACCATGAGCTTGGCGCGGAGGCCGAGGCGGCGCGAGACAGCCATGCCCATGATCGACGCCAGGGTGAGCACACCGAGGGCGCCGATGTTGACGCCGATGAAGATGATCGAGTGGCCGAACGCCGACCAGTGGGTCGCCATGTCGACCGTGGCCAGGCCCGTGACGCAGATGACCGACATGGCGGTGAAGAACGCGTCGTGCAGCGGAGTGACCTCGCCGGCGGTCGTCGAGACAGGCAGGGAGAAGAGGAGCGTGAAGACGAGGATCAGCGCCGAGAAGATGAGGATCGCGAAGCGCGAGGGGGAGCGGCCGGCGAAGTCGTCGATGAGGTCGCGGGCCCGTTCGAAGCCCGACCACGGGGAGACGGGCGAGACCCCGACGGGGCTGCGGAACTGCTGGCGAATGACCACGGCGGATCCTCCACTCGATCGCGGCCATGCTACCCGCTCGCCGAGTCGCCCTCGGGGCGCCGGGACGGGGCGGGGGAGCGACGGCCCGCGACGCGACGGGGCGGGCTGACTACCCTGGGCGCATGCCAGACATCTTCGCGGTGATCGCCGACGGCACCCGCCGCGACATCCTCTCCCTCCTGCTCGAGCAGCGGGAGGCGGGCGCGACCGGCATGAGCGTCTCGCAGATCGTCGCGCGTCTCGAGCTCAGCCAGCCGACCGTGTCCAAGCACCTGAAGGTGCTGCGCGAGGCGGGGCTCGTGAGCGTCCGCGAGAGCGGGCAGCACCGCTTCTACGCCCTGCAGTACGCGCCGCTCGAGGTCGTCGAGGACTGGCTGCTGCCGTTCCTCGAGGCCGACGCCGTCGACGAGCCGGCGCTGCTGGACGCGGCGGCCGCAGCCCGGGCGGAGTCGCTGGGCCGGGCGCTCGCGGAGCGCACGCACCAGGTCAGCGCGGTGGTGCAGGACATCCAGCGCGGTGTCAGCGAGGGGGGCGACGAAGGTGGCGGAGGCGCTGCGCATCCGCAAGTGACGCGTGTCGTGCCGGTCGCCGACGGGTGGTCTGCTAGGCGCGTGACCCGGCCGCCCGCTCGGTCGTGTAAGCTCGCGTGAGGCATTTTCTCGTAAGCGGCCGTCCGTCGGGCGGTCGACCCCCCTGAACGTTGTGAGGTCTTCGTGGGTTCTGTTATCAAGAAGCGTCGCAAGCGTATGGCGAAGAAGAAGCACCGCAAGCTGCTTCGCAAGACTCGTCACCAGCGTCGCAACAAGAAGTAGGCCGAGGCCTCCTTCCCCTTCGAGCGTCCGCTCCCATCCGGGATCGGGCGCTCGTCTGCGTTGCGGGCACGCGCGCCAGGCCGTCCGGGTCTCGAGTGCCGCTCCTCTAAACTGGGAGCATGGTGGACGTCGCGCTGACTCTCGTGGGCAAGCCCGGCTGCCATCTGTGCGACGACGCCCGCGCGGTGGTGCAGCAGGTCCTCGCGGACCTCGAGCACGCTCCTGCGGCTCCGGCCGTCTCGCTGTCCGAGGTCTCGATCCTGGACGACGCCGAGTTGCACGAGCGGTTCGTCGAGGAGATCCCGGTCCTCCTGATCGACGGCCGCGTCCACAACTACTGGCGCATCGACCCGATCCGCCTCCGCAGAGCACTCCTGGAGCACGCATGACCATCCGCCACGTCGTCGCCTGGAAGCTGAACGCCGTCGACCCCGCCCAGCGGGCCGAGCACACCGAGCAGATCTCGGACGCCCTGCGCAGCCTCCTGCCGATCATCCCCGAGATCGAGTCGATGACGATCGGGAAGAACTCGCTGTTCCCGAAGGACAACTTCGACATGGTCCTCATCGCGGATTACGCCGACGCCGACGCGCTGAACGCGTACGTCGAGCACCCCGACCACCGCCGCGTCGCGGGGTTCATCCGCCCGCTGGTCCGCGAGCGTGCCTGCGTCGACTTCGAGGTCTGAACCTCTCCGCGACCGCTCCGACACGGTCGTCGTGATGCGATCGTTGTAGCCGACCCCGCAGAAGGGGGACGGATCGGCCGGTGACGGCGCGCCCATCCCGCATAGTCTCTTTCCCGGGGACGCCTGTCCCCGTTTCCGGGGTGCAGGCTGCGTCTCGCGGGGGAGGAACATCCATGTCACGTCAGTGTCGCCGCACCGCGGCTTCCGCGCTCGTCCTGGCGGCACTCGTCGCGGGACTCGCGCTGCCGGCCTCCGCACAGGCGGCCGAGCTGGGACTCGGCGAGGCTACGAATGCGCCCCTGGAGATCCCGGCGCCGGTGGAGCCGGGGCCCGACGATCCCGGGGCTGGTGAACCCGGTCCTGTCGACCCGGATCCAGTCGAACCAGGGCCTGTGGGTCCAGGACCCGAGAACCCCGGACCGGTCGATCCTCCGGAGATCCCTGACCCGGTGGGCCCAGTCGGCCCGGTGAACCCCGGTCCCGATCCGGTGAACCCCGTGCCGTCCACCAACCCCTCGCCCCCCGTGGTCGTCCCGGTCGAGCCCGGGCCCGCGAACCCGGCTCCGGTGAATCCGGCTCCGGTGAACCCCGCTCCGGTGAACCCGGCTCCGGTGAACCCGGCTCCCGCGAACCCGGCGCCGGCGAACCCTGCTCCTGCCAACCCGCGCCCGGCTCAGCCGCAGGCTCCGAGCGGTGGTGCCGGGGGAGGCACCGCGACGACCGAGGCCGGGTCGAGTGCGCCGCGCTCCTCCGCTCCGGGCCGCACGCTCCTCTCGACGTCGGCCGCCGATCCGGCAGCCGCTCCCGCGCCCGCCGCGGAGGGCCAGCCGGCCGCCGAGGCGACCGCTCCCGCCGTCTCCGTGTACCTCACGCGCGACGCGGGCGTGGACCCGGGCGCGCTGACCGTCGACCTGGCCCGCTTCTACGGGGTCGGCGCGGCGTACGCGGGCTTCCAGCGCGAGGAGACCGCCACGGCGGTCCTCCGCGCTCCCTCGGGCACCGAGACTCCGCTGACCGTCGAGGGCCGCCAGGACGGCGAGACGACCAGCACCGGCTCGACCGTGGTTCCCGCCGCCGCGCTCTCCTCGATCGGCGCCTACACGGTGCAGGTCACCGGCGACCGCGGCTCCTCGGCCTCGACCACGTTCTCGCTGGCGGCCTCGACGGCGCCCGGCGTGCTCGTCGAGCCGCGCGAGTCCACCAGCAGCGAGGCGGGCTCGCCCCGCGGCGCCGTCTGGGGCTTCGGCCCGATCGAGAGCGTGTCGGTCGGCGCGTTCACGACGACCGGCGTCCGTGCCGAGCTCGCCGCCGGAGCGCTGTCGGTCCGGGTCGACGCGCTCGGCTGGTCCGACCTCGCGCTCGGCGACGCGATCGTGAAGGAGCCCACGGCCGAGGTGTACTGCATCGTGGCCGTCGGCTCCGTCTCGGGACGCACCGCCGCGGTGACGATCGCCTACCCCGAGAGCGGCTCCTCCGTCGAGGTGCCGGACGCGTCGCAGGTCTGCGGCATCGCCATCACGACCGCCAAGTCGGGTCTGGTCTCACCCGCCTCGGCGGACGGCACCGGCGGGCTCTCGGCCGGCGTCGGCCTCACCATCGGCGCGGGCCTGCTGGTCGCGATCCTGCTCGCCGGTCTCGTGACCGCCGTCGTGCTGCGCCGCCGCCGCGAGAACAGCGACCTCCTCATCGGCGGTCCGCTGCCGCACCAGCCGCAGGAGTGATCCCGCGGCACGGGTGATCGGAGCCGGCGCGAGCGCCGGGCAGGACGCGGAACGCCCGCGGGACGACGAGGTCCCGCGGGCGTTCCGTTCGTGCGACGTCAGGCGCCGCGTCACTCCGCCGCGCTGAAGCGCAGCAGGATCGTGCGGGCCTCGGGCCGCAGCTGGAAGTCGGGCCAGACGTCCGGGCCGCACGCCCGGGAGCCGAGGCCGTGCTGGGCGGCGTCGATCGTGAGGACCGAGCGGGTCGGCTGCGGCAGCTCGTGCGGGTGCTGCGCGGCGGAGATCTCCTGCGGAGTGTGCCGGGCGAGCGTGAATCCGGGCAGGCGTCCGTGCAGATCGCGCGCCGCCTCGATCCGGAGGCGCGGCGACCCCGCCTCGGCGAGCACCAGTTCGCGCACGGAGGAGCGGTGCCCGCTCTCCTGCGGTCGCGCGTACGGGGTCGTCAGCGCGTCGATCCCGGCCGAGAAGCGACCCACCCGGGCGGCGCGGAGGCTGTCGGGGTAGGACTCGAGCGGACCGGTGCCGAACCAGTCGGCGCGGTCGATCGAGGCGGGCAGCTCGAAGGTGAGCCCGAGGCGCGGCCAGACGAGGTCCCAGCGGCCGGTCGGCACGAGGTCGGCGCGGAGGATCACGGCGTCGCCGTCGGCCGTCCAGTGCTCGTCGAGCAGCAGGGCCGCGTCGAGGTCGGCGGCCGACCAACGGGTGCGGCGGCGGAGGCCGTCCGAGGTGTCGAGGCTCTCGAGGCGGGGGACGAGGCGGTCCAGGCCCGCCTCGCGCCAGCGGACGGCCGAGGACGGAGCGGGCACCCCACGTCCGTCGCCCGCGTTCGGGTCGCCGCTGACGTACGCCGGGAATCCGGCGCCCTCGTCGTTGTCAGTGGGGGCGCGCCACAGCTCGGCGCGCGGACCGTCGACGGCGAGGCCGGCCAGCGAGCGCAGCCGTCCGCCGCCGAAGCGGGCCACGGCGAGGGAGGAGTCGTCGCCCAGGGCGCCGCCGCGGCGGGCGCGCACCCACACGGGCTGCGGTGCCGCGGCCGAGAGCCGGCGCTGCGCGGTGTGCACGACGTGCCCCTCGGGGGCCCAGGCGGCCGCGGCGGCGAGGACGACGTCGACGCTCAGCCAGGTCTCCCCGTCGGCGGCGACCTCGACCGCGGGCAGCGGCACGGTCGCGGAGCCGCCCGCGGCGATCACTCCGGTCTCGAGCACGCCCTCGGCGGTGAGCCGGCCGTCGACCTCCGCGCGCCACAGCACGCGCAGGTCGGCGGTGGAGGCGTCGTGTCGGCGGTTCTCGACGACGACCGAGTCCTCGCCGATGCGCGTGCGCACGGGCGCGACGATCTGCTTCCACTCGAACAGGCCGGGACTCGGGGTGCTGTCCGAGAGGACCATGCCGTCCATCACGAAGTTGCCGTCGTGGACGACCTCGCCGAAGTCGCCGCCGTAGGCCCAGTACTCGACGCCGTCGGCGGTGCGGGCGCGGAGCCCGTGGTCGCGCCACTCCCAGACGAAGCCGCCGTGCAGGCGCGGGTAGCGCTCGACGAGGTCCTCGTACTGGTCGATCGCGCCGGGTCCGTTGCCCATGGCGTGCACGTACTCGCAGAGCAGGAACGGCTTGGAGCGCTGGCGCGCGGACTCGCCGGGGGAGCAGCCGAGCAGGGTGGTGCGCGACGCGTCGTCGCCGATCTGCTCGGTCTCGGGCACCGAGGAGTACATCCGCGAGTACACGTCGGTGTAGGCGCCGGTGTAGTCGCCCTCGTAGTGCACCGGGCGCTCGGGGTCGCGGCCGTGCACCCACGCCGACATGGCGGCGAGGTTCGCTCCGGTGCCCGCCTCGTTGCCGAGCGACCAGAGCACGATGCTCGGGTGGTTCTTGTCGCGCTCGACGGTGCGCTCGATGCGGTCGAGGTACGCCTCGCGCCAGGCGGGGTCGTCGCTCGGGTTGCCGGCCCAGCCCCAGCGCTCGAAGCCGTGGGTCTCGAGGTCGCACTCCAGGACCACCCAGAAGCCGAGCTCGTCGGCGAGGTCGAGCAGGCGCGGGTGCGGCGGGTAGTGGCTGGTGCGGATCGCGTTGACGTTGAACCGCTTCATCAGCGCGAGGTCCTCGCGGGCGGAGTCCTCGTCGAAGGCGCGCCCGCGGTCGGGGTGCGTCTCGTGCCGGTTCACGCCGTGGAAGACGACGCGCTCGCCGTTCACCAGGAAGCGGTCGCCGCGGATCTCGACCGTGCGGAAGCCCAGGCGGAGTGAGACGGTCTCGCCGGTGGAGGCGATCTCGGCGTCGTAGAGGCGCGGCGCCTCCGCCGACCACGGCTCGACGGCGTCCAGGGCGATCGGAGCGACGTCGTCGGCGCTCGCCCACTCGACGTCGACGCCGAGCTCGGGGACGCGCAGGACGACGGGGAACGCCGCGGGCGACGCGGTCAGCTCGGCGTCGATCGTGCCCGTGCCCTCCGAGTACCCGGTGCGGACCCAGACGTCCTCGAGTCCGCCGACGGGGCGGGCGAGCAGGTGCACCGAGCGGAAGATCCCCGGCAGCCACCACTGGTCCTGGTCCTCGACGTAGCTCGACGCCGACCACTGGTGCACGCGCACCACGACGAGGTTCTCTCCCGGGCGCACGGCCTCGGTGACGTCGAACTCCTGCGCGAGGCGGCTGCCGGATCCGATGCCGATCTCGACGCCGTTGACCCACACCCGGTAGCGCGACTCGACCCCGTCGAAGCGCAGGACGACCGCCTCGGCGTCGCCCCACGACTCCGGGACCTCGATCGTGCGGCGGTAGTCGCCGGTGGGGTTCTCGTCCGGCACGAAGGGCGGCTCGGTCGCGAAGGGGAACTGCACGTTCGTGTAGGCGGGGAGGCCGTAGCGGCCGTCGCCCTGCAGCACCCAGTGCGCGGGCACCGGGATCGAGTCCCAGGCGGAGTCGTCGAAGGACTCGGAGCCGACGTCGTCCACTCCCTCGCCCTCGGGGAGCACGTCGAGTCCGCCGAGGGTGCCGGGCGCGGCCGGCAGCAGGCGGAAGCGCCACTGCCCGTCGAGCGCGATCGAGGGGGCGTCGGAGTGGAGCCACGAGCGGGCCCGGCGGCGCAGGCCCCGCCCGGGGCCGGTGTCGGTGAGGTAGTGCTCGGGAGTCGAGGTCGGGGTCACTTCACGGAGCCTTCCGTCAGGCCGCCGCGCCGGAGCGCTGCGGCGCCGCGCGCCTCTGAGCATCCGAGCGGAGTCGAGCCGTCACGTCGTCGTGGGGGGACGCCTCCGCCTCGTGCGGCTACGCCGTCTCGGACGCTAGCACAATCTCGAGTAGACACTCGAATTTCGGTCCTCACATGGTGATGATCGAGATCACCGTCGGCCCCAGGACCGCGATGAAGAGGACCGGCAGGATGAACAGCATGAGCGGGAAGAGGATGTTGACGGGGATCTTCATCGCCTTCTCCTCCGCGCGCATCCGGCGCTTCAGCCGCATCTCCTTCGCCTGCGTCCGCAGCACCCCGCTGACCGAGACTCCGTAGACGTCGGCCTGCACGATCGCGCGGACGAAGCTGCGCAGGTCGGGCACCGACGTCCGCAGCTCCAGCGCGCGGTAGGCGTCGCGCCGCGTCATGCCGACGCGCATGTCCTGCAGAGTGCGCACCAGCTCCTCGGCGAGAGGGCCCTTGCCGTTGTCGCCCGCCCGGGCCATCGCGGCCTCGAAGCCCAGTCCGGCCTCGACGGCGATCAGCATCTGGTCGAGGGTGTCCGGGAGCTCGAGGGCGATCGCGGCCTGCCGCTCGAGCCCGCGGCTGTGCAGGAGCAGATCGGGCACGAAGTACGCCACGACCACCACCACGACGAGGAGCAGGACGAGGATCGGCGGCGGCTGGCGCGCGATGACGAGGGCGGCGGCGCCGGCGGCGAGGAGCATCAGGAGCGGCTTCGCGAGGATCACCCGGCCCAGCGGCCAGGAGGCGGGACGGCCGGCGTGCGCGTGCAGCCGGTCGAGCCGGCGGAGCGCACCGGGCAGCAGCAGCCTCCCCGCGATCCGCTCCAGTCGATCGGCGGCCGAGCGGGTGTCGACCGCCTCCTGGACGAGCCCCTGCATCAGGTTGCGGCGAGCGGCGCTGCGCTCGGCCCCCGCGGGTGCCAGGGCGGCGAAGAGCAGGGGCAGTGCCGCCAGCAGGCACAGGGAGGCGAGGAGCACGATCCGGTCCTCTCAGAACTTGAAGCTGATGACGCGGCGCATCCAGAGGCCGCCGATGAGGAACATGATCGCGGCGACCACCATCAGCACGTAGCCCAGCCAGTGCTCGGTGAACTTGCCCACGTAGCTCGGGCTGGTCAGACTCAGGACGCCCAGGACCACGAACGGCAGCGCCATCAGGATGTAGACGGACATCTTGCCTTCGGCCGCGAGGGCCGAGACCTGGCGGCGGATCTGGTTGCGCTCGCGGATCGTGTCGCCCACCTGGTCGAGCACCTCGGCCAGGTCGCCGCCCACCTCGCGGTGGATGCCGATCGCCTGCCCGACCCAGCTGAGGTCCTCGCTCCGCATCCGCTCGGCCGTCTGGGCCAGGGACACGTTCAGGTCGCGCCCGAGGCGGGTCTCGTTCACGATGCGCGCGAACTCCTCCGCCGTCGGCGCCTCCGACTCGCGCGAGGCGGCGTCGATCGCGCGGAGCAGGGAGTGACCGGCGCGCAGCCCGCTCGCGAGCAGCTGGAGGGTGCCGTCGAGCTGGTCGGCGAACCGGCGCCGACGGCGATCGGCGAGGATCCGCAGGAGGGCGACGGTGACGCCCAGGACGACCGCCACGAGCAGGACGCTGAGGAGAGCGGAGCCGGCGAGCAGCCCGAGCAGGAAGGCCACGACGGACGCCGCCGACACCAGGATCAGCAGCTCGGAGGGCGACTGCGACAGCCCCGCCTCGCGCAGCGCGTCGGCGAGCCGCTCGGCCCAGCCCCGCCGCGTCAGCGCCGCCGAGATCGCCTCGCTCGTCGAGCGGGTCAGCTGCGAGAGCCCGGAGTCGCCGGCGCCGGCGTCGGGACGCCGCCGCTCGACGGGGAGCCGCGGAGTGGAGGAGCCGAAGACCCCGAAGACCACGACGAGCACGGCCGCGTAGCAGAGCACGACCCCCAGGACCGCGATCATCGGCGCTCGCCCGGGACCGGCAGGGCGAAGACCCGCGGCGACACCTCGATGCCCAGCTCGGTGAAGCGGTCGAGGAAGCGGGGCCGCACCCCGGTCGCGACCGGGCCGCCGAGGATCCGGCCCGAGGAGTCCACTCCGGCGTAGTCGAAGACGAACGCGTCCTGCAGCACGACCACATCGCCCTCCATGCCCTGCACTTCGGTGACGTGCGTGACGCGCCGGCTGCCGTCGCGCATGCGGGTGAGCTGCACGATGACGTCGACCGCCGAGGCGATCTGCTCGCGGATCGCGCGGAGGGGCAGGTCCATCCCCGCCATCAGCACGAGGGTCTCGGAGTCGCGAGATGGCGTCGCGCGGCGAGTTGGAGTGGACGGTCGACAGCGAGCCGTCGTGACCGGTGTTCATGGCCTGCAGCATGTCGAGCGCCTCGCCGCCGCGGCACTCGCCGACCACGATGCGGTCGGGCCGCATCCGGAGGAGTTGCGCAGCAGCTCCCGGATCGAGACCTCGCCGCGCCCCTCGATGTTCGCCGGCCGGCTCTCGAGCCGAACCACGTGCGACTGCTGGAGCTGCAGCTCCACCGCGTCCTCGATCGTGATGATGCGCTCGCCGTGCGGGATGAAGGAGGAGAGGACGTTGAGCAGGGTCGTCTTGCCCGTGCCGGTGCCGCCCGAGACGATGATGTTGAGGTGCGCGCGCACGCACGCGTCGAGCAGCTCGGCCATCTCGGACGTCACCGAGCCGAAGCCGATGAGATCCGACACGGTGAGCGGGTCGCGGGAGAACTTGCGGATGGTGAGCGACGACCCGTTCACGGCGAGGGGCGGGATGACGGCGTTCACGCGCGAGCCGTCCTCGAGCCGGGCGTCGACCAGCGGGGACGACTCGTCGATGCGGCGCCCGACCCGGGTGACGATCTTCTCGATCACCGCGCGCAGCTGCGCCTCCGAGCGGAACCGCGTGCCGCTCAGGGTCAGCCGGCCTCCGCGCTCGACGAAGATCTGCTCGTGCCCGTTGACCATGATCTCGGTGAGTGTCGGGTCGTCGAGGAGGGGCTGCAGCGGTCCGAAGCCGAGCACGTCGTCGGCGATCTGGGCGACGAGGCGCTGACGCTCCTCGGGGGTGAGCGGGGCGGACTCGGCGTCCACGATCTCGCCCAGGATGTCGCGCGCCTGCCCGAGCAGGTCCGACTCCGCGAGCGTGGGGTCGTTCAGCCGCGAGCCCATCCGGCGGAAGAGCTCGTCGCCGACCCTGCTCTTGAGGGCGAGCAGTCCGTCGACCCGCTCGCGCTCGTCCTGCTGCCGGTCCGTCTCGGGATCAGGAGCGGGAGCGGGCTCGGGGGCGGGCGGCGCTGCGGCGACGGGCTCGTACGGCGCGTCGCGCGCGGCGTGCCGGGAGGCGAGGCGTTCGGCGAGGCTCACTGGATCCTGACCCTTCTCTGCTGTGCGGCTCCGTCGCTGCCGGTGAACGCGCCCGCGAGCCGGGTCAGCAGCACGGCCGCTCGGGAGCGGCGCTTGGCGAGGAGCAGCGGTCGACCCGTGTTGGTCGCGAGCGCGAGGTCGGCCGAGCGGGGCAGGACCGCGGTGACCGACATGCGGACCGTGGCCTCGATGTCCTTCACCGTGATGCCCGACTTCTTCTCGGCGAGGTTGACGACCAGGTGGCGGTTCTCGGGCAGGAGGCCCAGCTCCTCGAGCACGGTCAGCTCGCGGCGGAGCCCTCGGACCCCGGGGACGTCCATCGCCGTGACGAACAGCGCGTCGGTCGCCACCTCGAGGGCGGCGAGCGTGTGATCGGTGAGCCCGGCCGAGGTGTCGACGACGACGGTGGCGAAGTCGGACGAGAGCTGCCGCAGCAGGTGCGTCACCGCCTCGGACGAGATGCGGTCGGCGTCGGCGGGGTCGATCGGAGCGGCGAGGGAGTAGAAGCCCGCCTCGTGCACGGACAGGTAGGCCTTGAGCACCAGCAGGTCCGAGGACGCCGCCGGGCCGACCGCGTCGCGGAGGGTGTGCACCGGATCCAGGCCCAGCGCGCTCGCGACGTCGCCGAACTGGGCGTCGAGGTCGACGAGGACGGTCGAGAGCGGAGCGGCACTGCCGAGGGCGACGGCCAGATTGACCGCGAGCGTGGTCTTGCCCACCCCGCCCTTGGGCGAGAGGACGACGATGACCTTCTTCTCCCGACCGCCGCGGGGGGCCGTGGGACGATCGCCGATCCGCGCCTGCGCGGCCCGGCTCGATCGGCGGATCACGTCGCCGAGGGAGTCGTCGTCGGCGTCGGGAGAGAGGACGTCCCGGATGCCGGCCCTCATCGCGGCGACCGCGAGGTCGGGGTCGGGCTCCGCGACGAGGACGAGCGTGATCCGCGGGAAGGCGGTGTCGAGGGCGGCGGCGAAGCGCAGCGCCGTCTCGCGCTCGATGCCGGGGCCGATCAGGACCACGTCGACCGGGTCCTCGCCGGGCGGCGGGAGGATCGCCTCGGGGCGCAGCCCGGTGGCGGAGGCGGGGAGCGCGGTGACCCCGGAGCCGTCGTCGACGAGGGCGGCGGTCACGCGGTCGACGAAGGGGGCGGCGTCGGTCACCGCGAGGAAGCGGGTCACTGGAGGAGCTCCTCGGGCGTGATGATGCGGGTGCCGTTCGGATCCGTGCCCTCCGGCTGCTTCGTCAGCCAGATCGACGCGTACTGCGCCGCGTTCACGAGGAGCTCCGCGTCGGCTCCGTTCACGGCGAGCGTCACGTAGACGGACGCGGGGGGTATGGGCACGGTTCCGCTGGTGTCGCCCTCCGCCGTCGTGCCCAGTCCCTGCAGCGTCGTCACGAGGACCTTCTGCAACCGCATGTGGGTCTGCGTCCCGACGGTGAGCACGACTCCGACCGTGTCGCCGGGAGCGAGACCTCCGCCGAGGACGCGCTCGGGGCTGAGCAGCACGGTCACCTCCTGCAGTCCGGCGGGGACGTCGACGCGACCCGGGACCTCGAGGGCATCGGGTGACACCATCCGCACGGTCAGCAGCTGCTCCCCGGTCACCAGATCGACCGAGGTGACGAGGCCGCCGAGGCCGTCGAGCGTCGTCGCGGCGCCGAGGGCGACGGCCGCTCGGGGGAGGGGCTTCACCTCCAGGTACTCGGACAGCTGCTCGGAGGGGAGTGCCGGCGGGAGCGTCGCGGGAGAGCACGAGGACGTCGACCGGCTGCTGGCCCTCGAGAGCGCGCTGATCGGCGCCCCTCGTGTAGAGGGTCACGGCGATCACGCCGATGACGGCGAGCACGAATCCGAGGATCGCGAAGAGGATGCGGAGCTTCACGGGGCAGGGGGTCCTAGTCCGACAGAGTGATGATGGACGCGCCGAGGTCCGCGCCGCCGAGGCTGAACGCGTCGTCGAGCGAGACGAAGGTCGTGAACTTCCCGATGATGCCCTTGCAGGTGCCCTTGCACCCCGCGCCCGGATAGGTCTGGTTGTTCCAGCTCATGCCCGGGAAGTTCCAGCCGAGCACCTGGAAGGCGGCGAAACCGCTGATCGTGTACCAGCCGCTCGACCCGGTGCCGCCCTTGTCGGAGTAGACGGGGAGGAGCACGGTCGTGCCGCCGAGCTTCGACAGCTGGGCGGCGCAGCCGGGGGGCAGGCTGACCCCGGTGCTGCCGGAGACGGGCGCGGGCTTCGTGGTGTCGACCCTCGCCTTGCAGGTGCCCACAGGATCGCGCAGCCAGCCGAATCCGCCGGGGAGGAGCTGTCCGGAGGGGCTCGTGGTCTGGCAGGCGGTGCCGCCGGAGTCGCCGTGCATGCTGATGACCTGGATCGCGCCGTCGAGGCGGAAGACGCACGGCGCGAAGGCGAGGGCGAGAGCGGCCGGACCGGCGGCCGGGCTGCCCCAGGAGGATGTGGCGGACGCGTCCGCCTGCAGGGAGTCGATTCCGAAGACCGGCGCGAACACGGTCGCGAGGGAGCCGGCACCGGTGGCGTCGTCCTCCGCCGATGTCGTGACGCGCACGGACGTGGCGGTCGGGAACGTCGCGGCGGAGCCCGACGCTCCGTCGCCGGCATTGGCGTCGGCGTAGGTCGCGGCGAGCGCGACAGCCGCCGCTTTCACTGCTGTCGTCGTGCAGGGGGTCGTCGCGCAACTCTGCGCCACCGCGAGGGCTGCTGCGTCGGCGCCGTTCTGCAGTTCGGCGCGTTCGACGTTGAGCCGGGCGATGTCGATGGCGAGAGCGGCGCTGGCCAGGACGACGACCATGGCGACCGCGACGACGATCGAGACGGCACCCCGCTCGTCCGCGAGCCCGCGAGTCAGCCGCCGCACCGCATCGCCGCCTTCCCGGTCAAGGTGATGCTGTCGCCGAAGAGACCCGTCATCAACCGGTAGCTGTAGGTGATCGTCGTCGTGCTGCGGGCACCCGCGGTGCAGGTGGCCGGCGAGACGGATATCTGGGCATCGGCGAGGGCGGGGGACAAGTAGAAGGCCGAGTCCTTGACGGCATTTCTCGCCGCCGCGGGATCGTTGTGCAGCGCCATGCTTCTCGCACCCTCTCGGGCGGCATTGGTCAAAGTCGTCTGCGCGGTGAAGAGCAGTGAGAACTCCACTATTCCGACGAGGATGACCATCAGAATAGGGAGGAGTATCGCGAATTCGAGAGCGACAGCACCGTCTTCTTCTCCGAGTCGTCTGTTCATTCGAGACCTCAGGATCGCGAAGACGGGACGGCGTCGCGGGAGAGTGCGACGCCGTCCCTCGGGGGGTGGACTACTCGGCGGCGGGCGCGTCCGGCAGCTCGTCGCTGATGCTCTGGAAGATCCCGGCCAGCTGCGGGCCCAGGAGGACGACGACTCCGATGATGACGACGGCGATCAGGCCCACCAGCAGGCCGTACTCGACAGCGGTCGCGCCCTTCTGCTCTTCGCGCAGGCGGTCTTTCGTCGTGGTGACGAGAGTCTGAAGAGTGATGAGGAGAGAGAGCATGGTGAACCTCCGAGATGGGGTGAGCGAGACCGGTTTACAAGGGGAGCAGGAATTCGACGACCCAGTGTGAGACCGATCGTGCGAATACCAGTGGTGCTGCTGCAGAGAAGGGGCCGGATCACGGGGGTGATCGAGAGCCCGCCGAATAGATTCGGCCGTATTCATTTCTGCGGCATCACTGATGATAGAGAGATCACCCGGCTCGTCTCGTACCCTTCCGGGGGACAAAGCACTTGACGATCCGTCCCTCCGCCTCAGGGGGAGAGTGCGAGCACCACCACGGCCCCGGCGAGCATCATCGGACCGAAGGGCACCGGCGTCCCGCGCCGGGCGCGACCCGTCAGCAGCAGCACCGCCGCGGCGAGGGCCGCGAGTGCGAACCCGGCGGCGGCGCCCACGAGCAGCTCGTTCCAGCCGCGCGATGCGAGCATCGTGCCGATCACCGCGGCGAACTTCACGTCGCCCATCCCGAGTCCGCCGGGCGAGATCAGCGCCAGCACCAGGTAGACCGCGAACAGCGCCAGCCCGCCCAGCAGTGCGCGGAGCCCGTCCCCCGGCCGTCCATCGACGACGCTCGCGATCAGGACGAGCAGTCCGCCGACCGCGATCGCGGGGACGACTAGGACGTTCGGCAGCAGCCGGTGCCGGAGGTCGATCGAGGACAGGTGCACCCCCACGACCGTGAGGAGCACGAGGGCGGCGAGCACGGCGCTCGGGGGGTTCGTCGCCGTGAGCGCCGCCGCTCCCACGGCGCTCGCGGCTCCGGTCGCCACCGCGACGGCGGGGGAGGAGCGACCGGGCGGCAGGCCCCGCTCGACGCGGGGGACGCGCCGGAGCACGGCGTCGAGGAGGGCCCCCGCGACGAAGGCGACGAGGGCCGAGATCGCGACGAGAGCGGCGGTGGCGGGCATGCGCCCATCCTGCCCGTGTCCTCCACCCGGACTCGGCGCATTCCCGGCTTGGCGGTGCAGACTCGCGGCGGCCGCGCGCGGGAGACCCCGCGGTCCGCCGGCGGTGATACGCCGGCGAGCGGGAGAGCGAGACCGTTCCACCGCCACACGGGAGCCCCCTGGCGTGAGACCCCGGGGGGCTCCTCCACTCCCTCCGGATCGCCCCTACTTCACCGAGCCCTCGGTCAGCCCCCCTCGCCAGAAGCGCTGCAGCACGACCATCGCGATCGCCAGCGGGATGATCGACAGCAGCACGCCGCCGGTCGTCAGCTCGTAGAACTCGGGCAGGCGGTCGACCTGGCTGAGCCAGTTGTTGAGGCCGAGCGTGATCGGGAACAGCTCGGTGTCCGACAGCATCACCAGCGGCAGGAAGTAGTTGTTCCAGATGCCGACCAGCTGGAAGAGGAACACGGTCACCAGCGCCGGGGTCAGGATGCGCAGCCCCAGGGTGTGGAAGATGCGCAGCTCACTCGCCCCGTCGATCCGCGCCGCCTCGATGATCGCGGTGTCGACCGTCGCCTGCGCGTAGATGCGGCAGAGGAAGAGGCCGAACGGCGAGACCAGCGAGGGGATCAGCACGCTCCAGTAGGTGTTCGCGATGCCCATCTGGCTGAAGAGCAGGAACAGCGGCAGGGCCGTCGCCGTGCCGGGCACGAGCACGCCCGCGAGGATCGTGCCGAAGACGAGGCGGTTGCCCCGGAACTCGTACTTCGCGAGCGCGTAGCCGCCGGCCGCGGCGAGGTACGTCGCGAGCAGGGCGCCGACTCCGGCGTAGAGCACCGAGTTGAGGAACCAGCGGACGAAGATGCCGCCGTCGTAGGTCAGCACCTGGCCCAGGTTGTCCCAGAGGGCGAAGGTCGGGGCGAACCAGAAGCCGTAGGTGGCGAAGAGGTCCTCGGTGGTCTTCGTCGCCGCGACCACGACCCAGTAGACGGGGACGAGGAAGTAGACCGCGACGACCACGAGGATCCCGGTGACGATGATCGTGGAGGCGCGGTTGCGGCCGGCCGAGCGGTCGGGGCCGCGACCCGACTTCACGGGACGGTTCGCGGTGACCACCCCGGTGGTCGTGGGCTGCACGGTGTCGCGCGTCGCCTGGCTCATGAGGACTTCCTGTTCGAGATCGAGAGGAACGTGAAGGAGAGGACGAACGCGACCAGGGCGATCAGCACGGCCTGCGCGGCGGCGACGTTGTAGTCGTTGTAGGCGAAGGCGGTCGTGTAGGCGCTGAGGTTCGGCGTGTACTGGCTGTCGATCGCGGGCGCGACGGTCTTGAGGACCTGGGCCTCGGCGAAGAGCTGCAGGGTGCCGATGATCGAGAAGATCGTGGTCAGCACGAGCGCCGGGCGGATGAGCGGCAGCTGGATGCTGCGCGCGACGCGGAACGTGGACGCTCCGTCGACCTTCGCCGCCTCGTACAGCTCGACCGGGATCGCCTTCAGCTGGGCGACGATGATCAGCATGTTGTAGCCGGTGTAGCTCCACAGCGAGATGTTCGCGATCGACCACAGCACCGAGTCCGCGCCGAGGAAGTCGGGCTCGAGGCCGACCACGTTCGCCGCGTCGATGATCGGGCTGAGCCCGGGGACGTAGAGGAACGACCAGAGGATCGTCGCGATCACTCCGGGCACGCCGTAGGGGAGGAAGTACGCCGCGCGGAAGAAGCCGGGGAACCGGGCCGAGGCCGACTCGAGCATGAGCGCGAGCACGGTGCAGAGCGCGATCATCACCGGCACCTGGACGATGCCGAAGAGGAACATGCGGCCGATCGACGCGATGAAGTTGCCGTCGGCGAGGGCCTGCGCGTAGTTCGAGAACCCGGCGAACTCCGTCGTCACTCCCGCCTCGCCGAAGAGCCCCGAGCGGGTCACCTTCGTGAAGCTCGAGCCGATGGCCACGACGATCGGGAGGAGGAAGGTGAGGACGAACAGGGCGAGGAACGGGGCGAGCAGGATCCACGGGGCGCGCCCCACGGCTCCGTTGCGCTTGCGGTTCCCGGTGTCGCCGGTGGCCGCGATGGCGGCTGCGGCGGGGGAGGTCGTCGTGGTCATGCGGAGGCCTTCCTGATGCTGAGGCCCTTGTTCTCGAAGACCGTGATGATCTGCCTCTCGGCCTCGGCGACCGCGTCGACGAGGCTGGTGCCGGACGCCTTCTTCCGGAAGCCGTCGCTGAGGATGTTGAAGGACTGCTGGGTGACCGGCCACCAGGACCAGTCCGGGTTCTGCTGCTGCGAGGCGGGCACGAGGACCTCCTCGGTGTAGTTCTGGCCCGAGAAGAACTCGCTCGGTCCCTTGCGCGCCGTGCCGATCTCGCCGACCGCGGGAGACCAGCCGATGCCGCTGTTCGCGATCATCGCGTCGATGCCCTCCTGCGAGGTGGTCATCCAGACGGCGAACTCGAGCGCCTCCTTCGGGTGCGCGCTGCTCGCGAAGACGGCGGCCGTCGAGCCGCCGAGGAAGCTCGAGCCGAAGCCCGAGTCGCCCCAGACGGGCATGGGCGCCGCGCGCCATTTGCCCTCGCCACCGCTCACGCCCTGGATGAGCGCGTCGCCCCAGCTGCCCGTGGTGCAGGAGGCGATGCCGCCCGTCGCCGCCGCCGCGAACCACGCGGGGGAGTAGGCGCCGTAGCCGGTCTCGACGAGGTCCTGATCGATCGCGGTGTCGAAGAAGGAGGCGACCTGCGTCGTCGCCTCGTCGGTCATGTCGATGACCCAGCCGTCCTCCTCCGCGGTGAGCCACTGCGCACCGGCCTGCGTGGCGAAGGCCGCGAAGACGGAGGCGTCAGCGAGGGGGAAGCAGTCGATGTAGGAGTCGGCGCCGCGGAGCTCGGTCGCCACGGCGGCCCAGTCGTCCCACGTGCGCGGCGGCTCGGCGCCCACGCGTCCGAGCACCTCCGGCTGGTAGAAGAAGGCCATCGGACCGCTGTCCTGCGGGATCCCGTAGACGCCCCCGGAGTAGCTGACCTGTCCCCAGAGGGTCGGGTCGTAGAGATCGGCGTAGTCGGCTGCACCGTAGCGGTCGAGGTCGACCAGCCCGTTCACGAGCATGAACTCGGGCAGCGAGCGCAGCTCGACCTGGCCCAGGTCCGGTCCGCCGCCGGCCGCGAGGGCCGAGTACAGCTTCTGGTAGCCGCCCGCGTTGCCGCCGGGGATCCAGACGGCGTCGACCTGGACGTCCGGATGCGACGCGTTCCAGACGTCGCAGACCTTCTGCAGGTCCTTCAGCCAGGCCCAGTACTGCAGGCGGATCGGTCCGCTCGCGGCCGGGATCGCCGGCGCGGTGTTGACCGAGGTGGTGCCGGGGGTGGCGCAGGCCGCCAGCGTCCCGAGTGCGGCCGAGCCGAGTCCGGCGGCCATGAGCTGTCTCCGTGTGAACGGCTTCACTGTCCCTCACTTCGTCGTGGGTGGGTGCCCGGGAGGTCTCCCGGCCCGGTGGGTCGGACGCTATCACAAAATCGAGTGGCTGCTCGAAATTGGTGGGAGCGCGGTCGGAGCGCGAGGTACGCTGTCCGCCTGAGGGCGGCATCCGCTCTCGCTCACAGTGGAGGGACCCGTCGTGTCTGAGACCGTCGAACCCGTCCGCCCCCGCCGCGGGCCCTACGCCAAGTCGGCGCAGCGCCGCCGCGCGATCATCGAGGCGGCCCATGCGGTCTTCGCCTCCCGCGGCTACGCCCGGGGGTCGCTGCAGGACGTCGCCGACCGGGTCGGCCTCAGCCAGACGAGCCTGCTGCACTACTTCCCGACCAAGACCGACCTGCTGCTGGCGGTGCTCGAGCACCGCGACGAGATCACCGGCGACGGCTCGTCCCCGCCCGACCCCGGCGAGAGCATGGTCGAGGGGATCCTCCGCCAGACCCGCTACAACGAGACGGCACCCGGAGTGATCGAGCTCTACGCGGTGCTCTGCGGCGATTCGACGACGGCGGATCATCCGGGTCGCGAGTTCTTCGCCCGGCGCTTCCGGTCGCTCCGCCAGGGGTACGCCGACGACCTGCGCGCCCTGCAGGCCGAGGGGCGGCTGCGCGAGGGGGCCGACCCCGACCGGGTCGCCGCGTCGATCATCGCGCTGTGGGACGGGATCCAGCTGCAGTGGCTGCTCGAACGCGACGCGGTCGACATGGTCGCGTGCCTGGCGGACTACCTCGACCTGATGGTGTCGCCGCCGCCCCGCTGACCAGGCTCTAGGCTCCGGTCATGGGGACGACCTGGAACGACACCGGCTGGATCTGGATCGGCTTCGCGCTCGTGACCGCGGGGCTCGCGGAGCAGAAGGGGCGCTCGCGCTGGCGCTGGTTCGTGCTGGGCCTGCTGCTCGGGCCGCTCGCGCTGGCGCTGGTCGTGATCTGGGCGAGGCCCGAGCCGGGAGTGGTCACGGACGTCCGCTGGAACTTCGCGATCGGAGCGGGGGTCGCGGCCGTCGCGCTGCTGCTCGTGGCGGTGGCGTCGAGCCTGTGGCTCCTGCTCGTGCCGGCGGTACTCGCGGCAGTCGTCGCGGGCCTGCTGGCCTGGCTCAGCCGCCGCGTGCCGTACGAGCGCCTCCCGCGCTGACGGCTGGTGCTCGGATGCGAGGGAACCCCGGACCGTCGAGGGAACCAGGTGCTCCTGGCGGTCTCGACGGTCCGGGGTTCCCTCGGCGGGTGGAGCCCTACGGCAGCAGGCGCGACGGGCCGCGGAAGAGGTAGGTGACCTCGCGCAGGTTCGCCTGGTGCAGCATCAGCATGATCACGCGGGAGAGGCCCATGCCGAAGCCTCCGTGCGGCGGGACGCCGTAGCGGAAGAAGTCGAGGTAGAAGCCGAGCTCCTCGGGGTCGAGGCCCTTCTCGCGGGCCTGCTCGACGAGCACGTCGACGCGGTGCTCGCGCTGCGCGCCGGTCGAGATCTCGACGCCGTTGTAGATCAGGTCGTAGCTGTTGGTGATCGCCGCGTCGCCCTCTCGGCGCATGTGGTAGAACGGCCGGATGCTCGAGGCGTAGTCGGTCAGGAACACGAAGTCGTGCCCGAACTCCTCCTTCACGTACGCCGCGATGCGGCGCTCGCCCTCGGGATCCATGTCGTCGTCGGCGCGGGGCACCTCGTAGCCGCGCTCGGCGACGATCCGCTTGGCCTCGGCGAGGGGGATGCGCGGGAACGGGGTCGTGGGCACCTCGAGGTCGATGTCGAAGAGCGCCTTCACCTCGGCGCCGTGCTTCTCGACGACGGCGGTGAGGCCGGCGACCATCAGCTGCTCGTGCAGCTCCATGACGTCCTCGTGCGACTCGATCCACGAGACCTCGGAGTCGACGCTCGTGAACTCGGTGGCGTGACGGGAGGTGAAGCTCGGGTCGGCGCGGAAGGCCGGCCCCACCTCGAACACCTTGCCCAGCCCTGCGGGCTGCGCCATCTGCTTGAAGAACTGGGGGCTCTGCGCGAGGTAGGCCTTGGTCTCGAAGTACTCGACCTCGAACAGCTCGGCGCGCGACTCCGACGCGCTCGCCATGAGCTTGGGCGTGTGGATCTCGATGAAGTCGTTGTCGATCCAGTAGGTGCGCAGGGCGTGCTCGAAGGTCGTCTGCACGCGGGCGATGAGGTTCTGCTCCGGGCGGCGGAGGTCGAGGAAGCGCCAGTCCATGCGCTTGTCGATGCCGGAGTCGGGGGCGATGGGCGCCTCGGGGATCGACGCGGCGACGATCTCGAGCGTCTCGAGCTTCACCTCGATGCCGCCGAGCTTCACGCGCTCGTCGTGCTTGAGCTGACCCGTCACCGTGACGAAGGAGCCCTGGGCGAGGCCCGAGATCTCCTCGGTGATCGCGAGCTTCGCGGCGGCGACCTCGTCGCCCTCCTCGGCCTCGCGGACGGCCGGGTTCACCAGCTGCACGGCGCCGGACTCGTCGCGGAGGACCACGAACTGCACCTTCTTCTGGTCGCGCACGGTCTCGACCCAGCCGGACACGCGGACGGGTCCGTCCTCGAGCGCGGCGAGCTTCTTGACGGTGGTTCGGGGGAGGCGGGTCTCGTCGGTCACGGTAGGGGAGTCTACCCGCGGGGCGGCGAGGCGGCCGAGGGCGACGGGTAGCGTCGGAGCATGAGCACCGCACTGATCACCGGAGCGTCCACCGGCATCGGAGCCGCCTTCGCGCGGGCGTTCGCGAGCCGCGGCTGGAGCCTCGTGCTCGTCTCGCGCGACGAGGCCCGGCTCGAGGAGGCGGCCGCAGCGTTCCGCGTGCTCGGCGCCCCGGACGTCGAGGTGCTGCCGGCCGACCTGACCGATCGGGAGCAGGTGGAGCGCATCCGCAGCAGGCTCGTCGATCCGGAGCGGCCGGTGCGGGTGCTCGTCAACAACGCGGGCTTCGGGATCGACGGCAGCTTCTCGGAGCCGGACGTCGCGGCGCAGGACGCGGCGTTCGAGGTGATGGTCCGCTCGGTCGCGGTGCTCTCGGGCGCGGCCGCCGAGGCGATGACCGCACGGGGCCGCGGCGCGATCCTCACCGTGGCGAGCGTCGCGGGCTTCGTGCACCTGGGCCCCTACTCCGCGATCAAGGCGTGGGCGACGGCGTTCACGCAGTCGCTCGCGGTGGAGCTGCGCGGCACCGGCGTCCGGGCGGCGGCGCTGTGCCCGGGCTGGGTGCGCACCGAGTTCCACGAGCGGGCCGACATGGACACGTCCGCCATCCCCTCCTTCCTCTGGCTCGACGCCGACGCGGTGGTCGAGGAGTTCCTCCGCGACGTGGCCCGCGGTCGGGTCGTCTCGGTGCCGTCGTGGCGCTTCGGGGTGCCGGTCGCCGTGGTGCGGCAGCTGCCGGACGCCCTCGTGCGCCGGCTGTCGGCGGCGGTGCTGGCCCGCCGCTGAGCACGTCGCGCTGAGCACCCGTTCAGCGTCCGCCCAGGACTGCCGTTCCCGGCGTTCCCCCACGCGGCGTTCCGTACACTTGACGCTCGTGGTTGCCGATCAGATCCATCTCGTGCGGCACGGCGAGGTGTTCAACCCCGACCGGGTCCTCTACGGACGACTCCCGAGCTTCCGACTCTCGGACCTGGGCCACCGGATGGCCCGCGCGGCGGCCGACGACCTGCTCGAGCGGCGCCGTCACGTGACGACGCTCGTCGCCTCCCCGCTCCAGCGCACGCAGGAGTCGGCGCAGCCGATCTCGCAGGCGTTCGAGCTCGAGATCACCAGCGACCCGCGGGTGATCGAGCCGAGCAACCGCTTCGAGGGCAAGTCGCTCGCGGCGCGCAGCTCGGCACTGCGCAACCCGAAGCACTGGCCGTGGCTGCGCAACCCGTTCGAGCCCAGCTGGGGCGAGCCCTACCTCTCGATCTCGGCGCGCATGTACGCGGCGATCGAGTCGGCCTGGCAGGGCACCGCCGAGGGCGACGCCGTGATCGTCAGCCACCAGCTCCCGATCTGGACCGTGCACCGCGCCCTCGCGGGGGAGCGGCTCTTCCACGACCCGCGCAAGCGCCGCTGCGCGCTCCCGAGCATCACCACGATCGAGCGCCGCGGCGACGGCTTCGTCGAGGTCGGCTACACCGATCCCGCCGCGGGCCTCCAGGGCCTCGCGACCGACGTGGGCGCCGTCTGATGCGCCGACGCCTGCTCTCCGTGTCCGCTCTCGCCCTCGTCGCGGCCGTCGTGCTGACCGGCTGCACCCGCGACCAGCTCGCGGAGGACTACCGCAAGGGCGACAACAAGGGCTACATCTCGGGCGACGGCACGATCACCGAGATCGACGAGGCCGACCGCTCCGATCCGATCGTGTTCGCGGGCACCGATGAGAACGGCGAGGCGGTCGATTCGGCGGACCTCGCCGGCCGGGTCGTCGTCGTCAACTTCTGGTACGCGAGCTGCGCCCCCTGCCGGGCGGAGGCGGCCGACCTCGAGTCGGTGAACGCCGAGTACGCGGGCCAGGACGTCTCGTTCGTCGGCGTCAACGTGCGCGACCAGGCTCCCCAGGCCGCCGCCTTCGCGAAGACCCACGGCATCACCTACCCCTCGATCGTCGACGTCGACGGATCCGCGCAGCTCGCCTTCAGCGGCACCGTGCCGCCGAACGCGGTCCCCACCACGCTCGTGCTCGACCGCGAGCACCGCGTGGCCTCGCGGATCCTCGGTCAGCTGCAGGAGGCGTCGATCCTGTCGACCCTCGTCGGCGACACGCTCGCGGACGCGGAGTAGCGCCGTGGGCGAGATCGTCATCAGCGGTCAGCTGCTGCTCGCGGTGCCGATCGCGCTCCTCGCGGGGCTCGTGTCGTTCGCCTCGCCCTGCGTGCTGCCGCTCGTGCCCGGCTACCTCGCGTACGTCGGCGGCTTCACCGACGCCGACGAGCGCCGCGCCCGCGGCCGCAGCCGGGTGCTGCTGGGCGTGCTGCTCTTCGTGCTGGGCTTCTCCCTCGTGTTCGTGCTCTACGGAGCGGCCGCCGGGTCGATCGGATTCTGGATGAGCCGCTACAGCGACGTCATCACGCGCGTCCTCGGCGTCGTCGTCATCGCGATGGGCCTCGTGTTCGTGGGCCAGTTCTCGTTCCTCCAGCGGACGCTGCGCCCGAGCATCCGCCCCGCGACCGGCCTCATCGGCGCTCCGCTGCTGGGCATCGTGTTCGGCATCGGCTGGACGCCGTGCCTGGGCCCCACTCTCAGCTCGATCCTCGCGCTGGGCCTGGGTGCGGGCTCGCCCTGGCGGGGGGCGCTGCTCGCGCTGATGTACTGCCTGGGCCTCGGCCTCCCGTTCCTCCTGGTCGCCTTCGGCTTCAGCTGGGTCACCTCGACCCTCGCATTCGTGAAGCGCCACATCCGCGCGGTCAACATCATCGGCGGCGTCGCGCTCGTGGTCATCGGACTCCTGATGGTCACCGGCGTCTGGAACGCCCTCGTCTACGGAGCCCTCGGCGAGGTGATCTATGGCTTCCAGCCCGCGATCTGAGCGCGGTGACGTCGACGAGCAGAAGCGCGCCGACGCGAACTTCCGCCCGTCCGACCACTACGACTCCGCTGCCGACACGATCACGCAGCCCACGCTCGGCCTCGTCGGCTGGCTGCGCTGGATGTGGCGCCAGCTCACGAGCATGCGCACGGCGCTGTTCCTCCTCCTGCTGCTGGCGATCGCGGCCGTGCCGGGCTCGCTCGTGCCGCAGCGCTCCTCCGACCCCAACGGCGTCACCCAGTACTTCGTCGACAACCCCGATCTGGCGCCCCTGCTCGACCGGGTGCAGGCCTTCGACACCTACACGTCGGCCTGGTTCTCGAGCATCTACCTGCTGCTGTTCGTCTCGCTCATCGGCTGCATCATCCCGCGCACCAAGCACCACTTCGAGGCGATGCGCTCGCGCCCGCCGAAGACGCCGGTGCGCCTGCAGCGGCTCGCGGGCTACACCGTCCGCGAGGTCGAGGGTGCGACGGCCGAGGAGGCGGTCGCCTCCGCCGACGCCGTGCTGCGCCGCGCCGGGTACCGCGTCGAGCACTACGACGACCCCCGCGGGCGCTGGAGCAGCGTGTCGGCCGAGCGCGGATACCTCCGCGAGACCGGGAACCTCGTGTTCCACTCCGCTCTCGTCGGGATCCTGCTGGCCGTGGGCATCGGCGGCGGCTTCGGCTACAGCGGCCAGCGCGTGCTCGTCGAGGGCGGCCAGGGCTTCGCGAACAATCTCGCGGCCTACGACTCGTTCAACCCGGGGCGCTTCTTCGACAGCGGCTCGCTGGACCCGTACCAGCTGACCCTCGACGGGCTCGACGTGGAGTACGTCACGGAGCCGGGCGACGCGTTCGGGCAGCCGATCGACTTCACCGCGAACGTCACGACCACCGAGCGCGGCGGCGGCAGCGAGGAGCGGACCGTCAAGGTCAACGAGCCGCTGGCGATCGGCGGCACCAACGTCTACCTGCTCGGCAACGGCTACGCCCCGACCATCACGGTGCGCGACCCGTCCGGCACGGCGATCTTCACCGACTCGGTGCCGTTCCTCCCGACCGATGCGAACCTGACCTCCGTCGGAGTGGTGAAGGTGACGGACGGACTCGCCGAGCAGATCGGCATGACCGGCTTCTTCTACCCTACGCAGCAGGAGGGCGCGACCGGCGCGTCGTCGTCCATCTTCCCGGACCTGCAGTACCCCGTGCTCTCGCTCAACGTGTTCGCCGGGAACCTGGGCCTGGACGAGGGCGTGCCCACGTCGGTCTACGTGCTCAACACCGACACGCTCACCCGCCTCACCGGCGGCGACACCGGGGTGGCGTCGCTGACGCTCAAGCCGGGGGAGACGGTCGACCTGCCGGACGGCCTGGGCACCGTGACCTTCGAGAACGTGGGAGCCGATCCGGACGTCGTCGGGACCGACAGCGTGCGCCGGTTCGCGTCGTTCGACATCCACCACGACGCCACCCAGGGCTGGGTGCTGGTCTTCGCGATCCTCGTGCTCGCGGGCCTGCTCACGTCGCTGTTCGTGCCGCGCCGGCGGGTCTGGATGAAGGCGACGCCCGCCGAGGACGGCGGGCTGCGGCTCGAGTACGCGGGGCTCGCCCGCGGCGAGGATCCGCAGCTGGTGCGCGCGGTGCGCACGATCGCCGATCGGCACGCTCCGCTCGACTGAGAGCCTGCCGGGGGAGGCCGAACCTGTGCATCCGTGCAGGGGCGGTTCGAAGGAGCGTCGCCTATCCTTGTCCGGTGATCGAGACCCTCTCCCAGTACTCGGTGCTGACCCTGTCCTCGGCGATGGGCGTCTACGCCCTCGCCTTCATCTTCTTCGCGATCGACCTGGCCCGCCGGTCCTCGCTCGCGGACGGGGAGTCGCTCGGGGTCGTCCAGGAGGCCGAGCGGGTCGCCTCCGTCGCCGCCGCCGACAGGGCCGCGAGCGGCAGGGCCACCGTGGCGTCCGGAGGGACGGGCCGTCCCACCGCGACGCTCTCGCGCTTGGGCAGCCGTGTCGAGGACGAGGTCTACAACGCCCCCGCGCGCTCCAAGACCATGCGCATCGGCTTCTCGCTGACACTGCTGGCCTTCGTGCTGCACGCCGCCGCCGCGGTGCTGCGCGGAGTGGCGGCGGGCCGCGTGCCGTGGGCCAACATGTACGAGTTCTCGCTCACGGGCACGCTCATCATCATCGGTGTGTTCCTCGTCGTCCAGCTGCGCTGGGACCTCCGCTTCCTCGGCGCCTTCATCACCGGTCTCGTGCTGGTGCTGCTGGGCATCGCGACGGTCAACTACTACGTGGCCGTCGTGCCGCTCCCGCCGGCACTGCAGTCGTACTGGCTCGTGATCCACGTGCTCGTCGCGATCCTCGGCACCGCGTTCTTCGCCCTGGGCTTCGCGCTGTCGGTCACGCAGCTGCTGCAGGCCCGCCGCGAGGGGGCGGAGGAGAACCCGCGCTCCGTCCTGCGGTTCCTGAAGACCCTGCCCAGCGCGCTCACGCTCGAGAACCTCGCGTACCGCGTCACCATCATCGGCTTCATCCTCTGGACCTTCACGCTCATCGCCGGCGCCGTCTGGGCCGAGAAGGCGTGGGGCCGCTACTGGGGCTGGGACACCAAGGAGGTCTGGACCTTCATCATCTGGACCATCTACGCCGGCTACATCCACGCCCGGGCGACCCGCGGCTGGCGCGGCACCCCGTCGGCCTGGCTCGCGATCATCGGCTTCGCGGCCGTGATGTTCAACTTCGGCGTGGTGAACGTGTTCTTCAAGGGGCTCCACGCGTACTCCGGACTGGACACCGGAATGTAGCTCCGAGCAGCACGAACGAGGCCGAGAGCCCCGGGTCACCGCAGTCCTGCGGATCCGGGGCTCTCGGCCTTCGTCGTGCAGGCGTCCCGGCGTCAGGCGTTCGAGACGATCACGTCGACGAGGTGCGGAGCGAATGGGTCGTCGAGGGCGAGCACGAAGCGCGTGCGCGAGCCCTCCGGATGCACGTCGCGGTAGATGCCGCGGAGGTCGGGGATCGTCTGCCCGCGGCCGGGGCCACGGGTGGCGTCGACCTCGACGGGGACGCGCGGGGCGGAGGCGACTCCGACCGCGTCGAGGGCGATCGCGGCGGCCATCGGGTCGTGCATCGCGGCGGTGCGCTCGCCGAAGTGGCCGACGTAGAAGTCGAAGTAGTAGTCGAGCGCCTGCCCGATCGCCTCCGAGAGCGGATCCCCCGACTGGAGCAGGATCGCGCGGTGCTCCTGGGTCATCAGGTGCCGCATGGTGACGTCGAGCGGCACGAGGGTGAGGTCCCAGTCGGCGGCGACGACCTCGGCGGCCGCGGCCGGGTCGTGCCAGATGTTCGCCTCCGCCACGGCGGTCACGTTGCCGGGGACCAGGGCGGCGCCGCCCATGACGGTGACGGAGTGCAGCAGTCCCGGCAGCTCCGGGTGCTTGCGCAGCGCGAGGGCGATGTTCGTCAGAGGGCCGACCGCGATCAGCCGCAGCTCGCCCTCGTGCTCGCGGGCGAGGCGGAGGAGGAGATCGGCCGGGTCCTCCTCGACCGGGTCGGCACCCTGCGGCAGCTCGACGCCGCCGATGCCGTTCTCGCCGTGCACGTGCGGGGAGCCGCCGGAGTAGGGCTCCTCGAGGAAGTCGTGGGCGCCGACGGCGACGGGGACGTCGGTGCGACCGGCGAGGGCGAGCAGGCCGAGGCTGTTCACCGCCGCCCGGCGGGCATCGGTGTTGCCGCTGACCGTGCTGATGCCGACGAGGTCGGCGAGAGGGGACCGCAGCAGGTAGGCGAGGGCGAGGGAGTCGTCGATGCCGGTGTCGCAGTCGAGGAAGACGGGGACGGTGGGTGCGGTCACGGGGCTCCGATGCTCGAGGAGGAGGGGGTTCGGCCCGGGCATCGGCGACCGGGCCGCTCCATTCTCGCGCAGTGCACCACTCGGTTCACGCCGGCGGGTCGGCTGCGCGCTCGCGGGCGAGCGACAGCGCCCGGACGACGTGCGGCGACCACCGCTCGAGGGACGCCCGCTCCTCGGCGAGGCGGGGCACCTTGACCCACTCGCGGAGCGTCCGGCGGCCCATCACCACCGGCAGAGCGCTGCCGTCGGCGACGAGGTCGAGCGTCTCCTCCCGGGTCAGCTTCACCACCAGGTGCTCGTCACCGCCGAGGAAGCAGACGATGACCCCCTGGAACCGGATCGCGGGGGCGCCGAACATCGTCGCGATGTCGACACCGTCGATCCCGCTCGCCTCGATCAGGTCCTCGAGGAGGGCGCGCCGGTGCGCGAGGGTGCCGCCCGGTCCGGTGCTCATGCCGCGAGGGTAGCGCCGCGCCGCCTCCGGGCGCAGGCCGTGCGGGATCAGAGGAGGTCGTACGCCCCACGGAGCCGGTCGCGCCACCAGGCGAGACGGTCCGGAGAGACGGCGTGCCGCACGAGCAGCTCCTCCGAGACCTCGACGCGCTCGACGGGGATCGCGCCGTCGACGGGTCGCAGCGGCCGCTCGGTGACGTCGGCGGCGAGGAGGGAGGCGGTCCCGAGTCCGCAGTCGTACGGCAGCTCGGGCAGCGCGGCGGCGAGGGCGGCACCCATCGCGAGTCCGACCGAGCTGTCGAGAGCGCTCGACACGACGGCCGGCAGTCCGGCCTCGGCGGTGATCGCCAGGGCGCGGTGCACGCCTCCGAGCGGCTGCGCCTTCACCACCAGCAGGTCGGCGGCTCCGGCTCGCGCGACGGCGAGCGGATCCGCGGCCTTGCGCACGCTCTCGTCGGCGGCGACGGGGATGCCCATGTACTTCACGCGCTTCCGGAGCTGCGCGAGCTCGTCGACGCTCGCGCACGGCTGCTCGACGTACTCGAGGTCGTACTCGGCGAGGGCGTGCACCGCGTGCTCGGCCTCGTCGACGTTCCAGCCGCCGTTGGCGTCGACCCGGATGCGCCCCTCGGGACCGAGGACCCGGCGCACCTCGGCGACGCGCGCGACGTCGTCGGCGAGGGTCTGCCCGCGCTCGGCGACCTTCACCTTGGCCGTGCGGCAGCCGTGGTAGCTCGCGAGGATCGCCGCGACCTCGTCCACGCGGACGGCCGGCACGGTCGCGTTCACCGGGATGCGGTCGCGCAGCGGCGCCGGCAGCGGGGTCCAGCCGTAGTCGAGGGCCGCGCGCAGCCAGGCGGCCGACTCCTCGGCGCCGTACTCGAGGAACGGCGAGAACTCGGTCCACCCCTCAGGTCCGCGCACCAGCGCGATCTCGCGGTGGTCGACTCCCCGGAACCGCGTCAGCAGGGGCAGAGCGACGACGCGGAGTCCCGCGTCGACCTCGTCGAGGGTGGGGAGGGCACGGGTGGGCACGACGTCGTCCATGCCGCCATCATCCTCCGCACCGGCTGCGCGGTCGCCCGGACGCCCCGCTCCCGGGCCCGTGCAGTGCGTGCAAGACTGGCGCGCAGCCGCTCGACCCCCGGAGGAACGCGATGAGCCAGGTCCCGATGAGCCCGCCGCCGGTCGCTCCGCCCGGGCCCGGGCGCACCCCGCTCGGTGCGGGCGCCTGGGTCGCGATCGCGATCAGCGGTGTCCTCGGGCTCGTCTACACCGGCGTGCTCGCCACGCTCCTGGCGGTCGGCGTCGGCCTCGCGGTCGACGCCGCGGAGCCGGCGGCGACGAGCGTCCCCGCTCCCGGGGGCTCGGAGGAGCCGTTCGGCGAGGGCGACCCGTTCGGCGACGACGACTCCGGCGACCCGTTCGGCGACGACTCCGGCGACCCGACCGATCCCCTCTACGGCTACCCCGGCTACGAGGAGGGCGACGCCGCCTCCGTGCTGGACCAGCCCTCCGCCGAGGAGGCGATCGCACTCTCGGAGCAGGCCGTCGCCGCGGTGGAGGCGGCCGTCCTCGGAGAGTGGGAATCTGCCGACGACGAGTACTACGAGCGCTCCGAGAACGCCTACGGCGGCCCGTCCCTGCTCGTCGACTACCTCTCGGCGACCGGCTACGCCGAGGCCGACCTCTCGACCGACGCCGACAAGCAGGCCGTGGTCGACCGCTTCACCGCCGCGCTCGCCCCCCTCGGCTTCGACTCGATCGACATCGCGGACGCGCCGTCCGAGTGGTCGGAGGTCGGCTACACCCTCCCCGGCGAGCTGAGCGACGAGGAGGCGCGGGCGGCACTCTGGGTCGTCACCGCCTCCTCCACCGACCGGCTCGTGCCGGCGGTCGAGCTGGGGCTCGTCGACCTCGACTCCGATGCGAGCGGCGAGGTGGAGGCGATGCTGAACGATGTCGGCCTGAGCCCGGCGCCGAGCGGTGCATTCCTGGCCGGCTACGCGAGCGGAGTGCTCGAGTCGGGCGACCGCGCCGAGTTCACCGCTCGGATGGAGGAGTTCGGCGGCATCGCGACCGCCTGACGACGCCGCGCTATCCGCATCCGCCCGCCCCCGCAAGCCCAGGTCCGCCGCAGGCGTCCCGCCTAGCGTGAGGGCATGGCGGAACCCCGAGCGACCAGACCCCTGCGCGACTACGCGGCGATCGGCGACGGGAGGACGGTCGCACTGATCGCGCGGGACGGCAACGTCGACTGGATGCCGGTGCCCGACCTCGGATCGACCCCCGCGTTCGCCGCGCTGATCGACCCGGAGTCCGGCGGCTGCGTCGAGCTGCGGCCCGAGGAGCCCGCCGAAGTCACCCGCAGGTACCTGCAGGACACCAACGTCCTCGAGACCACGTTCACGACCGAGTCGGGATCCGTCACGGTCACCGACGCGCTCGTCACCGGCATCGCGGGCCGCCTGCCGTGGGCCGAGCTGGCCCGGCGCGTCGACGGGGTCGAGGGCGAGGTGCGGATGCGCTGGGCCGTCCGACCCGGCACGGGCCTGGGCACGGTCTCGCCGTGGATCCAGAACGCCGACGGCCGCTCGCTCATCCGCGCCGGCGACATCACCATCGGCATCACCGGTCAGGAGCACGGACCCGACGGCGACGACGCCCCCTCGGGAGCCGGCGACGAGCTCACCGGGGCCTTCACCGTCACGGGCGGGAAGAAGCCGTCGCGCCACGTCCTCGTGGTCTCGGCCACGCACGACGAGCCGCTGCACTTCCCCGATGCGCACAACGTCGACCGGGGCATCGACCGCACGATCCGCAGCTGGCTCGCCTGGTCCGAGGAGTTCTCGTACGACGGCCCGTGGGCCGACGCCGTGCAGCGCAGCGCGCTCGCACTCAAGCTGCTGATCTACTCGCCCACCGGCGCGATCGCGGCGGCCGCCACCACGTCGCTCCCCGAGTCGCCCAACGGCGGCAAGAACTGGGACTACCGCTTCGCCTGGGTGCGCGACGCCGCCTACACCGCGCACGCGCTCGTGCGGTTCGGTCTGCGCGAGGAGACGCACGCGGCCCTGTCGTGGCTCCTGCGCACCATCAAGGAGCACGGCCCGGACCTGCACATCTTCTACGGGCTCGACGGCTCGCTGCCCAGCGGGGTGACGGAGTACGACGTGCCCGGCTGGGCGGGCATCGGTCCGGTCGTCTCGGGCAACGGCGCGCAGAACCAGCTGCAGCTCGGCGTGTTCGGCGACCTCTTCGACATCTGCCGCATCTACGTCGACTCGGGGAACGTGCTCGACATCCAGACCGGCCGGCTGCTCTCGCGCGTCGCCGACACCACCTGCGACCTCTGGCGCAACCGCGACGCCGGCATGTGGGAGCTGAAGGAGGAGCAGCACTACACGTCCTCCAAGATGGGCTGCTGGCAGGCGCTGGACGCCGCCGTGCACCTCGCCGAGGTCGGGCAGATCCCGGGCAGCCCCGACCGGTGGCGGTTCGAGCGCGACCGCCTCCGCGAGTGGATCGAGGAGCACTGCTGGTCCGAGGAGCTGGGCTCCTACGTGATGTACCCCGGCTCGTCCGAGCTCGACGCCTCGGTGCTGCTGCACGCCCCGAGCGGGTACGAGCGCGGCGAGCGGATGATCTCGACGATCGACGCCCTGGTGGGCGAGCTCGGCCGCGGCGCCCTGATGTTCCGCTACTCCGGCATGGAGGGGGAGGAGCACCCCTTCGTCGCCTGCTCGTTCTGGCTGGCCTCGGCGCTCGCCTGCGTCGGCCGGCACGACGAGGCGATCGCGCTGATGGACGAGCTGGTCGCCACGATGCCCAACGACGTCGGCATCATGTCCGAGATGGTCGCGACCGATGATCTGGCCTTCTGGGGCAACCTGCCGCAGGGCCTCAGCCACCTGGCGCTCGTCAACGCGGCGATCACCATCGAGGAGCTCGCACCCGAGAAGGTCGGGTCGAGGAAGCCCGGGTCGAGGAAGCCCGGGAGCGGCAAGAGGAGGAGTTCATGAGCGAGCTGAGCGCACGTCTGTTCCGCGACACCCGGGCGATCCTGGTCGAGAGCCCGTTCTGGCTCGACGGCCGGCTGCTGTGGTGCGACATCTCGACCGGCACGATCCACGCGAGCGCGCTCGACGGAGCCGTCGACGGCTCCGACGACCTGGTCGTGCCCGTCGAAGCTCCGCTGGGGTCGTTCCAGCCGGCGCGCGGGGGCGGCTTCGTCGCGGCCCTGGGCGACCGGATCGTGCTGCTCGACGACGCGTTCGCGATCGAGCGCGAGCTGGCTCCGATCGAGCACGTCCACGCCGGTCTGCGGATGAACGAGGGCAAGTGCGACCCCTCCGGGCGGTTCGTCGCGGGGTCGATGAACCTCACCACCGAGGAGCCGGACGGCGCTCTCTACCGCGTGGACGCCTCCGGGCGCCTCGAGACCCTGCTGGGCGGCTTCGCCGTCGCGAACGGCTTCGAGTGGTCCGGAGACGGCGCGACGTTCTACTTCACCGACACGGGCGTCTCGACCGTCTTCCGCTGCTCGTACGGCGACGAGCTCGGCGAGCCGGAGCCGTTCCTCGTCGGCCGGTCGTTCGACGGCCTCGCCCTCGACGTCGACGGCTGCTTCTGGACCGGAGCGAACGGCGAGAGCGCCGTGCTGCGCTGGAGCCCCGAGGGGGAGCTCCTCGACGAGATCGCGATCCCCGCTCCGAACGTGACCGGACTGGGCTTCGGCGGAACGGACCTGTCGACCCTGTTCGTCGGCACCGCCCGCGAGAAGCTCGAGGAGCAGCAGCTCGTCGACGCCCCGCTCTCGGGTGGGATCTTCGCGATCGACACCCCCACACGCGGTAGACCTGCGGAGGTGTTCGGCGCAAGTCGTTGAGCGACTCGGGCGGGGGAGCGTAGACCGGAGTTATGGACCTAGGAATCGCCGGACGCACCGCCCTCGTCACCGGAGCCGACTCGGGCATCGGGCTCGCCACCGCCACGCTCCTGCTCGCGGAGGGCGCGACCGTCGTCGTGTCGGACCGCGATCAGGAGAAGCTCGACGCGGCGGCCGCCGGGCTCGACGCTCCGGACGGACGCCTGCACGCCTTCGCCGCCGACGTCACGAGTGTCGAGGAGCTCGCCGCCCTGCACGCGCAGGTCGCCGAGGCCGTCGGCGAGATCGACATCCTCGTGCAGAGCGCGGGCGTCACCGGCGCCCAGGGCCTCTTCCACGAGATCGACGACGAGGGCTGGACCAGCACGCTCGAGACCGACCTGCTCGGGCCCGTGCGGCTCGTGCGCGAGTTCCTCCCTGACCTGCGCAGCGGAGGATGGGGGCGGCTCGTGCTCGTCGCCTCCGAGGACGCGGTGCAGCCCTACGACGACGAGCTGCCGTACTGCGCCGCGAAGGCCGGAGTGCTCGCACTGGCCAAGGGGCTCTCGCGCTCGTACGCCCTCGAGGGCCTGCTCGTGAACGCGGTCTCGCCCGCGTTCATCCGCAGCCCCATGACCGACGCGATGATGCAGAAGCGAGCGGAGCAGCGCGGCACGTCGACGGACGAGGCGATCGCGTCGTTCCTCGACGAGGAGCGCCCGTACATGGAGCTCAAGCGCCGCGGCGAGACCGACGAGGTCGCGGCTGTGATCGCGTTCCTCTGCTCCGAGCGGGCCTCGTTCGTGAACGGATCCAACTACCGCGTCGACTCGGGCTCGGTCGCGACGATCTGATCTCCTTCCGCGCGCCCGGAGTCAACCCCCCATCGCTCTGGGCCCCCGTCCGGGCGGCGTCCAGCCGCAGCAGCCAGACTCGGTGGAGGGGATCACCCCGACACCGTCAAGAGAAAGGAATGGTCCATGACCACCACCCTCGAACGCCACGTCGAAGCCCCCGCCGGCTCCGGAGCCAAGACCAGCCGTCGTCAGAACGCCGAGAAGGGCTTCAAGGCCTCGAAGGAGCTGCTCGACAGCCTCCAGATCGTCCTCGTCGACCTGATCGAGCTCCACGTGCAGGGCAAGCAGGCGCACTGGAACGTCGTCGGCAAGAACTTCCGCGACCTGCACCTGCAGCTCGACGAGATCATCGAGGCCGCGCGCGAGTTCAGCGACGACATCGCCGAGCGCATGCGCGCGCTGCACGGCATCCCGGACGGCCGCAGCGACACCGTCGCGGCGACCACCACCCTGCCCGAGTACCCGCACGGCGAGATCGACACCGCCGAGACGGTCGACCTCGTCACCATCCGCCTCGAGAACACCGCCGCCACCATGCGCGAGGTGCACGACCAGGTCGACGAGGAGGACCCGACCAGCGCGGACCTCCTGCACGCGATCATCCAGAGCCTCGAGCAGTTCGCCTGGATGGTGTCGGCCGAGAACCGCCGCACCTCCACCGCGAAGTAGCACTCCGCAGCACTGACGACAGAGGGACCCCGCACTGCGCGGGGTCCCTCTTCGCGTGCGGTCACCGCTGACCGAGGAGCGCGCGCTTCCTGCTGATCGAGTAGCGCGCGCAGCGCGCCTATAGAGATCCCCGTCCTCGGGGCCGCAGGCGTCCGCTCGGGCACCGACAGTAGGGTCGAGGGCATGAGCACGCAGGTTTCCGAGCTGTTCGACGCGAGCCGGTGGGAGCCGGTGCGCGGCTTCGACGCTCTCGAGGACATCACCTACCACCACGACCGCACCGGGCGCATCGCCCGCGTCGCCTTCGACCGGCCGGAGGTGCGCAACGCGTTCCGCCCGCGCACCGTCGACGAGCTCTACAACGCGCTCGAGGACGCCCGGACGAACCCGCGCATCGGCGTCGTGATCCTCACCGGCAACGGCCCGAGCCCCAAGGACGGCGGCTGGGCGTTCTGCTCCGGCGGCGACCAGCGGATCCGCGGGCGCGACGGCTACCGCTACTCCGACGGCGAGACGGCCGAGGGGATCGACGCCGCACGCTCGGGCCGCCTGCACATCCTCGAGGTGCAGCGCCTCATCCGCTTCATGCCCAAGGTCGTGCTCGCGGCAGTGCCCGGCTGGGCGGCGGGCGGCGGCCACTCGCTCCACGTGGTCTGCGACCTCACGATCGCCTCGGCCGAGCACGGCCGCTTCAAGCAGACGGACGCCGACGTGGGCTCGTTCGACGCCGGCTACGGCTCGGCGTACTTCGCCCGCCAGATCGGGCAGAAGGCGGCCCGCGAGGTCTTCTTCCTCGCCCGCGAGTACTCGGCGCAGCGCGCCTACGAGATGGGCGCGGTGAACGCGGCGGTGCCCCACGCCGAGCTCGAGTCGACGGCGCTGGAGTGGGCCGAGACGATCCTGACCAAGTCGCCCACCGCGATCCGCATGCTCAAGTACGCGTTCAACGCGGTCGACGACGGGCTCGTCGGCCAGCAGCTCTTCGCCGGCGAGACGACGCGGCTCGCCTACGGCACCGACGAGGCCGTCGAGGGCCGCGACTCCTTCCTCGAGAAGCGCGAGCCCGACTGGTCCCCGTTCCCGTGGCAGTACTGAGCCCATGACCCGGGAGCTGATCGCGGTCGACCCCGCTCCGGAGCAGGTGCTGATCGCCCTGCGCGCCGCCCTGGACGGCAGCGGCCCGGCGATCCGCGTCGCCGCCCCCGGAGCGTCGGAATCCGCCGCCGCGGTGGTTCCGCAGCGCGTGGCCGTCGTGGTCGAGACCTCCGGCTCCTCCGGCCCGCCCAAGCGCGTCGCGCTCGCGACCGGGGCTCTGCTGACCAGCGCCGCCGCCACCCTCGCCGAGCTCGGCGGACCGGGCCGCTGGCTGTTGTGCCTCCCCACCCATTACATCGCGGGGGTGCAGGTGCTCGTGCGCTCGATCACCGCCGACGCCGACCCGGTCGTCCTGCCCGAGGGGCACTTCGATCCGCTCGCGTTCCTGGAGCTCGCCCGGACGATGCCCGCGGGCGAGCGCCGCTACTCCTCCCTCGTGCCGGTGCAGCTCGCACGGCTGCTCGACGCGGCGGAGGCGGACCCGGCCCAGGCCGCGACGCTCCGCTCGTTCGACGGGCTGCTGATCGGAGGGCAGGCCGCCCCGCAGCCGCTGCGCGACCGGGCTGCGGCGCTCGGGGTGCAGGTGCGCCTGACCTACGGCTCGAGCGAGACGGCGGGCGGCTGCGTCTACGACGGCTCGCCGCTGCGCGACGTCCGGGTCCGGATCGACGACGGACAGGTGCTGCTCGGCGGGCCGACCCTCGCCGAGGGCTACCTCGACGCCGACGGCGGGTTCGACGTCGACCGCACGGCGGCCGCGTTCACCAGCATCGCGGGGGAGCGCTGGTACCGCACCGGCGACGCGGGCGAGCTGGTCGACGGACGACTCCGCGTGACCGGCCGCCTGGACAGGGTGATCGTCTCGGGCGGGGAGAAGGTCTCGCTCGACGCGGTCGAGAAGGTGCTGCGCGACGGCGCCGTCCCCGATGCGGTCGTCGTGCGCCGTGCCGACGAGCAGTGGGGCGAGGTGCCCGTGCTGGTGACGACGTCCGGGGCGGCTCTCGCCGACGTCAGATCCGCGGTGCAGGAGGCGCTCGGCCGCGCGGCCCGGCCCGCCGCGGTGCTGCGCGTGGAGGCCGTGCCGCTGCTCGCCTCCGGCAAGCCGGACCGCCGTGCCTTGGAGGGCCTCGCCGCGACCGCGGACTGAGGCGTCTCGGTAGGATTCCCTCCGTGTCGAGTACGAGTCGCAAGAAGAAGCCGCAGGCGAAGCCCGGAGCGGCCGTCCCGGCGGCAACCCGCAGAAGGTGCAGGTCGCCCCGGCCGGACCGCGCGAATGGATCGCGGGAGCCCGCCTGCGCACGCTCCCGCTCGCGATCGCCCCCGTGCTGATCGGCACCGGAGCGACCCAGGTCACCGACGAGGGCTGGCACTGGGTCCGCGCCCTGCTCTGCCTCGCGGTCTCGCTGGCGCTCCAGATCGGCGTCAACTACGCCAACGACTACTCCGACGGCGTGCGCGGCACGGACGCGAACCGCGTCGGCCCCTCGCGCCTCACCGGCTCCGGAGCGGCGAAGCCGAAGCAGGTGCTCACGGTCGCCCTGGTCTTCTTCGGCCTCGCCGCCGTCGCCGGACTCGTGCTCACCGTGCTGTCCGGCCACTGGTGGTTCCTGCTCGTGGGCGCCGCCGCCATCGCGGCCGGCTGGTTCTACACGGGCGGCCGCCGCCCCTACGGCTACCTCGGCCTCGGCGACGTGTTCGTCTTCGTGTTCTTCGGCCTCGTCGCCACCGTCGGCACCACCTTCGTGCAGATCGGCCGCACCAATCAGGAGTCGTGGCTCGGCGCGGTCGCCGCCGGCCTCTTCGCCTGCGCGGTGCTGATGGTCAACAACATCCGCGACATCCCGACCGACCGGGCGTCGGGCAAGCGGACCCTCGCCGTGATCGTCGGCCCGACCGTCGCCCGCGCGCTGTACAGCGCGTTCGTGCTGGTGCCCTTCGGCATCTCGGTGATCCTGGCGCTGTTCTACCCGCTCGCCTGGCTGACGCTGTTCGTGCTGCTGGCGATCCTGCCGGCGATCCTCATCACGCTCACCGCGCGCACGGCGAAGGAGCTGATCCTGGCCCTGCAGCTGACGAGCCTGGGCGGGCTGGCGTACGCGGCGATCCTCGGGGCGGCGCTCGCGTTCTGAGACGCCACGGCGCCGAGGCGCTGGTGCGCTGAGGCGCCCTAGCGCTCCTCGCGCGATCGGTCGACCGCGGCGTCCTCGATGTCGTCGTCGGTCGGGGCGCGGGGCACGTCCTTGCGGCGCTCGTAGATCGCCTCGGCGATGGCCTCGCGGGGCCTGCGCAGGACGATGTAGGAGAGCGACATGCTGGCGATCGCCGCGACGACGCCCGCGGTGACCGCCGCGGTCAGCTCGGAGTCGACGAAGTTGCGGGCGGGCAGGTAGACCAGGACGAAGACAGCGGCGAACATCGCCAGACGCAGGAGCGAGTAGACGACGACGGCGCGGCTGAGTTTCACCGGGACAGTGTACGTCGGCCCCCGCACGCGCTTCCGTGAGCACCCCGGGAGCCTCCTGTCCAGCCTCCGAGCGCCCGGTCCGCGAACAGCAGGCGGACGTAGACTGAACTCTGTGATCCGCCTCGTTATCGGCCTGCTCGTGGCCCTCGCCGTCTTCACGGTCTACACCGTGATCGATGTCGCGATGAGCAATCGCCACGCGGTGCGCGCGATCCCCAAGTGGTCCTGGGTCCTCGTGGTCCTCCTGCTGCCGGTGATCGGCGCTGGGCTGTGGTTCTGGATCGGCCGTCCCCGCAAGCAGCGTGTGAACGGGCGCCGCTTCACGGCTCCGGACGACGACCCCGACTTCCTCGGCACGATCCGCCAGGAGCGCGATCCCGAGAAGGAGCGCGAGCAGGCCGAGCGCATCGCCCAGCTCGAGCGCGACCTCGCCGATCTGGACGACCCCGACAAGTCCGACGGCCCCGGCCGACGGGATGCCTGAGCACCCTCCGGTCGCGCCCTCCACCCGTTCCGCGGTCGACCTCCTCGCCCGCTTCGTCGCGCTCGGCGTCCGCGACGTCGTCGTGTCCCCGGGATCGCGGTCGCAGGCGCTGGCCCTCGTCGCCGCCGAGCTCGAGACGCGCGGGGCGATCCGGTTGCACGTGCGCGTCGACGAGCGCTCGGCCGGCTTCCTCGCGCTGGGGCTCGCGCTGGAGTCCGGACTGCCGGCGCTGGTGATCACCACCTCCGGGACCGCGACCGCCAACCTGCACCCCGCCGTCCTCGAGGCCGACGCCTCGGACGTGCCGCTGATCGTGCTGACCGCGGACCGCCCGGACGAGCTGCGCGGCATCCGCTCCAACCAGACGACGGAGCAGCGCGAGCTCTACGGCCGCGCCGTGCGGCTGTTCGAGGACGTCCCCGCGCCCGGTCCCGAGTCGCTGCCGGAGGAGACCGCCGCGCTCGCCGACCGGGCTCTCGCCGCTGCGCTGCACCCCGGCGGCCCGGTGCACCTCAATCTGGCGTTCCGCGATCCGCTCTCCTCGCGGCTGCCGGCGTTCGAGGTCCCCGTGGCCGAGGCGCCCCCCGTGCGCGGTCCCGCCGAGGAGGTCGAGCGCGTCGTCGCCGGGCCGGACGAGCCGCTGACGGTCGTCATCGCCGGGGACAAGGCGGGGGACGTCGCCGAGGCGACCGCCCGCGCGGGCGACTGGCCCCTGCTGGCCGAGGTCTCCTCCGGGGCGCGCTTCGGGCCGCAGCTGGTGGTCGCCTGGCGGCGACTGCTCGGCGAGCCGGACTTCGGCGGGCGGGTGCGGCGCGCGATCGTGTTGGGACATCCGACGCTCTCGCGGGAGGTGCCGGAGCTGCTGCGCCGCGAGGACGTCGAGGTGATCGTCGTCGACCGCGGTCGCCCGCAGTTCTACAACCCGGGCCGTCGTGCGCGGCGGGTCGCGGGAGTGGAGGTGGTGCGCCCCGCCGACGCGCCGCGTCCCGATCGCGCCGAGCGCGCGTGGGCCGGCTCCTGGGTGTTCAGCAGCCGCGCGCTCGTGGAGGATCCGGACGCGCTGCCCGAGGCCCCCGACGGCGGCACCATGTCGCTGGAGGACCGGCGCAGCTTCGCCCGCAACGCCCTCGCCGCCGTGCGCGCGCCCCTCACCCGCGAGTTCGTCGTGTCGGCGGTCTGGCGCGTGACCTGGCCGCACGACCGCCTGCTCTTCGGGGCGTCGCGCCTCATCCGCGTGGCCGACGGCGTGCTGCCGGGCAAGAAGGTCACGGTGCACGCCAACCGCGGCCTCGCCGGCATCGACGGCACCGTGTCGACGGCGCTCGGCATCGCCGTGGCGTCGCAGTCGACCGAGCGCGGAGCGGCGGGAGTGACGCGCGTGATCCTCGGCGACCTCACGCTGCTGCACGAGGCTGGCGGACTGATGCTCGCTCCCGGCGAGCGGCGGCCGCGGGTGCAGCTCGTCGTCGTGAACGACGGGGGAGGCACGATCTTCGACGGCCTCGAGGTCGCGTCGAGCTCGGCGCCGGACGCGTTCGACCGCGTGCAGTTCACTCCGCAGTCGGTGGATCTGGAATCGCTGGCGCGGGCGTACGGATGGTCGTACTCGCGGGTCTCGACGCGCGGGGAGCTCGAGCAGGTGCTGACGGCGCCGGGGGACGGGCCGGGGATCGTGGAGGTGCCGCTGGGGCGGTGAATCGTGCGGGAAGGCGCTCCTCCACCGGCGTGGGCCGAGCCGGTTCCTCCCCCGATGCCGAGCACTGCGGAACGCGTGACGGGACTTGCCGCTTCACTGAACGCATGGCGGAGACGGGATCGGATTCAGCGGCGCTGAGCAAGGTGCGGGTTCTCGGCGACCGAGCGGCGGAGCTCGCGCTCAGCGCGGCACCGGTGCTCCTCGCCGCCGCGGAGGCCCTGCACGCGGGATACCGAGCGGCGCTGGCGAGCCCTCTGTCGTTCGCGCGAGGGCGGAGCCTCACCGCAAGCGGGGCACGCGATCTCGTGGCGCGATCGATCCGGGCCGAGTTCGCGGTGGTCCTGCAGATCTCGGAGCGGGCCGTGACCCGCGAGATCGAGCACGCGCAGTTGCTGGTCGACGAACTGCCGCGCACGCGCGCCGCACTCGCCGCGGCGCGCATGCGGTGGGAGGCGGGCCAGGTGATCTGCGCGGTCGCGGGGTCCCTTCCCGCGGGTTCGCGCGCGGCTCTCGACGAGCGGGCGGTCGTGCTCGCCGTGGCGATGACTCCGACCCAGCTGCGGCGTGCTCTCGCCCTGCTCCGGGACGAGCTGCACGAGCAGCCGCTCGCTGAGCGGCACGCGCGGGCTCGCGAGGACCGGGCGGTCTGGCTGCGACCCGAGGCCGACGGGATGGCGACGCTCTGCGCGCACGTACCGGCGCCGATCGCGGTGGGCGCGCTGGCCCGTCTCGACCGGATCGCTCGCGGACTGCGCGGTGCCTCTCCTGCCGACGGGCGCGCTGACGAGCGGACTCTCGCCCAGCTGCGCGCCGATGCGTTCGGCGACCTCCTGTGCCACGGCGACGTCGCGGGCACCTCACCGGAGGTCGGCACGGAGGCGCCGACGACCTTCCTCCCCGGCATCCGTGCGGAGGTGAGGATGACGATGGCGGCGACCACCGCGTCGGGAGCCGACGATGCCCCGGTCGACCTCGACGGGTACGGGCTCGTGCCCGCCGACGCGGCGGACGAGCTCGTCGGATCGGGCACGAGCTTCACGCCGGTCGGGATCGACGAGAGGACCGGCGCGGTCGTCTCGGTCGGGCGCACGCACCGCGTGCCACCACCGCGGATGCGGCTGCTGGTGCGGCTGCGCGACCGGACCTGCCGCTTCCCGGGCTGCACCCGGTCGGCGTCCGCGACCGAGGCCGATCACACGATCGAATGGCGGAAGGGCGGAGAGACATCTCCCGGGAACCTCGCCTCGCTGTGCGTCGCCCACCATCACGTCCGGCACGGCGATCGCTGGACCTACGTCCTCCATCCGGACGGCGTGGCCGACTGGACCACGCCGACCGGGAGAAGCGTGACGACTCGGCCCGTGGCGCTGGAGCGCCGTCCGGTGCTGCCGAGCACGGTGTCCGTCGAGGAGCCGCCTCCCTCCTGAGGAGGGGAGAGCGGTGGCCGGCGCCGACGGCCGCCGCAGTCGGTCGGTGCAGAGAAGCGGAGGGGCGAGAGGATCCGGCTCGGGGAGTCGTGATGACCGCCACGTCGATGCGCCTTCGCGCGCGACGTCGAGAGTGGACGCTCGCGTGCGCGGCTCAGCTCAGCGCGTCCTGCACCGGGCGGAACTTGATCCGCGTCTCGGCCAGTTCGGCGTCGGGGTCGCTGTCGGCGACGATCCCGGCACCCGCCCACGCAGTGAGATCGCCGTCGTCGTCGATCTGGGCGCTGCGCAGGCCCACGGCCCACTCGCCGTCGCCGCGGCCGTCGATCCAGCCCACTGGCCCGGCGTAGCGGCCGCGGTCGAAGGGCTCGAGCTCGTCGATCAGCTGGAGCGCCGAGGCGGTGGGCGTGCCGGCGACGGCGGCCGTCGGGTGCAGGGCGTCGACCAGGTCGAGCGCCGTCGAGGCATCGCCGAGCGTGCCGCGCACGTCGGTGGCCAAGTGCCACAGGTTCGGGAGCTTCAGCGTGAACGGCTCGCCGCTCGCGCTCAGCGACGATGTGTGCGGCCGCAGCTCCCTCAGCAGGCTCGCGATCGCGAAGGCGTGCTCGGAGCGGTCCTTGGCGCTGTCGAGGAGACCCTGCGCGATGGCCGCGTCGGACGCCGCGTCCGTCCCGCGCGCGCTCGTGCCGGCGAGGACCCGCGCGGTGATCGCTCCGTGGTCGACCCCCACGAGGGTCTCGGGGCTCGCGCCGACGAAGCCGTCGACGGCGAAAGTCCAGCAGTCGGGATAGGTCGAGGCGAAGTCGACCAGGATCCGCCGCAGATCCGCACCGCGGGGCAGGTGCCCGCGGAGGTCGCGCGCCAGCACGACCTTCTCGAGCGCCCCGGCGCGGATGCTGCCGACCGCCGAGGCCACCGCCGAGCGGTAGCCGTCCGGCGTCATCGCGCCGGGCAGGAGGGAGAGGCGGTACTCGTCGCCGAACGGCCGTGCGGCGGGCCGGTCCGCGCCTGATCCGCCATCGGAGGTGATCGTGGTGAGCCAGGAGCGACCGCCGCGCGCGCCGACGACCGTCCGCGGCACGATCAGCACGCTGGTCGCCGACGAGCGGCTCGAGAAGGCGAACGCACCGAAGGCGACGAGCCCCGAACCCGGCAGTCCGATCGGATCGTCGACCACGGCGGAGGCGCACAGCGCCCGCCACGCGTCGGCGGCCTCGCGCAGTCGGTCGGGCCCCGAGAACTCGAGCCGGAGCGCCTCGCCGAGACCGACGAGTCCGGAGCCGTTCCGCTGCCAGAGGAGGGGACGCCGCGGATCCGCGAGAGAGGGGAGCGCCGCGGGGGAGTCCAGCGGGGTCGTCCCCACGTGGAGAGGAGGAGCCCCGGCGCCGATGAGCGTCACGCCCTAAGGCTACGCCCGCGCCGATGGGCCCTCCTCCGGATCGGGAGGGTGTGCAGACCGGCCGCCCCGCGCCGGAGCGGCGGACGTCCCACGCCCCGCGCCCTCCCGCAGGATCCGCGCCGGTACCGTGATGCGCGCCGGAGCCGCCCGCTAGGCGGAGCAGGGCGGTTCCGGTTCCTCGCACGTCCTCCCGCAACCCCGCGCGGGAGGCGGATCCACAGCCGCCGCGCCGCCGCTCGCTCTAGACTCGATGATCGTGACTAAGGCAGACCTCACCAAGCGCCCCGACGAGGTCGCCGCCATGTTCGACACGGTGGCGCCCGCTTACGACCTGACCAACACGGTCCTCTCCGCCGGCAACGACCACCTCTGGCGCATCGCCACGACGCGGGCCGTGAACCCCGTGAAGGGCGAGCGGATCCTCGACGTCGCCGCGGGCACGGGCACCTCCTCCGCCTCCCTCGCGCGCTCCGGTGCCGAGGTCGTCGCCGCGGACTTCTCGCCCGGCATGATCTCGGTCGGCCGCCGGCGCCAGGCCGGCAACGAGCTGATCGAGTTCGTGCAGGCCGACGCGATGGACCTCCCCTTCGAGGACGAGTCCTTCGACGCCGTCACGATCTCGTTCGGACTGCGCAACGTCGCCGAGCCGCGCACGGCGCTCGCCGAGTTCTTCCGCGTGGTGAAGCCGGGCGGTCGCGTCGTGATCTGCGAGTTCTCGACTCCGCCCGTGAAGCCCCTCGCCGCGGCCTACGACCTCTACCTCTCGCGGGTGATGCCGGCCGTCGTGAGCATCGCCTCGTCGAACGACCCCGCCTACGACTACCTCGGCGACTCCATCCGTGCCTGGCCCGAGCAGAAGGTCGTGGCGTCGTGGCTGCGCGGAGCCGGCTTCGAGCGCGTCGCCTACAAGAACCTCACCTTCGGAATCGTGGCGCTGCACCGCGGCATCAAGCCGATCGTCGCGACCTCATGAGCGCCGGAGCCGACCCGGGCCGAGACGTTAGGGTTTCAGTGTGAACGCCACTGCGCCCGTCGCCCGCCGCAGCCCGTCCCTGACGGCGCAGCTCGGCCTCTCCGAGCGCATCTTCTCGACCGCGTCGGACCGCTCGCTCGCCCGCGCGATCGACGAGGGCCTCGAGCTGGTCGAGTCGGGGCTGGTCCACCAGCTCTCGTTCGCCGACCAGGTCGCCGACGTCTCGACGCGCTACCTGCTCGAGGCGGGCGGCAAGCGCGTCCGCCCGATGCTCACGCTCCTCGCCGCGCAGCTGGGCCGCGGCAACACCCCGCAGGTGCTGCTGGGCGCCCAGGCGATCGAGATCACGCACCTCGCCTCGCTGTACCACGACGACGTCATGGACGAGGCGGAGAAGCGCCGCGGCGTCCCCTCCGCCCAGACCGTGTGGGGCAACAACGTCGCGATCCTCACCGGCGACCTGCTCTTCGCCCGCGCCAACCAGCTGATGATCGAGCTCGGCGACCGCGCGATCCGCCTCCAGGCCGACACCTTCGAGCGCCTCGTCCTCGGCCAGCTGCACGAGACCGTCGGCCCGACCGACGGCGAGGACCCGGTCGAGCACTACCTCTCGGTGCTCGCCGACAAGACCGGCTCGCTCATCGCGGCCGCCGGTCGCACCGGCGTCGTCTTCGCCGACGGCCCGGCCGAGTACGAGGAGGCGATGCGCGTCTTCGGCGAGAAGATCGGTGTCGCGTTCCAGATCGTCGACGACGTCATCGACCTCTCCCCGCAGCCTGAGGAGACCGGCAAGAACCCGGGCACCGACATCCGCGCCGGCGTCTCCACGCTGCCGATCCTGCGTCTGCGCGAGCGGGCTGAGTCCGACCGCGAGGCGGCCGTGCTGCTGGCCCGCATCGAGAGCTACGTCAGCCGCACCCACGACGAGATCGCGCACACCGACGAGCAGCACGCCGACATCTCGGACGCCATCGCGCAGCTGCGCGACCACGACGTGACGGCGCAGACCCTCGCCGAGGCCCACCGCTGGGCCGACGAGGCCGTCGCCGCCCTCGCCCCGCTGCCCGACGGCTCGGTCCGCAAGGCGCTCACGCGCTTCGCGGACACCGTCGTCGACCGCAACGGCTGACCCCGATCGTCGCGGCGCTCCCTGCGCCGCAGGAAATGAGACCGGACGTGCGCCGCGGCGCCCCGGCAGGAGGAACGCAATGACCAAGCTCAGGCTGGCCATCGTCGGCGCGGGGCCCGCGGGCATCTACGCCGCCGACCTCATGATCAAGGCCGAGAAGAAGTACGACGTCTCGATCGACCTGTTCGAGCAGCTCCCGGCGCCGTACGGCCTGGTCCGCTACGGAGTCGCCCCCGACCACCCGCGCATCAAGGGCATCGTCAACGCCCTGCGCGAGGTCCTCGACCGCGGAGACATCCGCATCTTCGGCAACGTGCACTTCGGCACCGACCTCACCCTCGAGGACCTGAAGCGGCACTACCACGCGGTCATCTTCTCGACCGGAGCGATCCGCGACGCCCCGCTCGACGTCCCCGGCGTCGACCTCGAGGGCTCGTACGGAGCGGCCGACTTCGTCAGCTGGTTCGACGGGCACCCCGACGTGCCGCGCACCTGGCCGCTCGAGGCCTCCTCGGTCGCGGTCATCGGCAACGGCAACGTGGCGCTCGACGTCTCGCGGATGCTCGCCAAGCACGCCGACGACCTGCTGCCCACCGAGGTCCCGCCGAACGTCTACGAGGGCCTGAAGGCGTCGCCCGTCACCGACGTGCACGTCTTCGGCCGCCGCGGCCCGGCGCAGGTCAAGTTCACGCCGCTCGAGCTCCGCGAGCTCGGCGAGCTGCGCGACGTCGACATGATCGTGCACGACGAGGACTTCGTGCTCGACCCCGCCTCGCAGGCCGCGATCGAGACCAACAAGCAGGTCATGGTCATCAACCGCGTGCTGAACCAGTGGCGCACGCGCGAGACGGGCGGCGCGTCGCGCCGACTCCACCTGCACTTCTGGGCCAAGCCGCTCGAGTTCGTCGACGACGGGGAGGGCCGCGTCGCCGCGATCCGCTACGAGCGCACCGAGCCGGACGGCGAGGGCGGCGTGCGCGGCACGGGCGAGATCCGCGAGGTGCCGGTGCAGGCCGTGTACCGCGCGGTCGGCTACTTCGGCTCCCCGCTCGACGGCCTCCCGTTCGACGAGATGCGCGGAGTGATCCCCAACCGCGAGGGCCAGGTCCTCGACGACGAGGACCAGCAGGTCCACGGCGTCTACGCCACCGGCTGGATCAAGCGCGGCCCGGTCGGCCTCATCGGCCACACCAAGTCCGACGCGATGGAGACCGTGGGCCACGTGCTGCGCGACCAGGCGTCGTGGTGGACCCCGGCGCACCCCGAGGAGTCGGCGATCGTGGCGCTCCTCGAGGAGCGCGGTGTCGCCTACACCGACCTCGAGGGCTGGCACCGCCTCGACGAGCACGAGCAGGCGCTCGGCGCTCCGGAGGGACGCGCCCGCGTCAAGGTCGTGCCGCGCGAGGACATGATCGCGATCTCCCGCGCCGAGACTGTCGCGGGCTGACCCCACGCTCGTCCGAAGGCCCTCCGGTGCGCACCGGGGGGCCTTCGTGCATGTCGGAGGGCTCCCGTACACTGCGGGCAGCCGCGAGGGCGGCGCGAAGGACGGGGATGCGATGACCAGCACGACGACAGCGGGGCCGCACGATGTCATCCGGGTGCGCGGTGCCCGGCAGAACAACCTCCGGGGCGTCGACGTCGACATCCCCAAGCGCCGCATCACCGTGTTCACGGGGGTCTCGGGCTCGGGCAAGTCGTCGCTCGTCTTCGGCACGATCGCCGCCGAGTCGCAGCGGCTCATCAACGAGACCTACCCCGCCTTCGTGCAGCAGTTCATGGGCTCGCCCGCGCGGCCCGACGTCGAGTCGCTCGACGGGCTCTCGGCGACCATCGTGGTCGACCAGGAGCGCATGGGCGCCAACGGCCGCTCCACGGTCGGCACCGCGACCGACGCGTACACCATGCTGCGCATCCTCTTCAGTCGGATCGGCGACCCGCACGCCGGCACGAGCGGCGCGTTCTCGTTCAACCTGCCCGAGGGCATGTGCCCGCGCTGCGAGGGCACCGGCCGCGCCTCCGACATCGACCTCGACGCGCTCTTCGACCGCTCGAAGTCGCTCGAGGGCGGCGCGCTCGACGCGATCCCCAACTTCGTCGTCGGCGGCTGGTACTGGAAGGCCCTCGCCGAGTCGGGCCTGTACCCGGCCGACCGCCCGATCGCCGAGTTCACCCCGGAGCAGCTCGACGCGTTCCTCTACCGCCCCGCCACCAAGATGGCGATCGGGGGGATGAACCTCACGTACGAGGGCCTGGTGGTGAAGGTCACCCGGCTCTACCTGGCGAAGGAGTCGCCCCAGGCGCACATCCGCGCGTTCGCCGAGCGCGTGGCCACCTTCGCCGCCTGCCCCGAGTGCGGGGGAGCGCGGCTCACCCGCGCGGCGCTCGCCTCCCGCATCGCCGGGCGCAACATCGCCGAGTGCTCCTCGATGCAGGCGACCGACCTGGCCGAGTGGCTCCGCGGCGTCGACGACCGCTCCGTCGCCCCGATCGTCGAGACCCTGCTCGGCACCCTCGACTCGCTCGTGCAGGTCGGTCTCGGCTACCTCTCGCTCGATCGCGAGTCCGGCACGCTGTCGGGCGGCGAGGCGCAGCGCGTCAAGATGGTGCGGCACCTCGGCTCCAGCCTCACCGACATCACCTACGTCTTCGACGAGCCGACCGCCGGACTGCACCCGCACGACGTCTCGCGCATGATCGAGCTGCTGCGCCGCCTCCGTGACAAGGGCAACACGGTGCTCGTCGTCGAGCACAAGCCCGAGATCATCGTGATCGCCGACCACGTCGTCGACCTGGGGCCGCGAGCGGGTGCGCACGGCGGCGAGATCCGCTTCGAGGGATCGGTCGAGGGCCTGCGCGGCTCCGACACCCTCACCGGGAGGCACCTCGACCACCGCGTGCCGCTGAAGGCGGAGGTGCGCACGCCGACCTCGTTCGCCGAGATCCGCGGGGCGGCCACGCACAACCTCCGCGGCGTCGACGTCGACGTGCCGCTCGGGGTGCTGACGGTCGTCACCGGCGTCGCCGGGTCGGGCAAGTCCTCGCTCATCCACGGCAGCCTCGCCAAGCGGCCCGGAGTGGTCGTGGCCGACCAGTCGCCCATCCGCGGTTCGCGCCGCAGCAACCCGGCGACCTACACCGGCGTCCTCGACGCGATCCGCGCGGCGTTCGCGAAGGCCAACGGAGTGAAGCCCGCGCTGTTCAGCGCCAACTCCGCCGGAGCGTGCCCCGTCTGCAAGGGGGCGGGGCTCATCTTCACCGAGCTCGGACCGGCCGCCACCGTCTCGTCGGTCTGCGAGGAGTGCGAGGGCAAGCGCTTCACCGCCGAGGTGCTCGAGTACCGCCTGCGGGGCCTGAACATCCACGAGGTGCTCTCGCTGCCGATCGTCGAGGCCGCCGAGTTCTTCGGCTCGGGTCCCGCGCACACGATCCTCGCGCGCCTGGTCGACGTGGGCCTGGGCTACCTGACCCTCGGTCAGCCGCTCAACACGCTCTCGGGCGGCGAGAGGCAGCGCCTCAAGCTCGCGATCAACATGGCCTCGAAGGGCGCGGTGTACATCCTGGACGAGCCGACGACGGGCCTGCACCTCGCCGACGTCGACAACCTGCTGGGTCTGCTCGACCGGCTGGTCGACTCCGGCAGCTCGGTGATCGTGATCGAGCACCACCAGGCGCTGATGGCGCACGCCGATTGGATCATCGACGTGGGCCCCGGCGCCGGTCACGACGGCGGCTCGATCGTCTTCGAGGGCACGCCTCGCGATCTCGTCGCGGACGGAGCCACCCTCACCGCCCGCGCGCTGAAGGCGTACGCGTCCTGAGCGGGGCATGGCGCCCGGACGTCCTGGGGCCCGGCTTCGAGCAGCGCACCCTGCCCCTCGGCGAGGACGACGAGGGAGAGGTCGTCGCGACCCTGGTGCGCCACCGGCCGGCCGCGCCGCGCTGGCCGGGCCCCGCCTCCGGAGTGGACGTCCTCTACGTGCACGGCTGGAGCGACTACTTCTTCCAGACCGAGCTCGCCGAGTTCTGGCACGGGCTCGGCGCGCGCTTCTTCGCCCTCGACCTGCGCAAGTACGGCCGCAGCCTGCGGCCCCACCAGACACCGGGCTTCGCGACCGACCTCACCGTCTACGACGAGGATCTCGCGGCCGCCCGGGCGGCGATGGCCGAGCACAAGCACCGCGACCGCCGGCTCGTGCTGATGGGGCACTCGACGGGCGGGCTGACGCTGAGCCTCTGGGCGGCCCGCCATCCCGACGAGCTGTCGGCGCTCGTCCTCAACAGTCCGTGGCTCGAGTTCCAGGCCCGCTCGGTGGGCCGTCAGATGCTCGCGCCGTGGATGATGCTGCGCGCCCGCGTCGCTCCGCACGGCACTCTGCCCCCGATCGATCAGGGCTTCTACTCGCGCACCGTCTCGGCGACGCTCGAGGGGGAGTGGGAGTACGACCCCGCCTGGCGACCGGAGCGCGGGTTCCCGGTGAGCCCGGCCTGGCTGGCGACGGTGCTCGCGGGGCACCGCCGCGTCGAGCGCGGGCTGAACCTGCGGATGCCCGTGCTGACGATGCTCTCCTCCCGCAGCGTGCTGCTGCCGTGGTGGAGCGACGAGATGCGCTCGGCCGATGTGGCCCTCGACGTGCGGTCGATCGGCGAGCGCGCCGCGACGCTGGGATCCACGGTGACGATCGTCCGCCTGGACGGAGCCGTGCACGACGTCGTGCTCTCGGCGCCCCGGATCCGAGCTCGCGCCTACGCCGAGCTCGAGCGGTGGGCGCGCGGCTACCTCGCCCCCGACCGCCCGGCGGAGGGGCGGGGCGCGTCCTTCGCCGAGCGGCTCAGCGCGAGAACGGGCCGCGCAGCGCCGCCCACTGCAGGAGCATGATCGTCTTCGCGTCCACGATCTGGACCCCGATCTGGGTGAGGGCCTCGTCGAACGAGAGCTCCACGACCTCGGTGTCCTCGCCCTCGTCGGCGAGGCCGGCGAAAGCGCCCTCCCGGGAGCCGGCGCGGTAGCGTCCGGCGTAGAAGTGCAGCATCTCGGTGATCGAGCCGGGGCTCATGTAGGCGTCGAAGACGTGCTCGAGCCGGCCGACCTCGAGACCGGTCTCCTCCGAGGCCTCGCGGCGGGCGCCCTCCTCGGGCCCCTCCTCGTCGAGCAGGCCGGCGGGCACCTCGAGGAGCATGCCGTCGAGGTTCCCGTTGACGTAGGTGGGGTAGCGGAACTGCCGCACGAGCACCACGGTGCGCGCATCGGCGTCGTACAGCAGCACGGCCGCCCCGTTGCCGCGGTCGTACGTCTCGCGGTGCTCGGTGGTCACTCGGCCGTCGCGGTGGCGGTACTCGAACTCGGTCGTGCGCAGGACGTACCAGTGGCTCGAGAGCAGGGTCACCCGCTTCACGTCGACGTCGGGGTTGCCGGTGAGGTCGTAGCCCTCCTGATCGAGGCCGGTGCGGCCCCGGCGGTCGGGCTCGTCGATCCCGGCGGTCATGCTCGTGCTCCTGCGGTCGACATCCCTCAGCGGAAGTTGACGAACTGGAGGTCGAGATCGAGGTCCGCGCTCTTGAGCAGCGCCATCGTGGCCTGCAGGTCGTCGCGGCTCTTGGACGAGACGCGCAGCTCGTCGCCCTGGATCTGCGACTTGACGGACTTGGGGGCCTCGTCGCGGATCAGCTTGTTGATCTTCTTCGCGTGCTCCTGGTCGATGCCGTCCTTGAGCGTCGACTCGATCCGGTACTCCTTGCCCGAGGGGAAGGGCTCGCCGGAGTCGAGGCTCTTCAGGCTGATGCCGCGCTTGATCAGCTTCGACTGGAAGACGTCTAGGATCGCGTTCGCGCGCTCCTCCGTGTTGGCCTTGATCAGGATCTTCTCGCCGCTCCAGGCGATCGAGGCGCCCACGTTCTTGAAGTCGTAGCGCTGCTCGACCTCCTTGTGCGCCTGGTTGAGGGCGTTGTCCGCCTCCATCTTGTCGACCTTGCTGACGACGTCGAACGTTGAATCTGCCATGACTGCGAGTTTAGCTTCCGGGCGTCCCGGCCTCCCGGGCGGTGCGGGGCGTCCGCGGAGGCTGTGCTGGTACCACTGGAGGATGCGCCGTCTCCCCGTTCTGCTCCTGCTGCCGCTCGTCGGCGCGCTGCTCGCGGGCTGCAGCGCCGTCACCACCTCGACGATCGAGTACGAGGGAGGCGTCGTGACGGTCCCGCCGGCGGCTCCGGCACCCGCGTCGGTCGATCCCGCGCTGCTCGAGGACCCGGATGCGACGGCCGCGGCCCCCGTGCGCTTCCTGACCAGCCCGGAGTGGCTGACCGGCACCGCCGAGGGCAGTGGGATCCCGGAGCGCGCGCTGACCGCCTACGCGGGAGCCGCGCTGCTCACCTCCTCCGTCGATCCCGACTGCGGCCTCGACTGGGCGACCCTCGCCGGCATCGGCTACGTCGAGAGCAGGCACGGCACCATCTTCGGCAGCGCGCTCGGCGAGGACGGGCGCGCGGCCGAGCCGATCTACGGCCCGCGCCTGGACGGCACGGAGTTCGACCGGGTCGAGGACAACGACCGCGGGGCGCTGGACGGCGACCCGGAGGTCGACCGAGCGATGGGTCCGCTCCAGATCATCCCGGCGACCTGGATGCGCTGGGCCTCCAGCGGCTGGGATCCGCAGAACGTCGACCAGCAGGCGGTGACCGCCGCCCGCTACCTCTGCGAGGCCGGTGGCGACCTGTCGACGGAGTCGGGCTGGCGCGCGGCCATCGCGGCGTACAACCCCGCGACCAGCTACGCCGGCAAGGTGGCCGAGGCGGCGTCGCGCTACGCCGCGGCGGCCGAGTGACGCGTCCCCGCGCCGATTTCCGATCCGCCCGCCCCGCGGGTATCCTTTACCAGCGCCTTCGGTCGAGAGCACGACTCCCGGTCGGGTGCGCCACGGCGAGTTACCCTAGCGGCCAAAGGGATCTGACTGTAAATCAGACGGCGTAGCCTTCGGGGGTTCGAATCCCTCACTCGCCACACGCATCGCAGAACGCCCCGATCACCAGCAGGTGACCGGGGCGTTCCGCGTCCAGGGCCCCGTCTCCGGGGCCCGCGCTCTCAGCGCCGCAGGCGCAGCGTCACCAGCTGGAACGGCCGGAGCGACAGGGTCGCGCCGGATCCGGTGGCGGAGGAGACAGTCGCGTCGTCCTCGAGCGGGCGCTCCAGCAGGTCGGTCGCCACCACCGCCGAGACGGCGAAGTCGGCGGCCAGCTCGATCGTCGAGCGCAGGCCCAGCGCCTCGTAGAGCCGCACGATCACGTCGCCGCTGCCGTCCTCGGCGAGCTTGACCGCCTCCACGACGGCCGCGGGGGAGGAGAGTGAGACGAGCGGAGCGAGCTCCTCCTCCGCCGCCCCGTCGACGAGGCGCTCGGGGAGGTTGATCCGGTAGCCGGCGGTCACCGCGTCCTGCGTGGTGGCCCCGACGACGACGCCGACGCGCAGACGGTGCTGCCCGCGGTCCTGCTGCGGGTCCGGGAACACGGCCGAGCGCAGCAGCGAGAGCCGCGCCACCGTGGTGCTGCCGCCGCCGCGGCGTGGCTGCCGGGTGACGTCGTAGCCGTAGGTCGAGTCGTTCGTGATCGCGACCCCGTACGCCCCTTCGCCGACGCGGATCCAGCGGTGCGCGCTGGTCTCGTAGCGGGCCGCGTCCCAGGACGTGTTCGCGTGCGTCGGCCGCTCGATGTGCCCGAACTGGATCTCGGAGGCGAACCGGTCGGCGTGCACGTCGACCGGGAACGCGAGCTTGAGGAGCTTCTGGCTCTCCTGCCAGTCGATGTCGACCGTGAGCCCGAGCTCGGCCGAGCCGGGCTCGAGCGTGATCGTCTCGACGAGGCGCGAGGAGGAGAAGGAGCGCTCGACGATCACCGAGACCCCGTCCTCACCCAGGCGCACGCCGTCGGCGGCGACCAGGTCGGTGACGTGCCGTCGGTAGTGGTGGTCGATGTCCCAGGCGTCCCACTTGTTCGGGGTGTCGCGGTGCAGCTGGAACACGCCCGCGCGCTCGCCCGGGGGCACAGCGTCCCGGCCCGTCGCGAGGTCGACCAGCTCGGCCAGCAGGCCGTCGGAGTCGACGCGGACGCGGATCCGCTCGTTCTCGAGCACGAACCCGCCGTCCTGCTCCTGCACCCGGAGTCGCGAGGGCGCGACCGCGGAGGACGTCGCGCCGAGCGCGGCGACGCCGGCGCGTGCATGCGGAGCGGCGTTGACGCGCAGCGCGTGCTCGCCCGTCCCCGCCAGCGCTCGAAGGGCCTCGGCGATGACGGCCTCCAGTCGCACGGCGATCGCCGCGTAGTTGCGCTCGGCGTCCTGGTGCACCCAGGCGATGGAGGAGCCGGGGAGGATGTCGTGGAACTGCTGCAGCAGCACGAGCTGCCAGAGCTCCCGCAGCTCCGCGGCCGGGTACTCGGAACCGGTGCGCACGGTCGCGGTGCTCGCCCACAGCTCCGCCTCGCGGAGGAGGTGCTCGCTGCGGCGGTTGCCCTGCTTGGTGCGCAGCTGGCTCGTGTAGACGCCGCGGTGCGACTCCAGGTAGAGCTCGCCGCTCCAGACCTCGGGCTGCGGGTACTCGGCCTCGGCCGCTTCGAAGAACGCGCGGGGCGACGAGTGCTCGACGCGCGGCGAGCCCTCGAGGGAGGTCGTGCGCGCGATGGTCGCGACCATCTCGCGGGTCGGGCCGCCGCCACCGTCGCCGTAGCCGTAGGGGAGGAGGGAGGCGGTGCTGCGGCCGTGGTCGGCGAAGTTGCGCTCGGCGTGGGCGAGGTCGGACGCGACGAGGTCGGAGTTGTACTTGTCGACCGGCGGGAAGTGGGTGAAGATCCGCGTGCCGTCGATGCCCTCCCAGTCGAAGGTGTGGTGCGGCATCGTGTTGGTCTCGTTCCACGAGATCTTCTGCGTGAGGAACCAGCGGGCCCCCGCGGCGCGGGCGATCTGCGGCAGGGCGCCGGAGTAGCCGAAGGAGTCGGGCAGCCAGACCTCCTCGCACTCCACGCCGAACTCCTCGAGGAAGAACTGCTTGCCGGCGACGAACTGGCGGGCCATCGCCTCGCCGCCCGGCAGATTGGTGTCGGACTCGACCCACATCCCGCCGACCGGCACGAACTGACCGGCCGCTACCTTCTCGCGGATCCGCTCGAACAGCTCCGGGTAGTGCTCCTTCATCCAGGCGAACTGCTGCGCGGACGAGCAGGCGAAGACGAAGTCGGGGTGCTCGTCCATCAGGGCGATGACGTTCGAGAAGGTGCGCGCGCACTTGCGGATCGTCTCGCGCACGGGCCAGAGCCAGGCGGAGTCGATGTGCGCGTGCCCGACGGCGTGCAGTCGGTGGGCGCTGGGGACGGCCGGGCTCGCGAGCACGCCCTCGAGGGCGCGGCGGCCGGCCGCGGCGGTTCCGGAGACGTCGGACGGGTCGACCGCGTCGGTCACCGCCTCGAGTGCGACGAGCAGCTCGGCGCGGCGGGGTGAGCCGACCACCAGCTCGTCCAGCAGTCCGCGCAGCACGCGCACGTCCTGCAGCAGCTCCCAGACGTCGACGTCGAGCAGTGCGACGTCGACGCGGCGCAGGACGTACTGCGGAGCGTCGCCGGCCGTCGCGAGATCGCCCACGGTGGTCGGGCGGAAGCTCCAGTCGCTGCCGACGTCGGGGTTCGCCGCGGCCTCGATCAGCACGTCGACCCGACCGTCCGCGTCGACCGCTCCGGCCGCCGTGCTGTTGAACGGCGAGATCGCCTTCACGATCACGCCGTCGGGTCGCCAGACGAGCGCCTCGGACTGGAAGCCCGACTGACCGCCGTCGAAGCCGAGGTCCACGACCAGCTCCGCTCGCACGCCCTCGGGCAGCGCGCCGTCGACGAGCCACTCGGCGGGCACCGAGCCCGACACCTTGAGCCAGAGCGTCGACCAGGGTCGGCCCCAGGCGGTTCCGGCCGAGAACGGAGCGTACTCGGCCGAGGCGGCCTCGGCGAAGGGCACAGGTTCGCCGGGTACCTGCCAGGCGAGGAGGTCCAGCGGAGCGGTGGCGCGGTGGACGGCGGGGAGCAGGCGCTCGCGGACGAAGCGGTCGACGCGCTCTTCGACGAGCAGGCGGCGGTCGTGCATGAGGGGATTCCTTCCGGAGGGAGCGGTCGGCCGGGCGCGGGCTCAGCCCTTGACGGCGCCGGCCAGCGCCGAGGCGCCGCCGAGACCGCGCTGGACGAGCACGTAGAGCGCCAGGACCGGCAGCGAGTAGACGAGGGAGTAGGCGGCGAGCTGGCCGTAGGCGACCGCGCCGTTCGCGCCGAAGAAGTTGAAGATGCTGACCGCGGCCGGCTGCTTGCCGGGGCTGAGCAGCAGCACGAAGGGGACGAAGAAGTTCCCCCACGCCTGGACGAAGGTGAAGATGAAGACCACCGCGATCCCGGGGCGCATCAGCGGGATGACGATGCGCACGAGCGTGGTCATCGACGAGGCGCCGTCCATCCAGGCGGCCTCCTCGAGGCTGATCGGCACCGAGTCCATGAAGTTCTTCAGCATCCAGATCGCGATCGGCAGCGACGAGGCGGTGAGGAAGAACACGGTGCCCATCAGCGAGTCGATCAGGTTGAGCTGCACGAACAGGCTGTAGACCGGCACCATCATCGCGGTGATCGGGAGGCAGGTGCCGAAGAGGATCCCGTAGAGGAACGGCTTGGTGATCCGCATCCGGTAGCGCGAGAGCGGGTAGGCCGCGAGCAGTCCGAGCACGACCGTGAGCAGCGCGGCGCCGCCCGAGAGCAGCACGCTGTTGCCCAGCGGCCCGAAGGTCAGCTCCGGGGTGAGGACGCTGCGGAAGTTCTCGAGGGTGACGACCGTGGGCAGCCGGACCGAGAGGGTCGGAGTCGCGTCGATGGAGGCGAGCACCAGCCACAGCAGCGGCAGGGCGAAGCACGCGCCGATGATCAGCAGCACGGTGTTCGAGAGAGTGCGCATCACGCGGTGCGAGGGGGCGGACATCGAGATCGACATGGTCAGTCCACTTCCGAGCGCAGCGCGCGCACGTAGAACACGGAGAAGATGCCGCCGACGAGCAGCATGATGGTGGCGATCGCGGTGCCGAAGCCGATCTGGCCGAACTTGAACGCCTCCTGGTAGGCGAGTAGCGGCAGGGTCGTCGCCGAGGTGCCGGGTCCGCCGCCGGTCATGACGTACACGAGCGTGAAGACCGAGAGGGTCTGCAGAGTCGTGATCATGGCGTTCGTCGCGATGGTGCGGCGGATCATCGGGATGGTGACGAACAGCAGTCGCTTCACTCCGCTGGCGCCGTCCATCTCGGCCGCCTCGGTGATCTCCGGCGGCACGTCGGCGAGAGCGGCGGAGTAGACGAGCATCGAGAACGCGGTGCCGCGCCAGATGTTCGCCACGATCACCGTGACCATCGGGAACACGTAGAGCCAGCTCGGGCCGCTGATCCCGAGCAGGGCGAGGATCGAGTTGGCCGTGCCCTCGTCGCGGAAGAACGCGTAGGAGGCGAAGGCCGCCACGATCTCGGGCAGGACCCACGCGGTCACGACGATCGTGCCGACGATGCTGCGGACGATCGGCCCGGAGGCCCGCATCAGCAGGGCGAGACCCAGGCCCAGCACGTTCTGCCCGATCACGGCCGAGCCGAGCACGAACACGACCGTCAGGATCACGGCGTGGGGGAAGTCCGGGTCCTGGAACAGGGCGACGTAGTTGTCGAAGCCGACGAACGAGTCCGCCGCGGCGGTGCTCCCCGAGAGGGAGGAGTCGGTGAAGGATCCCCAGAACGAGACGAGGATCGGCCCGAGCAGGAAGATCGCGAGGATCACCGTGGCGGGGCCGAGAGGCAGGGTGCGCAGGAGCGAGCGGCGGCGGTGCAGGGCCGCCGACCTCGCCCCTTCGCCGGTCGGCGGCCGGGAGCGGGTGGGCTCCCGGCCGTCGACCGGTCGCGCGGGTGCGCGGAGGGAGGGGGTCACGCTACTCGGCTTCCGTCACGCCGTCGGCTCCGACGATGCCCTCGACGGCCTCGTCGTACGCGGCGGCGGCTTCGTCGACGCTCTGCTGCCCGGTCATCACGGACTCCATCGCGACGGTGATCGCGTTCGAGATCTGCCCGTAGTCCTCGGTCGCGGGGCGGAAGTGCGTGTTCGGCACGAGGCTCGAGAAGAACTCGAACGACGGGTTCGCGGCGGTGTACTCCGGGTCTTCGGCCACATCGGCGCGGACCGCGATCTGCGAGTTCGAGATCGCGTACGACTGGGAGTTGTCCTTGTTCAGCGCCGTGGTGAGGAAGTCGAAGGCGAGGTCGGGCGCCTTCGTGTTCGCGCCGATCGCGAGGGTCCAGCCGCCGGACATGCTGGTCGCGCCGGGGGCGTCGCCGAACTGGGTCGGCATCGGCGCCAGGGCGAGGGTCGAATCCCACTCGGGCCAGGGGCTGGAGCCGCCCTCGATCCAGGCACCGGACTGCCAGGAGCCGTCCAGGGCGATGGCGAGGGTGCTCGACGGCAGCCACTCCGCGGTCACGTTGGTGAAGATGTTGGGGTCGAGCGCCTGCTGCGGAGTCGGGCCGAGGCCGTCCTGGTAGACGTCGCCGATGAAGGAGAGGGAGTCGCGGAAGCCCTGGCTGCCCGTGATCCACTTCTTGGAGTCGGCGTCGTAGAGGGTGTCCTCGGTGCCGTAGAGCAGCATCTCGAGGCCCTGCATCGAGGCGGCCTCGCCGGCGGCCTTGCCGGAGTAGACGTTCAGCGGGATCACGTCGGGCAGCTCTGCCTTGATCGTCGCGGCGGTGTCGATCACGTCCTGCCAGGTCGCGGGCGCCCAGGGCGTCGCGATGCCGGCCTGCTCGAAGAGCTCGGTGTTGTACCAGAGGCCGCGGGTGTCGGTGCCGAGCGAGACCCCGTAGGTCTTGCCGTCCGGGCCGAGACCCGCCTGCTTGGCTCCGTCGGCGAACTGCGACCAGTCCTCCCACTCGGCGAGGCGGTCGTCCAGGGGCAGGAGGTAGCCGGCCGCGGCGTCGGACTGGATCTTGAAGGTGTCCTCGTACTGCACGTCGGGGGCGGTGGCCGCCGACTTGTTCATCAGCGCGAGCTTCGTGTAGTAGTCGGGGCCCTCGCCCTGGATCGGGACCAGCTCGATCGTGACGCCCTCGTGGGCGGCCTCGTACTGCTCCTTCGCATCCTCCATCAGCGTCTGCATCTGGGCGAAGGTGGCGGTGGTCTGGTAGGCCACCTTGATCGACTTCGGCTCCTCGCCTCCGGCGGAGGGAGTCGACGCCGAGCAGGCCGTGAGGCCCATCACGACGGTGAGTGCAGCGGCGGCGACCGCGACTCGACGGGACATGAAAGCTCCTTTGCTTCAGGGTCGCGACTGCGACCGGACGACCCCCGCCCCCGGGGGGAGGGGCGAGGGTCGGAGCGTCCGCGCACGCGGGTCGGCTCCGGGGGCCGAGCGAGTTGTCCCACCGGCCTCCGGGCTATTTATAAATCGTCTTGAATAACTCTGTCAAGAGCGATGGCCAGGTGCAGAGCCGGGCGATGATGACGATCAGGTCTCGATGAGGAGCGACGCCGTCGCGGGCGTCAGCGCGCGGTCGAGGACCACGCAGGCGGCGCCGATCGCCGCGATGTCCTCGCCCAGCCGGGAGCTGCGCAGCTGGACGCGATGGGTCAGCATCGAGGCCGGGTCCTCGGCGAGGGCGGTGGCGACGACAGGCAGGACGGCGCCGGCCGCCCGCTCCCAGAAGGGTCCGCCGAAGATCACGTGATCGAGATCGAGCAGCCCCGCGATGTTGAGCACGCCGCGGGCGATACGCTGCGCCGCGACGCGGACGATGGCGGCGGCGTCCTCGTCCTGGGCGTCGGCACGCTCGAGCAGGCGGCTGAACCCGGCGTCGACGGAGCTCGGATCGAGCACGTCGCGCGGAGGAGGCAGGATGCCGCGCTCGACGGCCTCCGCGACGAGCGCGCTCGGAGCGATGGAGTCGCCCAGGCAGCCGCGCCGCCCGCACCGGCACAGTGGCCCGTCCGGGTCCACGATCAGGTGGCCGATGTCGCCCGCATTGCTGCTGGCGCCGCGCACGATGGCGCCGTGCACGACCAGGCCCGCTCCGACTCCGGTGCCGTAGTAGAAGAGCAGGCCGTTCGCGCCCACGTCCTGGGTCGAGATCCAGGTCTCGGCCACCATCGCGGCCGTCACGTCCTTCTCGACGTGCACCGGGAGACCCGTCGAGGCCGACAGCGACTCTCCCAGCGGCACGTCGTGCCACTCCTCGAGCAGCGGCGGGTCGAAGATCCGGCCCTGCTCGGCGTCGAGCGGACCCGGGAAGGCGATGCCGACCCCCAGGACCCGCTCCCGATCCACGCCCGAGGTCTCGATGATGGCGGCGACCGAGGCGCTGAGGCGGGCGATGGTCTCCTCGGGGCGGATGCCGCGCGGGGTGCGCGTGCGGGCGTGGGCCACGGTGCGGCCTTCGAGGTCGAGCACCACGCAGGTGGTGACGGTGGGGTCGATGTGTAGCCCGATCGCGAAGCGCGCATCGGGTTCGAGCTGGAGGATCGTGCGCGGCTTGCCCGGGCCGGACCCGGATTTGCCGGCCTCCCGCACGAGTCCGTCCTGCAGGAGCCGCCGGGCGACGTTCGAGAGCGTCTGCGCCGAGAGCCCGGTCTGCGCGGCGAGCTCGATCCGGCTGATGCCGGCGGGCGCGCGGCGGATGAGCTCGAGGACGAGCGCCTGGTTGTAGCCGCCGAGCGCCGGGAGGTTCGTGCCCCGCTTCATCGCTGCTCGCGGGCCAGGAACCCGGCCAGCGACAGCGGCGGCCGCCCGGTGAGGCGCTCCACATCGTCCGAGACGTGCTCGAGCTGCCCCGCGGCGATCGCGGTGTACGTGCTCACCCAGGCGTCGACCTGCCAGTCGGGGGCGTTCCAGCGCTGCCGCGAGGCGTAGGCCTCCTCGAGCGTCTCGTCGACGAACACGGCGGGGCGGCCGGCGGCCGTCAGAGTGGCGGCCACCTCGTCGAGCGTCAGCGCCTCGGGCCCGGTGAGCTCGTAGCGCGCGTCGCGGTGCTCGTCGGGGGAGCGGAGGATCGCCGCGGCCGCGCGCGCCACGTCCTCGCGGGCGACGACCGCCGCGCGTCCCGTCCCCGCGGGCCCGCGGATCGCGCCGTCCTCGCCGAGCATGTCCGGCAGGAAATCGAGGTACAGCGCGTCGCGCAGGAAGGTCCAGCCCATGCCGGAGTCGCGGAGCGCGTCCTCCGTCGCGGCGTGGTCCCGCGCGAGGGTGAACACGGCGTCGTGCGCCGCTCCGGCGAACGAGGTGTAGACCACGTGCTCGACGCCCGCCTCCGCGGCGGCGGCGACGAGCGAGCGGTGCTCCGCCAGGCGGCGCTCGTTCTCGGACGCCGAGACCATCAGCAGCAGGCGGACGCCCACGAGCGAGGCGCCGGGCTCGGCGAAGGTCGAGCGCACCACCTGCGCCCCGGCGAGCTCCGGGGCGCGGGAGGGATCGCGGACCAGCAGTCGGAGGGGGAGGCCGGCGTCGGCGAGCTCGCGTGCGACGCGCCCGCCCACGGCTCCGGTGGCTCCAGTGATCGCGATCGGGATGCTCATGCCTCCATGATGGCGCGGTCCCTAGGCTGGGACCATGAGCGCCCACGCCTCCCTCCTCGCCATCGCCCGCTCGATCGCCGTCGAGGCGGCGCACCTGGCCCGCCAGCGGCGGGAGTACGGCGTCGAGATCGCCGCGTCGAAGTCGTCGCCCGAGGACGTCGTCACTGCCGCCGACCGAGAGGTCGAGCAGCTGATCCGGCGCCGTCTCGCCGAGGCGCGGCCCGACGACGGCTTCCTGGGGGAGGAGTCGGGCGGCGGAGACGGCACGAGCGGACTCACCTGGGTCGTCGATCCGATCGACGGCACGGTCAACTACCTCTACGGCATCCCCTCGTACGCGGTGAGCATCGCAGTGGTCGAGGGGGAGCCCGACCCGCGGACCTGGAGGGCGCTCGCCGGCGCCGTCGTGAACGGCGCGACCGGCGAGGTCTTCACGGCCGCCCTCGGCGAGGGCGCTCACCGCGACGGAGCGCCGCTGCGCGCCACCGCGCCCGCCTCGCTCTCGCTGGCGCTGGTCGGCACGGGCTTCGGCTACGACTCCGCGCGCCGGATGCGCCAGGGCGCGGTCGTGCAGGAGCTGCTCGGCGAGGTGCGCGACATCCGGCGCATCGGCTCCGCGGCGCTGGATCTCTGCTCCGTCGCCTCGGGGCAGCTGAACGCCTACTACGAGCGTGGACTGAACCCGTGGGACCAGGCGGCGGGCGTCCTGATCGCTCAGGAGGCCGGCGTGCGGGTCGCCGGCTTCGACGGCCGACCGGCGAGCTCCGACCTGCTGATCGCGGCTCCCGCCCCCTCTTCGACGAGCTGGAGCAGCTGCTGCGCCGACTGCGCGCCGACGAGGTGTGAGCGCTCTCTCGGGAGTGCTCAGGCGCAGGGTCGATGCATGCGTGCGAATGAGCGCGCAACGGAGCGATGCTGCGACCGGTGGATCACGCTCGGATCGTGCCTGGGCACCCGCCCCTCTGGTCGTATTCCGCAGTCCGTGGCATCCTTTATGAATTCGTGACATTCGCACAGGATGCGGTCACGGAGACCCGAGCAGTGCCCCGATCCCTGACGGAGCGCCCCTCGCCCGCCTGTCCCCGACGGAAGATCCCGATTTCGTGAGCCCCGATTCGCCCTCCCCCGCTGCGTCCGCATCGACCCTCGGCGAATCGCCCCTCCCCGGATCCACCCCGCCCCTGTCCCGGCGCGAGCTCCGCGAGCGCGAGCGCGCCGAGGCCCTCGCCGCCGAGGTCGCGGACGCGTCGGAGGCCCCGGCCCCGGTCGTGACCGACCTCCGCGAGGCCGAGCGCCGCGTCGCCGCCCTGCGCGCCGCCCCCGCTCCGGTCCCGGCTCCGCGCGTGACGCCGCTGCGCGCTCAGCGCCCCCGCGTCGGCGGCCTCGTCGCGATGTCGTTCGCGGCTGCGATCGTCGCCGCCACCTCGCTGCCCGCGACCTCGCTCCTCACCGCCGAGGACGTGCAGGCGCAGAACCTGACCGCGGCGATCGCCCCGGGCTCCTCCGTCCGCGAGGGCGCGCAGTCCTTCGTCGCCGGCGCGGTCGGCGCCGAGACCGTCGCCCGCGACTCCTTCGGAGTGCAGGAGCGCAAGACGCAGACGAACGTCGCCGCCATCGTGCGCACCTCCGACACCGGTTTCACGAACGACCAGAACGCGTCCATCCAGTGGCCCTTCGCGGTCGGCGTGCCGGTCGGCGACCGCTTCGGCTACCGCAACTGCGCGGGCTGCTCGGTCAACCACGGCGGCACCGACTTCAACCCCGGCAACGGCTCGCCGATCCAGGCGATCGCCGACGGAGTCGTGCGCACCGTCATCGACGGTGAGGGCTCGCTCGGCGTGCACGTCATCGTCGACCACGAGATCGACGGCGAGCTCGTCTCGAGCGTCTACGCGCACATGCAGCACGGCACCGCGGCCGTGAAGGAGGGCGACCCGGTGAAGGTCGGCCAGCTCCTCGGGCTCGTCGGCAGCACCGGCATGTCGACCGGCCCGCACCTGCACTTCGAGATCCGCATCGACGGCGTCACGAAGGTCGACTCGTACCTCTGGCTGAAGGCCAACGCCGGGCGCTGATCCGCCGGCACCTCACCCGCCGACCACGCCACCTGCCGACCGGAGCCGCGCGCTCGCCGCGGCCGAGGGGGTGCGCGATCCGCAGGGCTCGCGCCGTCTGCAGGGGCGCGTACGGTCTGCAGGGCTCCGTACCATCTGCAGGGGTTCGCGGAGAGGGAGCGCGATCCTCCGCAGGAGCGCCCCCACACGGCCTCGGATCTCCTGCGGATCGAACGAGTGCCTGCAGATCGAACGTGCGCCTGCGGATCGAACGAGTGCCTGCAGATCGAACGAGTGCCTGCGGATCGGACCGTCTCCCGCGGAGGCCGGGGGAGACGGCGAACCGGCCGGACGCCCGGCGACGCCCCTCGCGCCGCGTCAGCTCGTGCGGAGCCAGACCGTGCTGTCGCCCGGCAGCACGCGCTCTGCCAGGGCCTCCGACGCGAGCACGACCGCGCCCGCCGGCAGGTCCACCGGCTCCGCGCCCGTGTTCGCGATCACGGTGAGGCTCCCGGTGCGGAACGCGACGACCTCCTCAGGCCAGCCCTCGAGCCACTCGATCGTGCCCTCGCCGAGTCGCGAGGCGCGTCGCTCCGCGAGCAGGGCGCGGTAGAGCTCGTAGGTCGAGCCCTCCACTCCGCGCTGGGCGTCCCGGGCGAGGGGCGCCCAGTCGCCGGGCTGGGGGAGCCAGGAGTCGCCGCTCGGGCTGAATCCGTAGGCGGGAGCCTCCGCCTCCCACGGCAGCGGGACGCGGCAGCCGTCGCGGCCGTAGCGCTCGCCCTTCGTGCGGAACCACGTCGGGTCCTGGCGCGATTCGTCGGGCAGATCGATCGCCTCCGGGAGGCCGAGCTCCTCGCCCTGGTAGACGTAGGCCGAGCCGGGGAGCGCGAGCATGAGCGCCGTCGCGGCGCGGGCGCGGCGCAGGCCCAGCACGGGGTCGGGCAGTCCGGCGCTCTTCGGGCCGATGCCGTAGCCCTGGGGGTTGTCCGCGGTGAGCGCGAGGCGGCTCGCGTGGCGCACGACGTCGTGGTTCGAGAGGACCCACGTCGACGGAGCACCGACCGCGGCGAAGGCGGTCAGCGAGGAGTCGATGATGTCGCGCAGCGCGGGTCCGGCCCACGGCGTCTCGAGGTAGGCGAAGTTGAAGGCCTGGTGCATCTCGTCGGGGCGCACCCAGCGCGCGAGCTTCGGCAGCGGCTGCACCCACGCCTCGGCGCAGAGCACGCGGTCGGCCGGGTACTCCGCGAGCAGCTCGTGCCAGTCGCGGTAGATCTCGTGCACGCCGTCCTGCGCCCAGTAGGGGGCGGTCTCGGGGTCCGCGTCGTCGGCGGGCGCGACTCCGCCCATCGATCCGCTGTCGGCGGGGGGCGTGTAGTCGGGCAGGCCCTCGGCCTTGATCATGCCGTGGGCCACGTCGACCCGGAACCCGTCGACGCCGCGGTCGAGCCAGAAGCGCAGGACCTCGCGGAAGCGCTCGCGCACCCACTCGTTCGTCCAGTCGAAGTCGGGCTGCGTGGTGTCGAAGAGGTGGAGGTACCACTGGCCGGCGGTGCCGTCGGGCTCGGTCACCCGGGTCCAGGCGGGGCCGCCGAAGACCGATTCCCAGTTGTTCGGCGGCAGCTCGCCGGTCTCGCCGCGGCCGTCGCGGAACAGGTAGCGCGCGCGCTCGGCGCTGCCCGCCGGCGCAGCGAGCGCCTCCTGGAACCAGCGGTGGGCGCTGGAGGAGTGGTTGGGCACGAGGTCGACGATGATGCGGATGCCCAGCGCGTGCGCGCGGGCGAGCATCGCGTCGAAGTCGGCGAGGGTGCCGAAGAGCGGATCGACGTCGCAGTAGTCGGCCACGTCGTAGCCGGCGTCCTTCTGCGGCGAGGTCATGAAGGGGGAGAGCCAGATCGCGTCGACGCCCAGCTCGGCCAGGCTGTCGAGGCGGCCCGTGATGCCCGGGAGGTCGCCGATGCCGTCGCCGTCGGCGTCCGCGAAGGACCGCGGGTAGATCTGGTAGATGACGGCGGTGCGCCACCACTCCGCCCCGGGGGTGCTCGGAGAGTCGGTGGGGAACACGACCGACTCGTCCGCGGGCGCGCCGGAAACAGTAGATTCGAGGGGCATGCGGCCAGGATAGAGCACCCCCTCAGGGGCAGGCGGTGCACGACGTCGTAGGGTCGACGGGTGATGGACGAGACTCCCGACGAGGCCCGCGCCCGCCGCCGCAGGGCGCTGCTCTGGGTGGTGCCGCTGCTGGTGCTGCTGATCGGCGGCCTGCTCGCCGCGACGCTCGCCGTCGGCGGCTTCGCGGCGCGGACGATGACGGGGGCGCAGGGCGCCGCCGTGTCCGGAGCGGCTCTCCTGCGCTGAGCGGTCCTCGCCGGCTGCGGGAATCGACTCCGAACGGGGCTCTCGCCCGCTCCGGGAACCGTTCCGCGTCCACTCGAGCAGCCACGCGTCGGGGAGTCGGCCTCGGACGGGGTCCGCGCTCACTCCGAAGCCCGTTGCGCGTCCCCTCGTGCGGATGCCCGTGCGCGGGCCGACGCCGACCGGGCGCTCCCGACCGGACCCCGTTCCGCGTCCACTCGCGCAGCGCGACCGGTCTACGCCGTCGCGGCCGGTCCGTCCTCGTCCTCGGGCTGCGGGGCGCGCGAGGTGCCTGCCGCCTCCTCCGAGGTGTGCCCCGACTCCGGTCCCGTCGTCGTCCGGGCCTGCTCGTCGGCCCGCGAGACGGCCTCGGCGAGCTCGTCCGCCACGAGGTACCCCGTCGAGACGGCCTCGGCCCGGTACGCCGCGCGGCCCACCATGTGCGCCGAGACCGGCACGGTGAGCAGCTGGAACCCGATCACGAGGATGATCGTGCCGGCCGCGGCGAACCCCGGATTGCGGATCGCGACGGCCAGCATCACGCAGATGAGGCCGAGGACCTGCGGCTTGGTGCCCGCGTGCATCCGCGAGAGCAGGTCGTCGAACCGCATCAGGCCGACGGCGGCGATCAGCGACAGCGCCGCTCCGATGATCAGGAGCACGGCGGTGAGGATGTCGAGCACGGTGTCCACCTCAGTCCTCCTCGCGGTTGGCCATGAACTTGGCGACGCTGATCGAGCCGAAGACCGCGAAGAGCGCGAGCCCGAGGGCGACGGGCAGCGTGGTCGCGTGCTCGTTGACCGCCATGTCGGCGCCGAGGCCGCAGATGATCGTCGCGACGAGCACGTCGGCGGCGACCACGCGATCGAGCACGGAGGGGCCGATCAGGATGCGCACCAGCGCGAGCAGGCAGGCGATGCCGAAGAGGGGCACGAGGACCCAGACGAGCCAGTCGATCATCGCGTCGACCCCGCTGCCGCGTCGAGCGGCTCGCTCACCCGGGCGACGTCGTCCTTCGAGCCGATGGCCCGGACGATGCGCGCCTCGGTCCGCAGCACGGTGCGGCGCACCTCCTCGATGCGCTCGCCCTCGTCGTGGGTGACGCCGAGCACGTGCAGGTAGAGCACGTTCTGCTGCGGGTCGACGTCGATGACGAGCGAGCCGGGCACCAGCGAGACCGCCTCGGTGGTCCAGACGAGCATGCCCTCGGAGCGGCTGCGCAGGTGGACGGCGACGATCGCGTTGTGCACCGGGACGGGCAGGGTGAGGATCTGCCACGACACCCGCACGGAGGCGATCGCGATGTCGAGGGCGAGCCGCAGCAGGAAGAGCAGCACGAACCACGGGTTGATGCGGTTCGAGAACTCGACCGGCGGGAGGTAGAAGACCCGGGTGATCAGGAGGGCGATCAGGAAGCCCGAGGCGATCGAGAGCACCGAGACGTCGTCCCAGAGCAGCACCCAGATGCCGACGAGGGTCACGAACATCGCGACGCGGTTCCACACGTCGACGCGGCGGCGGGGGCTCATCGGGGGCCCTCCTCTCCGAAGGACGAGTCGCGGTACACGGTGGCGATGTAGGTCGACGGATCCGCGATGTCCCGCGCGGCGTGCGCGCTCGCGTCGTAGAGCGGACCGGCACCGAGGGTCAGCCCGACGCTCACGAGCACCATGCCGGCGGTCGCGAGGACCATCATCGGCGGCGAGTGCCGGGTGCGGACGGTGCCGGTGTCGTGCGGGTCCTCCTGCAGCTGGTCGATCAGCGGCGACTCGTAGCCGGGCACCTCCTCCTGCCGGCGCCAGAACGCCATGTTCCAGACGCGGGCCACCGCGTAGAGGGTGAGCAGCGAGGTGACGGCACCGGCGCCGATGACGGCCCAGATCAGCCAGGAGGGCTGGTCGACGGCCGACTCCGTGCCGGCCACGAACAGCCCGACCTTGCCGAGGAACCCGGTGAAGGGAGGGATGCCTCCGAGGTTCATCGCGGGGACGAAGTAGAGCAGGGCCAGCAGCGGCGAGGCCTTGAGCAGCCCGCCGAGCCGGAGGATCGACGTCGTCCCGCCCACGCGCTCGATCAGCCCCGTCGCGAGGAACAGGGTCGTCTGCACGGTGATGTGGTGGATGACGTAGAAGATCGTCGCGGCGTAGCCGGCCTCGGTCCCGATCGCGATGCCGAACACCATGTAGCCGATGTGCGAGACGAGCGTGAACGAGAGCATGCGCTTGATGTCGGCCTGCGCGACCGCGCCGAGGATCCCGACCACGAGCGTCAGCAGCGAGACCACGAGCAGCACCGCGCTGAGATCGTCTCCCGGGAAGAGCAGCGTCTCGGTGCGGATCAGCGCGTAGACGCCGACCTTGGTGAGCAGTCCCGCGAACACGGCGGTGACCGGAGCGGGCGCCGTCGGGTACGAGTCGGGGAGCCAGAACGACAGCGGGAACACGGCCGCCTTGATCCCGAAGCCCAGCAGCAGAACGACGTGCAGCACGAGCTGGACGTCGGCGGGGAGCTCGGCGATGCGTATCGAGAGCTGCGCCATGTTGACGGTGCCGGTCGCTCCGTAGAGGAGACTGATCGCCGAGAGGAAGAACACGCTCGAGACCAGGCTGACGACGACGTACGTCGTGCCCGCGCGGATGCGCGGCGCCGTGCCGCCGAGGGTGATCAGCACGTAGCTCGCGGCCAGCAGGATCTCGAAGCCGACGTAGAGGTTGAAGAGGTCCCCCGCGACGAACGCGTTGAGGATGCCCGCCGAGAGGATCAGGTAGGTCGGGTGGAAGATCGTGACCGGCGTCTCGCGGTTGCCGTCGACCAGGCCCTGGCCCACCGAGAACAGCAGGACGCCGAGCAGCGTGATCGACGTGATGACGAGCATCAGCGCGGCGAGCGGATCGACCACCAGCACGATGCCCCACGGCGGTTCCCAGCCGCCGACGTAGACGGCGCTGCCGCCGTCCTCGCCCGTGAGCACGAGCACCAGCAGCACGGAGGAGATCACCAGGACCGCCGACAGCGTGACGATGTTGACGAGGATCTGCGCCCTGCGGTGCCGGCCGAGGACGAGGGCGACCGCGGCTCCCAGCAGCGGCAGCGTGACGACGAGGGGGATCAGGACGTTCATCGATCCTCCTTCCTGTCGTCGCTCATCGAGCTCTCGCCGTGCCGGGCCGCCGTGCCCTCGTCGCTCGCCTCGAGCAGATCGTCGAGCGCCTTGTCGTCGGCGGTGGTCTGCGCCGAGATGCCCGCCGCATCGGCGCGCACCGAGGCGTCGGTCTCGTCGTCCTCCACCTGGTCGGCGTTGGCGAGGCGCCAGCGCCGGTAGATCATCGCGAGCAGGAACGCCGTGATGCCGAAGGTGATGACGATCGCGGTGAGGATCAGCGCCTGGGGGAGCGGATCGGCCATGCCCTCCGCGGTCTCCTCGTAGCCGCGCCCCTCGATCACGAACGGAGCGAAACCGGAGCGGCCCGCCATCAGCAGGATCAGGATGTTGGTCGCGTTGCCGATCAGGATGAAGCCGATCAGGATCCGCGTGAGGCTGCGCTCGAGCATCTGGTACACGCCGGCGGCGTACATCACGGCCATCACGGCGACGAGGACGAGGGTGGTGCTCATGCGTCGTCCCCCCGTCCCGGTCCGCCCACGACGGTGGAGCCGGTGGGGAGCTTCGTCTCGAGTCCGTCGACCGTGCCGGCGCCGGGGCCGGGGGTGCTGTCGGTCGAGTGGGTGACGCCGTCGCCCGATGGCGCGCCGTCCTCGGCCTCCTCGCCGTGGCGGTCGACCTCGCCGCCGAGGCTGCGGAGGATGTCGAGGGCGAGTCCGATCACGATGAGGTAGACCCCGATGTCGAAGAGGGTGGAGGTGCCCAGGTGCAGCTCGCCGAGCACCGGGAGGTACAGGTCGAGCCAGCTCGCCTCGAGCACCTGGAGGCCGAAGAAGAGGGAGGACACCGCGGTGCCGACGGCGAACAGGAGTCCGAGGCCGAGCACCTTCCCGGCGTCGATCGGAGCGGCCTCGCCGAGTTCGAAGCGACCGCCGGCGAGGTACCGGGCAACGAGCGCGAGGCCGGCGAGCAGGCCGCCCGCGAACCCTCCGCCCGGGGTGTTGTGGCCGGTGAAGAGCAGGTAGACCGAGACGATCATCGCGGGGTGGAACAGCAGGCGCACGAGCACCTCGAGCACGATCGAGCGGTTCTCGGGCCGGAGCGTGCGGCCGGCGACGAGCCAGGATCCGCGGTCGCCCTCGCCCGAGGCCTGCTCGGACTCGGAGGCGGGAGCGGTCAGGTCGCTCGCGCGCTCGCGGCGGTCTCCGGCGCCGGGCTGCTCGAGCCGCGGCGCTCCTCCGGCCCGGCTGGAGAGGAAGATCAGGCTCGCCACACCGGTCGCCACGACGACGAGCACCGAGATCTCGCCCATGGTGTCCCAGGCGCGGATGTCGACGAGCAGGACATTGACGATGTTGCGGCCCTTGCCCTCCTCGTAGGCGAGGCGCGGCAGGTCGACCGAGATCGGAGTCGCGGTGCGGGCGCCGAGGGCGATCGTCGCGACCACGGCCATGACAGCGCCGACCGAGATGCCGATGACCGCCCGCAGGCGCTTGCGCATCGGCTGGTGCTTCGCGGCGATCCGGGTCGGGAGCCGGCGGAGCACGAGCACGAAGACGACCAGCGTGACCGTCTCGATGAGCGCCTGCGTGAGGGCGAGATCGGGAGCGCCCTGGAGGGCGAAGAGCGCGACCATGCCGTAGCCCGTCGCTCCGGCGAGGAGCACCGCGGCGACGCGGTTGCGCGCGATCGCGCAGAGGATCGCGGCGAGGATCATCACCGCGGCGACGGCGAGCTGACCGGGGGTGTCCCAGAGGACGAGCTCGTCTGGCCAGGTGCGGTTGACCGCCGCGGCGCCGCCCGCCCCGAGGACGAAGACGGCGAAGATCACCGTGAGGTAGCGGGGGAGCGATCCGCGCTGGACGAACTCCGTCACCGTGCTGGCGACGCGGTCGAGCCAGCGCACCGTGGCCCAGTAGCCCTCGGCCGAGTCGATGCGGTTGGGCACCTTCGACTGGATCCGCGCGACCGTCACGCGCTTGGCGAAGAGGAGGAGGCCGATCGCGATCACCAGCGCGCTGAGACCGAGCGCCGGCTCGAAACCGTGCCAGAGCGCCAGGTGGTAGCCGCCGTGGTCGGAGGCCTCGGCCGCGGCGACGAGCTCCGGATCGCCGTCGGGAGCGCCGAACGGCAGGGTGTCGGCGTACACGGCGATGAGGGGGTCGAGGAGGTTCGCTCCGATGCCGAAGACGACGCTCGCGGCGGCGAGCAGCACCGGAGGAGCGGTGAAGGTCCACGCCTCGTCGTGCAGGTGCGTGTCCTCGAGCCCCTTCTTGCGGGCGAAGGCGCCCCAGAAGAAGCGGGCCGAGTAGGCCACGGTGAGGATCGAGCCGAGCACGAGTCCGATCAGGGCCACCCAGCCCCAGACCGAGCCCTGCTCGATCGCCGAGATCAGGCTCGTGAAGACGGCCTCCTTGGCGACGAACCCGAGCAGCGGGGGGATGCCCGCCATCGAGAGCACGCCGAGCAGCACGGTCCCCGCGAGGACGGGCGCCTGCCGCCCGAGTCCGCTGAGCTTGCGCAGGTCGCGGGTGCCGGCGCGGTGGTCGACGATGCCGACGGCGAGGAAGAGCAGCGCCTTGAACAGCGCGTGGCCGATCAGCAGCGTCAGCCCTGCGAGGGCGGCGTCGCGCGAGCCGAAGCCCACGGCGACGGTCAGGAAGCCGAGCTGGCTCACGGTGCCGTACGCGAGCACGAGCTTGAGGTCGTACTGGCGGAGCGAGCGCCAGCCGCCGACGAGCATGGTCCAGACGCCGACGCTGACGACGACGGGCAGCCAGACGGAGTCGTCGGCGAAGCCCGGCGCGAGGCGGGCGACGAGGTAGATGCCGGCCTTCACCATCGCCGCGGCGTGCAGGTAGGCGCTGACCGGGGTGGGCGCGGCCATGGCGGCCGGCAGCCAGAAGTGGAAGGGGACGAGCGCCGACTTCGAGAACGCCCCGAGGAGCACGAGCACGAGGGCGACCGAGACGATCGGGCCGGACGGTGCCGCCTCGACGATCTCCGCGAGGCTCGTGGTGCCCGCCTGGACGATCAGGATCACGATGCCGACCAGCATCGCCAGACCGCCGAGGGTCGTCACCAGCAGCGCCTGGAGTCCGGCACCGCGGCTCTCCTTGCGGCCGTTGTAGTGGCCGATCAGGAGGTAGGAGAGGACGCTCGTGGCCTCCCAGAAGACGAAGAGGATGATCACGTCGTCGGCGGTGACCAGCCCGTACATCACTCCGGCGAAGGCGAAGAGCAGGGCGGCGAAGCGCCCGAGCGACGGCTCGTCGCGGCGGAAGTAGCTCGCGCAGTACGCGAGGACGAGCGCGCCGACTCCGCTGACCACGAGGGCCAGCACGATCGAGAGCGCGTCGAGGCGGAACGAGAGCGCGATGTCCAGCGCGGGGATCCACGGCACGCTCTCGTGGATCTCACCGCCCGACAGGATCGTCGGCAGCGCGGCGGCCGTGGCGACGAACGTGCCGGCGGGCACGAGCGCCAGGGCGTAGAACGTCTTCGGACCGAAGCGGTCGACGATCCACGGCGTCACGACGGCCAGGGCGAACGAGATCACGAGGATGAGGAGCATCACATGTTCCTCTCAAGATCCATCCAGCACAGTCGTGAGTCGAGTTTATCGGAGGGGTGGGCGGCGGAACCTGAGTGCGGGAAGGCTTGACGCGCCCGTGCGGCGCCGTGAGGGCCTCCGGTCCGGCGCCGGCCTCCTCTAGCGTGGGCGCATGGCCCGCTCCCTCCTCCCCGACCAGCTCTGCCGGATCCGCGTGCACGACGTCGCCTCCGGCACGTCGACCACGGTCTTCGAGTCGAGCACCGTGCTCGTCGAGGCCCCCAACTGGTCGCCCGACGGCTCCTCCCTCGTGGTGAACGGCGACGGGCTGCTGTTCCGGCTGCCGCTCGAGGGCGCCGGCGCCGGTGCGCTTGTCCCGATCCCGCTCGTCGGCGTGCCCGAGGAGCTCAACAACGACCACGTGCTCGCTCCCGGCGGCGGTCTCGCGTACGTATCGGCGCGCGACGGGCACCTGTACGCGGTGGCGCTCGACGGCTCGGCGCCGGCGCGGCGGCTGACGGAGGAGGTCGACGGGCGCCGCTTCAAGCACTACCTCCACGGAGTCTCACCCGACGGCACGACTCTCGCCCTGATCGGCGGCGGCGAGGACGCCTCCGGCCGCTGGGTCACGAACGTGTACACGATGGCCGCCGAGGGCGGTCCGCTCACCGCGCTGACCGCGGACGAGCACCCCGACGACGGTGTCGACTTCGACGAGACGGGCGAGGTCCTGTACTTCAACTCCGAGCGCGGCGGTGGCGGGCGGGCCCAGCTGTTCCGGATGCGTCGCGACGGCTCCGGGCTCGAGCGCGTCGTCGAGTCCGACACCGTCGACTGGTTCCCGCACGTCTCGCCCGACGGCGCGCACCTGCTCTCGCTCGCGTACCCGGACGGCACCGCCGGGCACCCCGAGAACCTCCCGGTCGAGCTGCGCCTGCTCGATCTCGCGGGGCGGCCCGCAGGCTCGCTCGAGCCCGGTCGCGTCGTCGAGCGGCTCTTCGGCGGACAGGGCACGATCAACGTCGCCGGGTGGGCGCCGGACTCGTCCCGCTTCGCGTACGCGGACTACCCGCTGCTCGAGCACCTCTGAGCCGAGCGCGATCCGCTGAGCCCGAGTTCCTCGCGCGACCCGGTCGTCATGTCGGCTGAGTGCTTGCTCCACATAGCCCGGAGGGGGAGTGAGCGCCCCGCACCCAGCGGGTTGAATCGGAGGATGACGATCGACAGCGCCTCCACCGCCCGCGACTCCTCCACCCGCGCCCCCCTCGGCGCCTCCGGCATCGAGGTGTTCCCGCTCTCGCTCGGTGGGAACGTCTTCGGCTGGACCTCCGGACGCCAGACCTCGTTCGACGTCCTCGACGGCTACGTCGCCGCGGGCGGGAACTTCATCGACACGGCCGACTCCTACTCCGCATGGGTCCCCGGCAACAAGGGCGGCGAGTCCGAGACGATCATCGGCGAGTGGCTCAGCCGGCGCTCCGACCGCGACGACGTGGTCGTCGCCACGAAGGTCAGCCGCCACCCGGAGTTCCAGGGTCTCGCCCCCGACACCGTGCGCGCGGCGGCCGCGCCTCGCTCGCGCGTCTGCGCACCGACCACATCGACCTCTACTACGCGCACTTCGACGACGACGCCGTCTCGATCGAGGACATCGCGCGGGTCTTCTCCGAGCTGGTCGACGAGGGTCTCGTCCGCGCGATCGGCGTCTCGAACTTCAGCGCCGACCGCATCGCCCAGTGGATGCGCTTCGCCTCGGAGGAGGGACTGCACGCGCCGGTCGCGCTGCAGCCGCACTACAACCTCGTCGAGCGCGCCATCGAGGCCGACCTGCTGCCGCTCGCCCGCGAGCACGGCCTGGCCGTCGTGCCCTACTACGCCCTCGCGTCCGGGTTCCTGACCGGCAAGTACCGCGACGGCTCCACGCCCGACTCGCCCCGTGCCTCCGGAGCCGCGCAGTACCTCGACGCGCGCGGTCGCCGCGTGCTCGCGGCCCTCGACGCGGTGGCGGAGGCTCACGGTGCCGAGGTCGCGACCGTCGCGCTTGCGTGGCTCCGCTCGCAGCCCGGAGTCGTCGCCCCGATCGCGAGCGCGCGCGTGATGGAGCAGCTGCCCGCCCTGGTCGCCTCGGCGACCCTCGTGCTCGGCGACGACGAGCTCGCTTCCCTCGACGAGGCGAGCCGCTCCTAGCGGGGTAGGTCTCGATACGGCCCTGCAGGGGAGCCTTTGCTGATCGAGTAGCCCGCGCAGCGGGCGTATCGAGATCCCCGTTGTCTGGAGCGGTGGGTCTCGATACGCGCCTGCGGCGCTACTCGACCAGCAGGGAGTCCTTGCTGATCGAGTAGCCCGCGCATCGGGCGTATCGAGATCGCCGTCCCCTCGACCAGCAGGGGGCGCACCGCCCCACCCGCGGTCACCGCCGCTCCAGCGAGGTGCTATTGTCTAACGGTGCCAAATCGCGGGCACGCCCCGAGAGGGGCAGGTCCTCCGGGTCCGATGCCCGCAGGTGCGCCCCCTTAGCTCATTGGTAGAGCACTTCCTTGGTAAGGAAGAGGTAGTGGGTCCGATTCCCACAGGGGGCTCCGTTCCCGCAGGTCGAGCCTGCGAAGGACGCGCGGCGGGGTAGCTCAGGTGGTTAGAGCACACGGCTCATAATCGTGGTGTCGCGGGTTCAAGTCCCGCTCCCGCTACGTTCGGGAAGAACCCCGGCTCCTCGCGAGCCGGGGTTCTTCTGCGTTCCGGAGGCGGCGCGGGCCGCGGATCAGACCGCGCAGCCCGCGAAGAGCACGTCGTCCGAGGCGACCAGGTCCTCCAGCCGCAGCAGCCGGTCGAGGTCGTGACCGGCCGCGAGCGCGTTCGCACGCTCGGCCGCCGTCTGCGGCGCGAGCCGCCCCTCCATCACACCGCCCAGCGCGCGCACCGCGCACGCCGCGACGACGCCCTCGGGCGTCCCTCCGATGCCGAGCACCAGGTCGACCGCGCCCGCCGGGTCGGCCGCCTCGATCGCGACCGAGACGTCGCCCTCGCCGCGCAGCGACAGCGCCACTCCGGCGTCGCGCAGCTCGGCGATCAGCCCCGCGTGCCGCGGCTTGTCGAGCACCGCGACGACGAGCTCCTCCACCGGCTTGCCCAGTGCCTCCGCCAGCGCCCGCGCGTTCTCCCCGGGGGAGCGCTCGAGCGAGACGACTCCCGCGCCCGCCGCCGAGCAGACCAGCTTGTCCATGTAGAAGACGTCGCGCGGATCGAAGAGGGCGCCGCGCGGGGCGAGCGCGATCACGCAGACCGAGCCGGGCAGCCCCTCGGCGGTCAGCCGCGTGCCGTCGAGCGGATCGACGGCCACATCGCACGACGGCGAGGACCCCGACCGAGCCGCTCGCCGTTCGCGAGCATGGGGGCCTCGTCCTTCTCGCCCTCGCCGATGACGACCGTGCCGTCGAACGGAGCGTCCGCCAGCACCGCGCGCATCGCGGCGACCGCGGCCTCGTCGGCGGCGACCTTGTCGCCGCGACCGTGCCAGGCGCGAGCCGCCTCGGCCGCCGCGCGCACGCTGTCGGCGATCGCGTACCGCAGCTCCACGGAGTAGGCGTCCGACGCGATCAGCCGCACCTCGCTCACGAGCGGGCCGGCTGCGCGGTGGCGGTGCGCACGAGGCGCTCGAGCGTGCGCAGTCCGTCCGAGGACAGCACCGACTCCAGGTGGCCCTGCACCGACGCGACGTGCTCGCCGCGCAGGGCGTCGACCACTCCGCTGACCGGGTCGCCCGACACCTCGAGATCGAGCAGGGGAGTGCGCTCGACACCCGATCCCGCGACCGACGAGAAGGTGTTGTAGAAGCCGATCGCCGCCTCCTCGCCGAAGACGTCGACCGCGAGTCGCACGCCCTGGCGCGGCGCGGGCAGCGGCTCGACGGGAAGGCCCGCGAGCAGCGAGAGCATCTGGTGGCTGAGGCACACGGCGAGCATCGGGCGCTCGGAGTCGAGTCGCTGGGTCATCAGCTCGCGCAGGCGCGCGATGCGCGGCTCGGAGTCGTCGCGCGGGTCGCCCGGGCCGGGCCCGAACACGACGAGGTCGTCCGAGAGCACGTCCTCGACGCTCGACCAGCGCTCGACGCGGGCGTCCATGCCGAGGTGGCGCAGCTGGTGCGCGAGCATCGTCGTGAACTGGTCCTCGTTGTCGACGATCAGCGCGGTGTGCCCGTCGAGGCCCGCGATGTGCTCGGGCGCCTGCGGGCGGAGCCAGAACGACGCGAGCCGCTCGTTGCGCGCCTCGAGCGCCTCGGCGACTCCGGGCTGCGCGTTCAGATCGACGGCGGGCGGGATCTCGCGACCCGGCAGGAGTCCCAGCGCCGACAGCACGCCCGAGGCCTTCGCGCGCGTCTCGGCGACCTCACCCTCCGGAGTCGAGTGGCGCACGAGGGTCGCGCCCGCGGGCACGGTCAGCCGGCCGTCGGGCTGGAGGTAGGCGGTGCGGATCAGGATGGGCGCGTCGACCGTGTAGCCGTGCTCCTCGGGCTCGAAGAGCGCGAGGACGCCGGAGTAGTAGCCGCGCGGCTCCTTCTCGTACTCGGCGATGACGGCGCAGGCGTTCTCCATCGGGGAGCCGGTGACGGTCGGCGCGAACATCGTCAGTCGCAGCACCTCGCGGACGTCGAGATCGGTGCGCCCCTCGAGGAGGTACTCGGTGTGGCTGAGGCGCGACATCTGCTTGAGGAAGGGACCGAGGATGCGTCCGCCGTTCGGGCAGACCGCGCTCATCATCTTCATCTCCTCGTCCACGACCATGAAGAGTTCCTCGCTCTCCTTCACGTCGGCGAGGAACGCGAGCACCTCCTCTCCGGTGGGCCCGGCGGCCGGATGGCGGAAGGTGCCGCTGATGGGGTTCATCATCGCGACGCCGTCACGCACCGAGACGTGCCGCTCGGGGGTCGCTCCGACCGCGGTCACCGTCTGCGCGCCGTCGACGCCGGGGGTGTGGATCGCGAAGGTCCAGTAGGCGCCGGACTCGTCGGTCAGCAGGCGGCGGAACCAGGCCAGCACCGCCTCGACCGGAGCGGCGTCGGTGTGCGCGACGAAGGCGCGGGCGATCACGAAGTTCGCGCCCTCTCCGCGGCCGATCTCGTCGTCGATCACGTGCCGGACGATGTCGGCGTACTCCTCGTCGGGCACGTCGAAGCCGCGCTCCTCGACCGGGATCTCGCGCTCGGGGAGCAGTCGGAGGACCTCGTCCAGCGGCACGCTCTCGCGCTCGCGGACGAGGAGGTTGCGCAGCGGCGCTCCGTCGTCCTTCGCGGCGAACCCGCGCTCGCGCACCTGGCGGTAGGGCACCAGCGTGAGCACGTCCCCGCCGTTCAGCGGGATGTCGGCGAGCCCGTCGACGTCGACGACGTCGCCGGTGAAGACGTCCACCTCGGAGCGGCCCTGCCGGAGCACGACGGCGAACGGCAGCGATCCGTCGGAGGAGAGGATGCGGGAGAGGAGCGAGGTCATCGTGGTCCTTGGTTCGGGGTGTCCCTCACCCGGGCCCTGACATGCAGAACGACCGCCCGGACGAGGCGGTCGTGTGCGAGGGGTTCGCGCGTCGGTCCGCCTAGGAGGCGGGCCACCAGGGGCTTCGGTTCGACGTGCGCACGGGGGGAGTCTAGGGGACCGCGCGACGGGCGGCCAAGCGGGAGGGGGTGGCGCGTCCCGAACGGGTGTCTGTCTCCGCTCTTCGGCCCCGTGATAGGAATACCCGCCCGGATCACCGCCGACGATCGGCGCTTCACGCGAGGACACGCATGCTCCGCTCCACCTCTTCCCTGCTGATCACCGCCGCCCTCGGCGCGACCCTGATGCTCGCCCCCGCCGCCGCCGCGTCGACCACGACCCCCACTCCCGTCGCGAGCACGTCGGCCCCGTCGCCCGCGCCCACTGCGACGCCGACCCTCACCCCGGCCCCGGTGCCCACCGTCTCGCTGCCGCCGCTGCCGGTGCCGACGCTCACTCCGGCACCCGTCTCGGAGGAGTGCTACGAGGAGGGCGAGTCGCCCATCGAGTTCGCCGGCGTCGCGACCATCAGCTCCGGTGGGACGCAGACCGAGATCTCGATCCCGGGCGGGACGCTGCGCGACTGCCTCACCTCGTGGAGCTACACGATCGAGGTCCTGATCGACGACGAGTGGCAGGCGGTCGCCGGAGACGGCTCCTCCTCCCGCGAGGTCCCGCCGCTCGTCGAGACCCGGTGGCTCGGCGGGGTCGAGGAGAGGGTGCGCTACATCTACCGCGGCTACTCGGGCACCGTCCCCGGTCCCGACTTCGTGGTCGCGGAGTTCTCGCTCGCGGCCGCCGTCGATCCCGAGCCCGCTCCGGTCGTCCCCGTCCCGATCCCGGTGACCCCGGCGCCGTCCCCCACGAGCACCAGCACCGTGCCGACCGCGCCTCGCACGGCCGTCCCCACCGCCGGCCACGCGCTGGCCGAGACCGGATCGGATGCCGGAGCGCTGCTGCCGATCGGCGCGCTGGCGCTGCTCGCCGGAGCCGCGGCCCTGGTGACGCCAGGGCTGCGCCGCCGCGTCAGCTGATCGTCCGCGGGGCGGGGCGCTCGGTCGTCTCGCCCCGCAGCGTCCGCAGCAGGAGCGTCGCCCCCGCGGTGGCGGCGGGGGTCGCGACCACGGCGCCGCCCGGGATCAGGAACGCCAGGTAGACCGCGACTCCGAAGCCGAGGGACATCCCTCGGCGCTCGCCGAGGAGTCGGCGGCGCTCGGCCAGGGTCATCCCGCGTGCGTCTCCCGCGAACCCGGTCAGTTCGAGGGCCAGGGCCCGCCCGCCGACGAGGGCGCCCGCGAGGAGGCCGATGATCTGGCCGACGACCGGGATCACGCCCAGCAGCACGAGCACGATCCCGATGCCCACCGAGGTGGCGATCAGCACGGCGGAGTCGCGGAGCGAGCGGCCGAGCCCGCTCCAGAACCCGGTCTCGCGCTCGTCGGGCACCCCGCCGAGCTCGTTCTCGACGCCGCGCCAGATCCGCTCGTAGAAGGGATCGCCCACGAGCAGCGTGACGGCTGCGAAGACCACGACCCCCAGGGCGACGAGCGCCCCGACCGCGGCGACCGAGATCGCCAGGCGCGCGCTCGACGCCCAGGCGTCGCTCCAGCCGTCGGCGAACGGCGTCAGCGCGGTGACGACGTCGCCCACGCGGGTCACGACCAGCACGAGCAGGCCGACGAAGACGAGGCCGACGATCAGGGGAGGGATCGCCCCCAGCAGCATCGCCCGGGGCGAGCGCACCCAGGTGCCGAAGCCGCGGAGGAAGAGGCGGGCGCCGAGGCCGAGTTCGCGGAGGACCGTCATGGTCCGATCCTCCCAGCCCCGTGCCGCGGCTGTCAGACGAGTTCGAACGGAGCGAGCAGGCCGGACATCGCCTTCGGGAGCGGCCTCGCGAACTCGTCGCGCCGCGAGGTCGTGACGCCCATCGCCACGAGGCCCTCGACGAGGCGGACGGCGGCCGAGACCCCGTCGATCACCGGCACGCCCAGCTGCCGCGAGAGCTCGCGGCAGAAGTCGGCCATGCCGGCGCAGCCCAGCACGATCACGTCGGAGCCGTCGGCCGCGAGCGCGGCGGCGCACTCCTCGAGCACGACCCGGCGGGCGTCGGAGCGGGGGTCGTCCAGCTCGAGCACCGGGATGTCGCAGGCGTGGACGCCGGCGCACGCCTCGCCGAAGCCCGCCCGGCGCGCGATGTCCCACGCGCGTCCGCTGGTCCGCGAGAGCGTGGTCACGACGCTGAAGCGGCGGCCGACGAGGGTCGCCATGTGCATCGCGGCCTCGGCGATGCCGACGACCGGGCCCCGCGCGAGCTCGCGGGCGGCATCGACCCCCGGATCGCCGAAGCACGCGACGACGTAGCCGTCGCTGCCCGCCGCGTCGCCCCGGACGATCTCGTGCAGCAGTCCCGGCACCGCCAGCGCCTCGTCGTAGTGGCTCTCGATCGAGGCGGGCCCCATCGGAGGCGTCACCGCTGCGATCTCGGTGCCGAGGGAGGCGACGGAGCGGGCGGCCCGGCCGATCGCCTCCGTCATCCGCTCGCTGGTGTTCGGGTTGACGACGGTGATGCGCATGGGTTCCTCGGGGACGTGGCGGGAGGGGGAGGGCGGCTGCCCGCAGCGGGCGGCCGCCCGGGTGGATCAGGCGGCGCTGCCGTCGCTGACGTTCTCGAGGTCCTCCTCGAGGCGCCCGATGCGCGGGGCGCGGCGCTCGAGCAGGGCCATGGCGATGAAGCCCAGTCCGCAGCCGAGGAACCAGCTGTAGTCGCCCAGCCAGGTGAAGGAGGGGCCGCCGGCCTCGGCGATCCAGCGGGGCACGAGCACCGAGGCGACCGACGGGACTCCGCCGATGATGGTGGCCCACACGGCGTTCGGGTTGAAGCCCCTCGAGAACCAGTACCGGCCCGTCTCGCTCATCGTGTAGAGGTCGTCGACCCAGACGCGCTGACGGCTGATCAGGTAGTAGCCGGCGATCAGCACGCCGAACAGCGGGCCGATGAGGGCGCCCAGGATGCCGAGCGTGTAGTGGATCGCGGTGTCGTTCGAGTACCAGTTCCACGGGGTCAGCAGCACCGAGCCGACCGCGGCGATCATGCCGCCCATGCGCCAGCTGATCTTCTTCGGGTTGACGTTCGAGAAGTCGAACGCGGGCGAGATGAAGTTGGCGACGATGTTGATGCCGATCGTCGCGATGACGAAGGTCAGCCCGCCGAGCAGCACCGCGAACCAGGTGTCGATCCGCTCGACCGTCTCGATCGGGTCGGTGATGAGCTCGCCGAAGACCGGCACGGTCGCGGACGCGGTGATGACGGTGAGGAGGGAGAAGAAGAGGAAGTTGATCGGGAGCCCGAGCAGGTTGCCCTTCTTCACCGCGCCGTAGCTGCGGGCGTAGCGCGAGAAGTCGCCGAAGTTGAGCATGGGACCCGAGAAGTAGGACACGACGAGCGCGACGGCCGAGATCATCACCGGCAGCGACGCGGCGAAGTCGAGGACCTCGCCCGAGCCGAGGTTGAGCGAGATGTTCTCCCAGCCCGCCTGCGACACCAGGTACACGGCCAGGACCAGCATCACCACGTAGACGGCGGGGCCGGCCCAGTCGATGAAGCGGCGGATCGACTCCATGCCCCGCCAGAACAGCGCGGCCTGCGCGACCCAGAGGATCGCGTACGAGAGGTAGCCGAGCGCGGAGAGTCCGAGGAAGGACGCCTCCGGGGTGTTCCAGGAGGCGAGGTCGGGGAAGAACTTGAGGAACACGATGTTCAGCGACTGCGCCGCCAGATAGGTCTGGACGCCGTACCAGGCGATCGCGATCAGGCCGCGGATGATCGCGGGGATGTTCGCGCCGCGGATCCCGAAGATCGCCCGGTTGATGACCGGGTAGGGCACGCCGGTGATCTGGCTCGGCTTGGCGACGAGGTTGCAGAAGATCTGCACGATCACGATGCCGACGACCAGGGCGACGAGCACCTGCCAGCCGGCGAGGCCGAGCGCGAAGAGGGATCCGGCGGTGACGTAGCCGCCGACGCTGTGCACGTCCGACATCCAGAACGCGAAGATGTTGTAGCTCGACCAGCGCTGCTTCACCAGCGGAGCGAGGTCCTCGTTCGCCAGGCGGTCGTCGTAGCCGGGCTTGATCAGGGCGGCACCGACGGGGAGCTCGGCGGCGACGGGCGGGACGGTGGGCAGGTCGGTGCGGGGTGCGGTGGCGCGGTCGGTCATGGAGGATCCACCTCTCGGGCGGCCGGGCGCGGGCCCGGCTCGGATCGGATGTGTCAGGGTGGTCGTGGTGGCGGACCGAGGCGGTCGGCCGTCCCCGCGGAGTGCGTGAGGCGCTGTGCGTGGATGCTGTGAAGCAGTCGCTTCACAGCATGTGAACCTATTGCTTGACACCCCCGGGCTCGTTTCGGCTCCGTTACGGGTGTGTGACGATCGCCGGAGGAGGGTCGCCGATGATCACCGACGCCCCCGAGCCCGACTCCGACGGGCTGCCCGTCGCGCCCTCCGGCACCGTCCCGACGGACGACCCCGTGGAGGTCGCGGCGAGCGCCCTCGCCGCCGGGACGGATCGCGAGCGTCTCGGAGCGCGCCTCCGTGAGCTGCGCCTCGCCTCCGGCCTGTCGCTGCGCGCCCTCGCCCGCGAGCTCGGCATCTCGGCCAGCGCGGTCTCGCAGATCGAGCGCGGCTCGATGCAGCCCTCGGTCGGGCGCCTGATCGCGGTCGTCGGCGCACTCGGCGTGCCGCTCTCGGCGGTCTTCGACGAGCCGGCGCCCCCGTCGGTCGCGACGGCGGTCGTGCGGGCGGGGGAGGTCGCTCCGGTGACCCTCGACGGCGGAGTGCTCTTCCGTCGGCTCGCGCCCCGCTCGGTCGAGGCGGTCGACTTCTTCGAGTCGACCTATCCGCCGGGGTCGACCTCGACGGCGCACCGCCGGTTCCTCCGGCACGACGGCTTCGAGGTGGGCACGGTGACGCTCGGCGAGCTGACGGTGGAGTTCGAGGACGAGACCGTCGTGCTCGCGGCCGGGGACGGGATCACGTTCCCGTGCGAGCGCCCGCACCGGATGGTGAACCGCGGGGAGTCGACCGCCGTCGCGACCTGGCTGATCGTTCACCGCTGACGCGATCGGCGACGGCCCGATCGCGCGGCACCACCTGCGTATGGGAGAGTGTCGGCACTCCTCCACAGCGGGGGAGGTGGTGGTGACTGTCCACACCCCCGGGCGGAACGAGGCCGAGGGACCTCCTCGATGTCGGTGCCGACCGGTGTGATGTGCGCCTCGAGCGATTGGTGCGGAACATGGACGGACGGCAGGACAGCGGGCGGAGCGACGGGTGCCCGGAGTGGTGCGCGGGCGAGCACGACGACATCGGAGGGCGCGCCGAGCGGCTGCACCGCTCGGCGGCGAGCAGCGTGCCGCTCGTGCAGTGGCCGGACCGGGGGCCGCTCGGTCGGCCGGAGGCGCTGCTCGTGCACGTGTCCCTCTGCCGGCCGGGTCCGGCGGGCGAGGTGAGGATCCGCCTCGAGGCGGACGCCCTGGGGGTGCTCGATCTCGATCTCAGCGGGGCGGCGCGCCTGGCCGGGGCGATCGACGCCTCCCTGCTCCTACGCGGAGCCGCGCGATGAGACGCGGGGCGGATTCGGCGGCAGGAGCTCGCTCAGCTCCAGGTCGAGCGCCTCGCAGAGGGCGAAGAGCGTCTTCAGCTGCGGGTTCGCGGGAGACCCGGGCTTGGACTCGCCCTTCTCGAACTTCTGATAGGTGTAGCCGGCGAGGCCCGCGGCGTGGGCGATCCGCTCCTGGCTCTCGCCCTTGGCCATGCGCGCGCGGTGGAGGTTCGTTCCGAGCTCCCGGGCGTACTCGGCCCAGTCTCGTTCGGGGCGGGGTGTCGACATGCTGGCCAGCTTCCGAGAAGAAGGGTCGGGGGTCAGCCATACGCGCATGGGTATTTCGCGATGGCCATACGAGGCGTGCCACCCGGAGGAGGGGGAGGCCTCCGGGGCCCGCGGGAGCCACCGCGTAAGATGTCCGGGTGCCAGTGAACCCCGAACTGACCGGTCGCGCCTTCGCGCCCACCGCGTCGTACCAGGTGGGGCGCGAGAAGGTGCGCGAGTTCGCCCGCGCCGTGTCCGCCGCCTCCCCGCTCCACCACGACCCCGAGGCCGCGCGCCTGGCCGGGTACGACGACGTCATCGCGCCGCCCACCTTCCCCGTGGTGATGCAGGAGCTCACGGTCGCGCAGCTGCTCGCCGAGCCCGACGCCGGGATCGACTACAGCCGGGTGGTCCACGGCGATCAGCGCTTCGTGCACTCCCGCGCCATCGTCGCCGGCGACGAGCTCACCGCGACCCTCGCCGTCGCCAGCGTCAAGCAGCTCGGACCGCACTCGATGATCGTCCTCGAGTCCACCGTGGCCGATGCGCACGGCGAGCACGTCGTGACCTGCATCTCCACGCTCGTCGTCAGGGGTGACGAGTGATCGCCGCGGTCCCCGTCCTCGCCGACCTCGAGATCGGGCAGGTGGTCGGCGAGCGGAGCTTCCACTTCACGCGCGACGTCCTCGTCCGCTACGCCGCCGCGTCCGGCGACTTCAATGCGATCCACTACCGCGACGACGTCGCGGCCGAGGTGGGCCTGCCCGGCGTCCTCGCGCACGGGATGCTCACGATGGGCACGGCCGTGCAGGTCGTGGCCGACTGGATCGGCGACCCCGGCCGCATCGTCGACTACCGCGTCCGCTTCACCCGCCCGATCGTCGTCGATCCCCGCGAGGGAGCCGATGTCCTCGTCGTCGCCAAGGTCGGCGAGCTCGACGTCGACGCCGGAGCCGCGCGCATCGACCTGGCCGTCACGGTCGCCGGCCAGGCCGTCCTCGGGAAGGCGCAGGCGCGCGTCTCGCTCGTCTGATCCCATGCCCGCGCCCTCCCTCTCCGAGCTGACGACCCTCCGCGTCGGCGGTGCGCCCGAGCGCTACTACGAGCCCGCCACCACGGCCGAGCTCGTCTCGGTGCTGCAGGAGCTCTGGGCCGCCGACGAGCCCTGGCTGCTCGTCGGCGGCGGCTCGAACCTGCTCGTGGGCGACGACGGCGTCGAGGGCGCCGTGGTCCGGGTGCGGACGGCGGGTGTGGAACGGCTCGACTCCGACCGCCCCGGCGCGGTGCACCTGCGAGTGCAGGCGGGCGAGTCGTGGGACGGCCTCGTGGCGCTCACCGTCGAGCGCGGCTGGACCGGGCTCGAGGCGCTCAGCGGCATCCCCGGCACGGTCGGCGCCTCCCCGGTGCAGAACATCGGCGCCTACGGCCAGGAGGTGTCGGACACCCTGGTGGCGGTCGACTTCCTCGACGAGGGCGCGCGGGAGCCGGTGCGCCTCACGGCCGCGGAGCTCGAGCTCGGCTACCGCACCTCCGTCCTCAAGCAGGGGCGCCGCGGAGCGGTGCTCGCCGTCGAGTTCGCCCTCGAGGAGACCGACGGGGTCGGCGCGCCGATCGCCTACGCGCAGCTCGCGTCGGCCCTCGGAGTCGAGCTCGGCGACCGGGTCCCGCTGGACCGGGTGCGCGAGACCGTGCTGCGACTGCGCTCCTCGAAGGGCATGGTCCTCGACGCCGACGATCCGGACACCGCCAGCGCGGGGTCCTTCTTCACCAACCCCATCGTGACCCGTGCCGCCGCCTCCGGACTGCCCCCGACGGCGCCGCGCTGGCCCGTCGAGCCGTCCGCCGAGGCCGATGTCGTCACTCCTCTGGACGCCGTCGCCGCGGGCGCGCCGATCGGACTGCCGGCGCCCGCCGCGCCTGACGCCCTCGTGAAGCTCAGCGCCGCCTGGCTGATCGAGAACTCGGGGATCACCCGGGGCTTCGCCCTGCCGGGGTCGCGTGCCGCCGTCTCGAGCAAGCACACGCTCGCCCTGACGAACCGCGGCAGCGCGCGTGCCGAGGAGATCGCGGAGCTCGCCCGCTATGTGCAGGGCCGCGTCCTCGCCGAGTTCGGCGTCCTGCTGCACCCCGAGCCCGTGGTGGTCGGCACCAGCGTCTGACACGCTGTCGCACGACAGGGGTCGCCGGATCGGATGTCGTGCCGGATCAGGCGTCGCGCCGGATCCAGCGGAAGGTGAGTCGGCTCGCGATCAGGCCCAGCACGAGCCAGACGCCGAGGACGATCGCGACGCCACCCAGATCCCAGGCGCCGTCCACCTCGAGCTTCTCGAAGTCCGACGGCAGGAACACGGCGCGCATGCCCTGAGCGATCCACTTGAGCGGGAACACGCTCGCGATGTTCTGCAGCCAGTCGGGGAGCGTGGTGAACGAGAGGTACGAGCCCGAGACGAACTGCAGGACGAGCAGCGGCGGCACGATGACCGCGGTGGCGCTCTTGCCCGAGCGGGGGAGCGCCGAGACCGCGATGCCCAGGATCGCCGAGGTGGCGACTCCGGCGAGGTAGACCCAGGCGAACGTGGCCCAGCGCCCGCTGTCGGTCGGCAGCTGGACCGAGAAGACCGTGGCGGCGACGACCAGGAGCAGCGCCGTCTGGGCGAGACTCGTGACGAGCACCTGGCCGAACTTGCCGAGGAAGTAGCTCAGCACCGGCAGCGGGGCGCCGGCGAGGCGCTTGAGGGTTCCGTCGCTGCGCTCGACCGCGATGTCGACCCCGAGATTCTGCACGCCCGAGAGCAGGATGCCCGCGGCGGCCAGCCCCGGGACGTAGTACTCGGCCATCGTGATGCCCGGGTCCTGCGGATCGGCCTGCATGACCGCGTTCTCGCCGAACGCGACCGAGAAGATCGTGAGCAGCAGCACGGGGAAGAGGAAGGTGAAGAAGACCTGGTCGGGGGCGCGGAAGTACGAGCGCACCTCGTAGCGGGCGCGCGCGGCGCCCAGTCGCAGGGTGCGGCCGGGGCCGGTGCGCAGCCTGGTGCGGGGAGGGGCCTGGACCGCGGTGCTCATACCGTCTCTCCGATCACGTCGAGGGCGATGCCGCCGTCGCCGGCCCGGTCGTCCCGGATGAGGTCGAGGTAGATGTCCTCGAGGCTGGGCCGCAGCACCTCGAGCGCCGGGGGCTCGCCCAGCCGGGCGCAGAGCTCGGCGACGAAGCGCGCCGGCTCGGTCGTGCGCACGCGGTGCGCGACCCCCGACTCCTCCCACTGCACGATCGGGACGCGCGCCTCGTCGCCGCCGATCTCACCGACCGGGCCGATGGCCAGCAGGCGCCCGCCGGCGATGACGGCGGCGCGATCGCCGAGGCGGGCCGCCTCGTCGAGGTAGTGCGTGGTCAGGAGGATCGTGGTGCCCTCGCTCTTCAGCAGCGCGACGAGATCCCAGAACGAGTGCCGCGCCTCCGGATCGAAGCCGGTCGTCGGCTCATCCAGGAACACCAGCTCGGGGCGTCCGATGATGCCGAGGGCGACATCGACGCGACGGCGCTGGCCGCCCGAGAGCTTGCCGATGCGCGAGCGCGCCTTGGCGGTGAGCCCGACGGCCTCGATCGTCTCGTCGACGTCGCGCGGACGGGGGTAGAGGCTCGCGAAGTGCGCGATCTGCTCGCGCACCGTCGCGTTGCCGGATTCGCCGCTGGACTGCAGCACGATGCCCAGGCGCGACTTCCAGGCGAGATCGCCGTGGCGGGGATCCACCCCGAGCACCGAGGCCTCGCCGCCGGAGCGGTCGCGATAGCCCTCGAGGATCTCGATCGTCGTCGACTTGCCGGCGCCGTTGGGTCCCAGCAGGGCGAAGGTCTCGCCGCGGTGGATGTCGAACGAGATCCCGGTCAGGGCGGGTGCACCGCCGTAGTCCTTGCGCAGATCGCGGACACGGACTGCGGCGTCGGGGGTCATCGCACCAGCGTGCCCTGTCGCGCGCCCGAGCGACAGCGCCGGCACCGCTTCGGCGCAGCACTTGCGCTGACCCCGCACTTCGCGCAGTCGCCGCCGCGCATCCTCAGCTGTTGAGGGCCCTGCGCCCTGTGAGCGGTCGCCCCTTGCTCCTTGCGGAGGATGTGCATCCCGAGCAGAGCACTTCCGCGACCGCTCGTCCTCGCCCGCCGCGGTCCCCTCCCCGAGCGCACCCTCAGCAGAGCGCACCACTCGGCCACCATCGCGGCCGAGCCCCCTTCCCTCCTGACGTTCTCCACGACAGGCACAGGCGAGCGCAGCGTCGCGAAGCCGAACCGGTGATCCGCGTGTCAGCGGATCGCCGTAGGCGGACGCAGGACGCTCTGCGGAACGCGACCACTCAGCCGGCCGACCGCGGCCGATCGACGACGGAGGAGGAGAGAGGCGGCCCGGCACCGCCGAATCGGCACCGCCGAACCGGTGATCCGCGTGTCAGCGGATCGCCGTAGGCGGACGCAGGACGCTCTGCGGAACGCCCCGCCTCGTCGAGCCGACCGCGGCCGATCGACGACGCAGGAGGAGAGAGGCGGCCCGGCACCGCCGAATCGGCACCGCCGAACCGGTGATCCGCGTGTCAGCGGATCGCCGTAGGCGGACGCAGGACGCTCTGCGGAACGCCCCGCCTCGTCGAGCCGACCGCGGCCGATCGACGACGCAGGAGGAGAGAGGCGGAAAACTCAGCCGAACAGCTTCTGCAGCCGCTGCACGCCCTCGAGCAACGCGTCGTCGCCGAGGGCGTAGGAGAGGCGCAGGTAGCCGCTGGGGCCGAAGGCCTCGCCGGGGACGGTCGCGACCTCGGCCTTCTCGAGGATCAGGTCGGCGAGCTCGAGCGAGGTGGTCGGCGTGACGCCGTCCCACTCGCGGTTCAGCAGCCCGCGGACGTCCGGGTACACGTAGAACGCGCCACCGGGGGTGGGGCACTCGACTCCGTCGATCGCGTTCAGCTCGGCCACGATCGTGCGGCGGCGGCGGTCGAAGGCGAGGCGCATCTCCTCGGCCGGCTCCTGCGGTCCGGTGAGAGCGGCGATCGCGGCCCGCTGCGAGATGTTGGAGACGTTGCTCGAGAGGTGCGACTGCAGGTTCGAGGCGCCGGCGATGGCGTCGGCCGGGCCGACCATCCATCCGACCCGCCAGCCGGTCATCGCGTAGGTCTTGGCGACTCCGTTGACGAGGATCGTGCGGTCGCGCAGCTCGGGAACGGCCTCCACGATCGAGGTGGCGCGCTCGAGGGGGCCGGCGTCGTCCTGCCCGTCGACCGCGTAGACCAGGTTCTGGTAGATCTCGTCGGCGATCACCCAGAGGCCGTGCTCCTGGGCCCACTCGCCGATCGCACGGGTCTGCTCGGCGGAGTAGACGGCTCCGGTGGGGTTGGAGGGGGAGACGAAGAGCAGCACCTTGGAGCGCTCGGTGCGAGCCGCCTCGAGCTGCTCGACGGTGACGAGGTAGCCCTGGTCGGCACCCGCGAAGACGTCGACCTGCACGCCGCCCGCGAGCTTGATCGCCTCGGGGTAGGTGGTCCAGTAGGGGGTCGGCACGAGGACCTCGTCGCCGTCGTCGAGGAGGGTCTGGAAGGCCTGGTAGACGGCCTGCTTGCCGCCGTTGGTGACGACGACCTGCGAGGGCTCGACCGCCCATCCGGAGTCTCGCGCGGTCTTCTCGGCGATCGCCGCGCGGAGGTCGGGGAGTCCCGCCGCGGGGGTGTAGCGGTAGTTCTTCGGGTCGAGCACCGCGGCGGACGCGGCCTCGACGATGTGCTCCGGGGTGAGGAAGTCGGGCTCGCCCGCCGCGTAGGAGATGACGGGGCGTCCCTGCGCCTGGAGGGCCTTCGCCTTCGCGTCGACCTTGAGGGTCGCGGACTCGGCGATGGCGGAGATTCGGGCGGAGACGCGCGTGGGAGCAGACACGAGCGAAAGCGTATCCTCTGCGCGCGAGGGGGCGCATCCGGGCGGCGCGGCCCGGCTGGACACTCCTCTCGGGTCCACGTACACTCGTCCGAGGTAGTCGAACTCTGCCAGTCTTCACCGCGCCCGACAGGGTCGGAGGAGGGTGCCGCGGAGTTCGCCTCCTCCTCGGATGCTCGCAACGGCATCCATAGGGCGGTGGCTCAATTGGTAGAGCAGCGGTCTCCAAAACCGCAGGTTGCAGGTTCGAGCCCTGTCCGCCCTGCACATCGATGCCCGTCGCTCGCGGTCCCCGCGATGCAGCGGTCATCGGTCCAGGGTCGCCCGCAGGGCGGCCGGCCACACCGGAGGTTCCGGTGCGGGAAAGGTGCGTGCAGGTGGCCGGGAAAGCAGTCGACGAGCCGAGCGAGGACGTCGTCGCGATCGCGAATCAGCAGCGTGCGGCGCGGCGCAATCCGTTCGCGCGGATCGCCCTCTTCATCCGGCAGGTCATCGCCGAGCTGAAGAAGGTCGTGACGCCGACCAGGAAAGAGCTCGGCAACTACGTCGTGGTGGTCCTGATCTTCGTCGTCATCATGATGGCGCTGGTCTCGTTCCTCGACTGGGTGTTCGCGCTGGCCGTGACCTACGTCTTCGGCACACCAGCCGCCTGACCCGGTGGCATCCGACACCGCTTGGGCGGAGGATGCCGGCCACAGCGGTACGCGCCCTCGCGGCGCCGACCGCATCGATCGAGAGAGAGTTGTGACGAGTGTCTGACAGAAACCGCGACGACGTCGACTGGTCGACGGCTGCCGAGCAGTCGTCGGAGGTCGAGGAGGCGCAGGAGGGCGGCACCCTCACGCAGGCCGAGGACTCCAGCGAGCCCGCCGAGGAGGGCGCCCTGAGCGTCATCGACGAGAACGAGTCCGAGGAGGACCTGGCGTCCGACCTCGAGGCCGCGCTCGACGCCATCGGCTCGGTCGACGACCCGGAGGCCGACGCGGCCGTCGACGAGGCCGCTCACATCGACACCGTCGAGGAGGCCGAAGCGGCCCTCGAGGCCGTCGAGGACGAGGCCGAGGTCGCCGCGGAGGACGCGGAGGCCGAGGGCGAGGACCTCGCCGACATCGACCCCTACGAGGCCTTCCGCACGGAGCTCCGCGGCAAGCCGGGCAAGTGGTACGTCATCCACTCCTACGCCGGCTTCGAGAAGCGCGTGAAGTCCAACATCGAGAACCGCAAGGTCTCGCTCGAGGCCGAGGACTACATCTTCGAGGTCCAGGTCCCAATGGAGGACGTGGTCGAGATCAAGAACGGCCAGCGCAAGATGGTCACCCGCGTGCGCATCCCCGGCTACGTGCTGGTGCGCATGGACCTCAACGAGGACTCGTGGTCGGTCGTCCGCCACACCCCCGGCGTGACCGGCTTCGTGGGCAACGCCCACAACCCGACTCCGCTGCGCTTCGAGGAGGCCTTCACGATGCTGAAGAGCCTCGTCGAGATCAAGGACGTCGCCCCCTCGAAGGCGCCCGGCGCGAAGGGCCAGAAGCAGGCCCAGCGCGTGCTGCCCGCCGAGGTCGACTTCGAGATCGGCGAGACGATCACCATCAAGGAGGGCTCGTTCGCGGGTCTCCCCGGCTCCATCAGCGAGATCAAGCCCGAGAGCGGCAAGCTCACGGTGCTCGTGTCGCTGTTCGAGCGCGAGACCCCGGTCGAGCTGTCCTTCGACCAGGTCACCAAGCTCTGACGTCCTGACGTCGCGACGACGCCCTCTCCGCTCCGGCGGAGGGGGCGTCCGTCGTTCCGGGACGCGCTCGTCGGCGCCGCGTCGGTGCGATCTGCAGGGGATCCGACTGGAGGAGCGCTTTCCTCCGCATCGCTGGGGACGACCCGGCCCGATTCCCCTGCAGATCGTGCCGGTGCCCGCAGATGGGGCGGGTGCCCGCAGATGGTGCGGGGCCTGCAGACGGTGCGGCGCCCGCAGACGGCAGCGGCGGATGCGGATCCGCCCTGTCGGGAGTAGCGATACCCGTGTAAGCTCGTACGGGTTTTCGTGTCGGCGCCCGTCCGCGTGCGCGCCGTCCGACCCTCCTCCACCGCGATCCGACTCCGTCGGGTGCGCGGGAGAGCGGCCGGGAACCCCCGACCACTCGAACCCTGAGAAAAGGAATCAGAATGGCCCCCAAGAAGAAGGTCACCGGCCTGATCAAGCTCCAGATCAAGGCCGGCGCGGCGAACCCCGCGCCCCCGATCGGTCCGGCGCTCGGTCAGCACGGCGTCAACATCATGGAGTTCTGCAAGGCGTACAACGCGCAGACCGAGTCGCAGCGCGGCAACGTCATCCCCGTCGAGATCACCGTCTACGAGGACCGCTCCTTCACCTTCATCCTGAAGACCCCGCCCGCGGCGGAGCTCATCAAGAAGGCCGCCGGCGTCGCCAAGGGCTCCTCGACCCCGCACACCGTGAAGGTCGCGAAGCTCACCCAGGCGCAGGTCCGCGAGATCGCCGAGGCGAAGCAGGTCGACCTGAACGCCAACGACATCGACGCGGCCGCGAAGATCATCGCCGGCACTGCGCGCAGCATGGGAATCACCGTCGAGGGCTGATCCCATTCCAGCGCTTGCACGGGGTGATTCCCGTGCTGCGCGGACGGCGGCAGCCCGACGGTACATTGGCCCGTCGTCCTCGGGAGACTGCGAGAAGTGACAGCGACCCTCAATGGGTCGCACGACACCTCCTCCTGGCCTCCGGGAGCAGCCACACCGCTCTGCGACTCGTCACGTCGCGTCACTCAAGAACTCAACATCCCGTGGGAGAGCCCGCCAGGCTCTAGAACCACATTCTCGTTTCAAGGAGAAACAACATGGCACAGAAGTCGAAGGCCTACCGGGCCGCCGCAGCCAAGCTCGAAGAGGGCAAGTACTACACGGCCGATGAGGCCGTCGCCCTCGCTCGCGAGACCGGCTCGGCCAAGTTCAACAGCACCGTCGAGGTCGCGCTGAAGCTGGGCGTCGACCCGCGCAAGGCGGACCAGATGGTCCGCGGCACGGTCATCCTCCCCCACGGCACGGGCAAGACCGCCCGCGTCATCGTCTTCGCGACGGGACCGGCCGCCGAGGCCGCGATCGCCGCGGGTGCCGACGAGGTCGGCGGCGCCGAGCTCATCGAGAAGGTCGCGGGCGGGTACACCTCGTTCGACTCCGCCGTCTCGACGCCGGAGCTCATGGGCCAGGTCGGTCGTCTCGGAAAGGTGCTCGGCCCCCGCGGCCTCATGCCCAACCCGAAGACCGGCACCGTGACCCCGGACGTGGCGAAGGCCGTGACCGAGATCAAGGGCGGAAAGATCGAGTTCCGCGTCGACAAGCACGCCAACGTGCACCTCGTCGTCGGCAAGGCCGCGTTCACCGAGGAGCAGCTCCAGGAGAACTTCAAGACGGCTCTCGACGAGATCAACCGTCTCAAGCCCTCCTCCTCCAAGGGCCGCTACATCCAGAAGGCCGCCGTCTCGACGACCTTCGGCCCCGGCATCCCGCTGGACGTCAACGTCCTGTCCTAGGACGTCGCTGCCCCGAGGCAGCACCGACAGGAGGGGGTCCGCGTGAGCGGGCCCCTCCTTCGTCGTTCCCGGGGTCGGAGCCGGCCGCGCGGCGGGGCAGACTGGTCGTCGTGCTCCAGGATCAGCAGCGACCCTCCGACGACGCCCCGACCGCGGTCCGCCGAGCGGTGCCCGCGGACGCGCCGGCGCTGGCCGAGGTCGCCGCTCTCACGTTCCCGCTCGCCTGCCCGCCGCACACGAGCGACGAGGCGAAGGCCGAGTTCATCCGCGCGGTGCTGTCCGAGGAGCGGTTCGCCGCGTACCTCGTCGACCCGCACCGGTCCCTGTTCGCGGCCGAGGACGCCTCCGGGGCGCTGGTCGGCTACACGATGCTGGTGCGGGGCGAGCCGGCCGACGAAGACGCGGCCGCCGCGATCAGCCGGCGCCCGAGCGTCGAGCTGAGCAAGTGCTACGTGCTGCCCGGTGGTCACGGCAGCGGGATCGCCTCGGCGCTGATGGCGGCGTCGCTGGACGATGCGCGATCGACCGGCGCGGCGGGCGTCTGGCTCGGGGTGAACCAGGAGAACGAGCGGGCGCGCCGGTTCTACGTCCGGCACGGGTTCGCGGTGGTGGGCGAGAAGCGCTTCCTGGTCGGCGACCGCTACGAGGACGACTTCGTCCTGGAGCGCCCGCTGCCCTGATCCCCGTCGCGAGGGACCGCTCCGCGACGGGACGCGCACGGGAAGGCGCACCGGAGTGGCATCCCGCGGAGGACCGAGGTCAGCCCTCGCAGACGGTGAGCACGATCTTGCCGCGCGTGTGGCCGGTCTCGAGCTGCTCGTGCGCCTCGCCCGCCTTCTCGAGCGGGAAGACGCCGTCGATGAAGACGCGCACGTCTCCCGACTCGAGCAGGCGCGAGACCACGGCGAGCGTCGCTCCGTCGGGCGCGACCTTGAAGGTGGAGGCGCGCACGCCGGCGGCGGCCGCCTCCTCGAAGAACCCGGGCCAGCTGCCGGTCGGCGCGTTCACGACGAGTCCGCCGGGGCGCAGCACGCGCAGCGAGCGCGAGCCCGTGTCGTCGTGCACGTTGCCGACCAGGTCGATCACGACGTCGATGTCCGAGAGCATCTCGTCGAAGCGCTCGGCCGTGTGGTCGATCACCTGGTCGGCGCCCAGCTCGCGGAGCCACTGCAGATTGCGCGTGGACCCGGTGGCGGTGACCGTGGCGCCGAAGTACGAGGCGAACTGCACGGCGAAGTGGCCGACTCCGCCGGAGCCCGCGTGGATGAGGATCCGCTGCCCCTCGTGCGCCTTGGCCAGCTCGACCACCATGCCCCACGCGGTGAGCGCGGCCAGCGGGACGCCGGCGGCCTCCACGTGCGACAGCGTCGAGGGCTTCCGCGTGACCGAGACGCTGGGCACGCTGACGTACTGGGCGTAGGAGCCGGAGTAGCGGGGCACCATCACGAATCCGTAGACCTCGTCGCCGGGCCGCAGCGGATGCGCGGGGTACGGGCTCTGCACGACGACGCCCGAGAAGTCGTGGCCGAGCACCGCGGGGTACGAGGTGATCTGGGAGGCGACTCCGCGGCCCGCCCTGGTCTTCACGTCGAGCGGATTCACTCCGGCCGCGACCACCTTCACCAGGAACTCGGCGTTGATCGCCGAGGGGGTCGGCACGGTCGCGAGGTGCAGCGCCGAGGCGTCGCCCGGGGCGTCGATCACCGCCGCCGTCATGGTGTCGGGGAGGACCACCTCCTCGGGGATCTCGCCGATCGTGAGGCCGTGTCCGAGCGCACTGCTGTGCATCATCGCCCTTCCTGTGTCCCGGCCCCGGTGGTGGTTCCAGGGGTGGGCGACGCGCTGGCGTGCGTCCCCCGACCCCGTCTCCGAGCGCCGCGATCAGTCAATCGAGGTAATGAGTCCGGGCTGTTACGGCGGTGTCACCCGCCCGAGAAGATTGGCTCTCCGTGCCCCGATGGGGAGGTGAGGCGGCGTCGGGCTCGGGGCGCAGCGGCGTCTGGCACGATGAGGGGATGCTGCGACGACGTGCCGGAGGCCCCCTGCTGATCGGCGGATCGGTCCTCGTGCTCGCCGGTCTGATCCTCCTGCTCGGTGCGCGGCTCAGCCTCTCGCGCTGGGTCTACGTGAGCGAGATGGGAGCGCCGGGCATGCCGACGGCGGGCGCGGTGCGGATCGCGCTGCTGCTCGTCGCGGCCGGCGGCACGGCCGTCGCGCTCGGCGCCCGGCACGTGCGGTCCCGGCTGCTGCCCTCGCTCGCGCCCTCCCTCGTGCTGCTCGCCGCCGCCGGGTGCTTCGCGCTCGCGTCGCAGGTGACCTGCACGGCGGGGTGCCCGCTGCCGGTGGGGGAGAGCTTCAGCTGGCAGGACCTCATTCACACCAGCGCGGCGGTGCTGGGCTTCGCGTCGGCGTGCGTCGCGATGCTCCAGCTCGCGGCGGCACGGGAGCGCCCGGCCGTCGCCCGGCTCTCGCTCGTGGCCGGAGTGGCGGTGGCCGTGATCGCGGGAGCGGGCGCGATCCTGTCGCTCCTCCGGGTCTGGATGCGCCTGGGCGGAACGCTGGAGTTCGTCGCGACCGCCGTGGCCCTGCTGTGGCTCGCGACCGTGGGCCTGGTGCTCGCGCGGGAGGACCTCAGCGCCGCGCGAGCCAGTCGCGGACGCGACTCCGCAGCACCTCGGTCTGCCGCTCCTGGCCGTCGTCGCGCGCCGGCACCCGCTCGAGCTCCGCGTCGGGAAGACCTCTCGCCCACTGCTCCGCCACGGCGACCGGGTGCACCGGATCGCGCTCGGCGGCGATGACGAGGGTGCGCGCGATGACCTGCGACAGCTCGCCGGAGTCGCGGTACGCGGCGTTGCGGGGAATCTCGGCGAGGCGCACGGCGCGCTCCGCCGCCCGAGGCGCGCGGAACTGCTGCACGAGGCCCTGAGCCCCGGCGGGCGACTCCTCCACGGCCCGCTGGAAGAGGCCGGAGGCGCGGAAGAGCCGCTCGCCCCGCTTGGCACCGTGGTCGTGCAGCAGCTGCGCGAGGACGGGGAAGACGGCGAGGTTCTCGGGCATCGGCTCGGAGGTGAAGGCGGGGCGCACGAAGACCGCCCGGTCGATCGGCAGCACGCGGCGCGCGACGAGGCGCAGGGCGATCGCGGCCCCCATCGAGATGCCGAGGACCGTGAGCGGCTTGTGCGCGGCTCCGGCGCGGATCACCTGCTCGGTCACCTCGTCGGCGAGGGCGTCGAGCGAGAAGTCGGAGCCGGCGCCCACGAGGTCGGAGGCCCCGTGCGCGCGGACGTCCGGGGCGAGGACCTCGCTGCCGGGCGGGAGCGCCGGTCGGAGCAGGCCGAGCGGCTGCGAGCGGTCGCTGCCGAGCCCGTGCAGGAGGAGGACGGTCACCGCGCGCCCGCGCGGGTTCTCTCGTGCAGCTCGGCCATCAGCATGCCGGCGAGGCGGACGAGGACGTGGATCTCGTCCTCGTCGCGGTCGACCCAGCGGAACTCGGGCTCGGCGTCGATCGGCACGAAGTCGCGGTGCTGCTCCCAGACCACGAGCGTGCGCTCGGCGCCCAGGACGTACTGCTGCCAGAAGACCTGCCGCAGGTAGTGGCGCGGGATGCTGCGCCACGGCTTCGTGGTCGTCTTGATCTCGCAGAGCTCGAGCCGGCCGTCCTCGCGCAGGCCGATGCCGTCGGGGGTGGCGAGGTGGCGCCGCTCCTGGCTCGCGTGGAAGAGGGTGCTGCTGGGCTCGATCTCGTGCTCGCGGAGAACCCAGGCGGCGATCTCGGGCTCGCGGGCCCGGCCGTGATCGGTGAACGCGTTGCCGCCGAAGCCGCTGCCGTAGAGCTTGTCGAGGGCGACGCGGTCGATGGCGGCCGTGGAGGAGAGGCGCGCGACGTCGGTCGCGGTGATGCCGCGGGAACGGGCCCGGAGCCAGGCGACGCGATCGGTGGAGTGGGCGACGACCCGCTTCAGGTGGGGCGGCTCGGCCTCCCGGAAGACGGGCTGCGTCTCCCAGGGGAACGTGAGCTGCAGATCGGGCACCGATACATTCTGCGCCCGTTCCGAGGAGGTGCCGAATCGGCACGCGGGGGCGCGGTGTTCGCCGAGCGCGAGATCGGGGCGGACGCTCGACCGGCGCGGGAGAGCGTCAGGAGGCGGCGAGGAAGGAGTCGACGACCCCGGGGGAGAGGAGGTGGCGGCGGACCATGAGGGCCGCTCCGCGGACGCCGCCGCCGCGGTCGCCCGAGGCCTGCACGATGTCGAGGGAGCGGGTGGCGAGGGGGAGGGAGCGGCGGTAGACGACCTCCCGGACGCCCGCGAGCACCTCGTGGCTCGCCTCCGCGATGCTGCCGCCGATCACGATGACGGAGGGGTTCAGCAGGTTCACGCACGTGGCGAGCACCTCGCCGATGTCGCGGCCCGCCGTGCGGGTCAGCTCGACGGCGGCCGGGTCGCCCTGGGTGAGCAGCCGCACGACGTCGGAGGTGCTCGCGACCCCGCCGCCGAGCCGCCGGGCGATGGCGGAGCCGCTCGCGATGGCCTCGAGATCGGCGTCGCCGTGATCGCCGGGGACCTGGACATGGCCGAGGTCGCCCGCGGCGCCGAGCGCTCCCCGCTGCAGTGCGCCTCCGCTGACGATGCCCGCGCCGATGCCGGTCGAGACCTTCACGTACAGCAGGTCGTCGACGCCGGAGTAGTGGTCGGCGTGCTCGCCGAGGGCGAGGAGGTTGACGTCGTTGTCGACGAGCACCGGCACCGGGAGCGACCGCGCCACGAAGGCGGGGATGTCGAAGCGGTCCCAGCCGGGCATGATCGGCGGCTTCACCGGGCGGCCCGTGGCGTGCTCCACCGGACCCGGCACTCCGACTCCGACCCCGGCGAGCGGGCCGGCGCCGGGGAGGTCCGCGAGCAGGGCGGCGGCGGTCTCGAGAGCGTGCCCGAGGACGGCGAGAGGGCCGTCGGCGATCGCGATCGCCTCCCGTCTCTCGGTCAGGACGGTGCCGTCGAGGTCGGTGACCGCGGTCGTCGCGTGGGCGGCGCCGAGGTCGACGGCGAGGAGGGTGCGGGCCGAGGCGTCGAAGGCGATCCGCGCCGCGGGTCGGCCGCCGGAGGAGGGAGCGTCGTCGCGACGGACGACGAGTCCGGTGGCGGCCAGCAGGTCCAGCTGCGCCGAGACCGCCGCGCGGGGGAGGCCGGTCTCGGCGACGACGTCGGCCCGGGTGCGGGCGCCGCCGTCGGCGAGCAGCAGCAGCAGCTCGCCCGGGGCGCTCGTGGCGGAACGGCGACGGGACGGCATGGCGGAAGTCAATCACAGCGCGGGGCCTTCTGCTCCGAGCCAGTCCGACTTTCTACGCCTCCTGGAGAAGTTCTGCTTGTTGGGACTCAAAAGCCCGCGTAGGGTTCGGAGCACCCACGTTCGACGTCGATCAGGAGCACCCCGGTGGCCACACCAACAGACCTCTCCGTCCAGCTGTACTCGGTCCGCGAGTCCCTCGCCGCCGATCTGCCCGCCACCCTCGACCGCCTCGCAGGCATCGGCTTCACGAAGGTCGAGCTCTTCTCGTTCGTCGACCTCGCCGAGGGCTACCGCTCGGCGCTGCCCGCCAGCGGCCTGACCGCCCCGAGCGCCCACGCGCGCCTCCTCGGACCGCAGGAGGGCACCTCCGTCGACGAGATCTTCGACATCGCGGCCTCGCTCGGCGTGCAGACCGTGATCGATCCGCACGTCGACCCGACGCGCTGGACCACCGCCGACGATGTCGAGAAGATCGCCGACGAGCTGAACGCGCTCGTCGACTCCGCCGCCTCGCGCGGCCTCACCCTCGGGTACCACAACCACGCGTTCGAGTTCGAGAACCGCATCGACGGCCGCAGCGCCTTCGAGCACCTCGCGAGCCTGCTCGACGAGCGGATCCTGCTCGAGCTCGACACCTACTGGGCTGCGGTCGGCGGCGACGACCCCGCCGCGGTGCTCGGCCGCCTCGGCGAGAAGGTCCGCTTCCTGCACATCAAGGACGGACCCGTCTCGAGCGACACCCAGGAGCAGCTGCCCGCAGGCGACGGCGCGATGGACATCCCGTCGATTCTCGCCGCCGCCCCGCAGGCACTCCCCGTGCTCGAGTTCGACGCCTACGCGGGCGACATCTTCGAGGGCCTGACCACGGGCTTCACCTACGTCTCGGAGCTCTCCGCATGAGCGGCGCGGGACGCGTCGGCGTCGGCGTCATCGGGGCCGGGAACATCAGCACCCAGTACCTCACCAACCTGACGGTCTTCCCCGACCTCGAGGTGCTCTTCGTGGCCGACATCGACCTCGAGCGCGCGAAGGCCCAGGCTGAGGCGTTCGGCGTGCCCGGATCGGGCACGGTCGAGGAGCTCCTCGCGCACCCCGGCATCGAGATCGTCGTCAACCTGACGATCCCGGCCGTGCACGTCGAGGTCGCCCGTCGCGCCCTCGAGGCCGGCAAGCACGTCTGGACCGAGAAGCCCTTCTCGCTCGACCGCGACAGCGGCGTGGAGCTGCTCGCCCTGGCGAAGGAGAAGGGGCTGCGCGTCGCCACGGCGCCCGACACCTTCCTCGGCGCGGGCCTCCAGACCGCGCAGCGCGTCATCGAGAGCGGAGCCATCGGGACCCCGCTGTCGGCGATCACGCTCTTCCAGGGCCCCGGCCCCGAGGGCTGGCACCCGAACCCCGAGTTCTTCTTCGCACCCGGCGGCGGACCGCTGCTGGACATGGGTCCGTACTACATCACCACCCTCGTGCAGAACCTCGGGCCGGTCGAGAGCGTCACCGCGGTCTCCTCCCAGGCCCGCGCGACGCGCGTCGTCGGCTCCGGACCGCGCGAGGGCACGGAGTTCCCCGTCACGATCCCGACCCACATCGGCGGACTGCTCCGCTTCGAATCCGGTGCCTCGGCGCAGGGCGTCTGGAGCTTCGAGTCGAGCATGCAGCGGATGGGCTTCGTCGAGATCAACGGCTCCGAGGGCACGCTCGTGCTGCCGGACCCCAACATGCACGACGGCGAGGTCACCCTGTACCGCCGCGGAGAGAAGGAGCCCGAGGTCATCGAGGCCACGGGCTCGACCTTCTCGCGCGGAACCGGCGTGCTCGAGCTCGCCCGGGCGATCCGGGCCGATCAGCCCGAGGCGGCGTCGGGCGATCTCGCGTACCACGTGACCGACGTGATGCTGTCGCTCCTCGAGGCCGCCGAGACGGGTGAGAGGGTGCTCGTCGAGAGCACCGTCGCGCCGCGCCCCGCCGTCCCCGAGGACTGGGACCCGAGCGAAGCGACCCTGGTCTGATGAGCGGTGCCCTGCGCGTCGGCGTGCTCGGCGGCGGGTTCATGGCGGCCGTGCACAGCCGCGCGGCCCGCAGCGCCGGCGCGGTCCTGGCGGGCGTCGCCTCCTCCAGCCCGGAGAAGGGCGAGAGGGCGGCGGGCGAGCTCGGCTTCGAACGCGCCTACGCCGACGCGCGGGCGCTGATCGAGGACGACGGCATCGACGTGATCCACGTCTGCACGCCCAACGCCAGCCACGCCGAGCTCGCTCTCGCGGCGATCGACGCGGGCAAGCACGTGGTGTGCGAGAAGCCGCTGGCGGCGACGGTGGCGGAGGCCCAGGCGCTCGCGAGCGCCGCGTCGGCCGCGGGGATCGTCGCCGCCGTGCCGTTCGCCTACCGGTTCCACCCGATGGTGCGCGAGGCGCGCGCCCGGGTCGCCGCGGGCGAGACCGGTCGGCTGGTCACGGTGCGCGGCAGCTACCTGCAGGACTGGCTGCTGGGCGCGTCCGACGACAACTGGCGTGTGGATCCGGCCGCCGGCGGGCGCTCGCGCGCCTTCGGCGACATCGGCTCGCACCTGGTCGACCTGCTCGAGTTCGTGTCGGGCGAGCGGATCGAGTCGCTCGCGGCGATCACGAGCACGATCCACGCCGAGCGGGGCGGCCGCGCGGTCGAGACCGAGGACGTGGCCGGAGCGATCGTCCGTCTGGCGGGCGGCGCCGTCGGCACCCTCCTGGTCTCGCAGGTCACGGCCGGGCACCGCAACGAGCTCGTGCTGGAGGTGTCGGGGCTCGAGGAGTCGCTGCGCTTCGAGCAGGAGCTGCCCGAGACGCTCTGGGTCGGGCGCCGCGACAGCGCGGTGCTCGTGCCGCGCGACGGCGCGATCCTCGCACCGGATGCGGCCCGCCTCTCGATCGTGCCCAGCGGGCATCCGATGGGCTACCAGGACGCGTTCACTGCGTTCGCCCGCGACACCTACGCGGCGATCGCCGGAGCCGAAGTCGAGGGTCTGCCGACGTTCGACGACGGACTCCGCGCCGCCCGCATCACCCAGGCCGTGCTCGACGCGGCCGACTCCGGCGCCTGGGTCACCGTGCCCGGCGCGCTCTGACACCCCTGTCGAAGGAGACAGCGCCATGAGCGAGAAGACCTACGCCGCCACGCACCCGGTGACCCTGTTCACCGGCCAGTGGGCGGACCTGCCCTTCGAGGAGGTGGCGCGCCTGGCGTCCGAGTGGGGCTACGACGGCCTCGAGATCGCGGCGTCGGGAGACCACCTCGACCTCCAGCGCGCCGACGAGGACGACTCGTACGCCGCGTCGCGGCTCGAGATCCTGGACCGCCACGGGCTCGAGGTCTTCGCGATCTCGAACCACCTCACCGGGCAGGCCGTCTGCGACGACCCGATCGACTTCCGCCACAAGGCGCTCGTGCGCGACTACACCTGGGGCGACGGCGACGCCGAGGGCGTCCGGCAGCGGGCGGCCGAGGACATGAAGCGCTCGGCCCGCGTGGCCCGGAAGCTCGGCGTCGATGTGGTCGTCGGCTTCACCGGGTCGAAGATCTGGCCGTACGTCGCGCAGTTCCCGCCGGTGCCCGCCTCGGTGATCGAAGAGGGCTACGAGGACTTCGCGACCCGCTGGAACCCGATCCTCGACGAGTTCGACGCCGAGGGCGTCGTGTTCGCGCACGAGGTGCACCCGTCCGAGATCGCCTACGACTACTGGTCGAGCGTGAGGACGCTCGAGGCGATCGACCACCGGAAGGCCTTCGGGTTCAACTGGGACCCGTCGCACATGATGTGGCAGAACATCGACCCGGTCGGGTTCCTCTGGGACTTCAAGGACCGGATCCACCACGTGGACTGCAAGGACACGCGGATGCGTCCGCAGAACGGCCGGGCCGGCGTGCTCGGCTCCCATCTGCCGTGGGGCGATCCGCGGCGCGGCTGGGACTTCGTCTCGACCGGACACGGCGACGTGCCATGGGAGGACGCGTTCCGCGCGCTCGAGGCGATCGGCTACTCCGGCCCGATCTCGATCGAGTGGGAGGACGCGGGGATGGACCGTCTGCACGGAGCGGCGGAGGCCGTGGGGTTCATCCGCTCGCTGCTCTGGAAGACGCCGACGGCGTCCTTCGACGCGGCGTTCTCGAGCCAGTAGGGCGCTGCTGCCGGGGTCGGAGGGGCTACTCGGCGGCCTTGGCGGCGCGCTCGGACTTGAGGCGCGCCTGCTCGCGGCGGACCTCGGCGTAGCGGTTCTGCTCGACGCGCAGCCACTCGGGGACCTCGTCGAGGAGGGCCTGGATCTCGTCGGTCGTGAGCGCGTCGGTGATGCCGCCGCGGGCGAGGCCCGAGATCGAGACGTTCAGCCGCGAGGCGATGACGGGGCGGGGGTGCGGCCCGTTCTCGCGGAGCTCTACGAGCCACGCGGGCGGGTTCGCGGCGAGCTCGTCGTACTGCTCGCGCGTGATCGCCGACTCCTGGAACTCCTCCGGGGTCGCGGGCAGGAAGATCTGGAGCTTCTTCGCCGCGGTCGCAGCCTTCATCGTCTGTGTCGCCTTGGCCATGCGGCAACCCTACCGTCGCGCGCACAGCGCCTACCCTGGTCGGATGAGCGACGAGCCGGACACCCCGCAGCAGGACGCCGACGTCGTCGGGACGGAGCGCCTGGACGAGGCTGCGGTCGAACGGTCGGAAGGGGACGAGCCGGGTGCGGACCTGCCCGATGCGGACGAGCCCGTCGGCCCGGTGTTCTCGGTCGCTCTCGCGCCGGGCGTCACCCCGACGAAGTGGACGCGCATCTGGGGCGATCGTCGCTCCGACCTGCCGCTGCGGGTGCTGGCGCTCGCCGAGGACGAGACGCCGCGCGCGCTGCTCGACGGCCGCGCGCAGGTCGCGTTCGTCCGCGGGGACGTCGATCCCTCCCTCCTCAGTGCGATCCACCTCTACGACGAGCAGCCCGTCGTGGTGCTCGGCCGAGAGCATGCCTTCGCCGACGCGGAGTCGGTCGACGTCGCCGATCTCGCCGACGAGCACCTGCTGCAGGAGCCGTCGGCCGTGCAGGAGTGGGCGGCCGTCGCGGTGGAGATCGCCGACGGCTCGCGACGTCCCCTGCCGCGGATGGCCGGCCTCGACGACGCCGTCGAGCAGGTCGCAGCGGGAGTGGGCGTGCTGATCGTGCCGCAGGCGATCGCCCGCGTGCACAGCCGGAAGGACGTGCGCGCAGTCCCGGTGACGGGAGTCGCTCCGACGTCCGTGCGCCTGGCCTGGGTCACGGAGGAGAAGACGGACGACGTCGAGGACTTCATCGGCGTGGTGCGCGGCCGCAGCGCCAACACGACGCGGGGCACGGCGGCGACGCCGAAGGTGGAGTCGCGCGCGAAGGCGGCGAAGGCGAAGGCCCGCGAGGCGCGCGAGAAGGCCGAGAAGGCGGGCGGCGGGAAGAAGAAGCCCGCGCGCCCCGGGCCGGCGAAGCCCGTCGTGCGGCGCACGCGGAAGCCCCGTGGCCGCTGAGCCCTGGAGCCTGCGCCCCGCCGTCGCCGGTGACGCGGAGTGGATCGCGGAGCTGCGGGCCGTCGTGATGCGCCCGGATCTGGAGCGCCTCGACCGGTACGACGAGCATCGGGTGCGGCACCGGTTCCTCGACGGCTTCGCGCCCGAGCGCACCTGCGTCGTCGCGGTCGACGGCACCGACTCCGGCTGCATCGCCTTCCGCCTCGAGGACGACGCCGTCTGGATCGAGCACTTCTACCTCGCGACCGCCGTGCAGGGGCGGGGGATCGGCTCCGCGGTGCTGCGGCGGATGATGGAGGCGGAGGCCCGCCCCGGGCTGCCGTTCCGGATCGACGTGCTGAAGCTCAGTCCCGCCCGCCGCCTGTACGAGCGGCACGGCTTCCGCTGGGAGCGCGCGGAGGAGTGGGACGACATCCTCGCGACGCCCGTCCCGCCGCTCGAGCGCTGACTCGGCCCGGATCTACACTCGCAGGATGCGCCACGGCATCGTCATCCTCCCGCAGGAGTCCTGGTCCACCGCCCGCCGGAAGTGGCAGTCGGCGGAGGGGCTCGGCTTCGATCACGCCTGGACGTACGACCACCTCTCGTGGCGCTCGCTGGCCGACCAGGTCTGGCACGCGACGGTGCCGACCCTCACCGCGGCGGCGCTCGTCACCGAGACCATCCGGCTCGGCACCTTCGTCGCGTCGCCGAACTTCCGGCACCCGGTGCCGTTCGCGAAGGAGATCGCGACGCTCGACGACATCGCCGGTGGGCGCTTCGTCCTCGGGATCGGCTCGGGCGGCACGGGCTTCGACGCGTCGGTGGTCGGGCAGCCCGCGTACTCGCCGCGGGAGCGGCACGAGCGCTACGTCGAGTTCGTCGCAGGGCTCGACGTGCTGCTCCGGCACGAGGAGCCCGGCTCGGGCGGCATCGACCTCGACGGCGAGTGGTCTCACGGCGCGCGGGGCGCGCATGGTGGGCGAGCCCGTGCAGCGGCCGCGCGTGCCGTTCGTGCTCGCGGCGAACGGTCCGAAGGGCCTCGCGCTCGTGGCCGAGCGGGCGCAGGGCTGGGTCACGACGGGGCCGGAGGCGTCCTCGGGCGAGGAGTGGTGGGCCGCGGTCGGCGTCCTCGGCCGCCACCTCGACGACGCACTGGAGGCGGCGGGCCGCGATCCGGGGACGCTCGAGCGGCACCTGTCCCTCGACTCCGGACCGCACTTCTCGCTCGAGAGCGTCGACGTGTTCGACGAGATGGTCGGCCGCGCCGCGGAGCTCGGTTTCACCGACGTGATCTCGCACTGGCCGCGCGCCGAGGGGATCTACGCGGGCGACGACGAGGTGCTGTACGAGGTGGCTGCGCGGTTCTGACGGGCGGGCGCCGGGTGGTGGCGGGTCTCTGTACGCCCCGGCGGGGCTGCTCGACCAGCGGGAGGGGCGTGTCAGAGGAGCGTGCGCACGAGGCGGCCGACCACCGGCAGCTCGGTGAAGCCCTCGGACGCGAGGAAGTGGCGGCCGCCGGGGACGACGTCCACCGGAGCGCCGAGCGCGGAGGCCAGGGAGTCCGTCGCGGAGGCGGGCACGAACGGGTCGTCGTCGGAGCGGACGACGTGCACGGCGCCCAGATGCGGAGCCGCCTCCGCGAGCACGGAGGCCGGGTCCTCGCCGAGGAAGCCGTCGAGGGCCGGCAGGGCCGGGAGGTGCTCCACGAATCCCGACACCAGCACGGCGCCGTCGACGTGCGTGCCGGTGGCGGCGATCGCGCGCAGCGCGGTGATGCAGCCGAGACTGTGCGCGACCACGACGAGGCGGACCGGTCCGCGGGCGGATCCCAGAGCCTCCCCGACGCTCGAGCGCCAGGCGGCCGCATCCGGAGCCATCGCATCGGGCAGGACGACGCGCGTGACCGCCGCGCCGAGCGCCTCGGCCTCGCGCTCCAGCCACGGGAACCAGTGGGCGCGGACCGAGGCGCGGTAGCCGTGGACGATGAGCAGGCGCGAGGACATGCCGGGGACAACCGCGCGGCGCGGAGCAGGATTCCCGGCGGCCGGGGTCACGCCTCCGGAGTGAAGAACGCCTCGATCGCGCGGGCGAGTGCGACGAGGTCGTCGACGTGCGCGAGCTCGCGGGCCGAGTGCATCGAGAGCAGCGGAACGCCCACGTCGACGGTGGCGATGCCGAGGCGGGTCGCGGTGAGGGGCCCGATCGTCGAGCCGCACGGGACGGAGTTGTTCGAGACGAACTCCTGGTACTCGACGCCGGCCTGCGCGCAGACGGCCGCCCAGAGCGCGGCGCCCCGCGCATCCGTCGCGTAGCGCTGCGAGGCGTTGATCTTGAGCAGGGGACCTCCGCCCGCGACGGGGTGGTTCACCGGGTCGTGCCTGTCGGCGCGGTTCGGGTGCACGGAGTGGCCCGCGTCGGCCGAGAGGCACCAGGAGGCGGCGATCGCGCGCGCCCGCTCCTCGACTCCGGCGCCGAGCGAGGCCGAGACGCGGTTCAGCACGTCCTCGAGGAACGGGCCGCTGGCTCCGGAGCGGCTGGCGGACCCGAGCTCCTCGTGGTCGAAGGCGGCGAGCACGCTGATGTGACGCGGCGGGGCGGAGGCGGCGCTCGCCGCGAGCAGGGCGACGAGGCCGGCGTGGACGGAGCTGAGGTCGTCCATCCGCCCGGCCGCGAACAGCGCGTCGTCGAGGCCGAAGCGCCGGGGCGGCTGGGTGTCGCAGGTGACGAGGTCGTAGCCGGCGATGTCGGACGCGTCGGTGAGCCCCGCCTCGGCGGCGAGGAGGTCGAGCAGATCGACCTCGGAGGAGTCGCCGAGACCGAACACGGGCACGGTGTGCTTCTGCCGGTCGAGGGTGAGGCCCTCGTTCTGCTCGCGGTCGAGGTGGATCGCGAGCTGCGGGATCCGGAGGAACGGCCTCGTGCGCAGGAGCAGCTCGCGCCCGTCGCGCGTCACGACGCGGCCCGCCAGCTCGAGCTCCCGGTCGAGCCAGGAGTTGAGCAGCGGCCCGCCGTAGATCTCGACTCCGGCCTGCAGCCAGCCCTCCGACCCGATCGTCGGCCGCGGCTTGAGGGTGAAGCCGGGGGAGTCGGTGTGCGCGCCCAGGATCCGGAACGGCGTCACGGCGTCGGCGGTCGCCGGGACGTGCCACGCGATGATCGCGCCGTCGCGCACGACGTAGTACCGGCCGGGCTCGGCGGGCCACGCCCGGGTCTCGTCCAGCCCGGTGAACCCTGCGGCGTCCAGTCGCCGCGCGCTCTCGGCAGCGGCGTGGAAGGAGGAGGGGGAGGCCGTCAGGAACTCGGCGAAATCGGCGATGCGGGCGTCACGATCGGTCATCCGTCCAGTGAACCACTCGCGCGCGAGCGGCCGGCGTCACCGCACGACGATGCGGACGAAGGCGACCGGGCGCTCCGCCTCGGCGTTCACGTAGGCGTACTCGCGGGCCGTCGAGAACGCGACGTGCCGCCCGGCGGCGAGGGTCAGATCCTCCTCCCCGTCGCGAGCGAGGAGGAGGGCGCCGTCGGTGACGAGGAGCATCTCGTGCCAGCCGTCGGGGTCGGGCTGCGCGTCGTAGCGCTCTCCCGGCCCGAGCGTCCAGGTCCACAGCTGCGACTCCTCGCGGGAGGGGACCGAGGCGAGCAGCACGGCGACGCTCGCCGGATCCGCGCCGCGCCAGGCCACCTCGCCGATCGACGTCGCAGAGCCGCCGGGTGCCGAGACGAGCGCGGTGAAGCTGGTGCCGAGGGCCTCCGCGAGGCGGTCGACGCCGGTCAGGCTGATGTTGGCCTCTCCGGCCTCCACGTTCACGATCGTGCGCCGGCTGATGCCCGAGCGCTCCGCGAGCGCGGCCTGGCTGAGGCCCGCGTGCTGTCGGGCCTGCCGCAGGTTGCTGCCGACGTGGGCGAGGACCGAGGACGGTTGCATGCGCACTATTCTGCACCCTAGAGTGTGCAGAATGCTGCACTTCCCGCTCCTCCGCTCCCTCCGGTTCTCGAGGCCCGAGTGGGCGCTGATCGGCATCACCGCGGTCTGGGGCGGGACGTTCCTCGCCGTGCACGTGGCGATGGAGCACAGCGGTCCGCTGTTCTTCGTCGGGGTCCGCTTCGTCGTGGCCGGGCTGATCAGCGCCCTGGTCTTCCACCGGACCCTGCGCGGGATGCGGTGGATCGACCTCGGTGCGGGCGCCGCGATCGGACTGATGATCGCGCTCGGCTACGGGCTGCAGACCTTCGGCCTGCAGAGCATCCCGAGCAGCACCTCCGCGTTCCTCACCGCCCTCTACGTGCCGCTGGTGCCGCTGCTGCAGTGGGTCGTCTTCCGGCGGCGACCGGGGGTCCTCACCCTGGTGGGCGTCGCGCTGGCGTTCGTCGGGCTCCTCTTCGTGGCCGGGCCGCAGCCGGGAGTCGCGCTCGGCGCGGGCGAGATCGCGACGCTCGTCAGCACGATCCCGATCGCCGCCGAGATCATCCTGATCGGCGTGTTCGCCGGCCGGGTCGATCTCGGGCGCGTGACCGTGGTGCAGCTGCTCGTCGCCGGCGGGCTCGGGTTCGCGGCCATGCCCGTCGCGGGAGAAGCGATCCCCGCGTTCTCCTGGGTGTGGCTCGTCGCCGCCCTCGCGCTGGGGGCGAGCAGCTGCCTCATCCAGCTGACGATGAACTGGGCTCAGCGCTCCGTCTCGCCCAGCCGCGCCACGATCATCTACGCCGCCGAGCCGGTCTGGGCCGGAGTCGTCGGCCGCCTGGCCGGCGAGCGGCTGCCGGGTCTCGCGCTGGTCGGCGCCGCGCTCATCGTTGCGGGGACGGTCGTGAGCGAGCTGCGGCCGCGGGCGCCACGCGTCTCTGGAGCGGAGCGCGCGGGCGGCGACTCCGTCGACGACGGGGCGAGGGACCCGGCCCCCGTATGACGACGGCCGCCTCTGCGGAGGGGCGCCCTCGTCGGGGCAGCACGATCGCCTTCCCAGGGCGGGCGCCGCTCAGCGCAGCGCCCAGTAGGGCAGCGAGGTGACGACCGCGCCGAGCACGATCAGCACGATGCCGGTCGCGGGCGAGGCCCTCACCTCGCCCGAGCCGAGGTGCTCGGCGACGTAGGAGAGCGCGTCGTGGGTCCGCTTCCGGGCGCGCAGTCCGACCGCGAGCAGCACGAGGCAGGGCAGGCAGTAGATCACGGCGTAGCCGGCGAGGACCAGCAGGCCCTCGGCGGGGCCGAGCCGGGCGTCGAGGAGGCGCTCGATCGCGATGAAGTAGGGGAACGCGTTGGGCAGGTCGGCGCCGGTGAGCAGCGCTCCGAACGGCAGCGCGGTCCAGGGGGTGAACCAGCGAGGGAGCGCGATGCGCCGGCGCGGCCGCGTGCGGAACCGTCGGATCCCCGAGACGACCAGCACGACCCCCGCTGCGGCGAAAGCCAGGTAGCGGATGCCCTGCACGATGCCGTCCACGGCTCCGGCCGCCGCCCCCGCGCCGAGGAACAGGGCGGCGCCGGCGCCGAACACCGTGAGCGCGGCGCCGAGGACCGTCACGAGCGCCGTCAGCGCCGGACGGCGCGGGGCGGCCAGGAGGATGAGGGTCACCGCGACGATCGTCGCGGGGTTGAAGGCGTCGAGCGCGGCGAGCCCGGCGATCGCGAGCAGGAGCGGCCCGCTCACGGCGCGGCCCGGCGCACGGGGACGACGGGCAGCGCCCGGGTCCGCCTGCGCTGCATGGCGGGACCCTAGCGCACCCGCCGTCCGGCGAGCCGAGTGGAGCCGACCGGGGTCAGCTCGACGTCAGGGCCTCGCGGAGCTTCACCCGCGAGCCCATCCGCAGCAGCGAGTTCGTGTAGATCGTGCTGGCCACGGCCATCACGGCGGTCGTCGCCACGATGAGGAGCGCCAGCGAGACGAGCGGCTCCCACCAGTCGGCCTCGCCGAAGAACAGGCGCACGGGCATCGCGACGGGAGCGCTGAACGGGACGTACGACAGGATCGTCATGACGAGCGCGTTGTCGCCGAAGAGCACGACTCCGAAGTACGGCACCATCACGAGCATCATCGCCGGGGTCATCACCGAGCCCGTGTCCTCCTGGCGCGAGACCAGGGCGGCACCGGCCGCGAAGACGCTCGCGACGAGGACGAACCCGAAGACGAAGAAGACGACGAACCAGATCAGCGGCGCCGACAGCAGGTCCAGCAGCTCGGTCTGGCCGGTGACCGCGAGCCCGAGGGCCGCCGCGGCCGCGATGGCGGCGGCGGTGCCGACTCCGATCACCGAGTTGCCGAGGATCTTCCCCGCGAGCAGCGCCCGGGCGGGAACGGCCGCGAGCAGGATCTCGACGATGCGCGACTGCTTCTCCTGCACCGTGTTCTGCATGATCGTCGCGCCCGAGCCGAGGACCGCGAGCATGAAGACCAGGCCGAAGGCGAGCCCGATGAGCGTGCGCAGACCGGACGGGGTCTCGGAGGCGTCGAGGAGCTCGACCGCCGGGCTGACGGAGAGCGAGGAGACGAGCCCCTCGGGAGCCTCGTCGAGGGCGACGACCGAGAAGCCGACCGCGGAGTCGTCGGGGACGAGGGCCGCGTCGACCGCTCCGTCGCGGACCAGGTCCTCCGCGTCGGCCCGTGTCGCGACCTCGGTGACCTCGAGGGTGTCCGCGTCGGCGACGGCGGAGGGCACGGATCCGACGACCGCGACCGGAGTCGCCTCGGCGGTGCGGTTGCCCAGCACGCTCGAGAGGACGATGCCGCCGATCACCAGGGCGAGGGTGATCACGGTCGAGACGATGAACGCCTTCGAGCGGACCTGCGAGAGGATCTCGCGCTCGGCGACGAGGAGCGTCGCGCCCCAGGTGCCGAGCCTCGCGTCGCGGGGGGCGTCCGGACGAGGGGCGCTGCCGGTCGCGGGGGTGGTGGTGCTCGTGCTGGTGCTCATCAGGCTGCTGCTCTCTCGTCGGCACCCGAGGGTGCACTGACCACGATGTCCCGGAAGATCTCTCCGAGGGTCGGCCTCACCGGCCGGAAGGACGACACGGTGCCCCGCTCGACCGCCGCGCGCAGGACCGCGTCGGCGGCCGCCGCGTCGGCGTGGAAGAGGGCCGACGTGCCGGCGAGCTCGGCCACCTCGACGCCGGGGAGTCCGCGGATCCAGCCGACGTCGCCGGTCATCTCGAGCGACCAGCGGTTGCCGGAGTGCTGATCGCGCAGCGCCTCGCGCTCGCCGGCCGCCTGCACCCGGCCGCCCGCGATGATGACCAGGTCGTCGCAGAGTCGCTCGACCACGTCGAGCTGGTGGGAGGAGAAGAGCACCGGCACTCCGCGCGCGGCGTGCTCGGCGATGACGGCGACCACCTCGTCGACGGCCAGCGGATCGAGCCCCGAGAAGGGCTCGTCCATGATCAGCACGTCGGGGTCGTGCACGAGCGCCGCGGCGACCTGGACGCGCTGCTGGTTGCCCAGCGAGAGCGCCTCGAGCTTGTCCCGCCGGCGCTCGATGAGTCCGAGCCGCTCGAGCAGGTCGTCGCCGCGCTGCACGGCGGTCGCCTTGTCGATGCCGTGCAGGCGCGCGAGGTAGGCCAGCTGCTCGCCGATCTCCATCTTGGGATAGAGGCCGCGCTCCTCCGGCATGTAGCCGAAGCCGTGCAGGGCGGCCTGGCCCACGGGCGCGCCGTCGAGGGTCACGGTGCCGGAGTCGGGGCGGAGGACCCCGAGGATCATCCGCATGGTCGTGGTCTTGCCCGCTCCGTTTCCCCCGACGAAGCCGGTGAGCCGCCCGCGGCCCACGTCGAAGCTGACGTCGTCGACGACGCGGCGCTCGCCGAAACTACGACTGATGTTCTGCACGCTGAGCATGCGACCTCCCCGGGATCCGTTGACACCTCCACGCTAGGAGCGGGCCGGATCGAGCGCTTCCGGCCCGGGGGTGAACCCGCGTCTCCGCCTCGGGACGGAGAAAAGACTCAGCCGACCAGGCCCGACCGGTAGGCGTAGACGACCGCCTGCACCCGGTCGCGCAGCGCGAGCTTCATCAGCACGTTCGACACGTGGGTCTTCACGGTGGCGCGCCCGACTCCGAGCAGGTCGGCGATCTCGTCGTTCGAGAGCCCCTGCGCCATCAGCCGCAGCACCTCGATCTCGCGCGGGGTCAGCTGGTCGGGCTCCGGGCCGGTCGACGGGGAGGTCCGCGAGCGGTCGGCGGCCACGGCGCGCTCGATGACCGCTCGGGTCAGCTCGGGTGCGAGCAGCGCCTCTCCGGCTGCGATCGCCCGCACCCCGTAGACCAGGTGCTCGGGAGGCGAGTTCTTCAACAGGAAGCCGCTCGCTCCGGCGTCGAGCGCCTCGAGCAGGTAGTCCTCGCGGTCGAAGGTCGTCAGCATGAGCACGCGCACCGGCGTCCGGGGATCGGCGAGCAGCCGCCTCGTCGCCTCGATCCCGCCGATGCCCGGCATCTCGACGTCCATGCACACCACGTCGGGGCGGGTGCGCGCGACGAGCTCGAGCGCCTCCTCGCCGCTGGAGGCCTCTCCGACGACGTCGATCCCGGGCTGCACCGAGAGGATCGTGCTGATGCCCTGGCGCATCAGGGCGTGGTCGTCGACGAGGACGACGCGGACGTCGCTCATGCCGAGACCCCCCAGGGGGACGGCGACGCGGACGACCCAGCCGGAGCCGGCGCGCGGCCCCGCCTCGAGCGTGCCGTCCAGTGTCGCCGCGCGCTCGCGCATGCCGAGGAGGCCGAGGCCGCCGTTGCGCTGGCGGGGGCCCGGGCGGCCCAGTCCGTCGTCGGCGACCTCGAGCTCGACGGTGGACCCGCTGTAGCGCACGTGGACGCGCGCCCTCGTGCCGGGGCCGGCGTGCTTGAGCACGTTCGTCAGCGACTCCTGAGCGATGCGGTAGAGGTTCAGCCCGACCAGCGGCGGCACGTCGAACGGCTCGCCGACCTGCTCGAGCGTCATTCGGAGCCCGGCCGCCTCGGCGTCGGCGATCAGCGCGGGAAGGGAGTCGAGGCCGAGCGACGCGGTGACCGGGTCGAGCACGGACTCCTCGTCGCGGAGCGTGCCGAGGAGCTGGTACAGCTCGCCGACGGCCGCGCGCGACGTGCCCTCGAGGGCCTCGAGCTGCCCGCGGGCCCTGTCGGTGTCGGAGTCGAGCAGGGTCCGCGCCGCCGCCGCCTGGACGCCCATCAGCGAGACGTGGTGGGCCACGGCGTCGTGCAGCTCCCGCGCGATGCGCAGACGCTCGATCGTGATGGCCTGCCGGGCGACCTTGGCCTGCTCGTTTTCGAGCTGCCGGGTGCGGAGGTCGGTCAGGGCCCGCTGGCGCGCCGACGCCCACGCGTGGTTGCCGAACCACCAGGACCCCGCGAAGTAGAGGACGTTGATCAGGATCTGCTGGAGGAGGTACGCGGCGACCGGAGTGAGCGCGCCGATGCCCGCGCCGTCGAACTCGAGGTCCTGCGTGCTCGCGCGGAAGAAGGTCACGAGCAGCCAGACGGCCATCACGGTCACCAGCACGCCGCGCGCCCAGTCCGCCCGCGCCCGCCTCGGCTCCCAGGCGCCCACGCTGTACATCGCCGTGAAGAGGGCGATGTTGGTGATGGTGAGCTCGGGCACGCGCAGCTCGCCGACCAGCAGGGCGGCCGCCGCGGTGACGGCGAGGACGGGCACGGGTGCCAGGCGGCGGAAGGCGAGCGGCAGCGTCACGAGGGCCAGGAGGCCGATGCTCAGCGGCGGCTCGGCGCCGTCCGGGTACATGCCGATCGCGCGTCCGAGCACGAGCGAGAGGATGGACGCGCCGAACAGTGCGGCGGCGGTCGCCGCATCGGCCCGGTGCTGATCGGCCGTCACGGACGGCCTCCGCCACTGGCGCGAATCGGGGTCGGCAGTCATCTCGCGGGCCAATCTACCGGCGGCTCGCAGGAGGGGCGTCCCCCGCTCAGCGGAGGGTGCGGGTCGGCTTCGCGGCCACGACGTCGTCGGCCCCTGACTCCCGCCCGTGCCGTGGAGAGACGTGCTTCACGGCGCAGGCAGGAGCACGGCCGGGACGTTGTCGACCTTCACCGAGTCGTAGTCGGCGTAGCCGTCCGGCACGTCGACGACGCTCATCCACCAGTTCAGGCTCTCGTTGCAGGCGTCTCCTCGGATCGCGCTCACCATCTCGAGGCTGTCCGCCGGAGCGTCGGTCACGAAGGACGCGGGCACCGTCTCGCAGGTGGGTCCGGGGAGGACGACCGTGATCTGGTCGGGGAGCGGACCGGGACGGTAGGAGGCCCGGCTGCTGTCCGTCGCCCCCACGGGTCCGGGTGATGTCAGGGAGGGGGCGGAGGCGAGCCGCAGATCCTGCACGGAGGAGTCCGTGACGACGAAGCGGACCGTCGGCGCCGGGCAGTCCAGCACGGCCGGATCCCGGCACTCCCGCTCGAGGGAGACGGCCTGCAGGAGGGCCCGGCCGAGCCGGAGCTCCTCCGGGACCTGCACGTCGAAGGCCAGGGATCCGTCGCTCGCGACGTCGACGTCGACGCTCGCCCGCACCGGGTCCGCCTCCACGATGGAGCGGAGCTCGAACCGCTGCGTCGTGCCCGTCTCGAGTCCGTCGCACGGCCCGTCCGGTCCGCGATGCACCGAGAGCACGCCGCCCAGCTCGATCTCGCCGATCTCGGACTGGAAGACGCATTCGTACTCGACCGTCGCCGCGGTCCGGCCGGCTCCGGACTCGGTCGACCCCGCCGCCGAGCACCCGGTCACGGCGCCGACCAGGACGCACGCGGCGCCGAGCATCGCCGTCCCCCGGGTCATGAGGGGAGTCCTGGAGTCATGAGGGAAGTAAGGCACGCGCCGGCCGGGAGGGCAACCGTGCTCCTCCGCCGAGAGCCGACGGAGCAGCGCACCGCGACGACCGGCGCGGTGGAGGGACGCCTCAGCTCCCGGGATGGTGCACGGTGAACTCCACCCGCAGCGCCGGGGCCGTCCGGCGGTCGTAGACGACGGTGAGGTAGCGGCCGTCGATCCGCGCTCCGATCGCCACGAGGTGCGGTCCGGCCTGGAGGAGCCGGGCGCGGTGGGGCTCGCGGTCGACGATCACGCAGGTGCTCTCGAGCAGATCGCCGCGCGAGAGGCGGCCGGTCGTGGTGGCTGTGGGTACCCGCACGGGCACGTGGTGCGGGTCCTGAGCGCGGAGGACGTCGTTGGCGTGGGCGGCGAGCCGGAGCTCGAGGGAGTTCTTCGCATCGGCCGGTCCGACCTTCGCGGTGCGGACGGCGTCCCAGAGAGTGGGATAGCGGATGCGGACGACCTGCTCGATCATCCAGCGCGGGAGGGTCGAGGACTCCGCCCGCTCGATCGCGCGGGTCTGCTCGGGCGTCAGTGGGACGAAGTTGCTCGGGTGGTTCCGGTTCAGCGGATGCCGGAAGTACGAGTACGACAGCGAGGCGCCGACGACCCGGGCGCCGGCGGTCATGGTGGTGGCGGTCAGCTCGGCCAGGTGCGTCTGAGGCGCGAATCCGAAGACGGGGCACCCGAGGGTGGCGAGGGTGGCCTCGATCCGGGCGGGGTTCTCGGCGTCGGATCGGGCAGGGTTCTCGGATCCGGGTGTCGCGGGAGTCGCGGATCCCGGTCTCGCGGGGTTCTCGGCGTCGGGTCTCGCGGGGGTGATCGTGGTCATGGGGTGATCTGCTCCAGTGGCATCGACGTGTCGGCCGGTCGCACGAGTGATCCATGCGCGGGCACGTGCAGGCCTCCGGGCGACCCGGAGGGGTCGACGAGGGCGGGGAAAGGGGGCCGAGTGGGGGGCTCAGAAGTGGGGGAGCGGCCGGCGGGCGGTCGCGCGGGGCGGGTCGTGACTCCGCCGCACATATATCTTGATGTCTGAGTTACTTTACTGAAAAGCTTTCTCAGGGTCAAGCACGGAGGCCGTCCGCGTCGGTCCGTAGGATCGGGGGCGAGGCGCCGATCCGCCGGGGGCCGCCGGGCGACGGCCGGTCCCGGACCGGCGGTCCCGGACGAGTGCGAGGTGCGCGGTGGAGGAAGTGCCCGTCGTCCCCGCGCGCGCCCGGCTCGCCCGCGTGGCCGAGGAGGCGGGGGTGTCGCTCTCGACGGTCTCCAAGGTCCTCAACGGCCGCTCCGACGTCGCGCCGGCGACGCGCAGCAGGGTCGAGGCCCTCCTCGACGCGCACAGCTACCGGCGCCGCGGGGAGCGCTCGACCTCGACCTATCTCGAGCTCGTCTTCCACGAGATCGAGAGCGCCTGGTCGACGCAGATCATCCAGGGCGTCGAGTCCGTCGCCCGCGAGAGCGGCATGAGCGTCGTCCTCACGCTGAGTGGAGACCACCGCTCGCCCGGGCCCGAGTGGGTGACCGGGGTCCTCGGTCGGCGCCCTGCGGGCGTGGTGCTGGTGCTGTCCGGCCTCGCCGAGGAGCACAAGCGCCGGCTGCGTTCCGCCGGCATCCCCTTCGCGATCATCGACCCCTCCGGAGATCCCGCTCCCGACGTGCCGTCGGTCGGGTCGGCGAACTGGATGGGCGGCGTGCTCGCCACGCGGCACCTCCTCGAGCAGGGGCACGTGCGGATCGGAGTCGTCACCGGCCCGGCGGACATGATGTGCTCCCGCGCGCGGCTCGACGGATTCCGGTCCGCGATGGCCTCGGCGGGAGTGCCGGTGGACGAGGCGCTCATCCGGTTCGGCGACTTCCACGTGCCCGGCGGCCGGGATCACGCCCTGGAGCTGCTGTCGTCGGCGTCGCCTCCCACGGCGCTCTTCGCCGGGTCGGACCTGCAGGCTCTCGGTGTTCTCGAGGCCGCGCGGATGCTCGGTCTGCGCGTGCCGGAGGACGTCTCCCTCGTCGGCTACGACGATCTGCCGATCGCGGAGTGGACCTCGCCGCCGCTCACGACGGTGCACCAGCCTCTCCGGCTGATGGGGGAGGAGGCGACCCGCCTCGTCCTCCGGCTCCGGGACGGCGGATCGACGCAGCTCCGGATGGATCTCGCGACGACGCTCGTCGTCCGGGGCTCGACCGCCCGGGTCTGAGACCGGCCACTCCCGGCCGTGCGTGTCGGCTCGCTGTCGACACATTCGTTGCACATGCCAACAAAGTGTTTCGAAAACAATTGACCCCCTTTGCGGGGTCCGGTTACCGTCAGCACACCAACAGATTTCGACACTGAGGTCGAAACTTTCGAGAGGTGCTGTTCGATGAAGAACGATCCCATCCGGGACGACGACCGGGACGCTCCGGTCACTGCCGCCCCCTGCCGGCTGACCGCCGCTCCCTCCCTCCGCCACCGGCGCGGCCTGCTCGCCGGAGCCACCGCCTTCGGCCTCCTCGCGGGCGCGCTGGTGCTGCCCTCGGCCCAGGCCGCGGAGCTCGAGCCGACCGTCCTTCTTCAGGAGGACTTCGAGGACGGCGCGTGGGATCCGCTGGTGCAGAACGGCGGCCCGACGCTCTCGGTGATCCCCGAGGGCGGCGACAAGGCGTTGCTCGTGCAGGGCCGCGCCAACGACTACGACGGGGTCAAGACTCCGGCGAACCTGCTCCAGCCGGGCGGCTCCTACACGATGTCGGCGCAGGTGCGCCTCGCCGGCCCGGCCGGCACGACGGCCTCGGCCCGCTTCGTCGTCGAGCCGAGCTACTCCTGGGTGGGGAACACGACCGTGACCTCCGACGCGTGGACCACGGTGAGCGGCACCTTCGCCGCTCCCGCCGGCGCCGACCCCGCGACCCTCCGCGCCTACATCGGCACGAGCGCGCTCGCCGGGCCGTACGACTACCTCCTGGACGACATCGTGATCACCGGCACCGCGGCTCCCGCGCCCGTCACCTGGCAGCCGACTCCCGACGCCTCCTTCGTGTCCGGAGGAGCGGTCGGAGCGACGACGACACCGGTGACCGCCGCGCGCGGCACCGGGAACCGGGTCGCGCTCACCTTCGACGACGGGCCCAACCCGGGCGAGACCACGGCGATCCTCGATCTGCTGAAGGCCCGCGGCATCCGCGCCACGTTCTGCGTGATCGGCCAGAACGTGCAGCAGGCGGGCGGAGCGGAACTGCTCCGGCGCATCGTCGCCGAGGGTCACACCCTCTGCAACCACGGCACCTCCTACGCCGACATGGGCTCGTGGACCCAGGCGCAGGTCGAGACCGACCTGAAGGCCAACCTCCGCATCATCCGCGAGGCCGTCGGCGACCCGTCGCTCGCGGTGCCGTACTTCCGTGCCCCCAACGGCAGCTGGGGCGCGACCGGCGCCGTGGCCGCGGCGCTGGGGATGCAGCCGCTGGGCCTGGGCTCGACCATCTCGGACTGGGACGGCAACGACCTCAGCGAGGCGACCCTGACGGCGAACCTCCGCGCCGCCTTCACGCCCGGCGCGATCGTCCTCGCCCACGACGGCGGAGGCGATCGCAGTGGCACGGTGAAGGCGGTCACGACCGTCGTCACCGAGAAGCAGGCCGAGGGCTGGGAGTTCGTGCTGCCCCAGGGCGGCCCCGCGGCGGCGGTGCAGCCGGGCCTCTCCTCCGACTTCGAGGACGGCCTCGACGGCTGGGCGGCCCGCGGCGACGGCGTGCAGGTCGCGACGAGCGCCGACGCGCACTCCGGATCGGGATCCCTCCTGGTCACGAACCGCACGCAGCCGTGGCACGGCGCGACGATCGACGCCACCGCCGGCATGCCCGTCGGCACCGCGGTCGGAGTGTCCGTCTGGGCGAAGCTCGCTCCCGGGCAGTCGCCCGCGGGGCTGAAGATCTCGGTGCAGCGCGACAACGGCGGCGGCAGCGCCTACGAGGGCGTCGCCGGAGCCGGCGCGCAGGTCACGGCCGACGGCTGGGTCCGGATGAGCGGCACCTACACCCTCGCGGCCGCGGCCGACCGGGTGCAGATCTACGTCGAGGGCCCCGTGGGCGTCGACTTCCTGCTCGACGACTTCGTCCTCGAGCCGATCGTCGAGACGCCGATCCAGAGCGATGTCCCCGCGCTGAAGGACGTGCTGGGCGCCGCCGGGATCGAGCACGTGGGGGTCGCCATCGACGCCCGCGAGACGGTCGGCACCGCCGCGGACCTCCTCCGCAAGCACTACAACGCCTTCACGCCCGAGAACGCGGGCAAGCCCGAGAGCGTGCAGCCCGTGGAGGGGCAGTTCACCTTCACGCAGCTCGACCAGCTGCTCGACTTCGCCGACGCCGAGGGCATCGACGTCTACGGGCACGTGCTGGCCTGGCACTCGCAGACCCCGGCGTGGTTCTTCCTCGACGGCACGCGACCGCTGACGAGCAGCCCCGCCGACCAGGCGCTGCTGAAGTCCCGGATGCGGGCGCACATCGCCGGGATCGCCGCGCACCTCGACGCGCGCTACCCCGACGGCGACAGCCCGGTCTGGGCCTGGGACGTCGTGAACGAGGTCATCGCGGACGGCGACACCGCGAATCCGCACGACATGCGGGACAGCCGCTGGTTCCAGGTGCTGGGCGAGGGCTTCGTCGACGAGGCGTTCCGTCTCGCCGACCAGTACTTCCCGGACGCCGAGCTGTTCATCAACGACTACAACACCGAGATGCCCGAGAAGCGGGCGGACTACGTGGAGCTCATCGCGGCCCTGCAGGCCCGCGGTGTGCCGATCGACGGAGTGGGCCACCAGGCCCACGTCGACGTCGCCCGGCCGGTGCAGTGGCTCGAGGACTCGATCGAGGCGGTCGAGGAGCTCGATCCCACGCTGCTCCAGGCGATCACCGAGCTCGACGTGAACGCGTCGACCGAGAACCAGGGTGCGGACGTCAGCGGCGCCCCGGTGGACCCGTACAGCCCGGCGTTCGAGGACGACGAGGACGCGGCGGCCGAGGTGGGCTACTACTACCGCGACCTGTTCGCGATGCTGCGCGAGCACGACTCGTCGATCGAGTCGGTGACCTTCTGGGGCATCAGCAACGCCCGCAGCTGGCTCCGGACATGGCCGATGGCGCGCCCGTGGGAGCAGCCGCTCCCGTTCGACGACGACCTCCAGGTCACTCCGGCCTACTGGGGCATCGTGGATCCGTCGAAGCTGCCCGCCCGCCCGGCGGACGTGCTCGCCCCCCGCATCGCCGACACGTCCGACGTGCGCGCGGTCTCGAACGGAGCGTCGGGGGCGAAGGTCTCGTACACGCTGCCGTCGGCGATCGACACGCGCGACGGAGCGGTCCGCCTGATCTGCACCCCGCCGAGCGGCAGCCGCTTCTCGATCGGCACCACGACCGTGACGTGCACGGCGAAGGACGCGGCCGGCAACACCCGGACCAGCACGTTCGACGTGATCGTCACGAGGAAGGTGCCCGGCAAGCCGTGATCCGGTGACTCGCCTTCCGCAGGCACGGCATCGCCCCCGTTCCCCGCTCGCGCGGAGGGCCGGGGGCGGTGCCGTGTGCTGGGCACCGTCACTGCAGGCGGCGGCGCTCCTGTGACAGGTGGTGCGGAGGCCGATCCGAGAGCCGGCTCGGTCGCGGCCCGCTCACCAGGGGACGGCCGACCCGCCCGCTCCGAGCCGGTAGACCTCGGTGCTCACCGGCGCGGCGTCGCCGGACTCGTACAGGCCCCGGGCGAGCGCCCGCAGGCCCTCCACCGCGTCGAGGTCGTCGCTGCCGCAGAGGTGCATCGCTGCGCGGTGGCCGATCGCGACCACCGGGTCGCCCGCCACGAACTCGTCGAACAGGTCGTGCAGCACGTCCGCGCGCAGGATCTGCGACGCCGCGAGGTCCTCGCGACCGGGCGGCGCCTCGAGGAGGAACCGACCGTCGCCTCCGCTGACGACGGCATCCACGCGGCCCAGCCAGGCGAGCGACTCCGCAGCGAGCGCGGAGCCGTCGAGTCCGAGCCGGGCGGCGCTCGCCGCCGTCACGTACTCCCACGCCGCGTCGCGCTCGAGGACGTAGGCCACGGTGAGGCCGGAGGCGTGGGTGCCGAGCACGGGCTCCGCGGTCGCCGCGAACCGGGAGAGCAGCACGTCGCGGGCGCGATCGTCCAGCACGAGCGGATACACCGGCACGGCGTCGGCGCCGACGCGGGCCCGCCCCGTGACGGGGTCGGCGATGACGGCGACCGCCTCCTGAGCACCGCCGACGGGGCGCCGCCGCGAGAAGAGCCCCATGATCAGCGCCGGGGCCCGGGTGCTCCGGGGGCGGGCGGGAGGTGCTCGAGGACGGGTTCGGCGGGGAAGCTCATGCGTCACATCCTCGTCGGTGCCGTACCGCTCCGCTCACAGCGCCGACACCCTGTCGCCGAGGAGCTTCGGGGTGACGCGCAGCAGCGTCGGCAGCAGCCGCGTGCTCACCGATCTGGGGCGCGAGATGGCCGAGCCGATCCGGGCGGTCGGCTCGTGGGTGCTGGCCACTCTGCCTCGGATCGAGAGCGCGCGGGAGCGCTTCGACGCCGGCGCCCGGGAGGCTGGAGCGGCGCCCCGCGCCTAGGGTGGGGGCGTGCCCTACGAACCGGATGCCGCGACTCCCGAGGACGCGTCGCCCTTCGCGCGACCGCTCGCCGAGCGCTCCCTCGACGACTACGTGCCGGGCCTGGTCCTCGAGCACGGCTCGTACCGGGTCACGAACGCCGAGATCATCGACTTCGGCCGCCGCTTCGATCCCCACGACATGCACGTCGATCCGGAGCTCGCCCGGAGCACACCGCTCGGCGGGCTCGCGGCCAGCGGCTGGCACACGACGGCGATGATGATGCGGATGCTGGTCGAGTCCTACCTCAACCAGGCGACCAGCATCGCCCTCGCCCGGCGTCGACGAGCTCCGCTGGTCGGCGCCGGTCCGGCCCGACGACGTCCTGCGCGCCCGCTTCACGGTCCTCGAGGCGCGTCGCTCCGCCTCCCGGCCCGATCGCGGTGTGGTCCGCACCCGGATCGAGCTGCTGAACCAGGATCGCGTCGCGGTGATGAGCCAGGTGATGACGAACCTGATCCTGCGCCGCGCCGAGGGCTGAGCGGTCGGCGCGCGCTCGCCCGGCGACCCTCCAAGAGTTGTCGTACTCGAGCTCGAGTACGACGACTTCTGGAGTCTCGCGCTCGAGGGCGATGACTTCTGAGCACTCGAACGTGTCGGGGCGCCGCGAGAGGTGGCCGCCTCGGCGAGGCGAGGCCGCTGTGACGAGGCGGGGTGATCCGGACTCCGGTGGCGACCTGCGGTCAGCCGTCGGCACTCCGCCGCGCGAGGATCGCGCCGTGGGGACGGGGGCCAGGCGCCTCCGCTGTGCGGGTGTGCGTCTCGAGGACCTCGAAGCCGACAGCACGGAGCTCGTCCGCGAGTGCCTCCGGCGGCCATCGGTACGCTGTGGTGATCGCGTGGTCGAAGGCCTCCACCTCCGAACCGGCGAAGAATCCCACGAGGAGCGTGCCGCCCGGCCGGGAGGACGCGCGCGAACTCGGCGAGTGCGCGCGGGAGGGCGCTCGGGCGGTGGTGGATCAGCGAGTACCAGGCCAGTACCCCGCCCAGGGCGCCGTCGCTCTCCTCCAGGGCGTCGATGTCGCCGACGGTGAAGGGCACCTCCGGGTGGGCCCGCCGAGCGAGCTCGATGAAGGTCGGCACGCGATCGACACCGCTGACGTCCAGGCCCCGTTCGGCCAGGTGGGCCGTCCACTGCCCGGGGCCGCATCCGGCGTCGAGCAGGCGTCCCTCCACGCTCCGCGCCCACGACGAGACGAGGTGCTCGTCCGACGGGTGCACTGAGGACATCGAGCCGAAGAGCGCGGCGTACTCCTCGGCGCGGGCGGAGTAGGACTGGACGATGTCCCCGCTCGACGACCGGCACGCCTCGGTGAGCAGTCGCATCGCCTTCGGTCCGACTCCGTGCAGCGCCGCCAGCGGAGCGAGATCCCGTCCGCGGAGGTCCTCGAGGGTGCGGATGCCGACGGCTGCGAGCGCTCGAAGTGCGGGGGCTCCGATCGCGGGGAGTGCGGTCATGTCGAGGCTCCGTTCTCGTCCGCGCCCCACTTCTCGAGCGCGGTGATCGCCTCGCGCAGCGCCAGCCCGCGGTCGGTCAGCGCGTAGGCGCGGGTGTTGTGCCGCAGGGGCAGGCGGGTCAGCACGCCGGCCGCCTCGAGCTCGCGGAGGCGCGTCGCCAGGATGTTCGTCGGCACGCCGAGGTCGCGCTGCAGGTCGCCGTAGCGCTGGGGCCCGTCGAGCAGCCGCTCCACAATGAGCAGGGCCCATCGGGCGCCGACGGCCTCGAGAGCCGCGGCGAGGTCGCTCATGCGGTCGGATCGACGTCCGGCTTCATCCAGAACGGCGAGTAGTGGTAGCCGTCGACGTCGTCGAACTGGCGCTGGTACATGAACGGGTAGTCGTCGGTGTCGCCGACCCGCCCACCGGCGGCCGCGGCGCGCTCGACGAGCTCGTCCACCGCCTCGCGGCTGGGCAGATCGAACGAGACCGTGATCTTCGAGGGCGTGCCGGGGCCGCCGATCAGGTCCTCGGTGCCGCCGACGCCCGCATACATCTCGCGGCTGCCGAGCATGACGTACTGCTCCGGAGCGATCGAGAAGCACGACACGTTGTGGTCCGACATCTCGGCGTTCAACGTCCAGCCGAGGGCGGTGTAGAAGGCGGTCGCGCGCTCGACGCTCTCGACCGGGCAGGTGAGGAAGAGGCTCATGGGAGTCATGCTTGCAAAATGCAAGTGCCTGCGCAAGAGCGGGACGGGCATCCCCGAACGCCTCGCGCCGCCCCCTGCCTCGCAGCGCCGTCGGCCCTCGTGATCGCTGGGGATCCCGAGCGCTCCTCAGCTGGCCGGAGCCTCCGTGATCTCGATCGGCAGCTCGGCGTCGATCCGGTCACCGCTCCCGGTGCGCACCGCGAGCACGGCCGCACCGAGGGGCAGATCGGAGGGGAGGTCGAAGGAGCCGCTGACGGTGGAGCGCTCGCCCTCGGGCGCCGGCCGGCCCAGCACGATCTCGTCGCCCATGGCCGACGGGGTGAGGGTGACCGCGACGTCCGAGGCGGCGCGGCTCGTACCTCCGGTGTCCTCGCACGTCTCGTGGATGAAGTCGGCGTGCACTCGGACGATGCCGCCGGGGTGCAGGGCCGACTCCCGCAGCTCGAGCTCCGGCATCGCGCAGGACGCGGCCGCGGTCGTTCCGGTGCAGCCGGCCGTCGCGAGGGCGAGACCGGCCAGCAGTGCGGCCGCTCCTGCGATCCGTCGACGCCTCGCGCGAGTCCGCGAGGAGCTCCGCGGCGCCGGTCTCGCGGCACCGCGGTCGCCCCGCGCGAGGGCACGGCCCGTGGTCACTCCGCCGGATCGACGACGAGGCCGACGCCGCCGCCGCGCCGCACGGGCTCGGCCGCTGCCGTCATGAGACCCGACGGGTCGACCTCGATCGCGGCCACCGCGCCGATCTGCGCGGCCGAGGTGAAGGAGTCGCCCGAGGGTGTCAGCTGCTGCCCGAAGGGGGCGAGGTCGTCGGCGTACGCCTCGATGAACTCGGGCTCGGCCGTGGTCGAGGCGGTGTTGCGCTGGGAGGCGCGGGGTGCGGCCACCGCCTCCGGCAGCGTCATGCCGAGGTCGATGCGGTTGACCAGCGTCTGGAGCACCGTGGTGATGATCGTCGATCCTCCGGGCGAGCCGACGACGAACTTCACCTTCCCGTCGTCGAGCACGATCGTCGGCGACATCGACGACCGCGGGCGCTTGCCCGGCTCGATGCGGTTCGGATCCGTGGCGACGTACACAGTGGAGAAGTCGGTGAGCTCGTTGTTGAGGAGGAACCCGCGTCCGGGGACGGTCATCCCCGAGCCGCCGGTCTGCTCGATCGTGAGCGTGTAGGACGCGGCGTTGCCCCACTTGTCGACGACGGAGAGGTGCGTGGTCGAGATGTTCTCGGTGTCGCTCTCCTGCACTGCGGCGGCGGTGGCGCATCCGGACCCGTCGAGAGCGCCGGGGGCGACGGGGCGGACCGAGGCCGTCGTCGGGTCGATCGTGCAGTCGCGCGAGTCGGCGAACTCCTGGCTGAGCAGAGTGCCGGTCGGGACATCGGTGAAGGCCGGGTCGCCGACGTAGGCGCCCCGGTCGGCGAAGGCGCGGGCGGACGCCTCGAGGTAGAGGTGCAGGGCGCTGCCCGTCTCCTCGGCGCCCAGGTCGTGGTTCTCGAGGATGTTGAGCGCCTCGCCCACGGCGATTCCTCCGGAGGAGGACGGCGCCATGCCGTAGACGTCGAGCCCGCGGTACGAGACGCGGGTGGGTGCCTGCTCGAGCACCGAGTAGGCGGCGAGGTCGGCCTCGGTGAGCGAGCCGGCCGGAGCGGGGAGCGCGGAGCCCTCGGCGACGCGGGGGTTCTGCACCGTGTCGGCGATCTCGGCGGCCAGTGGACCCTCGTAGAACGCGCTCGGACCGCGCAGGGCGATCCCGGCCAGCGTCTTGGCGAGATCCGGGTTGCGGAAGGTGCTGCCCACGCGCGGAGCGTCACCGCCGGGGAGGAACAGCTCGGCCGTGTCGGGGAACTCCTGGAACCGCTCGAGGTTGTCGAGCGTCTGGTTCCGGAAGGTCTCGTCGACCGGGAAGCCCTTCGCGGCCAGCGCGATGGACGGCGCCAGCACGGCGGGGAGCGGCAGGCTGCCGAAGCGGTCGACCGCGGTGTCCCAGGTGGCGACCGTGCCGGGGACTCCGACCGAGACGCCCGACGAGACGAGCTCGGGGGAGAAGCGGTACGGGGCGCCCGTCGCCGGGTCGAGGAAGGCGTCCGGAGTGATGCCCGCCGGCGCGGTCTCGCGACCGTCGATCGTGCTCACCGCGCCGGTGGCCGCATCGAAGTAGACGAAGTACCCGCCGCCGCCGATGCCGGCACTGTACGGCTCGGTCACGCCGAGAGCGGAGGCGGTCGCGACGGCGGCGTCCGCGGCGTTGCCGCCGGCCTTCAGCACCTCGAGCCCGACCCGGCTCGCGAGCGCATCGACCGACGAGACCGCTCCGCCGTAGCCGACCGAGGTCGCGGGCGCGACGACCGGGCCGCCGAGGTAGTCGCGGATCTGCTCGGGCGAGGGGAGGCGGCGGGTGTCGAGAGCGGACGCCGGCGCGGCACCCGCCACGGCGAGGGAGGCGACCGCGACCAGCGCGAGCGCTGTCCGTCGCAGAGCGTGTGTCGTGGCCATGGCGTTCCTCCGGGGAGTTCGGTGGGGTGCGAAGCTGAGTTCCCCCAACCTAGGGGCGCATCGCGTCGCGGACCACCCTTCCTCCCCAGGTCGGGCGGGTTCCTCCTCCGCATGATCGGGAGCCCGACGGCGCCTCGCGCCGGGGTGACGGCGCAGGCTGCGGAACACGGTGGGTCAGAACCCGGACGGCAGGACGAGAACGGCGAACGCAGTGGGGACGCCGGACTCGTAGGCCTCGACCGTCACCTCGGTCCGGTCGGCGTTCCTCCGGCCGAGCACGCAGGTGAAGACGAGGCTCTGGCCGGGCTCGTAGCGCCCGTCCCCGCCCGCGGCCGCCCTCGACGGGCCGACGAAGCAGAGGAAGTCGCGGGGCCCTCCGACGACGATCGGGCGGGCCGCGTCGGGCTCGGACGCGGTGAAGACCATCTCGTTCACGACCAGCGTCTCGGTGGCCGTGTTCGTGACCGTGAACGCCGTCTCGACGAGTCCCCCGTCCAGGACGGGCGTGCTCCACGTCCCGACCAGGCCCTCGAACGCCGTCGGTGGCGGTGTGCTCGCCTGCGCGGCGGGTGCGCTGACGGCGGCGACGATCAGGGGTGCCGACCAGCCGAACGACTGGGCGACCAGGCGGCGCGAGGGCCCGGAGGGGGAGGGCGGGGGCGTCGTCGGAGTCTCGGGTCACGGGTTCACGGTAGGGCCGTGCGTCACCGGGAGGAGGCCGTCGAGGTGTCCTCTTGCAGACATGTCCGCAAGAGGGCGCCGGTCGTGACGTGGAGCCCCGGATCCGCGCGCTGCTCCGGGCCTCGCCGATCCTCGAGGGCGCGGGGTCGCGCCGACAGCCTGAGCACCTCCCACGGCGTGTCAGCGCTAGAGGGGACAGTACTGCTCTATCCGGCAGTCGTCCTTCTTCGGTAAATTGTCAGCATCCCGGTCCTGATCGAGGGCGGCGCCGTGGGGTCGGTGCAGAAGCGGTGCTCCTCGCCGCTGTCGTCCCGTCGCTCCTCGACCCTGACCGAGTCCCGTCCCGCGACGCCGACGCCCTTCGGCGCGCGGGCCAGAGCCGCAGCACCGACCGGTCGGCCGTCGCGCCGACAGAATCGATGGAACCCTTGTCTTCTTCGTCCCCGAGCGCGCCGCCCGCGCGCGCCTTCCTCCGCCGCCTGGGCGTCCTGACCACGGCTCTCGCCGTCGGTGCGGGGCTCGCTCTCGCCGGCGCCGCGCCCGCCCAGGCCGGTGACGCCGGCCGCTACCTCGTGACCGTCGACTCGCGTGCCGTGTCGCAGGAGGTCGTCGCCGCGCTCGGTGTCAGCGACCTCGTCACCTACGAGGGCGGCACCGCCGGCTTCACCGCGACGCTCACCGCCCGCCAGCAGGCGCTCCTCGAGGCCGACCCCCGCGTGGTGGCCGTCGCGCCGGCCGACGTCCTCGTCGAGGGCCAGGCGCAGACCCTGCCCTCGCACGTGCTGACCGCCGAGGCGGACAAGGCCCCGGTCAGGGCCGGCGACGGAGTCACGAACTACTCCGGACCCGCCGTGGCCGTGATCGACTCGGGTGTGAACCCGAACGCGGACTACAACCTCAAGGAGCAGGTCAACTGCTTCGGGTCGGGCACCGCGTCCGACTCGAACGGGCACGGCACGGCCGTCTCCGGCTACATGGCCGCCTACGACGACGGGATCGGCACCGTGGGAGTCGCCCCGGGCGCTCCGATCTACTCGATCCGCGTCCTCGACGCGAACAACAAGGGCACCGCCGAGAACATCGTCTGCGCGCTCGACTGGGTGTCGAAGAACGCCGCGTCCCGCAACATCAAGGTCGTCAACATGTCCCTGGCCGCCGTCGGCGCCGACGACAACAACTGCGGGCGGACGAACAACGACGTCATGCACCAGATGGTGTGCGAGGTCGTCGGCAAGGGCGTCACGATCGTGAGCTCGGCCGGCAACGCGTCGACCCCGAAGAGCCTCGCCGGCGCTGTCCCCGCGGCCTACGACGAGGTCCTGACCGCGACGAACATGGCGAACTACGACGGTAAGCCGGGCTCTCTGGCCGCCGTGCCGTGCGCGAACGTGACCACCAAGGACGACACGGTCGCCATCAACAGCAACTACGCGACGGCGGCCGACCAGGCGCACACCATCGCGGCTCCCGGCATGTGCCCGTACACCACCAAGCTCGGCGGCGGCTACGCCTACGTCCAGTCCGGCACCAGCATGTCGGCCGCGGCCGTCAGCGGCGTCGTCCTCGACTGCCTCAGCTCCGGAGGATCCTGCGTCGGCAAGGCGCCCGCGCAGGTCCGCAGCCAGGTCATCGCGCAGGCGAAGGCCGCGACCGAGCGCGGCCGCTCCTTCCAGGGCGACCCGACCCGTCCCACCGCCGGCAAGTACTTCGGCTACGCGATCAGCACCATCCCCGTCGGCTCCGTGCCCGCGCCCTCGCCGACCGCGACTCCGAAGCCGACGGCGACCGCGACCCCCTCGCCGACCGCGACTCCGAAGCCCACGGCCACCGCGACCGCGACCCCGCGGCCCACGGCGACCGCGACCACCGCGCCGGTGGACACGGTGAAGCCGACCGTCCGGATCACGTCCCCCGCCTCGGGGACGACCGTCACCGGGACGATCCGCCTCGTCGCCGCAGCCAGTGACGACGTCGGAGTGACCGCCGTCGCGTTCTACGCGAGCGGCACGAAGCTCGGCAACGGAGTGAAGCAGGCCGACGGCTCGTGGACGCTCTCGGCGAGCTCGTCCGCGTACCCCAACGGCTCCTACTCCGTGACCGCGAAGGCGCAGGACAGGGCCGGCAACGTCACCACGAGCGCCGCTATCACGCTGCGCGTCGCCAACTGACGCGACTGAGCTGATCCGAGGAGGGGGTGCGCCGCGAGGCGCACCCCCTCTGCTGTCCCCTCGGGCCGGCCCTCACCTCCCGGGATCGGGCAGGTGCGGCGGGACCGGCCCGATCCGGTGCACGACAGCCGTCACTCGCCCCGCCCGTCGAGTCCCAGCGTCGTCACCAGCTCCGCGACCCGCACCCGGCCGGTGGCGTCGAGACCGCGGACCGGGCGAGGCAGGCTGTCCACCGCGACGAGTCCCAGGTGCTCGGCGATCGCGGCGATGACCCGGTAGCTGCCGCCGTGCTCCGCGAACAGGTCCCACAACGGCTGCAGCCGCTCCGACTCCGCCGCCGCGGCAGCGTCATCGCCCGCCTGCACCGCGCGGGTGATCGTCAGCGCGGGCGACGGGAGTGTTCCGCCGAGGACCGAGTACCAGGCGTCGCAGCCGCTGCTCAGCCCGAGAGCGGCGGAGGGATCGCCGGACACTCCGAGGGTCACCCCGGCGCCCACGCGCTCGCGGATCGTCCTCACCCGTCGACCCGCGGCCTCACGACCCGCGGGGACGCCGGGGATCTTCAGGGAGGCGACGTGAGGGAGTCGAGCGACGGCCGAGTAGAGGTCGTCGCTGAAGGTGACGTGCGTCGTGCGGGGGTTGTCGTAGACCACCAGCGGGACGGAGACGTGCCCGGCGACGTCCTCGAACAGGCCGAACACCTCGTCGTCCGTCAGCGGCTGGTAGGTGACCGGAGCCAGCAGCAGCGCGCTCGCGCCCGCGTTCTGCGCGTCCTCGGCGAGGGCGAGCACCTGCGATGTCCGCAGCGCGCCGATCCCGACCACGACGGGGACCGCTCCGGCGTGCGCGACGGCGGACGCGGCGACGCGGCGGCGCTCCTCGCGGTCGAGGTAGAGGTAGGAGCCGGTCGAGCCCAGAGCGGTGATCGAGTCGACCCCCGCTCGGACCAGGCGCTCGACGAGAGCGGCGAACGCCCGCTCGTCGACCGCGTCGTCCTCGAGAGGTGTGAGAGGGAAGGCGCTGAGTCCGGTGAGCATGACGGTCCGATCCGCGGGTCGAGGGGCGACGACCCAGTGTCCTCGTCGAGGGGGACGACGCACCATGCCAGAAGGAGCGGTCAGGGGAGGACCACGGCGGTCCGCGCGTTCGATCCGCGCACGCGCGGCCGGTGGTGTCACCCCCTGGAAGGGGGTGACATCTGACCGGTCCGCGACGGCCGGAACGGCGCCGTCGAGCGAGGCGCCCTGACATGCTGAGCGGGTGCTCCATCGACGACGAGGTCGGCGGTGAGCGTCACTGACGCCACCGCGATCCGCGACCTGATCCCTCGCATCGCCGACGGCGACACCGCCGCGTTCGAGCGGTTCTACGCTCTCACCGCCGCGCAGGTCCTCCGGATCACGCACTCCGTTCTGCGCGACCGCGCCCAGGCGGAGGAGGTGGCGCAGGAGGTGTTCCTCGAGGTCTGGCAGAACGCCCGCCGTCTCGATCCCGACCGCGCGGGCCTGATCTCGACGATGGCGCGTCGCCGGGCGATCGACCGCGTGCGCGCCACCCGGTCGTCGCGGGAGCGGGATCACGCCTTCGCGACTCTCGACTACCGGCCGGAGCGGGACGCCACCGCCGAGCAGGGGGACGTCCGGTTCGTCTTCGCGCCCGTCGCCGCCGCGGTCCGGGCGCTGCCCCGCGTCCAGCGCGAGGTGCTCGTGCTCGCCTACGTCCAGGGCTGCAGCCACTCCGAGATCGCCCGCGCCCTGGAGCTGCCGCTCGGCACCGTGAAGACGCGGCTGCGCGACGCGATCCTGCGGCTGCGCTCCCGTCTCGCCTCCGCCGCGCCGCGCTGAGACCCCGCGGGGACGCCCGGTCGGACGCGGCGACGGACCGTTATGAGAAGGAGACGCTCCACGGTCCCGGCCCGCTGTCGGCGCTGTCGGCGGACTGCTAGAAATCGAGAGGAACGCCCGGGGGAAACGATGGTGCGTCTCGACCGACGACCCACCTCTCGATGAAGGACACCACCGTGCCTGCTCCCTCTTCCCGCGCCCGCTCGGCGCGCTCCCTCCTCACCGTCCTGGCGGCCTCCAGCCTCGCTCTCGGAGGGGTGCTGATCGTCGCGCCGTCGGCGAGCGCCTCGACGACCCCGAGCACGGCGCCCACTGCGACTGCGACTGCGACTGCGACTGCGACCCCGACGGCGGCACCGACATCGTCTGCGACGCCGATCGCGACTCCGACTCCGACGGGAACCGCGACCGCGACCCCGACGCCCACCGCCGCACCCGTCGCGACGCCGCCCGCCACCGCACCGGCGGAGCCGACTCCGACCGCCGCCCCGGCGCCCGTCGACGACACCTGCTTCGAGGACCTCGGAGGCGTTCCCAGCGCCACCACCACCGAGCCGGTCGGGACGACCGCCGTCGCGCCCGGCGGCCTCGTCGTGCACCTCGAGCCCCTGACGATCCGCGACTGCGTCGTCTCGGGCGAGATCCGCGTGGTGGCGACCGCGGTCCTCGACACCGACGGCGACTACACGCCTCCGACCTCGCGCTGGTACGACCTCGCCGAGTTCGCCGACGGAGGCGACATCCCGCTGGCCGTGTCCCCGGGCTCGTACTTCGTCTTCGCCGAGTACATCGCCCGCGCCGAGGGCGAGGCCGACCTCGAGCACGCCTTCTACGTCCACTTCGTCGACGGCGCCCCCGGCTACTTCGCCGTGCCGCCCGCGCCGGCGGCCGCTTCCCCGTCGGCCCGCCCGACCGCGGCCACGACCGGAGCGCGCCTCGCCGAGACGGGAGCCGGCACCTCCGCACCGCTGCTCGGCGCCGGCGTCCTGCTCGCCGCTGGCGGCGCACTCCTGATCGCCCGTCGGCGCACCGCCCGGGTCTGAGCGCCCGTCGGGGTGCCCGCGACCGCACGAGCGGATGACGGCACCCCGACTCCCGACCGTGCTCGGTCGCCGCCCGGCGAGTGGAGGACCAGCCTCGCAGTGCGGATCGCTCCGCGGCGGTCAGTCGGAGCCGAGCGTGCTCTTCGGGTACTCGCCGAAGCGCCGCTCGTACGAGGCCGAGAAGCGTCCGAGGTGCGCGAAGCCCCACCGGTGCGCCACCTCGGCCACGGTGACCGTTCCGGCCTCGCCGGCGCGCAGCTCGGTGTGCACGCGATCGAGGCGGATGCGGCGGAGGTGGTCGAGCGGAGTGACGTCGAGCTCGCGACGGAACGTGCTCTGGAGCACCCGCACGCTGAGGCCGGCGGCGGCGGCGACGTCCTCCATCCGCACGGGGAGGTGGGCGTGGGCGTGCAGGTACTCGATCGCCGTGCGGAGCCGGTCGCTCGTGGGCAGCGCGAGCGGCGTCGACACGGCGAGGCCGATGTGGGGGAAGGTGTCGAGCAGGGCGATCGCGGCAGAGCGGTTGGCCTCGCTGCGCAGGAGGGCGGGGCTGTCCGGGTCCTGGATCACGCGGGCGACGGTCGCGACGGTGCCGGCCCAGCGCTGCAGGGCCTCGCCGGTGGGGTGCGATCGGGTGTCGAAGAGCAGCGGTCCCGCGGAGCCCTCGTGCTCGGCGGCGACCCTCTCGAGGAACTCGCCGTCGAAGTGCATCAGGTTCTGCCGGTGGTCGGCGAAGTCGAACTCGGCCGGTCGGCCGGCGACGAACATCGCCGGTCGGCCGTGGTCCAGCCGCACGGCGTCGCCGGTGAGGTCCAGCGCTCCGGAGCCGGCGGTGATCCAGGAGACGATGTACTCGCCCTCGGTGCGGATCGTCCCGCGGATCGAGCCGCGGAAGAGGTTGCCGCGGAGGGTCAGCTCGTCGTCTCCGACGGAGGTGTAGCGGTAGGAGAAGTCCTCGCCGGTCCGCCCGGCGGTGAATCCGCCGCCGTTGTACTCGCCCTGCAGGAGCGAGAGGGCCTCGTCGAAGTCGCTGCCGGCGATCTCGGAGCGCACGAAACGGTCGGCGTCCTCGTTCATCACGGGCAAGGGTCCCACGGATGCGGCGCCTCGACCTGAGAACGCCCGCGGCGGCTTCGCTGCGAGGACACGTGAGGACCCGGCGACGCTCACGCCGCGCGGAGCAGGACGCCCTCGGGGCCGATCGTCTTCGTCATCGCGAGGACGGTCGCCGTGCGGAACTGCGAGAACAGGTGCGTGCGGTGCGCCACGTCGCTCTCGACGGTCAGCGCGAACATCCTGCCGCGGGCGGCGGAGGACCAGCTGCGGATGTCGCCCGCGCCGATGCGGAGGATCCCGCTCTCCTCGCCCAGGTAGACGGCGTCGGCGGTGATGGCGACGCTCCCGCCGCCGTCGTGGTCCGACGTCGAGCACGCGAAGAGCGGGGTGACGTCGGCGGGCACTCCGGGAGCAGCGGGGGGAGAAGTCCAGGAAGTCGGCACCCGACCCGTCCACTGCGCTCATCGCGACCACCCCCTCCTCCTCATTATCGACAGGACCCGCGCCGCGACGGGCTCCCGGCACCGACCCTTGCCATCTCGCGACGTGTCTGAGTGCCCGCGCGCGACGGGCAGCTCTTCCGCGCAGACGCGAACGCCGACCGGCACTCCCGGAGGAGCGCCGGTCGGCGGTGGCTGGTCCGGCGCGTCAGCGCTGGACGAGCGGGATCGCGATGTCGGTGACGTCCGCTCCGAGAGTGCCGAGCGAGGTGGCGGTGCCGTTCAGCAGGCCGACCTCGTAGAGCGACCCGTTGACGGCGGCGAGGCCGATCGAGGCGACGGAGCTGCCGCCGCGGAGCACGGAGTACACGTCGAAGCCGGTGACGCCGGCGGCGTCGACTCCGAGCTTCCCGGTCGGCGCCAGCGAGCCCGCGTTGGCCGGCGACTGGATCGCGATCTGGTCGAGGGCGGTGTCGAGCACGAAGAGAGTGGTGGCCGTCGCCGGGTCGAGATCGTTGTTCGTGTACGCGGCCCCGTTCACGCCGGTGGCCACGGCCGGCGCGGCGTAGCTCAGCGCGCCGTCGGACACCGTGGCGGCGCCCGGGGTGGCGAACGGCTGACGGAGGTTCTGGCCGGTGTCGCTGATGACGCGGAGCGCGTTGGCGGCGGGGTTGAAGTCGACGCCGAAGCTGGTGCCGCTGAGCGCGACGGTGAGCCGGGTGACCGGGGTGGCCACTCCGGTCTTCGCGTCGAGGGAGTAGACGCCGGCGCTCGCCGCGGAGTTCCCGACTCCGTAGAGGCTGCCGTCCTGAACGCGGTAGTCGATGCCGACGAGAGGCGGTGTCGCCGCCGGTCAGCCCGCTGACGGCGACCCGGCCGGTGACCGTGCCGGGCTTGGTGGGGTTGAACTGCACGAGTCCGGTGCCGCCGTCGGCGAGACCGACGACGCGCAGCGTGCGCGCCACCGAGCGGGCGGCGTCGACCAGACCCCTGTCGGCGGCGCTGACCGAGGCGCTGCGCGACTCGTTGCTGGCTGCGGCGGGAGCGGCACTGCTCGCACCTGCGACGACGGGCGCCACGGCCAGCACGCCCGCCACGGCGACGGCGGTGATACCTACGGAGAAAGTCCTGCTCATGGTGTACTCCTTGACGCTTCGGTCGCCGGAGATCGGCGACTCGCAGGGAGGTACTGCCCGGCAGGCGCGAGCGTTCACCCGACGGCGCGATTCTCCGCATCGCCGTCGCGAGGGGTCGGCTCAGCTGTGCGTCGTGTTCTGCCGGATCTCGTCGAGACTGACCTCCGGAGCGCCGCCGGCGGCCGCCTCCGGGTCCATCCAGACGAAGTCCCAGTGGTGGCCGTCGAGGTCGTCGAAGCTCTTCGAGTACATGAAGCCGTGGTCCTGCTCGCCCGCGGGTGCCGCGCCCGCGGCGAGGGCCTTCGCGTGGAGCGAGTCGACCTCCTCCCTGCTGTCGGCGCTGAGGGCGAGCTGCACCTCGGTCGAGGTGGTGGCGTCGATGATCGGCTTGCTGGTGAACTCGGCGAAGAACTCCCGCGTGAGCAGCATCGCGACGATCGTGTCGCTGATCACCACGCTGACGGCGTTCTCGTCGCTGAACCCCTCGTTGATGGAGTATCCGAGCGACTCGTAGAACGCCCGGGACCGGGCGAGATCGCTGACGGCCAGGTTGACGAAGATCATGGTGGGCATCGGTGCGCCGCTTCCCTCGAGGTGCCGGTGGCCCGCCGCCGCCGGTCGTCCCTGAATGATGATGAGCGCTCCACGACGGTGTCAAGAGACGCGGCCCGGCCCGCGGCGACGGCCGGCAGTGCTCTCACGTCGCGAGCGAGCGCCCGGACCGACGACCCCCGGGAACCGCCGTCACTCGACGGCTGCCGGGCGCAGGCGGGACTCGATCACGACGACGTCGTCGCCGTACTCGGCATCCGCTTCGGCCTGCAGGGTGCCGTCGTCGTGGACGACGACGACCCACGCTCGGCCGCGATGCTCACCGAGACCGAGCAGACCCGTCACCGTACCCATCGCGTTCGAGTAGTCCTCGATGGCCCGCGCGACTGCGTCGGCGTTCGAGGGGTCGCCCGGCGTCGGTTCGGGCCGCGGCGTCGCGGTCGACGGAGCGAAGGGGTCCGAGAAGACCGGTGTGCGCGTGAGAGTGAAGGAGGTGCCGTCCCACGTCCCGACGACGTCGTAGTCGCCCCACGTGCTGCCGGACAGGCTCTCCTCTCCCTCGACGTCGTCCCAGTCCCACCCGGTGATGGTCGGTCCACCGCACGCGGGTGGGAGGGACTGGCCGACAGCGCCCAGGCAGAGCTCCGCCCCGTCGCCGTCGTCGAGGACGAAGGCGCGTGCGGTCAGCTCACGGCGCGTGCCCTCCGTGGGCACGACGCTGCCGTCGACCACGGGTGCCGAGGCGCACCCGCTGAGAACGGCGACGGCGCAGAGCAACGGCACAGCGGCGATCCGGATGCTCATGCGATCAGTGTGACGCGGATCGACGTTGTCGACCAGGCCGGCCCTCAGCGGGAGGCGCCGCCGTCGTACAGTCTCGTCATGGGTGCATCGGTCCGGCGTCGCGTTCGAGGGTGGTGGCTCGCGCTCGCGTTCGTCGCCCTCCTGGCGGTGGTCCTCCTCGCCGGCGACCGTTCGGGCAGCTGCGCGGAATATGCGGACTCGCCGGGCGTGTGCACCGGCGTCGACGAGGATCCGCGGACCTGGGTCCTCGTGGGGATCGGCGTCCTGGTCGTCATCGGCGCGCTGTACCGAGCGTTGCGGCGGCGGTAGTCGGAGCAGGGGAACCGGAACGGCCGTGCGGGACCCCGGATGAGAGGATCCACGTGTGATGGTCGACGACGAGCGCAGACCGTGACTCCGGTCGAGGACGGGATCGCCAGGCCGGCCGACCGCGTCTCGACGGTGACCTCGGCTGAGGAACTGCAGGCGCTCGACGGACACGCGTCGCCTCGCGTCCGTCGCGCGGTCGCGGGCGACAGTGCGGTCGACGACGCGACTCTGCGGAGGCTGCTGACGGATGAGGACGAGCTGGTGCGCCTCTCGGCCGCGGGCACGGCGGTTCCTCGCCCCTGGCTGGAAGCGGCACTCCTCGGTTCGGCCGACCCCTGGGTCAGGCACGAGCTGGCATCGCGCTTCTCGGTCGGCGAGCGAGAGCTCTCCCGGGAGGCGCAGGAGGCGCTGGTCCGCGATCCGCTTCCCTCGACCCGTGAAGCGATGGCGCGGCGCACCGGTTTCCGCGACCTGTTCGAGCTGCTGCTGGCAGACGAGGCACCCGACGTCCGTGCGCTGTGCACGACGAATCCGCGTGCGGGGCGCGCCGACTTCGACAGGCTGCTCCGAGACGGTGACCGTCGGGCTCGAGCGATGGCGGTCGAGGTCGGGCTGCTCTTCCCGGACGACGACCACCTCCTGCTCGTCGCGAAGGACCGATCGGCTCTGGTGCGCTGGACTGCTCTCCACCGGCCGGGACTGCCCGGCTGGTTCCCCCGGATGCTGCTGGACGATCCGGCTGCCGACGTGCGGACCGCCGCGGAGTCGGCTGTGGAGGGAGCACTCTGGGAGCGCGGAGCCGAGGACGAGGCCAGGAGCGACGAGGAGGACCTGCGGCGGAGGGCCACCCCGGACGAGTGGCTCTCCCACGAGACCTGACGCGCCGGTCCGTCCTCGCGCGCTGCCCGTAGGCGCCGATGCTGTCGTCGCCAGCGGCTCGGCCGGTGCCATGACGGGTCCGGTGCTCGTGGGTCTCCACATGGTCGCCTCGCCCGCCAGGGCAGCGCCGCTGTCGGATCGCGAACTCTGCCGCTGGAGTCTCAGTCCTCGGCCACGGTGCCGTCGAAGAGGACCGAGCCGTTGAGGACGACCCGCAACCGCCCGGAGCCTTCCGTGCTGATGGTCACGACACCGTCCTGGTACTGGGTCATCACCTCAGGGGACTCGGGCTGAGGGTCGTCTGCTCTAGAGGGATCCATGATCGAACACTAGGCGCCGGGAGTGGAGTCGGGGAGCCGCGGATCGCCCACTCGCCACGGAGAGCCGTCGGCGCACCGGTACCCGCGACTCAGGGGCCGTCCGGTGCGGGGTCGGTCCGCTTCCGGGAGGCGCCGTGACCCCAGCGGTTCCACGCGAGGACGTAGATCGCCAGTCCGGTGACGAGCCCCGCGATCACCCACAGCACGACGAGGTAGTCGATCCAGGAGCCGACCGGCGGGGCGCCGGGAAGGAAGTTCCGCAGCGGGATGACCGCGAAGAGCATCGCGCCGATCCAGCTGGTGAGGGTCGCCTCCACCCTCCGGCGTCCGGTGTAGGCGCTGATGGCGACGAACAGGACCAGCACAGGGGTGACCGCCATCAGCCCGAGCAGCACGATCCCGAAGGCGACGGTGCTCGCCGAGCGGGTCGCGGTGATCACCACCGACGTCAGCGGTTCATCGCCGTCGGCCGTGGGGACGGTGTTGCCGGGACGGTCGACCGTCACGGTGTCCAGATGCCACCCGGGAACGGAGTCGTCGAGGCAGACCTGCGTGGGCACCGCGGTGTGCTCGTGGTCGTCGTGATCGTCCTCCCCGAGGAAGGCGAACGTCGTCAGGTCGGCCCGGTAGCTGTCGAAGGGCCACTCCTCGACGGTCCCCTCCGCGAAGTCCGACTGCACCGAGCTGTCCAGCACCTCGCCCGCCGGGAACGTCAGGACGCTCGGCCCGTCGACCGGGAAGGTCACCAGGCTGATCGTCTCGTCGGCCGTGTACCCGTCGGACGAGGTCAGCCCCTCCGACGGCACCAGGGTCAACTGGAACTCCAGCCGCTGACGGGCCGCGTTCACCTCCGCCGGCTGCAGCTTCACCGTGACGGGGTCGTCGCCCGCGATGACCGTCTCGCAGCCCTCGCTCGACTCCCGGATGCCGCTCGCGTAGAGCAGCACGACCGTCGCATACACGAGCACCGCCGCGACGACGGCCAGGAGGACCGGCCACCGACGTCGTGACGGACGGGGGCGAGGGTCGGTCATCTGCTGAGCGTATCGAGTCGAGGGTCGTCACCGATCGATCGCGCGTGCGGGAACGCTCTCGGATCGCGGGAGGAGAACGGGGGATCGCTCGCACCGTCTCCTCCGACGCCGACCGGCGCTGCACCGCTGCGCGGCCGACTCCGTCGACGCGGATCGAGCGGACGTCGGTGCCGGTCTGCGGTTGCGAAGGTACGAGTCCGGTGCGAGCGCAGGAGGATCAGCGCTCAGCGCCGGCCCGTCAGCACGGGGTCGCGCGCGCTACCGCCTCCGAGAGGGTGAGGGGGCTGCCCAGGAGGTAGAGGTCGGAGCGGTGCTTGACGGCGAGAGCGGTCAGGGCCTGCTGCGGGACGCAGGAGGGGCGGCTGAGCACGATGGGCGCTCCCATCGCCGCGGCGACGGTTCCGGCGGAGAGGGCGTCGGCGAAGCCCTCTCCCGAGGCGAGGAAGGCGCTGGTCGCCAGCGCCCCGCCGTCGTAGAACGCGTTGATCTGACCGCTGGTGTCGTAGCGGTTCTCGCCGCCGATGCGGCGCAGATCGTCCGCGAGCCCGCGTCCGACGAGGTCGAGGCTGATGCCGTCCGAGATGGACGGCTCGAGGCCGAGGAGCACGGTGCGGTCCGCGTCGAGCCGCCTGAGGGCATCGGCTGTGCCCTGGTCGACGGCGTCGCGCTTGCCGTCGACGAGGAGGACCGGTGCGCCGCGTCGACCGGCTGCGGGGCCGATCGAGAGCGCGTCCGGGAAGTCGTTGCCGGTGGCGAGGAACACCTCCGGACGGTCCTCGCCGCGGAAGGCGTCCGCGACGATGAGCTGCGACGTCTCGTACCGATCGATTCCGCCGATGCGGCGGATCGAGGGGGTGAGCGCGGCGAGCTCGTCGTACACGGCGGCGCTCACCGTGGCGGGGCTGCCGACCACGACCACCCGCTCCGGCGCGAGGCGCACGATCTCGTCGCGGACCACGGAGGGCACGCCGTCGGGGTCGGTGAGCAGGAGCGCTCCGCCCTGCACCGAAGCGGCCGGCCCTGCGCTGAGCGCGTCGGGCCACTTCGCACCGCTCGCGACGTAGAGCACGGGGATGCCGGGAGTGAAGAAGCTGCGTGTCGCTGCGACGGACGTCGCGTACCGATCGGTTCCCGCGATCCGGGCCGTCGTCGAGTCGTAGGCCGGCAGCGTGAGGTCGATGCCGGTCGTCGTTCCCGCCCCGACGGTCACGGGCGTGGCGGTCGTCGCGTCCTCCGAGGCCCGCCAGAAGGTGTCGGCGCTCGCCGGTGCGGTGGTCGAGGACGTGCTCTCCAGTGCGCGGAGGAGGTAGCGCCCCGCAGGCAGGCCCGTGATCTGGAACGGCGAGGTTCCGCCTCCCTGGATGTTCATGTATCCCGAGCCCATGGGCCAGGCGGAGTCCGTGCCCTCCTCGAGGAGCCACGCCTCGGCGGAGTAGGGGCGCGTCCCGGTCGCGGCAGCGGGTGCGCCGGCGGTCCCCGTCACCGAACCTCCGGGCAGCAGGGTGATGTCGGCGTCGGTCGTGCTCGCCGTGATCCCCGGCGACCGCGCGGGGATCGGCGTGCCGCCGAACCAGGTCCGGGCGTAGGGCTGCCCGAATCCGGCACCGGCGAGGAGGAAGTAGGTGGCACCGGCCGGCGCCGAGAACGAGAAGTCCGCCGACGTCGAACTCCGGATCTGGAAGCCGTCCCAGTTGTACAGCGACACGAAGGGCTGGACGCCGAACGGGAGGGCCCCGCTGCCGCCGGCCCCGTCGGCGACGGTGACCGATCCCGAGATGGTGATGGTCCCCGACGCGGTGCCCGCCGCGGGGTCCTTCCCCGTGGGACGAACGAGTAGTTCCCGTCGACGGCGCCGACGGCGTCTCCGAGGGGAACCGTCCGGCCGTCGACCGGACGCGGCGCCGACAGGCGAACGGTGTCGGTGACCGTCGAGTCGGGCGCGGCGGAGGCGAGCGGCGCGACAGCACCGCCGAGCAGCGCCGCCGTGACGGTGAGAACGAGCAGAGGAAGGCGGCGACGGCGAGGCACTGGTGCTCTTTCGGTCAGAGGCGCCGGAGGTCGACGGCATTCGGATGCTAGCCGGTCGTGACGTCGGTGACGCGTCGGATCTCGTGACGTGACGAGAGCTCCCCCGGAGGGTCGACCCTCGCCTGGGTGCCTGAGTGCGGCGACCGTAGCGCGCGTCGCGCTGAAGTGGGGGTACCCGAGTCACGGAGGAAGGAGCGCCGATGCGTCATCCTGATCACGTCAGGCGTGCGACGTGTCGTCCTGGCCGCGCATCCGTCCCTGAGGAGCCCTTCATCATGCCCGACGACTCGACGGTCACTGCTTCCGGTCCATCGCGCCGTCAGGTGGCCGCGGCTGCAGCGTGGTCCGCCCCCGTCGCGATCGTGGCCGTCGGTGCTCCCGTCGCGCAGGCGTCCATGACGCCGCCCGCTCCGTTCGACGGGCTGTCGGGGGTGTGGGGTGCACCGCAGAACCTCGGCGGTGTCACCCGTGTCGATCTCACCGTCACGAATACGGCGACGACCGGTCTGCTGTTCAACGGCATCACTCTGAGCCATTCGAACATCGATGAGGGTGATCAGCAGACTCTCACGATGGGAGCGGTGGGGTGGCGGTCCTCGAACGACTCCTTCGATCGGGGCTCCGCGGCGTCGCCTCCGATCAGGATCTCGTCGTGGCGTGCAGGCACGGCATCTCTCCAGCCGGGGCAGTCCGTCGTCTTCGGTGTGTTCGTCGCGCGCTCGGGCAGCGTCGCCCTGGAACCCGTCGTCAGCGAGTACTGGAACGGAGGCGCCGTCCCGCCGTTCTCCTTCCCGCCGCTGACGTTGCGGACTTGGTAGGAGTCGCTTCAGTGGCCTCCTAGGCGCCACCGCGGTCGCGCTCGTCGAGCCGAGGCTGCGAGGCACGGCAGAGCCGGCGGGCACCGCGGACCTGATCACCGTGCGACACGGACCGCTGGCAGAACCCTCCACCGAGCGCTGCCGGCCGCCCGCGTGACGAGCGCTGTCCGCGGAGTGCGGGGAAGCGGTGCGACTGCGAACGGCTCGCGCTGTGGAGGTGCGCGCGCTTTCTGCGGTCACGTCGTGTCGCTGGGGCGGCGGTCGCTCGTGTCTACTCCTCGTCGCGCAGCCCGAGCGCGACCAGGGACGCCGCCGCGTCATGGACGCGCTTCGACGCGTCGTCGGCGTGCCCGTGGTGTGCGGTGACGGCCGCGGTGAGCTCGGCGCCAGTGGCGTGCGGGTGCTGCCAGATGGTCGCCGCGATCCCGTCGAGCACGTGCACGGTGCCGGTGGCGAGGACGATGACGCGCTGCCCGTCCGTCACCGCGTTGCGCGCGGGGACCTCCGACCAGCGGTCCTCCGTCGTCGGCGGTGTCGCGAGCAGGCCGGCGACGATCGGAACGAGCTGTTCGGCGTCGCGGTAGCGGACGCGGTGCACGCCGCCGATGCCGGCGGCGAGGCGGGCGAGGGTCGGGATGCCGTTCTCGAGCGCCGACAGCGCACTCGTCTCGGGGACGAGGAGCGGGATCGCGTCGGCCAGGTCGAGGAGTTCGAGCTGCGCCGGACCGATCAGGTACGGGTCGCGGTCCAGGATCACGAGCGCGGCCAGCCGCGGGTCGGCGGGTGCCGGGAGGAGGCCGAGCTCGTCGGGGGAGAAGGGCCGCTTGGGCATGCCCTCCGCAGTGCGGATCAGGAGGGGTTTCTCGTAGGGGAGGATCCGTCCGTCCGGGGTGATGCCGGTGGTCTCGTCTGTGAGGTATCCATAGGAGCGGCCCAGGGTCGCGGCGGCCGTGGTCTTCCCCCGGCCGGAGGGGCCGACGAGCACGATGGCAGCGCCGGTGGGGTCGGTGAGGGCGCAGGCGTGCAGCATCAGGAGCGAGCCCTGCGCGGCCTCGATCGCCCGCAGCGTCACCTCCGCGATCGCCATGGCGGCGTCGTGCTCGAAGGGAGTATCGGCGCGATGCAGCGAGAAGCGGGAGCGGGCGGCACTCGACCCGCCAGTGACCGTCGTACGGCTCCACAGCCGTTCCAGCACCGCCTGCTCGACTCCGTTCAGCGACCGGTGATCGACCTCGATCCGCTGTCCGAGACCTTCGATGACGAGCGACGTGCCGTGAGTCGCCATGCGTGCGGGTTCTAGTAGTTGATCGGGTCGAATGTGACTGACGCGAAGGAGACCGGCGTGTCCGTGTAGCCGTCCGGCGTGACGGAGACGACGGTCGTGCTGTTCACCAACGCGCCGGGGAAGTTGATGTAGCAGTTGACCTGGATCCCCTGCCCGGGCTGGAACAGTCCACGACCGCGGACATGGGCAGCGGACGTGACGTCATCCGAGACGCTGGAAGTACGACGGGTCGACCAGTTGCTCGACGTCCCGAGCATGATGTAGATCCCCCCATTGGGATCCGTGGGCAGGAAGAGAAGATTGTCGAGCTGAAGAACCGTGCTCGACGTGTTGATCAGAGTGAAGGTCGCCATTCCGATGCGATCCGCTTGTCGCACCGGGGTGCTCCAGGTTCCCGTGAGCCCGTCGAACGGCTCCGCAGGGGGAGTGCTGGCCTGGGCGGCCGGCGCACCGACCGCGGCGACCACGAGCGGCACCGACCAGCCCGCAGCCTGTGCGATGCGACGACGCGAGGGGCCGGAGGCGTCGGAGGTGGTGTCTTCGAGGTCGGTCACGGGGTGCTCCAGGGCGTTCGGTCGTGCGGGGTTTCGGAGGAACGGCCACCGCGCAGCGTGACGCGGGCCGACGTCCGTGCCGTGCAGCATCCGCACGGTCCGGTCGGCGGGCGCAGGGGACGCGGTACTCCACGGGTTCAGTGTGACGCACCCGAGCACCGTCACCCCCAGATCGGGTACCCCCCTTTCAGCGCGCTCGGTGAAGGGTCCCCTGTGGCGGGCAGCGCCGTCCCGGAAGGGGCTCCCGCGGACGTCCGGCGGGGGATCCTCCTACTGCCGGTCGAGTTCGACCAGCCGGCGTTCGTCGTCGGCCAGCTGGTTCCGCAGGAGCTCGATCGACCTCGGCGTGAAGCGCCTCACCTGGAGGTCGAGGATCGCGTCGGCCACCACGCCGCCGACACCGAATTCCGCGGCGACGGCCGCCCTCTCGTCGTCGCGACCTCCCGAGACGTCCGCGCACACCCGCACCAGCCTCCCGGGGTCCGAGAGGACTCCGATGCAGGCGCTGAGGATCTCGACGCGTGCCACGAGGTTCTGGCGTTCGTCGTCGTCCATGCGGTCACCGTACCGCCCCGCCCGGAGTGGAGGGATCCCGAGCGGACGGCGTCCCCCTCCGCTCAGCGCCGCTCGCCCTCTGCGGCGGTCGGTCGCGCCCTCGGCGCCGGTCGAGGAGGCGACCACAGTGCCGCAGCGATCGACGCGACGCCGAAGGCGCCGGCGCTGCCGGCGAACAGCGTCAGCAGCCAGCCCGGACCGAGGACGATCTCCTCCCCGGACTGAGAGAGGAACGTGCACTCCAACCCGAGCGGGAACGGCGTGATCCGTCCCCGCACGATCCACCCCTCGTCGACGCCGCTCGCTGGCGGCGCCTGCCGGTCGACCAGGCACGTGTACTGCGGATCCCGCGCCTGGTAGAGCGAGCCGGCCACCGGAACGGCGAACAGGCCGGTCAGGAGGAGGAGCCAGACCACCAGCGCGGCGTGGGCACTGCGAGTCACTCAGACCTCCAGCAGCAGGAACACCACGAGGTGCCCCACCACGATCGCGGTCACGACTCCCGCGGTCGTCGCGATCACGCGGAACGCCTTGCCTCGTCGCTGGTCCTCACACATGCGCCCAGTCAAGCAGGACCGCCGCTCAGGAAGCACGCGTCCCCCTCTCGGGGCGCCCGGCTATCGTGCAGGGATGCCCACGAGCGATGAGACCTGGACCCTGGCCGACCACGACGTCCCCCTGTACCGGAGCGGGGACGGCGAGCGCGCCCTCATCCTGATCCACGAGGTCTGGGGTGTGGACGGGCACATCCGCTCGGTCGCCGACCGGTACGCGGCCGAGGGGTTCCGGGTCGTCGCGCCCGAGCTGCTGGCCGAGAGCGGGCTGCTCGAGCAGCTCGACACCGAGCAGCGGGCCGACTACGACCACCCGGTGCGGCGCCTGCCGCGGCAGGTCGAGCTGCGCACCTTCTTCGCGCCCGTCTTCACTCCCGAGCACGCGAAGCGGAGCATCGCGGTCCTCCGAGCGCTCGTCACGCGGCTGCTGAGCGAGGACGGCGTCACGAGCGTCTCGGTCACCGGGTTCTGCTACGGCGGCACCTTCAGCTGGGCGCTCGCGCTCGCGGAGCCGCGGCTGGCGGCGGCGGTCCCGTTCTACGGGCACGTCACGGCGTCCGACGAGGAGCTGGCCGCGCTCGAGGTCGGCGTGCTGGCGTTCGTGGGCGACCAGGACGCGCCGCTCGTCGAGCAGGTGCCGCGGGTGCGCGAGGCGACGGCCGGGAAGGACGTCGAGGTGGTCGTCTACGAGGGCGCCGGACACGCGTTCTTCAACGACTCCAACGACGGCACGTACGTTCCGGAGGCGGCGGCCGACGCGTGGACGCGGGCGCTGGCGTTCCTCGAGAAGCGGGCGATCTAGAGGGACCACCCGGACCAGGGCTCAGCCGGGAAGCCGGATCGCGCCCGTTCGCGCGGCGGAGGGGGAGGGGCTTCGCCGAGAGCCAGCCGCGCTGCACGGCGTGGGCGCCGGCCTGGAAGCGGCTCTCGGCTCCGAGCATCTCGAAGAGGGTCGCGATGTGGCGGCGGCAGGTGCGGACGCTGATGTCGAGGCGGCTCGCGAGGACCTCGTCGGTCAGACCCGAGGCGAGACCCGCGAGGATCGCGGACTGCACAGCGGAGAGGTCCGGTCCGCCGACCACCGTGGGCGCCGAGTCGGCGGCGGCGCTGAACGGCGAGGCGAACTCCCACGCGGCGTCGAAGACCCGCACGAAGGCGGCGACCACATCGGGGGAGCGGATGACGAGGGCGGCGCGGTCGTCCTCGTCGCGCTGACGCGACACCAGAGCCAGCTGGCGGTCGAAGACGAGCATGCGGAACGGGACGATCGGCAGGGTGCGGAACTGGGCGCCGAGCGGCTCGAGCTCGGCGATCGTGCGCTGGGTGGGAACGTGGTCGCGGCGGCGGTCGTGGTAGATCGTGCGGCGGACGACGCCGCGGGCGAGCAGCTCGCGGTCCTTCTCGTTGCTCTCCTCGTGGCGCTCCACGCTCGTGCTGACGCCGGGCTGCACGATCAGCACTTCGCGCGAGATGCTCCGGCCGACGTCCAGGAGGAGGCGCATGACGGTGTCCGGGTCCTCGACGACCTCGACCTGCGACGCGGTGCCGACGGCGTCGCGGGCCTCGCGGTAGGCGGGCAGGAGCGCCATCAGCTCGCTGCGGCGGTGCGCGACGCCCGCCCGCAGCTCCTGGATGCGGCGCTCGTCCTCGTCGACCAGCTCGGCGAGCGCGACGTCGGGGGCATTGGTGGCCAGTGCTGCGCCGCCGTCGTGCAGCGGCGTCAGCAGGCGCCGCTCGAGCAGCTCATCGCGGGCGGACTCGAGGTCGCGGATCCGTACGCCGAGGTCGATCGACGCGCCCTCGAGCGTCCAATCGGCGCGCGTGGACACGTACAGATAGAGCCCGACGGCGTTCTCGCTCAGCATCACGGCCCCCTGCTCCTGCTTACCCCGCCAGCATCCTACGGGGCGCCGGCGACGCCCGGCCGCGGGAGTCGCGGGCCGGGCGTCAGCGGGGCCAGAGGCGGGCGGCCCAGGCGCGGGCCGCCCGCTCCGGGTCGGCGGAGCGCTCGGAGCCGTCGGTGTCGGGAGCCGAGTGCTCGGGCTCGTCCTCCGGCTCGTCCCGGTCCGGCTCCCGCTCAGCCATGGCGCCGTCCCGACCCGCGCACGACGACGGCGAGGACCACGAGCTCCGCGGCGAGCACGAGAGCGACGATGCCGAAGACGAGCGGACCGGCGAGGGCGAACAGCGGGGTCATCGCGGCCATCGCGATCACCGGGGCGAGCAGGGCGACGACCAGGCCGGTCCGGCGCGAGGCGGGGCTCGAGCGGACGACCCGGACGATCGTGAGGCTCGTGGCGGCGACTCCGATCAGCACCAGGGCGATGATCAGGCCCGGGATCGCGGCTCCGGCGATCAGGAGGGCGCCGAGCGCGGCCCAGGCGACAGCGCCGGCGGCGGCGAGGGCGACGGCGCGCCCGGTGCGGGAGGGGGAGGAGACGGTGGAGGAGGTCATGAGGTCGTCCTTTCATCGGGGGTGGAGGGAGGCGTCCGGAGGTCGGACGCGATCCAGTCGCGGGCGTACAGGCCCAGGAGGGCCTCCTCGCGCGGCAGGTAGCCGAGGCGGTTCATGAGCATGTGGTTCTGGTGGAAGGCCAGGTGCTGGGGCGAGCGGGGGACTCCCAGGTGCCCGGCGGCGGCGAGGTAGTCGTCGACGGCGCGGAACCAGCGGCGGCGCCACGCCTCCACTCCAGGGTCCGCGGCTGTGCTGCGCATCCGCTCGGCGACGGCCCCGCGGTGAGCGGCGGCGTGCTCCTCGAGGCGATCGCGGAACCGGGTGTCGCCGGTCACCGCCCCCGTCCACCAGTCGGTGTGGGTCGCCCAGAAGCGCGGCCACGGCGTCCGGCCGCGGGCGGGCCAGGCGTCGGCGCGGGCACCCCAGGTGAGGGCGCCGGCGGTGTCGGCGAGCAGGAGCGCGGCGAGGCCGTCGCGGCGTGCCCCCTTCTCGTGGGCCGAGACGCCCCAGAGGGCGAGCTCGGAGGAGAACTCGAAGAGCTGCTCGGCGAGTTCGACGCCGTCCAGCCCGCCGTACTTGTCGATCTCGGGCTCGTAGACGGCGGGGCGGGTGCCCACGGCGCGGGAGGCGCTGCCGAGGACGGCGGCCGTCGCTCCGGGGACGAGCTCGACGACGCGCTGCCGGGGCCGCGTCGCGATCAGCTCGAGGTGCGCGCCCAGGTCGGCCATCGAGCGCACGAGGCGGTCGAGGCTGCGGCCCGGTCCGAAGACGCGCAGCCGCAGGTGCGGTCCGGTCTCGTCGAAGTAGCGGAGGAAGAACCAGCGGCCTGCGCCCAGCACGCGCACCTCGGCGAGCAGCGGAGGGAGGAGGCCGGCGATGACGTCGTCCCCGCCCTCGACGCCGCCCGTGTACAGGCAGGCGTACCACCACTGCGGGGTCGCGGCGACGGCGCCCGGGTGCGGAGCGGATCCGGCGGTGATCATCATCGGCTGCTCCTCTCGGGGATCGCGCGGCTCGCAGGGATCGGGCGGCTCATCGGTCCCACTCCAGCAGGAGGAGGTGCTCGACAGCGCGGTGGCCGCCCTCGTCGTCGACGTGGCCGAGCTGCCCGGCGGCGGGCAGGGCCTCGGTGATCTCGGAGTCCCGCGACGTCGGGGGTGACGAGCGCGGCGAGCATCCGGAGCGAGTGGGGACTGCGCAGATCGACGGGGACGGGCTTCCGCGAGACGGGGTCGGCGGGGAAGTGCTGCCGCACGCAGCGCACGAAGACCTCGTCCGGGAGTGAGTGGGAGCGCCGCCACCGGCCGAAGGAGCGCAGCAGCTCGGCGTCGTCCGCCGTCGGCGCGGGCAGGGCGGCCCGCGGGACGCTCCAGGTCGCGCGGCGGGTCACGATGCTCCCGTTCACGCGCCGGGGGGTCGCGACGACCTGCTCCGCGTCGGCGAGCGAGGCGAAGGCGGGGGCGCCGGCGCGCGGCAGCAGCCACGGGTCGGCGAGGACGGTGAGGAGGCGCTCCACTCCGCTGTGCAGGTGAGACGGGACGAGGCCGAGGTAGAACAACGCGATCGCCCGGCCGCCGGGAGCGAGGAGCTCGAGCGAGTCGCCGACCGGGTCGTGATGGAGCGCGATGTCGGCCAGGTCGACGTCGCCGGAGGGCGTACCGGCCACCGGCTGGTCGACGGGCAGGCGCAGTCGCGGCAGGATCCCGGACGCCGCGGACTGCATGCCGTTGACGTCCCAGGAGGGCACGATCTCGAGGGGCAGGGCGCCCGCGGCGAGCCGGTGGGCGCGGGCGGCGAGGCGTGGAGCGAGGCCCGCGTGCAGCGGGGCGAAGCGCGAGACGAGTCCGCCCTGGCCGCCGAGGAGCTGGTTGACGACGAGCAGCGGCTCGTCGCCGTGCGCGATCTGCACCGCGAGGGCGGCGCTGGGCCGGGGCATCGACCGACCGCGCGGCCGCTCGTCCGGTCCGTCGCTCGCTCGCAGGCGCGCGGTGGCGAGGGCCGTGGTCAGCGCCTCGTCGGAGCCGGCCGCGAGGAGCCAGCGCCAGGCCGAGGGGGCGGTGCCGCCGACCCCGTGCGCCGCGACGAAGGCGGCGACGAGCGCGTCGTAGGCGGGGGAGCGGCGCACGAGGCGGCCGAGCGAGGCCCGGTAGCGCTCGAGCTCGCTCCGGATGCCCGGCGGCGGGTCGGCGACCGCGGCGGACGGGGCGGCGTCGACGTAGACCTCGAAGCGGCTGCGGGCCGGGTCGGCTCCGGCAGCGCGGAGGCTCTGCTCGGCGCGGTCGCGCAGGGCGGCGCGGGCGCGGCCCCGCTCGCGGCCTTCGAGCGCGGTCACCCGGCGTGCGTCGGCGGCGATGCCGGTGAGGAGCGCGGTGGCGGGGTGCGCGGGAGCGGAGACGGAGAGGCAGGCCGCGAGGGCATCGAGGCCGCCGCGCTCGCCGTAGGACCAGGGAGCGACGACGCGCAGGAGCCCGGAGTCGAGGAAGCGGACGTAGGAGGCGAAGGGGTCGTCGCCGCCGATCGCGCCGAGCAGGACCCGCAGCGGAACACGTCCGAGCGGCTGCAGGCGCTCGAGGACGCCGCCGCGGAGAGGGACGCGCAGCGTCCGCCGCCACACGACGTCCGGGCTCTCGAGGAGCGCCGGGACACCGACGGGCTCGCTCGCGGGGTCGAGGCCGCCGGTGTCCAGCGGCTCGACCTCGAAGGCGTGGGCCGCGCGCTCGTCGCGGGCGAGGACGTCGAGCCAGGCCGCGGCGTACGCGTGGGTGACGGCGACGGCGCTCGCGCGGGGCGCGGGGTCGCCGGCCAGGCCCACAGTCGTCAGGGTGCCGAACGGGCTGGTCTTGCGGGCCGCGCGTCCGGCGTACGCCAGCAGGCTGCGACCCGCGTGCCGCCCGGGCAGCAGGGGGTCGCGTCCGGGAGCGGCGGCGAAGTCGGGGCTCGCGTCGGCGATCGCCGTCAGCAGCTCGGGATCCTCGCGGAGCGCCTCGAGGCGGCGGGAGGCGGCCGCGACGCCGGTCGAGACGGCCGCGGAGTACTCGACCGCGAGCGCGGCGTGCTCCGCGGCGAGGGCGGCCCACTGCCGAAGGGGCGAGGGATCGATCCCGTGCGCGGAGAGGGCGACGAGGAGGGCGTCGATCCGCTCGTCGGGCCCGGGAGCCTCGGACCGGGTGCGCCGGCGGACGGCGAGAGCGGTGCGGCGGAGGGCGCGATCGTCGTCGAGGAGCGGCACGAGGGCGTGCAGCGCGTCGCCGGCCCGCTCGCCCTCGGCGAGGAGGAGCTGCTCGAGGTCGTCGAGCCGGGCGGCGAGGGCGTCGGCCTCCGCGAGTCCGAGGGCGACGCGCTCGACGGCCAGTCCGGCGACGCGGTCGATGCGGAGGGACGCGCTCGCGGGGGCGCCGGTCGGGGTGGGGCGGGACGCGGTGAGGATCGTCATGAGAGTGCTCCCAGCAGGGTCGTGACGCTCCGGGCGGCGCCCGCGACGAGGAGCGTGAGGAACAGGAGGCAGCCGACGGCGTAGCCGATGTAGAACCGGCGGCGCGCGGGGGAGACCGCCTGGAGCGCCGGCGACAGAGGCAGCCTCAGCACGAGGTGGGTGAGGTACGAGAGCGCCTGGCCGCGCACGTTCACCTCGCCGGCGAGCGCGGAGACCGCGTGGTAGCCGTCCGACGGCGTGACCGGATTGAGGTTCATCACGGTGAGCAGCGCCTGCAGGATGAGCAGGACGAAGGCGAGGTCGCCGATCTCGCCGGGGACGGTCATCGCGACGATCGCGGCGGCGCCGAACCAGAGCTGGTCGTTGACCGGACCGGCGAGCGAGAGGAACGCGCGGGCGTGCCGGTCCGGCACGCGGTAGGCGTCGGTGCGGTCGACGTAGCCGACCGGCATCACGTAGAGCATCAGGCCGATGCCGGCCTCGCGCACCGGCACCCGCAGGTACTGGCAGACCAGGGCGTGCGCGGTCTCGTGGGCGGCGATCTGCAGGAAGAGCAGCGGGTACACGACCCACACGTGCTCGGGCATCGCCCAGCCGGCGCCCGCGGTGGCGAGGGCGACGGCGCCGAGTACCAGACCGACGGCGGCGAGGGCGCTCCAGAGACCGACCAGCACGCGACCCAGGACCGCCCGCAGCGGGGCGGTGACCGGCTCGAGCAGGCGGTCGACGCTGCGGGTGAGGGGCAGTCGGAGCAGGTGCTCTTTTCGCATGAAGCGGGCGACGCCGCGGCGGCCGCCGATGCGCTCGGGCGGCTCGACGAGCGCGCCGGCCTGGCGCAGACTCCGGGCGAGGCGGGCGAGCCGGTCGGCGACGAGTTCGGCGTCGCGCTCGCCCCGGATCCGCTCGACGAGCTCGTCGCCCGTCGTCGCGCCGTCGAAGTGGCAGAGCAGGGGGACGACCTCGCGGCCGAGGGCGACGTAGCGGCCCGAGTCGGCGAGGAAGAGCAAGGGGCGGTCGTCGAGCCCCGAGAGGAGCTCGGCGTCGGCGCGCAGCTCCGGGCGGGAGCCGAGGAACCAGTCGAGAGGGGCGTCCTCGCCGAGCGGGGCGAGGTGACGCGCAGGGGCCGTGGTGCTCACAGGGGGCCTCGCTTTCCGGGCGGTGACGATGGGAGGAGAGAACGGTGTGGGTGCCGGCGGTGCGGGCACGGCGCGGAGGAGGGGAGCCTCCCGTCGCGCGTCCCGCACCGCCGCGGCGGTCAGTCTCCGACGCTGGAGAAGCTGCCGGCCGAGGAGGCCGAGGAGGCCGGGCAGGAGGCCGAGCCGGCCGTGGCGAACGACGCCGCGGTGGTGAAGCCGGCCGCCACCTGGTTGTCGAGCTCGTCGACGGTGAGGTCCTGTGCGAAGAGGTCCTGGTTCTCGCCGGGGATCTGGGTCATGGTCGTGGTCCTTCCGTAGGTGGTGCGAGGGGTGGTGCGGATGAGGGTGGTGCGGTGGGCCGGCTCCGGGAGCGGAGCCGGGGTTCGAGCTCGGACCGGATCAGCCGAACGAGGAGGCGGAGCCGGCCGAGGAGGCGGTCGATCCGGGGCAGGAGGCGGACCCGAAGGTGCCGGCCGATCCCCACGTGCCGAGGGCGGTCTGCCCGTCGAGCTCGTCGATCGCGAAGTCGCCGTCGAGGTCCTGTGCGGTGAGGTCGTCGCGACCCTGGTCGTCGGTCATGGTGGTGTCCTTCCGTAGTGGGGAGAAGTGAGTGGTGGTGGGAGAGGGGCGAGCCGGCGGCTCAGCCCCAGGAACCGACGGTGCCCAGGCTCGAGGCCGAGGACGCGGGGCAGGAGGCCGAGGAGGCGGAGGATCGGAGCTGAGCGAGGCGAGGGCGGCGTCGCTGGGCAGCTCGCCGATCTCGAGGCCCTCGATGTCGACCGAGAAGAGGTCGTCGTCGTGCGAAGGGGTCTGGGTCATGGTGCGGTCCTTTCGGTGGGCGGCGCGGGTGTCGAGCCGGTGGGGGAGCGCGGACTACCGGGTGGTGTCCGCGTCGGTGATGTCCTCCCCGGCGCGGTGGCCGAGGGAGGCGGCGAACATCTGAGCGTTCGCGTAGCCGTCGACGTCGAGGAGTCGGCGGAGTCCAGAGGTGAGGAAGCCCGCGAAGGGGCTCCCGTCGAGGCCGAGGGAGAAGGCCTCGAGCAGCGCGGCCGAGACGGCCGCTGCGGCGCGGGTGTTGGCGAGACGCTCGCCGTGGTCCCCCCAGCGCTCGAGTGCGTCGGCGAACGGGGCGATCGCGACGAGGATCACGGGGGAGGCCGCGAACTCGAGCTGGAGCACCAGGTCGTCCGCGTCCTCGTCGTGCAGGTCGGCGAGCGGCTCGAACGCGTCTCCGGCCAGCCGGTAGACGGCGGGGGCGGCTCCGGTCATGCGCCGGGCGGCGACGAGGAGCTCGATGCCGAGGCCTGCGGCGACCTCGTCGGGCCACGCCGCCGCATCCGCCGCGTGGCCGGCCCGGACGACCCGGGCGACGACGGCGGGATCGAGCGGGACGTCGGAGTGGAACCGCACCGACTCGCGGCGAGCGAGAACCTCGTCGAGGGTGAGGACCGGCTCCGGGACGGCCGCGGGGACCGCCACGCGGGGCAGCGCCGTCGGGCGGACGCCGCTCACGCGGGGGCGGCGGCCGGCGCCCGCGGTCGGGCGTCGGCGCAGCTGGTCCGGGCCGAGCCGCACCGAGCGCTGCAGGTCGCCGATGATGGCGTGCTGGGCGCGGAGCCCGCCGACCGGGGTGGGGCGGGGGACGTCGAGGGGGAACGCGATCGGATCGCTCGTGGTGGTCATCGTCGGATCCCTTCGGTGCTGGTGGCGGTACTGGTGGCGGTGCCCGTGATCGAGACGACCGCGGTGATCGGCTCGAGGTCCTGGTCGATGCCGAGGAGCCCGCCGAACGCGTCGTCGTCCCACGCGGGGGCGACGCGGACGTCGAGGCCGTGCGCCGCGCCGAGGAGGCGCAGGTGCGTCACTCCGACTCCGGCGTCGAGGTGCACGATGCGCCAGCCGAACGCCGCGTACTTCGACGCGACGCGGCCCAGGGCCCCGGTCAGCACGATCACGGCGTCGGCCGCGGGATCGGCGCCGGCGGGCGACTCCTCCGGATCGGCCCAGGGCAGGTGCGCCCACGTGTCGTCGCCGCGCTGGTAGCCGTAGACGCCCGATGCCAGGCCCTCGACGCGCCGCACCAGGACAGTGATCTGGACCGAGCCGAGGTTGCCGCCCGAGGCCGCCCAGCGGCGGACCTTCCCCTCGCGGGGAGTGCCGCTCTCGCGGTTGCCGGCGGTGCGGACGACGAGGTCCGAGAGGACGCCGGCCGTCAGCGCGCCGGTGGGTGCGGCAGGCGGGGCCGTGCGCTCGGCGAGCGGCGACGCGACCGCGCTCGGCCAGCGCTTCGACTCGCGCTGCAGCAGGATGTTCGACTGCTTGTAGTGGACCTGGTGGTCCTTGGGCGACGAGAGCGACCGCGGGGCGAAGGCGGTCGACGCCTCGAAGGCGTAGGCGAGCGGGATGCCGTCGGGGGTGGACGAGACGGCGACGAGCCGCTCCTGCACGAGGGTGCCGAGATCGACGCGGACCAGCGACTGCTGCGACGGCGCAGTGCCGACGCGCGCCAGGATCGCGGTGATGTCGCCGACGATGAGTGCGGCGGCCAGGGGGTGGTCGGCGGCTCGAGGGTCGTCGTGCGGCTCGGCCTCGATCTGGTCGGCCAGGTCGTCGAACCGCGCGGTGTAGGACGGATCGACGAACGGGCCGGAGTAGAGGGAGCGGCCGCGCAGTCGCACCGGGTAGACCCCGATGCCCGCCTCGGCGGCGCTGTCGGCGCGGCGGCGGAGCTCGCTCGAGTCGCCCACGAGCACCATGAGGGTGCGGTCCGAGACCGCGTGCGCGGCTCCCGGCACCGCGAGCTCGACGTCGCCGATCTCGGTGCGGCGCAGCTCCTCGACGATCGACTCGGCGAGGGAGCCGGCGGTCGGGCCGGCGTCGACGAGCACGCGGGCCGAGCGGAGGCGGCGCACCGTCTCGGCTCCCGACGCGTTCACGCGGGTCGAGTCGATGGAGCGGCTGTAGAAGGCGAGGGCGGCGGGATCTGCATCGGCCGGGGCGGGCTCGCCGTCGGCGTCCTCGAGCAGACCGCTGGCGTAGAGCAAGGCGACCGCGGAGTGGGTGGAGCGCAGCGGACGTCCGGTGTCACCGGCGAGGTCCTCGACGGTGCGGCTGCCGTCGAGCAGGGGGAGGAGAGCGCCGAGCACGTCGGCGGCGGCGCGCCCGCCGAGGAGCTGGCGGGTGGGGCCGCCCTCGACGAGGACTCCGTCCTCGCCGGGCACGACCACCAGGCCAGGGGCGAGGCGGGGCAGGCGGGGGAGTCGGAACTGCGGGTCGGCAAGGGCGGCGACGCCCATGGCGTCGGCGGCGAGGACGGCGTTCTCAGGCACGGGCGGTGCTCCTCTCGGTGACGGTGGCGGTGGTGACGGCGGCGGAGACGGCGGCGGTGCTCGCCCGGCCGAACTCGGCGGCGAGGTCGATCCAGGAGGAGTCGGGCCGCGGTACCCCGCAGCGCCGGCAGCCGTGGACCGGGATGAGCTCCGTGCGCTGCACGGTGCCGCTGAGCAGGTGCGCGGTGCGGACGATGTTGCGCTCGTCGGCGATGCGTCCCTCCCGGGCGGCGTCGGCGACCAGGCCGAGCAGGGCTGCGGCGAGGGAGACGTGGTGGGGGAGGAACCCCGTGGGTCCCGCCGTCTCGTCGGCCGCGTAGCGCTCCCAGAGGGCGCGGGCCTTGTCGATCCCGGCGTCGTGCTGGCGCTGGCGCTTCTCGAAGCACCGCTGGCAGCCTCCGACGGTGTCCGCAGGGCCCCCCGAGCCGCCGGGGACGACGGTCGGGCCGACCCGCAGCCGCGGGTGGGTGAAGACGGCCTGGGCGAACGGCGTGCCCGTCTCGGCGGAGGAGCGGTCGACGGCCTCGAGGAGGGCGGCGGACTCGCGCCAGGCGATCACGATGCGCAGGTCCGGGTGGGGCCAGTGCGCGGGGTCCGTCCCCCGTCCGCCGGCGACGACGTCGGTGCGGGTGACGTCGCCCCGGGCACGCAGCTCGGTGGTCAGTCGGTCGGCGACGGCGACGGCCGCGTCGCCCGCGGCGAGGAGGTGGACTCTCATGGTGGTTTCCCTTCGGGAGTGCCGTCAGGCGAACGGCTGGGGGAGCGGGTTGATGCCGGCCTCGTCGGCGGCGGGGTGGCCCATCGCGACGGGGGCGTCGTAGAGACGCGGGTGGGCGAGGTAGCGGCCCGTGTGCACGAAGGACAGCGGCATGAGCTCGGGGACGATGACGCGGACCACGCGGAACCCGGCGGCGCGCGCCTCCGCTGTCGTGATCTCGACGACGACGGCCTCGGCTCCGATGCGGGCGAGCCGGTCGACCATGCCCTGCAGATCGCCCTCGGTGTCCCCCGTCAGCTGCGACGGGATCTCGGACAGCCGCCGTGAGGACACGGACTCGAGCAGGAAGTCGAAGTCCCGGATCCGCTCCGGCTGCCCCATGTAGCTGGCGCCGTGGAAGACCGAGGTGAATTCGTCGACGTCGTCCGGCCGGCCGCGGGAGGCCTGCATCGCGATCCTCGAAGAGGCGGACTCGCGGAGCATCTTGGCGACGGAGTCGACCGGATCGAGGGACGTGTTGCACATCACCAGCTGGCCGAGGACGCGGTTCTCGGGCGTGACGTCGATGGAGTAGAACGTCGGCACTCCGACGTCGGTCGTCGCGTCGAAGAAGCGGGTGCGGACGTGGCTCGTGCGGTAGCGCTCGAGGAACGGTGCGAGCCGCTCGTCGTCGACGTCGATCTCGAGCTGCGGGAGGGCGAGCCGCTGCAGCCAGGTCAGGGCGATGGAGTCGCGCTCGATCACCTCGCCGAGTCCGTTGACGACGGCCTGGGCGAGCGAGGTGTGCGTCGCGCAGCCGGTCGAGATCGGCATCGTGAACCGCTCCGCCATCGTGCGGGCCGGGATGTGCAGCCAGGTGGACACCGCCGGCACGTAGACCGGGCGTCCGTGGGTGAGCGACCAGCCGCGCACCCACCGCAGCGGGGCGGCGGTGTCGACCGCAGCGTGGATCGACCGCGGGTTCCGCAGCTCCGTCTCGGAGCACTGCGGGAAGCGGCGCAGGTCGATCGCCTGCTCGCCGAGCTCGTCCGAGGAGGCCCAGATCAGCTGGTCCTCCTCGACGAAGCAGGAGGCGTAGCGCTCGATCGCCTCGGCGAGGCAGAGCCGGGAGGCCTTCTCGGGATCGAGGGCGCCGCCGGCCCCGTCGATCTGGCCGCGGGTGGAGCGGCCGCCGGTCGACTCCCGCACCGTGTCGTTCAGCGGCGAGAGATCGCCGATCTGGGCGACGTAGATGGGGAAGCCGGGCTCTCCGGGCTGGTTCGGCAGGCGGTCGATGCCGTTGACGACTCCGAACGGGCCGACGAGGCGGTCGAGGTCGGCGAGCCGGCCGAGGTCGTGCTGGGCGCCGAGGGGCGCGGCGGTGGGGGCGGTCACGCTGCTCTCCTTCGAGGCGGTGGCGGTGGCGGGGGCGAGGTCGGGGCGGGCGGCGGACTCGAGGAGGCTCATCGCTTCTCCCCCTGGTCCCAGCGGAAGAGCCACGTGGCGAGTCCTCCGGCGACGACGGCCACTCCGGCCATCACTCCCCAGGCGACCCAGACGTTCGCGGCGTCGGTGGCACCGACGAGATCCACCGAGAGGGCGTTCGCCAGCACCGTGGTCGGCAGCCAGCTCACGACCGCCGAGACCTCCGGCGGGAACACGCTCAGCGGGATGATCGACCCGGACAGCATCAGGGCGACGGGGATCAGCAGCGACACGATGGTCGTCGCGGCCTCGGCGTTCGAGGCGCGGGAGCCGATGAGGTACCCCAGGGCGAAGAGCATGGTCAGCCCGAGCAGCGCGGTCACGATCAGCCGGGGCATCGCCGCGGGACTCACGTAGCCCAGCACCGCGGTGACGCCGACCACGAGGCCCAGCTGGGCGACTCCGAGCAGGAAGCGGGCCGGCGACTGCGACAGGATGAACGTCGACCTCTTCAGCGGAGTCGTTCCGAGCAGCCGCAGCGTGCCCTTGCCGCGCAGGGCGACCACGGGGACCGCGGTGCCGAGCAGCGCGAGGGAGAGGAACGACACCATCACGATCGACGCGAGGCTGTTGCGCAGCGGGTCGTTGACGGGGCTGCCGTCGCTGTAGGCGGTGGTGATCGCCGACTTCGCGATCCCCTCCGACGCCACGGCGTCCACGAGGCCGCGCCACTGGGGCGCCTCGTCCGCGTCGAGCAGCACTTGCGCTCCGGAGGAGCCGAGAGTGACGATCGCGGTCGCGTCGGTGGTGGTCTCGCCGGCGGGGAGGGAGGAGGCGGCGAAGCCGTCGGCCTCGAGCCGGTCGATCAGCGCGGCGCTGCCCGTCGACTCCTGCACGGCGACGACCGGCTGCGGCGACTCCGCGTCGATCGTGTTCGCGAGGAACCAGAACAGGCCGAGGAAGAAGAGGGGGAAGAAGAGGAGGAAGAACATCGTCTTCCCGTCGCGCAGCAGCTCCCGCGCATTGGTGAGGCTGAGCTCGGCGAGGGCCGAGCGGGGCGGGGCCTGGAGGGTGGCGGTCATCGGTTCTTCCTTCCCTGCCGCTTCGTGCTACCGGTGCGGGAGTCGTAGTCGCTCGTCTCGGCGAGTGCGAGGAAGACGTCCTCGAGCGTCTCGGTGGCGACCGTGAGGTCGCGGGCGCCGGAGCCCGCCGAGGAGAGGTGGGCGAGGAGGGCGTCGGAGTCGGTGGTGGCGATGGTCACCCGGACGCCGGCTCCGGCGGGGGCCTGCTCGACCGAGACGACGCCCGGGTGGCGGCGCAGGGCGTCGAGGTCGGCGGCGGCCGGGACGGTGAACGACACCCGGCGCTGCGCCGAGCGCTGGCGGACGAGGTCGTCCGGAGCGCCGAGGGCGACGACCGAGCCGTCGACCACGATCGCGACCCGGTCGCAGAGCACCGTGGCCTCGTCCATGTGGTGCGTCGTGACGACGACGGTGGTGCCGCGGTCGCGGAGGGAGGAGACGAGACCCCAGAGGCTCTGCCGGGCGGCGGGGTCCAGCCCCGCCGACGGCTCGTCGAGGACCACGATCTCGGGATCCCCGATCAGCGCGACGCCCAGCAGCAACCGGCGGCGCTGACCGCCCGAGAGCTTCTTGACCCGCACTCCCGCCTGGTCCGCCAGGCCGATCCGCTCGGCGATCTCGGCCACCGGACGCGGTGAGGCGTGGAGCGAGGCGAACAGGCGGAGGGTCTCCGCGACGGTGAGCGTGTCGTAGAGGCTCGCCTCCTGCGGCTGCACGCCGACGCGGGTGGTCAGCTGCTCGCGGTCGACGGAGGGGTCCAGGCCCAGCACGCGGACCGTGCCTCCGGTGGGGCGGCGGAGCCCCACGATGAGGTCGATGGTGGTGGTCTTGCCGGCGCCGTTGGGGCCGAGCAGTCCCAGGACCTCGCCGCGGCGGATCTCGAGGTCGATGCCCGCGACGGCGTGGAAGCCGTCGTAGACCTTCTCGAGTCCGCGGAGCTCGATCACGGTGTCGGTGCGGGAGGCGGTGGCCGCCGAGGAGGCGGTGCCCGGTCGTTCGAGGATGCTCATGCTCTTCCTTCGGTCGGCGTCGGTGCGACGTGTCGGTCGCGGGGGGAGAGGGATGGTCACCAGTCCCAGACGTTCGGGGTGGGGACGGGCAGCTCGGGCAGGGGCACCGCGTCGCGGTGGTCGATCGCCGACTGGACGATGTCCGTGGCGGTGGAGGCCGTGATCGCGTCGGCGTGGGCCGGCGTCGCCGCGGCGGCGGTGAGGCCGAGGGCGACGACGGCGGTGACGAGGATGCGACGGGACTTCGACATGTTCTGCTCCTACTCCGGGCGGCCCCGGTGGTGATGCGTCCAGCGGCTGAGCCGGGCGGTGGTCGTGTCCGCCTCGGTGGCGGTGAGTCGAGACTCGCGGAGGCCTCGGGGCGCCACAACATCACCTTCCGGGCATGCCCGGATGGTGCCATCGGCCCCGTCCGCCCGATCCGGACACGGTGTTCCGAAGGAGCCGTCCGAGGGACGCCGAAGAGCCCCCGATCCGCGGAACGACGGGGATCGGGGGCTCTCGGTGGTGACGGCGGGCGGCGGGTGCAGCACCGGGGACGGGCGGCTCGCGGACGTGCGGCAGGTTGCGGTCACGGCAGGTTCGGGACAGGGCCAGAGGGCCCTCCGCTCACGCCGCCTCGGTCACCCGGCCGCCCTTCAGGAGCAGCCGGCGCTGAGCTCGACGGGCCACGGCGGAGTCGTGCGTGACGATCACCAGCGTCAGCCCCAGGCTCGTCCAGAGCGACTCGAGCAGGGTCATGATGTCGTCCCGGGTGTCCTCGTCCAGCGCGCCGGTCGGCTCGTCGGCGAGCAGCACCGACGGCTCCTTGACCAGGGCGCGCGCGATGGCGACGCGCTGCTGCTGACCGCCCGACAGCTGCGCCGGCAGATGGTCGGCCCGATCGGCGAGCCCGACGGAGGCGAGGGCGGCGCGCGCCCGCTCCGACCGCTCCGCGGCTCCGATCCTCTGCGGGGCGAGCGCCGTCTCGACGTTCTCGAGCGCGCTGAGCGTCGGGATCAGGTTGAAGCTCTGGAACACGATGCCCACCTCCGACGCCCGGATCGCCGCGAGCCGGCGGTCGCCCGCGGAGGAGATCTCGTGCTCGCCGAGCACGACGGTGCCCGAGGTGGGCCGGTCGAGGGCGCCGAGCATCTGCAGCAGCGTCGACTTGCCCCCGCCGGTCGGACCCTGGATCGCGACCATCTGGCCGTCCGGGATGGTGAGGGTGACGTCCTTCAGCGCGGTGACGGGGGTCTTCGCGCCGGTGTAGCTCTTGGTGACGTTCGTGAGGGTGTACATGTCGTCCTTCGGATCGAGGAGGGAGGGGGTCAGCCGACGGAGCGGAGCGCCGCGGCGGGGCGCAGCCGCGCGGCCCGCCAGCCGCCGAGCGAGCCGGCGAGGACTCCGCCGAGGATCGACAGCCCGACGGCGAGGAGGAGCACCGGGACGGTGACCGGAAGTGAGAGCGCGACCTCGGTGGCGGTGGCCGCCGGGGCGGCTCCCGGCCCGAACCCTCCTCCGGGGCCCGCCGCGACGCTCGCAGCGGAGGAGCCCGACAGGGTCGGCGCGACGGCGTTCACGATCGCGATGCCGGCGAGGCCCAGGGCGATGCCGACGGCGCCTCCGATCAGCCCCTGCACGACCGACTCTCCGGCCACCTGGCGCACGAGGGCGCCGTTCGACCAGCCGATCGCCTTCAGGGTGCCGAACTCGCGGGTGCGGCGGGCGACTCCCGAGAGGGTGAAGAGCGAGGCGATCAGGAACGCGGCGGCCAGCACGAGCAGCGACAGCCAGGTGCCGAGGTCCGCGACGAGATCGCCGGCGGTCGAGAGGATCCCGACACGGTGGAGGCGAGGTCGGCCTGCGTCGAGACGGTGCTGTCGGGCAGTGCCGCCTCGAGTTCGGACTGGATCCTCGTGATGTCGTCGGCCGACGCGGCCTGCACGTAGACCGACGAGATCAGGCCGGTCTCGCCCGAGAGCGTCTGCGCGACGTCGAGGGGGACGTAGGTGTCGGAGGCGGTGCTCGCGTCGGGCGAGTCCGTCGTCACGATGCCGATCACGGTGAACGCGGTGCCGCCGACCTCGAGGGTCGAGCCGACCGTCAGTGCGGCGGTCGTGGCGTAGGAGGAGTCGAGCACGACCACGTCCTGCCCCGCGTCCTCCGCGGTGAAGGTGCGCCCGTCGGTGAGGACCACATCGGCGAGGGGGCCGATCGCGCTGCCTGCCGGGTCGAGGCCGAGCACCGAGAACGAGTCGACGCCGAAGGAGGAGCCGCCCGCGCCGTCGGGACCGCCCGCGGGGGCCTCCCCGGCCGCGGCATCGCCCGGTGCGGCGGCGGCGCCGCGGTCGGGCAGCTCGCCCGAGAACGTCGTGCTGGTGAGCGAGAGCACCCCGATCGCGGTCTGCACACCCTCGACGCCGAGCGCCGTGGCGACGGCGGACGCGTCGAACGCCGTCGTGCCGCGGTCGACCTCGAGGCGCGACTGGCTGACGGACGTCGTGCCGTCCTGGGTCGTGCCGTCGGCCTCGCCGAAGTCGAACCGCTGGCCGCCGTCGCCCGCGGCGGGCGCGGCGGCGGCCTGCGTCACGGTGATGTCGGTGCCCACTCCGTAGACGGAGTCGAGGACGGACGCCTGCGCGTTCCGCACCCCTGCGGAGAACGAGGAGACGAGCAGGACGAGGGCGATGGCGAGGGCGGTGCCGGCGGCGACGACGATCGTCTGCCGTCGCCGGTTCAGGAGCTCTCGCCGGAGGTAGGTGGCGAACATCGTGTCCTTCGAGTCGGGGGAGGGGCGCCCGGGAGCGGGACGCGGGGCGGAGAGGTCCGCCCGGTTCCCCGACGGTAGGGACGCGGTTTCTGCGCGCTGTATCGAGCGGTTGTGGGTCGCCTATGAGGCGCCGCCCGCGGACCGCCCCCCTCCGACACGGGGGCGCTGTTCCGCGCCATGTCGGCGAGCCGGAGCGAGGCGCCCCCGGTCGAGGGTGACGGGCAGTGCGGCGCGGCGCCGGAGTCGATCACCGGGCGACTGCCCCGGGATCACGCGGAACCTCCCGGCCGAGAAGGCCAGACGGCTCCCAGGGAACCGTCAGACGAAGAGGAGTCGAGGAATCGTCGACCCGGGCCGAGGCGTGGAGCGCGCCCCCGGCCTCTCCCTACCTTTCCCCTACGGACGTGGGGTGATCACCGCACTGCCGCCCTCCGACCTCCTTCCTCCGAAAGGGAACACGTGCCCGAGAACTCCATCTCCCGCCGCAGTCTCACCAAGTCCGCCGCCTGGAGCGTCCCCGTCGTCGCCGTGGCGGTCGCCGCTCCGATGGCCGCCGCGTCGACCACTGCGATCGACCTCGTCGTGACGCGCACCTGCTACGGGCTCGGCCTCGGCCGAGGAACCGCACCCCGCTTCACCGTCACCACGGTCGACGGCTCGCTGATCCCGCAGAACACGACGCTCCGCCTCGCGGGCAACTCCCTCGTGAGCGTCGGGGTGACCGCGAGTGGTGCCGCAGTCGGTGCGCTCAGCGGCGGTGCGCAGATCCTGACCGTGACCGCGCCGGTCGCCAGCGTGACCGTCACCTTCGGAGCGCCGCTCGCCGTCATCCTCGACGGCTACTTCTCGCTCTCGGTTCAGTCGCTCCCCACCGGGTACACGGACGGCAACCCCGCGAACAACGCCGCGGCAGCCGAATTCACCGGTGCGAGTGTCGCCGGAATCTTCATCGGCACCTGCGGCCTCGTCGACCTCCGCGTCTGAGCGGACGAAACAGGAAGGGCGGAGGCGGAAGCCTCCGCCCTTCCGTCGTTCCCGCACCCTTCCCCCCGCGCCCGCCGCGGTCCTAGGCTCGCGCTCATCCGGAACGAGCCGACGGAGGCGCCGATCATGACTGCGACACGCGAGAAGACCACCGCCCCGCCCGAGCTGAAGCGGGTCCTCGGACCCAAGCTCCTGCTCCTGTTCGTGGTCGGCGACATCCTCGGCACGGGCATCTACGCCCTCACCGGGCAGGTCGCGGCCGAGGTCGGCGGAGCGGCGTGGCTGCCGTTCCTCATCGCGTTCGTCGTCGCGACGCTCACCGCCTGCTCCTACCTCGAGCTCGTGACGAAGTTCCCGCAGGCGGCCGGAGCCGCGCTCTACGCGCACAAGGCGTTCGGCATCCACTTCATCACCTTCCTCGTCTGCTTCACGGTGATGGCGAGCGGCATCACGTCGGCGTCCGCCGCGTCCGGAGCGTTCGCGAGCAACTTCGCCATCGGCTTCGGCCTGGGCGAGGGGGCCGGCGTCAAGATCACGATCGCGCTGGTCTTCATGGTGCTGATCGCGCTGGTGAACCTCCGCGGGGTCGCCGAGAGCGTGGGCCTGAACGTCGTGCTGACCCTGATCGAGCTCTCGGGCCTGCTGCTCGTGATCTTCGTCTGCTTCTTCGCCGTCTTCGGCGGGCAGGCCGACTTCTCGCGGGTCGTCGCCTTCGAGACGTCGGGCGACAAGTCGCTGCTGCTCGCGGTGAGCACGGCCACCTCGCTCGCCTTCTTCGCGATGGTGGGCTTCGAGGACTCGGTCAACATGGCGGAGGAGACCAAGGAGCCCAGCCGCATCTTCCCGAAGGTCATGCTCACCGGGCTCGGCATCACCGCCGTGGTCTACATCCTCGTCTCGACCCTCGCTGTCGCGATCGTGCCCGTCGGCGAGCTCGCCGGCAACGACACTCCGCTCGTCACGGTCGTCGAGACCGCCGCGCCCGACTTCCCGATCTCGACGCTGCTGCCGTTCATCTCGCTGTTCGCGGTGGCCAACAGCGCGCTGATCAACATGATGATGGCGAGCCGGCTGCTCTACGGCATGAGCAAGCAGGGTGTCCTCCCGCCGTTCCTGAAGAACGTGCTTCCGGGGCGCCGCACGCCGTGGGCGGCGATCCTCTTCACCACCGTCATCGCGCTGCTGCTCACCGCGTACGTGTCGCGCGACACGCAGAACCCCATCGCGGTCCTGCTCGGCGGCACCACGTCGCTCCTGCTCCTCGCGGTCTTCGCGGTGGTCAACGTCTCGGTCCTCGTGCTGCGCAGGCAGCCCGTCGAGCACTCCCACTTCCGCACGCCCACCGCGCTGCCCGTGATCGGCGCGCTCGCCTGCGTCTACCTGGTGCTGCCGATCACCTCGGGCCGCGACATCGCCCAGTACGAGATCGCGGCGGTGCTGCTCGTGATCGGCGTGCTGCTGTGGTTCGCGACCTTCATCGACCGGCGTGTGCGCGGCTACGCCCGCTCGGCGGCCGTCGAGGAGCCGGAGAAGGCCGGCGTCGCGGCACCGGACGCGCACGGCGAGGACATCGGCCGTTGATAGCGGGGTCATAGGGAACCTCCCGATACTGGGAGGCATGCCCAGCCCCGCTCCCTCGAAGCACCTCGCCCCCGCGCAGCGCACGCGCCTCAAGCGGGCCGACGGATCCCCGATCCGCGTCCTCGTCGTCGACGACGAGAGCACTCTGACCGACCTGCTGCAGATGGCTCTGCGCTACGAGGGCTGGGAGGTGCGCACCGCGGCCGAGGGCCGTTCGGCGATCACCCTGGCGCGCGAGTTCCGGCCCGATGTGATCGTCCTCGACGTGATGCTGCCCGACATCGACGGGCTGCAGGTGCTGCAGCGGGTGCGCGCCGACGGCAGCCAGACGCCCGTGCTCTTCCTCACCGCCAAGGACGCCCTCGACGACCGCATCGCGGGGCTGACCGCGGGCGGCGACGACTACGTGACCAAGCCCTTCTCCCTCGAGGAGCTCGTGGCCAGGATGCGCGGCCTCATCCGCCGCAGCACCCTGCTCGCGAACGACGCCGACGACCCCCGTGTCGTCGTCGGCGACCTCGAGCTCGACGAGGACAGCCACGAGGTGCGCCGCGGCGACACGTCCATCGAGCTCACGGCCACCGAGTTCGAGCTGCTGCGCTTCCTGATGCGCAACCCCCGGCGGGTGCTCAGCAAGGCGCAGATCCTCGACCGCGTCTGGTCGTACGACTTCGGCGGCAAGTCGAGCGTCGTCGAGATCTACATCTCGTACCTCCGCAAGAAGATCGACGCCGGGCGCGCGCCGATGATCCACACGGTGCGCGGTGCCGGCTACCTGCTGAAGCCCGCCGACTAGTGGCCTCCCGCCCCGCCTTCGGCGACTTCGCGACCCGATCGGCGCTGCGCGGCTCCCGTTCCGGGCGATCCGGCGGGCGGGTGCCGTGGACGCTGCGGCGCCGCATGGTGCTCGCCGTCGTCCTGATGGTGGCGATCACCGCTGGAGTGGTCGGTGCGGTGAGCGTGCTGTCGCTGCGCGGGATCCTCTACGAGAGCACCGACACGCAGCTCTCGCAGTCGCTGAAACGGCTGCAGGAGTTCGACGGCCCGGGGCCGTTCGCGGGCCCGTCGGGCATCGAGCGCGCGACCTCGTGCCCCGACGACTCGTTCGGCGGCCCGAGCCAGAACCTCAGCACGATCACGGCGGTGCGCGGCGGCGACGGCTCCTTCGTCGGCGCCTACATCGACGGCGACGGCGACTGCCGCCAGTTCGCGGAGGAGCCGGACTCGGTCCTCGCGCAGGCGGTCGCGGCCGGGGGAGACGAGACGACGGTCGATCTCGGCGGCGCCCTCGGCGCGTACCGGACGCAGGCGGCCGTCGTGGACGGCTCCGTCGTCGTCGTGGGCGTGCCGCTGGGCGGGACGACGGAGGTCCTCGGCTCGCTGACGGCGGTGGTCGTCGCGATCACCCTGCTCGCGATGCTGCTGGTCGCCCTCCTCGCCACGGCGATCATCCGCGTCGCCCTCCGACCGCTCGACCGCGTCGAGGCGACCGCGACCCGCGTGGCCGAGCTGCCGCTCGAGCGCGGTGCGGTGGAGCTGGTCGAGCGCGTCCCGGAGGAGGACGCCGACACCCGCACCGAGGTCGGCCGCGTGGGCGCCGCCTTCAACCGCATGCTCGATCACGTCACCGGGGCGCTCCAGGCGCGCGAGGCGAGCGAGAGCAAAGTGCGCCAGTTCGTCGCCGACGCGTCGCACGAGCTGCGCACGCCGCTGGCCGCGATCCGCGGCTACGCCGAGCTGCCCCGCCGCGGTGAGGCCGAGCTGTCCGAGGCCGCCGCCTACTCCCTCGACCGGATCGAGTCGGCCGCGACCCGGATGACCTCGCTCGTCGAGGACCTGCTGCTCCTCGCCCGGCTCGATGAGGGCCGCGACCTCGAGAAGGAGCCGGTGGACCTGACGATGCTGCTGATCGAGGCGGTCTCGGACGCCCACGTCGCCGGTCCCGACCACGAGTGGGACCTCGAGCTGCCGGAGGAGCCCGTCGAGATCCGCGGCGACGGCTTCCGCCTGCACCAGGTGCTCGCGAACCTGCTGCGCAATGCGACCGTGCACACCCCGCCCGGCACGCGTGTCGTGGCGGCGCTCGCCGAGGAGCGCGATGACCGGGGTCGGCCGATCGCGGTCGTGACGGTCACCGACTCCGGGCCCGGCATCGCCCCCGAGCTCGTCCCCGTGCTGTTCGAGCGCTTCGCCCGCGGCGACTCCTCGCGCGCCCGCACGACCGGATCGACGGGGCTGGGGCTCGCGATCGTCGCCGCGGTCGTCGACGCGCACGGCGGACGCGTGCTCGTGGACTCGGAGCCGGGCCGCACCGCGTTCCGCGTGGAGCTGCCGGCCTAGACCGACACCCGATGCGCCGGCGCGCGTCGTCGAGCGCGCGCCACCTGCAAGTCTCCGTGCCGTCTGCAGGCCTCCGTGTGATGTGCAGGTGATCCGACAGAGAAAGGGCTTCCCGCCGCGGATGCTCGTCCGTCACCGGCAGGATCCCCTGCAGATGGTGCGCACCCCCTGCCGAGGACGCACGTTCCACGGCATCCGCCCGTCTGCAGGGGCTCGTCCGATGTGCAGGGGATCGGAGCGTGCGGCGCGATTCCGCCGCAGGAGCAGGCCTCGATCAGGTCGCATCCCCTGCGGATCGTGCAAGTGCCTGCGAATCGTGCAGGCGCCTGCAGATCGTGCAAGCGCCTGCCGATCGAGCATCGCCCGGCGGTGGGACCCGAGCGCCCTAGACCGACACCCCGATGCGCCGGCGCGCGTCGTCGAGCGTGCGCACCACCTGGACGACCTCGTCGAGCGGATGCAGCGGCGACTCCGTGCGCCCCTCGGCCAGGTAGGTCGCGAGGTGCACCGCCTCCCACGCCAGTCCCTCCCCGGCACGCAACGGCGACTCGTCGAGCCAGGTGCCGGAGTCGTCCCCGCGCGTGAGCGTCACCCCGCCCGGACGCCAGAACGCCGGGTGCACGTCGATCCGGCCCTCGCTGCCCGCGACGCTCGCGGCCTGCAGCGTGTCGGCCAGCACGGTGGAGGTGGCGAGCGACTGCACGCCGCCCGCGTGGCGGCCGACGATCGTGGCGGTCGCGTCGACTCCGGTGTCCGTCAGGCCGCCCGAGACGACCGTGCTCTGCGGAGTGCCGGCGATCATCGAGACGAACGAGGACGCGTACACGCCGACGTCGAGCAGCCCGCCGCCCGCGAGCGCGGGGTCGAAGATGCGGCTCGTGGGGTCGAAGGGGAACGCCGCGCCGAAGTCGGCCGAGACCAGGGCGGGCGCCCCGACGGCGCCGTCCTCCATCAGGCGGCGCACCACGTCCATGTGCGGGAGGTAGCGCATCCACATGGCCTCCATCGCGAAGACCCCGGCGTCGCGCGCGGCGTGCACGATCATCTCGGCCTCGCCCGGAGTGGGTGCGAACGGCTTCTCCACCAGGATGTGCTTGCCCGCGGCGATCGCGAGCAGCGCCTGCCGCGCGTGCTCCGAGTGCGGCGACGCGATGTAGACGACGTCGACCTCGGGATCGTTCACGACGGCCTCGTAGCCGGCGGACGCGCGGGCGATGCCGAAGCGGTTCGCGAACTCCTGCGCGCGCTCCAGCGAGCGCGAGCCGACGGCGACGACCTCCTGGCGAGTGTGCGTGCGCAGCGCTTCCACGAAGCTGGTGGCGATGCCGCCCGGGGCCAGGATCCCCCATTTCAGAACGGGGGAGTCGAGGAGGGAGGGGAGCCGGGGTTTCGGGAGCGTCAGTGCCATCCCTCCACGCTAGGGCCCCGGCGCGGCCGCGCGCGAGGGGTCAGCGGCCGCGCGCGAGACGTCGGTGCCGGCGCGCGAGGGCTCAGTGCCCGCGCCGCAGCACCCGCTTCAGCAGCGGCACCGGCTCCCGCTCGGTCGGCTCCTCCACCTCGAGCCCGTAGAAGCGGCCGATGTCGCCGACGAACGCGGCCCGCCGGGCCCTGTCGTAGGCCCGCAGCTCGCGGCGGAACGCGATCACCGTGGCGACGCACATCAGGATCATCACCACGCTGAAGGGCAGGGCCGAGAGGATCGCCGCCGTCTGAAGGGCGTCGAGACCTCCCGCGATCAGCAGCGCGATCGCGAGCAGCGCCGTCGCGAGGGCGAAGAACACGCGGATCGGGTTCTTCGGCTCCACGGAGCCGCCGGTCGCGATCATCGCCATGACCAGGGCGCCGGAGTCGGCCGAGGTGACGAAGAAGACTCCGATCAGGAGGATCGCGCCCAACGTGACGACGGCGCCGCCGGGCAGATCCGCGAGCATCTGGAACAGAGCGAGGTCGGAGTCGACGGCACCGCCCGCGCCGACCAGTCCGCCTGCGCCGTACAGCTCGCGGTGGAGGGCCGTGCCGCCGAGCACGCTGAACCACAGGAACGTCATGATCGTCGGCACGAGCAGCACACCGGCGACGAACTCCCGGACGGTGCGGCCCTTCGAGACGCGGGCGATGAAGATGCCGACGAACGGCGCCCACGACATCCACCAGCCCCAGTAGAACGTCGTCCACGAGGCCTGCCACTGCTCGCCGCTCTCGCCGGCGAACGCGCTCACGGTGAAGGAGAGGCCGAGGAGGTTCTGGAGGTAGTTGCCGAGCGACTGCACGAACTCGCGCAGGAGGAACTGCGTCGGCCCCGCGAACAGGACGAACAGCAGCAGCGCGCCGGCCAGGATCAGGTTGCCGGACGAAAGCCACTTCATGCCCTTGCCCACGCCGGACACGAGCGAGAGGATCGTGAGCCCGGTGACCACGGCGATGACGACGAGCTGCACAGTGAGCGAGGACTCGACGACGCCGGAGGCCTCGAGCCCGGCCGAGATCTGCGTGACTCCGAGGCCCAGCGAGGTCGCGACTCCGAACATCGTGCCGATCAGGGCGACGACGTCGATCGCGTTGCCCCAGCCGCCGCGCACCCGTCTCCCGAGCAACGGCTCGAGGGCCCAGCGGATCGACACGGGGCGGCCCCGCCGGTGGATCGCGTACGCGAGAGCGAGGCCGACGACCACGTAGATCGCCCACGCGTGCACGCCCCAGTGCAGGAACGTCTGCGACAGCGCGCTCTGCGCGAGCTGCTGCTCGGTGCCCGTCACTCCGGGACGCGGATTCGCGAAATGGTTGAGCGGCTCGGCGACGCCGTAGAACACCAGACCGATGCCCATACCGGCGGCGAACAGGAGGGCGATCCAGGCGGCCATCGAGAACTCGGGCTCGTCGTCGTCCTTGCCGAGCTTGATGTCGCCGAAGCGGCTGACCCCCATCCAGATCGCGAACGCCACGAACGCGGCGGCGATCAGCACGTAGTACCAGCTGAAGGTGTTGACCACGGTCGTCTGGAGGGAGGCGAACACCTCGGTCGCCGTGCCCGGCGCGAGGAGTGCGAAGGCGACGATCGCGAGGATCAGGATCGCGGCGGGCCAGAAGACCCACGGGGCGAGCCTCTGGGTGGGGCGCGCGGAGTCGGTCGCGACCGCTGTCTCGGTCATGGTGGAACCCTCTCGTCGAAACGGACAAGGGTACACGGCCTGCTCCGGAGCCCGCCTAGGCTCGGTCCGTGACCCCCACCGCTCCCGCGCCGCGGCGCCGCAACCTGCCCGGCCTGATCGCGTTCGTCCTGGCGGTGATCCTGACGATCAGCCAGATCGTCCAGGTCTGCCTCACGACGATCGTGCCGGTGCTCGCCTACCGCGGCGGGCTGGACACCACCGAGATCGGGGCTGTCTTCATCGTCATCGGGATCGCGCAGCTGATCCTCGCGGCGCTGACCACGATCCTGGGCGTCGTGGCCGTCTCGCGCCGGGGAGCCCCGAAGACGCTGGCCGCGATCGCCCTGGGCGCCGGCGCGAACGGAGTGATCGTGCAGCTGTCCGCGCTGATCCTGCCTCCGCTGATCGGCGTCGGCCTGTCCTGATCCCGGCGGCGGACGGTTCCGCCGTCCTCGCCCGACGCTAGGTCGCGCGTCCGGCGCTGTAGTGGTTCTGCACCTGCGCCTGAGTGAGGGCGGTGGAGTAGACCGCGGCGTAGCGGAGGCTGCCGCTGAAGTAGGCCGGGCCGACGTTGGGCCAGGAGCCGCCGAGGGTGTCGTAGCCGATCCGCCAGTAGCCGGTGGTGTTCTCGGGGCTTCGGTAGGCGGCGTTGGAGGCGACCCGCTGCCCGTCGAGGTAGAGGGTCATGCCGGTGGTCGGCGAGAGGGTCGAGACGACGTGGTGCCAGTTGCCGTCGTTCACGGCGGTCGGGCTCGTCAGGGCTTCGACGCCGAAGTTGTAGATGCCGAAGACGAGCTTCCCGTCGCGCCCGATGTAGGTGTGGCGGTCGTATTGGCCGCCGCCTGCGGAGGCGCCGGCGCCGAAGGAGAAGAGCTTGCCGCCGGCGACGGTGGTCTTGAACCAGATCTCTGTGCTGAAGGTCGTGGGGTTCCTCAGCTCGAGCGTGTTGGTGAGGTGGTTCGTCGTGCCGTTGAGCAGCCAGGATCCGCCCGCGTCGCGGGGGCACGCCTTCGGTGTCGTGGACGAGCTCGTCATCACGCCCTGGTAGGTGCCGGGGTACCCGCCCGAGTCGGTGTCGGCGGCGGTGCGCGAGTTGGAGGCCTGCGCGAGTGTGTAGGAGAAGAGCGCGGCGGTCCTGTCGGCGGCGTAGGCCGCGTCGCAGGTGAAGAAAGCGGCGGCGCTGCCGACGGTGTTGTTCGAGTTCGTGATGGCGGCGGTGTAGGCGCCCGAGGTGGCGGGCGTCAGCAGCAGTCCGCCGGCGAGGGCGGCCACGGCGACGGCCGCGAGGGCCTTCCGCGGCTGCGCGAGAGCGGAGCGGAGGCGCGCGAGGAGCGGGACCCGCACGACGCGGTGACGGCTCATCGGGTCGCCTCCTTCGCGGCGGCGCGGCGGCCGTGCTCTCCGGTGTGCTCGGTCGCGGCGGGCAGCCCGATCGCGAACGTGTAGATCAGGGGCAGGGCGCACAGCAGCGCGAACACGATCCAGCCCCAGACGGGCAGGTGCAGAGCGGAGGAGACGCTGTACCAGTCCTGCTCGTTCGCGGGGACCTTCAGCCGTCCGACCTCGCCCGAGACCAGGTCCGCCGGGGCGGCGCCCTCGGCGCTGACGCGGATGGGCAGCAGTCCGGTCGACACCAGCACGGCGTCGGTGAACCCGTTCGAGACGGTGGCCTCGAGGACCACCAGGCCGACGAAGGGGCGCAGGAGGAAGACGGTGATCGAGGCGACCAGCGAGAGGCCCAGGATCCGCATCGCCGCGCGGTGGGTGGGCGAGGGCAGCAGGCGGGTGAGCAGCTGCACCAGGACGGCGCCGGCGAGCAGGAGGGGGAGCGCCTTGGCGAGCCAGCCGACGCCGGGGAGCGACGTGGTGACGACTCCGATCAGCTGCTCCTGGCCGGTGGCCCACGGGTCGACGGCTCCGTTGATGTCGCCCTGGGTGACGAGGGTGCCCTCGGGGGCGATCTCGACCACGCGGTGGGTGTAGGTCTCGTCGGGCGTGGTGGAGGGGTGGAAGCTGACGACGTCGCCGACGCGGACGTCCTGGATCGCGGTGGGAGTGGTGAGGACGAGCGTGCCGACCGGCGCGAAGGTGCCCATCGACGGGGTCTGCACGATGAACCAGCGGCCGCCGGAGGCCTGGAAGAGGAGGCCGAGGGCGACGACGCCGAGGAGGAGGACGGAGGCGGTCCAGATCAGCGCGGTCCGCAGGCGCCTGGGGGAGCGCGGTGCGGGGGTGGCGGCGGGAGCGGCGGCGGCGGGGGTGTCCGTGAGCGTCATGTCCTCCGCCTCCTCGACGGTGTCGAGAGCGGGGCCGCCTCGGGTGCGGCCCCGCTCATCGGGTGGTGCGGTGCGGGGCCGCTTCGGGTGCGGTTCCGCTCGGGGGTGGTGCGTGCGGGACCGGAGGGGCGGTTCCGCGATTCGGGTGGGGGGAGTGGCGGGGAAGCCGGGGTGGTGCGGGTGTTGTGGGGGTGGTGCGGGTGTTTCAGGGGGTGGGTGCGCCGGGGACTAGCTCGCGAAGGTCCAGGTGAGGGGGAGCGAGGCGGAGAGGTTCTGGTAGGTGTTGCCGGCGGAGTTGTCGAGGGTGACGGCGATGGTGAAGGGGGTGCTGGTGCCTGCGGCGACGGGGGCGGTGGCGAGCGACTTGGCGGCGGTGCCGGCGAGGGCGGCGGCGGTGCCGTTGTAGACGGTGGTGCTGCCGGAGGTGATGAGGACGTTCACCTTGGCGCAGAAGTCGGTGGCGGTGCCGGCCGGGCTGCCGTTGGCGCCCTGCGTGCAGGCGGAGCCGGGGGTCAGGGTGAAGGTGTTCGCCGCGACGGTGCCGGCGTTCTTGATCGTGATCGAGGTGCTGACGGTCTGGCCGGGGACCATCGTGGTCGAGCCGCCGAACTTGTTGATGGTCGAGCAGGTCGCGGTGTTGGTGCTGATGGAGCCGCCGTCGGTGCTGAGGCAGGTGACGGGGGTCGTGCCGGTCGACTTCTCCTCCATGATGAGGGAGCCGGAGGCGGCGGTGTTGTTCGAGTTGGTGATGCTGGCGACGAAGCCGGACAGGGTTCCGGACATCGAGACGGAGAGCAGTGCGGCGGCGGCGACGCTGGTCGCGATCACCAGCGGGGCGAAACGAACGCGCTTGGTCTTGGTGGTGGCGGTGTGGTTCGACATGACAGGACTCCTGATCGGGTAGAAGGTGAACTGCCGGGCAGTTCGTCTCGGTGCTGCTGATTGCTTGATGATTAAGCTACTCCGCGATAAAGATACTTTTCAATTAGACTTTTACCCCCTGTTAGTGGGACGCCGCCCTCGAGGTGTCCCTCCCCGCTCGAGAAGGCTCCGCATGACTCCGACCCCCACCCCGCCCGACGGCGAGGCCGGCATCACCTCGGTGGCGCACCTGCGCCACGCGCTCCGTCTGCTCGAGACCGCGCAGCGGCAGCTGCGCAGCAGCATCGCGTCCGAGGTCGGCGTGGGGCTCTCGGAGCTGACGGCCCTCGAGACCATCTCCGACCTGACCGGTCTCACCCCCAAGATGCTCGGCCTCGAGCTCGGCCTCACCACCGGCGCCGTGACGGCCCTGCTCGACCGGCTCGCCGCCTCCGGGCACGTCGACCGGCTCCCGAATCCGCGCGACCGGCGCAGCGTCCTGCTCGGGCTCACCGACTCCGGCGCCGCGCTGCTGTCCCGCGTCGAGGAGCGCTACGACGCCGTGAGCGCCGAGGTGCTGCGCGCCTCGCCGCGCCTGGGCGAGGAGGACATGGCCGAGGAGCTGGCGCGCGCCGCTGCCGTCATCACCGCGCACACCATCCGCTGACGCGGCGCGGGCGGTAGCGTCGGAGCGCCCTGCCGTCACGGGCTGCAGGAGGAGGAATCGTGAGCGAGCCCCGCGAGGTCCCGTCCGAGTCGCCGTTCGCGCTCCTCGGCGACGAGGAGGCGGCCGTCTGGTACTCCTACATGAAGGTGCACCTGCGCCTGCGCTACGAGCTCAACCACCAGCTCCGCACGGCGACCGGGCTGTCCCTGGCCGACTACGACGTGCTCGTCGCGCTGACGAGCGAACCCGACGGTCGGATGAGCGTCGCGGACCTCGCCGCGAGGATCGGATGGGAGCGCAGCCGGGTCTCGCACCGGCTCCGGGGCCTGCGCGAGCGCGAGCTCGTCGAGACGCGGCCCGCGCCCCGCGATCTGCGCAGCACCGAGGTCGTACTCACCGAGGTCGGCCGCACGGTGCTGCGGGAGGCCGGGCCCGGCCACATCGACTTCGTGCGCCGCGCGTTCCTCGACGCGCTCGACCCGGAGCGGATGGCGGCGATGCGCGAGTCGCTCGACGCCGTCTACGACCGGCTGATCGAGCACGGCACCCTTCCGCGACCGGTGGACCACCCCTGACGCCTCTTCCCTTCCGCGTGAAGTTTCACCTATTCTGAGCGCACCGACCCGAGGAGCGCTGTGGACGAGACTCTCGCGACCCTGATCGACCGCGTCGCGATCCGCGAGCTCGTCGACACCTACGCGCGCGGGGCCGACCGCCGGGATGCGGCGCTGGAGGCGTCGGTGTTCGCCGACGACGGCGAGGTGCTCGTCGTCGCCGGCGACCCGGAGGCGACGGAGCCGCTCGACACGATCCGCGGACGGGACGCACTCGTGCGGACCTTCGAGGGCCTGATCGCGCAGTACGAGGCGACCACCTACCTGAACGGGCAGTCCTCGATCCGCTTCGCCACCGCCGACGTCGCCGAGGGCGAGACGTACTGCCTCGCGCTCCACCTGCTGCACGACGCCGGGCAGCGGTACCTGGTGACCATGTCGATCCGCTACCTCGACCGCTTCGAGCGGATCGACGGCCGCTGGAGGATCGCGGTGCGCCGCCTCGTCATCGACTGGACCGACCGCTCGCCGTCGTCGCCGTGACACGCCCCACCACCACCGAAGGAGAACCATGCCCCTGGACACCCTGATGCACGCCAACCTCTTCGAGGTGTTCGGCGAGCGCGACTCCGAGAAGCGCCGCGCCGCGATCACACGCACCTACACACCCGACGTCGAGTTCCTCGATCCCGAGGAGGTGGTCGTCGGCCACGACGCCCTGCACGCGAAGGCGCAGCGCCTGCTCGACGACGCCCCCGGCTTCGTCTTCTCGGCCGTCGGCCCCGTGTACGAGAACCACGACCTCGGCCACCTCGCCTGGAACTTCGGTCCCGAGGGAGCGCCTCCGGTCGTGTCCGGGCTCGACATCTGCCTCGTCGTCGACGGACGGATCGCGAAGATCTACACGACCCTCACCTGAGCGGACCTCAGACCGTCATGTCCCCCACCGGCGGCTCGGACCCGAGGATCCGGTAGCGCAGCTGCACGACCCCGCGGGGCGAGGTGGCCGCCGGTTCGAGGAGTTCCAGCATCGCGGGGGCCGCACCGCCCTCGAAGACCCGCTTGCCCGCGCCGAGCACGATCGGATGGAGCCACAGCGTCAGCTCGTCGGCGAGGCGCTCGGCGAGCAGGGTCTGCACCAGGTCGAGGCTGCCGATCACGTGGATCCGCTCGTGGCGCGTCCGCAGCTCGTGCACCGCCGCCGCCAGGTCGGGTCCGAGCAGGGTCGACCGCTCCCACGGCAGGGGCACGCCTCGACGGGACGCGACGTACTTGGGGATCGAGTTCAGCAGCCGGCCGATGCCGGGGTCGTCGTGCCGCGGCCAGTAGTCGGCGAAGATCTCGTAGGTCCGGCGGCCCAGCAGCAGCGCGTCCATCCCCTCCACGCCGGACTGCACCCAGGCGCCGGCGACCTCGTCGAGGAGCGGCGCCTGCCAGCCGCCGAACGCGAAGCCGCCCTGCTGATCCTCGTCCGGTCCGCCCGGCGACTGGGCGATGCCGTCGAGTGACGCGAACAGGTCGATGCGCACGAGTCCCACGGGCCGCTCCTCCGCTCAGGGCCGCCGTTGCCCGGCGGACGGGGAGACCGTCCCACACCGGCCGTCGGTCGGGCAAGGGCCGCGCGCGCCCTCCCGGCCGTAGGGTGGGCGCGTGGACGGGACCGGGGTGTTCGAGGCGGAGCGCGGCCGGCTGACCGGGCTCGCCTCACGGCTGCTCGGCGACCGGCACGAGGCCGAGGACATCGTCCAGCTGGCCTGGCTGCGACTGCACGGCAGCGACGCCGTGCTCGAGAACCCCGCCGCCTGGCTGACCACGGTGACCACGCGGCTCTGCCTCGACCGGCTCCGCGCCCGCATCCCCGAACCCATCGAGGCCCGAGAGGACGCCCCCGCGTCCGGTGTCGATCCCGCCGACTCCGTGGAGCGGAGCGAGGCGGTGGGGCGGGCGCTGCACGTCGTCGTCGACCGGCTCGCCCCGAACGAGCGGGTCGCGCTCGTGCTGCACGAGTCCTTCGGCTACTCCTTCGACACGATCGGCGGGATCCTCGACCGCTCGCCGGCCGCCGCGCGCAAGCTCGCCTCGAGGGCGCGCGAGAAGGTCGCGAGCGCCGGGCAGGACGGGCCGGTGTCCGATCGGAGCGTCGTCGACGCGTTCATGGCGGCGGCGCGGGGCGGCGACCTGGCCCGGCTCCTCGCGCTGCTCGCCCCCGGCGCGACGGTCCGCGCCGACGCCTCCGCGATCGCGGCGGGCACCCCCGAGCGGATCGACGGGCGCGAGGCCGTCGCCGCGTTCTTCGACGGCAGCGCGCACGCCGCGCTCCCGGTGCTCACCGCCGGACGGCCGGGGTTCGCCTGGTTCCACCTCGGCGAGGCCCGGGTGCTCTTCGACTTCGAGGTCGTGGACGGCCGGGTCGAGTCGATCGTGTTCCGCGCCGCTCCCGCGTCCCTGGCGGGCGTCGTGCGCCGGCCCCGCGACACGCCGGCGGTCACATCCGAGGGCCCCCGCCCGTCGGAGTAGCAGGAGCCGCCGCGCAGCGCGACGGCAGGAGGAGGACACCGTGAAGACCATGACGTGCCGCGACCTCGGCGGGCCGTGCGCCCTCGAGCACCGCGGAGCCACCGCCGACGAGATCATCAACGCCCAGGACCGCCACTTGAAGGACGCGGTGAAGGCGGGCGACGAGTCGCACCGCGAGGCGCGCGAGGCGATGAAGGGCCGCTGGATGCGGCCCAAGAAGGCGCTCGACTGGTACAACGGCGTCAAGCGCGCCTACGCCGAGCTGCCCGAGGACTGAGCGCACGACGGCGCCCCTCCCTCCGCGGGGAGGAAGGGGCGCCGTCGTCGGTCAGCGGCGGGTCAGCAGGCGGCCGCCGCGTACGGCGCCGACCCGGAGAACGCGGGCTGGTCGACCGCGGTGCCCGTGACGGTGGCCGTCCCCGCGGGGACCGAGCGCAGGCGCGTGGTGAAGGCGGCCGAGGCGGAGGCGCCGGGGGCGACCGACGCGAACGACTTCGACCCGTAGGCGGTCTCGACCTGCACGGCGGCCGGAGCGGTGTCGGTGTTCCGCACCGTCACCGTGAGCACGACCTTGCCGGCGATGCAGCGCGTCGACGCCGTCGGAGCGAGCTCCAGCGTGTCCAGGCTCACCGCGGCCGAGGTCGAGGGGGCGACCAGGGCGTCGGTGTAGCCGTCGTACGAGGCGGTGACGCCCGTGACTCCGGCCGGGACCGTCGCCGTGGCGGTGCCGCCGCTCAGGCGCACGGTCTGGCTCCAGCTGCCGCCGCGGAAGGTGACCGAGCCCGCCACGTCGCCGGAGTCGGCGGCCGTCACGGTCGCGGTCGCGGTCCGGCCCTCGACGGCGAGCGTCGTGGTCGAGCCGACGGCCTTGACGGGCGCCCACTCCTTCATCGCGGTGAGCACCGTCTGCGGGACGCTGACGAACGCGCCGTGGCGCGGGCTGGCCGGCAGGCCGCCCTTCGTCGAGACGTTCCAGTCGGCCGACTTCGACAGGCGCGAGGCCTGCGAGCTGCCGGCGATCGCCGCGCCCGAGGTCACGAAGGCCTTGTAGCCGCCGCTGCCGTAGTTGTCGACGAGGAACGCGTAGCCGTCACCGGTACCCGTCGTGTCGTTCGGGTCGCCGGCGTTGAGCTTGACGATCTCGGGGCCCTCGCCCTCCTGACCGGTCTCCAGGCGGGTCATGTTGGTGTCGGTGAGCTGCCAGGTCGTCGTGGGGTCGGCGCTCCAGTTCGACGCGGTCGTCGGGGCGGTGAGCACCGTCGACTTCTCGAGGAAGATGTCCTTCCCGGCCTCGAGGACCCCGGCGGCGCCGCCCTCCTCGTTCTTGGTGAAGCGGTAGTAGTAGTCGCCGATCTTGGTGATCGTCGAGTCGATCCGCGCGTAGCCGGTGTCCTGCCACGTGGCGGGCGGCTGCGTGAAGGTGCGGAAGTCGCGCGTGATCACCGAGAAGACGCGCGAGTAGAGCTTGTCGCCGTTCGTCTTCGTGGCATCGGAGTAGAGCCGCGACGAGAAGAAGACGACGTACGACTGCAGAGCGTCGTCCCAGTACGCCTCCGGGGCCCAGGTCATGCCGGCCGCGGGCTGGTTGACCGTGATGCCGGTGTCGGCGCCGTTGGTGCGGGTCCACTGCACCAGGTCGGTCGACTCCCAGACCTCGATCTTCAGGCTGCCCTTGGACTGGGCGTCGCCCCAGCTCGTGCCGCAGGAGATGCAGAGGTCGGTGGCGACCATGTAGTACTTGTCGCCTTTGTGCGAGCGGAGGATGAACGGGTCGCGCAGTCCGCGGGTGTCGGTCGTCGACGTGATCACGGCCTTGCCGCCGTTGACGGGGGAGAAGGTGAAGAAGTCGTTGCCCGACGTCGCCGCCTGGTAGATCTTCTCGTCGCCGTCGGACTTGAAGTACGCCGAGGCGTAGCCCGCGTCGGGAGCGGTGCGGCCCAGCTCGGCCACCGTGAGCGCGAAGGTGCGCGACTCCGAGACTCCGTTCAGCGTCGCGTTCGCGGTCAGGGTGACCGCCGCGTCGCCGCTGCCGTAGGCGGGCCGGGTGACGACTCCGCCGCCCTGGTAGGGGTCGGCCGCGCCGACGGCCGGCGCCTGGTAGCCCGCGGTGGTCGGAGTGACGAGCGCCGGGTCCGAGGACGTCCAGGTGATCGCGGTGCCGTTCTTCGCGCCCTTCACGACGAGGGGCAGGTTCTCGGTGGTGCGCGGAGCGAGCACGATGGCGTCGAGGTCGTCGTTGATCCGCGGAGCGAGCACGACGAGATCGAAGGTGATCGGGCCGCCGGAGCTCGGCGTCGCGGTCACGGTGACCGGGGTGTCGGTCGTGATCGTGCGCGAGACGACTCCGGTGGTCGAGACGACCGCGGGGTTCGTCGACGCCCAGCTGAGGGCGATGCCGTTGCTCGTCGTGGGGAGGTTCAGGTTCCCTGAGACGGCGGTGAGCGACGGGTTGCCGTTCAGCACCACCGGCAGCAGGTCGGAGCGCAGCAGCCCCGCCGTCGCCGCCGACTTGGCCTCCGCGGTGGGCATGCTCGTGGCGACCTGCTCGGCGGTGAGCGAGGTGTCCCAGAACTTCACGTCCGTGACGTCGCCCGTGAAGAGCGCATCGCCCTGGTAGAGGGAGCGGCCGAGGTAGCCGAGCGTGGTCCCGGACGGGATGATGCTCGCCATCGACTTGGCGGCGGTGACCGTCGAGATCTGCGCACCGTCGCGGTAGAGCGTGAGCGTGGTGCTCGAGCCCGTACCCGAGCCGACCATCGTGAGGGTCGTGAAGCCGGGGTTCAGCCCGCCGCCGGCCGGGAGCCGCGTCTCGCCGTTGCCGGTGTCCTTCACCCGCATGCCCGCCAGCACCTGGGCGTTGTAGGCGCCCTCGGAGCTGCGCGGGTTCACGAACACGTGATTGCCCAGCGTCGTCGTGTTCCAGGGGCCGACGCCGTCGCCGATGACCCAGCCGAACTGGTTCGCCGAGGTCTGCGTCTTCACGGTGTACTCGACCGCGAAGGCGTTGTCGGTGCCCGTGACGAGGTTCTTCGGCAGGGCCGCGTAGCCGTTGGCGCGGAACCGGGCGACCTGGTCGCCGCCCGCGTCCGCGAAGGACGCGTCGGTCAAGCCGGTGAGCGTCGCGTTGCGGCCGTTGCCCGAGATGTCGAGGAGGGCCGAGCCCGCGTGCGACATGTCGTAGTGGGCGCTCGGCGCGGGGACGTCGACCGCCGAGGCGGCCGTCGGCACGAGCACGCCGGTGAGGGCGACGCTCGTGCAGGCGAGGGTGGAGAGCAGGAGCGTGCGGGTCCGGCGCGCGGGCGCGGGGTGCTCCGAGGAGCGTCGTCTCATCATCGAGACCTTTCCGATCGGTGGGGTGGGGCTCCCGGGGTCGGCGCGGACGCTCGGCCCGGTCCGCGGTCCCCTCCATCGGGGAGAGCGGGGGTGTGTTCACAGTTAACGCGCCCGGCACGGCGGGGAACAGTGCCGATGAACCCTTTCAGTAGAGAGGGTCGCGGACGCCGCGGGTCCGGCCTGCTGACGCGCCGCCGGACCGCCGCGTCGGGATCCGGAGCTCCCCGCCGAGGTGGCCGCCGCTCCCGCCTCGCTGCCGACGACGTCGACGGGTCCCGCCGCGGGGTACACGAGTGTCCCGGAGGAGCGCCCGCCTCCCGTGATCGGAGCGCCACCATGTCCCGCGCGGCCGATCCCCGCGGAGCCCTCGGGTCTGGTGGACACGATCTCCCGTGCTCCGCTCGGCCTGATCGCACGATCTGCGGCGTCGGTGACCTCGGTCGATGCCCGCATCGACCTTCGGCCTCCTCCTTGCAGCTCGCACGATCAGACCGTGCTCGCGACGGCGATCTCGTGTCCACCAGGCCCTAGTGTGTGTTCGCACGCGCCGCCGCGGGCAAGAGGAGGCTCGTCATGCCCGAGTGGTACACCCTCGGCGTCGTCGCGCTGGTGATCGTCGTGGTCGTCGTCGTGATCGTCCGGTTCCGCATCAACCCCGTCATCGCGCTCGCGCTGGGCGCCGCCGCGATCGGCCTGCTGACCGGACTCGGACCCGTCGACACGGTCTCGACCATGTCGACCGGCTTCGGCGAGGTGATGGCCGAGGCGGGCATCCTGATCGGCTGGGGCGTGCTGATCGGCGCGATGCTCAACGAGATGGGCGCGATCGTCCGCCTCGTCGAGGGCCTGATGCGCGTCTTCGGGCGCCGTGGGATCCCGTACGCGCTCGGACTCTCGCTCGCCACGTACCTGCAGACGATCTTCGTCGACGTTCTGATCGTGATCGCCGCCCCGCTGGCCCGGAGGATCGCCCCGCGCCTGGGTCCCGCCGGTACCGGCATCATCGGCGTCACCTTCGCGGTCGGCCTCGAGATGGGCATCGTGATGATGGTGCCCGGCTTCGCGGCGGTCGCCCTGGCCGGGCTGCTCGGCGTCCCCCTCGGGGTCATGATGCTCGGCGGCTTCGCCGTCGTCGCGCCCACCGTCGTGCTCACGATCCTGCTGATGTCGCTGGCCTTCCGGCTCGGCTTCTGGGATCCGGAGCGCGATCAGCAGGTCGTCGTGCGCGACGACGACGAGGAGGCCGTGCTCGCCGGAGCGTCCGGCGCCGTCGGTTCCGCCGCCCCGGCCACCGGCACCGTCCGCACCGCCGTCGGCGGGGTGCCGCGCGGACCGGCCGCCCTCCGGCCCGGTGCCGTCGAGGAGCGCCAGCGCCCTCTCCTGCTGCTCTTCGCGCCCATGCTCGTGGCGCTCCTGCTGATCGCGTCGCAGGCCGTGCTGAGCGTGGCCGGCGCGGAGGTGCCCGCGATGCAGTTCCTCGGCAATCCGATCATCGCCCTGCTGCTCGCCGTCATCGCCACCGGAGTGATCGGCCGCCTCGCGGTCGGCACCAAGCGCATCGAGAAGGCCGTGGTGAAGGGCTTCCAGGACGGCGGCCAGATCTTCCTCCTCACCGGGATCGGCGGCTCCCTCGCCGCCGTCATCGCGCAGGGCGATCTGGGCGACGTGCTGAAGGGCTACTTCTCGGCGTCCTCCTTCGCTCCGCTGCTGCTCGTCTGGCTCATGGCCGCGGTGCTGCACATCGCCGTCGGATCGGTCACCCTCTCGGCGATCACCGCCGCCGGGGTCATCGCGCCGGTCGCGGCGTCGCTGGGCCTGGACCCGCTGCTGATCGCGCTCGCCGCGGGCTCCGGCGCGCTGTTCTGCATCCACGTCACCTCGAACACGTTCTGGCTGCTGCAGTCGTTCCTCGACCAGTCGGTGCGCGGTGCGCTCAAGACCGTGACGGTGGGGGTGTCGCTGGCGTCGGTGCTGGCGCTCGGGATGACGCTGGTGCTCTCGCTGTTCCTGTAGGGGAACGAGGCGGGCCCCGTTCCTGGTCGATGGCGCGGCTCCTGGCGCGCTGTGACTCGGCTGCCCGTTGAAAGCGAGGGAATGTCAGTGGTCGCTGGTTCTGTGCTCGTATGACGGGAACAGAAGTGGTGGAGGTGCTCGCGCTGGTGCGGGAGCGCGGGGACCGGGCGGGTGAGCTGGCGCGGTCGGCGTCGCCGGTGCTGCTGGCGGCGGCGATCGAGCTGCATGCGGCGTACGAGGCAGCGGTGTCATGCCCGGAGGCGTTCGCGCGGGGTCTGCCGCAGGGCGGGTCGGCGGATCTGGTGGAGCGCTCTGTCCGGGCGGAGCTCGCGGTCGGCTGTGGAGTGTCGGAGCGGGTGGTATCGCGGGATCTGGAGGAGGCGCGGCTGCTGATCGAGGATCTGCCGCGCACGCGCGAGGCGCTCGCGGGGGCACGACTGCGGTGGGAGGCGGGCCGCATCATCTGCGCGACCGCGGGCACCCTTCCAGCGGAGTCGCGAGCGGTGTTCGATGAGCGGGCGTGCGTGCTGGCGCTCGAGCTGACGCCCACGCAGCTGCGGCGCCGGGTGGCGCGGCTGCGTGACGAGCTGCACGTCGAGCCGCTCGCCGACCGGCACGCGCGGGCTCGGGAGGATCGTGCAGTGTGGGTGGTCCCGGAGGCGGACGGCATGGCGCTGCTCTGCGCGCTGCTGCCCGCTCCGGTCGCTGTCGGCGCGCACGCACGCCTCGACCGCATCGCGAGATGCCTGCGCGAGGGGGATGGACCCGGTGGCGCCGAGGAGGAGCGGACGCTCGCGCAGCTGCGCGCCGATGCGCTCGCCGACCTCCTGTGCGATGGGGACGTGACCGGCACGGCTCCCGGTGACACGCCGGCGGCCTCGACGTTCGTGCCGGGGGTCCGTGCTCAGGTGCGTCTGACCCTCGCCGCGAGCACGGCCGCGGGACTCGACGACGCGCCCGCGGTCCTCGACGGCTACGGCCTGGTGCCCGCGGGTGCCGCTCGCGAGCTCGCCGGAGTCGCCTCGTCGTTCACGCGCGTCCTCACCGATCCGCGGACGGGCGCGGCGGTGTCGGTCGGGCGCACGCACCGGGTGCCGCCGCCGCAGATGCGCCTCGCTCTGCAGCTGCGCGATCAGACCTGCCGCTTCCCCGGCTGCACCCGCGTCGCGGCCCGGACGGAGGCGGATCACACGATCGAGTGGCGCCACGGAGGAGAGACCGCGCTCGAGAACCTCGCCTCGCTCTGCGTCGCCCACCACCACGTCCGCCACGGCGATCGCTGGACCTACGTCCTCCACCCCGACGGCACCGCCGACTGGACCACCCCCACCGGACGCCGCATCACCACGAGACCACCCGGCCTCGCCCCGACCCCCGCTGGCCGTCCCGCACGCCCGCTCTTCACCGACCCGCCCCCCTTCTGACGCGAGCAGTTCGAGTCGGGACCGGGGTCGTCCCGACCCGCTCTCCGACGTGTGTCGATCATGTTTCGGCCGCCGACACGCGCCCGAAACACGACTCACCTAGGTTCCTGAAAGGGTTCACACGCCATTCCGAGGTCGACGACGTCGAACGGGTGAGCGCGAGCCCCTGCACCTCTCCGCGCCACCTCACCGACCCACTCCGACACGGGAAGAACTCCGCTTGAGAACACGTACCGCCCTCGTCTCCGGTTGCGCCGCGCTCGCGCTCGCCACCGGCGGACTCCTCGTCGCGCCCGCCGCGACGGCCACCACCCTGCCCGGCAGCACCACGACCGCCCCTGACTACAGCCGCGTCGACCTCGTCCGCCCGGCAGCCGCTCCCGCCTCGCTCGTCGAGCCCGAGTCGTACCCGGTGCGCACCCCGCTGACGGAGGTGCCGGTCGATCCGACCGACGCCTCGCTGGTCCGCGGAGTCACGCCCTACGACGCCATCGCGCCGATGCTGAACGACCTCGCCGAGAGCTCCGACCGCGTCTCGACCCAGGTCGTCGGGCAGTCCGCCCTCGGGCGCGACATCTACCTCGTGACCCTGACCGCTCCCGAGACCGCGGCCGAGACCGCGCAGCAGGAGCAGTGGCGCGATCGGCTCAAGTACGACCCCGCGAGCGCGAAGGCCGATGCCGAGCTGATGGCCGGCTACAAGGTGCCGACCTGGTTCAACGGCAACATCCACGGCAACGAGTGGGAGGGCACCGACGCGATCCTGAACTACATCGAGCGCCTCGCCACCGCCGAGGACGCCGAGACCGAGGAGCTCCTCGCCGGCAACCGCCTCTACTTCACGGTCACGAACAACCCCGACGGGCGTGCGCTCGGCCAGCGGGCCGTCGCCACCGGCTACGACCCGAACCGCGACATGATCACCGGCGCGACGAACGAGTCGGCCGTCATCCGCGACCTCTCGAGCGTGCTGCAGCCCACGTACTTCATCGACATCCACGGCTACACCGGCATCCTGCAGGTCGAGCCGTGCGGCCCGCCCCACGGCGAGAACTACGAGTACGACCTCTTCCTGCCGCACGCCTACGCGACCGCGCTCGAGATCGAGCGCCGCGTCGTCGAGGCCGACGTGCCCGGCAACACCTACCTCGCGGCCGACGGCAGCGCGACGGAGGAGAACACCGGCAAGATCCTCATCCCCTACCGCGACATCCGCGCGGGCTGGGACGACTGGCCCCCGATCTTCGCCCCGCAGTACGTCGCCTTCCAGGGCGCGATCACGAACACGGTCGAGCTGCCCCTCGGGCGCACCGACGACGTGGCGCAGCACCAGGCCAACGCGGACATCGACATCGAGGTCGCCGACATCGTCATGGACGCGACGGTCGACTACATCGAGGCGAACCGCGACGCGCTGCTGACCAACCAGGTCGCGATCTTCGAGCGGGGCGTCACCGGCGCCCCCGCCGTCGAGATCCCCGCCGACGTCGCCCCGTCCGACCTCCCGGCCGGCACGCCGACCGAGTGGACCGAGATCTGGGACGAGACCGACGTCTACACGACCGAGTACCCCCGTGCCTACGCGATCCCGGTCGACGGCACCCAGCGCTCGACGTCCGACGCCGAGACCCTCGTCGCGCAGCTCCTCGCGCACGGCGTCGAGGTCGGCCGCACCACGTCCGAGATGACCGTCGAGGGCCGCACCTACGCGGCGGGCACCTACCTCGTCGACATGCACCAGAGCGTGCGAGGCCTCGCCAACGTCCTGCTGGCCGACGGCACCGACATCTCGGGCCGCGTGCCCGAGATGTACGACGTCTCGGCCTGGAGCCTCGCCCTGCTGTGGGGTGCCGACGTCCAGGCGCTGGGATCGACCACCGACGTCCTGCCGGACGTTCCCGTCGAGCCCGTCACCGGGGTCCTCCCCTCCAGCACCGTCCCGAGCGGAGCCGACCACCTCGCCTTCGAGCCGCGCGGCGTCCTGGAGTACCAGGCGGTGAACGCGCTGCTGGCCGACGGCATCGCGCTCGAGCAGTTCGAGGACGGCACGATCGCCCTCCGCGCCGACGACGCCGGTCTCGCGGCCGCGGAGGAGGCGGCGTCGGTCTTCGGAGTCGACTTCACGGCGACCACCGCCGAGCGGATCCGCGACGAGGAGGGCACCGCGCTCGCCTCCGTGCGCGTCGCCTACTCCGGCTCGCACGAGGACCGCGACGCCCTCGCCAAGCTCGGCTTCGCCGACGCGGTCGCCGTGGACGCCGAGACGCTGACCACGGGGGAGGCGACCCTCGCCGACGCCGACGTGCTGCTGCTCGGTCGCGCGCTGTCCTTCACTCCGGAGCAGGCCGCCGGCCGCACCGCGGTCGAGGAGTTCCTGGCCGCGGGCGGCGACGTCGTGGGCCGCGGAGCGGCGGGAGCCTCGTTCGCGACCGACTTCGCCCTCACCCAGCTCACCGCCACCACCGCCACCGGCGGCTCGAACGGCATCGTGTCGGTCGAGACCCCCGAGGGCGGCGTCCTCGGCGACTACCCGCAGGACACGGCGTTCGTCTCGCCCGCGATGTGGTTCTCGGACCTCGACGCGAGCGTCGCCATCGAGCAGACCTACGGCGACTTCGTGGCCGGTCACTGGACCGACAGCGAGGGCGCGTCGCGCACCGACGCGGCCGGACAGGCGTCCGCCGTCTCGTTCGCGACGGAGTCGGGCACCGAGGCGTTCCTCTTCGGCACCTCGCCGGTCTTCCGCAACCACCCGGTCGGCGCGTTCAGCGACGTGGCACGGGCCCTGCTCTCCGTCGTGCCGGAGGGCGCGGCGGTCGAGCTGCCCGCGACGCCGGAGCCGACGGCGACGCCGGAGCCGACCGTCGAGCCGACGGCGACGCCTGAGCCCACGGTCGAGCCGACGGCGACGCCGGAGCCGACGGTCGAGCCGACCGCGACGCCTGAGCCCACCGCCACGGCGGCGCCCACCGCCACGGCTGCTCCGTCCGCCACCGCGGTGCCCCTCCCGACGACCGGATCGGGCGGACTCGCCTCGACCGGTGTCGAGACCGGGCCGTGGCTGCTGCTGTCGGGAGGCGCGCTCGTCCTCGGACTCGGCGCCCTGCTGATCGCGCGCAGCCGCCGCGAGAGCACGGAGAGCACCGAGAGCTAGCATCGGCGCACGGGAGGGGGCCGGCGAGCACGACTCGTCGGCCCCCTCCCGCGCCGCCCCCACTCCACCCCGATCCCGCCGTCCCCCCGATCCCGCCGTCCCCAGGAGGACCGATGCCGTCCCGCTCCACCCGCACCACCGGGATCGTCCTCGCGATCGTCGGCCTCGTGGCCGTCGTCGTCGCGATCGTCCTCCTCGTCCGTCCGGGCGGGGGAGCGGCGGCGCCCGGAGCGACCGCCGGCACGAGCCCGTCCGCGAGCGGGACAGCGCCCGCGGTGCAGGGCGGCCAGGCGTCCGCCGGACCCGGCCCGAGCGGGGACGCACCCGACGACCCGTCCGCCGAACCCTCCGCCGAATCCCCAGCTGCTCCGGCCCCCGACGCCTCCGCGCCTGCCGGCTCCGCTCCCGATGCCCCCGCTGCGGCGCCCGCGGTCGACGCCTTCTCGGCGTCGCCCTCGACAGTGTCGTGCGCCGGCGATCGCACGGCCGTCCGCCCCGTCTCGCTCTCGTGGTCGACCAGCGGAGGCGCGACCGCCCGCCTCGCGACCGGCACCACCGACGCCGGTGCGGGCGACCCGGTCGAGCTCTCCGCGTCCGGCTACGGGCTGAGCGTGGCCTGCCGCGACTCCGAGACCCTCGTCGCCCTCACCGTCGAGGGAGCCGACGGCTCCACCGCCCAGCGCACCCTCGTCATCTCCGCCGAGGACTGAGCACCCGCTCGACGCGCCCCGCACGGCAGAATGGAGCGCGATGACCTCCACACCGCCTCCGCTCGGCCTCCTCCTCGACGTCGACGGCCCCATCGCCAGCCCGATCAGCCGCACGATCGCGATCCCCGCCATCGCCGACGACCTCGTGCGCCTGGCGAACGCGGGCATCCCGATCGTCTTCAACACCGGCCGCTCGGACGCGTTCCTGCGCGAACGGGTGCTGCCGTCGCTGCTCGAGCGCGGGGTCTCGCCCGAGGCGCGCATCGTCTGCGTCTGCGAGAAGGGCGCCGTGTGGTTCACGGTCGACTACCGCGGCACGTCCGAGCCGATCGTCGACGAGTCCCTCGCGATCCCCGAGCCGGTCGCCCGCGATCTCGAGCGCATGATCCGCTCCGACTACGACGACCTCGTGTTCTTCGACGAGACCAAGCGCGCCATGGTCTCGGCCGAGCAGCTGGTCGACCTGCCCAGCGACGAGTACCTCGCCCGCCAGCTCGTCTTCGACGCCGACGCCCTGCAGATCATGACCGCGGCCGGCCTCGGGGTCGAGCGCCGCGGCATCCGCTACCCGGACGACTCCGGAGCCGTCGACTACCGCATCGACCCCACGGTCATCTCGACCGACATCGAGTCGAACCGCCTCGGCAAGGACCTCGGCGCCCAGCGCGCGGTCGAGCTGCTCGGCGCGACCGGTCCGATCCCGCAGCGCTGGCGCACCGTCGGTGACTCGCGCAGCGACTACGCCATGGCCGACTGGCTGTTCGAGCACGCGTACGACGTGGCCCACGTCGACGTCCGCCCCGCCGAGGGCGTGCCCGAGAAGCCCTACCCGGTCCTGGTGGTCGACGACCTGGTGAACGACGCGGCGGGCGCGGCGATCCTGCGCCGCTGGACCGAGCTCGTCGACGACGAGACGACTCCCGAGGCGGGCGACGGCGTCTCGCTGTACACCCGCGGCTGATCCGCCACCCCTCGTCCGCGCGGATCGCGGCCGCTAGCGTTCGAGGCATGAGAATCGCAGTCACCGGTGGATCCGGCAAACTCGGCCGCAGCGTCGTCGCCCGCCTCCGCGCATCCGGCCACGACGTCTACAACCTCGACCGCGCGGGCGAGCGCGGCGCCGGCTTCGTCCGCATCGACATCGCCGACTACGGGCAGGTGGTAGACGCGCTCCAGGCCGTCGGCGACCAGTACGAGGGCATCGACGCGCTCGTGCACCTCGCCGCGATCCCCGCGCCCGGCATCGTCCCCGACATCGCCACCTTCCAGAACAACATGCTCTCGACGTTCAACGCGTTCCACGCGGCGATCCGCTCGGGCATCCGGAACATCGTCTACGCGTCCAGCGAGACCGTCCTCGGCCTGCCGTTCGACGTGCCGCCGCCCTACATCCCGGTCGACGAGAAGTACCCGGCCCGTCCGGAGTCGGTCTACTCGCTCACCAAGCACCTCGAGGAGCAGCTCGCCATCGAGCTCTGCCGCTGGCACCCGGACCTCAAGATCTTCGGCCTGCGCTTCTCGAACGTGATGGACGAGGCCGACTACGCCGAGTTCCCCTCGTTCGACTCCGACGCGCTGCTGCGCAAGTGGAACCTCTGGGGCTACATCGACGGCCGCGACGGCGCTCAGGCCGTCGAGAAGGCGCTCGAGCACGAGGGGACCGGCTTCGACCGCTTCATCATCGCGGCGGCCGACACCGTCATGTCGCGCTCCAACGACGAGCTGATCGCCGAGGTGTTCCCCGGTGTCGAGGTGCGCGGCGAGGTCGGGGCGAACGAGACCCTGCTGTCGATCGACCACGCCCGCGAGGTGCTCGGCTACGCGCCCGAGCACTCGTGGCGCGACTCGCAGCAGGGCTGATCGGGCGACTCCGCCCGCAGCACCCTGCAGATCAGCACCCCGCACATCAGCACCCTGCACGAACGCGACCGGCCCGCCGGGATCCGAGGATCCGGCGGGCCGGTCGCATTTCCGCGGGTGCGGCTAGCGCTGCATCAGCTGGGGGATGTAGTTGAACGTGTCGGGGTCCGGTCCGGTGCGGTGGCCGCGGTCCAGTGCCGTGATGTCGGTCATCGACTCGTCGTCGAGCTCGAAGTCGAAGAGCGCGAAGTTCTCCTCGACGCGGGCACGCGTGACCGACTTGGGGAACACGATGTCGCCGCGCTGGATGTGCCAGCGGAGCACGACCTGCGCCGGGCTGCGGTCGACGTTGCGCGCGATGCGGGTGATCGTGTCGTCCTCGAGCACGAGGCCCTGGGCGATGGGCGACCACGCCTCGGTGGCGATGCCGTGCTCGACGCCGTACGCGCGGAGCTCGTCCTGCACGAGGTAGGGGTGCACCTCGATCTGGTTCACCGCGGGCACGATGGTGGCCTCGGCGCGCAGGCGGTTGAGGTGGTTCGTCTGGAAGTTGGAGACGCCGATCGCCTTCGCCTTGCCGCTGCGGTAGATCTCCTCCATCGCCTTCCAGGTCTCGAGGTAGTCGCCCACGTTCGGCAGCGGCCAGTGGATGAGGAACAGGTCGACGTAGTCGAACTTCAGCTCGCCGAGCGTCTGGTCGATCGCGGCGAGGGCGTCCTCGCGGGCGTGGAAGCCGTTGTTGAGCTTCGAGGTCACGAAGACCTCCGAGCGGTCGAGGCGGGAGGCGCGCACGGCCTCGCCGACGCCCGCCTCGTTGCCGTACATCTCGGCCGTGTCGATGTGGCGGTAGCCGACCTCGAGCGCGGCGAGGGTGGCGTCCTTCGTCTCCGCGGGGTCGATCTGGAACACGCCGAAGCCCAGCTGCGGGATCTCCACTCCGTTGTTGAGGGTGATCGTGGGGACCGTGGTGGCGTCCGTGCTCATACTGAGTCTCGTCCTTTCATCGGGGAGGCCGCGCGCTCGACGCCCGCGGCCAGAACTCCAGTCCACGCCCCGAGGCCTGTCAGCTGCAACCCCTTGAACACTCAGGGAGCGTCGAGCCGAGAGGCCGACCGCGGACTACTCGTCCGCCCGGTAGACCTTCCGGAACGCGTCCTTGCGCGCGATCTTCCCCCCGCGGAACTCGTAGATGTCGCAGCCGCGCGTGACCTGGGGCTCCCCGTCGGGGCCGGTCCCGGTGAAGGACCACGTCGCCGCACCGCGGGTCCCGGCGATGAGGGGATGCGCGTCCTCGTGCCGCTCCTGACCGGTGTCGAAGGCGAGCATGAGTGCGAAGCCCTCCCTGACCTGCTCCTTCCCCGACCAGGTCCGGCCGGGCTCGGGGCCGACGGACGCGCCGTAGACGCAGTCGTCGGTGACGTGGCTCATCAGCGCTTCGAGGTCGTGGCGGGTCCAGGCGTCGCTGAACGCGGCGAGGATCTCGGGCGTCATCTCACTCGTGCTGTCGTCGGTCGAGAGGGGATCGTTCATGAGCGGACTCCGGTCCTTCGAGTCGGTGGACCGTCGTCGGTCGCTCTGCGACCGTGGCAGGTGCCGGGCCGCGGGGGCAACGCCCTCTAGCGGCCATGTCCGGTAGCGGACGACACCGGCTCGCGGGGCGCGAGGCGACGGGCGGAGCGGTCGGCGAGCGTGCCGCCGAGCAGCGCGGCGATCGCGAGGGCGAGCAGGAGGGGGACGTGCCCGGTCAGCGGGACCAGCGCCGCGATGATCAGTGGGAAGAAGAAGCCGAGGTAGGTGAGCGTGTAGAACGTCGCCGTGAGCCTCGCCAGGTCGTCGGGAGCCGCCATGGTCTGCACGGCTTTGAGTCCCGAGAGCAGGCAGATGCCGTACCCGGCCCCGAGGAAGGGGGCGGCGAGGAGCACGAGCCACGGCGAGCCCGAGAGTGCGGCCGGCGCGAGCAGGAGTGCCCCGGTCGCGAAGCAGATCGTGCCGACCGGCCCGTTCCGTCCCCGCAGCGCCCGGTCGATGCGGGCCGAGAGCAGCTGCACCGCGGTCCCGACTCCCAGGGTGATCAGCATGACGAGGGTAGCGAACGCGATGCCGAGTGAGCCGAGCCCGCCGGTCACGAGGCTCGGCCCGACGGCGAACGAGAGCCCGCAGCTGCCGAAGACGAACGGAGCGATCGGGGCGACCGTGCCGCGGAACCGGCTGCGGTAGCGGGCGGGCACGCGCAGGTCGCCCAGGAGCGAGCGCCGGTGCGGGCTCGAGGTGCGCGTCTCGGGCGCGCGGAGGACGGCGAGCAGGGTGAGCGAGGTCACCCCGGCGTGCACGAGGTAGGGGAGGACGGTGGGGTTCGGCGCCCACTGGGCGAGCACCCCGCTGATCGCAGCCCCTCCACCGAAGCCGATCGAGAGCGAGACGCCGCTGCGGCGTGCTCCGGTGCCCGCCGCCGCGGACAGCTCCTTCACCCAGCTGCTGCCGACGACGGCCGCGACCGCCACGCTGACCCCGGCGAGCAGGCGCGCGACGCAGAGCCCCGGCAGGTTCGTGCCCGCGAGCGCGAACACGACGCTCGCGACGGCGCCCAGCGCCACTCCGGCCAGCATGATCCTCCGCCGGCCGAAGCGGTCCGACCACGCCCCGGCGAGCGCGAAGCCCGGCACGATGCCGATCACGTACACGGCGAGCAGCAGCGTGACCTCGGTCTGCTCGAAGCCGGCGACCTGCCGGTACATCACCATCAGCGGGATGAACTGGTTGCCGCCCCAGCCCAGGGCCGCCATCGCGGCGGCCACGAGCAGCCACGAGGACGCGGGCCGCGCGGGCGGTCGGGGTGCGAGGCGGGGCCGCATGGCGTCCTTCGGTCGGAGGCCCGTCCGCGCGTCTCGAGGGAGGTGCCGACCTCCGAGTCTCCTGAGGTCGGGATCCCGAGCACAAGCGCCGCTTGCGGACGTGTCCGCAAGCGGACGCGGTCTCAGTAGCTGATGCTCGGCGCGAGCAGCCCCCCGGCGACAGCCGTGACGACGAGCCCGCAGTGAGCGGCCGCGAGCAGGAGTCGGCCTCCTGCGGCCGCCACCGCCCGCCCGCGCCCCGGTGCCGCGCGCAGCCCGCGGAGGCGGAACGCGGCCAGCGCGACCGCCGGCACCGCGCCGAGCACCGCCGCTAGCGTCAGGACCTGCGCCGACCGCAGCAGGAGCGCCGGAGGGGGGACGCCGTCGGACAGCAGCGAGGAAGCGACGACCGACCAGAGCGCGCCCGCGGCGACGAGCGCGATGAGGCTCAGCAGGACGAGCAGCCGCGCGATCCGCTCGGCCCGTCGCCGCTCGACGCGCACCCCGTAGCAGCGGCGCACCAGCGCGAGCACCGGCACCGCGATCAGCGCCAGCAGCAGCACCACGACCGAGAGGCCGGCGATCGCAGGGAGCGCGGCACGCAGTGCCGGCATCGGCTGGAGTGTGAACGCGGGGTTCAGCGCGATCGCCGTCACCGTCCCGTCCTGCTGGTCGACCGCGATGCGGCGCTGCCCGCCGACCTCCTGCCAGACCCACGGCTCGACCTCGACGAGCTCGACCGGGGTCCCGGACGCGTCCGTCAGCGCCGAGACGATGACGGCGTCCTCGCCCGCTCGGGCGACCTCGACGGGCGAGAGGGCGGCGAAGAGGCGGAGGAAGGTCGACTCGCTCCGACGCGACACCTGGTAGGTGCCGATGACGGCCTCGGCGTGCTCGGCCGCCGTGGAGGTCGCGGGAGGAGCGGAGCCGTCGGCGGGGAAGTAGCGGTCGACGAAGCCGCGCGACAGGGCGTCGCGGATCGCGACCGACGAGTCCGGACGCAGTCCCGTGCTGTTCAGCGACACGAAGATCCCCGCACCGTCGTCCGGCAGCAGGTCCAGCTGCGCATGGAACGCCGTGAGGTCGCCGCCGTGGCCGAGCACGCGGTGGCCGTTGCGGTCCTGCTCGAACCAGCCGAGCGCCATCCGCGGCCCTGCGGCCAGACCACCGAGGGACTCGTCGAGCGCGGGCTCCTGCATCCGCTCCAGGGCGTCCGGGCCCAGCAGCGGCGAGTCGTCGGCGAGCTGCGCGAGGAGGAACGCGCTCATGTCGGCGGCGGTCGCCGAGATCGCCCCGGCCGGCGCCGGAGCGACGATCTCGAAGGGGACCTCCTCGGAGGACTGCGCGACGCGGTAGCCCCGGGAGATCGCGGCGTCGGCCGGCAGAGGCTGCTGGAGGGTCGCGGTCGTCATGCCCGCCGGGCCGAACACGTCGTCGGCGACGACGTCCTCGAACGTCCGCCCGGTGATCCGCTCGACGACGTAGGCCGCGAGCCCGTTCGAGTAGTTGGAGTACGAGGGCACCGTGCCCGGTTCGAAGACCTGCTCGGGCGGGTCGACGACGAGGGAGTCGCGCAGCGCAGTGGGCGCGCCGCCCGGACCCGCGATGACTCCCGCGATCCGGTCCTCGAACCCCGCCGTGTGGCTGAGGAGGTGCCGCATCGTGATCGGCCGCTCGAAGGCGACGGGCAGCGGGAAGTCGAGGTGGTCCTGAACCGGCTCGTCCAGGTCGAGCAGTCCGTCTTCGACGAGCTGCATCGCGGTCGTGGCGGTCACGAGCTTCGAGATCGATCCGATCCGGAAGAGCGTGCCCGCCGGATCGACCGGCACGGGATCCCCGCCGCCCGCGCCCGTGTCCGCCCAGCCGAAGCCCCGCTCGGTGACGACCTCGCCGCTTCCGACGATCGAGACGACCGCTCCCGCGATGCCCTCGCGCTCGAGCGCGGCGGGCAGGAGGCCGTCGAGCCAGGCGTCCGCGTCGGCCGTGGTGAGCGCGGGGGGATCCGCCGGGGCGGCGTGCGCGGGAGCGGCGACGGCGGCGCTCGCCGCGAGGAGGAGTGCTGCCGCGAGGGCGAGGATCACCCGGCGGATCGGGGGGAGCGGGCGGTGCACGGCGGGTCCTTCGGGCGGAGTCGTCCGCGGAGCAGTCGCGCCGCGGGCACGGCGAGACGCATCGCCCCTCCCCGGCCCTGCGACTCTAGTGAGAGCGGGTGCCGGTTCACCGCCGCGAACGACCCCCAGGTCGGGCGTCAGGCCGCGCTGTCCAACCGCAGCATCGCCTCGCGAGCGAACGCCGTCGCTCCGCCGCGCCACACGCGCTCGAGCGTCAGCACGTCGTCGCCCGCCGCGCGCGACGTGGGCAGCTGCGCGGCGGCGGCGTCGAGCACCGCGGCCCGCAGCTCGGTGTTGATGTTGATCTTGCCGAGTCCCGCGCCGATCGCGCGGCGCAGGTCGGCCTCGGGGATCCCGGAGGCTCCGTGCAGGCTCAGCGGTACCCCGCTCGCTGCGCGGATCGCGTCGATGAGCGGCCAGTCGAGCTCGGGCTCCGCGGCGTACGTGCCGTGCACGTTGCCCACCGAGGTCGCCAGCACGTGGGCGCCCGACGCCGCCAGGAACGGCGCGACCAGGGCCGCGTCCGTGCGGGCGGAGGGCAGCGAGGCGAGCGCGCGGTCCTCGTCGCCGGCGAGGGCGCCCAGCTCGGCCTCGACGACGACTCCGGAGCGGCGCACCGCCTCGGCCGTGAACGCCGCGTTCTCCTCGAACCCCAGGGCGCTGCCGTCGGCGAGCACCGCGTCCGCTCCCGCCTCGACAGAGCGGAGGATCAGGGCGAGGTCGGTCGCGTGGTCGAGCTGCACCGAGACGGGCACCGAGGCGCCGTCCGCGAGAGAGCGCATCGCCGCGAGGAACCGCGGTCCGTGCCGGTCGGCCGCCGTCTTCGGGGTGACCAGGAGGATCACCCCGCGGCCCAGCTCCTCCGCCGCGTCCACGACCGCGAGGGCCGTCGAGAAGTCGTAGCAGGTGAGCGCGCCGACCGCCCCACCCGCGGCCTGCCGCTCGCGGATCAGGTCGTCCATCCGGACCCTCACGCGAGGCCTCCGGCGACGAGCCAGACGACGTACGTGAGTGCGAAGCCGACGACGCCGAGGATCGTGGTGAGCACGGTCCAGGTGCGCAGCCCGTCGGCGACGCTGAGCCCGAGGTAGCGGGTCACGACCCAGAAGCCGGCGTCGGTGACGTGCGAGAGGCCGAGCGAGCCGAAGCCCACCGCGACGGTGATGATCGCGATCTGCAGCGCGGTGTAGCCGCCGTCGGCGACCCCGGTGGCCAGGAGCCCGCCCGTCGTGACGATGGCGACGGTCGCCGAGCCCTGCGCCGCGCGCAGCACGAGCGAGACCACGAAGCCGAGCACGATCAGGGGCACGCCGAGAGTGTCGAGCGTGCTCGCGAGAGCTCCGCCGATGCCGCTGGCCTGCAGCACCGCTCCGAACACCCCGCCGCCGGCGACGACGAGCAGGATCGAGGCGATCGGAGGCAGGGCGCTCTCGAAGATCTCGTTGGTCTGCGTGAGCGACCACCCGCGCTTCACCGGCAGGGCGAAGAACGCGATGCCGACGGCGACGAGCAGCGCGAGCACCGGAGTGCCGACGAAGACGCTGAGGCCGTGCGCGAAGGTGCCCTCGGGCAGGATCAGGGCGCCGACGGTGCCGACGAGGATCTGCACGATGGGGATCGCCACGAGCAGGATGATCAGCCCCGCCCGCGGCGGGGCGAGCTCGGTGCCGTCGCGGCCGACGGTGCGGATCGCGGAGGTGACTCCGCCGACCTCGGCGAGCTGCGCGGCGACGGCCGGCGCGAGCTCGTAGTCGCGGCGGTTCATGATCGCCGACACGGCGTAGGAGAGGACTCCGAGCACCGCGCAGATGGGCAGCGCGATCAGCGCGATGAGGCCGACGTCGGCGCCGAAGACGCCCGCTCCGGCGACGATGCCCGGGTGGGGCGGCACGGCGACGTGGACGGCGAGCATGAGGCCCACCATCGGCAGGCCGAACTTCACCGGGCTCAGGCCCGCGACCTTGCTGAACGCGTAGATGATGGGCACGAGCACGATCACGCCGACCTCGAAGAAGACGGGGATCGCGACGAGGAACGCCACGATCGTCAGCGCCACGGCCACCCGCTTGGGCCCGAGCACGCGGGTGAAGTGGTCGGCGAGGCTCTGCACGCCGCCGGACACCTCGATGAGGCGGCCGAGGATCGCGCCGAGCGCGATGATGAGCGCGACCTTCCCCATGGTGCTGCCCACGCCGTTGGCGACCAGCACGAAGATGTCCTCGAGCGGGATCCGCGCCGAGACGGCGACGAGCACGCTGACCAGCAGCAGGGCCACGAAGGCGTGGATCTTGAAGCGGATGATGAGCACGAGCAGCAGGGCGATGCCCGCCGCCGCGATCCCCAGCAGGACCGGGGTGTCGAGGGTGACCGCCGGGGCGATCGGTGCGTCCGCGGCACTGCGGAGCGCGGTGGCGAGGCTCATCGGGCGTCCTTCGGGGCCAGGTGCTGCGGTGCGATGACCCTGATCACGGCGGAGTCGTCGGCTGCGGCGAGTCCCTGCGCGGCGCCCAGCAGGTAGAGCTGCTCGGCGGCGGCGGCGATCGGAGTGGCGAGCCCGGACGTGCGCGCGGCCGTCGTCACGATGCCCATGTCCTTCACGAAGATGTCGAGGCGGCTGAGCACCTCGGCGCCCTCCTCGTCGTAGGCCTGCAGCATCCGCGGGCCGCGGTTGCCGAGCATGAAAGAGCCGGCCGCTCCGGCCGAGAGCGTCTCGAGGGTCGCGGCGACGTCGAGCCCGAGCGCCTCGGCCAGGGCCAGCGCCTCCGCACCCGCGGCGATGTGCACGCCGCAGAGCAGCTGGTTGACGGTCTTGAACGCCTGGCCGTCGCCGGCGCGGTCGCCGATGATGCTCAGCGTCGACGCGAGCAGCTCGAGCACGGGCTGCGCCTTCGCGCGGGCCTCGGGAGCCGCTCCGACGACGATCAGCAGGTCGCCCGCTCCGGCGCGGACGGGTCCGCCGCTGAGCGGGGCGTCGACGAGGTGGACGCCCAGCGCGTCGAGCTCCGCGGCGACCGAGACGACGTCGTCGATGCCGACGGTGCTCGTCATGATCACGACGGCGCCGGGCTCGAGCGTCGAGGCCACGCCGTTCTCACCGAAGAGCACGTCGCGCAGCTGGGCGCCGTTGCGCACGGCCAGCAGCACGGCGTCCACGCCGGCCACCGCGCCGCGCGCGGAGTCGAAAGGAGTGATGCCGGCGTCGGCGGCCAGCGCGAGGCGGGGCTCGGCGATGTCGAAGCCGTGCACGGTGAGCTCGGTGGCGAGGCGGGTGGCCATGGGCAGGCCCATGGCGCCGAGGCCGAGGACGGCGACGCGGTAGGAGGGGGTGGTCACGGTGGTCCTTCTTCCTGGGGAGTGGGGGAGGGGGTGCTCGCGGGTCACGCGACTGCGGGGGTGGGACGGGTCAGCGTGCCGACGACGGCGGCGAGCGACTCGTCGTCGCCGACGTTCCCCGCGAACACGATGTAGGGGATGCCGCGGGCGGGGCCGTCGACCGGCTCCCAGAGCGAGACGATCCCGGGCAGCATCGGGCCGCGCACGATCGCGTGACGGATGCCGAGCCCGTGGGTGGCCACGTCGCTGGACGTGATGCCCCCCTTGGCGATGACGAATCGGGGGCGCGTGCGGGCGAGGACGCGCTGCACGACGTCGACGACCGCGGCCGAGACCCGCCGCGAGATGTCGAGGCTCTCGTCCTTGTCGTCCGTGCGGCGGAGGAGGCGGCTGGTGTGCACCGCGACGTCGCCGCGGCCCAGAGCGTCGACCGCGGCGTCGACGATCCCGTCGAGGTGCGCGGCGTCCTCGGCCAGGACGGCCTCGACGTCGATCTCGAGGGTCTGCTCCAGCGCGCCCTGCGCGGTGAGCACCGCGAGCTGGCGCGAGGTGAGCCCCACGTGCGAGCCGACCACGATCAGCCCGCCGACGGCGTCGCTCCCGGCCGCTCCGTAGACGTCCTCCGCGGTGAGCGGCGGGTGCACCTCCTGGCCGATGCGGGCGCGGACGAACGGGGGGCCGACGCGGAAGAGGAACCGCTTGCCCTGCTCCTCCGCCGCCGCGAGCCCGAGGGCCAGCAGGCGCATGTCGTCCTCGTGCACGGCGTCGACGACGACCGGCACGGACGCGGTCAGCGGCAGGAGCGCCCGGACGATCCCGTCCACTCCGCCGCGCAGCACGGAGAGGTCGAGCCGGACGACCTGCCCGGCGCTCCAGCGGCCCTGCGTCTTCTCGGCGACGTAGTCGGCGAGGTCGGAGGAGGAGTAGCCGAACGTCGCGTCGCGGGCGAACTCGGTCTCGGCGATGGGAGTGAGCCCGTCCGGCGTGCGCATGAAGTGGACGCCGCCGATCGTCACGCGGCCGGCATCGGGGAAGGCGGGGACCAGCAGCACGGCGTCGAAGCCGTGGCCGGTCGACTCCCGCACCGTCTGCTCGATGACGTCGGTCTCGAGCGGGTAGTGCCCGCGCAGGGTCGAGTCGCCGCGGCTGACGAAGGCGATCGGAGTGCCGGCGGCGTCGGCCGCGCTCGTCGCGTGGGCGACGATCTCGCGGTTGCGCCGGGCGGCCGAGTCGGGGTCCAGGCTCCGCGTGTTCGTGAGGACGTAGACGGCGGGGGCGCCCTGCGCCAGCGCCCAGTCGAAGTCCGCCGTCTCCCACGAGGTGAGGACGGGCAGATCGGCGACCGACTGCGTCCCTGTGGGGTCGTCGTCCAGGACGATCAGCACCCTGCCGCTCCGCTGGACGGCCGCGGCGACCTCGGCCGCATCGACCGGGACGTGCTCGGGGTGGCCCGCGAGGGCGCTCGACTCTTCCATCATCACTCCTTTGTAGCTGATAGCAGATATCATACAAGTGAAAGGAGCGGCGTCAAGCCCGGACCCCGGTTCAGCGCAGGGTCGGCAGGACGTGCTCGCGGAAGTCGTCCGCCGTCTGCTTCATGTGGTCCGCCATCGCCCGGCGCGCGCCCTCGGGCTCGCCGGCCCGCACCGCCTCGAGGACCGCGGCGTGCTTCGCGATCGCCCGGCGCTGGATCCGCTCGATCGCCGACGTCTGGGCCCGCTTCTCGCGCATCACCCTCGAGAGCGGGGCGAAGACCGTCCCGACGAAGACGTTGCCGGTCGCGCGCAGGATCACGTCGTGGAAGGCGATGTCGGCCTCGACGAACGCGGCGACGTCGTCGGCGTCGTGCGCCGCGCGCTGGAGGCTCAGCAACCGCTCGAGCTCCTCGAGGTCGGCATCGGAGCGGCGGACGGCGGCGAGTGCGGCGGCTCCGCTCTCGATCATCTCGCGCACCTCGATCAGCTGCAGCTCGGTCACACCGGGATCGGCGCCGCGGGCCGTCACGCGCAGGATCGAGGCCAGATCGGTCCAGAGGGCGAGGGTGCGACCGAGCCGCGCTTGCCGCGCCGGACGTCCAGCACGCCCAGGCCCTGCAGCCGTTTGAGCGCCTCGCGCATCGTCACGCGGCTCACGTCGTGCTGCTCGGCGAGCTCGGCCTCGCTCGGCAGCTCGGAGCCGACCTCGAGGACCCCCGCGACGATGTCGTCGAGCAGGGCGTCCGCCACGGTCGTGACGAGGGAGGCGCGGACCACGGCAGGGTCTCCCGTCGGTAGAGGGCTTCCAGTGTACGGGCGGGCCGGGTCGCGGCCCGGGAACGGCGAAGGCCCCCGGCACGGATGCCGAGGGCCCTCGTCGTCGCGCTCCAGGAGCGCGGTGCGCCGACTTACGCGCGGGACTTGCGACCGGTGATCGCACCGTAGACGAGCAGCACGATCAGGGCGCCGACGATGGCGAGCGCCCAGGTGCCGAGGTCGAAGAAGTTCTCGAGGCCGCGACCGAAGATCGCGCTGCCGATGAAGCCTCCGAGGAGGGCGCCGACGACACCGAGGACGAGCGTGATGATCCATCCGCCGCCCTGACGGCCCGGGAGGATCGCCTTCGCGATGGCTCCGGCGATGAGTCCGAGGATGAGGAATCCGATGATGCCCATGATGTTTCTCCTTCGTGGTCGTGCTCGACCGGCCGTTCCGATGCGAGCGTCGACGCCTGTCGTGATGGCGTCCTGTGAAGTTCTCTTCCGGTCAGCGGAGTGAGCGCTGCACCTTCGCGCGGGCCTTGTCCGCGATGGAGGCGAAGTGCTTGGCCTCGCGCTTGGAGGTCTTCTTGAGCTTCTTGCGCGTCTTCTTCGTGGCAGGGTCGTTCCACACACCGAGTGCGAGATGACGCAGCTCCTCGTAGCGGGCACGTCCGGCGCGGGCGCCGAAGACGTACGCTGCCAGAGCGACGAGCGTCAACAGGACGAGGCGGGGATTCATGCGGTGACCCTTCCATCGGAGAGCACAGGGGCGTGCTCGACCACCATTTGACTCTCCTGCGCAGTGCGTGGCAATTCAGCGCCCGACCATTGACAGCGACCCCTCCGGCCTGGTTCGCGTGCGCGCAGTGCCGCATCCGGGTGCCTCCCGCGAATCGCGGACGCGGCTGAGCGGCGGAGTCGTTGACGGGCGGGAGGCGGCGGAGACCCGCAGTCGACGGAGGGCGTCAGGCGACGGAGTCGGCGAAGCGCTCGTGCAGGTACGCCCCGTACCCGCCGTCCACCCGGTTGTCCCGTCGGCCCGAGGTGATCACCTCGCCCCGGTCCGTCGCTCCGACCCGCGCTCCGATCGCGTGCAGGCGCTCGACGAGTCGCACGTCCTCGTGCAGGGCCTCGGCTCCGAAGCCGCCGGCCAGGAGGTAGCACCGGGCGCGGACGCCGAGGTTCGCCCCGTGGATGCTCCCGATCGACTGCTCCCGCTCGCGCGTCTCGCGCCACCGTTCGTACATCTCGGGAGCGAGGTCCGCCGGGTCGGGCCGGACCGTCCCGACGAGGGCGTCGTGCCGGTGCGCGTGCTCCACGTGGGCGCTCAGCCAGTCCACCGGGACCACCGTGTCGGCGTCGGTGTTCGCGATCCAGACCCGGTCGAGCGGTTCCGGAGTGGAGGAGAGGGCGTGCGCGATGCCGGCCGCCCGCGCGGCCCCCACGCCGCACCGCTCCAGCTCGAGCACGTCGGCCCCGGCGGCCCGGGCCCGCTCCGCCGTCGCGTCGGTGCAGCCGTCGGCGGCGACGAGCAGCCGCACGGACACTCCCGGGTGCGAGCGGACGAGGCGCGTGGCGCTCGCCTGCACCGAGGCGACGAGTCCGCCGATCCGCTCCTGCTCGTCGTGCGCGGGGACGACGACGAGCACGTGCTCCACGCGCCTCACAGCAGGCCCGTGCGGCGCGCGACCGAGCGCGGATCGCGGGCGTGCACCTCGAGCAGCACGTCCTCCTCCTCGTGCCGCACGAGACGGTGCAGGCCCAGGCGCCCCACGGCGGCCTGCACGGCGTCGCCGTCGAGCTCGAGTCCGGCGACGGGGTGCCGCCAGTGCACCGTCACCAGCTCGCCCGACGGGGAGAGGGCGTCGCGCACGCCCCGCAGGACCTCGTCGAGCGCCGCAGCGCCGAGGTAGTAGCCGACCTCCGAGAGCACGATCAGGTCGAACGGCCCCTGCGGCACGCGAGCGGTGATGTCGTGCCGCTCGACGCGCACGTGCGGCAGCGGAGCGAGTCGTCGCGCGGCCCGCTCGACCGCGGCGGCCGAGACGTCGATCGCGAGCAGCCGGTCGGCGCGCTCGGCGAGGGCCTCGGCCAGCACGCCGATCGACGAGCCGATCTCGAGCACCGTCTCGTAGCGCCGCTCGGGCAGGCTCGCCAGCGTGAGCGCACGCTTGCGCTCCTCGTACCAGCGGCTGGTGTACCCCCAGGGGTCCTCGTGCCGCTCGTACAGGTCATCGAAGTAGGTCGTCCGGCCGTCCATCGCTCCTGACCCTAAGCAGGATGCGGACGCCGGGCGGCCACTTGTCCGCGCGACCGAGGTGCGCTATCCGGCGACTCGGATCAGGTGGTCGTCGCCCAGGAAGTGGCGGACGAAGAGCGGATGCAGCACCGCCGGGCCGCCGTCCGGCTCCTGCCGCGTCTGGCTCGCGTACTCGCCGAGCGCCGAGCGCCTGCTCGAGCGGCCGTCCTCGTCGACCTCGACGCGCACCAGCGACGCCCACGGCACCGCCGCGTCGTCCGGCCGCGCCCAGTGCCAGAGCCAGATCGGCGCGGCGAGCACGGGCTGCCCGAGCAGGGCGCCCACCTCGGCGCACACCTCGCCGACGACCCGGTGGTCGCGGTGCCCGTCGCCGGCCCACGTCGAGAGCACCAGCACGGTCCCCGGCGCACCGGAGGCGCGGCGCCGCACGTCGTCGGCGATGCGGTCGCGGTGCTCGGGAGTCGCGGAGTCGGGCACCTCGAGGAAGCCCAGCCCGATGCCGTCGCCGAGCCGGTCCAGCGCCGCCCGTGCCTCCCGCCGGCGCTCCGCGGCGATCGCGGGGGAGGGCTCGCCGTGGGAGGCCGCTCCGTCCGTCACGATCACGACGTCCACCGGCACTCCGCGGCGACGTGCGAGCACGATCGTGCCGCCGCAGCCCAGCGTCTCGTCGTCGGCGTGAGCGGCGACGACGAGTACGCGCCGCACACCGTCGAGCACCACGGCGACCGGGAGGGCGTCGCGCCGGCCGTCGCTGCGCCACACCTCGAGGGGCGTGCCCTCGAGGTGCCCGTCGAAGCTCACCACGCGTCCGAGGACCCCGAGGAGAGGACCGCTCGCCCGAGCGCCGCGTCGTCGCGCTCGGCGTGGTGCTGGCGGACGTAGAGCGCGAGGTCGGCGGCGCGCTTGGCGTGCTCCTCGTCCAGCGCCAGCGGAGCCGGCCCCAGGGCGCGGCCCGCGCGGGCGAGCACCTCCTCGCACGCCGATGCCGTGCTCGCCCGGGTCCGCTTCGCCAGGAGCGAGCCGGCCGCGCCGGTCGCCGCGCCGGCGTCCACGAGCCGGGCCGCCTCGGCCAGAGCCCGACGCGCCGCCTCGAGGGCGGTGTCGATCGCGCCCAGGTGGGCCAGCAGGTGCGGATCCTCGCGGCGTGCGGCGGCCGAGGCGACGACCGCGCCGATCCCGCGCGCCCCGCCGTACCAGCAGGCCGCGACCGCGATGCCGCCCCAGGCGAACCCGGGACGCGAGAGGTACCAGCCCGCCGCGCCGACGGGAGCCGCCGTCGCGGCGGTGAAGCGGACCGGCCCGCTCGGGATCTCGGCGAGACCCTCGCGTGCCACGCCCCCTCCTGCACGCGGGCCGAGCCGTCGCGCAGGGCCACCGCGAAGAGCCGGCGCTCGCCGGAGGAGTCGCCCACGTGCGCCGTGACCAGAGCGGCGTCCAGGCGGTCGGCCAGCGAGCACCACGGCTTCACCCCGTCCAGTCGCCAGCCGTCGCCGTCGGCGCGGGCGACCAGCGGATCCTCGCCGCCCTCCGCCGCGAAGACGCCCCAGACCGCGTCCGGGGAGACGCCGACGTCGGCCGGCGCGAGGCCCGCCTGGGCGAGGATCGCCAGGGCGTCCAGGTGCGGTTCGACGGTGCGGGCGACCCCGAGGTCGTGACGGGCGAGCCGAGCCAGCAGTGCGAGCAGCTCCGCGGTGCGGCCGGAGCCGGGGAGCGGAGCGTCGGGGCCCAGCGCGCGGGCGAAGGCGAGCGCGCCGGCCACGTCGGTCGGCAGGGGCGCGTGCAGGGGGAGGGAGGAGGTGAGCGGTTCCATCGCGGGCGACGCTACCGAGTGGGTCGTCGTCGCCGCGCCGATTGCCCGCGAGGCGGGTCGGTGCTACCCGGTCACAGTTCCAGCGCGTTGATCCGGTGTAGGAGGCGCCCGAGCTGCTCGACCTCGCCGACGCCCCAGCCGCGCAGCTCCTCGTGCAGCTGCGCCTGATCGGACGAGCGGCTCTCGCGTAGCCGCTCGGCGGTCTCCGGCGTGACGGACAGGATCGTCGACCGTCCGTCGGCCGGGTCGGGGGAGCGGGAGAGCAGGCCGAGCCGGTCCAGCGCCGTGATCTGCCTGCTGAGCGTCGACTTGTCGGTCTCGAGCAGCTCCGCCAGAGCACCGGAGGAGACGGGCCCGCGCCGCTCCAGCGCCGACAGCGTCTTGTACCCGGCCGCCGTCAGCTCCGGATGCACGCGCTCGGCGTAGGAGCCCATCATCGCCCGCACCCGCGTGAACAGGGTGCTGAGTTCGCCCTCGACCGAGGCGATGGCCGCGTCGACGTCGCGGGCGGGGGTGGGGCTCTCTCCGGTCATGCCTCCATCGTGCCCGGTCCGCCCGAGGACCCGACTTGCATCGGAGGCTCGGCATGTCGTACGCTTCCCGAAGCCAAAGACCGCCGGTTTCCGGTGCGCGCACGAGCAGGGCCCCGGCCCCGCGAGATCGCCACTCGGACGAAGGATTCGCGAAGCGAATGGCCCGCGCAGGTGTGAACGAGATCATGAACCGCGAGAGATCGCGTCTTCCGAAGCTCCGAGCGCTTGCGCCGGAGCTTTTTTCTTTGCCTGCCTTCGGGCTACCGGCACGAGAATTCACAGGAGTAGCCATGGCGAACAAGGAAGCCTCGGTTGCCGAACTCACGGAGAAGTTCCAGAGCTCGACGGCCGTTCTGCTGACCGAGTACCGCGGTCTCACTGTTGCGCAGCTGAAGACGCTGCGCAAGGACATCAGTGAGCACGCAACCTACGCCGTGGTGAAGAACACGCTGACCAAGATCGCGGCGAACAACGCCGGTATCTCGTCCTTCGACGACGAGCTCGCTGGCCCCTCGGCCATCGCGTTCGTGCACGGCGACCCCGTCGCCGTCGCGAAGTCGCTGCGTGCCTTCGCCAAGGCAAACCCTCTGCTCGTGGTGAAGGGCGGTTACTTCGACGGTAACCCCCTGACCGCAGAAGAGGTGGGCAAGCTCGCCGACCTCGAGTCCCGTGAAGTGCTGCTCGGCAAGCTCGCCGGCGCCTTCAAGGCCTCGCTGTTCGGCGCCGCATATCTGTTCAACGCCCCGCTGTCCAAGGCCGTTCGCACGGTCGAGGCGCTGCGCGAGAAGCAGGAGTCCGCGAGCTGACGTCTTCCTCCGGGAGACAGCGCACGCGGTTCGTAGACAAGAAAAACTAGGAGAAAAATCATGGCAAAGCTCACGCAGGACGAGCTCATCGAGGCCTTCAAGGAGCTCACGCTCATCGAGCTCTCTGAGTTCGTCAAGAAGTTCGAAGAGGTCTTCGAGGTCACCGCCGCCGCGCCCGTCGCGGCTGCCGGAGTCGCCGGCCCGGCCGCTCCCGCCGAAGAGGTCGAGGAGCAGACCGAGTTCGACGTCGTGCTCGAGGCCGCCGGCGAGAAGAAGATCCAGGTCATCAAGGAGGTCCGCGCGCTCACCAGCCTCGGCCTCGGCGAGGCGAAGGCCGTTGTCGATGGCGCCCCCAAGGCCGTCCTCGAGGCCGTCAACAAGGAGACCGCCGAGAAGGCCAAGGCTCAGCTCGAGGCCGCCGGCGCGACCGTCACCGTCAAGTAGTACCCGCCCCTCGGGGCACCGCACTCCCGACCCGCGTCCTCGACGCCGGGCCGGCAGCGCATGAGCGCAGGGCGCCGTCTCCTCGGAGGCGGCGCCCTTCGCCGTTCCCGCGCGGTTCCCGCACCGTGTCTCCGCGGGCCGGGATCCGCGCGGGCTCTAGAATCGGGGCGTGTCCGCTCCTGATCCGCTCGCAGGCCTGCCCGCCCGCGACGTGCCGCCCAGCGAGGTCTCGCTCAGCGAGCTGCTGAGCGACTTCGTGTCGGTGACCCACCGCATCACCCGCCTCGCCGCGCAGGCCACGGACAACCAGGAGTCGCAGGCCGTCTGGCGCACGCTCTCGGTGCTGCTCTCGATGGGCCCGATGCGACTGGGCGAGCTCGCCTCGCAGAGCCGCGTCTCGCAGCCCACGATGACCAAGATCGTGAAGAACCTCGTCGAGAGCGGCTGGCTCGCCCGCATCGCCGATCCCGCCGACGCCCGCGCCTGGCAGATCCAGCTCACCGACGTCGGAGCCGACGCCCTGGCGACCTGGCGCTCGGAGCTGGGCGACGCCCTCACGCCGATCTTCGCCGACCTCGCCCCCGAGGACCGCCGCGTCCTCGAGCGCGCGGTCGAGATCATGCACGAGCGCCTGGTGGTCGGCCCCCGCGACTGAACGACGGTGTGGGTCGTGCCCGCTACGGTCCCTGCGTGACCCGCTTCCTGCTCCACGCCGACGCCGATGCGTTCTTCGCCTCCGTCGTGATGCGGCGGCGCCCGGATCTGCGGAAGGTCCCGATGGCCGCCGTCGCGCACGTCTTCGTCGCCAGTGCCAACTACCCCGCCCGTGCGCTCGGGGTGCGCGGCGGCATGCCGGTGCAGGAGGCGCGGGCGCTCTGCCCGTCGCTCGCCCTGGTCGACCTGCCGCACGACGCGATCGAGGAGGCGAGCGACGCGCTGTTCGACCTCTTCGCCTCCTCCGCCCGCGCCGTCGAGCCCGGATCGATGGAGGAGGCGTTCCTCGACGTCGGGGCTCGGGACGAGTCGAGCGCCCTCGCGGCGGCGCGCGAGCTGCGCCGGAGGGCCGCGGTCGAGCTCGGCCTGCCCGTGAGCGTCGGCATCGGATCGACGAAGCTGATCGCGAAGCTCGCGTCCCGGGCCGCGAAGCCGGACGGGCTGGTACTGATCGGCACCTCCGAGGAGGCGGACCTCCGCGAACGGCTGCCGCTGGTGGACGCCTGGGGCGTCGGACCCGTGAGCCGGGAGCGGCTCCGGGTGATCGGGGTCGAGCGCCTCGGCGATCTCGACGACGTCTCGGACGGCGAGCTCACGAGCGTCTGCGGGCCCGCGATGGCTCGGCGCCTCCGCGGATACCGAGCGGGATCCGACGACGCCGTCGTCCGCCCGGTCGAGGAGCGCCGCACGCTGAGCTCGGAGGGCACCACCACCGGGTACGACCGCGCCGACCACGCGCCGTCGGAGCTGATCCGGTCGTGTCTCGCGCGCGTCTGCCGGCGTGCCCGGCGTGCGGGTCTCGTCGCGACAGGACTCTCCCTCTCCCTCCGCCCCGCCTCCGGTGGGCCCTCGATCGTGCTGCGACGGGCCCGCGCCGACGCCTCGGCCGACGAGGAGGAGTGGGGCGCCACGGTGCGGGAGCTGCTCGCCGAGGGGGCGCCTCCTCCGCTCCTGGGGGCCGCCGTGACCCTCACCGGACTCGTGCCGCGGGGGAGCGCACCGGTGGCTCTGTTCTGAGACCCCGCCTCGCGCCACACTGGGGCCGTGCGCCTGCGTCTCGAACTCGTCCCCCTGCCCGTCGCCGACGTCGATCGTGCCGTGGCCTTCTACAGCGGTGTCGTCGGCTTCGCGATCGACCACGACGTCCGCCCGGCCGAGGGGATGCGCATCGTGCAGCTGACTCCGCCGGGTTCGTCGTGCTCCGTCGTCGTCGGCACCGGCATGGGGCTCGATCCCTCCGACGGGGTGGTCCGCAACCTCCACCTCGTCGTCGACGATCTGGCCGAGGCGCGGGAGGAGCTGGTGGGCCGAGGCCTCGCGGCCAGCGAGGTGCAGGACATGGGCGGCGTGCTCTACGCGTACTTCGCCGATCCCGACGGCAACTCCTGGGCGCTGCAGCAGATCGGCGCCGCGGCCCGGCCGCCGGCCTGAGCAGGGGTCGAGGGCTCAGTCCTCCGGCCACTCCACGCGCGCCTGCACCTCGGGGTGCTTGCGGAGCCACGCGGCGATGAACGGGCAGCGCGGCACCACGGTGCCGCCGGCCTCCGTCACAGCCGAGACGGCTGCGCGGGCGAGGGCGCTGCCGAGACCGTGCCCCTCCCACTCGTCCTCGACGACGGTGTGGGTGAAGACCACGCGGTCGCCGCGGAGGGAGTAGGCGGCGAAGCCGGCCGTCTCGCCTCCCACGGATATCTCGAACCGCGATCGCTCGGGGACGTCCTGGATGACGGGGGAGTCGGAGTCGCTCATGCTCCAATTCTGCTCCTCATGCTCCGATCCGCGCCCTCACGCTCCGATCCGGGCCCTCACGCTCCGATCCGGGCCCTCACGCTCCGATCCGGGCCCCTCGCGGCGCCGAGGTGCTCGTGCGGATCACGAGCGACGCCGGGATCGTCGTGTGCCGGGCCGGGGGCGGCGATTCGCCGCGGGTGAGAGCCGCCAGCGCCTCGAGGATCAGCTGGACCGCCAGCTCGCCCTGCTGACGCGGGTCCTGGCGGATCGAGGTCAACCCGAACAGGTCGGCCAGCGGATGGTCGTCGATCCCGATGATCGAGACGTCCTCGGGCACCGACAGTCCCAGCTCCCGGGCGGCCAGGACGATGCCGATCGCGATCTCGTCGGAGGCGGCGAAGATCGCGGTGGGCCGGGTCCGCGGGTCGCCCAGCACCTGGCGCCCGGCGCGGTGCCCACCCGGGATGTCGAAGCGCGTCGGGACGAACGAGCCCTCGTCGAACTCGAGCCCCGCCGCGTCCAGCGCCTGGCGGAACCCGGCGAGGCGCTTGGTGTGCACGCGGAAGTCCATCTCCTCTTCCGCCAGCCCGCCGATGTGCACGATGCGCTCGTGTCCGAGCGAGAGCAGGTGCTCGGTGGCCAGGCGTGCGGCGGCCACGTCGTCGATGCTGAAGGTCGGGATCCCGGGGAGCTCGCCGCCGATGCCGACGACCGGCTTGCCGAGCGCCAGGAGCGCCTCGGTCTCGCCGGGCGAGATCTCGAGGGTCACGGCCACGATCGCGTCGACGCGCTTGCGCACGAGGTAGTACTCGAAGACGCTGCGGCGCGCGTCGCGGTGCTTGTCGATGTTGTAGAGGAGCAGGTCGTAGCCGGCGGCGAGGAGGGCGTGCTCGATGCCGTCGATGATGCCGCCGAAGAACCACTGGTTGATCACGGGGATGATGACTGCGACGTTGTTGCTGCGCCCGGTGACGAGGCTCGAGGCGTTCGCCGACACGACGTAGCCCAGGCTCGCGGCGGCCTTCTCGACGCGCTGCTTGGTGCCGGCCGAGACGTAGCCGCGGCCGCTCAGCGCCCGCGAGACCGTCGCCTTCGAGACTCCCGCGAGCTCGGCGACCTCTTCGATGCCCGTCACGGCGTACCTCCCGTCCCGCCCGGCGTCGATGCTGGAAACGGTTCCAGGAAGTTATACCCCGTCCGTGGGGTCCTGACCATTCGGCAGGCACACCGCATGCCGCAGTTCCGGGGACGGATCCGCGGTTCGACGCCGAATCGTTATCTCAGAGAGCGCTCTACCGGACACGTTGTGGTTTCATCGAACTTGTGGAAAGGTTTCCCTCCGTGGGAGCCCTGCCCACGTGTAACCGGTGATCCGCACGGAAGACCTCCCTGCGGCTCTCGAGTCTGACGGGCCCCGCCCTCGGCTGAACCACCACTCAATGAGGAGGAACCATGCGGTCATCCCTGCACCGCCGTATCACCCTTCCGGTCGCCGTTCTCGCGGCTGCCGGTATCGCGCTCGCCGGCTGCTCCGGCACGAGCGACCCCAACGACCCGAACGCCGGCGGCGGCTCCGGCAACTCCGTCGGCAACGCCGACGGCGTCGTCAACGTCTACGGCACCATCAACGGTGACGAGGCCACCCTCCTCGAGGAGTCCTGGGCCGCCTGGGAAGAGGAGTCGGGCATCGACATCAAGTACACCGGCGACAAGGAGTTCGAGAAGCAGATCGGCATCAAGGTCCAGGGTGGCGACACCCCCGACCTCGCGATCTTCCCGCAGCCGGGTCTGCTCGCCGACACCGTCGCCTCCGGCAAGGTCCAGGAGCTGCCCGAGGGCGCCCTGACCAACGTGCAGGAGAACTGGTCGGAGGACTGGCAGAAGTACGGCCAGGTCGACGGCACCCAGTACGGCGCGCCGCTCATGGCGAGCGTCAAGGGCTACATCTGGTACTCGCCGGCCAAGTTCGCCGAGTGGGGCGTCTCGGTCCCCACCACGTGGGACGAGATGGAGGCGCTCGGCAAGACGATCGCCGAGAAGTCCGGCGGACCGTCCTGGTGCGCGGGCTTCAACTCCGGTGAGGCGTCGGGCTGGCCCGGCACCGACTGGATCGAGGACGCCGTCCTCCGCGAGGCCGGCCCCGACGTGTACGACTCCTGGGTCGCGGGCGACACCCCGTTCACCGACCCCGAGATCAAGGCCGCGTTCGACTCCGTCGGATCGATCCTTCTCGACCCGACCCTCGTCAACGCGGGCTACGGCGACGTCTCGTCGATCAACTCGACCGCGTTCGGCGACGTCGCGCAGAACATCGCCAACGGCACCTGCGCGCTGACCCACCAGGCCTCCTTCTTCGAGGGCTTCCTGATCTCGGCCGGCGCCGACGTGTCCGAGGACGGCGACGTCTGGGCCTTCCTCACCCCGCCGACCTCGGCCGACGACCCGCAGGCCGTCACCGGTGGTGGCGAGATGGTCGCCGCCTTCTCCAACGACGAGGACACCGCGAAGGTCCAGGAGTACCTGGCCAGCGCCGACTGGGCCAACAGCCGCGTCTCGCTCGGTGGAGTCATCTCGGCCAACAAGGGACTTGACGCCGAGAACGCGGGCAGCGCGATCCTGAAGGACTCGATCGCGATCCTGCAGAGCGAGGACACCACGTTCCGCTTCGACGGCTCGGACCTCATGCCGAAGTCCGTGGGTGCCGACAGCTTCTGGAAGGGCATGGTCGACTGGATCGACGGCTCGAGCACCGATCAGGTCCTCGAGGAGATCCAGGCCGGATACACCTCCTAGCGGCAACGAGGACGAGGGCCGCCGCTCACTGGGCGGCGGCCCTCGTCCTCGCTAGGCTTCAGCTGAGTTCAGAGTCGCACTCGAAAGGGCGTCCATGTCCGCATTCTTCCAGTGGCTCGCGAGCATCCCCCGCTCGCGCAGATCCCGATCATCCTCCTCGCCTTCGCGGCCGTCGTCGCGATCATCCTGTTCTTCGTGGAGATCGCGCCCCGCCGAGGCACCCTCTACACGGTCCTCCGTCTCGCGGTGACCGTGCTCCTGCCCGTCGTGCTGCTCCTCGCCTTCGGTCTCTACAACTCGGTCATGTGGGTCGCGGTCGTCGCCGCGGTCCTGGGCGGCGCGCTGTTCCTGCTCGACTTCCGATCCCGCAAAGGCGCGGGCTACGGACTCCAGCTGGTCGCGTTCATGGCCCCGGCCGCGTTCTTCATCCTGATCGGCCTGATCTACCCGACGATCACGACCGCGCTGAACGCCTTCATGAAGAACGACGGATCCGGCTTCGCCGGGCTCGACAACTTCGTCTGGGTCTTCACGAGCCCCGACGGCATCACCGCCTTCCTCAACACGGTCGTCTGGGTGCTCCTCGCCCCGATCACCGCGACGGCCATCGGCCTCGCCTACGCCGTCTTCATCGACAAGAGCCGCGGCGAGAAGTTCTTCAAGCTCCTGGTCTTCATGCCGATGGCGATCTCGTTCGTCGGCGCGTCGATCATCTTCAAGTTCTTCTACGACGTCCGGCAGGGCGACCAGATCGGCGTGCTGAACGGGATCCTCACCGCGTTCGGCGCGACCCCCGTGGACTGGCTGGGCCTGGAGCCCTGGAACACCCTGTTCCTCGTCGTCGTCCTGATCTGGACCCAGGCGGGCTTCGCGATGACCGTGCTCTCGGCGGCCATCAAGGGAGTGCCGGCCGAGCAGCTCGAAGCGGCGTCGCTGGACGGCACCAACGCGTGGCAGTCGTTCTGGAACGTCACCGTCCCGGGCATCCGCTCCTCGATCGTCGTGGTCCTGACGACCATCTCGATCGCGTCCCTCAAGGTCTTCGACATCGTCTCGGCGATGACCGGCGGCCGCTCGGACACCACGGTGCTGGCCTTCGAGATGGTGCGCCAGTTCCAGCTCGGAGCCCGCAGCGGCTACAGCGCGGCCCTCGCGGTCATCCTGTTCCTGCTCGTGCTGCCGATCGTCGTCTACAACGCCCGCCAGCTCGCCAAGCAGAGGGAGATCCGATGAGCGTCACGCCCACTCCGATCCAGGTCCCGGTCGACCGCACCACCGAACGACGCCTCGCCCGCGGGGAGTCGAAGATCGAGACGGCCAGCGGCAAGGTCCGCAAGGCGACCACCTCGCGCGGAGCGACCCTCGCGGCGGCGATCATCGCGGCCATCTGGACGATCCCGACCCTGGGTCTGTTCATCTCGTCGTTCCGCCCCGCGAACGACATCAAGACGACCGGCTGGTGGACGATCTTCGCCAACCCGGGCTTCACGCTCGACAACTACGCGAACGCGCTCAACTCGGGCGACAGCCTGACGCTGGGCAAGGCGTTCGTGAACTCGCTGGTCATCACGCTGCCGGCGGCGCTCATCCCCATCACCATCGCGAGCCTCGCGGCCTACGCGTTCGCCTGGATCGACTTCAAGGGCCGCAACACGCTCTTCGTCCTGGTGTTCTCGCTCCAGATCGTGCCGATCCAGATGGCGCTCGTGCCCCTGCTGCAGCTGTTCTCGGACGGACTGCGCATCGGCAACCTCTACATCCTCCCCGGGCTCGGGGTGAACGGGTTGGACGGCTCGTACGCGAAGGTGTGGATCGCGCACACGATCTTCGCGCTGCCGCTGGCGATCTTCATGCTGCACAACTTCATCTCGGAGATCCCGGGCGAGGTCATCGAGGCGGCGCGCGTGGACGGAGCCGGCCACGGCCAGATCTTCTTCCGCATCGTCCTGCCGCTCTCGGTGCCGGCGATCGCGTCCTTCGGCATCTTCCAGTTCCTCTGGGTGTGGAACGACCTGCTGGTCGCGACCGTCTTCACCTCGGGCGAGGGGTTGCCGATCACGAAGGCGCTGCAGGACCTGTCCGGCTCGTACGGCCAGTCGTGGGAGCTCCTCACGGCGGGCGCGTTCATCTCGATCATCGTGCCGCTCATCGTGTTCTTCGCCCTCCAGCGGTTCTTCGTCCGCGGCCTCCTCGCCGGCGCCACCAAGGGCTGAGCGGCCCGCGGTACCGCGATCCGCGGCGTTGTCGTCGTCGGCAGTAGCTTCGCTACAGCTCTCCTCCTCCGCCTTGCGCCTCGCGGCACCGCGCGCCGCTCCACGGCCCGGGACTCCTGTTCAGCAGGGGCCCCGGGCCGTTCGGCGTTTCAGCGGCCCGCTCGGGTGGGTCCGGGGTCTCGATACGCCCCTGCGGGGCTACTCGACCAGCAGGCAGGTCCGGGTCGCCGCCTTCGCTGATCGAGTAGCCCGCGGAGCGGGCGTATCGAGATCCACCTCATCCGGTGCTGGGAGCGGGTGTGCCGCAAGCACGGATCCGCCCTGGGCGGAAGCGGGAGAAGGTGTCGGCGGCCGGGGTTATGGTCGAGCGATGAGCAGGATGGGCGACGTGGCGGCGAGCGGCGGCATGCGTCCGGGAGCGGTGCGGGGGAAGATCTCGAGCAGCGACCCCGATCGTCAGCGCAAGCAGAACGAGGACGCTCCCCGCATCGACCACCTGCTGCGGCGCATCGCCGACCTGTTCCGCGATCACCGCGCCAAGCTGACGCTCACCGTCGTCCTCGTGCTCGTGGGCGCCGCTTTCACCGTCGTGCCGCCGCTGCTCACCCAGCTGGCGTTCGACCGGGGCCTCTTCCCGCCCGACGGCACCCCGAACCTGCCCGTGCTGCTCGAGCTCGTCGGGATCATGGTGCTCGTGTGGGTGCTCTCGGCGGTGCTCGGCGTCTGGCAGACCCTGCTGACCGCCACGGTGGGCAACTCCGTGATGGGCGAGCTGCGCATCCGGCTGTTCCGCCACCTCCAGGCGATGGAGCTCGGCTTCTTCACCCGCACCCGCACCGGAGTGATCCAGTCCCGGCTCGCCAACGACGTCGGCGGTGTCGCGAGCGTGCTCACCAACACGGTGTCGAGCGTGCTCGGCAACACGGTCACGGTGATCGCCGCGGTCGTCGCCATGCTGCTGCTGTCGTGGCAGATGACGATCGTCGCGCTCATCCTGATGCCGGTGCTCGTCGTCGCCCAGCGCCGCGTCGGCCAGGTGCGCGCACGCATCGCGACGAAGACGCAGGAGTCGCTGTCCGAGATGACGGCGATCACGCAGGAGACCCTGAGCGTCTCGGGCATCCTGCTCGCCAAGAGCTTCGGACGCCAGGAGTCGGAGGTGTCGCGGTACGCCGACGAGAACGGCCGCCAGATCGACCTGCAGGTGCGCCAGCAGATGTCCGGGCAGTGGTTCTTCGCGACGGTGCAGATCTTCCTCTCGGTGATCCCCGTGGTCGTCTACCTCGCCGCCGCCTGGCTCATCCTCGGCGGCACGACGGTCACCGCCGGCACGGTCGTCGCCTTCACCACCGTCCAGGCCCGACTGATGTGGCCGCTGCTCGGACTCATGCGCGTGGCACTCGATCTGCAGACCGCCGGCGCCCTCTTCGCGCGCATCTTCGAGTACCTCGACCTGCGCCCCGCGATCATCGACCGCGACGGCGCGCGCGATGTCGACGGCGAGCTCGGCCGGGTCGAGCTCGACGACGTCGTGTTCCGCTACCCCGACCAGACCGAGGAGGCGCGCCCCACGCTCGACCACGTCTCCGTCTCGATCGAGCCGGGGCAGTTCGTGGCCTTCGTCGGGCCCTCCGGCGCGGGCAAGACCACGATCTCGTACCTCGTGCCGCGCCTCTACGACGTGACCGGGGGCGCCGTGCGCTTCGCCGGCACCGACGTGCGGGAGCTGCGGCAGGAGTCGCTCGTCTCGCACATCGGCATCGTCAGCCAGGAGACGTATCTCTTCCACGCGACGATCGGCGACAACCTCCGCTACGCCCGTCCCGGGGCGACGCAGGAGGAGCTCGAGTCGGCCGCTCGCGCGGCGAACATCCACGAGACGATCGTCTCGTTCCCCGACGGCTACGACACCCTGGTCGGCGAGCGCGGCTACCGCCTCTCGGGCGGCGAGAAGCAGCGCCTCGCGATCGCGCGCGTGCTGCTGAAGGACCCGGCCGTCCTCATCCTCGACGAGGCGACGAGCGCCCTCGACACCGTCTCGGAGCGGGTCGTGCAGGCCGCCCTCGACGACGCCTCCCGCGGTCGCACCACCATCGCCATCGCCCACCGCCTCTCGACGGTCGTCTCGGCCGACGTGATCCACGTGGTCGCCGCCGGACGGATCGTCGAGTCGGGGACCCACCGCGAGCTGCTGGCTCTCGACGGCCTCTACGCCTCGCTCTACGCGCAGCAGGCCGAGACGACGATCACGGCCTGAGGCCGGGCCCCGTCCGCCCGGGTCGCCGCGGAGCGGGCGCTGCTCGTGGGGCAGGGCCCGCTCCGTGTCCACTCGGTGTCGAGCCGAGACGGGGATCAGGCCCTGAGGCGGGTCACTCGCAGGCGACCCCGTCGCCGTCGCGGTCGAGCTTCCGGCTGTAGCCGGCGTCGCCGGTGCGGATCGGAGCGGCTCCCGCTGCGCGGACCGCGGTGCAGTTCTCGTAGTACGTCGAGGCGCCAGCGGGTGCGGGGACGGCGGCCGCGGGCGCGGCGGGCGCTGCGACGGGGGCGGGGACGACGACGGCCTGCGCGGCGGCGGATGCGGCGGCGGATTCGAGCTCGGCGATGCGCGTCTCGCGTTCGGTGATCGTGGTCGCGGAGGAGGACGCCTCCGCAGTGAGCGTGTCGATCCTCGACTGCAGACCAGTGGCGGAGGACGTGGCCGCGGCGAGGTCGGAGACGGCGGTCGCGAGTTCCTCCTGCTGCTCGGCGAGCGTGTCCTGCTGTTCGGCGAGCGTGTCCTGCGACGCGACCAGCTGCTCCGTAGCGGCGTCGAGCTGCTCCTGGATGCCGGCCTTGCCGGAGCCGGCGGCGCCGGTGCCGAGGAGCGAGCCGACGGTGAGAGCGCCGATCGAGGACCAGACCAGCGCCCAGAGGGGGACGGTACGGCGCTTCGTGTCCGCGGGGCGGCGCGCGGAAGACAGCGGCGGCGGCCATGAGGTGCTGTTCGTGCTGGTCGTCATGGCGGTGCCCCCGTGCAGTTCGTCGTCTGTCCCCGAGAAGTGGGGCCGACTCACGCTAGTTCGCGCCAGCGACGACGACAACACGGTTGTTGTGCCTAGTCGGTGACGCCACGACGGACCTCGCACCGGGGACCTCGCACCGGGGACGCGCACCGACCGGCGCCGGTCACTCCGCCGGGCGGTCCTCGAGCATCTGCTCCATCAGAGAGATCTCGGCCTCCTGCGCTTTCACGACGGAGGTGGCGAAGTCGGTCGCGACGCGGTCGCGGCTGCGCGAGAGCAGCGCCTCGGCCATGTCGATCGCCCCGCGGTGGTGCGCGATCATCAGCTGGAGGAACCGGCGGTCGAGGTCGCGGCCCGAGGCCGCGGTGAGCTCGGCGATCTGCTCGGGAGTGGCGAGGCCGGGCATGCTCGAGGGCACGACGCCCTGCTCCGTGCCCATGCCCATCGACGAGTGCTCGTCGGCGGCGCCCTCGAGCGTGGGGCGGCCCATCCAGGTCATCGACGGCTCGGGGGAGGCCTGCGGGAGCCCCCAGGAGACGAGCCAGCCGAACAGCTGGCCGGCCTGCTGCTGCTGAGTCAGCAGGATGTCCTTCGAGACGGTGAGGACCTCGGAGTCGGTGCTGCGCTCGTGAGCGATCAGGGCGAGCTCCGCGCCCTGGAGGTGGTGCACCTGCATGTCGCGCGCGAAGCCCGCCTCGGCACTCGTCGAGGACGGAGTCGAGTCGGGCGCGAAGGGCGCGAGGGCGCCGATCACGTAGCCGCCGGCCGCGCCCAGGAGGAGGGCGACGACGGCCACCGCGGCGACGAGGAGGCGGCCCCGGCCGCGGGGTGCGCCGGTGGATCCGCCCGTCACTGCTTGCCGGGGGCGTCGATGCCGCCCGTGCAGGGGGCTCCGGGCTCGGGGGCGGTGGACGCCTGCCAGAAGCGCTCGACGAACGCGTCGATGCGCGGGTCCTCGGGGGAGTCGAGGGCGACCTGGGCGTCCCAGGCGCTGAGCACGATGGGCGACTCGAGGCCCTCGTAGGGCGAGACGACGGTGTAGGTGTCGGGAAGGGCGGCGATCAGCGCGTCGACGTCGGCCTGGGGGAGCGCGGGGTCGTAGGTCGCCCAGACGGCGCCGTGCTCGAGGTCGTGCACCGCGTTCTCGTTCGGGACGGGCTGGTCGTAGACGCCGCAGTTCATCCAGACGGCGTTGTGCGGGCCGCCCGCGGGGGAGTCTGCTCGTACTCGACCGCGCCGGTGACGTGATCGGCCTCGTTCTCGAAGGTCTGCAGCCCGTCGATGTTCCGCGCCTCGACGATCTGCTGGTTGCCGATGACCGTGACCGCGACGATGGCGCCGACGGCGAGGATCGCGAGCGACGTGAGCGTGATGATCCAGATGCGGCCGCTCCGCTTCTTGCGCTCCTGCTCGCGCTTGTAGGCCTCGACCTTCTCCTGGCGGGCGCGGTTCTTGGCGGACATCGTGTCTTTGGGCACGGCGGCGTTCTCTCGTTCCATCCGGGGGCGGTGGCGCCGTCGAGCGGCGCGGGCGCCCTGAGAGGCGCTCTCAGAGGATAACGAGACAGCCTCCGGATCGGATCAACGCGGCAGCGGGCCCTCAGCCTGCGAACGTCAGCCAGAGCAGCAGGCCGTTGAGCACGATGAGGAACACCGCGGCGAGGATCGCGCCCAGCGTGGTGAACCAGCGGTTGGCCTGATCGCCCATCAGCGCCTTGTCGCGCGTCAGCACCACCAGCGGCACGAGCGCGAACGGGATGCCGAACGACAGCACCACCTGGCTCAGCACGAGGGCGCGGGTCGGGTCGAAGCCGACGGCCAGCACGACGAGCGCCGGGATCAGCGTCACGAGCCTCCGCGTCACGAGCGGCACCCGCACGTGCAGCAGCCCGTGCATGATCTCGGCGCCGGCGTAGGCGCCGACCGAGGTCGAGGCGAGCCCGGAGGCGAGGAGCCCGACCGCGAACAGGGTCGCGATCACCGGTCCGAGCGCTGCCCCGATGGCGGCGTGCGCCCCCTCGAGGCTGTCGGTGCCGGCGACTCCGGCGAGCGAGTGCGCGGCGAGGAGGAGGATCGCGAGGTTCACGGTGCCGGCGATCGCGAGGGCGACGGTGACGTCGATCCGGGTCGCCGTGAGGATCCTCCGGCGGGCGCCGACCCCGTCGACACGGCCGAAGCGGTCGCGGGCGAGGGCGGAGTGGGCGTAGATGGCGTGCGGCATGACGGTCGCGCCGAGGATCGACGCGGCCAGCAGCACCGACTCCGATCCCTCGAAGCGCGGCACGAGCCCGGCGATCGCCGAGCCTGCGTCCGGCGGATCGACGACCACGCCGATCGTGAACCCGACGGCGATGACGATCATGAGCGCCGTGATGACGCGCTCGAAGGGGCGGGCACCTCCGCGGGTCTGGATGAGCAGGAGCGCGAGCGAGACCGCTCCGGTGAGCAGACCGCCCGCCAGCAGCGGCAGGCCGAAGAGCAGGTTCAGAGCGATCGCACCGCCGATGACCTCGGCCAGATCGGTCGCCATGGCGACGATCTCGGCCTGCACCCAGTAGGCGCGCCTGCCCCAGCGGCCGCGGAGCCGGTCGCCGAGCAGTTCGGGCAGGCTCCGGCCGGTCATCAGCCCGAGCTTCGCCGAGAGGTACTGGATGAGCCAGGCCATCAGGTTGCCCAGCACGACCACCCAGACGAGCAGGTAGCCGAAGCGGGCGCCCGCCGTCATATTGCTCGCGACATTGCCCGGATCGAGGTAGGCGACTCCGGCGACCATGGCCGGGCCGAGCAGGCGGAGGAGGCGGCCGTCGGCGGGACGCCGCGGAACGGCGGCGATCGGAGTGGTCATCGGGGTCCGTTCCGCACGTCGGGAGGGGCGTCTCGCGCGACCGCCGGCAGCGTCGCGGACCCCCACGATAGGGCACTGCGCAGGATCGCGGCAGAGGCGTCCCGCGGGCACGGTGGACGCGTTCGCGGGCTCCCGTCATACGTCCTGGACCGATTGCTACGCTTTTCCCATGACCCTCGATCGAGCCCTGCCAGCACGCCCGGACACCGGGATGGCCTACGCCGAATCGGTGCTGGACCTCATCGGGGACACCCCCCTCGTGAAGCTCGGCCCGGTCGCCTCCGGAGTGCAGGCCACCGTGCTCGTGAAGGTGGAGTACCTCAACCCCGGCGGATCCTCGAAGGACCGCATCGCCACGCGCATCATCGACGCGGCCGAGCGCGACGGGCTGCTGAAGCCCGGCGGCACGATCGTCGAGCCCACGAGCGGCAACACCGGCATCGGCCTGGCGCTCGTCGCGCAGCAGCGCGGCTACCGCTGCGTCTTCGTGCTGCCCGACAAGGTCGGCGAGGACAAGCGCAACGTGCTCACCGCGTACGGGGCCGAGATCGTCGTGACGCCCACGGCCGTCGCCCCCGAGGACCCCGACTCCTACTACTCCGTCTCGGACCGCCTCGCCCGCGAGATCCCGGGGGCCTTCAAGCCGAACCAGTACGCGAACCTCAACGGGCCGCTCAGCCACTACGAGACCACGGGCCCCGAGATCTGGCGCGACACCGCCGGCCGCATCACGCACTTCGTCGCCGGAGTGGGCACGGGCGGCACGATCAGCGGCACCGGCCGCTACCTCAAGGAGGTCTCGGACGGACGCGTGCAGACCATCGGCGCCGACCCCGAGGGCTCGGTCTACTCCGGCGGCGGCGGGCGCCCCTACCTGACCGAGGGCGTGGGCGAGGACTTCTGGCCCAGCGCCTACGACCCGAGCGTCGTCGACCGCATCATCGCCTCCAGCGACGCCGAGTCGTTCGCGATGACCCGGCGGCTCGCCCGCGAGGAGGGCCTGCTCGTCGGCGGCTCCAGCGGGCTCGCCGTCTCCGTCGCGCTCAAGGCGGCGGCCGACCTCGGCCCCGACGACGTGGTCGTCGTGCTCCTCCCCGACGGTGGGCGCGGCTACCTCGGCAAGATCTTCAACGACCGCTGGATGCGCTCCTACGGGTTCCTCGAGCACCGCGAGGAGGACACCGTGCGCGACGTCCTGCGCGCCCGCGCCGCGAATCCGCAGACCGGCGAGCTGCCCGACCTGGTGCACGCGCACCCGAGCGACACCGTGCGCGACGCGATCGAGATCATGACCACCTACGGCGTCTCGCAGCTGCCGGTGCTCACGGCCGAGCCGCCCGTGGTGATGGGCGAGGTCGTCGGAGCGGTGGACGAGCGCGAGCTGCTCGACCGCGTCTTCAGCGGGGCCGCGTCGATGACCGACCCGCTCGGCCCCTCCGCCGGAGCCCCGCTGGCCCTCATCGGGCTCGGCGAGAGCGTCTCGGCGGCCCGCGCGGCGCTCACCGAGAACAACGCGCTGCTCGTCACCGACGAGGGCAAGCCGGTCGCCGTCATCACGCGGCAGGACCTGCTGTCGTTCGCGACCGGGTAGCCGGCGCACCCTCCCTCCCGACTCCGCACCTCCTCTCGATCCGGAAAGCACGCTCATGCCCAAGAAGCAGCACTTCGACACCCGCGCCATCCACGCCGGACAGGAGTTCGACCCCACCACGGGCGCCGTCGTCCCGCCGGTCTACATGACCTCGACCTTCGTCCAGGACGGCATCGGAGGGTTCCGCGGCGGCTACGAGTACGCCCGGTCGGCGAACCCGACCCGCGACTCCCTGCAGGAGCTGATCGCGTCGATCGAGGGCGCCGACGTCGCCTACTCCTTCTCCTCGGGACTCGCGGCCGAGGACACCCTGATCCGCGCGGCGCTGGCTCCGGGCGACCACATCGTGCTGGGCAACGACGCGTACGGCGGCAGCCACCGGCTGATCGACCGGGTGCACGCGGCGTGGGGCATCCGCAACACCGCGGTCGACATGTCGAACCTGCGCGAGGTGCAGCGGGCGATCGTCCCGGGCGAGACCAAGATGCTGTGGGTCGAGACCCCGTCGAACCCGCTGATGACCATCAGCGACATCGCCGAGCTGGCCGATCTGGCCCACGCGCACGACCTGATCGTGGTCGTGGACAACACCTTCGCCTCGTCGGCGCTGCAGCAGCCGCTGGCCCTCGGTGCCGACGTGGTCGTGCACTCGACGACGAAGTACCTCGGCGGGCACTCCGACGTGGTGGGCGGCGCGCTGGCGCTGCGCTCCGGTCCGCTGGCCGAGAAGGTCGCGTTCCTGCAGTTCGCGGTCGGAGCGATCTCGAGCCCGATGGACGCGTGGCTCACGGTCCGCGGCATCAAGACGCTCGCGGTGCGCATGGAGCGGCACTCGAAGAACGCCCAGGCGGTCGCCGAGTTCCTGGCCGAGCACTCGGCCGTCACGGCGGTGCACTACCCCGGCCTGCCGACGCACCCGGGCCACGAGCTGGCGAAGCGCCAGATGTCGGGCTTCGGCGGCATGCTGTCGGTCGAGCTCGCGACGCCGCGCGCCGCGCGCAAGTTCGCGGAGTCGACGAAGCTGTTCCAGCTCGCCGAGTCGCTCGGCGGGGTGGAGTCGCTGATCGGCTACCCCAGCGAGATGACGCACGCGTCGGTCAAGGGCACGCCGCTCGAGGTCTCGGAGTCGCTCGTGCGCCTCTCCGTGGGCATCGAGGACGCGAGCGACCTGATCGCCGACCTGTCGGCGGCGCTGCCCAAGCGCTGAGCGAGGCGGGCGGCGCCCCGGCTCGATCTCCGGCTCGTGGGATCCGGTTCGGCTCGCAGGAACCGGCGGATTCCACGAGCCGGACGTGGTTTCGCGAGCCGGAGGTCGACGCCCGGGCCGCTCTGACCTGAACGGCGGCCTACTTGGCAGGATCTCGTGCGACAGCGCGATCCTGCCACTGCGAGGATCGCCGCATGATCTCCTCCGCACGCCGCCTCGTCGACCTCAGCCACACCGTCTCGGACGGCCTCGTGACCTACCCGGGGCTGCCCGCCCCGCGGATCCGGCCGCACCTCACCCGCGAGGCGTCGCGCGCCTCCTACGCCCCCGGCACCGAGTTCGCGCTGGACGTGATCGAGATGATCGGCAACACCGGCACGTACCTCGACAGCCCCTTCCACCGCTACGAGGGCGGGACCGATCTGGCCGGGCTCGATCTGGCGACGCTCGTCGACCTGCCGGCCGTCGTCGTCACGGCACGGGGCGACCGTGCGATCGGACCGGAGGCGTTCGACGGCCTCGACGTCCGCGGTGCGGCCGTGCTGCTCTCGACGGGGTGGGACGCGCTGTTCGGCGAGCCCGGGTACGCGAGCGACGCGCCCTTCCTCACGGAGGAGGGCGCCCGGGTGCTCGTCGCGGGCGGCGCCGTGCTCGTCGGCATCGACTCGCTGAACATCGACGACACGCAGGGCACGGGCTCCCGTCCCGCGCACTCGCTCCTCCTGGGGGCGGGGGTGCACGTCGTCGAGCACCTGACCGGGTTGTCCGAGCTGCCCCCGTCCGGAGCGCGCTTCACCGCGGTGCCCCCGAAGGTCAGCGGATTCGGGACCTTCCCCGTGCGCGCGTTCGCCGTGGTCGACGCCCCCTAGCGGCCGCGGGGGCCGGGAGCCGTCTGGTTATCCTGGAACGATGCACCCCGCCCTCGCCGCGCTCGGCCGCCGTGTCCGGCCCCGCACCCGGCTCGCCGCTCTCGGCCGCCGGGTCCGCCCGCGGACGCGACTGCTGGCGCTCGCGCGCGCGGCCGGGTCCTCGCCGCAGCGGCTCCGCGAGCGCCGGGCGGCGGCCGTGGCGGCCCGTCCGATCGACCACCCCTCCTCGCTCGCGTTCCGCCGCGAGCTGCTCGGTCTGGAGCTCGCGAACTGCTTCTCGCACCGCCCGGCCGTCGACAGCGGGAGCGACGTCGTGGTCACGATGACGACGCACGGCGAGCGCATCCGGCGCGTGCACGTGGCCCTGGAGTCGATCGCCCGCGGCGACGCCCGCCCGGCGCGGCTGGTGCTGTGGCTCGACGACCCGGCCCTCGCCGCCGACCTCCCGCGGCCGCTGCGACGACTGCAGCGGCGCGGCCTCGAGGTGCGGCTGGTCGAGAGCGGCTACCGGGTGCACACGAAGTACTACCCGCACCTGCTGTCGGGACGGGCGGGCGAGCGCGACCTCGTCACCTCGGACGACGACATCGTCTACCCGCGCCGGTGGCTCCGGGGCCTGGTCGACGCCCGCTCCCGCTACCCGCGAGAGACGGTGCTCTGCTACCGGGCCCACCGCGTCGCAGTGGTCGACGGCGCCGTCGCCCCGTACACGAGCTGGCGGCCGGTCGCCGACACCCGGGCGCGCTTCGACGTCTTCGGCACCTCCGTGTCGGGTCAGCTGTTCCCGCGCACCCTGATGGAGGAGGTGGCCCGCCACGGCGACGCCTTCCGCGAGGTCGCTCCCGACGCCGACGACATCTGGCTGCACGTGCGCGCGGTCGACGCGGGCCATCGCATCGCCCAGATCGAGCCGACCGCCCAGCTCTTCCCCTTCGTCCCCCGCACCCAGCAGACCGGCCTCTACCTCGTGAATTACTGGGACGGCGGCAACGACCGCCAGGCCGCGGCGAGCTACACGCCCGAGGTCACGGCTCGGATCGCCGGGGCGACTCCCGATCGGCAGGATCCGACCGCATGATGCGCCTCCTCTTCGTCAGCAACCTCTACCCGCCGCAGGTGCTCGGCGGCTACGAGATGACCTGCGCGCGGGTGGCGGAGGCGATGGCTGCGCGCGGCCACTCCGTGCGGGTGCTGACCACGCCGACCTACCTGCCTCCCGAGCCCTCGCCCGTCGAGGTGCACCGCACGCTGGGCCTGCGCACCTACTTCCCGCTGCCGCGGACCGGCGGCGAGATCGCCCAGCTGATGCACCACGAGAGCGCGGTGTCGCGCTTCGAGAACACGCGGATCATGCTCGAGGAGCTGCGCGACTTCGCCCCGACGCACGTCGTCGCCTTCAACCTCGTCGGCCTCGGCGGTCTCGCGCTGATCGATCTGCTGCGCACCGTCGACGCGGCCTGGATGTGGAACCTGGGCGACCGGGTCCCGAACCAGCTCGTCGACGGGCTCCCCGAGCCCGTGCTCGCCGTCTACGGAGCGGACGCCCCCGATCACTTCGCCCGCGGCGAGATCGTGGCGGTCAGCTCCGCTCTCGTCGAGTCGATCGAAGCGGGTGGCCGTCTGCTGGGCGACGTCGAGATCATCGGCCGCGGGGTGAGCACGCCGCCCGACTCCGACGCCCCGCGGAGCTACCGCGACGGGGGAGTGACCCGCTTCACGTTCGCCGCCTCGCTCGGCGAGCACAAGGGCGTCGACCTCGTGCTCGAGGCGGCCGCGGCTCTCGCGGGCGAGACGCGCGACTTCCGCGTCGACCTGTACGGCGACGGCAACGCGGCGGGCTACCGGGAGCGGGCGCTCGCCGCGGGCCTGGACGGCATCGTCGAGTTCCACGGCGCCCGCCCGCGCGAGGAGGTGCTCGCCGCTCATGAGCGAGCGGACGCGTTCCTCTTCCCGACCTGGTCGGGCGAGGCGTTCGGAGTCGCCCCGGTCGAGGCGGCGGCGGCGGGCTGCGTGCCGATCGTGACCGCGACGAGCGGGGTGGCCGAGTTCCTCATCGACGGTGTCGACTGCGTGAAGATCCCGCGCACCGCCGCGGCGCTGCTCGACGCGATGCGCGACGTGGTCTCGGGGGAGACCGATCTGGAGGCGCTCGGGCGCCGGGGACGCGCCGCGGCCCGCGGCCCGCTCTCGTTCGACCGGTCGATCGAGCTGATCGAGCGCTCGCTCGAGCGGCGGTCGCGACCGGGCGATCTCTCGGAGCGCACCGCCGACACCGGCCTGGAGGCCGACATCATGGACAAGGACCGCCGGGCGATGGATCTGCTCCACCGCCGGCTCTCCGGACGGGAGCACGACGATGACCACTGAGGACCAGTACCGGGACGCACCCGGCTCCGTGCCGACGAAGCTCGGCCGCGGCGGGCTGGCGCTGCGGGAGGCGGTGCACCGCCTGGTCGCGCCGTACTTCGAGCAGGCGCGCCTGCGCACCGAGGAGGTGGGCGCCGAGACCGCCGCTCTGCGCGACGAGCTGGCGGCGGTCCGCGCCGGGCTCGCGGCGCTGCACGCCGACACGACCGCGCTGCGGGAGGCGACGGAGGAGCTCCGCACCGCGCTCGCCGAGACGACCGCCTCGGCGGCGGAGGAGTCGGCGCACCGCCTGCGCGAGTCCGAGCACCGAGCGGACGGTGCCGAGGAGCGCCTCCGCGGCGTCGAGCTCGAGCTGCGCGCGCTGACGCGGCGGATGGCCGACGTGGTCGACAGCGGGCTCTGACGCCTCCGATCGTCGGGCGCCGGACGCTCCGCGCCAGACGATCCGGCCATACTTATATGTGGTTCCCTCGTCTCGATCGACAACGATCCATCGAGAGAGGCCGGACAATGGCACGACGAATCCCTTCAGAACTCCCCGCACGCCGGCGTAGCGAGGGAGGAGGGGCTCTCGCGGTCGCCGCGGCATCGGCGCTCGCGGCGGTCGCGATCGTGATCGGCGGTGCCGCTCCCGCGGAGGCCTCTCAGACCCTGTACTGCCCCGATGGCCAGTACTGCGCGTGGGAGGACGATCTGCGCCAGGGGCACATCTTCAACCACGTGGCGACTCTGGGCTACGTGGGCGACGGCTGGAACGACCGCTTCTCATCGCTTCAGAACCGCGGCAGGGACGTGGTCGTCTTCTACGAGCACGACTACGGAGCAGGCGACGGGCGCGTCGTCGGCCGCGGGGAGGTGGCGAAGCAGCTCCAGTTCGAGTGGACAGAGCAGGGGCGCCTCTGGAACGACCGCATCACCAGCGTGACGGCGTACTGATCCGTGGTGAAGGCAGTGCAGGTCCTGGCGGCGACGGTCGCGGCGGCCGGCGTCCTCGTCGTCAGCGGGTGCGTCGCCGGGCCGGATTCCGAGGAGGAGAGACCACCCGCCGTCGAGATCGTGCCGAACGCCGCCGTACTCGACGAAGCCTCCGGGACGATGCTCGGGCCGCTCGACGCCTACGGCCTCGATCCGCGGGAGCGCCGGCTGCTCGACCGCGCCTCCGATCTGCTGATCGAGGACTGCGTGCACCGCTCGGGTCGGGAGCTCACCCTCATCGACGTCCTCCAGTACCCGCCGTCGACCCAGTGGTCGCTGAACTACTTCGGCCCCTGGACGACCGAGCGAGCGGCGCGGACCGGGCTCGCCCCGCCGGCCGACGAGCGGGCCGAGGCTCGCCGAGCGGAGGACGAGGCCATGCCGGCCGACACCTACGCGGCGATCATGGACTGTCTGGACCCCGAGGCGATGACCGAGGAGGCGGCGGTGCTCGAGCAACGGGGCCCGGAGGAGTCGCTCGTCGAGCGCGGCCGCTCGTCGAGCTTCAGCTGGGCGAGCGAGGACGCGGTCTGGCAGGAGGCGCTCGGGCGCCTGCAGGGGTGCATGGGCGACCGCGGCTACGTCTACGACGCGTCGCGGAGCCCCTACCTCCCGACGATCACAGGCGAGCCGGACGGCGAGGCGGGGATCCGGGCGGCGCTCGATCACGTCGAGTGCCTGGGGGAGACGGGCGCCGCTCAGACGTTCGTCGACGTGGTCGCGGCGTACCAGGTCGCGTTCATCACCGAGAACGAGGGAGCCCTGGCGGCGGAGGAGAAGGAGACCCGGGAGCGCGTCGCGCTCGCCGAGAGGGTGATCAGTGAGCACTGACGCTCCCCGGCTCCGCCTCGGCCCGCGCCCCTCGGTGGTGGTCGTCGTGGTCGCCGTGGTGCTCGGCGCGATGGCCGCGGCGTTCCTCGCGGGGCTCGCCCTCCGCGAGCCCGACGCCGCCGCCTACGACAACGGCCTCCGCTCGCTCACGACCACCGGTGTCGTCGAGACTCGGACGATGCCCGTGCCGACGGCCCTCGGCACCGTCGGGGGAGGCGCGTCGGTCGAGGTGCGCGGATCGGCTCCGGCGGGAGCCGCGTCGGCGCAGATCACCGCCGCTCCGCTCGGTCCGGGCGCCGCGGTCGTCGACGGGGCGCTCCTGTTCGCCGTGGCCGAGGCCCCGGTGTTCGCTCTTGCGCTCGACGGACCGCACTACCGGGACCTCGTCCGCGGCGACGAGGGGGCGGACGTTCTCGCCCTGAACGGCGCGCTCTTCCGGCTCGGGTACGCGGCCGATCCCGAGGAGGACGCGTTCGACGGCGACACCGCGGCCTCGCTCGCCGCGTTCTACGACGACCGCGGCTACCGCGCCCCGCGCGGCCCGGACGTCGTCGCCGCACCGGTCGCCGTCACTCCGAGCACGGCGACTCCGAGCACCGCGACTCCGAGCACCGCCCCTCCGCTGCCGGCGGTCGCGTCGCCCGGCGCCCGAGGAGGTCGGCTGCCGTTCGCCGACGTCGTCGACCTCGATCGCAGCGACTTCACGGTCGGCACTGCACCGACCCTGTACTCGGTGGTCCCGTCCGAGGGAGCGGTGATGACCTGGACCGTGCCGATCGACCGGGTCGTCGCCCGCGTGGATGCGGCGACCGTCGACTCCCTGGCGACGGGCTCGGCAGTGACGATCGTCCAGCCGGCCTCCGGTGCGCGCGTCGCCGGTGTGCTCGAGAGCGTCGGCCCCTTCGCCCCGGCCGTGGACGACGCGCCGCCGGGCTACGACGTCACGGTGCTCGTCGCCGAGGGCGACCGCGCGGCCCTCGCTGCGGGCTCCTCCGTGTCGCTGACCTTCGGCGAGCGGGGCGCCGAGCGGATCGGAGTGCCGGCGACGGCGCTGCGGCAGGACGGCGCCACCACCTTCGTCCTCGTCCAGGAGGTCGGCGAGCCGAGGCGGGTCGACGTCGACGTCCGTGCTCTGGCCGACGGCTGGGCGCTGCTCGACGGCGAGCCGGCACTCGCTGTCGGCGACACCGTCGTGATCGGCTGACGCGGTGCCGGTTCTGCAGTGCCTCGCTCTCGAGCGCCGCTTCGACGCCGAGAACCACCCCCTGCGCGGCGTCGACCTGACCGTGGAGGCGGGCGAGTTCGTCGCGATCACGGGCCCGTCCGGCTCGGGCAAGTCGACGCTCCTGAGCGTCCTCGGACTCCTCGACACCCCCGATGCGGGAGCGGTGCTCGTCGACGGCATCGACACCGCGGCGATGAGCGGACGGCGGCTCGACGCGCTGCGCGGAGAGCGGTACGGCTTCGTCTTCCAGGACCCGCACCTGCTGCCCGGCCGGACGGCAGCGCAGAACGTCGCATTGAACACCACCGGGCTGGACCCGCAGGATCGGAGCGATCGCATCCTCCGGGTCCTCGGCGAGGTCGGCCTCGCGCACAAGGCGCTCACCCGCGTCGAGCTGCTCTCGGGAGGGGAGCGCCAGCGCGTCGCCCTCGCTCGCGCCCTCGTGCACCGACCGAGCGTCCTGCTCCTCGACGAGCCGACCGGCAGCCTCGACGAGGAGACGGGCGACGGGATCGTCGGGGTCCTCGAGTCGCTCCGGAACGGCGGGATGGCGCTCGTCGTCGTGACGCACGACTCGCGACTCGCCGCCCGTGCGGATCGGCACCTCTCGATGCGGCGCGGACGCCTCGAGGGGCCGACTGCCCCGATGCCTGCGGCGGTCCCGATCCCTGCGGCGGTCCCGATCCCTGCGCCGCCGCCGCGGGCGCGGCGCCGCCCGGCCGCGCTCCTGTCGGACGCGGTGCTCGGCCTCCTGGCGAGGCCCTCCCGCGCGCTGATCGCCGTGGCCGTCGTGGCGATCGGCGCCGGAGGACTGGTGGCCGCCGACGCCCTCACGGTGACGGCAGCGCGCCAGGTCGACGAGTCGGTCCGCAGTGCGGCCGGCGCCCTGGTGCGGATCACTCCGACCTCCGCCGACCGCGACGTCACCGAGGCCGATGCCGAGCGCCTCTCCGCGCTCGACGGCGTCCTGCACGTCGGGCTGCGCTGGGACGTCTCGGACCTGCGGGCACCGGTGACCCGTGCGCCCGCCGCCGTCCTCGACACCTCGGGGGACTCCGTGCCGGTGGTCGCCCTCGGAGGCGACGCGGTCGCGGCGCTCGGCCTCGTCACGGCGCCGGCCTCGGTGGGCGCACTGCTCGCGGCTCCGGCGCCGGTGGCCGACTCGATCGCGCTCGTCGGTCTCGAGGCGGCCGAGCGGCTCGGAGTCGTCCCCGGCGCCGACGGAGCGACGGTCTCGATCGGCGGCTCGTCCCTCAGCGTCGTCGGCACGATCACCGGGGCGGGTCCGGCGGCGGCCGATCTGACGCGCGCGATCGTCCTCTCCCCGGGTGCGGCGGCCCGCGTCTCGAAGGGCTCGACCTCGGGCGTGCTGCTGGCGACGACCGAGCCCGGACTCGCCCGGCCCGTGGCCGACATCGCGCCGACCGCACTCGATCCGGCCGCTCCCTCCGCCTTCGCCGCCGAGACGACCGCCGATCTCGCGGGGCTGCGCAGCCGCATCACCGCGCAGCTCGAGCAGCTGGTGCGCTCCACCGGGGCGGTGCTGCTGGTGCTCGCGATCGCCGGAGCCTTCGCCTCGGCCTGGAGCGCGGTGGCCGCTCGACGGTCCGAGATCGGCTTGCGTCGCGCGCTCGGCGCGTCCCGGGCCGGCATCGGTGCGCTCTTCGTGCTCGAGAGCGCGCTCACCGGCCTCGTCGGCGGGGGCCTCGGCACGGCACTGGGGATCGGAGTGGTGCTGGCCGCCTCCGCGGGTCAGGGCTGGACGCCGGTGCTCGCGGTCGGCGTGCTCGCGCAGGGCCCGCTGCTCGGCGCGCTCGTCGGCGGAGCGGCCGCCCTGATCCCCGCGCGGCGCTCGGCGGCCGTCGAACCGGCACGCGAGCTGCGGAGGTGAGCGTTCGCGACCCTCCCTGAGGGGGACCTTGCGGTCGGCTGAGCGAACCCGGATGATCGCCGTGAGCGGCCGATCTGCGCCGCAGCGACATCAGCACCATCCGGGGGGAAGCACGTGGATTCACGCGCGCGCACTGTCACCGGCGGCCTGGGGGCCGCCGTCGTCCTGTCCATCGGCGCAGCGGGGGTGCTCCTCGGAGCAGGGCCCGCTGCGGCCGCCGAGAACGACGGGATCCCCGCCAACGGCGGCACCGTGCAGCTCGATTTCGGCCCGGAGTGGGCGGGCTGGACCGCCGTCGCCGGTTTCCAGGTGCCCGGGTCAGGCGGGTCGATCAGCTGGACGACGGGGTCCTCGACACCGACGGCACGGGGGCCGTCACGACCTACGCCGGTCCGGTCGACATCTACCTGACGAACCCCAGCAACCCGCGGGACGACCCGCCCGCCGACGTGTACGAGGTGTTCGCCTACCGCGGCGAGACCGTGAGCTGGACGATCGACGCCGCCACCTATGAGGAGACGCTCGTCGGCGAGGCGCCGACGCCGGACGTGCCGAGTCTCGACACCCTCGAGAACGGCGGCCTGATCGCCGTCGGCGAGTACGACCTCGCGCCCGCGCAGTACGAGACGGGGGTCGCCTTCGACCTCACCGTCAGCGGACTGCAGTTCAGCGACGAGACGCCGGGCGACCTCGACGGCCTCGAGGTGACGAGCTACCTCTACTCCGAGCCGAAGGAGATCGGCACGTCCGTCGTCGCGGGCGGCGCCTACACGCAGACGATCCCCGCGGAGTTCACGACCGAGCCGCACACCTACGCCTCGTTCGACGAGTACGGACGTCTCATCGCCGCCGCGACGCTCGACGGCGGTGCCTCCAGCGAGGGCCCGGCCGCGACTCCGGCGCCGACCGCCACGGCGGCTCCCGTCGCCCCGTCGACTCCCGCAGCGGTGACGACGTCCGGGAGGACCGGACGCGGCACGCTCGCGAGCACCGGCGTCGAGACCGCAGGGCTCGCCGCCGGCGGTGCCGCGCTGCTCCTCGCCGGAGCCGTCTCGCTCGTCGCCGTGACGCGTCGCGCCTCGCGCGCCTGATCCGCGCGCGTTCTCGAAGGGGAGGCCGGGCATCCGCCCGGCCTCCCCTTTCTCTGCCGTGGGCGAGGACCGGGCACTGGTACCCGTCGGGATGCGCCATCCATGGATGGCCATACGGGCGTGTGCTTGGGTTCGTGTCACACGACGAGAGGCAGACCACATGAGCATCCGACGCACCGAGCAGACCGGCTCGACCCGACCGAGAACCGTCTCCCTGATCGCGGGGGGCCTCGCCGTCGCGGCTGTCGCCGTTCTCAGCGGCGGAGTCGCCCCTGCGCAGGCGTCGCAGACGTTGTACTGCCCTGCGGCGCAGTTCTGCGCGTGGGAGAACGATCTGCGCGACGGCCACCTCTACAACCACAACGCGACCCAGAGCTTCGTGGGTGACAGCTGGAACGACCGCTTCTCCTCGCTCGAGAACCGGCGGCTGAGCCGCGTCGTCTATTACCAGCACGCGTGGGGCCAGGGACATCAGCGGGAGCTCGGGAAGAACTCGACGGCGTTGCAGCTGCAGTTCGAATGGCGTCCGGACGGTGGCACCTGGAACGACCAGATCTCGAGCGTGACCGTCTACTGAGCGCATGCGCCAGCGCCGACGCACTGCCGTCCTTGCAGCGTGCGCCCTCGTGAGCGGCGTCCTCCTCCTCCTCGCGGGCTGCGCGCCGTCGGACCGCTCCGATCACGCCCGACCGGACATCGTCGTCGTCCCCGGCGCTGCGGTGCTCGACCCGGTCTCCGAGACCGTGCGTCTTCCGCTCGACGCCTTCGGCCCGGATGCTCTCGGCAGGCAGCGGATCCAGCGGGCATCCGATCTCCTGACCGAGGACTGCGCCGCGGAACGCGGCGTCGACGTCGCCCTCGTCGATGTGCTCGACTTCCCGCCCACGACCCTGGGCGATCTGAACTTCTTCGGGGTCTGGACCCGCGAGCGGGCTCTCAGGACGGGCCTCGGTCCCGCCTCGGATCCGCTCACCTCGGCACGGCTCGCGTGGGACGGGACCGTGCCGGGAGCCGCCTACGAGGTCGTGCTCGCCTGTCCGGACGAGTCCGACGAGGCGGCTGCGGCACTCGCTGAGCCGTCTCCGGCCGACTCGGTGCTCGCGCGCGGAACCGCCGAGAGCTGGGAGTGGGCGGAATCGGATCCGGTGTGGCGGGCGGCGCTCCTCCGCTACCGGGGCTGCATGCAGGAGCGCGGGTGGACCTTCGACGACGCCTGGACGCCCTACTCGCCGGTGCTCGCCGAAGCCGCCGACAGCGAGTCCGGGATCCGTGCCGCACTCGACCAGGTGGACTGCCTGCAGAGCACGGGGGCGGCGCAGGCCTTCGTCGACGTGGTCGCCGCCTACCAGGTGGCGTTCCTCGGGGAGAACGAGGCGGCGCTCACGGCGGAGGACGCGGAGTGGGAGGAGCGTCTGACGCTGGCCCGTCGGGTCATCGGCGAGCACGGCGGAGAGTGAGGAGAGTCGCGGCGGCGCCTCTCCGCCGCGCTCAGGCCGGCACGGCCGTGCGTGCCAGCAGCTCCGAGATGCGGCCGGTGCAGCCGCCGCAGCCCGTGCCCGCGCGGGTCGCGGTGCCGATGCACGCGACCGTGTCGTTCCCTGCGGCCGCCGCCTCCGTGATGGTGCCGGCCGAGACGCCGTTGCACCAGCAGACCGTGGCGTCGGGAGCGAACGGGTCGCCGGTGGGCGCGGCGCCCGCATCCGGGGCGTCCAGTCGCAGCAGGCTGGAGCGGTCCGCGGGCAGCTCGGAGCCGCGCTCGAACAGCAGCGTCAACTCGGCGCCCACCCGCGGCAGACCCACCGACACGAAGCCGCGGAGCACTCCGCCCACCGTCACGAGCTTCGCGTACCCGCCGCGGGCCGGGTCGGCCCAGACCGTCACCTCGGCGTGGTCGGCGCACGAGGCGGAGTGGGGAGCCGCGTCCCACGGCTCCGGAGTCGGGTCGCCGCCGGCCACCAGGTCGACGCCGTCGGCCTTCAGCATCACCACCGCGGGGCGTGCCTCGGGCACCCGCTCGTCCGCCTCCCGGCCCGCGGACTCCGCGGAGATCCGGGCCGCGAGGCGGTCGGCCTGCTGCCAGCCCGGCCCGATCAGTCCGCTCGGTCCGCCCTCGACGCGGCCGTCGGGCAGAGCGGAGCCGCGCGGCGCGACGTGCGCGCAGTCGCCGATCGCGTAGACGTCGGGGTCACTCCAGCTGCGCTGGTGCTCGTCGACGAGGATCCCGGTCGAGACGGCGAGGTCGGCGCTCGCCGCGAGCTCGGTGCGCGCGCCCACTCCGCACGACAGCACGAGCAGATCGCCCTCGATCTGCTTGCCGTCGGCGCAGACCAGCGCCTGGAAGTGCGCGCGGCCGAGGTCGTCGTGCGCGAGCAGGATGCTCTCGGAGCGGGCGTGCGAGACCATCTCGACCCCGGCCGCGCGCGCCGCTGCGGCGAGCATCCGCCCGCCGCCGTGGTCGAGGTTGCGGCCCATGGGGATGTCGCCGTGGTAGACGACGACGACCTCGGCGCCCTGCTCGGCCGCCGCGAGCGCGAACTCGACTCCCAGCACTCCCGCGCCCAGCACCACGATGCGGGAGCCGGCGCGGACGGCCTCGCGGACGGTGCGCGCGTCGGCGAGATCGCGCAGGGCGACCACGCGGTCGGGCAGCGGGGCGGCGCCGACGTCGAGCGTCTCGGGCGAGGCCGAGCGGACCCGGCGGTCGCGGCGCGCACGCTCCATGCCGGCGAGCGTGGGCACGTTCGCACGGGCGCCGGTGGCGAAGACGAGGCGGTCGTAGGCGAGGCGCTCGTCGTCGTGCAGGCGCACGACGTTCCGCGCGCGGTCGAGGCCGACGGCGGCGGCTCCGAGGCGAAAGACGACCCCCGCCTCCTCCGCCACGGCGCGGTCGCCGAGGTCGAGGCGCTCGCGCGGGGCACGGCCGACGGCGTACTCGGCGAGCAGCACGCGGTTGTAGGCGTCGTCGCTCTCGGCGCCGACGACGGTCAGCGCGACGGAGCCGGCGCGGACGGCGGGGAGCAGCTCCTCGACGAAGCGCGCGCCGACCGGGCCGTAGCCCAGGAGGACGACGCGCTCGGGGTGGCGGTCAGACGGCATCGGACGCTCCTTCCGCGCGCACCCAGACCCGGGTGCGCTTGAACTCCGGCATGGACGAGATCGGATCGACGACCGCCTCGGTGAGCAGATTGGCGCACTGGCGGCCCGCGTAGTGGAAGGGCAGGAACACGGTGTCGTGGCGGATGTCGGCGGTCACGCTCGCGCGGGCGGTGACGACTCCGCGCGCGTTGCCGATCGAGACGGAGGCTCCGTCGCGCACGCCCAGCCGCGACGCGGTGGCCGGGTGGATCTCGAGCCGCGCCTCCGGCCGCGCGGCGTCGAGCTCGGCGACCCGGCGGGTCTGCGTGCCCGACTGGTACTGCTGCAGGTAGCGCCCGGTGATCAGCGTCAGCTCGTCGCCGCGGTCGACGACCGAGCGGTCGGCGGCGGTGACCGCGACCATCCGCGCGCGGCCGTCGGGGTGGCCGAAGCGCTCGCCGAAGAGGCGGGGCGTGCCGGTGCTGCCGGCGGGGGTAGGGCCAGTAGGCCGCGACTCCCGTGTCGAGCAGGTCGTGCGAGAGGCCGGAGTAGTCGGCCGGGCCGCCCGCGGAGGCGCGCGCCAGTTCGTCGAACACCTCCGACGGCACGGTCGACCAGGTCGAGGGCGCGTCCAGGCGGCGGGCGAGCTCGCTCAGGATCCAGAGCTCGCTGCGGACGCCCGACGGCGGATCGAGGGCGCGGCGGCGGCGCAGCACCCGGCCCTCGAGCGAGGTCATGGTGCCCTCCTCCTCCGCCCACTGCGGCACGGGGAGGACGATGTCGGCGAGCGCCGCCGTCTCGGAGAGGAAGAAGTCGCAGACGACGAGGGTGTCGAGCGCGGCGAGTCCCGCCCGCACCGCGTCGACGTCGGGCGCCGAGACGACCACGTTCGAGCCGTGCACGAGGAGGCACTGGACGGAGCGGCCGAGCTCGCCCAGGAGGGCGACGGCGGGGAGGCCGGGTCCGGGGATCGACGCCTCGTCGACCCCCCAGACGCCGGCGACGTGGCGTCGCGCCTCCGGGTCGCGGATCGAGCGGTAGCCCGGCAGCTGATCGGCCTTCTGGCCGTGCTCGCGGCCGCCCTGCCCGTTGCCCTGCCCGGTGAGGGTGCCGTAGCCGGAGCCCGGCCGGCCGACGAGGCCGAGCACCAGCGCCAGGTTGATCGCCGCGGTGGCGGTGTCGGTGCCGTCGACGTGCTGCTCGACTCCGCGGCCCGTGAGCACGTAGGAGCGGCCCTCGGCGAGCCGCCGGGCGGTGCGGCGCAGCAGTTCCACCGGCACGCCCGTGACGGAGGAGGTGCGCTCGGGCCACCACGACGCGACGCTGCGGCGGACCGCGTCGAAGCCTGTCGTGCGCGCCTCGAGGTACTCCGTATCGGCGAGCCCCTCCGCGAGCACGAGGTGGGTGAGCCCGAGCAGCAGCGCGAGGTCGGTGCCGGGTGCGGGCTGGAGGTGGATCCCCGCGCCGTCCTCGGTGAGACGAGCGGTGGCGGAGCGGCGCGGATCGACGACCACGAGTCCGCCGCGTGAGCGCGCCCCCGCGAGGTGGGCGAGGAACGGCGGCATCGTCGCCGCGACGTTCGAGCCGAGCAGGAGGATCGTGTCGGCCTCGTCGAGGTCGGTCACGGGGAACGGCAGCCCCCGGTCGACTCCGAACGCCCGGTTCCCCGCCGCCGCGGCCGAGGACATGCAGAACCTGCCGTTGTAGTCGATCCGGGAGGTGCCGAGGGCGATGCGGGCGAACTTGCCCAGCTGGTAGGCCTTCTCGTTGGTGAGACCGCCGCCGCCGAAGACCGCGACGGCGTCGGCGCCGTGGTGCTCCCGGGTCGAGAGCACCGCCTCCGCCACCGCGTCCAGCGCCCGCTCCCACGACACCTCGGCGAAGTCGCCGTCGGTACCGCGCATCAGCGGAGCACGCAGCCGCTGCCCGCTCGCGAGCAGCTCGGCCGCCGTCCAGCCCTTGGCGCACAGCCCGCCGCGGTTCGTCGGGAACTCCCGCCCGGCGACGGCGATCGGCGTCGGAGCGTCGACCGGCGTCAGCGTCATCGCGCACTGCAGCGCGCAGTAGGGGCAGTGGGAGTCGACGCCCGCGGGGGCGGTCGGTGCGGCGGCGGTCTCCATGCTCAGATCCTGGTCCCCGTCGTCGCGGCGAGGCGGAGGTAGACGCCCGCTGTGATCGCGAGCATCACCGCGTAGGCGGCCACGAACCAGCCCAGTGCCGTCGTGTAGTCGCCGAACGCGGTCTTCGAGAAGCCCAGCAGCTGCGGGATCACGAAGCCGCCGTAGGCGCCGATGGCCGAGATGAGACCGAGGGCTGCGGCGGCCTTGCGCTGGGCGCCGACTCCGTCGCCTCCCGACTGCCGGGCACGCAGGGCGAAGACGGTCGGGATCATCCGGTACGTCGCCCCGTTGCCGATGCCCGCCGCGGCGAAGAGCACGAGGAAGCCCAGCAGGAACAGCCAGAAGCTGCCCAGCGGGAGTGTCGCGATGACCCCGAGGATCCCCGCGCCCATGGCGATGAACGCGGCGATCGTGACCGGGGCGCCGCCGAAGCGGTCGGCGAGGCGGCCGCCGTAGGGGCGGGAGAGCGAGCCGACCAGCGCCCCGAGGAACGCGAGCGTCAGGGTCGCGGAGCCGATGGCGAACGTCGAGTACTCCGGGAACGTGTCGGCGATGAGCTTGGGGAAGACCCCGGCGAAGCCGATGAACGAGCCGAAGGTGCCGATGTAGAGGACCGCGAGGATCCACAGGTGCGGTTCGCGCAGAGCGGCGAGGGAGGCGGCGACGTCGGCCTTCGCGGCCCCGAGGTTGTCCATCCGCTTGTACGCGCCGATCATCGCGACGACGATCAGGGGCACCCAGATCCAGCCGGCGAGCGGCAGGTTGACGGTCGCCGCGGCGCCGATCGTGATCGCGATCGGCACGATCAGCTGGGCGACGGCCGCGCCCAGGTTGCCGCCCGCCGCGTTCAGCCCGAGCGCGTAGCCCTTCTGGGCATGCGGGTAGAAGAAGGTGATGTTCGCCATGGAGCTGGCGAAGTTGCCGCCGCCGAAGCCGGCGAGCGCCGCGATCAGCAGCATCACGCCGAAGGGCGTGTCGGGGTTCCCGACCGCGAGCGCCAGTCCGATGCTCGGGATGAGCAGCAGCGCCGCCGAGACGATCGTCCAGTTGCGCCCGCCGAAGCGCGGCACCATGAACGTGTACGGGATCCGGAGGGTCGCGCCGACGAGGCTCGGCATCGAGATGAGCCAGAAGATCTCGCCGGTGGTGAAGTCGAAGCCCGCCGCGGGCAGCTGTACCACGACGACCGACCAGAGCTGCCAGACGACGAAACCGAGGAACTCGGCGAAGATCGACCAGCGCAGGTTGCGGGAGGCGATGCCCCGCCCCTCCGCCTCCCACTGCGCGGGGTCCTCGGGGTTCCAGCCGTCGATCCAGCGGCCGGGCCGGCGGGTGAGGCCGGAGGCGGTGACGGTCGTGGGGGCGGTGGTCGTCGGCGGTGCAGCAGTCATCGTGTTCCTCCGGAGAAGGGTCGGCGCGCGCGGGGGCGGGCTCGGGAAGGGGAGGTGGAGCGGTGGTGGTGCGGGAGGAGCGGGTGCTCAGGCGTGGCGGCCGAACAGCTCCGAGACGATGTCGACCAGCTCGCGGGCGGGCGGGTCGACGGCGGTGAGCAGGGGGGCGGACGCGAGATCGGCGCCGGCGGAGGCGGCGAGCCCGGCGAAGTAGCCGGGGGCCAGGAGGTAGGTCGAGACGACGACGCGCTCGCCGGGGTGGGCGGCCCGCTCAGCGGCGACCGCGTCGGCGACCCGCGGCTCGGCGGCCGAGATGAACGAGACGCTCACCTCGCGGCCGAGCTCGGCGGCGAGCAGCCGACCGGTCGTCCAGCAGTCGGCGACGGCGCCGGCATCGCTGGAGCCGGCCGCGGCGAGCACGATCCGGTCGCCGTCGCCCAGGCCCGCCTCGCGCAGGCGGCGGGCGAGGATCCGGGCGAGTCGCGGATCCGGCCCGAGCGCGCCGGTGACCCGCACCGGCCGCTCCGCCTCGGCCGCGGCCTCGGCGAGGTCGACGTGCACGTGGTAGCCGGCACTGAGCAGCAGCGGCACGACGACCGCCGACCGCCCGGGCTCGAGGGCGCCCAGGGTCTCGGGCACGTCCGGCTGCTGCACGTCGACGAAGGAGTCCAGGACGTCGACGGCCGGATTCGCGGTCCGCACCGCGTCCACGAGCGCGGCGACGGCGCGGCGGCCGTCGTCGTCCGAGGTGCCGTGGGAGGCGGCGATCAGCGCCGTCCGCTGGGCCACCTCGATCACGCCGTCCGACTCCCGAACCATCCAGGTCGCGAGGTGCAGCGACTCGGAGGTGTAGCACCGGCCGGTCTCGAGGTCGAAGACGTCCTTGTGCAGGGGGGAGGCGATGGTGGCGCGCTGCACGCCGTCGACGCTGCGCGAGCCGACGATGCCGCGCGAGAGCACGGCGGCTCCCGTCGCGGGGTCGAGGTTCGAGACGGCGAAGACGCGGCCGTCGGGGAGGAGGAAGAGGGCGAGCTGCACGCCGCCCACGAGGGCGGCCTCGCCCCAGAGCGGCTCGAGCTCGAGCCGGTTGCAGACGGGGACCCAGGTGGTCGTCGTCGCCGGAGCGGACGGGCTGTCGAGGAGTGTCATGGTCCCGCCTTCTCGATCGAGGGGCCGCATCCGGTGGGAGGCGGTGGAGGACGCGCATCCGGTCGGAGGCGGTGATGGACACGGTAGGGACCCCGCGTTTCGTCCGATGACGCCTGCGGTGTCCCGGGCGTAACGAAGCTCTCACGACGGCCGGACCGCCCCGTGAGACGCCCGTCACAGAGCGTTACGTCCGGGCAACGGTGGGGAAACGGCGCGTGCCTACGGTGGAGGGCATGACAACCGCAGGAGCGAACCCCGCCGCCCGAGCCCCTCGACGCGTGCTCGTCGTCGGCGCAGGGCCCGCCGCGCACCGCCTGGTCGACGCGCTCGTGGCACGGACCGGCTCCGACGCCCTCGACATCACCGTCTTCGGCGAGGAGGTGCACCACCCCTACGACCGCGTCGCCCTCTCGAAGCGGCTCGAGGGACTCGTCGACCTGACCCTCGGCGACGGCGCGCTGTGGGAGTCGGCGCGGCTGATCACCTCCTCCCGCGTCGTCGCGATCGATCCGGAGCACCCCCGCGTCGAGCTGGCCGACGGCCGCTGGTTCGAGGGCGACGAGATCGTGCTGGCCACCGGCTCCTCCGCCACCGTGCCCCCGATCGCCGGCGCCGAGCACGGCCGCGTCTACCGCACGCTCGAGGACGTCGACTCGCTCGTCGCCGATCTCGCCGCCTTCCAGGAGCGCAAGGGCCGCCCGGCCAACGTGGTCGTGGTCGGAGGAGGGCTGCTCGGCCTCGAGGCCGCGGGCGGCGCGCACCGGCTCGGCGCGCGCACCGCGCTCATCCACTCCGGCCGCTGGCTGATGAGCGCCCAGCTCGACGAGGGCGCCGGCCAGGCTCTGGGCCGCATCATCTCGGCGCAGGGCATCGCGCTGCACCTCGGCAACCGGCCCACCGAGATCCTGACGTCCCCCACCGGCACGGTGCTCGGCGTCACCCTCACCGACGGCTCGAGCATCAGCGCCGACGTCGTCGTCTTCTCGATCGGCATCACCGCCCGCGACGAGCTGGCGCGCGCGGTCGGCATCGACGTCGCTCCGCGCGGGGAGTGGTGGTCGACGACGCCTGCCGCACCAGCCGCGAGCACGTCTGGGCCATCGGCGAGGTCGCCGCGATCCAGGGACGCACGGTGGGCCTCGTCGCCCCGGCGAACGCGATGGCCGAGGTCGTCGCCGACAGGCTGCTCGGCGGCGACGCGACGTTCCCCGGAGTGGACGACGCCACCAAGCTCAAGCTCTCGGGCGTCGAGGTGGCCAGCTTCGGCGACGCGCTGGGGGCCGGCGAGGGCGCCCTCGAGGTCGTCTACGCCGACCCGGCCCGCGGGCTGTACCAGAAGATCGTCGTCTCGGACGACGCGAAGACCCTGCTGGGCGGCATGTTCGTCGGCGACGCGGGGCCCTACTCCTCCCTCCGCCCCCTGCTCGGCCGCGAGCTGCCCGCCGAGCCCAGCGCGTACCTCGCCGCGGCCGGCGCCGAGGCTCCGAGCGGCGACCTGCCCGACGACGTGCAGCTCTGCTCCTGCAACAACGTGTCGGTGGGCGAGGTGCGCCACGCCATCGGCGAGGGCTGCACCGAGCTCGGGCCGCTGAAGGCGTGCACGCGCGCCGGCACCCAGTGCGGGTCCTGCGTCCCCCTGGTGAAGAAGCTGCTCGACACCGAGCTCACGAGGGCCGGCGTCGAGGTGTCGCGCGCACTCTGCGAGCACGTCTCGCTCAGCCGGAGCGAGCTGTTCGAGTCGGTGCGGATCCTGGGCCTCCACTCGGCCGAGCAGGTCATGGAGCGCTTCGGCTCGGGGCTCGGCTGCGACGTCTGCAAGCCGGTCATCGCCTCCGTCCTCGCCACGCAGACCAACGCCTACATCCTCGACGCGGGCCAGGCGCCCCTGCAGGACACCAACGACCGCGCGCTCGCCAACATGCAGAAGGACGGCACGTACTCGGTCGTCCCGCGCATCCCGGGCGGCGAGATCACCCCCGCCAAGCTCAAGGTCATCGCCGAGGTCGCCGAGCAGTACGGGCTCTACACGAAGATCACCGGCGGCCAGCGGATCGACATGTTCGGCGCCCGCCTCGAGCAGCTGCCCGAGATCTGGACCCTGCTCGTCGACGCCGGCTTCGAGTCGGGCCAGGCGTACGGCAAGTCGTTGCGCACGGTGAAGTCGTGCGTCGGATCGACCTGGTGCCGCTACGGCGTGCAGGACGCGGTCGGCATGGCCGTGTTCCTCGAGGAGCGCTACCGGGGCCTGCGCTCGCCGCACAAGTTCAAGCTCGGCGTGAGCGGATGCGCGCGCGAGTGCGCGGAGGCGCGCGGCAAGGACATCGGCGTGATCGCGACCGACACCGGCTGGAACCTCTACGTCGGCGGCAACGGCGGCTACCAGCCCGCTCACGCGCAGCTGCTCGCGCAGGACCTCGACGACGCGACGCTCGTGCAGTACATCGACCGCTACGTCATGTACTACGTCCGCACCGCCGAGCGCCTCCAGCGCACGGCGCGCTGGCAGGAGGACCTCCCCGGCGGTCTCGACCACGTGCGCGAGGTGGTCTGCGAGGACTCGCTCGGCATCGCCGCCGAACTGGAGGCCGCCATGGCGACCCACGTGGACACCTACGTCGACGAGTGGGCGGCGACCCTGGCCGACCCCGATCGGCTGCGCCGCTTCCGCTCCTTCGTCAACGCGCCCGACACCGCCGATCCCCGGGTCGCGACCGTGCGCGAGCGCGGCCAGATCCGCCCCGCGGGCAGCGACGAGCGCTCCGACGGACCGGTGCTGGTGGCGGGGACGACGATCCCCGTCGGACCGGTGAGCGTGGTGGGGCCGCCGGCCTCGCTGTCCGCGTCCGCGCCTGCGTCCGGTTCCGCTTCCGCTTCCGTGAAGGAGTCCTGATGCAGCTCTCACTCGACCTGACCGGCCGCCGCGTGCTCGTCGTGGGCACCGCCTCCGGCACCCGCCGCGTGCTCGCCCGCTACCGCGCCGCCGGGGCGCTGGCCGAGCGGCGCGAGGCCGACGACTCGCTGCCCGTGCGGCTGGCCTCCGCCTCCCTCCTGGCCGCGGGCTGCCCCGCGCTCCTCGTGTGGGTCGAGGGCTCCGCCGAGCTGCGCGCCGCCGCCTCCGCCGAGGCCGCCCGCCACGGGATCTGGACGGTCGAGGAGGCCGCCGCTCCGCACCGCCCCCTCGGGCACGTGAGCATCGTCGGCGGGGGCCCCGGCGACTCCGAGCTGATGACGCTCGCCGCGCACCGGGCGCTCCGCGAGGCCGACGTCGTGCTCTACGACCGCCTCGGCCCGCACGACGGCCTCGCCGACTGGGCGCCCGGCGCCGAGCTGATCGACGTCGGCAAGACCCCCGGCCACCACGCGGTGCCGCAGCACGAGATCGAGCGGCTGATGGTCGCCCGCGCCCTCGACGGCCTCGACGTCGTGCGGCTGAAGGGCGGCGACCCCTTCGTCTTCGGCCGCGGGTCCGAGGAGGTGCGCGCCTGCCGCGTCGCCGGAGTCCCCGTCACGGTCGTGCCTGGAGTCACGAGCGCGATCTCGGTGCCGGCCGCCGCCGGCATCCCGGTCACCCACCGCGAGGTCAGCCGCGCCTTCACCGTGGTCTCGGGCCACGCGCCCTTCAGCGAGGAGGAGCTCGGGCACCTGGCCGGCCTCGGCGGCACGCTCGTCGTCCTCATGGGTGTGAACACGCTCCCGCACCTGGTCGCCGGACTGCAGCGCGCCGGGATGGGGGCGGGGATGCCGCTCGCGATCGTCGAGCGCGGCTGGTCGCACGCCCAGCGCACCACGATCACCTCCGTCGGCGAGGTGATGGGGCTGCTCGCCGACCTCGCTCCGCGCTCTCCCGCGGTCATCGTCATCGGCGAGGTCGTGCGCCAGGCCGCGTGCGATGATGCTCAGGATCCCGAGAGCATCGCCCGCGCGGTCGATGCGCTGACCACGTGAGACCCCGAGGCCCCCGATGACCGGCACCGACCGATGAGCGGCACCCCCCGATGAGCGGCACCGACGCGACCGACTCCGACGCCTCCTCGCCCGGGTTCCGCCCCGACCAGCTCGTCGGCTTCCGCATCGGCGTGACCTCGGACCGCCGCTCCGAGGACCTCATCGCCGCCTTCGAGCGCCGCGGCGCCGACGTCACCCACGCACCCACCATCCGGATGCGCGGCATCGACACCGAGGGCGTCCTCGAGGACGAGACCCGGGCGATCGTCGCCGGGCGTCCCGACATGCTGCTCGCCACCACCTCCTACGGCATGCGCCGCTGGCTCGAGGCGGCCGACGCGGCCGGGCTGGGCGACGAGCTCGTCGACGCGCTCTCGGCCGCGCGGATCCTCGTCAGGGGTCCGAAGGCCCGCGGAGCCGTCCGCGCCGCCGGCCTCGACGACCACGGCATGAGCGAGCGCGAGACCACCACCTCCCTCGTCGACCTCGCCCTGCGCTCCGGAGTGGACGGCCGCACGATCGCCGTGCAGCTGCACGGCTTCACCGACCCGCACCAGCTCGAGCGCTTGACCGACGCGGGCGCGACGGTCCTCACCGCCGCGCCCTACCGCTGGAGCGTGCACGAGGACTCCGCGCGCGTCCTGCGCCTGATCGAGGCGATCTGCTGCGGCGGGATCGACGCCGTCACCTTCACGAGCGCGCCCGCGGTCGAGGCCCTGTTCACCGTCGCCGAGGCCGCGGGCCGGCTCGACGCCCTGCAGGCCGCCTTCCGCGAGACGGTCGTCGCGGCGGCGGTCGGCCCCGTCACTGCGGCCCCGCTCGTCGAGGCGCAGATCCTGCCGATCGTCCCCGACCGGTTCCGGATGGGCGCCCTCATCCGCCTGCTCTGCGAGCACCTCGAGCAGAGCGCGCCGCGCATCGCCACCGAGTACGGGCCCCTCGAGCTGCGCGGCCGCCACGCTGTGCTCGCGGGGGAGCGGGTGCCGCTGACCCCCGTGGCGCTGGCACTGTTCCGCACCCTGGTCGCCGCCGAGGGAGCGACCGTCGCGCGCGGCGTGCTCGCCGCCTCCGCCCCCGAGGCGCTCGACGACCACGCGGTCGACGTCGCGATCAGCCGCCTGCGCCAGGCGCTCCCGGAGCCGCGCCTGGTCGCCACCGTCATCAAGCGCGGCTACCGCCTCGCTACCCCCTCTGAGCCCGCCGCCCCGGTCTGCGGGTCGCCGTTGGACACTTTCTGCTGCTCTGACGGCTCCGTAGCCGCAGAAAGTGTCCAACGGTGTCACGCAGCCGGCCGCCAGCCCGCGGCGAGGAGTCGGGCGCGTACCAGAGCGGCACATCCCGCGGGATCTCGGCTGAACGACAGGCCCGAGATCCTGGCGACGGAGTAGCCCGCCGCCGCGAGCCTCTCGTAGCGGATCAGGTCCCGATCCCACTGCGCGCGGTCGGTGCGGTGGTGGTCTCCCTCGTACTCGCCGCCCACCTTCCAGCGGGGGTAGAAGACGTCGACCCGTCCGATGAACACTCCCTCCGCGTCGAACAGCTCGACCTGGAGCTCGGGCTCGGGCAGCCCCGCCCTCAGCAGGGCGAGCCTGAAGCGGGTCTCCCGACGCGACTCGGCACCCGAGCGCACGAGGGCGAGGGCGCGCCTAGCCGCTCGGGCTCCCGGACCGGTGAAGCCGGCGACGCGGCGCTCGAGCTCGTCGCGGGTGACCCAGGGGCGCTGATCCCCGGCGACCTGTCGCACCGGCTGGCGCACCAGCGCATCCCCGACCGCCACGAGGTCCTCGAGAGCGAGCACGGTCGCGAGGTGGCAGAAGAGGCTCGCGCCGTCAGTCAGGCGCAGTCCGTGTCGGATGACGGCGCGCACCTCCGGGTCGCGGATCGAATGCCCGATCACACCTCGCCGCCGGGGAGCTCGACCGGGATGCCGGACCGCGACATGCAGAGGCTCGTCCGGAGCCTCGCGCGGCAGATCGAGTGGCCACAGCCGAGCCGCGGTGAGGTGGCTGAAGACGGCTCCGTCGCCGAGCACGGTCGAGAGCGCCCCGGCCCGCGCCGCGACGGTCGCCGGCGATCCTCTCGGCGCCCGCACGCCCCGATGAGGGATGTCCAGGTCCGCTGCGCGGAGGCGCGCACCGGTGACGTCGTGCGCGGCGGCCTCGGCGATCGAGAACGCACGACCGGGGAGGCCGTCGGGGAGGGGGTGAGGGGCTCGCGCATCGCAGAAGGGTGCCTCGAATCGGGGCTCTCTCGCTCGCGTTCTCCACAGGCCGGCCCCGCGCGCGCGGCTGCCAGAATGGGGCGCATGAGCAGCGCAGCCCTCCGTGTCGTGATCGCCCCCGACTCCTTCAAGGGGTCCGCGAGCGCGGTCGAGGTCGCCGAGGCGCTCGCCGAGGGCTGGCGCGAGGAGCGTCCCGGCGACGCCATCGTGCTCGCGCCGATGGCCGACGGCGGGGAGGGGACGGTCGACGCGTTCGAGGTCGCCGTTCCCCAGGCGGCGCGGCACACGATCACCGCGACGGGGCCCGACGACCGGCCGGTCGAGACCTCGTGGCTCCTGCTGCCCGGCGGTGCGGCGGTCGTCGAGCTCGCGTCGGCCAGCGGCATCACGCTGCTCGACCCGCTCCGTCCTCTCACCGCGCACACCCGCGGTTTCGGGCAGGCGATCGCGGCCGCTCTCGACGCCGGGGCGCACTCGCTGCTGCTCGCGATCGGCGGCAGCTCGTCGACCGACGGCGGCGTCGGAGCGCTGCGCGAGCTGGGCGCGCGGTTCCTCACCGTCTCGGGTCACGACATCGGCGACGGAGGCGGGGCGCTGCACGACCTCGCGGCGGTCGACCTGCACGGCGTGCGGCGGGTGCCGGCCGGCGGCGCGCTGATCCTGAGCGACGTCACCAATCCGCTGCTCGGCGACTCCGGAGCGGCGCACGTCTTCGGTCCGCAGAAGGGCGCGAGCCGTGAGGACGTCGTGCGCCTGGACGACGGACTCCGGCACCTGGCCGCGCACCTCGACGCGGATCCGGAGGAGGCGGGCACGGGGGCCGCGGGCGGCACCGGATTCGGGCTGCTCGCGTGGGGGCGCTCGCCTCGCCCCGGGCTCGGCCGCGGTCGGCGAGGCGCTCGGCCTGCCCGCCCTCGTCGAGGGCGCCGACGTCGTGCTCACGGGGGAGGGGCGCTTCGACGCCCAGTCGATGGCGGGCAAGGTGCCGTCCTACCTCCTCGGGCTCGCGGAGGCGGCCGGGGCCCGGGCGATGCTGGTCGCCGGAGCGATCCAGGCGCCCACCGGAGCGTTCGCCGCGGCGGCCTCGCTGACCGACGCGGCCGGGTCCTCCGCCGCCGCGATCGCGGAGCCGCTGCCCTACCTGCGCGCGGTGGCGCGGGACCTGGCGCGCCTGGTCTGACCGCGCGCGGCCCCGCCTCCGGTGTCGGTGGTGCGGCCTAGCGTTCGAGCATGATCCCGGACGCGCGACGACCCCTAGATGTGGTGGTCGCCCCCTGCCTGCGCACCCAGATGTCGGGAACAGCGACACGCCGACGAGCGTTGTACACAGGGAACGCCGGGAGCTCCTCCACAGCGGTGGATAACTCGGCGCGATCCGCGTCCTTCCGCGGATCCGCGGGCCTCGGCCTGTGGATGAACGGGGGAGGAACCGGTGGATAACTACACGAATGTAACTACTAGCCCTAGTGGGCTCCCGTCGGGCGCCCCCTATATGTAGTATTGCTGAGCAGGTCGGAGCGAGTGCCCCACCGGCGCCCCGCACCACCCCAGACGTACCATTCACGACCGTCTCCCTCCCCGATCGGCACGCCGACGAGGAGCACAGGAGCCGGCCCAGGACACCCTCCCGGAAAGGACGACACGCATGGCCGTGACGGTCTACACCAAGCCCTCCTGCGTTCAGTGCACGGCGACCTACCGAGCCCTCGACAGCAAGGGAATCGACTACGAGGTGTTCGACCTCTCCGTCGACGAGAAGGCCCTCGAGGCCGTCAAGGCGCTGGGCTACCTGCAGGCCCCCGTCGTCATCACCGACGACGACCACTGGAGCGGTTTCCGCCCCGACAAGATCGCGACGCTCTGAGGCACCTGAGCGGCGATCTGCGGCGTTGTCGTCGGGCGCCGTAGCGCCGCTACGGCTTCCTCCTCCGCCTTGCAGCTCACCACTCAGGCGCCTCAGAGCAGGTGCGAGTGGAAGAGCCCCCACGCTCCGTCGGTCCGGGTGGGCAGGTTCTGCCCCGGATCGGCGGAGGATCCGAGTCGCGAGGCCCGGGTCCTCACCGGAACGACCGCCAACGACGCCCCGCAGGGCACCCGGAGGAGGAGCACGCGATGAGTGAGCTCGTCTACTTCTCCAGCAGCTCGGGCAACACGCACCGCTTCATCGAGAAGCTGGGGCGGCCCGCGCAGCGCATCCCGCTGCACTCGCACCGCGACGGCGCCAAGGCCGAGACGCTCCACGTCGACGAGCCGTACGTGCTCGTCCTGCCGACCTACGGCGGCGGGATCGACGGGGAGCGGTGCCCAAGCAGGTCATCCGGTTCCTCAACCAGCCCCGCAACCGCTCCCTGCTCCGCGGCGTGATCGGCGCCGGCAACACCAACTTCGGCGAGGCCTACTGCCTCGCCGGCGACATCATCGCGAGGAAGTGCGCCGTGCCGCACCTCTACCGCTTCGAAGTATTCGGAACCCCAGACGACGTCCGCGCCGTCGACGAAGGATTGGACACGTTTTGGACGCAGCAGTGATCGACGCCCCCCGGGACGCCGCGCAGATGGACTACCACTCGCTCAACGCGATGCTGAACCTGTACGGCCCGAACGGAGAGATCCAGTTCGACAAGGACCGCGAGGCCGCTCGCGAGTACTTCCTGCAGCACGTCAACCAGAACACCGTGTTCTTCCACTCCCTCAAGGAGCGCCTGGACTACCTGGTCGAGAAGGAGTACTACGAGCAGGCCGTGCTCGATCAGTACTCGTTCGAGTTCATCCAGCAGCTGAACGATCTCGCGTACTCCAAGAAGTTCCGCTTCGCGACCTTCCTCGGCGCCTTCAAGTACTACACGTCGTACACGCTCAAGACGTTCGACGGGAAGCGCTACCTCGAGCGCTTCGAGGACCGCGTCGTGATGACCGCGCTCGGGCTCGCCCAGGGCGACGAGAAGCTCGCCGTCGCCCTCGTCGAGGAGATCGTCGCCGGCCGCTTCCAGCCCGCGACCCCCACGTTCCTCAACACGGGCAAGGCCCAGCGCGGCGAGCTCGTCTCGTGCTTCCTCCTGCGCATCGAGGACAACATGGAGTCGATCGCCCGCGGCATCAACTCCGCGCTGCAGCTCTCCAAGCGCGGCGGCGGAGTGGCGCTCTCGCTCTCCAACATCCGCGAGGCCGGCGCCCCGATCAAGCAGATCGAGAACCAGTCCTCGGGCATCATCCCCGTGATGAAGCTCCTCGAGGACAGCTTCAGCTACGCCAACCAGCTCGGCGCCCGCCAGGGTGCGGGAGCCGTGTACCTCTCGGCGCACCACCCCGACATCCTGCGCTTCCTCGACACCAAGCGCGAGAACGCCGACGAGAAGATCCGCATCAAGACGCTGTCCCTCGGCGTCGTCGTGCCCGACATCACGTTCGAGCTCGCGAAGAACAACGAGGACATGTACCTCTTCTCGCCCTACGACGTCGAGCGCGTCTACGGCCTGCCCTTCGGCGACATCTCGATCTCCGAGAAGTACCGCGAGATGGTCGACGACCCGCGCATCAAGAAGACCAAGATCTCGGCGCGCGAGTTCTTCCAGACCATCGCCGAGATCCAGTTCGAGTCGGGCTACCCCTACATCGTGTTCGAGGACACGGTGAACAAGGCGAACCCGATCAAGGGCCGCATCAACATGTCGAACCTGTGCTCCGAGATCCTCCAGGTCAACACCCCGACGACCTACAACGAGGACCTCTCCTACGCCACCATCGGCAAGGACATCTCCTGCAACCTCGGCTCGATGAACATCGCGCTGACCATGGACTCGCCCGACTTCGGCCGCACCATCGAGACCGCCATCCGCGGTCTCACCTCGGTGTCCGACCAGTCGCACATCACCTCCGTCCGCTCGATCGAGGACGGCAACGACAAGTCGCACGCCATCGGCCTGGGCCAGATGAACCTGCACGGCTACCTCGCCCGCGAGCGCATCCACTACGGATCCGAGGAGGGCATCGACTTCACCAACATCTACTTCTACTCGGTGCTGTTCCACGCCCTGCGCGCCTCCAACAACATCTCCATCGAGCGCGGCACCACCTTCGAGGGCTTCGCCGACTCGAAGTACGCCTCGGGCGAGTTCTTCGACACCTACACCGAGAAGGAGTGGGCTCCCGCCACCGAGCGCGTCGCCCGCCTCTTCGCCGACGCCGGCATCGCCGTCCCCACCCAGGACGACTGGCGCTCGCTGAAGGCCTCGGTCATGGAGCACGGCATCTACAACCAGAACCTGCAGGCGGTCCCGCCCACCGGCTCGATCTCGTACATCAACAACTCGACGTCCTCGATCCACCCGATCGCGTCGAAGATCGAGATCCGCAAGGAGGGCAAGCTCGGCCGCGTCTACTACCCGGCGCCGTTCATGACGAACGACAACCTGGAGTACTACCAGGACGCGTACGAGATCGGCTACGAGAAGATCATCGACACCTACGCGGCGGCGACGCAGCACGTCGACCAGGGACTCTCGCTGACGCTGTTCTTCAAGGACACCGCGACCACCCGCGACATCAACCGCGCGCAGATCTACGCCTGGCGCAAGGGCATCAAGACCATCTACTACATCCGTCTCCGCCAGCTCGCGCTGGAGGGCACGGAGGTCGACGGCTGCGTCAGCTGCATGCTGTAGCGTCCGCCGCGGCACCCACCCGAACGACACCGCACGACCTATCCGCACGAAGAAGAGATCATGACTCCCCCTGAGAAGCTCAAGCTGGTCAGCCACGTCAACGCCATCAACTGGAACCGCATCCAGGACGACAAGGACGTGGAGGTCTGGAACCGCCTCACGAGCAACTTCTGGCTGCCCGAGAAGGTCCCGCTGTCCAACGACATCCAGTCGTGGAACACGCTGACCCACGAGGAGCAGCAGCTCACGATGCGCGTGTTCACGGGCCTGACCCTGCTCGACACCATCCAGGGCACGGTCGGCGCGGTGTCGCTCATCCCCGATGCGATCACCCCGCACGAGGAGGCCGTCTACACGAACATCGCGTTCATGGAGTCGGTGCACGCGAAGAGCTACTCGTCGGTCTTCTCGACGCTGTCCAACACCCAGGACATCGACGAGGCGTTCCGCTGGTCCGTGGAGAACCCGAACCTTCAGAAGAAGGCCGAGATCGTCATGGACTACTACCGCGGCGACGACCCGCTGAAGCGCAAGGTCGCCTCGACGCTGCTCGAGTCGTTCCTCTTCTACTCGGGCTTCTACCTGCCGATGTACTGGTCCTCGCGGGCCAAGCTCACCAACACGGCCGACCTCGTGCGCCTCATCATCCGCGACGAGGCCGTGCACGGCTACTACATCGGCTACAAGTTCCAGAAGGGCCTCGAGCGCGTCGACCAGGCCAAGCGCGACGAGATCAAGGACTACACGTTCTCGCTGCTCTACGAGCTCTACGACAACGAGGCGCAGTACACGCAGGACCTCTACGACCAGCTCGGCCTGACCGAGGACGTCAAGAAGTTCCTGCACTACAACGCCAACAAGGCCCTGATGAACCTCGGCTACGAGCCGATGTTCCCCAAGCAGGTCACCGACGTGAACCCCGCGATCCTGTCGGCCCTCTCGCCCAACGCGGACGAGAACCACGACTTCTTCTCGGGCTCCGGCTCCTCCTACGTGATCGGCAAGGCCGTGAACACCGAGGACGAGGACTGGGACTTCTAGGCGTCGACACCACGTCCGGTCCTCCACGGCGAACGGCCCCTCCCCGACACAGGTGAGGGGCCGTTCCTCGTTCGCGGGGACGGCGCGCTGGTCAGCCGTCGAGGAGCGCGGCCCGGATCGTGCGGAGCAGCGCCGGGGCGTGCACGGTCACGGTCGCCCACAAGCGCTCGTTGTCGAGCGCGGAGTAGTTGTGCGCGGCGATGTTCCGCGTCGCTCGCAGCCCTTCGACCGCGTCGCCGGGCAGCTGTGCGACGACGGCGGCCGGCAGGTCGCGGTGCACGAACTCGGCGAGAGTGATCAGGGCGAGCGCGCCGATGTCCCTGCTGTCCGAGACGGGGCGGATGAACTCGGTTTCGCCGTCTCGCGCGGCACGATCGAGGCGGGAGAGGAGCCGGTCCGCCTCGAGGATCAGCCGGGAGCGCTTGTCGGCGTCGTCGGCGGGGCGGCGGGGGCGGGCGGTGAAGCGGCCGGGCGTCGTCGCTCCGTCGTCCGGCCAGGTCACAGCGGCACCGCCTCGCGTCGGATCGCCGCCACGACCTCGTCGTCGGGGCTGTCGATCACCACGTCCACCGGGAACCCGAGGAGCGCCTCGGCGCGACCGCGGAACGCGGCCAGGCGGAGGAAGTCGACGGACGGATCCGCCGTGACGAGCAGATCGATGTCGCTCCGTTCGTCGTCCGAGCCGCGGGCAGTCGATCCGAACACCCGGACGTCGCCCAGTCCGTGCTCTGCGGCGAGCTGGAGGACGTCGTCGGCGAGGTACTCCAGAACGATCGACGGGCGGAGTCGGGCGGCCCGGAGGAGTCGCTCGAGCAGTTCCGGACTCGGACGACGCGCCCCGGTTTCGATCGCGGCGATGTTCGGCTGGCGCAGACCGGTGGCCGCGGCGAGTGCCGTCTGCGACATCGCGACGTCCTCGCGGGCGCGCCGCAGAACGGCGCCGAGGGGGAGGCGGTCGAGGTTCACGACCGAATCATATCGCCGTGGTATGTCAGAGCGGCAGGCGCATGAGCACCCGTGGGAAGCCGTTCAGCACCGAGGTCGTGTCGGCCGCCCACGAGAAGCCGGCGCGCTCGAAGAGGGCGCGGGTGCCGACGTAGGCCATCGTCTGCTCGACCGTCGCGCCGCGGTTGTCGACCGGGTAGCCCTCGATCGCCGGGGCTCCGTGCGACCGTGCGAAGTCGACGGCGCCGGCGAGCAGGGCGTGCGAGATGCCGCGGCGGCGGAAGCCGGGGCGGACCCGGATGCACCAGACCGTCCACACGTCGAGGTCGTCGACGTGCGGGATCCTCCGGTTCTTCGCATAGCTCGTGTCCGCACGGCGGTGCACGGCGGCCCAGCCTGCCACCTGGTCGCCGTCGTAGGCGAGCACGCCCGGCGGGGGATCCTGCGCCACCAGCTCGCGCATCCGCTCGCCCCGTGCAGGACCGCGGAGGGAGGTGTTCTCGGTGGAGGAGAGCAGCCGGTAGCTCAGGCACCAGCACACGCTCGCATCGGCTCGCTTCGGCCCGTTCATCGTCGCGACGTCCTCGAAGACGGACGCCGGGCGCACCTCGATCGTCATGACGGCACCCTCTCACCGGGGAGGGGGACGAGCAAGCATCCGGATTGACCACTCCGGCTCATGAATCGCACCAGCACCCGCTGTTGGACGCCACTCAGCCGGCCCCCCTACCGTGGGGGAGTACCCGACGAAGGAGTCCCCCTTGAAGCACGTCCCCCTCGGCGCCTCCGGCATCGAATCCCCGAACGTCGTCCTCGGCCTCATGCGCATCCCCGACATGAGCGACGACGCCATCCGTGATCTCGTGCGCACGGCGCGCGACTCCGGCATCGACTTCTTCGACCACGCCGACGTCTACGGCAACGCCGTGCACCACTGCGAGGAGCGCTTCGCCGAGGCGATGCGGCTCACCCCGTCCCAGCGCGACGAGATCGTGCTGCAGACCAAGTGCGGCATCGTCGGCGACGGCCCCTACTTCGACTTCTCGTACGAGCACATCATCGAGTCGGTCGAGGGGTCGCTGAAGGCGCTGCAGACCGACCGCATCGATGTGCTCCTCCTGCACCGCCCCGACGCGCTCGTCGAACCGGACGAGGTCGCCCGCGCCTTCGACGAGCTGCACGCCGCCGGCAAGGTCACGCACTTCGGCGTCTCGAACCACACGCCGTACCAGATCGAGCTGCTGAAGAAGTCGCTGAACCAGCCGATCGTGGCGAACCAGCTGCAGCTGTCGGTCACGCACGCGCCGCTGATCGCGCAGGGAGTCGCGTCGAACATGGCCGCGCTGGATCAGTCGATCATGCGCGACGGCGGCATCGTCGACTACTGCCGCCTCAACGACATCACCGTGCAGGCGTGGTCGCCGTTCCAGGCGGGCTTCTTCACCGGTGTCTTCCTCGACAACCCCGCCTACACGGAGCTCAACGCGGTGATCGACCGCCTCGCCGGGCAGTACGACGTGCCCGCTATCGCGATCGCCACGGCGTGGATCACGCGCCACCCCGCGAACATGCAGGTCGTGCTCGGCACCACCAACGAGCAGCGCGTGCACGAAGCGGCGCTCGGCTCCGACATCCCCCTGACCCGGGCCGAGTGGTACGAGATGTTCCGCGCCGCCGGCTACACGGTCCCCTGATCTCCCACCCCGGAGGAAATGCGCGTCGGCGCACAGAGAGGCACGGCTCCGGCCGTGCCCTCTCGCACGTCCGGGAGGCGTCAGATGCGCAGGCGCACGGTGACGGCGGAGTCGACCTCGACGCCCTCCGCTCGGCGCACGGAGGTCTTGAGCGGCACGAGGTAGCCGCGGTCCTTCGGCCACAGCGACGTACTCCAGGTGCTCGAGCCGAGCGTCACCGTCGCGGGGATCATGCCCCAGCCGTACGACACGTGGGCTGCGGCGTCCGCGATCGCCGGGACGTGCTCCTCCGGCACCCGCACGAAATGCCAGGGCGCCGGCCCGCGCCAGAAGACGACGATCGCGTCGAACTCGATCTCCACGTGCTCAGCACCCGGGGCCGTCAGTCACCGAGTCGGCTCTTGCGGCCTGGGCTCTCGCGCAGTCCTCGACGATCAGGTCGAGCCGGCGTGCCGATCGGTCCGTCACAGAGGCACCGCATCGCGGAGCATGGCGTCGTCTCGTCCTCGACGCAGGCCGGATCGGAAGACGGCGTCGACGGAGCGACCGAGAAGCGCCTCCGCGCCGAGAGCGAACGCAGCGAGGGAGAAGTAGCTCGTGCCCGGCTCGGCGTCGACGATCACGTCGACGTCGCTGCCGCTCGTCGACGTGCCACGCGCGACCGAACCGAAGACGGCGACCGCGGTGATCCCCGATCGAGATGCGAGATCGAGCAGTTCCTCTCGGTGCGCTCGCAGTTCCTGCAGCGACGGAGCCGTCGGTGTCGCACGCTCCTGCGCACGCACCTCTCCTCCATCACTGCTCATGACTCGACGGTACCGAGGGCGGGAGGAGGTGTGCGGCGAAGACCCGGGAATAGGATCCGGCCCTCCGCGTTGAACTTGAGTGCAAGTGACTCAACTCTTCAGGAGGACTGGTGCCCGACAACTTCAACGAGGCCGGAGCGAACTCGTTCGACGACTTCCTCGCCCGTTACCTCGACGGTGAGCGCGCCCGCGCGGCGCGGTCCATCGACCTCAGCCGATTCCTCACCGCCCGTACCCAGAGCATCCTGCAGGCCGCAGGACGCTTCGCCCTCGAGCGCGGACAGACCGAGCTCGACGCCCTGCACGTGCTGCGCGTGCTCATCGACGACGAGGCCGTGGCTCAGGCCGTGCGCCGCATCGGCGTCGACCCCGGCGCGATCGCGACGGCCACGGAGGCGCGCCTGCCGCAGGCCGGCGAGGCCCACGCCTCGCAGAGCGCCGCCACCATCACGCCCAGTGCGCAGCGCGCGCTGTTCCACAGCTACCAGGTCGCCCGCTCGAGCGGATCGACCTACATCGACCCCGAGCACCTCTTCTTCGCGCTCGTGCTCGGTCAGGACGCGCCCGCCGGGCAGGTCCTGGCGCGCGCCGGAGTGACCGCGGAGGCGCTCACCCAGGGACTGCGCGAGACCGTCACGACCGGTCCGGAGCAGCAGCAGGAGGCCGGCACCCCCGCCTCCGAGACTCCGATGCTGGACAAGTTCGGCACCGATCTCACGCAGCTGGCCCGCGACGGCCGGCTCGACCCGGTGATCGGCCGTGCCGACGAGATCGAGCAGACCATCGAGATCCTCAGCCGCCGCACCAAGAACAACCCGGTCCTCGTCGGCGAGGCCGGCGTGGGCAAGACCGCGATCGTCGAGGGCCTGGCCCGTGCGATCGTCGCGGGCGAGGTCCCGGAGCAGCTGCGCGACAAGCGCGTCGTCTCGCTCGACCTCCCCGGCATGCTCGCCGGAACCCGCTACCGCGGCGACTTCGAGGAGCGCCTCACGAAGACGATGGACGAGATCGCGGCCCGCTCGGGTGAGCTGATCGTCTTCATCGACGAGGTCCACACCGTCGTCGGCGCCGGGGGCGCGGGCGAGGGCGGCATGGACGCGGGAAACATCCTCAAGCCCCGGCTCGCCCGCGGCGAGCTGCACCTGGTCGGTGCGACCACGCTCAAGGAGTACCGCACGATCGAGAAGGACCCGGCGCTCGAGCGCCGCTTCCAGCCCGTCCGCGTGGGCGAGCCGTCGGTCGAGGACGCCGTCGCGATCCTGCACGGACTGCGCGCGGCGTACGAGGAGCACCACCGCGTGAGCTTCACCGACGACGCCCTCCGCGCCGCCGTCGAGCTCTCGGACCGCTACCTCCCCGACCGCGTGCTGCCCGACAAGGCGATCGACCTGATCGACCAGGCGGGTGCGCGACTGCGTCTCAGTCTGGGCGCGGGAGTGGACACCTCCGCTCTTCTCGAGCGCCTCGCGGTGCTCGAGGGCGACAAGAACGCGGCGGTCTCGGCCGAGCACTACGAGGAGGCGTCGCGACTGCGCGACGAGATCTCGGCCGTGCAGGCCCGGCTCGACGAGGCGACCACGACCGGGCGCGCCCCGGTGGAGGCCGTGGTCGGCGAGACCGAGATCGCGGCGGTCGTGGCCCGTGCCACGGGCATCCCCGTGTCGCGACTGACGGAGGGGGAGCGCGAGCGCCTCGCCCACCTCGAGGACGAGCTGCACCGGCGCGTCATCGGCCAGGAGGACGCGGTGACCGCGGTCGCCCGCGCCGTCCGCCGCAGCCGCACCGGACTCGGCGACGCCTCCCGGCCCGTCGGATCGTTCCTCTTCCTCGGCCCGACCGGGGTCGGCAAGACGGAGCTCGCCCGCACGCTGGCGGGGTCGCTCTTCGCCGACGAGCAGTCCGTGATCCGCTTCGACATGAGCGAGTTCGGCGAGCGGCACACCGTCTCGCGACTGGTCGGCGCCCCTCCCGGGTACGTGGGCTACGACGAGGCCGGCCAGCTCACCGAGCGCGTGCGGCGGAACCCCTACTCCGTCGTGCTGTTCGACGAGATCGAGAAGGCGCACCCCGACGTCTTCAACCTGCTCCTGCAGGTGCTCGACGACGGTCGCCTGACCGACGGCCAGGGCCGCACGGTCGACTTCCGCAACACGGTGATCATCATGACCTCGAACCTGGGGTCGGAGTTCCTGGCCTCGCGCTCCGGTGCGCTCGGCTTCGTCGCGCAGAGCGACGCATCGGCCGAGGGCTTCGCCTCGGAGAAGGACCTGCGCGACCGCGTCATGGGCCGTCTCCGCGAGGCGATGCGGCCCGAGTTCCTGAACCGCATCGACGAGATCGTGCTGTTCCGCAAGCTCGGCCGGGCGCAGCTCCGCGAGATCGTCGGCATCGTGCTCGACGCCACCCGTGCCCGGCTCGCGCCGCGCGAGGTGTCGCTCGAGGTCACGGAGGCGGCGATCGACTGGCTCGCCGAGCACGGCTACGAGCCGCAGTACGGCGCCCGTCCGCTCCGCCGCCTGGTGCAGCGCTCGGTCGACGACCGCATCGCGGACCTGTTCGTGAGCGGTGACGTGACCGACGGCGGCGCGGTGCGCGTGGACGCGGTCGGCGGCGAGCTCGTCGTCACGTCCGCGTCGCGGATGCCGATGGCGGCGTAGGCCGCCCGGATCCGACGCCCCGGCTCCCCTCCTCGGGAGCCGGGGCGTCGTCGTGTCCGGCGACGGGCCCTCGCGCGACCGCTTGCGCGGGGGAGCGGGGCCGGATAGACACGGGAGAGCACGAGAACCGGAGGCCCGATGTCGAATCCGCGCTACTACGACCCGGTCGGTCGCGCGATCCGCGCCCTCCTCTGGATCGCCCTGGTCTGCTTCGGACTGGCGGTCGGCTTCTTCGCGCTCGACGTCGTCACTCCGGGATCGATGACGGACGCCTCGCGCCCCTACGCCGAGGCGAGCGGGGCGCTCGCGTGCTTCGGCATCGCGGCGCTCATCGTGCACTTCGCCGTCGTCGCGATCGTCGGCGCGATCCGCGGGCGCGGGCAGTAGGGACGGAGCCGGGGCGCGTTCGGCTCGCGGAAACACGTTCGGCTCGCAGGAATCCGTGGATTCTGCGAGCCGAACGTGGTCTCACGAGCCGGAGTCAGCCGAGGCGGCTCACGGGCACTTCTTCGCCGTGATCGAGACCTTCAGGGTCGCGTCCGGAGCGACGGAGGATCCGCCCGCCGGCTCCTGACCCGTCACCTGGCCGGCGTCCGGAGCGTTGCCGTCCTCGGTGCAGGCGAGGGTGATCTTCGTGAAGCCCGCTGCTCCGAACGCCGACTTCGCGGCCTCGAGGTCCTGCCCCGTCACATCCGGCACGGTCTTCTGGTTGCCGGTGCTCGTGAACACGGTGATGCCGGTACCCGCCTGGGCCGAGCCCGACGGGTCCTGACGCGTCACGGTGCCGACCGCGGCATCGCTGGCCTCGGTCCCGCCCTCGATGAGCGAGAAGCCGGCCGCTGCGAGCTTGGCCTTCGCGTCGGCGACGGTGAGGCCCTTCACATCCGGGATCTCGACCTTGGGCACGACCTGCAGCGAGCCGTTCGCCTCGGGGAACGCCTCCCCGCCGTACTTCGCGTTCGCCGCGGCCATGACGACCGGCCAGATCCGGTGCCGGGCCGTGGCCGCGGATCCGGAGTCGAACGCGTAGCGGCCCGAGCGCAGGCTCGCCTCACCCTTGACGTTGAAGACGCCGACGGCGGTGGCGACGCGGGTGCTCGCGCCGGTCATCCAGGTGGCGACGGCGTCGTCGGTGGTGCCCGTCTTGCCGATCAGGGGGACGCCGTCGCGCGTCCTCGACGCGGAGGCGGTGCCACCGGACGTGAACGTGGACTGCAGGGCGACCGCGGCGGTGGCCGCGACGTTGCCGTCGAGCGACTGGCGGCAGTTCGCGGCGGGCACGGGCTGCTCCGCGCCGGCCGCGTCGGTGATCCGGTCGATCGCGATCGGATCGCAGGTGATGCCGCCGGAGGCGATGGTGGCGTAGGCGCCGGCCATCGAGAGCGGGGAGACGTAGTTCGTGCCGAGGACCGTCGCCGGGAAGCGGTCGAGCTCGCCGTCGCTGCCCTGCACCACGCCCATGTCGACCGCCGTGTCGCGGATCGCGCAGAGGTCGAGCTCGCGTGCCATGCCGACGAAGCCCGTGTTCAGCGACGTCTTCGTGAAGTCCGCCGCGGTGCCGACCTGTCCGCCGCCGCCCTCGTCGTTCCGGGCGCTGGTGTCGTTGCTGGTCGTGGTGCCCCCGGGCTCGCAGGAGTCGGTGAAGGTGCCCCACGTGGGCTTGCGGGTGCCGTCGACCCGCTCGTTGATGCTGTGCCCCTCCTTCAGCCACTCGACGAGGGTGAACAGCTTGTAGGTCGAGCCGGGCTGGATGCCGGACGAGCCGCCGTAGGCCTTGTCGGTGCTGAAGTTGATGGCGCTGTAGGACGCGTCGGCGTTCAGGACGTCGGGGTCCTGCGAGTACTTCTTGTTCTGGGTCATGGCGAGCACGCGACCGGTGCCGACCTCGACGCTGACCGACACGGCTCCGACGTCGAAGTTCCACGTCTGCGGGACCTGCGCGTTCACGGCGTTCACGGCGGCGTCCTGCAGGTCGACGTCCAGCGTCGTGTAGACGTCCTGGCCGCCGCGGCGGAAGTTCGTCCAGCGGGTGTCCTCGTCGGCGCCGAAGATCTCGTTGTTCTTCAGGACGTTGGTGACGTAGTCGCAGAAGTAGCCGGCGTTCCCGGCCGTCGAGCACCCGGTGCTGGGCTCGGTGATGACGGGCTCGACGGGAGTGGCGATCGCGGCGTCGTGGTCGGCCTGCGTGATCTTCCCCTCCTCCAGCATCTTCCCGATGATGTAGTCGCGGCGCTCCTTGTTGCGGACGTAGCCGTTGGCGGCGCCGTTGTCGGGGTTCTCGGGCTGGTCGATGCGCAGGTTCGCCGGGTTGTTGACGATCGCGATGAGGCTGGCGGCCTGGGCGATCGTGAGGTTCGCGGCGGAGGTGTTGAAGTAGTAGTTCGCGGCCGTCTCGAGGCCGTAGGTGGTGCCGCCGAAGAACGCGATGTTCAGGTACCCCTGGAGGATCTGGTCCTTCGTGTACTCCTTCTCGAGGCCGATCGCGAGCTTCATCTCGCGGAGCTTGCGCTCGGGAGTGGTCTTGGTGGCCGCGTCGATCGCGGCGGCGCGCTCGACCTCGTCCGTGATGTTGCGGACGGCCTTCTCGACGAGGACGTTCTTCACGTACTGCTGGGTGATCGAGGATCCGCCCTGGACGTCGTTGCCGAGCACGTAGGTCTGGGCGACGGCGCGCAGCGTGCCGGGGAGGTCGACCCCGCCGTGCTCGTAGAAGCGCGGGTCCTCGCCCGAGACGGCGGCGTCCTTGGCGAACTGCGAGATCTGATCGAGCGGCACCTCGATGCGGTTCTCGACGTAGAAGGAGGCGAGCAGCTGGGTCGAGCCGTCGGTGCGCGTGGCGAAGATGTTGCTCTTCTCGGAGAGCTTGTCGACCTCGAGGTACTCGGGCAGTCCGTCGAAGACCCCGATGGACTGGTTCGCCGCGACGCCCGCGATCGCCACAGCGGGCGTCACCGTGGCGGTCACGAGGACTCCGGCCACGACGCTCATGCCCAGGAAGCCCACGATCGCCTTGATCACGCCGCCGGTGGTCCTTCTGTCGCTCGCCAATACGTCTCCTTCGGGTACCCCCGGTCTCGCGGGGGCGGCAGCCCTCGCCCTGACGCGCTCTGCGACAGGTCAACCTCGACAGACTAACCCGAGACCTCCGGAAGACGAAGGCCCGGTCCGGGGCCTGAACGGAGGCTGTGACGCGGCGTCGGGGCGGCCCGGCGGCGGGTGTGCGCGTGCAGGGGGCCGCGCGAGCGCCTCCTTCTTCCGCGTCGAGGTGATGGTCGTCTGAGAAGACACACAGGTTTGTGACGCTCCGGGCTATGGTCCCGGGGCGGCGAGAGAGCGCGGCCTCACTGCGGGGGCTCGCCTCACCGACTCCGCACGTCGTCGAGCGCTCGGGCTCAGCGAGGCTCCTCCACAGGCGGGCCGCGTTGCGCCACACGAGTATGCCCTCTACTCTCCGAGGAAACCTCACCGAACCGAAGGAGATCTCATGTCACTCACCCGGCGCGCAAGCGCTCTCGCCCTCGCCGCGGTCGCGGTCGCGACCCTGACGGCTCCGGTCGCTGCGGCGGCGGAGAGCCAGTGCCCCACGGGCTGGAGCTGCGTGTGGACGGACAAGGACTACTCGAGCAGCTTCTCCGGGCGCGGCAACGCGAACTACAACGAGTACCACGCGCCCGGGGGCTTCATCTTCAATGACTCGATCTCGAGCATCAAGAACCGCTTCCCCGGGTACAAGAACTGGTACGAGCACATCGACCGCGGAGGCCTGAGGCTGGAGGTCCGCGCTGGCCAGAAGATCGCCAACCTCCAGTCCGAGGGCACGGGGGTCTGGTGGCACCCGGACTGGAACGACTTCATCTCGAGCGTCGACTGATGCCGCAGCTCCGCCCGCTGGGTCTGATCGCGCTGCTCGTCCCGGTGCTCGGCGTGAGCGCGTGCACCGCACCGACTCCGGGGCCTCGGATCAACGGGATGCCCGCGAATGTCGACATCAGTGCCTACGCCGATGTCCATGCGGTCCTGAACAGGGAGGACGAGACGATGGTCTTCCCGATCGATGCCTTCTTCATCGACCCGCCGACGCGCGGGCGGATCCTGCAGGCGAATGCACTGCTCTGGGACGAGTGCATGCGGGCCGGCGGGCGGAGCTACCCTCCGGCGGAGTTCGATCTGACGGGGTCCGCTCTCGTTCCCGACACGAACTACGGCATCTGGAGCGCGGACCGGGCGGCGCACTTCGGCTACGGGATGGACCCGTCCGACGGAGCGGAGATGGAGGCGGCCAACGCCGCCTACATGGCGACCGACGCGGATCCGGGGTGGGAACCCGCGTTCGAGAAGTGCACCGACACCACGGTCCTCCTCCCGGAGCCGGGCCGGTGGACCGCGGGCCCGGAGGCGATGGCGGTCGCAGGGCCGGCGAAGCAGGTGGCGAGCGACGCGTACGCCCTCGCGACCGCCGACCCGGAGTGGGACCGCGCGCGGTCCGAGTGGAGCGACTGCCTCGTCGCGAACGGCCTCCGGCTCCGCAGCGGTGAGGAGTCGCCGTGGGGTCCGGAGGTGCCCGAGGATCCCGAGGCGGCCATCCGCACTGCGGTGCTGGACGTGCAGTGCAAGCAGGAGACGGGTCTGGTGGAGACGTTGAGCTCGCTGGAGGCGCAGTACCAGGCGGCTCTGATCGATCAGAACAGGGCGGCGCTGGACGAGGTCGCCGAGAAGGAGCAGGAGATCATCGCGCACGCCGACAAGATCCTCGCGGAGCACAGGCGATGAGCGAGCAGCCGCGGCCCCGCGTCCGACTCCCGGCCGTGGTCCGTCCGCGGGCGCTCGCGGTGTTCGTCGTCGTGGTGCTCCTGGTGGGGGTCGGCGGGTATCGCGATCGGAGCGTCGATGCCCTCGACCGCGGATGTCGACGAGGCCGCGATGCAGGCGCCTCCGCAGGTCGATGCCGCCGTCGAGCGGCGCTCCATCGATCCTCCGCGCATGCTGCAGGGGCTCGTCGACGCGGGCGACACCCGGAAGGTGGCGTTCGGCGGGGTGAGCGGCGGAGTGCTGCCCTACGTCACCGAGGTCGGCACGGCGGCCGGATCCCCGCTCTCGAACGGGCGGCTGCTGATCGCTGTCGCCGACCAGCCCCGCATCGCGCTGCACGTCGAGGCTCCGCTCTACCGCGATCTGCAGGTGGGCGACGAGGGGCGGGACGTGCAGGCGTTCGAGTCGGCGCTCAAGGCGGTCGTCCCGGGCGACTTCGACGTGGACGAGGACTTCACCGCGAACACCCTGGCTGCCGCGGAGAAGCTCTGGGACGGACTCGGGTACGACCTCCCGACCCGCGTCGTCGACGCCGTCGCACCGTCGTCCTCCGGGGTGACGACCACTGCCACCACGGCATCGTCGGCTCCTGTACCTGCTGCGTCCGCACCCGCCGGCGCCGCATCGGCTGCCCCCGTGCCCGTCGCGTCTGCGTCCGCCGCCCCGGCCCCGAGTGCCGCCGCGGTGACGCAGGCTTACATCGACGTGACCCAGATCGTGCAGCTGCCCGCCGACTCGGTCGGGGTCCTGAGCGTGCTCGCCGTCGGGGCGACCGCCGCCGCCGACGCCCCGCTGGCGACGCTGCAGACGAGCCCGCGCCGGGTCGTCGCGCGGGCGTCCGTGCTCGATGCCGAGGAGTTCGCCGTCGGGGTCTCGGTGACCCTCCGCGTGAGCGGCCGGTCCGATCAGAGCGGCGTCGTCGTGCGGCAGGGCGAGTTCGTCGCCTCCGACGGCTCCGCGCAGAGCATCGCGGGCAGGGACGTCTTCGTCGATCTGCCCGGGGACTGGGCCGACCTCGCCGAGAAGTCGACGGTCATGCTCACCACCGTGGAGGCCGGCGAGCCGGTGCTCGCCGTGCCGCTCGCCGCCGTCCACGACGCCTCGACGGCCCCATTCGTCCTCGCCTGGGGCGGCGACCGCTCCGACCCCGGCGAGCACGTGCCCGTCGAGGTGCTCGGCGCGGGTGACGGCTGGGTGCGGATCGGCGAGGAGTCCGGACTCGTCGAGGGCGACCGCGTCGTGGTGAGCCCGTGACCGCTCCGCTGCTCTCCCTCCGCGGAGTCTCGCGGCGCTACGCGGGTGCGGCCGGGGCGCCGGCGCTCAGGGGGATCGATCTCGACGTCCACGAGGGGGAGTTCGTCGCCGTCGTCGGCCGCTCGGGCGCCGGGAAGTCGACGCTCCTCAACGTCCTCGGGCTGCTCGACTCGGCCGACTCGGGGGAGTACCGCATCGCAGGCTTGGACGTCTCGGGTCTCCCCGAGCGCGAGCGGGACGTCCTGCGCTCGCGCACGTTCGGCTTCGTGTTCCAGGACTCGTTCGTGCTGCCGCGCGAGAGCGTGGCCCGCAACGCGGCGCTGCCGCTGCGCATGCGGAGGGAGGGGCACGACGCGCAGATCTCCGCCGTCGCCGACGTGCTCGACCGGTTCGGCCTCCTGCGGCTGGCGGAGCAGTCGGCGGCCACCCTCTCGGGCGGGGAGCGCCAGCGCGTCGCGCTTGCCCGTGCGGTCGTCGGCCGACCCGCGGTCGTCCTCGCGGACGAGCCCACCGGCAACCTCGACTCGGCGACGACGGCGGTCGTGATGGACCTGCTCGTGGAGCTCCACCGCTCCGGAGTCACCGTCGTGCTGATCACGCACTCGGCGGAGGTCGCCGCGGTGGCCGGACGCTCGATCCGGCTCGAGGACGGCGCGATCGCGTCCGTCAGCGGCGCGTCCTCCGCGGCCGGACCGGGGGGTTCGCCGTCCTCCGAGGCCGCGCCGGCGGCCGCGCCGTCCGCCGAGGCGGGACCGGCGGCCCGCCGGTCGGGTCGCCGGGGACCGGCGTGGGCGCTGGGCGACGCCGTGTCGGCCCTGCTGCTCTCGCCCGCCCGCACGCTGGGAGTCCTCGCCGCCTTCGTCCTCGCGATCGCGGGGCTCGTGTCCTCGGTCGGGATGAGCGCCACGGCCGCTCAGCAGGTCACGCAGCGACTCGACGCGGCGGCACTCGATCAGGTGACCGTCCAGATGCCGGAATCGGCCTCGGACGACGAGCTGCGGAGGGCCGCCACGGCGATCGCCGCCCTCGACGGGGTCGTGGTCGCCGGTCCGAAGGTGTCGCTGGTCGGAGCGGAGAGCCGACCGGGGCGCTTCCTCGGTCCCGACGAGGTGACGACCGAGGCGCCCGTGCTGGCGGTCGACGAGTCCTTCCTCGCCGCCGAGCTGGTCGAGGTCGTGCCTGCGACGGCGTCCGCCTGGCTCGACCTCGCCGACGGGTCGCCGGTGGCGCTCCTGGAACGGGAGCGGCCGAGGACCTCGGCATCCCCGTGGGACGCACCGGCGACACCATCCGGATCGCCGGCCAGGCCGTCGTCGTCGCGGGTTTCATCACGTCCTCGACCCGTGATCCGGCTCTGACGGAGTCGATCCTCGTCTCGCTGACCGACCTGGCCGTCCCGCCCCGGTCCGAGCGGCAGGTCGTCGCCCGTACTCTGCCGGGGCGTCCCGCGGCCCTCGCCGAGTCGATCCCGCTCGTGATCGATCCCGGACGGCCCGAGCGGATCGTGGTGCAGACCGTCGCCGACCTGCGGCTGCTCGCGCGCGGGGTGAGCAGCGATCTCGCGGCGAACCTGCTCGTGATCTCGGCGGTGCTCCTGCTCCTGGTCTGCTTCAGCAGCGCCACGTCGATGTTCCTCACCGTGTCGGCGCGCACCCGCGAGATCGCGCTCCGACGGGCGGTCGGGGCGACCCGGCGCGACATCCGGCTGCTGTTCCTGATCGAGGGGGCGGCGATCGGACTCGCGGGCGGGGTATCAGGTCTCGCGCTCGGCGTCCTCCTGACCGCGGTGCTGAGCGGCCTGCAGGGCTGGTCGCCGGTCCTCGACCCCGCCAGCGCGCTCGTCGGCGTCGCCTCCGGGGTCGGTGCGGGCGCGGTCTCGGCGGTGGGCCCGGCGTTCCGCGCCGCGCGGATCGAGCCCGCGCTCGCTCTGCGGGCCGGATGAGCCGCGGGAGGAGCGGGGCTCCTCGTGGCAGCGGGTGTCTCCTAGGGTGCTGGTATGTCGAGTCCGCACCCTGACCACCGTCCGCAGCAGGGACGGCCCGAGCAGCCCGAGCAGCCCGAGCGGTTCGAGCAGCGGGTCCCGCCCGAGCAGCAGGCCCAGCCCGAGCACCAGGCCCAGCCCGTTCAGCCCGTCCCGCAGCCCGCACCGCCCACCGGCGCGATGCCCTACGCGCTCGGATTCCTCGCCCTGACCGGCCTCCCGTTCCTCTCGATGCTGGTTGCCGGCATCGTGATGGCGGCCGTGCACCCTTCCTCCCGAGCGCGCGGCGGAGTGGCCGCCGAGAACGGCCGCCGGGCCGCGAACTGGGGACTCACGGTGATCCTCGTCACGGTGCTGACGCTGGTCGGGCACTTCGTGCTGCTCTTCGCCCTGACCGCCGACGCCCCGTCGACGTCCTTCTACCCGATCGGCATCCCGATCACGCTCTTCGCCGTGCTCTGCGTGGTCCACCTCGTGGTGATCATCTGCGGACTCGTGACCGCGAACCGCGGCCGCGTCCTCCGGAACCCCCTCGCGATCCCGTTCCTCCGCCGCCGCGCGGCGTGACGCGTCAGGACGTCGCGACCGGCCAGACGTAGTCGAGATCGTCCGGGACCCCCGGGAAGAGCGGGGCGTAGTGCTCGGGGGCCTTGGCGATGAGCTTCGACCGGTGCGACCGGTGCAGCTCCTCCCGGCCCAGCCACGGCGGCAGCGGGAATCCACCGAGGAGGTACGCCTCGGCGTCCTCGGGGACCGTCTCGAGCACGGCCATCGTCTTCTCGAGGCACGTGTCGGCGAAGCCGCGGGCCGACCACACGGCGCACGTCTCGCGCTGGTACGCCATCAGGGCGGGCCTATGGCCGCGCCACATCGCGGTCACCGGGTGGTGCTGCCAGCCGTAGCCCGGCACGATCAGCGCCTTCATCACCTGCAGCGTCTCGACGCGCTGCTTGCCGAGCCTGCGGTCGTCGAGGCTCTCGGCGCTCGCGCGGAAGGAGGGGAAGGGGAGGAAGGTCTGCATCCCCTCCAGTGAACACGAGGGCGTCGCGCATCGGCCACCCGGAGGTCACGTCGAGGACGCCTTCGGACCGTAGCGTGCGGTCCATGACCGGACTCCCCCTCCTCGCCACCGACGACGTCCAGCTGCGCTGGGCGCGGCCCGAGGTGCTCGACTCCTCGCGGCACCGGATGCTCCGCCTCCTCACCCTCGCCGAGCGCCTGCGCTTCGAGGCCACCGGCCGTCGCGAGGCGCGCGACAGCTTCCTGCTCGGCCGCGTGCTCGTGCGCGAGCTCGCCGCCGAGACCCTCGGCATCGATCCGCTCGAGGTCGTCGTGGAGGCGCGCTGCACTCGCTGTGGCGGCCCGCACGGTCGCCCGGTCCTGGGCGGCGAGCACCCCGCGCTCGAGCGGATGCGCATCAGCATCGCGCACTGCGAGGGCGCGGTCGTGGCGGCGCTGGCCACCGGTCGCGACGTGGGCATCGACGCCGCCCGTGCGCGGGTGGTGCGCGAGCGGATCGCCTCCGGCCGGGAGAGCGCCGAGCAGGTGCTCGAGGGGCTGCGCGCGCAGGCCGTCACCAAGGCCGACGGTCGCGGAACGGGTCTGGACGAGTCGGTGCGCTTCCGCACGCGCGAAGGAGCGACCGAGGCCTGGATCGACGGCTCCGAGCGCTACTTCGCCGTCTCGGAGCCGTCGGTCCACTCGGCGCTCGTCGTCACCCTGGCTCTCGCGCAGGACTGATCAGCGCTCGACCGACCAGCGCTCGACCGACCTGCGCGCGCCGCGCGCCTCAGAGGTGCGGCGCCACGTGCTCCGCGAAGCCGGCGGCGACCTTGGCCGCGACGTCCGGGTACGGGGTGTCCCAGACGTCCCGGTGGAAGATCTCGACCTCGATGTCCCCGGTGTAGCCGGCCTCGACGACCGCCCGCGTCAACAGCGGGAAGTCGATGACGCCCTCGCCCACGTAGTGCCGCGAGAGCAGCACGTCGGCGGCCAGCGGAGTAGCCCAGTCGCACACCTGGTACGAGGCGATGCGCCCCTCGGCGCCTGCGCGGGCGATCTGCGGCAGCACCTGCGGGTCCCACCAGACGTGGAACGTGTCGACGACCACACCGACCGCGGCGGGATCGAAGGGCGCGGCGAGATCCAGCGCCTGGCCCAGCGTCGAGACGACGGCGCGGTCGGACGCGTACATGGGGTGCAGCGGCTCGATCGCCAGCTGCACTCCGGTGCCGCGCGCGTAGCCCGCGAGCTCGGCCAGCGCCTCCGACACCCGGGCGCGCGCGCCGACGAGGTCGCGCGAGCCCTCGGGCAGTCCTCCCGCGACGAGCACGAGCGCCGGAGCGCCGAGGGCCGCGGCCTCGTCGATCGCGCGGCGGTTCTCGTCCAGCGCCGCGCGCCGCTCCGGCCCCTCCGGGACCGTGAAGAAGCCGCCGCGGCAGAGGCTCGACACGCGCAGGCCGCTCTCGGCGACCAGGCGCATGGCCTCCGCCATGCCCACCTCGGCCACGGGCTCGCGCCACAGGCCGATCGAGGAGTAGCCGGCGCGAGCGGTGACGTCGAGAGCCTCCCGCAGCGAGGCGAGCTTGATCGTCGCCTGGTTCAGGGACAGCCGCGGATGCACGGTGCCGGCTCCGGCGGCGACGACCGGCTCGAGGGCGGTCATGCGAGCACCGTCCGGAGCGCGTCGACGCCGTTCACGGCGAGCATCCCGGTCCACCGGGCGGCCGCGAGCTCCGGACGCTCGAGCGCCCCGGCCTCGTCGGCCAGCCGCACGATCTCGGACAGGTGCGGCAGCGAGCGGGCGGAGTGCAGCCCGCCGACCATCGAGAACGCGCTCTGGTGGCCGTTCAGCCACGACAGGAACGCGACACCGGTCTTGTAGTACTGCGTCGGAGCGGCGAAGACCTGGCGCGCGAGGGCCTCGGTCGGCCCGAGGATCCGGCGGTAGGCCTCGACGTCGTCCGCGTCGAGCGCCTGGATCGCGGCGGAGGCGTTGGGTGCGAAGGCGGCGAACGCGCCGAGGAGGGCGTCGGAGTGGCGCACCTCGCCGTCGGCGTCCTGCCCGCCCTCGATGAGGCCGACGTAGTTGAAGTCGTCGCCCGTGAAGAGGGTCGCGCCGAGCGGGAGCCGCGCGCGCACGGCGATCTCGGCGTCCGCGTCGAGCAGCGACATCTTGATGCCGCGGACCTTCGCGAGGTTGTCCTCCATGATGCGGATCACGGTGTCCGACGCCGTGGCGACGTCCTCGGAGCCGAAGTAGCCGGTGAGGACGGAGTCGAAGGCCGGTCCGAGCCAGTGCAGGACGACCGGGCGCGACGCCCGCTCGAGCACGGCGCGGTAGACGCGCTCGTAGTCCTCGCCCGACTGCGCCGCCCGCGCGAGGTGGCGGCTGGCCATCAGGACCACGCCCACTCCGGCGTCCTCCGCGACCTCGAGCTGCTCGAGGTAGGCGTCGATGACGCGCTCGAGCGGCACGACGTCGTCGGTGAGCTGGTCGGTGTTCACTCCGACCACGACGTCGCCGCCGACCGAGGCGGCCTCGGCGCCGCTGCGGCGGATGAGCTCGGTCGTCGCGGCCCAGTCCATGCCCATGTTGCGCTGGGCGGTGTCCATGGCGTCCGCGACTCCGAGGCCCCACGACCAGACGTGGTGCCGGAATGCGAGCGTCGCGTCCCAGTCGACGGTGGCGGGGCTCCCGGGCGTGTTCTCGGCCCAGGTGACCGGGACCACATGCGCGGCCGCGTAGGCGACCCGGGCGCCGAGCGGGCGGCGGGGGCGCACGAGGTCCGGGGCGGGGGAGACAGTGTGCGCGCGGAGCGATCCGTCCGGCGCGATCAGCGTGACGTCGGTCACGGAGCGACCTCGCTCGGGGCGGAGGCGGCGAGGGCGCGCTCGTCGGCCTCGGCGTCGAGCGCGGCGATGTCGATGCGGCGGCCGTCGCGCGCCGACTCGAGGCCGAGCTCGGCGAGGCGGACGCCGCGGGCGCCGGCGAAGAAGTCGTAGGGGTGCGGGCCGTTCTCGACCACGTGGCGGATGAACTCCTCCCACTGCGTCTTGAAGCCGTTCTCGAAGACGTCGTTGACGGGCAGCTCCTGCCAGTCCTCGGCGTAGACGTGCTGCTCGGGCAGATCGGGGTTCCAGGTGGGCTTGGGAGTCGCGACGCGCGGCTGCACCTTGGCGCCGAAGAGCCCGACGACCGCGCTGCCGAGCGTGCCGTCGACCTGGAACTCGACGAGCTCCGGGCGGTTCACGCGCACGGCCCAGGAGGAGTTCAGCTGCACGGTCGCACCGCCGGCGACGTCGAAGATCGCGTAGGCCGCGTCGTCGGCGGTCGCCGTGTACTCGTCGCCGTTCTCGTCGACGCGCACGGGGATGTGGGTCGCGGCCTTGGCGTAGACGCCCTCGACGGCGCCGAACAGGTTCTCGAGCACGTAGTTCCAGTGCGGGAACATGTCGACGATGATGCCGCCGCCGTCCTCCTTGCGGTAGTTCCAGCTGGGGCGCTGAGCGTCCTGCCAGTCGCCCTCGAAGACCCAGTAGCCGAACTCGCCGCGCACCGAGAGGATGCGGCCGAAGAATCCGGAGTCGATGAGGCGCTTGAGCTTCTGCAGCCCCGGCAGGTAGAGCTTGTCGTGCACGACGCCGTTCTTGATGCCGGCCTCCTTGGCCAGCTCGGCGAGCTCGAGGGCCTCGGCGTAGCTCTCGGCCGTGGGCTTCTCGGTGTAGATGTCCTTGCCCGCGGCGATGGCCTTCTTCAGCGCGGGGACGCGCGCCTTGGTGACGAGGAAGTCCGCGTAGATCTGCCACTTCGGGTCGGCGAGGGCGGCGTCGAGATCGGTGGTCCAGTGCTCCAGGCCGTGACGGGCGGCGAGCTCGGCGAGCTTGGCCTCGCTGCGGCCGACGAGCAGCGGCTCGAGCTGCACGCGGGTGCCGTCCGAGAGCAGCACGCCGCCCTGCTCGCGGATCGCGAGGATCGAGCGGACGAGGTGCTGGCGGTAGCCCATGCGGCCCGAGACGCCGTTCATGATGATGCCGAGGGTGCGCGGCGCGGCGGTGGCGGGGGTGGTCGACTCTGACACGGGAGGCCCTTCTGATGTGCGGTGCTGCGACCGGCGGAGAGGCCGGGCGGAAAGCGTTTACCAGAGTGTAGGACCGCTCCTCCACCGGGGGCAAGCGCATTCCGTGCCCGGTTGTCCTCCGGCCTTCCGGGGCGACGCAGGATGCCACTCCGGTACGCGACACGCGGTGGGAAGCGGAGGGGAGTTGCATCTCGTGGGAGTCCGCCGTCGGGCCGGGATCCGCGCACGTTCAGCACGGTGTCGTCGGAGGCGGTGTGCTCGAGCGGGCCCGCTCACTCGAAGAGCGACAGCGTGAGCACCGCGGTGTACCGACCCGCCCGGACGCCCGCCGGCGTCCGCAGGATCAGCTCGGCGTCGGCCGTCCACCGGCCGGGCCGGGCGCCCTCGGCGATCGACAGAAGCGGGGCCTCGACGAGTCCGGGGCGCGGCCCGGCCGATCCGCCGTCCAGGACCGTGAGCGCCACGGGCCCCGCCGCGGCGTCGTCGCCCTCGAGCAGGCGCGGGGTCCAGCCGAGGTGCTCGACCCCGATCGGCGGCTGACCGCTCGTCCCGGTGAGGGCGGTCGCGGAGCCGAGCACCGACCAGCCCGGGCGGTCCGCGACGGGTGTGCGGGTGTCGCGCACGGTCACCGTCGGCAGTGCTCCGACGAAGCGGCGGACCGCGGCCGTGCTCCCCGACTCGGACAGCGCCGCCGCGTCGCCCGCGACGGTCATCGCGAGCGCGCCGGGATCCGACGGCGGGTCGATCGCGACACCCACGTCGACGCCGCCCGCTCCCTGCTCGACGGGATCCGGCCCCGGATCGACGGGCGCCTGCTCGACGGGCGCCTGCTCGACCGGCCCCTGCTCGACGGGCAGCGCCGACCCGACGGGGGACTCCCGGGGAGCGGTCCCGACCGGTTCCCCGCCGGAGAGGCCGTCGGAGAGGCCGTCGGGTGCAGGCGCGACGGGTGTCGCGACTCCCTCGTCGGTCATCCCGCTCGAGCGCACCCCGCTGATCGGGTCGGCGGCCGGAGCAGGGACGTCCGCAGCCGCGCTCGTCGCCGTCGGCGCCGGTGCCGACGGCGGAACCGCCTCCGGAGCCGCCGCGGCCGTCGCGAAGAAGAGGGCCAGCACGAGGCCGGCGGTGGGGGCGGCCGCGGCGAGGGCGGCGGTGCGGGTGCGGTGGATCACGGGTGGTTCCTGGTTCTGCCGTGCGTCGTCGGAGCGGCTCTCCTTGGTACCAGCGCTGCCCGCTCCACCGAGACCCCTCGTCCGGTGCACGCGGCGGCGGGACCCCTGGACGTGCAGGAGCCCCGGCCGCGGGAGGGGTTCCTCCGCCCGACCGGGGCTCCTGCGCTGCGCTCCCGGTCAGCAGCTCCGCGGCGGGTACGCGGCGCTCTGCTCGAGCGTCTCGCCGCCGCCGACGGCGGTCACGACGACCTCACCCGCCGGAGCGGTCTTCTGGCGCGTCGTGAACGTGTGCGTCGCGTTCGCTCCGACCGCCACCTGCGTGAACGCCTTCTGGCCGTAGCTCGAGCGGATCGTCACGTCGACGGGCGCCGCGGATCCGTTCGTCGCCGTGACCGACAGGTACGCCTTCCCGGCGATGCACCGGGTCGAGACGGTCACCGGCACCACGAGCGCGGGCGCGGCGGCCTCCGGCACCACGATCTCGGGGATCTTCACGTACGAGTTCGGAGTCGCGAACGTGATCCGCAGCCCCGTCGCCGTCACCGCGCCGAAGGAGAGCGTGGTGGCCGAGCCGTTCGCCGCGACCGGAGCGGCCTGCGCGGTGGTCGGTCGCCAGACGCCGTCGGTGCCGCGGTAGGCGACGCTCGCCGAGGCGAGGGTGCCCTCCGTGTTCGTGAACGTCAGCCGGTCGACGCGGTGCGCCTCGGCGAGGGTGAGCGTGAAGTCCGAGCTGCTCTTAAGCGCGGTCCCGGACCAGGTCGACCAGGCGGTCGCCGAGCTCCCGTCGCAGGCGTTCGCCGCGGGGAGCGTCGACCACTCCGTCTGGCTGAACGAGGCGCGCACGCTCGCCCCCGGGATCCGGCAGAGGTTCACCGGAGGAGCATCGCCCCAGATCTCGACCTCCGAGATCGACTGCCACGTGTTCGCCGCACTGGTGAGGTGCAGGCGCACGGCCGCGGTGTCGGGGAGGGAGGAGAGATCCAGCGCCACGGTCGGTGCGGCATCGGCGGCCACCTGCGTCAGCGTCGCCGAGACGGTCGACGTGCGCCAGGCTCCGTCGACCTGGTACTCGACCTCGACCTTCGAGGGCCAGGTCGCAGCCCCGTCCTTGAACGTGTGCACCGTGAGCGAGTCGAGGTCCTGCGGCGAGCCCCACGAGAACGTGAGGCGGCTGTCGCGCGGGTATCCGGAGGAGGTCCAGTCGTCCCAGCCCTTGCCCTTCACGTCGCCGTCGATCAGCTTCGGAGCCAGATCGGCGCGGCTCGATGCGGTCACCGCGGACTGACGCGCGAGGTTCACGATGCCGGGCTCGGCCACCTCGACGGTGCGCGTGAAGCGACGGCCGTCCGAGTACTCGGCGTCACCGGCGAGCACGCCCGTCACCTGCAGCGTGCCGAGGACGTTCGGCCCGGTCGGCTCCCAGTCGACCGCGGTGTCGCGCGTGCCGCCGGGGGAGCGGACCGACACGGTCGCGGGGAGGGAGGCCCCGATGTCGGCCGCGCGGGTGACCGTCTCGGGGAGGCGGTCGTCGACGACCGACCAGAGGCCGGCCCCGACGCCCTTGTCGTCCCAGTAGGACGCGTCCCAGCCGTCGGCCCAGCGCGCCGGGTCCTCGACGGCGGGATTGCGCATCTCGAGTCGGCCGTTCTCGCCGATGGTCATCGGCAGCCAGACGTAGTTCGAGTCGGCGGCGCCGTCGTTCCACCGGTCGCCCAGGTAGACGTGCTTCCCCGGGCCCAGCGTCAGGACGTCCGTCGACTGCGAGCCGAAGGTGGTCTTGCGGGTGTCGCCGACAGAGAGGAGGCCGTCGCCGCCCTCGGGGATCTGGTTGTAGGGCACGTTCTCGGAGGGGTCGCCGGCCTGGACGCCGCGGATCCACGGTCCGAGCACGCTGTCGGCCGTGTAGTAGGTCTGCGGGTTCGGCGCCCATCCGGTCGCTCCCGAGGCGAGCGTGAAGTACTTCCCGCCCTCGGTGAAGATCGCGGGAGCCTCGAGGACGCCGCACTCCTTCACGATCTGGAAGTCGGTGCCGCGGACCGGGGCGCCGGGCGTCCCGTCGGCGAAGACGTACGGGTACCGGCCGTCGGCCGAGTACTGGTTCGCATCGAGGGTGTCGGTCGTCGTCGTGCGCTCGACGTTCGTGTAGTCCGCGTCGAGCTTCGCGATGTACAGGCTCCGGTTCTCCTCCGAGGAGTAGGAGATGTAGGCGGTGCCGTCCTCGTCCTGGAAGACGGTCATGTCACGGGCCTGCCCCGGCACGGCCGCCGAGATGCACGCCTTGTAGTCGGTGCGGTTGTAGAGGCGGTACGCGCCGGTCATGGTGAACGGGCCGGTCGGGCTGTCCGACACCGCGACCGCGGCCATCGAGCGCGCGTAGGTGCTGCCGCCCGGTGTGATCCGGCCGTCGGAGTGCCACCACATCACCCACTGGTCGTTCTTCTCGTTGTAGAGCACCTTCGGGCGCTCGAAGATCGCGGTGTTGGGGGAGGTCTGGTTCGTGTCGAGGTGGTAGTCGATCTCGGCGATGCGGTCGGCGCGCGGGGTGCCCGCGTCGTCGACCGTGTCGTAGAGGGCGTCGAAGTAGGGCTGCTCGAGCTCCTCGGGAGCCTGGACGCTGCGCAGCGCCGTGCCGCGGTTCTCCCAGTTCAGCCCGTCGGTCGAGCGGTACACGGCGACTCCGGGGGAGTTGTAGTACCCCTTCGTGCGGTCCTCGCCGTACCAGTAGTGCACGTCAGCGCCGTCCTCCTGGACGGTCACGATCTGCCCGCCGTGCGCCTGGATGTGGCGCCCGTCGGTGTCGTACCAGCTCGGCTGGAAGTAGCCGGCCGCACTCCGCCCCGGATCCTGGATCGCGGGGTAGGAGTCGTACACGGGCGGCGGATCCGCGCGCGGGACCCCGTCGGCGGGATCGGTCACCACCGTGCTCGCGAGCGGCGCGGCCGCGACGGCCGGCGCTCCTGCGGCCAGCAGGCCGGTGACGACGAGAGCCGTCACCGCCCATCCGAACGGTCTCTTCCTGGGCGTCATGCTGTGCTCCTTTGCACGGGGACCTCGGGAGTGTTCTCGCGAACAGGTCCCGCGTCCCACCGTACATGGTGACGTCAACATGCGGCAGGGCGGATCGCCCAGGACTCCGGGGCGGACCGCTCAGCGCGGGGCGCGCAGCTCCCGGAGCGGTCCGCCGTGCAGCGGATCCGTGCGCCAGCGGGCGGTGAAGGTGCCCGCGGCGGCGTCGAGCACGAGGTGCAGCCGGTGCGGAGTCTCGAGGAACAGCACGTCGACGAGCAGCTCGCCGCCGGGGGCGCGGCCGGCGCTCGCCGCGAGCACGCCCGTGGTCGTCCACTCCCCGGATCCCGGAGCGACGAGGAGCCGGTCCTCGCCCTCGATCAGCGCGAGCGTCCATCCGCTCCGCTCCGCCGAGATCTCGAGACCGGTGAGCGAGAGGACGTCGGAGTGGGAGGGCCGGAAGCGGCCGGGCGCGACATCGCCGGCGACGGGCGCGAGCGGAGGCAGGCCGAGCGCTCCGAGACGTCTCGCGAGCGCCTGCTCCGCACCGCTCGGAACCGGCGAGCCCGAGGGCAGGAGCGCCGGCAGCAGGTGCTCCCAGACGCGCGCCAGCAGCCCCTCGGTGTCGGTCGTCTGCCCGGTGATCGCGAGGACCGCGTCGTGCTCGGGCAGCACGAGGCCGAACTGCCCGTAGGCGCCGTCGGCCCGGTACCCGTGGCTCGAGCGCCAGAACTGGAAGCCGTAGCCCTGCCTCCAGTCGGCGTTCCCCTCGGCGGGCGTCGGCACCTGCGCCGTCGAGGCTTCCGCCACCCACGCGGGGTCGAGGAGCTGCTCCGATCCCCAGCGCCCCTCCTGCAGGTAGAGGAGGCCGAGCGCCGCGGCGGCCTCGGTCGTGGCGTGCAGCCCGCTGTAGCCGATCTCGCGGCCGGAGGCGTCGCGCGTCCAGGCGACCTCGCCGATGCCGAGCGGATCGAGCAGCCGCGGGCGGAGGAAGTCGACGAGCGACCCGCCGCTCACCCGCTGCACGATCGCGGCGGCCGCGAAGGTGCACGGCTGGTTGTAGGCGAAGACGCTACCGGGCTCCTCCTCGGGCGGCAGGAGCAGGAAGCCCCGGACCATGTCGACCGGATCGATCGCGCGCGCTCGGTCGATCGTCTCCTCGCGGTGCCCGCTGGCCATCGCGAGCACGTGACGGACGCGGATCGAGCGCGAGCGCGGATCCGTCACCTCGTCGTCGAGCTCGGAGAAGTACGAGAGCACGGTGGCGTCGAGGTCGACGAGGCCCTCGGCGACGGCCAGTGCGACGGCGGTCGCGGTGAAGCTCTTCGAGTAGGAGTAGAGGAGGTGCAGCCGCTCGGCGGTGTACGGCGCCCACCAGCCCTCGGCCACCACGCTGCCGCCGCGCACGAGGACGAAGCCGTGCGGCTCGATCTCCGGTGCCGCGTCGAGGGAGTCGATGAGGGCGAGGACGCCGGCGGCATCGACTCCGCGGGACGACGGTGAGCTTCTCGGCAGCGAGCGGTGCATCCCTCGATGCTACGGGCGCGATACGACGTCCTGCTCACCCGGACGTGCCGAGGTCGGCGGTGTGCGAGACCGGAGTGGCTGGTGCACGATCCGCAGGGGATCCGAGCCGGCACGCGGATTCCTCCGCCGGACTCACCCCCGCGGGGCCGCATCTCCTGCGGATCGCACACCGCCCTGCAGATCGCACTCGGCCCTGCATTTCGTGCGGGGCCTCCGCGGGGAGTGGGCGACCCGGCCCTACGCCTCGGGACCCGGCGCCTCCGGGAACGGCCCGAGGCCCAGGAGGAAGCGCAGCAGCACCTCGGCCGGCGCGCGGACCGCGGGGCCCAGGCCCAGCTCCCAGCCCGCGTCGGTGGCGGCGAGCGAGCGGCCCCGGATCGCCGCGCGGATCGGGAGCGGTGCACGCTGCATCCGCTCCATGGCGATCGCGCCCGAGACGCGGGGCGGCAGGTCGACGCCGGTGACGAGGCTCAGCTCGACGCGGACCACGTCGACCAGGTCGGCGATGCCACGGGATCCGGAGCCGGAGCGGCGGGCCGCGGCGAGGGCCGCGAGGGTGCCGGGGATCTCGGACGACAGGGGAGGGGTGCTCGCCTCGCGGGCGCCGACGCGGGTGGCGAAGCGCTGCCCGGTGCTGCTCGAGAGCCGGACGACGAGCTCGCCGAGCACCGCGGAGGCGGGGACGGGAGAGGCGGAGGGGGCGGAGACGGCACCGGCCGCCTCGCCCTCCAGGAAGGAGGGGAGGCGGCCAGTGCTGCCAGGCGGTCGAGCCGATCGGCGACGAGCGGGCGCCAGTCGTTGCTGACCCCCGACTCGTCGACGTCGGGCCGAGCGCTCAGCGGGAGGAACCGCGACCAGTCGGGCACGGGACTCCGATCAGCGTCCGCCGGCGCGGCGCTTGTTGTAGACGTCGAAGGCGACCGCGAGCAGGAGCACGAGGCCCTTGACCGCCTGCTGCCACTCGATGCCGATGCCCATGATCGACATGCCGTTGTTCAGGACGCCGATGATCAGACCGCCGAGGATCGCGCCGCCGATGGTGCCGACGCCGCCCTGGACCGCCGCGCCGCCGATGAAGGCGGCCGAGATGGCCTCGAGCTCGAAGCCGTCTCCGGCCTTCGGGCCCGCGAGGTTCAGGCGGGCGGTGAAGACGAGTCCGGCCAGCGCCGCGAGGACGCCCATGTTGACGAACAGCCAGAAGGTGACGTTGCGCGTCTTGATGCCCGAGAGCTCCGCGGCGTGCAGGTTGCCGCCGATGGCGTAGACGTGGCGGCCGAAGACCGAGCGGTTCATCACGACGCCGTAGACCAGCACCAGCACGGCCAGCACGATCAGGGTCACCGGGATGCCCTTGAAGGTGGAGAGCGCGAAGGCGAAGGCGCCGATGACGAGCGCGACGAGGACGAGCTTGGTGACGAACCAGGCGCCCGGCTCGACGCTCTGGTTGTACTTCTGGCGGCCGCGGCGGGTGCGCAGCGACTGCACGGCGAAGGCGATGATGGCCAGCGCGCCGACTCCGAGCGACAGCGGGTCGAGTGCGGTCTCGCCGAACAGGTCGGTGAGGAAGCCGTTGCCCAGCGCGCGGTACTCGATCGGGAACGAGCCGATGTTCGCGTTGCCGAGGACGACGAGCGCGAGACCGCGGAAGATCAGCATGCCCGCCAAGGTCACGATGAACGCGGGTATCCCCACGTACGCGATCCAGAAGCCCTGCCAGGCTCCGACCAGGGCGCCGATCGCCAGCGACAGCACGATCGAGAGCCACCACGGGAGGCCCATGGTCACGGCGAAGACTCCGGAGACGGCTCCGACGAACGCGGCGACCGAGCCGACCGAGAGGTCGATGTGGCCGGCCACGATGACCATCACCATGCCGATGGCGAGGATCAGGATGTAGCCGTTCTGGACGATCAGGTTCGAGATGTTCTGCGGGCGCAGGAGGATCCCGTTGGTCATGATCTGGAACAGCAGCACCACCACGATGAGGGCGATGAAGATGCCGTTCTTGCCGAGGTCGCCCAGCACGTGGCTGAGGCGCTTCGTGAACGCGTTCTCGGTGGGGTTCACCTGCGCACCCGCCGCAGTGGGCGGGGTGTTCTGCAGATCGGTCATCGTTGCTTCTCCTGGGTCATGAGGGTGAGGACCGCCTCGGGGGTCGCCTCGGCGATGGGCAGCTCGCCCGTGATGCGGCCTTCCGACAGCGCGTACACGCGGTCGCAGATGCCGAGGAGCTCAGGGAGCTCGGAGGAGATGACGATGATCCCCTTACCCGCGGCCGCGAGCTTGTTGATGATGGTGTAGATCTCGTACTTCGCTCCCACGTCGATGCCGCGGGTGGGCTCGTCGAGGATCAGGACGTCGGGGTCGGAGTAGATCCACTTCGACAGGACGACCTTCTGCTGGTTGCCGCCCGAGAGCTTGCCGGTCTTGGCGAGCACGGTCGGCGACTTGATGTTCATGCTGCCGCGGTACTCGTTGGCGACCTCGAACTCGCGGTTGTCGTCGACGAGTCCGCCCTTCGACACCTTCTCGAGCGAGGCCAGCGAGATGTTCCGCTTGATGTCGTCGATGAGGTTGAGGCCGTAGTGCTTGCGGTCCTCCGTGGCGTAGGCGAGCCCGTGGGCGATCGCCTCCGACACGTTGCGCATCTTGATCTCCTTGCCGGCCTTGAAGACCTGGCCCGAGATGCGGCTGCCGTAGGAGCGGCCGAAGAGGCTCATCGCGAACTCGGTGCGCCCGGCGCCCATGAGGCCGGCGATGCCGACGATCTCGCCGCGGTGCACCGTGAGGTTCACCTTGTCGACCATGACGCGCGTCGGGTCCTGCGGGTGGTGGGCCGTCCAGTCCACGACGCGGAGGATCTCCTCGCCGATGTGCGGGGTGTGGTCCGGGTACCGGTGGTCGAGGTCGCGGCCGACCATGTCCTTGATGATCCGGTCCTCGGTCACGTCGTCGTGCGCGATCGTCTCGATCGTCTTGCCGTCGCGGATGACCGTGACGGTGTCCGCGATCTTCTTGATCTCGTTCAGCTTGTGGCTGATGATCAGCGACGTGATGCCCTGCTCCTTGAGGTGCAGGATCAGGTCGAGCAGGTGGTCCGAGTCCTCGTCGTTGAGCGCCGCGGTGGGCTCGTCGAGGATGAGCAGCTTGACCCGCTTGGAGAGCGCCTTGGCGATCTCGACGAGCTGCTGCTTGCCGACTCCGATCTCCTGGATCTTCGTCGTCGGGTTCTCCTTCAGACCCACCCGGGCGAGCAGCGCGGCCGCCTCCTGGTTGGTCTTGTTCCAGTCGATCAGCCCCGCGAAGCCGCGGACCTCGTTGCCGAGGAAGATGTTCTCGGCGATCGAGAGGTAGGGGCTGAGGGCCAGCTCCTGGTGGATGATGACGATGCCCTTGGCCTCCGAGTCGCGGATGCTGCCGAACTGCATCACGTCGCCCTCGAAGACGATGTCGCCCTCGTACGTCCCGTGCGGGTAGACCCCGGACAGGACCTTCATCAGCGTCGACTTGCCGGCGCCGTTCTCGCCGCAGATCGCGTGCACCTCGCCGCGCGCGGCGTTCAGGGTCACGTCCTGCAGCGCTTTGACGCCCGGGAACGTCTTGGTGATCCCGCGCATCTCGAGAATGTTGGTGCTCACTACGCCTCACTCCTTCAGGGAGCCGGGCCCCCTCTCGGGGACCCGGCTCGGATCTCTCAGTACCGACCCGCGCCCTCGGGCGCCGATCCGGTCACGGCCCCTCGGAGGAGGCCCGGCTCGCTTCCACCCCTCTTATAAGAGGAGTGACGCGTCAGCTCCTCCCACCGAGGGGAGCTCGTCCGGTTCCTCCGTCTGGAGGGCGTCCGGTGAGCTCCTCCTCTGGAGGGCTTTCGCGGTTCTCGGTGGGGTGAGCTGCAAGGCGGAGGAGGGCGCGATACCGGAGGTATCGCAACCGACGACAACGCCGCAGATCACCCCACCGAGGTTCGCGACTTAACCGTTGATTTCGGCGTCGGTGTAGTAGCCGCCGTCGACCAGGACCGACTCGATGTCGTCCTTGGTCACGATGACCGGCTCGAGCAGGTACGACGGGACGATCTTCTCGCCGTTGTCGTAGGTCTCGGTGTCGTTGACCTCGGGCTCGGAGCCCTCGAGGACGGCCTGCGCCATGAGCACGGCCTCCTTGGCGAGCTCGCGGGTGTCCTTGTAGATCGTGGCGTACTGCTCGCCCGAGATGATCGCCTTGACGGAGTCGAGCTCGGCGTCCTGACCGGTGATGACCGGGAAGTCGGTGCCCACGGTGTAGCCGGCGTCGGTGAGGGCCGAGATGATGCCGCGGCTCAGGCCGTCGTAGGGCGAGAGGACGCCCTGGACCTTGGATCCGTCGGAGTACGTCTTGGTCAGGATGTCCTCCATGCGGCTCTGGGCGACCTCGGGGTCCCAGCGCAGCGTGGCGACGGTGTTGAACTCGGTCTCGTCGCTCGCGACGACGAGGGTTCCGTCATCGAGGAAGGGCTTGAGGGTCTCCATCGCGCCGTTGAAGAAGAACGTGGCGTTGTTGTCGTCGGGGCTTCCGGCGAACAGCTCGATGTTGAACGGGCCGGCGGGCGCGTCGGCCACGGGGGCTCCGGTCAGGTCGGTGAGGCCCAGGCCCGCGAGGAGCGAGGTGGCCTGCTGCACGCCGACCTTGAAGTTGTCGAAGGTCGCGTAGTAGTCGACGTTCTCCGAGTCGCGGATCAGGCGGTCGTAGGCGATGACCGGGATGTCGTTCGCGGCCGCCTCCTCGAGCACGCTCGTGAGGGTGGTGCCGTCGATCGAGGCGACGATCAGGGCCTTGGCGCCCTTGGTGATCATGTTCTCGAGCTGCGAGACCTGGGTGGGGATGTCGTCCTCTGCGTACTGCAGGTCGACCTCGTAGCCGGCCTCCTCGAGCTGCGACTTGACGTTGTCGCCGTCGGCGATCCAGCGCTCGGAGGACTTCGTCGGCATCGCGACGCCGACGAGTCCGCCTTCGCCACCGCCTTCGCCGCTGCCCGAGTCGCCGCCGCTGGAGCAGGCCGCGAGGGAGAGGATCATCGCTCCGCCGGCGAGGCCGGCGAGGAGGGAGCGCTTCATAGTGGTCACTGTGATTCCTTCGTCATTGAATGCAGTGGGAGTGGCCGCTCCCGGGTGCGGGGCGGGATGTGAGCGCTCATGTGAGCGATCACATGGAGTGATGCTAGACCCGCGGATCGCTTTCGTGTAACCGGGTTTGTTGCGACTCGGTAACGGCGCGCCCGGAGGGACGCTCCGCGACGGTCACTCGTCGCAGGGTGCGGGGCGGTGAGGTCGACCCGCGGACGACCAGCTGCGGGGCGATCGGAGGTGCCGACTCCGGCCGCTCGCCCTCGATCAGGCTCAGCAGCGTCGCCATGCAGCGGCGGCCGAGCTCCGCGAAGTCCTGGCGCACGCTGGTCAGCGGCGGCCAGTAGAACGCGGCCTCGGGGATGTCGTCGTAGCCGATGACGCTGACGTCCTCCGGCACGCGGATGCCGCGCTCGTGGAACGCGCTCAGCAGACCCAGCGCCATCTGGTCGTTCGCCGCGAAGACGGCCGTGAAGTCGAGGAAGCGCGAGAGCTCGAGTCCGACGCGGTGGCCGCGCTCGGCGCTCCAGTCGCCCAGCAGCGGCGGCCTCATCGCCACGTTCCGGTCGTCGAGCTCGGCGAGGAACCCGCGCATCCGCGCCTCCGCCTCGATCCAGTCCTGGGGGCCGGCGAGGTGCACGATCTCGGTGTGGCCGAGGTCGATCAGGTGCGCGGTCGCCAGGCGGGCCCCCGCCATCTGGTCGACGTAGAGCGCGTCGTCGCGCGAATCGTCCGAGGTCTGCAGGGTCACGTGCGGGATGCGCAGGGCGGCTCCGGACAGGATGTCGAAGACCCGGATCTGCGGCGCGATGACCACGAGACCCTCGACGGCCTGGTTCAGCAGGTGGCGGATCCCGGCCTGGATCGACTCGCCGTCGGTGCCGTCGACGTTGGCCGTGACGACGAGGTAGCCGGCGTCCCGGGCGGCCACCTCGATCGCCTGGATGCTCGAGGCGGGCCCGTACTGCAGGCTCTGCGAGGAGAGCACCCCGATGGTCCTGGTGCGGCTGGTGACCAGTGCCCGCGCGGCGAGGTTGGGGCGGTAGTCGAGCTCGGCCATCACCTCGAGGACGCGCCGCTTGGTCTCGGCGCGCAGGCTCGGGTGGTCGTTCAGGACGCGCGAGACGGTCTGGTGCGACACCCCGGCGGCGCGCGCGACGTCGTAGATGCTGGGAGCCCGGGGCGCGGGCTTGTCTTCCGGCATCGGGGCACCGTGGCTCTCTGTGATCGGGCGGCGCCCTCTCGCAGGGACCGTCCGAGCCCGCGTCAGCGCGGGACCCGCCCGTCCGCGGGCGCGTGTGAGCACACCTTACGTCGCTCGGGGCCCCGGAGTGCTCGCCCGCAGGACCACGGAGGTCGCCACGGGGTCGGCGGGGGCGTCGTCGTCGCCCAGCGCGACGGCCAGCGAGCGCTCGCCGAGCTCGCGCAGCGGGACGGCCACGGTGGTGAGCGCGGGATGCACGTCGCGCACCGTCGGGATGTCGTCGAACCCGGCGACCCCGACGTCGACTCCGGGTTCCAGGCCCGCTTCGCGCAGGGCGGAGGAGACCCCCATCGCCATCACGTCGCTGACGGCGAAGACGAGGTCGATCTCGTCGCGGTGCGCGGCGAGGAGCGCCCGCGCGCCGTCGAAGCCGCCGTCGCGCGAGAACGGCGCCTCGACGACGAGCTCGTCGGCGAGCGAGAGGCCGTGGGCCTCGAGGCCCTCGCGGAACCCCTGGACGCGGTCGTGGGAGGTGAGGATCGCGGGGCTGCCCGAGACCACTCCGAAGCGCCGGTAGCCCTGCTCGACGAGCGCCTCGGCCAGCGCTCGCGCGCCCGCGCGGTTGTCGAGCACCACGGTGGGGAAGGGCAGGCCGCCCTGGCTGATCAGCACGACGCGGCCGCCCGCGTCCTCGAAGGAGCGCAGCTCGGCGACGAGGGCCTCGCGCTCGTCCTCGCCGGCGAAGCGGCTGCCGGCCAGGATCATGACGCGAGGCCTCGCACCACGCAGCGCGCGCACGACGGCGAGCTCGCGGGCCGGGTCGCGGCCGGTGACGGCCATCGTGACGACGAGCCCGAGCTCCTCCGCCGCGCCGGCGACCCCCGAGGCGATGGTCGAGAAGTACGGGTCGGCGATGTCGCTGACGATGAGGGCGACCGTGCTGGTCGAGCCCTTCGCGACGGCCTGGGCCGAGAGGTTGGGGGAGTAGCCGAGCCGCTGCGCCGCCGCGAGGACGCGGACGCGGTACTCCTCGGCGACCTTGCGCTGACTGCCGTTGAGCGATCGGGAGGCGGTGGCGAGCGAGACGCCGGCCTCGCGCGCGACGTCGTGGAGGGTCACTCCGGAGCTGCGTCCTGATCGTGCCGGCACGGGCGCGTCCCTTCGGTCCCGGACATTCTGGCACAGGGGGTGCGCGCGGGACCGGAGCGGTGGCCGTGCGCCGAGGGAACCCCGGACCGTCGAGACCGCCCGGTGCGGCGGGCTCCCTCGACGGTCCGGGGTTCCCCGGATGCGCGGCGGGTAGCGTGGACGGATGCGCCTGATCCTCATCCGCCACGGCCAGACGCCCTCGAACGTCGCCGGGCTCCTCGACACCCGCATCCCCGGCCCCGGGCTCACGGAGCTCGGGCGCACGCAGGCCGAGCTGCTCCCCGAGACGCTCGCGGGCGAGGGGATCGGCGCGATCTACGTCTCGACGATGCGCCGCACGCACGAGACGGCGGCTCCGCTCGCGGCCGCCCTCGGGCTCGAGCCGATCGAGCGCGACGGGATCCGCGAGATCGCGGCGGCCGGTCTCGAGATGCGCGGCGACGAGGCGGCGGTGACCGAGTACATGGACACCGTGTTCCGCTGGGCGGGCGGCGAGACGGGGCTGCAGCTGGCGGGCGGCGAGACGGGCGAGGAGTTCGCGGCGCGGTACGACTCCGTCGTCGCCGAGGCCGAGGCCTCGGGCCTTCGAACGGTCGCGCTGGTCAGCCACGGCGCCGCGATCCGCGGCTGGGCCGGGCTGCGGGCGAAGGACCTCGACGCCCGGTTCATCGCCGATCATCTGCTCGACAACACGGGCGTCGTGGTGCTCGAGGGAGGCGGCTCGAACTGGGTGCTCGAGTCGTGGCAGGGCGAGCCCGTGAGCGGAGTCGGAGCGGCTGCCCCGTCCGGTCCGGCGGGGGACACGACGGCCTGATACGGAGTGACGGTCGGTTTTCCGGAGATGGTCGCGTAACGATCGTGCAACGACAGGGAATGCCTGTTGATCAGGAGTTCTCCGCGCTCGGCGTCCCTGCTGAGGGATGCCGCGACCCCCTCTCGAATAGTCGGACATTTGCCGGATCGGGGCTCCGCGGCTACCGTGGACGGCGGTCTTCGAGACCCCGATGAACCGGTCCGCGCCCGTGCCCCGTCCCCCGTGACGGCGAGCCGCGAGCGTACGGTCAGCGGGAGCGGAGGCGGCCCCGAGGCCGCCTCGGACTCACCCCGATCGCCTCCGTCCCCCGGCCGCTCCCCGCGGCGGGCAGCACGCGGAGGCCCGCGTCGGGCGGTCCCACGCGCCCCGACCCGGCACCACGAGATGACAGAGCGCGGGATCCGTCCTGCGCCCCGACGGAGCGTACGTGCAGCAGAACCAGAACGACATCAGCGAGCCCGCGGGCGGAGGGGTCCTGGAGGACCTCGCCGTTCCCGTCCTCGAAGCGAGAGGCCTCTTCAAGGTCTTCGGCAGGCGTCCCGCGGAGGTGGTCGAGCGGCTGCGGGCGGGTGCCGATCGCGGCGACCTCGCCTCCTCCGGGACCGCGGCCGTGATCGACGCCTCGTTCGCGGTGCGCCGCGGCGAGATCTTCGTCGTGATGGGCCTCTCGGGCTCGGGCAAGTCCACGCTCATCCGCATGCTGAACGGCCTCCAGGAGCCGTCGGCGGGCGAGGTCCTGATCGACGGATCGAGCATCACGGGGGTGTCCGACGCCGAGCTGCGGCGCGTCCGCCGCGCCTCCGTCTCGATGGTGTTCCAGCACTTCGCGCTGCTGCCGCACCGCACGGTGCTCGAGAACGTCGCCTACCCGCTCGAGATCCAGGGCGTGCCGGCGGCCGAGCGGCGCGAGCGCGCACTGCTCGCCGTCGAGCGCGCCGGACTCGCCGGCTGGCACGAGAAGACGCCCGGCGAGCTCTCCGGAGGCATGCGCCAGCGCGTCGGACTCGCCCGCGCCCTGGCCGCCGATACCGGCATCGTCCTGATGGACGAGGCGTTCTCGGCGCTCGACCCGCTCATCCGGCGCGAGATGCAGGAGCAGCTGATCGAGCTGCAGCAGGAGCTCGGGAAGACGATCGTCTTCATCACGCACGACCTCAACGAGGCGATGCTCCTCGGCGACCGGATCGCGGTCATGCGCGACGGCCGCATCGTGCAGATCGGCACTCCGGAGGAGATCCTCACCGATCCGGCGACCGACTACGTCGCGCAGTTCGTGCAGGACGTCGACCGCGCCCGCGTGCTGACCGCGGCCGCCGTGATGGAGCCGCCCCGCTCCGTCGTCACCCTCGCCGCCGGACCGCGTGCGGCGCTGCGCGGAATGCGCGACCTGCAGACCTCGGCGGCCTTCGTCGTCGGGACCGGCCGCCGACTCCTGGGCACCGTGCGCGACCGCGACGTGATGGAGCAGGTGCGCCGCAGCGACTCCGACCTCGCGGCCGTCGTCACCTCGGACGTGGTCACCGTGTCGCCGGACACCCCGCTCAGCGAGATCATCGAGCCCGCCGTCGAGTCGGAGCTGCCCGTCGCGGTGGTCGACGGGAGCGGACGCCTGCTCGGCGCGATCCCGCGCGTCACGCTCCTGGCCGCGCTGGGCGACGTCGACCCGCGCACCGGCGAGCAGCCGGTGATCGAGCCGCCCGCGACGATCCCGACCGAGATCGTCACGGCGACGCTGCGCGCCACGGGCGGCCCCGTCGACGACGCGGTCCTCGCGAGCGATGGAGGCGTCCGATGATCCGCCTGCCTCTGGGCGACGCCGTCGAGAGCGGCATCGACGCCCTGACGAGCACCTTCCAGCCCGTCTTCGACGTGATCAGGACCGTCTTCGGAGCACTCTACGACGGCGTGGACGTCGTGCTCGCCACTCCGCCGTTCTGGGTGATCATCGCGTTCCTCGCGGTGCTCGCCTACGCCGCGCGCGGCTGGGGCCTCGCGATCGGCACCGCGGTGGGGCTGCTGGTCGTCGTGAGCGTGGACCAGTGGGAGAACGCGATGGACTCGCTCGCGCTGGTGCTCGTCGCCTCCGTGATCGCCATCGCCCTGAGCGTGCCGCTGGGCGTGCTCGCCGCGCGCAACCGGACGGCGTCGACGATCATCCGCCCGGTCCTCGATCTGATGCAGACGATGCCGGCGTTCGTGTACCTGATCCCGGCGCTGATCTTCTTCCGCGTCGGAGTCGTGCCGGGCATCGTCGCGACCATCGTGTTCGCGATGGCGCCGGGAGTGCGCCTGACCGAGCTGGGGATCCGGGGCGTCGACCCCGAGCTCGTCGAGGCGGGCGAGGCGTTCGGCTCGTCCAAGTGGCGGATCCTGCGCCAGATCCAGCTGCCGCTGGCGCTGCCCTCGATCCTCGCCGGGCTGAACCAGGTGATCATGCTCGCGCTCTCGATGGTCGTCATCGCGGGCATCGTCGGCGCGGGCGGCCTGGGCGGCGACGTCGTCGCGAGCCTCAACCGGATCGACGTGGCGCTGGGCTTCGAGGCGGGCATCTCGGTGGTGATCCTCGCGATCGTGCTGGACCGGATGACGGGGGCGCTGGGGAAGCCCTCGCCCGCGCGAGCCGCCCGGGCCGGGAACCGCCGCGCCGTCGTGCTCACCCGCTCCGCCGTCGCCGCGGTGTCGGTCGCGGTCGTCGCCTCCCTCGGCGCGTCGGCCGTCGCCGGGCCGGCGAGCACCGCCTCCGTCGACAACGGCGACCGCACCGACGTGAGCCTGGCCGTCTTCCAGGGCTGGGACGAGGGCATCGCCGTGTCGGCGCTCTGGGGCGCGGTGCTCGAGGAGCAGGGCTACGACGTCGAGCTCTCGGACATCGACGTGGCGCCGGGCTTCGCAGGGCTCGCCGCCGGGAGCTTCGACCTGGCGCTGGACACCTGGCTGCCGACGACCCACGGCAGCTACCTCGAGCGCTACGGCGACGACCTCGTCGACCTGGGCGCGTGGAACGACGAGGCGAAGCTGACCATCGCGGTGAACGAGGACGCTCCGATCGACACGCTCGAGGAGCTCGCCGCGAATCCGGACGTCGTCGGGAACCGCCTCGTCGGCATCGAGCCGGGGTCGGGGCTGAACGCCGTCACGACCGAGGAGGTCATCCCCGGGTACGGCCTCGAGGGGATGGAGTACCTGACGTCGTCGACGCCGGCGATGCTGCAGGAGCTCGAGACCGCGACGGCGAACGGCGAGGACATCGCCGTGACGCTCTGGCGCCCGCACTGGGCGTACGACGCGTTCCCGGTGAAGGACCTCGAGGACCCGGAGGGGCTGCTCGGCGAGGCGGAGGACATCCACTCGTTCGGCTCGAGCTCGTTCGAGAGCGACTTCCCGACGCTGAGCAGCTGGATGCGCGACTTCCGGATGGACTCCGAGACGCTCTACTCGCTCGAGAACGCGCTGTTCAACGACGGCGCCGACGACCGCGACGCGGCGCTCGCGGCCTGGATGGACGAGAACCGCGGGTACGTCGATTCGATGACGAGCTGACCTCGACTGCTCCCGCGAGATGCCGCTCCGGTACGCGACACGCCGTCGAAGGCGTACCGGAACGGCATCTCGCGGACGGCGTCAGGCGCGGGCCGCCGCGTACTGCGCGCGGATCGCGGGGCGGTGGTCGGCCGCCGGCTCGGCGACCGAGGTGACCTCCCACTCCGGGCGCGAACCCGTGAGTGCCCACGCGGCCTGCGCGGCGGCGCCGTCAGCCACGTACTCGCCGGGGGTCGGCACCACGACGGGAACGTCGAACACCTGCGAGGCGGCCAGCTGCACGGCGCGGTTCTGCGCCGCTCCGCCGATCAGGAGGATGCGGTGCGCGACCACTCCGAGTCCGCGCACCGCGTCGAGGCCGTCGGCCAGTCCGCAGAGCATGCCCTCGATCGCCGCGCGGGCGAGGTTCGGCCGCGTGGTCGAGGCGATGGTCATGCCGTGCAGGCTCGCGGTCGCGTCGGGCAGGTTCGGGGTGCGCTCGCCCTCGAAGTAGGGAACGAGGACGAGTCCGTCGGCACCCGGCTCCGCCTGCAGCGCGAGGTCGGCGAACTCGTCGAAGCCGGCGCCGAGCAGGGCGGCGGTCGAGGACAGCACGCGGGCGGCGTTGAGCGTCGCGACGAGCGGCAGGAATCGGCCGCTCGCGTCGGCGAAGCCGGCGACGGTCCCGGAGGGGTCGCGCACCGGGTCCTCGGTCACCGCGAAGACGGTGCCGCTGGTGCCGATGCTGACCACGACGTCGCCGGGCCCTGCGCCGAGCCCGAGCGCGGCGCCCGCATTGTCGCCGGCGCCGGGACCGACGACGAGGCCCTGGGCCGTCCGGCCCGCCTCCTCCGACGGCCCGAGCACGCGGGGGAGTGCCGGGCGGTGGCCGAGCGCGTGCTCGAGCAGCTCGAGGTCGTAGCCGTCGGCGCCCCAGTAGGAGGTGCCGGAGGCGTCCGAGCGGTCGGTCGTCAGCGCGTCGAGATCGACTCCGCGGGGCGATCCCGGGCCGAAGCCGAGCAGGCGCCAGGTCAGCCAGTCGTGGGGGAGGGCCACTGCTGCGACGCGCGCCGCGTTCTCCGGTTCGGCCTCGCGGAGCCAGCGGAGCTTCGTGGCGGTGAAGGAGGCGACGGGCACGGTGCCGGTGCGGCGCGCCCACTCCTCGGCGCCGAGCTCGGCGACCAGCGCCTCGGCGGCACCGGCGCTGCGGGTGTCGTTCCAGAGCAGTGCGGGGCGGATCACCTCACCGTCGGCGTCGAGCACGACCATGCCGTGCTGCTGCCCGCCGATGGAGATGGCGGCGACGTCGGCGAGTCCACCGGCGTCCGTGATCGCCTCGGTCAGAGCGTCCCACCAGGCCGAGGGGTGCACCTCGGTGCCGTCGGGGTGGCTCGCGCGGCCGGTGCGGACGACCGCTCCGCTCTCGAGGTCGCGCACGACCACCTTGCAGCTCTGGGTCGACGAGTCGACTCCTGCGACCAGCGTCATCGCCGTGTCCGTTCCTCCCGCAGCAGCGGGATGCGTCTTCGTGGGGGGTACGAGGGAACGGACGAGACCCCGTGCCGCAGGGCCGGGGTCTCGTCCGTCAGGGAGTGCCGGGCGGGTCAGCGGGCGCCGAGCAGGTGCTCGGTCGCGAGCTGCTGCAGGCGCACGAAGCCGAAGCCCTTGCCGCCGAGGTAGGCGTCGGCGTCGAACGACTCGTACGACGCGGTGTCGGCGAGCAGGTCGTCGTACGACTCGCCCTCGTTCAGCGTCGGGGTCTGCAGCTCGGCGACCTTGGCGGCGGCCAGCGCCTCCTGCACCTCGGGGTCGGCGCGGAAGGCCGCGGCGCGCTCCTTCAGCAGCAGGTAGGTGCGCATGTTCGCGGCGGCCGAGTCCCAGACTCCGGTCTCGTCCTCGGTGCGCGAGGGCTTGTAGTCGAAGTGGCGCGGGCCGTCGTAGGAGGGGACTCCGCCGGGGCCGCCGTTCTCGAGGAGGTCGACGAGCGAGAACGCGTTGTGCAGGTCGCCGTGACCGAAGACGAGGTCCTGGTCGTACTTGATGCCGCGCTGGCCGTTGAGGTCGATGTGGAAGAGCTTGCCGTGGTACAGCGCCTGGGCGATGCCGGCGGTGAAGTTCAGGCCCGCCATCTGCTCGTGGCCGACCTCGGGGTTCACGCCGACGAGCTCGGGGCGCTCGAGCGAGTCGATGAACGCGATCGCGTGTCCGAGCGTCGGCAGGAGGATGTCGCCGCGGGGCTCGTTCGGCTTGGGCTCGATGGCGAAGCGGATGTCGTAGCCCTTGTCGGTGACGTAGTCGCCGAGCAGGTTGACGGCCTCGCGGTAGCGCTCGAGAGCGGCGCGGATGTCCTTCGCGGAGTCGTACTCGGCGCCCTCGCGGCCGCCCCACATGACGAAGGTCTGCGCGCCCAGCTCGGCGGCGAGGTCGATGTTGCGGAGGACCTTGCGCAGCGCGAAGCGGCGCACGTCGCGGTCGTTGGAGGTGAATCCGCCGTCCTTGAAGACCGGGGCGCTGAAGAGATTGGTGGTGACCATCGGCACGACGAGACCGGTCGACTCGAGCGCGCCCTTGAGGCGGTCGATCTGGGTCTGGCGCTCGGCGTCGGTCGAGCCGAACGCGAAGAGGTCGTCGTCGTGGAAGGTGAGGCCGTAGGCGCCCAGCTCGTCCAGCTTCTCGACGGCGTGCACCACATCGAGGGGCTCGCGGGTCGGGCCGCCGAAGGGGTCCGTGCCGTTGTAGCCGATGGTCCAGAGGCCGAACGAGAACTTGTCGGCGCGGGTGGGGGTCAGGGACATGGATCCGATCCTTTCCGGCGACGTCGCCGAATTGTTGTTGAGGCCAACATATCGGGGGCGGCGGCTGCGCGCAATGCGGATCGAGTGTCTCCGCGTCGACATCCGCCGGATATGTCGCGGGTCGCGACAAACCTGTTGCGGAAGCGCTTCGACTCTGCGTACAGTGCTCAGCAGCACAGCCCCGTCGAAGCGTTTCGAGCATCGGAGGGGTCCGACGACGAGGTCCGGCAGGAGGAACGATGGCGACCATCCACGACGTCGCCCGCGCTGCCGGGGTCTCGATCAGCACGGTGTCCTACGCCCTCTCGGGCAAGCGCTCCATCGCCGCCACGACCCGTCAGCGGGTCGACGAGGCCGTGCGCGAGCTCGGCTACCGGCCGCACGCCGGAGCCCGGATGCTGGCCGGGGCCCGCACGCACATCCTGGCCCTCTCGGCGCCGATGCGCGGCGAGCTGCACCTGCCCACCCACATGCGCTTCGTGACCGAGGTGCTCGAGCGGGCCCGCGAGTCCGACTACGACGTGCTGCTGCTCGTCACCGACGAAGCGTCCAGCGGCATCGGCCGCGTCTCCTCCTCCTCCCTCGTCGACGGCATCGTGCTCATGGGCGTCGACGACGACGACGACCGCGCCGCGCTCATCCGCGATGCCGGGGTGCCGGCGACCTTCATCGGCGTCCCCTCCGACGCCCACGACCTGGCCTGCGTCGACCTCGACTTCGCGGAGGCGGCGCGGAGGAGCGTCCGCACGCTCGCCGAGCAGGGCCACCGCTCTCTCGGGCTCATCGAGCACCCGCAGTCGTACACCGACCGCAACGCCGGCTTCGTGCGCCGCTTCGACGACGCGTTCCGAGCGGAGTGCGACGCGCTCGGCCTCGAGGTCGTCGTCGAGCGCCCGCACCTCGGCCGAGCCAGCGCCGCGTCCGCCGTCGACGCGATCCTCGGATCCCCCCTCGCCCCGACCGCGCTCGTCCTGCACTGCAACGAGCCCGTCGCGGAGGCCGCCGTCGAGCGCGTGCTCGAGCGCGGCCTCTCCGTCCCCGGGGACCTCTCGGTCCTCGCCGCCTGCGCGAGCTACGACGGGGCGGCGCTGCCGGTCCCGGTCAGCTCGTTCCCCCTGCCGTTCGACGCGATGTGCCGTGCGGCCGTCGGTCGCACTCTGCAGCAGATCGAGTCCGGACGCACCGTCGGAGTCGATCTCCTCCCGCCCCACTACGTCGACCGCGGCTCCATCGCGCTCGCGGCGATCCGCGCCCCTGCGCCGATCGCCTCCTGACGCCCCTCCCTCCACTTCCTGCTCCTGCTCCTCGTCGGCCGATCGTCGAAACGCTTCGACGCTCGTCCGATCGGAGAGCGCTCCACCACCCATCCACGCAGTCACAGCCCAGCGGCACCGTCCGAAGGAGAACACCCGCTATGTCGCCTCGTCCCCGCACCGCCTTCCACCGCCCCACCGCCGCCGCGGTCGGCTCGCTCAGCCGCCGCGGCCTGATCGCCGGAGGCGTCGGCATCGGCGCGATCTTCGCGCTCGCCGCCTGCTCCGGAGGAGGATCCGACGCCGGATCCGACGCCCTCGCCACCGAGGTCGACGGCGCCGGCCGCACCCTCACCATGTGGGACTTCGAGACCCCCGACAGCGACCGCGGCATCGCCTGGCTCGCCGCCCGCGACATCTTCACGAAGGAGACGGGAGCCCAGATCGCCTACGAGTTCAAGGCGTTCGAGCAGCTGCGCACCGGCGCCAGCCAGATCTTCAACTCCAACTCGGCCCCCGACGTCGTCGAGTACAACAAGGGCAACGCGACCAGCGGACTGCTCTCGAGCCAGGGGCTGCTCACGAACCTCGACGAGGCCGTCGAGTTCTACGGCTGGGACAAGCTCGTCCCGGGAGCCCTCCAGACGACCGCCAAGTACGACGAGGACGGCATCATGGGCTCCGGCTCCTGGTACGGCATCCCGAACTACGGCGAGTTCACCTTCGTCTACTACAACCAGGACGTCTTCGCGGCGAACGGCATCGAGGTGCCGACGACGTACGACGAGTTCATCGCGGTGCTCGACGCCTTCGTGGCCAAGGGCATCACCCCGCTCGCCGAGGCCGGGGCCGAGTACCCGCTGCAGCAGCTCTTCTACCAGCTCGCGCTGCTGAAGGCCGACCGCCAGTGGATCACCGACTACCAGACCTACACGGGCGAGGTCGACTTCTCGGACGCCGCGTGGTCCTACGCCGCCGACCAGCTCCAGGAGTACGTCGACAAGGGCTACATCTCGCCGGACGCCTCCGGGCTCAAGGCCGAGGACGCGGGCACCGCCTTCATCTCGGGCGAGTACCCGATCTTCTTCTCGGGCTCGTGGTGGTTCGGCCGCTTCAAGACCGAGATCACCGGCTTCGAGTGGAACACCTTCCTCTTCCCGGGCGCCGAGTTCACGATGGGCTCCGCCGGCAACCACTGGGTCATCCCCGAGACGGCGAAGAACAAGGACCTCGCCTACAAGTGGATCGACATCACGATGCGTCCCGAGATCCAGAACCTGATCGGGAACAACGGAGGCATCCCGCTGGTCGTCGACGAGTCGGCGATCACGGACGAGAAGAGCAAGGAGCTGCTGTCGCAGTGGAAGACGGTCGTCGACGGCGACCAGCTCTCCTTCTACCCCGACTGGCCCACCGCGACCTTCTACGACGACCTCGTGGCCGCGACGCAGGAGCTGCTCAACAAGTCGACGTCGACCGACGAGATGCTGTCGCAGCTCCAGGAGAAGTACGACGACGGCGTCGACGACATCAAGTGACGCGCAGCGTCACCTGAAGGCGGCCAGCCCCGCGCCCACAGGCGCGGAATGACCGCGGAAGCCTCGACAACGCGACGGCGACCCCTCAATGGGGTCGCATGAAGCTCCGCTGAGCTTCCGCCTCCCCTCCCGCGAGACGCCACTCCGGTACACGACACGCCGTCGGACCCGTACCGGAGTGGCATCTCGCGGCCCCCTCCCGCACGCCGCCCCGCACACCCCTCTAGGAGTACCCATGACGACGACCGCACCGCGTCGCGCGGAGAGCGCGCCACCGCCTCCGGCCGCGAAGCCCCCGCGCGAGAAGCGCTCGAGCGGCTACTGGCTCTACCTGATCCCGGGCTTCGTGCTCTTCGCGTTCATCGTGCTGATCCCGCTCGTCTGGAACGTCTACATCAGCTTCACCTCGTGGCGCGGCATCAAGCCGCCGATCTTCATCGGCCTCGAGAACTGGGTCGAGCTGATGGGCGACGACCAGTTCTGGACGTCGTTCCTCAACTCCGTCTACATGATCATCGCCATGGTGATCGTGCCCACGATCCTCGGCCTCCTGCTCGCCGCGATCCTGTTCGACCTGGTCGGCAAGAAGTTCGGCGGCAAGCTCGCGAGCTTCCTCCGCGCCACCTACTACCTCCCGCAGATCCTCCCCACGGTGATCGCGGCCATCGTCATCGGCTGGATCCTCCGCCCCGACAACGGCGCGCTCAACTCGATCCTCGAGGCCGTCGGACTCGGCTCGCTCTCGCACGACTGGCTGGGCAAGCCGGACACCGCGATGCTCTCGATCATGGTCGTGATGATCTGGGTCCAGCTGGGCTACCCGGTCGTCATCTTCATGGCGGCGCTGCAGCGCGTGGATCCCGAGCTCTACGAGGCGGCGGAGCTCGACGGCGCGAACTGGTTCCAGCGCTTCCGCTGGATCACCGTGTCGATCATCCGCCCCGAGATCTTCGTGGTCACCCTCACCTGCACGATCGCCGCGCTGAAGGTCTTCGGACCGATCTACGCGCTGACCCGCGGCGGTCCCGGCGACTCGACGATCGTGCCGAGCTACTACTCCTACACCGAGTTCTTCCAGAAGCAGCAGGTGGGCTACGGCGCCACCATCGCGACCGCGCTCACGATCGTCATCGTGATCCTGGCCGTGCTGTTCATCCGCGCCCAGGAGCGCGTCGAGCGCAGCGAAGGAGCCCGCTGATGTCGGCCATCGAGACCCTGCCCCTCACCCAGGCGGGCACCGCGGACAGCGACCTGACCACGTCGCGCCGCGCGCCCAAGCCCGCCAAGGGCACGACCAAGCGCACGATCGGCGACTGGGCGATCCTCGTGGTCGCGATCGTCATCGGCCTCGTGATCATCAGCCCGGTGCTGCTGATCCTGCTCAACTCGTTCAAGACGCCGGCCGAGTACTCCGCCGGCGGCCCGCTCGCGTTCCCGACCGGCCTCTCCTTCGACGGCCTGTCGACCTTCTGGGAGCGGGTGAACTTCCCCGAGAAGCTCGGCAACTCGATCCTCATCTCGGGATCGGTCGCGATCCTCGCAGTCGCGCTCTCGGTCCTGAACGCCTACGCGATCGGCATCGGCCGCGTGAAGGGCCGCAGCTGGATCATCGTGCTGTTCCTGCTGGCGAACATGCTGCCGCAGGAGGCCCTGCTCTACCCGCTGTACTACATGTTCAAGGCGGTCGGGATCTACGACAGCCAGCTGTCCGTGATCATCATCTTCACGGTCATCCAGTCGGCCTTCGGCACGTACCTGCTCTCGAGCGTCTACGGCACGTTCCCGAAGGAGATCCTCGAGGCCGCGGCGCTGGACGGCGCGTCGAAGTGGCAGGTGCTCACCCGGGTGATCGTGCCGATCTCGCGGCCGACCCTCTCGGTGCTGATGATCTTCTTCTTCATCTGGACCTGGAACGAGTTCCTCATCCCCCTGGTGTTCCTCGTGAGCGACGCGACGCAGACCGTCCCGATCGCGATCTCGAGCCTCCAGGGCGACAAGATCATGGACGTCACGACGACCAGTGCGAGCGCCCTGCTGGGCCTGCTCCCGACGCTGATCTTCTTCCTGATCTTCCAGCGCACGCTGACCCGCGGCATCACCGCCGGCGCGGTCAAGTAGCACCACCTCCGCGAGCGGGGGCCTCTCCGGCCCCTGCTCCGCGGCGCCCGCACTCCGCACGACGCACGACCACCAGAGAGGCACACGCATGAAGTTCACCGACGGGTTCTGGCAGACGAGGGCCGGATTCACCGCCCTGTTCGCGCAGGAGGCGTACGACATCCGCGCCACCGGCTCCGCGCTGGAGGTGATCGCGCCGACGAAGGTCATCCAGGGTCGGGGCGACGTGCTCAACCGCCCGGCCCTCACCGTCACGGTCTCCTCGCCCGCCGAGGGCGTGGCGAAGGTGCGCATCGAGCACTGGCGCGGCACCGCCACCCGTCCGGGCTTCGCGCTGGCCGAGGGATCGGTGGGCGAGGCGAGCGTCACGGAGGCGGGCGGAGTGCTCCGCACGGGCGACCTCGAGGTCCGCGTCGCGCAGGGCGCACCCTGGTCGCTGGAGTTCTGGGACACCGCGACCGGCACCCGTCTCACCGGCTCCGGCCACAAGTCCCAGGGCTATCTGACGGGGCCCGACGGCGACCCGTACGTGCACGAGCAGCTCGACCTCGGCGTCGGCGAGCTCGTCTACGGTCTCGGCGAGCGCTTCGGACCGTTCGTGAAGAACGGCCAGACCGTCGACGTCTGGAACGCCGACGGCGGCACCTCCTCGGAGCAGGCCTACAAGAACGTCCCCTTCTACCTCTCCAACCGCGGCTACGGCGTGCTCGTCAACGACCCCGGGCTCGTCTCGTTCGAGATCGGCTCGGAGTCGGTCGAGCGCGTGCAGTTCTCGGTCGGCGGCGAGGCGTTGGAGTACCTGGTGATCCAGGGCCCGACGAAGAAGGACGTGCTGCGCCGCTACACGGGGCTCGCCGGCCGCCCCTCCGTCGTGCCCGCGTGGAGCTACGGCCTCTGGCTGACCACGAGCTTCACGACGAGCTACGACGAGGACACCGTCAACTCCTTCATCGACGGCTTCGCCGAGCGCGAGCTGCCGCTGTCGGCCTTCCACTTCGACTGCTTCTGGATGCGCGAGTTCCAGTGGACCGACCTCGAGTGGGACTCCCGGACCTTCCCCGATCCCGAGGGCATGCTCGCCCGCCTGCACGACCGGGGCCTGAAGACCTGCGTCTGGATCAACCCCTACATCGCCCAGGCCTCGCCGCTCTTCGCGGAGGGCCGCGAGAAGGGCTACCTGCTGAAGACGACGTCGGGTGACGTCTGGCAGTGGGACCTCTGGGTGGCCGGCATGGCGCTGGTCGACTTCACGAACCCGGAGGCGACGCGCTGGTTCCAGGACAAGCTGCGCGTCCTCGTGCGCCAGGGCGTCGACTCCTTCAAGACCGACTTCGGCGAGCGGATCCCGGCCGAGGGCGTGGTCTGGGCCGACGGCACCGACCCGGAGGCGATGCACAACTGGTACACCCAGCTCTACAACCTCGCGGTGCACCAGGTGCTCGTCGAGGAGCTGGGGGAGGGACGCGCGACTCTCTTCGCCCGCAGCGCCACGGTCGGCGGGCAGGCCCTCCCGGTCCACTGGGGTGGCGACAACACGTCGTCCTACGTGTCGATGGCCGAGACCCTCCGCGGCGGCCTGTCGCTCGCGCTCGGCGGGTTCGGCTTCTGGGCCCACGACATCGGCGGCTTCGAGGGCACGCCCGACCCGGGCGTCTTCAAGCGCTGGTTGGCCTTCGGACTGCTCTCCTCGCACTCCCGACTGCACGGCTCGACCTCGGTGCGCGTGCCCTGGGAGTTCGGCGACGAGGCCGTCGACATCACCCGTCGCTTCACCGAGCTCAAGCTCTCGCTGATGCCGTACCTGTACGCGGCGGGGGCGGAGGCGGCCCGCGAGGGGATCCCGGTGATGCGGCCGATGACGCTCGAGTTCGAGGACGACCGGAACGCCTCTCACCTGGACACGCAGTACATGCTCGGCCACGACCTGCTGGTCGCCCCGGTGTTCACCGCCGACGGCTCGGTCGAGTTCTACCTGCCCCGCGGCCGCTGGACCAGCTGGTGGACCGGCGAGACCACCGACTCGACGGGGGAGTGGCGCCGCGAGGTGCACGGCTTCGACACCCTGCCGCTCTACGTGCGCGAGGGGGCGGTGGTGCCGGTGGGCTCCCGGACCGACGTGGCCGAGTACGACTACCTCGACGGGCTGGAGCTCCGGGTGTTCCCGGGAGGCGACGGCGTGCGCGAGGTGCGCGTCGTGGCGCACGACTCCGGCGACGAGACGGTCTTCACCGTCAGCCGCTCGGGCGCCGACGTGAGCGTCGACGGGCCAGAGGGCAGCTGGACCTGGAGCCGCGCGGGGGCGTGAGCCTGCGGACTGTCGGCTGAGAGGAGGGGATATCGCCTGACAGCGGTCATCCCCTCCTCTCAGCTGACGATGCGCGCGGCCGACGGCTGCGATGCGCGCGGCGGGGGTGCCGAGAGCCGCCGATAGGCTGATGCGAGACCAGAGGAGACCGCGGAATGCCCGATCACGCGACGCGCGGCAACACTCTCGACCGGGTCCGACGCCACAACCTGGCCGCGATCCTGCGCCTCGTGCACCGCGGCGGCCCCCGCTCGCGCTCGCAGCTGACGCGGGCCACCGGGCTCAACCGGTCCACGATCGCCGCGCTCGTGGGCGAGCTGGTGGAGCTGGGCATCGTGCGCGAGCGCGATCCCGACACGCTCAATCAAGTGGGGCGGCCGAGCCCGATCGTCGAGGCCGACCCGCGGGTGGTCGCTTTCGCCGTGAACCCAGAGATCGACGCCGTGACGGTCGCCGTGGTCGGCTTCGACGCCGAGGTGCGCCGCCGCCTCCGCCGCACCGCGATCGTGCCGACCGCCGAGGCGGCGGCCGCGCTCGCCGCGGACGCGATCGCCGAGCTGCGCGCCGAGCTGCCCGCCGACGCCCGGACGGTCGGCATCGGAGTTGCGGTTCCCGGCCTCGTCCGCGACGCCGACGGTCTCGTCCGCACCGGCCCGCACCTGGGCTGGAGCGACGAGCCGTTCTCGCGGATGCTCGCCGACGCGACCGGACTGCCCGTCCTCTCGGCCAACGACGCCAACCTCGGTGCGCTGGCCGAGAGCGTGCTCGGCGCCGGCCGCGACGTCTCGCACCTGATCTACCTCAACGGCGGCGCGAGCGGCGTCGGCGCCGGCGTGATCGTCGGAGGCGCCCCGCTGCACGGCATCGACGGCTACGCGGGCGAGATCGGCCACACCCTCGTCAACAGCGCGGGGGTCGACTGCCACTGCGGCGCCGTCGGCTGCCTCGAGACCGAGGTCGGCCGCGCCGAGCTGCTGCGCGTGCTGGGCCTGGAGGAGAGCGAGCGGCTGGAGGAGGCGCTCGCCGCCTCCGACGACCCGGCCGTCCGCGCCGAGGTCGAGCGCCAGCTCGGCCACCTCGCGGTGGCGCTGCGCAACGTCGTCAACATCTTCAACCCGCAGCTGGTCGTGCTCGGCGGGTTCCTCGGCGCCCTCGTCGGCGTGGCGCCGGGGTTCCTCGAGGAGCGCCTGACGCACGGCGGGCCGTTCCGGGTGGCGCTGGACTCCGTCCGCATCGCGCGCACCGAGCTCGGCGGCGACCTGCTGATGATCGGAGCGGCCGAGCTGGCGTTCGAGCACCTGCTCGCCAATCCGCTGGCCGCGCCGCTGCATCCGCTCGGCCCGTGACGGCCGGGGCTTGGGCAGGGTGGCGGTAAGCGTTTACCCTGCTGGAGAACCACCGGGACCGGGCACCACCGTCGGCGCCCCGGCCCGCACCACCGCTGCGGCGGTCGAAGGAGAGAGCACATGCCCGTTCGCTACGGAGGCGACTACAACCCCGAGCAGTGGCCGAAGGAGGTGTGGCCCGAGGACGTGACACTGATGAACCGCGCCGGCGTGAATCTCGCGACGGTGGGCGTCTTCTCGTGGGCGCACCTGGAGCCGCGCGACGGCGAGTTCGACTTCGCCTGGCTCGACGAGGTCCTCGACGGCCTGCACACCGGCGGCGTGCGCGTCGACCTCGCCACCGCCACCGCGTCCCCGCCGCCGTGGCTGAGCCACGAGCACCCCGAGATGCTGCCCGTCACCGCCGACGGAGTGGTCCTCGGAGTCGGCTCGCGCCAGCAGTACGCGCCGTCCTCGCCCGTCTACCGCCGCTACGCCGCGCGCCTGGTGCGCAAGCTGGCCGAGCGCTACGCCGGCCACCCCGCGCTCGAGATGTGGCACATCGGCAACGAGTACGGCTGCCACGTCTCGCACGACTACTCCGAGTCGGCGGTCCTCGCGTTCCGCGAGTGGCTGAGCGCGAAGTACGGCAGCATCGAGGCGCTCAACGAGGCCTGGGGCACCGCCTTCTGGTCGCAGCGCTACTCGAGCTTCGAGGAGGTGCGGCCTCCCGCGGCGATGCCGACGCTGCCCAACCCGACCCAGCGCCTGGACTTCGACCGCTTCTCCTCCCGCCAGCTGCTCGAGTGCTACCTGGCCGAGAAGGAGATCCTGCGCGAGTACTCGCCCGAGACTCCGATCACCACGAACTTCATGGGGCTCTTCAAGCCCGTCGACTACTGGGCCTGGGCCCCGCACGTCGACGTCGTGTCCGACGACCTCTACCCCGATCCCGCCGACCCGGAGGCGCCCTTCACCGCCGCGGTCGCGCGAGACCTCATGCGCTCGCTCGGCGAGGGCCGCCCGTGGCTGCTGATGGAGCAGGCCACCAGCGCCGTCAACTGGCGCCGCAGCAACGCGCCGAAGAAGCCCGGGCAGATGCGCGCCTGGAGCTACCAGGTGCTGGGCCGCGGAGCCGACGGCATCCTCTTCTTCCAGTGGCGGCAGTCGCGCGCCGGCGCCGAGAAGTTCCACTCGGGGCTCGTGCCGCACGGCGGCCCCGAGACCCGCGTGTTCCGCGAGGTCGAGGAGCTGGGCGCCGAGCTCGGCCGCCTCGACGAGATCCTCGGGACCGAGGTGGAGTCCCGCGTCGCGATCGTCTTCGACTGGGACAGCTGGTGGTCGATCGAGCAGGACGCGACTCCGGGAGCGATCGACTACGCCGCGCACGTCACCGCGTGGCACCGCGAGTTCACCCGCCGTCACGTCACGGTCGACTTCGTGCGCGCCTCCGGGCCGTTCGACGGCTACGACCTCGTCGTCGCGCCCGCACTCTTCGCGGCCCGGGCCGAGGATCTGGCCGGCCTCGCCGCGTACGCGGAGGGCGGCGGGCACCTCGTCACGACGTTCCAGAGCGGCATCACCGACGAGGACGCGCACATCACCGAGGGCGGCTACCTCGGCGCGCTGCAGTCGACGCTCGGCGTGCGCGTCGAGGAGTTCGCTCCGCTCGCCTCCGCCGACGCCTTCTCGGACGAGCTGCCCGACTCGACGGTCACCGGTTCGCTGGAGGGCGTCGTCACCCGCTGGCGCGAGTACCTGCACGCCGAGGGCGCCGAGGTGCTCGCGCGCTTCACCGACGACCTCGACGGCTGGCCGGCGATCACGCGGCGCGAGACGACCGGCGGCGGATCCGCCTGGTACGTCGCCACCTGGCCCGCGCCCGAGCTCCTGGGCACCGTCGTCGAGCGCGCGCTCGCCGACGCGGGCGTGGAGGGCGTCGTCGCCGAGCCGATCGAGGGAGTGGAGCTCGTGCGCCGCGGCGCGCTCGTCTTCGCGATCAACCACGGCCGCTCCGACGCCGTCGTGCCGATCGCAGGAGTCGACGTGCTGTCCGGCGAGCGCGCCGACTCCGTCACGCTGGCACCCCAGGGGGTCGCACTGCTGCGGGTCGGATGAGAGCGCTCACGGCGTCGAGCCCCGTCGATCACGTCCCCGGATGAACTGATAGTCGAATCAATTCGATCGAGGGTGAGTGCAGGAGCGCCCGCGGCGGTTAGCGTGAGGAGCGGTGCAGGGATGCGAGCATCCCGCGCCGCTCCTCGCGGCCGTTCCGGCGCCGCTCCCGCACGATTCCGCCCCGCTCCCCGCGCCTCGCGCAGGAAGGCCTCCGTGACCACCGTCGCCCCGACGCCCACCGGCTCCGTCCCCGTCCACCGCCACCCCGGCGACGCTCTGACCACCCGTCAGCGCCTCGTCTACGTCATCGTCCTGGGAGCGCTCACCGCGCTCGGGCCGTTCACGATCGACCTCTACCTCCCCGCCTTCCCGGTGCTGCAGGACGAGCTGAACGTGTCGGAGGCGGCGGTGCAGCTGACGCTGACGGGCACGACGCTCGGCTTCGCCCTCGGCCAGCTGATCGTCGGCCCGTGGAGCGACGCGGTCGGCCGGCGCCTGCCGCTGATCCTCGCCACCGCGGTGCACGTGCTCACCTGCATCGGCGCCGCGTTCGCCCCCGACATCGTCTGGCTCGGCGTGTTCCGCGTGCTGATGGGCGCGGGAGCAGCGGCCGGCGGTGTCGTGGCGATGGCGATGGTCCGCGACCTCTTCGGCGGGCGTCCGCTGGTCCTGATGCTCTCCCGCCTGGCGCTGGTCTCGGGCCTGGCGCCCGTGCTCGCCCCGGTGATCGGCTCGCAGCTGCTGCTGGTCATGGACTGGCGCGGCGTGTTCGTGTTCCTCGCCGCCTACGGCCTCGTCGTGATGATCGCCGTCGCCCTCCTCATCGTCGAGACCCGCCCCCGCACCGCCCGGGGCGACCGCGACCGCCGCTCGCTGCTGCAGCGCTACCGCTCCGTGCTCGGCGACCGCCAGTTCGTGGGAGTGGCGCTCATCGGCGGCATGACCTTCGCCGGCCTCTTCACCTACCTCTCCAGCTCGGCCTTCCTGTTCCAGGGCCTCTACGGCTTCGATCCGCAGCAGTACGGCCTGCTCTTCGCCGTCAACTCGCTCGGAGTGGTCGTGGGCGTCCAGGCGTCCTCGCGGCTCAGCCGCCGCGTCGGCCCGCAGTGGATCCTCGCGATCACCACGATCTCGCTGTTCACCACCGCCGGGCTCATCGCGCTCTTCGACGCGCTCGGCTTCGGACTCTGGGGCACGCTGGTGCCGCTGTGGCTCTTCATCGCGTCGTGCGGCTTCAGCTTCCCGTGCGTGCAGGTGCTCGGACTCGTGAACCACGGCAAGGAGGCGGGCACCGCGGCGTCGCTGCTGGGCGCCGTGAACTTCGGCATGGCGGGGATCCTCTCGCCGATCTCGGGGATCTTCGGTGCCTCCTCCGCGATCCCGATGGCGCTGGTGATGATGACGACCGCGGGGATCTCGATCCTGGCGCTCTGGCTGATCGTGCGGCCGCGCACCGTGGCGGCGCTGCAGGACTGACGCGGCGGCTCCGCGCCCCGCGCGCAAGCCCCTGCACGTGAACGTCCGGCGGGGGAGGATGTCGGGATGGTGAACCGCGAGAACCGATCGACGACCGAGCCCGCCTCCGCGAGCCCCGATGCGGTGCAGCGCGAGCGGATGGGGACGTCCGCCCCGTCCGCCGATCCCGCGGCGACCAAGGTCCTCACGCAGGAGGTCGCGCACCGCGTCTCGCGTCGCTGGCCGCTCATCTCGGCGTCGATCGCCCTGCTCCTCACGGTGATCCTGGCGATCATGATCGCCTACCGCCCGACCACCGCCTTCGGCTTCGACGTCGAGTGGATGGACGAGATCGTCGAGCACCGCTCGAACGTCTGGGACATCCCGGCCCTCGTCATGAACACGGTCGGCGCGGGCATCACCGGCACGGCGATCATCCCGCTGGCCATCGTCGCCGTCCTGCTCGTGTTCCGCAGGCGCTGGGCCGCGCTGTACTACGCCGTCGCCGCCCTGGTCAGCGTCGGCCTGACGCAGCTCGTCAAGGAGCTCGTCGGCCGCGCCCGCCCCGAGGACATGCTGGTCACGAGCGACTACGGCTCGTTCCCCTCCGGCCACACGGCGAACGCGGCGACGACCGCGATGGTGCTCGCGCTGGTCTTCCCGCTGGTCTGGGTCTGGATCGCGGGCTTCCTCTACTCCGTCGCCATGATGGCCAGCCGCACGTACCTCGGCGCGCACTGGCTGAGCGACACCATCGGCGGCCTGCTCCTGGGCGTCGGAGTCGCGCTCGTCGTCTGGGCCCCGCTCGCCGGGCGCCTGCGCAGCGAGAGCGAGCTGCCGCATCCGCCGATCTGGGTCAAGCGCTCGGACGTGCGCTAGGGCCTGTTGAACACGAGATCGCCGTCGCGAGCACGGCCTGGTCGTGCGAGCTGCAAGGAGGAAGCCGAAGGTCGATGCGGGCATCGACCGAGGGTTCCGACGCCGCAGATCGTGCGATCAGGCCGAGCGGAGCTCGCGAGATCGTGTTCAACAGGTCCTGGTCAGGAGCCGAGCGGCGCGAGCCCGTCGAGCTCGTTGAACGTGTAGACGTGCAGCCCGTGGAGCCGGTCGCCCGCGGCCTCCTCGAGTCAGGAGACGAAGGCGGTGGGATCGAACCGCCGGCCGCGCAGCAGGCCGCCCGCCACCGAGGTGCTCCGCTTCAGGAACCCCAGCGAGGAGCCCACGCCGATCCTTGCGCCCAGGCTCAGCAGCTTCGCCCGCTCGACCGGTCCCGGCACCCCGGCCCACAGCTCCGCCTCGATGCCCTCCGCCCGGAGAAGCTCGGCGTAGCGCACCACGGCGTCGACGTCGAAGCACATCTGCGTGACGATCGAGCGGAGGAAGGGCGCCCGCTCGCGCAGGTGCGTCAGGATGCTCTCGTCCGAGAGGTGCGGGTGCCCCTCCGGGTACCCGGCGATGCCGACGGCCAGGTCAGGCGTGATCTCGACGGCGTCGCGGAGGAGCTCCAGGCTCGTCGAGTAGGTCCCGCTCGCCTTCTTCGCGTCACCCGACACGACGAACACCTCGTCGATGCCGCTGTCGCCGAGCCGGCCGAGCGCCCGCTCGAGGGCCGGGCGCCCTTCGACGTTGCGCGCGGCGAGATGCGGAACCACCCGGAAGCCGAGTGCGGCGAGCTCGACGGCCGCGTCCAGCGTCCGCTCGGTGCCGTGCTGCGGGAGGCTCGTGACGGTCAGGGTGATCGCGGGCGGCTCGGCGAACGCGCGGCGGGCCCGCTCGGCGATGTCGTCGGACGGGATGATCTCGAAGCGCGTCCTGGTCACCCGTCCACCCTCCCACGACCCGGTGTCGGAGGGTCGCCCTAGCCTGGAGGCGTCCGCCGCCCGGCGGCACGGAGGGAGTCGCATGTACCTGGAGGCCGGCCGCGTGGTCACGAGCCCCACCGACCTCTCGAACTGGGCGGCCTGCGAGTGGGCGGTGCTCCGGCGCTTCGACGCGATGCTGGGCCGGTCGCCGCGGCTGGACCCCGTGGTCGACGCGATGCTCGACCGCACCGCCGTCCTCGGCGACGAGCACGAGCACCGCTTCCTGGCCGAGCTGAAGCGGACCCACGACGTCCTCGAGTTCGAGCGGCCCGAGCCCGCGGGGTACACGGCCGCGGCCGACGCCGCCGTCGAGGCGATGCGCGCCGGGGTCGACGTCCTGTTCCAGGCCACGTTCTTCGACGGCGCGTTCATCGGCTTCTCCGACTTCCTCCTCCGCACCGCCGACGGCGCGTACGAGGTCTACGACACCAAGCTCGCCCGGCACGCCAAGATCCCGGCGCTGCTTCAGCTGGCCGCCTACGCCGAGCAGATGAGCGCCCGCGGGATCCGCGTCGGCGAGCAGGTGCACCTCGTGCTCGGGGACGGCACGGTCACCAGCCACGAGCTGGCGTCCATCGCGCCGGTCCAGCGCGTGCAGCGGGCGCGCCTGCGCGCGGTGCTGGACGAGCGCCTGGCTGCCGACGAGCCGCTCGCCTGGGGCGACCCGCGCTACGCGGCCTGCGGGCGCTGCCCCGTCTGCGCTCCCGAGGTGCAGGCGCACCGCGATCCGATCCTCGTCGCCGGGATGCGGCTCGACCAGCGGGCGAAGCTGGTGGCGGCCGGGGTCTCGACCCTCGACGCGCTCGCCGAGCACGACAGCCCGGTCCCGGGGATGGGGGCCGGCACCCTCGACGCCCTCCGGGCGCAGGCGCGCCTCCAGGTGCTGTCCGAGTCCTCGCCGGTGCCCGCCGTCGAGGTCGTCGACGCCTCCGTGCTCGCCGCCCTGCCCGCTCCCGACCCGGGTGACCTCTTCTTCGACTTCGAGGGCGACCCGCTGCACACCGAGGACAACCGCGAGTGGGGCCTCGACTACCTGTTCGGCATGGTCGACGACCAGGAGGGGTTCACGGCCTTCTGGGCGCACGACCTCGGCGCCGAGCGGCGGGCGCTCGTCGACTTCCTCGCGTTCCTGCGCGAGCGCCGCTCCCGCTACCCCCGGATGCACGTCTACCACTACGCGTCCTACGAGCGCACGCACCTGCTCTCGCTCGCCCTGCGCCACGGCGTCGGCGAGGAGGAGGTCGACCAGCTGCTGCGCGACGGCGTGCTCGTCGACCTCTACCCGGTGGTGCGGCGGGGGCTCCGGGTGGGCTCGCGCAGCTACTCCATCAAGAAGCTCGAGCCTCTCTACATGGGGTCCGAGCAGCGCGACGCGTCCGGAGTGACGAACGCGGCCGACAGCATCGACGTCTACGTGAAGGCGCGCGCCGCGTTCGCCGACGACCCCGTGAAGGGTCAGCGCGAGCTCGATCTCGTCGCCGAGTACAACGCCTACGACTGCCGCTCCACCCTGCGCCTGCGCGACTGGCTGCTGTCGCTCGCGCCGCCCCGCGACGAGCCCCTGCCGCTCGTCGAGGTCGACCTCCCGGTTCCGCGCGAGCCCGATCCGACGGCCGTCGCCCTGCTCGAGCAGGTGGCGGGCGTCGAGCCGTGGGAGCGGACGGCCGACCAGACCGCCCTGGCCCTCGCGGGCGCGGCGATCGACTACCACCGCCGCGAGGCCAAGACCTTCTGGCAGGAGCACTTCGACCGCCTCCGCCAGCCCCTCGACGAATGGGCCGACGTCCGCGACGTCGTGATGATCGACCGGGTCGAGGTCGTCCGCGACTGGTCGAAGCTCCCGAAGGCGCGCACGCAGTCGCGCGAGCTGCGGATCCTCGGCCGACTCGCGCCGGGGAGCAGGCTCGGCACCGGATCCTCGCCCTACCTCGTCTACGACGCCCCGCCGCCGCCCGGAGCGCCGTCGCCCGGACCCGGGCTGCGCGGCGCGTCCGACCGGTCCGAGATCCTCGCGGTCGACGACGACGGCGAGCGCATCGTCCTCCTGCTCAAGGAGGGGCTGAGGGCGGGGGAGGACCCGCACGACGACACCCCCGTCGCGCTGGCGCCCGCGCCGCCGCCTCGGGCGGCCCCGCAGCCCGAGGCGATCGCGGAGTGGGGCCGCGAGGTGCTCGACGCGCTGCCTGAGCTCCTGCCCGATCCCGCGCTCGACGTGCTGCGTCGGAGGCCGCCCGCCGCGGTCGCCCCGGTCGACGGCGACGACGTGATCGGTGCCGTCGTCGAGACCCTGCTCGGGCTCGACCGGGCCACCCTCGCGGTGCAGGGCCCGCCCGGCACCGGCAAGACCTACGTCGGCTCGCACGTCATCGCCCACCTCGTGCGCGAGCACGGCTGGCGCGTCGGCGTCGTGGGTCAGTCCCACTCCGTCGTCGAGAACGTGCTCACGGCGGTCGTGGGCCGAGGAGTCGATCCGTCGCGCGTCGCCAAGGTGCCCAAGAACGGCACCTCGGCCGAGGCGCTCGAGGCGGTCGCCTGGGCGCCCGTGAAGAACGGAGCGGCGCTCGCCGCGGTGCTCGCCGAGGGTGGCGGCTGCGTCGTCGGCGGCACCGCGTGGACCTTCGCGAACGCGGGCACGGTGCCCCGCCGCTCCTCGACCTGCTCGTCGTCGACGAGGCGGGCCAGTTCTCGCTCGCGCCCACGATCGCGAGCGCGCTCGCGGCCGAGCGCCTCCTGCTCCTCGGCGATCCGCAGCAGCTGCCCCAGGTCAGCCAGGGCTCGCACCCGGAGCCGGTGGACGAGTCGGCGCTCGGCTGGCTGGCCGACGGCCACGACGTGCTGCCCGCCGAGTACGGCTACTTCCTCGCGCAGACCTACCGGATGCACCCCGAGCTCGCCGCCGCCGTGTCCGAGCTGTCCTACGAGGGCGCCCTGACGTCGCGGGCGCCGGAGGAGCGCCGCCTCGAGGGCGTCAGGCCGGGCCTGCACTCCGTCCCGGTCGTGCACGCCGGCGACACCACGTCCTCGCCCGACGAGGCCCGTCGCGTCGTCGAGATCGCCCGGTCGATGATCGGCCGCACCTGGGTCGACGAGCACGGCGAGCGGAGCCTCACCGCGGCCGATGTGATCGTGGTCGCGCCCTACAACGCGCAGGGCGGTCTGCTGCGCGCCGCCCTCGACGCGGCGGGGCTCGACGAGACGGCCGTGGGCACCGTCGATCTCTTCCAGGGACGCGAGGCGGTGGTCGCGATCGTCTCCCTCGCGGCGTCCTCGGGCGCCGACGTCCCGCGCGGGCTCGAGTTCCTCCTCCTGTCCAATCGGCTGAACGTGGCGATCTCCCGCGCGAAGTGGGCGGCCTACCTCGTGCACTCGCCGGCGCTCGCCGCCTCGCTGCCCACCTCGCTCGTCGGGCTCGAGCGGCTGTCGCGCTTCATCCGCCTGCTCGAGCGGGGTGCGGGGGCGCCGGAGTGACGGAATCGGTGGCCCACGGGCCGCCTCAGCGATGTTCTCAGCGGCCATCGACGTGGTGGACGACGCGATCCGTCGCTACGGTGGGGGCATGAGAATCCTCCTAGTCGGCGCCGGCGGCGTCGGCGACGCCTTCGCCCGGATCGCCGCCCGTCGCACCTTCTTCGAGCAGGTCATCGTCTGCGACTACGAGCTCGCCCGGGCCGAGCGCACCGTCGCCTGGATCGCCGAGCGCCACGGCGTCGAGGGAGTCGAGGACCGCTTCGTCGCCGCCCGCATCGACGCCTCCGACGCCGAGAGCGTCGAGACCGTGGCGCGCGCTCACGGCGCCACCCACGTGATGAACGCCGTCGAGCCCAAATTCGTGCCGACGATCTTCGCCGGAGCGCTCGCCGCCGGAGCGGACTACGTCGACATGGCCATGAGCCTGTCGCGCCCGCACCCCGACGAGCCGCACGCGCAGACGGGGGTCAAGCTCGGCGACGAGCAGTTCGAGGCGGCGGGGGAGTGGGAGTCGCGCGGGCGGCTCGCCCTCGTCGGCATGGGCGTCGAGCCCGGCCTCTCGGACGTCTTCGCCCGCTACGCCTCCGACCACCTCTTCGACGAGATCGACGAGCTGGGCGTGCGCGACGGGGCGAACCTCGTGGTGCGCGACGAGAGCGGGGCCGAGGTCTTCGCTCCCTCCTTCTCGATCTGGACGACGATCGAGGAGTGCCTGAACCCGCCGGTGGTCTACGAGGAGGGACGGGGCTGGTTCACCACGCCGCCCTTCTCCGAGCCCGAGGTGTTCGAGTTCCCCGAGGGCATCGGCCCCGTCGAGTGCGTCAACGTCGAGCACGAGGAGGTGCTCCTCATGCCGCGCTGGCTCGAGGCGAAGCGGGTCACCTTCAAGTACGGGCTCGGCGAGCAGTTCATCGGCGTCCTGCGCACTCTGCACCTGCTGGGCCTGGACGGCGTCGAGCCGATTCGGGTGCGCTCCTCGGAGGGCCCCGTGATGGTCGCTCCGCGCGACGTGGTCGCGGCCGCACTGCCCGACCCCGCGGGCATCGGCCCCCGCATGACCGGCAAGACCTGCGCGGGCCTGTGGGTCAGCGGCACGAAGGACGGCGCCCACCGCGAGGTGTACCTCTACCACGTGAGCGACAACGAGTGGACGATGGCCGAGTACGGCGCCCAGTGCGTGGTCTGGCAGACGGCGCTGAACCCCGTCGTGGCCCTCGAGATGCTCGCCACCGGCGCCTGGTCGGGCGCGGGGGTGCTCGGTCCCGAGGCGTTCGACGCGGCTCCGTTCCTCGAGCTGATGGCGCGCCCGATCGAGGAGGGCGGGTACGGCCAGGCCTGGCACGTCCGCGAGGACACGCGACCCTAGGCTGAGCGCATGACCAACGACGACGGGCTCGCCTCGGCGAGGGACGAGGCGCGAGCGGCACTCGAGGCCGCCCGCGCACTGCAGGCCGAGGCGGCTCGGGCCCTCGAGCGCGCCGAGGCGGCCGCCGCGGCTCTGGGCGCCGTCTCGGGTCCGGAGGAGGCGAGCGCGGTCGTCGACGACGTCCGGCTCGTCGAGGCGGTGCAGGGCGACGCGGCTCCCGAGGCGGCTCCGGCGGCCCCGGGCCCCCTCGCCGAATCGTCCGTCGACGCCGTCCGCGCCGGCTACGCCTTCGCCGGCCCGGTCCTCGAGCTCGGCGCCCTCGTCAACGGCGAGGCCCGTCCCGACGTCCCCGTCCGCCTGCCGCTCGGCATGCTCAACCGCCACGGTCTCGTCGTGGGCGCGACCGGCACCGGCAAGACCAAGACGCTGCAGGTCCTCGCCGAGCAGCTCTCGGCCGCCGGAGTCCCGGTGTTCGCCGCCGACATCAAGGGCGACCTCTCGGGTCTCGCGACCCCCGGCACCGCCGACGAGAAGCTCCTCGCCCGCACCCGAACCATCGGCCAGGAGTGGCGGGCGGACGCGTCTCCCGCCGAGTTCTTCGCCCTGGGCGGCATCGGCACGGGCATCCCCGTGCGCGCGACCGTCACCGGCTTCGGCCCGCTGCTGCTGTCGAAGGTCCTGGGTCTGAACGCGACCCAGGAGTCGAGCCTCGGCCTCGTCTTCCACTACGCCGAGGGCGAGGGCCTCCCGCTCGTCGACCTCTCGGACCTGCGCGCCGTGCTCACCTACCTCGTCGGCGACGAGGGCAAGGGAGCTCGCCGAGCTGGGCGGTCTGTCCAAGGCCACCGCGGGCGTCATCCTCCGCGAGCTCATCGCGTTCGCCGACCAGGGCGCCGACGTGTTCTTCGGCGAGCCCGAGATCGACACCGCCGAGTTCCTCCGCACCACCGCCGACGGCCGCGGCGTCGTGAGCCTGCTCGAGGTCCCCGGAGTCGCGGACCGGCCCGCGCTCTTCTCGACGTTCCTGATGTGGCTGCTCGCCGACCTCTTCAACGACCTGCCCGAGGTGGGCGACCTCGACCGCCCGAAGCTCGTCTTCTTCTTCGACGAGGCGCACCTGCTCTTCCGCGACGCGTCGAAGGACTTCCTCGCGGCGATCACCCAGACCGTGCGCCTCATCCGCTCGAAGGGGGTCGGCATCGTCTTCGTCACGCAGACGCCCAAGGACGTCCCGGGCGACGTCCTCGCGCAGCTCGGCTCGCGCATCCAGCACCAGCTGCGCTCCCACACCCCCGACGACGCGAAGGCGCTGAGAGCCACCGTGTCCACGTACCCGGAGTCGGACTACGACCTCGGCGAGACGCTCCAGGCCCTGCCGATCGGCGAGGCGATCGTGACGGTCATGAACGAGCGCGGAGCCCCCACCCCGGTAGCCTGGACGCGTCTGCGCGCTCCGCAGGGCTCGATGTCGCCGACCCCGGAGTCGGAGCGGGAGGCGAGCGTGCAGCGCTCCCCGCTGCTCGCGCGCTACGGCACCGCGCTCGACCGCGACTCCGCCCGCGAGATCCTCACCCGTCGGCTCGACGCCGCCGCCGACGCGGAGGAGGAGCGCCTCGCCGCCGAGGAGCGCGCCGAGGAGGAGGCCCGCCTCGCGAAGGAGCAGGCCCGCCGCGAGAAGGAGCGCGAGGCCGCCGAGCGCCGCGCCGACGCCGCTGCCGAGCGCACCCGCCGCCGCACCGCGCCGACGACCCGCAGCCGCACCTCCCGCGCCGACAAGGGCGTCGTCGAACAGGTCCTCGAGTCCTCGGTCGGCAAGACCCTGCTCCGCGAGGTCGTCCGAGGCATCTTCGGCACCGCCCGCCGCCGCCGCTGACGGGGCCGCCGCCGCCGCTGACGGGGCCGTCTGCGGCGTTGTCCTCGGTCGCGATACCGCCGGTATCGCTTCCTCGTCCGCCTTGCAGCCGACCCCGTCAGCGGCGGCGGCCCTGTGGGCGCCTCGACGAGGGCGGGCGGCGGCCCTGCGGGCGCCCCTCCAGGGGGTGGCGGCCCTGCGGGCACCACCTGCTGATCGAGGAGCGCGCGCAGCGCGCGTATCGAGATCGACCCGCGCCGGAGGACCCCGCTAACGCCCGCGTGTTAGCGTCACTCCTCGTGACCGAGAGCCTCAGCACCCGAGACCGCATCCTCCGGGCGACCGCCGAGCTGCTGGCCGAGGGGGGCCGCGACGCCGTCTCGACCCGCGCGATCAGCTCGGCGGCCGGCGTCCAGGCGCCCACCATCTACCGCACCTTCGGCGACCTCCGCGGACTGCTCGACTCCGTCGTCGCCGCGGGCGTCGCCGACGCCCTGGCCGAGTTCGAGCGCGGCGACGCCCCGGAGGATCCCGTCGACGCACTCCGCGCCGCCTGGGACCAGCACGTCGCCTTCGGACTCGCGCAGCCGCACGTCTACGCCCTGATGTTCACCGCCCGGCCGGGGGAGGAGTCGGAGGCGGCGCGCCTGTCCCGCGGTGCGCTGCTCGCGCACGTCCGCGCCGTCGCGGAGGCCGGACGGCTCACCGTCGATGTCGAGCACGCCGCCCGGCTGCTCCAGTCGGCGGCCCTCGGCTGCACTCTGACGCTCACCGCCGGCCACGACGGCGACGACGACCTGTCCTCGCGTTCCCGCGATGCGGTCCTCGCGGCCATCACGACGTCGGAGGCGGGACCGACCGATCCCGCGGCCCGCGCCCTCGTCGCCCACGCGGTCGCCCTGCGCGCGGCGCTGGGCACGGTCGACGTGCTGAGCGACGCCGAGCGGATGCTGCTCGAGGAGTGGCTCGTCCGCATCGCCCGCTGATCCGCGTCGCCCGTTGACGCGTATCGACCGCCGACGCGGTTCCGACCCTCGCCACCGGTCCCCGCGGGAAAAGGAGAACGGTGCCCGTGCTGGCGAGAGCGACGGACACCGTTCGGCGGAGGATGGGGGATTCGAACCCCCGAGGGCTTTCACCCAACACGCTTTCCAAGCGTGCGCCATAGGCCACTAGGCGAATCCTCCAGGCGCGACCGTGATCGCGACCTCATGCACACTACACGGAACCGAGGCCCGCTGCAGACCACGGGGCGCTCGTCACCTCCCGCGGATCGGGTTAGACTGTCTCCCGGCTCCCCGCGTGGCGCCATCCAGGCCAACTCCCCCAGGGCGGAAACGCAGCAAGGGTAACCGGGCTCTGGCGGGTGCGCGGGGGGTCTTCCTCCGTTAACGGGACCGCACGGCTCCTCCCCAGCCCGCCCCGCGTGCACGCTCTCCCATCCTGGAGCGACTGCCCAGTCTCGCCGCGGGCCCCGTCGGTAGGGTGGCTCCGATGGTCCAGAGCATCTACATCTCGTCCGCTGAAGGTCACTCCGGCAAGTCCACGGTCGCCCTCGGCGTCCTCGACATGCTCAGCAGCCAGGTGCAGCGGGTGGGCGTCTTCCGCCCCATCGCCCGCTCCACCTCCGAGCCCGACTACGTGCTCGAGATGCTGCTCGGCCACTCCGACTCAGGTCTCGCCTACGACGACTGCATCGGCGTCACCTACGAGGACGTGCACGCCGACGGCGAGGCCGCCCTCTCGCGCATCGTCGAGCGCTACAAGGGCGTCGAGGCGCAGTGCGACGCCGTCGTGATCCTCGGCTCCGACTACACCGACGTCGGCAGCCCCACCGAGCTGGGCTACAACGCCCGCATCGCCGCCAACCTCGGGGCCCCCGTCCTGCTGGTCCTCACCGGGCGCGACGTGTCCCGGAGCGAGCAGCTGGGCCAGGCGCCCGCGCGCACCCCGGAGGAGATGCGGCAGATCACCGAGCTCGCCGCGGTCGAACTGCGCACCGCGCACGCCACGCTCATCGGAGTCATCGCCAACCGCGCCGATCCCGCCACCGCCCCCGCCGCCGTCGAGGCGATCCGCGGGGGACTGCCCGCGGGCGTCCCCGTCTGGGCCATCCGCGAGGATCCGTTCCTCGTCGCCCCCAGCGTGTCCCGGCTCGTCGAGGCGGTCGACGGGGTCGTCGTCGCCGGCGACCCCGAGCTGCTCGGCCGCGAGGCGCTCGGCGTCGTCGTCGCCGGCATGTCGATGGTCAACGTGCTCCCGCGCCTCATGGAGGGCGGCGTCGTCATCGTCCCGGGCGACCGGCCCGAGGTCGTGCTCGCGGTGATCATGGCGCACGCCTCCGGCAACTTCCCGACCGTCTCGGCGATCATCCTCAACGGCGGCTTCGAGCTGCCCGAGCCGATCGTCCGCCTGATCGAGGGCGTCGACACCCCGCTGCCGATCATCATGACCGAGCTCGGCACGTACGACACCGCCGTGCGCGTCACGGCCGCCCGCGGGCGCCTCGCCGCCGACTCGCCGCGCAAGCGCGACACCTCCCTCGCGCTCGTCGAGGAGGCGATCGACGCGGTCGAGCTGCTGACCCTCCTCGACGTGGGCCGGTCCGACGTCGTCACGCCGCTCATGTTCGAGTACGGGCTCATCGAGCGCGCCCGCATCGCCGACCGCCACATCGTGCTGCCCGAGGGCGGCGACGACCGCATCCTGCGCGCCGCGGCCACCGTGCTCAAGCGCGGCATCGCGCGCCTGACGATCCTGGGGGAGGAGTCGGAGGTGCGCGGCCGGGCCGCGGGCCTCGGCGTCGACATCGACGGCGCACGCGTGCTCAGCGTCCTCGACCCCGAGCACCGCGCGCGGTTCGCCGAGGAGTACGCCCGCATCCGCGCGCACAAGGGCATCACCTACGACCACGCCTTCGACACCGTCACCGACGTCTCGTACTTCGGCACGATGATGGTGCAGCTCGGCCTCGCCGACGGCATGGTCTCGGGCGCCGCGCACACGACGGCGCACACCATCCGCCCCGGTTTCGAGATCATCAAGACCAGCCCCGGCGTCTCGGTGGTCTCGAGCGTGTTCCTGATGGCGCTCGCCGACCGCGTGCTCGTCTACGGCGACTGCGCGGTGAACCCCGATCCCACCGAGGCGCAGCTGGCCGACATCGCGATCTCCTCGGCCGAGACCGCGCAGCAGTTCGGCATCGATCCGCGCATCGCGATGCTCTCGTACTCCACCGGCGAGAGCGGGGCCGGGGCCGACGTCGAGAAGGTGCGCGCCGCGACGGCGCTGGTGCGCGAGCGCCGTCCCGACCTGCTGGTCGAGGGTCCGATCCAGTACGACGCGGCAGCCGACGCCGCCGTCGCCGCCTCGAAGATGCCCGGCTCGCAGGTCGCCGGCCGCGCCACCGTGTTCATCTTCCCGGACCTCAACACGGGCAACAACACCTACAAGGCGGTCCAGCGCTCGGCCGGAGCCGTCGCGATCGGCCCCGTCCTGCAGGGCCTCCGCAAGCCCGTCAACGACCTCAGCCGCGGCGCCCTCGTCCAGGACATCGTCAACACCGTCGCGATCACGGCCATCCAGGCCGCGACGCAGGCGATCGTGCCGCCCACCTCCGCCATCCCCGTCGTGCGCTGACGCCACCCGCGTCGCCGCCCCTCCGACCCCGACCCCCAGGAGTCCCCTCATGTCCGTCGTCCTCGTCGTCAACAGCGGTTCGTCGTCGTTCAAGTACCAGCTCATCGAGATGACGACGGAGGAGACGCTCGCGAGCGGCCTCGTCGAGCGGATCGGCGAGGAGACGGGTCGCACGAAGCACACCCGCGACGGCGAGAGCATCGAGATCGAGGGTCCGATCCCGGACCACACGGCCGGCTTCGACGCCATGATCCGCGCCTTCGACGAGAACGGGCCGAGCCTGTCGGAGTTCCCGCCCGTCGCGGTCGGGCACCGCGTCGTGCACGGCGGCAAGCGCTTCTACGAGGCGACGGTCGTCACCGACCTCGTCAAGATCAACATCGAGGACCTCTCCGACCTCGCCCCCCTGCACAACCCGGCGAACCTCGAGGGCATCGAGGCCGCGCAGAAGGCGTTCCCCGACGTGCCGCACGTCGCCGTCTTCGACACCGCGTTCCACCACACCCTGCCGCCCGAGGCCTCGACGTACGCGATCCCGGCCGAGCTCGCCGACAAGCACCGCATCCGCCGCTACGGCTTCCACGGCACGTCGCACAAGTTCGTGTCCGAGGCCGCCGCCGCCTACCTCGGCCGCCGCCGCTCCGATCTCAGGACGATCGTCCTCCACCTCGGGAACGGCGCGTCGGTCTGCGCGGTCGACGGCGGAGCCTCGGTCGAGACCTCCATGGGCATGACCCCGCTCGAGGGGCTCGTCATGGGCACTCGCTCCGGTGACCTCGACCCGGCGGTCGTCTTCCACCTCGCCCGCAAGGCGGGCCTCTCGATCGACGAGCTCGACGCGGTCCTCAACCGCCGCAGCGGCCTCCTGGGCCTCTCCGGCCGCGGAGACATGCGCGACGTGCAGGAGGCGTCGGAGGCCGGCGACGAGAAGGCCGCCGCCGCCCTCGAGGTCTACTACCACCGCCTCCGCCACTACATCGGCGCGTACTACGCCCAGCTCGGCCGCGTCGACGCGATCGTCTTCACCGCCGGAGTCGGCGAGAACGTCCCCGCGGTCCGCGCCGGCGCCCTCCGCGGCCTCGAGGGCCTCGGCATCGAGCTCGACCCCGAGCGCAACGCGGCCCGCGACCGCGGAGCCCGCCGCATCTCGACCGACGACTCCCGCGTCGCCGTCCTCGTCATCCCCACCAACGAGGAACTCGAGATCGCCCGGCAGTCCTTATCGGTCGTCTAGCGGGCCGCTAGACGACCCGCGGTCGGCTTCCGAAGTGGTCGCGTTCCCAGGAGCGGGGTGCGTCGGGCTGCCCTGAATCGCTGGCACGCGATTCCGGGTCGCGGCCCTCTGCGCGTGGCGGCTGGTCGGTGGGGGACGGGGCTTCGCCCGTCCGCTTCCTGATGTCGGTCGCCTCGCCCCCTCGCTGGTCGAGTAGCCCCGTGGGGCGTATCGAGACCCCCGTGTCCGAGAGTGCCGTCATCCGCGTTACCAGCTCTTGTCCGCAGGCCCGACCTCGGTTCCAGCTGCTGGTCGCGGAGCCCTGAAGGGGCGTATCGAGACCCGCCCACGCCCGGGGTGCTCCGCCCTGCTCGCGGCCCGCGTCGACGAGGGACCGCGTCCGTCCCACCTCCGCGTCAGGGCGCTCCGACCCGTTCTCCCTCGCCCCGGCCCGGCACCACGACGGCGATCTGGCGGCGGAGGTGCGCGAGGAGGGTCGGCAGCGGATCGCCGAGGTGGAGGGTCGCCGTCGTCGTCACGTGGATGACGGACGTGATCACGCGGGCGCGGATCGCCGCATCGAGCCGGTCGATCCTGCTGTCCAGGCGCAGGATGCCGCCCACCCCCTCCTCGAGCCGCTGCGACAGGGCCAGGCCTTCGCGGCGGTGCTCCTCCTCCGGGTCGCCGGACACGAGCTCGTGCAGATAGATCCGCCCGTTCTCCGGATGCTCGCGGACGCAGGCGACGACGGGCGTGATCAGGGCGAGGACCCTCTCGAGGGCGTCACTCGCCGGCGCCCGGGCGGCGGCGAGCCCGTCGTCGATGGCCGCTCCGAACTTCCGGTTCTGCACCATGACCAGCAGCTCGGCCTTCGTCGCGGCGTAGAGGTAGAGCGTGCCGATCGCCACGTCGGCGCGGTCGGCGATCTGCTGGGTGGTCACTCCGCCCACTCCCCGCTCGGCGAAGAGCGCGCGCGCCGCCTGCTCGATGCGGCGCTGCTTGTCCTCCTTCGCCCGCTCACGACGGCCCGGCGGCTTCTCCTCCGAACCCATGCGACTCCTCGTTGACAAAATTACTGAGTGTGCTCATGCTTGAGTCTACTCGGATGAGCGGGGAGGAGCACCTCCCGCCGCCGGATCGGACAGGAGACCGGATCGACATGGCAGGGTCATCGAACGCGGAGGCGGGACGGGCGTCCTTCCTCGGTGCACCGACGCGCCGACTGCGCGTGCGCGGCGAGGACGTCGTGTACCGCGACCTCGGCACCGCCCGCGACGGAGTGCCTCCGCTCGTCGCCCTCACCCGCCTCGGCGCCGATCTCGACAGCTGGGACCCGGAGGTCGTCGACCCGCTGGCCGCCGAGCGCCGGGTCCTGCTGATCGGGTACCGCGGGGTCGGCGGCTCGGGCGGCGGGGTGCGACGGTCCTTCGAGGAGGCGGCCGACGACCTCATCGCCGCGGTCGGGGCGCTGGGGCTCGAGCGGATCGACCTCTTCGGCCAGTCGATGGGCGGGATGGTCGCCCAGGCGGTCCTCGAGCGGGCACCGGCCCTCGTCGACCGCGTGGTCCTCGCGTCGACCGGCCCGGAGGGCGGGCCGGGCCTCACCCGGATGACCGGCGTGATGGTCCGCACCATCCTGCGAGGGGCGCTGACCGCCACCGACCCCACGGCTCTGCTCTTCTTCACCCGCACTCCGGTCGGCCGCCGGGCGGCGGTCGAGCACGACGCGCGGCTGAAGCGCCGTCGGGCCGACCGCGACCGTCCGGTCCCGCTCGGTGTCCTCCGCGCCCAGCTGCAGGCGGTGAAGCGCTGGGGCGGGCAGCCGGCACCCGGACGCACGTTCCCCCAGCCCGCGCTGATCCTGCACGGCGATGCCGACCGCATGGTCCCGCCCGAGAACACCGAACCGCTGCGCCGCCGCTTCGACGACGCTCTCGTGATCGTCTTCTCCGACTCCGGCCACGGAGCGGTGCCCCAGAACCGGCTCGCCGTCCTCGACGCCGTCCGGACCTTCCTCCGCCGCTGATCCGCGACCCGCACACCTCACCAGGAGACACCCCCCATGCGAGCATTCGTCCTCGACGCCTACAAGCAGCCCCTCCACGAGACCGACGTCGCCGAGCCCGTGGTCGGCCCCCGCGACGTCCTCGTGCAGGTCGCGGCCGCCGGCCTCAACCAGCTCGACGAGAAGATCCGGGCGGGGGAGTTCACGACGCTCCTCCCGTACAAGACGCCGTTCGTCCTCGGGCACGACGTCGCCGGCACGGTCCTGCGCGTGGGTGCCGAGGTGCGCCGGGTGCAGGTCGGCGACAACGTCTACGCCCGCCCCCGCGACCACCGCATCGGCACCTTCGCCGAGCGGATCGCGATCGACGAGGCCGACGTGGCCCGCGCCCCGTCCTCGATCAGCGCCGTCGACGCCGCCTCCCTGCCCCTGGTCGCGCTGACCGCCTGGCAGGCGCTCGTCGAGAGGGGGCGGGTCCAGCCCGGTCAGAAGGTGCTGATCCACGCCGGCTCCGGAGGCCTGGGCAGCATCGCGATCCAGCTCGCGAAGCACCTCGGCGCGCATGTCGCGACGACGGCCTCCGCCGCCAACGCCGACTTCGTCCGGGAGCTGGGTGCCGACGTCGTCCTCGACTACCGCTCGCAGGACTTCGAGCAGGAGCTCTCCGGGTACGACCTCGTGCTCGACAGTCTCGGCGGCGAGAATCTCGGAGAAGTCGCTCCGGGTCCTCCGGCGCGGGGGGAGGGGCCGTCGGCGTCTCCGGCCCGCCCGACCCCGCCTTCGCGAAGGCGAGCGGCATGAACCCGGTGCTGCGCCTCGCGGTCGCCGCTCTCAGCCGCAAGATCCGCGGGCAGGCGAAGAACCTGGGGGTGGGCTACGAGTTCCTCTTCATGCGCGCCAGCGGCGAGCAGCTGGACCGGATCACCGAGCTCGTCGACGCCGGGGCCCTGCGCCCGGTCGTCGGAGCGACGTTCCCCTTCCACGAGACGCCCGCCGCGATGGAGTCGCTGCACTCGTCCCGCGCCCGCGGCAAGACCGTCGTCCTCGGCCTCTGACCCCCACCCCTCCCCGCGCGACCGTTCCAGAAGGAGCACCCACCATGAGCGCCGCAGACCCCGTCATCACGTCCTACGCACTCGCCCCCGCGAAGAGCATCACCACGCACGGCAAGACCTTCGCGTACCGCGAGCTCGGCCCGGAGGAGACGGTCCCCGTCGTCTTCTTCGTGCACCTGGCCGCGACCCTCGACAACTGGGACCCGCGCATCGTCGATGCGATCGCCCAGAACCGCCGCGTGATCACCTTCGACCAGCAGGGCGTCGGCGCGTCCGGCGGCACCGTTCCGGGCACGATCGAGGAGGCGGCCGACGATGCGTACGCCTTCATCCGCGGCCTCGGCTACGACACGATCGACATCTTCTCGTTCTCGATGGGCGGCATGATCGCCCAGGACGTCGTCGTGAAGCACCCCGAGCTGGTGCGCAGGCTGGTGCTCACCGGCACCGGCCCGCGCGGCGGGAAGGACATGGACAAGGTCGTGGGAGTCACCTACTACGACCTCGTCCGCTCGGTCCTCGCCCGCTCCGACATCAAGGAGTTCCTCTTCTTCAACCGCGACGCCGCCGGCAAGAAGGCGGCGAAGGAGTTCGTCGGACGCCTGAAGGAGCGCACGGTGGATCGCGACGAGAAGATCAGCAACAAGGCCTTCACCACCCAGCTCAAGGCGATCCAGCGGTTCGGCCGCTCCGCCCCGTCGGACCTCTCGATCATCACCCAGCCGACCCTCATCGCCAACGGCGACAACGACCGCATGGTGCCGTCGGTGCTGTCCCGCGATCTGCACAGGCGCATCGCCGGGTCCGAGCTCGTCATCTACCCGAACTCCGGCCACGGCGGGATCTTCCAGTACTGGGAGACGTTCGCCCCGGTCGCCGTGAAGTTCCTGTCCGCCTGAGCCGGGAGACGTCGTACTTCGGCGCACCGTCTCCCGTGCTGGACGAGTAGCCCCGCACGACTCCTGCTGGTCGAGCAGCCCCGCAGGGGCGTATCGAGACCCCCGTCCGCCAGCAGCCCCGCGCTGAGGTCAGGTCCTCTGCTGATGGTGGATCTCGATACGCCCGCTGCGCGGCCTCCTCGATCAGCAGGCTGCAGCCACCCGTGCGGTGACTTCTCCTCAGAGACCCGCCGCCGCCGGACGGCGGTCGCCGCTCACCCCTCCCGCACCCGCTCCTCGCCCGAGTAGACGTTGAAGCCGGATCCGCGGCTGAAGCCGATCAGCGTGAGACCCGCCCGCCGCGCCAGGTCCACCGCCAGCGACGACGGCGCCCCGACCGCCGCGAGCAGCGGGATCCCCGCCATCACGGCCTTCTGCACCAGCTCGAACGACGCGCGCCCCGACACCTGCAGCAGCGTCCCGCGCAGCGGGAGCCGCCCCTCGCGCAGCCCCCAGCCCACCACCTTGTCGACCGCGTTGTGCCGACCCACGTCCTCGCGGAGGCAGAGCAGCGTGCCGTCGGCCTCGAACAGCCCCGCCGCGTGCACCCCGCCGGTCCGCTCGAAGAGGGCTTGCGCCTCGCGCAGCCGATCCGGGAGCGATGCGATCAGCTCCGACGAGGCCGCCACCCCGTCCTCGTCGACGGTCCACGCCGACTCCGTCGTCACCGCGTCCAGCGACGCGAGCCCGCAGACTCCGCACGAGCTGCTCGTGTACACCGATCGCTCCCGCTCCAGGAGCACCGCCGCGCGCCCGCCGCGCACGGTCGCATCGACGACGTTGTACGTGTTCTCGCCCGGACCCGAGCCGCTGGCGCAGTAGCGCAGCGCCGCGAGCTGGTCGGTCGCGGTGAGCACCCCCTCCGAGACCAGGAAGCCCGCGACCAGATCGAAGTCCTCGCCCGGGGTGCGCATCGTCACGCTGAACCGGCGGCCCCCCACGCGGATCTCGAGCGGCTCCTCGACCGCGAGCACGTCCTCTCGGCGGCGGTCCGGCTCCGCGAGTCGGACGGCGGTCAGTCGGGTCCTCGTGCTCGCGCGGCTCATGTCGGTCTCCTCTTCGAGCGGTGCTGTCCATCCTCGCACCGGCCGCGCGACACCGGGGCGCCCCTCCGATCCCCGGCTGCGCGACGTAGCATGCAGGGATGGTCGATGACGCCGCACCCCGAGAGACTCCGATCGACGAGCGAGGCCTCACGGTCGGCGCCCGCAAGCACCGTGCGGTCGGCATCCCCGGAGTCGCGCACGCCCTGCAGATCTCGATGAAGCAGATGGGTCCGCTGCGCAGCGCCGAGACGTTGCTCCGCGTGAACCAGAAGACCGGCTTCGACTGCCCCGGGTGCGCCTGGCCCGAGGCCGACAAGCGCCACGTCGCCGAGTTCTGCGAGAACGGGGCGAAGGCGGTGGCCGAGGAGGCGACCCTCCGCACCGTCACCCCGGCCTTCTTCGCGCAGCACTCGCTCGCCGAGCTCGAGACCTGGGACGACTTCGCCCTCGGCCAGCAGGGCCGCCTCACCGAGCCGATGCTGCTCGAGGAGGGCGCGACCCACTACCGCCCGATCGGCTGGGACCAGGCGCTCGACCTCGTCGCCGAGGAGCTGCGCGCCTGCGCGAGCCCGGACGAGGCGATCTTCTACACCTCCGGCCGCACCTCCAACGAGGCCGCTTTCGTCTACCAGCTGCTGGTGCGCGGCTTCGGCACCAACAACCTCCCCGACTGCTCGAACATGTGCCACGAGTCCAGCGGGTCCGCGCTGACCGAGACGATCGGCATCGGCAAGGGGTCGGTCAGCCTCCGCGACATCGAGCGCGCGCCGCTGATCATCGTCGCCGGGCAGAACCCGGGCACGAACCACCCGCGCATGCTCACCTCGCTCGAGCGCGCGAAGCGGGCCGGTAGCACGATCGTGGCGATCAACCCGCTGCCCGAGGCGGGACTGCTCCGCTTCGACAACCCGCAGACCGTGCGCGGCACGATCGGCGGAGGCACCGCCCTCGCCGACCACTTCCTGCAGGTCCGGCTCGGCGGTGACCAGGCCCTGTTCCAGGGCTTCGGCAAGGCGCTGCTCGACCTCGAGGAGTTGCGCGGCGGGGTGTTCGACCGCGCGTTCATCGAGCAGAGCACCGACGGGCTCGAGGCCTACCTCGACGAGCTGCGCGGCGCCGAGTGGTCCGAGATCGAGGTCGGCAGCGGGATCGACGAGGCGCGGATCCGCGCGATCGCCGAGCTGATCGCCGCGTCCGAGGGCACGATCGTCTGCTGGGCGATGGGACTCACCCAGCACCGCCACTCCGTCGCCACGCTCAAGGACGTCGTGAACGTGCTGCTGCTCACCGGCAGCATCGGCAAGCCCGGCGCGGGCGTCTGCCCCGTCCGCGGCCACTCCAACGTGCAGGGCGACCGCACGATGGGCATCTTCGAGCGGATGCCGGACGTCTTCCACGACCGGCTCGACGCGGAGTTCTCGTTCTCGTCGCCGCGGAAGCACGGCACCGACACCGTCGCGGCGATCCGCGCCATGCGCGACGGAGCGGCGCGGGTCTTCATGGGACTCGGCGGCAACTTCGCGCGCGCCACCCCCGACACCGCCGTGACCGAGGCGGCGATGCGCTCGCTCGCGCTCACCGTGCACGTGTCGACCAAGCTGAACCGCTCGCACGTCGTCACCGGGCGCCGGGCACTGATCCTGCCGACGCTCGGCCGCACCGACGCGGACGTCCGTGCCACGGGGGAGCAGCGGGTCACGGTCGAGGACTCGATGAGCGCCGTGCACGCCTCGCGCGGTCGCCTCGCTCCGCCGAGCGAGCACCTGCGCTCCGAGGTGGCGATCCTCACCGGGATCGCGGAGCGGCTGCTCGCGGGTCGCGAGAACGCCCCGGTCGTCGACTGGGCGGCACTGCGCGAGGACTACCGCCTCATCCGCGGGCACATCGCGAACGTCGTCCCCGGATTCGAGGACTTCGAAGCGCGGGTGAGCGCCCCCGGCGGCTTCGTCCTCCCGCATCCGCCGCGCGACGAGCGCCGCTTCGAGACGGCGACCGGCCGGGCGCGCTTCACCGCGAACCCGCTCGAGTACCCCCGCGTGCCCGAGGGACGGCTGCTGCTGCAGACCCTGCGCTCGCACGACCAGTTCAACACCACGATCTACGGCCGCGACGACCGCTACCGCGGCATCCACGGCGGGCGGCGCGTGGTCTTCGTGAACGCCTCGGATCTCGCCGCGCTCGGCATCGCCGACGGCGCGATGGTCGACCTCGTGTCGGAGTGGGAGGACGGCGTCGAGCGCCGCGCACCGGAGTTCCGGACCGTCGCCTACGACACCCCGCGCGGCTGCGCGGCCGCCTACTACCCCGAGACCAATGTGCTGGTGCCGCTCGACTCGACCGCCAGGATCAGCGGCACGCCCACGTCGAAGTCGGTCGTCGTCCGGCTCGAGCCCGTCGCCTGACCGCTACCAGGGCAGCGGCAGGAGGCGGACCGGGTCGCCGGCCTGCGCGCCGCCGGCCGGCACCACCGCGACGGCCTCCGAGGCCGCGAGCCCCGTGAGCATGTGCGAGCGGATGCCCGCCGCGGCCCGCCAGCCGCCCTCGCCGCGCGAGACGGGGACGAGCACCGTCGTCGACGGCCTGCCGAGCGGCTCGCCCAGTGTTCCGGTGCCGGGGACGCGCGGCGTCGCTCCGGCCGCGGCGTCGAGCGCCGGGGGCAGGAACGACAGCGCGGCGAGCAGCGCCGCGAGGGGGTTGCCCGGCAGCGCGATCACGAGCGCGCCTCCTGGCAGCACCGCGAGCATCGTCGGGTGACCGGGACGCATGTCGACGCCGTCGACCAGCACCGTGGCTCCTGCGAGGGTCAGTGCTCGCCGCACGGCGTCCGCCCGCGAGCGCCCGGTCCCGCCGGTCGTCAGACGGATCGGCGCCGTCCCCGCCGAGAGCCGCGCGGCGATCGCGTGGTCGTCGTCGCGCAGCCGGTCGACCTCGCCCACCGCTCCGCCGACGCCCTCGACGAACGAGGGGAGGAGCGGGGTGAACGCGTCGCGGACCCGCCCGGCCGCGGGCGCCCCCTCGGTGTCGATCTCGTCGCCGGTGAGGAGGAGGTCGACGAGGCACGGACGACGCACGCCGATGCGGTCGACGCCCGCGACCGCGAGCAGCGCGAGGTGGGCAGGAGTGAGGCGGGTGCCGGCTCCGACCAGCACCGTCCCGGGCGCGGCCTCGTCCCCGGCGCGGCGCACGTGGCGCCCGTGCGGCAGGACCGCCGAGCTCGAGAGCAGGCCGTCGTCGACGCGGCCCTGCTCGGTGGGCACGACCGCGTCGCACCAGTCCGGCACGACGCCGCCGGTGACGATCGGAGCGGCGACCCCGTCCTCGAGCCGCCACGGTCCCGCGCCGCGCACCGCCCAGCCGTCCATCGCCGACGAGTCGTAGTGCGGGAGCGGACGGGTCGTCGCGACGGGTCCGGCGAGCACCGCTCCGCGTGCGGCGAGGAGCGGGACCTCGACGACCGGTCCCATCGCGACCGCCTCGGCGGCGCGCCGCCGGGCGTCGTCCCAGTCGGTCGCCTCGTGCCGGTGCGCGCTCATCCCCTCATTCTGGCCGGGAGCAGGGCGGGGCCCGCATCGCGCGGACCCCGCCGATCGCTCAGCCGAGGTACCCGTTGGGGTTCAGCACGAACTTCTTCGCCGCGCCCTTGTCGAAGTCCGCGTAGCCGCGCGGAGCCTCGTCGAGCGTGATCGCGGTGGCCTGCACCGCGTCCGCGATGTGCACCCGGTCGTGCAGGATCGCCATCATCAGCTGGCGGTTGTACTTCATCACCGGGCACTGGCCCGTGGTGAACGACAGCGACTTCGCCCAGCCCAGACCCAGCCGGATCGAGAGCGAGCCCTCCTTCGCCGCGTCGTCCACTCCGCCCGGGTCGCCCGTGACGTAGAGGCCCGGGATGCCGAGGGCGCCACCCGCCGCCGTGATCGACATCAGCGAGTTCAGCACCGTCGCCGGAGCCTCCTGATGCGAATCGGGTCCGTTGCCGTGCGCTTCGAAGCCGACGGCGTCGACTCCGCAGTCGACCTCCGGCACGCCGAGGATCTGCTCGATCTGCCCGGCCGGGTCGCCCTTGGAGACGTCGACGGTCTCGCAGCCGAAGGAGCGCGCCTGGGCGAGCCGCTCCTCGTTGAGGTCCGCGACGATGACGACGGCGGCTCCCAGCAGCTGCGCGCCGACGGCCGCGGCGAGGCCCACCGGACCGGCGCCTGCGACGTAGACGGTGGAGCCGACGCCGACGCCCGCGGTGACCGCGCCGTGGAAGCCGGTCGGGAAGATGTCCGAGAGCATCGTGAGATCGAGGATCTTCTCGAGCGCCTGGTCGCGGTCCGGGAACACGAGCAGGTTCCAGTCCGCGTAGGGCACCATCACGTACTCGGCCTGCCCGCCGACCCAGCCGCCCATGTCGACGTAGCCGTAGGCGCTGCCCGGGCGGTCCGGGTTCACGTTCAGGCAGATGCCGGTCTTGCGCTCCTTGCAGTTGCGGCAGCGGCCGCAGGCGATGTTGAACGGCACCGAGACGATGTCGCCGACCTTCACGAACTCGACGTCGGGCCCGACCTCGACGACCTCGCCGGTGATCTCGTGCCCGAGCACGAGGTCGGACGGGGCGGTCGTGCGACCGCGGACCATGTGCTGGTCCGATCCGCAGATGTTGGTGGACACGGTGCGCAGGATCGCGCCGTGCGGCAGCTTCCGGCCGATGTTGGCCGGATTGACGCCCGGACCGTCCTTCAGCTCGAAGGTCGGGTAGTCGATGTCGATGACCTCGACGACTCCGGGGGACTTGTAGGCGACGGCTCTGTTGCCCGACATGGGTGCTCCTTCAGCGCAGCGACCGCGGAGCGCTCGCCCCGCGGGAGTCCCTGGCGCCGCGCGGTGGTCCGGCCGCGGCGTCGGGGCCCGATCGCACCGTACGCCCGGAGTCTGGAGCGGGATCGAGCCTCGGGGAGTACGGTGTCAGGAGTCGTGCGCGCGGTCCCGGATCGCGCCGCTCGCGGTGGCCAGCGCGGTGGCGAGCGCCTCCGCCCCGCCGCCCTGCAGGCCCGCCGCGTACCCCGCGAGGAACGTCGTCAGCGGAGCCGCCGGACGCACGATCCCGTGCGCGGCGTCGCCCGCCAGCGCGAGCAGCGCGTCGCGCCCGATCGGCACCTCGTCCAGTCCCAGCGCGGTGCACAGCTCGTCCCACCACTCGCGGAGCACGTCGTCGGTGGGCCGGTCGTCCGTCGTCTCGTTCATCCGCTCAGTCTGACGGGACGGACGGCGGCACGTCGATGCCGTGCCGCCGGGCGTCGTCCGGGCCGTCGACGTCGGCGGTGGCCTCGGCGGGGACGGCGACGAGTGCGACCGCGAGATGGCGCAGGAGCGCGCGCACCGAGGCTCCGTCCGGGGTGCCGAGCGCGTCGAGCGCCCGGACGAGCGACCGCGTCCTGTGCACGCCCAGCAGCTGCTGGGCCCGGCCCTCGGCGTCGACGGCGAGGACGGAGTCGGAGTCGGCGCTCGCGGCCTCCGCGAGCAGCCGCTGGACGGCGGCGGCGGGCGCGACCAGGTCCGCGGCGAGAACGAGCACCCACTCCGGGGCGGCGGGCCGCAGGAGCCGGGGGAGTGCGGCGGCGAGCCCCGCGACCGGCCCGCCGAACGGGGGATCCTCCTGGACCAGCAGCGCCGTCCCGGCCTCCGGAGCCAGCTGCGCCGGCCCGGCGACGACGGTCCGCTCGGCGCCCTCGACGGCCGCCAGCACCGTGGCGAGCAGGGTCGCCCCGCTGTGCACCAGGAGCGGCTTGGTCGCACCGCCGAGGCGGCGCGCGCGCCCGCCGGCGAGCACGACGGCGTCGAAGCGGGGGAGGGGCGCGGGGTCCGTCACGCTCCGAGGCTACGCGGGGCCCCGCCTCGGCCGACCCCGCTCCGGTGTCGGAGGTCGCGGCTACTCTGTACGGGTGGTAGCAGCCCTGTATCGCCGGTACCGGCCCGAGACGTTCGCCGAGATGATCGGCCAGTCGCAGGTGACCGATCCGCTCATGACGGCCCTGCGCACCAACCGCGTCAATCACGCCTATCTCTTCAGTGGTCCGCGCGGCTGCGGCAAGACCACGTCGGCCCGCATCCTCGCCCGCTGCCTGAACTGCGCGCAGGGTCCGACCGACACGCCCTGCGGCGTCTGCGACAGCTGCGTCGAGCTCAGCCGCGAGGGCCAGGGCTCGCTCGACGTCGTCGAGATCGACGCCGCGAGCCACAACGGAGTCGACGACGCGCGCGACATCCGCGAGCGCGCGGTGTTCGCCCCGGCCCGCGACCGCTTCAAGATCTTCATCCTCGACGAGGCCCACATGGTCACGCCGCAGGGCTTCAACGCGCTGCTCAAGATCGTCGAGGAGCCGCCGGAGCACGTGAAGTTCATCTTCGCGACGACCGAGCCCGACAAGGTGATCGGCACCATCCGCTCGCGCACCCACCACTACCCGTTCCGCCTCGTCCCGCCCGCGCAGATGCTCGACTACACGCAGGAGCTCTGCGAACGCGAGGGCGTCGGAGTCGCGGCGGGCGTCCTGCCCCTCGTGGTCCGCGCGGGCGGCGGCTCGGTCCGCGACACGCTGTCCCTGCTCGATCAGCTGATGGCCGGGTCCGAGGACAGCACCGTCGAGTACGAGCGCGCCGTGGCGCTGCTCGGCTACACCCACGGCGCCCTCCTCGACGAGGTGATCGACGCGCTCGCCGAGCACGACTCCGCCGAGGCGTTCGGAGCGGTCGACCGGGTCATCCAGACCGGTCAGGACCCGCGGCGCTTCGTCGACGACCTCCTCGAGCGGCTCCGAGACCTCATCGTCGTCGCCGCCACCGGAGCGGCGGCCGCCGCGGTGCTGCGCGGCGTCTCGCAGGACGAGCTCGACCGCATGGCGGGCCAGGCCCGGGCGCTCGGCCTCGCCGAGCTCTCCCGCGTCGCCGACCTCGTCAACGACGCCCTCACCGAGATGACCGGCGCCACCTCGCCGCGCCTGCACCTCGAGCTGATGATCGCGCGCGCCCTGGTGCTGGGTGGCGCCCCGTCGGCGGGCGAGCGCCCGCAGGAGGCCGCCCGCCCGCAGGAGGCCGTGCGCCCGCAGGCGCCGCGGGCCGCCGATGAGCCGCGCGACCGGGCCCCCGCCGCTCCGGCCCCGATCGCTCCCGCCCACCGCATCGAGCGTCCGGCCGCCGTCATCGCGACGGCCGTCCCGGTCGAGCCGGCGGGGCCCGTGGTGCCCGTCGAGCAGGTTCCGGCGCAGTCCGCCCCCGAGCCCGCCTCCGTTCCCACTCCGCCGGCCGACGCCGCTCCCTCCGCCCCGGTCGTGCCGGCCGCCGCCGAGGAGGGTCCGATCACCCTGCAGCGGATGAAGGACAGCTGGCCCGAGATCCTCGAGGTCGTGCAGAAGGCCAGGATGACCGCCTGGCTCGTCGCGTACACCGCCCAGGTCCGCGCGCTGAAGGACGACGTCCTCACGCTGTCCTTCCCGAGCCAGAACGACGTCGACTCCTTCAAGATGGCGGGCACCGCCGGTCAGCCCGGCGTCAGCGAGCACCTCCGGCAGGCGATCCAGCAGGTCCTGGGCCTGCGGGTGAAGTACATCGCCCGCGTCGAGCCGTCGGCGGCCGCTCCCGAGGCCGAGCGCGCCGCGTCCCGCGCGGCTCCGGCGCCCGCCGCCCCGACGGCCTCGGCGGCCCCCGCCCCGGCCCCGGCCGCGACGGACTCCGACGGCTGGGCGACCGTGGCCATCCCCGCGGACCCCGATCCGGCGCCCGCGCCCGCCGAGGCTGCTGCCGCCGCTCCCGCCCCGGCCGCCGCTCCCGCCCCCACGGCCTCAGCGGCTCCCGCCCCGCCGCGCGCGCCCGTCCCGGCTCCCGAGCCCTCCGACGAGGCGCCCCCGTTCGACGAGGAGCCGCCGGAGGAGGACATGCCGCCGGTCGAGCCGCCGATGCCCGACTCCTGGGCCACCGTCGCGCCTCCGGGGGAGCCGACCGCGGCGCCCGCGCCCGAGCCCGTCCGCGGTCCCGCCGCGGCTCCCCCTCGCCGCGAGGCGCCCGCCCGCCCGGTCACGAGGACCACCCGCTCCGCCACCGCTGACGGCCGCCAGCGCTACGGCGAGGCCGTCGTGCGCGAGATCCTCGGCGCCCAGTTCATCGAGGAGCAGCCGCACGTCCCGCGCGGTCCGCGCGTGAGCGGCGCGTGATGCTCCCGTCCCTCCACCCCGTCCGCCCCCACCGAGAGGAGGCGACCGCATGTACGAAGGCATCGTCCAGGAGCTGATCGACGAGCTCGGCCGGCTCCCCGGCATCGGACCCAAGTCCGCGCAGCGCATCGCGTTCCACATCCTGCAGACCGAGACGTTCGACGTGACCCGTCTGGCCGAGATCCTGCTCGAGCTGCGGGGCCGCGTGCACTTCTGCGACATCTGCGGCAACGTGGCCGAGGAGGCGACGTGCGGAATCTGCCGTGATCCGCGCCGCAGCCGCGCCGTCATCTGCGTCGTGGAGGAGGCGAAGGACGTCCCCGCCATCGAGCGCACCCGCGAGTTCCGCGGGCTGTACCACGTGCTCGGCGGCGCGATCAGCCCCATCGACGGCATCGGCCCGGATCAGCTGCGCATCCGCCAGCTCCTGCAGCGACTCGCCGACGGCGAGGTGCAGGAGGTCATCATCGCGACCGATCCCAACCTCGAGGGCGAGGCGACCGCCACCTACCTCTCGCGCATGCTCAGCACCCTCGGCATCCGCATCACCCGCCTCGCCTCGGGCCTGCCCGTCGGCGGCGACCTCGAGTACGCCGACGAGATCACCCTCGGCCGCGCCTTCGAGGGCCGCCGCCTCGTCGAGAACTGACCCAGGAGGAGGCGAGCGTCCCGCCCGACACATGGCCCCTCGCGCATGCGCCCGCCGGTAGACTCCCTCGTCGGGTCGCGACGGCCCCCAGCCACCGACCCGGGAGCAGCACGTGAGCCTGATCGTCCAGAAGTTCGGCGGGTCCTCCGTCGCCGACGCGGAGAGCATCAAGCGCGTCGCGAAGCGGATCGTCGCCACCAAGCAGGCCGGCAACGACGTCGTCGTCGCCGTCTCGGCCATGGGCGACACCACCGACGACCTCCTCGAGCTCGCCCACCAGGTGACCCCCATCCCGGCCCCCCGCGAGCTCGACATGCTCCTCTCCTCGGGCGAGCGCATCTCGATGGCGCTGCTCGCCATGGCCATCAAGAGCATGGGGTACGAGGCCCGCTCGTTCACCGGCAGCCAGGCCGGCATGATCACCGATGCCCAGCACGGCGCCGCGCGCATCGTCGACATCACGCCGGTGCGCCTGCGCGAGGCCCTCGACGAGAACGCGGTCGTCATCGTCGCCGGCTTCCAGGGCTTCAACCGCGACACCAAGGACATCACCACGCTCGGCCGCGGCGGCTCCGACACCACCGCCGTCGCCCTCGCCGCCGGCCTCGGCGCGGACACCTGCGAGATCTACACCGACGTCGACGGCGTCTTCACCGCCGACCCCCGCGTGGTGAAGCGCGCGCGCAAGCTCGACCGCATCTCCAGCGAGGAGATGCTCGAGCTCGCCGCCGCCGGAGCGAAGGTCCTGCACATCCGCGCCGTCGAGTTCGCGCGGAGGCACGGGGTCACGCTCCACGTGCGCTCCTCGTTCAGCCCCAACGAGGGCACCATCGTCTACAACGCCGGAGCAGCCGGCACCGAGAAGGGACAGACCGTGGAAGAGCCCATCATCGCCGGCGTCGCCGCCGACCTGAACGAGGCCAAGATCACCGTGGTCGGCGTGCCCGACATCCCGGGGAAGGCCGCTCAGATCTTCACCATCGTCGCGAAGACCGGATCGAACATCGACATGATCGTGCAGAACGTGTCGGCCGCCTCGACCGGGCTCACCGACATCTCCTTCACGCTGCCCAAGGCCGACGGGCAGACGGTCCTCATGGCGCTCAACGCCGAGAAGGACGACGTCGGCTTCCAGGCGCTCCAGTACGACGACCAGATCGCGAAGCTCGCGCTCGTGGGCGCCGGCATGCGCACCAACGCGGGAGTCTCGGCCAAGCTCTTCCGCTCGCTCTTCGAGGCGGGCATCAACATCGAGATGATCTCGACCAGCGAGATCCGCATCTCGGTCGTCACGCGCGCCGACACGGTGAACGAAGCGCTGCGCGTCGTGCACACCGCCTTCGGGCTCGACGGCGAGGACGACGCGGTCGTCTACGCCGGCACCGGCCGCTGACGGACACCGACCCCCGCGATCCCGCCGATCGCGCGGTAAACGGGCGCGGAGAGCACTCCCCGCCCGGTACCTTCTCACCGGTACCCGCTCCCGCGGAACCCGACCCTACGAGCGGCGGCTCCGCCGCCCGAACGAAAGAGCAGAGCATGAGCAGCACCCCCCTCCACGTGGGCGTCGTCGGCGCGACCGGACAGGTCGGCAAGGTGATGCGCCGCCTCCTCGAGGAGCGCGACTTCCGGATCGCCTCGATCCGCTTCTTCGCCACCGCGCGCTCAGCCGGGACGACCCTGCCGTTCCGCGGCGAGGACGTCGTCGTGGAGGACGTCGAGACGGCCGACCCGTCGGGCCTGGACATCGCGCTCTTCTCGGCCGGAGCGACCGGCTCCCGGGCGCAGGCCCCGCGCTTCGCGGCCGCCGGTGCCCTCGTGATCGACAACTCCAGCGCCTGGCGCATGGACCCCGAGGTCCCGCTCGTCGTCAGCGAGGTCAACCCGCACGCGATCGACCAGGCCGTCAAGGGCATCATCGCCAACCCCAACTGCACGACGATGGCCGCGATGCCGATCCTGAAGGTGCTCGACGCCGAGGCCGGGCTCACCCGCCTGATCGTCAGCACCTACCAGGCCGTCTCGGGCAGCGGTCTCGCCGGGGCGAACGAGCTCGCCGGCCAGGCGAAGGCGGCCGTCGCCGATGAGCGCCTCCTCGACCTGGTGCACGACGGCTCGGCCGTCGCGTTCCCGGACCCGGCCGTCTACGTCGCTCCGATCGCCTTCGACGTCATCCCCTTCGCGGGCAACCTGGTCGAGGACGGCCTGAACGAGACCGACGAGGAGAAGAAGCTCCGCAACGAGAGCCGCAAGATCCTCGAGCTGCCGGGCCTGCTCGTCTCCGGCACCTGCGTCCGCGTCCCCGTGTTCACCGGCCACTCGCTCTCGGTGAACGCCGAGTTCTCGCGCGAGCTCACTCCGGAGCGCGCCCGCGAGCTGCTCGCCGACGCTCCCGGAGTGGTGCTGCGCGAGGTGCCGACGCCCCTCGTGGCCGCCGGCACCGACCCGAGCTACGTCGGCCGGATCCGCGCCGACGAGGGCGCCCCCGAGGGTCGCGGTCTCGCGTTCTTCATCAGCAACGACAACCTGCGCAAGGGCGCCGCCCTGAACGCCGTGCAGATCGCCGAGCTGATCGCCGCGCGTCCCGCCGCCTCCTGACGGCTCGGCGGCGCCGTCCGGGCCGAGCGGACCGCTCGACTCCGCGCGGTGCCGCCGGCCTCCGCGTCGAAAAGCCGCGAATTTGATGACGGTGCGGCCCCCCGTCCGGGCTGCCGACCCTTCCGCGACGGTAAACTCGATTCTCGTGAACTCCTCGGAACCGGTCGACGTCGCCCTCATCGGAGGGGGCATCATGAGCGCCACGCTCGGAGCCCTCCTGACCACGCTCCAGCCCGACTGGACGATCGCCGCCTACGAGCGCCTCGGCGACGTCGCGCAGGAGTCCTCGAACCCCTGGAACAACGCCGGAACGGGTCACGCCGCCCTCTGCGAGCTGAACTACATGCCCGAGGCGGCCGACGGCTCCGTCGACCCCGCCAAAGCGATCCAGATCAACGAGCAGTTCCAGATCTCGCGCCAGTTCTGGGCGAGCCTCGTCGAGGCCGGCGCGATCCGCGAGCCCTCGAGCTTCATCAACGCCGCTCCGCACATGACGTTCGTGCACGGCGAGGCCAACGTCGAGTACCTCCGCAAGCGCTACGAGGCGCTGAAGGACCAGCCCCTCTTCGCAGGCATGGAGTTCACGGAGAGCATCAAGACGATCCACGAGTGGGCCCCCCTGCTGATGGAGCAGCGCCCCGCAGGCGGTGGACCCTACGCGGCGACCCGCATCCCGGCGGGCACGGACGTCGACTTCGGCGCGCTCACCCACCAGCTGTTCGATCACGTGGTCGGCAACGGAGGCACGCTCGACACCGGCCACGAGGTCACGAACATCAGCCGCCGCAAGGACGGACTCTGGCAGCTCGATCTCAAGCAGCTCGTGGGCAGCACGCCCAAGCGCGTGCTCGCCCGCTTCGTCTTCGTCGGCGCCGGCGGTGGAGCGCTGCACCTGCTGCAGAAGTCCGGGATCCCCGAGATCAAGGGCTTCGGCGGCTTCCCGATCTCGGGCCAGTTCCTCCGCACCGACAACCCCGAGATCGTCGCCCGCCACCAGGCGAAGGTCTACGGCAAGGCCGCCGTGGGCGCCCCGCCGATGTCGGTGCCGCACCTCGACACCCGCGTCGTCGACGGTGAGGCGTCGCTGCTCTTCGGGCCCTACGCCGGATTCACGCCCAAGTTCCTCAAGCGCGGCTCGTGGCTCGACCTGCCGCTCTCGATCCGCCCGCACAACATCGGGCCGATGCTCGCGGTCGCCCGCGACAACCTCGACCTGATGAAGTACCTCCTCGGCGAGGTCGTCGCCGGCCGCGGCAAGAAGATGAAGGCGCTCCGCGAGTTCCTGCCCACCGCCCGCTCCGAGGACTGGTACCTGATCACCGCCGGTCAGCGCGTCCAGGTGATGAAGAAGGACGAGAAGAAGGGCGGAGTGCTGCAGTTCGGCACCGAGGTCATCACCGGGGGCGAGGGCACCATCGCCGGCCTCCTCGGCGCCTCGCCCGGGGCGTCGACCGCCGTGCCGATCATGCTCGACGTGCTGAAGCGCTGCTTCCCGGACGAGCTGAAGGGCTGGGAGCCGCGCCTCCGCTCGCTCATCCCGAGCTACGGCTCGACCCTGAACGACGCTCCGGAGGCGGCCGAGCGCACGGTCGCGGCGACGGCCGAGACGCTGGCCCTGGGCGCCTCGGTCTGAGCTCCGCTCTCCGCGGCCGGTCGCGATCCCGCGCCGATCGGCCCGGAGAGTTCGAACATATGTTCTAATTGCTCCATGAGGTGGAGCGGGCAGTCGATGAGCGCGGCCGACGAGAGCGCCCTGCCCGGCCTCGTGCGGCTGACGGATCTCGTGCGGACGACCCGCACCCCCGAGTTCGACGGCATCACGTTCTACGAGGTGCTGGCGAAGTCGGCGCTCAACCGGGTGCACACGTCGTCCAAGATGCCGTTCGGCTGGACCATCAACCCGATGCGCGGGTGCACCCACGCCTGCACCTACTGCTTCGCCCGCCCGACCCACGAGTACCTCGAGTTCGACGGCGGCCGCGACTTCGACTCCCAGATCGTGGTGAAGGTCAACGTCGCCGAGGTGCTCACGCGCGAGCTCGCCCGGCCGAGCTGGGAGCGCCATCCGGTGGCCCTGGGCACCAACACCGATCCGTACCAGCGGGCGGAGGGGCGCTACCGTCTGATGCCGGGCATCATCGCGGCCCTCGCGGCATCCGGCACGCCGCTCTCGATCCTCACCAAGGGCACGCTCCTCCGTCGGGATCTGCCGCTGCTGAAGGAGGCGGCGGAGCACGTCCCCGTCGACCTCGGGGTCTCCATCGCCGTCTACGACGAGGACCTCCAGCGCTCCGTCGAGCCCGGTGCGCCCACCGCCGCGGCCAGACTCGCCACGGTCACCGCCGCGCGCGAGGCCGGATTCGACTGCTCGGTGTTCCTGATGCCGATCCTCCCGTTCCTCACCGACACGACGGCCCATCTGGACGCGTCGCTGCGGGCGTGCCGCGAGGCGGGGGCGACGTCGATCCTGTACTCCACGCTCTACCTCAAGCCCGGGGTGAAGGAGTGGTTCCTCCAGTGGCTGGCGCACGAGCACCCCGAGCTGCTCGACCGCTACCGCTCCCTCTATCCCGGCGGCTCGGCCTACGCCCCGAAGGAGTACCGGCGCTGGCTGGCCGATCGCATCCGCCCTCTGATGCGCGCCCACCGCCTCGAACAGGGGGAGGGAGGATCCGGCGACCGGCTCCGTGCGCTCTTCCGGTCTCGGGATGCTGAAGGTGCTCGGCGGCGACCGTCGGCCGCTCCAGCACGGCGGCCTGCTCGCCGAGGAGCTCGGAGCCGAGCGTGCGGCGATCCTGCCGGGAGTCGGTCAGCCGACCCTCTTCTGACCCCCGTCGCGCCGATAGGATCGACCCATGGTGACCCGCTCCGGCGAGCCCTCGCCCGGCTCCTCCGCTCGGAGCGCCGACGACGAGCCCCGCCGCGCCGTGCGCCTCGGGATCCTCGACGACCACGAGCTCCTCCTCGACAGCATGAGCAGCTGGATCGCGGCCAACGCGCCCGACTTCGACCTCGTCGTCAGCGCCGGCACCTGGATGGAGCTCGTCACGAGCACCGTGTTCCCGACCCAGGTCGTCATCATGGACTTCGAGCTGAGCGAGCCGATCTCGATCGAGGCGCGGATCCGGACCTGCCGCGCCGCGGGGGCGACCGTGATCGTGCTGTCCGAGCGCGAGGACGACGAGGTCCGCGACCGCTGCCTGCGCGCGGGAGCGGCCAGGCACCTCACCAAGTCCCAGCCCATGCGCGACGTGATGGAGAGTGCGCGCTCCGCGATGGAGATGCGCTCGAACGCCGGATCCGCGACGCAGTGGCGCCCGCTGCCCATCGGGGTCGCGGCGCAGCAGCGCCCGAAGCTGAGCGCGGGGGAGCTGGAGGCGCTCCGGCTGTACGTCGGCGGCTCCAGCACGCCGGAGGTCGCCGCCGCGATGAACGTGCGGTTCGAGACCGCGAAGACCTATCTGCGCCGTGTGCGCCAGAAGTACGCCAAGGTGGGCCGACCCGCGAGCCGCCGGGCGGAGCTCATCCGGCGCGCCGCCGAGGACGGATTCCTCGAGTGAGCCGCGCCCCCCGCACCAGCACCGAGGAGACCTGATGGCCAAGCTGTACTTCCGCTACGGAGCCATGAACAGCGGCAAGAGCACGTCGCTCCTGCAGGCCGCGCACAACTACGAGGAGCGCGGCCACCGCGTCCTGCTGGCCAAGCCGTCGGTCGACACGAAGGGCGAGGAGCTCATCGTGTCGCGACTCGGCGTGACCCGTCCGGTGGACATCCTCTTCCGGCCGGACGAGGACCCGGTGGCCGTCTTCACCGCCGCGCGCGCCCGCACCCTGGCCGAGTCGGCGCGCGATGTGAGCGCCCTCCTCGTCGACGAGGCGCAGTTCCTGCCCGAGTCCCACGTCGACGATCTGCTGCGGATCGCGATCCTCGAGAACGTGCCGGTCCTGGCCTACGGCATCCGCACCGACTTCCGGACCGCCGCGTTCCCGGGCAGCAGGCGCCTCCTCGAGATCGCGCACAGCCTCGAGGAGCTGAAGACGATCTGCCGGTGCGGGCGCAAAGCGATCTTCAACGGGCGCGTCGTGGACGGCCGCTTCGTCTTCGACGGCGACCAGGTCGCCATCGACGGCGCGTCCGTCACCTACGAGTCGCTCTGCGGATCCTGCTACCTGCAGGAGAGCCGCGGCCGGCTGCGCGGCTGAGTCCCCGAGGCATCCTCGCTGTCGCGTCACCCACGCGAAACGAACTAGTGGGTAGCCTTGCGGGCGTGACATCACCGGAAACGGAACTACGCCTTTCGGAGCACGAGGAGAGGTCGGGGGGATCGATGGCGGCGCAGGAGACCACTCCGAAGCGCGGAACGTCCTGGGAGCAGGAGTACCGTCGGCGACTGCTGGCGACGGACATCGTCGCGATCCTCGTCTCCGTCCTCGGCACCCAGCTCTTCTGGTTCGACCTCGACCTGGGCTCCGACGTCGGGTTCAACAACCCCGTCGAGATCCCCATCACGTACGCGTGGGTCTCCGTCATCCTGGTGCTCGGCTGGCTCATCGCCCTGCAGGTATTCGACACCCGCGACCGGCGGATCATCGGCACCGGCTACGCCGAGTACCGGCGCATCGTCGACGCCTCCATCTGGCTGTTCGGCATCGTGGCGATCATCGCCTACCTCCTGCAGATCCTCCTGGCGCGCGGCTACATCGTCACCGCCTTCCCCGCCGGGATCCTCCTCATCTGCGTCGGCCGTCTCTGCTGGCGCGCCTGGCTCACCCGGCAGCGCCGGCAGGGCCGCTTCGCCAACCAGGTCGTGCTCCTGGGCTCGCGGGCGAGCGTCCTGCACACCGCCCGCGAGCTGCGCCGCGGCACCGAGGCGGGCTACAAGCTCGTCGGCGCGGTCTCGACCTCGCCGGGGGAGCGGAAGCACTCCTCGCCGACGACGAGCTGACGGGCCTCGCGGTCCACGGCTTCACCGGGGTCGACGGCGTCCGCGCGGTCATGGATGCGACCGGCGCCGACACGGTGGTCGTCACCAGCTCGGACGAGCTCGCCCCGCAGCGCATCCGCGAGCTCAGCTGGACGCTGGAGCCCGGCCGCGAGCACCTCGTCGTGGCCCCCAGCCTCACCGACATCGGCGGCCCCCGGATCCACACCCGCCCGGTCGCGGGTCTGCCGCTCATCCACGTCGAGACGCCGCGCTTCGACGGGCGCCAGCGCTTCGCCAAGCGCCTCTTCGACATCGCCGCGTCGACGCTCCTGATCATCCTGAGCGCCCCGGTGCTCATCGTCGTCGCCGTCCTCGTCAAGACGACGAGCCCCGGACCGATCCTCTTCCGCCAGGAGCGGATCGGGCTGAACGGCGCCACCTTCGAGATGCTCAAGTTCCGCTCGATGGTGGTCGACGCCGAGGCCCGCCTCGCCTCGCTGGCCGCTCAGCAGCGCGACGAGGGCAACAGCATCCTCTTCAAGATGGCCAAGGACCCGCGCGTCACCAAGGTCGGCGCCGTGCTGCGCCGCTTCAGCCTCGACGAGCTGCCCCAGTTCCTCAACGTCTTCCGCGGCGACATGTCGCTCATCGGACCGCGCCCGCCCCTGGCGCGCGAGGTCGAGCAGTACGAGGAGCACGTGCACCGCCGCTTCCTCATGAAGCCGGGGATCACGGGCCTCTGGCAGGTCAGCGGCCGCTCCAACCTGTCGTGGGAGGACACCGTCCGCCTCGACCTCTACTACGTCGAGAACTGGTCGATGACCGGCGACCTGATCATCCTCTTCAAGACGGCGCGTGCCGTGCTCGCCCGAGACGGCGCGTATTGAGCGGCACGCACCACGCGACTCCGGAGCGGAGCATGGCCGTCTCGGTCCTCGACGTGCCGTTCCGGGTCGTGTTCGGCGGCGGCCTCTCGGACCGGGACGTCGAGCGGATCACCGCCAGCTGGGCGGATTGCCTCGCACCGGCCGGTGGTGACGGGCGGATCGTCCACGCCGATGTCCTGCCCTCCCGCCCCGGCGGTGACGACGTCAGCGTCCTCGCCGGCTCCGTCGCCCAGCTGGAGGAGTCGCTGACCTCGACCCTCACCGTGCAGGCGATCGGCGCCCGCCGTCACGAGCTCCTGATGCTGCACGCCTGCGGCGTCGCCGACGGGTCGGGCAGGGTCCTCGCCTTCGTCGCGGCGTCCGGCACCGGCAAGACCACCATGGCGCGCGCGCTCGGACGCCGGTTCGGCTACGTGACCGACGAGACCGTCGCGGTCGCGGAGGACGGCGCCGTCGTGCCCTATCCCAAGCCGCTGTCGATCAAGCCGCTGACCGGGAGCGCCCCCAAGGCGCAGCTCGCGCCCGGTGGGCTCGGACTCCTGCCCCGTCCCGCCGCGCCCCTCGTGCTCGCCGGAGTGGTCCTGCTGGACCGTCGCCCCGGGGTGGGGGAGCCCTTCCTCGAGCCGGTCGATCCGGTGGAGGCCGTGGACGGCCTCGTGCCGCAGACCTCCTACCTCTCGGCCCGTCCGCGCCCGATCCTGCACCTCGTCGAGACGCTGCGCGCGCTCGGAGGGGTCCGCCGGCTCGTGTACTCGGAGTCCGCGGCGGCGCTCGACCTCGTCGAGCAGCTCTTCTCGTCGCTCGACGTCCCCGCTCCGTCGATCTGGGACGAGGTGCTGGCGCTCCCGCTGCCGGAGCGGGCGGGCGACGAGGCCGACCTCGCGTGCGCACCGGCCGACGACGCGCTCCTCACGCCCTCCGGCGAGCTGCTCGTCTTCTGCGCGGGGACGCTCGTCCGCCTCTCCGGGATCGGCCCGTCCGTCTGGCGCCTCGTCGGCAGTGGAGCCGCCGGGGACGACCTCGTCGCCGCGGTGCTCGCGGACGTCGGCGGTGCACCCGACGGAGTGGACCCGCGGGAGGCCGTCGGCGCGGCGGTCGACGAGCTCGTCGCGCTCGGGGTGATGACGAGGAGGAGTCCCGCACGGCCCACCCCCGACGGGGTGCACACGTGATGCGCCGCGAAACAGCGCGGATACACGGCTGTGTAACAATTCCAGGGCTCACCGTCTCCGACGGTCGCGCCTCGATCCGAACCAGTGAAGGAACTTGACACTGTGGAACTTAGAGACGTCCTCCGACTTCTCCGTGATCACTGGCTGGCGATCGTCGCAGCGATCCTCCTCGGCACCCTGGTGGCCTTCGGCTGGTCCCTGACCCAGAAGCCCCGCTACGTCGCCGACTCCCAGGGCATCGTCTCGGCGAAGGTGGCCGCGGGCGGCGACGAGAGCCAGGCGATCTACTCCCGCCAGATCGCCGACACCGTCGCACGGTCGAGCCTCCAGACCTACCTGCCGCTGGCCACGTCCCGCGACGTGGCCGAGATCGCCATCACGAACCTCGGCCTCGACCTGAGCGCGTCCTCGCTCATCTCGGCGATCACGGTCACCTCCGAGACGACCGCCCCGGTCATGACCGTCCAGGCCACCGCCTCGACGCCCGAGGGTGCGCAGAAGCTCGCCGACGCCTGGGTCTCGGCCCTCGCCACCCGCATCCAGCAGGTCAACCAGGAGACCGGGGTCGGCGACACCGTCGGCCTGTCGGTCGTGCAGTCCGCGGCGCTGCCGAGCTCGCCGGACTTCCCGAACCTCCGTCTCGTCCTCGCCGTCGGCGCGCTCGTCGGCCTCGTGCTCGGGCTCGTCTACGCCTTCGTCCGCAACACGCTCGACCGCCGCATCCGCACCGCCGAGATGGTCGAGCGCCTGTTCGATCTCCCGGTCGTCGGCACGCTCCCCGTCGACAAGCGGCTCAACGAGACCAACCGCATCGTCCCGGAGGCCGACACCACGGACTACGTCGCGTCCGACGGCAAGCACGCGCTCGCCGAGGCGCTCCGCGAGCTGCGCACCAACCTCCAGTTCATGAACGTCGACAGCCCCCCGCGCATCATCGTCGTGACCAGCCCCCTGCCCTCCGACGGCAAGTCGACCGTGACCGCGAACCTCGCCGTCACCCTCGCCGCCTCCGGCCAGCGCACGGTCGTCGTCGACGGCGACCTCCGCAAGCCCACTGTCGCGAAGTCCTTCGGTCTCGTCCCGGGCGTGGGCCTGACCGACCTGCTGATCGGCAAGGCCGAGCTCCAGGACGTCCTGCAGCCGTGGGGCCCCTCCGGCAACCTCTGGATCCTCGGCGCCGGATCGATCCCGCCGAACCCGAGCGAGCTGCTCGGCTCGAACGGGATGGACATCCTGCTGCACGAGATCGCCCGCGAGGCCATCGTCATCGTCGATGCTCCTCCGCTGCTCCCCGTGACCGACGGTGCGATCCTGACGGCCCGCACCGACGGCGCGCTCGTCGTGATCTCGGCGGGGAAGACGACGACGGACGAGCTCGGCAAGGCCATCCAGAACCTCGAGCGCGTCAGCGAGCACACCCTCGGCGTGATCCTCAACCGCGTCCCGCCGCGCGGCCAGGTCGGCCGCGGCTACGGCTACTACTACACGAGCTACTACGGCTCCGAGCGGTCGGGAGCGCGCGCCGAGAACCCGACCGCTCCCGCACCGAGCGCCGTCTGATCGGCCGGGCATGACGTTCCCGGGAGACGACGGATCGCGGCGGGTCCGGCGGGGCTGGCGCCCCTCCGAGCCGGCGGCGGCCTCGGAGGCTCCGGTCTTCACGATCCTGTCCGTCTGCACCGGGAACATCTGCCGCTCGCCGATGGCGGAGCAGCTGCTGCGGCGGTCCCTCGCGGAGGCGACGTCCCCGGCGGGAGGTCCGCTGTTCTCCCTCCGCAGCGCCGGTGTGCAGACGAGGGACGGCTATCCGATGGACCCGATCTCGTCCCGGCTGAGCGCGGAGTACGGCGGCGAGCCCGTCGGCCACTCCAGCGCCAGGCTCTCCGAGGAGCTCGTCGCCGAGGCCGACGTCATGCTGACGATGACCCGCGAGCACCTCGTCGACGCGGCGAGGAGGTTCCCCTCGATCCTCCTGCGCGGCTTCACGCTGCTCGAGTTCGCCCGGGTGCTGCCGTTCGTCATCGCCGAGGTGCCGATCCCGGCCGTCGACGATCCCGCAGTGCGCCTGCGCACCGTCGTCCGGCTCGCCGCGGCCCATCGCGGTCGTGCGCCGAGGGCCGACGGAGGCGACGACATCGACGATCCGATCGGCCGCAGCGAGGCCACGCACGCGCGGGTCGCCGCCGAGATCGCGGGAGCCGTCTCCGACATCTCCCGTGATCTGAGAGCATTGGCGCGGCGGTAGAGCGCTCCTGCGCACCCCGCCGCTCCCCAGAACCTCCCTCTGCCCGCCGTCGCCGACGCGACACCCACCACGTCCACGATTCGGAGAACCCCTGTGAAGCTTTCTGTCATTGGTTGCGGCTACCTCGGTGCCGTCCACGCCGCCGCGATGGCCGAGCTCGGCCACGACGTCATCGGCATCGATGTGGACCAGGCGAAGATCGACGCCCTCGCCGCCGGCACCGCTCCCTTCTTCGAGCCGGGCCTGCCCGAACTCCTGTCCGCGGGCGTCGCCTCCGGTCGACTGCGGTTCTCGACCACCACCGCCGACGCGGCCGGTGCCGCCGTGCACTTCGTCGCGGTGGGCACCCCGCAGAAGCCGGGTGAGAACGCGGCCGACATGCGCTTCGTCGACGCCGCCTTCGAGGGCCTCCTCCCGTACCTCACCCCGGACTCGATCGTGGTCGGCAAGTCGACCGTCCCGGTCGGCACCGCCGCTCGCCTCGCCGAGATGATCGCCCCGACCGGTGCGACGCTCGTCTGGAACCCGGAGTTCCTCCGCGAGGGCTTCGCCGTCCAGGACACCATCAGCCCCGACCGCCTCGTCTACGGAGTCCCGTCCACCGACGCGGGTGCCGCCGCGAAGGCCGTGCTCGACGAGGTCTACGCCACCGCGCTGGCCGCCGACACCCCCCTCGTCGTCACCGATTACGCGACCGCCGAGCTGGTGAAGGTCTCGGCCAACGCCTTCCTCGCGACGAAGATCTCGTTCATCAACGCCATCGCCGAGATCGCCGAGGTCACCGGCGCCGACGTCACGCAGCTCGCCGACGCGATCGGCCACGACGTGCGCATCGGCCGCCGCTTCCTCAACGCCGGCATCGGCTTCGGCGGCGGATGCCTCCCGAAGGACATCCGTGCCTTCTCGGCCCGGGCCGAGGAGCTGGGCGTCGGCGAGTCCGTCGCCTTCCTCAAGGAGGTCGACGCGATCAACCTGCGCCGTCGCCAGCGAGTGGTCGACCTGGTCGCCGAGGGCCTCGGCGGCTCGGTCGAGGGCAAGCGCGTCGCCGTGCTCGGTCTCGCCTTCAAGCCGGAGTCGGACGACGTCCGCGACTCGCCCTCGCTCGACGTCGCGGCCCGCCTCCACGACCTGGGCGCGACCGTGGTCGCCACCGACCCCGAGGCGATCGAGAACGCGAAGCGCCGTTACCCCGACGTCACCTACACGACCGACATCGACGAGGCCCTGCGCGGGGCCGACGCCGTCGTCGTCGTGACCGAGTGGAAGCAGTTCCGCGCGATGGACCCGTCCGTCGTGGGCGACCTCGTGGCCAACCGCTTCGTCGTCGACGGCCGCAACTGCCTCGACCCCGCCGCGTGGCGCGCCGCCGGCTGGGAGTACCGCGGCCTGGGCCGCTGACGCGGAGCACACCACCACGACGCCGGAGGGCGGAGGAGGGCCGGCGCGAGCCGGAGCCCTCCGAGCCCTCCGGCGTCGTCGTGCGTGCGGACCCTCATCGGTCCGCACTCATGCGCGGCCGTGACCGGGCGCGGGGAGATGCGCGAAGGCGAGATCCCACTCCGCCCGTCGCCGTCGCTCCCTGCGGTGCAGGAGGGCGCGCAGGAGCACCCCGAGCAGCGTTCCGAGGGCCGCGCCCATCGTGTTCATCAGGACGTCGTCGGTCCTCGCGTAGCGCGCCTCGAGGAAGAGCAGCTGCCCGGTCTCGATGACGATGCTGGTGACTGCTCCCAGCAGGACGGCGAGCCCGGCCCAGCGGGCCCGGAGGTGCAGGGCCACCAGGAGTCCGAGAGGCACGAAGAGCGCCACGTTCGCGGCGTGCTCGATCAGGTCGTAGTCGACGAACCCGAGGCCCAGGCGGTCGAGCCGGGCGAGGAGGCGCCCGAGGCCGCCCCGCAGCGCGGAGTCGACGGGGACGGGCCAGAACGCTATCGCGGCGAGTGCGCCGAGATAGGGCACGCCGACGGCGACGGTCAGACGGGTGAGGGACCGGGTCACGGTGCTCCTCTCGGAGGGGATCGCCGTGCGGCGACCGAGGACGGACGAGGGCCGGCCCCGTCGACGGTCCTCCAGTCTGCTCCGTCCTCGCCGGGCCCGGGTGCCGAAGCGCGGATCGGCGGCGCATCCGGCGGGAGTCGGCAGTCGGGACTCGGAGCGGGGCGGTGGACCGCAGCGGGATCGGCGCCCCGGGAACGACGAAGCCCGGCCGGATCATGGATCCTGGCCGGGCTTCTCACCGGTCGGGGTAGCGGGATTCGAACCCACGACCTCCTCGTCCCGAACGAGGCGCGCTACCAAGCTGCGCCACACCCCGGTGGAGTGCTCGCACCGCTGACGCGTGCGAACCTCGTCAATGATAGCCGATATTCGCGGCCCGAAAGAACGGCCCGATCGGCGCGACGCGCGGCCGCGCCGGAACGGCTCGATCAGCGCGCGGCCTCGAGGGTGACGAGCGTCACCTCGGGGCGGCAGGCGAAGCGCACCGGCGCGTAGATCGACGTGCCGACCCCTGCCGAGACGTTGAGGTAGGAGCTGCGCAGGCCGTTGTCCCAGGTCGTGAAGCCGGCCACCTTGTCGCGGGGGATGTCGCAGTTGGTCACGAGGGCGCCGAAGCCCGGCACGCACACCTGTCCGCCGTGCGTGTGGCCCGCGAGGATCACCTCGGCGCCGCGCGCGACGAAGTCGTCGAGCACCCGCCGGTAGGGGGCGTGCGCCACTCCGATGCTGACGTCGGCGGATCCCTCCTCGGACGCGCGGAGCTCGTCGACGGCGCCGGCGACGAGATCGATCCGGTCCCGCGAGATGTGCGGGTCGTCGACGCCGAAGAACTCGATCCGGGTGCCGCGCACCTCGATGCTCGTGGCGGTGTTGTTGAGGTCGGTCCAGCCCAGATCGCTGGAGAAGAAGCGGGTCAGCGAGGCGGTGTCGAGATCGCTCTGGTGCGCCTGCGGGTTCTTCGAGGGTCCGCGGAAGTACCGCAGCGGGTTCTTCACCCGGGGGTCGAAGTAGTCGTTGGACCCGTGCACGAAGACTCCCGGGACCCCGGCGAAGGGCTCGAGAGCGCGTCGGATGCCGAGCACGCCGTCGCGGTGCCCGAGGTTGTCGCCCGTGTCGACGACGAGGTCCGGGGCGAGCGCGGCGAGGGAGCGCAGCCACTCCTGCTTCTTCGACTGCCAGGGCGCCATGTGCAGGTCCGAGAGGTGCAGGATGCGCAGCGGCACCGAGCCCTCCGGCAGGACGGGGACGGTGATGCGGCGGACGGTGAACATCGTCCGCTCGATGCCGATCCCCCAGACCGCGGCGGCGGTGCCGGCCGCGGCGACGGTCGCGAGAGCGGTGGTCAGGGGGCGTCGGCTGCGTCCGGTCATGTGTCCTTCTCTCGAGCGTCCTGTCGCGAGGCGCGACCGCGTTCATTCTGCACGACCCCGCCGGGCGCCCGATGCGAGGGGATCAGCCTCCGGGCGTGGGCGAGGGCGTCGGCCCGGCGCTCACCCGCAGCACGATCGCGGTGCCCCGAGCGACGCGGGAGCCCGCCGGGGGGTTCGTCCCGGCGACGGACCCCGCGGGTCGATCGGAGGGCACGCGGGCCGGATCGACGGTGACGGTGAAGCCGAGCTGACGCAGGCGCTCGGCCGCGGCGGCCGGGTTCTGACCCATGAGCTCGGGGACCGCCTCCTGCGGGACGTCGACGAGCGAGCGCTCGGGGGAGGGGAACGCGGTGCCGCCGTACTTCGCGTCGGCGACCCGCATGATCCTCGGCCAGATCTGATGACGGACCTGCCCGGCGTTCACGCCGTTCAGGCGCAGCCCCCGCATCGAGGTCTTGCCGACGACGTTGCCGACCCAGGTCGCCGTCGCGACCTCGGTGCTGGCGCCGACCATCCAGGTGTGCACCGCGTTGTCGGTGGTGCCGGTCTTGCCGATGTGCGGGATGCCGGTCCCGGTGGCCGAGGCGCGGCCGGTCCCGCCGGTCATGACCTGCTGCAGCGCGAAGTCGGCGGTGGCCGCGACCTTCTCGGACAGGCCCTGCGTGCACTCCGAAGTCGGCGGGGCGATGTCGGCGCCGGAGCGGTCGACGATCCGGTCGATGGCCACCGGCGTGCAGACGGTGCCCTTGTTCGCGAAGCCCGCGAACGCGGTCGCCATGGTCAGTGGAGCGATCTCGTTGGTGCCGAGGATCGTCGGGGCGAACTTCTGCAGCTCCGTGCCGTCGGCGCGGTGCACGCCCATCGCGAGCGCGGTGTTGCGGATGCCGCAGAGGTCGAGCTGCTCGGCCATCGCCGCGAAGCCCGTGTTGATCGAGCCCTTCGTGGCGTCCACGACCGAGTACACGCCTCCGTCGCCGCCCTCGTCGTTCTTGGGGTCCCACGACTCGCCGTAGTAGATCCCGTCGGGCTCGCAGCTGTCGCGGAAGTTCGTGTACGCCCGGCGCACGCCGTTCACGCTCTCGCCCAGCGAGCGCCCCTCCTGCAGCCACTCGGCGAGCGTGAACACCTTGTAGGTCGACCCGACCTGGAAGCCCGAGGATCCGCCGTAGCCGAAGTCGGTGCTGTAGTTGACGCTCGTGTAGTTGGCGCCCGCGACGTCCGGGTCGTTGGAGTAGTCCTTGTTCTGCGTCATCGCCAGGATCCTGCCGGTGCCGACCTCGACCGAGACGCTGGAGCTGCCGATGTCGACGGACGCCATCGACTTGGGCACCCAGGCGTCCGTCGCCGAGACCGCGGCCTGCTGGAGCTCCGTGTCGAGGGTCGTCCAGATCTGGTAGCCGCCGCGCTTGAAGGTCGCGTCGCGCTCGTCCTGGCTCGCTCCGAAGGCGTCGTCGTTCTTGATCACCCAGGTGACGTAATCGCAGAAGAACGCGGCGATGCCGGCGGTCTGGCAGCCGGTGCTGGGCTCGGTGATGGACGGGGCCACCGGCGTCGCGGCCGCCTCGGCGATCTGCTCCGGCGTCGCCTTCGACTCCTTGTTCATCTGCGTGAGGATGTAGTTGCGCCGGTTGAGCGTCTCGGGGTAGCCCGCGGCGGCGGGATTGGCGGGGTCGGTCGGCCGGTCGAAGCGGAACTTCTCGGGGTTGTTGACGATCGCGACGAGCGCCGCGGACTGCGCGAGGGTCAGGTCGCGCGCGCTGACGCCGAAGTAGTAGTTCGCGGCGGCCTCGATGCCGTAGACCGTTCCTCCGAACAGCGCGATGTTGAGGTACCCGAGCAGGATGTCGTTCTTGGGGTACTGCTTCTCGAGGCCGATGGCCAGCCGCATCTCGGCGACCTTGCGCTCCGGGGTCGTCTCGGTCGCCTCCCGGTAGGCGGCGTCGCGCTCGATCGGGTCCGAGAGGGCCTCCGCCTTCTGCACGAGCACGTTCTTCACGTACTGCTGGGTGATGGAGGAGCCGCCCTGCACCCGCCCGCCGACGGCGGTCGTCGCGGCGGCGCGCACGGTGCCGAGCAGGTCGATGCCGCCGTGCTCGTAGAAGCGCGGGTCCTCGGAGGCGACGACCGCGTCCTTCACGAACGGCGAGATGTCGTCCCAGCCGACCTCGACCCGGTTCTGCGCGTAGAAGGACGCGAGCAGGACGTCCTGGCCGGCGGCGTCCTTCGCGTAGATGTTGCTCTTCTCAGCGAGGGTGCCGATCTCGAGGTACCCGGGGAGGTTGTCGAACATCTGCACGCCGTTGTTCGCGGCCATGCCGCCGAGCGCGATCGCCGGGGTGATCGACGCGGCCACCAGGACCCCCGCGATGACGCTCATCGCCACCACTCCGATCAGGCCGCCCACGGCGCCTCCGATCGACTTGACGACCCTGGTCCCGCCTGCCCCCGACATAGAATCAGCGTAGTCGCCGCGACCGCACCGGACGCGGCCGACGTCCGCCCGCACCGCCTCGCGGCGGCGCGCCCTTCACTCGAGGAGAGCCATGTCCGTTCCGCGCTGGGAGTACGTCACCACCCCGCTGATGATCCACAACACCACGGCGATCCTGAACACCTGGGGCTCCGAGGGCTGGGAGCTGGTGCAGATCGTGACCGGTCCCGAGGGCGGGCTCGTCGCCTACCTCAAGCGCCCCGTCGTCGAGGCCGGCGCGTGAGCGGGCCCTCCGTCGCGGAGCGCCTCGCCGAGCTCGGGATCGAGCTGCCCGCCGTCGCCGCCCCCGCCGGCGCGTACGTCCCCGCGGTGGTGCACGAGCATCTCGTCTTCACCGCCGGGCAGATCCCCTTCGTCGACGGCGCTCTGCCCGCGACCGGCAAGGTCGGCTCGGGAGACGGTCTCGTCGATCCCGAGGAGGCGAAGGCGCTCGCCCGCGTCTGCGCGCTCAACGCCCTCGCCGCGGTCGCCGACGCGATCGGCTCGCTCGACCGCGTCACGCGCATCGTCAAGCTCACCGGCTTCGTCGCCTCCGCCTCCGGGTTCACCGGCCAGCCCGGAGTGATCAACGGCGCGTCAGAGCTGCTCGGGGACGTCTTCGGCGAGGCCGGCCGCCACGCGCGCTCGGCCGTCGGAGTCGCGGAGCTGCCGCTCGGCGCTCCCGTCGAGGTCGAGCTGGTCGTCGCCTTCGCCTGATCCCGGCGGCGGGGCCCGGAAGGACCCGGGCCCCGCCGTCAGTCCGCGGCGACCGCGGACGAGATGACGTTCATGACCTGCGTGTCCGCGAGCGTCGTCGTGTCGCCCACGGCACGTCCCTCCGCGACGTCGCGCAGCAGTCGGCGCATGATCTTGCCCGAGCGCGTCTTGGGGAGCTCCTGCACGATCAGGATCCGCTTCGGCCGGGCGATCGCCCCGATGTGCTCGGCGACGTGCGCCTTGAGCGTCGCGACCAGCTCGTCGTGACCGCCCGCCAGGGTCTCGGCCTGGCTGGCCTTCGCGATGACGAACGCGACGACGGCCTGGCCGGTGGCCTCGTCGGCCGCGCCCACGACCGCCGCCTCGGCGACCACCGGGTGCGAGACGAGGGCCGACTCGATCTCGGCCGTCGAGAGCCGGTGACCGGAGACGTTCATCACGTCGTCCACGCGGCCCAGCAGCCAGAGATCGCCGTCGCGGTCCACTCGCGCGCCGTCGCCGGCGAAGTAGCGGTCGCCGAACTTCGACCAGTAGGTCTCGACGTAGCGCTCCGGATCGCCCCAGATGCCGCGGAGCATCGCGGGCCAGGGCTCCGTGATCACGAGCAGGCCGCCGGAGTCCTGACCGACGGAGCGCCCGGCCTCGTCGACGACGTCGATCGAGATCCCGGGGAGCGGCACCTGCGCGGAGCCCGGCTTCAGCGTCGTCACCCCGGGCAGCGGGGAAACCATCATCGCGCCGGTCTCGGTCTGCCACCACGTGTCCACGATCGGCGTGCGCCCGCCTCCGATGACGTCGCGGTACCAGACCCACGCCTCCGGATTGATCGGCTCGCCGACCGACCCGAGCAGCCGCAGGCTCGAGAGGTCGAAGCGATGGGGGATCTGCCGACCCAGCTTCATGAACGAGCGGATGGCGGTGGGCGCCGCGTACAGGATCGTCACCCCGTACTTCTCGACGATCTCCCACCAGCGGCCCGTGTGGGGCGTGTCGGGAGTGCCCTCGTACATCACCTGGGTCGCTCCGTTGGCGAGCGGGCCGTAGACGACGTAGCTGTGGCCGGTGATCCAGCCGACGTCCGCGGTCGACCAGTAGACGTCGGTCTCGGGATGCAGGTCGAACACCGCGCGGTGCGTGTAGGCGACCTGGGTGAGGTAGCCGCCGCTGGTGTGCAGGATCCCCTTGGGCTTACCGGTGGTTCCGCTCGTGTAGAGGATGAAGAGGGGCTGCTCGGCGGGGAACGCGCGCGCCGTGTGGTCGGCGTCGACCGCGACGATCTCCTCGTGCCACCAGAGGTCGCGACCCTCCCGCCAGTCGACGGAGTTGCCGCCGCGCTGCACGACGAGCACGTGCTCGACTGTGGAGGGCGAGTCCTCGCCGCCGATCGCGAGCGCCGCGTCGACCGCGGGCTTGAGCGGGAAGACCGAGCCCTTGCGCCAGCCGCCGTCGGCGGTGATGACCAGCTTCGCCTCGGCGTCGTCGATCCGCGCGCGGAGGCTCTCGGCGCTGAAGCCGCCGAAGACGACCGAGTGGACGGCTCCGATGCGGGCGACGGCGAGCATGGCGATCACCGCCTCCGGGACCATCGGGAGGTAGATCGCGACGCGGTCGCCCGCGTGGACGCCGAGGCTCGTGAGGAGGTTGGCGGCGCGCTTCACCTCGGCGGTGAGCTGCGCGTAGGTGAGGGTGCGCGTGTCGCCGGGCTCGCCCTCCCAGTGGATCGCGACGCGGTCGCCGTGGCCGGCGAGCACGTGCCGGTCGAGGCAGTTGTAGGCGACGTTGAGCTCGCCGTCGTCGAACCACTTCGCGAAGGGCGCCTCGCTCCAATCGAGGGTGCGCGTGAAGGGACGGTGCCAGTGCAGCAGCTCGCGGCTGCGGTCGGCCCAGAAGCCGAGGCGGTCGGCGGCGGCCTCGTCGTAGAGGTGCGCGGTCGCGACGGCCTGCGCGGCGAAGTCGGCGGGGGGCGGGAACCGGCGCGTCTCGTGGAGGAGGTTGTCGATGGTCTCGGAGGCCGGGGCTGCGAGTTCGTCCGGGGGAGTGGTCATCTGCGATTCGCTCCTTCGCGAGTGCACCGGCACGGCCGCTGCCGGCCGATCTCGCTCCACCGTAGCGCGCAGCGGAGACCGCGGCGGCGACTCCGATCCACGCGGCACTCGTCGGTTATCGCTGAGAGGCGCTCGAATGCGGGATCCGAGCTTGGTGATCAGGGCGTCGTGCCGTACTGTTGCATACGGCCGAATGAACTTCGGTCTCAGCGGCGCAAGTGATTCCCCCAATCCCGCGCCGCCGAGGCGGCACCTGTTCCCCCCAATGGGTGCCGCCCCTTCTCTTAACGCCCCGTGCAGCAGCTGCACTGCGAGGCGGGATCGCCGCTGGAGCGCTGAGCTCGCGGAACCGCGATCGCACGAGGCCGGCGTCGCGGGGCGCTCGGTCGTCCTCCCCAGCCTCGTCCGACCGGCGTGCCTCCACCGATCCGGGCCGGCCCGATCGTCCGAGCCGATCCCCGCTCTACCGTGCCGAGATGATCGCCGATTTCGTCCCGCTCGTCCCCGCTGCGTACCGGAGCGAGGCCCCGCCCGCGCCGGCGCCGCCTGCTCCGCCGCCCGTCGTCCGCCCCGGTGCCGCCGCCCTCGGGCTGCTCGCCCCCTTCGCCGCGGATCCCGCCGTGACGGACCTCTTCGTCAACGGCGGCGCCGGTCTCTGGGTCGACCGCGGGAGCGGCGCCGTGCGGGAGCCCGAGTGGACGTTCGACGCGGCGGCGGTGCGCCGCCTGGCCGTGTCCCTCGTCGCGGCGGGAGGTCGGCACGTCGACGAGGCGAGCCCCTGCGTCGATGTGCGGCTCCGGCACGGTGTCCGCGTGCACGTCGTGCTCCCGCCCGTGGCGACGGCCGGAGCGCTCATCTCGGTGCGCGTGCCGCAGTCCGCGGCCTGGAGCCTCGACGACCTGTGCTCGGCGGGGATGGTGGACGAGGGGCAGGACTCGCTGCTGCGCCGCGCGGTGGCCTCGCGGTGGAACCTGCTCGTCTCGGGGGCGGGAGGGTCCGGCAAGACCACACTGCTCCAGGCGCTGCTGGGCTGCGCACCCCGCACGAGCGCATCGTCGCGATCGAGGACGTGGGGGAGCTCCGACCCGCGCATCCGCACGTCGTCTCGCTCGAGTCCCGCCAGCCGAACCTCGAAGGGGCGGGGGGCGTGGGCCTGGACCGGCTGGTCCGCGAGGCGCTGCGCATGCGCCCCGACCGCCTGGTGCTCGGCGAGTGCCGCGGAGCGGAGCTCCGAGAGCTGCTCTCGGCGCTGAACACCGGTCACGACGGCGGAGCCGGCACGATCCACGCCAACTCCCTCGCCGACGTGCCGGCGCGGCTGGAGGCGCTCGGCGCCCTCGCGGGGCTCGGACCGGAGGCGGTCGCCCGGCAGGCGGTGAGCGCTCTGGATCTCGTGCTGCATCTCGAGCGGGGCGACGGGCGGCGGCGGCTGTCGTCCTGGGGGTGCTTCGCGCTGGATGCGGAGGGGCGCCTGAGGATCGACGAGGGAGTGCTGCCCGCGCGCGCCCGGTCCCGGCGGTGAGGCGCTCGGCGGACGGCCTGGACGAGGTCGCCGCGGTCGTGCACCGGCTCTCGGTGCTGCTGGCCGCAGGGGTGGCGCCGGCGTCCGCTCTCGGGCACCTCGCCTCGGCGGGGGAGGCGGGAGCGGCCGGGGCCGCTCGTCGCAGGAGGCTGCTCCGCGCGGTCGCGCTCGAGGCGGCGCGGGGCGGGGACGTGACGGAGGCGCTCCTGCGGGGCGTGCCCGCCTCCCGTCGCTCGGGCGAGCGGCGCCGCTCCCGGCGCGACGACGGCGAGGAGGCCGCGTGGGCGGCGCTCGCCGCGTCGTGGCGGGTGGCCGCCGACTCCGGAGCACCGGTCGCGGCGGCTCTGGCCGAACTGGCCGAGTCGATGCGCGAGTCGGGTCGGGCCCGTCGCGACATCGACGTGGCGCTGGCCGGTCCCGCGGCCACCGGCCGGGTCGTCGGGGTGCTCCCGCTCGTGGGCCTCGGCTTCGGCTCCGTGCTCGGCTTCGACGTGGTCGGCGTGCTCCTGGGCACGGCTCCGGGGCTGGTCTGCCTGGGAGCCGGGGCGGGCCTGATGGTCCTCGCGCAGCTCTGGACGCGCAGGCTCGTCCGCGGGGCCGATCCCGGCGGCGCGGCTCCGGGGCTCGCGCTGGACCTGCTCGCGGTCGCCCTCGCAGGCGGCGGCGCGATCGACCGGGCGCGAGCGCAGGTGCTCGCGGCGCTCGCCGAGTGCGGTCTCGCGTCCGACGCCCGGGCTCTCGAGGGGGCCGACGCGATCCTCGCGCTCTCCAGCGGTGCGGGGGTGCCGGCGGGTCGTCTGCTGCGCAGCGAGGCGACGCTCGTGCGCCTGCGCACGGCGGGTCTCGCCCGCGAGCGGGCGGCGCGGCTCGGAGTGATGCTGATGCTGCCGTTGGGGGTCTGCGTGCTGCCCGCGTTCCTCCTCCTGGGCGTGGCTCCGATGATCGTGTCGGTGCTGCTGTCGACCTTCGCGGCCACGTCGTGACGGCGCTCCTCCCCAACCGCGGTCCGGGCGACCTCTGCACGGATCGCGACGGGCTCGTCCGCGGTGCCGGAGCGGCTCCGCGATGCTCGTCCCGGGGCACGGCACAGGGGGCGGGACGGAGCAGCGGAGATGAACGGGTTCGACGGACGAGGCCTGCGGGGCGGCGCGACGGCGGGGTGGAGCGGCTGGGGAGCGCGACTGGCCGACGAGGAGGGATCGGCGACCGCGGAGTACGCGATCGCGACGATGGCCGCGGTCGGCTTCGCGGGGCTGCTGGTCGTGATCCTCAAGGGCGACGAGGTCAGGGGCATCCTGACCGACCTGGTCACCCGCGCTCTGACGTCGGGCGGGTGAGCGGCTGGACGCGGCGCCTCGTGCGGTGCGCCGCGCAGGAGGAGGGGTCCGCGAGCGCGGAGCTCGCCGTCGTCCTGCCCGCGGTGGTCGTGGTGCTCGCGCTCTGCCTGGGCTCGGTCGCCGCATCCGCCCAGTACGTGCGGCTGGTGGACGCGGCGGCCGACAGCGCCCGGTCCTCGGCCCGGGGCGACGACCCGGCCCCTCCGGTGGGTCGCGTCGATCCGCAGGCCGAGGTGGGGGTCTCGACGGAGGGCGGTCTGGTCTGCGTCGAGGTGGCGGCCCGGCTCCGGCCCTGCCCGTTCTCGAGGTGCCGGTCGCGATCCGCTCGTGCGCTCTCGGGAGCGGAGGGTGACCGGTCGCTGGGGAGGCCCGGTGCGGGTGCGCGCAGGGGAGGACGGCTCGGCCGCCACGGCGGCGATCGGAGTGGTGGCGGGCGCGATCCTCGTGACCGCGGCGGTCCTCGCCGGGTGCGGCGGTCTGGTCGGGCATCAGCGCGCGGTCGCGGCGGCCGACGGCGCGGCGCTCGCCGCGGCCGACGTCGCGTCGGGACTCCTGCCGGGGGAGCCGTGCGGCGCGGCCGACCGGGTGGCCCGGGCGGGTGCGGCGCGGATCTCGGAGTGCGCGGTGGACGAAGGAGTCGCGACCGTCGAGGTCGTGGTGTCCGTCGGGCCGGTCGTGCTGCCGGCGCGCTCCCGGGCAGGGCCGCCGCCGTGACGCGGCGGCCCCGGCGGCGGATCAGTCGGAGCTGAGCCGCTGGTACCGGTAGGCGGCGGCGGTCGGCAGGGAGCCGGCGCCCTCGTCGTGCTCGAGGAACCCGGCGAGCAGGTAGATCCAGCGGGAGCCGTTCCGGCCGGTGGGGATCTCGAGGCGAGCGGCCGGGGCCTGCTCGTCGCCGTACGGCCGTCGGAGGGTCTTGCCTTCGAGCGGTCCGTCGGTGAGCTTCGCGGTGTACGCGGAGAGGGCGGGAGAAAAAGGAGTCAGCGTCGTTGCCATGCACCACATCATGCGCCGATCCGGGCGCCGCGTCACCAGGAGAGGGCCTTCCGGTCGGGCGGCGTTCGGCGCGCTCAGGGTTCGCTCTCAGCCTCATCCGGCCCCCGACCGGGCCTCCGTCCCCGGACTCGGTGTGTATGGTGTGCCTGTCGGGCGCCTGCAGCCCACGTGAACGGATGACCGTTCCCCGTGCGGTCGCCGCGCACCGCCTCCCCCTGGACGGGGACCCGTCGGACACCCTGTTCGTCCGACCCGACAGCATCAACCGAGGAGAACTGTGTCCGGCACGAAGAAGCTGGTGATCGTCGAGTCGCCGGCGAAGGCCAAGACCATCGCCCAGTACCTGGGCGACGGGTACGAGGTGCTCGCCTCCGTCGGCCACATCCGCGACCTCATCGAGCCCAAGAACCTCCCGCCCGAGCTCAAGAAGGGCCCGCTGGGCAAGTTCTCGGTCGACGTCGACAACGGCTTCGAGCCCTACTACGTCGTGTCGGACCAGAAGAAGAAGACCGTCGCCGATCTCAAGCGCGCGCTGAAGAACGCCGACGAGCTCTTCCTCGCTACGGATGAGGACCGCGAGGGCGAGGCCATCGCGTGGCACCTCCTCGAGGAGCTCAAGCCCAAGGTCCCCGTGCACCGCATGGTCTTCCACGAGATCACCAAGGACGCGATCCAGAAGGCCAGCCAGAACACCCGCGACATCGACACCTCCCTCGTCGACGCGCAGGAGACCCGCCGGATCCTCGACCGCCTCTACGGCTACGAGATCTCGCCCGTGCTCTGGCGCAAGGTCGGACCCGGGCTCTCGGCCGGACGCGTGCAGTCCGCCGCCACCCGCCTCGTCGTCGACCGCGAGCGCGAGCGTCTCGCCTTCGTCTCGGCCAGCTACTGGGACCTGGCGACGGTGCTCGCTCCCGAGGCCGACGCCTCGGCGGGCTTCGACGCCCGACTGGCGCGCCTGGACGGCAAGCGCATCGGAAGCGGCCGCGACTTCGACGACCGCGGAGAGCTCAAGAGCGACGTCACCGTGCTCGACGAGACCAGCGCCACCGCCCTGGCCACGGCGCTGCGCGATCCGGCGACGCTCGTGCGCGTCACGAACCTCGAGTCCAAGCCCTACTCGCGCCGGCCCGCCGCTCCGTTCACCACGTCGACGCTCCAGCAGGAGGCGGCGCGCAAGCTCCGCTTCTCGGCTCGCCAGACCATGAGCGTGGCGCAGTCGCTGTACGAGAACGGCTTCATCACCTACATGAGGACCGACTCGCCCAACCTGTCGCAGCAGGCGATCACCGCGGCGCGCTCGCAGGCGACCGCGCTCTACGGCGCCGAGACCGTGCCCGACAAGCCGCGCCTCTACTCCGGCAAGAACAAGAACGCGCAGGAGGCGCACGAGGCGATCCGGCCCGCCGGCGAGACCTTCCGCACCCCCGACCAGCTCGCGGGCACCCTCCGCGGCAACGACCACCGCCTCTACGACCTGATCTGGAAGCGCACCGTCGCCTCGCAGATGGCCGACGCCAAGGGCTCGACCGCCACCGTCACTCTCGAGGCCAACCCGGCCGGCGACACGGCCCGCAGCGCGGAGTTCACCGCGTCCGGCACGGTCATCACCTTCCGCGGCTTCCTGCTCGCCTACGAGGAGGGCCGCGACGAGGAGCGCCACGGCGCCCGCGACGAGAAGGACGCCAAGCTGCCCGTGCTCGAGGTCGGCCAGTCCCTAGTGGTCGCCGAGGTCGAGGCGAAGGGCCACGAGACCTCGCCGCCCCCGCGCTACACGGAGGCGAGCCTCGTCGAGTCGCTCGAAGAGCTGGGGATCGAGCGCCCCTCGACGTACGCGTCGATCATCTCGACCATCGTCGACCGCGGCTACGTCACTCCGCGCGGCACGGCCCTCGTGCCGAACTGGATCGCGTTCTCGGTGGTCCGCCTGCTCGAGGACTTCTTCTCGGACCTCGTCGAGTACGACTTCACCGCCGAGATGGAGGGCGACCTCGACCGCATCGCCGGCGGCGAGGAGGACCGGGTCGACTGGCTGAACCGCTTCTACTTCGGCGGCGGTGCGCACCCCGGACTCCGCAACGTCGTCGACAACCTCGGCGAGATCGACGCGAAGAGCATCAACTCCATCCGCATCACCGATGACATCACGCTGCGGATCGGCAAGTACGGCCCGTACCTCGAGGTCGCCGAGGAGGAGGGGCAGGAGACGCCGCGCCGGGTCAACCTGCCGCTCGAGCTCGCCCCCGACGAGCTGACGCCGGCCAAGGCGCAGGAGCTCATCGACGCCCCGGTCCAGACCGACCGGGTGCTCGGCAGCAACCCCGACAGCGGCAAGACCGTCGTCGTGAAGGACGGGCGCTTCGGCCCGTACGTCACCGAGGTCGACCCCGAGCCCGAGACGACCGCGGACCCGGCGACGGGCGAGGTCGTCGAGCCCGCGCCGGCCAAGCGGGGAGCGAAGAAGCCCGCGGTCGTGAAGCCGCGCACCTCCTCCCTCTTCAAGTCGATGGACGTCGCGTCGATCGACCTGGCGACCGCGCTCCGGCTGCTCGACCTCCCGCGCACAGTGGGCGAGGACCCCGAGACGGGCGAGCCGATCACGGCTCAGAACGGCCGCTACGGCCCCTACCTCAAGAAGGGCACCGACAGCCGGTCGCTCACGAGCGAGGACCAGATCTTCGAGGTCGATCTGCCGACCGCGCTGGAGGTGTTCGCGCAGCCCAAGTACGGAGCGAAGCGGGCGTCGAGCGCTCTGAAGGAATTCGAGGCGGACCCGGTCAGCGGCAAGCCGATCCGGATCCGCGACGGCCGCTTCGGCGCCTACGTCACCGACGGCGAGACGAACGTCACGATCCCCAAGGGCCAGACGATCGAGGAGATCGACTTCGAGCAGGCCGTGCAGATGCTCGCCGACAAGCGCGCCAAGGGACCGGTCAAGAAGGCCCCGGCGAAGCGCGCTCCGGCCAAGAAGCCGGCGGCGAAGACGACCGCGGCGAAGACCACTGCGGCGAAGACGACGGCTGCCACGAAGACGGCTGCGAAGACGACGGCTGCCAAGACGACCGCCGCGAAGACCACTGCGGCCAAGTCCACCACCGCGCGCAAGCCGGCCGCGAAGAAGCCCGCGGCCGCGTCGGAGGCGACGGGCGCGACGGAGTGACCGGGCTGTTCGTCACCCTCGAGGGCGGGGACGGCGCCGGCAAGACCACGCAGGCCCGGCTGCTCGAGGAGTGGCTGGTCTCGCGGGGCGAGACCGTCGTGCGCACGCGCGAGCCGGGCGGCACCGAGGTGGGGGTGCAGATCCGCGAGATCGTCCTGCACCATCGCGGCGAGATCGACCCGCGCGCCGAGGCCCTGCTCTACGCGGCCGACCGCGCCCAGCACATCGGCACCCTGGTGCGACCGGCCATCGAGCGCGGCGAGGTGGTGGTCCAGGACCGCTACATCGACTCCTCCGTCGCCTACCAGGGCGCCGGGCGCGTGCTCGACGCGGGCGAGGTGAGACGCCTCTCGGAGTGGGCGACGCACGACTTCCGCCCCGATCTGACCGTGCTGCTCGATCTCGATCCAGCGGCGGCCCGTTCGCGGCTCGACGCCGCTCGCACCAGGTTCGACCGGCTCGAGGCGGAGAAGGCCGAGTTCCACGAGCGCGTGCGGAGCGGCTTCCTCGCGATCGCTGACTCCGACCCCGAGCGCTTCCTCGTGCTCGACGCGACCCTGCCCGTCGAAGAGCTCGCGGCAGCGGTGCGCTCCCGCGTCGAGGAGCTCCTCGAGCGCCGGCGCTCCGAGGGCGGCGGCCCTGTCGGTGCTCGCGGGTAGCGTGGTCCCGTGAACGTCTGGAGCCAGCTCGTCGGTCAGGAGCACGCCATCGGCGCCCTCCGCGACGCCTCGACGCCGCGCACCGCCTCGGGCGACGAGTCGGCGTCCATGACGCACTCGTGGCTGATCACCGGGCCCCCGGCTCCGGCCGGTCGAACCTCGCCTACGCGTTCGCCTCCGCGCTGCTGTGCCGGAACGGGGGCTGCGGCGAGTGCCCCGACTGCCGCCAGGTGGCCGCGCGCTCGCACCCCGACCTGTCGGTGCTCGCGACCGAGCGCGTGATCATCTCGATCGAGGAGGTGCGCAAGCTCGTCTCGAGCTCGCAGTACTCGCCGTCCGTCTCGCGGTACCGCGTGATGGTGATCGAGGACGCCGACCGGATGAGCGAGCGCACGTCCAACGTGCTCCTGAAGGCGCTCGAAGAGCCGCCGGAACGCACCGTCTGGATCCTCTGCGCGCCCAGCGAGGCCGATCTCCTGCCCACCATCCGCTCCCGTGTGCGCTCCGTCCGCCTGCGCGTGCCGAGCGTGGAGGACGTCGCCGGGCTGCTCGAGCGGCGCGACGGAGTCGACGCGCAGACCGCGGAGCGCGCCGCGCGCCAGGCGCAGAGCCACATCGGCATGGCGCACCGCCTCGCCACCGACGCGAACGCGCGCGAGCGGCGCGAGGAGACCCTCCGCATCGCTCTGCGCCTGCGCGGGGTCTCCGACGCCGTCCTCGGGGCGGCCCGCCTCATCGAGGTCGCCACGGAGGACGCGAAGGCGATCACGCTCGAGCGCGACGAGGTCGAGCGCGCGCAGGCGCTCCGCTCGCTCGGGGTGGAGCCGGGGGGCACGATCCCGCCGCAGCTGCGGTCGCAGCTGCGCGCTCTCGAGGAGGACCAGAAGCGCCGCGCCACCCGCAGCCTGCGCGACGGGCTCGACCGGATCCTCGTCGACCTGCTCTCGCTCTACCGCGACGTCGTCCGGCTCCAGCTCGGCGCTCCCGGCGGCGTCATCAACGAGGAGGTCCGCGCCGAGATGACCGCGCTCGCCGAGTCCACCCGTCCCGAGCGCACACTCGCCGTGCTCGAGGCCGTCTCGACCGCGCGCCAGCGGATCGACGCCAACGTGTCGCCCGTCCTCGCCCTCGAGGCGATGCTCGTCGTCGCCGCACGCCGCCCGGTGGCCGCGTGACGCGCGCCCGCCGCGCCCTCGGCGTCTCCGCGGTGCTCGCGACGACCGCGCTGCTCGCCGGCTGCTTCGCGCCGGGCCCCGCGGAGACGACGTCCACTCCCGCTCCGCAGTCGGTCGACGCCGGTCTCGAGCCGTACTACGGGCAGGTCCTCGTCTGGGACGACTGCGGCGACGACGCGCAGTGCACCGAGGCGACCGTGCCGCTCGACTGGGACGACCCGACGGGGGAGACCGCGTCGATCGCGCTGGTCCGCCACCCCGCCGAGCAGCAGCCGGCGCTCGGCTCGCTGCTGGTGAATCCCGGCGGCCCGGGCGCCTCGGGCGTCGACTTCATCCGCGACAGCGTCGACTACGCGGTCGACGACGAGCTCGCCGCCCGGTACGACGTCGTGGGCTTCGATCCGCGCGGCGTCGGCGCCTCCACCGCCGTCTCGTGCCTCGACGACGCCGGCCTCGACTCCTACCTGTACGACATCACGCCGGGGGAGCGCGGCAGCGACGAGTGGATCGCGGCGCAGCGGACCGCCGCCGCGGCGTTCGCCGACGCCTGCGCCCAGCGCAGCGGCGCGCTCCTCGGCGAGGTCGGCACGCCGAACGCCGCGCGCGACCTCGATGTGCTCCGCGCCGCTCTCGGCGACGAGTCGCTGAACTACCTGGGCTACTCCTACGGGACGTTCCTCGGAGCGACGTACGCGGGACTCTTCCCCGACCGCGTGGGGCGTCTCGTGCTCGACGGGGCGATCGATCCGGCCGCGTCGTCGCTCGACGTCGTGCGCGAGCAGGCGAAGGGCTTCGAGAGCGCCCTGCGCGCCTACCTCGCCGACTGCCTCGGCACCGCGGCCTGCCCGTTCACGGGCTCGGTCGAGGACGGGATGGCGCAGGTCCGGGCGATGCTGGAGCGCGTCGACGCGTCGCCCATCCGCGCGGCCGACGGGCGCGTCCTCGGCTCCAGCACCCTCTTCACCGCGATCGTCTACCCGCTCTACGACGCGGGGGCGTGGGGCGCACTGAGCGAGATGCTGGCGGAGGTGCGGAAGGGCGCGGCGGAGACCGCGTTCCAGTACGCGGACGCCTACAACGGACGCGACGCCGACGGCGGCTACCGGGACAACGCGACCGAGGCGTTCCTCGCGATCAACTGCGTCGACTACTCCTACACGGGTGACACCGCCGTGATGCGGGCCGACGCCGCCGCCCTCGAGGAGGCGGCTCCCACGATCGGGCGCTACATGGCCTACGGCGACATCCTCTGCAGCGAGTGGCCGGCGGCCTTCGAGGGCTCCCGCGCGCCCATCGCGGCGGAGGGCTCCGCGCCGATCCTGGTCGTCGGCACCACCAACGATCCCGCCACGCCCTACGTCTGGGCCGAGGCACTTGCCGGGCAGTTGGCCGAGGGCCGGCTCCTCACCTACACCGGCGAGGGGCACACCGCCTACAACAAGTCGAACGCGTGCGTGAACGACACGGTGGACGCCTACCTGCTCGAGGGCGTCGTGCCGGAGGAGGATCCGCAGTGCTGAACGAGACCGGCGCCCCGGGCGCCCGCCCCGGCCTCCGCGAGCGCAAGCGGCTCGCCACCCGACGGGCCATCGAGATGGCGGTGCTCCGCCTGGCCACCGAGCGCGGCCCCGACCGCGTGACGATCGAGGACGTCTCGCGGCAGGCCGATGTCTCGACCCGGACCTTCTTCAACTACTTCGCCTCGAAGGAGGACGCCCTCGTCGGCGGTCTCCCCGTGATCACCGACGACACCGCCGCCGACTTCCTCCGGGGAGACGGCCCGGTGCTCGAGGCGCTGCAGAGCGTCTTCGTCGCCGCCGTGGAGGAGCCGATGGAGGACGACCGCGAGCTGCACCTGCTCCGGCGCGAGCTGTTCCGCGAGCACCCGCAGCTCGTCGGTCTCAAGATCGCGGGGATGCGCGACTTCGAGATCGCGGTGGAGGAGCTCGTGGCCGACCGCCTCTCGCGCACCGAGCCCGATGTCGAACGCGCGCGCAGCCGCGCCCGTATGCTCACCCTCGTCGGACTCGCCGCGATGCGGCACGCCTGGGCGGGTTGGGCGGACCAGGACGGACGCGAGGCCCTCGCCGGCCGTGTGGCCGCGTCCTTCGAGGAGCTCCGCGCCGCCCTCGCGTGAGGGGGTGGGCCGTGCCGGCCGTCGTGTTCACGACCGGGCTCGGCAGCGGGTATGCTGTGTACTCGTGTCCGGGGCTCAGGCCCCTGTTCACGCCGCCTTAGCTCAGTCGGCAGAGCGTCTCACTCGTAATGAGAAGGTCGTGGGTTCGATTCCCACAGGCGGCTCCACATTGCTCCTGCACGTGCAGCCAGGAGTGCAGCCGGTCGCACGATCCCGCTGATCCGGCTTCCAGGAGCCGCTCGCGAGCCGCGACTACCATGTCGTGGATGACCGAGCCGAGACCGACCGACGCCGCCCGCCGACGGCCGTGGCTGCTCGCCGTGTCCGGTGCCGTCGTCGCCGTGCTGCTGGGGACGGGCGCGGTCGCCGTCGGAGCGGCGATCGGCGGTGACGCGCCCCGGGTGGCCGCCACCTCGACCCCGTCATCGACCGCGACCGCCGCCCCGACCGCCACTCCCACTCCCTCCGCCCGGCCGACCGCCGCGGAGATCACGTCCGCCCTGCGCACCTGCTCCGTCGCCGACGCGGCGGCCGACCCGCGGCTCGGGTCGATGCAGGCGCGCGTCGTCGACGCGGCGACCGGCCAGGTGCTGTTCGACCGCGGAGGACTCACTCCCTCGCGCACCGCGAGCGCCCTCAAGATCCTGACCGCCGCCTCCGCTCTGGCGGTGCTCGGACCCGACACGCGCATCGCCACGACCGTGGTGCGCGGGGAGGCGCCCGGTTCCGTCGTGCTCGTCGGCGGCGGCGACCTCACCCTCAGCCGGCTGCCGAGCGGGCAGGAGTCGTTCTACCCGGGAGCGGCGCACCTCGACGACCTCGCAGCGCAGGTCGGGAGCGCATGGGCGGCCGACCCCGCGACGGCCGGCGCTCCGATCACCTCGCTGGTCCTGGACTCCTCCCTCTTCACCGGCGACACCTGGCAGCCGTCGTGGAACCGCAAGGAGCAGACGCAGGGCTACATGCCCGAGATCACGGCGCTGCAGGTCGACGGAGACCGCGCCGATCCGACCGCGTCCACCTCGGTCCGCGGCACGGACCCGATCGGGCGGGCGGGTTCCGCGTTCGCCGGCGAGCTGCCCGGATCGCCGACCGTCAGCACGAGGACGGCGCCGGCGGGAGCCGCGGTCCTCGGCACGGTCGAGTCCGCTCCGGTCCGGGATCTGGTGCAGCAGATGCTGCTCGTCTCGGACAACGCGATCGCCGAGATGCTCGCCCGGCTCGTCGCGATCCGCACCGGAGCCGGCAGCACGTTCGCGGCAGAGCAGGCGGGGGTGCTGCAGGGCCTCTCGGGCTACGGCGTCGACACCACCGGCATCGTCGTCGCGGACGGCTCGGGGCTGAGCGACGACAACTCCGTCGCACCCGCGTACTTCACTGAGCTCTTGCGGAAGGTCCAGGCTCGCGAGGGCGATCTGGGCATCGTGCTGGACGGGCTGCCCGTGTCGGGACGCACGGGCTCGCTCTCGTACGCCGACCGGTTCGCGGGCGACAACGCCGTGGCCGACGGCGCGGTGCTCGCGAAGACCGGCTGGATCGACACCGGCTACACGCTCGCGGGCGTCGTCACCGCGGCCGACGGCACCGTGCTGACCTTCGCGGTCTACGCCCTCGGCGACGTCGCCGACTCCGCCAAGTCCGCGATCGACACGCTCGTCACCGGCTTCTACCGCTGCGGCGCCTCGCTCTCCGACTCCCTGATCCCCGACTCCTGCCCCCGACTCCCCGACTCCTGCCCCCGACTCCCCGCCACCCGTCCCGGAAGGACCCACCATGACCACCGCGCTCCTGATCGTCGACGTGCAGAACGACTTCACCGAGGGCGGTGCCCTGGCCGTCGCCGGGGGCGCCCGGGTCGCCGAGGACGTCTCCACCTACCTCACCGCCCACCCCGAGCGGTACCGGACGGTCCTCGCCTCGCGCGACTGGCACGACGGCGGCACCGACAACGGCGGCCACTTCTCCTCCGCACCCGACTTCGTCGACAGCTGGCCCGTGCACTGCGTGGCGGGGACCCCGGGGGCCGAGTACCACCCGGCGCTGCGGACGGACACCGTCGACGTGCACGTCTGGAAGGGTCAGGGCCGTCCCTCGTACTCGGCGTTCGAGGGCACGACGTCCGACGGCGACGCTCTGCCCGAGGTCCTCGCGCGCTTGGGCGTCACCGAGCTCGACATCGTCGGTCTCGCGACGGATCACTGCGTCCGCGCCTCGGCGCTCGACGCGCGGGCGGCGGGGCTCGAGGTGCGGGTCCTCGACGATCTCGTCGCCGGGGTGTCGGACGAGGGCGAGCGCGGCGGCGCTGCGCGAGCTCGCCGCCGCAGGGGTCCGCATCGAGCCGTCGGCCTGATCGGGATCCGCCGCTCCGCCCCCGAGCGGCCGCGGCACGGCGAGTACCATCGGAGAGGTGATCCTCTCCCGCGAGCGCCCTCCGCGCCGTGATCCGCAGAGAAAGAGCGATACTGTGACTGATTCCGTCGACACCCGCGCCGCCTCCGAGACGGCCCTCCTCGCGCGCACTCCGGCGCAGCTGTACATCGGAGGCGAGTGGATCGATGCCTCGGGCGGCGGGACCCTCGACGTGGAGGACCCGGCGACCGGCGAGGTCCTGCGGACGATCGCCGACGCGACTCCGGAGGACGGGCTGCGCGCCCTCGACGCCGCTGCCGACGCCGCGGACGCGTGGGCGGCGACGGCGCCCCGTCGGCGCGGGGAGATCCTCCGTCGCGCCTTCGACCTGCTCCAGGAGCGCAAGGACGAGTTCGCGCTGCTGATGACGCTCGAGATGGGCAAGCCGATCGCCGAGGCGCTCGGCGAGGTGGCCTACGGTGGCGAGTTCCTCCGCTGGTTCAGCGAGGAGGCCGTGCGCATCTCGGGTCGCTACGGGGTCAACCCCGAGGGGACGGGGCGGATGATCGTCTCGCAGCACCCCGTCGGGCCGTGCTACCTGATCACCCCGTGGAACTTCCCGCTCGCCATGGCGACCCGCAAGATCGCGCCCGCCTTGGCGGCGGGCTGCACCGTCGTCGTGAAGCCGGCGGAGCTCACTCCGCTGACCACGCTCGCGTTCGCGGCGCTGCTCGCCGAGGCGGGGGTCCCCGCGGGTGTCGTCAACGTGGTCACCACCTCGAGCGCCGGGGCGGTGTCGGAGCCGATCCTCGCCGATCCCCGACTGCGCAAGGTCTCGTTCACGGGATCCACCCCCGTGGGGCAGACGCTGCTGAAGCAGGCGGCGTCGAACGTCCTCCGCACCTCGATGGAGCTCGGCGGCAACGCGCCCTTCGTCGTCTTCGAGGACGCCGACCTCGACCGGGCGGTCGAGGGTGCGATGGCCGCGAAGTTCCGCAACATCGGCCAGGCGTGCACCGCGGCCAACCGCTTCTTCGTGCACGAGTCGATCGCGGAGGAGTTCGCGGCCCGCGTGACGGAGAGGGTCCGCGCGCTGCGGGTCGGACGCGGCACCGAGCCCGGCGTCGGGATCGGCCCGCTCATCGACGACCGGGCGGTCGCGAAGACCGGCTCGCTCGTGGACGACGCCGTCTCGCGCGGCGCCCGGGTGCGGGTCGGCGGGCACGGGATCGAGGGTGCGGGGCACTTCTACGAGCCGACGGTGCTCTCGGGGGTCGCGGAGGGCAGCGAGCTGCTGCGCACGGAGATCTTCGGGCCGGTGCTGGCGATCATGCCGTTCCGCGACGAGGAGGAGGCCGTGCGCCTCGCGAACGACACCGAGTTCGGGCTGGTCGGGTACGTCTTCACGCGCGACCTCGCGAGGGGCCAGCGCATGATCGAGCGCCTGCAGACGGGGATGATGGGGCTCAACGTCGGAGTCGTCTCCAATGCGGCGGCGCCGTTCGGTGGAGTGAAGCACTCCGGTCTCGGCCGCGAGGGCGGTCTCGAGGGCATCGGCGAGTACCTCAGCACGAAGTACACGCTCACCCCCGACCCGTTCGCCTGATCCGTGGAGCTCGTCGAGGTCTCCTCTCTCGAGGATCCGCGCCTGCGCGACTACGCGCACGCCACGGACGTGGCGCTGAAGAACGCGCGCGGGGCGCAGGGCCTCTACATCGCGGAATCGGCGCTGGTGCTCGAGCGCGCCCTGCGTGCGGGGCACCGCCCCCGCTCCGTCCTCGCTCTGGGCTCCTCGGCGGCGGAGGCCGAGCGCCTCGTGGGCGACCACGACGTGCCGGTGTTCACCGGTCCGGGGGAGCTCCTCGCCGAGCTGACCGGCTACGTGCTCCATCGGGGGCTGATCGCGGCGATGGACCGCCCCGTCCTCCCCGATCCCGCCGAGCTGATCTCGGGTGCGCGCCGGATCGTGGTGCTCGAGGACGTCGTCGATCCGACCAACGTCGGCGCGATCTTCCGCTCGGTCGGGGCGATCGGCGCGGACGCCGTTCTCGTCACGCCGCGGTGCTCCGACCCGTTCTACCGCCGGGCGATCCGCGTCAGCATGGGCACCGTGCTGCAGGTGCCGTGGACGCGGGTGGGCGACTGGAGCGCGACGGCGTCGCTCCTGCACGCAGCGGGCTTCACGATCGCGGCGATGGCGCTGACGCCCGGCGCGGTGCCGCTGCGGACGTTCGCCGCTCAGGCCCCGGACCGTGTGGCCCTGGTGCTGGGGACGGAGGGGGCCGGTCTGAGCGACGAGGCGCTCGCCGCCGCCGATGTCGCGGTGCAGATCCCGATGCGGCACGGCATCGACTCGCTCAATGTCGCGGCGGCCAGCGCGGTCGCGATGTGGGCGCTCGCGGATCCGGACTGAGCGGCCCGCCCGTCCTCTCTGCGGATCGTGCGGCACGCATCCGCCGATGCGCGCCGCGCTCCCGCGGGCGGCCGTCGCTGGGGTACCGTGACAGCCGTCCCGTCCCGCCGCGTCCGAACGAGGTCGACATGCCCCAGCCCCGTGTCGCCGACCGCGGCGCCCCGCGTCCGCTCGGCCGCCTGCTCGCGCTGCCGGCCCTCGCGGCCCTCGTGCTCGCTCTCGTGAGCGGGTGCGGCAGCCCCCTCGCCGAGGTGCCCGACGATGCGGAGCCGCGACCGAGCACGAGCTCACCCTCCTCCCCGGACGAGTCCTCCGACGACGCTCCCTCCGTCGACCCGGCCCTCGACGACACCGCGTCCGTCACCCGCCGCATCACCGATTGCCTCGCCCGCTGGGGGCTGGGCGAGCGCCCGCCGGCGCCCGCGGCGACCGCCGACGAGGAGGAGCGGAACGAGGCGATCCGGCTCGCGCAGCAGTACGACGAGACGCTGACCACCTGCTCGGCCGAGGCGCTGTCCACGGCCGCACCGGTGCCGGGGTCCTGAGCATGCGACTCGACGGGATGCCCGTGCTCGTCGCGGGCGGTGCGTCCGGCCTGGGAGCGGCGACGGCGGTCGCCCTGCACGAGGCGGGGGCGCGGGTCCACGTCCTGGATCTGCCCGCCGCACTCGATCGGGCGGACCTGCCGGAGGGCGTCCGGGCGACGCCGGGCGACGTGCTCGACTCGCAGGCCGTCGCCCGCGCCGTCTCCGCCGCGGGGGAGCTGCGCATCGCGGTGTCGTGCGCCGGGATCGCCACCCCGGGCCGCCTGCTCGGCCGCGACGGCCCCCTCGCCCTCGAGGACTTCGAGCGGGTGCTCCGGGTCAACACGGTCGGCACCCTGAACGTGCTCCGTCTCGCCGCGGCGTCGATCGCCGAGCGCGAGCCGATCGAGGGGGAGCGCGGCGTGCTCGTCACGACGTCGTCCGTCGCCGCGTTCGAGGGCCAGATCGGCCAGGCCGCCTATGCCGCGTCGAAGGGCGCCGTCGCGGCGCTCACGCTGCCGCTGGCCCGTGAGCTCGCGGCGGTGCTGATCCGCGTGGTCTCGATCGCTCCCGGCACCTTCGACACGCCCCTGCTGGCCGCCCTGCCCGAGGCGGCCAGGGAGTCGCTCGGCGGGGCGACCCCGCACCCGGCGCGGCTGGGCCGTCCGTCCGAGTTCGCCGCGCTCGTGCGCCACATCGTCGAGAACCCGATGCTGAACGGCGAGGTCGTCCGTCTCGACGGGGCGCTGCGGCTGCCGCCGCGCTGAGCCCGGCCTTGGGCTGCCGCGCTGAGCCCGCGTCAGCGCGGGGACCGGCAGCGTCAGACCAGGAGCTGGTGCTTCGCCAGGTCCCGGTAGAGCGGAGTCGACTCGACCAGCTCGGAGTGCGTGCCGACGCCCACGACCTCGCCCTTCTGGAGCACGACGATGCGGTCGGAGTCGACGACGGTCGACAGGCGGTGCGCGATGACCAGGAGAGTGCGGTTCTCGGCGACCGCGTCGATCGCGAGGCGCAGGCGCTGCTCGTTCAGCCCGTCCAGACTCGAGGTGGACTCGTCCAGGAGCAGGATGGGCGGCGCGGCCAGCAGCGCGCGGCCGATGGCGAGGCGCTGGCGCTCGCCTCCCGAGAGCATCACGCCGCTCTCGCCCACAGGGGCGTCGAGGCCCAGCGGGTTGCGCTCGAGCACGTCGGTGAGGTTCACGGCCTCGAGCACGCGGAGGCAGTCGGCGTCGTCCGCGTCGGGGCGCCCGAGCACGAGGTTCTCGCGGATCGTGCCGGCGAGGACCGGCGCGTCCTGCTCGACGTAGCCGATCTGGGCGCGGAGCGCGTCGCGGTCGACCGCGGTGATGTCGACGCCACCGAGTCGGACGACTCCCGCCTCGGGGTCGTAGAAGCGCTCGATGAGCGCGAGGATCGTGCTCTTGCCGGCGCCGGACGGGCCGACGAGCGCCGTCCGCTTGCCGCGGGGGACGGTGAAGGACACGCCGCGCAGGACGGTGCGGTCGCGCTCCTCCGCCACCGGCTCGGCTCCGTCGACGGACGCCGTCTGCTCGTACGAGAACACGACGTCCTCGAACGCGATGGCGTCCTCGCCCACTCCGACGCCGAGGCCGCTCACCGTTCCGGCGCGGTCGCCGTCGCCCTCGACGGGGAGGTCGATGATCTCCTGGATGCGTCCGAGCGCCCCGAGTGCCGAGTTGACCGAGGTGATCGCGCCGATGAAGTTGCCCAGCGGCATCACCATCATGAAGAGGAACAGGATGAACGAGACCAGCTGCGCGATGTCGATCGAGCCGGAGGCGACCCGATAGCCGCCGACGCCGAGGACGGCGAGGAAAGCGACCTGCAGGGCGATGCCGGCGACGGGGACCACGAGGGCCGAGATGTGGGCGACGCGGATGCCGAGGCGGTACGCCTCCGTCGCGTGGGTGTCGACCACCGCGATCTCGCGGTCGGTGGCGCCGGCCGCACGGATGGTGCGCACCGCGCTGATGGCGCGCTCGACCGCGGCGGCGAGGTCGCCGACCTTCTCCTGCGCTTTGCGGCTCGCGACGCGGATGCCGCGCCCGAGCGTCAGCGCGAGGCCGAGAGCGGCGGCGACCACCACGACGATGATGATCAGCAGCACCCAGTCGATGATCGCCATCGCGATGATCGCACCGACGAAGACGAGCGAGCCGGCGATGGAGTCGACGAGGCCCTGGGTGAGCACGGCGCGCAGCAGCGTGGAGTCGGAGCCGACGCGCGAGACGAGGTCACCGGTGCGGCGCGCGTCGAACTCGCGGATCGGCAGGCGCAGGAGGCGCGCGACCAGGCGGCGCCGACTCGAGAGGACGATGCCCTCGCCGGTGCGCTGGAGGAGGTAGTGGGCGAAGCCCGAGATGAGGCCGGAGGCGACGACGAGGGCGACGAGCGCCCAGACGAGCGGACCGAGGTCGAGACCCTCCTGCACGCGGGTGATGACCTGGCCGACGACCAGCGGCTGCGCGAGGCTCGCCGCGGCTCCGAAGAGGCTCAGCACGACGACGACGCCGAGGATGCCGCGGTGCTCGAGGAGGTAGGGGGCGAGCTGCGAGAAGGAGGCGCGGGGCCCGTCGTCGGCACCGCGTCCGCCGCGCCGTCCGCCTCGTGCGCTTCGAGTGCTGGTGCTCATCGACCGTCCGTTCCCGCTCATGCCCTGCCGTACTTCTTGTGGACCGCCTGGCGGCTCACCTCCAGGCACAGCGCGATCAGCTGCCACGACGCACCCGCGTTGCGCGCCCGCCTGACGGCGATCGCCTCGGTGCGGTCGAGTTCGCCGCGGAGGCGGTGGATCGCCCGGAGTGCTGTGAGCGGATCGTCCGCGGCCGCGTCACCCGCGAGAGTCGCGATCGTGCCGTCGTCCATTCTGCCTCCTCGTCGCTGCGAGCCCGCCGTCCGTGCGGCCGGAGAGGTCAACCTAGATTGACGACCCTAGACGTTCGCGAGCCCCCTCGTCAACAGTGGTTGACGCTCCGGAGACGCGTTCGGCCCGCCGGAGGACCGGCGGGCCGAACGAGAGGGTGCCGAGCGATCGGCGGTCGTGCCGACGACTACGAGACGTTGTCGGTGTACGAGAGGTCCTTCGTCTCCTTCGAGAGGATCAGCGCGATGAGCGTCAGGACGCCCGCGGCGCTGAGGTAGAGGCCCACGAGCACCGGGCTGCCGCCCGCTGCCTGCCACAGCGCGACCGCGATGATCGGCGCCACGGCCGCTCCGAGGATCGACGCGAGGTTGTAGGACATCGCCGAGCCGGTGTAGCGGACGTTGGTCGGGAAGAGCTCGGGCAGGACCGCGCCCATCGGGCCGAAGGTCAGGCCCATCAGGGTGAAGCCGAGGATCAGCACGGCCATCACTCCGACGAAGCCGCCGCCGAAGAGCGGCACGAAGAGCAGGCCGAACACGATGATCGCCGAGGTGACCGTGATGAGGAGCTTCCGACGCCCGAACTTCTCGGCCAGCGGGCCGGAGACGAGCGTGAAGATGCCGAAGAACACGACGCCGACGATCAGCATGATCAGGAAGTCGTTGCGGGTGTAGCCGAGGCCGGCGACCGGGCCGTCGGTGGGCGCGGTGCCGTAGGTCAGCGTGTACGTGGTCATCAGGTAGAAGAGCACGTAGGTCGCGAGCATGATGAACGTGCCCAGGATCAGCGGACGCCAGCTCGAGACGAAGACGCGCGCGAGGGGGAGCTTCGCGACCTCGCCCTTCTCGACGACCTTCTGGAACGCGGGGGTCTCGACCAGCTTGAATCGGACGTAGAGGCCGATGATCACGAGGACGGCGCTCGCGAGGAACGGCACGCGCCAGCCCCACGCGGCGAAGGTCTCGTCGTCCATCGAGCTCGCGAGGACCAGGAACAGGACGTTGGCGACGATGAAGCCGATCGGCGCGCCGAGCTGCGGGAAGGTGCCGTAGATCGCGCGCTTGTTCGCGGGGGCGTTCTCGGTGGCGAGCAGGGCCGCTCCGGACCACTCGCCGCCGAGGCCCAGGCCCTGGCAGAAGCGCATCACGACGAGCAGGAAGGGCGCGAGGAACTCCCAGCCGGGCGTGAGCGCCGTGGGGAGGCAGCCGATGAGGAAGGTCGCGATGCCCATGGTGAGCAGGGAGGCGACGAGGGTGCCCTTGCGGCCGACGCGGTCGCCGAAGTGACCGAAGACGATCGAGCCGATCGGCCGCGCGATGAACGCGACTCCGAAGACGGCGAAGGAGGCGAGCAGCGCGGTCGCGGGGTCCTGGTTCACGAAGAAGAGGGCCGGGAAGACCAGGACGGCGGCGGTCGCGTAGGCGTAGAAGTCGTAGAACTCGATCGAGGTCCCGATGAGGCTCGCGAGGATGACGCGGCCGCGGGAGTTCTGCGGGGCGGAGGGAGCGTCGGCGGTGGCGGGTGCGTGAGACATGGGAGGGAAGTTGCTCCGGTAGACAGGGGGTCCCCGTGCCGGCGGGCGAGGCGTCGATCGGGCGTCGCGGACCGGATGGCGGTGGGGAGGAGGAGGTCGGGCCGCTCGTGACGGCCCGACCACTTTACTCCGTGTTCACCCAGCTTCGTGCTGTAGCGGCCCGCGGAAGGGGGCCGGACGCTCGCGTGCGGGTCAGCCGCGCAGCTCGCGCAGCAGCAGCGCGGTCGCGACCGCCGCCTCCGCCGCCTCACGGCCCTTGTCCTCCTTCGACCCGGGCAGGCCGGCGCGGTCGATGCCCTGCTGCTCGGTGTCGAGGGTGAGCACCCCGAAGCCCACGGGCTTGCCGGTCTGGATGCTGACGGTCGTCAGGCCGGAGGTGGCCGCGTCCGACACGTACTCGAAGTGCGGGGTGCCGCCGCGGATGATCACGCCGAGCGCGACGACGGCGTCGGCTCCCGCGTCGAGAGCGACCTTCGCCGCGACGGGCAGCTCGAACGAGCCGGGGACGCGCACGAGCGACCACGAGGCGCCGGACTCGTCGAGGGCGGCGCGAGCACCGGCGATCAGACCGTCGGAGATCTGCGTGTGCCAGGTCCCGGCGACGACGACGACGCGCAGTCCCGATCCGTCGAGGGGGGAGGTGGTGGGGGCGCCGGAACCGGCCATGCTGTCACTCCTTCGTCGTCGCGCCGGCGATCCCGGCGTCGAGGTGTCCGAGCCCGGCAAGATCGCCGAGGTTCTCGATGTCGTGGCCCATGCGGTCGCGCTTGGTCTCGAGGTAGCCCTCGTTGAACGCGCCGACGCCGACCACGAGCGGCACGCGCTCGGAGACGGTGATGCCGCGGTCGGTCAGCTGGCGGACCTTCTCGGGGTTGTTGGTGAGCAGGCGCACGTCGCGGATGCCGAGGTCCTCGAGGATCCCGACCGCGGCTCCGTAGTCGCGCGCGTCGGCGGGCAGGCCCAGCGCGAGGTTCGCGTCGAGCGTGTCGAGGCCGTCCTCTTGCAGGCGGTAGGCGCGCAGCTTGTTGATCAGGCCGATGCCGCGGCCCTCGTGCCCGCGCAGGTAGACGACGACTCCGCCGTCGCGCTGGATCGTGTCGAGAGCGGCGTCGAGCTGCGGACCGCACTCGCATTTGAGCGAGCCGAAGGCCTCGCCGGTCAGGCACTCGGAGTGGACCCGCACCAGCGGCGGACGAGTGCCGCCGAGGCCTCCCGCGACGACTGCGACGTGGTCGGCACCGGTCTGGCGGTCGCGGTAGGCGCGCACCTGGAACGGGCCGTGGGTGGTCGGCACGGTGGTCTCGACCTCGAAGCTCACGCGCGAGGACTCGGGCACGGGGACCGTGAGGGGCACCTCCGTGTCGCAGTGGAACTCCTGCAGGTACTCGATCAGGGCCGCGACCGTGGTGACCGGGACGCCCTCGCGCTCGCCGAGCGCGATCAGGCCGGGGAGCCGCATCATCTCGCCGTCCTCGGCGACGATCTCGGAGATCGCGCCGACGGGGTAGAGCCCGGCGAGCTTCATCAGGTCGACCGCGGCCTCGGTGTGGCCGTCGCGCTCGCGCACGCCGCCCTCGACCGCGCGCAGCGGCAGGATGTGGCCCGGCCGGTGCAGCCGCGACGGCGTCGCCTCCGGATCGGCGAGGACCCGCAGGGTGTGCGCCCGGTCGGACGCGCTGATGCCGGTCGAGAGGCGGTCGGCGGCGTCGACCGAGAGCGTGTAGGCCGTGCCGCGCGGATCCTCGTTGTCGACGACCATCAGCGGCAGCTCGAGCCGATCGGCGATCTCGTTGGTCATCGGCGCGCAGATGAAGCCGGAGGAGTTGCGCACCATCCAGGCGATCGTCTCCTGGCTGGCGAGCTGCGCCGAGACGATGACGTCGCCCTCGTTCTCACGGCCCTCGTCGTCGGCGACGATGATCGGACGGCCCTCGCGCAGTGCGGCGACGGCCTCGGGGATGCTGGAGAGGCTCATGCCCCACCTCCGGGAAGGGTGACGGGAAGGGCGTGCGCGGGGATCGCGACGGCCTGCAGTGCGAGCATCCGCTCGACGTGGCGGGCGAGGATGTCGGTCTCGATGTTGACCCGGCCGCCGACGGCGAGGACGCCCAGGGTGGTGGCGGCGAGGGTCTCGGGGATGAGCGAGACCTCGAACCACTGCTCGGGCTCTGCCGCGGGGCTGATCGCCGAGACGGTGAGCGAGACGCCGTCGACGGCGATCGACCCCTTGTCGGTGACCAGCGGAGCCGCCGCGGCGGGGAGGGAGAAGCGCAGCACGCGCCACGCGTCGCCCGGGGTGATCGCGAGCAGCGTCGCCGTGCCGTCGATGTGGCCCTGCACGATGTGGCCGCCGAGCCGGTCGCCGACCCGGGCGGCCCGCTCGAGGTTCACCGAGTCGCCGGCGGCGACGCCGTCGAGGGTCGACATGCGGAGCGTCTGCGCCATCACGTCGGCGGTGAAGCCCTCGTCCGACTGGTCGACGACCGTCAGGCACACGCCGGAGACCGCGATGGAGTCGCCGTGCCGGGCGCCCTCGACGGCGAGCGGTCCGCGGACGGTGAGCCGGATCGCGTCCGCCCCCGGATCGACCGCCGTGACGACGCCGATCTCCTCGATGATTCCGGTGAACATCAGTGCGTCTCCATCTGCAGGGCGTGGGGGAGGCGGGCCGGTTCGCCGGCGCCGCCCGCGGGGTGCGCGACGGGGCGCGCGGTCACGAGGAGGTCGTCGCCGAGGACCTCGACCGAGTGGATGCGGAGACGGCGGGCGTCCGCGATGCCCGTGACTCCGATGTCGCCGAGCGCCAGGCGGGGTCCGCCGAGCAGCGCCGGAGCGAGGTAGACGAGGTACTCGTCGACCAGCCCCGCGGCGACCAGCGCGGAGGCGAGGGTGGGCCCGCCCTCCACGTAGACGTGGCGGACCTCGGACTCGTAGAGGCGGTCGAGGACCGCCTCGAGGTCGTGATGGCGTTCGAGGCGGGCCGGATGCGGGTGGTGGAGCACGTGAGCGTCCTCGGGGATCGCGCGGGTGCCGACGACCACGGGGACCGGCTGGTGGGCGAGGAGCTCCCCTCCGTCGCCGCGGGCCGTGAGACTCGGGTCGTCCGCGAGGACGGTGCCGGTGCCGACGAGGATCGCGTCGCTCGCGGCGCGCTGCTCGTGGACGCGCTGCCGGGCGGAGGCGCCGGTGATCCAGCGGCTGCTGCCGTCGGCGGCGGCGGTGCGGCCGTCGAGGGTCGACGCCCACTTGAGGGTGACGAAGGGGCGGTGCCGGCGGGCGGCGGTGAGCCAGACGTGCAGGAACTCCTCGCCCTCCTCGGCGAGGACGCCCTCGATCACCTCGATGCCGGCGGCGCGGAGGGTGTCGCCGCCGCCACCGGAGCGCGAGCCGGGGTCGTTCACCGCGTAGACCACGCGCGCGACGCCGGCCTCGATGAGGGCTCGGCTGCAGGGACCGGTGCGGCCGGTGTGATCGCAGGGCTCGAGGCTGACGATCGCGGTCGCGCCCGCGGCGACGCCCGGCGCGAGCTTCGAGAGCGCATCGACCTCGGCGTGCGCGGTGCCCGCCCCGTGGTGCCAGCCCTCGGAGAGGACGGTGCCGTCGGGCGCCAGAAGGATGCAGCCCACGCGCGGATTCACTCCGCGGGCGGGACCGTGCTCGGCGATCGCGAGCGCTCTGCGCATCGCGTGCTCGAAATCGATCGTCATTCCCGGTCTTCCGTTCGTCGCCGAACTCCGGGGTCTCGATCGTCGGTGCGCGGGCACCGTCGTTCGACGCCGCGCTTGCGCGCGACGCTCGTGCTGCCTCCCATCCGGACTTTAACCGTCGGTCCCGGAATTCCACCGGATCAACAGCTCCCCACCGAAGTGGTCGGCCGCTCGCGGACTGTCACCGCCGGTTCGGACTCTCACCGACCCCGGAGCACGTGCTTTCTCGTTCAGCCTAGGTCAACGCGGGTGGGGGTGCGGTATTCCCACGTCACACTCGGAGGTGCGGGGCCACCGATGACCGGATCCGGGGGCGGGTCGTCGATGCGCGCGCAACTCCGCGTGCCGGGCGGTGCACCCGGCTCCCTCGGCCTCGTGAGGTGGTGTCGTCCGGCGGGACTGGTCCGGTCGAGGACTCCGCCCCGTCACGTCAGGCGGCGGTGGAACGCGACAGGAGCAGTCCAGAGGCGGGGCTGCTGGTGGACGTGGATCTCGATACGCCCGCTGCGCGGGCTACTCGATCAGCAGGGAGGCAGGGGACTTTCGTCTTCCTGCTGGTCGAGTAGCCCCGGACGGGCGTATCGAGACCCACGTCCCCAGAAGGGCGGTCTCCGTGTCGCCCGCGGTCGAGTCGGCCCGGATCAGGGGAGCGCGGACGGCTGGTGGAGGTGGATCTCGATACGCCCGCTGCGCGGGCTACTCGATCAACGAGGGAGACGCGGCTGCGCGGGCTGCTCGATCAGCAGGTGGAGGGGCTGCCCGATCTGCCGGGACGGGTGCGGCGCAGCGGGGCGCGCGCGTGCGGCGGCTACCCTCGGTCGGATGGACGACAGGTACGGGCAGGACGTGCTCGCCGGGGACTGGCGGGCGAAGCACAAGGTCGAGGTGGCGGTCGTCGAGGCCGTGCGCGACCTCGTGGTCGAGGAGGTCGCCTCCGGATTCGTGGGTGCCGTGCTCGGCGTCGAGATGCGGATGGTGCGGTTGGAGGACCGGTTCGGCAAGGTCCGCGTGTTCCCGATCGGTCCCGGGTTCCTGATCGACGGCAAGCCGGTCTCGCTCAAGGCGCCGGGCCTCAAGCGCGACGCGAACCTCGGACGGGCGCGGTCCGCCTCCGGGTCGTTCCACGTCGCCGACGCCAAGGCCCGTGTCGCGCTGCCCAGCCGCATCTACGTCGAGGGCCGGCACGACGCCGAGCTCGTCGAGAAGGTGTGGGGTCACGACCTGCGCGTCGAGGGCGTCGTCGTCGAGTACATCGAGGGTGTGGACCACCTCGACGAGCTGGTCCGAGCGTTCCGCCCCGGCCCCGGCCGCCGCATCGGAGTGCTCGTCGACCACCTCGTCCGGGGGTCGAAGGAGTCGCGCATCGCCGACACCGTCGCCGCCGGCCCGCACGGCGAGCACGTCCTGGTCGTCGGCCATCCCTACATCGACATCTGGCAGGCGGTGAAGCCCGACCGCGTCGGACTCGAGCGCTGGCCCGAGATCCCGCGCTCGATCGAGTGGAAGCACGGCATCTGCGCGGCGCTCGGTTGGCCGCACGAGGAGCAGGCCGACATCGCGCGCGCCTGGCAGCGGATCCTGTCGAAGGTCACCACGTTCCGCGACCTGGAGCCCGCGCTGCTGGGACGGGTGGAGCAGCTGATCGACTTCGTGACGGAACCGGCGTGAGAGTCGCGGTCGCCCTCGCGCTCGACGTCCTCCTCGTCGCGGTGTTCGTCCTGATCGGCCGTCGCAGCCACGAGGAGGGCGCGGAGCTGCTGGGCTTCCTGACCACCTTCTGGCCGTTCCTCGCGGGACTGCTCGCGGGCTGGGCGCTCGCGCGCTCGTGGCGCGCTCCCGACCGGATCGTGCCCACCGGGCTGATCGTCTGGGCGGGCGCGGTCGTCGTCGGACTCCTGCTGCGCATCGTCTCGCAGCAGGGCGTGCAGTGGAGCTTCGTGATCGTCACCGCGCTGGTGCTCGGTGCGTTCCTCCTCGGGCGGCGGGCTCTCACGAGGCTCGTCAGGAGCCGCTGACCCTCAGCCCAGCACCTGCACGCCGAAGTGCTGGGCGAACAGCGGCAGCATCAGGCTCAGCTGCAGCTCGGTCAGCGCCGCTCCGCGCAGGCCGTCGAGCCCGCCGAGCACGTGCAGCTCGGCGCCGCGCAGATCGAGGTGCTCGAGGCGGGCTCCGCCGAGCTCGAGGGAGCGGACGTCGCAGTCGACGAGGCGGACCCGGGCACCGGTCGCCCCTCCCAGGTCGAGCTCGTCGATCGTGCAGCGCTCGAGCAGGACGTCGCGGAGCGCGGCTCCGCGCAGGTTGACGTAGCCGAGCTTGCAGTCGGCGATCCGCACCTGCTCGAGGGTGCTCTCGTAGAGCTCGGCCGAGCCGAGCCTCGAGCCGAGCAGCTCGACCGAGCGCCACCGGCTGCGGGCCGCGGAGAGGCCGGGCACGTCGATCCGCTCGACGCGCGACTCGACGACGGAGGCCGCGCGCAGCTGAGCTCCTGAGAGAACGGCGGCGGAGAGCACGCATTCGCTGATCGAGACGGCGGTGAGGTCGGCGCCCGTGAGGTCGACCCCGTCGAAGCGCAGGCCCTCGGCGTGCTCGCGGGCGCCGAGATCACCGGCGAACCCCTCGGCGAGGGCGTCGAGGCGGAGGGGATCGAGTCGGGGAGCGGGGATCGCGGCGCGCATCCGGGGAGCCTAGCCCGCACCGCCGACGCGCATCCCGCATCCACCCGGGGCGACGGTGCGGCCTGGGAGGATGGACGGATGAACCCGACGCTTCTCGAACGGATGCCGACGCCCGACGCCGACGGGCGCGTGGACGACGACGCCGTCTACCTGGCGTTCACGGAGTGGGCCGAGGCGCGGGGGCTGCCGCTCTACCCCGCGCAGGACGAGTCGATGCTCGAGATCGCCTCCGGAGCGAACCTGATCCTGTCGACCCCGACCGGCACCGGCAAGTCGCTGGTCGCGATCGGCGCGCACGCCGCGGCGCTCGCCGCCGGGAAGCGCAGCTACTACACGGCGCCGATCAAGGCGCTCGTGTCCGAGAAGTTCTTCGCCCTCGTCGACGTCTTCGGGGCCGCGAACGTCGGCATGGTCACGGGCGACTCCTCCGTCAACTCCGACGCCCCGATCATCTGCTGCACGGCCGAGATCCTCGCCAACCTCGCGCTGCGCCACGGGCCCGAGACCGACGTCGACCAGGTCGTGATGGACGAGTTCCACTTCTACGCCGACCCCTCGCGCGGCTGGGCCTGGCAGGTCCCGCTCCTCACGCTTCCCCATGTGCAGTTCGTGCTGATGTCGGCGACGCTGGGCGACGTGACGGCGCTCGCCGCGGACCTCACCCGGCGGACGGGACGCGAGACGGCGCGGGTGACCGGCGTCGAGCGTCCGGTGCCGCTGCACTACTTCTACGAGATCGCGCCGATCCACGATTCGATCGAGGAGCTGCTCGCGACGAACCAGTCGCCGGTCTACGTCGTGCACTTCTCGCAGGCCGCCGCCCTCGAGCGCGCGCAGGCGCTCACCAGCGCGAACATCGCCAGCCGCGAGCACCGCGACCGCATCGCCGAGGTGATCGGCGGCTTCCGCTTCACCACCGCGTTCGGCAAGACGCTCTCGCGGCTGCTGCGGCTGGGCATCGGCGTGCACCACGCCGGCATGCTGCCCAAGTACCGCCGCCTCGTCGAGCAGCTCGCCCAGCAGGGCATGCTCAGGGTGATCTGCGGCACCGACACCCTCGGCGTCGGGATCAACGTCCCGATCCGCACGGTCCTGCTGACCGCGCTGACCAAGTACGACGGCACCCGGATGCGCCAGCTCTCGGCGCGCGAGTTCCACCAGATCGCGGGCCGAGCCGGCCGCGCCGGCTACGACACCGCGGGCACCGTGGTCGTCCAGGCGCCCGAGCACGAGTCCGAGAACCGCAAGGCGCTCGACAAGATGGGCGACGACCCCAAGAAGCGCAGGAAGTGGGTCGCGAAGCGGGCGCCGCAGGGCTTCGTGAGCTGGGGCGAGCCCAGCTTCCGCAAGCTCGTCGACGCGGAGCCCGAGACGCTCACCTCGCACATGACGATCACCTCGGCGATGCTGCTGAACGTGATCGCCCGTGGCGGCGACGCCTTCGCGAACGTGCACGCGCTGATCTTCGACAACCACGAGCCGTGGAAGCGGCAGCTCCAGCTGGCCCGGCGCGCGCTGGGCATCTACCGGACGCTGCGCGAGGCGGGCGTGGTCGAGCAGAGCGTCGGTGCGGACGGCGTGGTGCGCATCCGGCTGACCGTCGATCTGCAGCCCAACTTCGCGCTCAATCAGCCGCTCTCGCCGTTCGCCCTGGCGGTGTTCGACGTGCTCGACCCCGAGTCGCCCACCTTCGCACTCGACGTGATCTCGGTGCTCGAGTCGACGCTCGACGATCCGCGGCAGATCCTCGGTGCCCAGCAGTTCCAGGCGCGCGGCGACGCGGTGGCCGCGATGAAGGCGGAGGGGATCGAGTACGAGGAGCGGATGGAGCTGCTCGAGTCGGTCACCCACCCCAAGCCGCTCGAGGAGCTGCTCGACGCGACGTTCGCGACCTACACGGCGGCGCAGCCCTGGGTGCGCGACTTCGAGCTGTCGCCGAAGTCGGTCGTGCGCGACATGTACGAGCGGGCGATGTCGTTCGGCGAGTACACCGCGTTCTACAAGCTCTCGCGATCGGAGGGTCTCGTCCTGCGCTACCTGTCGGACGCGTTCCGCGCGGCCCGCCAGACGATCCCGGACGAGATCAAGAACGAGGAGCTGCACGACCTGATCGAGTGGCTGGGCGAGCTGGTCCGCCAGGTCGACTCCTCGCTCGTCGACGAGTGGGAGGAGCTGGTGAACCCCGCTCTGCACGATGCCGACCAGGCGATCGTGCCGCCTGCGCCGCGCCGCCTCACGGCGAACCAGCGCGCCTTCCGCGTGCTCGTGCGCAACGAGATGTTCCGCCGGGTCACCCTCGCGGCGCTCGACGACCACGAGGCGCTCGGCGAGCTCGACGCGGCGGCCGGGTTCGACTCCGACGCCTGGGGCGAGGCCCTGGACGACTACTACGACGAGCACGACACGATCGGCGCGGGGCCCGACGCCCGCGGACCGGCGATGCTGCTCGTCGAGCAGACGCCGACCGAGTGGCGGGTCCGCCAGATCCTGGACGACCCCGCGGGCGATCACGACTGGGGGATCTCGGCGAGGGTCGACCTCGCCGAGTCGGACGAGGCCGGCGCCGCGGTCGTGCGGGTCACGGCCGTAGGACGCCTGGACGGGGGACAGTAACCTGAGCCCGTCGATGCCTGCTCAGCGGCCCGACTCCCCGCATACTCGGGAGGGTGACAGGGGGACGGGAGCGAGCGCGACCGCCCGCGAGCGGCTCGCATGGGTCGACACGACGCGCGGGCTCGGCGTCCTCGCGGTGGTCCTCTTCCACGTCCTGATCTGGAACCACGACCTGCTGGTCGACGGCCGCTCCGCGGTGAGCGGGCTCTGGGACCAGGTCGGCGGGTCGCTCGGCCGGATCCGCATGCCGATCCTGTTCGCGCTGTCGGGGCTGCTCGCCTCCCGCGGGCTCCTGCGAGGCTGGCGCGGCGGCACGGCACGGCTGCGCCTGGTCTCGAACGGCTACCTCTACGTCGTCTGGGTGGTGCTCTACGGCGTCTTCTTCGCGGTGCTGGCCCGCCCCGGCTTCCCCCACTCGATCGACACCCTGCAGCAGTTCGCGCTGCAGGCGGTGCTGCCGACGACCACGCTCTGGTTCCTCTACGCGCTGGCGGTCTACCCCGTGGTGTTCGTGCTGCTGCGGGCGCTGCGCGTGCCGTGGTGGGGGATCCTGCTGCTGGGCGCCGCGGCGTGGTTCGTGGCGGCGGATCTGCGCGTGATCCTCTTCGGCGACGCCCTGCTGGCGAACTTCGTCTTCTTCGCGCTCGGCGTGCTGGGAGCGGAGCGGCTGCGCTGGTTCTCCCAGCCGCGCCCGATCGCCCTGCTCGCACCGCTGGGCGTCTTCGCCGTCGCGGTCGTCGGAGGACGCGTGGTCCAGGGGCGCGCCGAGGACGTCCTCGGCTTCGTCGCGAGCGCGAGCGCGATCCCGCTGGCGATCGCGTGCGCAGCGCTCCTGTGCCGCTGGGAGCCGGCCGCGGCTCGGATCGGCGATCGGACGGCGCACGCTGCCGATCTACCTCCTGCAGGTTCCGCTGCTCGGACTGCTGTCCCTGGTCGCGGAGCCCGCGAGCACCGGGCTCGTGGAGCTCCTCCGGAACCCGCTGGCCGAGCTCGCCTACCCGCTCGCCGTCACGGCGGCGATCGTCGCGCTCTCGCTCGCGATCAGGTCGCTGCTCGCCTCGGATCCCGACGGACCCGCTCTTCAGCGTGCCCGCGGCGCTCGTCGCGCTCGCCCGGCCCGCGCGCCGCGGCCGGCACGCGGGCTGAGTCACTCGGCGCTCACGCCTGGACGCGGCGCTCGGACGAGCGCTCAGGCCCAGATCTGCGCGAGGTACTCGGCGGTGACCTGAGGGCTGCGCTCGTGCACGTCGTCGGCGGTCCACTCGGAGGATCGAGGGATCGATGGTCCACTCGCCCTCCTCGGGAGCGGCGCCGGTGGTCTCGTAGCCGGCGACCGAGTTCGTCACCGACGCCCAGGTCGCGGCGCCCATCGGCCCGATGAACGTGCTGTCGACCGCGGAGCAGCCGAACTCGGTGCCCGGGCCGTTCGAGGCGCCGAAGCCGCCCTCGGTGTCGGCCGCGTCGGGCAGCGGGAAGACGCGCTTGACCACGTCGGCGCCCACGACGAGGCAGTGCTCGTAGCGCACGCCCGAGGCGGAGCCGATCTGGAAGGCGGTGTTGCTCGAGGCGAAGTCGATGCAGTCGATGCTCGTGATCTCGCCGTAGTAGTTGCCGCCCTGACCCGAGAACTGCACGGTGTCGGTGTGCGCGTTCGAGCCCTTCTCCTTGTAGGCGGGAGCGGTCCAGCAGCCGATGCGGTAGATGAAGCGCAGGCCGCCGGCGCCCTGGGTCGGCGTGCGCATGCTCGAGACGTCCTCGTCGCGCAGCTGCGCGTCCGGGACCACGACCTCGACGAGCTCGACGTTCTCGGTGAACTCGACCCCGTCGACCCCGTAGACGTTGTAGGCGTTCGTCGTGATGCGAGCGAAGGCGGAGCCGCTGCAGCCGCTCGCGAGGAACGCGCCGTTCGTGACGATGCCGCCGAGGGCCACTCCGTTCACGCGCAGCAGCCGCCACGAGTTCGCGGTGGTGACCGTGCCGAAGCCGTCGCGCGGGTAGACCAGGATGCGGTTCTCGCGCTCCAGCGACCCCACGTCCTGCATCATCGGCGAGGAGCTCGAGCCGGCGCCGCCTCCCGGCAGCTCGCCCGGCGCGACGAGGATCCGCACCGTGTCGGACGGGCCGACCTCGGACACGGCGCTCGTGATGGCCTCGCTGATCGCGGCCCACGAGCACCTCGACCTCGACCTCGAGGTCGACGTCGCCCGTGATCCACGGGGTGAGCGAGGGCCAGTGCGTGCCGTTGGGGCCGAAGGAGGCGACGGGCTCGGGCACGCCGGCGAGCAGGTCGAGCTCGCGGGCCTCGGCGTCCGGGTCGCCCGGGACGCGCACGGTGTCGGGCGCGAAGGCGCGGAATGCGGCGTAGCCGGCACCGCCGAGCGCGGCGATGCCGAGGCCGGTGCCGACGGCGCCGAGGATCACGGCGCGGCGGCTGGGCCTGCGCGGAGGGAGCTCGTGGAAGCTCCCGTCGAACGGGGTCGCGTCGGCCGAGTGGTCGGCGTCGTCGGGCGGGAGGCGAGTGGAGTCGGCCAAGGGTGTCCAAACCGTCAGTGGGCGGTGCCGGAGGCGGCACGCCGCAGGTCCGGCGCGCAACGCTGTGCCGTGAGCGCCGCCGTCGGGCTGTCGGAGCGCTCGGTCTGCACCCTAGCAGCCGCTCCCGGAGGGACGCCCAGGCTGTCCGGCGATCGTCGGTCAGCGGCCGCGGAGTTCCCGCTTGCGCATCTCGGCGGCGATGTCGTCCTCGGTGATCTCCTTCTTCATCGGCCCCCAGATCGCGGCGGCCTGCGCCACGACTCCGATCCCGATGCCCAGCATCGGCCAGATCGGCCAGAAGTAGCCGTCGGCGCCGCCTGCGATCCAGACGGTCGTGGTGATGGCCGAGACGCTCGCCCAGCCGCCCACCGTGCCGGCGAAGTCGCGTCGGCGCTTGATCTCGCGCACAGCCAGCGCCCGGTCGGCGTCCTCGACCCGCGCCGCCTCGGGGACGGCGGCGGCCGATCCCGAGGCCGGTTCGACGGCGGCCCCCGTCGCGTCCCGTCGTGCTGCAGGATCCGGGGATCCCCACTCGTCGCTCATCCGGCCCCCTCCGTCGTGTCCAGACTACGCACGAGCACGGAGTGCCGCATCAGGCCCTAGGACCTGGTGAACACGATCTCGCGTGCTCCGCTCGGCCTGATCGCACGATCTGCGGCGTCGGAATCCTCGGTCGATGCCCGCATCGACCTTCGGCTTCCTCCTTGCAGCTCGCACGACCAGGCCGTGCTCGCGACGGCGATCTCTTGTCCACCAGGCCCTAGACGTGGGTGCGCTCCATGATGGCCGTCGTCAGCGCCTCCACCGGTTCGCGCGCGGCGGACGCGCTCTCCAGGAGCCGGAACTCGATGTCCTCGAGCTCGGGCAGGCCGAACCGGTCGCTGACGGTCACCAGATCGCCGGGGATCAGCGAGCGCGGGAAGACGGCGATGCCGATGCCGGCGCGGACCGCCGCGAGTACGCCGTTCACCTCCCGCGTGTTGCAGGTGATGCGCCAGGTGCGGCCCGCGGCCTCGAGCGCGTCGATCGCGATCTGCCGCGACACGCTCGGACCCCGGTAGGCGATGAGCGGCACCGTCTCGTCGTGCTCGAGGACGGTGTTCTCGTGCGCGACCCAGACCATGGCGTCCCGGCGGACGAGGCGGCCGTCCGTGGATCCCGGTGCGGTCTTCACGAACACGAGGTCGAGGTGCCCCGCGTCGAGTCGGCGGCGCAGCGGCCCGCTCTGGTCGACGGTCAGCTCGAGCTTCACCTGCGGGTGGAGCTGGCGGAAGTGGCGGAGGATCCGGGGCAGCTGCGTGATCGCGAGGTCGTCCGCCGATCCGAAGCGCAGCCGGCCCTGCATGGCGGTGCCGCTGAAGTAGTTCTCGGCCGCGGCGTGCGCGGCGAGGATCGTCCGTGCGAAGCCGGCCATGGCCACTCCGTTGTCGGTCAGCTCGACCTCGCGGGTGTCGCGCAGCACGAGGATGCGGTCCGCCGCCTCCTCGAGTCGGCGCACGTGCTGGCTCACCGTCGGCTGGCTGATCCCGAGCTGCGCCGCGGCGCGGGTGAACCCGCGCGTCTCGGCCACCGCGAGGAAGGTCCGGAGGAGAGCGGGGTCGTACACGGTTCCTCCTCGACGAGTCGCCTGTCATTGCGCAGGGCGATGCTCCGCAGCGCCCGATTCCTCGAGCTTATGCCGCGCTCCGAGGAGTCGGGTAGGCCCCGTCCCGTGAGCCGCCGGGTCGGGACGCCTCCGGCTGGCAGTGCGGGCACCACCAGGTGCGGCGCCGCTCCGGATCGTCGCGGACCTCGGCGCGCACGAGCACGGTGGTGCCGCAGCGCAGGCACGGCCGGCCCGCGCGGCCCACCACCCAGTGCCGCTCTCCCTGCCGGGTGTCGCCGGTCGTGGTCTGGAACATGCCGGGGATCGTGACGGAGGCCCGCAGGGCTCGAGCCGACGTCGCGACGAGGGCGCGCACGTCGAGGGAGCCGATCGGGCGCCAGGGCCAGAGGCCGCGGAGGAAGCAGACCTCGTTCACCCAGAGGTTGCCCAGGCCCGCGAGGTTCCGCTGATCCAGCAGCGCGGCGACGACGGGGCGGTCGGGATCGCGCGAGAGACGGGCGACCGCCTCCTGGGCGTCCCAGTCGTCGCGGAGCGGATCGGGACCGAGGTGCCCGATCGCCGTCGCGAGGTCGCGATCGGGCAGCAGCTCGACCACCGGCAGCTCGAGTCCCCAGAGTGTCGTGCCGTCGTCGAGGCGGAGGCGGACGCGCACGTCGGGCTGCACCCGCCGGGGGATCGCGCGGCCGGGAGCGGTGACGGTCCAGGAGCCCTGCATCCGCAGATGGGTGTGCAGGGTCCAGCCCTCGTCGAGGCGGGTCAGCAGGTGCTTGCCGTGGGTCTCGTGGCGGAGGATCCGCAGGCCGGCGAGGGCGGTTCCGGCGGCGTCTCCCGATCGGAGCTCCCCGTCCTCCACCAGGCGGCCGTCCGCCGCCCGACGGAGCCGGGCGGCGAGACGGTGGACGCTGTCTCCCTCGGGCACGAGCCGCACTCTAGGCGGTGCGGCTCCTGCCCTTCTCAGGGAGGCCCACTCAGGAAGCGGGGTACGCCTCCTCGTAGCTGCGCGTGGACCCGTCGCGCGAGGTGACGTCGATGGTCGCGACTCCCGCGTCGATCGAGCGCTCGTGCGTGTTGAAGGTGACGCTGAACTCGCGACCGGGCTTCAACTTCTTGGTGGACTTCGTGCCGTAGTCGGTCGAGACGACGACGGCGACCTCCTCCGGACCGTTGTTCACCGCGGTGACGGTGACCGTCGCGAAGGGCCCACGGGCACCCGTCTCGGCGCTGGTCGCGACGTCGATGCTCGTGGTCGGGGCCTCGGGGAGGTCGAGACCGACGATCACCGGGTCGTGGTCGCTCGAGCGGAAGGCCGACGTGTCGTAGAAAATCGTCGCGTTGTAGTCGTAGCGGCTGTACTCCAGCGCCACGGACTCGCCGCTGTTGATGTTCCAGGTGTCGACGCCGGTGACGATCGCGTCGGCTGCCGGCGAGGCGAAGACGTGGTCGAGCGAGCCGACCGCGCCGTCGAAGGAGTAGGAGTACTCCCCGCCGTCCTTCGCACCCTGGTCGAGGTAGCCCGCGTCGGTGATGACCCGGATCGGGTCCTCCTGCGAGTAGGCGTTGAAGTCGCCGAGCAGGTAGACGAGCTCGGTGGCCTTCTCGGCCTGCAGACGGTCGGCGAACGCGACGAGCGCGGTGGCCTGAGCGACGCGGGAGGCGTTCGAAGCGCCCTGGCCGTCGCCCTGGTCGGCGTCGGCGCCCGAGCCGGAGCCCTTGGACTTGAAGTGGTTCACGATCGCCACGAACTCGCTCTCGGCGACGCCGATCAGGCGGAACTCCTGGGCGAGCGGCTTGCGCGCGTTCGAGAACGCGGTGGTGTCGTTCAGGATGACCGACTCGCCGACGGGCTCGATCACGGCCTTCTTGTAGATGAAGGCGGTGCGGATGACGTCCTCGTCCGCCAGCGCGGGCAGCGCGGCGGGCGAGGCGACGTAGGCCCAGACCTCCGAGCCTGCGGCCGCGTTGAGGGCCGCGGTCAGCGTGGCGAGGGCCTCGTCGCGCGGCTTGCCGAACTTGGCGGAGTTCTCGATCTCCTCGAGCGAGACGACGCCGGCGCCGAGCGAGTTGATCGCCGTGACGATCTTGGCCTGCTGCCGCTTGAGGTCGTCGGCGTTCGCGGCACCGCGGGCGTCGCAGCCGCTGTTCACCGTGACGGGGTCGCCGTCGCGGTCGGTGTAGAAGGTGCAGCCCGCGACGGAGTCGCCGGTGGTCGAGAAGTAGTTCAGCACGTTGAAGGAGGCGATCGCGACGTCGCCGCCCACGTTCTCCGGCGCGGCGGTGCGCGTGTCGGCGAACTCGGCCGGCTGCACCGTCGCGGCGTTCTCGACGGTCAGCTGCGTGGTCGGCTGGAAGGACCAGCCGTTGTTGCGGTAGTCGAGCACGACCGGACCGGTGAAGGTCGCGGGGGCTCCGACGCGGATCGGCTCGGCGGGGGTCAGGTAGGGCAGCGGGATCGCCTTGTTGGCGGCCGAGCCGAGGAAGTTGATCGAGGCTCCGTCGTCGAGCACGATCGCGCGGGCCGCGTTGTCGGCGACGACCGCCGCGAGCTCGGGGGAGCCCGGACGCGCGACCTCGGTCGGGGTGAGCAGCGGCGAGGTGCCGGCGGCGAGGCCGATCGAGCCGAAGCTGTTCAGATCGAAGGTGTCGGTCACGGTGAACGGACCCTGCGGGGCGATCAGCATGCTCTCGAGCACCTCGCGCTCCGCCGCCGTGCGCGGCAGCTCGACGGCGGCCGGGACGACCGGCGCAGCCGGTGCCGCGAGGCGCACGACGGTCGCGGCGGAGGTGGGGGTGAGCTCGGTGAGGCCGTTGAACTCGCTCACGGCGCCGGTGATCTCGAGGTGGTCGCCGATCGCGACGGAGCCGACCGAGGCGGAGGAGTAGACGAAGACCGCGTCGGAGGCGGTGCGGCCCGTCGTGCTCCCGCCCGTGCCCGGGGTCTGGATGACGTAGCCGTTGTAGCCGCCGGAGGGGTAGCGGGCGGTGACGACACCCGTGGTCACGACGGTGCGGCCGACGAGCGGCGACGCGGCTCCGGTGCCCTGGATCTCGGCGATGGTCGCCCTCTCGGCGGGAGCGGGCGGGGTCGTCGGCGGGGTCGTGGGAGCGGTCGTCGGGCCGGGGGTCGGCGCGGTGCCGCCGCCGCTCGAGCGCGGGGTGGCCGCTCCGACGGTGAAGTCGGCGCTGTTGACATCGGTGTCGCCGGCGGTGCCGTCGGCGCGCGAGAGCGACTCGGTGAGCGTCGGCACCGGTGCCGCCGCCGTCTCGAAGGTGTTGGACGTGCCGTATCCGAGGAGGTCGAGGACGGCCTCGGGCTGCGGCGACGCCCCGGTGGGCGGAGCGACGAGCGGGGCGGTGCCCTCGACGAGGAAGACGGTGCCGCCCGCAGCGGCCAGGTTGAGGCCGCCCGCGATCTGGTCGGGGGCGGGCAGTGCGGCGCCGTTGGTCCCGTTGCTCGCGCCCTGCACCAGGAAGTGGCCGCCGGCCGGCACCGTGCCCTGCAGCGCGATGGTGGTGGTGGGGTTCGCGGTGCCCGTGGCCGAGCGGTACTGCAGGCTCGTGCCGCCGAGGGCGATGTCGGACCCGGTGGGGTTGTGCAACTCGACGAAGCGGTTGCTGTAGATCGCGCCGGCGGAGCCTCCGCGTGCGAAGACCTCGCTGATCACGAGCTCGTCACCGGACGGCGCGGCCGAGGCGGGCGCCGCGACGAGCGGAGCGGCGACGAGGGCGAGACCGCCGATCGCGGCGGCGGAGCGGGCGGCGACGGCGAGGGAGCGCCTCCGTCGGCGGAAAGGGGTGGCGGTGTCGAGCACCGGATCGTCGTTCATGGCTGTCCTCTCGGTCGCCGTCCGGGGAGGGACGGCCGGTCGCGCCTGCGTCGGCGCGGTGTGCGTGCCCCTGAAAGGGGCACGAACAGCCACGCTATGCAGCTCAGATGCCCGGTCCGTGAACCAGGTGTTTCATGAGTGTGAACTCAGCCACCGACACACGGTCGTGCCGGACCCGACGGTCCGCGCCACTACGGTCGAGCCATGACCGATCCCCACGATCTGCGCGGCCGCCTGGTCCGCGCGCACGGCGACTCCCGGGATCGGGCGGGCGATTCCGCGTCCTCCGACGTCACGGGCTGGTGGCGCGATCCGGTCCTGCTGGCCGCTCTGGGTCCGGGGCTCGGCGATCTGTTCGCCGAGGAGGAGATCACCGCCGTCCTGGGCCCCCAGACGCGCGGCACACCACTCGCCGCCCTCACCGCCCTGCACCGCGGCGTCGGGCTCGTCGAGGCGCGCAAGGCGTCGGCCCCGGTCGAGGACTCGGCCGACTGGTGGGAGTCGGCGATCGCCCTCGACTACCGCGACGATCCGCTCCTGTTCCGCGTGCGGCGCGCGCTGCTCGGACCCGGCGACCGCGTGCTGCTCGTCGACGACTGGATCGAGACCGGCACCCAGGCGGCCGCGTGCCGTCGTCTCGTCGAGCTCGCCGGAGCGGAGTGGGTCGGCGCGGCCGTCGTCGTCGACGGCCTGGAGGACGACGCGCGGCGCGCCGACCTGCGGGTGCGCTCGCTCGTGCTCGACGCGGAGCTGTGAGCGCGCGATCGGGACGACCTCGGCCCGCTCGCGGCTGATGTCCGGGAACGGCGGCCATGATCGGGGCATGATCACCTTCGAGCTGGCCCGGGCGCTGCGCACCGCGGGCGTGCGCTGGTCCCCGGTCACCGGCGACCGCTTCCGCATCGAGCGGGAGGGGTTCGACGGCGACGTCTTCACCGTGAGCGACATGACCATCGAGGCGCACGAGTACCCCAGCGGCACCGTGCTCGGCTTCAACGGCACCACCGAGTGGGCGCTCGACTCGGTCTCGCTCGACGACTCGCTCTGGCTGCCGCGGGAGGACCAGCTCCGCGAGCTCCTGCGCGGCACGTTCCGCTCGCTCCGCCGACTCGCAGGGGAGCCCGTGCGCTACGCGGTCGAGATCGAGCTGGCCGGAGCGACGCGCGTCTTCGAGGACGAGGTCGCCGAGAACGCCTACGCCGAGGCGCTCCTCGCGCTGGTCAGCTCGCTGTCGGTCGATCTCGACGACGTCGACGAGCTCGTCTGAGCCGTCCGACCGTCAGGACGCGGCCTTCTCGGCCGGTGCGTCCTCGGCCTTCGAGCGCTTCGCCGCAGGTTTCTCCGCGGCGGTCTTCGTCGCGGGAGCCTTCTTCTGCGCGGCCGTCTTCTTCTTCGCGGCGGGCTTCTCCGCCTCCGGCTCGGCCTCCTCGGCGACGCTCTTCTTCGCCGATGCCTTCTTCGCGGCGGGCTTCCGCTTCGGAGCCTCGTCGTCCTTCGGCGCCGCCCCCTTCGCCCCGCGGCTGCGCTCGACGGAGCGCTTGAGCGCCTCCATCAGGTCGAGCACCTCGCCGCCGCCCTCCGCCTCGGGCTTCTCGCCGAAGGTGGCCGCCGTGTCGAGGGCGTCGCCCTGCTCGATCTTCGCGTCGATGAGGGTCCGCAGCTCCTCCTGGTACGCGTCGGTGAACTTGGACGCGTCGAAGTCCTCGGAGTAGGAGTCGACCAGGTGCGAGGACATCTCGAGCTCGCGGGCGGCGATGCGGGTGGTGCCCTCGAGGGAGGGGAACTCGACCTCGCGCACCTCGTCGGCCCAGAGCAGCGTCTGCAGCATCAGCAGCTTGCCGCGCACGCGCAGTGCGGCGAGCCGCGTCTTCTGGCGCAGGGCGAACTCGACGATCGCCGTGCGGTCGGTCTGCTCGAGCGTCCGGCGCAGCAGCACGTACGCCTTGGGGGAGGAGGAGTCGGGCTCGAGGATGTAGGCGCGGTCGAACATGATGGGGTCGACCTGCTCGCTCGGCACGAACTGCACCACGTCGATCTCGCGGTCGCGCTCCTCGGGCAGCGCCTTCAGCTCGTCCTTGGTAAGCACCACCGTGTGCTCGCCGTCGTCGTAGGCCTTGTCGATGTGGTCGAAGGAGACCACCTCGCCGCACACCTCGCACTTGCGCTGGTACCGGATCCGCCCGCCGTCGCGGTCGTGCACCTGGTGCAGCGCGATGTCGTGGTCCTCGGTGGCGCTGTAGATCTTCACCGGCACGTTGACGAGGCCGAAGGTGATCGCGCCTTTCCAGATCGCTCGCATGGGCACCAGTGAACACCGACGGCCGCATCGCGGAAGCCCTTGCGGGCTCCCGGTGCCGCTCGCGCTCTCGCCGTCCTCCCGGCGGCGTGGTGTGTGATGGCCGCATGAGCGACCTGACACAGCCGGCCGACAGGCTCCGCGCGGCGCTGCACGCTTCGGACGCCTCCTCGAGGCTGCGGTCCGCGATGAGCGCGGGCACCCGCCCGGCCGACGAGTACATCCCCGTCCTGATCGAGCGCTGCCGCGTCGAACCCGACTTCGGCGTGCGCGAGATGCTCACCTGGGCGCTGATCCGCCACGACCCGTCGCGCACGGTCGATCTGCTCCTGCCCGAGCTGGTGTCGGAGGTGCCGCAGGCGCGCAGCCAGGCGCTGCACACGCTCTCGAAGGTGGGCGATGCGAGGGCGTGGCCCGCCATCACTCCCGCGCTGCTGCACGACGAGCACCTCGAGGTGGCGCTGGCCGCGTGGCGGACCGCCGCCCGCCTCGCTCCCGAGCACGAGCGGCCCGCGCTCGCCCGGCAGCTCGCCGAGCACCTGGGCGACGGCGACCGGCCGGTGCAGAAGAGCCTCACCCGCGCCCTGCTGATGCTCGGCGAGTCCGCGGCCGCCCCCTTGAGGCGGCCGCGCTGTCCGCCGAGGAGCCGCGGCGGATCCACGCCCTGGCCACCCTCCGCCTCCTCGCCGATCCGGAGGAGGACGTCGAGGAGGCGTTCGACCGCGCCCGCCGCGCCCGCCGCGCCTGACGCGGCACCCCCTTCACGCGAGGACCCCCCCTCCACGCGAGGGAACCCCGGTCCGTCGAGGGAGCCCGCAGCAGCGGGGGTCTCGACGTCCCTGGGTTCCCTGGACGAGACGGTCGTGCGCTAGAGCGCGGCTCCCGTCAGCAGTCCGCGGTCGTCGAGGTACTCGCGCACCAGGCGCTCCGCGGTGGCGCGGCTGATGCCGACCTCGTCGAGGACGGCGTCGAGGTACTGCTCGGCGTTGTCGCCGGTGACTCCGAGCTCAGCGGCGATCTCGCGGTACGACAGACCGGAGGTCAGCAGTCGCAGCACCTCGGCCCGCGTCGGGAGCGTGATCGGCGTCGGGGTCGGCGACGGCGGGGTCGGGTTCTTCTCCTCGTCGATCGCCGAGGTGTCCTCGGCGAAGGAGGCGGTCACGTACGCGATCGCCTTCGAGGTGATGCCGAGCGCCTCCTGGTTGATGTTCGCCAGGTCGTCGCCCTCCGAGTGGTAGTTCGGGTCGTGCGGGATGCCGACGGTGCCGCCGAAGAGCGCGGCCTCCTCCTCCGTCTTGATGTCGTCGGCGCCGGTGAAGACACCCGAGGAGGGGATGCCGACCGAGATGAAGCCGTCGTAGTCGCTGCGTCCGTCGAACGCGGTGTCGATCCACGGCTGGCCGATGGAGTCGAAGTAGTCCGTGAACGCCTTCTCCGTGGCGATGGAGCCGGCGGGCACCTCGACGAGGGCCTCGTAGGTCGACTCGTTCGCGTCGTAGACCGAGATGACGTAGTTCGGCGAGGCGACCATGTCGAAGTTCATGTAGGTCGCGATCTTGTCGGCCTCCTCCTGGGTCAGGGAGTCGACGTACTCGTAGGAGCCGACCAGGCCGACCTCCTCGGCGCCCCACCAGGCGAAGCGCACGGCGTTGGTGGTCTCGCCGGCCTCGGCGAGGCTCGACGGCGGTCTCGAGGAGCGTCGCCGATCCGGAGCCGTTGTCGTTGATGCCGGGACCCTCCGGCACACCGTCGAGGTGCGCGCCGAGCATGACCACGTTGTCGTGGTCGCCGCCCTCGGTCTCGGTGATGATGTTGAAGGTCTCGGTGTCGGTGGTCGTCTGCTCGAGGACCAGCGTCGCCGTCGTCGGCAGCGCCGCGATGAGCGCCTGCCCCTCCTCGAGGGTGATGCCGACCGACGGGATGTAGCTGTCGTCCGGAGCGCCGAGCGTTCCGTTCAGGGCCTCACCGGGAACGTTGTTGTAGATCAGGATCGCCGAGGCGCCCGCGGCGCCGGCCGCCGCGCTCTTCTCCGAGAAGGAGCAGGTGCCGCGGCTGACGAGGGCGACCTTGCCGGTCGCGTCGAGTCCGGCCCAGGCGTCCGCCGTGCAGCCGAGCGGGTCGGCGGGCTGGATGAGCTCGCCGGTCACCCCGCCCTCGGGTGTGGAGGGCGTGAACGACATCGGGATGCCCTCGACCGCGGGGGTCGTGGTGAGCGAGAACTCGTCGATGGTCTGGGTGGTGGTCGTGAAGTCCTGGCGCTCGGTCTCGTAGCCGGCGGCCTTCAGGACCGCCTCGACGTACTGGCCGCTGAGCTCGTAGCCTTCGGTGCCGATGGCGCGGTTGCCGCCGTTCGCGTCGGCGATCGCCTGGAACGCCTCGAGGTGCTCCATGATGCCGTCGACCGTGACGGCATCGGCGAAGTCGGAGGCTTCGACGGCGCTGGCCGTCGGTGCGAATGCGAAGCCGGCGACGAGCGCGCCTGCTCCGATCATCGCGCTGGTGCCGAGGAGTGAGCGGCGGCGCCGTGCGCCTGGTGCTCCTGAGGTGCTGTTCGCCACAGGGGTGTCCCTTCGTCGATGACAGAGGCCGCCGGGAACGGCGACCGGCGCTCCCGAACTCCTGTGAACGGGCGGCGCTTCTGGCGAGGCTATTCTCAGGAGACGCGGAAGGACACCCTTCCGGGGCCGATTTCACAACTGCGAAACACGGAGCGGCGGCTGCCACGGCCGCGCCTCAGGGGTGCCCGCCGAGAGCCTGTTGAACAGGAGATCGCCGTCGCGAGCACGCGAGATCGTGTTCACCAGGTCCTAGGCCGTCGCGTCGCTCTCGGCCCACTCGCGCAGCATGGCGAGGGTCTCGTCCGGCCGATCCCGGTGCGGGCTGTGGCCGGCTCCGGACACCACCGCGTAGCGCACGAGCGGGTTCGCCCGCAGCGCGGCGGCGGCGTGCCGGGGCGGGAACAGCGTGACGACTCCGGGATCGCCGGCCAGCACCAGCACCCGGGCGCTCAGCCGCGGCACGTCCTCGAGCACATCCCACGGGTCGTTCGCGTCGATCGTCGCGGCGACGGCCTGCGGATCCGCGGCGCGTGCCGCGTGCAGCTTCTCCCGCCGGTCCCGCTCCGACCAGTGCGGGGTCCCCGCGGCCAGCTCCTCGGCCGAGGTCTCCAGATCGGCCAGCTCCCCGGCGCGGATCCCGGTCCGCTGCCCGTCCTCGAGGCGCAGGACCGGATCCAGCAGTGCCAGCCGCGTCGCCCAGCCGCCGTCGCGGGCGGCGGCGCGCACGGCGATCGCCCCGCCGAGCGAGTGCCCGACGACGAGGTCCCACGCGCCGGAGTCGGGGCGCAGAGCCAGTGCGTCGTCGGCGTAGTCGTCGTGACCGGACGCTCCGCCGCGCGTTCCTGCGCCGTGCCCCCGCAGATCCGGGACGGTGACGCTCCATCCCGCACTGCCCAGCGCCTCGGCGACGCGCCACCAGGTGCCGGAGGAGCCGCCGAGGCCGTGCAGGAGGAGAGCGGTGCGCGTCGTCATGCGGCCAGGGTAGGGCCTGTCGAGCACGCGAGATCGTGTTCGTCAGGCCCTCGGGCGGGTCAGTCCAGGCGGGGGTCGCGACCCGTGCGCTCGCCGGTCGCGAGAGCGCGGATTCCTGCCAGATCCTCGTCGTCGAGCACGAAGCCGAAGACGTCGATGTTCTCCCGGATCCGCTCGGGGGTGACCGACTTGGGGATCACGACGACCCCGTTCTGCACGTGCCAGCGGAGGACGACCTGCGCGGCGGAGACGCCGTGCCGCGCGGCGATCCGCTCGAGCACCGGCTCCTGCAGCAGACGGCCGCGCGCGAGCGGCGACCAGGCCTCGGTGACGATGCCGTGGGCGTCGCCGAACGCGCGCAGCTCCTCCTGCGGCAGGCGCGGGTGCAGCTCGACCTGGTTCACCGCGGGCACCACTGCGGTCTCGGCCGAGAGGCGCTCGAGGTGCTCGACGGCGAAGTTCGACACGCCGATCGACCGCGCCCTGCCCTCCTGCTGCAGCCTCTCGAGGGCGCGGTAGGTCTCGACGTAGCGGTCGCGGGAGGGGATCGGCCAGTGCACGAGGTAGAGGTCGACGTAGTCGGTCCCGAGCAGGTCGAGGCTGCGGTCGAACGCCTCGAGCGTCTCGTCGAAGCCGTGGTCGTCGTTCCAGACCTTGGTGGTCACGAACACCTGCTCGCGGGGGATCCCGCTGGCACGGATCCCCTCGCCGACGCCGCGCTCGTTGGCGTAGAGCGTGGCGGTGTCGACGTGGCGGTAGCCCGCCTCGAGGCCGTCGCGACGGTGCGCGCGGCCTCGTCGTCGTCGACCTTGTAGACCCCGAGCCCGATCTGCGGGATCGCGCGGCCGTCGTTCAGGGGGATCAGGGGGACGCTCATGCCCTCCATGCTGGCATGCGGTCCTGGGGGCACCGTCCCGAGGGTCCCTGCGGAGGGTCCGCTCAGACGGTCCACTCGAGCTCGCCCTGCGGACCGATCGCGACGGCGTCCTCGATCAGCGCGGCGAGCCCCGCGACTCCGAACAGCAGGCGCCGCTCGGCGGCCTGCTCCTCGTCGGCGTCGGGGAAGCGGCGGACGGCGAAGTAGTGGTCGTGACCCGGCTGGAGACCCTCGACGCTCTCGGAGTCGGCGAGCGCGAGGAGGCCGCGGTGCGGCCGTCGACCGGGTCCGAGGCCGAGCCACAGCGATCCCGTCTCGAGGACGACGGCCGTGCTCGACGCGAGAGCGCCCTCGTGCATCCGCCGCGCCGTGATCTGCCAGCCGAAGCCGAGGTGGTTCAGGCGCACCGGATGCGGTCCGCGCCAGGCGTGCGACAGGTCCTCGGCCCGGTAGTACACGGGACTCGGCCGGTACGAGCCCTGCCACAGCGCCGCGGTGAGCTCCCCGCACCACTCCGGCGTCTCGGGATCCGACCAGGGGTCCGTCCGCTCGGCCCGCTCGGCGGCACGCCGGTGGGCTCGGACGAGCTCCTCGGCGTCCTCGCGCAGTCCCATGGTCGCCTCGCTCCCGGTCGGGTGCGGCCCACCCTACGGCTGCGGCGCTGGATGCCCGCTCGACGGCGGCTGGGAAGGATCAGGTGGGCAGCTGCACCGGCTCGGTGTCCGGCAGCGGGCTCGCGTCGCGGCCGCGGAGGTCGGGGTGGTAGCGGCGGCCGAGCGCGGGGACCACGAAGCCGACGAAGGAGAACACCGCGGCGACCACGACGGCGGCGGTCGGGCCGTTGCCGTCGATCTGGACGCCCGCGATCGCCGAGCCCAGCGCCGCTCCGATCAGCTGGCCGGTGCCGACCCAGCCGTAGGCCTCGGCGGTGTCCGAGAACTTGACGCTGGCGGCGGTGATCGTGAAGAGCGCCGCGAGCGCCGGAGCGATACCCACGCCGGCCAGGAACAGCGTGATCGAGAGCCACCAGAAGTCGGTCGAGAAGGCGGCCAGCGCCATGCCGACGGTCACGATCAGCATGCGGCGGGCGGTCGCCCAGCGGCTGATCGGGATGTGCCCGAGGGTCAGACCGCCGACGAGGGAGCCGGCCGCGAAGATCGCGAGCACGACGCCCGACTCCACTCCGCCCTCGCCGAACACCGCCACGACGCCGGCCTCGAGTGCGGCGCACGCGCCCACCAGCAGGAAGCCGACCACGGTCGCCAGCAGTACCGGCGGCTTCGTCAGCACGACGCCGAGCCTGCGCCGGGAGCGCGGGATGCGGACGCGACCGACCTCGGGCGAGGCGATGAACCAGATGCCGCCGCCGATGAGGAACACCGCGGCGGTCAGGATGCCGGCCACCGTCGAGATCTGGATCGACACGAACGTCGTGAGCACGGGTCCCAGCACCCAGATGATCTCCTGCGCGGAGGCGTCGAGCGAGAAGAGCGGGGTGAGCTGCGAGCTCGGCACCATCTTGGGGTAGATGGTGCGGACCGCCGGCTGCACCGGCGGCATGCTGAGGCCCGCGAGGAAGGCGACGGCGACGAACTGCCAGATCTCGAGGGGGAGCACCGCCATCGCGATGATCGCGACGGCGCAGACGATCAGGGTGAGCGTGAGCACGCGGCGCATGCCCAGCCGGCCCATCAGGCGGCTGGTCAGCGGCCCGGCGATCGCCTGCCCGATCGACATCGAGCCGAGCACGAGCCCTGCGGCCGCGTAGGAGTCGTGCACGTGCTCGACGTGGAGCAGGAAGGCCAGCGACAGCATCCCGAACGGGAAGCGCGCGGTGAGCTGCGCGGCGATGATGCGCCCCACCCCGGGGGTTCTGAGGAGTTCGGTGTAGCTGCCCACCGGACGACACTAGCGCCCCGCGAGGGAACCCCGGACGGTCCGGGGAACCCGCTTCCGCAGGCTCCCTCGACGGGTCGGGGTTCCCTCGGCGCAGGACGGGCGTCAGCCCGCGAGCACCTTGCGGATGCGCTGGAGGGAGACGCTCTCGGCGGTGCCGAGCGACTGCGCGAAGAAGCTCACGCGCAGCTCCTCGATCATCCACCGGGCCCGCTGCAGGTTCTCGGGGAGTGCGGCGGCAGCGGCAGGACGCCGCCCGCCGAGCGGTAGAGCTCGAGCGCCGCCTGCACCTCGTTCAGCCAGACGCGGTCGCGCCCCACGTTCTCGGCGATCTTGCCGAAGCGCTCGGTGATCGCGGCGAGGTAGCGCGGCAGGTGCCGCAGCCGCTCGAGCCCCGTCGCCGAGACGAAGCCCGGATGCACGAGGGCCGACAGCTGCTCGCGCGCGTCGGTCAGCGCCGGCAGCAGCGCCATGCTGGTCGAGTTCTTCAGCGCCTTCTCGGCCGCCCGAGCGGTCGTGAGCACCGTGGTCACGGTCTTGACCGTCTCGAACATCGAGTCCATGACGCTCGCCGACACCCGGTCGCGCACGGCGTCGAACTCGGCGCGGAGGAACAGCATGCCGTCGGGCTTCATCCGCCAGAGCACCGCGTCGACGCAGGCCAGCAGGCAGTCCGTGAAGAGGGCCGTCGTGTTCTGGTACGGGCTCTGCGCGAGCACGAGCTTCTCGTTCGAGCTGAGGTGCTGCTGCACGTAGGCGACCGGGCTCGGCGTCGCGAGCAGCAGGAGCCGCCGGACGCCGCGAGGGTGCTCGCGGGCCTGGTCCTCGGGTGTCGCCATCAGGCGGATCGAGACCGAGTCGCCGTCGTCGATCAGCGCGGGGTACGCGCGGATGGTGTTGCCGCCCTGACGGGTGTCGGTGGTGCGCGGCAGCTCGGGCATGTCCCAGGTCTTCAGGCCCCGGCGCTCCAGCGCGTCCGGCACGCGGGCCTCGACCACGCGGGCGACCTCGTCGCGCACCCGTCCGCGCAGGCGCTCGGCCAGCGGGGCCAGCTCCTTGCCGGCGGCGATCGTGCGGCCGCGCTCGTCGGCGATGGCGAAGGTGACCCGGAGATGCGCCGGGATCCGCTCGAGGTCGAAGTCGGAGGCGTCGATCACCACGCCCGCCTCGCGGCGGATCGCACCGGCGAGCGTCGCCGCGAACGACTCCGTCGGCGGGTTCGGCACGTCCTGCGGCAGCGAGGCGGTGAGCCGCTTCGCCCAGTCGTTCGCGGGGACGACGTTCCGGCGCAGGTGCTTGGGCAGCGCCTTGATCATCGCGGTCACGAGCTCGGCACGCAGGCCGGGCACCAGCCAGTCGAAGCCCAGCGGAGTGACGCGCGGCAGGAGCGCGAGCGGCACGTGCACGGTCACGCCGTCCTCCTCCGTGCCCGGCTCGAACCGGTACGAGAGGCGGAAGCGCTGGTCGCCCTGGCGCCACTGCGTGGGGAACGCGGTCTCGTCGATCTCCTCCGCGTCCTCGGGCAGGAGCGTCTGCTGCGTCATGGTCAGCAGGTCGGGCTCGTCGTGCTGCTTCGTCTTCCACCAGGAGTCGAAGGAGCGGACCGAGGTGACGTCGCGCGGGATGCGCCGGTCGTAGAAGTCGAACACGGCCTCGTCGTCGACGAGGAGGTCGCGGCGGCGGGTGCGCTCCTCGAGGCGCTCGAGCTCGGCGCGCAGGGCCCGGTTCTTGCGGTCGAACGCGTGCCGCGACTCCCAGTCGCCCTCGACGAGAGCGTGGCGGAGGAAGAGCTCGCGGGCGTAGGACGGATCGATCCGCGAGAACTGCACACGGCGACGGGCGACGAGCGGGACCCCGTAGAGGGTGACGCGCTCGTAGGCGACGGCCGCGCCCTGCGCCTTCTCCCAGTGCGGCTCGCTGAACTGCCGCTTCACGAGGTCGCCTGCGATCGCCTCGGCCCACGCCGGGTCGATGGCGGCGTTCGAGCGCGCGAACAGGCGGCTCGTCTCGACGAGCTCGGCGCTCATCACCGCATCCGGCAGCTTCTTCGCGAGCGCGCTGCCGGGGAAGATCGAGAACTTGGCGTTGCGGGCCCCGACGTACTGCACGTTCTGGCGCTCGCGGCTCTTGGCGGCTCGTTGCGCCTGCTGGGAGGTCGTGTCCTTCACGCCGATGTGCGAGAGCAGCCCGGCCAGGATCGAGCGGTGGATCCCGTCGGGGTCCACGCGCGGCTCGCCGAGCTCCAGGCGCAGCGGCTTCGCGAGCTGGCGGAGCTGGCGGAACACGTCCTGCCACTCCCGCACCCGCAGGTAGTTGAGGTACTCGGCCTTGCACAGCCGGCGGAAGGCGCTGGAGGAGAGCTCCTGCTGCTTCTCCTCCACGTAGTTCCAGAGGTTGAGCAGCGTGAGGAAGTCGCTGGTCGGGTCGACGAAGCGCGCGTGCTGCTGGTCGGCCTGTGCGCGGCGCTCGAGCGGGCGCTCGCGGACGTCCTGGATCGTGAGGCCGGCGACGATCGCCATGACCTCGCGGCTCGTGTGGTGCGTCCGCGACTCGATCACCATGCGGGCGAACCGCGGATCGATGGGCAGGCGGGCGAGGTCGCGGCCGATGCGGGTGAGCTGCGGGCCCTGCTCCTTCCGCGGGATGCCACTCCGGCTCGCCTTCTGCCGAGTGTTGCGGACCGGAGTGGCATCTCGCGAGGGGGCGCCCGAGGAGGCGGCATCGGAGGAGGGCGCGCCGGGCGTGCGGATCGCGCCGAGCTCGGTCAGCAGGTCGAGGCCGTCCTTGATCCCGCGCGAGTCGGGCGGAGTGAGGAAGGGGAACTCGGCGATGTCGCCGAGGCCCAGCGAGATCATCTGCAGGATGACCGCCGCGAGACCCGTGCGCAGGATCTCGGGGTCGGTGAACTCCGGACGGCGGAGGTAGTCCTCCTCCGAGTAGAGGCGGATCGCGATGCCGTCGCTGGTGCGGCCCGAGCGGCCGGAGCGCTGGTTCGCCGACGCCTGCGACACCGCCTCGATCGGCAGCCGCTGCACCTTCGAGCGCGCGCTGTAGCGCGAGATGCGCGCCGTTCCTCCGTCGATGACGTAGCGGATGCCCGGCACCGTCAGGCTCGTCTCGGCGACGTTGGTCGCGAGCACGACGCGGCGGCGGACGCCCGGGGTGCGCGAGCGCTCGAAGACGCGGTGCTGATCGGCGGCCGACAGCCGCCCGTAGAGCGGCAGCACCTCGGTGCCCGGCAGGGCGAGCCCGCGGATCGCGTCCTCGGCGTCGCGGATCTCGTTCTCGCCCGAGAGGAACACCAGCACGTCGCCCGGATCCTCGCGGGCGAGCTCGGCGAGCGCGTCGGCGATGCCGGTCATCAGGTCGCGGCTGCCCGCGGTGGCGTCCGGGGTGTCGGTGTCGTCGTCCTCCTCCGGCTCCTCGGCCACGAGGGGGCGGTAGCGGACCTCGACCGGGAAGGTGCGCCCCGAGACCTCGATGATCGGAGCCGGCTTCCCCTCGGCGTCGGCGAAGTGAGCGGCGAAGCTGAGCGGGTCGATGGTCGCGGAGGTGATGATCACCTTGAGGTCCGGCCGCTGCGGCAGCAGACGGTGCAGGTAGCCGAGCAGGAAGTCGATGTTGAGGCTGCGCTCGTGCGCCTCGTCGATGATGATCGTGTCGTACCGGCCGAGCAGCCGGTCGTGGTTCATCTCGTTGAGCAGGATGCCGTCGGTCATCAGCTTGATCCGCGTCGACGCGCTCGCCTTGTCGGTGAAGCGGACCTGGTAGCCGACGAGGCCGCCGACCTCGTCGTCGAGCTCCTCCGCGATGCGCTCGGCGATCGTGCGCGCGGCGATCCGCCGCGGCTGCGTGTGCGCGATGCTCTCGCGTCCCAGCTCCAGGCAGATCTTGGGGAGCTGGGTGGTCTTGCCCGACCCGGTCGCTCCGGCGACGATGACGACCTGGTGATCGCGGATCGCGGCGGCGATGTCGTCGCGCCGTCCCGAAACGGGGAGTTCGGGCGGGTAGTGGATGCTGAGGACGTCTGACATGAGCCCTCCATCCTACGGCGCCGTGGCACAATGCCCAGGTCCCCCCGCGAGATCCGCCGGAGGGTGCAGACCCCGAGCGGAGAGCACGGCCGTGAATCCGCAGTCCCTGCTCGTGGTCGTGAACATCGTGCTGCTGCTGTTCGCGATCCAGGGCGTGCTGGCGAACCCGCGCCTCGGCCGGGTCGGCAAGGTGGGCTGGGTCGCCTTCATCGTGATCGCGCCGTTCGTCGGGAGCATCGCGTACCTGGTCCTCGGCCGCCGGGGCGGGCGGATCGGAGGCGGTGCCTCACCGAGCGGGCCGCAGCGACCGAGCGGCTGGTTCTTCGAGCGCTGACGCGGAGCGACTCCCGCCTCGCCGCACCTGGTCGCACCGGTAGCCTCCTGGGCACCGTCCCGCCCGTGATCCCTGGAGCACCGTGCCCCGCACTCCCCGCCCCTGGCTGATGCTCGCGATCGGAGTGGCCGCGCAGGCCGCGACGACCGTGTTCGTGTCCGTGCCGCCGTTCCTGATCCCCCTCCTGCACACGCAGTACGGCTACTCGCTCGCCGAGGCGGGACTGCTCGCCGCGGCGCCGAACGTGGGGCTCGTGCTCACCCTCGTCGCGTGGGGCGCTCTCGCCGATCGGTACGGCGAGCGGATCGTCCTCGCCACCGGTGTCGCCGCGACGGCGCTCGCGGGCGTCGGGGCGATGCTCACGGGCGATCTCGTGCTCCTCGGGGTCTTCCTGCTCCTCGGAGGCATGGCGTCCGGCAGCGTCAACGCGGCGAGCGGCCGCGTCGTGATCGGCTGGTTCCCCCGGAATCGCCGCGGGCTCGCCATGGGCATCCGGCAGATGAGCCAGCCGCTCGGAGTCGCGGTCGCCTCGCTCACGGTGCCGCCGCTCGCGAGTGCCGCGGGGGTGCCCGCCGCCCTGGCCCTGCCCGTCGTCCTGCTCGCCGTGCTCGCCGTCGCCTGCGCGATCGGCATCGTCGATCCGCCCCGTCCGCCCCGGACCGGGGCCTCGGCTCCGGTGCAGAACCCCTACCGCTCGGGTGCCGCGCTCTGGCGGATCCACGGCGTCTCAGCCCTGCTGGTCGTGCCGCAGTTCACCCTCTCGACCTTCGGCCTGGTCTGGCTGATCGCCGACCAGGGCTGGGAACCGTGGGCGGCCGGCGTCCTGGTGGCCGTCGCGCAGTTCGCCGGCGCGTTCGGCCGCATCGGAGTCGGGGTGCTGAGCGACCGCGTCGGGTCGCGGCTGCGTCCACTGCGCTGGGTCGCGGTGGCCGGAGTCGCGGCGCTGCTCCTCCTGGCCGCCACGAGCGCGGTCGACGGGGCGGTGGCCGTCGCCGCGGTCCTGTTCGTCGCGGCGACGACGATCTCGGTCGCCGACAACGGGCTCGCCTTCACCTCCGTCGCCGAGATCGCCGGGCCCTTCTGGTCGGGCCGCGCGCTCGGGGCGCAGAACACCGGGCAGTTCGCGGCGGCGGCGATCGCGGCGCCGGCTGTCGGCGCGCTGATCGGCCTGGTCGGCTATCCGCTCGCCTTCGCTATCGTGGCGCTGACGCCCGCCCTGGCGCTGCCGCTCGTGCCGTCGCGGGCGGTGGAGGAGCAGAACCCGAGCTGAGAGGGCGCGCCGGCGACGATCGTGGCCGAGCGCGCCTCCCGGCGGAGCTTCTGCAACCCCGTGACCGTGCCGGGGCTCGCGTCTAGCGTGGAGCCATGGCCGAACGACTGCGCTCGAGTGTCAGCCCCTACCTCCGCTCCCACGCGGACAATCCCGTCGACTGGTTCCCCTGGGGTGAGGAGGCGTTCGCCGAGGCCGAGCGGCGGGACGTGCCGGTGCTCGTGTCGATCGGCTACGCGACCTGCCACTGGTGCCACGTCATGGCCCGCGAGTCGTTCTCGGACCCCGTGCTCGCCGAGCGCCTGAACGGCGGATTCGTCGCCGTGAAGGTCGACCGCGAGGAGCACCCGGACGTCGACACGGCCTACCTCACCGCGGCGAGTGCGTTCACGCGGAACCTCGGCTGGCCGCTCACGGTCTTCACGACTCCGGCCGGCGAGCCGTTCTACGCCGGTACTTACTTCCCGCCCCGTGCGGTCGGCGGGGTCCCCGCGTTCTCGGACGTCCTCGACGCGGTCGGCGAGGCCTGGCGGCTGCGGCGCGACGAGGTGCACGCCACGGCGGGCTCGCTGGCGAACGCGCTGCGCGAGGCGACCGCCGCGCTGCCCACCGCGAGCGCGCTGCCGGACGACGGCGCGCTCGATGCCGCCGTCGCACGCCTCGCCGCCGAGGAGGACCGCGAGCACGGCGGCTTCGGCGGGGCGCCGAAGTTCCCGGTGGCCCCCGTCCTCGGCTTCCTCGCCTCGCGGGCGAGCGGTGCGGAGCTCGCCGAGCGCACTCTCCTGACCGTCGCCGCCTCGCCGCTGCGCGATCGCGACGGCGGCTTCTTCCGCTACGCGACCCGAGGAGACTGGAGCGAGCCGCACTACGAGCGGATGCTCTACGACAACGCGCAGCTGCTCGACGTCGCCGCCCTGCTGCTCGGCCGCTCCGACGTCCGGGACCGGGACGCCCTGGCGGGCGTCGCGGACGGCATCGCCTCCTTCCTGATCACCACCCTGCAGCGCCCCGGCGGCGGCTTCGCGAGCGCGCAGGACTCCGAGAGCATCGTCGACGGCCGGCGCTCCGAGGGCGGCTACTACCTCGCCGAGGACCGCTCGGGCCTCGAGCCGCCCGCGCTCGACGAGAAGGTCGTCACCGGATGGAACGGCCTCGCGATCCAGGCGCTCGCGCGCGCCGGTCGTGTCCTCGGACGGCCGGAGTGGCTCGACGCCGCCCGCCGCGCCGCCGACTTCCTGCTCTCCCGCCATGTCGTCGACGGGGTCCTCGTCGTCCGCGCCTCGCTCGACGACCGCGTCTCGACCGCCCGCCCGGCGCTCGAGGACCTCGGCATGCTCGCCGGCGGACTCCTGCAGCTGGCACTCGCCGGCGGCACGCCCCGCTACGCGCAGGCCGCCCGGTCGCTCCTCGACGGCGCGCTCGACGCCGCCTCGGGATGGCCGCCCTTCGCGCTCCCCGGCGGCGGCGACCCGGCGCTCGCCGCGCGCGGACTGCTGCTCGCGGCGGATCCGTCCGAGGGTGCGTACCCCTCCGGCCTCTCGGCGACGGCGCGCGCCGCGCACGAGCTCTTCCTGCTGACGGGGGAGCGGCGCTACCGCGAGGCGGCCGAGGCGGTGGTCGCCGCGGTGGCTCCGGGCGCCCTCGGGCAGCCGATGGGCTTCGGCGCCGTGCTCGCGCTGGCCTCGGCGCTCGCCGCGCCCGTTCTGCAGCTCGTCGTGGTCGCCCCGGACGACGCCTCGCTCGACGGCCTCGCGACGGGTTCCCGCGCGACCGACGTGGGGGTGCTGGCGCTGGTCACCGATCGGGAGGCGGCCGCCTGGGCGGGCGCCGGCTTCGAGCTCTTCGAGGGCAGGACGTCGCGCGACGGACTCCCGACCGCCTACGCCTGCGAGGCGTTCGTCTGCGCGCTGCCGACGACGCGCCTCCCGGAGCAGCTCGTCAGGCGGCCGTGACCACGAGGGGCGCGTCCGGATCGGCGGCCCACTCGTTCAGCGATCCGTCGTAGATCGCGACGTCGCGCACGCCGAGGAGCGTGAGGGCGAGGGCGTCGGCCGCGGCGGCGATGCCTCCTCCGCAGTACAGGACCACGCGCTCGGCGTCGACCGCGTCGCCGAAGAGGGTGCGGAGCCGGTCGAGGGGCAGGAGTGTGTTGGTCTCGCGGTCGACCAGTCGCGCCGCCGGCACGCTGCGGGAGCCCGGGATGTGGCCGCGGCGCGGACGCTGGCCGGCCTCGCCGGTGAACTCCTTCGGCGGCACGGCGCAGACGAGCGCGCCGGGGGCCTCGCCGCGGACGATCCGCTCGACGTCGGCCTTGTCGACCCAGAGCGGCCGCTCCTCGCGGACCGTGAGCCCGTCGCGCGGGACGGGCGCGACGCGCCCGTCTCGAGCGGGCGCGCCTCCTGACGCCACGCGGTGAGACCGCCGTCGAGGACGGCGACCGAGTCGAGCCCCGCGGTGCGCAGCAGCCACCACAGCCTCGACGCCCACTGGCCGACGGCGGAGTCGTAGACGACGACCACGGAGTCGTCGTCGATGCCGAGTGCCCCGACCGCGGCGGCGAACCGCTCGGCGGCGAGCCTCGTGAACGGATGCGGCGCCTCGGCGTCCGAGAGGTGCTCGAGCAGGTCGGCGAACACCGCTCCGGGCACGTGCCCCTCGACGAGGTACTGGTCCTCGCCCGTGAGGTAGCGGTAGCGCCCGTCGAAGGCGGGCACGAAGAGCACACTGGCGTCGATCACGACGAGTCCGTCGCGGCCGAGCTGATCGGCCAGCCACTGCGTCGAGACGATCGGCCGGGCCAGGTAGGGGGAGCTGCTCACCCGCCCCACGCTAGGCGCCGGTCGTCCCGGCCGCACCCCGGCGCGTAACCCGGCTTCACCTGGGCCCGTCGAACAGGGGATCGCCGTCGCGAGCACGCGGGATCGTGCTCGACAGGCGCGCGCCTCAGCACTCGATGACGTTGACCGCGAGACCGCCCTCGCTGGTCTCCTTGTACTTCGAGGACATGTCGATGCCGGTCTGCCGCATCGTCTCGATCACCGTGTCGAGCGAGACGCGATGGGTGCCGTCGCCGTGCAGCGCCAGCCGCGCCGCGCTGACGGCCGTCGAGGCGGCGATCGCGTTGCGCTCGATGCACGGGATCTGCACGAGCCCGCCGACCGGGTCGCAGGTCAGCCCGAGGTGGTGCTCCATCGCGATCTCGGCAGCGTTCTCGACCTGGCGGGGCGTCCCGCCGAGCACGGCGCAGAGCGCTCCGGCGGCCATGGCGCACGCCGAGCCCACCTCGCCCTGACAGCCCGCCTCCGCCCCCGAGATCGACGCGTTCGTCTTGCAGAGCGAGCCGATGGCCGTGGCCGTCAGCAGGAAGTCCCGCAGGCCGGCCCGGTCCGCCCCCGGCACGAAGCGGAGGTAGTAGTGGCCGACCGCGGGGAGGATGCCCGCCGCTCCGTTCGTCGGCGCGGTGACCACGCGCCCGCCGGCGGCGTTCTCCTCGTTCACCGCCAGCGCGAAGGCGTGCAGCCACTCGACCGCCGTCACCCGGGCGGCATCGAGCGGATCGTGCTCGAGCGCCTCGAGCCGCTCCCGCATCAGCGAGGCCCGGCGGCGCACGGCGAGCCCGCCCGGCAGGACGCCGTCGGTCGTGAGTCCGCGGTCGACGCACGCCGCCATGGCGTCCCAGATCGCGTCGAGCCGGGCGTCGACGTCGACGCCGGGATGCAGCGCCTCCTCGTTCGCCGCCGCGACGCCGGCGATGCTCGCGCCGGTGCGGTCGCAGGTGGCCAGCAGGTCGGCGCCCGACGCGAAGGGGTGCGGATGCTCCGCCAGCGCCGCGAGAGGCGCCCGCTCACCTGCGCGTCGGATGAATCCCCCGCCGATCGAGTAGTAGGTCTCCTCCCACGCGGGCAGGGCGTCCTCGCCCAGCCAGACGCTGAAGGTGAGCGCGTTGGGGTGCTCGGGCAGGCGGGTGCGCGGCTCGAAGCCGACGTCGTCCGGCGTCATCGGCACGGGCTGCTCGCCCGCCAGGAGGATCGACCCCTCGTCGTCGAGCCGCCGCCACGCCCCGCGCACCTGCTCGGGGTCGCACGTCTCGGGAGCCAGCCCCGACAGCCCGGCGACGACCGCGTCGGGAGTGCCGTGGCCGATCCCGGTGGAGCCGAGGGACCCGTAGAGGGTGCAGCCGACGCGGCTCACCCGCGGCAGGAGTCCGGCCGCGCGCAGGCGCCCGGCGAGGTCGAGAGCGGCGCGCATCGGGCCCACCGTGTGGGAGCTGGACGGGCCGATCCCCACGCTGAACAGGTCGAGGACGGAGACGTAGGCGCTCATGACGCGAGACTACGCCCGGCTCGCTCGGAAGGGGCGGGCGCTCGAATACGTCCGGCCTGTCGAGCTCCGCGCAACCCTCCCGCGCGGCGTTCCGGTGCTCTCCTAGGCTCGCGCCGAACAGATCTCCACCCCGGCGCGGCCGGGCCTCTCGGGAGGAAGGACCATGCAGAGGATCGCAGACCGGCTCGTCTCCTGGGCGAGCATCCTCGACGAGGGCGCACTCGCCCAGGCGCTCACCGCCTCCGCGATGCCGTTCGTCTTCCCTCACCTGGCGCTCATGCCCGACGCCCACCTGGGTCGCGGCGCGACAGTGGGGTCCGTCATCCCGACCCTCGGCGCGATCATCCCCGCAGCGGTCGGAGTGGACATCGGCTGCGGGATGATCGCCGTGCGCACGGGGTTCGTCCGCGACGACCTGGTCGGCCGCGACCTCGCCGCCCTGCGCTAGCGGATCGAGCGCGCCGTGCCGCTGTCGGCGGGAGCCGCCAACCGGAGGATCGCCGAGACCGCCGCACCGCGGATCGCCGAGCTCAGGGCGCTCGCCGCCGCGGCGGGCTTCGACCCGGCGCGGTACGCGACGCGGTGGGCGGTGCAGCTGGGCTCGCTCGGCAGCGGCAACCACTTCATCGAGGTGAGCCGCGACGAGAGCGGTGTGGCTGTTCCTGCACTCGGGCTCGAGAGGAGTCGGCAACCGGATCGCGAGCGAGCACATCCGGATCGCCCGCGAATCCTGCGCGCGACGGCGGATCGCCCTGCCCGACCCGGACCTCGCACACCTCGAGGAGGGCACGGAGGAGTTCGCCCGGTACATCGCCGAGCTCCGCTGGGCGCAGACCTACGCGCTGCTGAACCGCGAGGAGATGATGGACCGGGTCGTCCGGCAGCTCTCGGAGTGGATCGGCTCCGAGGTCGACGAGCTCGAGCGGATCAACTGCCACCACAACTTCACCGAGCGGGAGCACCACTTCGGCCTCGACGTCTGGGTGAGCCGTAAGGGCGCGATCCAGGCCGACGCGGGGCGCCCCGGCCTCATCCCCGGCTCCATGGGCACGGCGTCGTACGTGGTCGTCGGACGCGGCGACGCGATGTCGCTGAACTCGTCGCCGCACGGGGCCGGCCGCGAGTACTCGCGCTCGGCGGCACGCCGGACCTTCACGCGCGAGCAGCTGCGCGAGGCGATGGCCGGCATCGAGTACCGCGACACGGAGGCGTTCCTCGACGAGATCCCGGCGGCCTACAAGCCGATCGACCGCGTGATGGCCGACGCCGCCGACCTGGTCGAGGTGAGGCACACGCTGCGCCAGCTGGTGAACGTGAAGGGCGACTGAGCGGAGCGGGCCGGCCGGGGAGTCCCGGCCGGCCCGTCGTGTCAGCGGATCGTCTTGCGCGCCGTGATCTGCCCGGTGTCGAAGCCCAGCAGGTGCAGGCCGCCGTGGAAGCGGGCGTGCTCGACCTTGATGCAGCGGTCCATGACCACCGTCAGGCCCTTCGACTCGCCGTACTCGGCCGCCTCCTGGTTCCAGATGCCCAGCTGCACCCAGACGGTCGGCGCGCCGATCGCGACCACGTCGTCGATCACGGAGGGGATGTCGCTCGCCTTGCGGAAGACGTCGACGATGTCGGGCACCACGGGCAGGTCGGCCAGGCTCTTGTAGACCGGCTGCCCGAGGATCTCGGTGGCGTTCGGGTTCACGAAGAACAGCTCGTAGTCGCTCGACTGCTTCAGGTACGTCGAGACGAAGTACGACGAGCGCGCCGGGTTCGGCGAGGCGCCCACGATCGCGACGGTCTTCGCGCGGCGGAGGATGTCGAGGCGCTGCTTCGCGTCGGGCCCCACCCAGGTGCGCTGCGAGCGCAGCATCTTCGCCAGCGGCGAGTTGGCCGGGACGGAGCAGCTCAGTCCGTTCGACAGCTGGACGACGGTGTCGTCGGTCGTGCTCATGGGATCAGACCTCCACGGTGGGGGAGAGGAGGGTGGCCGAGGCGTCCTCCGGGAGCTCGCTCGGCGCGTCCGGCGTGCCGTGCTTCTCGACGGCCGTGGTGAGCGCCTGGTCGAGGTCGTAGATGATGTCGTCGGCGTCCTCGATGCCGACCGACAGGCGGACGAGGCCGGGCAGGACGCCCGCGTCGAGCAGCTGCTGCTCGGTGAGCTGCGCGTGCGTCGTCGACGCCGGGTGGATGACGAGGGTCTTCGCATCGCCGATGTTGGCGAGGTGACTGGCCAGGTCGACCGACTCGATGAAGGTCTGGCCGACCGCGCGGCCGCCCTTCACGACGAAGCTGAAGACCGAGCCCGGCCCCTTCGGCAGGTACTTCTGCGCGCGCTCGTGGTGCGGGTGCTCGGGCAGGCCGGCCCAGTAGACCGCCTCGATGCGCGGGTCGGCGTCGAGCCACTCGGCGACGCGGCGCGCGTTGTCGACGTGGGCCTGGATCCGGTACGGCAGCGTCTCGACGCCCTGGGCGAGGAGGAACGCCGAGTGCGGGGCGAGCACCGGCCCGATGTCGCGCAGCTGCTCGGCGCGCAGCCGGGTGAGGAACCCGTACTCGCCGAAGTTGCCGTCCCACGAGAGGTCGCCGTACGAGGCGACGGAGTCGTGCAGCAGCGGGAACTTCTCGTGCGAGTAGTGGAAGCGCCCCGACTCGACGACGACGCCGCCGAGCGTGGTGCCGTGTCCGCCGAGGAACTTGGTCGCCGAGTGGATGACGATGTCGGCACCCCACTCGATCGGGCGCACCAGGTAGGGCGTGGCGACGGTCGAGTCGATGACGAGCGGGATGCCGGCGGCGTGCGCGACGGCGGCGAGGCCCTCGATGTCGGCGATCTCGCCGGACGGGTTCGCGATGGTCTCGGCGTAGAGGACCTTGGTCTTCTCGGTGATCGCCGCCGCGTAGTCGGCCGGATCGCTCGACTGCACGAAGGTCGTCTCGACGCCGAAGCGGCGCAGGGTGACGTCGAGCTGCGTGATGGACCCGCCGTAGAGGTTGGCGGAGGAGACGACGTGGTCGCCCGAGCCGACCAGCGCCGCGAAGACGATGAACTGCGCCGAGAGGCCGGACGCCGTCGCGACGGCGCCGAGGCCGCCCTCGAGGCTCGCGACGCGCTCCTCGAACGAGGCGACGGTGGGGTTGGAGAGGCGCGAGTAGACGTTGCCGTACTTCTGCAGCGCGAAGCGCGCCGCGGCGTCCGCCGTGTCGTCGAAGACGAACGCGCTGGTCTGGTAGATCGGCAGCGCGCGCGCACCGGTCACCGGGTCGGGGATGTTGCCCGCGTGGATTGCACGCGTCTTGAAGCCGTACTCGCGATCTGCCATGCGATCGACGTTACCCGCGTCCTCCGACACCACGGCGCGCAGGGTGTCGCAGTCCGTAACAGTCGGTGCGTCAGGTGGTCGCGTGCACGGCGGCCAGCGCCATCGCGGCGATCGCGAACCAGGAGCCGAGCGCCACGACGAGGGCGCGCCAGCCGGTCGTCACGAGGGCCCGGAGCCGCACACCGGTTCCCAGCGCGAAGAGCGCCGCGGCGAGCAGCCAGGTCTGCGCGACGGCCGCGGCCTCGAGCAGGCCCTCCGGCAGGGGCGCCCAGGTGCGCAGGAGCATCGCCGCGAGGAACCCGACCACGAACAGCGGCACGATCGCGGGGCGCGGTCCGGTGCCCGATCCGCTCCTGCGCGTGACGGCCGCGGCGACCGCGACCATCGGGGCGAGCAGCACGACGCGGGTCAGCTTGACGACCACCGCGATCGCGAGGGCGGAGGCGCCCGCGATCTGGGCCGTCGCGACGACCTGGCCGACGTCGTGCACCGACGCGCCGACCCAGTGCCCGAACTGATCGGCCGAGAGGCCCAGCGGGTGCTGCAGTGCCGGCAGCACGGCGATCGCGAGCGTGCCGCAGAGGGTCACCAGCGCGACCGGCACGGCCTGCTCCGACTCCTTCGCCCGGGTCGCCCCGGCCATCGCGCCGATCGCGGAGGCGCCGCAGATCGAGAAGCCCGCGGCGAGCAGGAGCGGCTCCCGCCCCGGCAGGCCCACCGCGCGGCCCAGGGCCCAGGTCAGCGCGAAGGTCGCGAGCACGATGCCCACGACCACGAGGATCGCCGCCCAGCCCAGCGCTGCGATGTCGACGAGCGAGAGCGTCAGCCCCAGCAGCACGATGCCCGTGCGCATCAGCGAGCGGGACGAGAACTTCAGACCCGGCGAGAGCGCACCGCTGAGGGTCGGACGCGCGGCAGGCACCTGCGCCACGAGGATCCCGAGCGCGACGGCGGCCGTCAGCATCGGCACCGCCGGCACCAGAGCGTGCACGAGTGCGGCGAGGACCGCCGCGGCCGCGCAGACCGCGACTCCGGGACCCAGGCGCCCGATCAGACCCACGACGGGAGCCACATGTGCGCCTGCCAGAAGGCGAACGAGGTCTGCTGCCCGGTCCAGAGAGGGTAGAAGAAGGCGGTGAGCGCTGCGGCGAGCGCGACGAACACCAGCACGATCACGAGGCCGCGGGTCCGCTTCGGCCGTGCGTCCTGCGGCGAGCCCATCACGATCCCCGCCGTCATCGCGAGCGCGAGCATCATGTAGGGCTGGAAGACGACGCAGTAGAACTGGAAGACCGTGCGGTCCAGGTAGAGCATCCACGGCAGGTAGCCCGCGACGATCCCCATCAGCACGAAGCCCGCGCGCCACTCCCGGTACCGCGCGAGGCGGTAGAGCAGGTACAGCAGCGCGGCCACCCCGGCGTACCAGATCAGCGGATTGGCGACCGAGGTGATCGCCTCGTCGCAGCGGATCGCCGTGCAGCCGTCGACGCCCTGGGCCTGGTCGACGAAGTACATGCTGGTCGGCCTCGTCATCAGCAGCCAGGTCAGCGGGTTCGCCTCGTAGGGGTGCGTGGCGCGCAGATTGATCGAGTAGTCGTACATCTGCACGTGGTAGTGCCAGAGGCTCTGCGCCCAGTCGGGGACCCAGGCCAGAGCACCCGTCCAGGCGTTGCCGGGGGCCTCCGTCGCCCACTGCCTGGCCCAGCCGCCGGAGGTGCGGAGCCAGCCGGTCCAGGTGAGGAGGTAGGCGGCGAGCGCGATCGGCACGACGAGGAGGAACGTCACCGGTCCTTGCTTGAGCACCGCCCCGCTGCCCCAGAACGGCACGCCCGCGCGGCGGCGCATCAGCGCGTCGACCACGACGAGGTACACGCCGTAGGCGGCGAGGAAGTAGATCCCGGTCCACTTCACGCCCGCGGCGAGGCCGAAGACGACGCCCGCGACCAGGAGCCACGGCCGCCACCAGAGCACGGGGCCCCAGCTGGGGAGGGCCCCCGCGGCGACCTTCTCGGCGAGCCGCAGCTCCGCCCAGCGGCGGTCCAGCAGCACGGCCGCCACTCCGCAGAGCGCGACGAACATCAGGATCCCATCGAGCAGCGACACGCGGGACATCACGATCGCGTGGCCGTCGAGGGCGAGGAGGAGGCCCGCGAGGGAGGCGATCAGCGTCGAGCGGAAGAGCATCCTCCCGATCGCTATGACGAGCGCCACCGCGAGGATCCCGACGACCGCGGTCGCGACGCGCCAGCCGACGCTGTCGTCGGCTCCGAACGCGCCCATGCCGAGCCCGATGATCCACTTGCCCAGCGGCGGGTGCACCACGAAGGAGGGGGCGCCGGTGAAGGTGTCGACGTCGCCCGCCGCGAAGCCCGGGTCGGGGTCCTCGGGCCAGGCGCCCTCGAAGCCGAGGTTCCAGAGGGTCCAGGCGTCCTTGACGTAGAAGGTCTCGTCGAACACGAGCGAGCGGGGGTGGCCGAGGTTCCACAGCCGCAGCACGGAGGCGAGCACGACCACGGCGATCGGCAGCCCGAGATCCCACAGCCGTCGCCGGAGCGGGGTGAGGGTCAGTCGGGTGAAGACGTCGTCGAACCAGGAGCCGCGCGGCACGTCGGGCTGCGGCTCGCGCACCCGGGGTGCGGCGGCGACGTCCTCCGCGGGCTCGACGGGCACCGACCGGGTCGCTCCGGCGGAGTCGAGGAGCAGGTCGTCGAAGTCGCGCTGCGGTCGGTCCGTCACCCGGCCATGCTAACGGGGCCTCACGGCACCACGACCGCCCGTCCGCGCACCTTCCCGTCGTGCAGTCGGCGGTACGCCTCCGGTGCCTCGTCGAGGGAGTAGCGCTCGGTGTGCACGCGCACGAGTCCGGCGCGCGCCAGGTCCAGCACCTCCATCAGCTCGGTCCGCGATCCCCAGTAGGGCGCGCGCACCGAGGCCCCGTACGGAGTGGAGAAGAAGCCGGTCGGGAGCACGCCGCCGCCGATGCCCACGATCTGCACCGCTCCGTCGGCCGCGACCACCTGGCGGGCGATCTCGAGCGTCGGCTCCGCGCCCACGAAGTCGAGGACCACCTCGGCTCCCTCCCCGTCGGTCAGCTCGCGGATCCGGGCGACGACGCCCTCGTCGTCCGAGCGCAGCGTCTCGTCGGCGCCCACCTCGCGGGCGAGGGCCAGCTTCTCGTCCGAGAGGTCGAGCACGATCACGCGGACCGGCGAGATCGCCTTGAGGATCTGGATCCCGATGTGGCCGAGTCCGCCGCTCCCGATCACGACCGCGGACGCTCCCGGCACGAGCTTCGAGGCGACCGAGCGGATCGCGTGGTACGGAGTCAGGCCCGCGTCGGTCAGCGAGACCGAGTCGACCGGGTCGAGGTCGCCCAGCGGCACCAGGTGCCGGACGTCGTCGATCACGACGTACTCCGCCATGGCGCCGGGCGAGCCCAGACCGGGAGGCGTGATCCCGAGCTCCGCCGCGTGCGGGCAGTAGTTCTCCCGTCCGGAGGCGCAGGTGCGGCAGACACCGCAGCCCCAGGGCCCGTAGACCGCGACAGCGTCGCCCACCTCGACGCCCGTCACGCCCTCGCCAAGCTCGTCGACGACTCCGGCGCCCTCGTGACCGAGGGTCAGCGGGAGCCCGTAGGTGTACTGGTCCTCGGGGAGGCCCATCAGGAACGAGTCGGAGTGGCAGAGCCCCGCCGCGGTCACCCGGAGCAGGACCTGGCCCGGTCCGGGCACGGGCTTGTCCACCTCGACGACCTCGGGCTCGCTGCCGATCTCGCGGTACTGCACTGCCTTCACGGTTCTCCTTCTCCCTCCCGGGCGCGATCGCCCCGGGACCTCCACCCTCCGCTCTGCTCCTGGAACCCCGCAGGGGGCTTGCGCTGGATCGGGGCTGGGAGACTGGCCGCATGATCATCCTCGCGGGCACGCCCATCGGAAACCTCGGCGACGCCTCCCGGCGGCTCGTGGAGGCGCTCTCGACCGCGCAGCACGTCGCCGCCGAGGACACCCGCGTCACGATCCAGCTGCTGCGGGCGCTCGGCATCGAGAACCGGCCGACCCTCTACGCGCTGCACGACCACAACGAGCGCCAGCGGGCGGCCGAGCTGGTCGAACTCGCCCGGGAGGAGGACCTGCTCGTGCTCAGCGACGCCGGCATGCCCACGGTGTCCGATCCGGGGTACCACCTCGTCGAGACCGCGGTGGCCGCCGGAGTCGCGGTCACGGCGCTCCCCGGACCCTCGGCCGTGCTGATGGCGCTCGCCGTCTCGGGCCTGCCGACCGACCGGTTCAGCTTCGAGGGCTTCCTGCCGCGCAAGCACGGCGAGCGGGTGTCGACCTTCCGCTCGCTGGTGGACGAGCGCCGCACCATGGTGTTCTTCGAGTCCCCGCACCGCATCGGCGACGCGCTCGCCGACCTCGTCGAGGCGATGGGCCCCGAGCGCCGGGTCGTCGTCTGCCGCGAGCTGACGAAGATGTTCGAGGAGGTGCGCCGGGGCACCGCGGCCGAGCTCGCCGACTGGGCCGCCGGGGGGCTCCGCGGCGAGATCTGCCTGGTGGTGCAGGGCGCTCCGGAGCGGGAGGCCTCGCAGGATGATGCGCTCGCCGACGTGCTCGCGCGGGTCGCCGCCGGAGCTCGGCTCAAGGAGGCGTCCGCGGAGGTCGCCGAGCGCACAGGCCTTTCCCGGCGCGAGCTGTACGAGGCGGCCCTCGCCTCCCGCCGCGGCTGAGCGCGTCGTCACACAGAAGGAGCAGCACCGCACGGTGAATAGGATGGTCGCCATGTCCGACGGCGCCTCCTTCTATCTCACGACCCCGATCTTCTACGTCAACGACGTCCCCCACATCGGGCACGCGTACACGGAGGTCGCGGCGGACGTGCTGACCCGCTGGCACCGTCAGGCGGGCGACGACACCTGGCTGCTCACCGGCACGGACGAGCACGGACAGAAGATCCTGCGCACCGCGACCGCCAACGGGACGACTCCCAAGGCGTGGGCCGACCGCCTCGTCGAGACCGCGTGGCAGCCGCTGCTCAGCACGATCGACATCGCCAACGACGACTTCATCCGCACCACGGACGAGCGGCACGAGGTCAACGTGCAGAAGTTCCTGCAGAGGCTCTACGACGCCGGCGCGATCTACACCGGCGAGTACGAGGGCTACTACTGCGTGGGCTGCGAGGAGTACAAGCAGCTCTCGGACCTCGACGAGGGCACCGGCGACTACGAGGGCCAGTACGTCTGCAAGATCCACTCCAAGCCGGTGGAGCTGCTGAGCGAGAAGAACTACTTCTTCAGGATGAGCGAGTACACCGAGCGCCTGCTCGCGCTCTACGAGGAGCGGCCCGACTTCGTGCAGCCGGAGTCGGCCCGCAACGAGGTCGTCAGCTTCGTGCGCCAGGGACTCGCCGACCTCTCGATCTCGCGCTCGAGCTTCGACTGGGGCGTGAAGGTGCCGTGGGACGACTCGCACGTCGTCTACGTCTGGTTCGACGCGCTGCTCAACTACGTCACCGCCGTCGGCTACGGCCAGGACGACGAGGAGTTCGCCCGCCGCTGGCCGGCGACCCACATCGTCGGCAAGGACATCCTCCGCTTCCACGCGGTGATCTGGCCCGCCATGCTCATGGCCGCCGGGCTCGACGTGCCCAAGCAGGTCTTCGGCCACGGCTGGCTGCTGGTCGGCGGCGAGAAGATGTCGAAGTCGAAGCTCACCGGCATCGCTCCCGAGCAGATCACCGACACCTTCGGCTCCGACGCGTTCCGCTACTACTTCATGCGGGCGATCACGTTCGGCCAGGACGGCTCGTTCTCGTGGGAGGACCTCTCGGCGCGCTACCAGGCCGAGCTCGCGAACGGGTTCGGCAACCTCGCCTCGCGCGTGATCGCCATGCTCAACCGCTACTACGACGGCGTCGTGCCGGCACCCGCCGAGGCGACCCCCGCGGAGGAGCGCGTCCGGCGCACCGTCGCCGAGGCGGCGTCCACCGCCGACGCGGCGATCGACTCCCTCGCGATCCACGACGCGATCACCGCGGTGTGGACGATCGTCGACGAACTGAACGGCTACATCACCGAGCAGGAGCCGTGGGCCCTGGCCAAGAACGACGCCGACCGCGAGCGGCTCGGCACCGTCCTCTACACGGCGACGGAGGGCCTGCGCGCCCTGGCCGTGCTGCTCTCGCCGGTCGTGCCCCGCGCGACCGCGAAGCTCTGGACGGCGCTCGGCGTCGAGGAGTCGCTCGGCGCGCTGGCCGCGCAGCGGATCCGCGAGGCCGGGGAGTGGGGCCGCCTGCCCGTCGGCACGACCGTCGGCGCCCTCGAGGCCCTCTTCCCGCGCATCGAGGCCCCCGCGAGCTGACGCCGCGGGCCTGCTGATCGAGCCCGCGCGGCGGACGCCCTCCTCTGCTGATCACGTGGTCCGCTCCGCGGGCGTATCGGGATCCCCGATGTCCGGAGTCGGTCGGTCTCGATACGCCCCTGCGGGGCTACTCGACCAGCAGGCTCGGGTGCAGAACCTCGGCCGAGAGCGCTCCTCAGTCGCGATGGTGGCTGACCGGTGCTCCTGGCCGAGGTTCTGCTGCGGCCGTCCTCCTGTGAGAGCCGCGCCCTTCGGCCGGGGTGCGCAGCGCCTCTCGCTGCTGATCGAGTAGCGCTCGAAGCGCGCGTATCGAGATCCACGCCGTCTCGGAGTCGGCGGGGCTCGATGCGCCCCTGCGGGGCTGCTCGAGCAGCAGAGGGGGCGCGAGATCCCCTCCGCCCCGGACGCGGGCCGTCCGGAGCCCTCCCGGTAGCCTGGAGCGCATGAGCGACAGCCAGCACGTCCGTGCCCGCGAGAACACCTCCGGCCGCGACCTGACGTACCCTCCGCTGCCCGAGGCCCTCGTGGTCCCCGTCTACGACAACCACACGCACCTCGAGATCGCCGACGGCCTCGAGCCGCTCGACTACCGCGAGCAGCTCGACCGGGCCTCCACGGTCGGCGTCCGCGGAGTCGTCCAGGTCGGGACCGACGTGGCGACGAGCCGCTGGTCGGCCGAGATGGCCGCTGCCGAGCCGCGCATGCTGGCCGCGGTCGCGATCCACCCCAACGAGGCGCCCGAGCTCGAGGCCCGCGGGGAGCTCGACGACGCCCTCGCGGTGATCGCCGAGCTCGCGACGCAGCCGCGCGTGCGCGCCGTCGGCGAGACCGGGCTCGACTTCTTCCGCACCGGCGAGAGCGGCCGCGGCGCCCAGTTCCGCTCGTTCGAGGAGCACATCCGCATCGCCAAGGAGAACGGGATCGCGCTGCAGATCCACGACCGCGACGCGCACCGCGAGGTGATGGACACGCTCCGCCGTGTCGGCGCCCCCGAGCGCACCGTCTTCCACTGCTTCTCGGGCGACGCCGAGATGGCCAGGATGTGCGCCGAGGAGGGGTGGTACCTGTCCTTCGCGGGCAACGTCACCTTCAAGAACGCGGAGTCGCTGCGCGAGGCGCTGTCGGTCACTCCGCGGCACCTGATCCTCGTCGAGACCGACGCCCCGTTCCTCACTCCGAGCCCGCTGCGCGGCCGCCCGAACGCTCCGTACCTGCTCCCGCACACGCTGCGCGCGATGGCGCTGCACCTCGAGACCGACGTGGGGCACCTGGCCGCGACCATCGCCTCCAACACCGAGCAGGTCTACGGCGAGTGGGGCGGCGAGGTCGGCTCGGAGCCGACGGAGCCCGTGGGGCAGCTGGCATGAGCGGCCGCCACGCGGCGGACGCCGAGGCGCCCGCCGTTCCGCGGCTGCTCGGCCCCGCCGAGATCCGCGACCTCGCGCAGCTGCTGGACGTGACGCCGACCAAGAAGCTCGGTCAGAACTTCGTGCACGACGCCAACACCGTGCGCCGCATCGTCAAGCTCGCGCGCGTGCAGGCGGGCGAGACCGTGGTCGAGATCGGACCCGGCCTCGGCTCGCTGACGCTGGGCCTGCTCGAGGCCGGCGCGCAGGTCGTGGCCGTCGAGATCGACGGGCGGCTCGCCGAGCAGCTCCCGCGCACGGTCGAGCTGATGGCGCCCGGGGCCGACCTGCACGTGGTGCACGCCGACGCGATGCGCGTGCTCGAGCTGCCGGGCGATCCCGTCCGTCTCGTGGCGAACCTCCCGTACAACATCTCGGTGCCGGTGCTGCTGCACTTCCTCGAGCACTTCCCGAGCATCCGCTCCGGAGTGGTCATGGTGCAGTCCGAGGTCGGCCTCCGGCTCGCCGCGGGCCCGGGCTCCAAGGTCTACGGCGGCCCCAGCGTGAAGGCCGCCTGGTTCGGCTCGTTCTCGACCGGCGGCACCGTCTCGCGGCAGATCTTCTGGCCCGTCCCCAACGTCGACAGCGTGCTCGTGGCGTTCGAGCGCGGCGAGGAGCCGGGCGACGAGACCCTGCGCCGGGCCGTCTTCGCGGTCGTCGACGCGGCCTTCGCCCAGCGGAGGAAGATGCTGCGCCAGTCGCTCGCCCCGCTCTTCGGCGACAGCGCCTCGGCGATCGCCGCCCTCGAATCGGCGGGCGTCCCGCAGACTGCTCGCGGCGAGGAGCTGACCGTCGACTCCTTCGTCGCGCTGGGCCGCACGCTCGATCCCGCTCGCGTGCCGACCCGCGGCGGCACCGTGCCGGACCCGGTCGAGGAGGACCCCGGGACGGACCCGTCCGACGGGCACGAGGGCCCCTCCGCCACCCTGTAGCTTGGAGGCATGGCTGCTCGCGCGACGTCGACCGTGGTCCACGCGCGGGCACCGGGCAAGATCAACGTCTTCCTCAAGGTGGGGGCCGTTCGCGAGGACGGCTACCACGAGCTCGCGACCGCGTTCCAGTCGCTCTCGCTCTACGAGGACGTGCGCGCCAGCGCCGCCGACGACTTCTCGGTCGCCTTCTCGGGCTCGATCGACACGAGCGGCCTCGCGGTCGACGGCAGCAACCTCGCCGTCAAGGCCGCGAGAGCGCTCGCACGAGCGACGGGCCACCGCGGAGGCGTGCACCTCGAGATCGAGAAGAACGTCCCGATCGCGGGCGGCATGGGCGGCGGATCGGCCGACGCGGCCGCGACGCTCCTCGCCTGCGACGCGCTGTGGGGCACGGCCTGCACGCGGGAGCAGCTCCTCGGCATCGCCGCGAGCCTCGGCGCCGACGTGCCCTTCGCCTTCACAGGCGGCACGGCGATCGGAGTGGGCCGCGGCGACGAGCTGAGCCCCGCGCTCGCGAAGGGCCGCTTCGAGTGGGTGCTCGTGCTCTCGGAGCAGGGGCTCTCGACTCCGGAGGTCTACAGCGAGCTCGACCGCCACCGCGAGCGGCACCTGCACGACTTCCGCCCCATCTCGGCCTCGCCGAGCGTCGACCCCAATGTGCTGCAGGCGCTGAGGGCGGGCGACGCGGCGATGCTCGCCGACGCGATGCACAACGACCTCCAGGCTCCGGCGCTGCACCTGCAGCCGGGTCTGGCGCGGATCCTGGAGCGCGGCGAGGAGAGCGGCGCCCTCGGCGGGCTCGTCTCGGGCTCGGGACCCACCGTCGCCTTCCTCGCGGCGGACGCGGATGCGGCTCTCGAGCTCCAGCTGGAGCTGACGACCGCGCGCTACAAGGCCCTCCGCGTGACCGGCCCCGTGCACGGAGCGAGACTCCTCTCGATCTGAGCGGGCCCCAGCCCGCACCCCGCGCAGTGGCTTAGAGTGCGGCTCATGCCCCCCAGAAGAGCCGCACTGCTCGCGATCCTCACGGGGATCGTCTCCGCCGTCGTCGCCCTCGCGAGCGCCGAGCTCGTGGCCGTGTTCACGGGCGCCGGAGGCGGTCCGCTCGTCGCGGTCGGGGGTTTCGTCATCGACATCGTGCCGCCCGGCGTGAAGGACACGGTGATCGCGCTGTTCGGCACGGGCGACAAGATCGTGCTGCTCGCCTCGCTCGCGTTCGCGGTCGCGCTGCTCGCGGTCGCGGCGGGTCTGCTGGAGTTCCGCCGCCCGCCGCTGGGCGCGCTGCTCCTCGTGGTCGTCGCCGGTCTCGGCGCCCTCGCCGCGGTCACACGGGAGGGTGCGACCGGACTTTCGGCCGCTCCGAGCATCGCGGGCATGGTCGCCGGCGCGCTGGTGCTTTGGACCGCCTCGGCCCGGCTGCGCGCCTGGGACGACGAGCCCGCGCGGGGTGGGACCGACCGGCGGTCCTTCCTCCGCCTCGTGGGCATCGCCGGAGCCGCCGCCGTCGTGGTGGGCGTCGGCGCCCGCCTGGCCACCGCCGCCTCCGCGGCCGTCACCGCCGTCCGCGAGGCCGTGGTGCTGCCGAGGGCCGCGGCCGCCGCCCCGCCCGTCCCGGCCGCCGCCGTCCTCGACGACGTCGAGGGCATCAGCTCGTTCGTCACCCCGAACGCCGAGTTCTACCGCATCGACACGGCCCTGTCGGTCCCCTCCGTCGACCCCGCCGACTGGTCGCTCCGGATCCACGGCATGGTCGAGGAGGAGATCGTGCTCACCTGGGACGAGCTGCTCGCCCTGCCGCTCGAGGAGCACCTGGTGACCCTGTCGTGCGTCTCGAACGAGGTGGGCGGCGATCTGATCGGCACCGCGCTGTGGCTCGGCTACCCGATCCGCGAGCTGCTCGCCCGCGCACGGCCGACCGCCGGCGCCGACATGGTCCTCTCGCGCAGCATCGACGGCTTCACCGCCTCGAGCCCGCTCGAGGTGCTGGCCGACGAGAACCGGGCGAGCATCCTCGCCGTCGGGATGAACGGCGAGCCCCTGCCCGTCGAGCACGGCTTCCCGGTGCGGATGGTCGTGCCCGGGCTCTACGGCTACGTCTCCGCGACCAAGTGGGTCACCGAGCTGAAGGTGACGACGTTCGCCGACGACGTGGCCTACTGGTCGACGCGCGGCTGGACGGAGCGCGGCCCGATCAAGGTCGAGTCGCGGATCGACGTGCCGCGCCAGGGTCAGGCGGTCGCCGCGGGCACGGTCGCGGTCGCCGGAGTCGCGTGGGCTCCGCACACCGGCATCTCGAAGGTCGAGGTGCAGGTCGACGGGGGAGTGTGGCAGAGCGCTCGCCTGGCCGAGGCGGTCACCGCCGACACGTGGATCCAGTGGGTCTACGAGTGGGAGGCCCTGCCCGGCGATCACGTCCTGCTCGTGCGGGCCACCGACTCCGAGGGGCTCACCCAGACCTCGGACGAGGCGCCGCCGGCTCCCGACGGAGCCACCGGCTGGCACCTCAGGACGATCACCGTCGCCTAGCGGTCGGCCGGGCCGCTCCGGAGCCCCGTAAAATCGATCCCTATGGCACATCTCCTGGGCGCTGAGGCGCTGCGACTCGAGTACCCCACGCGGGTCATCTTCGACGACGTCTCGCTCGGCATCGAGGAGGGCGACCGCATCGGCATCGTCGGCCGCAACGGCGACGGCAAGTCGACCCTCCTGCGCCTGCTCGCGCAGCGCATCGAACCGGACGCGGGGCGCGTCACGCACCGCCGCGGCGTCACGCTCGGCATGCTCGACCAGGCCGACACGGTCGACGAGGAGCTCACGGTCGCCCAGGCGGTCGTCGGCGGGCTCGAGGAGCACGAGTGGGCGGGCGACGCGCGCACCCGCGACGTGATCGCCGGTCTCCTGCGCGACGTTCCGTGGGACGGAGTCGTCGGCTCGCTCTCGGGAGGCCAGCGCCGCCGGGTCGCCCTCGCGAAGCTCCTCGTCGGCGACTGGGACGTGGTCTTCCTCGACGAGCCCACCAACCACCTCGACGTCGAGGGCATCGCCTGGCTCGCCGAGCACCTCAAGCGCCGCTGGGCCACGGCCTCCGGCGGCCTCGCCGTCGTGACCCACGACCGCTGGTTCCTCGACGAGATCTGCACCGCCACGTGGGAGGTGCACGACCGCATCGTCGAGCCCTTCGAGGGTGGCTACGCGGCCTACATCCTGCAGCGCGTCGAGCGCGACCGCATGGCCTCCACCATGGAGGCCAAGCGCCAGAACCTGATGAAGAAGGAGCTCGCGTGGCTGCGCCGCGGAGCCCCCGCCCGCACCGCGAAGCCCAAGTTCCGCATCGACGCGGCCAACCAGCTGATCGAGGACGAGCCGCCCGTGCGCGACTCCGTCTCGCTGTCGCAGCTCGCGGTCTCGCGACTGGGCAAGGACGTCGTCGACCTGCTGGACGTGACCGTGCGCTACGGCGAGCGGACGGTGCTCAACCGCATCGAGTGGCGGATCGCGCCCGGCGAGCGCACCGGCATCCTCGGCGTCAACGGCGCGGGCAAGTCGACCCTCCTGGGCCTGGTGGCCGGCAGCGTCGAGCCCACGAGCGGGAAGGTGAAGCGCGGCACCACGGTGCGCGTCGCGATCCTCGACCAGCAGCTGCGCGAGCTCACGGAGGTGCAGGACCAGCCCGTCCGCGAGATCATCGCGCAGCAGCGCACCAGCTACTCCATCGGCGGCAAGGACATGACGCCGGGGCAGCTGCTCGAGCGCCTCGGCTTCTCGAGCGCGCAGCTGTCGACGCCGGTGAAGGACCTCTCGGGAGGTCAGCGCCGGCGCCTCCAGCTCCTGCTGATCCTGCTGAGCGAGCCGAACGTGCTGATCCTCGACGAGCCGACCAACGATCTCGACACCGACATGCTCGCGGCGATCGAGGACCTGCTCGACTCCTGGCCGGGCACGCTGCTCGTCGTCTCGCACGACCGGTACCTGCTCGAGCGGGTCACCGATCAGCAGTACGCGGTGCTCGAGGGGGCGTTCCGGCACCTGCCGGGAGGCGTGGAGCAGTACCTGGAGCTGCGCCGCGCGCTCGAGAAGGCGGGGCCGGCGGCGCTGACCTCGTCCCCCTCCGCAGCACCCTCGGGGCTCGGTGGCGCCGAGCGGCGCACCGCCGAGAAGGAGGTGTCGGCGATCGACCGGCGCCTGCACAAGCTGACCCAGCTGGCGAAGACGGTGCACGAGAAGATGGCGACCCACGACCAGGACGACTACGACGGCATCCTGGCGCTCAACGCGACGCTCCGGGGCTACGAGGACGAGACCGCCGAACTCGAGCTGCGCTGGCTGGAGCTCTCGGAGCAGCTGGAGGGCTGAGCCGGGGCGGGCCCGTCCTCAGCCGAAGTCGAGCGAGAGCTTGCGGAGCAGCTGCGCCAGCCGCTCCTGCTGCGCGTGCGTCAGCGCGCCCAGCAGCTCCTGCTCGGCGTCGACCAGCCGGGTGATCGCGGCGTCCACGCGCGCGAGCCCGGACGGCGTCATCTGGACGAGGACGCCGCGTCCGTCGTTGGGGTCGTCGAGGCGCTCGACCAGCTCGCGCTCGACGAGGCGGTCGATGCGGTTGGTCATGGTGCCGCTGGTGACCATGGTCGCCTGCAGCAGCTGCTTGGGGGAGAGGCGGTAGGGGGCGCCGGCGCGGCGCAGCGCCGACAGCACGTCGAACTCCCACGTCTCGAGCTCCGAGCGGCCGAAGGCGATCCCGCGGGCGCGCTCGAGCTGCTTGGCCAGCCGCCGCATGCGGGAGAAGACCTGCAGCGGCGTGAAGTCCAGATCGGGTCGTTCCCTCACCCAGGCGTCGACGATGCCGTCGACCTCGTCGTTCGCGCTCACCCCTCCATTGTGGCGGGTGCGGGCTGCGAGGGTCCGCCCCGGGAGTCGTGAACGGGCGGCTCCGGAGTTCTGTGGGGGTCCCGGCCGGATGGCAGGATGGACGACGCGCGCGAGCGCGGTCCGCCATGGTGTAACGGCAGCACGGCAGCCTTTGGAGCTGTCCGGTCCAGGTTCGAATCCTGGTGGCGGAGCGGGGAAGACGAGGGTGCACCGGTCCCGGTGCGCCCGCCGAAGAGGAGACGCGATCATCGACAGCACGCTCGCGGTCGTGATCCTGGCCGCAGGCCAGGGCACCCGCATGAAGTCCCGCACACCCAAGGTGCTGCACCGCCTGGCCGGACGGCCGCTGCTCGGCCACGTCCTCGACACCGCGGCCTCGCTCGAGGCCGGGCACGTCGTCACCGTCGTGCGCCACGAGCGCGAGCGCGTCGCGGAGGCGGTGCTCGAGCACACGCCCGCGGCGCTCGTCGTCGACCAGGACGAGGTGCCGGGCACGGGACGCGCCGTCGAGCTCGGTCTCGCCGCTCTGCCCGCCGACTTCGCCGGGACCGTCGTGGTCCTCAGCGCCGACGTGCCGCTCCTGGACGCGCCGACCCTGCGCCGCCTGGTCGACGCGCACCTCGGCGCGGCGAACGCCCTGACGATGCTCTCGTGCGTGTTCGAGGACCCGACCGGCTTCGGCCGGATCGTCCGCGGCGAGGACGGCGGCTTCGCCTCCATCGTCGAGCAGAAGGACGCCGACGCCGACCAGCTCGCCATCGCCGAGATCAACGCCGGCGTCTACGCCTTCGACGCCGCGGCCCTCCGAGCCGTCATCGGCGGCATCGGCACGGACAACGCGCAGCGGGAGATGTACCTCACCGACGCCGCGGCCGCGCTCAAGGCCGCCGGCCGCGCGATCGAGGCCGTGCCCGTGCAGGACCGGTGGCTCGTCGCCGGCATCAACGACCGCGCGCAGCTCTCGGACGCGGCCGTCGAGCTGAACGCCCGCATCGTCCGCCGCTGGCAGCTCGAGGGCGTCACGATCCAGGACCCGGCGACGACCTGGATCGACGTGGACGCGGTCCTCGCGCCCGACGTCGAGATCCTGCCCGGCACGCAGATCAAGGGACCGACCGTCATCGCGACGGGCGCGATCATCGGCCCCGACACGACCCTCGACTCCTGCGAGATCGGCGAGGACGCCGTCGTGAAGCGCTCGGACGCCACCCTCGCCGTGATCGGCGCGGGTGCCCAGGTCGGGCCGTTCTCCTTCCTCCGCCCCGGCACCGTGCTGGGCGCGAAGGGCAAGATCGGCACGTACGTCGAGACGAAGAACGCCGTCATCGGAGCCGGATCGAAGGTGCCGCACCTCTCGTACGTCGGCGACGCGACCATCGGCGAGGAGTCGAACATCGGCGCGGGCTCGATCTTCGCCAACTACGACGGAGTGACCAAGGCGTCGTCCGTGGTCGGGTCGCACGTGCGCGCCGGGTCGCACAACGTCTTCGTCGCCCCCGTTAGAATCGGGGACGGAGCGTACACGGGTGCTGGAACGGTCGTCCGCAAGGACATCCCGGCCGGAGCCCTCGGCATCACCGTCGCTCCGCAGCGCAACATGGCCGGTTGGGTGCAGACCCACCGACCCGGGACCGCGGCGGCGACCGCCGCCGAGGCCGCCCGGGTGCTCGAGCCCGAGGGCTCGGACCAGCCGACCGGAGGAAGCGGAGAACAGTGACGGGCATCACCGCCAGCAACAAGAAGAGCCTGGTCCTCGTCTCGGGGAGGGCGCATCCGGCACTGGCGGAAGCGGTCGCCGACGAGCTGGGCACCGAGCTCGTGACCACCGAGGGGCGCACCTTCGCCAACGGCGAGCTGTACGTGCGCTACGGCGAATCCGTGCGCGGAGGCGACGTGTTCGTGCTCCAGTCGCACACCTCGCCGATCAACGAGTGGCTCATGGAGCAGCTCATCATGGTCGACGCGCTCAAGCGCGCCTCGGCGAAGCGGATCACGGTCGTCGCGCCGTTCTACCCCTACGCCCGCCAGGACAAAAAGGGCCGCGGCCGCGAGCCGATCTCGGCCCGCCTCGTCGCCGACCTGTTCAAGGCCGCCGGAGCCGACCGCATCATGTCGGTCGACCTGCACGCCGCGCAGATCCAGGGCTTCTTCGACGGCCCCGTCGACCACCTCTTCGCCATGCCTGTGCTGCTCGAGCACTTCCGCGAGAAGCTCGACCCCTCGACCCTCACGGTCGTCTCGCCCGACATGGGCCGCGTCCGCGTCGCCGACATCTGGAGCGACAAGCTCGGCGTGCCGCTCGCGATCATCCACAAGCGCCGCGACCCCAAGGTCGCCAACCAGGTCTCCGTGCACGAGATCGTCGGCGAGGTGGAGGGCCGCGTCTGCCTCCTCGTCGACGACCTCATCGACACCGGCCGCACCATCGCGAAGGCCGCCGAGGCGCTGAAGAACGCCGGAGCGATCGGCGTCGTCGTCGCCGCGACCCACGCGGTGTTCTCGGACCCGGCGCGCGAGCTCCTCAGCTCCGAGTTCATCGACTCCGTCGTCGTCACCGACACCCTCCCGCTGCCGGAGGAGAAGAAGTGGGACCGCCTGACGATCCTCCCGATCGCGCCGCTGCTGGCGCGCGCGATCCACGAGGTCTTCGACGATGGTTCCGTCACCTCCATGTTCGACGGCGACGCCTAGCCCGGCACGGCTCGGAGGCGCCGTCCGCGGCGTTGTCCTCGGGCGCGATACCGCCGGTATCGCTTCTTCCTCCGCCTTGCAGACGACACCTCCGAGCCGCGCCGGCACGCCCCGGAGGCGCCGTCTGCGGCGTTGTCGTCGGGCGCGATACCGCCGGTATCGCTTCCTCCTCCGCCTTGCAGCCGACGCCTCCGGGCCGCGCCGACGGTCGAGTTGGGCGTGCGCCTCCGAGCCGTGCCGGTGGTCGGGTGAGGCGTGCCGTCCTCGGGCGTGCGACCGCCAGTGTGGCGTGCACGTTCGCCCTGCGGACGAGGTCTTCGAGCCGCTCCGCGGGCGCGGTCCGGGCGACACGCGAATCGGTGTCCACCGGGAGAACCCCCGCACGAGGGGTGCTGGCCTAGGGTGAGCGGGTGCCCGAGCGACGCGAGACCGGTGAGCGGCATGCGCTGCGTCCCGCGGAGCCCGTCGGCGCGATCGCGCTCGCGGGAGTGTTCCTCGTCCTCTCGCCCGCGGCGCTCGAGGCCGGCTGGTGGCTGCTGCTCGGGATCGGCATCGCGGCCGCGCTGACCGTGATCGGGGCGATCGCCGACTCCGGTCGCGAGGTGCACGACGGCCCCACGGGGGAGTGGCTCGCGCTCGCGGGCCGAGCGCTCGGTGCCTCCGCCCTCGCCCTCACGGCGGCTGACCACGTCCTCGGGGCCGCCGCGCGTCCCGCGGCGGTGCTCCTCCTGGTCGCGGTCACGGTCTTCGTCCTGCGCGGCGGCGTGGTGCGGCCGGCGCTCGCGCGGGTGCTCGGACTGCTGGTCCTCCTCCTGCTGACCGCGGCGGCCGTGACGGTGCTCGTCACCCCGCCCGTGGTCCCTCCGGCCGACACGGTGATCGGCGGTGCGGAGGGGGCGACCACCGCCGCGGCGTACGCCCTGTTCCTCGTCGCACCGGCTCCCTCCGGCGTGCGCGTGCGCCTCCGGTCGGCACTCGTGACGACGGGCGCCGTCGCTCTCGCCGCGAGCGCCCTCGGTGCGGGGCTCCTGCTGCTCGTCGGCCCCGCGGCCCTCGCCGCGACGCCCACCCCTCTGCTGGCGGCCGCGGCGGGGACCGCGGCCCAGCCGCTCGTGGCGATCGCCGCCGTGCTCGCGTGCGTCCTCGCGCTCGTCGTGCTGCTCCGGCGCGACGCGAGCGCCCTCGTGCGACTGGTGCGCGCCGGCGAGATCCCCGGTCCTCTCGCGGGCATCAGCGCCAGGACGGGCGCGCCGGTCGCTCCCCAGCTGCTCGTCTGCCTGGTCTCGGTGCTCTCGGTCGTGATCCTCGACGCGGATGCGCTGCTCGCGTTCGCGGTCGGCGCCGGCCTCCTGGTGCTCCTCCTGCGCCGGATCGACCAGGCCGAGCTGCGCAGCTGGTCGGCGGTGGTGTCGGCGGTCGGCGCGCTGGTGCTGCTGCTCGCGCTGCCGACCGCGACGGCGGCGGCGGTGGCGGTGCTGCTCGCGGTGCTGCTGATCGTGCGGGCGTTCCGGCGCTGAAGTCCCGTCGGCGCCCCGAGCTCAGAGCGGTGCGGCCGCGGTGTCGATCGAGGCGGCAGCCAGGCGGAGGGCGAGCGGATCCGCGCGGACGCGGTCCAGACCCGCTCGGACGGCGCCGAGCGCGACGGCGCGGTCGCCCAGTGTCGAGGGGACGATCCGGGGCGCGGGGGCGTGGACGAGGGGCGCGATGCGCTCCGAGACGTCTGCCAGCAGTGGGCCGGCCGACTCGGCGAGAGCCCCGCCGACCACGAGGAGCGAGACGTCCAGCAGGTTGGCGAGGGTCGCGGCGACGCTCGTCAGGCGGACGGCGAGCCGATCGACGATCTCGAGGGCGAGGGCGTCCCCGGCGGCCGCGGCGGCCAGCACCTGCTCGGCGCCCGGGAGCGGCGCCGCATCCAGGAGCGAGGGCGCGCGGTCCTCGGTAGCGAGGGCCTCCTGCGCCCAGGTCCGGGCGAGCGCGGCGACGCCCTCTGCCGAGCCGACCCCCTCGACCAGGTCGAGGTAGCGCATCTCGCCGGTGAGGCCCCGGGCGCCGCGGAGCAGCGTGCCGCCGAGGACGACACCGCCGCCCAGGCGCTCGCCCGAGAGCAGGGTCAGATAGTCGGAGCATCCGACGGCCGCACCCCGCCAGCCCTCGGCGAGGGCCGCGAGGTTGGCATCGTTGTCGACCACCGGGCGCCAGCCCCGATCGGCGAAGCGGTCGGCGAGACCGGGGTTCATCGCGCTCCAGAAGCCGTTGTCGTCGGCGGGGGAGCGGCCGTCGGCGTCGACCGGTGCCGGGACGCCGAAGGTGATCGCCAGCACCCCGGCATCGGCCACTCCCGCCTGCTGGAGTGTGCGGTCGAGGATCCGCTCGATGTCGGCGAGGCGCCGCTCGTGCGGGAGCTCCTCGACGGGCTCGTGCTCGACCGGCTCGACGCGGTGCGCGATCGAGTCGCCGAGGAGGTCCGCGACGTCGACGCCGACGCTGTGCTGACCGGCGTCGACCCCCACGATCACGCCCGCCTCGCGCCGCAGCGCGTAGCGGCGGGCGGGGCGGCCCTTGACGTAGTCGCCCGCAGCGCGCTGGTTCTCGAGCTCCTCGAGCCAGCCGAGCTCGATGAGGTCGTCGCAGACCGCGATCACGGTCGACCGCGTGAGCCCGGTGCGCTCGATCAGATCGGACGCCGTCATCGGCTCGCCGCTCCACGCGCCCTGCAGGATCTCGAGGGCGTTGCGCCGGCGCTGGAACGAGAACACGTTCTCGGACATCGGTTCCGCCTCCCTCTTGACCCGAGCGGGATCGGCTGCAACAGTACATCGCGTACTAGATTTTCTTCCTAGAGTTAGTCGACGAAGCAACTTATCCCCGCCAGATCCACCTGCCAGACCGGGAGACGACGACGTGCCCCTCACCACCCCACCCAGCGGCGGCCTGCGCCGACGGACCCTCCTCACCGCCGCAGGAGCGGGCGCCGCGGCGCTCGGTCTCGCCGCGTGCGCGTCCCCCTCGGGCGCCCGAGGTGCGACCGAGATCGTGTTCCACCAGTCCAAGCCCGAGGTCATCGGCTACTTCGACGAGGTGATCGAGAAGTTCCACGCCGCGCAGTCGCGCGTGCGGGTCGTCCACGACTTCTCCTCCAACCTCTCGGCAGGCTTCGTGCGGACCAACCCGCCGGACCTCGGCTGCCTCAACTACAACTTCGAGGTCGCGCGCTTCGTCGAGCGGGGGGCGTTCAGCGATCTGTCGGACATGCCGGAGGCGGAGCGCATCAACCCGGCGCTGCAGCCGCTGATCGAGCAGACCGCGTCGTACCCGGACCGGACCAGCGTGCTGCCGTACTCGCTGATGATGTCGGCCGTGCTCTACAACCGCGACATCTTCGCCCAGCAGGGGCTCGAGGTGCCGACGACCTGGACGGAGTTCCTCGCGGTCTGCGACGCGCTGCAGGCCGCGGGCATCACTCCGCTCTACAGCACCTACAAGGACCCGTGGACGGTCTCGCAGGGCCTCTTCGACTACTCCGTCGGCGGCACCGTCGACCTCGAGTCGTTCTTCTCGCAGCTGAAGGAGCAGGGCCCGGACGTCGGACCCGGGTCGCCGGTCTCGTTCCAGAAGGACCTCGCCGCGCCGATGGAGCAGATGCTGCAGATCGCCGCGTACTCGAACCCCGATGCGGCCAGCCGTGCCTACGGAGACGGGAACCTCGCGTTCTCGAACGGCGAGGCCGCGATGTACTTCCAGGGGCCGTGGGCGCTGAGCGAGATCGCGAAGACGGCCCCCGACCTCTCGGTCGGAGCCTTCCCGCTGCCGATGACGGACGACCCCGAGGACCGCCGCGTGCGCGTCAACGTCGACCTCGCCCTCTGGATCCCGGAGGCCTCCACCAAGAAGGAGGCGGCGCGCGAGTTCCTCGCGTTCCTGATGCGGCCCGAGATCATCGACGCCTACAACGCCGACAACAACGCGTTCGGAGTGACGACCGACGCCCCGGCCGTGACCCAGCCCACCCTCGTCGAGCTGCAGGAGTTCTACGACCGCGCCGCGTTCAGCCTCGGCGCCTCGCAGCTGGTGCCGCAGAACATCCCGTTGCAGAACTACGTGCAGGGCATGGTGCTCGGCTCCGACCCGCAGTCGACGCTGCGCACCATCGACGCCGACTGGGCGCGCATCGCGTTCCGCTCCTGATCCCCCTCCTCCCGCCGACCACTCTCAGAGACGAGACACCATGGCCACCACCCTCCCCGCACGGACGGAGGAGCGGCGCCCCGTCGCTGCCCACGCCGTCGCGCGCACCACGCCGAAGCGGCGCCGGGACCTCACGTTCCCGCTCTTCCTGCTCCCCGCGCTGATCCTCTTCACGCTCGCGATCACCCTGCCCGCGCTGATGGGCATCTTCTTCAGCTTCACCGACTCCATCGGCTTCGGGGAGTGGACCTTCATCGGCTTCACGAACTACGTGGCGCTGTTCTCGGATCCGGCGATCGCGGCGTCCTACGGATTCACGGTCGCTCTGGCGCTGATGACGGTGCTCCTGGTCAACGTGATCGCGTTCCTGCTCGCCATCGCCCTCACCACGCAGATCCGGGGCAAGGTCGCCCTCCGCGCCGTCTTCGTGCTGCCGATGGTCGTCTCGGGCATCATCATCGCGTTCGTCTTCAACTTCCTCTTCTCGAACTCGCTGCCGGGCTTCGCCGCGTCGATCGGATTCACGCCGCTCGCGAGCAGCATGCTCGCCGACCCGAACCTCGCGTGGCTCGCGATCGTGATCGTCACCGCCTGGCAGTCGGTCCCTTCCGCCCTGCTGATCTACATCGCGGGCGTCCTCTCGATCCCCGGCGACGTCTACGAGGCCGCGTCGCTCGACGGGGCCTCGACGTGGGGGCAGTTGCGCTCCATCACGCTGCCGCTCGTCGCCGGCTACGTGGTCATCAACCTCGTCATCGGCTTCAAGAACTTCCTCAACTCGTACGACATCATCGTCGGCCTCACCAACGGCGGACCGGGCACCTCGACCCGCAGCGTCGCGATGACGATCTTCTCGGGCTTCACCAGCGGCGACTACGCCTACCAGATGGCCAACGCCACGATCTTCTTCCTCATCGCGCTCGTGATCGCGCTCGTGCAACTGCGCATCTCGCGCGGAAAGGCGGCCTTCTGATGACCAGCCAGGTCCCCCTCTCGCCGGCGCTGCCCGGCACCCGCCCCGCCGCCGACGCGGACGCCCGACGCGGTGGCCGCCGGAGCCGCTCGAACCTCCTGCTCACGATCGTCCTGGCGATCTGCGCGTTGACGGTCGTCGCTCCGCTCTGGGTCACCGTGACCATGGCGTTCAAGACCACCGCTCAGGCCGTGGACGGCAACGCCTTCTCGATCCCCGCCCCGATCTCGATCGACGGCTTCGTGCAGGCGTGGACCCTCACCGACTTCCCCCGCGGTTTCGCGATCTCGCTGCTCGTCACCGCGATCACCGTCGGCGGCACCATCGTGCTCAGCGCCCTCGCCGCCTACGCGATCTCGCGCAACTGGAGCAGGAGGTTCTACCGCTTCTCGTTCTTCTACCTGCTCGCCGCGATGTTCCTGCCGTTCCCCGTCCTCGCGCTCTCGCAGGTCTCGCTGACCGGACTCGTCGGCCTCGACAACCCGATCGGCGTCGCGATCCTGCACATCATGTTCCAGCTCTCGTTCAGCGTCATGCTGTTCACCGCGTTCCTCCGCTCGCTGCCCGAGGAGCTCGAGGAGAGCGCACGGCTCGACGGAGCGACCACGAACCAGGTCTTCTGGCGACTGGTGTTCCCGCTGCTCGCCCCCATGAGCGCCACGGTCGGCATCTTCGCCTTCCTCGCCTCCTGGAACGACTTCATGATGCCCTCGCTCATCACGTCCGACCCCTCGCTGCAGACGCTGCCGGTGCTCCAGAGCATCTTCCAGACGCAGTTCAGCAACGACTACAACGTCGCCTTCGCCTCCTACCTGATGGCCATGGCGCCGGCGATCATCGTCTACCTCTTCACCCAGCGCTGGGTCATGTCCGGCGTGACTCAGGGGGCGATCAAGTAGATATCGCGGGCCTCGGAGCGGCGATCTGCGGCGTTGTCGTCGGTCGTCGTAGCTCCGCTACGCCTTCCCTCCTCCGCCTTGCAGCTCACCACCCCGAGACCCGCGACCTCTGCTGGAGGCGCGGAGAGGGCCGTGCTGCGCACGAGCCGAGGGGGGAGGGGGCCGTGCTGCGCACGAGCCGAGGGGGGAGGGGCCGTGCTGCGCACGAGCAGCTGCTCAGGAGCGGGGGGCCCACCTCTGCTGATCGAGTAGCCCGCGGAGCGGGCGTATCGAGATCCACGTCCGCCAGACGGCGGGCGCAACCGACACGACACAACGAACGGAAGGAACGGCATGACGGAGACCTTGCTCACCAGGAGCGGCACGGCGCAGGACGCGCAGTGGTGGCGGCAGGCGGCGGTGTACCAGGTGTACCCGCGGAGCTTCGCGGACGCGGACGGGGACGGGATCGGCGACCTGAAGGGGATCATCGCGCGCATCCCCTACCTCCGCGAGCTCGGGATCGACGCGGTGTGGCTGAGCCCCTTCTACCCGTCGGCGCTGGCCGACGGCGGGTACGACGTGGCGGACTACCGCGACGTCGATCCGCGGATCGGGACCCTCGCCGAGTTCGACGAGATGACGCGGCGGCTGCACGAGTCGGGCATCCGCGTGATCGTCGACATCGTGCCGAATCACTCCTCCGATCTGCACCCCTGGTTCCAGGAGGCGCTCGCGGCACCGAAGGGCTCGCCCGAGCGCGAGCGCTACGTCTTCCGCGACGGCCGCGGCACCGACGGCTCCCTCCCGCCCAGCGACTGGGAGTCGGTGTTCGGCGGGTCGGCCTGGGAGCCGGTGGGCGACGGCCAGTGGTACCTGCACCTCTTCGCGAAGGAGCAGCCCGACTGGAACTGGGCGAACCGCGAGATCCGCGACGACTTCCTCGACACCCTCCGCTTCTGGTCCGACCGCGGGGTCGACGGCTTCCGGATCGACGTGGCGCACTCGCTCGTGAAGGACCTCAGCGAGCCGCTCCCCGCGGCCGCCGAGATCCAGGAGCAGCGCCTCGACGGCTCGCACCCGTTCTGGGACCGCGACGAGGTCCACGAGGTCTACGCCGAGTGGCGCGCGCTGTTCGACTCCTACGACCCGCCGCGCACCGCCGTCGCCGAGGCCTGGGTCGACGCGTCGCGCCGCGCCCGGTACGCGAGCCCGGAGGGCCTGGGCCAGGCGTTCAACTTCGACCTGCTGGAGGCCGACTTCGATGCGGAGGAGTTCCGCCGGCTGATCTCGTTCAACCTCGCGCTCGCCGCCGAGTCGGGCTCCTCGACGACCTGGGTGCTCTCGAACCACGACGTGGTGCGTCACGCGACGCGCTACGGGCTGCCGGCCCGCGGGGACGCTCCGACCGCCCCCGCGAAGCAGTGGCTGCTCAGCGGGGAGTGGAGCCCCAGCTGGACGCCGAGCGGGGTCTGCGCCGAGCCCGCGCCGCGACGCTCCTGCTGCTCGCGCTGCCCGGGTCCGCCTACCTCTACCAGGGCGAGGAACTGGGTCTGCACGAGGTGCCCGCGATCCCGGATGCGCAGCGCCAGGACCCCACGTTCTTCCGCAGCGGCGGCACCGACGTCGGCCGCGACGGCTGCCGCGTGCCCCTGCCCTGGGCGGAGACGGGCGAGTCGCTGGGCTTCGGTTCCGGCGGCGCGCACCTGCCGCAGCCGGAGTGGTTCGCGGACTCCTCCGTCCAGGCGCAGGAGCGCGATGAGGAGTCGACGCTCGCGCTCTACCGCCGGGCGCTCGCGCTGCGGCACGAGCTGCAGTCCGGCGAGCAGCTCGAGTGGCTCGACTCCGGAGCCGATGTGCTGCACTTCGCACGCCCGAACGGCTGGCGCTCGGCGACGAACCTGGGCGCGGTCCCGGTCGACCTCCCCGCCGGAGAGGTGCTGCTGGCGAGCGGACCTCTGACGGACGGCGTCCTGCCTCCTGAGACCACGGTCTGGCTGCGCTGAACCGCTGAACGACGAGAGCGCCCCCGCGCCGATCCGAGGATCGAGGTGCGGGGGCGCTCCGGCGTGTCAGGGGGTCAGTGCGTCGACGGGTCCTGCTCGACCTCGGAGCGGTCGCCCGACCACAGCGTGTGGAAGGTGCCCTGCTTGTCGACGCGCTGGTAGGTGTGCGCGCCGAAGAAGTCGCGCTGGCCCTGGACGAGGGCGGCGGGGAGGCGCTTCGAGGCGAGCGAGTCGTAGTAGGACAGCGCGGCGCCGAAGCCGGGGATCGGCACGCCCGAGAGCGCGGCGGTCGAGACGATGCGGCGCCAGGCGGCCTCGCCGTTCGCGACGGCCTCGGCGAAGTACGGGTCCTCGAGGAGCGTCGTGATGCCCGCGTTCTCGGCGTAGGCGTCGACGATGCGGTTGAGGAACTGCGCGCGGATGATGCAGCCCGCGCGCCAGATCTTCGCGACGGCGCCCTTGTCGATCTCCCAGCCGTACTTCTCGGCACCGGCGATGATCGCGTCGAAGCCCTGCGAGTAGGCGACGACCTTCGAGGCGTAGAGGGCGGCGCGGACGTCGTCCTCGAAGCCGTCGTAGAGCGCGACCGGGGTCGGACGCGACGTGACGCGGTTCTGCACCGCGGCGCGCTGCTCCGGCTTCGACGAGACCGCGCGGGCGAAGACGGCCTCGGCGATGCCGCCGACGGGCACGCCCAGGTCCAGCGCGTTCTGCACGGTCCAGACGCCGGTGCCCTTGGAGCCGGCCTGGTCGAGGACGACGTCGATGAACGGCGAGCCGGTCTCGGCGTCGACCTGGCGGAGCACCTCGGCGGTGATCTCGATCAGGTACGACTCGAGGTCGCCCTTGTTCCACGCGTCGAAGACCTCGGCGATGGCGGCGGGCTCGTGGCCGCCGACCGTGCGGAGGAGGTCGTAGGCCTCGGCGATGAGCTGCATGTCGGCGTACTCGATGCCGTTGTGGATCATCTTGACGAAGTGGCCGGCGCCGTCGGTGCCGATGTGGGTGACGCAGGGCTCGCCCTCGGCGACCGCCGCGATCGAGGAGAGGATCGGTCCGAGCGTCTTGTACGACTCGACCGAGCCGCCGGGCATGATCGACGGGCCCTTGAGCGCGCCCTCCTCGCCGCCCGAGATGCCGGTGCCGACGAAGTGGATGCCGGTCTCGCGGACCGCCTTCTCGCGGCGGATGGTGTCGGTGAAGAGCGCGTTGCCGCCGTCGACGATGATGTCGCCGGGCTCGAAGACCTTCGTCAGCTGGTCGATGACGGCGTCGGTGCCGCGGCCGGCCTGGACCATGATGATCGCGGTCCGCGGAGTGGCGAGCGAGGCGGCGAAGTCCTCGATCGTCTCCGAGGCGACGAAGCCGGCCTCGGGGTGCTCGGTGATCAGCGTCTCGGTGCGACCGTAGGAGCGGTTGAAGACGGCCACGGTGTTGCCCTCGCGGCTGGCGAGGTTGCGGGCCAGGTTCGAGCCCATCACCGCCAGACCGACGACTCCGATGTTGGCTGTGGCGGTGGGCTTGTCAGACACGGTTCTCCTCGACGTACGCGTTCAGGGACGCGCCCAGGGTACCGAAGCACCCCTCCGGGAGCCCGGGTCCGCGACTGCACATCGGTCGCGGCCCGGATTCACGGCCGTGCGCGGCCGCTCAGACGGTGTGGTCGGTCGGCACGCGCTCCGCGGGGATCGGCGGCGGCGGCGGGGTGCCGTCGCCGAACGGGCGGCCGCCCAGCTCGTCGCGGTGCGAGGGGACGCGCCAGCCCGACAGATCGGGGCCCTTCGGGACCACTCCGGTCGGATTGATGTCGCGCTGCACCTCGTAGTAGTGCGACTTGATGTGGGTGAAGTCGATGGTGTCCCCGAAGCCCGGAGTCGCGAACAGATCGCGCGCGTAGGCCCAGAGCGCGGGCATCGCCGAGAGCAGGTTCCGGTTCGCCTTGAAGTGGCTGTAGTAGACGGCGTCGAAGCGGGCCAGCGTCGTGAACAGGCGCACATCCGCCTCGGTGATGGTGTCGCCGACCAGGTAGCGCTGCGTGGCGAGGCGCTCCTCGAGCCAGTCGAGGCGAGCCCAGAGCGCGTCGTAGGCGCGCTCGTACGACTTCTGCGACCCCGCGAACCCGCACTTGTAGACGCCGTTGTTGACGTCCTGGAAGACCAGCTCGGCCACCTCGTCGATCTCGTCGCGGAGGTGGTCCGGGTAGAGCTCCGGCGCTCCGTCGCGGTGGAACGCGGTCCACTCGGTCGAGAAGTCGAGGGTCATCCGCGGGTAGTCGTTGGTGACGACCTCGCCGGAGGGGATGTCGACGATCGCCGGCACGGTGATGCCGCGCGGGTAGTCGGGGAAGCGCTTCAGGAACGCGTCCTGCAGGCGCGGGATGCCCAGCACCGGATCGACGCCGCCGGGATCGATGTCGAACGTCCAGCTGCGCTTGTCGTGGGTCGGACCGCAGATGCCCATCGAGAGGGCGTCCTCGAGTCCGAGCAGGCGCCGGACGATCACGGCGCGGTTCGCCCACGGGCAGGCCCGCGAGACCACGAGCCGGTAGCGGCCCGCCTCGACGGGGAAGCCGTCGCTGCCGTCGGCGGTGATCCGAGTGGGGATGTAGTTCGTGTCGCGGTGGAACCCGTTCTTCTCCACGTAGGAGCCGAAGTCGTCGTCAGTCATGGCCCGAACGCTAACGAGTGCTCCTGACCGCCTCCCGTGCTCCTGACCGCTTCTTGGCAGGGCTCCGCGGGTGGCGGAGGAGGGGATCGGCCGGTAGGGTGGGCAGCTGAACTTCGGCGAGGGATGCACCACGCATCCGTGATCGACGCGGTGGAAGCAGGCGAGGCCCCGAGAGGGGCGCCGCGGACTTTTCCTCACGCTGACATGCGTTCGAGTCGAAACCCCGTCCGTGGCCTCGGCCACGACCCCGATCCGGTGGCGTGCGCGCCGCCCAAGGAGAACATCATGGCTGAACTCACCAACAAGGTCGTCGCGGAGCTCCGCACCTCGTTCGGCAAGGGAGCGGCGCGCAAGATCCGCGCCCAGGACAAGATCCCCGCGGTCCTCTACGGCCACGGCACCGAGCCCCAGCACGTCACGCTGCCGGGCCACCAGGTCCTGCTGCTGACCCGCAAGGCGAACGCGATCCTCGAGCTCGACATCGACGGCACCCCCCAGACCACCCTGGTCAAGGACATCCAGCGCGACCCGGTGCGCCAGATCATCGAGCACATCGACCTCGTGGTCATCAAGCTCGGCGAGAAGGTCTCGGTCGACATCCCCGTGCACGTCGAGGGCGAGGCCGCTCCCGGCACCCTCGTGTCGATCGACGCCAACACGCTCTCGCTCGAGGTCGACGCGACCAAGATCCCGCAGAACATCGTCATCTCGGTCGAGGGCCTCGAGGCCGGCACCCAGATCGCCGCCGGCGACGTCGTGCTGCCCGACGGCGCGACCCTCGTCACCGAGGCCGACGTGCTGGTCGTCAACGTCACCGCCGAGGTCGAGCAGGACCTGGGCGACGAGGACGAGACGCCGGCGTCGGGCGACGTCGTCGCCGAGACCGCCGAGTAGTCTCCCCACCCGCACCACCGGACGGGCCCGCCGCGAGAGCGAGCGGGCCCGTTCCGCATCCGGGGCACACCCGGGCTTCCCCCGCATCGGCACGAGAAGAGGACCACCATGGGCGACACCTGGCTCGTCGTCGGGCTCGGCAACCCGGGCGCGCAGTACGCGCGGAACCGCCACAACGTGGGCCAGATGGTGCTCGACGAGCTCGCCTCCCGGATCAGCGGCTCCTTCCGCCGGCACACGCGGGCGAACGCGACGGTGGCCGAGGGGTTCCTCCGCCCCGGCGGGCCGAAGCTCGTCCTCGGCAAGCCGAACAGCTTCATGAACCTCTCGGGCGGCCCCACCTCGCAGCTGCTCGACTTCTACTCGCTGGCTCCCGGGCGCCTGATCGTGGTGCACGACGAGCTCGACATCCCCTTCGACACCCTGCGCTTGAAGCAGGGCGGCGGTCACGGGGGCCACAACGGGATCCGCGACATCCTCGCCGCGACCGACGGCGCCGAGTTCCTCCGGGTGCGGGTCGGCATCGGACGCCCGCCCGGACGCCAGCCCGCGGCCGACTTCGTCCTGAAGGACTTCGCCGGCCCCGAGCGCGAGACGCTGCCGATCCTGATCCAGGACGCGGCCGACGCCGTCGAGCTGATCGCCGACTCCGGCCTCGCCGCCGCCCAGCTCAAGTTCCACACGAGCGCCTGAGCCTGCCTCACCGAGGGAACCCCGGACCGTCGGGGGAACCCGGAGCAACGGGCTCCCTCGACCGTCCGGGGTTCCCTCACGGACGGACCGGCCGCCGCCGAGCACGGCTCCGTGTCGGGGGTCCGCAGTAAACTCGGACAGTGCCCCTCAACGAGATCATCTCGGCGCTTTCGCGCGCCTCCACGTTCGACGACGCACTGGCGTACGCGGTGCGCGATGCCGACTTCTCCCTGACCGACGGACTCCGCGTGCCCCTGCTCGCGGGCCTGCTCGAGCGTCGTGCCGAGGCGGGCCGCCCCCAGGCCGCCCTCGTCGTCACCGCCACCGGCCGCGACTCCGAGAACGTCCGCGCCTCGCTCAGCTGCATGCTGCCCGGCGCCGACGTCGTCGAGTTCCCCGCATGGGAGACGCTGCCGCACGAGCGGCTGAGCCCGAGCGCCGAGATCGTGGGGCGCCGCCTCGACGCCCTGCGCCGCATGAAGACGTGGAGCGCCGAGAAGCCGCTGGTCGTCGTCGCGTCCGTGCGCGCCGCCCTTCAGCCCGTCGCCGACAACCTCGCCGACATCGCGCCGATCCGCCTCGAGAAGGGCGGGCGCGGCTACGACCTCGGCCGCATCGCCGCCGAGCTGGTCGACCTCGCCTACGCGCGCGTGGACATGGTCACCCGCCGCGGCGAGTTCGCGGTCCGCGGCGGCATCCTCGACGTCTTCCCTGCCGTCGCCGAGCACCCCAGCCGCGTCGACTTCTTCGGCGACGAAGTGGACTCGATCCGCGCGTTCTCGGTCGCCGACCAGCGCTCGCTCCCCGGAGAGTCCGACTCGGTCGTCATGCCGCCCAGCCGCGAGCTGCTGCTGGTCCCGGCCGTCCGCCAGCGTGCCCGCGAGATGCTGCACGAGTTCCCGAGCCTGTCGGGGATGCTCGCGAAGATCGCCGAGGGCATCCCGGTCGAGGGCATGGAGTCGCTGGCGCCGGCGCTGCTCGAGCGCCTCGTGCCGATCTCGCACTACCTCCCCGCGGGAGCGGCGGTCGCCGTCCTCGCCCCCGAGCGGGTCGCCACCCGCGCGATCAGCCTCGCCGAGACCAACCGCGAGTTCCTGCAGGCCGCGTGGAGCGCCGCCACGGCCGGGGCGGAGGCGCCGATCGACCTCGCGTCGGGCGAGTTCATCTCCCTCGGCGCGTTGCGCGACTCCGTGAAGTTCAGCGCCCCCGGTGCCGCCGCTCCCGACCACCCGTGGTGGACCATGAGCACCTTCCGCCAGGGCCCGGCCGCGGGCGAGGCGGAGGTGCTCCCCGAGGACCTCGGGATCGACGAGATCCTCGCCGTGCGCGTCGAGGGCGAGCCCGTCCCCGGCTTCGGGGCGAACGTCGAGGGCGCGCTCGCGCACGTCCGCTCGCGCCTCGCCGACGGCTGGACCGTCGTCCTCACCGCGCCCGGCACCGGCACCGTCGAGCGCACCGATCAGGTCCTCGCCGAGCACGAGCTCGCCGCGCGGATCGTGCCCGACCTGCCCGAGAGCGTCGAGCCCGGCCTCGCCTACGTGCTGCAGGCGTCCGTCGACCACGGCTTCGAGGTGCCGGAGGCGAAGCTCGCGCTGCTCACGGACACCGAGTTCTACGGGCGCACCGTCGGCTACGACTCCCGCGCCGTGAAGAAGCTCGCGTCGCGCCGCAAGAACGTCGTCGATCCGCTGCAGCTCACTCCGGGCGATCACGTCGTGCACGCCACGCACGGCATCGGCCGGTTCGTCGAGCTCTCGCAGCGCGAGGTCTCCAGCGGCGGGCGCAACGCGGTGAAGACCAAGCGCGAGTACCTCGTGCTCGAGTACGCGCCCAGCAAGCGCGGCTTCCCGGGCGACAAGCTCCTGGTGCCCACCGACCAGCTCGACCTCCTCTCGCGCTACGTCGGAGGAGAGGCGCCTGCGCTGAGCAAGATGGGCGGCAGCGACTGGGCGCAGGCCAAGAGCAAGGCGCGCCGAGCGGTCCGCGACATCGCGGTGGAGCTCGTGAAGCTCTACTCCGCCCGCATGGCGTCGCCCGGGCACGCCTTCCCGCCGGACACCCCCTGGCAGCGCGAGCTCGAGGAGGCGTTCCCCTTCGCCGAGACGCCCGATCAGCTGACCGTCATCGACGAGGTGAAGGCCGACATGGAGCGGCCGATCCCGATGGACCGCCTGCTCTCGGGCGACGTCGGCTTCGGCAAGACCGAGGTCGCCGTGCGCGCCGCGTTCAAGGCGATCCAGGACGGCAAGCAGGTCGCGATGCTCGTCCCGACGACGCTGCTCGTGCGCCAGCACCTCGAGACCTTCCAGGAGCGCTTCGCCGGGTTCCCCGTGCACCTGCGCGCCCTGAGCCGCTTCCAGAGCGCGAAGGAGTCGAAGGAGACGATCGACGGCCTCGCCGACGGCACGGTCGACATGGTCATCGCGACCCACCGGCTCCTCTCGGACAACATCGCCTTCAAGGACCTCGGCCTCCTCGTGATCGACGAGGAGCAGCGCTTCGGCGTCGAGCACAAGGAGAAGCTGAAGGCGCTGAAGAAGAACGTCGACATCCTCTCGATGAGCGCGACCCCCATCCCGCGCACGCTCGAGATGGCGGTCACCGGCATCCGCGAGATGTCGACCCTGGCGACCCCGCCCGAGGAGCGGCACCCCATCCTCACCTTCGTCGGGCCGTACTCCGAGAAGCAGGTCGGCGCCGCGATCCGTCGCGAGCTGCTGCGCGAGGGCCAGGTGTTCTTCGTGCACAACCGCGTCTCCACGATCAACCGCGTCGCCTCGCAGCTCGCCGAGCTGGTGCCGGAGGCGCGGATCGCCGTCGCCCACGGCAAGCTGAGCGAGGCGCAGCTCGAGCGCATCATCGTCGACTTCTGGGAGCGCAAGTTCGACGTCCTCGTCTCGACGACCATCGTCGAGACCGGCCTCGACATCCCCAATGCCAACACCCTCATCGTCGACCGCGCCGACAAGTACGGGCTCTCGCAGCTCCACCAGCTGCGCGGACGCGTGGGCCGCGGACGCGAGCGCGCCTACGCCTACCTGCTCTACGACGAGACCACGCCGCTCAGCGAGACGGCGCACGACCGGCTGCAGACGCTCGCGGCCAACACCGACCTCGGCGGCGGCATGCAGATCGCGCTGAAGGACCTCGAGATCCGCGGGGCCGGCAACCTGCTCGGCGGCGAGCAGTCCGGTCACATCCAGGGCGTCGGCTTCGACCTCTACCTGCGGATGATCGGCGAGGCCGTCGACACGTTCCGCGGAGACGTCGCCGAGGGCCAGACCGAGCTGCGGCTCGAGCTGCCCGTCGACGCCCGCATCCCGGAGGAGTACGTCGACAGCGAGCGGCTGCGCCTGGAGGCGTACCAGAAGCTGTCGGCCGCGTCCTCGCCCACCGCGAAGCAGGGCAGCGTCGAGCTGGTCGTCGAGGAGCTCACCGACCGCTACGGCGAACTGCCCGAGGCGGTCGAGAACCTCATCCTGGTCTCGCGGCTGCGGATGCGCGCTCAGAAGGCCGGGCTCAGCGACGTCGTCGCCATGGGCTCGAACGTCCGCGTCGCGCCGGCGCACCTCGCCGACTCGATCCAGGTCCGGCTGCGTCGCATGTACCCGAGCGCCAAGTACCTCCAGCAGGCGAACGCGGTCGTCGTCCCGATGCCCGTCGTCGACGGCGTGCCGCTGAACGATCGCGCCCTCATCGACTGGGTCGCGAACCTGCTCGAGGCGCTCTTCCCCGAGCCGGTCGCGGTCGCGAGCTGACCGTCCGCCACCCGACCCAGAACGAAGGATCACCGTGACCGCACCCGACCAGCACTCCGTCCCGCCCCGCGTCCCCGCGCCCGACGAGTCCAGCATCCCCGAGCTCGAGGACGACGAGACCGTCGCCCCGCGCCCCGAGGAGGAGGCGGCCGACGTCGCCCGTGCCGAGCCCGACGTCGCAGACCACTCCTAGCCCGGCGAGCCTCCGCGAGATGCCACTCCGGCACGATGGCATGTCGCGTGCCGGAGTGGCCTCTCGCGGCGGTCGTCAGTGCCCGAAGTGCGCCCGGACCTCGGCCTTCCAGCGGTCGCGGTCCTCGGCCGAGATGAACGCGGCGTCGAACGAGTTCAGCGCGAGCTGCTCGAGCTGCGCGTCGTCCATGCCGAGCTCCTCGACGAGCGCCCGGTAGTTCGCATCGACGTAGCCGCCGAAGTAGGGCGGGTCGTCGCTCGAGACCGTCGCGACGAGGCCCTGCCGGAGCATCTCGGGCAGCGGGTGGTCCTTCATCGTGTCGACCGCCCGCAGAGCGACGTTCGACAGGGGGCAGACGGTCACCGGCACCTTCTGCACTCGGAGCATCGCCACGACCGCCGGGTCCTCCATCGCGCGGATGCCGTGGTCGATCCGCTCCACCTTCAGCAGCTCGAGTGTCGCCGCCACCGTCTCCGGGCCGCCCTCCTCGCCGGCGTGCGCGACGAGCCGCAACCCCTCGGCCGCCGCGCGTGCGTAGACGTCGACGAAGAGCTCCGGTCCGAAGCCGACCTCGTTCGAGTCGAGCCCGACCCCGATGATGTGCTCGCGGTAGGGGAGGATCGCCGTCAGCATCTCGTCGGCCGCCTCCGCGCCGAGGTCGCGCAGGAAGCACATGATCAGGTCCGTCGAGATGCCGTGCGTCTCGACGCTGGGCCCGAGAGCCCGCGTGAGACCGGCCATGACGGTCTCGAGCGCGACCCCGTTGCCGAGGTGCGTCTGCGGGTCGAAGAAGATCTCGGCGCGGCGCACGTTGGCGAGCTTCGCGCGGTCGAGGTAGCCGGTGGCGAGCTCGAAGAAGTCGCGCTCGGTCTTCAGCACCGTGAGATTCGAGTAGTGCAGGTCGAGGAACGAGCCGAGGTCGGTGAACGCGTACCGGGCGCGCAGGGCGTCGATGTCCTCGGTCGGCAGGGCGACTCCGTTGCGGCGCGCCATCTCGACGATGTGCTCGGGCTCGATCGTGCCCTCGATGTGGATGTGCAGCTCGGCGCTCGGCGGGGCGCCTCGGTCGAGGGGAGTGGTGTCGGGCACGGTGATCCTGTTCCGGGTCGCCGGGTGCGCCCCGCGGCGACGATAGCCGCGTCGTGTTACGGCCCGATGACCGACGGATGTGGACTCCGCTGACCGGCGGATGCGGAGGCCGCGGGGCGCCGACAGGATGAAGGCATGCCGCTGCTCGCCCGTCGTCGCCGCTCCGCCCCCTCGGCAGCCGGCGTTCCGCTCGTCCGGCTCCGCGACGTCGCCGTGCGGACGGCCGAGGCCGAGCTGCTGGCGCCGCTCTCGCTGGAGGTCGAGGCGGGGGCGGTCGTCGCGGTCACCGGTCCCAACGGCAGCGGCAAGACCACCCTGCTCCGCGTGATCGCCGGGCTCACCCCTCCTACCGCCGGCACCGTCGAGGTCGCGGGCGCTCCGGTGGACGAGCGCTCCCGTGAGCACCGCCGCCGCGTCGCAGCCCTCCTCGGCACACCGCCTGTCGAGCGGGACCTCACCCTCGAGGAGCACCTGGCGATGGTCGCTCTTTCGTGGGGCGCATCGCTGGACGACGCCCGCGCCGAAGCGTCCCGGGGCCTCGACGCCCTCGGACTCTCTCCGCTCGCCCTCCGCTTCCCCCACGAGCTCTCCTCGGGTCAGACCCAGCTCTTCTCGCTCGCCCTCGTCCTCGCGCGCCCGAGCGAGGTGCTGCTGCTCGACGAGCCGGAGCAGCGGCTCGACGTCGACCGCGTGCCGCTCGCCGTGGAGGTGCTCCGCGAGGCCGCGCGCGGGCGTGCTGTGCTCCTCGCGACGCACAGCTCGGTCATGACCGAGGGGCTGGCGACGCGGGTGATCGAGCTGGGCGCCCGATGAGCGCGTCCCGGATCCGCGCCGTCCGCGCGCTGCACCGCTCCCGCTCAGCAGCGGATCACGGCGGCGGCGCCTACGCCGGCTACCTCGCAGCTCTGACCCTCCTCGTCGTGGTGCTGCCGGTGCTGCGGGCCCTCGTGCTGCTGCTCGGCGACCCCGGACCGGCCCTCGCCTCCCTGGATCCGTCCCTGGTCGTCGGAGTCGCGGCGGCGCTCCTCCTGCCCGCCGCGGTCCTCCTGGGCCGGGTCCGCGGCCCCGCGGTGGGGGAGCCGCACACCACGGCCGTGCTGCTCGCGACCGATCTGCCCCGACGCCTCGTCCTCCGCCGGCCCGTGGCCGTCTCGGGTGCCGTCGTCGTCCTGGCGGGCGTCGCCGCCGCGCTCCTCGGAGCGATCGCCTCCGACTCTCCCTGGCCGATCGCCGCGACGGCCGGAGCCGCGCTCGGCGTCCTCGCCTCTGTCGCCTGGCTCGCCGGGCAGTGCCTGCCGCCGCGGTCCTCCGCCGTGCTCGCCGCCGTCCTCGTCGTCGTGGCGGCGGCCGCGGGCGCACTGGCCGCCGGCGCGGTCACCGAGACCGGGCCGCTGCAGCTGCGGACCCTCGCCGCGCTGCTCGCCCTGGCCGCTCTCGCCCTGGCCGCCGTTCCTCCCCTGCTCGACACCGTCCGCGGCCCCGTCGTGGTGGCCCAGTCGCGCCAGTGGCGTGCGGCCCTGGGCAGGGGAGCGATCGGGGAGCTCGCCGACGCGCTCGAGGGCTACCGGCCGAGGCCCGCTCGCCTCCGCCGCGTCACCGCGGTGCGCCTCGCTCCGTTCGCCCTCGCGGTGCCGATCCGGGACGCCGTCGGATCCCTCCGCACTCCGGGGCGCTCCGCAGCGGGAGCCGCCGCCCTCGCGGGCGCCGGCGTCGCGCTGGCCGTCGCGACCGTCGTGCCCCCGTCGCTCCTGGCGGTCCCCGCGGTGATCGCCGGGCTCCTCGCCTACAGCGGAGCAGGGGTGTGGAGCGACGGCTTCCGGCACGCCGCCGCGACGGCCGGACAGCCCGCGCTGCTCGCACCCGCTCCGTTCGATCTGCTCCTGCTGCACGGGATCCTGCCGCTGGTCCTCGCCACGGCGCTCGTCCTCGGCGGCGCGGTCCTCGTCACCGGACCCGCCGCCCCGGCGATCGCCGCGGCAGTGGTCGCAGTCGCCGCCCGAGCGATGGACGCCACGCGCGGGCCACTGCCCCCGTCGCTCCTGAACCCGGTCCCTCTGCCGATCGGCGACGGTGCGGGAGTGATGGTGCTGCTCTGGAACCTGGCCGGCGTGCTCGTGGCGGGCGCCGCGGCCGTCGGAGTCGCAGCCGCGCCCGGTCTCGTCGCCGCGGTCCCGCTCGTGGTCGCCGCATGCCTGCTCGTGGCACGGCACCGCCTCGCCCGCGCGTGAGGGGCGGCAACGATCGCGGATGCGAGGATGGCCGGGTGACCGCGCATCCCCGGCTCGACGAGCTCATCCGCACCGTCCACGTCCTCCGCGCTCCGGGCGGCTGCCCGTGGGACGCCGAGCAGACCCACGAGTCGCTCGTGCGCTACCTCATCGAGGAGTCGCACGAGCTCGTCGACGCGATCGAGGCGGGCGACCGCGCCGATCTGATCGAGGAGCTCGGCGACGTGCTCTACCAGGTGCTCTTCCACGCCGATCTCGCCGCCGACGGCTCCGAGCCGTTCACCATCGAGGACGTCGCCGCGCACATGAACGCCAAGATGATCGGCCGCCACCCGCACGTCTTCGGCGACGCCACGGCCGAGACGGCCGACGACGTCATCGCGGTCTGGGACGAGCTGAAGAGGACCGAGAAGCCGCACCGCACGAGCGTCCTCGACGGCATACCCCAGGGCATGCCCGCGCTGGCCCTCGCCGACAAGGTGATCGGCAAGGCGACGACCCTCGGCATCGTCGACGCGGGGGAGGGGCCGCTGCCGATCGAGTCCGAGGACGACCTCGGGCCCCTGCTGCTCGCGATCGTCGCCTCCGCTCGGGCGCAGGGCCTGGACGCCGAGCGCGCCCTCCGCACCGCGACCCGCGACCTGCAGGACGAGATCCGGGCCGTCGAGCGCGAGCGCGCCGCCGACTAGCCGCGGTCAGGCGACGCGGCGCCCCTTCGGCAGCCGTGCGGCCGGCGTCGCCGTGCGCCGGATCGCTCCGAGCACCAGTCCGACCGCGAGCACCAGTTGCAGAGCGAGGCCGACGAACCACGACGGCACCGTCTCGGCGAACGTCTCCGCGGGCCCGCGGTACTCCTGCTCCGACGTCCCGGTGCAGTCGATCTCGACCTCCAGCTCCGGCGGGATCTGCGCCTGGCGGACCCCGAGCGCGATGCTCCCGAACAGGTCCGAGGGCTGCCCGTAGTCATCGAGTCGCGGAGGCACCGCGTCGGCGAGGACGACGAACGGGTTGAGCGCCAGCAGCCCCCAGTAGTAGTCGTAGCGCGGAGCGACGCTGTCGTACCCCGAGCCGCACGCGGGATCGGGGTTCCCCTCGCCGTCGACGAAGACGGTCCGCGTCTCGGACGTCGTCACCGTCGTGAGGAGGCCGAACGCGATCAGCGATCCGACGCTCAGCGCCGCGACCACGAGGTAGGTGGTGACCACCGACATGAGCGGCCGATCGAGGATCCCGCTGAGCCCCACTCCGATCGCCGCGACCACTCCGAGCTGCACGGCGAGCACGAGCACCGAGACGAGCGCCGAGACCGCCGAGACGCCCCCCACCAGCACCGCCACGAGCAGGAACGGCAGCGTGCTGACCAGGAACGCGAGGGCGACCAGCCAGGCGGAGGCGAGCTTGCCGAGCACGAGCTGCGGAGTGGTCAGGAGCGTCACCTGCATCGTCGCAAGCGTTCCCGCGTCGCGTTCTCCGTTGATCGCGGCGCCGGACAGCGCGGGCGTGACCAGGCTGCCCAGCAGCAGCACGAAGTAGACGAGGACGGAGTAGATCCAGCCGCCGACCTGGGCGCCGCTGCCCGACAGGACGCCGCTCGCGACGACGAGGAGCCCTGTGACGGCTCCCACGAGCAGGAAGAACAGTCCGAGCAGCACGAAGGACGAGACGCCGCGGACGCGCTGAGCGAGCTCGAGCCGGACGACGAGTCCCACACCCCGGAGGAACGGAAGGGCGCGGACGGGCTCGGGAAGGGTCGTCGTGGTCATCGTGCGGATTCCTCCGTCGTCGCCGTGCCCGTTCGCCGAAGGTCGGCGAAGGTGTGCTCGAGCTGTCCGACGGCCGGGGCGAAGCGGCTGACCGCGACCCCCGCGCCGACCAGTGCCGCGAGGAGTGCCGCGGCGGCCGCGTCATCGGCGACGGGCACGAGCACCGCGTCGCGATCCTCCTGGGCGACGGCGCCGGTCACCCGCGCGACGAGGCCGGCCAGCTCGCGCCCGCCGATCGACACCGCCTCGATGCGCCAGGTGCGGAGCGATCCGGCCGCGTGCGAGACCGCCTCCTGCGACGCCGTGGTGCCGGCGTCGAGAAACACGGCCGCGTCGGCCATCTCGTCGAGCTCGGCGAGCACATGGCTGGAGACGAGCACCGTCCGTCCCTCGCCCGCGAGCCGCAGGACGAGGTCGCGCAGGGCGATCCGCGCCCCGGGATCCAGGCCCGAGGCGGGCTCGTCGAGCACGAGGACGGCGGGGTCGTGCACGAGCGCCCGCGCGAGGCTCAGGCGCTGCTTCTGCCCGCGCGAGAGCACGCGGGTGGGCCGGTCGGCGAGCTCGACGAGGTCGACCAGGCCGAGCAGCTCGTCGGCGCGCGCCTCGGCGTCGGCGCGGGGCAGTCCGTAGAGCATGCCGGTGGTGCGCAGCGTCGCCCGCGAGGTCAGTGCCGCCCAGGAGCCGAGCACGTCGGGCATCCAGCCGAGCGACGCCCGCACGGCGGCCGGCTCGGCGACCGGGTCGTGCCCGGCCACGAGCAGTCGGCCCGCGTCGGGCCGGAGGAGCGTGGCGAGCAGGAGCATGAGCGTGGTCTTGCCCGCTCCGTTGGGGCCGACCAGCGCTGTCACCTCGCCGGGGCGCGCCTCGAACGTCGCGTCCCGCACGGCGTGCACGGACCCGAAGGAGCGCGAGACGCCCTCGGCGACGATGCCGCCGATCCCGGATCCGGAGCGGAAGCCGCGGGGCACCGCGTCGGGCACGTCGTCGTAGCGGGCGAACCCGTCCTGGTCGAACCCGTCCTGGTCGAAGTCGTGCTGGTCCGCGTGCATCCGGTCCCCGTCCGTCGCCGCCCGGGGGTCCCCTCGACCGTCCGGGCGCGGCGAGCCTAGCCGACGCCCGTGTCGGACGGCTCGGCGGCGCCGGACGCGTGGTCGGGGGTCTGGGACAATCGAGCCCATGGCCTCCTCGATCACCCCGCCCCGCGGCATGCGCGACTTCCTCCCGGCCGACAAGGCGAAGCGCGAGCACGCGCTCGCCGTCATCCGCCGCGTCTACGCGTCGCACGGCTTCGACGAGATCGAGACCCCCGTCGTCGAGGACTTCGAGCGACTGCACTCGGGCCTCGGCGGCGACAACGAGAAGCTCGCCTTCAGCGTGCTGCGCCGCGGCCTCTCCCACGACGACCTCGCCGCGGCCGCCGAGTCCGACGACCCGTCGGCGCTCGCCGATCTGGGGCTCCGCTTCGACCTCACCGTCCCGCTCGCCCGTTTCTACGCCACGCACCGGGCCGAGCTCCCCACCGTCTTCCGCTCGGTGCAGATCGCTCCGGTCTGGCGCGCCGAGCGCCCGCAGAAGGGCCGCTACCGCCAGTTCGTGCAGTGCGACATCGACATCATCGGCGAGCCCGGCCAGTTGGCCGAGGTCGAGCTGATCACCGCGACCGCATCGGCGCTCGACACCCTGGGGCTGCGCGACTGCACGATCCGGATCAACGACCGACGGCTCCTGCTGGGCATCCTCGAGCACTGCGGATTCGCGCCCGAGCGCTTCGGGCCGGCCCTGATCTCGATCGACAAGCTCGACAAGATCGGCGCCGCGGGCGTCGTCGCCGAGCTCGAGGCCGACGGAGCGGACGCCGCGGCGGTCCTCGGCGGCTACCTCGCGCGCATCGAGGAGGCGGTCAGCGGCGGGGGTGTGCCGATGGAGGAGTCCGCGATCCTCCAGATCCTGCCCGAGGGCGTCGACCCCGAGGCGGTGCTCGCGCTCGAGACCCTGGCCCGCGCGCTGCGCTCCCTGCCGGCCGGCGTCTCGCTCCGCTTCGACCCCACCCTCGTGCGCGGCATGGGCTACTACACCGGGACCATCTTCGAGATCGCGCACCCCTCCTCCGGCTCCTCGGTCGGCGGAGGAGGACGGTACGACGGCATGATCGGCCGGTTCCTCGGCCAGGACGTGCCCGCGTGCGGCTTCTCGATCGGCTTCGAGCGCATCGTCGAGCTGATCGACGTGCCCGTCGACGACCGCCCGGATGCGGTCGTGCTCGTGCACGAGCGCGACGCGGCACCCGAGACGCTGCTCGCGCTCAAGCAGGAGCTGATCGCGCGCGGCTCCCGGGTGCGGCTGGAGCGCCGCAGCAAGAACCTCACTCCGCTCCTGGACCGGGCCGCTGCGGCGGGCTTCACCCGCTTCGCCCTCGTTCCGCGCGACGGCGCGGACGTCGACTCCCTGACGTTCAAGCCGCTGGGCTGATCGAGCGGACTCGGGAGGGGCTCCACCCGATCCGCCGGACGGGTTCGCCTGAGTGGCGCATTCGTTGGCGGATCCGTGAGAGCCTTAATACCCGCGAAATCTGCGGACACACCCGAGAAATCTCCCGAGGATAGCGTCGAGGCACCCGATCGGCGCGACTTGGCGCGCCTGGACGGGCACCCGTCGCCACCCGCGCACCACAGCAGCAGCATCACCGCGGCCGCTCCCAGCAGCCCCGACGATCTCGACCCGAGGAGTCCCCCTTGACCCTGTCGCCCTTCCGCACCCCGGCCTTCGACCGCCGCAGCCTCCTCCGCATGGCGGGCGTGGCCGGCCTCGCCCTCGGGGGCGCCTCCGTCCTCGCCTCCTGCTCCTCCGACGCCTCCGGCTCGACCGGCGGCGGCGGCGAGGGCGGCGACCTCGGCACCCTGAAGGTCCAGCTCTCGTGGATCAAGAACGAGGAGTTCTCGGGCGAGTTCTTCGCCGACTCGAAGGGGTACTACACCGAGGCCGGCCTCTCGGGCGTCACCCTCACCGCGGGCCCGTCGACCGGCACCGCGGAACTGCTCTCGGGTTCCGCCGACGTCGCGCTCAGCGACGCCGTCTCGGTCGGCACCGTGATCGCCCAGCAGGAGGCTCCGCTGAAGATCATCGGCGCGACCTACCAGAAGAACCCCTTCACGGTCCTCTCGATCGCGACCGCGGGCAACATCGCCACCCCGGCCGACATGGCCGGCAAGAAGATCGGCGTCCAGGCGTCGAACACCTCGCTGTTCCAGGCGCTCCTCGCCGCGAACGGCCTCTCCGAGTCCGACCTCACCGTCGTGCCGGTCGAGTACGACCCCTCCGTCCTCATCAACGGCACCGTCGACGGCTTCATCGCCTACCTGACCAACGAGTCGATCACCGTCGCGAACGAGGGCTACGAGGTCGTCAACCTGCCCTTCGCCGACAACGGACTGCCGTTCGTCGCCGAGACCTTCACGGTCACCGAGCAGGCCATCGCCGAGAAGCGCGACGCGCTGAAGGCGTTCCTGGTCGCCGAGATCAAGGGCTGGACCGACGCCGTGCAGGACCCGGAGGCGGGCGCGATGCTCGCCGTCGAGGAGTACGGCAAGGACCTGGGTCTGGACGAGGCCTCCTCGAAGGAGGGCGCGACGATCCAGGCCGAGCAGCTCGTGGTCTCGGACGACACCGCGTCGAACGGCCTCTTCACGATCTCGGACGAGCTGCAGAGCGAGACCATCGCCTCGCTCGCCGGCGCCGGCATCGACATCGCCGCCGACGACCTCTTCGACATGAGCCTCCTCGCCGAGGTCTACGAGGAGAACCCCGAGCTCGTCGACTACGCCGCCTGATCCCGGCGCCGATCCACCTCCACGAAGGGCACCACCCGTGACCGACACGACCGACGCCGGCCTCCTGCGCGAGCAGGACGCCGGCGGCACCGGCATCCAGATCCACGGCCTGTCGAAGACGTTCCGGATGGGCTCCCGCAGCGTCACGGCGCTGCAGGACACGGATCTGCACACCGATCAGGGCAGCTTCCTCGCGCTGCTTGGCCCCTCGGGGTGCGGCAAGTCGACGATCCTCCGCATCCTCGCGGGGCTGGAGGAGCCCACGTCCGGCTCCATCCGGGTCGACGGCCGCACCCCGAAGGAGCTGCGCCGCGACAACAAGCTCGGCATCGCCTTCCAGGACCACGCGCTCCTGCCGTGGCGCAGCGTCATGTCGAACATCCGCCTCCCGTTCGAGATCGCGGGCAAGAAGGTCGACCAGTCCTACATCGACGAGCTCATCGACCTGGTGGGCCTGCGCGGCTTCGAGAAGGCCAAGCCCGCTCAGCTCTCGGGCGGCATGCGCCAGCGCGTCTCGATCGCGCGGTGCCTCATCCTCAAGCCCGAGGTGCTCCTGCTCGACGAGCCGTTCGGCGCGCTCGACGACATGACGCGGCAGAAGCTCAACCTCGAGCTGCTGCGCATCTGGACCGAGAAGCCCGCCACCACGCTGCTCGTCACGCACGGCATCTCGGAGGCGATCTTCCTGTCGGACCGCGTGGCCGTGATGAGCCCGCGCCCAGGCCGGGTCAAGGAGATCATCGACATCGACCTGCCCCGTCCGCGCACGCCCGAGATGCAGCGCACCCCCGAGTTCCACGCGTACGTCGACCAGGCCTCCGAGCTGCTGTTCGGCGACGGCGGCGCGGCCGCCGACGAGCACTAGGACGCGCACCGTGGCCACGGCTTCCCCCTCTCCGGCGCTCGAGCGGCGCTCCTTCTCCCTCCCGCCCTGGGCGTCCGGACTCCTCGGGGTCGTCGGCATCGTGGCCGTCTGGTGGGCCATCGCGCTCGTCAGCGCACCCACCGGCTCCTCGACCTACGCCGTCGTACCCACGCCCGTGCAGGTCGTGCAGGTCGCGATCGACGACGGCTTCGGCTTCTACTGGCGCAACTTCTCCGTCACGATCGGCGAGGCGGCCGTGGGCTACTTCTGGGGCAATCTCATCGCCCTGGTGCTCTCGGCCCTCGTCCTCGTCGTGCCGTGGCTGGAGGGGATCGTCTCGCAGCTCGCGGTCGTCACGTACTGCGTCCCGATCGTTGCGATCGGCACCCTCGTCCTCCTGATCATGGGCGGCGCCGAGGCTCCCGGCCTCCCGAGCGCCACCGCGGTGTTCCTCGCCGGCCTCTCGGTCTTCTTCACCACTGTCGTGGGCAGCCTCCTCGGGCTCAAGGCGGCCGACAAGGCCTCGCTCGACGTGGTCACGGTCTACGGAGGCACGAGGCTCACGCAGCTGCGCAAGGTGCGCATCATCGCGGCCCTGCCCAACATCCTCTCGGCGCTGCAGATCGCGGTCCCCGCGGCCTTCCTCGGCGCGATCCTGGGGGAGTACTTCGGCAAGATCGAGACCGGAGTCGGCCCGATCCTGGTCGCCGCGCAGGTCTCGCTCAACTCGCCGCGCGTCTGGGCGCTCTTCCTGCTCTGCGCGGGAGTCGCGCTCCTGGGCTACGGCATCGTCGGACTGATCGGCCGCCTCGTCGCGCCCTGGTCCTCCGGAAAGCAGGCGCGCTCATGACCCTCACCCGCGACAGGACCGAGCAGTCGACCGACACGTCGATCCTCGCGGTCGACGAGCTCCGCCGTCAGCTGCGCTCGGCGGCGCTGGGCGCGACGCTCAAGAGCCTGCGCAAGAGCGCCCTGATCGCGCTCTCGACGATCGTGATCGTGCTCGCGATCTGGATCGGCGTCATCCTCTTCAGCGGCGTCTCGCCCTACGTGATCAAGGGCCCGTGGGACGTCTGGGACCACCTGGTCACCGGCGAGAGCGCCGCCGAGCACCGCGCCGAGCTGGGCGCGCTCTTCGCAGTCACCCTGTGGGACTCCTTCATCGGCTTCGCCGCCGGTCTCGCGGTCGCGATCCTCGTGGCGATCCTGTTCCGGCTCTCGAAGGGCGTCGAGCACGCCCTGATGCCCTTCGCGCTCCTGCTCCGCTCGGTGCCGCTCATCGCGATGGCGCCGCTGATCATCCTGGTGTTCGGCCAGGGCACGATCGCGTCCGTCGCGGTGGTCGGCGGCATCGTGGTGCTCTTCCCCGCCCTGGTCACGATCGCGTTCGGACTGAACAACGCCTCGCCGCAGATGCTCGACGTCGTCTCGGTCTACGGAGGGTCGACCCTCACCGCCATCCGCAAGGTCGCGATCCCCGGCGCGCTGCCGTCGCTGTTCGCGGCGATCCGCGTGTCGGTGCCGGGAGCCATCACGGGCGCCCTGCTGGCCGAGTGGCTCTCGACCGGCAACGGCATCGGCGGCTCGATCTCCGGCTGGTCGGCGCAGGCGCGCTTCGACGACGTCTGGTCGGCGGTCGTGCTCGTCACGGGCGTCTCGCTCGTGCTCTACACGGTCGTGCAGGTCATCGAGACCTTCGTGCTCTCGCGGATGTCGCTCTCGCTCAACTGAGCGCGCGTCGGCCCCGGGGCGACGCGCCCGGGCGCCGACGCCTCAGACGGTGACGAGCGCGTCGACGCGGCTGCCGGCGAGCAGCTCGCGGCCGCCGAGACCGTCGAGCTCCATGACGACGGCGATGCCCTCGGGCTCCAGCCGGCCCGCTCGATCAGCCGGCGGCTCGCGTGGAGCGTTCCGCCGGTGGCGAGCACGTCGTCGACGAGCAGGAGCCGCGCGCCCTTCGGCACCGCGTCTTCGTGCACCTCGAGGGTCGTCGTGCCGTACTCGAGCGTCGCGTCCTCCCGCAGGACGGCGCGGGGGAGCTTGCCGGGCTTGCGGATGGTGACGACGCCGAGCCCCGCCGAGTAGGCGGCGGCCGCCGCGAGCAGGAAGCCGCGTGCCTCCACTCCGGCGATCGCGTCGATCCGGCCGCGGTAGGGCTCCAGCAGCGCGTCGGCCACCGCCCGCAGCGCCTCGCCGTCGCCGAAGACGGGGGTGAGGTCGCGGAACAGGATCCCGGGCTCGGGGAAGTCGGGGACGACCTCGGTGAGGCGCTCGACGAGGGCGGCGGCGGTCGTGGTCACGGGATCCTCCGGATCGGCTCGCGCGCGGGCGCGCTGCTGTGTTCAGGGCCCTGGAAGTCTACGCACGCCCTGCGTTCCCCTGCCGTTCGGGGGCGGTCAGTAGACTCCTTCCCGACCGCTCCCACCCTCCGGGGGCGCACCCGTCAAGAGGAGATAGTTGTGGCCCTTATCGAGGCAGTCGTCGCCCGAGAAATTCTGGACTCCCGTGGCAACCCCACGGTCGAGGTCGAGGTCCTGCTCGAGGACGGCGCGTCCTCGCGAGCGGCCGTGCCCTCCGGCGCGTCCACCGGTGCCTTCGAGGCGTACGAGCTGCGCGACGGCGACTCCGAGCGCTACCTCGGCAAGGGCGTGCAGAAGGCGGTCGACGCCGTCATCGACGAGATCGGCCCGGCCATCGAGGGCTTCGACGCCACCGACCAGCGCCTCGTCGACGCCGAGCTGATCGAGCTCGACGGCACCGAGAACAAGTCGCGCCTGGGCGCCAACGCGATCCTCGGCGTCAGCCTCGCGGTCGCGAAGGCCGCCGCGCAGTCGGCCGACCTCGACCTCTTCCGCTACGTCGGCGGCCCGAACGCCCACACGCTGCCCGTCCCGCTGATGAACATCATCAACGGCGGCGCGCACGCCGACACCGGCGTCGACATCCAGGAGTTCATGGCGGTCCCGCTGGGCGCCGAGTCCTTCTCGGAGGGCCTGCGCTGGGGCGTCGAGATCTACCACGCGCTCAAGGCGCAGCTGAAGAAGGCCGGCTTCGCCACGGGCCTGGGCGACGAGGGCGGCTTCGCCCCCGACCTGCCCACCAACCGCGAGGCGCTCGACTTCATCCTCAAGGCCGTCGAGGCCGCCGGCTTCACCCCCGGCAAGGACATCGGACTGGCGCTCGACGTGGCCTCCTCCGAGTTCTACAACGACGGCGCCTACACGTTCGAGGGCAAGAAGCTGACCGCGGAGGAGCTCTCCGCCTACTACGCCGACCTCGTCGCCAACTACCCGCTGGTCTCGATCGAGGACCCGCTGGACGAGGACGACTGGGCCGGCTGGACCCACCTCACCGCCGAGATCGGCGACAAGGTGCAGCTCGTCGGAGACGACCTCTACGTCACCAACCCGGTGCGCCTGGCGCGCGGCATCGCCGAGAAGGCCGGCAACTCGATCCTGGTCAAGGTGAACCAGATCGGCACGCTCACCGAGACGCTCGACGCGGTGGCCCTCGCCCAGCGCAGCGGCATGACCGCGATCCTCTCGCACCGCTCCGGCGAGACCGAGGACACCACCATCGCCGACCTCGCGGTCGCGGTGGACGGTGGCCAGATCAAGACGGGCGCCCCCGCCCGCTCGGACCGCGTCGCGAAGTACAACCAGCTGCTGCGCATCGAGGAGATCCTGGGAGGTGCGGCCACCTACGCGGGTCGCTCCGCCTTCCCGCGCTTCTCGGCGTAGCCTCGCCCAGCGGCCCCGGTCGTCCCGCACCTCGGTGCGGGCACCGGGGCCGCTCCCGTTCCCCCAGCACCGCCGAGGAGGCCTCCGCCATGGCTCGACCGCCCCGCCGTCCCTCCGCTCCCGGCAGCGCCCCGCGTCGGCAGGAGCCGGAGGCTCCGATCGCGTCCTCGGGTGCCGCGGAGCCCGGTGCGGCGTCGTCGGCCGGTGCGGCGAAGAAGCCCGGTGCGGCGAAGAGGCCGGGCGCGGCGTCGAAGCCCGCCTCGGGGACGAGGAGCGCAGCGGCGTCCGGCTCGACGCGCAGCCGCCCCGCCGGTGCGGCGTCCCGGTCCGGGGCGTCCCGCCCCGCCCGCCCGAAGCAGCCGCCCGCCGCGCCGTCGTCCGCGTGGATCGCCGGCGTCCGCGGCTCCGGCTTCACCCTCCTCGTGATGGGGATCATGATCATGGCCGTCGTGGTGCTCGCCCCGAGCGTGAAGACCTTCGTCGAGCAGCGCGCCGAGATCGCCGAGCTCCAGCGCACGGTCGACGCCGCCAAGACCCAGGCGCAGAACCTCGACGAGGAGCGCACGCGCTGGTCGGACCCCGCGTTCATCCGCGCGCAGGCCCGCGAGCGCCTCTACTTCGTCATGCCGGGCGAGGTCAGCTACCTGGTGCTCGACGACATCGCCGTGGCGCAGCAGGCGGAGCAGCCCGCGAGCGACTCCGTGCAGGAGACGCCGGTCGACTGGGCGGGCTCGCTGCTGTCCTCGATCGCGGTGGCCGGCCTCGGGGAGCCGACGACCGAGGAGCTCGCGCCCGCCGAGCCGGCTCCGCCCGCCCCGTGAGCGCCCCGGCGTAGACTGGATCGTTCCGTCCGGTCGACGTCCCCTGGAGCCCTCGTGACCACGCCCCCCTTCGATCCGCCCAGCGAGCGCGACGTCGCCGTCGTCTCCGCCCAGCTGGGCCGCCCCGCCCGCGACGTGGTCGGCATCAGCGCCCGCTGCGTCTGCGGCAACCCCACCGTGGTCTCGACGAGCCCCCGCCTGGCGGACGGCACGCCGTTCCCCACCTTCTACTACCTCACGCACCCCGCCGCGACGGCCGCGATCTCGCAGCTCGAGGCCACCCAGGTGATGGCGGAGTACAACGACCTCCTCGCCGAGGACGAGCAGCTGCGGGAGGCGTACGCCGCCGCGCACCGCGCGTTCCTCGCGGACCGCGAGAGCGTCGGCTCCGTCCCCGAGATCGCGGGCATCTCCTCCGGGGGCATGCCCTCGCGGGTGAAGTGCCTGCACGCGTTAGCCGCCCACTCGCTCGCCGCGGGTCCGGGAGTGAACCCGATCGGCGACCTCGCCCTCGCGCGCGCCGACTGGTCTCCCGAGCGCTGCGCCTGCCGTCCGTTCGACGACTCCGCCGCCTCCTAGGCGGGAGGGCGGTCCGCCTCGATCGGCCCGCACTTCGCTAGACTTCGGATTCGTCGGGGTCAGTGCTGCCACCCGCCGTCGAGAGCGGGCACTTCGCGAGTAGTAGGGTGTTCGCACAGTCCATCCCTCTGGAGAGTTCACCGTGCCCAAAATCCTCATCGTCGGTGGCGGCTACGCCGGTTTCTACACCGCGTGGAAGCTCGAGAAGTACCTGCGCCCCGGCGAGGCCGAGGTGACGATCGCCGACCCGCTGCCGTACATGGCGTACCTGCCCTTCCTTCCGGAGGTGGCCGCCGGCTCGATCGAGCCCCGCCACGCCATCGTGTCGCTCCGCCGCCACCTGAAGAAGACCGCGATCCTCGCCGCGAAGGTCACGAAGATCGACCACGCCGCGAAGACCGCCGTGATCACCCCCACGGTCGGCGAGCCCTACGAGTTCGAGTACGACCAGATCGTCGTCACGGCCGGCTCCGTCTCGCGCACCTTCCCGATCCCGGGCGTCGCCGACAACGCGATCGGCCTCAAGACGATCGAGGAGGCGACCGCGATCCGCGACCGCATCCTCACCAACTTCGACAAGGCGGCCACGCTGCCCGCCGGTCCCGAGCGCTCGCGCCTGCTGACCGTCACCGTCGTCGGCGGAGGCTTCGCCGGCATCGAGGTCTTCGCCGAGCTCCGCTCCTTCGCGAGCGCGCTGCTCAAGCGCTACCCCGAGATCGACTTCGAGGAGACGCAGTTCCACCTCGTCGAGGCCATGGGGCGCATCATGCCCGAGGTCGCGCTCGAGACCAGCCACTGGGTGCTGAAGAACCTCGACCAGCGCGGAGCGACGGTCCACCTCGACACGCAGCTGAAGTCGGCCCAGGACGGCGTCATCGAGCTGTCGACCGGTCAGACCTTCGAGTCGGACCTCATCATCTGGACCGCGGGCGTCATGGCGAACCCGTCGATCAAGAACTCCGACCTCCCCATCGAGGAGCGCGGACGTCTGCGCGTGCGCCCCGACCTGCGCGTCGGCCACGACGACGTCCTCGTCGAGGGCGCTTGGGGTGCCGGCGACGCGACCGCCGTCCCCGACCTCACCGGCGGCGGAGTGGGCGGCTACTGCGTCCCGAACGCCCAGCACGCGGTGCGCCAGGGCAAGCTCATGGCGAAGAACATCGTCGCGGTGCTCCGCGGCGAGAAGCCGAAGGACTACTTCCACAAGAACATCGGAGCCGTCGCCGGTCTCGGCATCGGCATCGGCGTCTTCCAGTCCGGCAAGATCGCGATCAAGGGCTTCCCCGCCTGGGTGATGCACCGCGGCTACCACGGCCTGGCCATGCCCTCGTGGGAGCGCAAGTTCCGCGTGGTGTGGGGCTGGTGGAACAACCTCTGGCTCGGCCGCGACATCGTGTCGATCGAGGCGCGCGAGTACCCGCGCGGCTCCTTCGAGACCTACGCGTCCCGACCGAAGGCCGCTCCGGCCGCCGCTCCTGCCGCTCCCGCGGCGGGTACTCCCGGCCCCGCCGGTGCGCCCGTGACCGTCGGCGGAGAGCCCGCCAAGTCCTGACCCCGCTCCCGCGGGGCGCGAGTGATCGCGCCCCGCGGAAGCCGCCCCCATAGCCCAATCGGCAGAGGCAGACGACTTAAAATCGTCTCAGTCTGGGTTCGAGTCCCAGTGGGGGCACTCCGCAGCGATCGTCGCCCGAGCGGGTGGAGGTCGCATCCGTCCTGACGCTTAGCCATCCGACTCCGCGGCGGCGGACGTTCCGGCGCACGTCCGATCGCACCCCGGGCCGCGACCTCACGTCGGGCCCCGATCCTTGTCGTCTCGGGGACGGCGCGTAGACCGAAGGGGCTCGGAACGGGCTGCGACCTCACGACGGGCCTCGATCCGTGACGTCTCGAAGACGTCCCGTTGCCCGAAGCGACTCGGGGCGGGCCCTGACCGGACGTCGTACCCCCGTCCGTGTCGCCTCAGGAGTGCTCCGAAGACCGAAGGGACTCGGAACGGGCCTCGACCGGATGTCCGGCCCCGGTTCACGTCGTCTCGGCGGGGGCGAGCACCGGTCCACCCGAAGGTCGACCTACCGCAGGTGCCCGGGCGGCCGGGAGCCCGCACCGATGCGCGCTCAGGCGGCTCGCGCGTGCTCGCTCCGCAGTCCGGGTGACCCGGCCAGGAGCGCCGCCGCGAGCACCTCGGTGATCTCGCCGGGGGCGCAGTCGGCGCAGAGGACCACCAGGTCCTCGGGGGAGGACTCGTCCGCTCCGGAGCGGTCGAGGACGACGGCATCGGTTCCACAGCTCGTGCATTCGATCATGCGGGTACCGTACGTCCGACCACCGACATCGCCGGGGCGCCGCTCGGCGGGTCCGGGGATCCGGGGCCGGCGTGCAGATGCGGCTACCCGTCAGGACGCCGCCCGTCAACACCGGATCCGCCCCGTGCCTCTCGAATAGAGTCGTGGCCGGGCGGTTCCACGCCCGTGATCGCGCGTGCGCACTCACTCGGGGAGCCGGGATCGCCCGTATCATCGGAGGGCGAGGCCGTACGGCTCCGTCCTCTTCTCGTGCCGCAGGGCACCGTACCGCACCGCCCGGAGACGGGCGGCAGGAGACCTCCATGGGGAAGCTGCTCTACGGCGCCTCGGGCGTCGAGATCGAATTCGACGACCGCACGCTCACGCACGTCCAGATCGTCATCGCCAACAAGCTGCGCCGCCGCGAGAGCTTCTTCTTCTCGTGGCGCGACGACCCGGCGGTCGGCGACGGGCGCTCGAGCATCTGGCTCGATCCCTCCGTGCCGCTCTACTTCAAGTACTTCGGCGGCCGGGTGCCCTCGATCAACCGCACGTGGATCGATCTGCTGACGGTCTCGGCGAACTCCTCCGGCGGACTCCAGCTCGTGCAGGAGCCCGACGCGGCTCCGACCCCGCCCCCCAAGGGCGAGCAGAGCCCCTAGGCCCCGGCCTCGCTCGAGAGACCTGCACCGTCCTGCACCGTCCACTCCATCAGCCGGGAAGAGCGACCATGAAGCGCGACGTCACCGCCCACCTCACCCTCGACGTGGCGCGACCCGCGTCGCTCGTCCTCTCGATCGCGGTGGCCGACGCCTACGCGGCCGAGGAGTCGCTCACCGTCTCGCTCGACGGTCGGCCCCTGCGCCCCCGCGAGGTGCTCGACCAGCACGGCACCCGGCTGCACGTGCTCGAACCCGGGGTCGGCGAGCTCGTCATCGACTACTCCGCCCGCATCCTCGGCCGCCTCGAGCCGATCGCGGGCGAGGAGGTGGACCGCCTGCGCTACCTCCGCCCGAGCCGCTACGCCGAGTCGGACGTGCTGTGGGCGACCGCACGGGCCGAGTTCGCCGGCCTCGCCGGGGCCGACCTCCTCGCCGCGGTGAGCTCCTGGGTCGGCACGCGCCTGGCGTACGTCACCGGGTCGAGCCTGCCCACCGACGGCGCCGAGCGGACGCTGCTCGCGCGTCGCGGGGTCTGCCGCGACTTCGCGCACCTCGTGGTCGCGCTCCTCCGGGCCCTGGACGTGCCCGCGCGCCTCGTCTCGGTCTACGCCCCCGGGCTGTCCCCGATGGACTTCCACGCGGTCGCCGAAGCCTGGATCGAGGGGGAGTGGCGGGTGGTCGACGCGACGACGCTGGCTCCCCGGCAGAGCCTCGTGCGCATCGCGACCGGACGCGACGCCGCGGACACCGCGTTCCTCAGTGTGTACGACGGCATCGCGACGCTCGGGGAGTTCACGGTCGGCGCGGTGGTCGACGAGCTGCCGGACGACGACGTGCGCGAGCCCGTCTCGATCGGCTGAGCGCGGCTACTGCTCCGGCTCGACGAAGCGGCGCCAGGCCCAGACCGACGTGCACACCACGGTGAACGCGACGACGGCGAAGACGACCGGACCGCCTCCGCCCTCGGTCGCCCACACGGCGATCGTGGGGGTGAGCAGGAGGAAGAGCACGGTCGTCGAGAGCAGGGTGAGACCCAGCCAGAGGACCGGCGACCACCGCAGGACGCTCTGTCCGGCCGGACGCCCGACCGGGAACAGCAGCACGACGCTCGACCCGACGGCGATCAGGGTCGTCGCGCTGAGCACCTCGGCGGTCAGCACGCCGCCGACGGAGCCGCCGGTCGGGACGACCGCGGAGGCTCCCCACGCGAGCCCCGCGAGACCCAGGAGCGAGACGACGCGCACCGTGGCGAGCTTGGCGCGGTCGACGGGCGAGGCGCCCTCCGGCAGGAGGAGCCCGATCACCACGCCGAACAGGAAGGCGGGGTCGAGTCCGGCGAAGCGCGAGAGCAGCGCCGCGGCGGCCACCAGGAGCAGCGCCCGCGGTGAGGCGACGATCCGGACGCCGGGCAGGCCCAGGCGCCGGCCGACGAGGGCGGGCACTCCGGCTGCGACGGCGTTGACGAGCGCCGTCGCGAGGATGACGGCGATCAGGAGCCTGAGGTAGGCGGGCTGGCTGTCGACGCGTCCGGAGAGCAGGCTGAGCCCGGCGGCGCAGCCGATCATGCCGACGACCATGGTGCGGGTCGAGGCGGGAGCGCGCTCGGGCTTGTCGTCGAACTCGACGCGCGCCCGGTTGCGGCCGGTCAGCTGCCAGGTGCGGGCCTCGCGGGGGTGCGCGGCCCGCCACGGCCAGTCTCGCGGGGACGACCACCAGCGCGAGCGACGCGACGGCCAGGGCCAGGGAGCGCATCCAGTCGGCCATCGTGCCCAGCGGTGCGCCGGAGGAGAGCGCGGTCGTCATGCCGGTCGCGGCGCTCCAGTCGCCGGGGGTGCCGCGGTCGTCGTCCCGCGGGGCGGGAGCGGGCGCGGAGTCGGGGGCGGACGGCTCGGCGCCGGGTGCGGGGGCTGCGGTGGCGCCCTCCGTCGGCTCGGGCCGCGCCGACGCCGTCGCGCTGCTGCCGGGACGAGCGGGGGTCGCCGTCGGGCGCGGTGCGGTCGATCCCGGAGTCGGCACGGCGGAGCCCGGGGTGCCGGAGGGGGATGCGCCGGTCGTCGTGCCGGGAGTGGCGGCGCCGGGTGCGGGGCTCCCGGCGGGGGCCGTCGCGGTCGGTCCGGGTGTCGCGGCGGCGAAGACGGCGTCGATCCAGGGGCTCGGCGAGCTGTAGTTGCCCGCCGAGTCGCCGAGGATCGCCGAGACGCGGTGCGGCCCGGCGGTGACGGTGCCGCCGGTGCACGTCCACGCGCCTGCACTGACGGGCGCCTCGCACGTGTTCACGCGGTCGACGTAGACGTAGGCGCGCGTCCCCTCGACGCCGGTGCCGGAGTACACGGCGCCCACGAGGGGGAGGGAGGCGCCGGCACCCGGGGAGGTCACGGTGGGCGCGGGTGGGGCGGCGGTGTCGACGACCAGCGTGACGGCGGCGCTCGGCCGCGAGACGGCGCCGCCGGCGAACGAGGCCGTCTGGGTCGCGGTCACGCGGTAGCTCCCCGGAGCCGGCGTCGGAGCGAGCTGGCAGAACCAGGCGCCGGAGCCGTCGGCCCGGGCGACGCACGAGGCACCGCCGTCGGTCGTCACCGCCACGCTCGCGCCCGGGTAGGCGGTCCCGCGGACCGAGCCCGCGGAGGTGGCCGAGCCGTCGACGGAGCCGATCACCGGCGGGCTCAGCACGGCGAGCTGCGCGGTCGTGGTCGTCGTTCCTCCTGCGGCGAGCAGCTCGACGGCCGTGAGCACCGCGGGTCCGTCGGCGAGCGTCGCGGTGCAGCTCCAGGTGTCGTCGGCCGCGACCGTCGTGATGCAGAGGGGATCGCCTCCGCCGCGGACGCCGACCTGGATCTGGTTCCCGGCCGTGCCGGTCCCGCTGACCGCGGTCGGGCCACCGGGGATCACGGATCCCGATGCGGGCGAGGAGACGGCCAGCGGCGCGGCCGCCGCGGCCGGGGCGAGTGCTCCGACGACCACCGCGACGAGGGCGGCGAGGAGCGCGGGGCGCCGAGCGCGCCGCATCCGGGATCGACGGACACGGCTCATCGGAGACCCCGATGAACCCCCCGGTCCTGCTGTGTCGACACGTCCTGGCACTGTGCGTCCATTGCACGGTCGCGCGCGGGCACTGTCAAGCGGGCGCGCCCGTCGTCACCGGATGGACACCTGCGGGCGGACGGCGACTCCGCCGGTCGGCGGAGTGGTCGGCGGACGGGAGAGCGCTTCCGCGAGAATACAACCCTCGACCCTTCGGAGGAACCATGAGCGAGGACGCGGCACGCGGACGCGATCGGCGGCAGGTGCGCGCCGAGGCCGCGCGCTTCGACGACCCCCGCGAGCTCGGGCGGCTGCTGCCGTCCGAACTGCGCATCGGGCTCGCCCAGAGCGCTTTCCAGACCGAGGGGTCGCTCGAGACCGGCGGGCGCGGCCGCTCGGTCTGGGACGACTTCGCGCTGCGGCGCGGCACGATCGCCGAGGAGGCGACGCCCGAGATCGCGACGGACTTCCTCCTGCGCTGGCGCGAGGATCTAGCCCTGCTCGTCGACCTGGGGGCCGAGGAGCTGCGGCTCTCGCTCTCGTGGCCCAGGGTGCAGCCCGACGGCCGCGGGCCGCTCGACCGCGGCGGACTGGGCTTCTACGACCGGCTCCTCGACGCGCTCGCCGAAGCGGGGATCCGCACCGTGCTGACGCTGCACCACCGCGACACCCCCTCCGCGCTGACGGGCGGGTGGATGAACCGCGACACGGCGTTCCGCTTCGGCGATCTGGCTTTCGACGTCGGAGCGAAGCTGGGGGACCGGGTCGCCGACTGGGTGACGGTGGACGAGCCGTCGACCGTGATGCTCGAGGGCTACGCGCTCACCAGGCAGGCGCCCGCGGCCGGCCGCCTCCTGAACGCGCTGCCGGCGCTGCACCACCAGCTCCTCGGGCACGGCATCGCCGTCGAGGCGCTGCGCTCGGCCGAGGTGAGCGGACGGATCGGCCTCGTCGACGCCCTCGCGCCCCTCGAGCCCGCGACGGATTCCGAGGCGGACGTCGCGTGGGCCGGTCTCGCCGACGTCCTCCGCAACCGGCTCGTCGCCGACGCGGTGCTCACCGGTGCGTACCCGCAGGGCCCGGAGGAGCTGCCGCCCTTCCTCGAGCGCCTCGCCCGCGTGGATCCCCGCGACCTCGAGCGCATCGCCGCGCCCCTCGACTTCTACGCCGTCGCCCCGCTGCCGCCGCAGCGCATCGCGGCGGGCCGGGATCCGTCGGCCCCGACCGGCGTCGGGGCGCCCCCGCTCCTCCCGTTCCACGAGCGGCCGTGGCCCGAGCTCGACCGCACCGGCGACGGCTCGCCGTCGGCCCCCTGGGCGCCGGTGTCGGTCCTCCGGCGGCTGGTGGAGCGGTACGGCGAGGCGCTGCCCCCGCTGGTCGTCACCTCGCTGGGGGCGAGCTTCCCCGACGTGCTCGACGAGGACGGCGCGATCGTCGACACCGAGCGGATCCGCTGGCTCGGCTCGCACCTCGGCGCTCTCGCCGAGGCCGTGCACGAGGGCCTGCCCGTCGAGTCCGTCCAGCTCTGGACCCTCGTCGACGCGTTCGAGTGGCAGCACGGCTACACCCGGCCGCACGGGCTCGTCGCCCTCGACGCACGAGGCGGCGACCGGGTGCCGAAGGCGTCCTTCGACTGGCTGAGGCGGGTGCTCGACGCGCGCTCCTGAGCGGCCGTGGCGGGAGGCGTGGCAGACTTCCGCGGTGCGCAGCCTCCTCGCCCTGGCCTCGATCCTCCACGCCGGCACCGCTCCCGTGCTCGCCGCGCTGGCCGATGTGCTCGCCGACGACGGCGCCTACATCCGCACCGCGGACGGGTTCGAGCGACGGCTCCCTCTCGCGGGTGTCGAGCAGTGGCGAGTGCTGGCCGACGAGGGGGGAGCGCGCGTCGAGTGCGAGCTTGTCGCCTCGTCCGCGTCGTCGGCTCTCGCCGGGGTCCTGGCCCGTCGGCGGATCCGGGAGGCGCCCGAGCGCTTCCGAGCGGTGGTCACGGCGGTCGCCGACCGCGTCGAACCGCGCTGAGTCACCGCATCCGCCCTGGTCGTGCCGCCGAACGGGGAATGCCCGAGTGCTGCTCGGCGTTGTGTAGGGATGACGGGGTGGGGCCTGGAGCCCCATCCGACCGGACCGCTCGGAGGAGCACGACGCAGATGGCAGGAACAGCAGTGAACAAGGGACGTGGGACGCGCGGCGGCGACGAGGAGATCGTCTACCGTCGCCATGCGAACGGACGCGGCATGGTCGCTCCCGGCTCGCGCGTCTCGGCGTCCGCCTACGTGGAGACGGGCGCCTACGTGGAGCCCGGCGCGACGGTCGGGGAGCGGGCGTGGATCGGCGCCGGCAGCTGGATCGACCGTGACGCGATGATCGGGCACAGCGCCTTCATCGGCGCGAACGTGCACGTCGGGCCGGAGGCGATCATCGGCCCGGGTGCCCGCATCGGCAGCTACACGCGCATCGGCGGCTCGGCCGTCGTCGCGACCGGAGCGCGGGTCGACCGCGACACGGTCGTGCCGGCCGGTGGCCGACACGGCGCCGAGGAGAGCACCCGCGAGGTCGGCAGGCGCGCCGCCTGACCCTCGCACCCCGGACGACCCTGTTCCCCGCGGCTCTCGAGCGCGGCGGAATAGGGTCGTTCCCATGTTCGAACTCCACCACCTCAGCGCCCAGGAGCAGTGGGACCAGCTGCAGCGCGGAGAGGTCTCGCCTCTCGAGCTCGTCGACCACTACCTCGCGCGCATCGACCGGTGGAACGGGGAGCTCGGAGCGTTCACGACGGTGACACCCGAGGCCGCCCGGCAGCGGGCCGCGGCTCTCACCTCCGGGGCCCTGCCGCGCACCGCGGCCCTGTGGGGGCTCGCGAGCGGCGACAAGGACCTGTGGCGGCGCAGGGGGGTGCGGACCACGTCCGGCTCGCGACTGCGCGAGGACTTCGTGCCGGACGTCTCGGACGAGATCGTCGACGTGCTCGACGCGGCCGGGGCGATCAGCCTCGGCAAGACGGCGTCCCCCGAGTTCGGCATGCCGTCCTACACCGAGAGCCGCGTGGGACCGCCGGCTGTCACGCCGTGGGACACCCGACTCGGCGCCGGGGGCTCGAGCGGAGGAGCGGCGGTGGCGGTGGCCGCCGGACTGCTGCCCTTCGCGCCGGCGTCGGACGGCGGCGGGTCCATCCGCATCCCGGCCGCCGCCTGCGGGCTCGTCGGGCTGAAGCCCTCGCGCGGCCGCGTGCCGGCGACGTCCGGCGTCGGCGGGGTCGGCGGTCTGGTCGTCGCCGGGCCGATCGCCCGCTCGGTCGCCGACGCGGGCCTCCTGCTCGAGGGGATGCTCGAGCGCCGCAACGGCGTGATCCCGCATCCCTATTCGGTGGCGGCTCCGGAGGATCGGGAGGGCTCGTTCCTCGGTGCCGCGGTCCGAGGCGAGGGCCGGTTCCAGATCGGCGTGCTCACCGCGTCCCCCTGGGACGACGTGCAGGACATCCGGCTGGAGCCCGAGGCGCAGGCCGCCTTCGACGAGGGAGTCGCCGCCCTCGCCGCCCTCGGGCACGGCCTCGAGGAGGCGTCGCTGCCGCCCAGCGCGGCGTACCCGGCCGCCTTCCGCACGCTCTGGCAGAGCGGAGCCTCGACGCTGCCGGTCGAGACCGCGGAGGATCTCGCGCTCCTCGAACCGCTCACCCGCTGGCTCGTCCTCGAGGGCAGGAGTCTCAGCGCGCGCGACATCGTCGAGGCGGCCTCGGTCCTCACCGCCTACGAGCGCGCCGTGATCGCCTCGTTCTCGACGTTCGACGCCGTGCTGGCACCCGCGATGACGATGACCCCGCGACCCGTCGGCTGGTACGACGCGGAGGATCCGGAGCGCAACTTCGCCCAGCAGGTGCAGTACACGCCGTTCACGTCCTTCGTGAACGTCAGCGGCCTGCCCGCGATCACGCTGCCGCTCTCGATGACCGAGGGCGGTCTGCCCATGGGGATCCAGCTGATCGGGCGGCCCGGCGGCGAGGCGGTGCTGCTCTCGATCGGAGCGCAGCTCGAGCGCCGTGCGCGCTGGCAGCGGCGGCATCCTCCGCAGTGGTGAGACCCCGGCGGATCATCAGGTCGGATCGCTTGGCGCTTAGGTAAGGCATGCCTATACTTGCTCTCGATGTGCATGTTCGAGGGACGCGACGGCCTGGAGCCGACGGGCGTCAAGCAGTTCCTGATCGCGGGCGACGAGACCGTCGTGCCGTGGATCCAGAGCATGCTCGACTCCCTCCCCGCCAACGCGCGCGGCCAGGTGTTCGTCGAGGTCGACGACGCCCGCGGGCTGCCGCCCCTGTCGGCGCCGGGTCGCGTCACGGTGACGTGGCTGGGGCGCTCCACCCGGTCCGGCGCCCCCGGCACCGGCGGTCTCTGCCGTCGGGGCATGGCGCTCGAGCGCGCCGTGCGCGCCTGGGTCGGCGAGATGTCCGTCGTCGACGGCGACTACCCGTGGGCAGACGAGCGCCACGACTTCTGCGCCTGGATCGGTGGAGCGGGCCCGCTGATCGCGGAGCTCGCCGCCGACGTCGAGGCTCGCCTGCGCGTCTCGGCCGAGCACGCCGCCCGCTGACCCGCGCTCCCGTTCCGTTCTCGGAGTTAGGTGAGGCTCACCTCACTATGCGATACTGAGGCGATGCCTCCGACGACCGCCGCCCCCGCCCGCCCGGCCTACCGGCCGTACCTCGCGACCGTCGCACGGGCGACCAGGATCGCGCCGCACTTCATCCGCGTGACCCTCACGGGCGACGACCTCGACTCCGTCGGCTGCACCGGCCCCGACCAGCGCATCAAGCTGGTGGTGCCGACCCCGACCTCCGACGCTCGCGCCTTCCTGTCCTCCGTCGCCGACCTCGACGCCCCCGACGGCGTCGCGGCCGACTGGTACGGACGCTGGCGCACGCTGCCGGACGAGCAGCGCAACCCGCTGCGCACCTACACGATCCGGGCCGTGCGCCCCGAGCTGTCCGAGGTCGACATCGACTTCGTCGCGCACGGCGACTCCGGCCCGGCCTCCGCCTGGGTCGGCACCGCCGCCCCGGGCGCCGAGGTCGTGATCATCGCCCCCGACTCCCGCTCCGAGCTCCCCGGCGGCGGTGTCGAGTGGCACCCGGGAGCCGCCACCTCGCTCCTGCTCGCCGGTGACGAGACGGCCGTGCCCGCGATCGGCGCGATCCTCGAGAGCCTGCCGGCAGACGCCTCCGGAGCCGCGTTCCTCGAGGTGCCCACCGCCGATGACCGCCTCGAGCTGCGCCACCCCGCGGGCGTGCACGTCACCTGGATCGTCCGGGAGAGCGGAGCGGACTGCGGAGCGGCGCTGGACGCCTCCGTCCGCACCTGGGCGACCCGGTTCCTCACGGCCCACCACCGCGGAGTCGAGGTGTCCGACGTCGACGTCGACAGCGAGATCCTGTGGGAGGTGCCCGAGGAGACGAAGGACCCCGGCCTCTACGCCTGGATCGCCGGCGAGGCCGGCGCCGTGAAGCGCATCCGCCGCTGCCTCGTCACCGAGCTCGGCGTCGACCGGAAGCGCGTGGCGTTCATGGGATATTGGCGCCTCGGCCGCTCCGAAGCCAACTGACCGAGCGGGCCGCAGGGACGCCGTCTGCGGCGTTGTCCTCGTACCGCATGGTTCCACCATGCGGAGCTCGTCCGCCTTGCAGACGACGCCCCTGCGACCCGCTCGGGGTCCGGTGGAGGGGACGCCGTCTGCGGCGTTGTCCTCGCACCGCATGGTTCCACCGTGCGGAGCTCGTCCGCCTTGCAGGCGACGCCCCTGCGACCCGCTCGGGGTCCGGTGGAGGGGGACGCCGTCTGCGGCGTTGTCCTCGCACTGCATGGTTCCACCGTGCGGAGCTCGTCCGCCTTGCAGACGACGCCCCTGCGACCCGCTGGGGGACTGAAGAGGGGCGCCGTCTGCGGCGTTGTCCTCGCACTGCAGGGTTCCACCGTGCGGAGCTCGTCCGCCTTGCAGACGACGCCTCTGCGACCCGCTGCATCCCTTGCGCGACGTCAGGTGAGGAGGGGGGCTCGCGGCTGTCAGCCGTCGGGCCCCCTCCGCAGCTGAGGTTCTGCGAGGCATACGCCTGCAGGAGGGGTGCGGGAGGAGCTCAGAGGGTCGGGGGCACGCCGACCAGGCTGCTCGAGAGGTCCCAGAGGTCGGTGCCGAGGCGGCGGTCGCGGGCCTGGGGTGCGACGGCGCCTCCGGGCTTCAGGCCGTCGAAGTAGGTGCCGCTCGCGGCTCCGACGTCGGGCTCGGAGCAGAGCGTGATCAGCGGCACCGCCCCCGCTTCGGCGGTGATGCCGTAGGAGCCCGAGGTCAGGGTCTGCAGCGTCTTCATCAGACGGGAGTCGGCGCCGAAGCCGGTGGCCACGAATCCGGGGTGGAACGAGTAGGCGTCCACGGCTGTCGGCAGCAGGCGCTCGGCCAGCTCGCGGATGAACAGGATCGTCGCGAGCTTGGAGGTGCCGTAGGCGCGCCATCCGCCCAGCCACGGCCCCTTCTTCCGGTCGAGGTCCTCGAGATCCAGGCGCCCGAACCGGTTGGCGACGCTCGCGGTCGAGACGACGCGCGCCCCGGGGCGGGAGGCGCCCGTTTCGATGAGGCGCGGCAGCAACAGGCGGGTCAGCAGGAACGGCGCGAGGTGATTGCTCTGGATCGTCCGCTCGAACCCGTCGGCCGACACCCCCCGCTCCGACACGAGACCGCCGGCGTTGTTCGCCAGCACATCGATCCCGTCGAATCGCTCGAGGAGTGCACCCGCGAGCGCGCGCACGTCGTCGAGCCGGTCGAAGTCGGCCACGAAGGGCACTCCTCCGACATCGGCGGCGACCGAGCGGGTGCGCTCGGCGTTGCGGCCGACGACCGCGACGGTCGCCCCCGCACGCGACAGCTCGCCCGCGGCGATCCTCCCGATCCCGGAGCTCGCCCCGGTGAGCACGACGACGCGCCCCTTCATGTCAGCGACCACGGAGGTATCCGCCCTTCTCGAGACCGGCTTCGATCTCGAATCGATTGCGCAGCGGATCGCGACCCGCCACGAGGTAGGCGAACGGGAACCACATCCCGTAGCGCTTCCACTGCTGCTTGTGCACGGCCTCGTGCTCGAGGACGCGGTCGGAGGCGTTGGTGCCGGTGAAGTAGCTCGTGCCGACGCACGAGCCGCCTCGGCCGTAGGACCAGTCCGGCATGCCGCGGAAGACCACGAGGCCGTTCCGGCGCTCGATCCGGCCGGTGCTCCACACGGCGCCCCACGCGAGCCCCACCGCGCACCCGAAGAGGTACCCGGGGCGGGTGATCGCGGGATGGAGGGCGACGGCCGAGACCGCCCTGCGGAGCGTGCTCACGCGCTCTCGCGACCGTAGGTCTCGAGCAGGCGCAGCCACACCTCGCTGATCGTGGGGTAGGAGGGGACGGCGTGCCAGAGCCGCGACAGCGGCACCTCGCCGACGACCGCGATCGTGGCCGAGTGGAGGAGCTCGCCGACCTCCTTGCCCACGAACGTGACGCCCAGCACGACGCGGCGGTCCTCGTCGACGACCATGCGCGCGGTGCCCGTGTAGCCGACCGCGGCCAGCGAGGCTCCGGCGACGGAGCCGATCTCGTAGTCGACGACGCGGGTGCGGTAGCCGGCCTTCTCGGCGGCCGCCGCGGTGAGGCCGACCGAGGCGACCTCCGGATCGGTGAAGACGACCTGGGGCACCGCCTCGTGGTCGGCCGTCGCGACGTGCGCGCCCCACGGGGAGTCGTGCACCTCGGCTCCGGTGGCGCGGGCCACGATGACGTCGCCCGCCGCGCGGGCCTGGTACTTGCCCTGGTGGGTGAGGAGGGCGCGGTGGTTCACATCGCCCACTCCGTAGAGCCACGGCGTGGATCCGCCGATCGGCGCACCGTCGGCGTCCAGCACGAGCATCGTGTCGTCGACGGTGAGGGACGAGCCCGGCTCGAGGCCGACCGTCTCGAGTCCGACGTCGCGGGTGTGCGGGGCCCGGCCGGTGGCCGCGAGGATCTCGTCGGCCTCGACGGTGCCGCCGTCCTCGAGGACGACCGAGACGGTGCCGTCGGCGCGGCGCTCGACCGAGGCGGGCGAGGCTCCGAGGCGGACGTCGACGCCGAGCCCGCGGAGCGAGTCGCCGACCAGCGTCCCGGCGAAGGGCTCGAAGGGGGCGAGCAGTCCGCTGCGCGCGAGCAGGGTGACGGAGGAGCCCATCCCCGCGTACGCGGTGGCCATCTCGAGTGCGACCACTCCGCCGCCGATGACGACGAGCCGGGGCGGCACGGTCTCGGCGCTGGTCGCCTCGCGGCTCGTCCAGGGAGCGGCGTCGCGGAGTCCGGGGATATCGGGGACGACGGCGGTCGTGCCGGTCGCGACGGCGACGGCCGACCGGGCGCGGAGGACGCGTTCGGTGCCGTCCGGGGTGGTCACGGTGACCTCCCGCTCGCCGCTCAGGCGACCGTGCCCGCGCACCAGCTCGATGCCCGCTCCCTCGAGCCACTGCACCTGGCCGTGGTCGTCGAAGCCGCTCGTGACGGAGTCGCGGTGCGCGAGGAGCGCGGCGACGTCGACGCCGCCGGTCACGGCCTGCGCGGCGCCGGGAAGGTCGCGCGCGGCCCGCAGCGCCATGGGGGCCCTGAGCAGCGCCTTGGAGGGCATGCAGGCCCAGTACGAGCACTCGCCGCCCACGAGCTCGCTCTCGACGACCGCCGCGGTGAGGCCGCCCTGGACGGCCCGGTCGGCGATGTTCTCGCCCACGGGTCCCGCTCCGATGACGATGAGGTCGAACTCGTCGGCGGGGGTCTTCTCGGTGCTCATGGTGTCCGGATCCTTCTCGGGCGTCCGCCCGTGACTGCTGGCCGGGGCGCTCCGTCCCGGCGGGGGTGCCGGCGCGGCCGGCGGGAGGTCAGTGGGCGGGCACGATCTCGGCTCGCCAGCCGTCGTAGCGGCCGCCCTCGCTCTCGACGGCGTCGATGACCTGGCGGAGGAACGCCGTGGTGGCCTCCTCGTGGACCGCGGCGTGGTGGCTCGCGACGAGGACGTGCCGAAGCCGCAGCCGGGAGATCGCGATCTCGTAGCCGGAGGCGACGAGCGCACGCCCGGCCCGTCGGGCTCGGCTCGCGCGGGAGAAGACGGCGAAGTGGTCGACCTCCCGCAGCTCCCACACCTGGTCGCCGTAGCGCAGGCGCACCTCGAGCTGGCGGGCGGCGCGCTCCTGCTGCGACTCGAGCGAGGAGGCCTGCTCGGCGGAGTGGGAGGCCGTGGCGGGTCGGGTGGCGGCCGCGGGGGCGAGGATCTCGTCGCTCATCGTCCGGTGAACTCCGCGGTCGTCCGTGAGAGGAAGGCGCGCAGTCCGATGCCGGCGTCCTCGGAGGCGGCGAGTCGGGCGAGCTCGGCGGGCAGAGCGCGCGCCGCCTGGTCGTCGGAGGAGGACAGGGCGAGCCGGGCGTTCGCGAGGGCCGCCTGCACCGCGAGCGGCGCCTGGGCGGCGATCCGCTCGGCGATCGCTCGCGCGGCGCCGGCGGCCGCTCCGTCGCTGACGACCTCCTGCACGAGTCCGATGCGGTGCGCCTCGGCGGCGTCGAAGGAGTCGCCCGTCAGGATCCACCGCATGGCGTCGCCCCAGCCGGTGGCCCTCGGGAAGCGCAGCGTGGCGCCGCCGAACGGCAGGATGCCGCGGGCGACCTCGATCTGGCCGAAGCTCGTCGACTCCTCCGCGACCACCACGTCGCTCGCGAGAGCGAGCTCGATGCCGAGCGTCAGGCACGTGCCCTGCAGCCCGATGACCACGGGCTTGGACACGGGTTGGGTCCGCAGTCCCCACGGGTCGAGGCCGCCCTCGGGAACGAAGTCCAGTCCGCCGGAGGCGACCCGCGGGCCGATGTCGGCGAGGTCGAGCCCGGCGGTGAAGTGCTCGCCCGCGGCGAGGACGACGCCGACGCGCAGCTCGGGGTCGCGGTCGAGCTCGCCGTACGCCCCGGCCAGGGCGGTGAGCATCGCGAGATCGGCGGCGTTGCGCTTCTCGGGGCGGTCGAGGACGATCTCGAGCACGTGCCCGCGCCGTTCCGTGCGCACGCGCGGTCGCTCGCCGCTCGCGCCCCGCTCGCTCTCGCGGGGCTCGCTCACTGGGGGCTCACTCTCGCGGGGTTCGCTCACGCTGGGCTCTCGCACGTCGGTCCTCCGCTCGGTCGCGTCCGACCATCCTGCCCGGTGCCGCCGACATCGCGCCGTCCGACGGTCCGCATTCCGAGTGGTCGCTCAGGCCCCGCGGGCCAGCGCGCCGAGCAGGCGGAGGATCGTGGGCAGGTCGTCGACCGCGGCCGCGGGGGAGACGGGGGCGAAGGACGTGACTCCGGCGCCGGCGAGCGGGAAGCGGGCGCGCAGCGCCTCGAGGCTCGCGACGAGCCGGGCCGCGGGGACGCCGAAGGGCACCGGGTCGAACAGCCCGGCGATCTCGGCCGGGTCCAGGACGTCGAGGTCGATGTGCACGTAGACGGAGCGCGCGCCGGTGGCCTCGACGGCCGCGACGAGCGACTCGGGATCGAGCTCGTCGGCGGAGAGGCTCTGCGCACCGCGCTCGAGGAGTCCCTCGATCTCGCCCGGGTCGATCGAGCGCACGGCGCCGAGGACGACGCTCGAGTCCTCGACGCGCTCCCCGGCGCCCGCGCTGAGCAGGCCGACGCCGCGGCCGAGGACGGCCGAGAGGACCATGCCCGAGAAGGCGCCGCTGGGAGACGTGGCGGGGGTGTTCGCATCCGGATGCGCGTCGAGCCAGACGAGTGCGACCGGCCCCTCGGCGGTGCGGACGGCGTGGCCGATCGCGGCGAACTCGACGCCGCAGTCGCCCCCGATCGTGATCACGGGGCCGGGCCGGCCGGCGAGCGCCTCGCGGATCCGCTCGGCGGTCGTCGCGACGGAGGCGTAGCGGCGGATCCCGGTGTCCTGCGCGTCGCCCGCCTCGGCGGGGATCTCGACGGCGACGGTGGCGGAGGAGGGCAGATCGCCGCGGATCGCCTCGGCGCCGTCGACCAGGCGCATCGCGCGGGTCGACGCCGAACCCTGCCACTGCGGGACAACGAGGAAGGACGCCATGCCCCTCACTATGGCACGCGGCACGCGGGACCCTCAGACCGTCGGGAGCGCGCCCAGTGAGGCGTCGGCGCCCGGGGTGGCGGGCACGGCCGCCGGCGGGCCGTCGAGATCGACGAGCGCCTCGTCCAGAGCCGAGCGCGAGCGGTCGGCCGCCCCCCGGGCCTGCTCGAGAGCCGCAGCCGGATCCCCGGCGGCGAGTCGCGCCGCCGCGGCCAGCTGCTCGCCGGTCTCCTCCGCGAGGATCCGGGGCGCCGCGGTGATCCTGTCGCCGTGGACGAGCGCGAGGAGGGCCACGGCGTCGGCGCCGAGCCTGGCCGCGGTCCGCGCCGCCTCGAAGAGCATGAGCTGGCGCTCGGCCTGCGCGTGCGGATCGCGGTATCCGGCGACGACCGCGTCCAGCGCGGCGTCGGCCTCGAGCAGCAGCGCGAGGACCGCCGCCGGATCGTGGCGCGCCCCTGCCGCGCGGGCCTCGTCCGCGTCGAGCAGGAGCGCCCGCGCGGCGGCGCCCGCGACGGCGACGTCGGCGGCCGACGAGACCTGGGCGGCGGTCCGGACGTCGGAGAGCGTGTCGGCCCGGGCGAGATCGTCCCGCACCGAGCGCTCCAGTCCGCTCAGCTGCGCCTCCGCGCGGGCGAGGAGCGCCGTCAGGGACTCGATCGCCGAGAGCAGGGCGTCGGAGTCGGCCTCCGGGTCCGCAGCCACGCGGTCCGCGGCCTCGCGCAACGGGCGGACCTGCCGCTCCGAGGTGAGGCCGGCGAGGACCGAGACGTCGGCACGGACGCGCTGCAGCCGCTCCGGCGGGGGCGGGGGAGCGGAGGTCACTCCGTGATCGTACGGCCCCCGTGTTACGGAGCGTGTCGCCCCGACTCGACCGCGATCCGCGCCCCGCGCAGGATGGAGCGCATGACCCGCTCGCTCGCCATCGTGGAGGTCGCCCGGACCCGCCCCGGCCGCGACGACTACCACGCCTACGTGCAGATCCTCAACGGCCGGCTGCTGACGCTCGCCCGCGAGCTCGGCTGGGAGGCGCAGCGCTACGCCGCCGAGGACCTGGGCGCCGCCCGCCTCCTCGCCGAGACCGACGGCGCCGACGCGATCGTGCTGGCCGGCGGCGAGGACATCGCCCCCGAGCGCTACGGAGCGGACCGGGGCTATCCCGGCGAGGGCCCGCACGCGGAACGGGCCGACGAGGCGCAGATCGCCCTCGTGCACCGCGCTCTCGCCCGGCGCACGCCGCTCCTGGGCATCTGCCGCGGCCTCCAGATCGTCAACGTCGCCCTCGGCGGCACGCTCGTCCCCGATCTCGGGCCGGGTGCCGCGCACGTCAACGCGGCCGCTCCCGCCCACGAGCGGATGCACGGCCACGCGGTCGAGATCGCTCCCGCCTCGACGCTCGCCGGACTCTTCGGCGCCGAGGTCCTGGCGGTCCAGAGCGCGCACCACCAGGCCGTCGACGTGCTCGCCCCGGGCCTCTCGGTGGTGGCGCGCGCCGAGGACGGCGTCGTCGAGGCGATCGAGCACCTCAGCGCGCCGATCGTCGGCGTGCAGTGGCACCCGGAGGACCCGAAGGCGCCGGCCGGTCAGCTCGCGGCGCTCCTCGAGGGTCTCGCCGCGGCACGAGCAGTCCCGCAGGCGCTCGCCGCCTGACGGGCTCGTCGAACCGCCCGACCCGACGATCGGGGGCCGGACTCAGCCCGCCAGCCGCGCCATCCACGCCTCGATCTCGTCGGCGGAGCGCGGGATGCCGACCGAGAGGTTCTCGGCGCCGTCCTCGGTGACCAGCACGTCGTCCTCGATGCGGACGCCGATGCCGCGCAGCTCCTCCGGCACGGTGAGATCGTCGGGCTGGAAGTAGAGGCCGGGCTCGATGGTGAAGACCATGCCGGCCCCGACGACTCCGTCGAGGTACATCTCGCGGCGGGCCTTCGCGCAGTCGTGCACGTCGAGACCCAGGTGGTGGCTCGTGCCGTGCACCATGTAGCGGCGGTGCTGCTGGTTGTCGGCCTCGAGCGCCTCCTCGGCGCTGACCGGCAGCAGACCCCACTCGGCGGTCCGGCGGGCGATCACGGCCATCGCCGCCGCGTGCACGTCGCGGAAGCGGATGCCCGGGCGGACGATCGCGAAGGCCGCGTCCGCCGCCTCCCGCACCGTCTCGTGCACCCGGCGCTGCGCGTCGGTGTAGACGCCGTCGACCGGGAAGGTGCGGGTGATGTCGGCGGTGTAGTAGCTCTCCTGCTCCACTCCGGCATCCAGCAGCACGAGCTCGCCGGGGCGCACCGGTCCGTCGTTGCGGGTCCAGTGCAGGATGCACGCGTGCGGTCCGGCCGCCGCGATCGTGTCGTAGCCCACTGCGTTGCCGTCGGCGCGAGCGCGTCCGTTGAAGACGCCCTCGATCAGGCGCTCGCCGCGCTCGTGGGCGATGATGCGCGGCAGATCCGAGAGCACGTCCTCGAAGCCGCGGCCCGTGGCGTCGACCGCGGCGCGCAGCTCGGCGATCTCGTAGGAGTCCTTGACGAGCCGCAGCTCGCTGAGGTCCCGCTCGAGGGCGGCGTCCGAGTCGGCGGAGGTGCGCCCGGCCAGGCGCTCCGCCACCAGAGGGTCGGCCTCGCGGAGGACGGCCACGGCCACGTCGTCCGCGGAGTCCAGCACGGCGTCGAGCTCGTCGATGCCGCGGGCCTCGAGGCCGAGGTCGGCCGACACCTGCGCGAGCGAGGGACGGGGGCCGATCCAGAACTCGCCGATCTCGGGGTTCGCGTAGAACTCGTCGGAGTCGCGTCCGGCGCGCTCGCGGAAGTAGAGCACCGCCGAGTGGCCCGACTCGCCCGGCTCGAGCACCAGGACGGCGCCCGGCTCGGAGTCGGCGCCCCAGCCGGTCAGCCAGGCGAAGGCGGAGTGCGCGCGGAACGGGTAGTCGGTGTCGTTGGCGCGCTGCTTGAGCCGCCCGGCGGGGACGACCACGCGCTCGCCGAGGTGCAGCGCCGAGAGCCGGTCGCGTCGGGAGGCGGCGAAGGAGGCCTGCTCGCGGGGCTCCGGCAGCGGCTCCTCGCGGTCGGCCCAGCCCGCGGCGATGAAGTCGCGGAAGCGGTCCGAGGCGGGGGTCGTCGAGCGGTTCGCGGTCGCGCGGGGGGTGGGTGCTGCGGCGGGGTCGGGCGTCGGGGTGGTCTGCTCGTCCGTGTTCGTCATGACCCCATTCTCCTCCTCGGCGGGCGGAGGAGGGGGTCAGGAGGAGTCCTTGACCATGCCCCGCACGGACAGCTGCACGAGCACGGGGCGGTGGTCGCTCCCGGCGTCGTCGCGGTCGTCGACGACGACGTAGCCCGAGACCTCGCGGCGTCCCGAGAAGAGCACGTGGTCGATCGGGGCGCCGAGCGCGGCGGGGACGGAGGCGGGCCAGGTGCCGGTGCCGCCGCCGCCCGCGAGCGCGGCCGCGTCGCTGCAGCCGCCGAGGTCGGCCGTACCCGGGAGCCCGGACCAGTGGTCGAGGGTGGAGTTGAGGTCGCCGACCACGACCACGTCCTCCTCGGTGCTGCAGAGCGCGGCGAGGCGCGAGAGGTCGCTGCGCCAGTCGGCCATCAGGGCGGGGATCGGCGGTGCGGCGTGAACGGCGGCGATCACCGGGCGCTCGGGGGTGTCCGGCCGGACGACGAGCGAGGGCAGGGTGCCGGTCGGCGTGCTGCCGGGATCGACCGCATAGGCGCCCAGCGACGGGGCGAGCAGGAGCGCCGTGCCGGCGATCCCTCCTCCGCCCGCGGCGTAGTGCAGGGTCATCGGGCGGCCGGCGGCGGCGAGCGCGGCGGCGATCTCCTGAGCCGGTGCCTCCGAGACCTCGACGAGGGCGAGGGCGTCGACGGCGCTCTCGTCCGCGAGCGCGACGACGTCCGCGACGGCGACCGAGTCCAGCGTGTTCCAGGTGAGGATGCGCAGATCGGCGAGGCGGTGCGCGCGAGGGGCGCTGTCCTCGTAGCCCCGCACGCCCTGCAGCCCCGCGAGGACCACGGCGAAGACGACTCCGAGGGCCGCCAGCGCGAGGGCGAGGCGGCGCACGGGCGGCACGAGGACCGCCACGACGACGACCACCAGGGCCACGACGACGGCGCCGAGGGCCGTCCCGAGGCGGAACGACACGAGCTGCGCGAACGGGGCCTCGCGGGCGAGTCCGAAGAAGCCGGGAGCGGTCGCCACGAGCAGGACGATCGCCACTGCAGCGGCCACCGCGAACTTCACCAGTCTCGTCCCCATCCCGGCTCAGGGTAGGGCATCCTCCCGGCCGCAGGCGCAGGACGCGCGTCTACGATGGGCGGCATGCATGTCGCGGGAGGCGGGTTCGACCTCCACACCCACTCCCTCGTGTCCGACGGCACCGAGCCGCCCGAGGTGCTCGTGCGCGCGGCCGCCGACGCGGGTCTCGCGGGCGTCGCCCTGACCGACCACGACTCGACCGGCGGATGGGCGGCCGCTCGCGCCGCCGCCGACGCGGCGGGGATCGAGCTGCTCCCCGGCATGGAGCTCTCGTCGCGGGTCGGCTGGGCGAGCGTGCACGTGCTCGCGTACCTCGTCGATCCGGAGGATCCGGGCCTGGTCGCCGAGACCGCGCGGATCCGCTCCGAGCGGATGCACCGCGCCGAGGCGATCGTCACCGCGATCGCCGTCGACTACGACCTCACCTGGGACGACGTCCTGGCGCAGACGTCCCCCGGCTCCACGATCGGGCGCCCGCACATCGCCGACGCTCTCGTGGCCCGCGGTCTCGCGACCGATCGCTCGGCCGCGTTCGCGGGGATCCTCGACTGGCGGGGCGGGTACTACCGGCCGCACTACGCACCCGATCCGGTCGACGCGGTCCGCCTGGTGCGCGCGGCGGGAGGCGTCCCCGTGATCGCGCACCCGGCCACCAGCACCCGCGGCATCGTGGTGGAGTCGATGCTCCCGGACCTCGTCGACGCGGGGCTGTTCGGCCTCGAGGTCGAGCACCGCGAGAACACCGCCGACGGCAAGCGCAGGCTGCGCGAGCTCGCGCAGCGGTACGGCCTGGTCACGACCGGGTCGAGCGACTACCACGGCACGGGCAAGCCCAACCGGATCGGCGAGAACACGACGCCGCGCGCGACGGTGGACGCGATCCGCGCCGCCGCCCGGAACTGAGCGGGCCCGCCCCTCCGGAGACGACGAACCCCCTCGCGCGATCGCTCGCGGAGGGGGTCGAGGGGGTCTGCGGGTCAGACCTGGGCGTCGGGACGCGGGCCCCGGCGGCGCTGGCGGGTGCGACGGCGCGGCTCGCTGTTGCCGTCGTGGTGCTCCTTGCTCTCGCTCGAGGGGGCCTGGCCCGCATCGGACGCGGCGGCCTCGGTCTGCTCGGACGAGCCGCGGCTGCGACGACGGGGCTCGCGGCCCTCGCGGCCCTCGCGGGGCTCGCGCGGCTCGCGCTGCCGCGTGCTGCGCTCGGGCTGGGCGTCGGCCTTCGCCTCCGCGGGGATCGGCGTCGGCTTGAGCCGGCCCTTCGTGCCCACGGGGATGTCGAGGTCGGTGTAGAGGTGCGGCGACGACGAGTAGGTCTCGACCGGGTCGGGCTGACCGAACTCGAGCGCCCGGTTGATGAGGGCCCACTTGTGCAGGTCCTCCCAGTCGACGAACGTGACCGCGATGCCGGTCTTGCCCGCGCGGCCGGTGCGGCCGACGCGGTGCAGGTAGGTCTGGTCGTCGTCCGGGATCGTGTGGTTGATGACGTGGGTGACATCGTTCACGTCGATGCCGCGGGCGGCGACGTCGGTGGCGATCAGGATGTCCTTCTTGCCGGCCTTGAACGCGGCCATCGCCCGCTCGCGCTGCTCCTGGTTCAGGTCGCCGTGGACGGCGGCGGCGTTGAAGCCGCGGTCGTTCAGCTCCTCGACGATGCGGGCCGCGGCGCGCTTGGTGCGGGTGAAGATGACGGTCTTGCCGCGGCCCTCCGACTGCAGGATGCGCGCGATGACCTCGTCCTTGTCGAGCGAGTGCGCCCGGTAGACGATGTGCTTGATGTTCGCCTGCGTGATGCCCTCGTCGGGGTCGGTCGCGCGGATGTGGATCGGCTTGTTCATGAAGCGGCGGGCGAGCGCGACGATCGCGCCGGGCATCGTCGCCGAGAAGAGCATGGTGTGGCGGGTCTGCGGCGTCTGCGCGAACAGTTTCTCGATGTCCGAGAGGAAGCCGAGGTCGAGCATCTTGTCGGCCTCGTCGAGCACCATGACCTGGACGTTCGCGAGCGACAGCAGGCGCTGACCGGCGAGGTCGAGGAGGCGCCCCGGGGTGCCGACGACGATCTGCGCGCCCGCCTTCAGCTGCTCGATCTGGCCCTCGTACGCCTTGCCGCCGTAGATCGAGACGATCTTGGTGGGGCGGTTCGAGGCCGCGAGCTCGATGTCCTCGGTCACCTGGACGGCGAGCTCGCGGGTCGGGACCACGATGAGCGCCTTCACACCCGGCTCCGGGTCGGTGCCCAGCGCCTGGATGAGGGGGAGGCCGAAGCCGAAGGTCTTGCCGGTGCCGGTCTTGGCCTGGCCGATGATGTCCTGCTTCTGCAGGGCCAGGGGGATCGTCTGCTCCTGGATGGGGAACGGCTCGAGGATGCCCTTGGCGGCGAGTGCGGCGACGATGTCGTCGTCGATGTTGAGATCGGAGAAAGTCACGGGAGTGAAGCGCCTGTCGTGTCGAACGGTCTACGCCCCTGTACGACTCCGGGCGCAGGGTCACCGATCCAGCGCCGGTGACATCCCGGCGAGTCTACCGGCACCCGCCTCTCGCGCCCCGGAGGGCGTCGGCGGGGCGGAGCGCCCTCGCTCTAAGCTGGGCCCATGGCAGCCTGGTTCCGACGCCGACGTCCCTCCGGCGACACCCCGCGCCTGACCCCGAGGGGCGAGTCCGCCAAGCGCGACCGCGTCGACCTGGCCGACCTCACTCCCGAGGTCCTGCCCTACCTCGGGCAGGTGGCCTACCTCCAGCTCGCTATCTTCGAGGCCCTCGCCCGCGCGGTGGCGGGCACCGACGACCTCGCCGACAAGGAGGCGATCTCGGCCGCCGCCGGCACCGCCCTGTCGAAGCACCATGCGGTCGTCGCCGAACTGCGCCGACGCGACGTGGAGCCGTGGGAGGCCATGGCTCCGTTCCGTCCCGCGATCGACACGTTCGAGCACTTGACGCGGGGCGCGGACCTGCACGAGACGCTGCTCTCGGCCTACATCACGGCGGGGCTGCTCGACGACTTCTTCATCCGCCTCACGGGAGGACTGCCGAGCGACGTCGGACCGCGCATCGCGCAGACCCTCGGCGCCGACACCGGGATCGACGGGCTCATCACGATCCTCCGCCGCGAGATCGCCGCCGACGACCGTCTCGGCTCGCGGCTGGCCGTCTGGGGTCGCCGGCTCGTCGGCGACACCCTCCTGGTCGCGCGCTCGGCGCTGATGGGCTCGGGCAACCACGACTCGGACGAGTCGCGCATCGAACCCGTGTTCACCGAGCTGATCGCCTCGCACACCCGGCGGATGGACGCCCTCGGCCTGACCGCCTAGGGCGCGGCGACCGGCGGAGCGACGCGGGATCCCGTCCGCCGGGCCCTGCGCGTCACTCCGCCCAGAAGCCGGGAACGTCGGCGAGGGTCGCGATCGTCCGCTGCCGCCCCCACTCGACGTGGGCGTGCGCGACGGAGGAGGCGAGGCGGGCGTCCCCCGCGGCGACCGCCTGGGCGAGCCGCACGTGCTCGTCGTGGCGCACCCCCGGCTCCGCCTGGATGTTGGCGATGTTGAGGCGGTTGCTGCGCTCGTCGAGCGGACCCATGGTCGAGATCAGGAGCCGGTTGCCGGCGATCGCCTCGATCGCACCGTGGATCCTGCCGCTCTCGGAGTGGAAGCGCGCGAGATCGCCGTCGGCGAGGGCCGCTCCGGCGTCGGTCACCACCGCCACGAGGGCCGAGGCGTCCGCCCCTCTGGCGACCGCCTCGGCCGCCGTCCGCGCGATGAGGGGCTCGAGTGCCGAGCGGATGTCGTAGAGCTCGTCGACGTCGCGCCGGGTCACGACGGTCACCACGGCGCTGCTGCGCGGGCGCACCGTGACCAGCCCCGCCAGCTCGAGCCAGGGGAGCGCCTCGCGGATCGGCACGCGCGAGACCGCGAGCTCGGCGGCGAGATCGCGCTCCCGGATCGGCTCGCCGGCGGGCAGGCGCCCGTCGAGGATCCGGCGCCGCAGCTCCTCGTAGACGGACTGCGACATCGTCTTGACGGGGGTCTTCTCGGGCATCGCTGCTCCTCGGTCTACCGGAGGGGGGACGGGGACAGGGTAGCGGGCGTTCGGGCGAGGCGCGGCGGCAGCCGTAACAGCGATTTCACGCGGGCGAAACATGGAGGAGGGTGAGCGACCGTAGCGTGGCGGTCGTGCTTCGGTATACCAAGCACCTCATCTCTCGGAAGGACTCGCTCATGAGCACCGTCACGGACCCGCCGCCCTCGACGACGACGACGGGAGACCGCATCGAAGCCGCGTACTCGCGCATCGGGATCACCGGCGCCCACGTCGGCATCGTGGCGATGATCCTCTTCGGGGTGTTCTTCGACGCGATCGAGCAGAACACGGTGGGAGTCGCGGGCCCGGTGCTCGCAGCGGACTGGGGCCTCGCGGGAGCCGAGCTCGGGCTGCTCAACACCGCCACGTTCACCGCCGTCGCCCTCGGGCGCGTGCTGGCGGGAGTGGTCATGGACCGCGTCGGGCGCCGCACGCTGCTCGGCGCGAACCTCCTGGTCTTCGCCGTCGGCAGCCTGCTCTGCGCGCTCGCACCGAGCTACGAGATCCTCGTCGCCGCCCGCTTCCTCGTGGGTCTGGGTCTCGGCGGCGAGATCGCGACCGCGGTGATCATGCTGGCCGAGTTCTTCTCGGCGAAGCACCGCGGCACCGCCGTCGGCCTCATCAATGTCGCCGCCGCCGGACTGGGCAACATGCTGGCGCCGCTGTTCGGCGTGATCGTCTTCTCGGTCTTCACCGGGGACGACCGCTGGCGCTGGCTCTTCGGTCTGCTCGTGGTGCCCGCGCTGGCCGTCGTCCTCTACCGCCGCGCCCTGCCCGAGACGCCCCGCTACCTCGCCGCCCGCGGCAGGACCGCCGAGGCCAACACGGTGATCAACCGGCTCGCTCAGGGCAGGCTGCACCGGCCGCTCCAGGAGGAGGTCGACTACCTCGGGACCGCTGGAGCCGCTGCCGTCACGGTCCCCGCGACTCCCCGGTGGACCGAGCTCTTCGGACGCCGGCACCGCCGCACCACGATCGCCCTCGGTGTCGCCGTCTGCATGTCCTACGCGGCCCAGATCTCGATGCTGACCCTGATCCCGCTGATCCTGACCTCCCGCGGCTTCGACATCACCAGCGCCCTCTGGTATACCCTCGTGATGCAGTCGGGCTCCCTCGTCGGAGCGCTCGTGGCGGCTCTCGCGGCCCAGCGCCTGCCCCGCAAGCTCACGCTCACCGTCGCCGCGATCCTGGGCGTCGGCGCGGGTCTCGGCTTCGGCTTCCTCGGCACGACGATCGCGCTGGTGCTGGCGTTCGGCTTCCTCTTCAACTTCTCGGTGATCGTGCTCAACACCACCATCTGGCTCTTCGCTCCTGAGCAGTACCCGACGCGGATCCGCGGGCTCGGCACCTCCGTGATCCTGGCGCTCGGCTCCCTGTCGGGCGGCCTCTTCCCGCTCCTCGCGGGAGCAGTGCTGGACGCGTCGGGCGTCGGGGGCATGTTCGCCCTGCTGGCCGGGCTCTTCGCGATCTGCGCGATCGCCGTGCAGTTCCCGCGCGAGACGGTCGGCCGGCCGATGGCGGAGGACTGACGATGAGCCGCACCCTCGTCGTCCTGAACCCGAACACCTCGGCCGAGACCACGCGGCTGCTCGTGGCGATCGCCCGGGACGCCGTGCGCGGTGAGGAGGTGCACGTCGTGGGGGAGACGGCGGAGCGGGGGCCGTCGATCATCACCGATCCGGCGGCACTGGCGGCATCGGCCGGCGAGGTGGTCGCTTCCGCCCGGCGCTCGGTGCTGCTGCACGACCCTGCGGCCCTCGTGGTCGCGGCGTTCGGCGATCCGGGAGCGGCGGAGGCGGCGGAGGCCACCGGACTGCCGGTGGTCGGCATCGGTGCGGCCGCCGTGCGCGCGGCCGGTGCGACCGGGCGGCGCTTCGCGATCGCGACGACCACGTCCCGGCTCGAGGGGACGCTGCGGGCGCTGGTCGCGTCGGCCGGGGACCCCCGGGACTACGCAGGATGCTTCCTCACCGCCTCGGACGCGGAGCAGTTGCGCGATCCGGTCCGGCTGCACGCCGAGCTGCGCGAGGCGGTGCTGCGGGCGGAGGCGGCCGGGGCCGAGGCGGTGATCATCGGCGGCGGGCCTCTGAGCGCGGCGGCCGAGCTGCTCGCGGCGGAGTTCGCGGGGCGCCTGCCGATAGTGGAGCCGATCCGGGCGGCGATGGCCGAGGCGCTGGTGGCCACCTCGCCGATGGCGCCGTCACCGGCCTGAAGCGGGCCCGGCACGACGAACGGCGCGGGAGTCGAGGACTCCCGCGCCGTTCGTGGTGGTGCGTTCTTACTGCGCGGCGACCCGCCCCGCGAGCATCGCCTCGAGGGAGGCGTCGTCGCGGCGGGCGCGGGCCCGGCCGAGGGCCAGGTCGGCGACCACCACGGCGATCGCGGTGAGTGCCAGTGCGAGGACCCAGATCAGCCCGCCGTCCCAAGGGAGGCCCGCCCAGGTCAGCGCCACCCAGAGCACGGCGGCGACGACGCCGCCGAGGGCCGGGACGAGCACGGCGCCGTGCAGGTGCCGGTGCGGGAGCGAGTACCGCGCGGCCAGACCGAGCAGCACTCCTCCGATCGTGACGAAGAGGAGCTCCACGACGTTCCCGGAGGGGCTAGGCGACGAAGCCGACTCGGCGCGACTCCTCGGAGCCGAGCTCGACGAAGGCGATGGTGTCGGTGGGGACGATGTAGATCTTGCCCTTCTCGTCGCGCAGGCGCAGGACCTTCGCACCGGCCTCGAGAGCGGTGGTGACCGTCTTCTCGACCTCGGTCGCGGACATCGAGGACTCGAAGTTGAGCTCTCGCGGGGTGTTGACGATTCCGATACGGATTTCCACCAGCAGTTGCCTTTCGGGAGGAGGGACGTGGCTGTCACGATACGGCACCGTGCGAGAGCGCCGACGCGGGTTTCGCGCTGAGCGGATCGGGGCTCCGGGTGCCGTCCGCCCGGTCGTCGGGGAGTGTCGGCGGTGGTGGCTAGCGTGGTGGGGTGCCCGTCACCGCCTCGTCCTCCGCCTCCCCGTCCTCCGTCCAGGAGCGGGAGTCCGGCGGTGCGCGCGTGCGGCTCGACGCCTCGCAGCAGGCGGTCCTCTCCCTGCCGGACGGGCGGAGCGCGGCCGTGCTCGGAGCCCCGGGGTCCGGCAAGACCACGACGCTCGTCGAGCTCGTCGCCGACCGGATCCTCGAGCGGCGGTACGCGCCGGAGTCGGTCGCGGTGCTGGCGGCCAGTCGCACGGCCGCCACCGCACTGCGCGACGTCCTGGCGCTCCGGATCGGCGTGCCGACGCGGGGGCCGCTGGCGCGCACGGCGACGTCGCTGGCGTTCGAGGCGGTCACCGCCTCCGCGAAGGAGCTCGGCGTCGAGCGGCCGACCCTGCTCACCGGCGGCGAGCAGGACGTCCTGCTCTCGGAGCTGATCGAGGGCCACCTCGAGGAGGGCACGGGCCCGCGCTGGCCGGACGAGTTCGGCCCGGAGGTCCTCCGGCTCCGCACCTTCCGCACCGAGCTGCGCGAGTTCGGCATGCGCGCGACCGAGCACGGCCTCGACACCGCCGCCGTACGCGCGCTCGCCGTCGACGCCGAGCGGGGCGAGTGGGCCGCGGCCGCCGAGGTGCTCGAGGAGTTCCGGGAGGTCGTCGACTGGATGTCCCCCGACGCGGGCACCAAGCTCGACGCCGCCGAGTTCGCGGCCTTCGCCGCCGAGACGATCCGCGCGGGTGGCGGGGGCGAGCGGATCACCGCGCTCCGGCTCGTGATCGTCGACGACCTGCAGGAGGCGAGCGAGTCCACCGTCGTGCTGCTGCGGGCCCTCGCCGCGCGCGGGGTGACGATCATCGCCTTCGGCGACCCGGACGTGGCGACCAGCGCCTACCGCGGCGCCTCCTCCGACACGCTCGGCCGCTTCTCGTCGAGCATCGGGGTCGAGGGCGCCGAGACGCTCGTCCTCGAGCGGGTCCACCGTCACGGCGCCGAGCTGCGGGCGCTCGTCACGCGCGCCGTGCAGAGGATCGGCACGGCCGCCGCCGGCCGGCAGCGCACCGCCGTCGCCGAGGACGAGGCGGGGGGCGCCCCGGAGCCGATCCTCGTCCTCCAGGCGCCTACCCCCGCGCGCGAGGCGGCGACACTCGCGCGGCTCCTGCGCGAGCGCCGGCTGCGCGACGGGGTCCCGTGGCACCGGATGGCCGTCGTCGTGCGCTCCGGGGCGGCGGTGCAGCCGCTCGTGAAGGCGCTCGCCGTGGCCGAGGTGCCCACGCGGTCCGTCCTGGCCGGCCGGGCCCTGCGGGACGACCACGCCGCGCGCGCCCTGCTCGTGCTCGTCGGCGTCGCGATCGGCGAGAGGCCCCTCGATGCGGCGCTCGCGTCCGAGCTCCTGCTCGGGCCCTTCGGCGGCGTCGACCGGCTCGGGCTCCGCCGCCTCCGGCTCGCCCTGCGCGCCGAGGAGCTCGCCGGCGACGGCATCCGCCCCAGCGACGCGCTGCTGGTCGAGGCACTCTCGGCCACCGGGCGCTTCGCCACCATCGACTCCGCCCCCGCCCGCCAGGCCGAGCGCCTCGCCGTCACCATCGACCGTGTGCGGCGCCTCCACGCCGAGCACGGCTCGATCGAGGAGCTCCTCTGGTCGGCGTGGGAGTCGAGCCGCGTCGCCTCGTCGTGGCGCGAGCTCGCCCTGGGCACCGGGCTCACCGCCGCCGAGGCGAACCGCAACCTCGACGGCGTCGTCGCCCTCTTCAGCGCCGCGCGGCGCTTCGTCGAGCGGGCCGCCGGATCCTCCGCGATCGGCTTCGTCACCGAGATCCTCGAGGCGGAGGTCCCGGAGGACACCCTGGCGCCGCGCTCGGTCGACGACGCGGTGCTCATCGGCACGCCCTCCTCCGTCGTCGGACTCGAGTTCGACGTGGTCGTCATCGCCCGGCTGCAGGACGGCGTGTGGCCCAACCTCCGGCAGCGCGGCTCCCTGCTCGACCCCGACGGCCTCGTCCGCGCCGCCCGCGGCGAGGGCGGCCTGCCGCTGGACGGGCGCAAGGCCACCCTCGACGACGAGCTGCGGATGTTCGCACTGGCCGCCTCGCGCGCCCGCCGGCAGCTCGTGCTCAGCGCGGTCGCCGGCGAGGACGAGACCCCGTCCCTCTTCTTCCGGCTCACGCCTCCCGATGCACCGCACCTCGACGCCGCCTCCGCGGTGCCCCTCACCCTGCGCGGAGCGGTCGCGGCGCTGCGGCGCACGGCGACCACTCCGGACTCGCCCGACGCACCCGCGGCGATCCGCGGACTGCGGGCCCTGGCGCTCGCCGAGGTGCCCGGTGCCGATCCCTCCTCCTGGTACGGCGTCCTCGAGCCCTCGACGAGCGAGCCGCTGTTCGAGCTGGACGACCCGGAGCGGCCGGTCTCGGTCTCGCCGAGCCGTCTGGAGGCGTTCGAGAGCTCGCCGCTCAACTGGTTCGTCGATGCCGTGTCGGGTTCGACCACGAGCACGGCCATGGGCGTCGGCACCCTGGTGCACTGGGTGCTCGAGAACGCCGCCGAGCCCGACACCGAGACGCTGTGGACTCAGCTCGAGTCGCGCTGGCCAGAGCTGGTGTTCGAATCGCCCTGGCTGGGCGAGCGGCAGAAGCGGCTGACCCGGCGCCTGGTCGAAGGGCTCGCCGAGTACCTGGTCGACTTCCGCGAGGCGGAGGAGAGGTGCTCGGGCGCGAGCAGCAGTTCGAGATCGGAGTACCTCCGGCGCGCGTGCGGGGCTCGATCGACCGCGTCGAGCGCGCGGCCGACGGCTCCGTGACGATCGTGGATCTCAAGACCGGCCGCAGCATCCCCCCGAAGTCCGCGGTCGCCGAGCACGCGCAGCTGGGCAGCTATCAGCTCGCCGTCGCGAGCGGCGCCATCGAGGCGGCGGGGCAGGCGGCGCGCGGCGGCGCCAAGCTGCTGTTCGTCTCGGGCGGGGTGGGCGGCAAGCGCTACCGCGAGGTGGTGCAGCCGCGCTTCGGCGAGGAGGAGCTCGAGCGCCTGCGCGAGCGGGTGCGTGCCGCCGCGACCGGGATGGCCGCTCCCGCCTTCTCGGGCCTGCTCGACGCCGTGCCGTTCTCGCCGGGCGACTCCCTCCGGTACCGCCTGCACGCCGTGCCCGAGGTCTCGGGCGACGGCACTCTGGCGCTCGACGAGGTCGAGCCCGAGGAGGATCAGGACGACGCCGTCGACGAGAGGGAGCCGAGCGCGTGATCGACGCCCTGACCATCGCCGAGAAGCTCGATCTGCGCCCGCCGACGGCCGAGCAGCGCGCCGTGATCGAGGCGCCGCTCTCGCCGGCGCTCGTCGTCGCGGGTGCGGGCAGCGGCAAGACCGAGACCATGGCGAACCGCGTGCTCTGGCTGCTGGCGAACGGCATGGCCGCTCCCTCCGAGGTGCTCGGACTCACCTTCACGCGGAAGGCGGCCGCCGAGCTCGGCGAGCGCATCGGCCGCCGCATCGACCAGCTCGGTGCCGCCGGGCTGCTCCCGCTCGCCGACGGGCGGACGGAGCCCGATCCGTTCGACGCCCCGACCGTCTCGACCTACAACGCCTTCGCGAACACGATCTTCCGCGACAACGCGGCGCTGATCGGCCGCGAGGGCGATGCGACCGTGCTGTCGGAGGCGTCGGCGTGGCACCTGGCGCGCGGAGTGGTCGCCGACACTGCCGATCCGCGGATCCTCGAGGTCGAGGCGAGCGTCGACCGCCTCACCGACCTCGTCGTGTCCCTCGCGCACGACCTCGCCGACAACCTGGCCGACCCCGCGGAGGTCGCCGCCTTCGCCGAGGACTTCGTGCGCATCGGCGGACTGCCCCGGGGCTCCAAGGGCAGCGGCGCCTACCGCGACGTCGAGAAGGCGGTCCAGGCCGTCGGCGCGCTGCCCGTCCTCACCGCGCTCGCCGGGCGGTTCCAGGAGGCGAAGGCCGAGCGCGGCTTCGTGGAGTTCTCGGACCAGGTCGCCCTCGCCCTGCGGATCACCGAGAGGGTGCCGAAGCTCATCGACGAGCACCGGGCGCGGTACCGGGTGGTGCTGCTCGACGAGTACCAGGACACCTCGGTGCTGCAGACGCGACTGCTCTCGCGCCTCTTCGCCGAGCAGGGCGTGATGGCGGTCGGCGACCCGCACCAATCGATCTACGGCTGGCGCGGGGCGAGCGCCGAGGGGCTCGGCCGCTTCGGCGTCGACTTCGGCTCGGCGGCGCGCTTCTCGCTCTCGACGAGCTGGCGGAACGGGCACGGCGTCCTGGCGGCGGCGAACGCGGTGGTCGAGCCGCTCGCGGCGGGCAGCGCGGTCCCCGTCGACCGTCTCGCCGCCGGTCCCGCGGCGAGCGGGCACCCGGTCGAGCTGACCTTCCCCGAGACGATCGAGGAGGAGGCCGACGATGTCGCGCGTTGGTTCGCGGGCCGCCTCGCCGAGAGCCCGGAGCCGCCCTCGGCCGCGGCGCTCTTCCGCGTCCGCGCGCACATGGACCGCTTCGCCGCCGCGCTGGCGAAGCACGGGGTCAGGTACCACATCCTCGGGATCGGCGGGCTCCTCCGCCAGCCCGAGATCGCCGACCTGGTCGCGGCCCTCACCGTCGTGGAGGATCCGGCCGCGGGCAGCGAGCTCGTGCGCCTGCTCGCCGGAGCGCGCTGGCGGATCGGAGTGCGCGACCTGCGCGCCCTCCGCGATCTCGCCTCCTGGCTCGCGTCGCGCGATCACGCGCACCGCCTGCTCCCCGAGGAGGTGCGCGAGCGGATGCGCGCGTCCGTCACCGAGGGGGAGGGCGGCTCGATCATCGAGGCGCTCGACTTCATCGCGTCGCGTCGACCGGGGGAGGACGGCCGGATCGACCACTCCGCACTGTCGGCCTTCAGCGAGGCGGGGCTCTCGGCGGCTGCACGACGCCGGCACCCTGTTCGCGCGGCTCCGGGCCCGTGCGGGCCTGGACCTCCTCGACTTCACCACCCTCGTCGAGCAGGAGCTCGGACTCGACATCGAGGTGGAGGCCAACGAGTCGCGCAGCGAGGGCCGGGCCAATCTCGAGGCCTTCCGCGACGCCGTCTCCGGCTATCTGCAGACCGACGACCGGGGTGCCGGCACCGGCTCGTCCCTCCGCGGCTTCCTCCGCTGGCTCGTCCTCGCCGACAAGCGCGACGGCCTGGCGCCCCGCCCGGAGGATCCCGAGCCCGGCACCGTGCAGCTGCTCACCATCCACGGCTCGAAGGGTCTGGAGTGGGACCTCGTCGCGGTGCCGCGCATGGTCGACGGCGAGCTCCCCGGCACTCCCGTCGAGGGGTTCCGCGGCTGGGTGCGCCTGGGCGCGATGCCGTACGCCTTTCGCGGCGACGCCGCCGAGCTGCCGGACCTCGACTGGCGCGGCTGCGAGACCCAGAAGGACGTGGTCGACGCGATCGGCGACTTCGGCGCCGTCCTGCGCGAGCGCAACGAGGCGGAGGAGCGCCGGCTGGCCTACGTCGCCGTCACCCGCGCCCGTCACCACCTCCTGCTGAGCGGATCGTGGTGGGCGGGTCAGTCCAAGCCCCGCGGTCCGGGGGTCTTCCTCCGCGACCTCGCCGAGGCCGGCACCCTCCCGGAGCTCCCCATCGAGCCCGCGAACCTCGAGAACCCGCTCGAGCGGGCCCCGCGGACCTTCCGCTGGCCCCACGATCCGCTGGGCTCGCGCGGTGAGCGGGTCCGCGCCGCAGCCGGGCGGGTCCGCCTGGCCGAGCCGGCCCTCCTCGGTGCGCGCGGCGAGGACGTCCGGCTGCTGCTCGCCGAGCGGGCCGTCCGCCTCGCCGGCGGCGAGCGCGTCGCGCTGCCCGTCCGCATCCCGGCCTCGCGGTTCAAGGACGTGGTGAGCGCTCCCGAGGAGGTCGCCGCGCAGCTGCGCCGGCCGATGCCGGAGCGGCCGTACCGGCAGACCCGGCTCGGCACGACCTTCCACTCGTGGGTCGAGAACCGCTTCGGCATCCAGGGCGAGGCGGAGGCGGTCGACACCTTCCCCGACGAGCTCGACGATCCGGGCGCGACGACGGTGGAGCAGGAGCGGCTCGCGGCCCTCGTCGAGACCTTCGAGCGGTCGGAGTGGGCGGACCGCCGCCCGGAGGCCGTCGAGATCGAGATCCACCTGCAGCTCGCCGAGCACGTCGTGGTCTGCAAGATCGACGCGGTGTACCCCGACGGCGACGGCTTCCAGATCGTCGACTGGAAGACCGGGCGTGCGCCGGAGGACGCCGCCGACCTCGAGCTCAAGCAGTTCCAGCTCGCGCTCTACCGGCTCGCCTTCGCGAAGTGGAAGGGCGTGCCGCTGGAGAGCATCGACGCCGTGTTCTACTTCGTCGCCGACGACCTGGTGCTCCGGCCCGAGCGCTTCTACTCGGAGCGCGAGCTGTCGGAGTCGCTCTCCTCGGCCCTGGGGGCGAGGCCGCGTCCGTGAGAGCCCGTCCGGGCGCCGGGAGTGCGGTTCAGCAGCTCCTCGACCTCCGAGACCTCGAGCACCGGCCCGGTGTCGGTCGAGAGCGGAGCCGACAGGTCGCCCAGCACGCTGTCGACGAGGGTGTCGAGCATCGCGACCGCGTCGTCGACGATCGCCGAGTCGTCGGTCTCGGTGCCGTGCAGCAGCCAGCGCGCGAGCTCGAGCTCGGCGTAGAGCTGCGCCCGCTGGCGGAGGGTCCGGTCGACCGCTCCCGCGCGCATCCGCGAGTAGGCGGCGAAGGCGGTCCCGGCGCCGGGGGCGCTGAGGAGCCAGTGCAGATCGCGGGCGGGATCGCCCACGCGCAGGGCGGCCCAGCCGAGCACCGCGGTCACGACGTCGCCGGAGCGCAGGAACGAGTCGGAGGTCATCGAGCCGTTGACGACCGTCGGATCGAACCGCCAGAGGGCCTCGTCCGACGAGGCGGTCTCCCACCGGGCGACGAGCGCGGCGGGCACGTGCCCCGTGTCGGCGGCGCGCTCGATCACGGCGACGGTCTCGTTCAGGCTGTCGCGGGCGGTGGCGACGGGCAGTCCCGCCTCCTGCACGAACGACGCGGGCAGCGAGTGGATCGCGCCGATCGCGCGGCCGACCGAGTCGGCGAGTCCGCTCGAGGGGGCGACGTCGTCGATGAGCACGCGGTCGCCGTCGAGGAACTCGTAGACGACGGCGCGCGTGCCGTCGTAGGGGGCCTGACCGACGCTCGTGTGCAGGTCGAAGGGCAGTCGGCTGCGGATCCCCGCGGTCAGCGCCCGCAGCGCCACGAGGTCGCCGAGCTGCTCCTGCTCGGCCAGAGCGGAGGTCGGCACCCGCACGAGCAGGCGGGCGCCGTCGCGGCTGGTGACGAGCGCCGAGTCGAAGTCGCCGTGGGTCGAGTGGGTGAACGCTCGCGCGGTCCGGACGTCGAGGCCCTCGACGGCCGAAGTGGCCAGCGCGGCTAGAGTGAGATGGGATCTGGCCATGGGTTCTAGGTTAGGTCGCTCCGCGCCCGACCGGCCCGACCGCCACGCGCTCTCCCGCCGATGCCGTGCTCGGGATCCGGCCCCGGCACCGCCGGACGCCGACCCGCTGCGGACCGACCCGCGGGCGTCTCCCGTCCCGCGGCACCGCCTCCTGGAAAGAGCCCCCGAATGACCACGCCCTTCACCGATCGCCTCCCGCTCGCTCGCCAGGCCGTCGACCGCGACTACCTCTCCCGAGCCCGTCCCGACCTCTACGACGAGCTTCTCGCCGACCCGGCGACGCGCGTCCTGGCCCTGCGGAAGGACCGCGCCCTGGTCGACGGCGACCGCCTCGCGCTGCAGAGGGCCGACTCCGTCACCTCAGGCACGCTCCGCGTCTACCTCGGTCGGACCACGGTCGACGCCGACGGCGAGCCCGCGGGCACGCCGGTCGTCGCCACCGTGCTGACCGAGGCGGCCGCCCTCGAGCTCGAGCCCGACGAGTCGCGCTGGAGCCAGCTGCGCCCGATCGCCGAGCGCCTCAGCCGCCGCGACGCGGGCCTCTTCACCGAGGCGCTCGCGATGGCTAACTGGCACGCCGTGCACGCCTACTCCCCGCGCAACGGCGACCCGACCGTCGTCGAGCAGGGCGGCTGGGTCCGCCGCTCGCCGACCGACGGCAGCCAGGTCTTCCCGCGGACCGACCCCGCGATCATCGTCTGCGTCCTCGACGCCGACGACCGCCTGCTCCTGGGCTCGAACGCCATGTGGGGGAGCGACCGCTTCTCGCTGCTCGCCGGCTTCGTCGAGCCGGGCGAGTCGCTCGAGGCGGCCGTCGTGCGCGAGATCTTCGAGGAGTCGGGCATGCGCGTCGTCGACCCCGCCTATCTCGGCTCGCAGCCGTGGCCGTTCCCCGCGTCGCTGATGGTCGGCTTCACCGCCCGCCTCGCGCCCGATCAGGAGCCCGCGGCGCTGCGACCGGACGGCGAGGAGATCGTCGACCTGCGCTGGTTCACCCGCGACCAGCTGCGCGACTCGCTCGAGTCGGTGCTTTTGCCCGGCCGCTCCTCCATCGCCCGCGCCATGATCGAGGACTGGTACGGGGGCGAGCTCGAGAACGGGCCCATCGCGTGAGCCTGCTCGACGGGCTCGACGAGGGGCAGCGGGAGGCGGCGGAGGCGCTGCTCGGGCCGGTCTGTGTGCTCGCGGGAGCGGGCACCGGAAAGACCCGCACCATCACGCACCGCATCGCGCACGGCGTGGCCACGGGCGTCTACACCCCGGGCCGCGTGATGGCGCTGACCTTCACGAGCCGCTCGGCCGCGGAGCTGCGCTCGCGCCTGCGCGTCCTCGGTGCAGGAGGGGTGCAGGCGCGCACGTTCCACGCCGCCGCGCTCTCGCAGCTCGGCTACTTCTGGCCGCAGCTGGTCGGCGGCACGATGCCCCAGCTGCTGGACGGCAAGGCCCGCCTGCTGGGCCACGCGGCCGAGCGGCTCCGTCTCAAGCTCGACACCGCGACGCTGCGCGACCTCTCGGCCGAGATCGAGTGGCGGAAGGTCTCGGCGCTGTCGCTCGAGCAGTACGCCGTCGCCGCGCGCACGCGGACCCTGCCCGGTCGGCTCACGCTCGATCAGACCGTCGCCCTGGTCGACGAGTACGAGGGGCTGAAGGACCAGCGCCGGCAGATCGACTTCGAGGACGTGCTCCTCGTCACCGCCGGCATGCTCGAGTCCGAGCCCGCGATGGCCATGCAGGTGCGCGAGCAGTACCGCTTCTTCGTCGTCGACGAGTACCAGGACGTGAACCCGTTGCAGCAGCGGCTGCTCGAGCTCTGGCTGGGCGACCGGAGCGACCTCTGCGTCGTGGGCGACGCGAGCCAGACCATCTACTCCTTCGCCGGCGCGCGGGCGGACTACCTCCTCGACTTCCCCGCGCACTGGCCCGCCGCCACCGTGGTGCGCCTCGAGGAGAACTACCGGTCCGCGACCCCGATCGTGCAGACCGCGAACCGGCTCATGCGCGGGCGCCCGGGTGCGCTCGTGCTGCACGCGGTCGAGAAGGGCGAGGCGCCGGAGCCGTCGATCGACGCGTACCCCGACGACATCGCGGAGGCGCGCGGAGTGGCCGCCCGCGTCGCCGCCGACATCGAGGCGGGAGTGCGGCCCTCCGACATCGCGATCCTGTTCCGCACCAACTCGCAGTCGGCGGTGCTCGAGCACGCCCTCACCGAGCGCGGTGTCAGCGCGTACATGCGCGGCGGCAAGCGGTTCTTCGACCTGCCGGAGGTGAAGCAGGCGGTGATGCAGCTGCGCGCCGCCTCCGTCTCGATCGCGGGGGAGCCGCTCTTCAAGTCGGTCAGCGACGTCCTCCGCTCGCTCGGCTGGAGCGCGGAGCCGCCGTCGGCCCCCGGTGCCGTGCGCGATCGGTGGGAGTCGCTCGACACCCTCGCCCGCCTCGTCGACGAGGCTCCCGCCGACTGGACGTTCCGGCAGTTCACCGACGACCTCCTCGCCCGGCAGCAGGTGCACCACGAGCCGGACCGCGCGGCGGTCACCCTCGCGACCATCCACTCGGCCAAGGGCCTCGAGTGGGACTCGGTCCACCTGATGGGCCTCTCGGAGGGACTGCTCCCCATCTCCTACGCGAGCGGATCTCGAGGGCATCGACGAGGAGCGCCGCCTGCTCTACGTCGGCATCACCCGCGCGCGGCGGCGCCTGCGCCTCTCGTGGTCGCGCTCGACGGTGGGCCGGGTGACGCGGAGGGAGCCGTCCCGCTTCCTGGAAGAGCTCGGCACGCGCACTCGCGGTGCGGCTCCAGCCGCCGCTCGCTGAAGCCGCCCGAGGCGTCGGAGTAGATCCGCTCCCGGTCGCTCAGCGCCGTCCCGCCCGCGAGGACGCGGCGCAGCACGGCGTCGGCCGCCACGACGGCGATCGCGGCGCTCGCGAGCGCGGTCCGGGTCGGCGCGCGTCGGCCGAGCACCTGGATGACGAGCCGCGGCCACTCGGGATCGAGGTCGATCCGGTCGCGCTCGGCGCAGTGCAGGCACGGGCCCGCGCCCGGTTCGACCAGCGGCCCGACCCGCACCGCCTCGTCGCCGAAGACGACCGCCAGGTGGGGCACGTCGGCGGCCAGCCAGTGCGCGGCCCGGACCGGAGCGACCGCGAAGTCGGCCAGCAGCACGGCGACGTCGGGCACCGCGTCCTCCCCGACCAGCTCGCAGCCCTCGCCACGCAGCAGGCTCCGCAGGGCGTCCGCCGCGGTGCCGTCGCCCTCGACGACCACGCGCGGTGCGGGGAGGGCCGGGTGAGACGTTGCGCGACAGCACCGGGCGCAGCGCTTCGAGCAGCTCGTCGATCCGCTCGTCGGACGCGCCCGCCCGCCGCGCGATCAGCCGCGCGGTTCCGGCGCTGGTGCCCACCCGCAGCGCGTGCAGCAGCAGCTCCTCCGCGTAGCCGACGCCGTCGAGGACCACGTGCGGGCGGTCGAGCCCGACCTGCATCGCGGTCGCTGAGCGCCAGAGGAGCGGGAACCGGGGATCGAGTCGGAGGACCATGCCGAGAGCATGGCCGAGTCGGCGGCGGGGCCGGGGGAGTTCTCCACAGGTCCCGCCGCCGGAGGCGATCAGACCGGGCGGTCGCCCGTCGGGCCGGCCGCGTCGTCCGGGCCGTCGCCCGCTCCGTCGGCCGGGGAGCGTCGGGGGTGCCGCCGTTGAGCAGCTCCTCGAGCGCGCGGTCCATCTCGTCGGGCTCCGGGGTCTCGCCGCGGGCCTCCGCGCTCAGGCGGGCCACGAGGCGGCTCGGGTCGTCGAGATCCTCGGAACCCGGCAGCAGATCGGGGTGCGACCACAGGCTGTCGCGCGCCTCCGGTCCGACGGCGTCGGTCACCGCCTGCCACATGGCGGCGGCGTCGCGGAGCCGGCGCGGGCGCAGCTCCAGGCCGACGAGCGTCGCGAACGCGGACTCGGCCGGGCCGCCCGAGGCGCGGCGGCGGCGGACGGTCTCGGCGATCGCCCCGGCGCTGGGCAGGCGGGTGGTCGCGGCCGCGGTCACGACGTCGACCCAGCCCTCGATCAGCGCGAGGACCGTCTCGAGGCGGCCGTGCGCCGCGAGCTGCTCCTCGGTCTTGGGCGGGATCAGCGCGCCGGAGGTCATCGCGTCGCGCAGCTCCTCGGGGTTCGACGGGTCGAAGTTCCCGGCGAGCTCCTCGAGGCGGGTGGTGTCGATGCTGATGCCGCGCGCGAAGTCGGTGATCTGCGAGATGAGGGCCAGTCGGAGCCACTTGCCGTGGCGGAAGAGGCGGGCGTGAGCGAGCTCGCGCACGGCCAGGTAGATCTGCACCTGGTCGATCGGGATGTCGAGTCCCTCGCCGAACGCGGCCACGTTCTGCGGCAGGATCGCGGCGTCGTTCTCCTCGAGCAGGGGGATCCCGATGTCGCCTCCCGAGACGACCTCCGCGGCGAGCTGCCCGACGACCTGGCCGAGCTGGAGGGCGAAGAGCGTTCCGCCGATGCCGCGCATCATGCCCTCGGCTCCGGCGATCATCTCGCGCATCTCCTCCGGCGCCTGCTCGCGCATCACGCGGGTCAGCGCGTCCGAGATGCTCAGGGCGACGGGCTCGGCGAGCTGCGTCCACACCGGCATCGTGAGCGAGATCCACTCGAGGCGGCTGATCGTGCGCGGCGGGCGGGAGAGCTCCGAGACGTAGGCGACCTCGTCCAGCCAGAGGGCCGCGACGCCGAAGGCCGCGTCGAAGGGGGCCCGCACTGAGTCCGTGACCGGCGCGGAGTCGGCGCGGGCGAGCTGCTTGGCCTGCTCGCTCGCGAGCGTCCAGTTGATGCCGTCGCCGTTCTGCTGCATCGCGCGCTGCAGCTGCGAGAGCAGGTTCTGCAGGGCGACCGGGTCGTTCGGGAGTCCGGCGGCGCCCGCGAGCTGCGACGGATCGATCGGACCGTCACCCGAGAGGAACCGGCTCAGCATCTCGCGGAACTCGTCCTCCGACCCCTCGCCGGGTCGGTCAGCACTGTCGCCTGCGGCCATTCGGATCAGCCCTCCGTCGTTCGGGTGAACGCCCGTGACGGGCGCGGGATCGTGACTCGACTCCCAGTCGTGCAAGCTACGTTAGCCCGAGTGCCCGGGCGATCGGCCTGAAGACGACCGCAACCGCAGGGCCCGCTTCCGCCCGCCGCGAACACTCCGGCGGAGCTTCCCCGCACGCCCTGAGGAAGGCCCCCGTGACGCTGTTCTCCGACGATCCCCGGCACTCGCCCTCACGCGGGAAGCGGGCGTGGGTGGGACCTGACCGTGCTGTTCTCGGGCGTCGCCCTGGTGGTCGCGCTGGGCATCGCGCCCGCCCCTTACGTCATCGAGCAGCCGGGTCCCGTCTTCGACACCCTCGGCACCAGCGAGGCCGACGGCGAGGACGTCCCGCTCATCTCCATCCCCGACGAGCCCACCTACCCCACGACCGGCACGCTCGACATGCTGACCGTCTCGGTCGTCGGGAATCCCGAGAGCCTGCCCAACTGGGTCGAGATCGTCGGCGCCTGGTTCGACCGCAGCAAGGCCGTCGTCCCGGTGGAGTCGATCTTCCCGAGATCGGTCACGGTGCAGGAGCGCGACGAGGCCAACCAGGCCGAGATGACCGACTCGCAGCAGGAGGCGATCGCCGTGGCGCTGACCGAGCTCGGCTATCCGGTCGCCCAGCAGGTGTCGGTCGTGCAGATCCCGGAGGACTCGCCCTCCGTCGACGTGCTCGAGCCGGGCGACGCGGTCGTCGCGGTCGAGGGCGCCCCCGTGTCCGACGTCGCCGCTCTCCGCGACGCCGTGCAGGCGTCCGGTGCCGGTGTCCCGGTCGACCTCACGATCGAGCGCGACGGCGCGCGCCAGGACGTCGAGGTGGTGCCCGTCGACAGCGACGGCGCCGCGGTGATCGGCATCGTCGCCGGCCTGGCCTTCGACTTCCCCTTCGAGGTCGACATCCAGCTGAACGACGTCGGCGGCCCGAGCGCGGGCATGATGTTCGCCCTCGGCATCATCGACAAGCTCACCGAGGGCTCGCTCAACGGCGGCGAGGAGGTGGCGGGCACCGGCACCATCGACGCGGACGGGCAGGTCGGGCCCATCGGCGGCATCCGGCAGAAGATGTTCGGCGCGGTGGCGGCGGGCGCCGACTGGTTCCTCGCTCCCGCGCAGAACTGCGGCGAGGTCGTCGGGCACGTGCCGGACGGCATCGACGTGCTCAGCGTGGCGACGCTCGACGAGGCGCTCGCCGCACTCGACGGCATCGCCTCCGGCGACGTCTCGGGACTGCCCACCTGCGACGGGGCGACTCCGATCGGCTGACGCGCGCCTCCTGCTGTCGAGGCCGACGCTCAGGTGGGGCCCGCACCCGTCGCATAGCATGGGTGGCCTCCCCTCACATCTCGACAGCAAGAGGCCTATCCGTGAGTTCCACAGCAACCGAAACCCCGCAGCGGAAGAGACGGAGCGTCCTCGCCGTCACTGTCGTGGTGGTGGCCGTTCTGGTGGTGGCGTTCTTCGTCTTCGCCGGTCTCTACACCGACATCCTCTGGTACGACCAGCTCGGCTTCCTCTCCGTCCTCACGACGCAGTGGGCGGCGGCCGGCGGGCTCTTCGTCATCGGCTTCGCCGCCATGGCGATCCCGGTCTTCATCAGCCTCACGCTGGCCTACCGCCTGCGCCCGGTCTACGCGAAGCTCAACTCGCAGATCGACCGCTACCAGCAGGTCGTGGAGCCGCTGCGCCGTCTGGCGACCTTCGGCATCCCCGCGGTCCTGGGACTGTTCGCGGGCGTCTCGTCGGCGTCGCGCTGGCAGACCAGCCTGACCTTCTGGAACCGCACCCCCTCGGGCGACATCGACCCGCAGTTCGGGCTGGACACGTCCTTCTACCTGTTCGAGCTGCCCTTCTACCAGAGCCTCGTCGGCTTCGCCTCGGCGGTCCTCATCATCTCGGCGCTCGCCACTCTGGCCACGGGCTACCTCTACGGCGCGATCCGCGTGAACGGCCGCGAGGTCCGGATCTCGAAGTCCTCGCGCATCCAGCTCGCGATCATCGCGGCGCTCTACCTCCTCGTGCAGGCCGTCAGCCTCTGGCTCGACCAGTACGCGACCCTCACCGACCAGGGCGCCCGCATCACCGGAGCGACCTACTCGTCGGTCAACGCGACCATCCCGGGCCTGCAGATCCTCGCCGGCGTCGCCGTGCTCGTCGCGGTCCTCTTCGTCGTCACCGCGTTCATCGGACGCTGGCGCCTCCCCGTCATCGGCACCGCGCTCCTGATCGTCTCGAGCCTGCTCGTCGGCTCCCTCTACCCGTGGGTCGTGCAGAAGTTCCAGGTCGAGCCCAACGAGCGCACGCTCGAGGAGCCCTACATCCAGCGCAACATCGAGATGACCCGCCAGGCGTACGGCGTGGACGACGTCCAGGTCATCCCGTACGACGCGACCACCGACGCCGAGCCGGGCGCGCTGCGCTCCGACGCCGAGACCACCGCGAACATCCGCATCCTCGACCCCGCCGTCGTGACGGACGCGTTCTCGCAGCTCCAGCAGTTCCGTCAGTACTACGCGTTCGGCGATGAGCAGAACGCCCTCGACGTCGACCGCTACAGCATCGACGGCGCGACCCAGGACGCGGTCGTCGGCGTCCGCGAGCTGAACCTCAACGGTCTGGGCAACAACCAGACCTGGTACAACCAGACCCTCGTCTACACCCACGGCTACGGACTGGTCGCCGCGTACGGCAACCAGCGCTCCGCCGACGGCGAGCCCGTCTTCATCGAGTCGGGCGTGCCGACCACCGGTGATCTCGGCGACTACCAGCCGCGCATCTACTTCGGCGAGAACTCCCCGGCGTACTCGATCGTCGGCGGGAACGGCGACCGCAACATCGAGCTCGACTACCCGTCGGGCACCGAGGGCGAGCAGCAGACCTACACGACCTTCGACGGCGAGGGCGGACCCGCGCTCGACAACGTGTTCAAGAAGCTCGTGTACGCGATCAAGTTCCAGTCCGAGCAGATCTTCCTGTCGGACGGGGTCAACACCGAGTCGCAGATCCTCTACGACCGCAATCCGGTCGACCGCGTGCAGAAGGTGGCCCCCTACCTGACGCTCGACTCCGACGCCTACCCGACCGTCGTGGACGGCCGAGTGGTCTGGGTGGTCGACGGCTACACCACCTCCGCCGAGTACCCGTACTCGGAGGTGCAGAGCCTCTCGCAGGCGATCGCCGACACGAACACGCAGCAGCAGTTCCCGACCGACGACGTCAACTACATCCGCAACTCGGTGAAGGCGACCGTCGACGCGTACGACGGCAGCGTCACGCTCTACGCGTGGGACACCGAGGACCCGATCCTGCAGACCTGGCAGAAGATCTTCCCGAGCACGGTCGAGCCGATCAGCGAGATGTCGGCCGACCTGCTCAGCCACGTCCGCTACCCCGAGGACCTCTTCAAGGTCCAGCGCGCGGTCCTGGGCACCTACCACGTCACGGACGCGGGCTCCTTCTACTCGCGCGAGGCGGCCTGGTCGACTCCGAACGACCCGACCAGCGGCACCTCGACCGCCGCGGCGGTCGGCGGGGACTCGCTGCAGCCCCCGTACTACCTGACGCTCCAGACGCCCGACGTCGAGGTGCCGTCGTACTCGCTCTACTCGACGTACATCCCGGCCAGCACGCCCGGAAGCCAGGCGAGCCGCAACGTGCTCACCGGGTACCTCGTGGCCGATTCCGACGCGGGCGCGACCGAGGGGAGCGTCGCCGACGGCTACGGGACCCTGCGGCTGCTCGAGCTCCCGAGCGACGACACGGTGCCCGGCCCCGGTCAGGTGCAGAACGCGTTCAACACCGACCCGACGGTCGCCAACCAGCTCGCCCTGCTCTCGCGCGGCGACACGACGGTGACCCGGGGCAACCTGCTCACCCTCCCGGTGGGCGGCGGACTGCTCTACGTGCAGCCGATCTACGTGAGCTCCAACGGCGACACGAGCTTCCCGCTCCTGCAGAAGGTGCTCGTCGCGTTCGGTGACGACATCGCCTTCGAGGACACCCTCGACGCGGCTCTCGACAGCCTCTTCGGCGGGGACTCGGGCGCGGACGCGGGCGACACCGGCACCCCGGTCACACCCGACACCGGCACCGGGACCGATCCCGGTACCGACACCGGTGCGGACCCGGGGACGGACACCGAGACCGGCGGCACCGACACCGACACCGGCACGGGCGACCAGACGCCGCTGCAGCAGGCCCTCGCCGACGCCAGCACGGCGCTCGCAGCCCGCGAGGCGGCGCTGCGCGACGGCGACCTCACCGCCTTCGCCGCAGCCGACGAGCAGCTGACCGAGGCCCTCACCCGGGCGCTCGAGGCGGAGGGGCAGCAGTAGCACGATGGTCCAGGTGGACCGGGGCGAGCACCTGCGCTCGGGGGAGTGGCTCGATCTGAACCGCGCCCTCTGGGACGAGCGCGTCGCCGCGCACGCCGGCAGCGCGTTCTACGACCTGTCGGCGCTGCGGGGCGGCGCGGGCCGGCTCTTCCCGGTCGAGGAGGAGTCGCTCGCCCGCGTCGCCCCCGGCGGCTGGGAGGGCAAGCGGGTCCTGCACCTGCAGTGCCACTTCGGAGCCGACACCCTCGCGCTCGCCCAGCGCGGCGCAGAGGTCATCGGCGTCGACTTCTCGATGGCGGCGGTCCGCGAGGCGCGTCGTCTCGCGACCGAGCTCGGACTCGCCGGCCGCGCCCGTTTCGTCTGCTCCAACCTCTACGAGCTGCGGCACATGCTGCCGGAGCCCGACTCCTTCGACGTCGTCGTGACGACCTGGGGCACCGTCGTGTGGCTCCCGGACCTCGTCGAGTGGGCGCGGATCGTCGAGTGGTTCCTCGCGCCCGGCGGCTCGTTCGTGTTCGTCGACACGCATCCGGCCGCGGCCGTGCTCACCGGCTCGCCCGAGGGGCCGGAGCCGCGCTTCCAGCAGCCGTACGACGGCGGCGGTGAGCCGCGCGTCGTCGAGGGTGCCGGCGACTACGCAGGCACGGACGTCGCCTTCGAGAACGATCGCGCCCACGAGTGGAGCCACTCGCTCGGGTCGATCGCCTCCGCCCTGCTCGGTGCGGGCCTCTCGATCACCGAGCTGCGCGAGGAGCCGATCGCACCCTGGCGCGTAGCGCCCCAGCTGGTGCAGCGCGAGGACGGCGCCTGGGCCTGGCCCGAGCAGGAGTGGCTGCCGCTCGCGCTCGCGATCACGGCCTCGAAGCGCTCCTGATCGGGCGGCGCCCCGATCTGCTCCGTCCTCGATTTGCGCTCCTCCCGATCCGCGTGTAGTGTTTCTTCTTGTGCCGCGGGGTGGAGCAGTTCGGTAGCTCGCTGGGCTCATAACCCAGAGGTCGTAGGTTCAAATCCTGCCCCCGCAACAAGAAAGCGAAACCCGGTCTCGTCAGAGGCCGGGTTTCGTCGTCAACGGGCGGCTCCCGAGCGTGTGCCGCGCGGCGCTCAGCCCGCGTCGATCACGCTGAGCACGTTGCCCGCCGGGTCGCGGAACCAGGCGATGTCCGGGCCGTGGCCGCGCATCACTCCGGTCGCGTCCGTCGGCAGCTCGTCGTCGTCGTAGATCTTCGTGGTCACTCCCACGGCGTTCAGCCCGGCGACCGCGTCGTCCACCGAGTCGACTGCGAGGTTGAGGATCGTGAAGGTCGCGGGGACGTGGTCCTGCTTCGGGTAGGCGATCGCGTGCCCGCCGCCGGGCAGGTCGATCCCGAGGATCCCCATCGCGTTCACCGACACGTCGAACCCGAGCGCGCCGCCGTAGAAGGCCCGCGCGGCCTCGATGTCGTCGACGCTGAAACCGCTGAACACGCGCTCGCTCGTGACCACGGCGCACTCCTTCCGCCCGCGGGCGGCTCCGTTGCCGCTCCGTCTCCTCGGACGCTACTCTGATCGGCTGCCCGCGTCACCACCGCCGGCGGCTCCGGACGACGAGGAGGAGGAACCCGCATGGCCGTCGCGCTGCCTCGCGCCCTCCGGCCCTTCCGCACCCGCCGCTACCGGTTCCTCGCCGGCGCGCTCGCGCTGTCCCTCGTCGCCAGCGGTGTCTGGATCGTCGCGCTGGTCTGGCAGGTCATCGCCCTGGGCGGCGGGCCGAGCGACGTCTCGCTGGTCGCGGCCGCCAGCGCCTCGGGCCTCGTGCTCGCCGTGCTGCTCGGGGGAGTGGCCGCCGACCGCGTGCCCCAGCGCCGGCTGCTGATCGCGGTGGAGGCCGCCCGGGTCATGGTGGTGCTCGGAGCGGTCGGCCTGGCGGCGGGCGGCGTGCTCACCGTCGCTCACCTGACGGCGATCGCGTTCGTGCTCGGCGTGGGCGAGGCGTTCTTCTTCCCCGCGTACTCCGCGATCCTGCCCCGACTGCTGCCGCCCGATCAGCTGCTCGCCGCGAACGGCGTCGAGGGAGCGCTGCGCCCCATCGCGCAGAGCGCGGCCGGACCGGCGATCGCGGGGGCGGTCATCGCGGTGGCCGCTCCCTCGGCCGCCTTCGCCGTCGCGGCGCTGGGGTACGCGCTCGGACTCGCGGCCCTGCTCCTGATGGGACCCGTGCCCGTCGAGCGCGCGCCGGCCGCCGGAGGATCACCGCTGCGCTCCGCACTCCGCGACCTGCGCGAGGGGTTCGGCTACATGGTGCGGACGCGCTGGCTCCTGGCGACGCTGCTGTTCGCCGTCGTCCTCGTGTTCCTCGTGGTCGGTCCGATCGAGGTGCTCGTGCCCTTCGCGGTGCGCGATCAGACCGGTGCGGGAGCCGGAGGCTACGCCCTCGCCCTCACCGCGTACGGAGCGGGAGGCGTCGTGGGCTCCCTCGTCGTCTCCTCGCGCCCGGTGCCGCGGCGCTACCTGACGACGATGATCCTGCTGTGGGGCCTGGGCACGCTGCCGTTCGCGCTCCTCGGCCTCGTCGACCGGCTCTGGATGATCGCGGCGATCCTGTTCCTCGACGGGGTGACCGGGTCGGCCGCGCAGGTGCTGTGGGGCACGCTGCTGCAGCAGCGGGTGCCGCCGGCTCTGCTGGGCCGGGTCTCGAGCCTGGACTTCTTCGTCTCGCTGGCGCTGATGCCGGTCTCGATGGCCGTCGCGGGCCCGGTGGGCGAGTCGGTCGGCATCGGTCGGACGTTCGCCGTGGTGGGAGTCCTCGCGGCACTCTCCGCGGTCGTCACGCTCCTGCTCGCCCGCCTCGGACCGGACGAGCTGGCGCACCCGCTGCGCACGTCGTGAGGGCGCGCCGGACGGTGCGACGACGGTGCCCCCCGGGGTATCCTCGTCCGGGATGAAAAGGGTGACGGAGTGACGGACGACCAGGTGGACGAGAGCCCGACGACCGGAGACGGGACGGGCGCGATCGACCACCCCACCCGGCGCAGCCGCCGGGAGGCCGAGTCCTCCTCCGCATCGGGAACTCAGCAGCCCCGCTCGGACTCGTCCGAGGGCGACGCCGCCCACCGCGGCGACCGACCGGCGCGCCCCGCCGCCGGCCGCCGCTCCGCCACGACCGGTGCCGTGCCGATCGTGCCCGCGGACGCCGTCCCCGCGACGACGCCTCCCGTCCCCGCGGCTCCGGGTCATCCCGCGACGTCCGTCGCAGCCCCGGTCCTCTCGTCGGTTCCCCCGGTCCTCTCGTCCGTGCCCCCGGTCCGCCGTCGCGGCGCCCGGGCGCTGCGCGGCGCGGTCAGCACCGTCGCCGTCGCCGCCATCGCGGGCATGGTCGCGGTCATGGCGCTCCCCGCCTACTCGTTCGATCCCGCCGACGACTCCCAGGCCGCCGTCGAGGCCGCCGCCCGCATCCGCGCACTCGGCACGCAGAAGCTCACCGTCTCGGCGTCCGCGACGCAGGAGCAGGTGATCCGCGACTCGTTCACGGCCCCCACGCAGCAGCAGCTCGACGAGGCCGCCGCCCAGGCGCGCGCCCTCGCCGAGGCGGCCGAGCGCGCCGCCCGCGAGGCGCAGCAGGCCCAGGAGGCAGAGGAGGCCGCTGCGAGCGGCACGAGCACGGCCCTTCCGGGCTCCAGCACCTCGGTCACCCCCCGCGAGGAGGGCGACGACTACCCGTGGCGCGATCAGCTCACGGACGACCAGGGCGGCGGACTCTCGCCGTTGCGCTACTACTACCGCGAGTGCGTCGACTTCGTCGCGTGGCGGCTCAACCGCGACCAGGGGTCCACGGGCGCTCCGTGGAAGTGGACCTGGGGCAACATGACCCCGGGCGGAGGCAGCGCCTACGCCTGGGCGGGCCAGTGGGCGTCGCACGGCTGGGTGACCAGCAGCACCCCGGTGCCCGGCAGCGTCGCCTGGTTCACGGGCAACCACGTCGCGTACGTGCAGTCGGTCAACTCCGACGGCACGGTCTCGCTCGAGGAGTACAACTGGGGCAACGACCACTCGTACCACACGCGCACGGTGCCGGCCTCGAGCGTCCCGCTCTTCCTCTACCCGCCGAGTTGAGCGTGAGCACCGGCCCCGCCGCGGGCGGCATCGGATTCGCCGTCGCGCAGTTCGCTCCGGTCGCCGACCGCGACGCGAACCTCGCCACCATCCGCCGTCTAGTCACGACGGCCGTGCAGCGCGGGGCGCGCGTCGTCGTGCTGCCCGAGTACAGCTCCTCCTTCTCGGACCCGCTCGGACCCGAGCTGCTCGCCGCGGGGGAGCCGCTCGACGGGCCGTTCGTGCTCGGGCTGGGCGCCCTGGCCCGGGAGCTCGACGTCTTCGTGGTCGCCGGCATGGTCGAGTCCGTCGCCGACGACCGCCGTGTCGCCAACACGCTCGTCGCCGTCGACCCCGAGGGACGGCTCGTCGCGCACTACCGCAAGCTCCACCTCTACGACGCCTTCGGGTCGACGGAGTCGGACTGGATCGCCGCCGGCGAGATCGGCGCTCCCGAGACCTTCGCGGTGGGCGACCTCGTCGTCGGGCTGCAGACCTGCTACGACCTCCGCTTCCCGGAGGTGACGCGGTGGCTCGTCGACGCCGGGGCGGATGTGGTCGCCGCGCCCGCCGAGTGGGTCAGGGGCCCGCTCAAGGAGGCGCACTGGCGCACGCTCGTCACCGCGCGCGCCCTCGAGAACACGATCTACCTCGTCGCGGCCGATCAGACCCCGCCGATCGGTGTCGGCAACAGCATGGTCGTCGACCCGATGGGCGTCGAGATCGCGACCCTCGGCGAGGCGGAGGACGTCGCGGTCGCCTGGCTCTCGCGCGAGCGGATCGACGCCGCCCGGGCGAAGAACCCGGCGCTCGCACTGCGCCGCTTCACCGTCCGTCCGCTCTGACCCCGCCCGCGCCGGCGCGAGCCGGACGGGTGCCGCGCCCGCCCGATGCCGCGCCCGTCGGCCGCCCCTCAGGCGCGCATGCCCGCGAGCCGGGAGGCCGCCTCCTCGAGCACCTCGAACCGCTTGCAGAAGGCGAAGCGCACGAGCGAGCGGTAGGGCGCCGCGTCCTCGGGCCTGCAGAACGCCGAGACCGGCACCGCGACGACGCCGGCGAGCTCCGGCAGCGACCGGCAGAACTGCACGCCGTCCGAGTACCCGAGAGGCGCGGCGTCGGCCACGACGAAGTACCCGCCCCGCGAGGGGGCGACCTCGAACCCGGCGGCGGCGAGCCCGGCCGACAGGATGTCGCGCTTGCGCTCGAGCGTCGACGCGATCCCCGTGAAGAACACGTCGTCCAAGCCCAGACCGCGGGCGACGGCGCCCTGGAACGGGGAGCCGCTGACGTAGGTGAGGAACTGCTTCACCGCGAGGACCGCGGTGATCAGCTCGCGCGGTCCCGTGATCCAGCCGATCTTCCAGCCCGTGGTGCTGAAGGTCTTGCCGGCGGAGGAGATCGTCAGCGTCCGCTCCCAGGCTCCTGGCAGCGTCGCGATCGGGACGTGCCGCCCGTCGAAGCGCAGGTGCTCGTAGACCTCGTCGGTGACGATCACCGCGTCGTGGCGCTCGGCCAGGCGGACGATCAGCTCGAGCGTCCCGTGCGGCAGGACCGCGCCGGTGGGGTTGTGCGGATCGTTGACGAGGATGATGCGCGTGCGGTCCGAGACCGCCGACGCGAGCTCGGCGGGATCGACCGAGAAGTCCGGACCGCGCAGCAGCACGGTCCGGTGCACGCCGCCGGCGAGCGCGATCAGCGCCCCGTAGGCGTCGTAGTGCGGAGTGAAGGTCACGACCTCGTCGCCCGGTTCGAGCAGGGCCAGGAGGGTCGCCGCCAGCGCCTCCGTCGCTCCGGTCGTCACGAGGACCTCGCCGTCGGGATCGGGCTCGAGCCCGTGGAACCGCTTCTGGTGCGCCGCGATCGCACCGCGGAGCACCGGGAAGCCCGGGCCCGGCGGGTACTGGTTCAGACCGCTCGCGATCGCCTCGCGCGCCGTCTCGAGCACCTCGCGGGGGCCGTCCTCGTCGGGGAAGCCCTGCCCGAGGTTGATCGCCCCCGTGCGCTGCGCGAGCGCGCTCATCTCGCTGAAGACGGTGGCGGCGACCTCGCCGCGGGGCCCGAGTAGTCCGGCGCCCGCGGCCGCGCGGGTCCAGGATCCGTGGATGCTCACGCCACCAGTCTGCACCGTGGCGCCATCGCCGTCTTCGAGTCCCGCTTCCAGCCCGGTCATAAGGAACCCCCAGGTTCGCTGGTCAAGCTATCCCCGCTTGGAAGGAGCACTACCCATGACCGAGAGTCACGAGGGTCCCCGTCAGCCCGAGGATCCCACCACGCCGACGGGCCCTCAGGCGTCCCCGGCCCCCGAGCAGGGCCGCGGGTCCGAGCACCCCACCGTCCCGCTGCCCGAGTCCTCGCCGCAGCGCGCTTCCTCGCCGCAGCCCCCGTACACGTCGAACTCCTCCGAGGAGAACCGGCCGCAGCCCGTGGCCCCCGGTCCCCGGTACGGCCAGTACGCGCCGCCCGCCGCGAACACGGTGCACAGCTCGGAGAACCCGCCGTCCTCGAGCGCCTTCGGCCCCGCGGGGGAGCAGCCCCCCGCCGCCCCCAAGCGCCGCGCCGGGGTCAGCGTCGTCGCCGCCCTCGCGATCGGCGCGGTCGTCGGCGGGGTCGCCGGAGCCGGCGTGTTCGGACTCTGGTCGGCCTCCAACGGCTCCGCGACGCGCGTGGTGTCGTCCGGCGGCTCGCAGACCATCACCGTCAACAACGCCGAGGACGCGACGACCGCGACGGCGGTGGCGGCGAAGGCCACTCCGAGCGTCGTCACGATCGCGGTGAGCGGCGGCTCGTCCGCCGGCACCGGCTCGGGCATCGTGCTGTCGGAGGACGGCTACGTCCTCACCAACACCCACGTCGTGACGCTCGACGGAGGCGTCGCGGACGCCGCCGTCACGGTCACCACGAGCGACGGCCGGATCTACGACGCCACCGTCGTCGGCACCGACCCCACGCTCGACCTGGCGGTGATCAAGCTGACCGACGCGACCGATCTCTCGCCGATCACCTTCGCCGACTCCTCCGAGATCAACGTCGGCGACACCGCCGTGGCCATCGGAGCGCCGCTGGGCCTCTCCGGAACCGTCACGGACGGCATCGTCAGCGCGCTCAACCGCAGCATCCAGGTCGCCTCCTCGGCGGCGCCCGACGACTCGGGCGACAGCTCCAGCGGCAGCACCGACAGCCCGTTCAACTTCGACATCCCCGGTCAGGCCCCGCAGACCCAGGCCACGAGCACGATCTCCCTCCCCGTCATCCAGACGGACGCGGCGATCAACCCCGGCAACTCGGGCGGTGCCCTGCTCGACAGCGACGGCGAGCTGATCGGCGTGAACGTGGCGATCGCCAGCGCGGGCTCCTCGAGCTCGGGTGATCAGAGCGGGAACATCGGAGTCGGCTTCGCCGTGCCGAGCGCGGTCGCGGAGCGCATCGCGAAGGAGATCATCGCGAACGGGTCGGCCACCCACGGCCTGCTCGGAGCGAGCGTCACCGACTCCACCGAGGACGTCCTCGGCGCCGCGATCCGCGAGGTGACCTCGGGCGGTGCCGCGCAGGCGGCCGGTCTGAAGGCGGGCGACATCGTCACCGCGATCGACGGCACCCCCATCACGAACGCCTCCGACCTGACCGCGCAGGTGCGCGCTCGGGCCGCGAACGCCGACGTGCAGATCACCTACGTCCGCAGCGGTCAGAGCTACGAGCTCGACGCGACGCTGGGGACGATGGCGACCAGCTGACGCTCCTCCCGCACTCCCCGAGCAGCCCCCCGAGGATCCGTCCTCGGGGGCTGCTAGTGTGGTGCGGACTTCCGCCCGGATCCTCGTGGACGACCGGCTCCTCCCGCACGAACTGGACACATGCAGCCCGAGAACCCGACGGACAAGGCGTCGACGGACGACCTCTCGGAGCTCCCCGGCGTCTCGTACGTGATGCCCGTCCTGAACGAGGTCACCCACGTGCGCGCCGCCGTCGACTCGCTGCTCGCGCAGGACTACCCGGGGCCGTTCGACGTGGTCCTCGCGGTCGCGCCGAGCATCGACGGGACCGAGGCGCTCGTCGAGCAGCTGAGCGCCGCCGACCCGCGGATCCGCGTGGTCGCGAACAGCGTCGGCTCCACTCCCGCGGGCCTGAACGCGGCGATCCGCGCGTCGACGCATCCCGTCGTCGTCCGGGTCGACGCCCACTCCGTTCTGCCGCGCGACTACGCGCGCATCGCGGTCGAGACCCTGCAGCGCTCGGGCGCCGACAACGTCGGAGGCGTGATGGCGGCCGAGGGGCTCACCCCGTTCCAGCGCGCCGTCGCGCGGGCCTACGGCTCCCGCATCGGCCTCGGCGGCACCCCGCACCACGTCGGCGGGCAGGAGGGACCGGCCGAGACGGTGTACCTCGGCGTCTTCCGGCGCGCGGCACTCGAGCGCGCGGGGCTCTTCGACGAGCGGTTCAAGCGCGGCCAGGACTGGGAGCTGAACCGGCGCCTGCGGGAGCTGGGCGGCACCGTCTGGTTCACGCCGCGCCTCACCGTGACCTACCGACCCCGCCCGTCGATGCGGGCGCTGCTGCGCCAGTTCCTCTCGACGGGGATGTGGCGCGGGGAGCTGACCCGGCTGTTCCCCGCCTCGCGGTCGCTGCGCTACTTCGCACCGCCCGTGCTCGTCGCCCTGCTCGCCCTGGGACTGCTGGCGGGGGCCGCCGGAGTCGTCCAGGCGCTGGTCGGCGCCGCGCCCTGGCTCCTGCTCGGCCTGGTCGTGCCGCTCGGCTACCTCGTGCTGGTCGCCGCCGCCACGGTCGCCGTCGCCCGGGTCGACGGTCCCCCCGCGATGCTGTGGTTCGCCGTCGTGATCCCGTCGATCCACGTGGCGTGGGGCACCGGATTCGTGCTCGGGTTCGCAGGTCTGACCAGCAACATCTCGGCCGCGCGCAACCAGCCGCGCACCGGCGGGGTCCCGACGGCCGGCGACGACGGCACCGACACTGCGAGGGGCGCATGACCGCGACCACGAGACCCCGATCCATCGCCGAGCTGAAGGCGGTCGCGCAGCCCCCCGAGGTGCGCGGGCGCCGCAACGCCGAGCACTGGACGGCGTCGCTCTACCTGCGGCGCTTCTCGCCGTACCTGACCTGGGTGCTGCTGCGCACCTCGATCTCGGCGAACGGCGTCACCGGGCTCATGATCCTGGTGGGCTGGAGCGCGGCCGCCGCGCTGCTGATCCCGGGCGTCGCGGGCGCGGCGCTCGCGCTCCTGCTCGGGCAGCTGCAGATGCTCGTCGACTGCTGCGACGGCGAGGTCGCCCGCTGGCGCCGCACGTCGTCCCCTGCGGGGTCTTCCTCGACAAGGTCGGCCACTACACGACGGAGTCGCTCATCCCGATCGCGCTCGGGCTCCGCGCCGCCGGGTTCCCGTTCGAGACGCCGGGCGACTTCCTCTGGACGACGATCGGCCTCGCCCTGGCGCTCGTGATCGTCCTCAACAAGGCGCTCAACGACATGGTGCACGTCGCCCGCGCGAACGCGGGACTGACCAAGCTCGCCGACACGAAGGGGGAGGCGGTGCCGTCCTCCTCCGGACTCGCGAGACTCCGCCGGGCGGCCCGGTTCGTGCCCTTCCACCGCCTCTACCACTCGGTCGAGCTGACCATGCTGGCGTTCGCCGCCTCCCTCGTCGGCCTCGTGGTCGGAGCGGGCACCGCCGACCGCGTGCTGGTCGCGGCGCTCCTGCCGCTGGCCGTGCTCGCCCTCGTCGGCCACTTCGTCGCGATCATGGCGTCCAAGCGTGTCCGCTCCTGATCGGACGGCGCCGCTGCCCACAGTCGGCGTCGTCGTCCTGACGCAGGGAACGCGCCCCGACGACCTGGCCGCCGGGCTCGCGAGCGTGCTCGCGCAGCAGGGCGTCGAGCTCGACGTGGTCTGCGTCGGCAACGGCTGGGAGCCCGCGGGCATGCCGGAGGGCGTCCGCCCGCTCGCACTGCCCGAGAACCTCGGGATCCCCGCGGGACGCAACGCCGGTGTTCCCGCGACTCGGGGCGAGCACCTCTTCTTCCTCGACGACGACGCGCGCGTTCCGTCGCCCACCTTCCTCCGGGACGCGATCGCCCTGCTCGACTCGCCCCGGCGCATCGGACTCGTGCAGCCGCGGGTCGACAGCACCGACGGCACCCCCGCGCCGCGCCGCTGGATCCCGCGGATCCTCAAGGGCGACCCCCGCCGCTCCGGCCCCGTCTTCTCGGTCTGGGAGGGCGCGGTCGTGCTGCGCCGCGACGTGTTCGAGCAGGCGGGCGGCTGGGCGGATCCGTTCTTCTACGCCCACGAGGGCATCGAGCTGGCCTGGCGGGTCTGGGACACGGGGCGCACCACATGGTACGCGGGCGAGCTCGTCGCGCAGCACCCGGTGATCCAGCAGACCCGGCACGCCGACTACTACCGGCTGAACGCGCGCAACCGCGTCTGGCTCGCGCGGCGCAATCTGCCGGCTCCGCTCGCGCTCGCCTACGTGGGCTCCTGGACCGCGATCCAGTGCCTGCGCTGGGCGCGCGACCTCCCGGCGCTCCGGGCCTGGTTCGCGGGATGGCGCGAGGGCTGGCTCGCGGACCCGGGCCCGCGCCGCGCGATGTCCTGGCGGACCGTGCTCCGCATGGGTTTCGCCGGGCGTCCGCCCATCGTCTAGCATCGGGGCAGCCGCTCCCGCCGGGGCGGCTGCCCCCGGAAGGACGACGGTGTTCGATTCGACGCAGCTGCTCGCCACGGTGCGCACGCACCTCGATGAGGGGGCCGTCGTCGGGGACGACGACGAGTTCCAGGCCCGCCTGGACGAGCACCTGCCCCGATTGGTGGAACTCCTCGCCGGGGTCTACGGCCACCGCGAGGACCTCGCCGAGCAGATCCTCGGCGTCGTCGCGCTCGCAGCGTCGTCGTGGGCGCAGCGACCCGAGGAGCTGCGGGCGCTCGACCGGTCGCGGGAGCAGCACCCGGACTGGTTCCTCTCGAACAGGGCCCTCGGCGGCGTCTGCTACGTCGACCGCTACGCCGGCGACCTCGAGGGGCTGCGCGCCGAGATCCCGTACTTCCGCGAGATCGGGCTCGACTACCTGCACCTGATGCCGATCTTCGACGCCCCGGAGGAGGAGTCCGACGGCGGCTACGCCGTCTCGAGCTACCGCCGCGTCCGGCCCGACCTGGGCGACATGGACCAGCTGCGCCTGCTCGCCGCCGAGCTCCGCGCCCAGGGGATCGCGCTCGTCGTCGACTTCGTCTTCAACCACACCTCGAACGAGCACGAGTGGGCGCGCCGCGCGCTCGCCGGTGAGGAGCGGTTCGAGGACTACTACTGGATCTTCCCCGACCGCGAGCAGCCCGACGCCTTCGAGCGGACGACCCGCGAGATCTTCCCCGAGGACCACCCGGGCTCCTTCGTGCCGCTCGAGGACGGCCGCTGGGTCTGGGCGACCTTCCACCGCTACCAGTGGGACCTCAACTACTCCAATCCCGAGGTCTTCCGCGCGATGGCCGGCGAGATGCTCTTCCTCGCCAACCAGGGGATCGACGCCCTGCGGATGGACGCGGTCGCGTTCATCTGGAAGGAGCTCGGCACGACCTCGGAGTCGCGGCCCGAGGCGCACCTGCTGCTGCGCGCCTTCAACGAGGTCTGCCGTCTCGCCGCTCCGTCGCTGCTGTTCAAGTCGGAGGCGATCGTGCACCCGGACGAGGTCGTCGAGTACATCGACGTCCAGGAGTGCCAGCTCTCGTACAACCCGCTGCAGATGGCACTGACGTGGGAGGCGCTCGCGACCCGCGACGTCCGTCTGCTTTCCCAGGCGCTCGAGCGCCGCCACGCCCTGCCCGACGGCACCGCCTGGGTGAACTACGTCCGCGGTCACGACGACATCGGCTGGACCTTCGCCGACGAGGACGCGGCCGAGCTCGGGATCGACGCCGCGGGCCACCGCCGCTTCCTCAACGACTTCTACACCGATCGCTTCGAGGGCACGTTCGCCCGCGGCGTCCCGTTCCAGGAGAACCCGCGCACCGGGGACCGCCGCGTGTCGGGCACCACCGCGTCCCTCGCCGGCATCGAGGCGGGCGACCCCTACGGGATCGAGCGGGTCCTGCTCGCGCACTCGATCGCGCTCAGCACAGGAGGGCTCCCGCTGCTCTACCTCGGCGACGAGGTCGGCCAGCTGAACGACTACTCCTACCGCGACGACCCCGCCACCGCGGGGGACTCCCGATGGGTCAACCGGCCCCGCCGCCCGGCGGAGCGCTACGCCGAGCGCGAGACGCCGGGCACCGTCGCCGGCGAGGTCTTCGGCGGCCTGCTGCACCTGATCGCCATCCGCAAGTCGGTCCCGCTGTTCGCGGGCACCGCGCTCACCGTCTTCGACGCGCAGAACAACCACGTGCTCGGCTACCAGCGGCCGGGCGACGGCGAGGCGCTGCTGGTGCTGGCGAACGTCTCGGACGAGGTGCAGGAGATCGCCCCGGAGCGGTTCGGCGGCGTGGATCCGTGGGCCCTGGATCTCGTGACCGAGGTCACCGTGGACCTCCGCGAGGGCTTCCGTCTCGCACCGCTGCAGTTCGTCTGGCTCCGGGTGACCCCCCTCTCCTGACGCCCCTCGCGGCGCCCCTGGACGGAGGGGCGGCTTGTAGCCTGGAGCGATGACGTCCCGCGATCTCCTCCTCCGACTCGTCAGGGACGCGCGGCTGGCGCGGAAGGTCGGAGCCGACCTCCTCGCCGCCCGCCGCGCCCGGCACACCGTCGCCCGGCTCCTCGCCGCGCGAGCCCCGCTGCCCGAGGGGCGCTTCGAGATCGGCGTGTACTTCGCCGACGGCGACATCAACCTCTACCAGGTGCGCCAGTGGTACCGCCCTCTGGTCGAGCTCGCGACGACGCGGCCCGTGGTGCTGCTGACGCGCAACGCGAGCGCCGCAGCGGTCCTGCTCCGCGAGAGCCCCGTCCCGGTGGCCTACGTCCGCTCGGTCGTGGACCTCGAGGAGACGATCGCGCGGCAGCCGCTGCGCATCGTGCTGTACGTCAACCAGAACTCCCGCAACTTCCAGATGATGCGCTACGGGCGCCGCTGGCACGTCTTCGTCAACCACGGCGAGAGCGACAAGATGTACATGACGACGAACCAGTTCAAGGCCTACGACTACAGCTTCATCGCCGGCGACGCCGCCCTCGCCCGGCTGCACCGCGTGCTCTGGGACTTCGACTTCGAGAAGCGGGCGATCCCGATCGGACGCCCCCAGGCCGACCACCTTGCCGGTCGCACGCCCTTCACGCCGGATGAGCGCCGCGTGGTGCTCTACGCGCCCACCTGGGAGGGCGATCGGGCGGCCGCCGGCTACGGCTCCGTCGCGAGCCACGGAGTGGCGCTCGTGCGCGCCCTGCTCGCCGACCCCCGCTACCGCCTCGTCTACCGCCCCCACCCCCGCAGCGGGGCGGTCGACCCCGCGTACGGAGCGGCGAACCGCGAGATCATCGCCCTCATCGCCGCGGCGAACGCCGCCGACGGCACCGCCGCCCACGTCCACGACACCGCGGCCGAGCTCGGCTGGCAGCTCACCGCCGACGTCGCGGTCCTCGACGTCTCGGCCATGGTCTACGACCGGCTCGCGACAGGCCTGCCCCTGATGGTGACGCGTCCCGTGAGCCCGGAGGCGGACGTGGACGAGTCCGGCTACCTCGGGGACGCCGAGTGGCTCCTCGCCGCCGACGCGTCCTCGATCACCACGCGCCTCGCAGGCGTCGAGCACGACGCGGCGGCCGTCGAGCGGCTGCAGCGCTGGGTGGCCCACTATTTCGGCGACACCCGCCCCGGAGCCGCGACCGCGCGGTTCCACGCCGCGATCGAGCACCTGCTCGAGGAGTGGGACCGCCACGCGGCGCTCCACCGCGACGATCCGGTCGTCGACGACCACGATCCGGAGGGCTGAGCGGGGGCCGGCGAGGTCCGCGTCAAGTCCCTCCGGGCGCGGAGGAGCGCCTCCTGGGCGCCGCTACGCTCGTCCCATGAGGACCAGACGCATGTTCGCCCGCGCCCGACGGCGCGCGGCCGCGCCGACACCGCCGCCGGTCGACTCCGACATCGTCGTGACGGCCGACCAGGAGCGCCCGGTCTTCACCATCCGCTCGTTCCGCATCGGGCTGTTCGGCGGGCTCGGCGTGCTCGTGGCCCTCGTGCTCGGCGGCCTGGTCGTCGAGCTGAGCACGGTGCTCACCTACGTCTTCGTGGCGCTGTTCTTCGCACTGGGCCTGGATCCCCTGGTGTCCTGGCTCGAGCGCAAGCGGATCCCGCGCGCCCTGGCGATCACGATCGTGTTCGCGGTCGTGGTGCTCGGCTTCGCCGGCTTGCTGCTCTACATCATCCCGATCCTGGTCGAGCAGCTCACCCTGTTCGTCACCGCCGCTCCGCGCATCGTCACCGACATCGCCTCGCAGCAGTGGGTGCTCGACCTCGAGGATCAGCTGCGCGGCGTGATCGAGGTCGATCAGCTGATCACGACGGTGCAGGGCTTCATCGGGAATCCGCAGAACCTGCTTTCGCTCGGCGGCGGGCTCCTGGCCGTCGGCACGGGCATCGCGAGCGGGGTGACCGGCGCGATCATCGTGCTGATCCTGACCCTGTACTTCCTCGCGTCGCTGCGCTCGATGAAGTCCGTCGCGTACCGCTTCGCCCCCGCCTCGCACCGCGCGAAGGCGCGCGAGGTCGGCGAGGAGATCACCGGAGCCGTCGGCCGCTACGTCGTCGGCCAGGTCACGCTGGCCGGCGTGAACGGCGTGCTGACCTTCATCCTCCTGGTCTCGATCGGGGGACCGGTGCCGGCGCTGCTGGCGTGCGTCGCGTTCCTCGGGTCCCTGATCCCACTCGTCGGCACCATCTCGGGCGCCGCGATCATCTCGCTCGCCTGCCTGCTCGCGTCCCCGCTGACCGCCCTCGTCGCGGCGATCTACTACCTCGTCTACATGCAGGTCGAGGCGTACCTGCTGAGCCCGCGCATCATGGCGCGCGCGGTCTCGGTGCCGGGTGCGGTCGTCGTGATCGCGGCGGTCGCGGGCGGCACGATCGCGGGAGTGCTCGGCGCACTCGTCGCGATCCCGGTCGCGGCGTCGATCATCATCGTCGTGCAGAAGGTCGTCTTCCCCCGCCAGGACGCGAAGTAGAGCGGTCGGTCCTCAGCGGTACGGCGGTGCCGCGGCGTCGAGGGCCGCGATGAAGCTCCGGACGGACGCGGGCGTCCCGGCCGTGGTGCCGGCGGCCGGTCGGAGCGCCAGGGTGCGGGTCGCCAGCGGCACCACTCCGGCCCAGACGCCGTCCTCGTGCTCGGCGTCGTCGGAGGACCCCGCCGCGCGGATCTTCACGCTCGCCTCGACCAGGGGCATCCGCAGCACGAGGGTCGCCGCGATCTCGCGAGCCGTCGTCGGCCGCACCTCCGCCGCGCGGCCGGGGAGGAGCCGGTCCACGAGCACGTCGAGCGCCCTGTTCTTCTCGTCCCCCTCCAGCGCCTCGGCCTCACCGAGGATCATCGCGGAGCGGTAGTTCATCGAGCTGTCGAAGGTCGAGCGCGCTACGACCAGTCCGTCGACCAGGGTCACGGACACCGTCAGCTGCGCGCCGCGCGCCGCCGCGCGCAGCAGCCCGCCGCCGCTGGACCCGTGCAGCAGGAGGGAGTCGCCGTCGCGGGCGAAGAGGATCGGCAGCACGATCGCCGCGCCGTCGCGCACCACGGCCACGTGGGCGATCAGCGCCTCGTCGAGCAGCGCATACAGCTCCGTGCGGTCGGTGCTCTGCCGCTCGCGGAGGCGGGTGACACGGGTGCGGTCGGTGACGGGGAGGGTGCTCATGCTCCGATCCTGGGCCGACCGCTGGATCTGTCAGAATGCCAGCGGGGCACGATCCGAGTGGTCCAGATCGGGGGAGTCCATGGCGTCCGGAGATCTCGAGATCCCGCTGCTGCTCGCTCCGTCCCCGCGCGGATCGGTCCGAGCGCACCTCGCGGAGGCGCTGCGCGCCGCGGTGCTCGACGGCCGCTACCGGGCGGGCGACCCCATCCCGTCGAGCCGCGTGCTCGCCGAGCGCCTCGGCGTCTCGCGCGGCTCGGTCGTGGCGGCCGTCGATCAACTCGTGGGCGAGGGCTATCTCGTGGCCGAGCCGCGGGCGTCCGTCACCGTGGCGGCCGACGGCGTCGTCGTGCCGCCGCGATCGCTGCGTCCCGCCGCCGACCCGCTCCCTCCGGAGCGCGCCGCGCAGGTCCTCGACCTCCGGCCGGGCCGACCCGACACCCGGGGGCTCGACACCCCGGAGTGGCGGGCGGCCTGGCGTCCCGCGCTCGCCGCGCCGCCCTCCGCGCTCCCCGCCGCCACCGGCGACCCGGGTCTGCGCGAGCAGATCGCCCTGCAGCTGCGGCGCTCCCGCGGAGTCGACATCGCCGCCGCCGACGTGGTCGTCACGAGCGGCACGGCCGACGCCGTCGCGCTGCTCGCCCGCGCCGCGGCCACCGCCCTCGGCCGACCGGTGCGCGTCGGGGTCGAGGATCCGGGCTACCCCGCCGTCCGCAGGCGCCTGCACGCGGAAGGGCACGAGATCGTCGGCATCCCCCTCGACTCCGACGGCATCGACCTGGTCGCGCTCGCGTCCGCCCGGCCCGACGTGGTGGTCGTCACTCCGTCGCACCAGTACCCGACCGGCGGGCGTCTGGCGCTCGCGGCGCGGCTCGAGCTCGTCCGCCTCGCAGCGACCGAAGGGCTCCTCGTCATCGAGGACGACTACGACAGCGAGTTCCGCTACGTCGGCGCGCCCCTGCCCGCCCTCGCGTCGCTGGATGCGAGCGGGGGAGTGGCGCACGTGGGCTCGTTCTCGAAGACCGTGTCGCCGTGGCTCCGCGTCGCCTTCCTCGCCCTGCCCGCCGTCTCGTGGCTGCGTCCGGCGCTCGCGGGCCTGGACTCGGAGCGCGACGCCTCGGTCTCGGGTCCGACGCAGGAGGCGCTCGCCGCCTTCATGGCGACGGGGGCGTTCCGCCGCCACCTCGCCCGCTCGAGGCGGCGCTACGCGCACCGCCGGGAGCTCGTGCGCGCCTTCTCCGCGCGGATCGACTGGGGCGAGGCGAGGGCCTGGACGGCGGCCTGCACGTGGTGCTCACCCTGCCGGTCCCGCTCGAGGCGGCCGACGTCGCCGCCGCGCTGGCCGCCGAGGGGCTCGAGGTGGCGACGCTCGACGCGTACGCGGTGTCGGGACGCGCGGGCGAGCCGGCGCTGGTGCTGGGCTACGGGCACCTGAGCGACCTCGAGCTCTCCTCCTCGCTCGAGACGATCGACCGCACCGTGCGGCGCCTCGCGCACGGCGCCGGTCGGCGTGGTATCCCTGAGGGATGACCTCCGACGCGCTCCACATCACCGACGACCCGGACGCCGATGCGCTCCTGACGCGCGACCCGCTCGCGCTGCTGATCGGCATGCTCCTGGATCAGCAGGTCGCGATGGAGACGGCGTTCGCCGGCCCCCTGAAGATCGAGCAGCGCCTCGAGGCGATCGGCTCGTCGTTCGACGCGGAGTCGATCGCGGCAATCGAGGAGGACGCGTTCTCGGAGCTCTGCCGCACTCCTCCCGCCGTGCACCGCTACCCCGCGAACATGGCCGGCCGCGTGCAGACCCTGTGCCGCGCGATCGTCGACGACTGGGGCGGCGACGCCTCCGCGATCTGGACCCGCGACGAGCCGGACGGCAGGACCGTGCTCGCGCGCCTGAAGGCGCTCCCCGGCTTCGGCGACCAGAAGGCGCGGATCTTCCTCGCCCTGCTGGGCAAGCAGCGCGGCTTCGAGGGAGCGGGTTGGCGCGAGGCCGCCGGCGCCTACGGCGAGGACGGCTCGTTCCGCTCCGTCGCCGACATCGTCTCCCCGGAGTCGCTGACGAAGGTCCGCGCGACGAAGCAGGCCGCGAAGGCCGCCGCGAAGACGGCGAAGGCGAGCGGCTAGAGCCGGTCCTCGATCGCCGCGATCAGCGCCGGGCGGTCCTCGCGCAGGATCGACGCGCCCGCGCCGGGCACGCTGCGCACCTCGACGCCGCGGTCGGCGAGCAGACCCGCGAGCGACGGGTGCCCGATCGGATCCTCCGGCAGCACGGCGAGGGTCGGCACGACGAACGCGTCCGGCGCGTCCGTCGCACCGCGCGCGGTGAGTCCGCCCGCCGACGCCGGGTCCCACATCCGGTGCGCCGAGACGTCGAGCTCGATCTGCTCGTCGGTCCAGATCGGATGGCGCCGCCGCAGGTCGTCGGCGTCACCCTTCTCGACCCGGCTCAGCGAGCGGGAGCCGCGCAGAGCGCCGACGAGCCCTCGGGAGTCCGAGAACGCGGGGTCCAGGATGATCAGCCGCTCCGGCCGGTACTCGTCCGCGAGGCGGGCCGCGACGACCGCTCCCAGTCCGTGGCCGAGGATCAGGTCGGGCGTCTGCAGGACCGAGGCGCGCACGTCCGCGGCCCAGCGCTCGGGCGAGTAGGCGAGGGACTTCGGCGAGCCGCCGTGACCGGCGAGATCCGGGGCGATCACCCGGTAGCCGTGCTCCTGCAGCGTCGGCACGAGGGCGTACCAGGTGCGGGAGTCGGAGGCGAGGCCGTGCAGGAGCAGGGCGACGCGCTCGCCCGCTCCGCCGTAGTCGCGCACGTGCAGCTCGAGGGGCTCCGGGGCCCCCGCGGTCAGGGCGCGCTTGCGCTCCGAGCGGGTCGGCTCGATCACGAGGGCGTTGCCGAACACCTGCGGTGCCGGACCGAAGGCGTCGCGGGCGTTCTGCACGACCTTGCGGCCGAGCATCGCGTTGCCGACGCCGCCGAGTGCCGCGCCGACGCCGAAGGGCATCGCGCGTCCCACCAGTCCGGCGCCCTGCTGGGCCAGGAAGTGCCGCGTGAAGGAGCGCTTCGCGCGATCGGCGAGCTCGCCGACGAGGAACGAGGGGAGGCCCTTGGTGACGACGGACCCCCAGTACTGGTTGAGTCCGGCGCCGCCGGTGACCTGCCCGGCGACCTGGCGCACGAGCTCGCTGCCGGAGGAGCCCATCATCAGCGTGAGCACGAGCGCGCGGGCGCGCTCCGGGTCCTCGAGGCGGATGCCGTGCACCTCGGTCACCGACTGCGCGAAGAGGGCGCTCGCCTCGAGGAACCCGACGGCGCCGGCGCCCGAGAGGGCGACGGACGCCGCGGTGCCGAGCCCGGGGACGACGGCGGTCGCTCCGATGGCCGCTCCGCCGGCGGCGACGCTCGAGAGGTACTGCCGCTCGAGCGAGGTGATGAGCTGCTCGGGGGACGCGTTCGGCCGACGTCGGCGCAGAGCGCGGATGTTGGCCAGCACGGCCGGCCGCTGCACGGCGAGCACCCGATCGAGGATCCTCGCGAGCTGGGCCGTGTCGACGGGCCCGGGGTCCGACTGCTCGATGTCCCGGCCCTGCGCCTTCGAGCCGCGGTCCTTCGGCGCCATGTGGTGCACTCCTGCGTCGTCCGGATGCCGCCCGCGCGGCACCGCCGTCAGTCGGCGGGCGTCGGCGGTTTCGGCGCGTAGTCCTCAGCGTAACGCGCGAGCACCTGATCGATCGGTGCATCCAGCACGAGCGAGCCCTTGTCCAGGTAGAGCCCCCTGGTGCAGAAGCGGCGCAGATCGCGCTCGTTGTGCGAGACGAAGAACAGCGTCCGACCGGCGGCCAGGAGCTCCTCGATGCGCGCGTAGCACTTCTCGCGGAACGCCTTGTCGCCGACGGCCAGCACCTCGTCGACGAGGATGATCGGCTCCTCCAGCCGCGATACGACGGAGAAGGCGATGCGCACCTTCATGCCGCTCGAGAGGTGCTTGTACGGGGTGTCGAGGAAGTCGCCGATTTCGGCGAAGGCGATGATCGCGTCGAAGCGCTCGTCGACCTCGCGCTTGGACATGCCGTGCAGGCCCGCGGTCAGGTAGACGTTCTCGCGGACGCTGAGGTCGGCGACGAATCCGCCGGTGATCTCGATCAGGGGGGCGACCCCGCCGCGGACCTCGACCGTGCCCTCGTCCGGCAGCACCACTCCGGCGACGAGCTTCAGGAGGGTCGACTTGCCCTGGCCGTTGCGGCCGACGACTCCGATGGCCTCGCCCCGGCGCACCTCGACGTCCAGCCCGCGCAGAGCCCAGAATTCTCCGGGACGCGAGCGGCGCGAGCGCCCGGCGAAGAGGTCCTTGAAGGAGCGGCGCCCGCGGCGGTTGCGGCGGAACCTGATGCCCAGACCGCGGCACGCGATGACGATCGGCTGCTCGGCGGGGGCGGAGGGGGACGCGCTCATCACAGCTCCTTCAGCACGGAGCGCTCGGAGCGCCGGAAGACGATCAGGCCCACGACCAGCAGGAGCACCGAGATCAGCGCCGAGGTGAGGATCAGCGGCAGGTCGAGCTCGCTCGCGAAGAAGGTGGAGCGGTAGAGCGCGAAGATGCCGCTCAGCGGGTTGAGCGCCGCCCACGGCTGCACCGCCTCCGGCAGGTTCGCGGTCGAGTAGATGATCGGCGACGCGTAGAAGAGGAAGCGCAGCACGAGCTTGATCACCCGCTCCAGATCGCGGAAGAAGACCACCAGCGGCGCGACGAGCAGTCCGACGCCGAGCGTCAGCACGCCCTGCAGCACGATCGCGACCGGGAAGAGCAGGACGGCGGGTGTGACCTCGGCGCCCGCGAGCACCGCGAACAGCACGAGGACCGGGATGCTGGCGACGAACTCGATGCCCTTGGACAGCACGATCCGCCCGACCCAGATGGTGCGGGGGATCGACGTCGAGCGCACGAGCTTCGCCTCCTTGAGGAAGGCGCGCGTGGCGTCGGAGGTCGCCTGGTTGAACCACATCCAGGGCAGCAGGCCCGCGAGGAGGAAGACGATGTACGGGTCCTCGCCGACGGAGCGGTCGAAGACCACCGTGAAGACGAAGTAGTAGATCCCGGACATCACGAGCGGGTCGAGGATCGACCAGAAGTAGCCGAGCGCGCTGGTGGCGTAGCGGACCGTCAGGTCGCGCCGCGTCAGCAGCCAGAGGGAGTGGCGGTACCGCCAGGCCTTCGAGCGGCGGTGGCGCTCGGCGACGGCCGCATCGCGGGAGAGGTCGTCCCCGGGCACGACGTCGATCCGGCTCACTGCGCGCGACTCCTCACCCGGCTCCGATCGAGCCGGACGAGGGTCGGGCGTCAGACGAAGAGGTTCGCGCGCTCGAGGTCCTCGGCGAAGTCCACCTCGACGGCGTAGAGGTCGGAGATGTCCATCGGCTCGACGAGCAGTCGGTCCTGCTCGATCGCCAACTCTATGCCACGCTCGAAGTAGTCCTGGGCGTCGACCCGGGCCAGCTGGCGGATGAGCGCCGGCTTGTCGGCGGCGGATACGTAGTTGATGCCCACCGCCTCGCCGAGTCCGCCGCGGACGGTTTTGGACAGCTCCCGGATGTAGCCCTCGGCGCTCGTCGTGTACTTGACCTCCTCGTCGGACACCTTGGCGGTGTTGACGGTGACGAAGGAGGCGTCCTTCGCGATGAGGGCCGCGGCGCGGTCGAGGATGCGGGGGTCGAAGACGACGTCGCCGTTCATCCAGAGGACCCCGCCCTGGCCCGAGGCCTGGAGGGCGCGGAGCAGGCTCTTGGAGGTGTTGGTCTGGTCGTACTGCTCGTTGTAGACGAACGACGCCGACGGGAACGCCTCGATGATGTGCTCGAGCTTGTAGCCGACCACGATGCTCACGGGCACGGAGGTGCCGAACGCGTGGTGGATGTTGTCGAACTGCTGCTGCATGATCGTGCGCCCGTCGCTGAGGGGCGTCAGGGGCTTCGGGAGCGAGCGGCCGAGTCGGCTGCCCATGCCGGCGGCGAGGATCACGACGGTGGCGGGCGTGCTGCTCGAGCCGCCCCGGGTCGTTCCGTTGTTCGTCATCGTCTGCTCGTCTCCTCGAATTAACCGCTGCGTATCGATCTGATTGCTCCTCGGGTCGAGAGATAGTGTACAGTCCCCGCTCTCGAGGGCCAGGGTGGTTGACCTCGGCCGTGTCGCGGGGTCCGGCGCGGGGCCCAGGGGGCGGGGCGGGCGGGTTGGTACCGTTGCCGGATGACGTCGACGAACGCCGAGGGGTCCGAGCGCACCCCGCTCCCCGCCGATCCGGAGGACGCCGTCGATCCCGCGGTCCCGGCCGGGCCCGCTGCGACCGGGGAGACTCCCGACGCGGCGGCCGACCCGCACCCCGTCGTCTACGAGCTGCACGCCGTCACCCGCACGTTCGGACGCACCGTCGCCGTCGACCGGCTCGACCTGGCGGTCCGCGCGGGCACCTTCTACGGCATCATCGGCCCCAACGGAGCGGGCAAGACCACGACACTCTCGATGATGACCGGCCTGCTCCGCCCGGACACCGGTCGCGTCCTCGTCCACGGCGTCGACGTCTGGAAGGACCCGGCCGCCGCCAAGAGGCTCATCGGCGTCCTGCCGGACCGCCTGCGCCTGTTCGACCGCCTGACCGGCGCGCAGTTCCTCTTCTACGCCGCGGCGCTGCGCGGGATCGACAGGGCGACCGCGAAGAAGCGGGCCCAGGAGCTCGCCGAGGCGCTCGGGCTCACCGACGCGCTCGAGCGCTTGATCTCGGACTACTCCGCCGGCATGGCGAAGAAGGTGGCGCTCGCCGGCGCGATGATCCACGCTCCGCGCGTCCTCGTGCTCGACGAGCCCTTCGAGTCGGTCGACCCCGTCTCCTCCGCGGCCGTGATCACCGTGCTCCGCCGCTTCGTCGCGGGGGGCGGCACGGTCGTGCTCTCGAGCCACGGCCTGGACTTCATCGAGCGCGTCTGCGACGACGTGGCCGTCATCGTGGGCGGCAGGGTCCTCGCCTCGGGAGCGGTCGAGGACGTCGCCGGCACCGCCACCCTCGAGGAGCGCTTCCTCGAGTTGGCGGGCGGCAAGCAGATCGCCGAGGGGCTGCAGTGGCTGCACGACTTCTCCGGCTGAGGCTCGACGTCCTCCTCGGGTCCTTCCGCTCCGGTCCCGCCCGCTCCGCGGGGGTCGTCCTCGGGGTCCTGGTCGCCGTCGCCGCGACGGCCGGGCTGCTCGCCGCGCTCGGCGCGCTGCGCGGCGCCCCCGGGCTCGCGGCCGACGCGACCGTGGGGGAGGCGCCCTGGTGACCGCCGGCTTCCTGGTGCTGCCCTTCCTCCTGGGGCCGCTGGATCCGATGGACCCGCGCGCCTTCCGGCTCTTCGGGATCCCCAGTGCGCGCCTCGCGGCGATGCTCGCTCTCGCGGGGCTGCTCTCGGTGCCGGTCCTCGCGCTTCTCGTGCTCGCCCTCGCGCTCGTCCCGCTCTTCGCCGACGCCGGCGTGCTCGCCGTCCTCGGACCGCTGCTCGGCGTCGCCACCGCGCTCCTGTGCGCGAGGATCGGCCTCGCCGCCTCCTCCGCCCTCGTCCCGTCGCGCACCGCCCGGGAGCTCCTCGCGATCCTCGGACTCGTGCTCCTGCTCACCGTGCCCGCGGTGATGATCGCCGTAACCGGCCTCGACTGGGGCGGAGCAGGCGCGCGCGCGCTCGGCTCCGTCGCCGCGACCCTCGGCGTCACGCCGTTCGGCGCGGCCTGGGCGATCGCTCCGGCGGCCGTGGCCGGCGATCCCGTCGGGCCGCTGCTGGTGGCGCTCGTGACGCTGGCCGCCCTCGCGGTCCTCTGGTGGCTGCTCGTGCGCCTGCTCGTCGACCGGCCCGAGCGCACGCACCGTCCGCCGCGCGGGCTCCGGCTCGGCTGGTTCGACGTGCTCGGCGGATCCCCGACCGGCGCGGTGGCCGCCCGCAGCATCACCTACTGGATCCGCGATCCGCGGTACCAGGCGTCGCTCGTGGCCGTCCCGCTGCTCCCCGTCGTCGTCCTCGTCCTGCTGGCTCTGGTCGAGGTGCCGTTCCCGCTCCTGTCGCTGCTGCCGGTGCCGCTCGTGGTGCTGTTCCTGGGCTGGTTCCTGCACAACGACACGGCCTACGACGGGTCCGCGTTCTGGCTCCACGTCGCCGCCGGAGTGAGCGGTCGGGCCGACCGCCTCGGCCGGGCGTTCCCGACGCTCCTGCTCGGACTGCCGATCGTGCTCCTGGGCTCGCTCGCCTCGAGCGCCACCTCGGGTCTCGATGGGGCCCTACCCGTCCTGCTCGCCGCTAACACCTGCCTCCTGCTGGTGCCCGCCGGGGTCGCCAGTGCGGTCTCGGCGCGGCTGGCGTACCCGGCTCCCCGGCCCGGCGACAGCCCGTTCGTGCAGCCGCAGGCGCCCGGTTCCAGTGGAGCCGGCCCGCAGGCGCTGGCCTTCGGGCTCGGGCTGCTGCTGGCGGCTCCCACCGTCGTGCTCGCGATCCGGGCGCTGTTCGTCGAGCCGGAGGCGGCGCAGGCCGCGATCCTGACGGGCTTCGGCAGCGCGGTGGTCGTCTTCGCGCTCGGGGTGCTGCTCGGAGGGTGGCTCTTCGATCGCCGTGCGGCCGAGCTCGTCTCGTTCACGAGCCGCTACTGACCTGCTCCGCTCCCGCTGACCTCTCGGTCGGCCGCGCGTAGGATCGGGGGCATGACGACCCGCCCCGAGAACAGCAGCACCGACCCTCTCGAGGGAGGCGGCGGAACCGCCACCCTCGACCGCGAGCTCGAGGAGCTCCTGAACCAGGAGACCATCGAACCGGGGGATCACGAGCGGTTCTCCCACTACGTGCAGAAGGACAAGATCCTCGAGAGCGCACTGACGGGCAAGCCCGTCAAAGCGCTCTGCGGCAAGAAGTGGCTCCCGGGGCGCGACCCGGAGAAGTTCCCCGTCTGCCCCTCCTGCAAGGAGATCTACGCCCGGATGAAGTGAGTGGGGCGGCCCGGCGACCGGGCCGCCCCCTCCCGCTCTCGCGTGTCATGCCGTCCTCGGAGGTCAGGCGTAGCGCGTCGGGATGACCGGGTCCCCCCGGCCCAGGCGCAGGGCGTCCTGCGGCAACTCCGCCACGGCCGACGCCCGGTGCTCGCGCGCCGCGGCCGTGCCCGCCGCGCCCAGGGCGTCGCCGAGGATCTCGCCGCCGTCCACGAGCGGGACGAGCAGTGCGCGCTCGCCCTCTCCGACGCCGCCCTCGGGGCCGGCGCCCACGTGCACGACCTCCTCCTGAGCCACTCCGTCGGCCGCGAGCAGCCGCCCGGCCGCCTTGCGACCGCCGATCGACGCCTTCGAGGCCGACTTCTTCGCGACGGCGACCCACTCGCCCGCGTCGTCCTCGTGCGCCACGAGCTTGTAGACCATGCCGGCGGTCGGGTGGCCGGAGCCGGTGGCGACCGAGGTGCCCACTCCGTAGGAGTCGACGGGGGAGGCGGCGAGGGCCGCGATGCCGTACTCGTCGAGGTCGTTGGTCACGGTGATCCTGGTGCCTGTCGCCCCGAGGGCGTCGAGCTGCGCCCGGACGGCGGCGACCTGCTGCGGGAGGTCGCCGGAGTCGATCCGCACGGCGCCCAGGCCCGTGCCGGCGACGCGCACGGCCAGGTCGACCGCGGCGGTGACGTCGTAGGTGTCCACGAGGAGCGTCGTGCCGGGGCCGAGCGCGGCGACCTGCGCGCGGAACGCGTCCTCCTCGGAGTCGTGAAGCAGCGTGAACGCGTGCGCCGACGTGCCCATCGTCGGCACGCCCCAGCTGCGTCCCGCCTCGAGGTTCGAGGTGGAGCCGAATCCCGCGATGTAGGCGGCCCGTGCCGCGGCGACGGCCGAGCGCTCGCCGGCCCGGCGGGAGCCCATCTCGGCGAGCGGGCGGTCGCCGGCGGCCGAGACCATGCGGGCCGCGGCGCTCGCGACGGCGCTGTCGTGGTTCAGCACCGACAGCACGAGGGTCTCGAGCAGCACGCCCTCGGCGAAGGGCGCCTCGACGATCAGCACGGGGGAGCCGGGCAGGTAGACCTCGCCCTCGCGGTAGCCCCACACGTCGCCGCTGAAGCGGTAGTCGGCGAGCCAGTCGAGGGTGCGCGAGTCGACCACGCGGTTCTCGCGGAGCCAGTCGAGCTCGGGCTCGCCGAAGCGGAAGCACGAGACGAGCTCGAGCAGGCGCCCGGTCCCGGCGAGGACGCCGTAGCGGCGTCCGGAGGGCAGGCTCCGGGCGAACACCTCGAACATGCAGCGCCGATCGGCGGTGCCGCTGCCCAGGGCGCCCTCCACCATCGTGAGCTCGTACCGGTCGGTGAGGAAGGCGGTCGCGTCCATCCCCGCAGTCTTCCACGCACGGCCCGGGGCTCGCGGAGGGCTCGCGGGTCGGCAGCCGGGGGCTCGCGTCCCGGGGGAGGGGCGCGGGTAGGCTGGTCGATCGTGACCGACGCACCCCTGGGAATCTTCGACTCGGGCGTCGGTGGACTCACGGTGGCCCGCTCGATCATCGACCAGCTGCAGAACGAGTCCATCGTCTACTTGGGCGACACCGCGCACTCGCCGTACGGGCCCAAGCCGCTCGCCGATGTCCGCGCGTACGCGCTCGACACGCTCGACACGCTCGTCGACCAGGGCGCGAAGCTGCTCGTCATCGCCTGCAACACGGCCTCGGCGGCGATGATGCGGGATGCGCGCGAGCGCTACACCATCGGCCGCGGCATCCCGGTCGTCGAGGTGATCCAGCCCGCTGTCCGCAGCGCCGTGCGCGACACGCGCAACCGCCGCGTCGGAGTGATCGGCACCGTCGGCACGATCCGCTCGCGGGCGTACGACGACGCCTTCGTCGCGGCTCCCGACCTCGAGCTCGTGACCGCCGCCTGCCCGCGCTTCGTCGAGTTCGTCGAGGCGGGAGTGACCTGGAGCGACGAGCTCCTCGCCGTCGCCGAGGAGTACCTGGCGCCGATGAAGGCCGCGGGCGTCGACACCCTCGTGCTCGGCTGCACCCACTATCCGCTGCTGCGCGGCGCGATCGCGTACGTGATGGGCCCGGACGTCCGCCTCGTCTCGAGCGCCGAGGAGACCGCGCTCGACGTGTACCGGACGCTCGTCGCCCACGGGCTGCAGCGCACGGAGGCCGCGCCGCCGACCTACCGCTGGGAGGAGACGGGCTCGAGCGACTTCGTCCGCCTCGCCCGCCGCTTCCTCGGCCCCGAGGTCTCCAGCGTCGACCTCGTCGAGACCGGCACCATCAATCTGCGCGAGCTGGATGCGGCCGCGCCCCATCGAGGAGACCCCAGTGACCGACACCGAGAAGACCGTCGTCCGCAAGGACGGCCGCGCGCCCGACGAGCTGCGCACCGTGACCATCGAGCGCGGCTGGAGCACGCAGGCCGAGGGGTCCGCGCTCGTCTCGTTCGGGAACACGAAGGTGCTCTGCACCGCGTCGTTCACCAACGGCGTCCCGCGCTGGCTCCAGGGCAAGGGCAAGGGCTGGGTGACGGCCGAGTACGCGATGCTGCCCCGCTCCACCAACTCCCGCATGGACCGCGAGTCGATCAAGGGCAAGGTCGGCGGGCGCACCCACGAGATCTCGCGCCTGATCGGCCGCAGCCTGCGCGCCGTCGTCGACATGAAGGCGCTGGGCGAGAACACGCTGGTCATCGACTGCGACGTGCTGCAGGCCGACGGAGGCACCCGCACCGCGGCGATCACCGGCGCCTACGTGGCCATGGTCGACGCGATCGAGTGGGCGCGCGGCAAGAAGTACATCGGGCAGAAGGCGGTGCCCCTCATCGACAGCCTCTCGGCCGTCTCGGTGGGCATCATCGACGGCGTGCCCATGCTCGACCTCGCCTACGTCGAGGACGTCCGCGCCGAGACCGACATGAACGTGGTCGTCACCGGCCGGGGCCTCTTCGTCGAGGTGCAGGGCACCGCCGAGGGCGCTCCGTTCGACCGCCGCGAGCTCGACGCCCTGCTGGACCTCGCCGTCTCCGGCGCGTCGGACCTCGCCCGGATCCAGGCGGAGGCGCTCGCCGCGGAGGCGGGCGCGTGAGCCTGGATCTCGTCCTCGCCACGCACAACGCGGGCAAGGTCGAGGAGTTCCGCGCCATGCTCGCCCAGGCGCTGCCGGGTGTCGGCGTGCGCTCCTACGACGGCCCCGAGCCGGTCGAGGACGGGGTCACCTTCGCCGAGAACGCGCTGATCAAGGCGCGCGCCGCAGCGGCGCACACCGGCCTCGTCTCGCTCGCGGACGACTCCGGGATCCGCGTCGACGTCCTGGGCGGATCGCCCGGGATCTTCTCGGCCCGGTGGTCCGGGAAGCCGCACGACGCGGTGGCGAACCTCGAGCTGCTGCTGGCCCAGATCGCCGACGTGCACGAGGAGCACCGCGGTGCGCACTTCGTCTGCACGATCGCGCTCGTGGTGCCCGAGTCGGTGCTGCCCGGCGGGCAGGAGATCGTCGTCGAGGGCCGCTGGCCCGGAGCGATCGCGACCGCACCCCGGGGCGCGAACGGCCACGGCTACGACCCGGTCTTCGTCCCGGAGGGCTCCGACCGCACCGCGGCCGAGCTCTCGCCCGAGGAGAAGAACGCGGCGAGCCACCGGGCCCGCGCCTTCACGGCCCTGCGCGCCGAGCTGACCGGGCTGGCGGCGCGCCTGCCCTGAGCCCGCCAGCGGTCAGTGCTCGCGGCGCTCGTCGTCGACGACGGACGGGTCGAGGACGAGCGCGCTCGCCTCGGCCGCGTCGGTCTCGGGGTCGGCCGCATGCTTCGCCCGGCGCTGCTGCTGGAAGAAGTGGAAGAGCGTCGGGATGATGGCGAGGGCGACCGCTCCGAGCAGGATCACGTCGATGTAGTGCGACACGAAGTCGGCCACCGGCGGGATGAAGGCGAGCAGCCAGCCCAGGAGGGTCACTCCGCTGCCCCAGACCAGCGCGCCGATGAGGTTGTAGAGGCTGTACTTCTTGTAGTTCATGTGGGCGACGCCCGCGGCGATCGGTGCGAAGGTGCGCACGATCGGGACGAAGCGCGCCAGGATCACGGCGAGGCCGCCGAAGCGCTCGAAGAAGGCGTTGGTGCGCCGCACGTTCTCGACGCTGAAGAACCCCGACTCCTTGCGCTCGAAGATGCGCGGACCCGCCTTGTGCCCGATCAGGTAGCCGACCTCGCCGCCGACGAAGGCCGAGAACCCGACCGCCAGGCAGATGAGCCAGATGGGGACGCCCAGTCCGCCGTTGGACGCGTTCTCGTGCGCGAGGAGCCCGGTGATGATGAGGAGCGTGTCGCCCGGGAAGAGGAAGCCGATCAGCAGGCCGGTCTCGGCGAAGACGATCAGGCAGACCACGACGACGCCCCAGGGTCCGAACGAGGTGAGGATCGTCTCCGGATCGAGCCAGGGGATGAGGGCGGCGTGGTTCAACGGGTCTCCAGTCGTCGGCGGTGCCGTTCGGCCGGTGGGCGGTGGGGCGAAGGCGTGACAGCGCTCAGCGTAGCGCTCGACCCCTCGCGCAGGCCGTGGATCCGCGACCCGCTCCCGGGGCTCCGCGACCGTGCGGCCGCCGCCGTGCGAGCCGTGCCGGGGAACGCGGTCAGCGGCCCGGTCGCGGCCGTCTGCGACAGGTGCGGAAGGAGGGACTCGAACCCTCACGCCTTGCGGCACAGGAACCTAAATCCTGCGTGTCTGCCATTCCACCACTCCCGCGGGTGCCGCTCCAGTGTAGGAGGGGAGCCTCAGCCGCTCGGCCGTCCGTGCGGGAGGTAGCGCGGGATCCACCGGGCGAGCGCGCCGGCGCCCACCAGGCCCAGCACTCCCACGGCTCCGGCGGCGAAGGGCAGGGACACCGCAGCGGTCAGCCCGGCGACGGCCAGTGGAGCGACGGCACCGCCGACGTCGCCCGTGAAGCGGAACGCGCCGAGGAAGGGCGCGGGATCGTCCTGCGGCGCGAGATCCGCTCCGATCGTCATGAGGATGCCCGAGCCGACTCCGTTCGCCACCGCGAGCAGGCACGCGACCGCCACGAACCACGGCACGGGATCGACCGCGAGCAGGGTGACGGCCAGCACCAGGTGGCCCGCGCCGAGTCCGATCATCGACGGGATCGCCGTGGCGCCCCGGCCGAAGCGGTCCATCAGCTGGCCGCCCAGGTAGAAGAGGGCGAAGTCGAGTCCGCCGGCGATGCCGATGACGATCGCGGTGTCCGTCCCGCCCATCCCGATGCTCACGGCCCAGAGCGGCAGGACCACGGTGCGGCTCGCCCGGAGCCCGCCGATGAGCGCGGCGCCGGTGCCCATCCGGGCGAGGACTCCGCGGTGCTCGCGGAGGGTCCGGGCGAGCCCCCGGCGCGGCTCGGGCGGCGCCGTCTCCTCGACGGCAGCCGCGGACCGGCGGAGGATCGTGGCCGGATCCGGCACCAGGAGCAGCACGGCGACCGCCAGCACGCAGCAGACGATGTGGATCCAGAAGACGGACTCGACGGTGCCGGTCAGGTGCACGACCCCCGCCGAGACGAACGGCCCGATGAGCCAGCCGGCGCGGAACGCTCCCGCGAGCGCCGACAGCGCGCGCGCCCGGTAGCCGACGGGGACGAACGACGTCATGAAGGCGTGCCGCGCCAGCGCGAACACCGCAGTCGCGACTCCGATCACGAAGACGCCCACCGTCAGCCCCACCCACGACGTCGACAGCAGGCAGATCACGAGCCCCAGGATCGACGCGGCCGACGCGGCGAGCATCGCGCCGCGCTCGCCGATGCGCGAGACCACCCATCCGCTGGGCACGTCGCCGGCGAGCTCGCCGATCATGATCATCCCCGAGACCAGGCCGGCGATCGCGAGCGTCGCGCCCAGATCGCCGGCGGCCACGGGCAGCAGCGGGATGATCGCGCCCTCGCCGATCGAGAAGAGGAGGGTGGGGAGGAACGTCGACAGCAGGAGCGGGCCCACGGGGAACGGGCGCTCGGCGGTGTCGGTCACCGTCCCCAGCCTACGCTCGCGCCCCGAGCGCTCAGGGCTCCGCGGGCGCGCCCCGGTAGTCTGGGTGCACCATGCTGGACAACGACTTCACCGAGCAGATCACTGCTCTCCGCTCCACCTTCGACGACATCCGCGCCGTGATCGACGTCGATCGCCTCCGCACCCGCATCGCGGAGCTGAACGAGCAGGCCGGCGCCCCCGACCTCTGGGACGACACCGTCAACGCGCAGAAGGTGACGAGCGCGCTCAGCCACCGCCAGTCGGAGCTCGCCCGCATCACCTCGATCGAGCGCCGCCTCGACGACCTCGAGGTGCTCGTCGAGATGGCGAACGAGGCCGAGGACGCCGACTCCGAGCAGGAGGCGATCGCCGAGCTCGCGTCGCTGCAGAAGGTGATGGGCGAGCTCGAGGTCCAGACCCTGCTCGACGGCGAGTACGACGACCGCCCCGCGGTCGTCACGATCCGCGCGGGTGCGGGCGGCGTCGACGCCTCCGACTTCGCCGAGATGCTCATGCGCATGTACCTGCGCTGGGCCGAGAAGCACAAGTACTCCGCGACCGTCATGGACGCGAGCTACGCCGAGGAGGCCGGCATCAAGTCGGCCACCTTCCAGATCGACGCCCCCTACGCGTTCGGCACGCTCTCGGTCGAGGCCGGCACGCACCGACTCGTCCGGATGAGCCCCTTCGGTGCGGCGGGCAAGCGCCAGACCTCCTTCGCGGCGGTCGAGGTCATCCCGCTGATGGAGGAGGCCGGGGCGATCGAGATCCCGGACAACGACATCCGCGTGGACGTCTTCCGCTCCTCCGGCCCCGGCGGCCAGTCGGTCAACACCACCGACTCCGCCGTCCGGCTGACCCACATCCCCACCGGCACGGTCGTCTCGATGCAGAACGAGAAGAGCCAGATCCAGAACCGCGCGGCCGCCATGCGCGTGCTGCAGTCCCGCCTGCTGCTGCTGCAGAAGGAGCAGGAGGCGGCGACCAAGAAGGAGCTCGCCGGGAACATCACGGCGAGCTGGGGCGACCAGATGCGCAGCTACGTGCTCGCTCCGTACCAGATGGTCAAGGACCTCCGGACGGACTACGAGGTCGGCACCCCGGCGCACGTCTTCGACGGCGATCTCGACGGCTTCATCGCCGCGGGGATCCGCTGGCGCAAGTCCGCCTGAGCCCCTCCGCAGCGCCCTCCCGGACTCCTCACCCGGCGCGCCGGGGGAGCACGGCAGCGGCGCCCGGGGCATCGTCGCTTACCCTCGTATCGACATGATTCGCTTCGACAACGTCTCCAAGCAGTATCGCGGCGGCACGAGACCCGCCCTGAACGCCATCGACCTCGAGATCCTGCGGGGCGAGTTCGTCTTCCTCGTCGGCGCCTCCGGGTCCGGCAAGTCGAGCTGCCTCCGGCTGATCCTGAAGGAGGAGCGGCCCTCGTCCGGGTCGATCCACGTCCTGGGCCAGAACCTCGGCAAGATCTCGAGCCGTAAGGTCCCGTACTTCCGCCGCAACATGGGCGTGGTGTTCCAGGACTTCCGGCTCCTGCCGAACAAGTCGGTCTTCGACAACGTCGCCTTCAGCCTGCAGGTCATCGGCAAGTCCAAGGGCTTCATCCAGGAGGCCGTCCCGGACACGCTCAAGATGGTCGGGCTCGCGGGCAAGGCCTCGCGACTGCCCCACGAGCTCTCCGGCGGCGAGCAGCAGCGCGTCGCGATCGCGCGCGCCGTCGTCAACAAGCCGGCTGTCCTCCTCGCCGACGAGCCCACGGGCAACCTCGACCCCACGACCAGTGCCGGCATCATGGCCCTCCTCGAGCGGATCAACGCCGGCGGCACGACCGTCATCATGGCGACCCACGAGGCCGGCATCGTCGACCAGATGAAGCGCCGCGTCATCGAGCTCTCGGCGGGCAGCATCGTGCGCGACGAGAGCAGCGGCGGCTACGGCCAGACCGAGAGCATCACGGTCGTGCACGACGGCGTCGTCGTGGTGGCCGCCGACGACCACCCGGTCTCGGAGCCGATCGTCGCCCCGGTGCTCATCGAGGGCGAGCTGGCTCCGGCCGAGGTGCCCGAGCAGGACCTGCGCCGCAGCGCACCGCCGCGCACGGAGCCCGTCACGGCCGCCACCCCGGCCGCGGCTCCCGAGACGGCCGCGGCCGAGACGGCCGCTCCGGAGCCCGCATCGCGGACCGGCGCGTTCCTGCGCCCGCGCTTCTCGCAGACCGCGTCCCAGCCCCGCATCCCGGACGGCCGCCGCTCCGCCGCAGCCGAGACGCACGTCACGGCAGCTCACCCCCGCACCGGTGAGACCCCGGTGCCCGCCCCCGCGCCCGTCGAGCCGGAGGCGCCCGCCGCCCCGCGCATCGTCGAGCTCCAGAGCCAGACCGGTCCGATCTACCTGCCCGCCGACACCGGCGCGCTGCCCGAGGAGTCCCTCGCGGCCCGCCTGGGCCTGCGCGCCCACGCGGGCGAGGGCGACGAGACCGGCGACGACCAGCAGAACGTAGGACCCGTCAAGTGAGATTCGCACTGATCTGGTCGGAGGTCTCGAGCGGCCTCCGACGCAACGTCTCCATGGTCGTCTCGGTGATCCTGGTCACCTTCATCTCCCTCACCTTCGTCGGCACGGCGATCCTGCTGCAGATGCAGATCGGCCAGATGAAGAACTTCTGGTACGACAAGGCCCAGGTCGCGGTGTACATGTGCACCGCCACGTCCGGCGGCTCGAACTGCAGCGGATCCGACGCGACGCAGGAGCAGATCGACTCGGTCGAGGCTCAGCTCACGGGCGCGACCCTCGACCCCTACATCGACCAGTTCTACTTCGAGGACCACGACCAGGCGTACGCGAACTTCCAGCAGCAGTTCGCGGGCAACCCGGTCGCCGAGTACGTCACTCCGGACCTGCTGAACCAGACCTTCTGGATCAACCTGCAGGACCCGACGCAGTCGGACGTGCTCGTCGAGAGCCTCTCGAGCGTCTCGGGCGTCGAGAGCGTCACCGACCAACGGCAGTACCTCGACCAGATCTTCTCGATCCTGAACGCGGCGAGCTACACGGCCATCGGCATCGCGGTGCTCATGCTGGTGGCGGCGGTGCTGCTGATCGCCACGACGATCCGGCTGTCGGCCTTCTCACGGCGGAGGGAGCTCGGGATCATGCGCCTGGTGGGCGCGTCCAACCGCTTCATCCAGACCCCGTTCATCCTCGAGGGGGTCTTCGCGGCCCTGCTCGGCTCGCTCCTCGCGGGCGTCGCGGTCGTGGCGATCGTGCAGTTCTTCGTGCAGGGGTTCCTCGCGTACCGGATCCCGCTGACGTCGTTCGTCGGCCTGGATGACGCGCTGATCGTCGTGCCGATCCTGGTCGTGGTCGGAGCGATCCTCGCGGCCATCGCCTCCAACGTCGCGATCGCGCGGTACCTGCGGGTCTGACCCGACGACGCGCGTATACTGATGGGCTGCTCCGAACGGGGCGGCCCATCATCGCTCTCGGACTCAAGGAGCCGCCGTGCCCAGGGAACAGGGACAGAAGGTCGTCGCGACCAATCGCAAGGCGCGCCACGACTACCTCATCGAGGACACCTACGAGGCCGGCCTCGTGCTCACGGGCACCGAGGTCAAGTCGCTGCGCGCCGGACGCGCCTCGCTCGTCGACGGCTACGCCTTCGTCGACGGCGGCGAGGCCTGGCTCGACGCCGTGCACATCAACGAGTGGGCGCAGGGCACCTGGACGAACCACCCGCCCCGCCGCAAGCGCAAGCTGCTGCTGCACAAGGCGCAGATCCTCAAGATCCACAACAAGGTGAAGGAGGGCGGGTACACGCTGATCCCGCTCTCGCTCTACTTCAGCGACGGCAAGGCGAAGGTCGAGCTCGCGGTCGCCAAGGGCAAGAAGGACTACGACAAGCGCCAGGTGCTCCGCGAGCGCCAGGACCGCCGCGAGGCGGACCGCGCCATGGCGACGCGCCGCCGCCTGGGCGACTAGGCCGCGCCTCCTCGGCGGAGGTCGGGGCGTTCAGCGCACGTGACGCAGCATCACGGACATCTGCCGCCACGGCAGGGCGAGGCGGTCGACCGCGCTGTACCGCAGGTCGAGTCCCAGCCGTGCGCCGACTCCGATGACCACCTCGGGGAGTCGGAGGGCGTCGGTCGCGAACGTCTCCTCCGCGGGTAGATCGCGCAGGGCCGTGTCCACGGAGGAGAAGGACCGCATCGCCCAGCCGTCCGGACCCTCGAGCCGCCGCCGCAGACGCCGCTGCACGGTCGATCGCCCGCCGAGGAGGGCGACGTGACGGAGGTCGACTCCGTCCTCGCGGAGCACACCGAAGATCTCCGCCCTGCGCTCCGGGTCGGCGAGGGTCATCGGGACGATCACGACGCCCGTGTGACGGCGCGTCAGATCGCGCAGGATCGCGGCTGTCGTCGGCGCCCACCACGGCGACTCCTGGAAGTCGCTCCTCAGCGCCGGAGGGTACATCCGCTGGATGCCGAAGCCCAGCGGCTCCGGATCGGCGATGACGCTGCCCGCGATCCGGCGTCGCAGCTCGTGGGCGGTCTGCGTCTTGCCCACCCCGAAGGTCCCGTTCAGCCAGATCAGCACGCTCCGAAGCGTAGGGCGGGAGGCGACCAGGTGTACTGGGTCAGCACGTTGGTGTCGCTCGTGCTGCGGGTGTGTGGTCGTGGCTCGAGTGGCTTTGTTCAGTGTTGTAGTGGTGGATCCAGGGTGCAACAGCGTTCGTGCGGGCTTGATTGCCGGCTTGATGAACGTCTGGCGGGCGTCGAGTCCGCGACAGTTGAGTGGAATGCCGTCGAGTTGCGGTAGGCGAAGGCGTTGTCCGAGAGGACGCGGCGGATGCGGGTGATGCCGTGCTCGGCGAAGTAGGCGGCCGCGCGGGTCAGGAATCGGGCTGCGGTGACGCCCTTCTCGTCGGGATGGATCTCGGCGTAGGCGAGGCGCGGGTGGTCGTCGACGGCCGCGTGAACGTAGTCGAATCCGATGCCTCGTCCGCGGACCTGCTCGCTGCGTCCGTGGGCGCGCCAGCCGCCGCCGTCGGAAATCCGGCCGAGTTTCTTCACGTCGATGTGGATCAGATCGCCGGGCTGCTCGTGCTCGTAGCGGTTCGCCGTGGCGCGAGCCGCTCGGATGATCGCGCCGGTGATCGGGTCCAGCCAGGCCAGCGGTGGCACGTGGTGGCGATTCAGGATCCGGGAGATCGTGCGCGCAGGAACACCGGTCTCGAGAACGAGTCTCGCGGGACCTGATCGCAGTCGCGTCCGAGCCTCCAACACGACCGCCTTTCGTTTCGGGCTGGTCTTCCCGGGCTCGACGAGTCGGACAAGAGCGGTGTCGACCAAGGCGTATCAGACTTCAACGTGACGTGTTCGCGGCACTGTTCGACGTCAAGCTGGGGCGTTCCTCGGATGTACGCACTGCGTTGCAAGGGCCCGAAAGGTGCAGAGGCCGCCGATCCGGAGAGCTGTCTCGTGAGGTGTGGACCGACGCCGAGCGTGCTGAGCCTCAGTCGAGAACGCGCCATGGGTGGTTTGAGACGCGATCCACTCCGTATCTTGTCGTAGAGCGAAGCGCCCCCTGGGAATCAGCCGAGTGTCGCCTTGTTCAACATGCACGCTTTCTCAGACGCGCATTATTTATTGCGGACGCACAATGGGAGTACGAGATGAAGGTTTATGGTCGTTCAACGTCGCTCCGATCGACAGCACTTGGCGTGGCAGGCCTAGTGGCTTTCGCCACGCTGGGAGCACCCGCGAGTGCTTTCGCAAGCACCACCGACCAGCCTGACGCATCGTCCACGGTGATTGCTGAATCACTAGCGAACGTCGGAAACACCAACCCCTCCCTACTTCACGATTCCGTAGCAACTGGCACTGGCACCACCAAGCTGGGCGGCGGCGAAGTATCTGTGCCGTCCGCCCTTTCCGATGGTGTTACGATGACCGATGTGGACGGCGATCTGGTCACGATCCAGCTACCCAATGCGTCCGCGGCAGGGGCACCGGCCATACTTCCAGACGGCACTGTGACGTATCCCGGGGAGTCGAGTGCGAATTCGATTGTGGTCGGTGACCTCGGTGTGCAGATGCTTACCACCATTGTCGATGCGGGAGCACCCATCGATTACTCCTACGAGGTTACGCTCGACGAAGGTCAAACGCTCGCGCTGGTGGATGACGGAGCCGCAATCCTCAACTCTGACGGCAGCACCGCAGTGGTTGTGGGCGACGCATGGGCCGTGGATGCCAACGGCGTCAACGTTCCCACGAGCTACGCCGTAGAGGGATCGACATTGACACAGAGTGTCGACCACGCCGCGGCAGAGAAAGTCGCGTATCCGGTCGTTGCCGACCCGCTGTGGTTTGCACCGGCAGTGATCAGGTGCTTTGTTGGCATCGGGCTGAATGGACCGCAGATTGCCAACATCATTGCATCGGGCTCACCGGGGTCCCTCGGCGGGGCTCTGGCGAAAGCCGCTCTCGCCTGCATCAAGGGAAAGTAAGAAGCTGACGTATGTTCAATCGTGAATCTCTCGAAGAGTTGCAAGCGAAGCTCGCCTCGGCGAACGCTGCCGTGGCAGCCCACCCGCTTGCGTCGGATCGGGTTACTCGTGCCCATGCCATCATCGAGTCCACCGACAGCGATGACAAAGAGTTGGTGAACAAGAAGCTGGCCGAGGAGGATCTTCCTGACTTGGCTGAGGTGGGTCTGCTCACCGTGCGCCATTCAGTCAGTTGGTGGAAAGTGAATCGGAAACGAAACAAGATCGTCGAGAAGATCGAAAAGCTTGAGGCTTGATTCCTCGGTAAGAGTTCCATCCTGAGTTGCGCGTTCGAGGTGGATGAAGCGATACCCCCGCACTGTGGCGGCTCTCAGGACTTGTCACACCATGAGGGAGGGCCAGCCGAAAAGCGGCAGGTCCTGAAACGCCCGGTTGAGTGACCTCGGCCGGGCGTTTTCATGACCGCCCTGCCGGCCGCACTGTGACCAACGCGCTCGCACGACGCTAACTACCGTTCTGCGCCAGCGCCGACAACCAGGTGAACGGCCAGATAGCGATAACAGAACGCCGCCGCATGACGCCGAAAGTCACAGCGCGGCGCATCCCGCTCGCCGAAGTGGTGGCGTGGCCGATCCCCTATCGGGACTGCCATGCATCGAGGTGAGGACTCGCACAGCGCACCACCGGAGTGACCTAGAGCACTCGGGCGGCCTTCGTGTCCTGGTTGCTGGTGAAGGGCTGCCGGTGGGCCCATTTGTTAGCGAAGGTGCGGGTGAAGCGTTCGACTTCCCCGTTGCGGACCGTCGGGCGCAAGCCGCTCGAAGGGGCCGCGGGTGCTGAAAGACTGGAGGGCGTGACCGCCTCCGAGAGCTCCCCCGACGCACCGCGCACCGCCGCCGAGGAGAGGACCCGCTGGCGGGCGTTCGCCGTGGCGGTGTCGGTCGCGGCCTTCACGATCCTGGACCTGTCGAAGGTCAACGTCGGCCTGCCCTCGATCGAGAAGTCGCTCTCGGCGGATGCGAGCCAGCTGCAGCTGATCGTCGCGGGGTACGCGCTCGCCTTCGGGCTGGCGCTCGTGCCGGCCGGACGCCTGGGCGACATCCGCTCGCGCCGGCTGCTCTTCCTGATCGGCCTGACCGTCTTCACGCTGACGAGCCTGCTCTGCGCCGTCGCGCCGTCGATCGAGCTGCTCGTCGTCGCCCGCTTCCTGCAGGGGATCGCGGCGGGCATCCAGATGCCGCAGGTGCTCGGTCTCGTGCAGCAGCTCTTCACCGGCGCCGAGCGGGCGAGGGCGTTCGGGGTGTTCGGTGCGGTGATCGGGCTGTCGACGGCGTTCGGTCCGACGCTGGGCGGCCTGCTCATCGCGATCGGGGGAGAGCAGGACGGCTGGCGCCTGCTGTTCTGGATGAACATCCCGCTGGGCGTGGCCGCGCTGGTCCTCGCCTGGCGGCTCCTGCCGCGGGTGCAGCGGAAGCCGGCGGGGGACACCTCGCTCGATCCCGTCGGGCTGCTGCTCCTGGGCGTGGCGATCTTCGCCTTCATGCTCCCGTTCCTGCTGACCACCGGGGCGTCCTCCGATTCGCCGTACCGCTGGTTCTGGCTGGTGCTCGCGGTGGCGGCCGCAGCCGTCTTCGTGCGCTGGGAGGCGCACTACTCGTCGCTCGGACGCACCCCGGTGATCGATTTCCGGATCTTCCGCACGAGCTCGTACCGCAACGGGATCCTCCTGGCGACCGCCTACTTCGCCGCGATCCCGGCCACGTTCCTCCTGACGACGCTGTTCCTGCAGCAGGGCCTCGGGCTCGCGCCGGTGTTCGCCGGCATGGTGAGCATCCCCTTCGCCCTCACCTCGGCACTGACCGCGTGGTACGGCGGCAAGCTGGTGCAGACGTACGGCCGCTCGCTCGTCGTGCTGGGCATCGTCCTGGTGATCGTCGGCTTCGCGCTGGTGCTTCTGGCGGCCGAGCTGATGCCCGCCGGAACCGCGGCGTACGGCATGGCCGCGGCCATGCTGGTCGCCGGAGCGGGCGGCGGTTTCGTCGTCTCGCCGAATCAGACGCTGACGCTGGCCGAGATATCGCCGGAGCAGGGCGGAGTGGCGGGCTCCGTGGGGCAGCTCGGCCAGCGCCTCGGCACCGCGGTCGGCACGGCCTGCGCCTCGGCCGTCTTCTTCGCGACGCTCGCCAGCGAGGCGGGCATGACGGTGGGGCTCGTGGCGTATCACGACGCCTTCCGCAACGGCGCCTTCGTGACTCTGGGGCTGATCGCCGTGGCGCTCCTGCTCGGTCTCCTCGATCTGCGCCGCCGCCGGGTGACGGCGCGCACGGAGTCCTGACGGACGTCGGCTGCGGGCCCCACGGGCTCGCCGGAGCGGCTAGAATGGTCATCTGCCACTGCGGTCCACCCGCTCGCGGCAGCCGCCGCTCCTCTCGGGGAGCAGCGGATCCACAACTCGACAGTGTGCGACGACGACCCACTCCTGTGCGGTGCCTCACGGCATCCGCGCCGAGTGCTCGCGGGGATGATCGGTTTCGACATCGCCTGCGAAACTGCGAGAAGCGGGTCGAGGATTCAGGGTTATCTCGTTAACGATCTCTGAAAAACACAGGTGCCGAACAGAAGCGCACCGACTTCGCTCTCGCTGCCTAAGCAGAGTCGATAGTCCGTCAGCCCGAGGGTGCGTCCTCGCCCCGGGTCCTGGCGTCATCTAGAGGACTTGCTGCGTCGTTACGCCTGAGGGCGACGCGGGACTCGAACTCGGGCTGGGCCCGTCGACCGATGCGTCAGTGGTAACGGTCGGGGCCGAGTAGAACGCTTTCACTGGCTACACCCGTAGAAGGCGCAGAATCACAGCGATGGACGGGGGTTCAATTCCCCCCATCTCCACCACCGGTCGTCGTCGCACACGTCGAGGCAGAGGCCCCGCTCCCGAGAGGGAGACGGGGCCTTCGTGCTGTCTGCGCCGCCCTCGTCCCCGCCTGGCCGCGCTCAGCCCGGTCGGACGTCGAGCTGCCGCACGCGCCCGTAGAGGGTGAGTGTCGCGACCCGGTCCGCCTCGTCGCGCGCCGGCCCGTTCAGAAGCGTCGGCGGCGCCCAGGAGCGGTACAGAGCGGTCGGAGTGAGCACCGCGGCGGCGGCACCCGGCGGGTAGTCGGACTGCGCTCGGACGGGCAGTTCGGCCACTGCATCCGGGAGGACCGCCACGACGGCGTCGGTCACCGGCCGCAGGCGCTCCGCGCGCTCGTCGTCGACGGTCAGGGTCACCGCGTTCATCGCGGCGAGAGCGGCGGCCAGGTGCTCGACGGTGTGGCGGTCGCTGCACTCCTCCGTGACGAGCAGCGAGACGATGCCCCGGGGCTTGAGCCAGCCCAGGGTCGCGGCCTCGGCGTCCCCGTGGACGGACAGCACCCGGTCGGAGGCGATCGTGTAGTCGCGCAGCAGGCCGGCCCAGACCGGGTGGCCGAGGGGCTCGAGAGCCTCGGCCGCGGCGACGAGTGCCGCTTCGTGCCGGATGCGGTCGAAGAGCGTGTCCGCCGGGGCGAACTCCCGCTCCGCGGTGCCGGGCCGCTCCGGCTGATCGGCGGCGTGCTCCTGGTGCATGGACGACTCCTCGTCGCTACGTCCGGCACCCCCCGGGCCGATCTCGGGTCCTCACACAGTGCGCCGCCGGGTGGCGGCTGTCAACGGGTCCCGGTCGGGGATTGACGGTCGTCGACCGCGGTGTCCGCCTCAGCGGGCTGCGCCGAAGAGGGTGCCCGTGCCGGGGCCGGTCGTGGGGTCGAAGACCGCGCAGGCGATGGCGCGGTCGCCGTGCCTCCAGCTCACCTCGGAGGGCACGATGCTGCGGTACTCGAGCGCGGACGCGCCGTACGAGATGCCGATCGTGTTCGGGAACTCGATGTCGCACGCCGCCTTCGCCTGCGCGAGGAGCGTGTTGCGGCTCGTGTACTCCTCGCCGGGCTGGTCGAAGACGTGGAAGACCTCGAGGTCGTGGACCTCGCCGCACGGGACGAGCTCGACATCGGCGATCCGGTCCCCGTCGGGGGAGAGGAGGCAGTCGCCCTTGCGGAGGGAGAACGGGTCGACGACACCCGCGCTCACGATCGCTCCGGCCTCGTCGCGGACGGCATCGGGCGCCTCGGAGCCGACGACCGAGGAGCAGGACGCCAGGGCGAGCGCCAGGGCCGCGACGGCGAGGGAGGGGAGGACCCGCCTCATCGCTCCGCCACGATCGCGAGGATCTCGTCGTGCAGCAGTCCGTTGGTGGCGAGCGAGCTGCCGTGCCAGGGGCCGGGCTCCCCGTCTGCGGAGGTGAAGCGGCCTCCCGCCTCCTCGACGATGGGGACGAGCGCGGCGAGATCGTACGGCTTGACGTCGAACTCGCCCGCGCCGTCGAGCAGGCCCTCGGCGACGAGCATGTAGCCCCACGCGTCGCCGTAGGCGCGGTCGCGCCAGACCCCGCGGGCGAGCTCCAGCAGCTGGTCGAGCCTCCCGGCGCCGTCCCACTGCTGGATGCTGTTGTAGCTGAACGTCGCCTCGGCGAGGTCGGCGATGCCCGACACCCGGATGCGCCGCGGCTGCTGCACGGCAGGGGCGGCCAGCACCCCGCGCAGCTCGTCGGGGAGCTCGATGCGCCCGACGGCGCCGGCGCTCTCGTCGGTCCACGCCCCGGAGCCCTTCGCCGCCCACCAGCGCTTGCCCAGGGCCGGCGCCGAGACGACTCCCACGACCGGGACGCCGTCGACGGCGAGCGAGATGAGCGTGGCCCAGATCGGGACTCCGCGCAGGAAGTGGGCGGTGCCGTCGATCGGATCGAGGATCCACTGCCGCGCCGCGTCGCCCGAGGTGCCGAACTCCTCCCCGAGGATCGAGTCCTCGGGACGCTCCTGGGCGAGGAGCGCGCGCAGCGCCTCCTCGACGGCGCGGTCGGCGTCGGTGACCGGGGTGCGGTCGGGCTTGGTCGTCACCTCGAGGTCCCGCGCGAGGAAGCGCTCGCTCGAGACGGCGTCGGCCGCGTCGGCGAGTCGGAGGGCGAGGCGGAGGTCGTCGTCGAGGCTCGGAGTCACGGCTCCACGATACTGAGCGGCTTCCTCGCGCGGCGGTGCCGAGGGGGTGCGCCGAGATCCGCCGCGTCTCGATTTGACGAGGAGGGGGGAGCCACTGCTAATGTGATTCCTCGGTTCGGAAAGCATTTTTTCTCCGGCCAGGCAGCATCGCCACGCACCTCTAGCTCAATCGGCAGAGCAACTGACTCTTAATCAGTGGGTTCTCGGTTCAAGTCCGAGGGGGTGCACGGACAGGCCCGATACTACGCGGAAACGCGGGTGTCGGGCCTTCGTCGTTTCGGGGCTGACGGCAGCGGTGACGGCAACGGGCGCATCCGGCGCGCTGGACATCGGATCGCGGCCCGAATTCTTGACGGTAGCCTCGGCGCTGTGAGGGACGAGGTCGAGACGATCGCCAGGGTCCGCGGACGTGTGTCCCCTGAGGCAATCGCCACTGTCGAGCTAGCCCGGCGTCTCGACGGCGACTTCGTCCCGTACGAGGTCGCGGACAGCGATCTGCAGTACGACCTGCACTACCGGTGCTCCGGCTCCGCCGCTTCGCGGTACCCGCGGCTATGGCGGCGGGTGAGCGTCCCGCTGCTCACCGAGAGCGGCCCCCGGCGCTGGCTGTCGCTCGACCGCGACTTCGCCGACGACGCCGAGGCCGTGATGGCGGTCGGCGGTGACGAGCTCGCAGCCGAGGTGCGCGTCGAGCGTGTGCGGTTCACGTCCAGGACGGGGCTGCGGGTCGGCCAGCTGATCGAGTTCGTGCGGCCGAGGCTCTCGCTCGTGGGCTAGGCCGCGGCGGGCAGCCAGTCGACGACGGTCCCGTCGGGCTCAACGCGAGCGAGGCCGCATCCAAGGCCTCGTGCGCCTGCGGGAATCCACGCCGAGAAGGAGCCGTCGGCGAGGCTCGTCGCGCGGAGCTCGCCGTCACGTCCCGGCCACGGCTCGATGCGGATCAGGTCGGCGGTGGACAGGTGGTCGGCGATCTCGAGGACGAGGGTGGCGGTCGCGCGGGCGACGGGGTTTTTCGGCATGAGGCCTCCTGGGTGAGCGATGCTGCGGCGGTGCAGCTGATTTATTGTTACCCAAGAAATACGAGGCCGCAACCCGTTAATGTGGCGGCATGAGCGAGCATGCAGCCAGAGGGCGCCCGAAGGCCGACGATCCGTTGAGCCGCGTGCGAGGCGTGCGGTTCACAGAGCGGGAGTACGAGCTCGTCTCAGAGGCGGCGACGAGAGCAGGGATGAAACCTGCGCAGTGGATCCGCGAAGCGGCCGTCGCAGCGTCGGGGGCGTCGGTGCCCGGGGGCCCTGAGAACGACGAAAGGGCCCGCCCCGGACGGTGAGTCCAGGACGGGCCCTAGGCGCGTCAGCAAACCGCGTGCGGTTTGTCAGGGGTGTCGATCGCCGTCAACCACGCCAGGAGGGCGCGGGCGGGCATCGCCGAGAGTCGCCGGCGGTGGCGGCACTGTCGATCTGAGCGGGCTCGTCGACGCTGGGTTGGCGATCGAGACGTGATGAGGTATAACGACACGCCGACGAGCGTTGTACACAGGGAACGCCGGAAGCTCCTCCACAGCGGTGGATAACTTGGGGCTAACCGCGTCCCTCCGCGGATCCGCGGGCGCTGGCCTGTGGACGGATCGGTGAGTAACCGGTGGATAACTACACGGATGTAACTACTAGCCCTAGTGGGCTCGCCGCAACACAGTCGGGTGCTCTACCGTTGTCCACAGGAGCCACGGACGAACGTCCGGACCTCCGGTCGTCCCAACGTCGACCGACACGGAAACGGCCCGCCGCGCGAGCGACGAGCCGGACCGTGTGACTAGCAATCACAGAGTACGAGCGAGCTTAGGACCTCGCTCGTACACGACCACTCCGTTGAGGAGTGGAGATCAGGAGTTCGTAATGTCCCCCATCACCGAACGAGTGCAAGGTTGGCACCGTGCGGCGCCAGTCGCAACTCGAAACGCTGACGGCGCCGAGATTCGTAGGATCCGCGGATCCGTAGAGGCGAAGTCGCGGCCGAGGATCCTTTCGCGAATCGCGTCGGGTTTCGTGCAGATCGTCGGCGTCCTCGGAATCGCAGGCGAGTGGTTCGATCGCCTCGGTGTCACGTTCACGCCGGCGTTCGATTTCACGCTGGCGAGCTAGCGCTCAGCGGCCCCCTCGTTGCATGGCGAGCGGGGCCGCTCCCGACCGGCTAGAACCCGAGCGGCCACGTCCCGTTGCTCACCGCGAGCTTCTCGTTCGAGTCGTAGTCGCCGACGACGCGATGTGCCTGCACATCCGCGACCTCGGCGGTCTGCGAGAGCAGGTAGTCGCCGGTCCAGGGGTTCTGAACGTAGACGGGGCCTGTCGGGCGGCCGGCCAGTCCACCGTCGGCGACGGCCGGAGAGGCGAAGCCGACGGCCGGCTCGACGAGGGGCCGCACGGTGGGCGAGGCAGCGTTCGTGAGTGCGCCGACGGCGTCTTCGACTCCGCCGAGCGAGCCGGTCAGCCCGCCGACGAAGGCGTCGCCGATCGCGCCTCCGGAGTGGAGGATCTTCGTCCAGCCGGAGCCGGAGAGCGGTCCGCGCTTCGCGGGGGAGTTGGGGAAGAATCCCGCCGCGAAGTCGATCACGCCGCCGACCGCGTCGCCAACGGCGCCGATCATGCTCGAGATACCGTCGATGAAGCCTTGGATCAGCGCCTTACCCGAGGACAGGAAGAGGCTCCCGAGGTCGCCGAGGGCGGACATTGCCCGGCCGGGAAGGCTGCCGATGACGGACAGGGCGTTTCCGATGCCGGCGGTGATCGACGACGTGATGTTGTTCCACGCCGAGGAGACGAAGGAGCCGATCGCGTTCCAGGCGTTCGTCCAGATCCCGGAGATCGCTGCGAGGACTGCGGCGATGATCGACATCACGATGTTGATCGCGCCCGTGACGAGCGAGACGATCACATTCCAGACGCCCGCGAGGATCGAGAGGATGCCGGCCCAGACCATCGACCAATTGCCGGTGATGATGCCGGTGACGACGTCAATGATGCCCTGGACGATCTGCATCGCCGCGGACACGACTTCGACGATGACGCCGAAGACGGTCTCGACGACCGGCATCAGCGCTTGGATCACGGGGATCAGGACGCCGAGGATCGTCTCGATGAGTGGACCGAGGGCGGCGACGAAGAGACCGATCGCGACGACGACGATCGGGATCACGGCGTTGACCAAGTCGAGGAGGGGCGCGATCAGACCGAGGAGCGGCGCGATCAGACCGACCACGGCTGCGAGGAGCGGGGCGATGGCGGTCACGACCTGAGCGAGGGCGTCGCCAACGAGGACGAGGATCGGGGTCAGGGCGGTGACGGCGGTCGTCAGGATCGTGCCGAGGGTGGTCGCGAGGAGGCCGATGATCGGGCCGAGCGCCTGGAAGATCGGCATGAGCGCGGCGCCGATCGTCGAGACGAGCCCCATGAGGGCGCCCTGGAGCGCGGGCGAGGCGGCGACGACGGCTGCGAAGAGGCCGATCACGAGCCCGACCGGGCCGAGGGCGGTCAGGAAGCCGCCGCCGAGCTTCGGGAGGATCCCGGCGAGGCCGCCGAGCGCACCGGTGATGGTCGGGACGATGCTCGCGAGCGGCGCGAAGTTCAGGGCCAGGCCGGCGACGAGGGCGCCGATGGGCGCGAGGTAGGGCGCCAGCGCAGCGAAGGTGCCGCCCATGCCGCCGACGACCGCGGCGATGCTGGCGCCGGACGAGGCGAGGAAGCCGGACACGGCGTCGAAGACCCGGCGGAGCGTGGCGCCGAAGGTGGTCACGGGCTCGGTCAGCGGGCCGAGGTCCATCGTGGGTGGGCGGCCGTTGAAGGCCTCCCAGAGAGTGCCGACGACGCCGACGGCGAGGTGGACTCCGGCGACGGTCTTGTCGATCGCGGGACCGAGGACGCTGAGGAGCACGCTCGCGCCGGCGGAGACCGCGGGGAGTAGCTCTGCTCCGATGCGGGCGCTCGCGTCGGACATCGTCGCCGCGAGGACCTGCTGCTTATGCGCGAGGGTGTCGGACTCGCGGCCGAAGTTGCCGTGCGCGTCGGCCGTCTGCTCCATGATGAGCGCGAGCGTCGCGGCCTGCTTCGCCTCGTCGGAGAGGGTGCCCCCGACGGCCGCGAAGCCGAGCTCGGCAGCCTTGGCCTGCACCTTCGCTTCGTTCAGCGAGACGCCGTAGGCCTCGATCGGATCGCGCTCGCCCTTGAGGGCGGACGAGAGCGCGGCGACCGCGTCCTTCGTCGTGCCGCCGAACATGCTCGAGAGGTCAGCGCCTAGGCCGATGAGCTCGTTGGTCTTCGGGGCGAGCTCGTCCATCGCCGTGCCGCCGCTGCGAAGCTGACTGCCGATCAGGGTTCCGAGCTCGTTGAACTCGTTGCCGGTGAGACCGACGGCCGTCGCTGCGTCCGACGCCCAGTCGTGCATCTGCCCGGCCGACTCCTTGAAGACCGCGTCGATGGCCCCGACGGACTGCTCGAGTTGCCCGGCCGCCTGGACCGCACCCGCCGCGAAATTGACGCCGAAGCCCACGCCGGCAGCCACGGCGCCCGCCGCGAGAAGCGGCAGCGCTGCGCCCTTCCAGGTGGCGCCGAACTTGGCACCGGCCGCCTGCCCGCCGCTGGCGAGTGGGCCGTCGATCTCACCGCCGAGGAGCTTGGCGAAGCCAGCAGCACTCGGGATCACGGACAATGTGGCGAATCCGATATTGGTCAAGGTGTTTCCTCTGGGGTGCGGCGATGGCACGACAAAGCCCCGCTGCCTGGAGTGGCAACGGGGCTGGCTGGGTGGGGGCGGTGGCGCTACTTGCGAGTGAAGGGGACGGAGACCCCGAGCTTGAGCATGAGCAGCGTGAGGGCGAGCGGGCCCGCCTTCGTGGCGACGTCGACGAAGCGGCTGAACGGCTCCTCGCCGAGGAGCTCGGTCAGGACGGCGGCTGGGCCGTTGCCGAGGAGCGCCTCGCGGAGTCGCTCCTGCCAGCCGGGCTCGGCGTCGAAGGTGAAGGTCTCGCCCTGGAAGTGAACGGTCTCGGTCATCGGTGGTGTGCAGCGAGTTGCTACGAATGAGGAGGGGGCCAGGAGCGGTCCGCGACTCAGAAGGGCGGCAGATCCTCGAGCACGGCGGGGCGGCCGTCGTGGTGGTCGTGAAGCTCGAAGTGGTCGCGGAAGTGGTCCTCGCCGGTCAGGCGCTCGCGGATCTCGGCGCGCTTGAGGCCGGGCACCGCGCCGAGGAGCGCCTGGTAGGCGGCACCGGTACGGCGACGGTCAGAGCCAGGCGAGCGAGCGGCGAAGCTGCATGCGCGGGCGAAGGCGGCGGCGGGCGTCCAGCTGTCGGAGGGAGCGTCTGGGCTCCAGCGCTCGTCGTCGTCGTTGACCCGGACGGTGAGGGTCAGCGACCGAGGGGCGCTGCGCTGACTGGAGGGCGGCCTCAAGTCTTGCCCTGCCACCGGCCGGCGGCGCCTTGTCGGCCTCGCTCGCTGGCGGTGAGCTTCCCGCTCGTCGGCGGCGGCACGAGGCGCGCCAGGATCCCGGCGGCCGCGGTGCGGGTGAGGCGGGACTCGACGCTCGAGGGATGGACGACGATCTGCCCCGTCGAGCCGGTAGCGACGCCGCCCGCCTCGCGCGCGACGATGGCGTGTGCCTCGCCCGCGGCCAGGAGCTCGCAGGCCGTCTCGAGAGCGGCGAACTCGGCGCCGGCGAGATCGGGCCGCTGCTCGAGCACGGCGTCGTAGGCGTCCCGGACGACGGCGGGCCAGTGCTCGGGGTAGGCGGTGAGGTCGGTCATGAAGGCTCCAGAAAAGGGGTGCGCGAGGTGCGGCGTTCTAAAAACAGGGGTCATGCCCGCATCGTGGCGAAGGCGCTATGCCGCTTCGGGGACGGGGGAGGGGGGCCGGGGGGGAGGGGGGTGGCCAGGGTCAGAGGCGAAAGAGCATGTCACCCCGCGGGGAATGAGCAAGCTGGGTCGCTATTGGTGCCGCTAACGTGGTCCCATGCCACAGCTACCCGAACATGTCCGCCGCTGGAAGCAATTGCCGACATGGTCGGGCTCACCGCTTGCGTTTCTGCGACTACTTCAGTTGATGGAAACCCCATTCGAACCCTTGGTGCAGCCGTTTGTTCAGAGCAGCACAGAGATCCAGCGGCGCCGAGTGGAGTCAGCGCGGGAAGACATCAAGTCCTACGCGGATGGGCGCTACGAGGACTTGCGTGCGCAGGTGCAGAAGAGAGTAGATGGCGCTGAGCAGGACCTTCAAGAAGCTGAAGACGATGCTCGTCAGGCGGGCCGCATCAACGTCACAATTAAAAGGGCTGTAGGGGACACTCGCTCAGTGACCGGCACTGCCGATGAACTCGGTAAGTGGCTTCAAGGTCAAAAGTTCACTGAAATTGTGGCTGCAGCGCCGAGCGGTCGGATCTCGGGCCACGCTGTTACGCTGACTGGCGATGACGACGGTCTGATGGTCAGCGTCGCTTCGGCGGATCGTCAGTGGGCGACGGCCACCTTCACCTCTCTACTAGAAGAGGCGCGCGGCGGAGAGGCTAAGCTGGGCTGGGTGCGAAGTAGAGGCTTTCTCGGCGTGCTTTACTACATAGCGCTGTCAGTGCTCTTCTACAACATTGCCGATATCGTCGCGAAGTTGACGACTGCCAGTGGGGAGTACGACGAGCCTATCGGTTACCTGGCGACCGCTGTAGTGCTTGTGTGGTCATTGACCGGCGCATTTTGGCTTGTCCGATTCACAAGGAAATGGCTTCCCGCTTTCGAGATAGTCGCAACGGGAAGTCGATCTAGGGTGAAGGCATTGATAGCCATCGTGGGATCCGCGGTCGGCTCCGTCGGTCTAGGCGTGTTGGGCAACCTGCTCACGAGCGCGCTGACGGGCGGCGGGAGTTGATTCTGGCGGCGTGGGCTTGAAGCGCGGCGAGCTCCCGCGCCTCGATGGAAGCGCGGAGAGCATCGCCGGCGAGGAGCGCGCCGTCCGGCCCGCGGTGCATGGGGCCTAGCGCCGTCGAATGACGTCGAGGGCGGTCTGGCGGGCCTGCTCGGACCGCTCGATCTCGGCCTGGGCGCCGGCCAGCTGCTCGCGATCGCGGGCCAGGGCCTGCTCGACCGTCAGGCCGGCGCGCTCGGCGGCGCGGGTGTAGACGGTTTGCTCCGTGGGGGAGAGGTCGGCGATGGAGTAGCGGGGCTGGGCGGCGGCGGTGACGCTGCGGACGATGTCGTCGATAGTGGACACGGTGCTCCTAGGAGGCGAGGAGGATCGGGCCTGAGCCCTTGACCTGAGCGGCGAGCTTGCGGACGAGCGCGTTCCCGTGAAGCTCGGGCTCCACTTCGGCGCCGGCGGCGGCCTCGGTCACGCGCTGGACGTCGAAGCCGTCAATACGCTGACGGAGTGCCTGGAGTGCCACTCGCTGCGCATCGCCGGTGTCGCCGAAGGCGTTCGCGCGCCAGGAGCGGCCGGGCTGTCCGGCCATGACCCAGGCGGCGTCGACACGGTCGACCGTGTCCTCGAGCTCCGTCAGCGCGGCATCCGCGCGGGAGTGGTACGCGAGGGCGCGACGAGCGGCCTCGACTCGGACGGCCTCGGTGCCGCGACCTCGCTCGACGGCGCGCTCGAAGGCGACGCGCGCGCGCTCCGCGACCTTCTTCGCTGCGTCAAGGGTGCGTGCCGCCTCGGCCGTCCGGCGGTCCGCGTCCTCGAGCTCGTGGGAGTGAGGTGCAGTCGCTCGGATCGCTCCGCTCTCGCGGATCCTTTCGCGGTGCGCGGCGGTCGCGTCGTCCACGGCGGGGAGCGTCACGAGGTAGGCGTCGTGGAGCTCGCGAGCGCCGTCGACGAGGTCGACGACCCAGTCGGCGAAGCGCTCCTGCGCGAGCGCGGGGGTCATGATGATCATCTGCATGGTGCCTTTCGTCGCCCGAGGGCAGAGTTAGTCGTCGCCGAGGAGGTCGCGGGCGTCGAACATGGGGACCCAGTCGCCGGACGGGGAGCCGTCCTGGCGGATGCTGGGGAGGTAGACAGTGCCGTTGATCACGACGGGACCGTCGTTCGCGCCGGTCACGCGGCGAGGGCCGCTCGAGCGCGGCGGGCGAGAGCGGCGGCGGACGCGGGGTCGGCGGCGGCAGCGTCGAGGTAGCCGAGGGCGGCAGCGCGGCGCTGGCGTTCGACGGTGCGGTGACGCTTGGAGCGGCACCGCTGGGAGCAGAGCTTCTGCCGGCCGCGGAGAGGGCCGGAGCATTCGGGGCAGAGCAATGGCTGCTCCCTTCCTGTTGCGGAACGGCGATCGGTAAAAAGGGGGCGGGGGAGCCCGTGTCCAGTCGGACTCCCCCTACACATGAGGAGAGGGCCACGCTGCTCGCGAACCTGAGAGCCGCCCCGCCGAGACCCGCGTCGTTCTGCGGATCTTGGCGAGGCGGGTGCGGTGGCGCTCGGCACACTGCCAGCTAGAAGGCTGTCACGAGGCCTTCCGGCGCGAGGCGAGGTCGATCACGGGAGCGCGAACCGACGTGGCCTGGAGCGTCAGCGCCGCTGCGCGCTCGCCGCGCTCCATGAGCGTTGAGATCGCCGCGCGGAAGTCGCCGCCGTGCTCCTCGAGCACTTCGTCAGCGAGTCGAGCGACGACACGGTCGAGAACGGCGGTGGCGATGTCCATTTCGGGGCCTCCTTCGAGGATGCGGTCGGCGCGAGCGATGGCGGGCGCGAGGGGTGGGATCTGGAAGACGTAGCCGGCGGAGGTGCGCCGGCGCTCGCCGAGGACGGCGTCGGCGACCTCGTAGAAGACGCGCACGCCGGGTAGGCGGGGGTTTGGCGGGAGGTGCTCCTCCGTGGCGACTTCCTCCCAGACCTCGCCGGGAAGCAGCCCGTCGCGCGTCTCGACGGCCTCGGCGATGGCTTCTCGGGCGGAGGCGTGGAGATCCGGAGCGGGCACCTTCGAACCGACCACAGGTTGCTCACCGGCACCTCCCCAGCCCGTGAGGTATTGGCGCATGAAATGTGCGCTCGACGTGCGCTCGTGGTGTCCCTGACGCTGGCGGTAGGCGCGGTCACGCTCGAGGGGTGTCGCCGCCGGTGGACGTGGGGCTGCGGGTGCCTTCGCCACTGGCTCGGCGTCCGCTTCGAGGTGCGCTCTGGCGATGGCCTGCCGGACGAGGTCGGCCGCGGCCGTGGCGTCGAGAGTGGCGAAGCGGCGGAGCCGGAGGTACATGTCGCGGGCGTCGCGCCGGTCGGGTAGCTCGGCGAGGCGGCGTACGAGCTCGGCGACGACGGGCTCGCCGAGGCTGAGGGGCTCGAGCGGCTGAGCGGGGTCGCGCCGGCCGACGAGGACTCCGCTGCGGTTGTAGACCTCGCGGACCTCGCGGATCGTCGGCAGGACTAGGGCGCGCGCCAGGCGCCGAGGCGACGGCAACGTCAGGACGACGGGTCCGTAGGACTCGGCGACGGTGCGGCGGAGGTTGGCGCCGTCACGGCGGAGGTTGCGCGGGGAGTCGGAGAGACGCGCGAGGGCGTCGAGGTAGGTGCCGGGCACGGAGGGCTCCTTGACGAGGGAGTGCAAGAACGGCCGACGAGTGACGGAGTTCTTGTAGCTCCACAACTCCCTCTTGAGAGAGAGAGAACCAGTAGGGGGGTATCTAGTAGTGACGTGGATCCGTCACGTCGGCGGTTCTTGCACTAGCGCACACCGGCGCTCCACTCGGCGAGGGCGAGCTCGAGCGCGGCCGACGCATCGTCGACCGCTGCCCGCGCCTGGCGGAGCGTCGTCTCGGCGCCGACCACCGCGGCGCGGACGCGGAGCCGGCCCGGGTCGGCCACCGTCGCCGGCACCGGATCCGAGTAGGTGCCGGTCGCGCGCCGGCCGTCGCTGTCGACGACCAGACGCGGCGAGCCGACCCACTGGACGTCTTGCGCGGCGCCGAGTTGCGAGGAGAGCGCGAGGACGTCCTCGGCGAACGCGCGGAGGAACGGGGGCAACGGGAGGGGAGAGGGCACTGGGCTCATTCGGTGTCGGCGCGGCGCACCGAACAGAGCTCCGGTGTCAGGAGAGGAGAGGGCCAGGAGGCGGCGTGCTGCTCACGACACGCCATATGCCCCCGCCAGCGCGTCGACCGCCACGCGCTGGCTCTCGGCGGTCGGGTGCCCGTACACATCGGCCGTAATCGCGATCGACGAGTGCCCGAGCACACGCGAAACCTCCGTCAGCGGGACCCCCGCGATGAGCATCAGCGTCGCGGCGGAGTGCCGGAGCGCGTGCAGGCCGACTGAGCCGTCGATCCCAGCCTTCGCGGCGGCCGTTCGGAAGGCGCGCGAGACGTTTCCGGGTTCTGCCGGCCCGCCGAGCTCTGCGGCGAACACGAGGCCGTGGTCCTGCCAGGCGTCACCGAAGGCGGCGCGGTCGCCCGCCTGTCGGACTCGCTGCGACCGGAGGGCGGCCCGAGCGGGAGCGGATAGCGGGATGCGGCGTCGGGACCGCGCGGTCTTCGGCTCGGTCCGAATCAGCTGTCCGCCGGCTCGGGTGAGCGTGCCGCGCACGAAGAGGACGTCCTCGAGGGCGTCGACGTCCTCCCAGCGGAGGGCCAGCGCCTCGCCCCGGCGCATCCCCGTGTAGGCGATGAGGCGGAAGAGATCGCCGTAGCGGCCGGAGTCGCCGGCGTCGAGTAGGACTATGGCCTCTCGGGGGGTCAGCGCGCGAGCCTCGTAGCGCTTCGCGGCTGGGCGCTTCACGAGCGCGGCGACGTTCACAGCGAGAAGCCCGTCTCGGACGGCGGTCTCGAGGACGGCTCGGAGGATCGAGTAGGTCTGGCGCATCGAGGACGCCGAGCGGCCACTGTCCTCCATGTGGGCGAGCCAGCGCTCGACGTCCCGCGCGGTGAGACGGGCGAGCGAGATCGGGGCCAGAGGCCCTCGGACGATCCAGGTACGGGCGACGGCGGCGTAGGTCTCGCGCGTGGACAGCTTTCGGTTCGACGCTCGGAGAGTGGAGCCGATCCAGTCTTCGGTGTACGTGCCGAGGAGTGACGGAGCGTCGCGCATCGGCTGCCCCGCGGCGAGGCGTGCTTGCTTCGCCGCGCGAGCCTCGAGGGCTCCGGCGCGCGTCTTGCCGTATGAGCTCGCTCGACGTGACTTGCCCGTCTCGGCGTCCGTGTAGCTGAACGAGGCCTCCCAGCGGCCGTCGGTGCGCCGGTAGACCGTCCCTTCGCCGTTCGCGCGCCTAGCCACTGTGGGCCAGCCCGGCGACGTAAGCGCGGAGGTCGGCGGAGCGGACGCGGCGGGCGGCCCCGATCTTGACGGAGGGGATCGTGCCGCTCGCGAGGAGCTCGTATAGCGTGGAGCGGCCGAGGCCGAGGATGCGGGCCGCGTCGGCGGGGCTGAGGAGGAGAGGGTCCACGGGAGTGCCTTCTTCTGTCTGTGGACGGCTGCGGACGCCGTCGAATCGAGGGGGACAGAAGTGGAGAGGGCCAGGGGCTCGGGCGCTGCCCGGTATTCGGACGGATGACTCTTGAACACGTCTCGGTGACGGCAACGCTGACGGCAACGGGGCCTTCGCGCGCGGTCGCGGATCGGTGCTCGGTTTGCATATCTCGCCGAAGCGGCGGACGATTATGGACAGGGGCGTACCCTCCCAATCAATCAGTGGGTTCTCGGTTCAAGTCCGAGGGGGTGCACCACCCGAGACGCCCGCCCCTCCGGCGGGCGTTTCGTCGTTCCGGGGCGCGGTCGCCCCACGCGCGAGCGGCCGCCGGCCCTCTCCGTGCTCGTGGGCCCGCACCCGATCGGGTCCGCTGTGCGCGGGCCCGCACCGTGCTGGGCATCCCCTGACGTCGTTCCGGCGCACACCGGCTCCCGGCTCGTCCGTGGCAGGCTGTCCGCTCGCGCGATCCCTCCCTCCAGACGAAAGGACCGACGTGCCCGAAGACGTCCTCCCCGAGATCGGCGGCATCGCCCTCGCCGTCGCCATCGCCGTGGTGATCGCCGTGGTCGTGACCGCCGTGGTCGCCCTCGTGATCCGCACCATCGGCAAGCGCAAGACCTGGGCGCGGCTGCTCATCCGCCGCGTCCGCATCCCGTTCCGCGTGCTCCTGCTCACGATCGCGGTCTGGGTGGCCCTCGCCGCCACCGTGTCGGGCGATCTCGCTCCCGACCTCGTCGACCGGATCTTCCAGATCGCGACGATCGGCGCATCGGCCTGGCTGGTCGGCGCCCTCATCGTGTTCCTCGAGGACCTGGGTGCCGAGCGCTACCGCACCGACACCGTCGACAACCGGCGCGCCCGGCGGCTGCGGACGCAAATGACGATCATCCGCCGCGTCGCGGTCGCGGCGGTCGTGGTCGTGGCCATCGGAGCGGCGCTCCTCACCTTCCCGCAGGCCCGCACGGCGGGAGCCAGCCTCCTCGCGTCGGCCGGAGTGCTCTCGATCGTGGCCGGCCTCGCCGCGCAATCGAGCCTGACGAACATCTTCGCGGGCGTGCAGCTCGCCTTCAGCGACGCGATCCGCCTGGACGACGTCGTGATCGTCGAGGGGGAGTGGGGCCGCATCGAGGAGATCACCCTCACCTACGTCGTCGTGCACCTCTGGGACGACCGCCGTCTCGTGCTGCCCACGAACCACTTCACCACGATGCCGTTCCAGAACTGGACCCGCACGGGGTCGGAGCTGCTCGGAGCGGTCGAGCTCGATCTCGACTGGCGCGTGCGGCCCGACGAGATGCGCGAGGAGCTGCACCGGATCCTCGAGGAGACCGAGCTCTGGGACCACCGCGTCAGCGTGCTGCAGGTGACCGACGCGGTCGGCGGCTTCGTGCGGATCCGCGTGCTCGTCACCGCGAAGGACGCGCCCACGCTCTTCGATCTCCGCTGCTACGTGCGGGAGCGGCTCGTGCAGTGGCTGCACGAGAACGATCCCGTGGCCCTGCCCCGTCAGCGCGTCGAGATGGAGCGGCAGGAGCCGGGAGCCAACGGCGCTGCCCGCCCGGTGCCGCGCCAGCACGCGACTCCGGACAACCTGTTCTCGGGAGACGCGGCGTCGAACGAGCGCGGCGCGCTGTTCACCGGTCTGATCGACCTGCGCGAGACGCGGACGCAGGACTGAGCGCTCCGGCCCCGTCCGCGGGATGCCACTCGGGTACGCGACACGCAGGTGTCGGACGTACCGGAGTGGCATCTCGCGGTGTGGGGCCGGTGCCTTCGCGCCTAGCGGCCGATCGACGACATGTCGGCGTAGCGGTCGCCCACGGGCGGCTCGATGGCCGAGAGCGCCGCGAGCTGCCCCGTGGTCAGCTCGAGCGCATCCGCCGCCGCGTTCTCCTCGATGCGCGAGACGCGCTTGGTGCCCGGGATCGGCGCGATGCCCTCGCCCTGCGCGAGCAGCCAGGCCAGGGCGACCTGCGCCGAGGTGGCGCCGACCTCGGCGGCGACCCGGTCGACCTCCTCCACGATGCGGATGTTCGCCTCGAGGTTCCCGTCGGCGAAACGGGGGTTCGAGCGGCGGAAGTCGTCGTCGCCCAGCTCGTCGACCGAGCGGATCGCCCCCGTCAGGAAGCCGCGCCCGAGCGGCGAGTAGGGCACGAAGCCGATGCCGAGCTCGCGCAGCAGGGGCAGGACCTCCGCCTCCGGGTCGCGCGTCCAGAGCGAGTACTCGGACTGCACGGCGGTGACCGGGTGCACGGCGTGGGCGCGGCGGATCGTCGCGGGCGCCGCCTCGGACAGACCGTAGGCGAGGATCTTGCCCTCCTGGATCAGCTCGGCGAACGCGCCGGCGGTGTCCTCGATCGGCACGCCCGGATCCATCCGGTGCTGGTAGTAGAGGTCGATGCGGTCGGTGCCGAGTCGCTGCAGCGAGCCCTCGACGGCGAGGCGGAGGTTCTCGGGCGAGCCGTCGAGACCGCGCTCGCCGGAGCCGCGGTGCTGGATCATGCCGAACTTGCTGGCGATCACGACCTCGTCGCGGCGGTCGGCGAGCGCGCGCCCGACGAGCTCCTCGTTGAGGAACGGGCCGTAGATCTCGGCGGTGTCGATGAACACGACGCCGAGGTCGACGGCGCGGTGCAGCGTCCGGACGGACTCCGCGTCGTCGCTCCCGGCACCCGAGTAGAAGGCGGACATGCCCATGGCGCCGAGGCCGAGGCGGGAGACGTCGAGGGCGGTTCCGGGGTTCCCGGAGCCGAGGATGGTGTGCTTCACGAGGTGGTCCTCTCCTGGTAGGCCGCGATCTTGTAGTCGATCGCGGCGAGACTCCTGCGGGTGCGCGCGAGCTGCTCCTCCACCTCGGCGCGGTGCGCCTGGAGGAGGGCGAGGCGCTCGGGCTCGCTCGCAGGACCGATCCTGAGCAGCCCCGCGTACTCGCGGATGCGCGCGATGGGCATCCCCGTCGCGCGGAGCTTGGTCAGGAAGTCGACCCACCCGACGTCCGAGGCGCTGTAGCGCCGGTGCCGCGACGAGGCGCGCTCGACGGGCTCGAGCATCAGCCCGACGCGCTCGTAGTAGCGCAGCGTGTGCACGGTGAGACCGGTCGCCGAGGCGACCTCGGAGATGGACAGGGCCGGGGCGGCGGGCGCCTCGGCGATGCGGGTGGTGGACATGGCGCCACCCTAGGACTTCGAGCGCGCTCGAGGTCAAGCGCGTGCCGCGCGGCCGCTCCCGATCAGCGCTGGGACTCGAGGAACGCGGTGAGCGCTGCCGCGAGCTGCGCGTCCGACTCTTCGTGCCCGATCGTCGCCGTGCCGTCGCCCGCCTGGGCGCCGTACCAGCCGAAGGCGGCGTGGTTCGCGCCCTCGATCTCGACCACGAGGGCGGAGTCGGGCAGCAGGTCGCGCGCGGCGGCGACCTTCTCGGGGGTGCTCAGCCCGTCCTCGGAGCCGCTGACGCTCAGGACCGCCGTGCCGGAGCCGGACAGGTCGTTCGCGCAGTAGCTGCCGAGCAGGACGAGACCCGCGACGTCGTCGCCCTCTGCCCACTGGCACGCCTTCACCCCGCCCAGCGAGTGCCCGCCGACGAACCACTCGTCGACGCCCTCCGCCTGATCGGTGAAGCTCTCGAGCGAGCGCAGGTCGAAGAAGGCCAGGTTCAGGATCGGCCGGGTGATGACGACGGTCGCGCCCTCCTCGACGAGCGGAGCGAGCGTCGCCTCGTAGGACGCGGCGTCGACCTTCGCGCCGGGGACGAAGACGAGGCCCTCGCCGGAGGAGTCGCCGGTCGGCGTCATCACGATCGCGGAGTCGGTGCGCTCGACGCTCACGCCGGTGTCCGCCCGGACGCGTTCGAGGGCCTCCTCGTCGGGCCCGCTCACGATCGAGGACCACACGAGGAATCCGAGCACGGCGACCGCCAGGAGAGCGCCGAGGACGAGGAGCACGAGGCGGAGCGGCCGGCGCCGTCGCGCGCTCATCGCGCGTCCGCGATCGCGTCGGCGGCCTGCACGAGGGCGAGGTGCGAGAGCGCCTGCGGGGTGTTGCCCGCGTGCCGGTGGTTCTCGACGTCGTACTCCTCCGCGAGCAGGCCCACGTCGTTGGCGAGCCCGACCAGCCGGTCCATCAGCGCGCGGGCGTCGTCCAGGCGGCCGGAGGACGCGTACTGGCGCACGAGCCAGAACGAGCAGGCGAGGAACGGGTGCTCCCCGCCGGGCAGGCCGTCGACCGAGGACTCGGTGCGGTAGCGGTGCAGCAGCCCGTCGTGCAGGAGCGTCCGCTCCATCTCGGCGACGGTGCCGGTCATCCGCGGGTCGTCGGCGTCGAGGTAGCCGACCATCGGCAGGACGAGCAGGGACGCGTCGACCTCGGTCGACCCGTAGGACTGCACGAAGTGGCCGCGCTCCGCGTCGTAGCCCTGGGCGTCGATCTCGGCGCGGACCTCGTCGCGCAGCGCCTCCCAGGTCTCGACCGGCCCGGGGAGGCCGTTCTCGCGCACGCCGCGGACCCCGCGGTCCAGGGCCGCCCAGATCATGACGCGCGAGTGGGTGAAGTGGCGCGGCTCGCCGCGGATCTCCCAGATGCCGTTGTCCGGCCGCCGCCAGTTCTGCTCGACGAACCCCAGCAGCGCGCGCTGCAGCGGCCACGAGAAGCGGGTCTCGTCCACTCCGGCCGTCCGCGCCTCGTGCAGGGCGACCATCACCTCGCCTATCACGTCGGCCTGGTACTGATCGACCGCCCCGTTGCCGATGCGGACGGGGGAGGCGCCGTCGTAGCCGGGCAGGCTGGGCATCGTGCGCTCGGACAGGTCGCGCTCGCCCGCGATGCCGTACATGATCTGGACGTCGGCCGGGTCGCCCGCGACGGCGCGGAGAAGCCACGCTCGCCACTTCTGCGCCTCCTGCTCGAAGCCGTGCGCGAGCAGCGCCTGCAGGGTCAGGGAGGCGTCGCGCAGCCAGACGTAGCGGTAGTCCCAGTTGCGGCTGCCGCCGAACTCCTCCGGGAGCGAGGTGGTCGCGGCGGCGACGATGCCGCCCGTCTCGTCGTCGGTCAGCGCCCGGAGGGTGAGCAGCGAGCGCACGACCGCGTCGCGGTACGGGCCGTCGTAGCGGATCGTCCCCGCCCACTCCGACCACCAGGCGAGCGTGCTCTCGAGGGCGCGATCGACGTCGAGGGCCTTCGGCCAGCGGTGGTGCGAGGGGAACCAGGCCATGGAGAGGTCGATGCTCGACCCCTCGGCGACGTCGAACTCGGCGGAGTGCACGTGGTCGGTGGCCGTGAGCCGCATGCCGCGCACGACGACCGCGTCCGGACCGGCGACGGCGACCAGCAGCGGTGCCTCGTCGGTCCCCTCCTGGCGCACCCACGGCACGACCCGGGCGTAGTCGAAGCGGAGCCGCAGCTCCTGCCGCATCCGGACGGTGCCCGAGACGCCCCGCACCCGGCGCACGAGCTCGGCCCGGTCGTCGCGCAGCGGCATCACGTCGGTGACCTCGACGACTCCGCTCGACGTGGTCCAGCGCGTCACCAGGGCGAGGGTGTCGCCCAGGTAGCGGCGCTCGACCCGGGCGCCGGCGTCGATCGGCCGCAGCGACCACCGGCCCTGGTCGTCGCCCCCGAGCAGGGCGCCGAAGACGGAGGGGGAGTCGAAGCGGGGGAGGCAGAGCCAGTCGATGCCGCCGTCGCGGGAGACGAGAGCGGCGGTGCGGCAGTCGGAGAGGACCGCGTAGTCCTCGATCGGGGAGACCATGCCTGGATCCTCTCAGCAGGAGCCGAGCACTCCCCGTCAAGGCGGAGCATCCGGTCCGAGCCGCGCCGTAGGGTGAGCCGCATGACGCACTCGGTCTCGACTCTGCTCATCCTCGGGGCGACGGGGGACCTGTCCTCCCGCCTCCTCCTCCCGGCCGTCGGCCAGCTGCTGACCCGGGAGCCCGATCGCCGCCTGCACCTCGTCGGGGCGGGCCGGGAGGACTGGACGCAGGAGCACTGGCACGAGGTGCTCTCCTCCTCCCTCGGCACCGTCGCCACGAGCGGCACCGGTGCCGACGAGATGGTCGCCGGCACGCGCTACGTGCAGATCGACGTGACCGATCCGGAGGCGCTCGCCGCGCTGCTCGCGAGCTGCGAGGGTCCCGTGGCGATCTACTTCGCCCTGCCGCCCGCCATCGCGGCGAAAGCCTGCGACGCCCTCGCGGTGCACGGCCTGCCCGAGGGGACCGTCCTCGCCCTCGAGAAGCCGTTCGGCGTCGACGAGGCCAGCGCTCGCGCCCTGAACGAGCGCCTCGCCGCCCTCGTCCCGGAGGAGCGCGTGCACCGCGTGGACCACTTCCTCGGGCGCGCGACCGTCATGAACCTCCTCGGACTGCGCTTCGCGAACCGGATCCTCGAGCCGCTGTGGTCGGCCGAGCACATCGAGAGCGTCGCGATCGTCTACGACGAGCAGCTCGGGCTGGAGGGACGGGCCGGCTACTACGACGGCGCCGGCGCCCTCATCGACATGATCCAGAGCCATCTGCTCCAGGTGCTCGCCGTCGTCGCCATGGAGGCGCCCTCGACGCTCGACGCCGCCGACCTGCGCGACGCGAAGGGCATCGTCCTTCGCGCCACGCGGATCCGCGAGGAGGACGGCTCGCGTCGCGCGCGCTACGGGGCGGGCTCGGTCGACGGCCGCGAGCTCCCGGCCTACGCCTCGGAGCCGGGCGTCGACCCGGAGCGCGGCACCGAGACGCTCGCCGAGCTGACCGTCGAGATCGACACCTGGCGCTGGGCGGGGGTCCCCTTCACGCTCCGCTCGGGGAAGGCGCTGGGGGAGCGGCGCCGCGAGGTGGTCATCCGCTTCAAGCCGGTGCCGCACCTGCCCAGCGGCTTCCACGGCACGGAGGAGCCCTCGGTGCTGCGGCTGTTCCTCGCACCGGACAAGATGGCGCTCGAGCTGAACATCAACGGTCCCGGAGACCCCTACACGCTGGAGCGCGCGTCGCTCGAGGCGACCTTCGGCGAGGGGGAGCTCCTGGCGTACGGCGAGGTGCTGTCGGGGATCCTCGACGACGACCCCTCGCTCTCGGTGCGCGGCGACGCGGCGGAGGAGTGCTGGCGCATCGTGCAGCCCGCGCTCGACGCGTGGCGCTCGGGCGCGGTGCCGCTGGACGAGTACCCCGCGGGCAGCGGCGGCCCGGAGGGCTGGAAGCAGGTCTGAGGCGCACGCGGTCCTCGCTGGTCGAGCAGCGCCGGAGGCGCGTATCGAGATCCGTCTCGCCCGGAGTGCGGTGATCTCGATACGCCCGCTGCGCGGGCTACTCGATCAGCAGACAGGGACCCGCTGCGCGGGCTGTGCGGTGCTTGCTGGTCGAGTAGCGCCGGAGGCGCGTATCGAGACCCGCCTCGCCCGGAGTGGGGTGATCTCGATACGCCCGCTGCGCGGGCTACTCGATCAGCAGACAGGGACCCGCTGCGCGGGCTGTGCGGTGCTTGCTGGTCAAGTGGCGCCGGAGGCGCGTATCGAGACCCGTCTCGCCCGGAGTGGGGTGATCTCGATACGCCCGCTGCGCGGGCTACTCGATCAGCAGACAGGGACCCGCTGCGCGGGCTGTGCGGTGCTTGCTGGTCGAGTAGCGCCGGAGGCGCGTATCGAGACCCGCCTCGCCCGGAGTGGGGTGATCTCGATACGCCCGCTGCGCGGGCTACTCGATCAGCAGACAGGGACCCGCTGCGCGGGCTGCTCGATGAGCGGAGAGGGCTGCTCGATCAGGGGAGGGGGGCTCGGGCCTAGCGGGTCGCGTCGACCGGGGCGGCGGCCGGGGCCTCGGGCTCGGCCCAGACGGCGATCGGCTGCGGGTCCCAGGTGAGGGCGGCGGGTTCGGTCGAGACCGGCGGGGTCGAGGCGCGCATCACCGGGATGGCCGAGGTGACGGGGTTCGCGCTCTCGGGAGCGCCGGCGCGCAGCTGCTCGGCCTGGATAGCGGCGGCGAGCTCGTGCGCGAGGGAGCGGGCGAGCATGCCGTGGAAGATCGGGTCACGGTCGTCGTGGCTGCGCCGGGTGACGACCCAGGCGCCCTCGGAGCCCACGAACGACGCGAGGCGCTCGTGGACCACGGCGAACAGCTCGTCCTGGGTGAGAGCGGGAGCCGCGACGACCTCGGGGGCCGGCTGGCGGCGCCTCAGACGAAACCTCATGACGAACCCCGATCCCGTGCGGCTGACGACGTGCTCCAGTCTCGCCGCGGAACGGCCGAGAGGCCCCCTGACACGCCGCGCCGGTCGGCGAACGGCGCGTCAGAGGGCCTCGGTGGGCGCGATCAGCGATCAGCGATCGCGCTTCTTGCCCTTCGCCTCCTTGGCGAGCTCCTTCGAGTCGTACGAGACGGAGCCGAAGGCGACGGCCACGGCGATCGCCCAGCTGACCCACTGCAGGGCGAGCCGCCAGTCGCGCGGTCCCTTGCGGGTCGTCTGAAGGATCGACCAGCCGCCGACCAGCGCGCTGATGACGCTCGAGTTGAGGATGAACTTGCGCATCGATTGCCTCCCGGTGTTCGAGACGACGCTACCGGTGTCGTCGGTGCGCCCGGAGCGGTTGACAGGGCGCACGGAGGGCGCCAGCTACGGTGGGCTGCCCGCGAGCGGGACCAGCAGAGGGAGCAGCAGGATGCGCACGGCACTCATCGGAGCACTCCTGCTCGCCCTCGGGGCGGTGGCGGTGCTCACGGGAGTCCTGCCGCCGGAGGCGCTCGGCGAGCTCGTCGAGCGCACGGGTCCGATCCTCGCCTTCGTCGTGGCGGTTACCGTCGTCGCCGAGCTGGCGTCCGAGGCGGGCGTGTTCACCGTGGTCGCCGAGCGGGCCGCGTCGTGGGGCCGCGGACGCACGGCGGTGCTCTGGCTCCTCGTCGTCGTCCTCGCGATCCTCTGCACCGTCTTCCTGTCGCTGGACACGACCGCGGTGCTGCTGACCCCGGTCGTCGTGCTGCTCGCGGCGCACGTGGGAGTGCCGCCCCTGCCCTTCGCGATGGCGACCGTGTGGCTGGCCAACTGCGCGTCGCTCCTGCTGCCCGTCTCGAACCTGACGAACCTGCTCGCCGAGCGGCGCCTCGGAGTCGACGGGCCGCTGGAGTTCGCAGCGCTGACCGCCGCACCCGCGCTCGTCGCGGCGGTGGTCCCGGTGATCGTGCTCGCCGTCCGGTACCGGCGCGAGCTCTCGGGCCGCTACCGGGCCGGGGAGCGGACGCCGGTGGAGGACCGGGTGCTGCTCACGGGGTCCGGTCTGGTGGTGCTCCTGCTGCTGCCCGCGCTGGTGTCGGGAGTCGAGGTGTGGATCCCCGCCTCCGTCGCCGCGATCGCGCTGGTCGTGCTGTTCGCGGTGCGGCGGCCCGCGGCGCTGCGGCCGTCGCTCCTCCCGTGGCAGCTCGTCGTCTTCGCCGCGGGCCTCTTCGTCGCGATGGAGGCGGCGCACCAGCTCGGGCTCGGGGCGGCGCTCGCCGTCGTCGCGGGGCAGGGCTCAGGAGTCGTCGACCTGCTGCGTCTCGCCGGCTCGGGCGCCGTCGCCGCGAACCTGGTCGACAACCTGCCCGCGTACCTCGCCCTGGAGCCGGTCGCCGCGGATCCGGCGCGTCTGGTCGCGCTGCTGATCGGCGTGAACGCCGGTCCGCTGATCACTCCGTGGGCCTCGCTCGCCACCCTCCTCTGGCACCAGCGCCTGACCGCGATGGGAGTGCGGATCTCCTGGGCGCAGTACGCGCTGCTCGGTCTCGTCGCCGTCGTGCCGACCGTCGGAGGAGCGACGCTCGCTCTCGCTCTGTCCCAGGGCTGAGCGACGGGAGGACACCTCCTGTCCGGCACCCGTTCGAGAGCGGCTGGTAGCCTCCTGGGGTCCACGACGACCCGATTCGACGAGGGGTACACCATCTCCGAGCACTCAGTCCCCGATCCTCAGGACGGTGCTCCGGCACCGCGCAACGCGTTCGTGGTGGTGTCCAACCGGCTCCCCGTCGACCGCGTGACGGCCGAGGACGGCACCGCGTCGTGGAAGACGTCCCCCGGCGGACTCGTCACGGCGCTCGAGCCGGTCATGCGCGCGAACGAGGGCGCCTGGGTCGGCTGGCCCGGCGTCGCCGACGAGGTCGTCGCCCCGTTCGAGAACGACGGCGTGCTGATCGTCCCCGTCGCGCTGAGCGCGCAGGAGCTCGAGGACTACTACGAGGGCTTCTCGAACGACACGCTCTGGCCGCTCTACCACGACGTCATCGCGCCGCCCACGTACCACCGCGACTGGTGGGACGCCTACGTGCGGGTCAACCGCCGCTTCGCCGAGGCCGCCGCCGCGGTGACCGAGCAGGACGGCGTGGTCTGGGTGCAGGACTACCAGCTGCAGCTCGTGCCCAAGATGCTCCGCGAGCTCCGCCCCGACGTCACCATCGGCTTCTTCAACCACATCCCGTTCCCGCCGTACGGCATCTTCGCCCAGCTGCCGTGGCGCAAGCAGATCGTCGAGGGCCTGCTGGGCGCCGACGTGATCGGCTTCCAGCGCCAGGGCGACGCGGGCAGCTTCCTCCGCGCGGTCCGCCGGCTGCTCGGCTACGACACCCGCAGCACCGTCGTCGAGGTGCCGGTCGAGGAGGAGGCGGTCGAGGGGACGCGGCGCGTCAACCGCTCGCGCCGCGGGGCGAGCGTCCGCCCCGTCGTCGCGCGCCACTTCCCGATCTCGATCGACTCCGCCTTCTTCGAGGCGATGGCCCGCACCCCGGAGATCCAGGCCCGCGCCCGCGAGATCCGCGACGAGCTGGGAGACCCGGCGGTCATCATGCTCGGCGTCGACCGACTCGACTACACCAAGGGCATCGGCCACCGCCTGAAGGCCTTCGGCGAGCTCCTGGCCGACGGTCGGCTGAGCACCGAGGACGCCGTGCTCGTGCAGGTCGCGAGCCCGAGCCGTGAGCGCGTCGACACCTACCGTCAGCTGCGCGACGACATCGAGCTGCAGGTCGGCCGCATCAACGGCGACTACGGCAAGATCGGGCACCCGGCGATCAGCTACCTGCACCACGGCTACCCCCGCGAGGAGATGGTGGCGCTCTACCTCGCCGCCGACGTGATGCTCGTCACGGCGCTGCGCGACGGGATGAACCTGGTCGCGAAGGAGTACGTGGCCTCGCGCTTCGACAACGACGGAGTGCTGGTGCTGAGCGAGTTCACCGGCGCCGCCGACGAGCTCAAGCAGGCCGTGCAGATCAATCCCCACGACATCTCGGGGCTGAAGGACGCGATGGAGGCCGCGGCCCGCATGCCGCGCTCCGAGAAGACGCGGCGGATGCGGGCGCTGCGGCGCCGCGTGCTCGAGAACGACGTCTCCCGCTGGTCCGAGAGCTTCCTCGCGGCGCTCGCCGAGCACGCGAAGGGCCAGCAGCTCGACGTGCACCCCGCGGCGCGCGGCCAGGAGGCGCCCGTCGGCCAGGAGGCCGAGCACCGCGAGGACTCCGAGCGCGGCAAGGAGGCGGAGGCGCGATGAGCACCGTGACCCCGTCGCCCGTCGACCCGCACCTGCCCGGAGTCCCCGACCGCCTCGTCCTCGCCCTGCGCGAGCTGGCGGCGACGGGACGGCTGCTGGTGGCCCTCGACTTCGACGGCACGCTCGCGCCCGAGGTCGACGACCCGGCCCGCGCCCGTGCCCTGCCCGAGGCCCGCGAGGCGGTCCTGCGCCTGCTGGCCCTGCCCGGCACCCGCGTCGCCCTCGTGTCCGGCCGCGCGCTCGAGAGCCTGGAGGAGGTGTCCCAGCTGCCCGACGAGGCGCTGCTGGTCGGCTCGCACGGCGTCGAGATCCGCCTCGACCCCGACGAGGACGCCGTGCGCCTGGACCCCGTCGAGCTCGCCAAGGTCGACCGCCTCGAGGGCGTGCTCAAGGGCATCGCCCGCGGGATCGACAACGTGTGGATCGAGGACAAGCCGGCCGGCTTCGCCCTGCACACCCGTCTCGCCACCGACAAGCACAGCCGGGTCGCCCACGTCGTCGCCCTGTCGGAGGCGCGCGCCGAGGTCGCGGGCGTGCACGTGCGCGAGGGCAAGAACGTGCTCGAGTTCTCGGTGCGGTCCACGACCAAGGGCGAGGCGGTCGAGCACCTCCGCCGCTACACCGGGGCGACCGCGGTGCTCTACGCCGGCGACGACGTGACCGACGAGGACGCCTTCGCCGTGATGCGCTCCGGTGACGTCGGGGTGAAGAGCGGACCGGGCACCACCTCGGCCGCGTACCGCGTCCGGGGCCCCGAGCAGGTCGCGCACGTGCTGTCGCTGCTGGCTGAGTTCCGCGGCGCACCGGCCTGACGCCCGGGTGATCGCGGGTCCGGTGAGCGCCGGAGCAGGGGTCTCGAGGCGGTAGCCTCGTCACATGCCGGAAATCGATTGGAAGCCTCGTTCGCGCACCGTCACGGACGGCATCGAGGCCACGACGTCGCGCGGGATGCTCCGCGCCGTCGGAATGGGCGACGACGACTGGGAGAAGCCCCAGATCGGGATCGCGTCCTCCTGGAACGAGATCACCCCCTGCAACCTCTCCCTCGAGCGCCTCGCGCGCTCCGCCAAGGAGGGCGTCCACTCGGGCGGCGGGTACCCGCTGCAGTTCGGCACCATCTCGGTGTCCGACGGCATCTCGATGGGCCACGAGGGCATGCACTTCTCGCTCGTCTCGCGCGAGGTCATCGCCGACTCCGTCGAGACCGTGATGATGGCCGAGCGCCTCGACGGCACCGTCATGCTCGCCGGCTGCGACAAGTCGCTGCCCGGCATGCTGATGGCCGCGGCGCGCCTGGACCTCGCCGCCGTCTTCGTCTACGCGGGCTCCATCGCCCCGGGCTGGGTCAAGCTCTCGGACGGCACCGAGAAGGACATCACGATCATCGACTCCTTCGAGGCGGTCGGCGGAGTGAAAGCCGGCATCATGTCCGAGGAGGACGCCAAGCGCATCGAGTGCGCCTTCGCCCCGGGCGAGGGCTCGTGCGGCGGCATGTACACCGCGAACACCATGGCCAGCGTCGCCGAGGCGCTCGGGATGAGCCTGCCCGGCTCCGCCTCGCCCGCTGCTGCCGATCGCCGCCGCGACTACTTCGCCCGGAAGTCGGGGGAGGCCGTGGTCGAGATGCTGCGCAACGGCACCACCGCCCGCGACATCCTGACGAAGGAGGCGTTCGAGAACGCGATCGCCGTCGCGATGGCCTTCGGCGGCTCGACCAACGTCATCCTGCACCTGCTCGCGATCGCCAACGAGGCCGAGGTCGACCTCACGATCGACGACTTCAACCGCATCGGCGACACGATCCCGCACATCGGCGACCTCAAGCCGTTCGGCAAGTACGTCATGAACGACGTCGACCGCCACGGCGGCGTGCCGGCCGTCATGAAGGCGCTGCTGGACGCCGGCCTCCTGCACGGCGACTGCCTGACGGTCACCGGGAAGACGGTCGCCGAGAACCTCGCCGCCATGGACATCGCTCCGCTGGACGGCGAGGTCATCCGCACGCTCGACAACCCGATCCACGCGACGGGCGGCCTCACGATCCTCAAGGGCTCCCTCGCCCCCGAGGGCGCGGTCGTCAAGACCGCCGGCTTCGACGCCTCCGTGTTCGAGGGCCCCGCGCGCGTGTTCGAGCGCGAGCGCGCCGCGATGGACGCGCTGACGAACGGCGAGATCGAGAAGGGCGACGTGGTGGTCATCCGCTACGAGGGCCCCAAGGGCGGCCCGGGGATGCGCGAGATGCTCGCGATCACCGCCGCCATCAAGGGCGCTGGGCTCGGAAAAGATGTACTACTCTTGACCGACGGACGATTCTCAGGCGGCACAACCGGCCTGTGCATCGGACACATCGCACCCGAATCGGTGGACGCAGGTCCCATCGCATTCGTCCGCGATGGGGACCCGATTCGGGTCGACATCGCCGCTCGCTCGATCGACCTACTTGTCGACGACTCCGAGCTCGCCGCCCGCCGAGAAGGCTGGGCCCCCCTTCCTCCGCGCTACACCCGCGGTGTCCTCGCCAAGTACGCCAAGCTCGTGCGCTCGGCGGCCGTGGGCGCCACCACCGGGTGACCCCGGCCCGCTCCGGCCGGCCGCGCACTCGCGCCTCCCGGGTTCCGGACCTCGCGGTCCGGAACCCGCCGCCGCACTCCCTCTCGAAGGAATCGACACCCGCATGACCCCGGACCCGTCCGCCGTGCATCCCGCACCGACGCCCCAGCCACCCCGTCCCGCCGCGTCCGCTGCGGCCCCGGCCCCCGAGGCCGAGACCCTCACCGGAGCGCAGGCGGTCGTCCGCTCGCTCGAGATGCTCGGCATCGAGGACGTCTTCGGTCTGCCCGGAGGAGCGATCCTCCCGGTCTACGACCCGCTGATGGACTCGTCGAAGATCCGCCACATCCTGGTCCGCCACGAGCAGGGCGCCGGCCACGCCGCCGAGGGCTACGCCTCGGCGACCGGCAAGCTCGGCGTCTGCATCGCGACGTCCGGCCCCGGAGCGACGAACCTCGTCACGGCGATCGCGGACGCCTACATGGACTCCGTCCCGATGCTCGCCATCACCGGCCAGGTCTTCTCGACGCTGATGGGCACCGACGCCTTCCAGGAGGCGGACATCGTCGGCATCACCATGCCGATCACGAAGCACTCGATCCTGGTCACGCGCCCCGAGGACATCCCGCAGGCGCTCGCCTCCGCCGCCCTCATCGCGACGACCGGGCGCCCCGGCCCCGTGCTCGTCGACATCACGAAGGACGCGCAGCAGAACGAGGCTCCGTTCCTCTGGCCGCCGAAGATCGACCTGCCCGGCTACCGGCCCGTCACCAAGGCGCACGGCAAGCAGATCCAGGCCGCGGCCCAGCTGCTCGCCGAGTCGAAGAAGCCGGTGCTCTACGTCGGCGGCGGCATCATCCGCGCCCGCGCCTCCGCCGAGCTCCTCGCGTTCGCCGAGGCGTCCGGCGCCCCGGTGGTCACCACGCTGATGGCCCGCGGAGCCTTCCCGGATTCGCACGAGCAACACCTCGGCATGCCAGGCATGCACGGCACCGTCCCCGCAGTGCTGGCGTTGCAGGAGGCCGACCTGATCCTCGCGCTCGGCTCGCGCTTCGACGACCGCGTGACCGGCAAGGCGGCGCTCTTCGCCCCGCACGCCAAGGTCGTGCACGTCGACATCGACCCCGCCGAGATCTCCAAGATCCGCACCGCCGACGTGCCGATCGTGGGCGACCTCAAGGACGTGCTGCCCGACCTCACCGACGCGTTCGCGAAGGCGATCGACGGCGGCGCGCCCGACACCTCCGAGTGGTGGTCCTACCTCAAGGGCCTCCAGGAGGAGTTCCCGCTCGGCTACACGGAGCCGACCGACGGCCAGCTCTCGCCGCAGTACGTCATCAAGCGGATCGGCGAGCTCACCGGTCCCGAGGGCGTCTTCGCCTCCGGAGTCGGCCAGCACCAGATGTGGGCCGCGCAGTTCATCAAGTACGAGCGCCCGAACTCGTGGCTGAACTCGGGCGGCGCCGGCACGATGGGCTACTCCGTCCCGGCCGCCATGGGCGCGAAGGTCGGCGAGCCCGACCGCGTCGTGTGGGCGATCGACGGCGACGGCTGCTTCCAGATGACCAATCAGGAACTCGCCACCTGCACGATCAACGACATCCCGATCAAGGTCGCGGTGATCAACAACTCCTCGCTCGGTATGGTGCGGCAGTGGCAGACCCTCTTCTACGAGGGCCGCTACTCCAACACCGACCTCAACACGGGTCACGACACCGTGCGCGTGCCCGACTTCGTGAAGCTGGCCGACGCGTACGGCGCTCTCGGCATCCGGGTCACGAAGCCGGAGGAGATCGACGACGCGATCCGCCTCGCCATCGCGACGAACGACCGCCCCGTGGTCATCGACTTCGTGGTCAGCCGCGACTCGATGGTGTGGCCGATGGTGCCCCAGGGCGTCTCGAACAGCTACGTCCAGTACGCCAGAGACCACAGCCCGATCTGGGACGACGAGGAGTAGACCGCATGACGCACCACGTTCTCTCCCTGCTCGTCGAGGACAAGCCGGGACTGCTCACCCGTGTCGCCGGGCTCTTCGCCCGCCGCGGATTCAACATCGAGTCGCTCGCCGTGGGCCCGACCGAGCTCGACGGCCTGTCGCGCATCACGGTCGCGGTCGACGTCGAGGACCTCCCGCTCGAGCAGGTCACGAAGCAGCTCAACAAGCTCGTCAACGTGATCAAGATCGTCGAGCTCGACCCCGACCAGTCGGTGCACCGCGAGCACCTGCTCGTGAAGGTGCGCGTCGACAATGTCACCCGCTCGCAGGTGCTGGAGGCCGTGAACCTCTTCCGCGCCCGCGTGGTGGACGTCGCGACCGACGCCCTCGTCATCGAGGTGACGGGCGACTCCGGCAAGACCAACGCCTTCCTCCGCGTCATCGAGCCCTACGGCATCAAGGAGATCGCGCAGTCGGGCCTGCTCGCCATCGGGCGCGGCTCGAAGTCGATCACCGAGCGCGTCTTCAAGAACTGACCGCGACCACTCCTCTACAGAAAAGGACACACCACGTGACCGAGCTCATCTACGACACCGACGCCGATCTCTCGATCATCCAGGCCAAGAAGGTCGCCATCGTCGGCTACGGCTCGCAGGGCCACGCCCACGCGCAGAACCTCCGCGACTCCGGCGTCCAGGTCGTCATCGCGCTCAAGGACGGGTCGAAGTCGACCGCCAAGGCCGAGGACGACGGCTTCGAGGTCAAGAGCGTCGCCGACGCCGCCGACTGGGCCGACCTGATCATGATCCTCGCGCCGGACCAGCACCAGCGCGCGATCTACAGCGAGCAGATCGCCGACAAGCTGACCGAGGGCAAGACGCTCGCCTTCGCGCACGGCTTCAACATCCGCTTCGGCTACATCGAGGCGCCCGCGGGCGTCGACGTGATCCTCATCGCGCCCAAGGCCCCCGGCCACACCGTGCGCCGCGAGTTCGTCGCCGGCCGCGGCATCCCGGACATCATCGCCGTCGAGAACGACGCGTCGGGCACCGCCTGGGAGACCGCGAAGTCCTACGCGAAGGCCATCGGAGGCACCCGCGCGGGCGTCATCAAGACGACCTTCACCGAGGAGACCGAGACCGACCTGTTCGGCGAGCAGGCCGTGCTCTGCGGCGGCACGTCGCAGCTCGTCCAGTACGGCTTCGAGACCCTCGTCGAGGCCGGCTACCAGCCCGAGATCGCCTACTTCGAGGTGCTCCACGAGCTCAAGCTGATCGTCGACCTGATGTGGGAGGGCGGCATCGCCAAGCAGCGCTGGTCCGTCTCGGACACCGCCGAGTACGGCGACTACGTCTCGGGCCCCCGCGTCATCGACCCCAGCGTCAAGCAGAACATGCAGGCGGTCCTCGGCGACATCCAGAGCGGCGCGTTCGCGAAGCGCTTCATCGCCGACCAGGACGCCGGAGCGCCCGAGTTCCAGGAGCTGCGCGCCAAGGGCGAGCAGCACCCGATCGAGGCGACCGGCCGCGAGCTGCGCAAGCTGTTCGCCTGGAAGCAGACCGACACCGACTACACCGACGGCAGCGTCGCGCGCTGACGCACTGACGCCTGACGGACCGAGGGAACCCCGGACCGTCGAAGGAACCCGCTCCAGCGGGCTCCCTCGACGGGTCGGGGTTCCCTCGCGTCCGGGAGGTAGCGTGGGCCGGATGGAGCGACGGACGCGGCGGCTGCGGCAGTGGGACGAGACGGCAGCGGCGGCACGGGACGGGATGTCGTGGGGAGTGTCGGCAGGGGTCGCGCTCTGCGGGCTGGCGGGGGCGGGGCTCGCGATGGCGCTCGCGCTGCTGTCCGGCGGGATCCTGGAGTCGTCGCCGCCGCTGCTGCGCACCCTCGCGGCGCTCCCGCTCGCGCTGATCGCGGCGACGACACTGGTCGCCACCGCGTCCGGTCTCCGCCACCGGTCGGAGCGAGCGGCGCAGCGGTTCACGCGCGCCGCGTGGCCGGTGCCGTCCGACTTCGACCGGAGCGACCTCGACGAGACCGCCGATCTGCCGTCCGACGTGCGCCTGCCCGAGGACGCCCTGACCCCGTCGGACCTCGCGAGGATCCTCGCGCCGTCGGCTGCGGAACGGGCCGATGCTCGGTCACGGAGCGCGTCGGCCGGCCTCTGGAGCCGCTCGATGCTCTTCGGCCTGCTCTCGCTCGCCGGCGTCCTCGCGGCGGGAGCGGGCGCTCTCCTGCTGATCCCGGTCGTGGTCCTCGGCGTGGAGGACGGGCGCGTGCTCGCAGCCGGGATTCTCGCTGCGGCGGGGGCCGCCGTGGGCGTCGGATCGTCGCAGGCGAGCGCTCTGCCGATCGCCATGAGGACGGACGCCGACGCGCAGCTGTCCCGGAGCCGTCGCCTGCTCACCGAACTGTGGCCGGGAGACCTCGAGGAGGGGCCGCTGTCGGTCCGCGGGGGAGTGGCGGCGATCGACCGGCGGGCGCTGTCCGGTCTGTCGCGGAAGGCGGCGCCCGCGAACCCCGTCGCGGGACGGATCGCGCCGATCGTCCTGCTGGCGGTGGCCCTGCTCCCGGTGCTCGTGCTGCCGCTGCTGAGCTAGCCGGCGGAGTCGCGGGCGAGGCGGCGCAGACCGCCCTTCGGCGGCACGCGCACCGGCTCCGGCCAGCGCGGCTGCAGGCCGTCGCCGAGAGTGACCCGGCGGATCTTGCGTCCGACGAGCGGGAGCAGCCAGTCGGCGGTCCAGCGGTGCTGGTCGCGCAGCCACTCCCGGGGGGTCAGCGGCTCGGGCGCCTCCCACGGACCCGCCGAGATCGTGTGCGGGACGCCGAGGATCTCGAGCACGCGAGCCGCCAGGTAGCGGTGGCCGCGCTTGGAGAGGTGCATCCGGTCGGGCGACCACATCATCGGCTCGCGGAACGCCTGCATGCGCCAGTAGTCGACGAGGATCGCGCCGCGCTCACGGGCGATGCGGCGGACGGCGCTGTTGTAGATCCGGTTGCGGCGGACGAACATCCGCGGCGCGGGCAGCCCCGGGATGTCGAACCCGGTGAACAGGACGAGCGAGGCTCCGGTGGTCGCCAGGGCGTCGACGAGGCTCTCGTACTCGCGGACCAGGACGCGCATGTCGGTGCCGAGGTCGAGGATGTCGTTCCCGCCCGCGTAGAGGGAGACGAGCGTCGGCCGCAGCGCGAGGGCGGGCTGCAGCTGCTCGTCGCGGATCTGCGCGAGGCGCTTCGAGCGGATGGCGAGGTTCGCGTACTCCCAGCCGGGCTCGGCCTTCGCGAGACGGTCGGCGACGCGGTCGGCCCATCCCCTGACTCCGTTGGGCAGCCGCGGGTGCGGGTCGCCCACGCCCTCGGTGAAGGAGTCGCCGATCGCGACGAAGCGCCGCTCGCCGGCCGCCGCAGTGCGTTCCCCCATCGGAGGAGGATCGCGCGGACGGGGGACCGGGCGGTGGCGCGGGGGTGTCCGCGAGGTGACGCCCGGGCGACGGCGGCTCCGAGCCTCCTGGAAGGCGGGCGCGGTTAGGGTGTCGGGGTGATCGATGCCAGGGACGACGACGCGCTCAGCTGGGCGGGCGAGGACGAGGACCCGACGCTCGCGGCCGGGGAGACCGCGACGCGACGACGTCCGCCGCGGGCGGTGCGGTCGGCGCCCGCCTCGCGTCCGGCCCACGACGGCGAGACCGCCGACGAGCTCCCGGAGGAGCTCCTCGAGGACGACGAGACCGAGGACGACGGGATCGAGGACGACGATCCCTCCGAAGCCGAGGCGGCCGCCGCCTCCTCGGTGCTGCTGGTGGCGACCGGCGTCACCGCCGGGCTCTACCTCCTGTACACGATCGGCTGGATGATCACCGCGACGCGGCAGAACGCGACGATCACGGCGACCTTCGCCGGGGATCCGCTCGGCGGCGCGCTCTACGGACTCGGGCTCTGGCTCGCGGTCGCCGCCCCCGTCACCTGGTTCGCCGTCGTCCTGCTCGGCACCCGCGACTCCCGGGTCCGCACCCGCGTGCTCTGGCTGCTCGCCGGGCTCGTTCTGCTGGCTCCGCTGCCGTTCCTGAAGGGGGCGTGAGGATGACCGACGACACCGCCGTGAAGGCGACCCTCGGCGGCCGCCGGACGGGGCGCGGGAAGGGCCTCGCCCTGACGATCCTGCTCGCCGTGGTCGTGGGCGCGCTCCTCGCCTGGGACGTGTGGGAGGCGATCGGCAACCTCGTCGGCATCCGCGCCTACGCGGCTGGCCTGGGCACGGATCTGAACGCCACCGGCTGGACGGTGCTGCTGCTCTCGCTCGCCCTCCCCGTCGTCTGCTTCGTCCTCGCCCTGATGCTGGGTCGGCGCCGGGGGGTCGCCGCCCGGGCGGGCCTCCTGCTCGCCGCGCTGTGCGTCTCGGCGGCGCTGTCGCTGGACCTGCAGCAGGTCTTCGGCTTCGCGAGCCTCGTCACCCTCGGCTGAGCCGGCGTCACACAGCGGGGCCGGGAGGCGGGCCTCCGCTACAGTGGCGGGGGCTCCACGACCCCGCGTCCGGCGCCTGCACCGTCCCCTCCCCGAAGGAAGCGCACTCGTGACAAAGCCGGTCGTCCTGATCGCCGAAGAACTCTCGCCCGCCACCGTCGACGCCCTCGGTCCCGACTTCGAGGTCAGGAACGTGGACGGCACCGACCGCCTCGCGCTCCTCGAGGCGCTCGGCACCGCCGACGCGATCCTCGTCCGCTCGGCGACGCAGGTCGACGCCGAGGCCATCGCCGCGGCGCCCTCGCTGAAGGTGATCGCGCGCGCGGGCGTGGGTCTGGACAACGTCGACATCACCGCCGCGACCGCCGCCGGCGTCATGGTCGTCAACGCGCCGACCTCCAACATCATCTCGGCGGCCGAGCTGACCGTGGGCCACATCCTGAGCCTCGCCCGCCACATCCCGGCGGCGCACAGCGCGCTCGCGCAGGGGCTGTGGAAGCGCTCGAAGTACACGGGCACGGAGCTCTACGAGAAGACCGTCGGCATCATCGGCCTCGGTCGCATCGGCGCGCTCATCACGGCGCGCCTGCAGGCCTTCGGCGTCGACGTCGTCGCCTACGACCCCTACGTGACGAGCGCCCGCGCGCAGCAGCTCGGCGTGACGCTCCTGTCGCTCGAGGAGCTCCTCGCGCAGAGCGACTTCATCACGATCCACATGCCCAAGACCCCCGAGACGACCGGCATGATCTCGGACGAGCAGCTCGCGCTGATGAAGCCCTCCGCGTACATCGTGAACGTGGCGCGGGGCGGCCTCATCGACGAGGACGCGCTGCACCGCGCGCTCGTCGCGAACACGATCGCCGGCGCCGGTCTCGACGTGTTCGTCAAGGAGCCGCCGGTCGGCTCGCCGCTGCTGGCGCTCGAGAACGTCGTCGTCACTCCGCACCTCGGAGCGTCGACCGACGAGGCGCAGGAGAAGGCGGGCGTCTCGGTCGCCAAGTCGGTGCGCCTCGCGCTCTCGGGCGAGCTCGTCCCGGACGCCGTCAACGTGGCCGGAGGCGTCATCGACGAGTACGTCCGCCCCGGCATCCCGCTGGTCGAGAAGCTCGGGCAGGTCTTCGCCGGGCTCGCGCACTCGCCCGTCACGTCGATCGACGTCGAGGTGCACGGCGAGCTCGCCGGCTACGACGTCAAGGTGCTCAAGCTCGCGGCGCTCAAGGGCGTGTTCACCAACGTCGTCTCCGAGACCGTCTCGTACGTGAACGCCCCGGTCCTCGCGGAGCAGCGCGGCATCGAGGTGCGCCTGATCACCGACGCCGTCTCGGACGAGTACCGCAACCTGATCACGCTGAGCGGCGCCCTGTCGGACGGCTCGCAGATCTCGGTCTCGGGCACGCTGACCGGCACCAAGCAGGTCGAGAAGCTCGTCGCGATCAACGGCTACGACGTCGAGGTGCCGATCGCGAAGCACCACGTCGTGATGAGCTACGTCGACCGCCCCGGCATCGTCGCGGTCTACGGCCGCGAGTTCGGCGAGGCCTCGGTCAACATCGCGGGTATGCAGGTCGCGCGCACGGAGGCGGGCGGCAAGGCCCTCTCGGTGATCACCATCGACTCGCCGGCACCGGCGGGCCTGCTCGAGAAGGTCCGCGTCGCGATCGACGCCGACATCATGCAGGAGATCGACATCACGGAGCAGTAGCCCCGCCGCTCACCGAGCACGATCCGAGCCCGTCCCGCGCACCGTCGCGGGGCGGGCTCCGTCGTTCCGGGGTCAGTGCTCGGCGCCGGGTGCGGCGAGGAGGCGGTCGATGATCGCGAGGACCTCGTCCACGTCGCCGCTCGGCTCCCTGCCCGTGGGCAGCAGGGCGGAGTTGTAGTAGAGCCCGTCGCTCATCAGCACGATCGCGCGGGCGACCAGGGGATCGCCGACTGCGTCGGCGACCACGGCGGTCCAGCTGTCGTGGAGGCGGGCGAGGCCGGCGCTCGCGCGCTCGTCGTTGCCCTGGGCGATGCGCGAGACGGCGAGGATGGTCCGGTCGAAGGGGGTGTCGACGGCGAAGGACGTGCGGATCAGGTACGGGACGACGCCCTCGTCCGACGCGCGGATGCGCTCGATGTCCTCGGCCAGGCGCTCGTCGAGGCGCTGGAGCAGGCCGTCGACGAGGGCGTCCTTCGAGGGGAAGTGGTAGAGCAGCCCGCCCTTCGAGACTCCGGCCGCGCGGGCGACGCCGTCGAGAGTGGCTGCGCGCTCGCCCTGCTCGTTCAGCAGCTCCTCGAACGCGTCGAGGACGCGGTCGCGGGCGGAGGAGGCGGGGGGCACGGCCTCCATCCTATGGTCGGCCTTGCGTTACTGTACCGGCTGGACGGTATACTCCTGGAGTCGCCGGCCGAGCCCTTCCGCGCCCGGCGCGACCCGACTCCGAGAGAGAGCACCACCGTGTCCGCCCGCACCGCCTCCGTGACCGTTCCCCCCACCTCCGCCGCGCCCGCCGCCGACCGCGTCGGTCGCCGCGCGTGGCTCGCCCTCGCGGTGCTGATGCTGCCGGTGCTGCTGGTCTCGGTGGACAACACCGTCCTCAACTTCGCGCTGCCGCTGATCGCCGAGGACCTCGGGCCGACGGGCACGGAGCTGCTGTGGATCGTCGACGCCTATCCGCTGGTGCTCGCGGGCCTCCTGGTCGCTATGGGGAGCCTGGGCGACCGGGTGGGCCGGCGGAGGCTGCTCGTGCTCGGCGCGATCGGATTCGCGGTCGTCTCGATCGCCGCGGCCTTCGCTCCGACGGCCGGGGCGCTCATCGCAGCCCGGGCGGCGCTGGGACTGTTCGGCGCGACGCTCATGCCCTCGACGCTGTCGCTCCTGCGCAGCCTCTTCCCGAACCGCGATCAGCGCCGGCTCGCCATCGCGATCTGGGCGACCGGCTTCGCGGTGGGCTCGGCGGTCGGGCCGCTCGTGGGCGGGTTCCTGCTCGAGAGCTTCCCGTGGGGCTCGGTGTTCCTGCTCGCGGTGCCCGTGCTGCTGCCGCTGGTCGTGCTCGCGCCGATCCTGGTGCCGGAGTCGCGCGACCCGCACCCGGGGCCGGTCGACGTGGTCAGCATCGTCCTCTCGCTCGCCACGATGGCGCCGATCGTCTACGCGGTGAAGTCGGCGGCCGAGCACGGGATCGATGCCGTGGCCGTGATCGCGCTGGTCGTCGGCGTGGTGAGCGGGGTGCTGTTCGTGCGCCGCCAGCAGCGGCGCGCGGTGCCGATGCTCGACCTCTCGCTCTTCCGCCGCGGCTCGTTCAGCGCGGCGATCGTCGTCAACCTCCTCAGCGTCGTCGCGCTCGTCGGCGGGCTCTTCTTCGTCTCGCAGCACCTGCAGCTGGTCGTCGGGCTCTCGCCGCTGCAGGCGGGGCTCGTGCTGGTGCCCGGACTCGCGGTCATGATCGTGGCGGGACTGGGCGTCGTGCCCGTCGCGCGCCGGATCTCTCCGCGCGTGGTCGTGCCCGCCGGGCTCGTGGTGTCGGCCGTCGGCTACGCGCTGCTGGCCCTCGGCAGCGCCGTCGAGGGAGGGGCCACGGCGCTGACGGTCGCGGTCTCGTTCGCGTTCCTCGGGCTGGGCATCGGCGCGGCCGAGACGGTCTCGAACGAGCTCGTCCTCGCGAACGCGCCGGCCGATAAGGCCGGTGCCGCCTCGGCGGTGTCCGAGACGGCCTACGAGCTGGGCGCCGTGCTCGGGACCGCGACGCTGGGAACGGTGCTGACCGCGGCGTACCGCAGCGGCGTGGTGCTGCCCGAGGGTCTCGACGCGGGGCAGGTGCAGCGCGCGGGGGAGACCCTGGGCGGTGCGGTGTCGGTCGCGGGCGAGCTGCCCGCCGACTCCGCGGCGAGCCTCCTGGCCTCGGCCGGTGCAGCGTTCGACGCCGGAGTGGGCTGGTCGGCGTGGATCGGAGTGGGCCTCGTGCTGCTCGCGGCCGTCGTCGCGGCCTGGCGCCTGCGCCGCAGCTGAGTGCCCGAGAGTACGCTGGGGTCGTCTCTGCCCTCCCCGCACGCCTGAGGATGCCCCATGCCCCGCACCGTGAAGCTCGCCGTCATCCCCGGAGACGGGATCGGACCGGAGGTGATCGCCGAGGCCGTGAAGGTCCTCGACGCGGTGACCGCCGACTCCGATCTGGTGATCGAGAAGACCCCGTTCTCGCTCGGGGCGGCCCGCTTCCTCGAGACCGGCGATGTGCTCACCGACGAGGACCTCGCGGCGATCGCGGCGCACGACGCGATCCTCCTGGGCGCCGTCGGCGGCGTGCCCGGCGACCCGCGGCTGAAGGACGCGAACATCGAGCGCGGACTGCTGCTGCGCCTGCGGTTCGCGCTCGACCACTACGTCAACCTGCGCCCGACCCGCGTGTACCCGGGCGTGCCCTCGCCGCTGTCCGCGCCGGGCGACGTCGACTTCGTGGTCGTCCGCGAGGGCACCGAGGGCCCCTACGTCGGCAACGGCGGGGCGATCCGCCAGGGCACCCCGCACGAGATCGCGAACGAGGTCTCGGTGAACACGGCCTACGGCGTCGAACGCGTCGTGCGCCACGCCTTCGAGCTGGCCCGGAAGCGCCGCTCGAAACTCACCTTCGTGCACAAGACCAACGTGCTCGTCTTCTCCGGATCGCTGTGGAAGCGGCTCGTGGACGAGGTGGGGGCCACCTACGAGGACGTGGCCGTCGACTACCTCCACGTGGACGCGGCGACGATCTTCCTCGTGACCGACCCTGCTAGGTTCGACGTCATCGTCACCGACAACCTCTTCGGCGACATCCTGACCGATCTGGCCGGCGCGATCAGCGGCGGCATCGGCCTCGCCGCCTCGGGCAACATCAACCCCGACGGCGCGTTCCCCAGCATGTTCGAGCCGGTCCACGGATCCGCGCCCGACATCGCCGGGAAGCAGCTCGCCGATCCGACCGCCGCGATCCTGTCGGTGGCACTGCTGCTGGACCACCTGGGCCGCACCGACGAGGCCGCTCGCGTGACGGCGGCGGTGACCGCCGACATCGAGTCCCGCGACGGCTCCGCCCGCCCTACCTCGGCGATCGGCGACGCGGTCGTCGCGCGCCTGCGCTGACCCGCGCCCCGGCGGCCCCTCCTCCCCGACGCCTTCGTAGAGAGAACCCCTGATGACCATCCCCCTCCCGCTCGCTCCGCAGGACCTCGCCTTCCAGGTGACCCCGAACCCCGAGCCGCGCTCGGCCGAGGAGCGCGACCGGATCCTGGCCGACCCCGGCTTCGGCGTCTTCTTCACCGACCACATGGTCGACATCTGCTGGTCGCGCGCCGGCGGCTGGCACCGGCCGCGCGTGCAGCCCTACGGGCCGATCGCGCTCGACCCCGCCGCGGCGGTCCTGCACTACGCGCAGGAGATCTTCGAGGGGATGAAGGCCTACCGCCACGCGGACGGCTCCATCTGGACGTTCCGCCCTGAGGCCAATGCCGCGCGACTGCAGCGCTCGGCCCGCCGCCTCGCCCTGCCCGAGCTGCCGACCGGGCACTTCCTCGAGTCTCTCCGCCGGCTGATCGCGGTCGACGGCGACTGGGTGCCCTCGGAGCCCGAGACGAGCCTGTACCTGCGGCCCTTCATGTTCGCGAAGGAGGCGTTCCTGGGGGTGCGCGCGGCCGAGAAGGTCGGCTACTACGTGATCGCGAGCCCCGCCGGCGCCTACTTCTCGGGCGGCGTCGCTCCGGTGTCGATCTGGCTGTCGACCTCCTACGCCCGCGCGGGCAAGGGCGGCACCGGCGCCGCCAAGACCGGCGGCAACTACGCCTCGTCGCTCCTCCCGCAGCAGGAGGCGTACGAGCACGGCTGCGCGCAGGTGCTGTTCCTCGACTCGCAGGAGTCGCAGTACATCGAGGAGCTCGGCGGCATGAACGTGGTGCTGGTCAAGAAGGACGGCACGCTCGTCACTCCGGAGTCGGACTCGATCCTCGAGGGCATCACGCGCGACAGCGTGCTGCAGCTCGCCGAGGACCGCGGCCACCGCGTCGAGCGGCGCCGCGTGAGCATCGACGAGTGGCGCGACGGAGTGGCGTCGGGCGATGTGGTGGAGGTGTTCGCGTGCGGGACCGCCGCGGTCATCACTCCGATCGCCGAGCTCAAGGGCGAGGGCTTCTCGGTCGGGCACGCGGACGCGCCCGCCGGCGAGCTCACGATGTCGCTGCGGGAGGAGCTGACCGGCATCCAGTACGGACGCCGCGAGGACCGGCACGGATGGATGACGAGGTTGGACGCATGAAGATCGCACGATTCGCCACGCAGCGCTCGGGGGACAACGGGGGAGCGATCCACTTCGGGATCGTCGACGAGGACGACCTCGTCGTGCTCGCCGGGGACCCGATGTTCGCCGGGTTCGACACGACGGGGGAGCGCATCCCGATCTCGGAGGCGAAGCTCCTCGCCCCGGTGATCCCGCGCTCGAAGGTCGTCGGCATCGGCAAGAACTACTCGGACCACGCGGCGGAGATGGGCGGGGAGGCCCCGGCCGAGCCGCTGATGTTCCTCAAGCCCAACACCTCGGTGATCGGACCGGACGAGGCGATCGTCCTGCCCGCGGACAGCCGGCAGGTGGACTACGAGGGCGAGCTCGCGATCGTGATCGGCGCCGTCGCGCGCAACGTGCGCGCGGAGGACTACGAGGACGTCGTCTTCGGCTACACGATCGCCAACGACGTCACGGCGCGCGATCTGCAGAAGAGCGACGGCCAGTGGACGCGGGCGAAGGGCTACGACACGTTCTGCCCGATCGGGCCGGTCATCGAGACCGAGTTCGTCTGGAACGAGGCGGCCCTGGAGACGCGCGTGAACGGGCGCCGCGTGCAGTCCGGGAATACCGGGGACATGATCCACGGGGTGCCCGAGATCGTGGCCTACGTGTCGCGGGTGTTCACCCTGCTGCCGGGGGACATCATCCTCACCGGTACTCCCGCCGGGATCGGGCCGATCGCGAACGGGGACACGGTGGCGATCGACATCGAGGGGATCGGGACGCTGTTCAACCCGGTGATCGTCCGCCACTGACAGCGCGACGGACGGGAAGGGCCTTCCACCTGCGGGTGGGAGGCCCTTCCGCGTGTCAGGGAGGGTCAGTCAGCGATCGTCGGGCCGGTGGTCTCGTCGGGCAGCTCGTCGTCGTCGGCGACGGAATCGCCTCCGCTGTCGAGGTCGGTGACCTGATCGGAGGTGCCGCGGTCGATCGCGGTGCCGCCCGGAGCGGCTCCCGCCATCGAGGCGTCCGTCGCGTCCTCGCCGGGGAGAGTGGTCTGCGCGCCGTCGGCGGCGGTCGGGTCGGCGCCCGCCGTCGCGCCGGCTCCGGTGGTCTGCTCGGGGAGGTCCTCGTTCGCCATGGCTGCTCCTCTCGTCGGTGGAGCTCCAGCCCAGCACGGGGCGGACGGCGCCGCAGGACGTTGACAAACGGGCCGCAGGAGCGTCCGGCGCGTCGCGGGTCGGCACGAGTGGGAGCGCTTCACCGAGCTCCCCCGAGCTGTCAAGCGGAGTCCGTCGAAGGGGTGTTCGACGTAGCGTCGAAGGCATGAACCCGTCTCGGAACGACCCCGTCGCACGCATCGCCCGAGAGGACTTCGGCTGGACGTCGCTCCTGCCGGGGCAGCGCGAGGCGATCGAATCGGCGGCGTCCGGACGCGACACCCTGCTGGTCCTGGCGACCGGCGGCGGCAAGTCGGCGGTGTACCAGATCGCGGGAGCCGAGCGCGGCGGAGTCGTCCTCGTGGTCTCTCCGCTGGTCGCCCTGCAGGCCGATCAGCTCGCGTCGATCGAGGCGGCACCCGCGGCGCCTCCCGCCGTCGCGGTGAACTCCTCCCTCGGCGCCGCGGCGGTCGCCCGGGCCTGGGAGCGCATCGACGAGGGCGGTCCGCTCTACGTGCTCCTCGCGCCGGAGCAGCTCGCGAAGGCCGAGAACGTGGCGCGGCTCGCGAAGGCCGGTGTCTCGCTCCTGGTCGTCGACGAAGCCCACTGCGTCTCGAGCTGGGGTCACGACTTCCGGCCCGACTACCTCCGTCTCGCCGACGTGCGCGGCGAGCTGGGCGACCCTCCGGTGCTCGCGATGACCGCGACGGCGTCCGGCCCCGTGCGGGCCGAGATCATCGAGCGCCTGCGCATGACGGACCCCGAGGTGCAGGTCCACGGCGTGGACCGGCCCGAGATCCGCTGGTGGTGCACCGCCACGAGAGCGAGAACGAGAAGCGCGCGGCCGTGGTCGACGAGGCGCGGAGCTGGACGGCTCCGGGGCTCGTCTACGTCGCCACGCGCAAGGAGACCGAGACGTACGCCGCGGAGATCGGCGCGGAGGGCCGCACGGTCGCGGCGTACCACGCGGGGCTCAAGGTGTCGGAGCGACGCGAGGTGCACGAGCGCTGGCGCGCGGGCGAGCTCGACGTCGTGGTCGCCACCTCCGCGTTCGGGATGGGGATCGACCGGGCCGACGTGCGCTTCGTGCTGCACGCGACGACCACGGAGTCGCTCGACGCCTACTACCAGGAGATCGGACGGGCCGGCCGCGACAGCGAGCCCGCGACCGGCGCGCTGCACTACCGCGCCGAGGACCTGGGGCTGCGCCGCTTCTTCGCGAAGCGCTCGGTCGACAAGGCAGCCCTGCGGGTGATCTGGGCCGCGGTCACCGCGGAGCCCGGCCGCACGATCGCGGAGCTGGCGGAGGAGCTCGGGAAGCCGGCGCGGACCCTCTCCCGACTCGTCAACGATCTCGCCGACGCCGATCTGATCGAGACCGGGAAGGGCGTCCGCCCCACCCGCGAGGCGAGCGCCGACGACGCCGTGCAGGCGGTGGCCGACGCCGTGGCCTCCCGCGAGCGGATCGCGGAGTCGCGACTGTCGATGATGCGCGCCTACGCCGAGACGCAGCAGTGCCGGCGCCGCGTGCTGCTGGACTACTTCGGCGTCGAGGGCCCGGAGTGGTGCGGCAACTGCGACGGCTGCGAGCGGCACGAGGCGCAGCAGGAGGCGGCCTCGACGGCGCCGGCCGACGCTCCGCTCTCGGTCGACGAGTCGGTCGAGCACCGCGAGTGGGGTACCGGCACGGTCATGAGCGTCGAGTCGGACCGGGCGACGATCTTCTTCGAGTCCGAGGGCTACAAGGTGCTGTCGTTCCAGGCCCTGGAGTCGGGAGTGCTGCGGGAGCGCGAGGACGCGACCGTCTAGGCGCTCGGGGAACGGGGAGAGGCCCCTCGCCCACCGCCGGACGGCGGGCGCGAGGGCCTCTCGCGTGCTGGGTCAGACGTTCGAGACGGCCGAGCTCACCGCGGTGGGCGCGTCGTAGTCGCCCTCCGGGATGGCGCGCAGGGCGTCGAGGACGTCGCTGGGAGCGTTCTCCTTCTCTGCGGTCTCGACGATCGTGTCCTTCGAGGCGGGGTAGTCGATTCCGGAGAGGTACTTCTGGATCTGGATCGGGTTGGGTGCATCCATCGTGCTGTCCTTTCGTCGCCGTGCAGGTGTTACAGGGTGTGCTCTTCGGCGAAGAGCCGGTCGAAGGCGTCGACGCGCCGGTCGGTGACCGTCGTGGGCGTCTCGAGGTGGACGGCGCCGCTGGGGATGAGCCCCGCGCCGCCGAACCGCTCCATGACGCGCCACTGCGCGGCGACGTCCTCGCCGCTGTGCTCCGGGGGCAGCTGCTCCCAGAAGTCGAAGCCGCCGCTGGCCACCAGGGCGTCGCGGCGGTAGAGGACGCAGGCGCCGAGCCACGCGACGCGGTAGGCGCGCCAGTCGCCCTCGGCCACGTCGAGGCGGGCGGCGAGGTGCGTCAGGTTCGCCGCGTTGTGCAGGGGCCAGCGGTCGAACTCGGGCGTGCCGCGGCGCACGCGCTCGGGCTGCACGCCGTCGTCCCACGGCTGGAAGGCCGCCTGCTCGTGCGGGCGCTCGTCCTCGAGGTACGACAGTCCCTGCACGGCGGAGCCGACGAAGCCGCAGCCGAGGCGCTCGAGGGCCTCGTGCAGGCGGAGCAGCGTGCCCGGCTCGAGCCACACGTCATCGTCCAGGAACAGGACGGCCGGGGCGCTCGAGAGGGAGAGCAGGTAGTGGCGCTGCTCGGCGAGACCGCGGCGCGGGACGTGACGGCTGACGAACGGCGCCCGGCCCTGCGCCTCGAGCACGCGGAGCATCGCGAGCACGGTCGGATCGTTCTCGGCGACCGCGTCGTCGGACTGATCGCTGATCATCACGCGGAACGGGGGATCGTCCTGCGCGGCGAGACCGGCGAGGGTCGCGGCCAGCTCGGCGCGGCGCCCGACGGTCGGCACGAGCACGTCGATCAGCGGGGCCTCGGGCAGGGTGGGCCGTCCCCAGTGGCCCGACCAGCGCCGGCTGATCACCGCGGTGCCGCCGATCGGATGCGCTGCACCATCTCGGTGGTGGAGTGCTCGGACACGTAGCCGACGGTGGTGACGGTGCCGCCGTAGGAGCGGACGACCACCGCCTCCTGGAGCATGTCGGGGTTGTAGTCGCCGCCCTTCACGTACACGTGCGGCTGCACGCGCTCGAGCAGCGGGATGGGGGTGTCGCCGCTGAAGAGCGTGACGTAGTCGACGCAGCCCAGCTCGGCGATCACTCCGGCGCGGTCGCCCTCGGGATTGATCGGCCGGCCCTCGCCCTTCAGCCGGCGGACGGAGTCGTCGTCGTTCACGGCGACCACCAGCACGTCGCCGAGCTCGCGCGCCTGGCGGAGATAGGCGGTGTGCCCGCGGTGCAGGACATCGAAGCAGCCGTTGGTGAAGACGATGCGGCGGCCGCGGCGCGACTCCTCCGCGAGGACCTCGACGAGGCGGTCCTCGCCGAGGACCACGGCGCCGGGGGCGGCGAGGGAGGCGAGGAGGTCGTCGGCGGAGCAGACGGAGGTGCCGGGGCGCTGGACGACGACGTCGGCCGCCGCCTGGGCGAGGTCGACGGCGGTGGCGAGGGAGCGGCCCGCCGCCAGGGCGAGCGTGGCGGTGGCGGCGAACGTGTCGCCGGCTCCGGACGCCTGCTTCTCCTCCGCGGGCTGCGCGAAGGTGCGGCTGACCGTGCCGTCCTCGTCGAGGGCGAGGCTACCCTCGCGATCGAGGGTGACCACGACGTGGCGGGCGCCGGAGCGCTCGTGGAGCTGGTCGGCGGCGTCGCGGACGGCGGACGCTCGTGCCGCGCCGCGGCCGAGGGTCGAGCCGAGGAGGGCCTCGGCCTCCTTGGCGTTGGGCGTGACGAGGTCGGGGCGGGCGAAGGCCCAGTCGGCGAGCTCGTGCGCGTCGATCACCAGCAGGTCCGGGCGGTGCCCGGCGAGCACGCGCTCGACGGCTGTACGGAGAATGCCGGAGCCGTAGTCGCAGACGAGCACGGCGTCGGCGCCCTCGGCCGCTCGCACGGCCAGCTCGGCGAGCTGCCCGATCTCGTCCTCCGACGGGCGGTGCGGCCCGGAGTCGACGCGCAGCATGACGCTGTCGCCGCCGACCACGCGGGTCTTGATCGTGGTGGCGGCGGTGGTGCGGAGGATCGACCCGGTGTCCAGGCCCGCGCGCTCGAGCGACGCGATGAGGCGGTCGCCCTCGGGATCGCGGCCCGCGACTCCGACCGTGCGGACCTCGGCGCCCAGCGCGGCCAGGTTCGCCGCGGTGTTGGCCGCGCCGCCCGCGACGTCGACCACGTCGTCGAGGCGGAGGACCGGGGCCGGGGCCTCGCGCGTCACTCGCTCGGCGTCGCCCAGCCACCAGGAGTCGAGAATGAGGTCGCCGACGACGGCGACGATCGGCGGGTGCTCGCGCACGTGCGCGACCAGCGCGCTCGCCCGCTGGAGCGCGGAGCCCTCGAGGCTCATCGCGCGCCGCCGGGGAGGACGGGGAGGCCGAAGTGGACGACCGTGGTGGTGGTCATCTCGTCCAGCAGCTCGGGGCCGTAGCCGAAGCCGGAGCCGCTGGTGCCGCGCGGCTGGGCGCTGCCGCCCGGGGCGCCTCCGAAGACGGCGTTGATCTTGACGGTGCCGACCGGCAGTGCCGCCGCGGCGCGGTGCGCGTGCTCCATGTCGGCGGTGAGCACGGTGGCGGCCAGGCCGTAGGGGCTCGCGGCGGCGCGGAGGAGCGCCTCGTCGAAGTCGTCGACGACGACGATCGGAGCGACCGGGCCGAAGGTCTCCTCGGTCATCACGAGCATCTCGTCGGTGCAGTCGGCGAGGACCGTGGCGGGGTAGAAGGTGCCGTCGCCGGGCGCGCCGCCGGTGAGGGCGCGGGCGCCGGACTCGAGCGCCTCGGTCACGTGCTCGTGCACGGCGTCGCGCATGCGGGCGTCGACCAGGCGGGGGAGGGGCCCGCGCTCCAGCGCTCGGCCTCGGTGACGAGCGCGGTGGTGAACGCCTCGGCGACGGCCCGGTGCACGTAGATCCGCTCGACGGACGTGCAGATCTGGCCGGCGTTGGCGAAGGCGCCGAGGGCGGCCTGCTCTGCAGCCCAGACCGGGTCGACGTCGGCGTCGACGACGAGCGCGTCGTTGCCGCCGTTCTCGAGGATTACGTGCGCGCCGGTGACGGCGGCGACGCGGGCCAGCGCACGGCCCGTGGCCGTGGATCCGACGTGGGCGAGGACGGCGACGCCCTCGGTGCGGGCCAGGGCGTCGCCGACCGCGCCGTCGCCCTCGACGAGCGTGAGGACGCCCTCGGGGAGGGCCTCGGCGAGGATCCGCGTGAAGAGCGCGCCCGTGCCGGGGCTGCGCTCGCTGGGCTTGTGCACGACGACGTCGCCCGAGACGATCGCGGCGCCGAGCATGCCGGCGGCGACGGCGACGGGGTCGTTCCACGGGGTGAGCGCGAGGACGACTCCGCGCGGGTGCGGGAGGGCGAGGTCGACGGTGAGGGCGCCGCCGCGGAGCGACTTGCCGCGGTGCAGGGGGCCGAGCTCGGCGTACTGGAGGAGCGTGTCGACTCCGGCGCGGACACCGCCCAGGGCGTCGCCGGCGGGCTTGCCGGTCTCGTCGGTGTTGAGGGCGGCGAGCTCCTCTTCGCGCGCGGCGACGCGGTGGGCGGCGGCGCGCAGGAGGGCGCCGCGCTCGGCGGGCGGGGTGGCGGCCCAGCCGGGGAACGCGGCGCGGGCGCGGGCGACGGCGGCGGTCGCGGTGTTGGTGGTGGGGGTGCTGCGGGGGGCGTCGTCCGCGGTGGCGGAGTCGGCGGGGGTCGCGGTGTCGATGGTCACGGTCACCTCTCGTTCCAAGGCTCGCCGGAGGCGGCGGGCGCGTCTGCCCACGTCCGGTACCCAGGGGGTGGGCAGCTAGACACGGCACGCGGGATTGCCGGACGGTGTTGCGCGGGAGGGGGGTGGTGCGGCGCGGTTGCGCAGAAGTCGCGGGAAGGGCTGGCGGTCACCGCAACTTCTGGAGGAGAGCGCTGAGGGAGGGAGGAGGGGAGGTTCGGGTGGGCCGGCGAGGGCGGTTCCGCAGAAGTTGCGGGAGGGGCTCGCGCTCACCGCAACTTCTGGAGGAGGGGAGGCGTCAGAAGGTGACGGCCGCGAGGCGGCTCGTGCCGGGGTCGCCGGTGCCGAGCACGACGAGGCTCCGGACGGGGGACGCGAGGGCGTCGTCCGGCACCGGGAACGACTGCTCCGACTCCGCGGTGAGCGGTCCGAGGACCGTGCCCAGGAGGTCGGGCGGGCGCGGGGCGTCGACGGCGAAGCTCCTCTCGCTGAGGAGGAGGAAGGGGTCGTACGCCGGAGCGACGGTGACGCCCGTCAGGGTGACCCAGACGGTGCCGTCCTCCCGGCGGTCGATCGAGACCTGCCCGGCGGCGTCGGCCGAGAGACCGGTGAGTGCTCCGGTCAGCGGGAGGCGCTCGCCGAGGGGCTCGACGGCCGATCGCGGGGTGCTCCCGGACGAGGCGGTCGGAGTGCTCGTCGGCGCGGCGGCGGCCGACGCGGTCGGCGCGGGCGCCGGCTCGGTGCAGGCCGTCAGCGCGAGCGCGAGGCCCGCCAGCAGGAGTACCGATCTCGGCACGCGGTTCATCGACATCGAGGGGCCCCACCCGCGATCGCACGACCGCTCGCAGCCGACGATACGCGAGGGCCGCGACCGGACGTGCTCAGGCGGCGCCGAGGCGCGTCACCGCGGCGGCGATCGCGCCGGTGGTCTCGCCGTCGGGCCAGCGCAGCACGACGCCCTCGCCGGCGACGAGTCGGCCGATCGGAGCGGTCTCGGCGTGCGGCGAGCGCATCCGCCCCTGCCCCGGCCGATCGGCGGTGAGCATCGCGAAGCCGGGGAAGCAGGAGAACCAGTCGGCGACCCCGGCCGCAGCGGGGCGGGGGACCGCGGCGACGTCGATCTCGGCACCGCCGCCGGACGCCTCGGCGAGCATGCCGACGGTGCCGACGAGGCCCGCCATGCTCACGTCCTTCGCGCCGTCGGGAGCGCAGGCGCCGACACTCGCCGCGAGGGAGCGGAGGACCTCGGGGAGCGCCCCGAGGTCGAGTCCCACTGGGCTCCCGCGTACCCGGGACGCCACGAGCCGCTCAGATCGGCCGTCAGGCTCAGCTCGTGGCCCAGCGGCGCGGAGCCTGGGACGGGACGCGCGGTGCGGCCGAGCCCGGTCACACTCAGCGCGGCGGGCACGCCGAGCTGGGTGTGGCCGCCGAGCAGCGGCACGCCCCAGGCCGCGGCGGCGTCGCGGAGGCCGCGCAGGATCCGGGCGGCGGAGTCGGTATCGCGGGCGCCGACCGCGTCGAGCAGGCCGACGGGGTCCGCGCCCATGGCGGTGAGGTCGTTGACGTTCACGAGCACGGAGCACCAGCCCGCCCACTCCGGATCCCGCTCGACCATCGAGGGGACGATCGCGTCGCAGACGGCGACGAGGTCCGAGCCGGGGACGGGGGCGCCGTCGTCCCCGCGGAAGCCGGGGCCGCCGAGCTGTCCGGCGAAGGCCTCGAGCAGCGGGCCGAGAGAGGCCTTGGCCGCGCGGGCCAGGCGGTCGAAGCGGTCGATCGGCCAGCGCATCCGCACGTGCGGCAGGCTCGCGACGTCGGCGGTGCCGAGGCGGTTCCAGCCGAGGCGGCGGAAGAGCACCTCGTTCTGCCGCTGCACGGTCGCCTCGAAGCGGATCACGCCCCGCGACTCCGCCTCCGCGCACGCGGCGCGCACGAGGGCCGCGCCCAGGCCGGCCGCACCGCGGGCGTCGCGCCGCACGACCAGGCGGCTGCCGGTCCACCAGCCGAGGTCCTGCTCGAGGGCGGGTGCCAGGCGCACTCCGCCGACGACCTCGCCGCCGAGCCGGGCGACGAGCACCACCGTGCGCGGGTCGTCGTCGAGGGCGTCGCCGTCGTCGGAGTCGAACAGCTGCTGCTCCTCGACGAACACCGCTCGGCGCAGGGCACGGTAGGCGAGAAGCCCGGCCGCGTCGGCGACGGTGATCGAGAGCGGCGCGGCCGGAGCGATCCTCCGCACGCCCTCGAGGATCGACAGCTCCATCAGGCGCCGGCGGTCTTCAGCACGCCGCACGCGCCGCAGGCGGCGCAGCCCGCCTTCTGGCCCGAGGAGAGCATGCCCGCCGCGATCAGCAGCGCGGCCACCTGCTCGCTGACCGTCTCGAGGAGCGAGCCGGCGGGCGGGAGGACGTGGTCCACCTCCGTCGCGAGCGTGCCCTTCAGAGGGCGGAACGGGACGACGAACGGGTACACGCCCATCTCGATCAGCTCGCCGGCGCTCGCGACGAGCTGGTCCGGATCCTCGCCGAGGCCGACGAGGAGGTAGGTCGAGACCTGGTTGCGGCCGAAGATCCGCACGGCCTCCGCCCACGCCTCCTTGTACTTCTCGGTCGAGACGCGGGCCTTGCCGGGGGTCCAGCGGCGGCGGATGTCGTCGTCCATCGACTCGATGTGGATGCCGATCGAGAGGGCGCCGGCGTCCTTGAGCTCCTGCAGCGCGGCGAGATCCTCGGGCGGCTCGCACTGCACCTGGATCGGGAGGCCCGGCACCGCCTCGAGCACGGCGCGGACGCAGCGGGCGAGGTGCCGGGCGCCGCGGTCGCGGCCCTTGGAGGTGCCGGTCGTCATCACCATCTGGCGGATGCCGTCGAGCCGGGCGGCCGCCTCGGCGACCTCGGCCAGCTGCGACGGCGTCTTCACCGCGATGGTGGAGTCGTTCGCCAGGGACGCCTCGATGGCGCAGAACCGGCAGCGCTCGGCCTCGTCGTAGCGCATGCAGGTCTGCACGACGGTGGTGGCCAGGATGTTGCGGCCGTGCAGCCGCGCGATCTTCTCGTAGGAGACTCCGTCGGCCGTCTCGAGGTCGTAGAACCGGGGGCGCTTCACGGGCTCGACGTCCAGGCCCAGATCGGCGCCGTCGAGCAGCAGCCGGCCGTTCGTGACGGAGTAGGGGCTGCGCGGATTCACGGGGATCGCGGCACCGAGGCCGCCGATCACGACGTGTCCGTCGTCGCTGGGCCCGGCTCCCGCCTCCCGGTGCACGGGGGCGTCGACGCGGATGCCCTGCAGAGCGATGTCGACGCGGGTACGCAGGGCGCTCGGGGCGGAGCCGCAGCCGCCGCCGAAGTCGGTGTCGGCATCCGGGACGGTGGCGGTGGCGGTGCGCAGGCGGGGCATCTGCAGGTCGGTCATGGGGCTCCTCGGTGCGATCGAGTCGAGCGGTGCGCGGCGCGGACGTCCGTCGCCGTGAGCACCCATCCAAGGCGCCGGGTGTTTCCGATCGATGACATCCGGAACGCGATCCTGTTACATCCGCGACGGCTGTCGTGTAACGCAGGCTTCTTCCGCTCGAAACCACACGGAAACAGGGGCGGCCTTGACTGATCGGTACCCGGAGGCGTCCTCGACGACCCGGCCCCGTCGCTCCGCTCGTCCCGATCCGCCCCGAGCGACACGGCATCACCCGCATCACAGCACGACCGCATCACCGGCTCTCCTGTCACTGCACCACTCCACCATCGCACCGCGCTGAGGCGCAGTCGTCCTTCCCTCGCACCTGCGCCTCTCGGCGCAGTCCCTCGACGAACCCCGGAGGTTCCCGTGTCCGACATCGAAGACCAGATCACCGCCAACATCGAGAAGTCCCGCTCCGAGATCGCGCACCCGTCGCTCCCGAACGGCAGCAACCTCTACGGCTCGACGAAGGTGTTCCCCGACTACCAGGCCGAGCCCGGCCAGTCGTACTTCACCCTCGTGCACGGCATCGCGCACGAGTCCTCCGTCAGCTTCGTCGCGATCCTGCAGGCGACCCGCGCGGCACGGAAGGGCTTCGAGTCGGCGGTCTACTTCTACGGCCCGGGCACCATCAACGCCATGGCGACCCGCGGCTTCCCGACGGTCGGCGACTCCGGCTTCCCCGGCGAGCAGAACATCAACAACGCGCTGAAGACCTTCATCGAGGAGGGCAACCGCGTCTTCGTCTGCCGCTTCGGCATGGCGCTGCACGGACTCCGCGAGGAGGACCTGATCGAGGGCACGATCCCGTGCCACCCGCTCGACGTGCAGGACGCCCTCATCCACTACGCCCGCAAGGGCGCCATCATCAACTCCACCTACAACCTCTAGGCGCTCGCCATGACGATCGTGGGATCCGTCGCGGCCAACTTCACCCGCGACCTCGACCAGAACTACGCGCTCATCCAGGCGCTCGTGGAGGAGGCGAGGGAGAAGCGGGTCGAGTTCCTCGCACTGCCCGAGGCCGCGATCGGCGGCTACCTCTCCTCGCTCGGCAACCACGGCGACACGATCCGCACCACCACGCGGTCGATGCCGCCGGCGATCTCGCTGGACGGGCCGGAGCTGCGCCGCGTGCGTGAGATCGCGGGCGACCTCCTCGTCGCGATCGGCTTCTGCGAGCTCGACGAGGACGGCGAGACCCGCTACAACGCGGCGGCGCTGCTGGACGGCGGGCAGATCTACGGCAGCTACCGCAAGGTGCACCAGCCGCTGGGCGAGCACCTGTCGTACTCGCCGGGGCCGGGCTATGCCGTGCACGACACCCCGGTCGGCCGGGTGGGACTGCAGATCTGCTACGACAAGGCCTTCCCGGAGGCGGCGCGCTCGATGGCGCTGGACGGCGCCGAGATCATCGCCTCGCTCTCGGCCTGGCCCGCCGCGCGCACCGCGACCGCCGAGAACCTGCAGGAGGACCGCTGGACCTACCGGTTCAACCAGTTCGACATCGCCCGGGCTCTCGACAACCAGGTGTTCTGGATGGCGTCGAACCAGTCGGGCACCTTCGGATCGCTGCGCTACGTCGGCAACGCGAAGATCGTCGATCCGGGCGGCAACATCCTCGCGACGACGCTGCTGGGCTCCGGGATGGCGGTGGCCGAGATCGACGTGCAGGGCACGTTCGAGGCGATGCGCGGAGGCATGTTCCACCTGCGTGACCGCCGCCCCGACGCGTACGACATCGACCGGGTCTGGAGCGGAGGGCTCGTCCATGCCTGAGATGACCTTCTCCGTCCGCTGGCCCGACGGTGTCGAGGAGCGCTGCTACTCGCCGAGCCTGGTGATGCACGACTTCCTCGCCGCGGGCGAGAGCTACCCGCTCCAGGAGTTCGTCGGCCGCTCGAGCGAGGCGCTGCGCATCGCGAGCGACCGCGTGCGAGCGAAGTTCGGCTTCGCCTGCACCTCCGCGATGCAGCAGGAGGCGGACATCGTCGCCGCGGCCGCCCGCTTCGACGGCGGGCACGTCCGCGTGCTGGCCATGGATCCGCCGGCGGTGCCGTCGTGACCGCGCTCGAGAACGGCCGGCACGTCGAGGTCGCGGTGATCGGAGCGGGCCAGGCCGGTCTCTCGATCAGCCGCCTCCTCACCGACGACGGAGTGGACCACCTCGTGATCGAGCGCGACACGATCGCGCACGACTGGCTCGACCGGCGCTGGCGGAACTTCACCCTGGTCACCCCGAACTGGCAGTGCCGGCTGCCCGGGTACCCGTACGACGGCGACGACCCCGACGGCTTCATGACGCGCGACGAGGTGCACGCGTGGGTCCGCCGCTACGCCGAGTCCTTCGACGCGCCGGTCGCCGAGGGCACCGAGGTGCTGCGGATGCGCGAGCAGGAGGGCGGCGGGTTCGAGGTCGTCACCTCGCGCGGGACGATCACCGCCGACCGCGTCGTCGTGGCGACGGGCGGCTACCACCGGCCCGTGCTGCCGGCCGTGGCGCAGCGCCTCCCCGACTCCGTCGTGCAGCTGCACTCGGCCGACTACCGCTCGGCCGCGGACCTCCCGGACGGCGGCGTGCTCGTCGTCGGATCGGGTCAGTCCGGCGCGCAGATCGCGGAGGACCTCTTCCTCGAGGGCCGCGAGGTGCACCTGGCGCTGGGCACGGCTCCGCGGGTCGCCCGCTTCTACCGCGGGCGCGACTGCGTCGCCTGGCTCTCGGACATGGGCGTCTACGACGTGCCCGTGCACGCGCAGGTCGGCGGGCTCTCGAAGCGGGAGTCGACGAACCACTACGTCACGGGGCGCGACGGCGGGCGCGACATCGATCTGCGCGCCTTCGCCCGCGACGGCATGCGGCTCTACGGCCGGCTGCAGAAGGTCGACGGCGGTGTGCTGCGCTTCGCCCCGACGGCGGAGGCGTCGCTGGACTACGCGGACTCGGTGGCGGAGTCGATCAAGAACGACATCGACGCGTACATCGAGCGCTCGGGAGTGCAGGCCCCTGCGGAGGCGCGGTACTCGCCCGTCTGGCGCCCGGAGCGCGAGATCGAGGAGGTCGATCTCGCCGCGGCCGGGATCACGAGCGTGATCTGGGCGGTCGGCTTCCGCTCCGACTACTCCTGGGTGCAGGTCGGGGCCTTCGACGGCTCGGGCCACCCGACGCACCGACGCGGAGCCACGGCCGTCCCCGGCCTGTACTTCCTCGGCCTGCCGTGGCTGCACACCTGGGGCTCCGGCCGGTTCGAGGCCGTCGCGCGGGATGCGGAGCACCTCGTCGGGCTGCTGCGTGCGGACGCTCCGTCGCCCCGGTTCGCGGGCGCCGCGGTACGGTGACGCCGACCGGCCGCGAGCGCGGGGCCGGGAGGCGGGAGTGGGGACCATGACGACGATCACGATGGCCGCGGTGGCGGCGCACTTCGGCCGCGATCTCGAGCGCACGCTCGTGAAGCTGCCCGGGATCATCGGCGGCGCCCGCGAGAGGGGGTCGACCTGCTCGTGCTGCCCGACGCGACGCTCGGCGGCTACCTGCTCGACCTGCACCACCCGGGACCGGACGACCTGCCGCAGGCCGTCGAGGTGGACGGGCCCGAGGTGGCCGCCGTCGCTCGGATGGCGGGCGACACGACGGTGTGCTTCGGCATCGCCGAGCGGGCGCTCGAGCGCGGCGAGGTGCGCCGCTACAACACGGCCGTCTGCGTGCAGGGCGGAGTCGTCGTCGGCACGCACCGCAAGGTCCATCTGCCGCTGGGGGAGTCGGAGGTCTACGCGGCCGGAGATCGTTTCGGCTCGTTCGACAGCCCGGTCGGGAGGATCGGCATGATGATCGACTTCGACAAGACGTTCCCGGAGTCGGCGCGCTCGCTGGCACTGGATGGCGCCGAGATCCTCTGCTGCCTGAGCGCCTGGCCCGCGAGCGTCACCGACCGCTCCGACCGCATCCGCAACGACCGCCAGGCGCACCTGTTCGACCTCTACGACTGCGCGCGGGCGGCCGAGAACCAGGTGTACCTCGTGTCCTCGAACCAGACCGGGGTGCTGGGCGGGCTGCGCTTCCTCGGCCAGGCCAAGGTCGTCGATCCGGCGGGGGAGATCGTCGCGAAGACCTGGGCCAAGGGCGGGCTCGCGAGCGCGTCCGACGATGTGTCGGCCGCGGTGGCGCGCGCCCGCCGCAGCATGGACCACCTCCGCGACCGCGCGGAGCACAGCTACCACCCGGCCGTGCGCCTCGCGCCGGGACTCGACTAGAGGGAGCCCGCCCGTGCGGATCGCGCTGCTGACCTACTCCACCCGGCCGCGCGGCGGAGTGGTGCACACCCTCGCCCTGGCCGAGGCGCTCGCCGGCCGGGGTCACGAGATGACGGTGTGGACGCTCGGGCGCGGCGGCGACGAGGCCTTCTTCCGACCCGTCGATCCGGCGGTGCGGGTGCGGGTCGTGCCGTTCGCGGCCCGCGACGACGAGAGCGTCGGCGACCGCATCGTCCGCTCCCTCGCCGCGATGGCCGCGGCGCTGGGCGGGCAGGCCGACGTGGTGCACGCGCAGGACTGCATCTCGGCGAACGCGGCGCTCGACGCGCACTTCGCGGGGCCGGGCGGACTGCTGCGCACCGTGCACCACCTCGACGAGTTCACGACTCCGGCGCTCGTCGCGTGCCACGAGCGCGCCCTGATCGGACCGTCGGCGCTGCTCTGCGTCTCGCAGGCGGTCGCCGACGACGTGGCTCTGGGGTGGGGGCGGCGGGCGGAGGTGATCCCGAACGGAGTGGACGCGGCGCGGTTCGCGGCGGCGTCCGGGAGCGACGCGGCGCTGGCGTGGCGCGCCCGGCTCGGCCCGTACATGCTCGCCCTCGGCGGCATCGAGCCGCGCAAGGGCAGCATCGACCTGCTCGAGGCGCACGCCGGCCTGGCTCCGGGCACGGCGCTCGTGTTCGGCGGGGGAGAGACGCTCTTCGACTACCGGCCCTACCGCGAGGAGTTCGAGCGGCGGGCCCGCGAGCTCGGGGTCGCACCCGTCGTGCTGGGCACGCTGGCGGAGGAGCACGTCGCGCCGCTCGTCGCCGGTGCGTCGGTGCTCGGCTTCGTCTCGACCAAGGAGGGCTTCGGCCTCGCGGCGATGGAGGCACTTGCCGCAGGGGTGCCGGTCGTCGCCCGCGATCTGCCGGTCCTGCGCGAGGTGTTCGGGGACGCGGTGGCTTACGGGGCGGACGTCGAGGGGATCCGGGCCGCACTCGCCGCGGCGCTCGACGGGTCGGCACCGCGCGACGGTCGGGCGCTGGCGTTCTCCCACGACTGGCGCGATGTCGCCGCTCGGCACGAGGACCTCTACCGCCGGCACCTGGACCTCTGATGCGCCGCTCCTTCTCGCGCTGCCTGACGGCGCTCGCCGACGCGGAGCCGGAGCGGATCGTGGTGATCGCGGACGACCGCACCCTCACCGCGGGCGAGCTCGAGGCCGAGAGCACACGGCTCGCCCGGTCCTACCTCGCGCGGGGAGTGGCGCACGACTCGCTCGTGGCCGTCTCGCTCCCGAACACGGCCGAGTTCGTCGTGGTCTGCGCGGCGGTCTGGAAGGCGGGCGCGACTCCGCTGCCCCTGTCGCGGGACCTCTCGCCGCGCGAGCGGGCGGAGATCGCCGAGCTCGCGCGCCCGGCGCTGACCGTCGGCTTCGCGCTCGACGGAGTGCCGTCGGTGCCGGCCGGGTACCGCGCGGACCCGGCGCTGCCCGATGCGCCGCTGCCGGACGCCGCCGCGTCCTCGTGGAAGGCGCCCGCCTCCTCCGGCAGCACCGGCCGCCCCAAGATCGTGCTCGCCACCGCACCCGCCGTCATGGACCCCACGCAGCCGGTCGCCGCGTTCCTGCCCCGGGAGGGGGTGCAGCTGGTCACGGGGCCGCTCAGCCACTCCGCGACGTTCACCTACGCCTTCCGCGGGCTGCTGACGGGTCAGCGGCTCGTGATCCTGCCGCGCTTCGACGAGCGCAGGGTGCTCGCCGCGATCCAGGAGCACCGGGTCACCTGGGCGCTGCTGGTGCCCACGACGATCCACCGGCTGCTGCGGTGGCCGGGGCACCGCGACGCCGACGTGTCCTCGCTCGAGACGGTGCTGCACCTGGGCTCGCCCTGCCCGCCGGCGGACAAGCGCGGGCTGATCGACTGGCTGGGCGACCGGACGGTGGTCGAGGTGTACGCGGGCAGCGAGTCGAACGGGTTGACGATGATCCGCGGTGACGAGTGGCTCGAGCGGCCCGGCAGCGTCGGCCGGCCGATCGGCGGAACGGAGGTGCGCATCCTCGATGCGCACGGTGCGCCGGTGCCGGTGGGGCGGCCGGGTGCGATCTGGATGCGGCGCGGCGCGGATCCGGCGTACCGCTACCTCGGCGGGGAGTCGCGGCGGAGCGACGACGGCTGGGACACGCTCGGCGACCTCGGATCGCTCGACGCCGACGGCTGGCTGACCGTGCTCGACCGTGCCGACGACCTGGTGCTCCGCGGCGGGGTGAGCATCCACCCGGCCGAGATCGAGCGGGTGCTGGAGGAGCACCCGGACGTGCGCGGCGCCGTCGCGTTCGGCGTGCCGGACGAGGACCTGGGGCAGGCGGTGGAGGCGGTGGTGGACATCGCCCAGGCGGACGTGGGGGCGGAGGAGCTGCTCGCGTTCGCGCGGGAGCGGCTGGGGCGCGCACGGACGCCGCGGGCCCTGCGGCTGCAGCGGGAGCCGGTGCGCAGCGACGCGGGGAAGGTGAACCGGCGGCGGCTGGCCGAGGGGTGAGCGCGCTCCTCCAGAAGTCGCGGTATCGGCGCGCGCTCACCGCAACTTCTGGAGGAGGAGCGGAAGCGAAGAAGGGGAGGAGCAGCCAGAAGAAGGAGAAGGGCGGGGCAGCCCGGACCGTCAGGCGCGCGGGCAGTGCAGCTGCGTGCGCTCGCCCGAGCGGTCGATCTCGTGCAGCGCCATCGGGCGGCCGCAGAGCGGGCAGACCGGGTCCGCGGGGGCGACGTAGGGCTCCTCCGGACGGCCGATGCCGACGTGGGCGGGCCCGGTGAAGGAGTAGATCGCGCGGTTGATCCGGTTGTAAAGCCCCGGCTTGCCGTCGAACGGGTTCATCGGGTTCGGCGTCCGCTCGCGACGGTCCTCGTTCTTCCTTCGTGCCATAACCATTAGTATACGAACTAATCGCGGCAGGAGCCAGGAGTCGCGGGCCAGGAGTCACGGGATTCTGCTGTCGAGCGGTCGGCATCCGGGTGGCAGACTGACCGGATGAGTGCAGCCGTGCCGGCGACGTCCGGCTTCGAGCGCGCGAGTCGTCGGGTCGACGACGCGATCTCCTTCTACACGGACGCCTACCGCGGTTCGCGGTTCCGGGCGGAGCCGCTGCCCGACTCCTTCTTCTTCCGCTACACGGCGCTGGGCGACGAGCGGGTGAGCATCCGGACCTCGGAGTTCCGCGGCTCGGTCCGCGGCGAGATCGCTCCGGAGGGCGAGTACGTCGTCTCGTGGCTGCACGCGGGCCGCGGAGTGATGGACGTCGGCCGGGACGAGACTCCGCTGCAGCGCGCCCGCCCCGCCGTGTTCCCCACCGGGCGCCCGTTCGAGTTCGACTTCGGCGAGTACGACCAGCGGCTCGTCCACGTGGACGCGGAGTTCCTCGAGGAGCTCGCCGCGGAGTCGACGGGGACCGACGTGGCCCCGCTCGTCTTCGACCACCACGCGGTGCCCCACCCCGCGGCGGTCGGCGAGTGGTGGAGCGCGGTGAACGACCTCTCGGGTCTGCTCGGCGGCACGGCCACCGTCCTGCAGCTGGCCGAGGCCGATCGGGGCGTGGCGCTGCGCCTCCTCGCCGCGTTCCCGCACCGGCCGGTGCGCATGCCGACCGAGATCCTCCGACCGCGGAACGCGCACCTCCTGCGTGCCGCCGAGTTCGTCCACGCCTTCGCCTCGTCGCCGATCTCGCTCGCCGACATCGCCACCGCGGCGGCGCTCACCCCGCGGGCGCTGCAGCTCGCGTTCCGACGGCACTTCGGGCTCACCCCGCTGGGCTACCTCCGCGACGTGCGGCTCGACCGCGCGCGCGACGAGCTGCTCCGAGCGGAGCCGTCCCGCACGACCATCTCCGCGGTGGCGGCGCGGTGGGGATTCCTGAACGCGGGGCGCTTCGCCGGTGCCTACGCGCAGCGGTTCGGCGAGTACCCGCTCGAGACGCTGCGACGGGGGCGCTGAGAGCTCGGCAACCCCGAGCCGGTGCTCAGGGTCCGCCGAGCCAGTGGTCGATGCGGTGGTGGTCCGGCGTGAACCCGTGGTCGACTCCCCAGAGCACGGCCTGCGTGCGGCTGGTCGCCCCGATCTTGCCGTAGACGCTGCGGATGTAGGACTTCACCGTGTTGGGGCTGAGGTAGGTGAGCGCGGCGACGTCGGCGTTGCTCTTGCCCTGGGTGATGAGCGCCAGGATCTCGGACTCGCGGTCGGTGATGCCCTCGTGCCGTCCCGGCCAGTCGAGTCCGGGCGCCGCTCCGGCCCGCTGCGGAGGATCGCTGACGACCACCTCACCGGCCGCGACCCGCTCGAGAGCGGTCACGAGATCGCGCGCGGGCAGGGTCTTCGAGAGGTAGCCGTGCACACCCTGCTCGAGCGCGTCGGCGACGAGCGTCGGAGCGAAGTTCCAGGTGTAGACGACGACGTGGCGGGCTCGCGGGTTGCGCACCAGGCCGGCGATCTCGTCGTGGTCCGACTCCGGCTGCGCGAACGAGTCGTACAGCACGATGTCGATGGAGTCGGACAGGGTCGCGTTCGCGTCGATCTCGGCGACGAGCACGCGGTGCCGGTAGTGGTCGAACATGTGGGCGAGGCCGGTGAGGACCACGTCGTAGTCGTCGACGAGCGCGACGGTGAGGGGCGCGGTCCGGGACATGGCTCGGACGCTACCGCACGGTGCTGAGCGGAGACCACACCCCCAGGGGTGTACCGGTAGAGCCCTGCGGGTGGGACTGTTGCCTCAGGCCCCGCGACTGCAGGGCTCCCACGCGGACCCGGTCCGCAGAACGGAAGGTGACCATCGTGATCGGTCTCATCATCAGCATCATCGTCGTCGGTCTCATCGCCGGAGCGCTGGCGCGACTGGTCGTCCCCGGACGCCAGAACATCAGCATCCTGATGACCATCGTGCTCGGCATCGTCGGCTCGTTCGTCGGCGGGTTCCTCGGGTTCCTGATCTTCGGTCAGGACGCGGGCGACGGCTTCCTCCAGCCGGCCGGCATCATCGGCTCGATCATCGGGGCGATCATCGTCCTGCTGGTCTACACCCGCTTCGCCGGACGCTCGGGCTCGCGCCGCTGAGCATCCGACGCCGTTCCTGATCGCGGAGGTTTCGGACCGGGCCGGACGGGGAAGGGGAGGAGTGCACCTTCCCCGGATCCGGCCCGCCGGTTCCGCAGCACCGAGAGGAACACCCCGTGGTCGCCATCGCCCCCCTCCGAGAGCGTTTCGACGGAGTCGAGAGGATCGCCGTGCTGCGCGGCGGCGGTCTCGGCGACCTGCTGTTCGCGCTGCCCGCCGTGGATGCGCTGGCCGCCGCCTACCCCGACGCCTCGATCACCCTGCTCGGCACCCCCGCGCACAAGGTCCTGCTCGAGGGCGGAGTGTCGCCCGTGGCGGACGTCGAGGTCCTCCCCGTCGCCCAGGGCGTCCGGGACGGCGAGGGCGAGGATCCGCGGGTCGTCGAGGACTTCACCGCCCGGATGCGCGCGCGCTCCTTCGACCTCGCCGTGCAGCTGCACGGCGGCGGTCGCTACTCCAACCCGTTCCTCTCGCGGCTCGGCGCCCGGCACACCGTCGGCTGCCGCACGCCCGACGCCGCCGAGCTGGAGCGCACGATCCCCTACGTCTACTACCAGCACGAGATGCTGCGCGCACTCGAGGTCGTCGGCCTCGCGGGCGCCGGGGCCGTGCGGCTCGAGCCCGAGCTCCACGTCGACGTCGAGCGGCGCGACCGGCTCGCCGCGACCCTGGGCGGAGACGGCCCGCTCGTGCTGATCCACCCGGGGGCGACGGATCCGCGCCGCCGCTGGCCCTCCGAGTCGTTCGCCGCGGTGGCCCGGGCCCTGCTCGAGGACGGAGCGCGCGTGCTCGTCGTCGGAGACGACTCCGATGTGCCCGCGGCCGACGCGATCGTCGCAGCCGCCCCCGGTGCCGAGTCGTGGGCCGGGCGCGTGGAGCTGCGCGACCTCGCTCCGCTGCTCTCGCTCGCCGATCTGGTGCTGGGCAACGACAGCGGGCCGCGCCACCTCGCGGCGGCGGTCGGCGCTCCCACCGTCGGCGTCTTCTGGGTGGGCAACGCCATCAACGCGGCACCGCTGGGTCGCCAGCGCCACCGCGTGCAGCTGAGCTGGACGACGGCCTGCCCCGTCTGCGGTCGCGACAGCACCCAGGTCGGCTGGACGGCTCCGCGCTGCGAGCACGACCCGTCCTTCGTCTCGGACGTGCGGATCGAGGCCGTGCTGGAGGACGTGCGCGAGGTCCTCGCCGCCACCCGGTGAGACGCGAGATGCCACTCCGGGACGCCCGCGACGGCGTGTCGCGGACCGGAGTGGCATCTCGCGGTGACCCCCTAGGGGATCAGAAGGCTCACGGCCAGGACGGCTCCTCCTCGTGCGTGATGACGAGCTCGCGCACCTCGCAGCCCTGCGGCTGACCGAGGACGAACATGACGGCGTTCGCCACGTTCTCGGGCTCGTTGAGCAGGGCGTCGGGGCCCGGCTTGTACTGCGCGTCGCGGTCGTCGAAGAAGCGCGTCTTCATGCCGGACGGGATGAGCGTCGTGACGCCGATCTCGCCCTTGGTCTCGGCGGCGAGGGCGCGGGTGAAGCCGAGGACGCCGAACTTCGACGCGCAGTACGCGGTCGCGTCCGAGACGGCCTTGATCGCGAGCGACGAGGCGACGGTGACGACGCGGCCGTGCGTCTCGGTGAGGAACGGCAGCGCCGCCCGGACCACCGCGGCGGTGCCGAGGAGGTTGACCGAGATGACGCGCTCCCACTCCTCCGGGTCGACGTCGACGAGGCGGCCGCACCGGTCGATGCCGGCGGCGGTGACGACGGCGTCGAGTCCGCCGTGCTCGCGGGCGATCTCGACGACGGCCTTCTCGGCCTCGCGGGTCTTCGCGACGTCCACCTGGTAGGCGGCGACGCCCTCCGTCACGGTCGAGACGTCGCGGTCGAGCACGATCGGGGTGCCGCCCGCGGCGGTGACGGCGGCCGCGACGGCGGCGCCGAGGCCCGAGGCGCCTCCGGTGATCAGGACGCGGCCGATGGGGGTGGGGGTGAGACTCATGATGTCCTTCTGGGTGACGGTGCGACGGGTCGCGGAGGGCTCGCCGTCGCGGGGCGGGAGTGGTGAGGTCAGCCGACGCGGGCGAGTGCCGCGGCGAGGTGGGTGGTCGATCGGCCCGGGTGGTACGGCACGGTGAGCACGCGCCCGCCCCACTCGGCGACGGTCGCGGTCTCGGGCAGGGACTCGGCGGAGTAGTCGCCGCCCTTCACCCAGACGTCGGGGCGGATGCGGCGCAGCGCCTCGTCGGGGGTGTCCTCGCCGAAGACGAGCACCGCGTCGACGCACTCGAGGTGCGAGCAGCAGGTCGACCCGGTCGTCCTCGGGGATGATCGGGCGCGACGCCCCCTTGAGGCGGCGGACCGAGTCGTCCGAGTTGAGGCAGACGATCAAGCAGTCGCCCAGCGCCCGTGCGGCCGAGAGCGTGCGGGCGTGGCCCGCGTGCAGCAGGTCGAAGCAGCCGCCGGTCGCGACGACCGTGCCGCCGGCGCCGCGGACGGCCTCGGCGACGCGCAGCGCGTCGACTCCGGCGCTGTGCAGCACGGCGGTGTCGGTCGGAGCGGCGAGCGAGGCGACGCCTCCCGCGAGGAGGTAGGCGCCCGCGTCCGCGACGGCGTCGCTCACGGCCTGGGAGGGCGTCGCTCCGCCCGCGAGGGCCACGGCGGCCGACGCGGCGAAGCGGTCGCCCGCTCCGCACGGATCGGTCGGCGGCACGGAGGCGGCCGGGACCACCACGGGCACACCGGCGCCGCGCGAGCGCACCAGAGCCCCGCTGCCGCCCATGGTCACCGCGACGGCGCCGCAGCCCCAGCGCTCGAGCAGGGTGGTGGCGGCCGTCTCGGCGAGGGTGACGCCGCGTCCGCTCGCGCCCGAGAACCCGGTCGCCTCGGCGAGGTTCGGAGTCGCGAGCGTCGTGCCCGCGACGGGAGCGGTGCCGCGCGGGTGCGGATCCCACACCAGGGGGACCGCGAGTGCGTCGAGAGCCGCGCGGAGCGACTTGTCCTCGGTCAGGCGGCGGCCGTAGTCGGCGACGACGACGGCGTCCGCGCCCTGGAGCGCCTCGAGCATGCCGTCGGTGACGGTGGGGACCGGCGGGCGCTCGCAGCCGCGGTCGAACCGCACGACGGCCTGGCCGGAAGCGGCCACGCGGGTCTTGACGGGCGTCGGCGCTCCGGACGGGCCCGCGACCAGGCGGATCCCGTCGAGGGCCCCGCGCAGCTCGGCCACGTCGGCGTCGGAGTCGTCGGCCAGGGCCGTCACGAGGGTGACGTCGTGCCCGTCGCGGGCGAGCATCCGCGCCACGAGTCCGGCACCGCCGGCGCGCACGCCGCGCGTCGAGACGTCGACGACGGGCACCGGCGCGTCGGGGCTCAGCCGCTCGGCCGGCCCCGAGAGGTCGACGTCGAGCATCACGTCGCCGACGACGGCGATCCGCAGGCGCGCGCTCACGCGGAGGCTCCCGTGCGGACGCGGATGCGGTGCTCGAAGGCCCGGCAGAGCGCGTGCACGAGCACGAGCTGCGCCTCCTGCACGTTCGCGCCGTGTCCCTCGAGCGCGATCGCCTCGTCGCACGCGTCGGTCAGCGGGTTGGGCCCGTCGCCGGTCAGCGCCCAGGTGCGGGCGCCCGCCGCGCGGGCGGCCTCGGCCGCGTGGAGCAGGTTGGCGCTGCGTCCGCTGGTCGAGAGCAGCACGACGACGTCGCCGCTGCGCGCGTGGGCCGTGACCTGGCGCGCGAAGACGTGGTCGAATCCGTAGTCGTTCCCGATCGCTGTCAGGCTCGAGGTCTCGGCGTGCAGCGAGATCGCCGAGAAGGGGATCCGGTCGCCGTCGAAGCGGCCGACCAGCTCGGCCGTCAGATGCTGGGCCTCGGCCGCCGAGCCGCCGTTGCCGGCCGCGAGCAGCCGCGCGCCCGAGTGCAGGCGGTCGGCGAGCTCGACGCCCCAGGCGACGATCTGGTCGGAGTGCCGCTCCAGCTGCGCGACGACGTCGAGCGAGCGGGCGATGTGGTCGTCGACGATCCGCCGGGCGGCGTCCGTCGGGGTGTCCAGCACGGTGTCGATGCTCATCGTCGGGGGGCCGCCTTCCGGGTCTTCGAGGAGTGGGAGGTGCGGGGGGCGCCGGTCAGGACGGCCTCCCCGTCGCCGAGTCCGGCGAGAGTGGTGCGGTAGGCGCGCTCGGTGTCCGCGGCGACGCGGTCCCAGGAGTAGCGCGACTCGACGCGCTCGCGGCCGGCGGCGCCGTACGCGCGGGCGCGCTCGGGGTCGGCGATCAGAGCGGCGAGGGCGGCGGCCAGGGCGGCCGGATCGCGCGGCGGCACGTGCACCCCGGTCACGTCCTCGACGACCGTGTCGATGAGCCCGCCGACGGAGGACGCCACGACCGGTCGGCCGCACGCCATCGCCTCCAGCGGCACGATGCCGAACGGCTCGTACCACGGCGCGCAGACGACGATGTCGGCCGAGCGGAGCATCGCCGGCATCTCGGTCTGCGACAGCTGCCCCACGAGGTGGACGCGGTCGGCGACTCCGAGGCCCTCCGCCACGCCGTGCAGGCGCTGGTACTCGGGATCGGCCGCGAGGGCGTCGCCCGAGCCGGAGCCGCCGACGATGACGAGCTCCGCGTCGTGGCCGTCCTGCACCAGACGCGCGAGCGCCTCGATCGCGTGGCCCATGCCCTTGCGGGGCACGAGCCGCCCGATGCTCATGAGCCGGATCGGGCGGGTCTTCTCGGCGACGGGGCCGTCGGGGGAGAAGCGCTCCAGGTCCACTCCGCACGGCACGACCGAGATGCTGCTCGTCGGCACGCCGAGCCCCTTGAGCTCGAAGGCCTCGTCGGAGCAGGTCGCCACGATGCCGTCCGCCTTCTGGCCAACCCTCGGCTCCAGCCAGGCGCGCTCCTCGGGGCTCGTGTCCTGCGCGCCCTGCTGGCGGCGCTTGACGACTCCGAGTGCGTGGAAGGTGTGGAAGACGGGCACGCGGCGGCCCGTCGCGCGCTCCACGCGCTCGGACGCGTCGAGCGCGGCGACCCCGGACATCCAGAAGTGGCTGTGCACGAGATCCGGGCGCGAGTCGAGCCAGTCGTTCGCGAGGTCGACGGCGAAGTCGCCCATGAAGGGGAGCAGCTCGTCCTTGGACACCTTGGCGGCCGGCCCGGCGTCGATGTGCACGACCTCGACCCCTGAGGTGAAGGGGACGCGCCGGGGGGAGGGAGGGGTCGTCGCGCCGGGTGTAGACGGTCACGCGGTGACCGCGGCGGGCGAGCGCGTCGGCGAGGGCGGCGACGTGCACGTTCTGGCCGCCCGCATCGACGCCGCCGAGCGTCGCCAGCGGGCTGGCGTGCTCGGAGACCATCGCGATCGCGAGCGGTCGGGTGGTGGTGGTGTGCGTCATCGGGTGCTCCTCCTCGGATCCCTGCGGCGGTGAGCGTCCGGCCGGTGCGGCGCGGACGATCGGAGAGGACCTCGTCCCAGTCCCGGTGGAACCGGGCGAGTCCGTAGCGCTCGAGGACGCTCTCGCGGGCGATCGCCCCGGCGGCGGCGGCCCGGCCCGGATCCTCGATCAGCTCGCGGGCGGCGGTGGCCAGTGCGTCGAGGTCGTTCGAGACGGCACCGGCGCCCGCCGGGACCGCGCGGCCCGCCTCGGTCGTCTCGAGCGCGACGACCGGCATGCCCAGGTGCATCGCCTCGAGGAGCGCCAGGCCGAGCGAGGTCCAGCGGAAGGGGTGCAGGTAGACGCGGCGGCGGGCGAGCTGCGCGTGCATCTCGCTCGTGCGCACGTCGCCGAGCACGTCGAGCCGGCCCTCCGGGAAACCGGGCAGCTCGGTCAGGCCCTCGGTCTTCATCCCGAAAACGTCCAGCGGGGCGACCTCGGCGAAGCGGGACAGCAGATCGGTGCCGGTGACGCGGTTGCGGCGCACCGGCTCGTTGACCACGACGCCGAAGTGCGCGAGCTCGCCCGTGTAGAGGGGCCCCGGGTCGTGGATCCCGTGCTCGATCACCGTGGTGGACGTCGAGCCCGTGTCCCACATCAGCGCGTTGAAGTGCGTGACGTGCACCAGGAGGAGGTCGTCGCGGTCGGCGAGCGGGTGCCGGCTGGTCGGAGCGTCCCCGCGCGGGGTGTTGTGCTCGACGTACACGGCGGGTACGTCGAGGCCGAGGCGCCGGCCGAGCAGCCGCTCGGCCTCGGCGAGCTCCTCGGGACGCTGCAGCACGACGACGTCGACGTCGGCGTCGCGCAGGTCCTCGGGTGCGATCTCGATCGCGTTCGGCCAGTCGCGTCCGCCGGTGCCCAGGCCCCAGCCGTCGCGGGCGTCCGTGGTGGGGAGCAGGTACTCGTGGTCGCCGCGGACGAACGCGTCCGCCCAGCCGCCGTGCACGTGCCAGAGGAGGATCCTCATGCCATCGCCTCCGTCGTGGTCGTGGTGGAGCGCCCGAGGGCGCGGAGTCGCAGGACGGCGGCGACCGCCTCCTCGGCGCTCACCCCCGCCAGACAGGGGTGGCCGGGCACCGGGCAGACCCGGGCGCGGGAGCCGGCGCATGCGGCGCCCTGATCGCCGAGGAGCTCCACGGGCACGCCGTAGGGCGCCCAGCGGATCGCGGGGACGACGGGCGAGAAGAGGCTGACGACCGGAGTGCCGACGGCGGCGGCGAGGTGCGCCGGGCCGGTGTTGCCGCTGACGACGACCTCGGCGCGGGCGAGCACCTCGGCGGCGCCGGCGAAGTCGGTCGCGCCGCCCAGATCGATGCCGCGGGTGCCGGCCACTTCGGCCGTGAGCGCGCGCTCGCCGGGTCCTCCCGTGACCGCGACGGCGACGCCCGCGTCGGCGAGGAGCTCGACGGCTCGCGCCGCGTTCGCCGCGGGCCAGGCGCGCGCGGGCACCGCCGCTCCGGGGTGCACGACGACGTAGGGGCCGACGCCCTCGAGCGCGGCGGGCAGGACGCCCTCGTGGCGCACGCGCAGCCGTCCGTCGTCGCCCTCGGGCAGCACGAAGCCGGCCGCCGCCGCGATGGCGAGCGCGCGCTCCGGCTCGGGCTGGTCCTCCTCGAGGGTCTCGCCCGGCACGAGCCGCACGTCGAGCAGGGCGCCGGCGAAGTCGACGGAGGCGCCGCTGATCCGCTCGACGCCCGCCAGGCGCAGCAGCAGCGCGAGCGGCAGCGGGGACTGGTGGAAGGAGGTGAGGATCACGGCCTCGTCGGGGGCGAACTCCTCGACGATCGCGTTCAGCTCCTCCACCAGCGCGCCGTCGACCGGTCGCGACGCGTCGCCGATCCACGGGCACCACCAGGTGCGGACGCTCGTCGGGCCGGGCAGCAGCGCCGCGGCGGGCGCCCCCTGGGGGCCTGCGAGCAGCAGCACCTCGGCGTCGGCGGCGATCGCGCGGACGGCGGGGCCGCAGAGGAGCACGTCGCCCGCGCTGTCCAGGCGGGCGACGAGGACGCGGCGGGTCATGCCGTGTCCCCCTCGTCGGGCTGCATGGCCAGGAGTAGCTCGACGGCCTCGAGGAGTGTGTCGGCACGCAGCGTCGCGGCCGCCACCTCCTCGGTCCGGGTGATCGGGGTCGGGACCAGCACGCCGCGCGCGCCGGCGTTCGCGGCGGCGCCCACATCGGCGCCGATGTCGCCGATGACGGCGAGGGAGTCGGCCGGCAGCCCGAGGGCCTCGGCGGCGCCGAGCACCATGCCGGGAGCGGGCTTGCGGCAGTCGCAGCCGTCCTCGGGGCCGTGCGGGCAGAGCATCCAGACGTCGAAGCCGCCGAAGAGCTCGTCGACCCGGCGGTTGACGGCCTCGGCCTGGCCGCGGTCGATGATGCCGCGGGCGATGCCGGACTGGTTGGTGACCACTCCGATCGCCAGGCCCGCCTCGCGCGCGCGCTCGACGGCGTCGAGGGCGGTGGGCATCGGCTCGACCCGCGCGGGGTCGCCGTTGTAGGGCACGTCGACGACCAGAGTGGCGTCGCGGTCGAAGAGGATCCCGCGCAGTCGCGGGGTCCGCTCGAGCTCGGCGGTGCCGCGCTGCTCGTTCGGGTGCATCGGGTCGGTCACACCGTTCTCGTACCCTGCTTCTCCTCCTCGTAAACGGTGCCGAGGAGAAGTGGTGCCGCTCGGGCGCGTCGGGATCGGGGCCCGCGCGTCTGAGCGTCCGGGGACGGGGTACGGGACGTCCGACAGGAAGGAGGCGCCGTGCGCGCTCTCACCGAACCGGACGGCACCCCGGAGGTCCTCGCGCTCCGCGCGCTCAAGCTCGGCGACATCCTCGTGGCGGTGCCGGCGCTCAAGGCGCTGCGCCGCGGCTTCCCCGAGCACCGCCTGATCCTCGCCACCACGCCCTGGCTCGAGCCGATCGTCGACCTGATCGACGGGCTGGACGCCCTGGTGCCCACTCTGCACGGTCTCGACGATCCACTGCCGATGGCCGCCGGCCGCGTCGAGCTCGGCGTCAACCTGCACGGCAACGGTCCGGAGTCGCGGCTGCGCCTCGCCGAGATCGAGCCGGAGCGGACGCTCGAGTTCCGCGTGCCGGCGCTGGATCCCGACGCGAGCCACGACGACCCGCGCCCGCTCTGGATCGACGGCGAGCTCGAGCGCGCCCGCTGGGCCCGCCTGGTGAACTCGATCGGCCTCGACGCCGACCCCGAGGACGTCGGCATCGCCGTCCCGGACGCCGCGCCCCGCGTCGACGGCGCGGCCGTCGTGCACATCGGCGCCTTCTACGGCTCCCGCGAGTGGCCCGAGGAGCGCTTCGCCGCGGTCGCCCGCTCGCTCGCCGGCCAGGGGCACCGCGTCGTCTACACCGGAGGAGCGAACGAGGCCGATCGCGCCCGCCGCGTCGCCGAGCTCGCCGGCACCGGGGAGGTGCTGGCCGGGGAGGTCGACCTGGTCGAGTTCGCCGCCGTGGTGGCGGCCGCCGAGACCCTGGTCACCGTCGACACCGGAGCCGCGCACCTGGCGTCGGCGTACGGCATCCCGTCGGTCGTGATCTTCGGACCGGCGCCGCCCGAGGCCTGGGGCCCGCCCGTGAGCGGCCCGCACATCGTGCTCACCGACGCGTCGCTCCGCAAGGGCGACGTCTTCTCCTCCGAGCCTGACCCGGCGCTGCTGGCCGTGCAGACCGAGGACGTCCTGGACGCCCTCGCCTCGCTGCCCTCGCGTGCCGAGGCCCACCTCAGGCGGACCGCAGGCGCGGCGCCTGCCGGACGGGCGTGACGGTGGCGACCCGGGCGCGGGGCGAGCGCGGCTGATGCTGGCGCGAGGGGGCGCCCAGCCGGTCGGCGAGCTGCGCGAGGATCCGCCGCTGCAGGCGCGAGACCTGCATCTGCGTCGTCCCGAGCGCGTCCGCGATCTGCTGCTGGGTCATCTCCTCGACGAAGCGCATCCGGAGCAGCTCCCGCTGCCCGTCCTCGAGCTCCGCGAGGGCGGACGCGAGGCCGTGGCGGCGGTCGATGGCCGCGAGGTTCTCGTCGTCGCCGCCGAGGGTCTCGCCGAGCCGCACCCCGCCGTCGCCCGTGCCGACGGTCTCGTCCAGCGAGAGCGGGTGGCTCGCCGAGCGGGCGTCGGCGACCTCCGCGGCATCGACTCCGAGGCGCAGAGCGATCTCGTGATCGGACGGGTGGCGCCCGAGCTCCTGGGACAGCTCGTCGGCGACGAGGCCGGAGCGGCGGTGCAGCTCCTGCACGCTGCGCGGCGGCCGCACCATCCAGCCGAGGTCGCGGAGGTGGCGCTTGAGCTCGCCGGTGATCGTGGGCACCGCGAAGGCGGCGAAGCTGTCGCCGCGCTCCGGAGCGAAGCGGCGGGCGGCCTTGACGAGCCCGACGTACGCGACCTGGCGGAGGTCCGCCCAGTCGCCGCCGGCGCCGCCGCCTCGGGAGACGCGCCGGGCCATCGCCTCGGCCAGGCCCAGGTGGTCCAGCACGATGCGCTCGCGGATGCGGTCCCCTTCAGCACCGTCGGCGTCGGCGGCCTCGCGGAAGAGCGAGAGCGTGCGAGCGTCCTTCTCCTCGCGGGCCGGATCCATCGCGGTGGCGCGAGACGTGGCGACGTCGAGATCGGTCGTGCTCATCCGAATCCCCTTTCCGGGCGTGCTGGTGCGAGGTCCGGGGCATGGCGGATGCGGTGCGCTCCTCATCGAGCGGCCCCGGAGAAGCGCTCTGCACAGAGCACCACTGCTCCTCGGAGAAGGCGAGTCCGTTGACGCGGAGCACTGCTTCGCGATAAAGGGCGTGGGAGCGCGGTCATCCGGCCGATCCGCGGACCATCCCGTCCGTGCTCGGGGCCGGCGGGCCTCGGAACCGGCGTCAGGACGGAGTGCGCACCTCCGGGACGCCCCTTGTCCAGCCCGACGGCACGGCGCCCGCCGCGGCTAGAATCGCGGGCGTATGTCTGAGCTCACCCCGCCCTCCGATCGCGCCGCAGCGGCGCACCCGTTCACGACCGCGACCGGGAGCGACGTGCGCGTCCGCTTCTGCCCGTCCCCGACCGGGACGCCGCACGTCGGCCTCATCCGCACCGCCCTGTTCAACTGGGCGTACGCGCGTCACACGGGGGGCACGTTCGTCTTCCGCATCGAGGACACCGACGCGGCCCGCGACAGCGAGGAGAGCTACGAGCAGATCGTCGACGCGCTGCGCTGGCTGAAGCTCGACTGGGACGAGGGCGTCGGAGTGGGCGGGCCGCACAGTCCGTACCGTCAGTCCGAGCGCACCGACGTCTACCTCGACGTGATCCAGCGCCTGCTCGCCTCGGGCCACCTCTACGAGAGCTACTCCACCGCCGAGGAGATCGACGCCCGCAACGAGGCCGCGGGCCGCGCCAAGCAGCACGGCTACGACAACTTCGACCGCGGTCTCACCGAGGAGCAGCGCGCCGCGTTCCGCGCCGAGGGCCGCAGCCCCGCGCTGCGTCTGCGGGTCCCCGACGCCGACCTCTCCTTCGACGACCTGGTCCGCGGCGAGATCACCTTCCCGGCCGGCTCCTTCAGCGACTTCGTCGTCGTGCGCCCCAACGGCCAGCCGCTCTACACGCTGGTGAACCCGGTCGACGACGCGATCATGCAGATCACGCACGTGCTCCGCGGCGAGGACATCCTGCCCTCCACCGCCCGCCAGATCGCGCTGTACCACGCGCTGATCGACATCGGAGTGACCACCTTCGTGCCGCGCTTCGGGCACCTCCCGTACGTGATGGGCGAGGGCAACAAGAAGCTCTCGAAGCGCGACCCGTCCTCGAATCTCTTCCACCACCGCGACCGCGGCTTCATCCCCGAGGGCCTGGTGAACTACCTGGCCCTGCTCGGCTGGTCGCTGACCCACGACCGCGACGTCTTCTCGATCGACGAGATGATCGCCGCGTTCGACGTCGCCGATGTGAACCCCAACCCCGCGCGCTTCGACCTCAAGAAGGCCGAGTCGATCAACGGCGACCACATCCGCCTGCTCGCGGTCGACGACTTCACCGAGCGCACCGTGCCGTACCTGATCGCCGCGGGCGTGCTCGAGGGCGAGCCGACTCCTGCGCAGCGCGCGGTGCTCGACGCCGCCGCGCCGCTGGTCCAGGAGCGCATCGGCCTGCTCGGCGAGGCACCCGGCATGCTGGGCTTCCTCTTCACCACGGCCGACGCGCTGACCTACGACGAGGACGCGCTCAAGGGCCTCCCGGCGAACGCGGGCGACGTGCTCGCCGCCTCGATCGAGGCGCTGTCCGCGGTGCCGGAGGGGGAGTGGCTGACCGCCTCGATCCAGGCCGCGCTCGCCTCGGCCCTGATCGAGGGCCTCGGGCTCAAGCCCCGCATCGCCTACGGACCGCTGCGCACCGCGATCTCGGGTCGCCGCGTCTCGCCCCCGCTGTTCGAGTCGATGGAGATCCTCGGCAGGGCGGAGTCGCTCGCGCGCCTCTCGCGCCTCGCCGACCGCACCTCCGCCTCCTCCGGACCGGTCTGAGCATGGCCGAGGCGGTGGGAGGTCAGTACGACGTCGTCGTGATCGGCGCGGGTCCGGCCGGTCTGTCGGCCGCGCTGAATCTGGCGCGCGCCCGCCGCAGCGTGCTGCTGCTCGACAGCAACCGTCCGCGGAACGCCGCGACGCTGCACTCGCACGGCTTCCTCACGCGCGACGGAGTCTCTCCGCTCGAGCTGCGTCGTCTGGGCCGCGAGGAGGTCGAGAGCTACGAGGCCGCCGAGGTGCACAACGCCCTGGTGACCTCGGTCGAGCGCTCCGGAGGCGAGTTCCTCGTCTCCGCGCGCGGCGTGCGCGGCGCAGCGGACCGCGCCGTCGTGGCCACGGCCGTGGTCGTCGCCGCGGGCCTCAGCGAGAAGCTGCCCCGCCTGCCCAGCCTCCGCGCCTACTACGGCACCGCGGTGCACAGCTGCATGGAGTGCGACGGCTACGAGAAGGCGGGGGAGCCGCTCGCCCTGATCGGCGAGACGTCCGATCTCGCCGAGCGCGCCATGCTGCTCTCGCAGTGGAGCACGGATCTGGTCGTCTTCACCAACGGCATCGGAGTCGTCAGCGACGCCGACGAGTCCCTGCTCGGCTCGATCGGCATCCGCGTCGAGCGCCGCCCGGTCGCCGACCTCGCGGGCGAGCGCGCGGAGATGACCGGCGTGCTGCTGGAGGACGGCGACGTGATCCCGCGCACCGGCGCCTTCGTCCGCCCGATCTGGGTCCCCGTCCTCCGAGTACCTCGAGGCCGCCGGCCCCGAGACCGATCGCGACGGGTTCCTCCTCGTCGATGCAGGCGGACGCACGTCGGTCCCCGGCCTCTACGCCGCCGGCGAGGTCACCGCCCCCGGCCCGCAGCAGCTGATCGTGGCCGCCGGCTCCGGAGCGCAGGTCGCCTCGGCCGTCAACCGCGACCTCGTGCGCGCCCGCCTGGGCGAGGCCGCCCCCGAGTCCGAGGCCCACGCGATCCACGAGGCCGGCGTCGATTTGAGCGGCGTGCGCCCGTAGGGTAGTGTTCTTCCTCGGCGCCGGAAGTTCTTCCGGTCGCCGCCTGGCCTCCTCCCTCACCTGTGGATGGCCATTGGGGTATGGTGTAATTGGCAACACGGCTGATTCTGGTTCAGTTGTTCTTGGTTCGAGTCCAGGTACCCCAGCAGTTCTCCGGCTCCGCTTCAGCGTGAGCGTCTCCGTCCGGCCCTTGTCGAAGGGCTTTCTCGGCGTGCGATCCGCGTCAACGCCGTTGTTCCGCGTTCGCCGCGCGGCCGCTGCCGCTCGATCCCGCAGTCCGCTCGACGCGAAGCGGGCTCGTCCGTGCGAGCAGGCCCCGGCACGCGCCCACTCGGCGCGGTCGGCCCCCTCCAGTGGACGCGGAACGGGCTCGACGGTTTGTCCGAGCCCCGATCCCGGGCGATTCGCTGCGGGGCGGATGCGCCGCTCCAAGCACGCGGAACCCGATCCGTCCAGACCGTTCGGCTTCTGCGCAGCGCGAATACGCTGGCGCCATGAGGGCTGAGCGCGCGCGGAGGCTCGGAGTCGCGCGGAGGCTTGGAGCCGTGGGCGTCGCCCTCGCCGCGCTGCTTCTGCTCGCCGGCTGTTCCGGCGACTCCTTCCGCGCCGACTTCGCGCGGACCTTCGGCAGCGACGAGGCGGTCGCCGATCTCGAGCTCTCGACGGTCGACAACATGCCCTTCACCGGCGGAGTGAGCGCCGAGGTGGTGGCGCGCGAGGACCTCGACGACGCCGGCCTGGAGGCGCTGGCCGGTCGTCTGAGCGCGTTCGCCTCCGAGCGCCCGGTGGGCGACGTGCGGGTCGTGCTCGACGCGGAAGGGCTCAGCCTCCCCGTCTCGGGCGACGCGGATCTCACCGCCGGGAGGATCGCGGCGGCACTCGAGCTGCGGGACGACGCGCGGGTGTCGTCCGTCGCTCTGACCGCGGACGACAGCGACGATCGCGTGAGCGGGATGAGCCTCCTCCTCTCCGGGACGGCGACGGCGGAGGACGTCTTCGCGTTCGCCCGGGACGCCCCCGATCTCCTCCCGGACGCCGCGTCCGTGCACGTCAGCGTGCAGAGCTCCGATCGGTCAGCGCTCGTCAGCGGCGACCCGGGCGAGTGGATCGACGCTGCCGAGGGCACGTGGTCCGCGGTCTCGGCGGCGGTGCCCGCGACAGGATTCCGGGCCGCGCCCGAGCGGCTCGAGGTGACGCTGGCCGACGAGGCCGACCTCGCCGACGCGGAGTCGGCGGCCGCGTCGACCGGCGGCCCCGCGGTCGCCTTCTCGAGTCCGCTGGTCGCGCTCGGCGACGGCGGCACCGGAGTCGCGGCCCGCGCCGTGCTCGCCGCTCTCGCCCCTGAGATCCTCCTCGACGTCCGCTCGGTCTGGACGGACGACGACCGCCTCCGACTGGCCGTCGACTCGCCCGACCGTGCCGCGGCCGTCGCGGAGGCGGTGTCCGCGGCTGCCGGGTCCGCCGATTTCACCACCCTCACCATCACCGTCGGCGAGGGCCCGGCTCTCGAGATCAGCGCCGCTCCTCGCTCCTTCGGCGGCGCGGTGGCCGGGGCCTCGGCGCTGCTCGCGACTCCGGGCGTCACCGCGGTGTCCAGCTCGGATCGTTCGGTGACGGTGACGGCCTCGAGGGACGACAACGACCTCGAGCGACTGCTCTCTCCGGCCCGGAGCCTCGCTCCCGAGAGCGCCCGCGTCTGCGTGCAGCGCCCCGACGGCACCGGCGTCTGCGACACCTCCTCCGAGTGACGGCGCCGAGTCGTGGTCGCTCCGCGCCGCGGCCTGCCGTCCTCCGCTCCGCCTCGAGCCGACGCATGACACGATGAACCCGTACATCGCTCAGAGGCACGTCTCCGGCGTGTCCCGAGAAGGGGGAATCTCGTCCATGCAATCCGACCTGCTCTGGATCGTCATCGCGGGGGTCGTCGCCGGCGCCCTGCTGCTGCTGGCACTCATCGGCTTCTTCATCTTCCGCGCCTGGTACCAGGTGCCCCAGGCCGACGAGGCGATCGTGATCGTCGGCAAGAAGCAGAAGGGCGATGACGGGCTGACGTCCAACATGACCGTCATCACCGGCGGCGGCGCGTTCGTCAACAAGCTGACCCAGCGGTCGGACCGCATCTCGCTGCGGTCGCGGCAGATCAAGATGGAGCCGGTCGCGCAGACCAAGAACGGGGTGACGATCCACCTCGCCGGCGTCGCGCTCGTGAAGATCGGCTCCACGGCCGACCAGGTACGCGCCGCGGCCGAGCGCTTCGCGTCGCAGGACCAGTCGATCGACGTCTTCACGACCGAGCAGCTGGAGGGCGCCCTCCGCGGTGTCGTCGCGAAGCTGAGCGTCGAGGAGGTCATGCAGGACCGGCAGAAGCTCGGTGACGAGATCGCCGAGGGCATCAAGGGCGACCTGCTCGCGCAGGGCCTCGTCCTCGACTCGTTCGCGATCCAGGGGGTCACCGACCGCAACGGCTACATCGAGGCCCTCGGCGCCCAGGAGATCGAGCGCGTCCGTCGCGAGGCCGACGTCGCCCGGATCAACGCGGCGCGCGAGGTCAAGGCCCGCCAGCTCGCCACCGACGAGGCGAACCTGATCGAGCAGACCGCCTACGACAAGAACACCGCCGCGGCGAAGTCCGAGGTCGGCCGGGCGAACGCCGAGGCCGAGCAGGCCGAGAACCTGGCCCGCGCCGAGCGCGAGCAGGCCGTCCTCGTGCAGCGCGCCGAGAACCGCCAGGCCGAGCTCGACGCCGACGTCAAGCGCGTCGCGGACGCCGAGAAGTACCGCCGGCAGACCGAGGCCGACGCCGACGCCTACGGCCGCGCCAAGAAGGCCGAGACAGACCGCCAGGTCGCGCAGCAGGTGTCCGACGCCGAGGCGTACGCCGTTCAGCGCCAGGCGGAGGCCCGCCAGGCGTCCGCCGCGGCGGAGGCCGCAGCCGTGAGTGCTCGCGCCGAGGCCGAGGCGCACGCCCTGCGGGCCAAGGCCGGCGCCGAGGCCGAGGCCCTGCGCGCGAACGCGACCGCCGAGGCGGAGGCGATCCGCGCCAAGGGCGAGGCGAGCGCGGCGGCCATCGCGGCCGAAGCGGAGGCGCTCCGCGAGAACCAGGAGGCGATCCTGGGACGCGAGCTCATCGGGCAGCTGCCCTCGCTCATGTCCGAGTTCGCCAAGGGCTACCAGAACGTCGGCACCGTCACGCTGATCGGCGGCGACACCGCCGGCACGCACATCGCCCGCGAGCAGGCGGCGAGCCTCGCCGCGACCTTCGACAGCGTCAAGTCGGCTACCGGAGTCGACCTGGGGGCGATCCTCCAGGGCCAGGCATTCGGCCGCGGAGTCGGCGCGGCCGCTCAGGGGGCGGGCCAGTCGGACCCGACCGCGGTGCCCTCGACGAGCTGAGCCCAGCCGTCAGGCCGTTCGACCCGGTGCCCGGATGGAGGTGCCGGGTCGGGCTGCCGCGCGGACTCCGGGTCCGACCGGGCACGTTCTGCGACGGTCTGTCTCCTTCGGCGCTTTCCGTCATACGATATTCGGCATGAGCGACCGAGAGACGATCGACGGCCGGCCCGTGACCGAGCAGCAGATCGCGGACTGGGCGGCGGAGGCCGAGCGGGGCTACGACGTCGGCGCTCTCCGCTCCCGCGGGCGGGGTCGTCCCGGCCGCGGCGCCGAGCCGTCGCAGGTCGTCGCCCTGCGCCTCACCGCCGAGGAGCTCGCCGCACTCGACGAGCGCGCCGCCCGGGAGCACAAGTCGCGCTCCGAGGTCATCCGCGAGGCGCTCGCCGCTTCTGCGGCGTGAAGGTCCACGACGCCGCCCTCAAGCGCGGAGTCGCGCCGCAGGACGCGATCCTGGCGGCGAGTCAGGCGGTGTGGGTCGAGGAACTCGACGACGACTCGCCGGCGCGCCAGCTGCGGCTAGGGTTCGATTCGAGCGGGCGACTGCTCGAGACGGTCGTCCTGACCTTCGACAGCGGCAACGAACTCGTCATCCACGCGATGAAGGCGCGTCCCGGGATGATCGACCTCCTGCCCTGACGGCACGACCTGTTGTTACGCGTGATCGATCCGTCAGTCCTGACGCTCAGTCACGATCGATTCGTCACGAACAACCGCTCAGGGTGGGGATGCACCGGCGCTTCATGACGGATCGGATCACGCCGTCACTCCGAAGCGGACCGAGTCCCTGCGGTATCGCAGGGCGTCGAACTGCGGCCGCCCGAGCGGACCGCGCCCGACTCAGAAGTAGCGCCTCAGGTGCTCCCTCAGCGCGTCGTCGCACACGTACACGTACGTCCCGCGGATCCCTCGCGTCAGCAGCACCGTGTAGATGTTGCGGACGTACGCCAGCAGATCCTCGTCGGAGTACGTGATCCCCAGCTTCGGGTTGTTCTCGCGACCCTTCGTGTCGTGGTAGTTCGAGCGGTCGAAGACGATCCGCTGCGCGACCGGATCGAAGCGTAGGTCGCGTCCGATGATCACGCCGGCGTAGTTGAGGTCGTAGCCCTGGACGGTGTGGATCGAGCCGACCTCGTCGATCGCGCCGGGGGAGTTGATCCAGTCGCGCTGGGTCTGATTCCACCGCAGCGACAGACCGTCGATCTCGATGTCGAACGCGTCCTTCTGCTTCTTGGTGATCCACTTCCAGGCGTACCCGGCGACGAGGCGGGCGAGGCCGTGCTCCTGCTCGCGGAGCAGCAGCTCCCGGCGCAGCTCGTGCACGTCGTCGAAGAAGCGCAGGTCGTATCCGCCGAAGTCCTCGCGCTGCGGAAACGGATTGTCGGACAGCACCGAACGCACGTACCCGACGTAGTCCTTGTCCGCGGCGATGCGCATCTGCGAGCGGAGCGGGTACATCCGGCTGGTCGCGGAGGCTTCTGCGAGAAGACTCCGTGTCACCGCTGCAGGGAGGTCCATCGGGCGGACCGTCTGAGCCGTGTCGAGCATCAGGATCACGTGCCTGCTCTGCGCCCGGATCCAGTCGAGCTGCGTGTACTCGAGCGCGTCCTCACCGAACAGAGTCCTGTTGATGTCCGCGAACGTCTTGTTCAGGGGGCCGGAGGGCTGGTTCGCCCGCTGGCTCAGCCGGTGCGCCTCGTCGACGAGGAGGAGGTCGAAGGGCTCGGCGCTCTTCCCCACCTCGAACGGCGTGAGCACCAGATCCTTCGACAGCCCTGGCGTGAGAGTGAAGACCCGCGCGATCGATCCGCGCAGCGACTGCTGCGGAACCACCAGCCCGATGCGGAGCATCGACAGCAGTTCCCGGTGCCCCGGCGTGAAGAAGTCGCTGAAGACGGAGTCGCTGTCCAGCGGCTCCTCCGGATCGTGCCGGCGGATGTCCTGGAGCAGCTTCATCAGGTAGATCGCGACGACGGTCTTGCCGGTTCCGGGATCCCCTGCACGACGACGGTGCTCCGCTCGCCCGACTCGAGGTCGGCGAAGAGGCCCTCGAGGATGTCCTCGACGGCGATCGCCTGATCGTGGTTGAGCGCCTTGAACGGCGACAGCTTGAAGAGGTCGCTGTTGATGATCTCCGGAAGCGTCCGCTGGAAGAGGTGCTCCTCGGTGCGCAGGACCTCGAACACCTCGTCGAACGTCCGGCGGTAGGAGTCGCGGTCGAAGTAGTCGGCGTCGGTGATACCCGCGTTGTGGTTCAGCACCTGCAGCCGGCCCTCGCCGGAGAGCATCCGCAGGAGGAAGGACTCGAGATCGAGGCACGCGGACTTGTTGAAGGTGTCGTCCAGCACGACCCGCACGCGCTCGAGTCGGCTCTTCTCGGGGGAGTCCAGATGCTGGCGGAGTCGTCCCTCCGCATTGAGGGACTCGCCGACGTAGACCTCAGCCGCACTGTCCAGCACGTACACGACGGGCCAGTTGCGATGCCGCGGGTCGGCGGCTCCCCACGCACGGACCTGATCGGAGTCGAAGGGCAGGTGCTCGAGGCTAAAGCCGGTCATACTTCGCGCTCCGTCCGCGAGCCTTGTCGACGGGGTACTTCTCGCGGGTCCTCTGGAGCTTCGCGAGGACGATGTCGTCCGCGTCGACTCCGAGCCGGTCGGCGAGCAGGAAGCAGTACGTCAGCACGTCCGCGAGCTCGTCGACCGCCGAGGGCAGGTCGCCCTCGCCCCACTGGAAGCACTCGAGCAGCTCGCCCGACTCGATGCTGATGCTCTTCGCGAGGTTCTCGGGGGAGTGGAACTGCGCCCAGTCGCGCTCCTGGACGAACGAGCGGAGGGCATCGAGGACATCGTCACCGGGCATGGCTGCCAACCTATTCGACAGGCGGCGTCCCCGCTCCCGCGAGCCGGCACCTGCCCGGTGGTCGCGAAGCGGTCCTCGAAGGACGAGCAGACCCCGGATCGGGTCGACTCGACGTGGTCTCGGTCGCCCAGTGGACGCAGAACGGCTCCGACGGCCCGCTCGAGCCCCCGATCGCGTCCACTCGGTGCGGCGGTGATCGGCGGCGACCAGCGAGAAGGGCCCTTGCGCCCGACGAGCCCGGCCCGGGCGCCGCACTCGCCGACCGCTGCACCACGGCGGCTGCTACTCCGATACCCGGAGTTCCTTCCGCACCTGCACCGCCGTCGTCTCGTAGCCGAGCGACTCGTACAGCCCGCGGGCGGTCGTGTTGAAGCCGAAGACGTTGAGGGCCAGCGCCCGGTAGCCGAGGGCGAGCGCGTGCTCCTCGGCCAGCAGCATCGCGGCCCGCCCGAACCCGCGGCCGCGAGAGGGCTCGTCCACCTCGACGTCCCAGATCCAGGCGACGCCGTCGAGCTCCTGCGGGTGGGGCCCCACCCAGATCACGCCGACCGGGACGCCGTCGTCGAGGATCCGCAGCACCTCGTGACCGGGTGCGAGCCGGCCGTCCGGGAAGAGGCGGTCGTGCGAGGCCTGCGCGTTCCGCTCGGCCGCCGCCTCGTCGTCGCCCGCGCGGAGGCGGTCGTCGACGTACGACGCGCGCTGCGCGGTCATCCAGGCGGCGAGATCGGAGGGAGGGAAGGGCGCGAGAGAGACGGTCACCGCACCACGGTCGCACGCCGTCGCCCGATCCGTCCCGGACCGGACACCGCGCGCGCCCGATCCGACCCGACCGTCACTGCGCGCGGCCGGTCCGCCCCGACCGCCACCTCACGCGACCGATGAGTCACTCCCGGACGCCGTCCTCGACCGATCCGTCGCGAACGGCCGCTCGTCGCGAGCACGCACCGCCGGTCGCGACGGATCGCCTCAGTCTCGCCGTTGGACACGATCTGCGGCTCTCAGAACCTCAGAGCAGCAGAAACCGCCCAATGGCGGCCGCTACGACCGGTCCGCGTCCTCGCGCGCCGACACCTGGTCGGCGTGCTTCTTCTTCCCGAAGCGGGTCGCGAGGAACAGCAGCGATCCGACCACGACGTACCCCGCGGTGCCGAGCCACACCACTCCGGTCTGCTGGGTGAGCAGCACGATGCTCGCGATCGTCGCCAGGATCGGGACCACGCGCGGCACCGAGAAGTGCGGGTGGTCGACGCGGTCCTTCTTCAGCACGAGCACCGAGACGTTCGCCGAGATGAAGACGAGGAGCAGCAGCAGCACGGTCGTCTCCGACAGCGTGCCGACATCGCCGAGGACGCTCAGCAGCATCGTCACGCCGCCGACGACGAGGATCGACACCCACGGGGTGCGGCGGTTCGGCAGGACGCGTCCGAAGGCGCTCGGCAGGAGCCCCGCCGTGGCCAGGCCGAAGCCGACGCGGCTCGCCATGACCATGAAGAGCAGTGCGCCGTTGGCGATCGCGACGAGCGCGATCAGGCCGAACAGCCAGGGCGGCACTCCCACCCCGCTGGCCGCGACCACGTCGAGCAGGGGTCCGGTGGACTCGGCGAGCTCGTCGATCGGGAGCACGATGACGGCGCCGAGGGCGATCAGGAGGTAGACGACGGCGGCCGTGAACAGGGCCGCGAAGAGCGCGCGCGGGTAGACCTTCGAGGGGTTCCGCACCTCCTCCGCCATGTTCGCCGCGGCCTCGAATCCGAGGAAGGAGAAGAAGGCGACGATGGAGGCGGCGAACGCGCCCTGCAGCGGAGCGACCTCGGGGTTGAACTCCAGGACCCGGGAGAAGTCGCCGTTGCCGGCGCCGAAGAAGATCGCCGCGCAGACGATCACGATCACGAGGCCGCTGACCTCGATGACCGAGGCGACGAGGTTCGCGGTCAGCGACTCCTTCACTCCGCGCAGGTTCACGAGGGTGAGGATCGCGATGAAGACGAGGGCCGTGGGCACGGGAGGCACGTCCAGCAGAGCGCCCAGGTAGTCGCCCGCGAAGGCGTTCGCGAGGGCGGCGGCGGTCGTGATGCCCGACGCCATCATCAGGAAGCCGACCAGGAACGAGAGGTACGGCTTGCCGAACGCCCGGTCGACGTAGCGGGCGGCGCCGCCGGCATGCGGGTACTTCGTGATCAGCTCCGCATAGGTGCCCGCGGTCAGCAGGGCGATCACCAACGCGATCAGCAGCGGCAGCCAGATCACGCCGCCCACGTCCTGCGCCATGGTGCCCACGAGCGTGTAGATGCCCGCGCCGAGGGTGTCGCCGACGATGAAGGCGAACAGCAGTGGCCCGGTGATGACCTTCTTCAGCGATCCCTTGCCCGCTTCGGATCCCTTGCCGGTCCCCGGGGAGTTCTCGCCGGTCGTGCTCGTCGTATCCGTCATCCGGTAACTCCACCCATCCGGGGGCACTCAGCGCAAGCCCTGGTGGTCGATCGCTGCGAGATTTCTCACGGTCGAAACATCACGGCGAGCGGTCGTCGATCGGCAGCTGCGCCCCGATCACCCGCAGCAGCTCGAGCTTCTCGTGGCTCGGCGATCCGGGTGCCGCCGTGTACACGAGCAGCGCGTGCGAGTCGACCGGGTCGATCAGCGTCTGGCAGGCGAGATCGAGGCGTCCGAGCTCCGGGTGCTCGAACCGCTTGGTCTCGCCGGGCCGCACCCCCACCTCGTGCAGCGCCCAGACGCGGCGGAACTCGTCGCTGCGCTCGAGGAGCAGCTCGACGTAGCGGGCGGCGCGCGACCCGGGTCCCCGGCGGCTGAGCACCTCGCGCAGTCCCGACGCCCAGAGGCGCGACAGGTGCTCGTGACCCTCCTCGGCGTAGATCGCCCGGGTCGACGGATCGGTGAACCAGCGGTAGCCGATGCTGCGGTCGGGTCCGGTGAAGCGGGTGAGGTCGCCGGTGAGCGCGACGCCCAGCGGAGTCTGCCGCAGCGTCTCGCCCAGCTCCGTCACGATCTCGGCGGGCGTGTCCTGCAGACGGTCGAGGATCCGGAGCAGTCCCGGACCGACGTGCCCGTCCGCCGCTCCGCGCTCCGGCGGCCGGTGACCGGCGAGGTGGAAGAGGTGGTCGCGCTCGGCGAGCGTGAGGTGCAGCCCCTGGGCGATCGCGGCGAGCATCTGCTCCGACGGCTGGGGGCTCCGGCCCCGCTCGATGCGGGCGTAGTAGTCGGCCGACATGCTGCAGCGCGCGGCGACCTCCTCGCGGCGGAGTCCGGCGGTGCGGCGGCGCGCCGTCCGCGGCAGCCCCACGTCCTCGGGCTGCAGCGACTCCCGTCGTGCGCGGAGGAACTCGGCGAGACCCTCCCGGTCCATCGTGCGCATCGCTCCTCCAGCCGTCGGCTCTCTTTCTAGCGCGGCGGGTGCCGCCCAGCCACTGCTCGCCGATCAGCGGCTGAGCGGGCCGTTCCTCCGGGTGCCGGTTCCGCGCAGGCTGGCGGCACCGCAGGACCGCACCGGTCCCGACCCCGAACAGGAGCCCGCCATGGCACGCCGACCGATCGATCTCACTCCCTCCGACCTTGCCAGGCTCGCCGGGCTGTCCGGCCGCCGCGCCCTCGTCACCGGAGGCAGCGACGGCCTGGGACTCGTCCTCGCCGGCCGCCTGGCCGCGGCGGGCGCCGAGGTGGTGCTGCCCGTCCGCGATCGGGCGAAGGGGGAGGCGGCCGCCGCGAGGATCCGCGAGCGGCACCCCGGTGCCGTCGTCTCGCTCCGCGACCTCGATCTCGCGTCGCTCGACTCCGTCGCGGCGCTCTCCGCCGCGCTCGAGACCGAGGGCGCCCCGATCCACCTGCTCGTCGCGAACGCCGGGGTGATGACCCCGCCGGCCCGCCGCAGCACCGTCGACGGCTTCGAGCTGCAGCTCGGCACCAACCACCTCGGCCACTTCGCCCTGATCGGCCGTCTCCTTCCTCTGCTGCGCGCGGGCCGCGCCCGCGTCGTCTCGCAGGTGAGCATCGCCGCCGACCGGAACGCGGTGCACTGGGAGGACCCGAACTGGGAGCGCGGCTACCACGCGTTCCGCGCCTACAGCTCGTCGAAGATCGCCCTCGGGCTGTTCGGCCTCGAGCTCGAGCGCAGGAGCGCCGCGCGCAGCTGGGGGATCACGAGCAACCTCTCCCACCCCGGAGTGGCTCCCACCAGCCTGCTCGCCGCCCGGCCCGAGACGGGGCGCGACCGCGACGGCCTCGACGTGCGGCTCATCCGTGCGCTGTCGCGGCGCGGCCTGCTGGTGGGCACGGTCGAGACCGCGCCGCTGCCCGCGCTCCTCGCCGCGGTCCTCGACGGCGAGGGCGGCCGGTTCGTCGGGCCGGGCGGTCCGGGGCGGCTGGGCGGTGCGCCGACCGAGCAGCGCGCCTACCCGCGCGTTCGGAGCGTCGAGGACGCGGACCGCGTCTGGCGGCTCTCGGAGGAGCTCACCGGGGTGCGGTTCCCGTGACGTCCGAGTTCACCTCGTCGTCACCCGCGGCGGCGATCATCGAGCACATGTCGATGGCAGAGCCCTTCCTCCCGTCCTCCCGGCCCGCTCGCGACGCCGAGCAGGCCGAGCGCGATCTCGACGTCGAGGTCGCCCCCGAGACGCCCGAGCCCGAGGTCGATCTCCCGCCCGCCGGCCCCTTCCGGACGCCGGAGCCCGGAGATCGCCTGAGCGCCGATCAGCTGGCCGCCGAGATCGGCGAGGGCGAGCCGGCCGACTGCGACTGAGTCAGGAGCGCGTGCTCAGCGCGAGGACGACGGCCGCGGCCGCCGCGAGCGCGCGCACGCTGTTCCACGCCGTCCAGGTGCGGGCGTAGGCGGACCAGGAGGCAGGGTCCCGCTCGAGCCGCCGGTTCAGCGGCACGTTCACCGCCACGGTGATCGCGGTGCTCGCGAGGGACGCCACGGCGACCGCTCCGTCGGCGGGATCGGAGCGGACGAGGGCCGAGACGCCGAGGGCCGCGGCGGCGACGGCGGTCCCGCCGAAGAGCAGCAGGAACGGCCCGCGCTCGGCGGACCGGTTGATGCCGATCATGACGGCCGCGGCGTGGCCCGGGTCCTGACGGCGCAGGGCGGGCACGACCATCGTGCTGAACGCCGTGTAGACGCCGGCGACGAGTCCGGAGCCGACGACCGCGGCGGCGGCGAGGGCGCTCACGAGCGTGCGCTCTCGAGCGGGTGACCGACGGGGAGGAGGTGGGGTGTCATGCCCCCATCCCACCGCGGCGACCGTAGACGGGCAATGGTCCGAACGCCGGAGAACCTCGGTGATCGTCTACGGTGAGCCCGTGGATCCGCTCGATCACTTCCTCGCCGGTCCGCGCGCGTCGCGGGCGTTCGCGCTCCTCATGCGGATGGGGGCACCGTGGGGCGTCGCGGTGCGCGACGGTGCCGCCCTGACCCTGGTGGCCGTGACGGAGGGGTCCGCTCGGATCGACGGCCGACTGCTCCGGGCGGGGGACGTCGCGCTGGTGACCGGTGCCGATCCCTACATCGTGACCGACGCGGCCGGCAGCGAGGCGTCGGTCGTGATCGAGCCAGGCCAGGTCTGCCGCAGCCTCGACGGCCGCGACCTGACCGACGAGCTGCGCCATGGAGTCCGTCGCTGGGGCAACGCCGTCGACGGCGAGACCACTCTGCTCGTCGGCGCCTACGACCGTGCGGACGACGTCGGCGGCCTCGTCCTGCGGGTGCTGCCGCGCCTCGCGGTCGTCCCCTCCGGCGACGAGGGCGTCGTGCCCCTCCTGGTGCGCGAGCTCGACCGATCGGGGGCGGCGGGTCAGATCGTCGTGGACCGGCTGCTCGACGTGCTCCTCGTCGCGACGATCCGGCGCTGGGCCGCCGAGTCCGACGCCGACGCCTGGCTCGCCTGCAGCGACCCGGTCGTCGTGGCCGCCCTCGAGCTGCTCCACGCCGACCCGGCGGCGCCGTGGACGGTCGCCGACCTCGCGCGCCGGGTCTGCGTCTCCCGCGCCTCGCTCGCCGCCCGGTTCCGCGAGGGCACGGGCGCCCCTCCGATGACCTACCTCACCCGCTGGCGCCTCACGCTCGCGGGCGACCTCCTGCTCGATCCCGGAGTGACGATCGCCGCCGTCGCGCGCTCCGTCGGCTACGAGGACCCCTTCGCCTTCAGCTCGGCGTTCAAGCGGCACGTCGGTGCCACGCCGACCGAGTTCCGGAGGCGCCCCCGGTCCGGGTGAGCCCTCAGCCCTCCTCGAGCACGCTCCGCAGGGCCGCGTTCGCCTCGCGCCACTCCTGGGGATCCGCGTCCTCCCACAGCTCCGTGAGCTCGCTGCCGGGGGAGTCGGCGGCGCTCAGCGCGGCCAGGGCGAGCGCCACGAGCTCGTCGTCGGGCCGCCCGGCGCGCTCGACGAAGTGCCGGATCGTGTCGGCGTGCGCGCCGCCCTCGCGGCCGAGCCCGCGGGCCACGACCTCGGCGGCCGCGATCGCGCAGTCCGCGGTGTCGGCGTCCACCTGCGCCGAGGCGACGGCGGCATCGAGCGCCTCGCGCACGTACCGCCAGTCGTCGGCCTCGTCGAGCTCGTAGACCCAGTCGCCCGCCGTGTCGTTGCCGAACGGCTCCCCACTCCACGCACCCATGGCCCGACGCTACGGCAGTCGGCGGGAGGCCGCACGGACGAGGTCCTGCAGGAGCGCCGCGGCGGCCTCGCCGTTCCTCGGCGTGACGGCGGGATGGTTCGGAGCCGTGTGGCCCGGTCCGATCCGGACCGCCTTCTCGGGGTCGTCCCACGAGAGCGCACCCACCTCGGCCAGCGGCACTCGGCGCACCGGCTCGAAGAGGTCGCGGGTGTAGAGGGCGGCGTCGGTGATCGCGAGGCCGTACACGCCGGCGAAGGTGGCGCTCGAGAGCGACACGAGGATCGCCTCCTCGGCGGGGAGCGACCACTTGGCCGCCAGCTTCGCCAGGCCCTTCGCGTCCTTCGGGCGGCTCGGCAGGAGGAGGTCGCCGCTCATGCCGCTGGCGAGGACGACGTCCTCGACGCTCTCGTCCTCCTGCGGCTCGGCGTCCGGGCTCGCGCGGACCGCGGTCACGACGGCCGCGAGGTACTCCGCCGCGTCCTCCCGCACCTGCGGGCGGCAGGATCCGCGCGATCTGCGCGAGGCCGATGGCGACGCCCGCGACGAGGAGGCGCTCGCCGTCGACGCGAATCGACGCCGGATCCAGGGTCGCGGTGGGCAGGCGCACCGCGTCGCCGCGCGGATCGTCGACCACGACGGCGCGGTCGGTCACGAGCACGCCGTTCGAGTGCCGGCGCCCGAGCAGATCGATCGAGTGGAACCCCCAGTACACGAGCGGCAGCTCGCGACCGCGGAGCGAGTCGCCCTGCCGCATCTGCCGCACCGCGCGCCAGAACACGGCCTCGGCGTCGTCGAACACCGGATGCTCCGTCTCGCCGGCTCGGAAGACGAACGAGTGGTTCGACTCCGGCACCCCGACCGCGGCGACGAGCGCCGAGAGCCGGTCGAACGCGGCACGGCGCTCGGGAGGGAGGGCGGCCAACAGCTCGGCGAGGTCCCGGGGGTCGCTCACGGGGTGCCGATCCGCTCCGCGAGCGCGACGATGATCCCCTCCGGACCGCGGACGTACGCCATCCGCCAGATCGCCTCGTACTGACCGACGCCCCCGACGAGTCCGTACCCGTCGGCGTCGAGCGTCTCGAGCACGGCCGCGAGGTCGTCGACCACGAACGCGAGACTCCGCAGCCCCGGCTCGTTCGCCTGCACGGCCGGGGGAACGGGCCGCGGCTCCGGCCGGACGAAGCGCGACAGCTCGACGGCGGTCCCGCCGCCGGGCGGGCGGAGCATGACGATCTCGGTCCGCGCGTCGGACATCCCGATCACCGTGTCGAGGAACTCGCCCTCCACCGGCGTCCTGCCCTCGATCTCGAGGCCCAGCCCGACGAAGAACGCCGTCGCCGTCTCGAGATCCTCCACCGTCACTCCGATGTGATCGAACCCTGTGATCCCCGCCACCGCCGCCTCCTCGCGTCCGCACCAGTCAGGCACCGGCGGCGCTCCGTGTCAACGAGCCGTTCGGTGCTGCAGCGCCGCCGCGCAGCTCGCGAGCAGCCGGGTCAGCCGCTCGCGGTCGCCGTCCGCCAGGTCCGCCACCATCCGGTCCTCGACCACGCGGACCGCGGCGCTCGCCGTCGCGAGCTGCCGGCGTCCGGCCTCCGTCAACTCGGTCGGCAGGACCCGGCCCGAGACCGGGCGCTCGGCCCGGCTGACCAGCCCCTGCTGCTCGAGCGACTGCAGCAGCACGTTCATCGACTGCCGCGTGACGAACGTCCCGCGCGCCAGCTCCGAGTTCGACAGGCCCGGGCGCTGCGCGAGCAGCTCGAGGCACGAGTAGTGCGTGATCGTCATGCCCAGCGGATGCAGCACCTCCTCCATGGCCGAGCGCAGCGCCGTCGACGCGACCTTCAGCAGATAGCCCGGCGAGGCGGCCAGATCGATCCCGTCACCATGCATGTCAGAAGTCTGACATAGTCGGAGGTGTGTCAGATGACTGACACTCGATGAAAGGGAACACCCATGACAGTCTCCGGCCCCGGCTTCGTCTCGCTCCAGGTGCGCGACCTCGAGCGCTCCGCCGCGTTCTACGAGCAGCACCTCGGCTTCGTCCGCCAGGCGGGCCCGCCCCACGCGGTGGTCTTCGGCACGGCGCCGGCCGCTTTCGCGGTCCGCTCGGCGGCGCCCGGCGTCGATCTCGATGCCGCACCGCTGGGCCGCGGCATCGGGCTCTGGCTGCACGCCTCGGAGGCGGAGTCGGTGCACGCGGCCCTCGTCGCCGCCGTCGTGCCGATCGCCGTGGATCCGGTGCAGGGTCCGTTCGGGTTCACCTTCACCTTCGAAGACCCGGACGGCTACCTCATCACCCTCCACGACCGCGCCTGAGAGCACTTGCCGTCGTCGATCGACGCCCGTTACCGTCGTGGCACGCCGCCGACGACGAGGACTGCGAGGCACCCGTGGGACAGCTGATCTACTCGATGATCACCTCGCTCGACGGCTACGCCATCGACGCGGAGGGCGGCTCCGAGTTCCTCGAGGTGGGTCGGGAGGCGCACGACTTCTTCGCCGAGCGGCTGCGCTCGGTCGGCACCTTCCTCTACGGCCGCCGCATGTACGAGACGATGCTGTTCTGGGAGACCGCGCATCGGAACCCCGAGCACCCGCCGTACATCGTCGATTTCGCGCGAGCGTGGCAGGCCGCCGACAAGATCGTCTACTCGACGACGCTCCAGGAGGTGTCGAGCGAGAGGACGCGGATCGAGCGCTCCTTCGATCCCGACGAGGTCCGTGCACTCAAGGCCGCGTCGGCACCCGACCTGACCGTCGATGGACCGGAGCTCGCCTCGCACGCGATCCGCGCGGGCCTCGTCGACGAGTTCCAGCCCGTCCTCGGGCCCCTCGCGGTCGGCGGAGGCACCCCCTTCTTCCCGGCGGGGGTGCGGCTGGATCTGCGGCTGCTCGATCAGCACCGCTTCGCCTCCGGCGGCCTGTGGCTGCGCTACGCGGCGGTGCCGTCCGCCGGCTGAGCGCGGCCGGTCTGCGAAGACCCGGTGCCGCCGGTGCTCCCGGTCGGGCGTCCGGCTCGCAGGATCGGGTTCGGCTCGCGAGCTCGACCTCTTCTTCCTGAACGCCGGGCCGATCGCGGCGCGCCTGGACCGTCACGTCGACGATCGGCTGACGCGGCCTCCCTCCCCGTGGCGGGCCCCGGTAGACTGGAGCGCTTCGCAGTCGAGAGTGGAGCGGTCGCGGAGGAACGATGGGCAAGAAGCGCAATCAGGGACGATCCGGCAGCGGGCGCTCCGGCGGCGGTCAGGGCGGGTCCGGAGGCGGGCGCACCGCCGAGACCGCGATGATGGTCCGGTTCCGCAGCTGGTACCGCGCGCACCTCGTCGAGGTCGGCGCCCTGCACGAGCACCTCGATGTCGACGAGGCCGTGGAGGTCCTCACCGACCTCTTCGCCATGACCCGCGACCTCCGCCCCCGCGGCTCGTTCGCGCAGCCCGACGCCGAACTGCTCGAGGCGATCTTCGACCAGATCGAGTCCGACCTCTCGGGCGAGGAGAGCGAGGCCGATCTCGACGACACGCTCTTCACCGTCGCCGAGGTCATCGAGCACTTCCTCGACTTCCTGACCGACGAGGACCTCTGGACCGGCACCGATGAGGAGCTCGACGACTGCCAGGCCGTCCTCGACGAGGTCCTCGACCTCGCCGGCTCGTTCGTCGAGGCCGTCCTCGACGACCTCACCGCCGTCGAGGACGTCCCGGCCGACCGGCAGCTCGTCGCCGCGCGGGCCACCGCGCTCGTGCACGCCGCCGACGTCGTCGTCGAGCACCTCGCGGGCGCCGACGACGCGTCGCTGTCCGAGCGCGCCGCTCGCGAGCTCGCCGTCGAGGCGGGCATCGCCTCCGCCGGCTCGACCCCGAGCGACGACGCCGTCCGCATCCCGGTCTCGGCCTGGTGGGACGCGCTCGTGGCCTCCGCCGTGCTCGACTCGGAGGGGTCCGTCGCCGTGCTCGGCGACGCCGCGCCGCTCTGGCGCAGCTCCGACGCCGCCGAGGCCGCCGCCGAGCGCGTGGCCTACATCGCCCGGTTCCTCGAGCAGTGGATCGTCAGCGCCCAGGCCGCGCTCGCCTCCTCCGACACCCAGAGCGGAGCCTTCGCACCGCGCGACCGCGCCGTCACGACGACCGATGCGGTCCTGCTGCGCATCGCCGTCGCCTGCCAGTCGCAGATCCACCCGGGCCTCGTCGTCGGCGAGCTGGTCGACGAGCTCGCGGCCGACGCCGACGTGGCGCTCGAGGAGTCGCTCGACGAGCGCGAGCGCATGGTCGGCGCGGCCGAGCGGATGCTCGACGACGCCGCCGAGCTCGGCCTCCTCCTGCACTCCCCGGAGTTCGGCTACGTGGTGCCGGAGGGTCTGCAGCCCGTGCTCGCCTCGGTGGTGCGCGCGAGCATCGTGCTGCTCGGCGAGCGCGACGCGTCGCGACTCGAGATCCTCGACGAGGCCACGCAGGACTCCGCCTCCGCCTACGCCCTGCGGGTCTCGCTGCTCGGCACGAAGCCCGTGGTGTGGCGCCGGCTCGAGCTCTCCTCCGAGTCGTCGCTGCGCGACCTGCACCTGGCCCTCCAGCTCTCGCTGGGCTGGACCGACGCTCAGCCGCACTACTTCAGCGTCGGCGTGCCCGACGAGGAGGCCGCCCGCATCGGCTCGCCCGCCGACGCCGAGGAGCTCGGCGCCGACCTCGTCGACGAGGCCTCCGTCGCCCTGGCCGAGGTGCTCGAGAACGTCCAGGACGAGCTCTTCTACGTCTACGACCTCGAGGACGAGTGGCGCCACGTCATCCGGCTCGAGGCGGTCTCGCCGCTCGGCGCGGCCCTTCCGCGGTGCACGGGAGCGCGGGGCGCGGCTCCGATCGACGCCCCCGGCGGCCCGGCGGCCTGGGCCGACACGGTCCGCGCGGCCACCGACGCGTCCTCGGCCGACCACGCCGAGGCGCTCGAATCGCTCGGCCTCGCCGAAGGAGCCTCGTTCGATCCGGCCGCGGTCGACGTCGACGGCATCAACCGCTCGCTCGGACTGCTCCGCTCGGGGGTCTGAGCCGGAACCTCGGCCGAGGGTGCTCGTCAGCGGCGACGGCCGCTGCCGGGCACCCCGAGGTCCGGCACGGTCACGGGGTCAGCAGCAGCTTGCCGATGTGGCCGGACGCCCGCATCCGCTCGTGCGCCGTCCCGGCCTCGGCCAGCGGCAGCACCTCGTCGATCACCGGGCGCACCGTGCCGTCGGCGACCAGCGGCCAGACCTTCTCGCGCACCTCGGCGATGATCGCGCGCCGCTCCTCGAGAGGCCGCGCCCGGAGGGTCGTGGCGTGGACCGCGCCGCGCCGGCGCATCAGCGCGCCGACGTCGAGCGCTCCCTGCGCTCCGGACTGGTTGCCGATGAAGACGATCCGGCCGCCGGTCGCCAGCGCCTCGACGTCGCGCGCCAGGTAGTCCCCGCCGATCGGATCCAGGATCACGTCGACCCCCTCGGCCGCCGGTCTCCTCGCGGATCCGCTCGACGAAGTCCTCCTCGCGGTAGTCGATCAGGATGTCGGCGCCGAGCGCGCGGCACGCGTCGAGCTTGCGCGGACTGCCGGCGGTCACCGCGACCCGCGCGCCGATCGCGAGGGCGATCTGGATCGCGGACGTGCCGATCCCGCTGCCGCCGCCGTGCACCAGCACCGTCTCGCCCGCTCGGAGCCCCGCCGTCATCACCAGGTTCGACCAGACCGTGGCGGTCGCCTCGGGCAGCGCCGCGGCCGAGATCAGCCCGATCGACGCGGGAACGGGGAGCAGCAGCCCCGCGTCGACCGCGACGTACTCGGCGTACCCGCCGCCGGACAGCAGCGCGCAGACCTCGTCGCCCACTCCGACGCCGGTGACGCCCGGGCCGAGCGCGACGACCGAGCCCGACACCTCCATCCCGAGGATCCCGGAGGCGCCGGGCGGCGGCGGGTAGACGCCGGCCCGCTGCCCGAGGTCGGCCCGGTTCACGCCCGCCGCGGCGACGTGCAGCAGCACCTCGCCCTCGAGGGGGACGGGATCGGGCACCTCCTCGAGGACGAGGCGGGAGTCGGGTCCGGGTGCGTCGACGCGGATGGCATGCATGCCGCGATGCTACGCCGCGCGATCGGGGCCGGGGTCAGGCGTGCTCGGCGAGGAACGCGAGCACCGCGTCCTTGAAGGCGCGCGCGGGCACCGTGCTGGTGTGGTCGCGCCCCGGGACGCTGACGAAGCGGGCGCCCGCCTCGGCCGCGAGCCGCTCTCCTCCGGGAGCGATCGGGTCGGCGTCGCCGGTGACCAGCAGCATCGGCAGCGCCGGATGCTCGCCCGCCTCGGGGTGGGCACCGCCGCGCACGCCGTCGGCCACGGCCACGAGCGCCGCGAGGTCGTTGCCGGCGACCCCCTCGGCCATGCCGAGGAAGGCGCGGGTGAAGGAGTCGTCGATCTCCCCTCCGCTCGCCACGCGCGCCCGGGCCGCCTCGGCGTCGAACCGGGCGAGCGGCTCGCCGACGGTGAGCCCGCCGAGGCTGAGCGTGGTGACGAGCTCCGGGTGCCGGAGCCCGAGCACCCAGCTCATCCGCGCCCCGAGCGAGTAGCCCAGGACGTGCGGAGCGAGGAGGTCGTAGGACTCGATCACCCGCACGAGGTCCTGCACCATCACGTCGACGCCGTAGGCGTCCGGGCGGTGCGGCTTCTCGCTCGCTCCGTGCCCGCGCTGATCCAGCGCGACGACCCGGTACCCGGCGCGGACGAGGGTGCGCAGCCAGCCCGCCGTCTCCCAGTTGAGCACCGCGTTCGAGGCGAACCCGTGCACGGCGAGGACGGTGGGCGCGCTCTCGTCGCCGACGGAGTAGGTGGCGAGGCGGGTCCCGTCGTCGGCGACGACGAGGACGGGGGAGGGGAAGGCGATCGGGGTCACCGCTCCACCCTGCCGCATCCGGAGGGCGCTCCGACGCCGTCGGTCAGCGCGGAGACCGGGAGGAGCGCACGAACGGCACCGCGATCGGCAGACGGACGGTGCGCCCTCGCCCCGAGCGGATCCCGAGCACCACGCAGAGCACGAGGTTCAGCACGGCGAGGGCGAGGATCGCCGAGATCGTGACCACGGGCCAGTCGGCCGCGAGGGAGTCGCGCACCGAGACGAGGGCGAGGTGCAGCGGCACCAGCATCAGCTGCAGGGCGAGGTAGGTCAGCTGCCAGTTGACGGCGACGACGCCGTTGCGGTCGCTGAGGGCGCCGGTGCGGCGGCGGGCTCCCCACGTCATCACGGTCGCGGTGAGGGAGATCAGCGGCGACAGCAGCACGAAGCCCGCGATCGCGGACAGTCCCGCGAACCAGACGGCCCGCGCTCCGCGGCTGTCGCGGGTCCGGTGCCGGATCTCGTCGTCGTCCATCCGCCACCGCCTCCTCGCGTGCGCCGGTGGAGCACCGGTCGTCCCAGTCTCGCACCCGCCCCCGCTTGTGCGCGGGGGTTCCCCCCGCCCTCCGGGGGTTCACCGGATGGGGCCGCCGCCGGCGCGTCCGTAGCGTGGAGTCATCGCCGGAGACACCGGCCACCACCCTGAACCAGGAGCAGCACGCATGTCCAGCGACGAGCCCACCACCCGCAGCACCACCGCCTCCGAGCAGCCGACCGAGGACCTGGGGACGCGCGCCACGGCCGTGCTCCCCGACCTTGCGGCCGAGGAGCGCGAGTCGTCGCTCCCGGGCGCGGAGCCGTCGCGCGCCGAGGAGCCGGCGGCCGGTACGCCGCGTCCGGAGCGGCTGCGCCCCGAGAACCCGCGCGCCGCGTACCCCGCGCCGTACGGCTCCCCGAGCGTGCCGGCGTACGCCGCCGCTCCGGCGCCGTCGACCCCGTTCTCGCTGACCAGCCTGATCCTCGGCGTGACCTCCGTCTTCTTCGGTCTGACCGTCGTCGCGCCGGTCGCCGGACTCGTGTTCGGCATCCTGGGGCTGCGCCGCGAGCCGACGGGCCGCACGCTGGCCATCTGGGGCATCGTCCTCAACTCGGTGATGCTCGGGTTCGTCGCCCTGATCGCCGTCTTCCTGATCTTCGCCGGACTGCTCGTGCCGTTCATCGCGTATGCGAGCGGCGACTACTCCTGATCCGGAGCGCGTCGACCCGTCGCGAGCGGTCGTCGGCGCGGAGCGATCCGTCGGCGGTGCACCCGCCGCTCAGACCGCCGTTCGCGACGGATCGGCCGCCGTCCTCCGGTCGCGGTGCGCACGCGCAGCCGCCACGAGACCGCTGAACAGGCGGTCGTCCGCGGCGTCCTCCTCCGGATGCCACTGCACGCCGAGCACGAACGGCCGACCCGGCAGCTCGAGGGCCTCGATCGTCCCGTCGGCGGTGCGGGCCGAGACGACGAGCCCGTCGGCCACGCGGTCCACCGCCTGATGGTGGTGGACCTGCGCCACCACGGCGTCCTCGCCGAGGAGGGTCCGCAGGTGCGACTCCGGCGCGATCGCGACGTCGATGCGCGAGAACACCCCGCCCTCCGCCTGGTACCGGCGGTCGCCGACGACGTCGGGCAAGTGCTGGTGCAGGGTGCCGCCGAGACTCACGTTGAGCAGCTGCGCCCCGCGGCAGACCCCGAGCACGGGCACGTCCCGCTCGAGCGCGGCGGTGAGCAGCGCCTCTTCCCACGCGTCGCGGTCGGGCCGGGGCGCGTCGGTCTCGGGATGCGGCTCCTGGCCGTAGAGAGCGGGATCGAGGTCGAGTCCGCCCGTGAGCACCAGGGCGTCGAGCCGGTCGACGACGGCGCGGGCGACCTCCTCGGTGACGGGCTGCGGAGGCAGCAGGAGCCCGACTCCGCCGGCCCGCGTCACCGCGTCGAGGTAGCCGGCGGGGAGGTAGGGCGCCTCGAGGTCCCAGACGTCCGAGACGATGCGCTCGCGGTACGTGGTGAGGCCGATGATCGGCCGGGGTGCGCTCGCGTGCGGCACGGGTCCTCCTGTCGTCGCTCCGCGCCGGGCGTGCGGAGCGGATCCGGGACGATGCAACCACGGACCGGGGGCGGCGTCCGTGCGATCCGCAGGTGTTCCGCCCGGGAAGGCGCCTCCCGCCGCATCGGCCGGCTCCGTGGCCGCCGGATCCCCTGCGGATCGCACCGTCGACTGCGGATCGCGCCGTCCCCTGCGGATCGCACCGTCTCCTGCGGATCGCACCGGCCCGCACCCGCTCCGGGCCCGGGACTGGTCCGGCGTAGGCTGGCGGCGCAGTCCGCGGACCCCTGCACCCCCGGGGCCGCACCGACGACAGCAACGGAGCTGACGTGACCCTCGCACCGAGCACCCTCCCCGAGAGCGACCAGGAAGGATCCGCCGTGACCCGCACCGAGAGCGACTCCCTGGGCTCCCTCGAGATCCCCGGCGACGCCTACTGGGGCATCCACACCGCCCGGGCCCTCGAGAACTTCCCGATCTCGAAGCGGCCCATCTCGATCTACCCCGATCTCGTGCGCGCGCTCGCGACCGTGAAGCTCGCCGCCGCCCGGGCGAACACCGAGATCGGCAGCCTCCCGCAGCACAAGGCCGAGCTGATCGAGGCGGCCTGCCGCCGGATCCTCGACGGCGAGTTCCACGACCAGTTCGTGGTCGGCGTCATCCAGGGCGGAGCAGGCACCTCCACCAACATGAACGCGAACGAGGTCGTCGCCAACGTGGCGCTCGAGATCGCGGGCCGTCCCAAGGGCGACTACGCGACCCTGCACCCGCTCGACGACGTCAACCGGAGTCAGTCGACCAACGACGTCTACCCGACGGCCATCAAGATGGCGATGACCTGGTCGCTGCGGCGCCTCCTCGACGAGCTGGCGCTGCTGCGCGAGTCGTTCTCGCGGAAGGCGGTGGAGTTCGGCGGCGTCCTCAAAGTGGGCCGCACCCAGCTGCAGGACGCGGTGCCGATGACCCTCGGCCAGGAGTTCCACGGCTTCGCCACGACCCTCGGCGAGGACCACGCGCGGCTCTCCGAGACGATCTGGCTGCTCGCCGAGGTCAACCTCGGCGCCACCGCGATCGGCACGGGCATCACCGCCGACCCGCGCTACGGAGCCGCGGCCGTCCGGCACCTCAACGAGCTCACCGACCTCGACCTCGAGATGGCGCTGGACCTCGTCGAGGCGACCAGCGACACGGGTGTCTTCATGTCGTTCTCGAGCGCGCTGAAGCGCTCGGCGATCAAGCTGTCGAAGATCTGCAACGACCTGCGCCTGCTCTCCTCCGGCCCGCAGGCGGGCTTCGGCGAGATCAACCTCCCGCCGCGCCAGGCGGGGTCGAGCATCATGCCCGGCAAGGTGAACCCGGTGATCCCGGAGGCGGTCAGCCAGGTCGCCTACTCCGTCGCCGGAGCCGACGTCACGGTCACGATGGCGGCCGAGGCGGGCCAGCTGCAGCTGAACGCCTTCGAGCCGGTGATCGCGCACTCCCTCCTGCAGAGCATCACCTGGATGACCCAGGCCTGCCTCACCCTGCGAGTGAACTGCATCGACGGCATCACGGCCAACACGGCGCGGCTCGAGGCGATGGTCGCCTCCTCCGTCGGCGTCGTCACGGCGCTCACCCCGAGCATCGGCTACACCGCGTCGGCCGCGATCGCGAAGGCGGCCCTCTCGACGGGCCGCAACGTCGCCGACCTCGTCGTCGAGGCGGGACTGATGTCGCGGGAGGAGGTGCTGCGGCTGATCTCGCCCGCGCGCCTCTCGGGCATCGAGGCGATGACGGCGTCTCTGCCGATCATCCCGCCCGCTTCGGACCGGTAGCCGCTCGCCACAGGTGCATCCCGGCGTAGCTGCGCCAGGGCGCCCAGCGGCGGCCGGCCTCGGCCAGGGCGCGCGGATCGGCGGGGAGACCCGCGGTGGCGGCTCCATTCCTCAGCGCCAGGTCGCCCGTGAGCAGCACGTCCGGATCGCCGGTGACGCGCATCGCCACGTAGCCGGCGGTCCAGGGCCCGATGCCCGGCACCGCGAGCAGGTGCTCCGACAGCTCCTCCCGGCTCCAGCCCGCGTCCAGGCGCAGCCCGCCGTCGGCGAGGAGGGCGCAGACGCGGAGCACCGTGTCGATGCGGCGCGCGGGGCCGCGCAGCACCTCCGCCCCGCGCTCGGCGATGACGGCGGGGGAGGGGAAGCACCGGGTGATCGAACCGGTGGCGATCGTGCCGGGCAGGTCGCCGCCGAGGTGCGCGACCAGGCGGGTCAGCGCGGTGCGGGCGGCGGCGACCGAGACCTGCTGCCCGAGCAGGGTGCGCACCAGCGTCTCGGCCGGATCGACGGAGCCGGGCAGCCGGATCCCGGGGGCGGCCGCGACGAGGGGCGCGAGCAGCGGATCCGCGGCGAGCGCCTCGTCGATCGCCGGGGCGTCGGCATCGAGGTCGAGCAGGCGGCGCACGCGCGAGACGAGGGGGCCGATGTCGGTGATGGAGGCGAGGGTCGCCGTGCAGCGCACCGCCGCGCCGTCGTGCTCGAGCCGCATCACCGCGGGGCCGCCCGGCAGCGCGAGCGAGCGCGCGTAGACGCCGGGTGCTCCTCCTCGATCCCGCCGATGGCGCGCACCGCGAGGAAGTCGAGCACACCCGCGTGGAACGGCGCCCGCACCGGCAGCCGGAGCTCGAGCGTCGTCGCGCCCGCCTGCACCCCGACGCCGGTGCGGGCGCCGCGTGCGCTGGCGCGCAGGGCGCTGGGCGTGCGCTCGTACACCTCCGCGATCGTGGCGTTGAACTGCCGGATGCTCGCGAAGCCGGCCGCGAACGCGACCTCGGACACCGGCAGCTCCGTCCCCGTCAGCAGCAGCCGCGCCGTCTGCGCCCGCTGCGCGCGGGCGAGGGCGAGCGGCGGCGCTCCGAGCTCCTCGCGCAGGATCCGCCCGAGGTGCCGGGCCCCGTAGCCGAGCCGGGCCGCGAGGCCCTCGACGCCCTCGCGGTCGACGACCCCGTCGGCGATCAGGCGCATCGCGCGGGCCGCGGTGTCGTCGCGCAGGTTCCACTCGGGCGAGCCGGGGACCGCGTCGGGCAGGCAGCGCTTGCACGCCCGCAGCCCTGCCTCGTGCGCCGCGGCCGCTGTCGGGTAGAAGCGCACGTTGGCGGGTCGGGGAGTGGCGGCGGGGCAGCTGGGGCGGCAGTAGATGCCGGTGGAGTGCACACCGGTGATGAACCGGCCGTCGAAGCGGGCGTCGCGGGAGGCGACGGCGCGGTAGCGCTCGTCGAACAGCGGATCGGCGGTGGGCACGACACGAGCCTGTCACGCTCGAGCGCGGGGCGATCGCGGGAATCGGACGTCGGCGTCCGCTGTCAAGCTCCGGGGGAGCGGAGCACCCGTGCCCTACTGTCGGTCCCCATGAGCGAGTACCCGCCGCCGTCCCCCGCCCGCCCCTCCATCGTCCCGACCGTGCTCGGCGCGATCGGTGTCGCACTGCTGGGCATCCTGCTGCTGCTCGTGCTGGCGTACGTGGTCCTCGGCCTCGGAGTCAGCGCCGCCGCCGTCTGCGCGGTCGTCGCCCTCGTGCCGCTGCTGGTCGTGCTCTCCGGGGTGCGCTGGATCGACCGATGGGAGCCGGAGGCGCCGCTGGGCCTCTGGTTCGCGTTCCTGTGGGGCGCCGCGGGGTCGGTCGCGATCTCGCTGCTGGTCGATCTGGGCGTGCAGGTGGCGGTCTACGCCTCCGGCCAGCAGCCGAGCGGATCCGACTTCGTCGGCGCCGTGATCCAGGCGCCGCTCGTCGAGGAGAGCGCGAAGGGCGCGGGCGTCCTGCTGATCCTGCTGATCTGGCGCCGCACCTTCGACGGGCCGGTGGACGGCATCGTCTACGCCGCGGTCGTCGCCTCGGGCTTCGCGTTCGTCGAGAACATCCTCTACTTCGGCAGCGCGCTGGTGGAGGGCGGGCTCGGCTCGCTCGCCGTCACGTTCTTCCTCCGCGGGGTGCTCTCGCCCTTCGCCCACGTGCTCTTCACCTCGTGCACCGGAGCGGCCCTGGGCTTCGCGGTCGGCCGCCGCGCCGCGGGCGTGCCGATCGCGCTGCTCGGCCTCGCCGCGGCCGTGTTCCTGCACGCGCTGTGGAACGGCTCGTCGTTCCTGGTCGCCGACTGGTTCGGCTTCTACGGAGTGGTGCAGGTGCCGTTGTTCGTGGTCGCGGTCGTGGTCGTCGTGCTGCTGCGGCGGCAGGAGCGCCGGGTCACCCTCGAGCGGCTCGGCGACTACGCCTCGGCCGGCTGGCTCTCGCCCGCCGAGGTGCGGATGATCGGCACGGCGGAGGGGCGCCGGACGGCGATGCGCTGGGCGCGGACCGCGGGCGGCGACCGTCCGCGCGCGATGAGCGCGTTCCTCCGTACGGCGACGCGCCTGGCGCACCTGCGGCAGCAGCAGGTGGCGGGGCGCGGCGGGCGCACGGGCGCCGTGGACGAGCGGGTGCTGCTCGACGAGCTGGTCGCCCGCCGGTCGGTGCTGACCGGGCGGTGAGGCCCTAGGCGCTCGCGAGCCGGGTGGCGACCCGTCTGCGCCGCAGATCGAGGAGGGCGACGACTCCGGCCGCGACGCAGAGCACCGCGACGACCGGAGCGACGAGGTCGAGGGCGAGCTCGAGCCCGAGGGACGTCGCCAGGGCGCCGGCGGCGATCGCGACGGCCGCCTGGCCGAGGTAGCTCACGAGGTACACGGCCGAGATCATCGAGCCCCGGTGCTCGGCGGGGGCCGCCTGCCCGACGAGCGCGAGACCGCCCGAGAAGCTGAGCGAGTAGCCGACTCCGCTGACCACGCTGAAGGCGAGGAAGAGGGCGAAGGATCCGCTCGCCGCAGCACCCTCCATCAGTCCGAGGCCGCCGATGGCGGTGATCGCCCCGCTGATGATCGCGGTGTGGGCGGGGACCCGCTGGATCGCGAGCGCGGTGATCCCGATGACGATCGAGGACAGGGCGAGAGCGGAGCCGATGACGAGCAGATCGGTCGCGCCGGTCAGCTCGCGGGCCATCTGCGCGCCGAGCGAGAGCACGAGCGCCCCGGTGGCGTAGGCCACCGACACGGCGAGCGTCGCTCCTGCGTAGACCGTGCGCAGTTCCGCGGGGACGTGGGGGAGCCGGGGCCGCCAGCGCCGCGAGCCGCCGGGCCGGTCGTCGCGGGTGAGCGCGAGCAGCACGAGCGCCAGCACGCCCACCAGCGCGAGGACCCAGTAGCTCAGCTGCAGGGGCAGCGGCGCGTACTGCGCCAGGGCCCCCGAGAGCAGGAGCGAGAGCGTCAGCCCGGTGGCGGTCGACACCGTCGTGAGCGACGAGGGCAGCCGGGGGTTCGCCGAGATGTTGTCGTCGACGAGGGAGGCGCTCGCCGCACTGAGCGCGAGCGCGGTGCCCACGCCCTGCAGGGCGCGGCCGACGTAGAGCAGCGCGACTCCGCTCGCGAGCGAGAAGGCGATCGCCGAGACCGCGATGAGCGCGACTCCCAGCAGCATCGTGCGCCGGCGCCCGATCACGTCCGAGAGGTCGCCGACGACGAGCAGGCTCAGCAGGAGCGCCGCGGGGTAGGCCGCGAAGACCGAGGTGACGACGACGGGGGCGAGATCCCACTGGGCCGCGTAGCTCGGGTAGAGCACCGACGGCGCTCCGCTGGACCACAGGCAGAGCGCGAGGACCAGGGTCGACACCCAGAACGCTCCGCGGCGCCCGAAGCGGATCATGCGCGGGAGCGATCGGCTCCGCGGGCGCCGCTCACGCCGCTGCGGCGCGCAGCACGCGGCGCTCGCCGGCGGTCACCGGGACGCCGAGGCGGTTCTGCGCCGGGGGGAGCGGGCAGTTGTAGTGCGGCGAGAAGCCGCACGGCGGGATGTAGGCGCGGTTGAAGTCCAGGAGGACGGGCCCCGGCGTGCCGGCGTCGGCCGCGCCGCCCAGGCGCTGCACCACGAGGAAGCGGCCCACGGGGTAGCTCGCGAGCTCCGGGTCGTCCGAGCGGTTGGTCGGGTCGCCGAAGGGGACGAGCAGCGTTCCTCCGTCGTCGAAGGCCGCCACGGTGTACTCGCGGGCGCTGCCGTCGTCGACGAGCGAGAAGGTGATGTCGCCCGGGACCACGAGCTCGCGCGTCGCGCCGTTGTCGCGCAGGTGCTCGAACGGGATGGTGCGGTCCTCGTCGACCGGCTCGAACCAGGCCTCGAGCACCCAGGCGGCGTCGAACGGGAAGGTCTCGATCGCGTCGAACGAGCGGATGCCCTCCGAGGCGGCGTCCCACACGCGGTAGCCGTACTCCTCCTCGCCGGTGTCGAGGCTCGGACGGCGCATCCGGGTGAGGGTGGCGGTGGGGCCGTAGCCGGCGAGCGCCGCCTCGTCGTCGACGCTCTCACCCGGCTCGAGCCAGCGGGTCTCGACCAGGGCGAGGTCGCCGCGGGGGCCGGTGACGCGCTCGGCGCGGCGGGCGAGCCACGACTCCCAGCCGGCGCGGGCCGACTCCGTGGTGTCGATCGAGGCGCGGGAGGGGGCGGTGATGCTGCTGCTCGTCGGAGGCATGCAGCGTGCAACGCACGGGCGCCTCGAAGTGTTCCCGGGGTGCGGACCGCAGATGAGACGCCTCTCATCCTCGTCTCACACCGGGCTTACGCCCCGTCGGGAGGCTGTGGGCACGGGTCGAGGATCCGCCGTGTCCCCCGGGACGCGATCGCCGCTCCGAGGGGAACGCCATGGTCATCCGCATCGCCCTGTACTCGCACGACTCCGTGGGGCTCGGCCACGTCCGGCGCAACGTCGCACTCGCGCACGCCCTGAACACCGCGCTGCCCGAGCTGCTCGGTGAGGAGGTGACCGGGCTGCTGGTCACGGGGCAGTCCTCCGCCACCGCGTTCGCCGCTCCCGACGGCTGGGACTGGCTGGCGCTCCCCGGGGTCACCACCGGCGACCAGGGCTACCGCTCGCGCCACCTGGACGTCGAGCTGCGCACCCTCACGAGCCTGCGCGGAGGGGTCGTCCAGGCCGGGCTCGCCGCGTTCGCCCCCGACATGGTGATCGTCGACCGGCACGCGTTCGGCGTGCACGGCGAGCTCGAGCCGGCGCTGCGGGCGGTGCGCGCAGCGAATTCCGCCGCGGTCGTCGTGCTCGGGCTGCGCGACGTGCTCGACCGCCGCTCCGCGACCTCGGCCGAGTGGAAGGCGATCGGCGGAGCGGCCGCCGTCCGCGAGCTCTACGACGCCGTCTGGGTCTACGGCGACCCGACGGTGCACGACCCGACGGCCACGGGGGAGATCCCGCCCGGGCTGCACGACCTCGTCGCCCACACCGGCTTCCTCGCGAACGGACGGCTCGGCGCCGGTCACTCCGTCGTCGAGGAGCCCTTCGTCCTCACCACCGTCGGCGGAGGATCGGACGGCCGCGCGATCGCCGAGGCGGCCGTCGCGGCCGAGGTGCCGGCGGGCTACCGGCACGTCGTCGTCACCGGGCCGCAGATGCCCGCCGAGCACCGCCGCGCGATCCGGGCCGCCGCCGGGCCCTCGACCACGGTCGTCCGCTCGGTGCCGGATGCGCTCGCGCTGCTGCGCCGCGCCTCCGCGGTGGTGAGCATGGGCGGCTACAACACGGTGTGCGAGGTGATGAGCACCACCGCCCCTCGCTGGTGGTGCCCCGAGCGCACCGCAGGCAGGAGCAGAGGCTGCGGGCAGAGGCGCTCGCCGCTCGCGGAGCCGTCGAGGTGCTCGAGCAGGACGACGTCACCGCCGAGTCGCTCGGCGCCTGGTTCGCCGCGCGGGTCGGCACCCGGGTGCACCGCTCGGGGATCGACCTCGACGGGCTCTCGGCCGTCGGCCCGCTCGCCGCCGGGCTCGTCGCCGCCGCCCGCGCCACCGCACGCAAGGACGCCGACCGTGCCGTCTGAGACCCCCGTCCCGAATCCCCCAGGAGCCCCGATGCCCCGCACCGCCTACGTCCTCAAGGTCTACCCCCGCTTCTCCGAGACCTTCGTCGTCTCGGAGATCCTGGCTCGCGAGGCCGCCGGCGAGGACCTCGTGATCGTCTCGCTCCGCGCGCCCGACGACCCCCGATTCCACCCCGAGCTCGCCCGGGTGAGCGCCCCGGTCCGCTACCTCGACAAGCCGCTCAAGGCGTCCGCGCTCTGGCAGGGGCTGCGGGCCGCCGAGCAGTCGCCCGAGCTGATGGAGTCCGTCGCGCGCCTGCTGCCCGAGCTGCTGCGGGCGAGCCCCGAGGACGCCTCGCAGGCCGTGCAGCTCGCCGCCGCCGTGCAGCGCGAGGGGGTGACGCACCTGCACGCGCACTTCGCCTCCAGCGCCACGACCGTCGCCCGGCTCGCGTCGCTGCTGACCGGGGTGCCCTACTCCTTCACCGCCCACGCGAAGGACCTCTTCCACGAGTCCGTCGACGCCGCCGACCTCCGGCGCAAGCTCGCCGACGCGAGCTTCGCCGTCACGGTGAGCGACTACAACGTGCTGCACCTCGCCGCACGGTTCCCCGGAGCCTCGGGGCGCGTCCGCCGCGTCTACAACGGCCTCGAGCTCGAGCGCTTCGCCTTCTCGCCGCGTCCGGCGCGCACCGGCGTGCTCCGTGTCGCCGCGGTCGGCCGCCTGGTCGAGAAGAAGGGCTTCGCACTGCTCGTCGACGCCGTCGCGATGCTCGCCGCCGGCGGGCAGGACGTCGAGGTCGAGATCGCGGGGGGCGGCGAGCTGCACGACGCGCTCGACGAGCGGATCCGCTCCGCGGGCCTGGAGTCGCGCGTCCGGCTCCTGGGTCCCGTGCCGCAGAACGGGGTGGCCGCCCTGCTGCGCCGCTCCGACGTGTTCGTCGCGCCGTGCATCGTCGGCGGCGACGGCAACGCCGACGGGCTGCCGACCGTGCTGCTGGAGGCGATGGCGACGGGAGTGCCGTGCATCTCGACCGCGGTCACGGGGATCCCCGAGGTGATCCGCGACGGCGACACCGGGATCCTCTGCCGTCCGGGCCGCGTCGACGACCTCGCCCGGGCGCTCCAGCGCGTGGCCGACCCGGCCTTCGACACCGCCGGCGTCACCGCTCGCGCGCGGGCCCTGGTCGAGAGCGAGTTCGATTCACGGGTCCAGGCCCGCACCCTCGCGGCTCTGACCCGCGACGCCTCCGCGGCGGAGGTGGCGTGATGCGCGTCGCCTTCGTCTGCGCCGACCCCGGCGTGCCCGTGTTCGGGAGCAAGGGCTCCTCCGTCCACGCCCAGGAGATCCTCCGCGCCCTCCGCTCGCGCGGCGACGACGTGCGCGTCTACTGCGCCCGCGCCGGCGGCAGCGTCCCGGCCGACCTCGCCGATGTCCCCGTGCTCGAGCACCGCACCCGGGTGCAGGATCCGGCCGAGCGCGAGCGCGCGGTCGCCGCCGCGGCCGTGCACCTCGCCGAGGCGGTCCTGCTCGACGGGTGCGACCTGGTCTACGAGCGCTACTCCCTCTTCAGCCGCGCCTCGGCGCTCGTCTCGGTCGGGCTCGGCGTCCCCGCGGTCCTCGAGGTCAATTCGCCGCTGATCGACGAGCAGCGCGAGCACCGCGTGCTCCTCGACGAGGACGCGGCCCTCGACGCCACCCGCGCGGTCCTCGACCAGGCGGCGGTCGTCGCGTGCGTCTCCGCCCCGGTGGCGCGCTGGGCCGCCGAGCGCGGCGCCCGGGCTCCGCTCGTCGCTCCCAACGGCGTCAACACCCGCCGCATCCTCGAGGCCCCGTTCCGCGACGGCCACCCGCTCAGCGTCGGCTTCGTCGGCACCCTGAAGCCGTGGCACGGAGTCGGCACGCTGCTCGACGCGGTCGCCCGCCTGGATCCCGCGCTCGTCCGCCTCGTCGTGGTGGGGGACGGACCCGAAGGCCCGGCGCTCCGCGAGCAGGCCGACCGCCTGGGTATCGACGTCGAGTTCACCGGCGCGGTCGCCCCCGAGGACATGCCCGGGCAGCTCGCCCGCCTCGACGTCGGGGTCGCGCCGTACCCGGCTCGCTCCGCCGAGGACTACTTCTCGCCGTTGAAGGTCTACGAGTACCTGGCGGCGGGGCTCCCGGTCGTCGCCTCGGGCGTCGGCCAGATCCCGTCGATCCTCGAGCACGGGGTCACCGGTCTGGTCGTCGCTCCGGGGCGGGCGGAGGCGCTCGCCGCGGCGATCGCCGACCTCGCGGCCGATCCCGCCCGCCGCCGCGCGATGGGAGCCGCCGCCCGCGCCGTCGCGGTCGCCGAGCACGACTGGTCCCGGGTGCTCGGGCGGATCCTCGACGCCCTGCCCGACGCCGGGGAGGCCGCCGCATGAGCCGCGCCGGCCGCACCACCCCCGACCCCGGTGCGCTGCGCCGCAGCCTCCACATCGTGCGCCCGCACCTGCGCGAGCACCGCCTCCTGATGCTCGGCGGACTCGTCGCGCTGCTGGCCGAGGTGATCCTCCGGGTGCTCGAGCCCTGGCCGCTGAAGATCGTGATCGACAGCGTCAGCGCGAGCCTGGGCGCCACGGCCGGCGCCAACGCTGGGACGCCTCCGGCGACGATCGGCCTCCTCGTCGCGTGCGGAGCGATCCTGCTCGGCCTCGTGGGCCTGCGCGCGATCACCGCGTACCTCTCGACGATCGCCTTCGCCCTCGTCGGCTCCCGCGTCGCGACGTCGCTGCGCGCCCGCGTCTTCGCGCACGTGCAGGCCCTGTCGCTGCGGTACCACACCCTGTCCTCGGCGGGCGACACCGTGCAGCGCCTCGTCGGCGACATCGGCCGCCTGCAGGAGGTGGCGGTCACCGCCGGCCTCCCGCTGGTCGGCAACGTCATCACGCTCGTCGTGCTCACCGTCGTGATGCTGTGGCTGGATCCGCTGCTCACGCTCGTCGTCGTCGGCGCGGCCATCGTCTACCTCGTCTCCTCCCGGCGCAGCTCGTCGTCGATCACCAGCGCCTCGCGCTCCACCCGCAAGGGCGAGGGCGCGCTCGCCGACACCGCCCAGCAGACGCTCGGGGCGATCCGCGTCGTGCAGGCCTACGGACTCGAGAAGGAGGTCGGCGGAGCGTTCAACCGCGGCAACGCCACCGCGCTGCACCAGGGCGTGAAGGCCCGCCGTCTCGCCGCCGCGCTCGAGCGCCGCACCGACGTGATCGTGGGAGTCGCGACCGCACTGGTCCTCACCGGCGGCGGCTGGCGCGTGCTCGAGGGGCAGATGACGCCGGGCGACCTCGTCGTCTTCACGATGTACCTCAAGATCGCCATGCGCCCGCTGAAGGACCTCGCCAAGTACACGGGCCGCATCGCGCGCGCCGCGGCCTCGGGGAGCGGGTCGCCGACCTGCTCGACGAGGAGATCGAGGTGCGCGACCGCCCCGGCGCCCGGCCGCTCGTCACGACCGCGGGTGCCGTCTCGTTCGAGGCGATCGGAGTCGACGACGGCTACGGCCGCCCGCTCTTCACCGACCTGTCGCTGCGGATCGGCGGCGGCGAGAACGTGTGCCTGCTCGGCGCCTCCGGAGCCGGCAAGTCGACGCTCGCGAGCCTGCTGGTGCGCGCGTCCGATCCCCGTCGCGGACACATCGCGATCGACGGCACCGATCTGCGCGACGCCACCCTGGCGAGCCTGCGCGCGAGCATCTCGCTCCTGCTGCAGGACTCGGTCCTCTTCGCCACGTCGGTCCGCGAGAACATCCGCTACGGACGCCTGGACGCGACCGACGCCGAAGTCGAGGAGGCGGCCCGCCGCGCGAACGCGAGCGACTTCGTCGAGGCGCTGCCCGACGGCTTCGAGACCGTGCTCGGCGAGCGCGGCGGCACCCTGTCCGGCGGTCAGCGCCAGCGCATCGCCATCGCCCGGGCACTGCTGCGCGACGCCCCGGTCGTCGTCCTCGACGAGGCGACGACCGGCCTCGATCCCGAGGCGCGCGCCCAGGTGGCGCAGTCGCTCGCCGAGCTCACCCGAGGCCGCACGACGATCTCCATCACGCACGACCCCGCCGCGATCGCCGGCGCCGACCGCCTGCTCTGGCTCGAGGACGGCCGCATCGTCGAGGACGGGACCCCCGAGGAGCTGCTCGGCAGCGACTCCCGCGTCGCCGCCTGGTTCCGCCGCGCCGCGGTCCCCGGGACGACCGAGGAGGTGCGCGCATGACGCCCGGCACGGAGGCGGCCGTCGCCGACCTGGCCCGCCGCGACCCGGCGCTCCCGGCCCTCGCTCAGCTCCTCGACGCGCGGCGCCTCGACGACGCCCTGGGCCTCGCGGTCCGCGTCACCCGTCGGCGCTGGAAGCGCGGCGCGGACGTCGTGGTCGCGTTCGACGCCGCCGCCGGCCCGGGCTGGATCGCCTCGTACGCCGACCCGGCCAAGCTCGACAAGACCCGGGAGCGCGCACGGCGCATCGGGGTCGTGCTGCGCGAGCACCCCGAGCTCCGCGCCGTGAGCGGCCCCGTGCGCGCCGATCGCGAGCTCTCGCCCTCGGTGCGGCGCCTCGAGCGGCTCGAGCCCGGACTGCTCGAGCGCGCCCGCCTCCTGCGGCACAACCCGCACCGCCGGCTCGTCGTGGCCGAGGCGTCGCGCGTGGTCAAGATCGTGACCCCCGGAGCGGCCGCGTCCGTCGTGGAGGTCGCGCGCGTGCAGTGCGCCCTCGCCGACCGGGGCGTCCCCGTCCTCGTCCCCGCGGTGATCGGCTCCGGCGCCTCCTCGACCCCGTGGTGGGGCGACGGCGATCTGACCGAGCGCCCCTCGGAGCTCGGCGCGGCCCGGGCGGGGTCCGCGCTCGCCCGACTGCACGCCGTGCGGGGCGTCCCCGTCCCGGCGGGCTCCGGCGACGAGGTCGCCACCGCGGTCCGAGCCCTCGTCGATCTCGTCCCGGATCTCGCCCCGCGGCTCGAGCGGCTCGCGGCCGGTCTCGCCGGCGCGGGCCGCCGCTCCGCCGTCGTGCACGGCGACTTCTCGGCCGACCAGGTCCTCGTCGGCGACGGTGTGCGCCTGATCGACTTCGACCGCGTCCGCGCCGACGAGCCCGAGCGCGATCTGGGCGGGCTCCTCGCGGCGGAGCCGCCGTCCTCCGGGCTCGGCGCAGCCCTGCTCGAGGCGTACCGCGCCGACGGGGGAGTTCTCGACCCCGCCGCCCTCCGCCGCCGCACCGCCTCGGCCGTGCTCCTGCGCGCCGTCGAGCCGTTCCGCACCGCCCTGCCCGACTGGCGGGAGCGCGTCGAGGCCGCCCTCGCGCGGGCCGAGGGGGTGCTCGCGTGCTGAGCGCGGTGCCCGCGGAGATCGTCGAGGACGGAGTGACGTGGACCGTCACGCGCGCCTGGCCCGCTCCCGACGGCGCCGATCTCGAGGCGCACGCAACCGGCTCGCCCGACGTCCGCGGCGGCCGCTGGAGTGCCTCGGGCGGGATCCGGCTCCTGCCCGCCGGCACCGACCGCCGTCTCCCCGCCCTCGAGTCCGCCCGCCGGGAGGGCTCCGTCGTCGTCCACCGCCCCGGCCGTCGTGCCGTGGTGCGCTCGGCCGACGGCGGGAGCTTCCTCAAGGTGCTGCGCCCGCACGCCGCTCCCGGAGTCGTGGCCGCCCATGCGAGCGCCGAGGTCTTCGCCGCAGGGTTCGACCTGCCCCGGGTGCTCCACCGCGCCGGCGACCCGGAGGGCCTCGTGCGCTTCGCCGCGCTGCCCGGGCGCACGCTGCTCGAGGTCGGCTCCGACCCGCGCACGACGCCCGAGCAGTGGTGCGCGGTCTGGGAGCGCTGGGCCCGGGGGTGGGCGCTCCTGCCCCCGGCGCCCGCCGAGCTGCCGGAGCACGGGCCGGCCGCGGAGTCCGGCGTCGTCGCGACCTGGGCCGCGCACGCCGCGACGCAGCGGCCCGCGCACGAGCGCGCCGGCGTGCTCGCGGCGGCCGCTCGCGTGTCGGAGTCGCTCCTCGCCGCCCCCGCCGAGCCGCTCGTCCTCGCGCACCGCGATCTGCACGACAAGCAGCTCCTCGCCGCCGAGGACGGGTCCCTGGCCCTGCTCGACCTCGACACCGCCGCGCGGGCCGAGGCCGCGCTCGATCTCGGCAATCTGCGCGCGCACCTGCGGCTGCGCACCGCGCAGGGGCTGCTGCCGCCCGAGCGGGCCGCCGAGGCCGCCGCGATCGTCGACCGCACCGCCGAGAGGGCCGGAGTGCCTCCGCACCGCCTCGACGCCCACGACACGGCAGCGCGACTCCGCCTCGCCTGCCTCTACCTGTTCCGACCGGCCTGGCGCTCGCTCGCCGCCCGGTCGCTCGCCCGCACCACCGGAAGGATCCTCGCCCCGTGAGACCATCGACACCGAACCCGTTCCGCCGCTCGACCCGCACCGGCACGACCCCCGAGGAGACGCCCATGGCCCGACGCGGTCCCGTCCTGCTCGCGGTCGGCGCGGTTGTCTGCCTCGCCGCGATCATCGGAGGCGCCGTCACCGTCGCCGGCGCGATGCAGCCGCCGCAGCAGGTCACCGAGATCGGCTCCACCCCGGTCGTGGGCCCGAGCCGCGCCCCCGGGGCCGACGAGACGCCGACCGGGGGTCCGAGTGCCGACCCGGGCACCGCGACCGATCCCGGGACGGCGACGGACCCCGCCGCGACGCCCGCTCCCGCCGCGCCCTCCGCCGAGCCGAGTCCGCCCGCTCAGCCGAGCGGGGGCACGGCCCCCGTGCCGGTCGTCCCGGTCCCGGCCCCCGCGCCCGCCGACGGCGACGACGGCGACGACGAGGACACCGACGATCCGGACGACGACGTCGACGACGACACCGACGACTAGCCCGGGGCGTCAGCCCACCATCCGGTACCCCATGCCGCGCACCGTCTCGATCCGGTCGGCGCCGATCTTGCCCCGCAGGTAGCGCACGTAGACGTCCACCACGTTCGAGCCCGGGTCGAAGTCGTAGCCCCACACCCGGCTGAGCAGCTGCTCGCGGCTGAGCACCTGCTCGGGGTGGCGGAGGAACTCCTCGGCCAGGGCGAACTCGCGGGCGGACAGGTCGATCGTCCCGCCCTCCACCGTCGCCCGGCGCGACCGCAGATCCAGCGTCACCCCGCCGTGCACGAGCGTCCCGTCGTCCTCGCCCGCACCGGTCGCGGCGGCCTCGCGCAGCCGCAGCCGGATCCGCGCGAGCAGCTCGTCGAAGCGGAACGGCTTCGCGAGGTAGTCGTTCGCGCCGAGATCGAGCCCCTCGACGGTGTCGGTGACCGAGCTGCGGGCCGTCAGCATGATCACGGGGAGCGTCGACCCCTCCGCCCGCAGCGCCCGCAGCACCGCGAACCCGTCCAGGCCGGGCAGTCCGACGTCCAGCAGCACCAGGTCGAACGGGGTGCCGCGGAGGTACGACAGCGCGTCGTCCCCGCGGGCGGCGCGCGTCGTGGTGTACCCCGCCGCCCGCAGGCCCTTCTCGACGAAGGCGGCGATCCGCTCCTCGTCCTCGGCGATGAGGATCGTGCTCACTCGGTGCTCCCTGTCCTGTCGTCGGTGTCGTCGTGCGGATGCCGCTCCAGCGGCAGCGAGAGGGCGAAGCGGGTGCCGCGGCCGGGCACCGAGTCGAGCTCGACCCGGCCGCCGTGCGCGCGGGCGATGGCCGACACGATCGCGAGGCCGAGACCGGAGCCGCGGATCCCGCGCCCGTCGTCGACCCGGCCGAAGCGCTCGAAGATCCGGTCGCGCGCGGCCGGCGGGATGCCGGGCCCCTCGTCGGTGACGAACAGCTCGACCCGGTCGCCGCGCCGCTCGCTGCCGAGGACGATCGTCGACCCCTCCGGGCTGTACTTCGCCGCGTTGTCGGCGAGCTGCAGCCAGGCCTGCGTCAGGCGGGCCGCATCGGCGTCGATCCGGACCTCGGCGACGGGCCCGGAGCGCCACCGGGGCCCGGGGATCACCGAGACCTTCGCGAGCACCTGGCGGGTCAGCTCGCCGATGGCGGTGGGCTGCGGGGCGACGCGGTCCTCGCGCTCCGCCTCGGACAGCTCCGCGATGTCCTCCAGCAGGTGCCCCATCCGGTCCAGCTCGTCGAGCGCGATCGCCCGCGTCGACTCGACGTCCACGGGGTCGCGGGTGTCGACGAGCTCCAGGTGCCCGCGGACGATCGTGATCGGCGTGCCGAGCTCGTGCCGCACGTCGGCCAGGAGCCGGCGCTGCGCCTCGAACGAGCCCTCGAGCCGGCCGATCATGTCGTTCACCGTCCGGGTGAGGTCCGAGACGTCGTCGTCGCCGGCGACCGGGATCCGCTCGCCCAGGTCGGTCGCGGTGATGCGCGAGGCGGTCCGCCGCAGCTCGCGGATGGGGGAGAGGAGCCGGCCGGCGACGAACCAGCCGACCAGCCCCGTCGCGGCGAGGGCGACCAGGGCGATCACCGCGTAGCTGAGCGAGACGTCGCTCAGATCCGACAGCCGCGCGTCGGTGTCGATCGCGGTGACGAAGACGCCCTCGGTGCCCGCGCCCTCCACCCGGAGCGGCACGGCCGCGTACCGCAGCGTCCCGTCGTCGGTCTCGCCCCAGCCCAGCACGGTCGCGCCGGCAGCGGTCTCCTCCGACACCCGGGCGAGGAACGCGGCGTCGTCGTCGAGCAGGAAGCTGAGGGCGTACGGCTGCGGCTCCCAGCGTGCGACTCCGTCGACGAGGCCGACCGTGCTCCCGTCGAGCCGGGGCAGCACCTGCCCGAGGACGGTCCGCAGCAGAGCGTCCATGTCGGTGAAGCCGGAGCCGTCGGTCGGCGCCGCGGTGAGCGGAGCGTCGTCCGGCTCGACGACCACCGCCTCCTGGGGCGATTCGACGATGGTGCGCACGCTCTCGACCTGCTGGCGCAGCTCCTCGTCGATCGACGCCAGGATCCGGTCGCGCTGCAGGAGGAACGACGCGCCTCCCGAGACGAGGAGCCCGAGCGCCGTCACGACCAGGATCGCGGCCAGGATCCGCACCCGCACCGATCGCAGGCGCCGCACGGGCGCGGACGCGGGGGTCGGGGTCATGGCGGGCTCCCGGGGGCGGGGCCGGTGGACGGCCGTCGGGCGGGAGCGCGGCCGCCCCCTGCCGCCATCATCCCAGCAGCCCGCTCGGCCCTTCCTGGAGGCGGGCCCGACGAGAGGCGCCGGAACAGAGATCGACCCCCGACGGCAGGGGCAGGGCCGCCTGCTCGGACCGGGGGTCGAGCTCTTCTTGGCGTCGAGCATCCTCCTCGACGCGCGCCGGGTCAAGACCCCGGCCCACGAGGAGCGGGGCGGCCGTCGGCGCGGTTCCCGGCTCGCGCGGTCGTTAGACTGGACCGCCTGTTTTCCTGCGGCCCCCGGAGCGCGATCCGCCTCCCGGCCGCGACGGGCCAGCACGGGAAGGGCGCACGATGACGGACGGGAACACGATCCTCGAGACCGAGCTCACGCGCGAGCGCGAGTACGTGGCGGGGCTCTACGCCCGGCTGGACGAGCTGATCGCGCAGGCGCGCCGGGCGCTGGACACGGTGCGCATCCAGAGCGTCGGCGGCAACCACCAGAGCCGGTCGGAGCGCGACGCGTACGCCCGACTCTACGAGGACCGCATCCGGACCCTGTCGGGCGCCGACGACAGGCTCGCCTTCGGCAGGCTCACCCTCGCCGACCAGGAGACCGAGCACCGCTACATCGGCCGCATCGGCCTGCGCGACGAGGAGCAGGACACGCTCCTGCTCGACTGGCGCGCCCCGCAGTCCGCCGCCTTCTACCAGGCGACCGCGGCGCGCCCCATGGGCACCCGCGCGCGCCGCCATCTGACCACCCGCGGCCGCGAGGTCGTCCGCTTCGAGGACGAGGTCTTCGACGAGGAGCTGCTGCGCGAGGGCACGGCGCTGCAGGGCGAGGGCGCGCTCATGGCCGCGCTCGGCGCGGAGCGCACGGGCCGGATGCACGACATCGTCGCGACGATCCAGGGCGAGCAGGACCGCATCATCCGCTCCGACCTGCGCGGCGTGCTCGTCGTGCAGGGCGGCCCCGGCACCGGCAAGACCGCCGTGGCGCTGCACCGCGCCGCCTACCTCCTCTACTCCTACCGCGACCGCATCGCCTCCTCCGGGGTGCTCGTCGTCGGTCCCTCCCGCTCGTTCCTGCGCTACATCGAGGCGGTGCTGCCCTCCCTCGGCGAGACGGGGGTGGTGCTCTCGACCCTCGGGCAGCTCTACCCGGGGCTCGACCTCGTCGACGAGGACGACCCGGCCGTCGCGCGGGTCAAGGGCTCCGCGCGCATGGCGGAGCTGCTGCGCCGCGCGGTCCGCTCGCGCCAGGTCGTCCCCGCCGAGACGCAGATCCTCGACGTCAACGGCGAGAAGCTGCGCCTCGAGCCGCACGACGTCGAGCGGGCGATCACCCGGGCGCGGGAGTCGCGCAAGCCGCACAACGAGGCGCGCGTGAGCTTCGTGAAGACCATGATCCGCGACCTCACGAAGCAGCTCGCCGACCAGCTGCGCAGCCACGGCAACACGGTCGACGAGGCCGACGAGGCCGTGCTCCGCGAGGACGTCCGCACCGCGAACGACGTGCGCATCGCGCTCAACACCGCCTGGATCCCGCTCACCCCCGAGAAGCTGATCCAAGACCTCTACGCCCGGCCGAACTGGTTCGCCACGCTCACGCCGCGCTGGACCCCGGCGCAGCGCGCGCTCCTGCGCCGAGGCCGCGACGCGCCCTTCACGGTCTCGGACGTGCCGCTGCTCGACGAGGCCGCCGAGCTCCTCGGCGCCTACGACGACCACGCCGACGCGCAGAAGAAGGCCGAGAAGGAGCAGCGCCGTCGCGACATCGAGAACGCCGAGCAGGCGATCCGCAACATGGGCGTCGACGGTCTCGTCAACGCCAAGGACCTCGCCGCCGGGTTCGCGGAGCGCACCAGCCTCGGCACGACCGCCGAGCGCGCCGCCGCCGACCGCTCGTGGACCTACGGCCACGTCGTGGTCGACGAGGCGCAGGAGCTCTCCCCGATGCAGTGGCGCGTGCTCATCCGCCGCTGCCCGATGCGCTCCTTCACCATCGTCGGCGACGTCGCCCAGGCCTCGGGAGCGTCCGCCGCGTCGAGCTGGGACGACGCGCTGCGCGACGGGTTCGGCCGCCAGGGCCGCGCCGGCGAGGCGCCCGTCTGGCGCATCGAGGAGCTCACCGTCAACTACCGCACGCCCGCGCAGATCGTCGCGTTCGCCGAGCGGACGGCACGGCAGAACGGCCTCGAGATCACTCCGAGCCGCTCGGTCCGCTCGACGGAGTGGCCCGTCCGCACGATCCGCGACCGCGGCGACGCGACCCTCCCCGACCGCGTCCTGGGCGCGCTCCGCGAGGACCAGGAGATCTCGACGGAGGGGACCCTCGCCGTGATCGCGCCCGACGCCGACCTCGACGCGATCACCGCGCGCCTCGAGGAGGAGTTCGGCCGCGCCGTCGGCCGCGGCTCGACCGGTCTCGACCGCGCGATCGCCGTGCTGTCCACCACCGAGGCGAAGGGCCTCGAGTTCGACTCCGTCGTCATCGCCCGTCCGCGCCTGATCGCCGAGGCCGGCGAGCGCGGAGCCGCCGCCCTCTACGTCGCGATGACCCGCCCCACACAGCGCCTCACCCTGGTCGAGTGACTGCCGAGGGAACCCCGGCCCGTCGAGGGAACCAGTAGCACCGGGCTCCCTCGACGTCCCCGGGTTCCCTCACCCGCCCGCCCCCGCACACCCCGCTCCCGGCCGCCCCGCTCTAAGATCGATGACCATGAGCAGCGAGAACCTGACCAAGCCCGAGGTCGACGCCCCCGAGGGCCCGGCCCCCGATTCCCTCGTCGTCGAGGACATCGTCGTCGGCGACGGCGCCGAGGCGCAGCCCGGCTCGACCGTCGAGGTGCACTACCTCGGCGTCGAGTACGACACCGGCGAGGAGTTCGACTCCTCCTGGAGCCGCGACCAGTCGATCAACTTCCCCCTGAACAATCTGATCCGCGCCTGGCAGCAGGGCATCCCCGGCATGAAGGTCGGCGGACGCCGCAAGCTCGTCTGCCCGCCGGCACTGGCCTACGGCCCCGCGGGCGGCGGGCACCCGCTGTCCGGCAAGACCCTGATCTTCGTGATCGACCTGCTCGGCACGAAGTAGTCCCTCCCGTTGCGCCCTCCGGGCGCACGCACGGCGAAGGCGCAGCCCTCTCGGGTGCTGCGCCTTCGTCGTGTCCGGCGGTCTGCGCACAGCGGATCGGCACCGAGCGGATCGGCACCGAGCGGATCGGCCCCGAGTGGATCGGCCCCGAGCGGATCAGCGCGGCTGCGCCTTCCTCACGCGGTCGACCAGCTCGCGCCAGGCACCGTCGAGCTCCGTCTCGCCGAGCCGCACGTGGTGCGTCTGCACCTGGATCTCGTACACGAAGCGGTCGGGCCGCCCGGCAGCGTGCTCGGGGGACGCGGCACGCGGCGGTGACGGGGCCGAAGCTTCGTCCTCGTCCCACGGCAGAGAGCCGAGAAGCTCGCGCCAGGCGCGCTCGTCCGGCTGCTCCTCCACGTCGACCCGCCACACGCGCCGGAGTCCGGCGAATCCTCCGCTGCGCGACACGATGACGTCCATGCGCGCGATGGTACTCGCCCGGTCTCCGAGCGGCGCGGGCGGCAGCGCACCCGGCGTGAACCCCGCTCAGGCGGACGGCAGCTCGACCTTCACGGTGCTCCAGCCCGTGCGCACCGCCTCCTCGACGTCGGACCCCGCTCCGTAGCGCTCGGCCGCCGCGGCGACCGTGAGGCCCGCGAAGGTCGTGAAGTCGGCGGTGGCGGTGAGCACCCCTCCGGTGAGGACGTCGTACCAGACCTGCCCGGCCCGTTCCCAAGCCGTCCCGCCGAGCGTGATCGCCGCCACCGCGAAGGCGCGGTTGGGGATCCCGGAGTTGATGTGGACGCCGCCGTTGTCGTCCTCGGTGTCGACGTAGTCGTCCATCGAGCCCGGCTGCGGGTCCTTCCCGAGCACGTCGTCGTCGTAGGCGGTGCCCGGTGCGATCATCGAGCGCAGCGCCGTGCCCTGGACCTCGTCGGTGAAGAGGCCCTCGCCGATCAGCCAGCTGGCCTCGTCGGCGCCCTGTCCGGCGCCGAACTGCTCGAGCAGCGCGCCGAAGACGTCCGAGATCGACTCGTTGAGCGCCCCCGACTGCCCCCGGTAGACGAGGTTCGCCGTGTACTCGGTCATCCCGTGCGCCAGCTCGTGGCCGATCACGCTGGGCGAGATCGTGAAGCGGCGGAACACCTGGCCGTCGCCGTCGCCGAAGACCATGCGGGAGCCGTCCCAGAAGGCGTTGTCGTAGTCGTCGCCGAAGTGCACGGTCGCGTCCAGCGGCAGCCACGCGTCGTCGATGGAGTCGCGGCCGTAGGCCTCCTGCAGGAACGCCGACATCGCGCCGAGCCCGTCGTAGGCCTCGTCGACCGCGACGTCGCCGGTGGCCGGCTGCCCCTCCGTGCGCACGGTGACGCCGGGGAGCGTCTCGGTGGTCTGCGCGTCCGAGATCGTGCGCTGCAGGGCGGCGACGCGGTTGCGGGGGGAGGGCGCGGCGGTGGCGGTGGGGGCGCCCCGACCGGGGGACGGCTCGCCCGGCCGGACCCGCCGGAACGGCACGTCCTGCTCGAGGGAGCGGCTCGCGGCCCGCGCCGCCCGCGCGAAGGCGGGATCGTCGAGGCGGGCGATGCGGACGAGGAGGTACGGCGGCACGACGGTTCGTCTCATGCGCCGATCCTCGCACCCACCGCCGACACCGGCCCGGGCTCGCCCGCGCGTCCCGGATGCGGTAGCGGCGATCCGCGCCGCCCCCGCGATAGCCTGGCGATCGACGAGCGGTTTCCACCGATCCGGGGCCCGGCCCCGAGGACGACGAGGGCGGACATGGGCATCATCACGCGGGGCTTCTTCGGCAAGCGCACCGAGAATCCGGACATCCCGCCGGGGCAGTACCTCGAGACCGGCTTCCCCGTCCTCTCGATCGGGCCGACCCCGAACATCCACGAGTGGAGCTTCTCGATCGACGCCGGGCCCGCGGGCGTGCGCAGCTGGTCGTGGGACGAGTTCCAGGCCCTGCCGCAGGAGGACGTCCACACCGACATCCACTGCGTGACGCGCTGGTCCAAGCTCGGCACCACCTGGCGGGGCGTGTCGGTCGACACCTTGCTCGACGGCATCGAGAGCGACGCCGGATACGTCATGGCGCAGAGCTTCGGCGGCTACACCACCAACCTCCCCCTCGCCGAGATCCGCGGCGGGAAGGCCTGGGTGGCGACGAGCTTCGAGGGCGCGCCGCTGGCTGCCGAGCACGGCGGCCCCGCGCGACTGCTCGTGCCGCACCTCTACTTCTGGAAGAGCGCGAAGTGGGTCAGGAGCCTGCGCCTGATGCCCGGCGACGAGCCCGGCTTCTGGGAGCAGAACGGCTACCACATGCACGGCGACCCGTGGAAAGAGGAGCGCTACCGGTGAGGTGGCAGGAGTCGGTGGCGGAGGCGGTCGCGCCCCTCACTCCGACCTCTCGCCTGATCACCCTGCGCGTCCCAGGCTGGCCGGGCCACCTCGCCGGGCAGCACCTCGACGTGCGCCTCACCGCGCCCGACGGCTACCAGGCGAGCAGGTCCTACTCGATCGGAGCCCCCGCCGACGGCGAGCGCGTCGAGCTGGCCGTCGAGCGGCTCGAGGACGGCGAGGTCTCGCCCTACCTGGTCGAGGGCCTCGAGGCGGGCGACAGCCTCGGAGGTGCGCGGACCGATCGGCGGCTGGTTCGTCTGGCGTCCCGAGCAGACCGAGCCGGTGCAGCTGATCGCCGGCGGCAGCGGACTCGTGCCGCTGATGGCGATGGCGCGGGAGCACGGCCGCACGGGCAGCTCAGCGCCCATGCGCCTGCTGTACTCCGTCCGCTCGCCCGTCTTCGCGTACTACCAGCGCGATCTGCAGGCGCTGGCCGAGCTGCCCGCCGAGCGGGGCGGAGTCGCGGTCGACACGGTCTACACGCGCGTCGCTCCGCCCGGTGCGATGCGGCCGGCCGGCAGGCTCACTCCGGAGCTCCTCGCCGAGGCGGTGCTGCCGGCGTCGGCCCGGCCCACCGTCTACGTCTGCGGACCCACCGCATTCGTCGAGGCGGTCGCCACCGCGCTCGTCGCCCAGGGCCACGCCCCCGAGCGCGTCCGCACCGAGCGCTTCGGCGGCCCCTGACGCTCGGCGCGACCTCGCGAGATGCCCCTCCAGTACGCGACACGCCGTGCGGGGCGTACCGGAGAGGCATCGCGCGCGAGAGCGCGGGGAGCGGTGCCTACTCGAACGAGACGGTGCGGTTCTCGCCCACGTCCGGCTGTCCGCCCTTCACCGCGGCGGCGAGCACCTTCAGCAGCACCACGGGTCCGGGCTCGTCCGAGGCCCACAGCTCGACCGTCTCGGCCTCGACGCGCAGGAGCGCGACGGTGGGGTCGTCCTTGCCCTCGGGGAACCAGCCCGCGACCTGCGGGCTCCAGAGCTCGTCGACCTTCGCCGCATCGTGCACGACGGTCGCCGATCCGGCCACCGAGAGGTAGCCCTTCTTCGATTCGAAGGCCACGTTCACGCTCGGGTTCGCGCGGATGTCGTCGACCTTGGGCGAGGGGTCCTGGGTGAAGAACCAGAGGATGCCGTCGAAGTCGGTGTCCTGGGCGGCGAGGGGTCGGCTGACGAGCTGCCCGGTCGCGTTCACGGTGGTGAGCAGCCCGATCTTCGCGCTCTTCACGAGCTCGGCGATCTGGGCGACGTCGTCGGAGTTGGCAGGGGTGATGTCGGTGTCGGTCATGGGGGCGACGCTACGCGGCTGCCCGGGGGCCGCAAGGGGTGGCGAGCGCCGGGCGGGCGTGCCTACCGTTCAGGCATGGACACCACCACGTACACAGCCATCCTCGACAGCGGAGCCGAGCAGGAGAGCATCCGCCTCGAGCTCGTCGACGGAGCACCCCAGCGCTCCCTCACCCGCGTCGCCGACATCGACGGCGAGGAGGTCGAGGTCGTCTGGGAGCTCGAGGACGACGACGAGGGCTTCCACGTCTACCGTCCGACCCGGGTCGAGGGGCGCGACGACGACAGCGGAGCCGTCTCGGACGAGAACCTCACCGACGGACGCGGCACCAGCGACTTCGCGGGGGAGTGACCCCGTCCGCCGCGCTCCGGCTCCGGGGCGCGGCGGACGCCTCAGGCCGTCGGATGCAGCGCGTCGTAACCGCGGAACGCCGGCCGCGTCCGCAGCACCGCGGCGAGGATCGCGAGGATCGCGAGCCCTCCGGCCAGCGGCGGCAGCCAGAGCAGCGCCAGCGAGGCGAGGAGACCCGTGTAGAGGTCGCCCACCCGCGGTCCGCCGGTGACCACCACGATGAACACGCCCTGCAGCCGCCCGCGCATGTTGTCGGGCACCGCGGTCTGCAGCATGGTCTGCCGGAAGATCGAGCTGACGTTGTCGGCCGCTCCGGCGCCCGCCAGGGCGAGCGAGGCGAGGCCGATGAAGGCGAGGTTCGGCACCGAGGAGTCGTGCCGCACCAGAGCGGCGGTCAGGAGCACCGCTCCGAACGCCGCGATGAACGCGCCGTAGACCTGGATCGACCGGCCGATGGCGAAGCCCTGCCGCCGGACGCCGGTGAGCCGGCCCGAGAAGACGCCGCTGAGCAGTGCTCCGACGGCGAAGGCCGCGGTGAGGACCCCGACCGTGACCGCGCCTCCGCCCAGCAGGAGCGCCGCCGCGGCGGGGAAGACGACGCGCGGCTGCCCGAAGGTCATCGCGACGATGTCGACCAGGAACGACATCCGGATGTTCGGCGCCCCGCGCAGGAATCGCAGCCCGAACCGCAGCGACTCGAGTCCCGGCCGCTGCCGCTCGCCCTCGGGGACCAGCGCCGGCAGTCCCACGATGCCCAGGAACGCCGCGAGGAACAGGACGACGTCGATCGTGTAGGTGAGCGGGAAGCCGACGCCCGCCACCAGGACGCCCGCGAGTGCCGGACCCACCGTGACCTCCACGCCGCCGGCGATCCCGCCCAGCGCGGCGGCCGCGGGGACCAGCTCCGGGCGGAGCAGCCGCGGCGCGAGCGTCATCCTCGTGGCCACGATGACGGTCGTCGCGACGGCGTTCAGCGCGGTCAGGACGTAGAGGGTCAGCGGGGTCTCGGCGCCCAGCCAGGCGAGCGCGGCGATCCCGGCCGTCGAGCCCCAGGCGACGAGGGCCGACAGGAGCAGCACGAGGCGGCGGTCGAACGCATCGGCAAGCATGCCGCCGTAGAGCCCCGCGATCACCGTCGGCACCAGCGCCACGACGCCGACCATCGCGACGGCGAGGGTCGACCCCGTGAGCTCGTAGATGTGGAGGCCGACGGCGACGATCGTCATCTGCCCGCCGATGCCCGAGATCACGTTGCCGGCCCACAGCCGGGCGAACGCGGGGGACTCCCGGAGCGGCGAGACGTCGAGGACGTGGCTGCGCCGGGGCGCGCGGGGGAGCTGGCTCACCTGCTCCATTGTGCTCGGGCGCGCGCTGCGGTGCGCTCGGGCGCGCGTTGCGGCCCGGCGGGGACGCGCGCGGCGGACCCTCTAGGGTGGTGGGCATGAGCACGTCATCCGACGGCGCGCCCCGACGTCCGGCCGCCCCCGCGTCGCGAGCGGCCGGAGCAGACTCCCCGCGCCGCTCGGCCCGCACCGCCGCGCCGACCCGCACCGCCGCGCCGACCCGCACGGCGGCGCCGACGCGCGCCGCGTCCCGCCCGCGGACCCGCACCGCCGCCTCCCCGGCGTCCGGCGGGCGCGTCGCCGCACTGTGGCGCCGCTACGGAGCCGCCCTGTCGGGCATGGCGATCGCGGTCGTCACGGTGCCGATCTCGTTCTTCGTCTGGTACTCCCTGATCTCCCTGGGCGCCTACCCCGGCGACCGCGCGGTGAGCGATCTCGTCGTCGGCGTCCTCTACACCGCGCTGATCCACGCGCTCCTGCTGGTCGGGATCCTGCTCGGAGTGTCGTCGATCCGCGCCCGCCGCCGCGAGAAGCGCCCGCCGATCGCCGGCTGGATCGCGGTGGTGCTGAACCTGCTCGTCCTCGTCTACTGGGAGCTGCTCGTCTCGCCGTGGCTCGTCGTCCTCTGGAACCGGGCCGTCGGAGCCTGAGCCCCTGCCCCGAGACGGGCTCCGCTCTGGTAAGCTCGTCCGGTTGCCGTTCGACGGCCGCGGATCAAGAGAGCCCACGCATCAGGCGCCGGGCACCGCGCAACGAGAGAGAGGGGATCCACCTATGGCACTCGAAGCAGATGTCAAGAAGGCGATCATCGAAGAGTACGCGACCCACCCCGGTGACACCGGGTCCCCCGAGGTCCAGGTGGCCGTCCTGACCCGCCGGATCAAGGACCTCACCGAGCACCTCAAGGAGCACAAGCACGACCACCACTCGCGTCGTGGCCTGCTGCTGCTCGTGGGTCAGCGTCGCCGACTCCTCGGCTACCTGTCGGACGTGGACATCAACCGCTACCGCGCGCTGATCGAGCGTCTCGGCCTCCGCCGCTAGTTCCTCCGGGAGCGAGCGCGGGGTCTCGATGACACCGCGAACTTCTTGCCGAACGGGCCGTCCTCCTCGCGGAGGGCGGCCCGTTCCGCGTTCCCGGGGGAGCTTCGTCAGGTCCGGACCGGGCGCTCGACCCCGCCCCAGCTCCACCCGCCGGCCGACTCGAACCAGTCCTCGGCGGTGCGGGAGCGAGTGCTCGCCCCCCGCCCGGCGGAGGATCCCCCCAGCTCGACGAGCGGCGGCAGCCGCCAGCCGTCGGCGGCGGCGCGCGACGACGCCGCCCGCCACGCGTGCGCGCAGCCGGCCGTCGACGCCGCGCGATCGAGTGCCTCCGGCTCGGTGAGCGACCAGCCCTCGGCGCCTCCGCTGAGAGCGAGTGCGCAGGTGAGCGCGGCCGAGCGGACGAGGGAGCGCGGTGCCCTCGGCGGCAGGGTCGCCTCCGCGGCGTCCTGCGCCTCGACGATCGCCGTCAGGGCGAGGTGCAGCCGCGTCGCCTCGCGGTCAGGGCGCGGCCGGAGCGTGCCGGGCCCGGGAGAGACCGACACGGACGCTCCCGGCGCGACGAGCAGACCCCGTCCCGAGCGGGCGGCGTAGGAGCTCAGCAGCCCGCTCACCCCTCCCGCCCGGCTGACGACACCGCGGACGGAGGCGTCCCCGAGGACCCAGACGACGGGCGTGCGGTTGTGGATCGTCAGGATCCGGTGGTCCCGGTCGGAGCAGGCGAGCAGTCGTCCCGGATCGGGATCGCCGAGACCGGGGGAGGGGGCGAGCAGCTCCTGCGCGTCCGCGCACGCCGCGGGTGCCGCGCCCGCCGAGGCGGGCAGGTCGGCGAGAGGCGCGAGCGAGCCCAGCGCCAGGACCAGCACGGCCGAGGCGGCGGCGGCCGCTGCGGCGACGCCCAGGAGCCGGGGGGCGCCCGAGCCGCGCGGGAGATCTCCGCGTGCCCGACGCGGTCGCGGGCGTGCTGCGTCGCACCATCCGGGACTCCCTCTCGTCGGGATCGTAACCCCGGGATGCGGCGCCGACCAGGCCTTATCGGGAGCAGGAGCGGGACGGATCGGAATTCCTCGAACAAATTCCCGGCTGCGTGCATCCGTCGACGGCCTCCGTCCGGAAGTAGTCCGTGAAGGCCCTTCTCGAGCACCCACCGACCCCTCACCGGGTCCCATCGTGAAAGAGGAACACCGTGAACACCACCCGCTTCTCCCGTCGTCTCCTGACCGGCGCCTGCGTCGGCACCCTGGCCGTCGTCGGGCTCGCCGCCGCACCGGCGAACGCCGCGGACGCCGACTCGGCCGACCTGTACGTCCTCCACGCGGTCCCCGACACCCCGGTCGACGTGTACGTCAACGGAGCACTGACGCTCGACGACTTCACCCCCGGCACCCTCGCGGGCCCGCTGGACCTGCCGACCGGCACCTACACCGTGGCGATCACGGCTGCGGACGCGGCCGACGCGAGCGCCCCGGTCATCGGCCCGGTCGACCTCGCCCTGGAGGCGGGCAAGAGCTACACCGTCGCCGCGCACCTGAAGACCGACAACACCCCCACCGCGACGCTGTTCCCGAACGACATCTCCGCGACCGCCGCGGGTGAGGGCCGGCTCACCGTCCGTCACATCGCCGCCGCTCCGGCCGTCGACATCCTGGCCGGCGGCTCGCCCGTCCTGACCAACGTCACCAACCCGAACGAGGGCATCCTGAACCTCGCTCCGGCGACGATCTCGACCGTCGTCGCGGCGACCGGAACGACCGCCCCGGTCATCGGCCCGGCCGACGTCCAGGTCCAGGAGGGCGTGAACACGATCGTCTACGCCTGGGGCAGCCTCGACAAGGGCAACCTCGCTCTCGCGACGCAGACCATCGACGGCCTGCACTCGACCCCGTCCGGCGTCCCCGCCGGCGAGGCCGGACTCGCCGCCGACAACCGCACCGACGCCGCCGCGGGATGGTGGGGCGCTGCCGCCCTCGCCGCTCTCGGTCTCGCCGGAGCGACCCTGATCGGCCGTCGCAAGGCCGCCGCGGGACGCTGACCCGCGGCACGAACCACCGGTCCGGACGCGCTGGAGCGCGTCCGGACCGGTCCGCCCGATCTCGACACTGGAGGACGTCATGAGCCGGAGCCCCTTCCGTCTGCGCGTCCTCGTCGCGATCGGGTCGATCGCGGTCGGCGCGGGCCTCGCCGGATGCTCGGCACAGGCGGCCGGGGTCGTGCCCGCCCCTGACGCGAGCGTCTCGTCGGAACAGCCCTCGTCCGCGCCGACCGCGATCCCCTCCTCGTCACCTCCCGCTGTGCCCTCCGTGCCCCTCGCGGATGCGAGCCTCGGTGCCACCCCCGCTCCCGCGGTCGTCGCGCCGACCAGGCTCGTCGTCGACGGGCTGCCGGTCGACATGCCCCTCGAGCCCGTCGGAGTCGCCGACGACGGCACCATGGAGCTCGTCCCCGACACCGATGTCGCCGGCTGGTACCGCTTCGGCGCCGGTCTCGACGAGCCCGACGGCACGATCGTCGTCGCCGCGCACGTCGACTCGCTCACCTACGGGCTCGGCCCGTTCGCCGAGCTGAAGAAGGCGCAGCCGGGTCAGACCGTCCGCCTCACGGGCGAGGACGGCGTCGAGCGCTCCTTCACCGTCTCGACGGTCGAGACCACCGAGAAGAGCTCGGTCGACCTCTCCGCCGTCTTCACCCGCGACGGCGCGACCCGCCTGGTGCTCATCACCTGCGGTGGCGACTTCGACTACGACACGCGCCACTACCTCAGCAACGTCGTCGTCACGGCGGTGCCGTCACCGTGACTCCGCGACCGCGACCGCCCCGCGTACGATGAGCGCAGCGACCGCCGCAGCGCAGCCCGCCGCTCGGGCACCGCGCCGTCCTCACCTCAGGAGTATCGAACTGTCCGACGCCCTTCCCAGCGAGCCCCTCGACGGGGCCGAGGACGAGCGCGCCGTCGTGCACCGTCTCGGGCTCCGCTTCTCGGCGGGCGACGAGTCGGCGCTCTCCGAGGCCTACGCGCGCTGGTCGCCCCTGCTGTTCACCCTGGCCCTTCGCTCGCTGGGCGATCGCGGAGACGCCGAGGACGTCGTGCAGCGCGTCTTCGTCTCGGCCTGGACCGGCCGGCAGAACTTCGATCCCGGCCGAGCCGCCCTCGGCGCCTGGCTGGTCGGCATCTCGCGCAACCGCATCGCCGACGCCCACGAGAACCGCTCGAGGGAGCGCCGTCTCACCCAGGCCCTCGTCGCGGTCGCTCCGATCGAGGAGGGGGCGACCCCGGTCGATCTGGAGGCCAAGGTCCTGGTCGCGGACGAGCTCGCGCGGCTGGACCCGGTCCCGCGCCGGGTCATGAGCCTCGCCTTCTACGACGACCTGACCCACACCGAGATCGCGGAGCGCACCGGGCTCCCGCTCGGCACCGTCAAGAGCCACATCCGCCGCAGCCTCGACAGACTCCGCACCCGATTGGAGGTGAGCACCCCGTGACCCACCTGGATCCCGACGAGATCGCCCTGCTCGCTCTCGGCGAGGAGTCGACCGACGGCGCCGACGCTCACCTCGCCGAGTGCCCCGACTGCGCCCGGCAGCTCGTTGAGCTCGGGCACGTCGCCGAGCTGGGCCGCGACACCCGTGCGCTCGAGCTCGAGTCGCCGTCGGCCGCGGTGTGGACCCGCATCCGCGACGAGCTCGGCCTGGAGGAGCCCGTGGCGGCGCCGGTGGCGCTCCCGGTCGCCGACGCGGAGTCCGCGCCCGGGGGCTCGGGCGCGTCCGGCTCCTCTGCGGCCCACTCGTCCGCGTCCGGCCCGACCGCGTCCGACTCGACCGCGCGGCACCGTCCCGAGCGCCGCCGCCGACGCCGCACGAGCCGCCTCGTCCTCACGGCCGTCGCCGCCTGCGCGGCACTCGTGGTCGGCGTCGCGGGCGGTGCGTGGTGGCAGGCGTCGCGGACCGGCGCTGATGCCGTCGTGCTGGCGAGCGCCGAGCTCGAGGCCTTCCCGGCCTGGCAGGGAGCGACGGGCACCGCCGAGCTCGAGGACGTCGACGGCGGTCGCGAGCTCGTCGTGCATCTCGACACCGACGGCTCCGGCGACGGCTACCGCGAGGTCTGGCTCCTCGCGGCCGACGCGTCGGCACTCGTGCCCCTGGGGGCGCTCGACGGCACCGAGGGGCGCTTCGCCGTCCCGGCCGATCTCGACCTCGCGCAGTACCCGCTCGTCGACGTCTCCGAGGAGCCGCTCGACGGCGATCCGGCGCACTCGGGCGACTCGATCGTCCGCGGCCCGCTGCTCGAGGGTTAGGGCGGGTTCAGCACGTCTGAGCGTCCCGGCGCTCCCGGAGGAGCGCGGTGAGCGCCTGGACCGCCGCGGACGGCTGCGCCGCCGTGCAGACCGAGAGCTCCCACTCGAGCCCCGGCCAGTCGAGGTCGATCGCGGTGACGCCCGCGAGTGGAGCCACTCCGACGCGCGGCACGACCGCCACCCCCAGACCCGCCTGCACGAAGCGGGGGATCCCGGGCAGGTCGGCCACCTCGGTCGCCACCCGCCGGGGCACGCCCTCGGCCAGGAAGGCCCGGTCCACGCTCACCCGGTTGCCGAAGCCGCCGGGAGTGTCGACGAAGGTCTCGCCCGTCAGGTCCGCCGGCACAGGTGCCGTCGCCTCGGCGAGCGGATGCCCGTCGGCGACCAGCAGCACGTAGCCGCTGCGCACGAGCGGAGTCGCCGCGAGATCCGCGAGCTCGCCGCTCGGCAGCGCGAGCAGGGCCGCGTCCAGCCGCCCGCGGCGCAGGTCCTCGGCGAGCCCGGTGGATCCGGTGGCCGAGGTCCTCAGCAGCAGATCGACGAGCGGATGCCGTCGCCGGTACGCCCCGAGCGCCCCGGGCAGGTCGACGAGGTCCATCCCCGAGAAGGTCCCCACCCGGACGCGGCCGCGCAGTCCCGCCGCGTCCTCGGCGGCGAGCGAGCGCATCCGGTCGAGGCCGTCGATCGCCCTCCGCGCCTCGGGGAGCAGCGCCTCGCCCACCGCGGTCAGCGCGACCCGGCGCGTCGAGCGCTCGAACAGCGCCGAGCCGAGCTCGAGCTCGAGCGCGCGGATGCTGGCCGAGAGCGTCGACTGCACCACGAACAGCCGTGCAGCGGCCCGGGTGAAGTGGAGCTCCTCGGCGACCGCGACGAAGGCGGCGAGCTGACGATCGTCCATGCGCACATTATGCGTCGAAACCGATCAATCGGACCGAGATCCTCCGTTGGACACGCACAGTGCCCGGGAGGACTCTGATCACGTGACCGCATCGGACCTCACCACCCGCCCCACCGCCCCCGCCCGCTCCCGCCGCCCCGAGCTCCCGCATCGGCACGGCTTCTGGGTGATCGCCGTCGCCTTCCTGACCGTCATGGCGTTCTCGACGGTCCCCACTCCGCTCTACGCGATCTACCAGGAGCGCGACGGCTTCCCCGCCGTCGTCGTGACGGTCGTCTTCGCCGCCTACGCGGTCGGAGTCGTCGCCAGCCTCTTCCTCGCGGGCCACGTCAGCGACTGGCTCGGACGGCGCCGCATCCTGCTCGCGTCGATCCTCGTGGAGGTGCTCGCCGCCGTCGTGTTCCTGCTCTGGCCGGAGGTGCCCGGGCTGCTCGTCGCACGCCTGCTGACCGGCCTCGGAGTCGGCGCCCTCACGGCGACCGCGACCGCGCACCTGTCCGAGCTGCGCGCGGTGGCGCGTCCCGACGAGGGCCCGGGAACCTCGCGCGCCGTCTCGACCCTCGTCAACATGGGCGGACTCGCGCTCGGCCCGCTCGTCGGCGGGATCCTCGCCGTGACGGTCGACCGGCCGCTCGTCGTGCCCTACGAGGTCTTCCTCGTGCTGCTCGTCGTGCTGGGCGTCGCAGTGGCGCTGGTGCCGGAGACCGTCGAGCGCCGGGAGATCCTGCCCGCCTACCGCCCGCAGCGGCTCGCCGTCCCCGCCGAGTCGCGCGGCGCCTTCCTCTCGGCCGCGGTCGGCGCGTTCGCGGGCTTCGCCGTCTTCGGCCTCTTCACCTCGCTCGCCCCGACCTTCCTCGCCGTCCGCTTCGGCGAGACGTCGCACCTGCTCGCCGGCGCGGTGTCGTTCGGGGTCTTCGCCGCAGGAGCGGTGGCGCAGCTGGTGTCGGCACGGCTGTCCGCCCGCCCGGCGCTGCTGCTCTCGGCGGCCGCTCTCACCGTCGGCCTCGTCCTGGTCGCGGTCGGCGCGGTCGCCGCCGCCGTCGCGCCCTTCGTGGCCGGGGGAGTGCTCGCCGGCGCCGGAGTCGGGCTCCTCTTCCGCCTGTCCCTCGCGGTCGCGGGCTCCCTCGCCTCCGACGCCGCGCGCGGCGAGGTGCTGGCAGGCATGTTCCTCGCGGCGTACCTCGGTCTCGCGGTGCCGGTCCTCGCGATCGGCGCCGCGCTGGCGTTCCTGCCCGCCGTCCCCGTCCTCCTCGCCTTCGTCGCCGTGGTGCTGGTGCTGGTGCTCGCCGCGATCGGCCGGATGCTCCGCTCCCGAGCCTGATCCGGGCACCTCGCGCAGGCCCGTCGGCGGTCACAATGGGGGCATGAAGCTCTTCTCCTTCGGCCGCGACCGCGACGACCAGAACCCCCTGCCCGCGAACGACCGCGGATCGGGGAAGCTCGACGACTACGACTACGACCTCCTGCCCAAGTCCCGCCGCGGGGACACGCTGCTCACCCTCGCCGACAGCACGCCGCACCAGGAGGAGCTCGCCCGGGTGCTCGCGCTCGGCGAGGACGAGATCACGGCGGTCATCCCGCGCCGCACTCTCGAGGAGGAGCGCGTGGACGCGCCCATGCCGGTCCGCCTGTTCGCGAACCACCGGCCCTCCGACCTCGTCGGCTTCGTGCCGCGCGGGCTCGAGAACGTCGTCGACGCGGCACTCTCGCGACTGTCGGAGGCGGGGAAGCAGCCTCGCGTGCCCGCTCGGATCGTGACGGTCAAGGGCGCGCTCCGGGTGCAGCTCCTGATGCACGAGACCCGCGGCTGACCGGCACCCCGCACCGCGCGGCACCCCGCTTCCTGGCCCTGGAGCACCCGCCCTGATAGCATGAACCGGTTCCGAATCCGCAGCGGCCGCCGGCCGTCACCGGGTTCGAACCACGGAGCAGGCCGGCAGGAAGCTGGTCCTCGGTGGTGGAGTCCCGGTTCACAGGTGCGGCGTCGTCGCACAGGAGGCGACCCGGAGCTTTTCTACTGGTGGCCAGCACGAACGCCCTCCACACGACGGCACGGCGCGACGCCCTGCCGTGGAATCGTCTCGATTCCTGACCGGAACTCTGCTCCGACGAACGCCGGTGCCCAGAACGGGCGCCGCTGCATACGTTGAAGGAGACAGAACCTCTTGGAAGGTCCTGAAATCACATTCGCCGAAGCCGTTCTCGACAACGGCTCGTACGGCACCCGCACCGTCCGCTTCGAGACCGGCCGCCTCGCGCAGCAGGCTCAGGGAGCGGTCGCCGCGTACCTCGACGAGGACACGATGATCCTCTCGGCCACGTCGGCGTCGAAGAACCCGAAGGACAACTTCGACTTCTTCCCGCTGACCGTCGACGTCGAGGAGCGCTCCTACGCCGCCGGCAAGATCCCCGGCTCGTTCTTCCGCCGCGAGGGCCGCCCCTCCACAGAGGCGATCCTGGTCTGCCGTCTGATCGACCGGCCGCTGCGCCCCTCGTTCGTCGAGGGCCTGCGCAACGAGGTCCAGATCGTCATCACGGTCCTGAGCATCGCTCCCGACGAGTTCTACGACGCCCTCGCGATCAACGCCGCGAGCGCCTCGACCCAGATCTCGGGACTGCCCTTCTCGGGCCCCATCGCCGGTGTGCGCCTCGCGCTCATGTCGGACGGCTCGGGCAACGACCAGTGGATCGCGTTCCCCAAGGCCTCGCAGCTCGAGAACGCCGTCTTCGACCTCACCGTCGCGGGCCGCGTCGTCACCAACGAGGACGGCTCCTCGGACGTCGCCATCATGATGGTCGAGGCCGAGGCGACCGAGGGCTCCTGGAACCTCATCAAGGCGGGCGCCACCAAGCCCGACGAGACCGTCGTGGCTCAGGGCCTCGAGGCCTCCAAGCCCTTCATCCGCGCGCTCGTCGAGGCGCAGGCGAAGATGGCCGCGAACACCGCGAAGCCCGTGAAGGACTACCCGGTGTTCCTGCCCTACGCGCAGGAGACCTACGACAACGTCGCCGAGCTCAGCTACGACGAGCTCGTCCGCATCTACTCGATCGCCGACAAGACCGAGCGCCAGGACGCCGACGACGTCCTCAAGGCGAAGGTCAAGGAGCAGATCGCCGAGCGCATCGCGTCCGGTCAGCTCTCGGCCGAGGCCTACGGACAGGTCTCCGCCGCCTACAAGGGCGTCACGAAGGTCGTCGTCCGCGGACGCATCCTCCGCGACGGCGTCCGCATCGACGGTCGCGGCCTGGCCGACATCCGTCCGCTCGACGCCGAGGTGCAGGTCATCCCGCGCGTCCACGGCTCGGCGATCTTCCAGCGCGGCGAGACCCAGATCATGGGCGTCACCACGCTGAACATGCTCAAGATGGAGCAGCAGATCGACTCGCTGTCGCCCGTCACCAAGAAGCGCTACCTGCACCACTACAACTTCCCGCCCTACTCGACCGGTGAGACCGGTCGCGTCGGGTCGCCGAAGCGTCGCGAGATCGGGCACGGCTTCCTCGCCGAGCGCGCCCTCGTGCCGGTGCTGCCCTCGCGCGAGGAGTTCCCCTACGCGATCCGCCAGGTGTCCGAGGCTCTCGGCTCCAACGGCTCGACGTCGATGGGCTCCGTCTGCGCCTCGACCCTGTCGCTCCTCAACGCCGGTGTGCCGCTGCGCGCCCCGGTCGCGGGCATCGCGATGGGCCTCGTGTCCGACGTCGTCGACGGTCAGACCCGCTACGCGGCGCTGACCGACATCCTGGGCGCCGAGGACGCGCTCGGCGACATGGACTTCAAGGTCGCCGGCACCGCCGAGTTCGTCACCGCGATCCAGCTCGACACGAAGCTCGACGGCATCCCGTCGTCGGTCCTCGACGCCGCGCTCAAGCAGGCCAAGGACGCGCGCAGCACGATCCTCGCCGTGCTCACGGCCGCGATCGACCAGCCCGACGAGATGGCCCCGACCGCGCCCCGCGTGATCTCGGTGCAGATCCCCGTCGACAAGATCGGCGAGCTGATCGGCCCCAAGGGCAAGACGATCAACGCGATCCAGGACGAGACCGGCGCCGACATCTCCATCGAGGAGGACGGCACCGTCTACATCGGCGCCGTCGACGGACCGTCGGCCGAGGCCGCCCGTGCCCAGGTCAACGCGATCGCGAACCCGACGAACCCCGAGGTCGGCGAGCAGTTCCTCGGAACCGTCGTCAAGCTCGCCACGTTCGGCGCGTTCGTCTCGCTGCTGCCCGGCAAGGACGGACTGCTGCACATCAGCGAGGTGCGCAAGCTCGCCGGTGGCAAGCGCGTCGAGAACGTCGAGGACGTCCTCGGAGTCGGCCAGAAGCTGCTCGTGCAGATCACCAAGATCGACGATCGCGGCAAGCTGTCCCTCGCGCCCGTCGTGGCCGAGGAGGCCGACGCCGAGGCGCCGGTCGAGGCTCCCGTCGAGAGCTGATCCCTCCCGCACGTCGTGACGCCCGTCCCACTCCGGTGGGGCGGGCGTCCGTCGTTCCCGGGCCGATGAGGTAGCGTGGCGGAACCGCGCCGTCGCACCGCCCCGACCGGAGGAACACCGTGACCGACCCGACGCCCCTGGCCCTCGAGCCGGAGACGCCTCCTGGGCACCACCGCACCCTCGGTTTCACCGGCCTCCCCGTGCACCCGCTCGCCCTCGACGGCTCCGTCTTCGGCTGGGCCGCCGGGATCGACGACACCACCGAGGCGCTCGACGCGTTCGCCGCGCTCGGCGGCACGCTGATCTCGACCGCCGACCACTACGCCACGGGGCGCAGCGAGTACATGATCGGGCGCTGGCTCGAGGCGAGCGGTGCTCGCGAGCGCATGCTCGTCGCCACGAAGGTCGGCCGCCACCCGGACGCACCGGGCCTGGCGCCCGGAGACGTGCGAGCAGCCGTCGAGGGCAGCCTCGAGCGCCTGGGCACCCGCATCGATCTGCTCTCGTTCGACAGCGAGGACCCGGAGGTGCCGATCGAGGAGAGCCTCGCGGCCGTCGCCCCGTTCCTCGCGAACGGCTCCGTCGGCGCCCTCGGCGCCGCGCACTTCAGCGGCGAAGCTCTCGCCCGCGCCCACGAGGTCGCGACCCTCCAGGGCCTCCCGGTCTTCTCTGTCGTGGTGGCCGAGTACAACCTCATGGAGCGCAAGCACTACGAGTCCGAGGTCGCCCCGGAGGTGGAGCGCCAGGGCCTGGGCACGCTCGCGCGCCTGCCGCTCGCGAGCGGCTTCCTCACGGGTGTCCTGCGCCACCGCTCGGACGAGCCGCAGTCGGTCATGTTCGAGGCGGCCCTCGACTACGTCGGGCGCCACGGCACGAAGGTGCTGGCCGTCCTCGACGAGGTCGCCGAGGCGCACGGCACGAACCCCGGCACCGTCGCCCTCGCCTGGGTGCTCTCGCACCAGGAGGTCTCGGCCGCGATCGTCCGCGCACGGGGCGCCGCCGAGCTCGAGTCCGTGTTCGGAGCGGCCGCCCTGCCGCTGACCCGCAGCGAGATCGCCCAGCTCGACCGCGCCTCCGCGTGAGGCGGGGGTCCCCGAGGACCCCCGCCCCCGGTCAGCGGCGCAGGATGCGCGCCTCCCACGGACCGAGCGTGGTTCCCGCGGCACCCGGGACGTTCCCGAGCACCGTCTCGGCGTTCGTCCACTCCTCGAGCAGCGGCACCTCGAGCGGCTCTCCCGAGACGTTGCCGACGACGAGCAGCTCGCTCGCGCCGGTGCGGGTGAACGCGAAGAGTGCCGGATGCTCGGGCTCGAGCAGCGAGAACCGGCCCAGCTGGACCGTCTCGTCGGCGTGCCGGAGCGCGATCAGCGCCCGGTAGTACTCGAAGACCGAGCGCTCCGCGGCGCGGTCGGCGGCCACGTTCAGCTCGGCGGAGTTGGGGTTCACCGGGATCCACGGCTCGCCCGTCGTGAAGCCGGCGTTCCGGGTGCCGTCCCACTGCACCGGGGTTCGGGCGTTGTCGCGGCTCTGCGCGCGCAGTCCCGCCAGCACCTGCTCCGGGTCCTCGCCGCGGTCGCCGACCGCCTCGGCGTAGTAGTTCAGCGATTCGACGTCGCGGAAGTCCTCGATGCCCGAGAAGGGCACGTTCGTCATGCCGATCTCCTCGCCCTGGTAGATGTAGGGCGTGCCGCGCTGCAGGTGCAGGAGGGTGGCCCAGAGCGTCGCCGACTCGTAGCGGAACAGTCCGTCGTCGCCGAAGCGCGACACCAGCCGCGGCTGGTCGTGGTTGTTCAGGTAGAGGCTGTTCCAGCCGCGCTCGGCGAGGCCGTCCTGCCAGCGGGCGAGATTCGCCTTGAGCGCGACCAGGTCCAGCGGCACAGGGTGGAACTTGTCGACGCCGTGGTCGATGCCGACGTGCTCGAACTGGAACACCATGTCGAGCTCGCGGCGCTCGGGATCGGTGACGAGGGCGGCCTCCTCGAGCGTCACTCCCGGCATCTCGCCGACCGTCAGGTACGCGCCCTCGCGGCCGGCGAACACGGCCTCGTTCATCTCGCGCAGGTACTCGTGCAGCCGCGGGCCGACTCCGCCGACGATGCCGGTCCCGCCGCCCGTCCCGTCGATCTCGTCGAGGTTCTTCGACACCAGGTTGATGACGTCCATCCGGAAGCCGTCGACGCCCCGGTCGAGCCAGCGGTTCATCATCGCGTGCACCGCGCGGCGCACCTCGGGGTTCTCCCAGTTGAGGTCGGGCTGCTGCACCGCGAACAGGTGGAGGAAGTACTCGTCCGTCGCGGCGTCCCGCGTCCACGCAGGGCCGGAGAAGTACGAGCGCCAGCCGTTGGGCTCGGCGACCTCCAGGCCGGCTTCCGCGGCCGCGTCGAGCTCGGGCGACCCGCCCGCCGCGGCGCGTCCCTTCCGCCACCAGTACCAGTCGCGCTTCGGGTTCTCGCGCGAGGAGCGCGACTCGGCGAACCACGCGTGCTCGTCGCTCGTGTGGTTGACCACGAGGTCCATCACGATGCGGAGGCCGCGCTCGTGCGCCTCGGCGAGCAGGAGGTCGAACTCCGCGAGGTCGCCGAAGAGGGGGTCGATGTCCTCGTAGTCCGAGATGTCGTAGCCGTTGTCGTGCTGCGGCGACGGGTAGACCGGCGACAGCCACACCACGTCGACGCCGAGATCGGCCAGGTGGTCGAGTCGGGAGCGGATGCCGCCGAGGTCGCCGATGCCGTCGCCGTTCGAGTCCGCGAACGAGCGGGGGTAGATCTGGTAGACGACGGCGCTGGTCCACCAGGGTGCGGACGGGGGCGGGGTGAGGGGCTCCATGAGGCCCGAATCTAGCCCCGGCGCGTGGTCGCGAAGGGGGCGCCGCACCGTCATCGGTGGACAGCGGAGGAGCTTCGCAGCGGGGGAGGAGTCGCCCGTGTAACGATCTGGTGAACCGTCCCGCACCGCCTCGCGGCGCCCGCTCGGCGCTCGACTACTCTCGGTCGTGGCGGGACCCGAGCCGCCGCAGGGAGAGTGGTGGCGTGCCGAGGCTGAAGGCCCGCGCGACGGTGAGGACTTCGCGTCACGGAGCACTCGCCACCGCGTCCGAGGGGTCCGTCAGCGACACCGGTCCGGTCGTCGCCCACACCGTGCGCCGCTCGCTGGGCGACTCCGCTCAGGCGCTGTTCCCCCTCCTGCTCGACGCCGCCGTCCTCGGTCGCCGGGGCGCGGAGGGCGGCCCCGAGCTGTTCGAGCGCTACGCGGCGTGGGGCGGGAACGGCGTCGTGGTCACCGACACCGCGGCCTCGGCCGCGGGCGAGGAGACGGTGGGGCGCTGGCTGGCGGGCCACCGCGATCGCGACCGCTTCCAGCTCCTCGGCCGCCTGGGACCCGGGGCCGGCGCCGAGCCCTCGCCCCGCGCCCTCGTCGCCCGGGTGGAGGAGTCGCTGCGGCGCCTGCGCACCGATCGCCTCGACGTCCTCTCCGTGCGCCCCGACGGCGCCGGGCGCCTCGACGAGCTCCTCAGTGCGGTGGAGGTGCTGCTGGCCCGCGGCCAGGTCCGCACGGTCATCGCCTCCGGATTCGCGCCCGAGGAGCTCTTCGAGGCGCGCGTGCTCGCCGGGCACGGCCTGCCCCGCTTCGCCGGGGTGGAGGTCCGCTACAGCCTGCTCGAGCGCTCGGAGGCCGAGGGGGACCTCGGGCTGGTGGCGTCCGGTCAGGGCCTCTCGGTCGTCTCGACGGCTCCTCTCGCGCACGGGTTCCTGCACGGCTCGGCGCGCACCCGCCGCGAGCTGCGCGCGCTGCCCGAGGGCGCTCTGGCATCGGTGCACCTGGGTCGGCGCGGGCGGCGGGTCCTCACGGCGCTCGATGCGATCGGCGCCGAGCTGTCGGCGAGCACCGCGGCCGTGGCGCTGGCCTGGCTGCTCGCCCGCCCGGGCGTGACGGCCGCGTCCGTCGCGCCGTCCTCGCCGGCCGAGATCGACACGCTCGTGCGCGCAGTCTCGATTGAGCTCGATGCTCCTCACCTGGCGGCGCTCGAGCGCGCTCAGCGCTGACCCGCCGTCAGACGCCGACGTCGGCGCCCGGTCATCTAGTGTGGGTCGGATGAACCACGGCGTCGCACTTCCCCTCGACCAGCCCGAGACGACGGTCCGGGCGGCAGGTGGATCGCTGGTCCGCCGCTCCGTCCTGCCCAGCGGCCTGCGCATCCTGAGCGAGGCCGTCCCGGGCGCCCGCAGCGCGACCATCGGCTTCTGGGTCGCCGCCGGGTCGCGCGACGAGCAGCCCGCCCGCGCTGCAGAGGGCGACCGCCCCGCCGCGCCGTCGAACTTCGGCTCGACCCACTTCCTCGAGCACCTGCTCTTCAAGGGCACGCGCTCGCGCTCGGCGCTCGACATCGCCGTGGCCTTCGACTCGGTGGGCGGGGAGCACAACGCGCTCACCGCCAAGGAGTACACCTGCTACTACGCCAAAGTGCAGGACCGCGACCTCCCGATGGCCGTCGAGGTCCTGGGCGACATGGTGACGTCGAGCCTCCTCGACCCCGACGAGTTCGAGACGGAGCGGGGGGTCATCCTCGAGGAGCTCGCCATGGCCGACGACGATCCGGCCGATGTGGCCGGAGAGCGCCTGTTCGAGGCGGTGTTCGGCGAGCACCCGCTCGGCCGTCCGATCGGCGGCAGCCCGCAGACCATCCGCGAGGCCACGCGCGAGGCGGTGTGGGCCCACTACCGCGCCGCCTACAGCCCGCGCGACCTCGTCGTGACGGTCGCCGGAGCCGTCGAGCACGAGTCGCTCGTGGCGCAGCTCGAGCGCGTGCTCCACTCCGACGGCTGGGACCTCTCGGTGCCGTCGGCGCCCGTCGCCCGGCGCGTGGGCCGCGAGGCGGCGTACGCGCGCGGCAGCGCGCTCTCGCTCGTGCACCGGCCGACCGAGCAGGCCAACGTCCTCATCGGCTTCCCGGGCCTCGCCGCCGCCGACGAGCGCCGCATGACGATGGGGGTGCTCAACTCGATCCTCGGCGGCGGGATGTCCTCCCGCCTCTTCCAGGAGATCCGCGAGAAGCGGGGCCTCGCGTACTCGGTCTACTCGTTCGCACCGTCGTACTCCGACGCCGGCCTCTTCGGTCTGTACGCCGCCAGCACGCCGGCCAAGGCGGGAACCGTCGCCGAGCTGCTCGTCTCGGAGTTCCACCGCCTCGCCGAGGACGGTGTCTCCCGCGACGAGATCGCGAGGGCGCACGGGCAGCTGTCCGGTGCTGCGGCTCTGGCGCTCGAGGACTCCGACACGCGGATGTCGCGGCTGGGCCGCGCCGAGCTGACGTTCGGCGAGTTCGTCGACCTCGACGAGAGCCTGCGCCGTCTCGCGCGCGTCGGCGCGGAGGATGTCCAGGCTCTCGCGGCAGACTTGGCCGGGGGGCCTGCGTCGATCTCGGCGGTCGGCGCGGTCGACGCGTCGACCTTCGTTGGAGTCGTCGACACCGAGAGCGCTCCCGCCGTCTGATCCGTTCTCGCGAACGACAGTTCTCGCGAACGACCGCCCACCGCGCACCGTCGCGCCGCACCCGGGGGAGCCCCACGTGTCCCATTACATCTACCTCGTCCGTCACGGCGAGCAGCAGGACGCCGAGCACGGGATGCCCGACGGCCCGCTCTCGGCCCGGGGCGAGAGGCAGGCCCGTCTCATCGCCGAGCGGCTCGGCGGCGTCCCGTTCACCGGCGCCTGGCACTCCCCGCTGCGTCGGGCGGAGGAGACCGCCGCCCGGTTCCGCGCGGTGCTGCCCGGGCTCTCGATCGAGCCGTCGTCGCTGCTGTTCGACTGCATCCCGTCCGGGCCGACCCCCGACATGCCGCGCGCCTTCGACTCGTTCTTCGGCAGCGTCACTCCGGCCGAGATCGAGGCGGGCCACGCGCAGATGCAGGACGCCGTCTCCGAGTTCCTCGCCCCCTCGCGCGAGGACAGGCACGATCTCCTCATCACCCACAACTTCGTGATCGGCTGGTTCGTCCGCCACGTCTTCGACGCCCCGGACTGGCGCTGGCTCGGCGTCAACCAGGCCAACTGCGGCCTGACAATCATCCGCGTCCGCTCGCGCAAGCCCCCCGTGCTCGTCGTGCACAACGACCTCGCGCACCTCCCAGTGGAGCTGCGCACGGGACTGCCCGAGGCGCAGCCGTACTGAGCGCCGTGCTGCGGCCGGGATGCTCCGAGGACGAGGGGGCGTGCGTCGACCTCTGGTGCGATTCGGCCGCGGCGCGCGACGGCGCGCCCGTCGGCCCCGGCGTCCGCGCCCGGGCTCTCGCGAAGCTCGGCTCCGAGCGCATCGCGTTCCTCGTGGCGGACGAGGACGGCGCACCGGTCGGCTTCGTGCTCGTCGGAGCCCCGGGGACGGGGTTCGCCACCGACCCGCCGGGCGCCGCGTACCTCTCGATGCTCGCCGTCCACCCCGACCGCTGGGGCCGCGGCCTCGGACGCGCGCTCCTGGTCGCAGCGGAGCAGTCCGCCGCGCGGGTGGCCGACGAGGCGGTCCTGCACGTGCTCGAGGGCAACACGGCCGCACGCGGCCTCTACTCGACGAGCGGATGGACGCCGTCCGGTGCGCCGTTCGCGCACCCGCTCTCGGGAGCGCGGGTGCTGACGCTGGTGCGGCGCCTGCACCGGTGAGCACCGCCGTTGTTACGCTGACCGGGTGACTACTTCCGTCGCCGTCGTCGGCGCGTCCGGCCGACTCGGCTCCCTGACCTGCTCGCTCATCGAGGCCTCCGACGACTTCGAGCTGGTCGCCCGGCTCGGCTCCCGGAGCGACCCGGACGAGATGCTCGCTGCCGACGTGGTCGTCGACATGACGGTGCCCGCCGTCAGCCAGGGCATCGTGGACCTCGCCGTCGCGAACGGCCGGAAGGTGCTCGTCGGGACTTCCGGATGGACGGGCGACCGCATCGCGGCGCTGCGGCGCAGCGTCGAGGAGCAGCCGGACGCGGGAGTGGTGATCATCCCCAACTTCTCGCTCGGCTCCGTCGTCGCCACCGCCCTCGCCACGGTCGCCGCCCGCTTCTTCGACGCCGTCGAGATCGTCGAGACCCACGGTGCGCGCAAGGTCGACTCGCCCTCCGGCACGGCCGTCCGCACCGCCGAGCTCATCCTGCAGGCCCGGGCCGAGCTCGGACCGGTGCAGGCGCCGCACACCGACCAGCGCGCCCGCGGGCAGCAGGTCGCGAGCATCCCCGTGCACAGCCTGCGGCTGCCCGGGGTCGAGGCGCGCCAGGAGGTCGTCTTCGGCGGCACCGGAGAGACGGTCACGCTCCGGCACGACACGTCGTCGCCGGCGTCGTACGAGGCGGGCATCCTGAAGGCCCTGCAGGCGGTGCGCTCGACGACGGGCGTCGTCGTCGGACTCGACGCCCTGCTCGACCTCCGCGCGGCCTTCGATGCGGCGCCCCTCGCCGAGCGCGCCCCGGCCGAGCAGGTCCCGGCCGACGACGCACCCTCCGGTCAGGCCGCCGCCGCGACGAGCACCCCGTGAGGACCCGCATCGGCGTCGTCCTGATGGCGGTCCTGCTCGCCCTCTACCTCTTCGTCTGCCTGCAGTACTCCGTCGTCGCGTTCGCGGCGGGAACGGTCCCCGGCATCGTGATGGGTCTCGGACTGCTCATCCTCGGCGGTGTCGGCGTGTGGGGCCTCGTGCGTGAGCTGCTGTTCGGGCTGCGCGCCGAGCGGCTCGCCCGTCGGCTGGAGGCCGAGGACGCGCTGCCGCAGGAGGTCCTCGACTCCCGCGCGAGCGGGCGCCCGCTCCGGGAGGAGGCGGACACCCTCTTCCCGCGCTACGCCGCCGAGGTCGACGCCGATCCGAAGAGCTGGCGCGCCTGGTACCGCCTCGGTCTCGCCTACGACGCGAGCGGCGACCGCAAGCGCGCCCGCGGAGCGATCCGGACCTCCATCGGCCTCGAGAAGGACGCTCCGGCCTGAGCCGGAGCGTCGGCGCTCACGCCAGCACCCACTCCAGCGCCTCGGCGACCGTGCGGTGCCGGAAGACGAAGCCGTCGTCGAGGAGGCGCTGCGGGACGAGTCGCTGACTCGAGAGCAGCAGCTCGTGGCCGGCGTCGCGCAGTGCGAGCTCGATGACCTTCTCGGGCACCGGCAGCTTGAACGGGCGGTGCAGCTGCTCGGCCAGGGTGCTCATGATCTCGTTCGCGGTCGCCGGAGTCGGCCCGGCGAGGTTGACGGGACCAGAGAGCGTCGAGGTCAGGAGGTGGCGGATCGCCGCCGCCTCGTCGTACAGGCTGATCCACGGCCAGACCTGCTCGCCGCCGCCGAGCGGACCGCTGAGGCCGAGCTTCGTCAGGGGGAGCAGCGGCTTGAGTGCTCCGCCGCGACCCAGGACGAGACCGGTGCGGATCGTGGCGACGCGGGTCGACTCCGGTGCGAGGTGCGCCGCCTGCTCCCAGCGCTCGACGACGTCCGCCAGGAACCCGTCGCCGCGCGAGGACTCCTCCGTCAGCTCCTCACCGGGGCGGTCGCCGTAGAAGCCCACGGCCGAGGCGTTGAGCAGGATCGACGGGGGAGTCGCGGCCATCCGCATCGCGTCGGTGATGGTCTGCGTCGCCTGCACGCGCGAGTCGAGGATCTCGCGCTTGTAGGACGAGGTCCACGGCAGGCGGCTGATCGAGGCGCCCGAGAGGTTGATCACGGCGTCGACGCGGTCCAGCACGCTGAAGTCGAGCATGTGCGACGTCGGAGCCCAGTGGTACTCGTCCGCGCTCTCGGGCGCGTGGCGCACCAGGCGGAAGATCTCGTGGCCGTCGGCGCGCAGCTGCCGGGTCAGCTCGGAGCCGATCATGCCGCTCGCGCCCGAGATCAGCACCTTGAGAGGAGCGGCGGGAGCCGACGCAGCGGGGGCGGGAGCGGGGTCGACGGGCGGCAGGACCGCGGGCCGGGGAGCGCTCCCGCGGGTGGAACGGCGGGTCGAGCCGCCGGTCGCGGCTGCGCCGTCCGATTCGCCGGTGTGCCGTGCGGATGAGTCGCTCATGAGTGCCTCCCGAGGCCTGCTGCGGGCGGCCCGCGAGGCGCATCCCAGCCTAGAGCCTCACGCCCGGGAGCCCGCCGAGCGCCCGAGCAGTCCCGCGCGCGCCAGCAGCAGGTAGAGCTCGCAGCCCAGGCAGAGGCCGGACACCGCGTTGAGGACGGCGGCGAGGAACGCGAGCGAGCCCGCCGCCGCCACGGCGTACGGCACACCCGCGAGATGGAGGAGCACCCCGGCGCCCGTCACGACGAGTCCGACCAGCTGCGCGAAGCGGAGCGGGCGAGCGTCCTCCCACTCCCGGGGCGGCGCGAGTCGCGGGCGGACCAGCCGGCGGAACACGACCGCCCACGGACCGGAGCCGACGCCTCGCGCCGCCGACCACGCGAACAGCGCGGCGAGCACGGCGAGCAGGAGGAAGCCCGGCTGCACGAGCCGTTCCGAGAGGTCCGCTCGCGCCGGAGCGGCGAGTGCCAGGCCGACCGTGAGGAGCAGGAGGAGCGCGGTCACGGAGGCGGCGAAGCGCGGACCCCGCGGATCGACGCGGCCGGCGGGGGCGGAAGCGGTCACGGGGTCCTCTCCAGGAGTCGGTCGAGCTCGTCGATCACCACGGAGCGGGAGGGGGCCCCGCTGAGGCGGCTGCGCGCCACTCCGTCGGCATCGAGGACGAGCAGGGTCGGGGTCTGCAGGACGCGGAAGCGGTCGGCGAGGTCGGCGCGGCGGGTGAGGTCGACGTCGAGGTAGACGACGCCGTCCCGCTCCCGGACGAGGGCGTCGAGCATCCGGTGCACGCCCGGGCAGCGGGAGCAGTACTCGGTCGAGAACTGGACGACCGTCGCCGTGGCGCCCAGAACGGCCCCCGAGAGGAGCGAGGCGGGATCGATCCGCTCGGCGGAGGCGACGGGCCGGGCGCGGACACGACCGCTCGCGCGCCGGTGGGCCAGGCCGAGCGCCGCCGCGAGGGCGACGAGTCCGGCCAGCAGGGCGGCGATCAGGAGGGGGTCCACGGGGGAAGGCTAGGCGCGATCCTCGCGCTCGTGCACGTTGTTGCGTCATGAGTCGACCGGCCCCCCGAGTGCTCTATCGTCGTTCCGGTGACCGAGCAGACGAGCGCGACTCCCCCCATGGACTCCGACGGAGAGGGGCACGCGATCGAGTTCCGCTCCGATGTCGTCGTCGAGCTGGTGCGTTCGAGCGCCCACGACTCCGACGTCCTCTTCGCCGCCCGCGTCTCGACGCAGGGCGAGCAGACCCTCGCCGGCGCGCTCGACGCCGAGGAGGCCGACGCCGAGATCCAGCGCAAGCGCGACCGCGGCCTCATCAACTACCTGATGCGCGACCGCCACGGCTCGCCGTTCGAGCACAACTCGATGACCTTCTACGTGCAGGCGCCGATCTTCGTGTTCCGCGAGTTCATGCGGCACCGCATCGCCTCCTACAACGAGGAGTCGGGCCGCTACCGCGAGCTCCGGCCCGTCTTCTACGTGCCCGGCCCCCAGCGCAACCTCGTGCAGGTCGGCAAGCCCGGCGCCTACTCCTTCGAGCCCGGCACGCCGGAGCAGACCGAGCTCGTCGTCGCCGAGACCCGCCGTGCGAGCACGCAGGCCTTCGAGGCCTACCAGCGGATGCTCGGCGAGGGAGTGGCCCGCGAGGTCGCGCGCATCGTCCTCCCGCTCAACATCTACTCGTCGATGTACGTGACGCTGAACGCGCGCTCCCTGATGAACTTCCTCTCGCTGCGCACCAAGCGCGAGGACTCGACGTTCCCCTCCTTCCCGCAGCGCGAGATCGAGATGGCGGCCGAGCAGATGGAGCAGCGCTTCGAGGAGCTCATGCCCCTCACCTACGCCGCCTTCAACGCCAACGGCCGCGTCGCCCCCTAGCCGTCGGGCGGCCTCTGGTACGTCGGATCGCCGCGCGCGAGTCGACCCGGACAGGGACGACTCCGCGCGCGAGGCCCGCTCCGCGTCGACTCGAAACGGAGCAGCCGCTCCAGTGGACGCGGGGCGGGCCCTGCTCGTCGAGGACGCCCCGGTCCGCGTCCTCTCGACGAATCGGTCCCCGCCCGACGAAGCCCCCGGCCACTCCCGCCCGACCCGCTACCCTGGCCTCGTGTCAACTCCGGAGAATCCTTTCGGCCAGGTCCTGGTCGCCCTGGTCACCCCGTTCACCGCCGACGGCGAGGTCGACTGGCCCGGCGTCGAGAAGCACATCGACGACTGCATCCGCGCGGGCGCCGACGGCATCGTCGTGACCGGCACCACGGGCGAGACCAGCACGCTCACCGACCCCGAGAAGATCCGCCTCGTCGAGGTCGGCAAGTCGGTCGCCGCGGGCCGCGCGAAGATCATCACCGGCGGCGGCTCGAACGAGACCGCGCACGCGATGCAGCTCGCCCGCCAGAGCGAGAAGGCCGGCGCCGACGGCAACATGATCGTGACGCCGTACTACAACAAGCCCACGCAGGCCGGCATCCTCACGCACTTCCGGATGATCGCCGACGCGACGGACCTGCCCGTCATCCTCTACGACATCCCGGGGCGCACCGGCGTCCCCATCCGCTACGAGACGATCCTTCGTGCGGCCAAGCACCCGAACATCCTGGCCGTGAAGGACGCCAAGGGCGACCTGTCCGAGGTGAGCCGCGTGCTCAATCAGACCGACCTGATGTACTTCTGCGGCGACGACGCGAACGTGCTGCCCGAGCTCGCGATCGGAGCGACGGGCCTCATCGGCGTCACCGCCAACATCGCGTCCTCGCCCTACCGCACCATCGTCGACGCGGTGAACGCGGGCGACCTGCGTGCCGCGACCCTCGCCCACCAGCAGCTCGAGCCGCTCGTGCGCGCCGTGATGACGCACGTCCCCGGCACCGTCGCGGCGAAGTACATCCTCCACGGTCTCGGCCGCATCTCCTCCCCGCGCGTGCGCCTGCCCCTGGTCGGCCCGGAGGAGTCGGAGGCGGCGCTCATCGAGGACGAGCTCGGCCTCGTGCGCGACATCCCCGGCGTCGACTTCCGCAACTTCCGCCCCGACCGCAACGCGGCCGCCGGCGGCGCCCTCCCCAAGGTCGCCGGCACCACACGCTGACGCCGCTCGAGCGGCACCTCCACCGAGAACCGAACGAAGAGGAGGGCGCATGCCCAGTCCCGTGATCACCCCGCCGGAGCTCGCGGCCGGCACGCTGCGCATCATCCCGCTGGGCGGTCTCGGCGAGATCGGCCGCAACATGACGATCTTCGAGATCGACGGGAAGATCCTGGTCGTGGACTGCGGCGTGCTCTTCCCCGAGGAGAACCAGCCGGGCGTCGATCTGATCCTCCCCGACTTCTCCCCGATCAAGGACCGCCTCGACGACATCGTGGGCGTCGTCCTGACCCACGGCCACGAGGACCACATCGGCGCCGTCCCGTACCTCCTGAAGCTCAAGCGCGACATCCCGCTCATCGGCTCGACGCTCACCCTCGCGCTGGTCGAGGCGAAGCTCAAGGAGCACCGGATCAAGCCGTACACGCTGGCGGTGAAGGAGGGCGACATCGAGAACCTCGGGCCCTTCGAGCTCGAGTTCGTCGCCGTGAACCACTCCATCCCGGATGCGCTCGCCGTCGCGATCATCACGGACGCGGGCTCAGTCCTGCACACCGGCGACTTCAAGATGGACCAGCTGCCCCTGGACGGCCGGATCACGGACCTCCGCGCCTTCGCCCGACTGGGCGAGGAGGGCATCGACCTCTTCATGGTCGATTCGACGAACGCCGACGTCCCCGGATTCACGCCGAACGAGCGCGACATCGGCCCGGTCATCGAGAGCGTGATGGCGAAGGCGTCGCGCCGCGTCATCGTCGCGAGCTTCTCGAGCCACGTCCACCGCGTGCAGCAGGTCCTCGACGCCGCGCACGCGAACGGGCGACGCGTCGCGCTGCTGGGCCGCTCGATGGTCCGCAACATGGGCATCGCCGCCGACCTCGGCTACCTCAGGGTGCCGCAGGGCGTGCTGATCGACTTCAAGAAGGCGGGGGACATCCCCGAGGACCGGATCGTCTACATGTCGACCGGCTCCCAGGGCGAGCCGATGGCGGTCCTCAGCCGCATGGCGAACCTCGACCACCAGATCGAGCCGGGGGAGGGCGACACCGTCATCCTCGCGTCGAGCCTCATCCCCGGCAACGAGAACGCCGTCTACCGCGTGATCAACGGCCTGACCAGGCTCGGCGCGACCGTGGTGCACAAGGGCAACGCCAAGGTGCACGTCTCGGGTCACGCGGCGGCCGGCGAGCTGATCTACTGCTACAACATCCTCAAGCCGCTCAACGTCATGCCGGTGCACGGCGAGTACCGCCACCTCGTCGCGAACGCGAAGCTCGCGCGCGACACGGGCATCGCGGAGGAGAACACGATCATCGCCGAGGACGGCACGGTCCTCGACCTCCTCGACGGCACGGTCACCCGGGTCGGGCAGCTCGATCTCGGCTTCGTCTACGTCGACGGCTCGACGGTCGGCGAGATCACGGACGCCGATCTCAAGGACCGCCGCATCCTCAGCGAGGAGGGCTTCATCTCGATCATCGTCGTCGTGGAGGCGGGGACGGGCCGCATCGTCGTCGGCCCCGAGATCCACGCCAAGGGCTTCGCCGAGGACGACCGCGTCTTCGACGAGGTGAAGCCGCGCATCGCGAAGGCGCTGGAGGAGGCGGTGCAGAGCGGAGTCAGCGATCAGCACGCCCTGTCCCAGACCATCCGCCGCGTCGTCGGCCGCTGGGTGAACTCCAGCTACCGCCGCCGGCCGATGATCGTGCCGCTCGTCATCGAGGCCTGACCCGGCGGGCGGGGGAGCGCTGCTCCCGAGTCCGCCGCATCCGACGAGAGGGCGCACCGCCCGCCGGGGGAACCACCGACCGAGCAGCCAGGAGGCCGCACGTGGAGTACAGGATCCGCACCGCCCGGAGCGAGGACGCGCCGTTCCTCGCCGACATGCTGGTCGAGGCCGCCAACTGGAACTGGACGACCGCCAGGACCCGGATCGACGTCCTCGAGGAGGAGTCCACCCGCCGGTACGTCGCGGGCTGGCCCCGCCCGGGAGACCTGGGCTCGATCGCCGAGACAGGTGAGGGAGAGCGGATCGGCGCGTGCTGGTCGCGCCTGTTCACGACCGCCGTGCCGGGACGCGGCTTCGTCGCGCCGGGCGTCCCCGAGCTCACGCTCGGAGTCCGGCCGGTCTGGCGGGCGCAGGGAGTGGGGCGCGCGCTGCTCAAGGCGGCGCTCGAGCAGGCGCGGTCGGCCGGCTACGCCCGGGTGTCGCTGAGCGTCGCGACCGACAACTTCGCCCGCCGCCTGTACCGCAGCGAAGGCTTCACGGCCGTCGCCGACCGGGGCGACGCCGAGACCATGGTCGCCACCCTGCGCTGAGCGCCCGCCTCGGCGCGGGTCCCCGGCGATGACGGGGGGCTGCAGGTACGGTGGCAGCATGGCCACGAGTACCAAGACGACCTCCCGCGGGCGGGAGCTCGCCCGCGCGCTCCGGCGCGCCGCGTTCCGGCCGGGGCTCGGGGCGGGGAGCGGCCGAGACGAAGGCCACCGTCGCCTTCGACTCCGGTCCGCGCACCAACGTCCTCGTCCGCCTGTGGATGACGCTCGCGCACGTCGTGGGCGGCGCCGCGCGCGCTCTCGGCCCCGAGCGCCTCGCGAAGGAGGAGCGCCGCGACGGCGTGCCGTTCCTCCTGGTCCTGCTGGGCGTCGTCGGAGCGGTGGTCGAGTGGTTCCTCGCGGGCGATCCCGTCGCCCAGGTGCTCGACGCGTGGAGCTTCGGCGCCCTCTTCGGACGGGTGGCCTACGTCCTCCCGGTGGTCCTCGTGCTCTTCGCGCTGTGGCTCTTCCGGCACCCGAGCTCCGTCGACGACAACGGCCGGATCGGCGTGGGCCTGTCGTTCCTGCTGATCGCCTCCGCCGGCATCTGCCACGCCCACCTCGGCACGCCCTACCCGGGCGACGGCATCCTCCGCATGGCCGCCGCCGGCGGCGTGCTCGGCTGGCTGGTCGGCGCCCCGCTGGTCGCGATCGCGACCGTGCCCGGCGCGACGGTGGTGCTCTCCGCCGTCATCCTGCTCTCGCTCTTCATCATCACCAAGACGCCGCCGAACAGGCTCGGCTCGCGGTTCCGCGACCTCTACTCCTACCTGTTCGGCGCTCCGGTCGTCGACGACGAGGAGCGGGCCCGTCTGAAGGCCGAGAAGGCCGCCGCCAAGGCGGCCGCCAAGGCCGAGGCCGAGTCGTCCGACGACCAGGAGGACGGCGGTGAGCTGCCCTGGTGGCGCCGGACCGAGTCCGGCCGCGAGGACGAGCCGATGGTGCAGGCCGAGCTCCCGATCGACTCCCTCGCCGAGGTCGACGACGAGCCGAAGGGCCGCCGCGGCCGCTCCCGCACGAAGGGCTTTGACACCGCGCTCGAGGAGCACGACGAGCCCTCCGACCCGCCGACGCGCTCCTACGAGACCCAGGTGCTCTCCGACGTCGAGGACGCCGAGGCGGCCCTCGCGCGCTTCGAGCGCTCCGGTGCCGCCACCACTCCCGTCGGGGTCGTCGACGACGACGCGACCGGAGTCATCCGACTGGACGACCTCGACGTCGCGCCCGCCGTCCCGGTGCCGCCGGTCATCGAGACCGGCCCCATCGCCCCCGTGCCCGCCGAGGACCCGACCGCCGGCTTCGACTCCTCGTTCGAGGACGACACCCCCTACCGGCTCCCGTCGGCCGCCGCGCTGTCCACCGGCACGCCGTCCAAGGCGCGCTCCGCGGCGAACGACGAGATGGTCCGCGCGATCACCGAGGTGCTGCAGCAGTTCAACGTCGACGCCACGGTCACCGGCTTCTCCCGGGGGCCCACTGTCACGCGCTACGAGATCGAGCTCGGTCCTGGCGTGAAGGTCGAGCGCGTCACCGCGCTGAGCAAGAACCTCTCCTACGCCGTCGCCAGCAACGAGGTCCGGATCCTCTCGCCGATCCCCGGCAAGAGCGCCATCGGCGTCGAGATCCCGAACACCGACCGCGAGATCGTGTCGCTGGGCGACGTCCTGCGCTCCTCGGCCTCCACGACGTCGACCCATCCGATGACCATCGGGGTCGGCAAGGACGTCGAGGGCGGCTACGTCGTGGCGAACCTCGCCAAGATGCCGCACCTCCTGGTCGCCGGCTCCACCGGCTCCGGCAAGTCCAGCTTCGTGAACTCCATGATCACGAGCCTGCTCATGCGCGCGCGGCCGCAGGACGTCCGCATGGTCCTCATCGACCCCAAGCGCGTCGAGCTGACGATCTACGGAGGCGTGCCGCACCTCATCACGCCCATCATCACGAACCCCAAGAAGGCGGCCGAAGCGCTGCAGTGGGTCGTGAAGGAGATGGACATGCGGTACGACGACCTCGCGTCGTTCGGCTACCGCCACATCGACGACTTCAACGCCGCTGTCCGCGGCGGCGAGATCGTCCTGCCGCCGGGCAGCAACCGCGTGCTGAAGCCGTACCCCTACCTGCTGGTGGTCGTCGACGAGCTGGCCGACCTGATGATGGTCGCCCCGCGCGACGTCGAGGACTCGATCGTCCGCATCACCCAGCTCGCGCGCGCCTCCGGCATCCACCTGGTGCTCGCGACCCAGCGCCCGAGCGTCGACGTCGTCACCGGCCTGATCAAGGCCAACGTGCCGAGCCGTCTCGCGTTCGCGGTCACGAGCGTCACCGACTCCCGGGTGATCCTCGACCAGCCGGGCGCCGACAAGCTGATCGGCCAGGGCGACGGACTCTTCCTGCCGATGGGCACGAACAAGCCGATGCGCGTGCAGGGCGCGTGGGTCCGCGAGGACGAGATCGCGAAGGTCGTCGAGCACGTCACCCGGCAGGCGCAGCCCGAGTATCGCCAGGACATCACCGTCCAGGCGCAGCGCAAGGAGGTCGACTCCGACATCGGGGACGACCTCGAGCTGCTCGTCGCCGCGGCCGAGCTCGTGGTCAGCACGCAGTTCGGCTCGACGTCCATGCTCCAGCGCAAGCTCCGTGTCGGGTTCGCGAAGGCGGGGCGGTTGATGGACCTCCTCGAGTCGCGCGAGGTCGTCGGGCCCTCCGAGGGGTCCAAGGCCCGCGACGTCCTGGTGACCGCCGAGCAGCTGCCCGGGGTTCTGGCCCGCATGCGCGGAGAGGAGCCGGGCGAGGCTCCCGTCGCACCCTCCGCGGTCGCTCCGGACCCCTACGACGACCCGCTGGCCGAGCCGACCGGTCCCACTGCCGTCGACTACCACGACCACGACGAGAGCTCGGACGACGACGCCTGGCACCTCACGGGACGCGACTGAGCGATGATCCGCGCGGCGCACCGGACGACCACGACGAACGCAGGAGCACGATGAGCACTCCCACTCACGACCAGGCCTCGCCGGTGAGCAACTGGAACCTGCCGAACGCGATCACCGTGGTGCGGATCCTGCTCGCGCCGGTGTTCTTCTGGATGCTGCTCGCCGACGGGGGAGACGACGGCGGCCTCCGGATCGCGGCCGCGCTGCTCTTCATCGTCGCCATCGCGACCGACGGCATCGACGGGCACATCGCCCGCAGCCGCGGCCTGGTCACCGATCTCGGCAAGCTGCTCGACCCCATCGCCGACAAGGTGCTGACCGGCGCCGCCCTCATCGGGCTCTCGATCCTCCTCGAGCTGCCGTGGTGGGTGACGATCCTCGTCCTCGTGCGCGAGATCGGCATCACCGTGTTCCGGATGGCCGTGCTGTCCGATCGCGTGATCCCCGCCTCGCGCGGGGGCAAGCTGAAGACGATCGCGCAGTCCGTGGCCCTCTCGCTCGCGCTGCTGCCGTTCTGGAACGTGCTCGGCGAGTGGGTGCACTGGCTGAACGGCGCGACCATGACCGTCGCCGTCGTCCTCACCGTCGCGACGGGCGTCGACTACCTCGCCGACGCCGCCCGCCAGAGTCGAGCGGCACGCCGGGCGTGATCGCCGAGGCGCTCGTCCGCGCGCTGGAGGCCCGCGGACTCGGACTCGCCGTGGCGGAGTCGCTCACCGGCGGAGCACTGAGCTCCGCGATCGTGGAGGTGCCCGGCGCCTCGGTGGTGCACCGCGGAGCCGTGGTGAGCTACGCGACCGACCTCAAGCACCGGCTGCTCGGCGTCGACGGGGCGCTCCTGGAGGCGGAGGGCCCGGTGCACCCCGAGGTCGCGCTGCAGATGGCCCGGGGAGCGGCCGAGCGGCTCGGAGCCGTCGGCGCCCGCACGGTCGGCATCGCGACCACCGGAGTCGCGGGGCCGGACCCGCAGGGAGGCCGCGCGGTGGGCACGGTCTTCATCGCCGTGGTGCTCGGAGGTCTCGAGACGGTGCGCGAGCACCGCTTCGAGGGCGACCGTGCGGGGATCCGGGCGGCGAGCGTACAAGCGGCCCTGCGCCTGGCCGAGGAGACCGTCGCGCACTCCTCGGACGAGGCCGCCTGAGTATTCCGGAATCGCTCCGGAATCGTGGAATGCCCTGGGTTTCGCCCCGGTTACATCTGACGTCGCTCACACGCAAAGTCCAGTCATCCGGTATTAGAGTCGACTCACACGAGCCGGGTAGTGAACAGCTATCCGGTTCCTTCGTACACACCCCCCTTCGAATTCATGCTCCGGCATCACTCGACGAGACCGTGGACGAAGAAGCGGTTGACGTGGAGAAGGAGGGTCCAATGGTTCTAGTTCGTCAGGAGATCGGCGATGTCCTCAGGGACTTCCGCCTGCAGAAAGGTCGCACGCTGCGCCAGGTGGCCAGCAAGGCGAGTGTCGCTCTGGGCTACCTGAGCGAGGTCGAGCGAGGTCAGAAGGAGGCCTCCTCGGAGATCCTCGCCTCTGTCGCCGATGCGCTCGACACCCCCATCTCCGTGATCATGCGCGAAGTCGGAGACCGGCTCGCGGTGATCGAGGGGATCGACACCATTCCCGACACCATCCCGGCCGACATGGTCGCCGGATTCGACGCGGACCTCGTCACGCGGTAGACGGTCCCGCCCGCTTCATCCCCCACCTCCATTCCACGCGAAGGGCGCCCCGGCTCCGGCCCGGGCGCCTTTCGTCGTTCCCGGCCGGCCGCCTCTGCGGTTAGCGTGGAGTCATGAGGTTGAGCGAGTTCCGACAGCTGGTCGACGACGAGTTCGGGGCGTCCTACGCCCGCGTGCTCGTGTCCGATCTCGTGCTGACCGAGCTCGACGGGCGGACGGCGGACCGGGCGCTCCGGGACGGTGCGGAGCCCCGGGAGGTCTGGCTCGCCCTGTGCCGCGCGAGCGACGTGCCCGAGAGCCGCTGGCACGGGATCGACCCGAAGAGCCGTCGCCGCTGAGCCGTCGCTCGCCCTGACTCCCGAAGTCGTGTTCGACACGCCGGGTGCCGATGATCGAAGTCGTGTTCGATCGGGTCTAGGCTCCTCCACAGAAGCAGGAACGCCGCCGTGTCCACGGAGGCGCTCGCGCCGGGCGCCGATGTCGGTGGTCCGGCATACCGTGATGACAAGTCAACGGACCTGCTTCACCGCCTTGTCGCAGCCGGCCGGCGTCGTGTTCACCACGGCGGCATCACCGGCACGACGCGACAGCCTGTAGGCGATACCACCCCGACACGAGAGCGAGACGGCCATGCCCAGTTCCTCAGACCGCGAGAAGTCCCTCGAGACCGCACTCGCGCAGATCGACCGCCAGTTCGGCAAGGGCGCCGTCATGCGCCTCGGCAGCGACGAGCGCGCCCCCGTCGAGGTGATCCAGACCGGCTCGATCGCCCTCGACGTCGCGCTCGGCATCGGCGGGCTCCCGCGCGGCCGCATCGTCGAGATCTACGGCCCCGAGTCCTCCGGTAAGACGACGCTGACGCTGCACGCCATCGCGAACGCGCAGCGCAACGGCGGCATCGCGGCGTTCATCGACGCCGAGCACGCGCTCGACCCCGAGTACGCCAAGAAACTCGGCGTCGACATCGACTCCCTGCTCGTGTCCCAGCCCGACACCGGAGAGCAGGCCCTCGAGATCGCCGACATGCTCGTCCGCTCGGGGTCCATCGACCTGATCGTCATCGACTCCGTCGCCGCACTCGTGCCGCGTGCCGAGATCGAGGGCGAGATGGGCGACTCTCACGTCGGCCTGCAGGCGCGCCTCATGTCCCAGGCGCTGCGCAAGCTCACCGGCGGACTGAACACCACCAACACCACGATGATCTTCATCAACCAGCTCCGCGAGAAGATCGGCGTCTTCTTCGGCAGCCCCGAGACCACCGCCGGCGGCAAGGCGCTCAAGTTCTACGCGTCGGTCCGCCTCGACATCCGCCGCATCGAGACGCTGAAGGACGGTACCGACGCGGTCGGCAACCGCACCCGCGTCAAGGTCGTCAAGAACAAGATGGCGCCGCCGTTCAAGCAGGCGGAGTTCGACATCCTCTACGGCATCGGCATCTCGCGCGAGGGAAGCCTCATCGACTTCGGTGTCGAGCACGAGATCGTCCGCAAGTCGGGTGCCTGGTACACCTACGACGGCGACCAGCTCGGACAGGGCAAGGAGAAGGCGCGCCAGTTCCTCATCGACAACCCCGACATCGCGGCAGAGATCGAGAAGCGCATCCTCATCAAGCTGGGTGTCGTCGCCGATCCGAACGCGGTGAAGGACGCCGCTCCGGTCGCGATCGAGACCAAGCAGCCCGTCGCCAAGCAGCCCGTCCGCAAGGGCGCTCGAGCCCGGTGCGAGACGCGAACGGGGAGAGGGCCGAGGGTCGTCCCGTGGCCTTCCTCCCCTGGGTCACGGACGGCGAGCAGGAGACGGAGGCGTCCGCCTCCGCTCCGACGGGCGCGGGCGACGGGCGGACGGATCGGATCGCCGAGCTGTCGGCCCACGTCGCCCGCCGCTCGCCGGCCGCTCCCGAGGCGGCCCTCCCCGAGTCCACTCCTGCTGAGGAGGCCGCCGACGAGGACGACGAGGCGTTCGAGCTGCCCGAGGAGCCCGATCCCGAGCAGATCGCCGACCGCATCGTCCGTGGCCTCTCGCGCAAGAGCCTGTCGGTCGCCGAGGTCGAGGCGCGCCTCTACACCGAGGGCGTCGCCGAGAAGGACGCACTCGAGATCCTCGAGCGGTTCGCCCGCTTCGGCTACCTCGACGACCACCGGATGGCCGAGCAGCTCGTCACGCAGCTGCGCGAGCGCAAGAAGCTCGGCAGGTCCTCGATCATGCAGGAGCTCCGCGGGCGCAAGCTCGACCCCGATGCCATCGCCGCGGCGCTCGACGAGCTCGACGGCGACGACGAGTACCGCACCGCCGTCGAGCTCGCGCGCAAGCGCCTGCCGAGCCTGCGCTCCCTGTCGGACGAGGTGGCGGAGCGGCGCCTCACCGGGTTTTTGGCGCGCCGCGGCTACTCCGGCGCCCTCGTGCAGCGCGTCGTGCGCGAGACCGTCCGCAAGCCCGGCTCGAGCGTCCGCTTCCGCTGAGCCGCTCGGGGTGCTCCCACCCCGAGGGCGCGCCGAGAGCGATCCGAGCGGCGCGTAGAATCCCAGACCATGACCACGCTCATCCCCGCTCCGGTCTCCGCTGCCGGTGCCCGCCCGAGGACCTACGAGGTCCGGACGTTCGGCTGCCAGATGAACGTCCACGACTCCGAGCGGCTGAGCGGGTCGCTCGAGGCGGCGGGGTACGTCCCGGCCGACGGCGCCGAGGCCGACGTCGTCGTCATCAACACCTGCGCCGTGCGGGAGAACGCCGACAACAAGCTCTACGGGAACCTCGGCCACCTCGCCTCGGTCAAACGCCGCCACGAGGGCATGCAGATCGCCGTCGGCGGCTGCCTGGCGCAGAAGGACAAGAACGTCATCCTCGACAAGGCCCCGTGGGTCGATGTGGTCTTCGGCACCCACAACATGGGCGCTCTGCCGAGCCTGCTCGAGCGCGCCCGCCACAACGAGGAGGCGCAGCTCGAGATCCTCGAGTCGCTCGACGTCTTCCCGTCGACGCTCCCCACCAAGCGCGACTCGACCTACAGCGGGTGGGTGTCCATCTCGGTGGGCTGCAACAACACCTGCACGTTCTGCATCGTCCCCTCGCTCCGCGGCAAGGAGAAGGACCGCCGTCCCGGCGACGTCCTTGCCGAGATCCAGGCCCTCGTCGACGACGGGGCCATCGAGGTGACCCTCCTCGGGCAGAACGTGAACTCCTACGGCGTCGAGTTCGGCGACCGCCAGGCGTTCTCGAAGCTGCTGCGCGCCGCAGGCACTGATCGACGGGCTCGAGCGGATCCGCTTCACGAGCCCCCACCCCGCGGCCTTCACCGACGACGTCATCGACGCGATGGCCGAGACTCCGGCCGTCATGCCTCAGCTGCACATGCCCCTGCAGTCGGGGTCCGACCGGGTGCTCAAGGCGATGCGCCGCTCGTACCGCTCCGAGCGCTTCCTCGGGATCCTCGACCGGGTGCGGGCGCGGATCCCGCACGCCGCCATCAGCACCGACATCATCGTCGGGTTCCCCGGCGAGACCGAGGCCGACTTCGCCGAGACGCTGCGCGTGGTCGAGGAGGCGCGCTTCGCCTCGGCGTTCACCTTCCAGTACTCGATCAGGCCCGGGACCCCTGCGGCGACGATGCCCGACCAGCTGCCCAAGCAGGTGGTGCAGGAGCGCTACGAGCGCCTCGTCGCCCTGCAGGACGCGATCAGCGAGCAGGAGAACCGCACGGTCGTCGGCCGCGAGGTCGAGGTGCTGGTCGCCACGGGGGAGGGTCGCCGCGACGCCGAGACGCACCGCCTCAGCGGTCGTGCCGAGGACAGCCGGCTCGTCCACTTCGACGTGCCCGCCGGTTCGGAGCAGCCGCGGCCCGGAGACGTCGTCTCGGTCCTGGTCACCCGTGCCGCTCCGTTCTACCTGCTCGCCGACTCCCCGGACGGAGCGCCGCTGCGCATCCGCAGGACCCGGGCGGGCGACGCGTGGGACCGCGCGCAGACGGAGTCGTGCGGCGTGCCGTCGACCGGCGGCACCGGCGCGCCGCGGGTCTCCCTCGGCCTGCCGGCGCTCCGCGCGCGGCCGGCGGCGCTGACGACTCCGATCTACGACGCTCTCGATGGCGAGCGCTGAGGCGGGAGCACCCGAGCTGATCGCGGTCGTCGGGGCCACGGGCACGGGCAAGTCCGAGCTCGCCCTCGATCTCGCCGAGCGGGTGCGCGCGGCCGGCCGGTCGGCCGAGATCGTCAACGCCGACGCCATGCAGCTCTACCGCGGCATGGACATCGGGACGGCGAAGCTCCGTCCCGACGAGCGGCGCGGGATCCCGCACCACCTCCTCGACGTCCTCGACGTCACCGAGGAGGCGTCGGTCGCGCGCTACCAGTCCGAGGCGCGCCGCGTCGTCGACGAAGTGCTGGCGCGCGGGGCCCTGCCGATCCTGGTCGGTGGCTCAGGTCTGTACGTCTCGAGCGTCGTCTTCGAGTTCTCGTTCGCGGGCACCGACCCCGAGGTGCGCCGAGCGCTCGAGGAGACGGCGGAGCGCGAGGGCGCGGCCGTCCTGTTCGAGCGCCTGCGCGCCGTGGACGAGGTCGTCGCTGCTCGGATCGGCCCGCACAACGTCCGCCGCATCGTCCGCGCCCTCGAGATCACCGAGCTCACCGGCACCCCGAACAGCGCCCTGATGTCCGACGAGCCTGACCTCTGGCGGCCGGCGGAGCTGCTGTTCCTCGAGGCGCCCCGCGACGTCCTGGTGCGCCGGCTTGACGAGCGGGTCGAGCGGATGTGGGCCGACGGCGTGCTCGACGAGGTGGAGCGGCTGGTGCCCCTCGGGATCGAGCGAGGCGTCACCGCGAGCCGCGCGATCGGCTACGCCCAGGCGCTCGGGCAGCGTGCGGGCGAGCTCTCGCGGGAGGAGGCGATCGCCTCGACGCAATCGCTCACCCGCCGCTACGCCCGGCGGCAGAACAGCTGGTTCCGCCGCTACCGCGACGCCCACCGCCTCCCGTCGGGAGCACCGGATCTGGCGGCACGGGCCGCGGTCGCAGCCCAGCTCGACGACTCCGCTCCTCGCTAGGCTGTCCGCCATGACGATCGAGCTGCACTTCACCAAGGGCCAGGGCACCGGGAACGACTTCGTGCTCTTCAGCGACCCCGACGGTGAGGTGGACCTCACTCCCGCGCAGATCGCGATGATCTGCGACCGGCACTTCGGCGTCGGAGCCGACGGGATCATCCGCGCCGTGCGCTCGAGGGCGATCGCCGAGGGTGCGGCCTTGCTCGCGGAGGAGCCGGAGGCCGAGTGGTTCATGGACTACCGCAACGCCGACGGGTCGATCGCCGAGATGTGCGGCAACGGCGTCCGTGTCTACGCGGCGTTCCTCCTGGCGAGCGGCCTCGCCGAGCTCGAGCCGGGCGACACCCTGCCGATCGGCACCCGCGCCGGTGTGCGCGACCTCACGCGCAGCGGCTCCGGATTCCAGGTCGACCTGGGGCGCTGGGAGCTGGCGGGCGGCGAGCCGCTGGTGCGGGCCAAGGAGCTCAAGGTCGCCCGTCCCGGCCTCGGGATCGATCTCGGCAACCCGCACGTCGTCGTCGCCCTCAGCAACGACGAGGAGCTCGACTCCGCCGATCTGACCTACATCCCGCAGGTCGAGCCGGAGCCCGTGGACGGTGCGAACATCGAGTTCGTCGTGCCGGGGGAGCCGCTGATCCACGACGGGATCGGCCGCATCCGGATGCGCGTCCACGAGCGGGGCAGCGGGGAGACCCTCAGCTGCGGCACCGGCGCCGCGGCGGCCGCCCTCGCGGTGCGCTACTGGGCGGGAGCCCGTGCGCCGCAGTCGTGGCGCGTCGACGTCCCGGGCGGCACGCTCGGAGTCACGATGTTCGCCACCGAGGAGGGCGAGCACGTGGGCCTGTCCGGTCCGGCTGATCTCGTCTACACCGGCACGATCCGCATCGACTGACGCGGGAGTCAGGCCGAGCGGGTGGTCCGCAGGATGCGGAAGCCCTTGGCGCTGCCGACCCGTTCGACCTCGAGCCGCTCGTCGAAGGCCTCGACGAGCCACTTCTGCAGCGAGTCGGACCCGAGGTTCCTCTGCACGACCAGCCACCCGTCGGCTCCGGTAGCCAAGCGGGGGAGCCAGCGCTCGAGCAGCGCGTGCAGCTCCTCCTTGCCGATGCGGATCGGCGGGTTCGACCAGATCGAGTCGAACCGCACGTCCGCGGGAACATCCTCCGGCAGGACGGCGTTGACATTGGTGACGCCGAGTTCCTCGCAGTTGCGACGGACCAGCTCGAGCGCCCGCTGATTGACGTCCACCGCCCACACCCGGGCGTCCGGAGCGCCGAGGGCGAGCGAGAGAGCGATCGGGCCCCAGCCGCAGCCGAGGTCCAGCAGATCCCCGCTCGCGGGAGGCTCGGGGACCGCGTCCAGCAGGACGCGGGTTCCGAGATCCACGTGGCCGGGGCTGAACACGCCTCCGGCGGTGGTCAGCTCGAGGTCGCGGCCCGCCAGACGGGCCGTGATCCTGCGGGGCCGGATGTCACCGTCGGGCGTACTCGTGAAGTAGTGCTCGGCGGCCATGAGAAGTGAACCTATCAAGACCTGAGGAGTTAGTGTTATCCGGATGACGGAAGACCTGAACGAGACCGGCACGACCGAGGCCGTGGACGTCGTCTCGAGGGTCCTGGCGAACGCGCAGTCGCGGTCGGCGGGATACTCGCGCTTCGTCTCGGGCGGCGCCCAGGCGCTGCAGACGTCGGGCCACGGGGGCGAGGACTCGGACGGCGAGCAGTTCGACCGCGAGGACCGGCAGGCCCTGCGCCGCGTCGCCGGCCTGTCGACCGAGCTCGAGGACGTCACGGAGGTCGAGTACCGCCAGCTGCGCCTCGAGAACGTGGTGCTGATCGGCGTGTACTCGCAGGGCTCGCTCGAGGACGCCGAGAACTCGCTGCACGAGCTCGCCGCTCTCGCCGAGACGGCGGGGGCGACCGTGCTCGACGGACTGCTGCAGCGCCGTCCGCACCCCGACCCGAGCACGTATCTCGGCAAGGGCAAGGCCCAGGAGCTCGCCGGCGTCGTCGCGGCCCTCGGCGCGGACACCGTCGTGGCCGACACCGAGCTCGCCCCGAGCCAGCGCCGTGCGCTGGAGGACGTGGTGAAGGTGAAGGTGATCGACCGCACCGCGGTGATCCTCGACATCTTCAGCCAGCACGCCAAGAGCCGGGAGGGCAAGGCGCAGGTCGAGCTCGCCCAGCTCGAGTACCTCCTCCCGCGACTGCGCGGATGGGGCGAGTCGATGTCCCGCCAGGCCGGTGGCCAGGTGGGCGCGGGTGCCGGCATGGGCTCGCGCGGACCGGGTGAGACGAAGATCGAGCTCGACCGGCGTCGCATCCACACCCGCATGGCGCGACTGCGCAAGCAGATCACCGCGATGAAGCCCGCCCGCGAGGCCAAGCGCGCGAACCGCAAGCGCAACGCCGTCCCGTCGGTCGCGATCGCCGGCTACACCAACGCCGGCAAGTCGAGCCTGCTCAACCGGATGACCCACGCGGGCGTCCTCGTCGAGAACTCGCTGTTCGCCACGCTCGACGCCACGGTCCGGAAGGCTCAGACGGCCGACGGCCGCCTCTACACGTTCGCCGACACCGTCGGCTTCGTGCGGGCGCTGCCCCACCAGCTGGTCGAGGCGTTCCGCTCGACGCTCGAGGAGGTCGCCGACTCCGACATCATCGTCCACGTCGTCGACGCCTCGCACCCCGACCCCGCGGGGCAGATCGCGACCGTCCGCGACGTGATCGGCGAGGTGGGTGCGCGCAGCATCCCCGAGATCATCGCCTTCAACAAGTCCGACCTGGTCGACGAGGGCGCTCGTCTGGTCCTCCGCGGCCTCGCTCCGGACGCGGTCTTCGTGTCGGCGAGGACGGGTGAGGGCATCGACGAGCTGCGCTCCCGCATCGCCGAGATCCTGCCCGAGCCGAACGTCGAGCTCGATCTGCTCGTGCCGTACGACCGCGGCGACGTGATCTCGCAGCTGCACCGCAGCGGCAGGATCCTCGCGACCGCCTACGTGGACGGCGGCACCCGCGTGCAGGCCCTGGTCCACCAGGACCTGGCGGGCCCGCTGGCCGAGTTCACCGCTCCGGCGCCGGCCGTCGAGGCCTAGCAGCACCACCCGAGCGCCCGCGCTCCCCGAGGAGGGGGGCGCGGGCGCTCCGTCGTTCCGGACACGTCCGACCGCTCTGCACAACGCCCCGCGACACACTCCGTCACGCCCGGTCACACCGCGTCACGCGCCTCGACGGCGCGGCGGAGCCGTTCCTACTGTGGACCCCGGAGCGCCACCCGGCGCCTGGAGCGACAGCCGAGCCCGGCACCCGCCCCACCGATCACACGCTGTGGAACGGAGGGCCCGCTGTGCCGTCGACCCGCTCGGAGACCCCTCCGGACACGCACTGTCCGACTCCGGTCCCCTTCTCCTTCGAGGTCTACCCGCCTCGCACCGACGCGGCGACAGCGGCTCTCGTGCGCACGGTCGACCTCCTCGCCGCGGCGGGCCCGTCGTTCATCTCCGTCACGTACGGCGCGGGCGGCTCGTCCCGGCGTGCCTCGCTCGAGCTCCTCCGCCACATCCGGCAGCACACCTCCGTCGAAGCCCTCGCCCACCTGACCTGTGTGGGGTCGACAGCCGCGGAGGCGGGTCGGCTCGTGCACGAGTTCCTCGAGGCGGGCGTCTCCCGGTTCCTCGCGCTGCGCGGCGATCCTCCCGCGGACACGGCCGACGGCGAGCCGTTCCTCGGCGAGCTGGGCAGTGCCGCGGAGCTGGTGCAGCTCATCCACCGTGTGCAGGCCGAGCGCGAGCCCTACGCGGCGGTCGCCGTTCCAGGATCGACGGCGCTGCGAGTGGATCCGGCGTCGCGCCCGCGCGCCCAGGTGGCGGTCGCGGCGTTCCCCAACGGGCACCCCCGCTCGCGGTCGTCGTCGCAGGACATCGACGCGCTCCTCGCGAAGGAGGCGGCGGGGGCGTCGTTCGCGATCACGCAGCTCTTCTTCCATCCCGCCGACTACGTGCGCTTCGTCGAGAGGGCGCGAGCCGCCGGCGTGCGCATGCCGATCATCCCGGGCGTGATGCCGGTGACCAGCCCCGGCCGCCTCCGCCGGATGCTCGAGCTCAGCGGGGAGGACCTGCCCGCCGAGCTCGCGATCGCGCTCGACGTCGAGCCCGACGACGAGGCGCGCACGCGGATCGGAGTCGAGCACGCGGCGGGCCTCGTCCGCACGCTGGTCGAGTCCGGAGCGCCCGCCGTCCACCTGTACGCCTTCAACCGGCACGAGGCGGTTCTCGCCGTCCTCGCCGAGAGCGGCCTCCTGGCTGCTCCCGCCCCGACCACGACCCTCACCACGGAGAGAGCATCATGACGACGACCGCACCCGACTTCCCGACCGGCACGATCCTGGGGTACCCGAGGATCGGCCGCAGGCGCGAGCTCAAGAAAGCCGTCGAGGCCTTCTGGAGCGGTGCCGCGACAGCCGACGAGCTCGAGCGCGAGGCCGCCGGCCTGCGAGCCGCGACCCGCGAGCGGCTCGTCGCTCTGGGACTCGGACGCACCGACTCCTCGATCCCGGAGGCGCACTCCTTCTACGACCAGGTCCTCGACACCACCGTCGCCGTCGGCGCGATCCCCGAGCGCTTCGCCGATCTCGCTGCCGACGGCTCGCTGGACCTCGCCGGCTACTTCACGCTGGCCCGCGGCGACGGTGAGCGCGCTCCGCTCGAGATGACCAAGTGGTTCGACTCCAATTACCACTACCTCGTGCCGGAGATCGGGCCCGAGACGTCGTTCTCGGCGTCGGACGACCGCCGGGTGCGCGAGGTGGAGGAGGCTCGGGACGCCGGCTTCGTCACCCGTCCCGTGCTCGTGGGACCGGTGACCTACCTCCTGCTCGCGAAGTCGACGGACCGGGCCCCGGCGGGGTTCTCCCCCCTCTCCCGTCTCGCCGATCTCCTCCCGGTCTACGTCGAGCTCCTGGCCCGGCTGCGCGCGGCGGGCGCCGACTGGGTGCAGCTCGACGAGCCCGCGCTGGTCTCGGAGTCGGTCGATGCGCCGCGAACGGAGGTGCTCGATGCCGTCCGCGAGGCGTACCGCGTGCTCGGCGGTGCGGTCGACCGTCCGGCGCTGTTCGTCGCGGCTCCCTACGGCGATCTCCGCGACGCCCTGCCGGTGCTCGCCGCGTCGGCCGTGGAGGCCGTCGGAGTCGATCTCGTCAAGGGATCGGCGCCCGCGCCCACCCCGGGGCTCGAGAGCACGGTGCTGGTCGCCGGCGTCGTCGACGGGCACAACGTGTGGCGGGGCGACCTCGCGGCGGCCCTCGAGACGGCCGAGGGCCTGCGACCGCTCGCGGGCGGCCTCGCCGTGTCCAGCTCCACGTCCCTCTTTCACGTCCCGCACGACGTGACGGACGAGCCGGATCTGGACCCGCGCCTGGCGTCCTGGCTCGCGTTCGCCGATCAGAAGGTCGAGCAGATCGCCGTCCTCGCCGAGGGGCTCCTCGCCGGCGCGGCGGCCGTCGAGCGGCCGCTGCGCGAGGCCACCGCCGCGCTCGAGGACCGTCGCTCCGCTCCCGGAGTGCGCGACGGCGCCGTGCGGCAGCGTGCGGCACGACTCACCGTCGACGATCACCGCCGAGTCCCCTACGAGGAGCGCGAGGCGGCGCAGGAGCAGTCGCTCGGCCTCCCGGTGCTCCCCACCACGACGATCGGCTCCTTCCCCCAGACGCGGGGGATCCGCACCGCGCGGGCCGCTCTGACGCGCGGCGAGCTCTCGCACGAGCAGTACATCGAGCGCATGCGCGACGAGATACGGCAGGTGGTGGCGCTCCAGGAGGAGATCGGCCTCGACGTGCTGGTGCACGGGGAGCCCGAGCGCAACGACATGGTCCAGTACTTCGCCGAGAACCTCGACGGGTTCGCCGTCACGCGCAACGGCTGGGTCCAGTCCTACGGGAGCCGCTGCACGCGTCCGTCGCTGCTCTGGGGCGACGTCTCGCGGCCCGCGCCGATCACCGTCGAGTGGTCGAGCTTCACCCAGTCGCTCACCGAGCGGCCGGTCAAGGGCATGCTCACCGGGCCGGTGACGATCCTGGCCTGGTCCTTCGTCCGCGACGACCAGCCGCTGGCGGACACGGCCGTGCAGGTGGCGCTGAGCCTCCGCGACGAGATCGCCGACCTCGAGGCCGCGGGCATCCGCATCGTCCAGGTCGACGAGCCCGCCCTCCGCGAGCTCCTGCCGCTCGAGAAGGCGGATCAGCCGGACTACCTCGAGTGGTCCGTCGGGTCCTTCCGGCTCGCGACGGCCGGAGCCCGCGCCGCGACGCAGATCCACACGCACCTCTGCTACTCCGAGTTCGGCGTGGTCATCGACGCGATCGACCGGCTCGACGCCGATGTGACGAGCATCGAGGCTGCGCGCTCCCGGATGGAGGTCGTCGTCGACATCGAGCGCTCGGGCTTCGCCCGGGGCATCGGCCCGGGCGTCTACGACATCCACTCCCCGCGGGTGCCGGGCGTCGAGGAGGTCTCGGACCTCGTCGGAACCGCGCTCGGCTCCATCCCCGCGCGGCAGGTCTGGATCAACCCGGACTGCGGCCTCAAGACGCGCGGGTACGACGAGACGGTCGAGTCGCTGCGCTCCCTGGTCGCGGCGGCGGCCGAGGCGCGCCTCGCGCTGACGGAGGCTGTCGTCTAGAAGAGCTCTCACGACGAAGGGGGCGGACGGCGCGCAGCCGTCCGCCCCCTTCGTCGTCGGCGCTCAGACGGAGCGCAGGACCGCGACGATCTTGCCGAGCACCTCGGCCTCGTCGCCGAGGATCGGCTCGAAGTTCGAGTTGCGGGGGAGCAGCCAGGTGTGCCCGTCTCGCTGGCGCAGGACCTTCACCGTGGCCTCGCCGTCGAGCATCGCCGCGACGATCTCGCCGTTCTCGGCCGTGCGCTGCGACCGCACGACGACCCAGTCGCCGTCGCAGATCGCGGCGTCGATCATCGACTCGCCCACGACCTTGAGCATGAAGAGCTCGCCCTTGCCCACCAGCTGGCGCGGGAGGGGGAACACCTCGTCGATCTGCTGGTCCGCCGTGATGGGGACTCCGGCGGCGATCCGCCCGACCAGCGGCACCATCGCGGCGTCGCCGACCGTCACGCTCGACTCGAACGACCCGTCGTCCTCGGTCGAGCTCGGCACGTCGATGAGGATCTCGAGAGCGCGCGGGCGGTTCGGATCGCGGCGGAGGTAGCCGCTGAGCTCGAGCTGGTTCAGCTGGTGCGTGACGCTCGAGAGCGAGGCGAGGCCGACCGCGTCGCCGATCTCGCGCATGCTCGGCGGGTAGCCCCGGCTCGACACCGAGCGCTGGATCGCGTCGAGGATCGCGAGCTGCTTCGCGCTCAGGTTCTTCCGGCGGCGTCCGGTGCCCTGCTTGGCCTTGGCGGTCTGCGCGTCGCTCACGTGATCCTCTCTCGGCGCGCACCCCGCGTGCGCGCCCGCCCGGGTTGCGGTCGATCGCCGATGTCGGTGGTCGCTGCTGTACTACCAGCGGGCTCTCGAAACTGTATCCGGCCAGGGTTCCCGTTCGAAACATTCGTTCGAGTGTGTCGCGCGTTCTCGGCAACGGATACGACGCGTCAGGCTCTTGCCTCCCGCTTTCTTCGAAGATATATTCGGAACAGAGGTTCGGGGGCGGCCTCCCGGCCGAGGTCCGCCCCGAATCCCTGCTGAAAGGAGCGATCCCCATGATCGATCAGCACACCCACCAGCACAGCACCGCCGCCCTCGACGGTGCCGACGCGCAGCGTCCTGCCGTCGTGCGCACTCGACTCCGGATCACCCGCCGCGGCCGAGCCGCCCTCTCGGTCCTCGGAGCGCTCCCGCTCATCGCCGGCGCCTTCGCGTTCGGGCTCAACGGTGGAGGAGCGGTCGCCTCGGCCGAGACCTCCGAGGTCGAGTTCCAGTACGTGACGGTGCGCGCGGGGGAGTCGCTCTGGTCCCTCGCCGAGGAGATCGCACCCGACAGCGACCCGCGCGATGTCGTCTCCGACATCGTCTCCCTCAACCAGCTCTCGAGCGCCGGCCTCGAGCCCGGGCAGCGCCTCGCCGTCCCAGGCGCCTACGAGCTGGTCCGCTGAGCGGAGCGCCGGCTCGGCTCGACTCTGCGGCGGGCCCTGCCTCCTCGACGGGCGCCGCTACCATTCCCTGGTGACGACTCTCGACGACCTCCCTCTCCGTGACGACCTCCGCGGCAAGCTGCCCTACGGCGCTCCGCAGAAGGTCGTCCCCGTCGCCCTCAACGTCAACGAGAACACGCACCCCGTCCCCGACGACGTCATCGCCGACATCGTCGAGCGGGTGTCGGTCGCTCTGCGGACCGTGAACCGGTACCCCGACCGCGAGTTCCGCGAGCTGCGGGACTCGCTCGCCGGTTACCTCGGTCACGGACTGACCGCCGACAACATCTGGGCGGCGAACGGATCGAACGAGGTGCTGCAGCACATCCTGCAGGCCTTCGGCGGACCGGGTCGCTCGCTCCTCGGCTTCGCCCCGACCTACTCGATGTATTCGATCCTCGCCTCCGGCAGCGGCACCGAGTGGATCCCCGCGCCCCGGCAGGCCGACTTCGAGGTCGGAGCCGACCACGCGGCGGAGCAGGTCCGCCGTGCGCAGCCGGACATCGTCTTCCTCTGCGCGCCGAACAACCCGACGGGCACACCCCTGCCGCTCGCGACCATCGAGGCCGTGTACAACGCGACCTCCGGGATCGTCGTCGTCGACGAGGCGTACGCCGAGTTCGGCGGCCGGGACGCCGACACCGCCCTGAGCCTGCTCCCCGGCCGCCCCCGACTGCTCGTCTCGCGCACGATGAGCAAGGCCTTCGCCTTCGCCGGCGTGCGCCTCGGCTACCTGGCCGCCGACCCCGCGGTCGTCGACGCCCTCCGGCTCGTCCGCCTGCCGTACCACCTCTCCGCCCTCACGCAGGCGGCCGCCACCGCGGCCCTCGCCCACGCCGACGAGATGCTCGCGATGGTCGGCGACATCATCGAGCAGCGCGACCGCATGGTCGTCGGCCTCCGCGAGCTCGGCTACACCCCCCACGCGACGGGCAGCAACTTCGTCCTGTTCGGCGGGGTCGCCGACCCCGCCGCGACCTTCGAGGCGCTGCTGGCTCGAGGCGTCCTGATCCGCGACGTCGGCATCGCCGGGCACCTGCGGGTGAGCGCGGGCACCGAGCAGGAGACGACCGCGTTCCTCGAGGCGCTGCGCTCGCTGCCGGCACCCGACGCCGACCCGGCGACGGCGCTCGCGCACGAGTAGCGCGCACCCGCCGAGGGGTGCGGGGGCGGCGAATAGACTGGTCCCATGACCTCCCCGAGCGCCGCACCCGGGCGCACCGCCTCCCTCAGCCGTGCCACCAGCGAGTCGAGCATCGAGCTCTCGATCGACCTCGACGGCACCGGTGCCGCGGACCTCGAGACCGGCGTGCCCTTCTTCGACCACCTGCTCACCGCCTTCGCGAAGCACTCGCTGACCGACCTCCGGGTCCGCGCGACGGGCGACGTCGAGATCGACATCCACCACACGGCCGAGGACATCGGCATCGTGCTCGGCACCGCGATCCGGCAGGCGCTGGGCGACAAGAGCGGCATCTCCCGGTTCGGCGACGCCCTGGTCCCGCTCGACGAAGCCCTCGTCCAGGCGGTCGTGGACATCTCCGGCCGCCCCTACCTCGTGCACACGGGGGAGCCGGAGGGCTTCGCCCTGCACCTCATCGGCGGGCACTTCACCGGCTCGATGGTCCGCCACGTCTTCGAGGCCATCGCCTTCAACGCGGGCCTCACCGTGCACGTGACCGTGCTCGGCGGTCGCGATCCGCACCACATCGCCGAAGCGGAGTTCAAGGCGTTCGCCCGCGCCTTCCGCCAGGCCAAGGCGTTCGACCCGCTCGTCGCGGGGGTCCCCTCCACGAAGGGCGCGCTGTGAGCGCCCGCCCGTCCGTCGTCGTCTACGACTACGGATCCGGCAACGTCCACTCCGCCGTCAAGGCGCTCGAGCTCGCCGGGGCCGATGTCGAGCTCACCTCCGACCGCAAGAAGGCGCTGGAGGCCGACGGGCTGCTCGTCCCCGGAGTCGGCGCCTTCAGCGCGGTCATGGACGCTCTCACGAAGGCGCGGGGCGGCGAGATCATCGACAAGCGGCTCTCGGGGGGCCGCCCGGTCCTGGGGATCTGCGTCGGCATGCAGGTGCTCTTCGAGCGCGGCGTCGAGCGCGGCGTCGAGAGCGAGGGACTGGGCGAGTGGCCCGGCACGGTCGACCTCCTCCCCGCCGAGGTGGTCCCGCACATGGGCTGGAACACCGTTCAGGCGCCCGCGGGCTCGGTCCTCTTCGACGGCATCGCCGACGAGCGCTTCTACTTCGTGCACTCGTACGGGGCCCGGGAGTGGTCGCTCGACGTCATCCCTCAATTCCCGGCTCCCGCGGTCACCTGGTCCGATCACGGCGGGCCCTTCATCGCGGCGGTCGAGAACGGTCCTCTCTCGGCGACCCAGTTCCACCCCGAGAAGTCGGGCGCGGCGGGCCTGCGGCTCCTCTCCAATTGGCTGGGCGGGCTCCGCACGAACTAGGATCGGCCGGTGGTCGGCGCCGCTCCCGGTGAGCGCCGCCTCTGCACCAGGGCTCCCGAGACTGAGGATGACGATGAGCGAGTTCACCAAGGCCCCGGGCCTTGTCCTTCTCCCCGCGATCGACGTGGCCGGCGGCAAGGCCGTCCGCCTGACGCAGGGCGAGGCGGGGACCGAGACCAACTACGGTGACCCGATCGACGCGGCCGGCGACTGGGCCGACCAGGGCGCGGAGTGGATCCACCTCGTCGACCTCGACGCCGCCTTCGGCCGGGGCGACAACCACGGGATCATGAAGAAGGTGATCCGCCAGGTGAAGGGCGTCAACGTCGAGCTCTCGGGCGGCATCCGCGACGACCGCAGTCCCGAGTCGGCGCTCAGCGCCGGAGCGAAGCGCATCAACCTCGGCACCGCCGCTCTCGAGAACCCCGAGTGGGCCGCGAGCGTCATCGCGCAGTACGGCGACCAGATCGCCGTCGGGCTCGATGTGCGCGGCACCACGCTCGCCGCCCGAGGCTGGACGAAGGAGGGCGGCGACCTCTGGCAGGTCCTCGACCGCCTCGAGGAGGCCGGCTGCACCCGCTACGTCGTCACCGATGTGACCAAGGACGGGACGCTGAAGGGGCCGAACCTCGAGCTGCTCGAGCAGGTCATGGCCCGGACCCGCCGTCCGGTCATCGCCTCCGGCGGCATCTCGAACCTCGACGACATCGCCGCCCTGCGCGATCTCGTCCCGCAGGGCCTCGAGGGAGCGATCGTCGGCAAGGCCCTCTACGCCGGAGCGTTCACGCTCGCGGAGGCGCTGGATGTCGCGTCCGAGTGACGGACGCCCGCTCCCCTCGCATCTGACGGACTCCGCCGGGACCCCCTGGGCCGGCCGGCACTTCGCGCCGAGCACGGGGAACGAGGACGACGGCCGTGCGCCGGAGCCCCTGGCGCGCGCTCTCGCCGACTTCGGCGCCGGCTCGCGCGGTCCGGAGGCCGTGGTCGACGCCCTGCGCGAGTCCCGGCTGCTGATCCCCCTCGTCGCGCACCTCGGAGAGGAGGGCGACGAGGTCGGCGGCCTGCGCACCGACAAGACGCAGGAGTTGTCGATCGTCACCGTCGCGGGGCCGGACGGCCGCAGCGTCCTCCCTGTCTTCAGCAGTGTCGACACGATGCGGCGCTGGGACGCCTCTGCGCGCCCGGTTCCCGTCGACGGCCGTCGAGCGGCGCTGGCCGCGGTGGCGGAGTCGACGGAGGTCCTGGTGCTCGACGCCGCCTCGGACCACGAGTTCGCCGTCCGCCGTCCCGCCGTCTGGGCGATCGCCGAGGGCGCGCCGTGGCGTCCGAGCGCCGAGGATCCGGAGGTGCTCGCCGCTCTCCGGGCGGCGGCCCGGGACGAGGCGAGCGTCGTCTCGGTCGACGTCCGGCCCGGCGACCCGCGTCAGCGGCTCCAGGGCTCTGAGATCGTCGTGGTGCTGGCTCTCGTCCCCGGCCTCGACCGCGAGGCGCTCGGCGCACTCGTGGCGCGGCTGGGGGAGAGGTGGTCGGCCGACGAGGTCATCGCCTCGCGGGTCGACTCGCTCTCGGTGCAGCCGACTCCCGCCCGCTGACTCAGTTGACCGGGCCCGTCCACTTCTCGCCCGGGCCCTTGCCGATCGGATCGGGGAGGGGGGACGCCTCGCGGAACGCGAGCTGGAGCGTGCGCAGCCCGTCGCGCAGGCTCCGGGCGTGCATGTCGCTGATGTCGGGAGCTCCTGCGGTCACGAGCCCGGCCAGCGCGTTGATCAGCTTGCGCGCCTCGTCGAGGTCGACCTGGGCGCCCGGCTCGTCGGCGAGGCCGCACTTGACCGCGGCGGCGCTCATCAGGTGCACGGCGGCGGTGGTGATGATCTCCACCGCGGGGACCTCCGCGATGTCGCGGGCGGCCTCCACGTCGGAGGAGTCGTCGGCATCGCCGAAGCGGCGGACGTAGTCGTCGTCGTACTGGGCCATGGGTCCTTCGTTCGGTGGATCGGGCCCGTGCCGGGGCCTCGCGGAGGGGCTCCGGGAGGCGAGCGCATCCGCTCTGTCGCCCGGGCCGGGATTCTGCTAAGGTGATGCGGGCTCCGAGGCATGTCCTCGGTTCGAAAGTGGAGATTCTCCCACCCGCGCTTGACCGCTTCACTAGGTTACCGGGTTCTGAAGCACTCCGCCCTCGGTGACGAGGGCAGGACTGCGGCACCCGAGCGAAACCTCGGAGGCCGGGTCGCAGGGTGCGAGCACGTGCACGAGCACGTCAGGAATCTCCTCCTCTCGGGATGCGCCGGATCAGAATCCGGCAGCAGAGCAGCTACTCACCGAGATCAGAGGAGAAACGCAATCAGCGATCCCCGTACCAACGACCGAATCCGCGTCCCCGAGGTCCGCCTCGTGGGTCCCGCCGGAGAACAGGTCGGCGTCGTGAAAATCGAGGTCGCCCTGCGACTCGCGCAGGACGCAGACCTGGATCTGGTCGAGGTTGCTCCCAACTCCAAGCCTCCCGTCGCCAAGATCATGGACTACGGGAAGTTCAAGTACGAGCAGGCCCAGAAGCTCAAGGAAGCCCGTCGCAACCAGGCGAACACGATCCTCAAGGAGGTCCGTTTCCGCCTGAAGATCGACAAGCACGACTACGAGACCAAGCGCAAGCGCGCCGAGGGCTTCCTCAAGGCCGGCGACAAGGTCAAGGCCATGATCCTGTTCCGCGGTCGCGAGCAGTCCCGCCCCGAGATGGGCGTCCGACTCCTGCAGCGCTTCGCGGAGGACGTGTCCGAGTTCGGCCAGGTCGAGTCCACCCCGACCATCGACGGTCGCAACATGGTGATGGTCATCGGCCCCCTGAAGAACAAGTCCGAGGCCAAGGCCGAGGCTAATGCGGTCTCGCGCGGCTCGCCGCGAGGCCAACACCCCTGAGGAATCGGCCGAGGCCGAATCCGTCTGATACTTCGCCGCCCCGGTCTCGGGGCCGGTGGACGCCCTGCTCGCGGGGCACCGGTTTCGCCCCGCTGACGCGGGTGCGACGTGACAAGGAGAGAACATGCCCAAGATGAAGACCCACTCGGGTGCCAAGAAGCGCTTCAAGGTGACCGGCTCCGGCAAGGTCATGAAGCAGCAGGCCGGTATGCGCCACAACCTGGAGTCCAAGTCCAGCGTCCGCACCCGCCGCCTGAACCAGGACCAGGTCCTCGCCCCGCAGGATGCCAAGGTCGCCAAGAAGCTTCTCGGTCTGTAGCCCATGCCGTCGCAGGCAGCTGCGCCGGTAACCCACTGCCGTCGCAGCCCGCTGCGCCGCGTGGTCCGCTACTCCACCGACACGGATCGATAGGAAGAAAAAGAAATGGCAAGAGTCAAGAGGGCGGTCAACGCCCACAAGAAGCGTCGCGTCATCCTCGAGCGCGCGTCGGGCTACCGCGGCCAGCGTTCGCGCCTGTACCGCAAGGCCAAGGAGCAGGTCACCCACTCCCTCGTCTACTCGTACCGCGACCGCCGCGCGAAGAAGGGCGAGTTCCGCCGCCTCTGGATCCAGCGCATCAACGCCGCCTCGCGTGCGAACGGCCTGACCTACAACCGCTTCATCCAGGGCCTCGCCCTGGCCGGCGTCCAGGTCGACCGCCGCATCCTCGCGGACCTCGCGATCACCGAGCCCGCGACCTTCGCCGCCCTCGTGGCGACCGCGAAGAACGCGCTGCCCGCCGACACGTCGGCGCCCAAGGCCGCCGCGTAGTCCGCACGGACGCTCCCGGAGGGGGTCCCGACCACTGGTCGGGGCCCCCTCCGTCGTTCCCGGCCGCGGCTTCGGGGACGGCGACGTGTCGCCGGGGCTGCCGTCGGCGCCGCCGATAGGCTCGCCGCATGCTCGACAACCCCCGTTCCCCCCGCGTCCGCTCCGTGGCGAAGCTCACCCGGCGCCCCGCGCGGCAGGAGACGGGGCTCTTCCTCCTCGAGGGTCCGCAGGCCATCGCGGAGGCGCTGCGCTACCGCCCCGAGCTGCTCGTCGAGTCGTTCGCGACTCCGACCGCTCTGGAGCGGCACCCCGAGATCGTCGCGGCCGCCGAGGAGGCGGACGTCGAGATCGAGTACGTGACCGAGGACGTGCTCGACGCCATGGCCGACACGGTCACGCCGCAGGGCTTCGTCTCCGTCTGCCGCCAGTTCCCCGTGTCGCTGAAGGACGTCGTCGCCTCCGAGCCTCGACTGGTCGCGGTCCTCGAGGAGGTGCGCGACCCCGGCAACCTCGGCACCATCGTCCGGGCCGCCGACGCCGCGGGTGCCGACGCCGTCGTCCTGACCGGCCGCTCCGTCGACCTGTACAACCCCAAGGTCGTCCGCTCGACGACCGGGTCCCTCTTCCACCTCCCGGTCGCCGTCGACGCCGAGCTCGCGGACGTGCTGCAGCGCCTGCGGGCCGTCGGTCTGCGCTCGGTCGCGGCGGACGTGAAGGGGGAGGACCTGCTCGAGGTCCGGGCCCGCGGCGATCTCGCCCAGCCGACCGTCTGGGTGTTCGGCAACGAGGCTCGCGGTCTCGAGGACGCCGCTCTCGAGCTCGTCGACGGTGTGGTCGCGGTGCCCATCTACGGCGCGGCGGAGTCGCTCAACCTCGCGACGGCCGCGTCCGTCTGCCTGTACGAGAGCGCCTTTGCGCTCCGTTCCTGAGAGCGGGCGTCCACCTGCCGGGTCGGAGCGCGCGCACAGAGGGCTTATTAACCTCTGATTAAGAAAACGCTCATGATTTGACCCACCCATTCCCGTGTGATTCTCTGGCCGAATGGAAGCAGCTGTGCAGGACGATCGCTCGTCCGCTCCCCGTCGGAGCACCCCTCGTCGTCCTGGACGGCGTGCAGAAGCACTACGGGGAGTTCCAGGCCCTGAAGGACATCGACCTCTCCGTGCACCGCGGTGAGGTCGTCGTGGTCCTCGGCCCGTCCGGTTCCGGCAAGTCGACCCTCTGCCGCACGATCAACAGGCTCGAGACGATCTCGGGCGGGACGATCTCGATCGACGGCCAGAAGCTGCCGGAGGAGGGCAAGGGCCTCGCGGCGCTCCGTGCCGACGTCGGCATGGTGTTCCAGTCCTTCAACCTCTTCGCGCACAAGACGATCCTCGAGAACGTGACGCTCGGACCGATCAAGGTCCGCAAGCTCTCGCGCAAGGCCGCGGAGGCGGAGGCGCAGGCGCTGCTCGACCGGGTCGGCGTCGGCCATCAGGCGGGAAAGACCCCGGCTCAGCTCTCGGGCGGGCAGCAGCAGCGCGTCGCCATCGCCCGAGCGCTGGCGATGAAGCCCAAGGTCATGCTCTTCGACGAGCCGACCTCGGCGCTCGACCCCGAGATGATCAACGAGGTGCTCGACGTGATGGTCGGCCTCGCCAAGGACGGCATGACCATGATCGTCGTCACCCACGAGATGGGCTTCGCCCGGAAGGCCGCCGACCGGGTCGTCTTCATGGCCGACGGTGAGATCCTCGAGGACACCGATCCCGAGTCGTTCTTCACCGCGCCGCGCACCGACCGCGCCAAGGACTTCCTCTCGAAGCTCATCACCCACTGACTCCTCCCGCACCAGGAGGTGCGAGGGCGTGCGTCCGCACAGCACGCAGGACGCACGCCCCGCACAGCATCCATCCGACGGATCGACCCCCACCATCCCGGGGAGCGATCGGACATCGCCCGCTCCGGCGGGCCACACCCCAGGAAGGACGACCATGCGCACCAAGCTCATGTTCATGACCGCCGGGATCGCAGCAGCGACCCTCGCTCTCGCCGGCTGCTCCGGCGGCGACTCCGGAACCGGCGACGCCGGAGCCGGCTCCGAGGGAAGCGGAGCGGCCTACGAGGTCGCGACCGACGTCACCCTCGAGGGCAGCCCCACCTTCGACGCCATGACCTCGGACGACACGGTCACCATCGGCGTCAAGGAGGACCAGCCCGGACTCGGCTACCTCGACGCAGCGACCGGCGAGCGCTCGGGCTTCGACATCGAGATCGCCAAGTGGATCGCCGCCTCGCTCGGCTTCTCCGAGGACCAGATCGAGTACACCGCGATCCCGTCGGCCAACCGCGAGGCGTCGATCGTGAACGGCGACATCGACTACTACGTCGGCACCTACTCGATCACCGACAAGCGCAAGGAGCAGGTCGGCTTCGCCGGACCCTACTTCGAGACGGGCCAGCAGCTGCTGGTCGCCGCGGACAACGACACGATCGAGGGTCCGGACGACCTCACCGCCGACACCACCGTGTGCTCGGCGACCGGGTCCACCCCGATCCAGAACATCCGCACCAACTACCCCGAGGTGAAGACCGAGGAGTTCGACACGTACTCGCAGTGCGTCGACGCCCTGAACGACGGACAGGTCGACGCGGTCACCACCGACGGCGCGATCCTCATCGGCTATGCGGCGCAGAGCCCCGACGAGCTCAAGGTCGTCGGCGAGCCCTTCAGCACCGAGCTGTACGGCGTCGGCCTGGCCAAGGACGACACCGCGCTGCGCGGCTTCATCAACGACATGTTCACCGAGGGCGGTGACACCTGGAGCGCGATCTACGACGAGACCCTCGGCGAGTCCGGCACCGAGGTCGAGCAGCCCGCGGTCGACGCGTACTAGCAGGCGGTCCCGGGCGGCGCTCTGCGCGCCGCCCGGGATTCCCGCTCCTCCCTCCCACCTCCCGATGAAAGGGCTCGCCGCATGGATGTTCTCCTGAACAACCTCGACGTGTTCGTCCCGGCGTTCGGCAACACGCTGTTGCTCTTCGCCGTCTCGCTCGTCTTCGCCCTCCTCATCGGCACCGTGGTGGGCGCCATGCGCGTCTCGCCCGTCCCGATCGCCCGCGCGGTCGGCACCGTCTACGTGAACACCGTCAGGAACACTCCGCTCACGCTCCTGATGTTCTTCTTCGCCTTCGGGTACCCGAAGCTCGACCTGCCGGATCTCGACTACACGACGCTCGCGATCTGCGCCCTGAGCCTCTACACGGCCACCTACGTCGCCGAGGTGCTGCGCTCGGGCATCAACACCGTGCCGATCGGCCAGGCCGAGGCGGCCCGCGCGGTCGGGCTCGACTTCGGCCTGACCATGACGCAGGTCGTCCTCCCGCAGGCCTTCCGCTCGGTGATCCCGCCGCTGATGAGCGTCCTCATCGCACTGCTGAAGAACACGACCGTCGCCGCCGGCTTCTCGGTCGCCGAGGCCGGCACGATCGTCCGCGAGCTCAACGAGCGCGGCGAGAACAGCCTGATCGTCGTGCTGTGGGTCGCCCTCGTGTTCGTCGTGCTCGTCACCGGCCTCTCGCTCGTCCAACGTCAGCTCGAGAAGAAGTGGAGGGTCGCCCGATGAGCTCCGTCCTCTTCGACAACCCGGGCCCTCGCGCCAGGGCGCGCAACCGCGCGATCGGGGCCGTCGTGATCCTGCTGATCGCCGCCTTCCTCGCCTTCGTCCTCTGGCGCTTCGCCGAGTCCGGCCAGGCCTCGGCCGAGAAGTGGCGCGCTTTCCAGTACCCGCTCGTCTGGCAGAGCATCGGAGCGGCGCTGGGCCAGACCCTCGCCGCCTTCGCGACCGCCGGAGTCGCGAGCATCGTGCTCGGACTCGTCCTGGCCGTCGGCCGACTCTCGGACCGCCGGTGGATCAACGTCCCGGTCACGCTCTTCATCGAGCTGTTCCGCGCGATCCCCGTGCTCATCCTGATGATGCTGATGTACTACGGGCTCCCGTTCGCGGGGCTCAAGCTCAGCCCCTACCTCGCCGTCGTCATCGCGCTGACGCTCTACAACGGCTCCGTCTTCTCCGAGATCTTCCGGGCCGGCATCGAGGCCCTGCCCCGCGGCCAGAAGGAGGCGGGCTACGCGATCGGCCTCCGTAAGGCGGGCGTCATGCGCCTGATCCTGTTCCCGCAGGCCATCCGCTCGATGCTCCCGGTCATCATCGCCCAGCTCGTCGTCGCACTGAAGGACACCGCGCTCGGCTCGATCATCACCTACAACGAACTGCTGTACTACGCGAAGTACCTCGGCAACCAGCCGAGCCTGGACAGCCCGATCATCCCGGCGGCCATCGTTATCGGCGCGATCTACATCGGCATCTGCCTCGCCCTCTCCGGCCTCGCGAAGTGGGTCGAGATCCGCACGAAGAGCAGCGGACGCCGCGGCACCGGGCACCCCGCCGCCCGCGCCACCACCGACACCGCGCTGCTCGCGGCGCAGGACTGAGTCGATTGCTCGCCTCGCCCTCGGCGAGGCGAGCCGCGGTCGGCTTTCCGACGTGGTGCGTTCCCGGGAGCGGGGTGCGTGCGGCTAGCGCGAATCGCTCGCACGCGATTTGCACGTTCGCCTCGTCGAGATCGGCTGGTCGTCCGCTCCACCTGCTGGTCGAGTAGCCGCGGAGCGGCGTCTCCGAGACACGGGTCCGCTCGCAGCCGACGTGACGCACCTGCTGGTCGAGTAGCCGCATGGCGGCGTACCGAGACCCGGATCCGCCGGCAGTCGTCGTGACGCCTCTGCTGCCCGAGTAGCCGCGAAGCGGCGTATCGAGGCCCGTCCGCCCGCAGTCGTCGTTGTGCGTCTTCCGGTCGAGTGACCGCACGCGGCGGGGGAGGGGCGGCGCAGGCCCTCGCCTACACTGGGGGATCGTGTCCGACAGCAACCCGATCACCGACGAGGCCGTCTCCGCAGCCGTCGCCGAGGCGCTCACCGCGATCAGCGCGGCCGGCGACTCCGCTGCGCTGAAAGCGGCCCGCTCCGCCCACCTCGGCGAAGGCTCCGCCCTCGCCCGTCTCAACGCGCAGATGCGCTCCGTGCCGCCCGAGTTCAAGGCTGCCTCCGGCAAGCTCGTCGGCTCGGCCCGCAAGCAGGTGGGCGACGCGTACGCCGCGCGGGAGGGCGAGCTCGTCGCCGCCGAGGACGCGGCCGCCCTCGACGCCGAGCGCGTAGACGTCACCGCCGGCGCGAGCTTCCGCCGCGTCGGCGCCCGCCACCCGCTCTCGCTCCTCCAGGAGAGCATCGCCGACGTCTTCGTCGGCATGGGCTGGGAGATCGCGGAGGGCCCCGAGCTCGAGAACGAGTGGTTCAACTTCGACGCCCTGAACTTCGACGAGGACCACCCGGCCCGTGCGATGCAGGACACTTTCTTCGTCGATCCGGTCGACTCCCACCTCGTCCTGCGCACCCACACGTCGCCGGTGCAGATCCGCTCGATGCTCGAGCGCGACCTGCCCGTCTACGTCATCGCGCCCGGACGCGTGTACCGCACCGACGAGCTCGACGCGACGCACACCCCCGTCTTCACCCAGTTCGAAGGACTCGCCGTCGACCGCGGTCTCACGATGGCGCACCTGCGGGCACCCTCGAGCACGTCGCCCGGCTCCTCTTCGGCGACGAGGCGCGGATCCGCCTGCGTCCGAACTACTTCCCGTTCACCGAGCCCAGCGCCGAGCTCGACGTCTGGCACCCGACCTTCGTCGGCGGCGCGCGATGGATCGAGTGGGGCGGCTGCGGGATGATCAACCCGAACGTGCTCCGCGCGGCGGGCATCGACCCGGAGGAGTACTCCGGCTTCGCCTTCGGGATGGGCATCGAGCGGACGCTGATGTTCCGCAACGACGTGAAGGACATGCGCGACATGGTCGAGGGCGACGTCCGCTTCAGCGAGCAGTACGGGATGGTGATCTGATGCGCATCCCGCTGAGCTGGCTGGGGGAGTACGTCGGCCTCGAGCAGGGGACGAGCACCGAGTCGGTGCACGCCGCCCTCGTCTCCGTGGGTCTCGAGGAGGAGGACGTCCACCGCTTCGAGGTCTCCGGACCCGTCGTCGTCGGCCAGGTCCTCGACCTGGTCCCCGAGCCGCAGAAGAACGGCAAGACGATCAACTGGTGCACCGTGCGCGTCGCCCCGGAGGGGAAGACGGCGGCGGACGGAGGCGAGGACGTCCGCGGCATCATCTGCGGTGCCCACAACTTCACGGCCGGGGACAAGGTGGTCGTGTCCCTCCCGGGCGCGGTCCTGCCCGGACCGTTCCCCATCTCGGCGCGCAAGACCTACGGACACGTGTCCGACGGCATGATCGCGTCGAGCCGCGAACTGGGCCTCGGCGACGACCACGACGGCATCCTCCGTCTCGCGAGCCTCGGCATCGACCCCGAGGTGGGCACCGACGCGATCGCGCTGCTCGGGCTCGACGACGCGGCCGTCGAGGTCAACGTCACGCCCGACCGGGGCTACGCGTTCTCGATCCGCGGCATCGCGCGCGAGTACGCCCACGCAACAGGAGCCGCGTTCCGCGACCCGGCGCTCTCCGTCGTCGACGCCGGACGCTCAGGAGCGGCACCGGTGTTCCCGGTCGAGATCGAGGACCGTGCTCCGATCCGCGGCAGGCAGGGCGCCTCCGTCTTCGTCACCCGCGTCGTGCGGGGCGTCGACACCGCCCGTCCCACGCCTCCGTGGATGGTGGCGCGCCTGCGCCTGGCGGGCGTCCGCTCGATCTCGCTGGTCGTCGACATCACCAACTACGTCATGTTCGAGCTCGGGCAGCCGCTGCACGGCTACGACCTCGCCACCCTGCAGGGCGGCATCCTCGTGCGCCGCGCGGAGCCGGGGGAAACCCTCGAGACCCTCGACGGCCAGACGAGGAGGCTCCACCCCCGAGGACCTGGTGATCGCCGACGACGGCGGCGCCATCGGCCTCGCGGGCGTCATGGGCGGTGCTCGCACCGAGATCGGCGGATCCACGCAGGACGTGCTGATCGAGGCGGCGAACTTCGATCCGGTCTCCATCGCGCGCACCGCTCGCCGGCACAAGCTGCCGAGCGAGGCCTCCCGCCGGTTCGAGCGCGGAGTCGACCCGCTCGTCGCGCCGGTCGCCGCCGCCCGTGCGGTCCAGCTGCTCGTCGAGCTCGCCGGCGGCACGGCGGACGAGCTCGGCTCGTCGCTGACCGCCTCCGCCGCGGCACCCGTGATCGAGCTGCCCGACGGCTACGTGTCCTCGCTCATCGGAGTGGAGTACACGCCCGAGGAGATCCGCGGCTCGCTCGTCGAGATCGGTGCGAGCGTCGAGGCGGGTGGATCGGGTCTCCTGGTCACTCCGCCGAGCTGGCGACCCGACCTCACCGACAAGGCGACGCTCGCCGAGGAGGTCGCGCGGATCACCGGGTACGACCGCATCCCGGCGATCCTGCCGGTCGCGCCGCCCGGACGCGGGCTCACGTCCGGCCAGCGCCTGCGTCGCGTCATCGCGCAGACGCTCGCGGCGTCGGGGCTCGTCGAGGTGCTCTCCTACCCGTTCCTCCCGCGTGCTCTCAACGACCGGCTCGGCTCGCCCACCGGCGAGCCCGTGCAGCAGGTCACCCTGGCGAACCCGCTCGACGCGACGGCCGCGCAGCTGCGCGTCACGCTGCTCCCGGGCCTCGTGCAGGTCGCCGCGCGCAACCGGTCGCGCGGTCTGACCGACCTCGCGATCTACGAGACGGGCACGGTGTTCCTGCCCGACGCCTCGGCGCCGTTCGGCTCCGACGTGCTCCCGCGCGGGGCCGAGCGCCCGTCGGCCGAGGTCGAGCGCGCGCTGAACGCGGGCATCCCGCCCCAGCCGCTGCACGTCGCGGCTCTGCTCACGGGGGCCGCGGTCGAGCGCCAGCCCGAGGTCGCTCAGCGCGACGTCGACTGGCGCGACGCACTCGACGTCGTCCGGGCGATCGGAGCCGCGGCCGGGGTCGACCTCGTCGTCCGCCAAGGCTCGCACGCCGCGCTGCACCCGGGCCGCACCGCCGAGATCCTCCTGGGCGACTCCGTCGTCGGGTACGCGGGCGAGCTGCTCCCCGCGCTGGCGGAGGAGCTCGACCTGCCCCGCCGGGTCGCCGTCGTCGAGCTCGACCTCGATCCCGTCCTCGCCCGGGCCGGAGCCGTCGTCGTCGCGCGACCCGTCGGCGCCCTCCCCGCCGCGACGCAGGACCTCTCGCTCGTCGTGCCCGTCGAGGTGGCGGCCGAGGACGTCCGATCGGCCGTCGCCGACGGCGCCGGGATGCTGCTCGAGTCGATCCGCCTGGTCGACGACTACCGCGGCGCGGGCCTGGAGGAGGGGGCGAAGTCGCTCACCTTCGCGCTCCGCTTCCGCGCCGCCGATCGCACCCTCACCGCAGCCGAGGCGACCGCGTCGAAGGAGAGCGGAGTCGCGGTCGCGGCCGAGCGCTTCGGCGCGCGACTGCGCGACTGATCGCCGCGGTCGTCGGCCCGCGAGAGCCGGCGACCGCACCGATCGCGTCCCCTGCACGGACTAGGCTGTCGGGCATGACTTTTTCCGTGGCGGTCGCCGGTGCGAGCGGGTACGCGGGCGGCGAGCTCCTGCGCCTGCTCGCCGAGCACCCCGGGTTCGAGGTGCGCACCGTCACGGCGCACGCCAACGCCGGGCAGCCCCTCATCGCCGTGCAGCCCCACCTGCGCTCGCTGCGCCACCTGACGCTCGTCGACACGACGACCGAGAACCTGGCCGGCCACGACGTGGTCTTCCTCGCCCTCCCGCACGGCAGGTCCGGCGAGATCACGGCGACGCTCCCCGACGACGTCCTCGTCGTCGACTGCGGCGCCGACCACCGGCTGACCGACGAGCAGGACTGGGCCGACTACTACGGCGGCGAGTTCGCCGGGGCGTGGCCCTACGGGCTCCCCGAGCTCCTCATCGGGGGCGGCGGACGCAAGCAGCGCGAGCGGCTCGAGGGCGTGCGGCGCATCGCCGTTCCGGGCTGCAACGTGACCGCGATCACGCTCGGGCTCGCTCCGGGCCTGCACGCGGGGGTCATCGAGCCGGGCGACCTCGTCTCGGTGCTGGCCGTCGGCCCCTCCGGGGCGGGCAAGAGCCTGCGCACCGATCTGCTCGCGAGCGAGCTGCTCGGCTCCGCCCACGCCTACGGGCTGGGCGGCGCCCACCGGCACAACCCCGAGATCCGGCAGAACCTCGCGCTCGCGGGAGCGGGCCCGGTCTCGATCTCCTTCACGCCCGTCCTCGTGCCGATGTCGCGCGGCATCCTCGCCACGTCCACCGCGCGGCTCGCCCCCGGCGTGTCGGCGCACGACGTGCGCGCCGCCTGGGAGTCCGCGTACGGCGACGAGACCTTCGTGCAGCTGCTGCCCGAGGGCTCGTTCCCCCGGACGGCCGACGTGGTCGGGGCGAACACCGCCCTCGTGGGCGTCGGCGTCGACGAGCGCGCCCGCCGCGTCGTCGCGGTCACCGCGATCGACAACCTGGTCAAGGGCACCGCGGGCGCCGCGATCCAGTCCGCCAACATCGCCCTGGGCCTCGACGAGTCCCTCGGCCTGAGCGTGAACGGAGTCGCGCCGTGAGCATCACCGCAGCAGCAGGATTCGAGGCGGCCGGCGTCGTCGCCGGCCTGAAGTCGACCGGCGCGCGCGACATCGCCCTGGTCAAGAATCTCGGCCCGCTGCAGAACGCCGCGGCCGTCTTCACCAGCAACCGCTGCAAGGCGAACCCGGTGCTCTGGAGCGAGCAGGTGATGCGCGACGGCGTCGTCTCGGCGATCGTCCTGAACTCCGGCGGAGCCAACTGCTACACCGGGGCGCAGGGGTTCCAGGTCACGCACCGCACGGCCGAGCTCGTCGGCGAGATGCTCGACGTCGCCGCCGGTGACGTGCTCGTGTGCTCCACGGGGCTGATCGGCGACCAGCTCGACCTCGCGAAGATCACGCGCGGAGTGACCGACGCGGCGGCCGCACTCCCCGGCGCCACCGGGACGGAGGCCGGCGAGGACGCCGCCCGGGCGATCATGACGACCGACACGGTCCCGAAGCAGGCGACGGTGCGCTCGGACGACGGCTGGAGCATCGGCGGCATGGCCAAGGGCGCGGGAATGCTCGCGCCGGGGCTGGCGACCATGCTCGTGGTGATCACGACCGATGCGGTCCTCGACTCCGCGGAGCTCGACACCGCGCTCCGGTCGGCGACCCGGGTGACCTTCGACCGACTCGACTCCGACGGCTGCATGTCGACGAACGACACCGTGGCGCTGCTCGCGAGCGGTGCGAGCGGAGTGAGCCCCTCGGTCGACGCCTTCACCGCCGCGCTCACCGAGGTGTGCCGCGACCTCACCCTCCAGCTGCAGGCCGACGCCGAGGGGGCGGCGCACGACGTCGCGATCCGCGTGCTGAACGCCGCGAGCGAGGACGAGGCCGTGGTCGTCGCCCGCGCCGTCTCGCGGAGCAACCTGTTCAAGGCCGCGATCTTCGGCAACGATCCCAACTGGGGCCGAGTCCTGGCCGCGGTCGGCACCACCGACGCCGAGTTCGACCCGTACGGCATCGACGTCGCCATCAACGGCGTGCAGGTCTGCCGCGCCGGCGAGCCGTTCGAGAGCCGGGACCTCGTCGACCTCGCGCCGAGGTCCGTCTCGGTCGACATCGACCTGCACGCGGGCCCCGCGACGGCGACCGTCTGGACGAACGACCTCACGCACGACTACGTGCACGAGAACTCGGCCTACTCGAGCTGAGGCGGACATGGACCACGACACCCACACCGAGGCCGAGGGCATCGCCCTGCGCGAGGAGGCCGGGCTCAAGGCGGGCACCCTGATCGAGGCGCTGCCCTGGCTCAAGCGCTTCCACGGGCGCACGATGGTGATCAAGTTCGGCGGCAACGCAATGGTGTCGGAGGAGCTGCAGCGCGCCTTCGCGCAGGACATCGTCTACCTGCGCTACGCCGGCATCCGGCCGGTCGTCGTGCACGGCGGCGGTCCGCAGATCTCCCGGATGCTCGACCGGCTCGGCATCACGAGCGAGTTCCGCGGCGGGTACCGCGTGACGAGTCCCGAGGCGATGGAGGTCGTCCGAATGGTGCTCACCGGGCAGATCAGCCGCGACATCGTCCGGCGCATCAACGAGCACGGACCGCTGGCCGCCGGCATCTCCGGGGAGGACGCCGGTCTGTTCCTCGGGCGTCGGCGCGGGGTCGTCCTCGACGGCGTCGAGCACGATCTGGGTCTCGTCGGCGACGTCGTCGCCGTCGACCCCGCTGCCGTCCTCGCGCAGCTCGAGGCCGGGCGCATCCCGGTGGTCTCCTCGATCGCCCCCGACTCCGACGATCCGACGCAGTCGCTCAACGTCAACGCCGATGCGGCCGCGGCTGCGCTCGCCGTCGCGCTCGGGGCCGAGAAGCTCGTCATCCTGACCGACGTCGCGGGCCTCTACTCCGACTGGCCGGATCGCGACTCGCTGGTCTCGCAGATCTCCTCCGACGAGCTCATCGACCTGCTCCCCTCCCTCGAGTCCGGCATGATCCCGAAGATGACGGCGTGCCTCGACGCCGTGCAGGGCGGTGTGCCCAAGGCCGCGATCATCGACGGGCGGCTCGCGCACTCCGTCCTCCTCGAGGTGTTCACCAGCGAGGGCATCGGCACCGAGGTCGTCGCCTCGCCCCGACCGGACGACCGGGAGCGAACGTCGGGCCGCTGACCCCTCAGCGGCCCCGGCTCCGAGCGCGCGCCCTCCCGGGTCCGTGCACCGACGGCCGCCCCGGCCGGTCCGCTCGTTCAGAAAGGTCCGTCATGCCCTCCGACACCCCCGGCTCCACCGCGGTCGACTCCCGCGCGGACGAGGCGCAGCAGCGCTACGCGTCCGCGATGATGCGGACGTTCGCCCCTCCGCTCGCCGTCCTCGAGCGCGGAGAGGGCTGCCGCGTCTGGGACGTCGACGGTCGGGAGTACCTCGACTTCCTCGGCGGCATCGCCGTCAACTCGCTCGGGCACGCCCATCCGGTCTTCGTGGAGGCGGTCAGCCGTCAATCGGCGTCGCTCGCCCACGTGTCGAACTACTTCGCCACCGCGCCGCAGATCGCGCTCGCCGAGAAGCTCCGCGAGCTCACCGGCGCGGGGGAGGAGGGGCGCGTCTACTTCGCGAACTCCGGCACCGAGGCGAACGAGGCCGCGTTCAAGCTGGCGCGCCTGAACGTCGAGGGCGGGGCCCGCCCTCGGATCCTCGCACTCCGCAACGCCTTCCACGGGCGCACCATGGGCGCCCTGGCGCTGACGGGCAAGGCCGCGATGCGGGCGCCGTTCGAGCCGATGCCGGCAGGCGTGGAGCACATCGACGCGAGCATCGAGGCCCTCGAGTCCGCGCTCGACACCTCGGTCGCGGCTCTCGTCGTCGAGCCGATCCAGGGGGAGGCGGGGGTGATCCCGCTGCCCGACGGCTTCCTCGAGCGCGCACGGGAGCTGACCCGCGAGCACGGCGTCCTCCTGATCGTCGACGAGATCCAGACCGGCGTCGGCCGCACGGGCCACTGGTTCGCCTACCAGCGCGCCGGCATCGTCCCGGATGCGATCACGCTCGCCAAGGGTCTGGGCGGCGGGTTCCCCGTCGGCGCGCTCGTGACCTTCGGCCGGGCTTCGGAGCTGTTCCAGAAGGGGCACCACGGCAGCACGTTCGGCGGCAACCCGCTGGCGACCGCTGTCGCGGGAGCAGTCCTGGGCGAGATCGAACGGGCCGGACTGCTCGCCAACGCCCGCGAGCGCGGTGCGCAGATCGTCCGGGCCGTCGACGCCCTGTCCTCTCCGCTCATCGGCGGCGTCCGCGGTGCGGGGCTGCTGCTGGGCATCGCCCTCACCGAGCCCGTCGCCGCGGAGCTCGCGGCGGCGGCCCTCGCGGAAGGACTCATCGTGAACGCCGCGAACGAGTCGAGCATCCGCCTCGCGCCGCCGCTGATCGTCTCGGCCGCCGACGTCGACGACTTCGCCGTCCGCTTCGCGCGGGCGCTCTCGACCCTCACCTCCGACCACTCCTCGACCGAAAGCGACCCGCTCCCGTGACCCGCCACTTCCTCCGCGACGACGACATCACCCCCGCCGAGCAGGCCGAGATCCTCGATCTCGCCCTCGAGCTCAAGCGCGACCGGTGGTCGAGGAAGCCGCTCGAGGGTCCGCAGACCGTCGCCGTGATCTTCGACAAGTCCTCGACCAGGACCCGGGTGTCCTTCGCCGTCGGCATCGCCGATCTCGGCGGTGCCCCGCTCATCATCTCGACCGCCAGCAGCCAGCTCGGCGGCAAGGAGACGGCGTCGGACACCGCCAGGGTGCTCGAGCGACAGGTGGCCGCGATCGTGTGGCGCACCTACGCGCAGTCGGGGCTGGAGGAGATGGCCCGCGGCACCCGCGTGCCCGTCGTCAACGCGCTGTCCGACGAGTTCCACCCGTGCCAGCTGCTGGCCGACCTGCTCACGATCCGCGAGCACCGCGGCCGCCTCGCCGGTCTCACGCTCACCTTCTTCGGCGACGGCGCGAGCAACATGGCGCACTCCTACCTGCTCGCCGGAGCGACGGCGGGCATGCACGTGCGGATCGTCTCGCCGGACACCTACGCGCCCGACCCCGAGGTGCTGGCCGACGCGCAGCGCATCGCCGCGACCACGGGAGGATCGGCGACGACGACGACCGACCCCGCCGCGGGGGCGACCGGTTCCGACATCGTGATCACCGACACCTGGGTGTCGATGGGCAAGGAGGAGGAGAAAGCGCAGCGCGTCGATACCTTCGGCGCCTACCGCGTCGACGCCGGGACGATGGCGGCCGCGGCTCCGGACGCCCTCTTCCTCCACTGCCTCCCCGCGGACCGCGGGTACGAGGTCACCGCCGACGTGATCGACGGCTCTCAGAGCGTGATCTGGGACGAGGCCGAGAACCGTCTCCACGCCCAGAAGGCCCTGCTCGTCTGGCTCCTCGAGCGCGCGGGCGAGCCCGCCGCCGCTCAGTAGACTCGACAGCCGAACCGAGGAGAACCATGACGGAACGACCCTCCGCCCGCGCGGGCGAGGCCGGTGCGCTCTGGGGCGGCCGCTTCGCCGGCGGGCCCTCGCCCGAGCTCGCGGCCCTCTCGAAGTCCACGCACTTCGACTGGCAGCTGGCCGAGTACGACCTCGCCGGATCCCGTGCGCACGCGCGGGCGCTCGCCGCAGCCGGGTACCTCGACGAGGTCGAGCTCCAGCAGATGCTCGACGCCCTCGAGCGCCTGCGCGCGGACGTCGTCGACGGCCGCTTCGTCGCCGAGGAGTCCGACGAGGACGTACACGGTGCTCTCGAGCGCGGCCTGATGATCGAGGCCGGCCCCGAGCTCGGCGGCAAGCTGCGGGCGGGCCGGTCGCGCAACGACCAGATCGCGACCTTCGTGCGGATGTACCTCCGCGACCACGCCGCCGTCGTCTCCGAGCAGGTCGTCCAGCTCATCGATGCGATCGCCGCGCAGGCCTCGGCTCACCCCTCCGCGATCATGCCGGGCCGCACGCACCTCCAGCACGCTCAGCCCGTGCTCCTGGCGCACCATCTGCTCGCCCACGCATGGGCGCTGCTGCGCGATCTCGAGCGCCTCCGCGACTGGGGCGTCCGGGCCGACGTCTCGCCCTATGGGTCGGGTGCCCTCGCCGGATCGACGCTCGGCCTCGACGCCGGCGCCGTCGCCGCCGAGCTCGGCTTCGCCGCCAGCGTCCCCAACTCGATCGACGGGACGGCGAGCCGGGACCTCGTCGCGGAGTTCGCGTTCGTCGCCGCGATGATCGGCGTCGACGTCTCGCGGATCGCCGAGGAGATCATCCTCTGGAACACCCGGGAGTTCTCCTTCGTCACCCTCGACGACGGCTACTCGACGGGGTCGTCGATCATGCCGCAGAAGAAGAACCCCGACATCGCCGAGCTCGCGCGCGGCAAGGCGGGTCGGCTCCTCGGCAATCTGACCGGGCTCCTCGCGACGCTCAAGGCGCTGCCGCTGGCCTACAACCGCGATCTGCAGGAGGACAAGGAGCCGGTCTTCGACTCGGTCACCACCCTCGAGGTACTGCTGCCCGCGTTCAGCGGGATGATCGCGACCCTCACCTTCCACACCGATCGCATGGCGGAGCTCGCGCCCCAGGGGGTACTCGCTCGCCACCGATGTCGCCGAGTGGCTGGTCAAGAAGCACGTGCCGTTCCGGGACGCGCACGAGATCACCGGTGAGCTGGTGAAGGCCGCCGAGCAGCGCGGCCGGGGGCTCGAGGAGCTCGACGACGAGGAGCTCGCCGCGGTCTCGCCGCTCCTGACGCCGGACGTCCGCTCGGTGCTCTCGCTCGAGGGCTCGGTCGCCAGCCGCGACGGGATCGGCGGCACCGCTCCGGCGCGGGTCGCGGAGCAGCTGGCCCAGCTCACCGAACGGGTCCGCGTCGTGCGCTCGTCGCTCCGGGGAGAGCGCTGATGACGCTCCGGAAGGACGACGACGACGACCGGCGCCCGCTGCGCCCGGTGCAGCAGCGGATCCTGGTGGCCGTCGCCGTGGTGATCATCGTCGCCGTCGTCGTGGTCACGCTCGTCTCGGGTCAGAGCTTCTTCTAGGCCGTGACCCGGCCGATCGACCTCCGCCGCTCGGCGCTCGAGGTGGCGCCGGACCTGCTGGGCTGCGTCCTCGTGCATCGCAGCCCGGAGGGTCCGGTCGCCGTGCGACTCACCGAGGTCGAGGCCTACCTCGGGGTCGGCGAGGACCCGGGCTCGCACGCCTACCGGCGCCGGACCGACCGCACGGCGCCGATGTTCGGCGAGCCGGGCACGGTGTACGCCTACTTCACGTACGGCATGCACACGTGCGTGAACATCGTCTGCGCTCCCGCGGGAACGGCGTCGGCCGTGCTGCTGCGCGCCGGCGAGATCGTGGAGGGCCTGCCCCTCGCCCGGTCCCGGCGCCCAGCGGTGACGGATCGGGATCTCGCCCGCGGCCCCGCCCGGCTGACGCGCGCGCTCGGCGTGCTGCTGTCGGAGTCGGGGGATCCCCTCGAGGAGTCCTTCGAGCTGCGGCCGCGGCGGGAGGCGGTCGCGATCACCGCCACCCCTCGGACCGGAGTCGCCGGACCGGGAGGAGGCGAGGAGTACCCGTGGCGGTTCGCGATCGCCGGCGAGCCCACGGTGTCGCCGTACCGCCGTGCCGTGCCGCGCCGGCGCGCGGGGGAGCTCAGCCCGCGAGGTAGAGCCGTGCGAGCGTCCCGAGCGCGGCCGACCACGCGAGGCTGGCGAGGGTGCCGATGATGAAGCGCTCACGCGCCTCCGGAGAGGCGAGCTCGCTGAAGCGGCCGACGCCCTTCACCGCGACCACCACGGCCACGCCCTCGGGGATCCCGCTCATGAGGGCGCCGGCGGTCGCGATGCGCTCGAGGAGCCCGATGGTCGTGCCGCCGCGGAGCACCTCGATCGGCTGGCCGATGGCGCTGGGCGACGCGCTCGTGGCCGACGGGGAGCGCGGCGCCGCGATCATGATGCCGCCGTGGGCGCCCGCCCGAGCGTCGGCCGTGGCCAGATCCAGGGTGAGCAGCACCACGGGCCCGCCGCCGAGCACGGCGATCGCGAAGGCCGCCGTCGCGATGAGCAGAGCGACCGGCACCGGCGCGGAGGACCCGGCGAGCCCCGTGAGGAGGAACGCCGCCGCCACACCGCCGATCCCGATCCACGCCAGGACCGGCCGCCGCAGGCGCAGGGCGAGCACGGTGCCGACGAGAGCCGCGACGAGGACGAGGACGACTCCCGTCCAGGCGACGGACTGCACGGAGGCGGTCACGGCGTCGGGGAGTGCGGTGGGGAGCATCGTCATCGCTCGGTCCTCTCGTCGATGGGGTCGAGCGTACGGTCGACCACCGTCAGGAGCCGCGCGAGGGCCGCGGAGGCCGGGGCGTCCACGCGCGCACTGGCCGCGCGCACCCGCAGACTCACGGCCTGCGGGGTGACGGCGAGCCGTTCCGCGGCGTCCTTCTGGCTGCGCCCGGCGGCGAGGAGGTCGACGATCTCCCATCCCGCGTCGGACCGGGAGTCGCGCAGGTGCAGCAGCGGGTCGATCAGCGCCTGCGCGTCGGCGGGAGAGGGGAAGGCCGTCGACGCGTCATCGGGGTCCGTCGAGAAGCGGCTCGGCCGGGTCTTCGCCGCCTCGACCGCCCGACGCGCCGCGAAGTGCGCTGAGCCGGTGGCCGCACGAGTGGTCCGGGGAGGGGGCGCTCCACGGACCCGATGCCCAGCCCGATGCTCCAGTGACCGGTGCGGTGCAGCGCCAGGACGAGGGCGACGACGACCTCGGCGCGGTCGAGGACGAACTGGAACTCGTCTCCCGCGGTCCGCTCGGGCGGAAGGACGAACCCGTTCGCATGCTCCTGCAGCAGCCGGGCGATGGCGTCGTCGACGCGGTCGCGATCGCGTCTGCTGTCGCGCTGATCCGCGGTGATGACGAACACGAGGGCCTCCCAGGACAAGTATCCAGGCTTGATCTCACAACATCAAGCCCGAGCGCTTGACCCCCTGCCCGGAGGTCGGGCGCGCGAGCGATACCCTGGACGCGTGATCGATCAGTCTGTCCACGGCTCCTCCGCGCACCCCCTGCTGGACGCGGCCTTCGAGACCGTGTGGGACGAGATCGTCTGGCGCGGGTCCGTCCACGTCTCGACCGATCGCGACCTGCTCCGGGACCTCCTCGCCGGCGACCCGATCACCTACTACTGCGGATTCGACCCGACCGCGCCGAGCCTGCACCTGGGCAATCTCGTCCAGCTCATCCTGATGCGCCGGCTCCAGCTGGCCGGCCATCGGCCGCTCGGTCTCGTCGGGGGCTCGACGGGGCTCATCGGCGACCCGCGGCCCACCGCCGAGCGGACGCTGAACTCGCGCGAGACCGTGACGGAGTGGGTCCAGCGCCTCCAGGGCCAGGTCTCGAGGTTCCTCTCCACGGAGGGGGAGAACGCGCTGCGCCTGGTGAACAACCTCGACTGGACGGCGCCCCTCTCGGCGATCGACTTCCTCCGGGAGATCGGCAAGCACTTCCGAGTGGGCACCATGCTCAAGAAGGACGCCGTGAGCGCGCGGCTGAACTCGGACGCCGGCATCAGCTACACGGAGTTCAGCTACCAGATCCTCCAGGGACTGGACTTCCTCGAGCTCTACCGCCAGTACGACTGCGTGCTCCAGACCGGGGGCAGCGACCAGTGGGGCAACCTCACGAGCGGGACCGACCTCATCCACCGCACGGAGGGCGTCTCGGTCCACGCGATCGGCACGCCCCTGGTGATGAACTCCGACGGCACCAAGTTCGGCAAGAGCGAGGGCAACGCCGTCTGGCTGGACCCGGAGCTCACCAGCCCGTACGCCTTCTACCAGTTCTGGCTCAACGTCGACGACGACGACGTCGTCGATCGACTGAAGGTCTTCACCTTCCTGCCCCGGGTCGAGATCGAGCGTCTCGCGGAGGCGACCGCTGCGGCGCCCTTCAAGCGCGAAGCGCAGCGCGCCCTCGCGTGGGAGGTCACGTCGCTGGTCCACGGAGAGACCGTGACGCGCCAGGTGATGGACGCCGCCTCCGCCCTCTTCGGGCGCGGAACGCTCGAGGGCATCGATCCCTCGATCCTCCGCGGTGCCCTCGAGTCGGTGCGGACCATCGGAGCCGAGCGCTCGATGCCCGTGATCCAGGCGATCGTCGACACCGGTCTCGCGGGGAGCCTGGGGGAGGCGCGTCGGGGGATCGCGCAGGGCGGGATCTCGGTGAACAACGTCGTCGTCGCGGACGACGCCGCGGTTCTCGGCGACCTCCCGCTGATCGACGGCATCGCCGTGCTGCGCCGAGGCAAGAAGAGCTTTGCCGGCGCGTTCGTCGCCGAGAGCAGCTGACGAACGCGACACGCCCGGGTTCCGAGCGACTTGCGGGCCCCCGAAACATCGACGTAATGTAACCCCTCGTCACCCCAAAGGAGCGGCGAGCGAGAGTCGGACGCAGAGCGTCGAGACCCGGTCGTCGACCTCAAGCGGGGACCATCCCCTCGCTCCACGGACTGCCGGAGATTCGTCTCTTGAAGGCCTCGGATCGCGAGCGTAAGATGTAAAGCCTCCGCAGGACCTCCGTCCCGGCTTCACTGCGACACCGTCATCGGCAACGATCACGACGAGCGGATGGAGGTGTCGGAAGGCGATCGCGAGATCGTCTCGTTCGTGTGAACGAACTCCGCCGCTGACATCACGAAGACGCCGATTTGACACGGCGAGCGGACGTGCTAAGTTAGTCAAGTTGCCACGGGGGCGCTCGGAACTGCGGTTCTGATAAGCATAACCGGTTCTGGCAGCCATAATCAAATCGAGAGCCTCCGGGCCTCGATCGCAACATCTTCGATCACTCTCGTTGTGAAGCACTTTTTGTGGTGTGGAGGCGGGGTGTGTCCGATTCTTGAGAACTCAACAGCGTGCACTATGTTCAATGCCAATTTTATACCCCGGCCGGGTTTTTGATCTGGTTGGGATTCCTTTGGAAATTGATGTCAGTAATGATGTCTTATTTGCTAGAGGTCAAACTTGACTTCCTTCTCTTCGGGGTTTGGTTGTCGTAAATTTTTTTACGGAGAGTTTGATCCTGGCTCAGGACGAACGCTGGCGGCGTGCTTAACACATGCAAGTCGAACGATGAAGCCCAGCTTGCTGGGTGGATTAGTGGCGAACGGGTGAGTAACACGTGAGTAACCTGCCCTTGACTCTGGGATAAGCGCTGGAAACGGCGTCTAATACCGGATACGACCTGCCCCGGCATCGGGTGCGGGTGGAAAGTTTTTCGGTCAAGGATGGACTCGCGGCCTATCAGCTTGTTGGTGAGGTAATGGCTCACCAAGGCGACGACGGGTAGCCGGCCTGAGAGGGTGACCGGCCACACTGGGACTGAGACACGGCCCAGACTCCTACGGGAGGCAGCAGTGGGGAATATTGCACAATGGGCGAAAGCCTGATGCAGCAACGCCGCGTGGGGGATGACGGCCTTCGGGTTGTAAACCTCTTTTAGTAGGGAAGAAGGACTTCGGTTTGACGGTACCTGCAGAAAAAGCACCGGCTAACTACGTGCCAGCAGCCGCGGTAATACGTAGGGTGCAAGCGTTGTCCGGAATTATTGGGCGTAAAGAGCTCGTAGGCGGTTTGTCGCGTCTGCTGTGAAAACCCGAGGCTCAACCTCGGGCCTGCAGTGGGTACGGGCAGACTAGAGTGCGGTAGGGGAGAATGGAATTCCTGGTGTAGCGGTGGAATGCGCAGATATCAGGAGGAACACCGATGGCGAAGGCAGTTCTCTGGGCCGTTACTGACGCTGAGGAGCGAAAGCGTGGGGAGCGAACAGGATTAGATACCCTGGTAGTCCACGCCGTAAACGTTGGGAACTAGATGTGGGGACCTTTCCACGGTCTCCGTGTCGCAGCTAACGCATTAAGTTCCCCGCCTGGGGAGTACGGCCGCAAGGCTAAAACTCAAAGGAATTGACGGGGGCCCGCACAAGCGGCGGAGCATGCGGATTAATTCGATGCAACGCGAAGAACCTTACCAAGGCTTGACATATACCGGAAACTTCCAGAAATGGTTGCCCCGCAAGGTCGGTATACAGGTGGTGCATGGTTGTCGTCAGCTCGTGTCGTGAGATGTTGGGTTAAGTCCCGCAACGAGCGCAACCCTCGTTCTATGTTGCCAGCACGTCATGGTGGGAACTCATAGGAGACTGCCGGGGTCAACTCGGAGGAAGGTGGGGATGACGTCAAATCATCATGCCCCTTATGTCTTGGGCTTCACGCATGCTACAATGGCCGGTACAAAGGGCTGCGATACCGTAAGGTGGAGCGAATCCCAAAAAGCCGGTCTCAGTTCGGATTGAGGTCTGCAACTCGACCTCATGAAGTCGGAGTCGCTAGTAATCGCAGATCAGCAACGCTGCGGTGAATACGTTCCCGGGCCTTGTACACACCGCCCGTCAAGTCATGAAAGTCGGTAACACCCGAAGCCGGTGGCCTAACCCCTTGTGGGAGGGAGCCGTCGAAGGTGGGATCGGTGATTAGGACTAAGTCGTAACAAGGTAGCCGTACCGGAAGGTGCGGCTGGATCACCTCCTTTCTAAGGAGCATCTGGACACCGCGTTCCTTGTGAGCGTTGTGTGTTCCAGGCGCCAGATCGAAGCGAATGTCTTCGCTGGTAGCTCATGGGTGGAACATTGAACTGGGTGCAGGTCGAGTTCGTCTCGTGTCAGTACAGCCTTCGGGTTGGGAACGCACGGTACGGGTGAGAGCTGCACACGCACGCTGTTGGGTCCTGAGGGACCGGGCCGGCTGCCTTCGGGTGGTTCGGGTCGACCTTCTGGATCCTTTCTCCATGCCTGGGTGTGTGGGGGGAGGGTACCGCCCGTATTTTGAGAACTACACAGTGGACGCGAGCATCTTTAGATTCAACACTTTCGGGTGTTGGGTCGATAGAGGCGCAGGGATGCTTTCGGGTGTTCCTGCAAATCATTGAAATCTGCAATCTTCGAATTGTAGTTTCTTAACTCATGTGATTTTCAAGTTTTTAAGAGCAAACGGTGGATGCCTTGGCATCTGGAGCCGAAGAAGGACGTCGTAATCTGCGATAAGCCTCGGGGAGCTGATAAACGAGCTGTGATCCGAGGATCTCCGAATGGGGAAACCCCGCCAGGCCCCTTGTGGTGACCTGGTGACTCCCGCCTGAATATATAGGGCGGGTAGAGGGAACGTGGGGAAGTGAAACATCTCAGTACCCACAGGAAGAGAAAACAACAGTGATTCCGTTAGTAGTGGCGAGCGAACGCGGAAGAGGCTAAACCGAGCCATGTGTGATACCCGGCAGGGGTTGCATGGTCGGGGTTGTGGGACTTTTCGTCGTGTTCTGCCGAGCACGGAACGTTACAGCGCATCATAGACGAACAGGTTTGAATGCCTGGCCAGAGCGGGTGCGAGCCCCGTAGTCGAAATGGTGTTATGGCGTGAAGAGTATCCCAAGTAGCACGGGGCCCGAGAAATCCCGTGTGAATCTGTCAGGACCACCTGATAAGCCTAAATACTCCCAGATGACCGATAGCGGACAAGTACCGTGAGGGAAAGGTGAAAAGTACCCCGGGAGGGGAGTGAAATAGTACCTGAAACCGTTTGCTTACAAACCGTCGGAGCCTCCTTGTTGGGGTGACGGCGTGCCTTTTGAAGAATGAGCCTGCGAGTTAGTGCTCTGTGGCGAGGTTAACCCGTGTGGGGCAGCCGTAGCGAAAGCGAGTCCGAATAGGGCGATTTTAGTCGCAGGGTCTAGACCCGAAGCGAAGTGATCTATCCATGGCCAGGTTGAAGCGACGGTAAGACGTCGTGGAGGACCGAACCCACTTCAGTTGAAAATGGAGGGGATGAGCTGTGGATAGGGGTGAAAGGCCAATCAAACTTCGTGATAGCTGGTTCTCTCCGAAATGCATTTAGGTGCAGCGTTGCGTGTTTCTTGCCGGAGGTAGAGCTACTGGATGGCCGATGGGGCCCAAAAGCTTACTGACGTCAGCCAAACTCCGAATGCCGGTAAGTGAGAGCGCAGCAGTGAGACTGTGGGGGATAAGCTTCATAGTCGAGAGGGAAACAACCCAGACCACCAACTAAGGTCCCTAAGCGCGTGCTAAGTGGGAAAGGATGTGGAGTTGCACAGACAACCAGGAGGTTGGCTTAGAAGCAGCCACCCTTGAAAGAGTGCGTAATAGCTCACTGGTCAAGTGATTCCGCGCCGACAATGTAACGGGGCTCAAGCACGCCACCGAAGTTGTGGCATTGACATTTTGTGGTAGGCCTTCGTGGTCCAGCCGTGTTGATGGGTAGGAGAGCGTCGTGTGGCGAGTGAAGCGGCGGTGTGAACCAGCCGTGGACGCCACACGAGTGAGAATGCAGGCATGAGTAGCGAAAGACGGGTGAGAAACCCGTCCTCCGGAAGACCAAGGGTTCCAGGGTCAAGCTAATCTTCCCTGGGTAAGTCGGGACCTAAGGCGAGGCCGACAGGCGTAGTCGATGGACAACGGGTTGATATTCCCGTACCGGCGAAGAACCGCCCAAGACAATCCAGTAGTGCTAAGTATCTGAATCCCTCTGATGGATCCCTTCGGGGTGAAGCGTTGGGCCTAGCGTACGACCCCGTGCTGGTGCGTTTAGCGTATTAACAGGTGTGACGCAGGAAGGTAGCCGAGCCGGGCGATGGTTGTCCCGGTCTAAGGATGTAGGGCGAACGATAGGCAAATCCGTCGTTCACTAAGCCTGAGATCTGATGGGTAGACGCAAGTCGAAATCGGTGATCCTATGCTGCCAAGAAAAGCATCGACGCGAGGTTCTAGCTGCCCGTACCCCAAACCGACTCAGGTGGTCAGGTAGAGAATACCAAGGAGATCGAGAGAATCGTGGTTAAGGAACTCGGCAAAATGCCCCCGTAACTTCGGGAGAAGGGGGGCCTGAGGCGTGAACGGACTTGCTCCGGGAGCGTTCGATGGCCGCAGAGACCAGTGGGAAGCGACTGTTTACTAAAAACACAGGTCCGTGCTAAGTCGCAAGACGATGTATACGGACTGACGCCTGCCCGGTGCTGGAAGGTTAAGAGGAACGGTTAGCCGCAAGGCGAAGCTGAGAATTTAAGCCCCAGTAAACGGCGGTGGTAACTATAACCATCCTAAGGTAGCGAAATTCCTTGTCGGGTAAGTTCCGACCTGCACGAATGGCGTAACGACTTCCCAGCTGTCTCAACCGCGAACTCGGCGAAATTGCATTACGAGTAAAGATGCTCGTTACGCGCAGCAGGACGGAAAGACCCCGTGACCTTTACTATAGTTTGGTATTGGTGTTCGGTGTGGCTTGTGTAGGATAGGTGGGAGACTGTGAAGCGGGCACGCTAGTGTTCGTGGAGTCATTGTTGAAATACCACTCTGGTCACTCTGGATATCTAACTTCGAACCCTAATCGGGTTCAGGGACAGTGCCTGATGGGTAGTTTAACTGGGGCGGTTGCCTCCTAAAAAGTAACGGAGGCGCCCAAAGGTTCCCTCAACCTGGTTGGCAATCAGGTGGCGAGTGTAAGTGCACAAGGGAGCTTGACTGTGAGACTGACAAGTCGAGCAGGGACGAAAGTCGGGACTAGTGATCCGGCAGTGGCTTGTGGAAGCGCTGTCGCTCAACGGATAAAAGGTACCTCGGGGATAACAGGCTGATCTTGCCCAAGAGTCCATATCGACGGCATGGTTTGGCACCTCGATGTCGGCTCGTCGCATCCTGGGGCTGGAGTAGGTCCCAAGGGTTGGGCTGTTCGCCCATTAAAGCGGTACGCGAGCTGGGTTTAGAACGTCGTGAGACAGTTCGGTCCCTATCCGCTGCGCGCGTAGGAAATTTGAGAAGATCTATCCCTAGTACGAGAGGACCGGGATGGACGAACCTCTGGTGTGTCAGTTGTTCCGCCAGGAGCACCGCTGATTAGCTACGTTCGGAACGGATAACCGCTGAAAGCATCTAAGCGGGAAGCCGGCTTCGAGATGAGATTTCCATCCCTTCGGGGGAGAGGCTCCCAGCCAGATTACTGGGTTGATAGGCCGGATGTGGAAGACAGGACTAAAGACTGTCGGAGCTGACCGGTACTAATAAGCCGATAACTTGACAATCACTACACTCATACCGTTGTAAAGGCTGGTAGGAGTGGTCAGAAGATTGCTCGCGTCCACTTTGTGGTTCCCAGAAGACGGGCACCGCACCACCCTGTGAGGGGTGGTGCACATAATTGAATACACGCAAGACGTGTAACCCCAAGATTTGACCCCCACCGGCACTAGCTGGCGGGTGTGTCGCAAGGGTTACGGCGGCTATAGCGAGAGGGAAACGCCCGGTCACATTCCGAACCCGGAAGCTAAGACTCTCAGCGCCGATGGTACTGCAGGGGGGACCCTGTGGGAGAGTAGGACACCGCCGGACACCATTCACGATGGCCACCCAGACACTGGGTGGCCATCGCTGTTCTAACCCGCCGATCCGTCGGCCTCCGAGAAGACGCAGCGTGCTCGATGACGAGTGCGCGGGACGCTCGGAGTCGCCGGTTCTAGGGTGGAGGACATGACGGGAGACCCGATGCAGGACGACGATCACAGCAGCGCCCCTCTGGACGGTCTCGTCGACCGACTCGAGCTCATCGAGGATCAGGCCCTCGCCACGAGGGCGGCGTCTTACGGCGAACTGCAGGAGCGACTCCGGATGTGGCTCGAGGGCGCGGACGAGCGGCGATGAGCGACTCCGCTTCCGAGGACGCACCCGGGGACAGCCGGCTCGACGCGGCGCTGGCCGATCGTGGGATCGCGCGCTCGCGCACTCACGCGTCGAGGCTGGTCGCCGACGCGCTCGTCAGTGTCGACGGAGTGCCGGCGCTCAAGCCCTCTCTTCGGGTACGACCGGATCAGGACATCACGGTGGCGGGGCTCGATCACTACGTGAGTCGGGCAGCGCACAAGCTCCTGGGGGCTCTCGACAGCTTCCCGACGGTGCGCGTCCGGGGTGCTCACGCTCTCGATGTCGGAGCATCGACCGGCGGCTTCTCGCAGGTGCTGCTCGAACGAGGAGCAGCATCCGTCATCGCTCTGGATGTGGGGCATGCGCAGCTCGCGCCGCGCTTCCGTTCGGACGAAAGGGTCCACGTCGTCGAGGGGTTCAACGCTCGCGACATGACGGCGGCGTCCCTCGCGGCTGCCGCACGGACGGCGGTGGTCCCCGACCTGGTCGTGTCGGACGTTTCGTTCATCTCGCTGACGATGGTGCTGCCGGCGGTGGCCGCGTCCGTGGATCCGCTGGCCGACTTCGTCGTGCTTGTGAAGCCGCAGTTCGAGGTCGGCCGGACGGGTGTGAAGGAGGGCATCGTGCGGGATCCGGAGCTGCGGCGCGAAGCGCTCTCGGACGTGCTCTGGGCCGCCTGGGACCTGGGTCTCGGCGTCGTCGGCCTGGTGTCCTCCCCATTACCCGGAAGCGCTGGGAATCATGAGTATCTCGCGCACCTCCACCGCGACCGCGGAACGATTCCGACAGAATGGAGGGACGCGGTCACCGCGCTCACCATCGGGTGATGCGGGCGGTCGGCCGACGTCGACCTACCTGGAGGACACCCTCTCGATGCAGTCCCTCCGCAGGAGCGCAACATCCTCGTCGTCGCCCACACGGGCCGGAAGGACTCCCTCGAAGCGGCGATCCTCGTGATCCACCGTCTGCGCGGCTCCGGTGCCCGGCCGGTGCTCTGCGGAGACGACAAGGGAGACATCGTCGCCGCGTCCCCGTCGCTGTCGGACGTCGCCGTCCTCGGCTCCGATGTCGCCCTGTCCGATGTCGAGCTCGTCTTCGTCCTCGGCGGGGACGGCACCATCCTCCGCGCCGCCGAGATCGCGCGCACCGGGACGGCTCCGCTGCTCGGCGTGAACCTCGGTCACGTGGGCTTCCTCGCCGAGAGCGAGCGCGACGACCTCGACGACGCGGTCGCGCGCGCGCTCGACGGCGACTACGGGGTGGAGGAGCGGATGACGCTCCGGGTCCGCGTGAAGATCGACGAGCGCGTCGTCTACGAGACGTGGGCGCTCAACGAGGCCACCGTCGAGAAGGGCAGCCGCGAGCGGATGCTCGAGGTCATGGTGGGCGTCGACGGGCGACCGCTCTCGAGCTTCGGCTGCGACGGCATCGTCGTCTCCACTCCGACCGGTTCGACCGCCTACGCGTTCTCCGGCGGCGGCCCCGTCGTGTGGCCGACCCTCGAGGCGATGCTCCTGGTGCCGCTCAGCGCCCACGCCCTGTTCGCGCGTCCGCTCGTGGTGGGGCCGGAGTCGAGCCTCGCCGTCGAGGTGAAGGAGCGCACCGACGGAGTCGGCGTGCTGTGGGCCGACGGCCGCAGGACCTACGAGCTGCCGCCGGGAGCGCGCGTCGTGTTCCGGCGCTCGCCCCTCCCGGTGCGACTCGCGCGGCTCCACGACGCCCCCTTCACCGACCGCCTGGTGCACAAGTTCGGTCTCCCCATCCGCGGATGGCGGGGGTCGACGGAGACGGAGTGATCACCACGATGCTCGAAGAGCTGCAGATCCGCGACCTCGGCGTCATCGCCGAGGCGACCCTCCCGCTCGGTCCCGGTTTCACCGCCGTGACCGGTGAGACCGGAGCGGGCAAGACGATGGTCGTGACCGCACTCGGGCTGGTGCTCGGTGCGCGCTCCGACGCGTCCGCCGTCCGTTCGGGGAGCAAGCAGGCCTGGGTGTCCGGGCGCTGGGTCGTCCAGGAGGACGGCGCTGTGGCTGATCGGGTCCGGGACGCCGGCGGGGACCTCGACGGTCCCGAGCTGCTCCTCGCGCGCTCGGTGTCGGCGGAGGGGCGCGGTCGCGCGGTCGTGGGCGGCCGCGGTGCGCCCGTCAGCGTGCTCTCGGAGCTGGCCGACCAGCTCGTCGTGGTGCACGGGCAGTCCGATCAGATCCGCCTCCGCTCGGCGGCCGCGCAGCGGGACGCGCTCGACCGGTTCGGTGGGGCGGAGCTCGCTGAGGCGCTCCGCGACTACGGCAGCGCGTTCGAGCGCTGGCGGGCCAATCGGGAAGAGCTGGACGAGCTGACTACGGCACGCGAGGCGCGCGCTCGCGAGGCCGAGCGCCTCCGCACCGCCCTCGCCGAGATCGAGGTCGTCGCTCCGCAGCGCGGAGAGGACGTCGAGCTCGCGGCCCAGTCCGAGCGGCTCGGGAGCATCGAGCAGCTGCGACTGGCGGCGGGCGAGGCGCGCGAGTCGATCTCGTCCGAGGAGCTCGACGGCCGGGACGCGCTGGGGCTGCTCGATCTCGCCCGCCGCGTGCTCGAGCGCGCGGCCGAGCACGACGCCGCCCTCCAGCCGACGGTGCAGACGCTGAGCGAGGCGTCCGTCCTGCTCGTCGACGTCGCCGGCAGCCTCTCGTCCTACCTCGCGGAGCTCGACCTCGACGGGGCGCACGACCTCGAGCTGATCGAGAACCGGCGCGCCGAGCTGTCGCAGCTCGCGCGCACCTACGGGCCGACGCTCGACGACGTGCTCGATCTCGTCGACTCCTCCGGACTGCGGCTGCTCGAGCTCGACGGCGATGACGAGCGGATCGCGGCACTCGAAGCGGACACCGCGGCCGACGCCGACCTGGTCGACCGGCTGGCGACGCGGCTCACCGAGCTGCGCACCGCCGCGGCGGAGGAGCTGGGCGAGCGGGTCAGCGACGAGCTGACCGCCCTCGCGATGGGCGACGCCCGGCTGCACGTCCGGGTCAGCACGGCGGGGGAGGCGACCGCGCACGGTCGTGACTCCGTCGAGATGCTCCTGGCGCCGCACGTCGGGGCGACTCCCCGTCCGCTGGCCAAGGGCGCGTCCGGAGGCGAGCTCTCGCGGGTCATGCTGGCGATCGAGGTCGTCGTCGCGGCCAACGACCCTGTGCCCACCTTCGTCTTCGACGAGGTCGACGCGGAGTGGGAGGCGCCGCGGCGATCGAGATCGGCCGGCGACTCGCTCGGCTGGCCGAGACCTCGCAGGTGATCGTGGTGACCCACCTCGCGCAGGTGGCCGCCTTCGCGAACAACCACCTGCGGGTCGAGAAGGGCTCGGACGGCTCCGTCACCTCGAGCGCGGTCACGCAGCTGGACCCGGAGGCGCGCGTGTCGGAGATGGCGCGCCTGCTGTCCGGTCTGACCGACTCGGAGAACGCCCTGGCCCACGCGCGCGAGCTGCTCGAGACCGGTCGTCGGAGCTGATCCGGCCCGACCGGAGTGGTCGGCGGCAACTGCTGTTAGGGGTGGAAGCCCGTGGTGGACATTTCGAACTCGGGCTCTTCAGACTCCTCTAACGACTCCTCGACGGCCGGGCACTCCGCCCCCTCGAAGATCACGAAGCACATCTTCGTCACGGGTGGGGTCGTCTCCTCCCTGGGCAAGGGCCTCACGGCCGCGAGCCTGGGCAACCTGCTGACCGCGCGCGGGCTCCGGGTCGTGATGCAGAAGCTCGACCCGTACCTCAACGTCGATCCGGGCACGATGAACCCGTTCCAGCACGGCGAGGTCTTCGTGACGGACGACGGCGCGGAGACCGACCTCGACATCGGTCACTACGAGCGCTTCCTCGACATCAACCTCAACCAGGCCGCGAACGTCACGACCGGCCAGATCTACTCGCGCGTGATCGCCCGGGAGCGAGCGGGGGAGTACCTCGGCGACACGGTGCAGGTCATCCCGCACATCACCGACGAGATCAAGCGCCGCATGCGCCTGCAGGCCGAGGACGACCCGCAGCCCGACGTGATCATCACCGAGATCGGCGGAACGGTCGGCGACATCGAGAGCCAGCCGTTCATCGAGTCGGCACGCCAGGTGCGCCACGAGCTCGGTCGGCGGAACGTCTTCTTCGTGCACGTCTCGCTGGTGCCGTTCATGGGCGCCTCCGGAGAGCAGAAGACCAAGCCCACGCAGCACTCCGTCGCCGCGCTGCGCTCCATCGGCATCCAGCCGGACGCGCTCGTGCTGCGCAGCGACCGCCCGGTCTCGGAGTCGAACAAGCGCAAGATCGCGCTGATGTGCGACGTCGACGAGCAGGCCGTCGTGAACGCCAAGGACGTCGCGTCGATCTACGAGATCCCGGAGATGCTCAACGAGCAGGGCCTGGACTCCTACATCATCGACCAGCTCGGCCTCGAGGCCGGCGAGGTCGTCTGGGACGGCTGGTCCAAGCTCCTCGAGGCGGTCCACGAGCCCAAGCACGAGGTCACGATCGGCCTGGTGGGCAAGTACATCGACCTGCCCGACGCCTACCTCTCGGTGACCGAGGCCCTGCGCGCGGGCGGTTTCGCCCAGCAGACGAAGGTCGCGATCCGCTGGATCGCCTCGGACGGACTCGAGGACCCGGAGGCGGCGTCCAAGGCGCTGTCCGAGCTCGACGGCATCTGCGTGCCCGGCGGTTTCGGCATCCGCGGTATCGAGGGCAAGCTCGGCGCGCTCCGCTTCGCCCGCGAGAACGGGATCCCGACGCTGGGACTGTGCCTCGGCCTGCAGTGCATGGTGATCGAGTACGCGCGCAACGAGGCGGGGCTCGAGGGGGCGTCCTCCTCGGAGTTCGACCCCGGCACCGAGTTCCCCGTCATCGCCACGATGGCCGAGCAGGTCGAGATCCTGGCCGCCGGCGACATGGGCGGGACGATGCGCCTCGGCCTCTACACCGCCGAGCTCGCCGAGGGCTCGATCGTGGCCGAGGTCTACGGCGCGCCCGAGGCCGCCGAGCGCCACCGCCACCGCTACGAGGTCAATAACGCGTACCGGGACCGCATCGCCGAGGCCGGGCTGTGGTTCTCGGGCACCTCGCCGGACGGCCGGCTGGTGGAGTACGTCGAGCTGCCGCGCGGGAAGCACCCCTTCTACGTCGGCACGCAGGCGCACCCCGAGCTGCGTTCGCGCCCGAACAACGCGCACCCGCTCTTCCGCGGGCTCGTGACGGCCGCGCTCGAGCGCCAGGAGGCCTCGCGCCTGTTCCCCGCGTCGGAGGCGGGCGACGATGCGTGACTCCGGCCTCTCGGACGAGCTCGTCGAGCCCGAGATCCTGACGAGCGAGAGCGTCTTCGACGGCATGGTCTGGGGCGTCCGCGCCGAGACCTTCCGCTACGGCGACGGCGAGCTGCGCCGCGAGTTCCTCGATCACACGGGCGCCGTCGCGGTGCTCGCTCTGGACGACCAGGACCGCGTCGCGCTGATCAAGCAGTACCGCCACCCGGTCCGCACCCGCGAGTGGGAGATCCCGGCGGGTCTCCTCGACATCGAGGGCGAGGACGCGCTCGATGCCGCTCAGCGCGAGCTCGCCGAGGAGACCGACCTGCAGGCCGGCCGGTGGGATCTGCTGTCGGAGTTCGCGACCTCGCCCGGTGGCAGCGACGAGGTCATCCGCATCTACCTCGCCCGCGACCTCTCGAGCACCGGCTCGGTCTTCGACCGGGAAGCGGAGGAGGCCGACATGGAGCTGCGCTGGGTCGCGCTCGACGACCTCGTCGAGGCGGTCCTCGCGCGGCGCGTGCAGAACCCGTCGCTCACGATCGCCGCACTCGCCGCGCACACCTTCCGCTCGCGCGGCTGGGCGGGCCTCGGCGACGCGTCGTCGCCGTGGACGCGCCACCCGCGGGTCCGCCACCCCCGGGGGTGACCCCCCGGGCGAGCGTCGAGGCGTTCCTCCGGCAGGCGAGTGTCGAGCGGGGACTCTCGGCGCACACGATCGCGGCCTACCGTCGTGATCTGGAGCTCTACCTCGGCCGTCTCGAGGAGCTCGGGATCCAGGACCTCGCGGCTCTGCGGCGCTCGGACGTGGGGGACTTCGCCGCCTGGCTCGCCGCACGTCCCGGGCGCCCCCTGGCGGCGTCGTCCCGCGCGCGGATCCTGTCGAGCGTGCGGGGACTGCACCGCTTCGCCCTCGAGGAGGGCCTGGTCGAGGACGACGTGGCGCACGACGTCGTCCCACCGAAGCTCCCGATGACGCTGCCCAAGGCGATCACGGTCGAGCAGATGGGTGCCCTGCTCGAGGCGTCCCGCGGCGAGGAGCTCGCGCAGATGCGCGACCGCGCTCTGCTCGAGCTGCTCTACGCGACCGGCGCCCGCATCTCCGAGGCGGTCGACCTCACCGTCGACGACGTGCTCGACGCGGAGGTCGTGCGGCTGACGGGCAAGGGATCGAAGCAGCGGATGGTCCCGCTCGGGCGGTACGCGAGGGAGGCGGTCGACGACTACCTGGTGCGCGCTCGGCCGGAGCTGTCGCGGCGCGGACGCGCGACTCCTGCGCTGTTCCTGGGGGTGCGGGGCGGCCGGCTGTCCCGGCAGAGCGCCTGGCTCGTCATCCGCGCGGTCGCCGAGAAGGCGGGGCTCGACCAGGAGATCTCACCGCACACCTTCCGCCACTCCTTCGCCACGCACCTGCTCGCCGGAGGAGCGGACGTGCGCGTCGTGCAGGAGCTACTCGGACACGCCTCCGTCGCCACGACGCAGATCTACACGCTGGTGACGGCGGACACGCTGCGCGACGTGTACACGACGGCGCACCCTCGGGCGCGGCGCTGAGGGGGAGCGCGGTCGACCCCGCTTCGAGGCAGGAGGTCTCGAGACGCCCCTGCGGGGCTGCTCGACCAGCGGCAACGGGCCGGGGTGGTGGAGACCGCTCGGACGGGGCACGGGCGGCGGGGCGCGGCGCCGGGGGCGGAGGGGGTCGGTAGACTCGACGCAGGCCGCGCGGGAGCGCACGCCCCAGGAAGCGAGGACGACGCAGGTGACACGCCAGACGGACGACAGGACCGAGCTCACCGGTCTCGAAGCCCCGACGCTCGGCCCGACCGGCCGTCCCCTCCGCGACTTCGACCTCCCCGTCGAGCTGACGGGCCACGGTCCGGCCCGCATCATCTCGCTCTGCAACCAGAAGGGCGGCGTCGGCAAGACGACGACCACCATCAATCTGGGCGCGACCCTCGCCGAGTACGGCCGCCGCGTGCTGGCCATCGACTTCGATCCGCAGGGCGCGCTGTCCGCCGGTCTCGGTGTCGCGACGTACGACGCGGTCACCATCTACGACCTGCTCCTGGGCACCGTGAAGGACCCCGCCGAGGCGATCCGCTCGACCCGGGTGCCCGGGCTCGACGTGATCCCGGCCAACATCGACCTGTCCGCCGCCGAGGTGCACCTCGTCAACGAGGTCGCGCGCGAGCAGATCCTCGCCCGCGTGCTCCGCAAGGTGAGCGCCGACTACGACGTGATCCTGATCGACTGCCAGCCGTCGCTGGGCCTGCTCACCGTGAACGCGCTGACCGCGAGCCACGGCGTGCTCATCCCGCTCGAGTGCGAGTTCTTCGCGCTGCGCGGCGTGGCGCTGCTGATCGAGACGATCGACAAGGTCCGCGACCGGCTGAACCCCGCGATCGAGCTCGACGGCATCCTGCCGACCATGTACGACTCGCGCACGCTGCACTCGCGCGAGGTGCTCGACCGCGTCGTCGACGCGTTCGGCGACAGCGTCCTCGAGACGGTGATCGGCCGCACCGTGAAGTTCCCCGACGCGAGCGTCTCGGGGGTGCCCATCACGCAGTTCGCGCCGGAGCACAAGGCCGCGGCGGCGTACCGCCAGCTCGCCAGGGAGCTGATCTCGCGTGGCGCGGTCGCCTGAGGCCGTTCTCACTCCGGAGTCGGCCGCCGGGTCGTCAGGCGGCTTCCGGGTCGCGCTCACGAACTTCGAGGGCCCGTTCGACCTCCTCCTGAGCCTGATCGCGAAGCAGCAGGTCGACATCACCGAGATCGCGCTCAGCGCCGTCACGGACGAGTTCCTGTCGTACCTGCACGGCATCGACACGCTCGAGGGGCTCGACCGCGCGTCGGAGTTCCTGGTCGTCGCCGCGACGCTCCTCGACCTCAAGATCGCCGGCCTCCTCCCGCAGGGCGAGCTCGTCGACGCCGAGGACGCCGCTCTGCTGGAGGCCCGGGACCTGCTGTTCGCGCGACTCCTGCAGTACCGCGCGTTCAAGCAGGTGTCGAGCTGGTTCGCGGAGCGGATCGGGATCGAGACGTCTCGGCACGTGCGCGACGTGCCCCTCGAGGAGGAGTTCCGCGCGAAGAAGCCGGAGCTGGTCTGGACGCTCTCGGCCGAGGACTTCGCCGCGCTGGCGGCGTTCGCGCTCGCGCCGAAGGAGATCCCGACCGTCGGTCTCGACCACCTGCACGCGCCGCTCATCAGCATCCGCGAGCAGGCGGCGTACGTCGTGGGCGTGCTGCGCGCGCGGACGACGGCGACGTTCCGCGAGCTGATCGCCACCGCCGACGAGAAGGGCGTGATCGTGGCGCGCTTCATCGCCGTGCTCGAGCTGTACCGCCACGCCGCGATCACGTTCGAGCAGCCGGAGCCGCTGGGCGAGCTCACGCTGCAGTGGGTCGCCGAGTCGTGGTCGGATGCGAACCTCGCCCACCTGGGGGCCGACTATGACGGCTGAGACCGAGGAGGCGGCCCCCGGCACGGTCGCCTTCGAGATCGACCGCGCGATCGAGGCGATCCTGATGGTCGCGGACGAGCCGCAGTCGCTCGTGTCCCTCGCCACCGCGCTCTCGCGGCCGGTCGCGATCGTGCGCCGGTCGATCGAGCGCCTCGTCGCCGATTTCGACGGTGCCGATGGGGGAGTGCGCCGCGGCTTCGAGCTGCGCGAGGTCGGCTCGGGCTGGCGGATCTACGTCCGCCGCGAGTACGACCCGGTCGTGTCGGACTTCGTGCTGACGCAGAACCCCACCAAGCTCTCGCAGGCGGCGCTGGAGACACTCGCCGTCATCGCTTACAAGCAGCCGATCTCGCGCGGACAGGTCGCGCAGATCCGCGCCGTCAACGTCGACTCGGTCGCCCGCACACTCCTGGGCCGCGGTCTGATCGCGGAGGTCGGCAACGACCCCGAGACCGGCGCGATCCTCTACGGCACGACGGAGCAGCTGCTCGTGCACCTCGGCCTCGCCTCGCTCGACGAGCTGCCGAAGATCTCACCACTTCTGAGCGACGGACGGGACGGATTCGATGAGCACGCCTGACAGCGGGCCCGAGGGCGAACGACTGCAGAAGGTCCTCGCCGCGGCGGGAGTGGCCTCCCGACGGGTGGTCGAGGAGATGATCGTCGCCCGGCGGATCCGGGTGAACGGGGAGGTGGCCGACGAGCTCGGGCGCCGGATCGATCCGGCGACGGACGCGATCGAGGTCGACGGAGTGGCGGTCCAGCTGGACACCACCCGCCGGTACGTGATGCTGAACAAGCCGGTCGGGGTCGTCAGCTCCCTCGCCGACGAGAACGGCCGTGCCGATCTCAGCACCTACACCCAGAACTTCGAGGAGCGGCTGTTCAACGTGGGCCGCCTCGACGCCGAGACGTCGGGACTGCTCGTGCTGACCAACGACGGAGAGCTCGCTCACGTGCTCGCGCACCCGTCGTTCGGCGTGACCAAGACCTACATCGCGAAGGTGCAGGGGCACGTGCTGCCCCAGACCATCGCCGCGCTGACCGCCGGTGTCGAGCTCGACGACGGACCGGTCTCGGCCGACAAGGCGCGACTGCTCGGCCGACCGGAGGGCAAGGCGAACGCCTCTCTCGTCGAGATCACCCTCCACTCCGGACGCAACCGCGTGGTGCGGCGCATGCTCGCCGCCGTCGGCCACCCGGTGCTCGAGCTCGTGCGGCGCCAGTTCGGGCCGCTCCACCTCGGAGCGCTCCGGTCGGGCGACCTGCGCGACCTCACCCGCGACGAGCTCGGCGCTCTGCTGACCATCTCGCGCCAGGGTCACGAGAAGGTGGCCGCGGAGAAGCCGGAGCCGACGCGGAAGGCGAGCGCGGGAGCGCGGCGTCCGCGTCCGCGAGTCGAGGAGCAGGGCCGGTCGGAGGAGCGCTCGCGGTCCGAGGAGCGGCCGCGGTGGCAGGATCGCCGGGAGGACGGCGCGCCCGCGCGGGAGCGGCGTGACAGCGCGGAGCGGCGATCCTCCGAGGAGCGTCGTCCTGCTCCCGAGCGGCGCGACTCCGGTGAGCGGCGTCCGTCGGCGGCGCGGCGCGACTCCGGCGAGCGTCGTCCTGCTCCCGAGCGTCGTGACTCGGGGGGAGCGGCGTCCGGCTCCGGAGCGTCGTGACTCGGGGGAGCGTCGTCCTGCTCCCGAGCGTCGTGACTCGGGGGAGCGTCGTCCTGCTCCCGATCGTCGTGATTCGGGTGAGCGGCGTTCTTCGGACGACCGACGCGATTCCACCGACCGGCGTCCTCCTGCCGACCGGCGCGACTCCAGTGAGCGTCGGTCCGCCGACGACCGGCGCTCCTCCCCGGCTGCGGATCGGCGCCCTGCAGCCGGACGCCGCAGCGGCCCGGACAAGCTGCGACGACCGGATCGGTAGGCTGTCGGGGTGAACGAGCTCCTGCACCCCGCCCCGCCCGCGATGCGGACGACCGGCACGGTGCGGGTGGTCGGCTCCGGGCTCCTGGGCGCGAGCATCGGCCTCGGCCTCGCCTCGCGCGGGGTCGACGTCGTCCTCGACGACGCGTCCCCGGCCAGCCTCTCGCTCGCCATCGACTACGGGGCCGGCCGGGCCGCCTCCGCTGACGACCGCCCGGCGCTCGTCGTCGTCTGCGTGCCGCCCGACGTGGTCTCGAGCGTCATCGAGCGCGAACTCGCCGCCCACCCCGACGCCGTCGTGACCGATGTCGCGAGCGTCAAGACGCAGCCCCTGCGGGAGCTCCGCGAGCGCGGCATCGACCTCGCGCGCTACATCGGCTCGCACCCCATGGCCGGCCGCGAGCGGGGCGGGCCCGTGGCCGCCCGAGGCGACCTGTTCGTCGGGCGTCCCTGGGTGATCTGCCGCGACGGGGAGACGACCGCCGACGCCCTCGCCCTCGTCGAGGCGCTGGCGCTGGATCTCGGCGCGGCGATCGTCGAGATGGACCCGGAGGAGCACGACCTCGCCGTCGGCCTCGTCTCGCACGTCCCGCAGGTGGTCTCCTCGCTCCTCGGAGCGCGGCTGCTCGAGGCGCCGCACGCGTCGCTCCGACTCGCCGGCCAGGGCGTCCGCGACGTCACGCGGCTGGCCGCCTCGGCGCCGGAGCTCTGGGTGCAGATCCTCGCGGCGAACAGCGCCAACGTGGTCGAGGTCCTCGACGCGCTGCGCGAGGATCTGGCCGACTTCACGGACGCCCTGCGCGGACTCGACGCCGCCGGGGCGCGCCGCGTCCTGGCCGAGCACTTCGCCGCGGGCAACGCGGGCGTCGCCCGCCTGCCCGGCAAGCACGGCCAGGACCAGCGCTTCGCGACCCTGATCGTGCTGATCGACGACGTCCCCGGAACGCTGGGCCGACTCCTGGTCGAGATCGGCGAGGCCGGGGTCAACATGGAGGACGTGCGCCTCGAGCACGCGGAGGGGCGCCGCGTGGGCCTCGCCGAGATCTCGGTGGTGCCCGAGGCGGTCGGCCCGCTGACAGAAGAACTGACCGCACGCGGCTGGAGGATCGCCGGATGAGCACCGAGCAGAACAGGCAGGAGGGCGGCCTGAACAGGATGACGCCCGCCCGCCGTGCCCAGCAGAGCATGCCGGAGGACGGCGGAGCCTCTCCGTCGACGGACCGCGGCACCCGGACGGACGAGTCCGCCGACTTCGGTGACGCGATCGTCGTGGCCGTCGACGGGCCCGCGGGCAGCGGCAAGTCGAGCGTCTCGCGCGAGGCGGCCCGCCGCCTCGACTTCGAGTTCCTCGACACCGGCGCCGCCTACCGCGCCCTCGCCTGGCACGGGATCGACGTGGGCCTCGACTTCGAGGACGAGAACGCGATCGTCGACGCCCTCGACGGCTTCGACTACTCCATCGGCACCGACCCCGAGTCGTACTCGGTCTGGGTCGGACGCACCGAGGTGACGGCCGCCATCCGCGAGCCCCGCGTCACGGGTCGCGTCTCGGCCGTGGCGAAGGTCCCGGAGGTGCGCCGGCGCGTCACCCTGCTCTTCCGCCGCATCATCGGCGAGACCCGCAAGGCGGGCATCATCGTCGAGGGACGCGACATCACGACGGTCGTCGCACCGACCGCGGAGGTCCGGATCCTGCTCACGGCGAGCGAAGAGGCTAGAATGGCCAGGCGTTCGCGCGAGGTCACCACGGAATCCGCGGAAGCGACGGGTCAGGCACTGCGGTCGAGGGATCGTGCCGACTCCCAGGTCGTCGACTTCATGAACGCCGCAGAAGGAGTCACTCTTCTCGACTCCACTCATCTCGACTTCGAGCAGACCGTCGACGCGGTCATCGCCGAGGTCAATACCTCGAGAGCAAGGGCCGGTCATGGCACAGGACACGCACGTCGGTGACGACGAGCTGAACTTCGGAGACGACGACCTCGTCGAGCGCCTCGGCGATCTCGACGAGCAGCTCGTCTCCTCACGCGCGAACGCGCTCCGCAGCGGACTCGAGGACTACGACCTCGACGACGAGGACCTCACCCTCCTGGAGTACTCAGGCGGCGACTCCGACGAGGTGCGCTACCTGCCGGCACTGCCGGTGGTCGCGATCGTCGGCCGTCCGAACGTCGGCAAGTCGGCGCTCGTGAACCGCATCCTCGGCCGCCGCGAGGCCGTCGTCGAGGACACCCCGGGCGTCACGCGCGACCGCGTCTCGTACAAGGCCGAGTGGATCGACCGCTCCTTCACGATCGTCGACACCGGCGGCTGGGAGCCCGACGCCCGCGGCATCGACGCCTCCGTCGCCGCTCAGGCCGAGATCGCGATCGACCTCGCCGACGCCGTGATCTTCGTGGTCGACGCGAACGTCGGGGCCACCGCGACCGACGAGCACGTCGTGAAGCTGCTCCGCAAGACGAAGAAGCCGGTGTTCCTCGCGGCCAACAAGGTCGACGACGCGCGCCAGGAGCCCAACGCCGCCTCGCTGTGGTCGCTCGGGCTCGGCGAGCCCTACCCGGTCTCGGCCGTCCACGGCCGCGGAGTCGCCGATCTGCTCGACACGGTCCTGAAGACCCTGCCCCTCGAGTCGGCCGTCGCCAAGCGCGAGGTCGGCGGGCCGCGCCGCGTCGCGATCCTCGGCCGCCCGAACGTCGGCAAGTCGAGCCTGCTCAACAAGGCCGCGGGGGAGGAGCGGGTCGTCGTCAACGAGCTGGCCGGCACCACCCGCGACCCGGTCGACGAGCAGGTCGAGATCGCCGGCAAGGTGTGGCGCTTCGTCGACACCGCCGGCATCCGCCGCCGCGTGCACCTGCAGCAGGGCGCCGACTTCTACGCGTCGCTCCGCACCTCGACCGCGCTCGAGAAGGCCGAGGTCGCGGTCGTCGTGATCGACGTCTCGGAGCCGATCTCGGAGCAGGACGTCCGCATCATCGACCTCGTCCTCGAGTCGGGTCGCGCACTGGTCCTCGCCTTCAACAAGTGGGACCTCCTGGACGACGAGCGCCGCCGCTACCTCGAGCGCGAGATCGAGACGGATCTCGCCCACGTCGCGTGGGCGCCCCGCGTCAACATCTCGGCCCGGACCGGCCGCCACCTCGAGAAGCTCGTCCCCGCCCTCGAGCTCGCACTCGAGTCGTGGGACACGCGCATCCCGACGGGCAAGTTCAACGCGTTCCTCGCCGAGCTCACCGCGGCGCACCCGCACCCGCTGCGCGGCGGCAAGCAGCCCCGCGTGCTGTTCGGCACGCAGGCGTCCTCGCGCCCGCCGACATTCGTGCTGTTCACCACCGGCTTCCTCGACCCCGGCTACCGGCGCTACATCCAGCGCCGCCTGCGTGAGATCTACGGCTTCCAGGGGTCGCCGGTCAACGTCAACATGCGCGTCCGCGAGAAGCGGGCCCGCTAGAGCCGTCCCCTCACACGCCTCCGGCCCGCCGGGATCCTCGGATCCTGCGGGCCGGAGGCGTTCGTGCGTGCTCAGGCCCCAGTGACGGCGGAGGCGCTCGACGACAGCGGCCACCAGGGCGGCAGGACCTGCGCGAACGCGTCCAGGTAGAGATCCGGGTCTCGAGGATCCGGCAGGCGCAGCCACTCCTCCATCAGCGCGGCGGAACCGGCCGAGATGTAGGCGGCGGCACCACCGGGGAGGAAGCCCTCCTGGGGGACCGTGACCGCACCGCTCGCGACCGCGTCGTTGACGGATCGGCGGAAGTGGCCGGCCAGCATGACGCGCAGGCCCGAGTCTCCTCCGGCGTCGTCGAAGGCGCCGAGGTAGAGAGAGCGGTGCCGCTCGAGGTGGTCCAGGATCCGCACTGTCGCCTCGCTGTTGGACGCATCCGCGGGATCGCCCTCGCCCAGGCGCGCCAGGTAGTCCACCCGGATCACGTCGAGCTCGATCGAGAGCGCCGCGGTGAGGAGCTCGGCGGCGGAGGCCGCGTGCGCGTAGAAGGTGGAGCGGTTCACTCCGGCGCGGTCGGTGATGTCCGAGACCGTGAGGCCCGAGACGGCGCGCTCGGTGGCGAGATCGATGATCGCCCTGTGCAGCGACTCCTGCGATCGTCTCTGCCGCGCGTCCATGCCGCCTCCCGTGCTGTCCGCCCCGCCACCGGTGATTCCGGGGGCGCGGGCGCTCAGCGATTCTACGCAGGCGCGGACATGGCTCGTTTTCACTTCCGGGCCTGCGACCCGCTAAGATAGTCGAGTTGCACGGGCCACGAACCCGGACTGCCACGGGCTGTGGCGCAGCTTGGTAGCGCACTTGACTGGGGGTCAAGGGGTCGCAGGTTCAAATCCTGTCAGCCCGACAGAAAAACCCTGATGAGGAGCTCTTCTCATCAGGGTTTTGCTGTTTCCGGAGGCCGAATTTTGGTCCCCCTCGACCTTTTGGCGGAGTTGGGCTGTGGACAACAGAAACCGCTGCCATGCCCTTCCTATGGATAAGGGGTTCAAAAGGGGACCAGAACTGCTCCCTGCCGATATGTGGGCATCTGATAAGGCATCAGAGGCCTCGCATTGAAGCGCTGCCTCGTGAGGCCTGGCGCTTTTGTCCGGAGGGGAGAGGAACGCTTCGGCCTGCTCCGCCGCGGAGGCAAGGTGCCGGTCATCGGGGTGCACGTACCCGCGGGGCGTTTCCATAGATGCGTGCCCAAGGTTCTCTTGAAGCACGTGCAGCGGCACGCCAGCGTCGGCCATCCATGTCGCCCGTGTGGCGGAGTCCGTGACGAGTTAGATCGGGCAAGCCAAGCCGCGCGACGATCGTGTCCCAATTGGTGGCATCCCGGGCAGTCGCCGTGGTGAGCACACCGCCCTCGGGCCCGACGAGGAGTTGGTCTTCGGGAGCTTTCCCCTCGGCCAAGTGCTCGAGTACGGGCCGGAGGGGTTCGAGAACAGGTAGGCGGCACATCACGCCGTGCGCACGTCTTCTCGGTGTCAAGATGGCTTTATGACACTTAGCGCGAACGACTCTCGTGTGGTCGCCGTTGCTCTCGGCTCTCTGTTCCCCGGTGACGGCGGGAAGCCAGTAGGCGACACCGATCGGAAGCAGTTCAAAGTGTCGTCGGACTGGCAGCTTCTTGCGGCTCGAGCACAGTTTGCCGAACCGCGAGGCGTTCTTGCCGGCATGCCCCACGGGTACATGGCGGAGATGCTGGGACGCGCTGCCGCCGCAGGGGAACAGCTCGGGCTGGCGCTCACAGCGGTCAGAGACGCGGAAGTCTGGCAGGACATCACGCCCGAGCCGAAGCAAGAGAACCGGAGGACCTTGGCGGGCCGAGCACTTGCAGAAGCCTCGGGTCTTTGGTCGATCAGCACCGGCCACGCGGCCGTGAACGTGGTTGCGCGCGTCGTGCGAGCGCACCACGACACGACATACTTGGACAAGGCGCTGCGGTGGAACGGTCCGCCCAAACCCTTCGTCGAGAGCCGGGATTCCAACCTCTCGCTCAACGCGGAAACCGTTAAAGCTCTTGCACGAGCAGCAAGGGAATCTGTTGAGCTGCCGCTTACCGCGCTCGTCGCTCCTTTGCGTGCGCTTGTCGCAGACCCCGACTGGGGTGCACTAACGGCACGCCGCGACGTGGGCTATCACCGTTGGCGACCCCAAAGCATCGAAGGCGGCGCGCTCACCTCAAACCCCTGGGTCGAGACAGGCGAACGCACAATGTCATTGAGTGTCGGGATCACGACCGGCCACGTGCCTCCGACCCTCGAAAGTCTCGTGCAAGAATCTCGAGCCGGATTTGACGCACTCTCCGCCGCAATGCGCGAGGTGTTCGACGCACTGCCTGCAGCAATGATCAGCGCGAACATCGGCATATGGAAAGTCGAGTAGTGTCTCGCCGCGACTGGTTTTAGGGGTTTCCGAGGTAGCGAGCATCCGTCCGGAAGACATCGGGCTCCGCATGGTGTAGCTGGTGCTGGACGACGACGGAGCGTTGATCCACCACAGCCCTTGTCCGGTTCCGAGGCCGGGGAGGAGCTTCTGTTCCGTGCCGGTGAGCCCGAGGGCCGCCGCGGTGGCACCGAGCTGGTCGGCCTCTTGCCAGTAGATAGTCCGCGTTTTCGCATTCGCCAGCAGCGAGTTGGTGAGGGATCGCATGGCGGAGCCTTGGTCGCCGACGTTGTCGAGGTCGGTGAGCTTGTGCGCAATCGCGTAATGCCGTGCCAGCCGCCACTGCGCATCCATGCGTTTCAGGAGCGCGGGGTAGGCTAGGAGTCGCCAGGCTTCGTCGTAGATCACCCACCGGTGCCCGCCGTTGAGGTCCATCAGCGCCACGTCCATCCACACGCTGGAACAGGTCATCAGCACCGAGATCAGCGTGGAGTTCTCTGCCACCCGCGTCAGGTCGAGACTGATCATCGGTAATGATGGGTCGAACCGCACTGTCGATGGCCCGTCGAACAGACCGGCGAGATTGCCGGCGACAAGGCGGCGCAGTGCGTGGCCGACGAGTCGTCCGTCTTCTGCGAGTCGCCCGTCGGTGTTGCTGGCCGGACCGGGGTCGAGGATGTGGTCGACGACCATGGCCAGGATCGGCACCTCCGATGACTGGACGCCATCTTGTAGGGCGAGGTCGATGGCGGTGCCGCTAGCTGAACGGCGCGGCCAGACGGCGAGTGGTGCGTCATGGGCGTGCGCCGCAGTCTCTCGTACCCGTAAAATGACGTTTGGGGGCATTGTCGTGGCGTGTCGCGACACCCAACAGTATCGGTCGTGTTCTCCTGGAGGTGAACGCTTAGGGTCGGCAAGGAGTCGTGACGCGTGGCAACGTACGCAGTGAAGCTGGAGCGTTCTGTCCCGCTAATCCTGCCCCGGCACCTCGACGCTCCTGAGGACGAAGATTTCGTCGAGTGGTGCGCCGCCGAGAAGATTTCAGGACGCCCCCTCGCGATAGACCTGTTCTCAGGAGCTGGAGGGCTTGGCGCTGGCGTCGAGGCAGCCGGGTGGACCGTAGTGGCGGCGGTTGACCATGACACAGCAGCTCTAGAGACGCACCGTGCCAACTTCCGCGGACGAGCGCTAGAAGTCGATATGTCCGACTCAATGCAGGTCGCCGTCCTTATCGAGGAGTTGCGTCCTCTCGGCATTGATCTCGTCGCAGGCGGGCCGCCGTGCCAGCCGTTCAGCAGGGCCGGTCGCGCGAAGATCCGTTCACTCGTCAACGAAGGAACGCGCGACGCGGTTGACGCGCGCAAGGAGCTCTGGCGTTCGTTCATCGACGTGGTGCTCGCGCTTCGGCCTCGTGCCGTCCTCATGGAGAACGTGCCTGACATGGCTATCGGAGACGATCTCAAAGTCATTCGAGAAATTGCGGGCATCCTCGAAGACGAGGGCTATACCGTCGACTACAGACTCCTTGACGCGTGGAGACACGGCGTCCCCCAGCATCGCAAGCGATTCATCCTCCAAGCACGGAACGACGGAGCTCTGCCAGTATGGCCGAGCCTGAAGGACGATCCGCCGTCGGTCCGCGACGCGATCGAGGATCTGCCCTCGCTGAATAACACCACCGGGGGCCGAGAACTGCCCTACCTGAGTGCACCCACACGGGCACTCGCGAAAGAGCTACGCGGTTCATCAAGCCCAGGCGTCATTTACGACCACATGACCCGTCCAGTGCGCGACGACGACCGCGAGGCATTTGAGCTGATGACCTCGTCGACTCTCTACTCCGATCTCCCCGACCGTCTCAAGCGATACCGCTCCGATACCTTCAACGACAAATACAAACGGCTCGACTGGGACGACCTCAGCCGGACCATCACCGCGCACATCGCCAAGGACGGGTACTGGTACATCCACCCGGGAGAGCACCGCACCCTCACTGTCCGCGAGGCCGCGCGCATTCAGACGTTCCCCGACAGCTTCCGGTTCTTCGGAACTCGAAGCGACGCATTTCGCCAGATCGGAAACGCAGTCCCTCCGATTCTTGGCCGCGTCGTTGCTCAAGCGATCCTGCCACTCAGCGAGCCCGGACACGAGCTCGCGCCGCTGCCAGCGATGCGAGCTCACCTCACCCAATGGGCGCTCCGGCAGCGGCGGGCGACATGGTGGCTGTATCCCGGTCCAGATATGACCGCTGCCGCAGCCGCTATCGGCGCCTTGCTCGACGTGCATCGGCTGCCCTTTGCCTCAGCATTCGCTCTCATGGAGCCGGTCCGAGGGATTCAGGATCTGACGGCAAGATCCCTTCAACACATCGATATTCAGAATCTCAGCAAAACAAGGAAGCAATCCGTTCGAGACCTCCGCGAGATCTTGCGCAACGAGGAATCAGTCGACTCGACTCCACTTCTGGCGACGCTGCTTGGTGCCGCCCAGCGCAAGGTCTTTGCACTCTTGCGTGGCGGTAACGAGCTGCTCGTAAACGAGCACATCGGCAAAGTTGTCACCCTACTCATGGGCCTGCCGGAGGCGCAGACCGGACTGCACACCGACATTAAGGTTGCCTTGGCCCAATTGGTGTCCACCGGACCCGAAGCCGCACTGCGGATGAGCGCCATACGAGCGATCACAGTCTCCGAGGCGCGGGCGCACATCATGAGTCCTCTCGGTGCGGACCTTGAGAACTTGGGGATAGAGGAAGCGTCATGACCGATGAGATCGTAACCCGGCAACACGACCCAGCTACTCCGACCGGTTTTGGCGCGCTGAGACCACGAGCACGTCTGCTGCGCACGCTGGGTAACGATCTCATCAGTAGTGACAAAGTTGCGCTCATCGAACTGGTCAAGAACTGCTACGACGCCGACGCAACTACTGTCATCATTCGCTTTCACGGACCTCTGGAAGAAGGCACCGGCAAGATCGAGGTTTGGGACGACGGGCACGGGATGGACGTTCCCACTCTTCAGCGTTCGTGGCTCGACATCGCTACCGACACCAAAAAGCGCAAGCCCAAAAGTGACGGCGGACGACGCGTTCTCGGCGAGAAAGGCATCGGTCGGTTGGCCGCTGCAAGGCTCGGCAGCGAGCTGATGCTCGTGACCAGGATGGCGGACGCCATCGAGGTGAAGCTCCTCATCGACTGGACCCAGTTCGACCGCGACGACGCCTACCTTGATGAGATCGAAGTGGCGTGGGAGCTGGGCGACCCAGACCTCTTTTCTGAAAACGGCTCGGCCAACGAAGTCTTCTCCGACTCCGACAGCGAGACGTGGCAACGCGGACACGGAACCTTGCTGCAAATCGACAAGCTGACGCGCCGATGGACGGAGGAGGACTTCGTCGAACTTCGCACCGCGCTCACGCGATTGATCCGTCCCCGACCAGTCGCCAATACCGCGAACGAAGCGTCAATCACCGACGGTCCAGAACCCGCGACCCCTGAATTCCAGATCCTCATTGAACTTCTAGCGGTGCCAGAAGGACTGCAGGGGTTCGCTGGTCCAGTAGACACCTCAGCAGATCTCCAGACACCCCATTATCGACTTAGCGGGTCCGTCGACAAGAACGGTTCAGCAAGCCTTCGTTACGTACAGCAGACCCCTCCGATCGACGAAGATCTCGGCACAAAACTGTTGTGGAACAACGACAAACGCGCGCCGAACGCCGGGCCCTTCGACTTCGAGATCAACGTATGGGATCGAGATAAAGACGCCATTCAGCGGACGCTTGAAGCGGCGAGTCCGAGTGGGCCAACGCCGACCTCAAAGGATTTGAAGGGGTTTCGCGAAACACTCGACGTTGTCGCGGGCGTCAGCATTTACAGGGACGGCTTCCGGGTACTGCCTTTCGGAGAGAGCGGTGACGACTGGCTAGGCCTAGACCTTCGACGCGTCCAAAGTCCTACCCGTAGGCTCTCCAACAATCAGATCATCGGCCACATCTTCATCGGAGCTGACAGCAATGAGGGTCTGAAAGACCAGTCGAACCGCGAGGGTTTTCTCGCAGGGCCGTCCTATTCAGACCTTCAGGCATTGGTCCGAGCTTCATTGAACGAGCTAGAGACCCGTCGATACACGGCACGACATCCCGATAAAGCGCCAACCGAGAAGAAGGGCGGGCTGTTCGAGAGGTTCGACCTTGGCGAGATACGCAGCGCACTCGCCGCGAGCTACCCTGGTGACACCCGACTCATCGGCCTGCTTGACGAGAAGAACCGCGACATCCAGCAAGGGGTAACCGAGGTTCAGCACGTCCTGTCGCGATACTCGCGTCTCGCCACGCTGGGATCACTGGTCGACCGTGTCCTTCACGACGGGCGAACAGTTGTTACGAGACTTAAGAACATTTCGCGTTTTGGGTCGCGCGATCTGGCGAAAGCATCTCTATCCGTGGATGAGAAAATCACGATCGCAGGGGATTCGATGGAGCAGACGGCTGTTCAAGCGCAGGTGCTCTCATCGCTCTTCAACCAAATTGAACCCTTCGGAGGACGCAAGCGTGGTCGACCAAAGGAGATCCGCGTCAGCGATCTTATTCAGAAGGCAATCGCAATAATGCAGGTTGGGGCTGACGACAGTGGCGTGACCCTTGAAGCAGGTGAAACCGACGTCATGACTCGTCTTGATGAAGCCGAGGTTCTAACGGTCCTGGTTAACCTCATTCAGAACGCGATCTATTGGGCCGCCACTCAGCCGAAGGACGCTTCGCGAAAAGTGCTTGTTGATGCGAGAAGCAACCCTGATGAGTCGTTGACGTTCGCAGTCAGCGACTCGGGACCGGGCGTTCCAGAGGGCATTCGGGGGCACATCTTTGATCCATACTTCTCAAGCAAGCCCGAGGGAGTTGGCCTTGGTCTGAGCATTGTGGGCAACCTCGTTGAGGACATATACGAAGGCGAGCTCATCTTGGTAGACGAGGGACCGCTTGACGGTGCGACGTTTGAAGCGACTTTCAAGAGGCGGGCACAATGAGGGAGAAGGTTAGGGTCCTCATCATTGAGGACAAGGCAGATCTCGCAGCAGATGCCAAGCGAGAAATTGAGGACGCCTTCGCCGAAAGCCCGGAGATCGAAGTGGAAGTTTCTGTCGAGACTGACTTCGATGATGGTTTTGCCAAGGTCAGCCGTGGCGAAAGTGACGTGGTCGTCCTAGATGTCCGTCGCGATGCGTCCGATACCGTAACTGAGGATGAAACCGCCGGTCACGCTGTCTACCTTGAGATCAAAGAGGCCCGGTTCGCACCCGTCGTGTTCTGGACGGCGTTGCCCGGCAAGGTCGCCCACGAGGAAATGCTACCTCTGGTAACGGTGGTGGATAAAGAAGAGACCGAGAAGCTCCCTGCGGCGATCCGTGCGGCCGTTGAAAGCGGGGCCGTCATCACGATCAGCGGTATCGAGAAGCATGTTGCAACTGTCCTGCGGGCGCACATGTGGACGGAACTGGCCCCAAACTGGGCTGAGTATATTGAGGACGGTGACTCCTCAGATATTGCGCAAGTCCTCATAAGTCGCCTTGCGCGCGTACTCGTTGACGACCAAGAGCAGTCCTTCACCTCTCATCCCAGTCACCGCTACGTGTATCCACCGACTTCGGCCGTCCGCTCTCCTGGAGACATTATGCGGGCGTCCGATCAGACATGGTGGGTGGCGCTGACTCCGGCATGTGATTTCGCTCAGCGCAAGGTCGGGTTTGTCCTCTTGGCGCAAGCGACCTTGCTTGAAAAACACTCCAAATACCTAGAGTGGAAGAACGAATTCACAGCCGAGAAGAATAAGGGCAAGGCAGAGCAAAACCGAGGTAAAGGCGAGTGGTCTAGTCTTCGGCAGGACGTACTGGCGTCCACCCGAGGGCGATACCACTACTTGCCGAGGTTTCGAGATATCCCAGATCTTGTGATCGACCTTGAGGATGTACGTGCTGAAAAGCCTGACGATCTCGCCTCCTACGAGCCGATCGCGTCCCTTGGTAGCCCCTTCGCAGAGTCGCTACTAATCCAGCACAGTCAGCATCGCGGACGTATTGGAGTTCCAGATTTTGATGTCGACGTCCTAAAAGCGCGCCTTGCGGCAGAGGCATCGGGGTCTGCGAAGCCGTGACGGCGTGTACAAGACACTTGCGCTGGGGGACCAAAAGGGGACCAGAAGCATGCAAACCATGCATCGCGCGACGTGTTCTGAATGATCTGATCTGCGGCACTAAGCGGTTTTTGGTGACTGTCGAGCCGTTTGGGCGACTGGGGGTCAAGGGGTCGCAGGTTCAAATCCTGTCAGCCCGACAGCAAGCCCTGGTGAGAAGCCTCTTCCACCAGGGCTTCGTTGTTTCCAGGGGGTCTTCTTGCACGGGGTGCGGAGCGTATCCGTTCTCGCCGGACGGCTACGCGTTCCGCGGCCATGCGAGACACGCAGAGCGACGGCCGGGAGCGGTGTGCGGGCGCTGACGGCGCTTCGCGGTGCTCCCGACCGACGTTCTGTGCGCGCTCTACTCGGCGGCGACGCGGATGAGGATCTTGCCGGTGGTGCCGGCCTCGACGGCGTCGTGGGCGGCGGCGGTCTCCTCGAGCGGGAACCACGTCAGGGGGAGTCCTGCGGCCTCTCCCACCGGGAGCGCTCCGTCGCGGAGGGCCGCGGTGATGTCCTCGGCGGCCGCCTGCAGGGGCTCCGGACCGACGGTGTAGAGCAGGAGGCCCTGCCAGCGGGCGTTCTTGGCGAAGCTGGGGACGATCGGGATCGTGAACTCGTCGCCGTTGTTGTTCGCGTAGTAGCCGATGCTGCCGTGGTTGGCGAGCACCTCCACGTCGAGCGCGGCGTTCTGCGCGGGAGCGACCTCGACGATGTGCTGCACGCCGTCGGGAGCCAGCTCGCGGATGCGGTCGGCGAGGGCGTCGTCGGGGTACTGCAGCACGTGCTGCGCGCCGGCGGCGGAGGCGAGCTCGGCCTTCACGTCGCTGCTCACGGTGGCGATGACGGTGGCGCCGGCCCAGACCGCGAGCTGGATCGCGGCGTGGCCAACCGCTCCTGCGCCGCCCTGGACGAGGACGGTGCGGCCGGCGAGAGCGCCGCGGAAGAGGCGGGTCGGGCCCTGCTCGTGGACGGTGAGGGCGCGGTGCGCGGTCATCGCCGGGACGCCGAGGCTGGCGGCGATGTCGAAGCCGATGCCCTCGGGCAGGCGGACGACGCGCTCGGCGGGGAGAACCGTGTACTCCTGCGCGCTGCCGGTGGGGCGCTGGTGGGCGGCGAGGAAGAACCAGACGCGGTCGCCTGCAGCGAGACCGCTCACTCCGGAGCCGACGGCGTCGATGACGCCTGCGCCGTCCTGGTTCGGGACGACCTCGTCGAAGGCGAGATCGCCCTGGGCGCGGGCCTTCCAGTCGGTGGGATTCACTCCGGAGGCGACGACGCGAACGCGGACCTCGCCCTCCGCGGGCGCAACGGGCTCGCGGTCGACGAGGGACAGGACGGAGGAGGCGCCGGTGGCGCTGTAGACGATCGCTCTCATACCGAGTGCAAGGGCTCTGGGGAGCGCGGCATTCCCGCCGGTCGCGGGGCCTGTGCGATCGGGTCCTCCCGGGCTACCCTTCCGCCATGAGCAGGATCTTCCGCACCGCCGTCGCCGACGTCCATCCGCACTACGTGGCCAAGGTGGAGAAGAAGGGGCGCAGCGTCGAGGAGCTGCACGAGGTGATCCGCTGGCTGACCGGGTTCGAGGAGGCCGAGCTGCAGCGGCATCTGGCCGAGCGCACGACGTTCGAGGATTTCTTCGCGGCCGCACGCCTCCACCCGAACGCTCCGCTGATCACCGGGGTGATCTGCGGGATCCGGGTGGAGGACGTCGAGGACCCGCTCATGCAGAGGATCCGCTACCTCGACAAGCTCGTGGACGAGCTGGCCAGGGGGAAGGCGATGGAGAAGGTGCTCCGACCGACCCCGGTGCCCGCGTCCTGAGGACTACTTCGCGATCTTCGCGCGGCTGCGTGAGTAGGCGAAGTAGATGGCGAAGCCGATCGCGAGCCAGACCAGGAAGCGCAGCCACGTCTCGATCGAGAGGTTGAGCATCAGGTAGGTGCAGATGAGCGCCGACAGGCCGGGCAGCCAGGGATTCAGCGGCACACGGAAGCCGCGCTTGAGATCCGGCCGCGTGCGGCGCAGGACGATCACCCCGACCGAGACGAGGACGAACGCCGACAGCGTGCCGATGTTCACCATCTCCTCGAGGACGCCGATCGGCGTCAGCCCGGCGAGCAGGGCGACGACGACGGTGACGACGAGCGAGGTGACCCAGGGGGTGCGCAGGCGCGGGTGCACCGTCGCGAGGCGCTGGGGCAGCAGGCCGTCGCGGGACATCGCGAAGATGATCCGCGTCGCGCCGATCAGCAGGGTGAGCACGACGGTGGTGAGCCCCGCGACGGCACCGGCCGAGATGACCGTCGCCATCCAGGTCTGGCCGTGGTACGCGAAGGCGTTCGCGAGAGCGGCGGAGGGGTCGAGCTCGCGGTAGGGGACCATGCCGGTCACGACGAGGGCGACCGCGCAGTAGAGGACGGTGCAGATCGCGAGCGAGGCGATGATGCCGATGGGCATGTCGCGCTGCGGGTTCTTCGTCTCCTCGGCGGTCGTCGCGACGACGTCGAAGCCGATGTAGGCGAAGAAGACGAGGGAGGCGCCGGCGATGATGCCGCCGACTCCGAACGTGGCGGGCTCGATGCCGGAGAGGAACTGCAGCAGGGGCTGCGTGAGACCGGAGGCGGACTCCGTCGGGGCGGCCGGCGGGATGAAGGGGGAGTAGTTGGCCGTGTTGATGAACTGGATGCCCGCGATGATGACGAACAGGACGATGAAGAGCTTCACCGCGACGAGCACCATGTTGACGCGGAGGGACTCCTTGATGCCGAACGTCATGAGCCCGCCCAGCACGAGCACCAGGAGGATCGCGGGCACGTCGACGACTCCGCCGTACGAGATCGCCGGGGGCAGGACGATGCCGAGCTGTGCGAGGAAGGAGCCGAGGTAGGCGCTCCAGCCCTGGGCGACCACGCTCGCCCCGAGGAACAGCTCGAGGATCAGGTCCCAGCCGATGATCCAGGCGAAGAGCTCGCCGAGGGACGCGTACGAGAACGTGTAGGCGGAGCCCGACACCGGCACAGTGGAGGCGAACTCGGCGTAGCACATGGCGGCGAGGGCGCAGGCGAAGGCGGCGACGACGAAACTCAGCACGATCGCCGGGCCCGCGATGTCGTGCGCGGCGCGGCCGGTGAGGGTGAAGATGCCGGCGCCGATCACGACGCCGACGCCGAAGACGGTGAGGTCGAGGGCCGACAGCGACTTCTTGAGGCGGAACTCGGGCTCGTCGGTGTCGGAGATCGACTGCTCGACGGATTTGGTGCGGAGGAGGCTCACGGTGGTTCTCTCTGGTGGGGCGGGAGGCGCGGAGGCCACCCTGGAGGATAGTCCCGCGTCTCGCCCCGCCGCAGCCGAGCGGCCGGGAGGCGAGGACGACCGCGGTGCACCCTCCGCGACTCGCACGCCCCGGTCAGCCGAGCTCGTCCGGCGCTCCTGGTCGTGGCGTCGCCCTCCGGCGCCGGATCACCAGGACCACCGCTGCGACGAGCGCGGCGACGACGAGCCAGGGCAGCAGGAATCCGATCCCGATGAGTGCGGCGTTGCCGGCCGCGACGAGCCCGCTCCAGCCCGTGGCGAGGCCGTCGAGGAAGCCTGCAGGATTCGCGGACGTGACGGCCTCCTCGGGGAGGACGGTGACGGTCAGGGAGGCGAGCGCCACCCGGCTCTCGAGAGCGGTGAGCTGCTGCTGGATCGACTCGAGCTCGCCCTGCCGCTCGGTGAGCGCGGATTCGGCGGCCAGCAGATCGGCGAGGCTGCCCGCCTGCGCGATGAGCTGGGTGAGGCGGTCGACCGAGGCGCTCGCCGCCTCCGAGCGGGCGCGGAGATCGACGGCCTCGAGCGTGACGTCCTGCTGGTCGAGGGTCGATGCCGTGACGGCGCCCAGCGAGTCGAGGGAGTCGCGCGCCTCGGCGAGGCGATCGGAGGGGATGCGGATCGTGATCGAGCCGGCGCCGTCGGGCAGCGGCGTCGGGTAGGCGAGGCCGCCGGATCCGTCGTCCCCCGCGACGCCCTCCGCCTCGGTCGCCCCCAGGTCGACCCGGTCGGACGTGCTCGAGCGTTCGACGTACCCTCCGAGCGCCGAGGCGCTCGCGGAGAGCGTGCGGATCGCCTCGTCGACGGAACCCGCTCGCAGAGTGGCCGCGGCGGTCGACACGATCTCGCGTGAGGTCGCCTCCGCCGCACCGTCCGCGGGAGGGCCGTCCGCCGCGCCCGGGACGAAGGGTGCCGACTGCTCGCTCCCTCCTGCGCCGGAGTCGCCGTTCGCGCCGCCCGAGCCGTCCCCGGCGGGTTGCGGAGCGATCGCGGCGGAGTCGGACGCGCCGCTGGTGATGCCGTTCACGCTGACGAGGGGGCCGACCACCACGGCGAGCGCCAGGATGCCCGCGGCGACTCCTGTGAGGGCGACAGCCCTGCGTCGGCGGAGTGCACGGGCCTGCCGCTGCGCGGCGAGGGCGCGGAACAGGCGGGTCTCGATCGCGGAGACGCGCTCGTCGTCGAGGGTCGGGAGGAGGACGGGGGACTCGGTCATGGCTGCTCTGCTCCTCGGAAATCGTCGACCACGAGGCGGAGCCTGCGGCGGACCCTCGACAGGCGGTTGCGGACGGTGGCGTGGGTGACGCCCAGTTCACGGGCCGCCTCCTCGTAGCCGCGGCCCTCGGTGGCGCACAGGCGGAAGACAGCGCGATCGAGCTCGGAGAGCCCCTCCGTCTCACGGAGGACCGCCTCGGTCAGGGCGGCGATGACGATCTGCTGCTCGAGATCGTGCGGGGAGGCGACCTCCTCATCGGTCTGGACCGTGCGCTCGCGCTCGCGCCGGACGGCCCTCATCCGGTTCGCCGCCTGGTACCGGCAGATGGTGACGAGCCACGGGAGGAGCGAGTCGCTGGCCAGCTCGAGACCCTCGAGCTTGCTCCAGGCGAGGACGAAGGTCTCCTGCACGACCTCCTCGGCATTACCCGGGTCGCGCAGGATGCCGTGCGCGATCCAGTAGACCGGGCGGACGTACGCCCGGTAGAGCGTGCGGAAGGCAGCCTCACTGCCCGCCGCCGCCCGGCGGACGAGCTCGGCGTCCGTCGTCTCGTCGGTGATCATCGCGCCTCCCCTCGTCCGCTCTCACTGTGACAGTGTCGGCAGGAGGCGGATCGTCTCGGTTCCGCGTCGATCCCGTGACCGGAGGAGACCGGACGGCCGATTCAGCCGGGGACGACGATCTGCTGCAGGGACCAGGTGTTGCCGTCCGGGTCGGCGAAGTGCACGAACTCGCCCCACGGCTGCGAGTCGATCTCCGATACGTCGGCTCCTCGGGAGAGGAGCTCCTCGCGGGCGGTGACCGCATCGGCGACGACCATCTGGAGTCCCTTCTGGGAGCCCGGCACCATGTCGGTGATTCCGAGGCCGAGGACGACGGAGCAGGCCGAGCCCGGCGGAGTGAGCTGCACGAATCGCAGACCGTCGTGGACGACGACGTCGTGATCGGCGACGAAGCCGATGACGCGGGTGTAGAAGTCCTTCGCGCGATCGACGTCCGTGACCGGCACGGGGACGAGCTCGAGCTTCATCTCGATCATCTGACTCCCTCTCTCTGTGCTCCGACGGGGCGACGGAGCTGCGGATGAGGGCAGGCTACGGCGCGGACGGGAGAGTGCACCAGTGCGCAGAGGCAGCGAGCCGCGCGGTGGTTCCGGCTCGCAGCCGTGCTCCTCCACAGGCGAGCGGGCGCGGCAGGTCTCCACCGGATCCCACCTCACGCGTCCGCGCCCGTCGCGGACCGACGACGCTGTCCGCCATGCCTCCTCTCGATCGCACCTCCGACCGTTCCCGTCCATCCGACCCCGACCTGCTGCGCGAGGTCGAGCTCGTCCGTGCGAAGGGCTTCGCCGACCTGCTCTCCGTCGTCCCGTCGCTCCTGGGCGTCCTCCCGCAGGAGTCCCTGGTGGTCGTCCCGTTCCTCGGGCGCCGCACCGTCGGCGGCTTCCGCCTCCCGCTCGCCGCGGAGCTGCGTCCGTCGGACGTCGACGCCCTCGCAGAGGGTGCGGTCGCCTCGCTGGCGGCGGTCCCCGAGGCGGACGGAGTCCTCGCCGTCGTCTACACCGATCGGAGCTTCGACGCGGAGGCGGGCATCCCGCTCCCGCAGCTGGGCCGGGCCCTCGTCGAGCGTCTCGAGCGCACCGACCTCGGGATCGTGGGGGTGGCGTGCGTGGCGTCCGACGGCTGGGGCAGGTACACGCTCCCCTCGGAGCGGCGGACTCCGCGTCCTCTCGCCGGGATCGAGGACAGCGAGTCCGGCCTCTTCTCGCGAGCGGTGGCGGACGAGCCGCTGGACGTGTCGGCGCTCGCCGTGCTCCCGGTGGTCGAGGAGGACGACCGCCGCGTCGTCGAGGCGGTGCTCGCGACGCCGCCGGGAGGGATGCTCGAGGACCCGACCGCTGTCGTCGAGCGATGGCTGCAGGGGCCGTCGGTCGCGCGGAGGGAGGGGCGGGTCCTCCAGCTCCTGCAGTCCCCGCCACTGCGCGACCAGCTGACGCTGCAGATCGCGCTCGGCCCTCACCGTGCGCGGTCGTCGTTCCTCCGCGTGGTCCGCCAGCAGGCGGAGCAGGAGTTCACCGGCGAGACGATGGACGAGATCATCGCGAGGGAGGCGGCGATCGGGCGCACCGATGCGAGGGACGTCGCCGACGCCGAGCTGCTGATGGGAGAGGGGCCCGGGCCGGATCGCGGACGACTCGAGCGGGCGACGACCGCGCTGGCGCGGACAGCCGCGCTCGCTCCTCCCGGGGCGCGCGTGCCGGTCCTGACCGTGCTGGCCTGGTGCTGGTGGGCGCGCGGCGTCGGCTCCCTCGCCGCACTGCATCTCGGCGAGGCGCGGAGGCTCGATCCCGCGTACTCGATGGCGCAGCTCTACGAGTCGCTGTTCGCCGCCCGCCACGTGCCCGGCTGGGTCCTCGACGGCACCTCGCGGAGGCTGCTGGCGGCCGCGGAGCGCCGCTGATGTCCGGGGTGGCGGGACGATTCAGGGGGAGAGGGGAGCGCGCGACCCGGGCCGCGAGGTCCGGCTCGTCGGATCCGGGCCGGCAGGTCTTCCCTTCCCGCTGACCCGAGGAGTAACGTGCAACCAAATGGTTGTAGATGTGGAAGACGACGAGCGGATCGACCGGGTGTTCCGAGCGCTCGCCGACGCCACCCGGCGCGACATCGTCGCCCGGGTGTTGCAGAGCGAGCAGTCGGTCTCGGTGCTGGCGTCGGAGTACGCGATGTCGTTCGCCGCGGTGCAGAAGCACGTCGCGGTGCTCGAGCGCGCGTCGCTCGTGCGCAAGCGACGCAGCGGACGGGAGCAGCTCGTGAGCGGAGAGGTCGAGGCGCTGCAGCGGGCAGCGCGACTCCTCGACGCCTACGAGGAGCTCTGGCGCGGACGCATCGACCGCATCACCGGCCTCCTCGCCGAGGAGGGGCGGCAGCCGACCGCAGAACCGAGGAGAGGGAGCGCACGATGACCGTGCTGGAGTCCGTCAAGGACGTCGAGAACCTGACCATGACCATCACCGCGGAGTTCGACGCGGGGATCGACCGCGTCTGGCGCATCTGGGTCGAGCCGCGACTGCTCGAGCGGTGGTGGGGGCCGCCGACCTGGCCGGCGACCTTCGAGCGGCATGAGGCTGTTCCGGGGAGCCGCAGCAGCTACTACATGACCGGCCCCGATGGGGAGAAGGCCCGGGGATGGTGGCTCGTGACCGCGGTGGAGGAGCCCGCGCGCTTCGAGTTCGACGACGGCTTCGCCGACGACGACGGGAACCCGGTGGACGAGTACGGCACGACTCACGCCGTCGTCACCCTCGAGGAGGCTGCCGGGCGTACCCGGATGGTCGTCCGCTCGGCCTTCGAGTCGGTGGAGCAGCTCGAGCAGATGGTCCAGATGGGCATGGAGGAGGGGATGCGCCAGGCGATGGGCCAGATCGACGCGCTCCTCACGGAGTGAGGGCTCAGTCGGTCAGGGCGGCGGCGTACGCGGCGACGGACCGTCGATAGCGGGGCAGGGTGGGGGTGAGGGCCTCGAGAGCGGTGCGCAGCGCCTCGGCGGGGCGTCCCGCGCTGTGCAGCGCGAGAGCGAGGAAGACCTCGCGAGCCGCTCCGACGGAGGGGTGTGGGTCCGCCGCGCGCAGCAGGGCGACGGCCTCTTCGTGCCGACCGAGGTTCCGAAGGGTGGAGGCGTACTGGATGCTCAGCTGCGCCCGGCGCTCCTCGTCGAGACCGAGCTCCAGCGCCCGCTCGTACTCGGCGGCGGCCTCGGTCTCGTGAACGGCGCTGTCGAGCGCACCGCCCAGCTCGAATCGGCCTCGACCGCCGTCGCCCGGGTAGCTCGCGGCGAGCACGCGCATCCGCTCGACGACGTCGTCGCCCTCCTCCTGCAGACGGTCCGCCGCCCGCTGCCAGGCGTCGAGGTCCTCGGCGGCGGGACGGGGCGGATGGTCGGCGGGGCGGGGCGAGTCGGTCACGAGGCGAGGCTAGCGGGAGAGGCCGACGGGCGAGGGCCGACGTGGTCCCGGAGGCTCGAGCACGCCGTTCACGACGCGGGGATCGAGCCTCCGGAACCCGGAGCGACGGTGTCAGGCGGTGCCGTCGGCGGCGGAGGTGGGGGAGTCGGGGCTGGTCGACGCGGAGGAGTCGGCCGTGGTGGGCGCGGGCGCGCCGGCGCCTGCCGAGCGGCGACCCGCCTCGACGGCGGCGGTCGAGGCGGCGGCGCCGGCGACGAGCGCGAGCAGCGCCCATCCGGCGCCCCACTTCGACTTGCCGACCAGGGCGTCGAGCGAGAGCGGACCGGGACCGTCGGCGACGACCGCGGCGGTCGCCGCGACGAGCAGTCCGTTGAACTCCCAGCCTCCCCCCGCGTTCCAGAGGCCGTTGCTCCAGTGCACCTTCCGCACCGCGGTGACCATCGTGGCCACGAGACCCGCGGCGGCGAGCGGAGTGACCGCTCCGAGGGCCAGTGCGGCACCGCCGGCGGTCTCGGTGACCGCGGCCGCGAGGGCGTTGCGGCGCGGCGGGTGCATCTCGAGGCTCTGCATCATCTGCGAAGTGCCCTCCAGGCCCGGACCGCCGAACGAGCCGCGGAGCTTCTGCAGTCCGTGTCCGACGAACAGTCCGCCGACGGCGAGACGGAGAACGAGCGAGCCGACCTTCATGGGTGACCTCCTGATGCGAGTGGGAGCGTGCGTGGTAGCGAGAGTCGCCGCTCCCAGCTCCTGGGTCAAGGGGTCGCGGAGGCGCGTCGGGACGCTCCGGGAGACGCCGGACGGCGGAGTCGAGCGGACGCACTGGAGAGAAGGGAATGCGGTCAACCGGTTCGCCTCCTATGATCGAGCTGGATCGACTCGAAGGAGAGCACGCATGACCGGACGCCTCATCGGCAAGAACGCCCTCGTCACCGGAGCCGGCTCCGGCATCGGCCGGGCCGTCGCGGAGCGGTTCGCCCGCGAAGGGGCCCGCGTGGCCTTCACGGACCGGGACCTCGACGCGGCGCGCGACGCGGCCGGCGCCTACCCGGATGCTGTCGCCGTCGCGCTCGACATCTCGGACGAGGCGAGCGTCGAGGCCGCCTTCGCACAGCTCGACGCGGACGGCCGTGCTCCCGACGTCGTCGTCGCGAACGCCGGCGTGCAGCTCTTCGGACAGGACGCGAAGATCGCCGACCTGAGCCTCGAGGCGTGGCGCAGGACGATCGACATCAACCTCACCGGCACCTTCCTGACCGTGAAGCACGCGGTCAGGGCGATGCTGGGCCGCGGCGGCTCGATCGTCCTCACCGGCAGCCCCACGGGGCTGAACGGCGAGGGCCAGGACTTCACCGCCTACAGCAGCTCCAAGGCCGGCATCCACGGCCTCGGCCGCACGGTCGCCGCCGCCTACGCCGGCGAGGGCATCCGCGTGAACACCGTGGTGCCCGGCTACACCGAGACCCCGCTGGTGACCGCGATCTCGGGGGACGCCGAGGCGCGCGCCGCGATCGTCTCGCGGATCCCGATCGGGCGACCGGGCTCGGCCGAGGACGTCGAGGGCATCATGGTCTACCTCGCGAGCGACGAGTCCTCGTACGCCACCGGCGCGCTCTTCCGCGTCGACGGCGGCATGACCACCCTGTGACCATGGGGCCGATCGGCATCCGCCCCGCCGCTCCGACGATCCCGGCCGCGCTGCTGCTCCCGGCCGAGCGCGACGAGCGGGAGGTGCGCTGCGGCTCATGGACCCTGCGCACCGCCGAGGGTCGACTGGACGAGATCCGCTTCGCAGGGGCGCGGATCCTCCGGGGAGTGCGGTTCGTCGTCCGCGACCGCGACTGGGGGACCTTCGCGACCACGCGCGCCGACCTGAGCGCGAAGGACTCCGGGCTCGTCATCGAGGGGGTGAGCGAGAGCGGTTCCGCCCGCGTCGAGTGGACGCTGAGCGCCCGCTTCGAGGAGTCGGCCCTCCTGCTCTCCCTCGAGGCGCGCGCCGCCGCCGCTCTGCTGCGCAACCGGCTCGGTCTCGTCGTCCTGCACGGAGCCGAGGCGGCCGGAGAGCCGCTCGAGGTCCGCCGCACCGACGGCTCCGTCGAGCGGATGCGCTTCCCGACGCGGATCGCCCCGCATCAGCCGGCCCGCGACATCACCGGTCTCGCGTGGGCGGCGAGCGGAGTGGCGGTGACGGCGGCGTTCGACGGCGACGTCTTCGAGATGGAGGACCAGCGCAACTGGACGGACGCGTCGTTCAAGACGTACTCCACTCCGCTGGACCTGCCGTTCCCGGTCGCGGTGGCCGAGGGGGAGGTCGTCCGGCAGAGCGTCCGGATCGAATGCTCCGCGACGCCGACCCCGGCGGAGGACGAGCCGGACGGGCTGCGCCTCGCCCTCGCCGGGCACCGGTTCCCCGAGATCTTCACGGGGGTGTCGAGCGCACCGTCGGCGGCTCGACCGGCGGAGAGCCGGATCGTCGGCGCCGGCCTGCTCGTCGAGTGCGACCCGCGCTGGGCCGGCTGGCGGCGGGCACTCGCCCGCGCCCTCGAGGACGCGCAGGAGCGGAGCATCGACCTCCGGATCGTCGCGGCGGAACCGGACGACGTCGCGCGGGTCCTCGATGCCGTCGGCGACGCTCCGCTCGCCCGCCTCGGCGTCTACGCCGCGCACGGCCACCGCAGCACTCCCGAGCTCCTGGACGCGGCCCGGCGCGCGGTGGGCGGGACGGGCATCGAGGTGCTCGGCGGCGTCCGCTCGCACTTCACCGAGCTCAACCGGGGAGCGCAGGAGCTCGCCGTCGTCGACGCTCCGCTCGCCTTCAGCCTGACCGCCTTCATGCACGACACCTCGGGGCACCAGCTCGTGGAGTCGCTCGGGACCCAGCGCACGGTCGTGCGGGACGCCCTGGCGATCGCCGACGGCCGTCGACTGCGCATCGGCCCGATCACACTCGGGGCGCGGATGAACGCGGTCTCGACGTCGCCGTTCGACCCGGGGGACGCCGACGTCGACGCCCACGGCTACGGCCCGCAGCACCTGCCCGGTGCGACCGACCCGCGGCAGTCCTCGCCGGCGCTCGCCGCGTGGGTCGTGGGGAGCCTCGCCGCTCTGGCGCAGCCCGGCGTCGACTCGCTCGCCTACTTCGAGGAGTGGGGACCCCGCGGGGCATCCGGTACACCGGCGGGCCGGGTGCTGGAGTGGGCCGCCGAGATCGGCGGCGGCGAGGTCGTGACCGTCGACGCGGCTCCGCTCCCGCTGGTGGCGATCGGCGTGCAGCGGGAGGGGGAGCAGCTGCTCCTCGTCGGCAACCTCGGCGCCACCGCGATCGAGCCGTCGCGGGACGGCGTGCACGAGTGGCGGCGGTCGCTCGACGGCTCCCGCGGGGACGGCCCGCTCCGGCTGGCTCCCGGCGAGGCCGCCCGCGTCGTGCGGACGGTTCAGCCCAGCGGCGTGTAGGTCGACGCCTCGAGCACGACCGTGCCGTCGGTGCAGACCTCGAGGGCGGCCGGAGCGCTGACCGCCGGATCGAGGTCGTCGACGACCTCGGCGACGATCCGGGCGGACACGGCGGAGGGGCAGCCGTAGGCGCCGGGGGAGTGGCGGACGACGCGGACCTCGGCCCGGCCGGCGGGCTGCAGGGTGAGCAGGCCGCCCGGGTTCGGTCCGACCGCGGCGGCGACCGCGCCGATGCGCACGCCGTCGGCGTCCGTCGGGTAGACGCCCGGGATGCCGGCGAGCGTACAGGGCAGCGACGACGCGTTGGTGAAGACGAGGTCGAACGCACTGGAGCCGGCGCCGGAGGCGTCGGGATCGGGGCGGTACTCGAGCGCGAGGTCGCCCCCGTGGCAGCGCTCGACGGGAGCGGGAGCGGGAGCGGGAGCGGGAGCGGCCGGAGCCGGTGCCTCCGGGACCGACGCCTCGGGAGCGGGCGCTGCGGGGGAGGGTGCGATCGGCGAGGCGGTGGGCGCCTCCGGAGTCGGCGTCGCACCGGGCGTCGCCGTCGATGCCGCCGTCGGCGTCGCGCTCGGCACCGCCGTCGGCGACGCGCTCACCGGCCTGGGCAGCGGCGTCCGGGAGGAGGCGATGTCGGCGCGCCCCGCGCAGCCGGCGAGCAGGAGCAGGGCGGCGGCGACGGCGAGCACCGCGGAGCTCGACCGGCCCGGGAAGGTCGTCATGCGCCGAGTCTGCCACCGACCGCGTCGATCAGCTCCCCGAGTCCGCCAGTCGGCGCGAGGCGGTGCTCATGTGCGACTCCATCGCCCGCGCGGCCGCGGCCGGATCGCGCGCCTCGAGTGCCTCCAGCACGGCGCGGTGCTCGGCGAAGGCGTCGCGCGCCTGCTGCGGGTCGCTGAGCGCGCGCTCGACCCACAGCCGCAGCAGCGAGCGGATGGTCTGCAGCAGGTCGCGGAGCACCACGTTGCCGCAGCTGACCGCGATCTGCAGGTGGAAGCGCACGTCGGCCTCGACGAAGGCCGCGAGGTCGTCCAGGTGCGACTCCATCGCGTCCAGGTGCGCGCGCAGCTTCGCCAGGTCGGCGTCCTCGATGCGGAGTGCCGCGAGCATCGCCGCCTGGATCTCGAGCCCGCTCCGCACCTCGATCAGCTCGGCCGTGCGGCCGGCGGAGAGCATCAGCCCCCAGCTCAGCGTCGTCGGCAGGAGCTCCGACGTGCTGTCGCGGAGGTAGGTGCCGGAGCCCGGGCGCACCGTGACGATGCCGAGGATCTCGAGCGCCGCGAGGGCCTCGCGCACGGCCGAGCGGCCCACTCCGAGGCTCTCGGCGAGCTGGCGCTCGGGGGGCAGGCGCGACCCGGGTGCCAGATCACCCGTGGTGAGGAGGGAGGTCAGCTGCTTCGCCACTTCGGCGACCGCGGTGCCGCGGGGGAGCACCTGGAGCTCCAGGCGCACGAGGGACGGGTCGTCTTCGGGATACGCCGGCATGCGACGACCGTAGCAACGGCTCGCGTGGGGCAGGAGACGCCACGCGACAGCCGAACCGGTTGACACTTGCGGCGGAACGGAGCATCATCGAATTGGTCAACCGGTCAGCCAATTTGGCCCGGTACCCCAACACAGTCGTTGATAAGGATCTGGAGATCGACGTGGACCTTCCCTCTCAGACCACCGCCGGTGGTCCGGCCGCGGCCGACGCCGCCGTCGAGAAGAGCGCGATCAGGAAGATCTCGGTGCGCCTCGTGCCGTTCGTCGCCCTGATGTTCTTCATCAACTACCTCGATCGCACGGCGATCGGCTTCGCCGCTCCCAACGGCATGGAGGCCGATCTCGCCCTCTCGGCGGCCCAGTTCGGCTTCGCCTCCGGCGTCTTCTTCATCGGCTACATCCTCCTCGAAGTGCCCAGCAACCTGGCGCTGCACCGCTTCGGCGCGCGCCGCTGGCTCGCCCGCATCATGGTGAGCTGGGGCGTCGTGGCGCTGCTGTTCACGTGGGTGCAGAACTTCGAGCAGCTGGTGGTGCTCCGCTTCCTGCTCGGAGTCGCGGAGGCAGGCTTCTTCCCCGGCGCGATCCTGTTCCTCAGCCTCTGGGTGCCGGCGAAGCACCGCTCCAAGATCCTCGCGCTCTTCTACCTGGCGCAGCCGCTCACCACGGTCATCGGCGCTCCGCTCGCGGGTCTCCTGATCGAGCAGGACGGCATCTTCGGCCTCGAGGGCTGGCGCTTCATGTTCCTCGGCGTCTCGCTCCCCGCGATCGTCGTCGGACTCATCGCCTGGTTCTACCTCAAAGACAGGCCCTCAGACGCGAAGTGGCTGACGCGCGAGGAGCAGGTCTGGCTCACGACGGCGCTGCAGCGCGAGGAGGACGTCAAGACCAAGGGCGTCACGACCCACCCGAAGATGTCCTCCGCTTTCAGGAGCGGCCGCGTCTGGATGCTCAGCTTCGTGTACTTCGGCTTCATCTACGGCCTCTACGCGCTGGCGTTCTTCCTCCCCACGATCATCGAGGGCTTCCAGGAGCAGTACGGCACCACGTTCGGCATCTTCGAGAAGGGCCTGATCACCGCGATCCCCTACGTGCCCGCGGCGATCGCGCTCTACCTCTGGTCGCGCGATGCGACGCGTCGCGGAGTGCGCACCTGGCACATCGTGATCCCGGCGATCGCGGGTGGACTGAGCATCCCGCTCGCGCTGTTCGCCGGCTCGCCGGCCGCGACGATCGCTGTGATCACGGTGACCGCGATGGCGATCTTCTCGGCCCTGCCCAACTTCTGGACGTTCCCGACCCGCTTCCTCACGGGAGCGGCCGCGGCGGCCGGCATCGCCCTGATCAACACGGTCGGCAACCTCGCCGGCTTCTCGGCGCCGTACATCACCGGAGCCCTGAGCGACGCGACCGGCGGCTACGAGATCCCGATGTTCGTCGTCGGCTTCTTCCTGCTGCTCTCGGCCGTGCTGATGGCACTGCTCGCGCGGCGCTACAAGGACGCTCCGAGCGTCGACGTGATCGCCCACTGACGCACACCGCCACCACGACAAGGACCCCGAGATGACCCGGCTCTACAACGATCCTTCCGATTTCGCCGACGAGATGATCGACGGATTCGCCGCCGCGAACCGCCGCTTCGTGCGGCGCGTGCCCGGAGGAGTGGTGCGCTCGACCGAGGTCGCCCCCGGAACGGTCGCGCTCGTGGTCGGCGGCGGCTCCGGCCACTACCCGGCCTTCGGCGGGCTGGTCGGCCAGGGCCTCGCGCACGGCGCGGCGATGGGGAACCTCTTCGCCTCTCCGTCCGCGCAGCAGGTCCACTCGGTCGCCACGGCCGCCGAGCACGGGGGCGGCGTGCTGCTGAGCTACGGCAACTACGCGGGAGACGTGCTGAACTTCGACGCGGCGCAACGGCGCCTGCGCGACGAGGGGATCGACGTCCGCACCGTCACGGTCACCGACGACATCTCGAGCGCGAGCGTCTCCGAGAAGCACAAGCGCCGCGGCATCGCGGGCGATCTGACCGTGTTCAAGGTCGCCGGAGCCGCCGCGGAGGAGGGCGCGTCCCTGGACGACGTCGAGCGCCTCGCGATCCGCGCCAACGAGCGCACGCGCTCCTTCGGCGTCGCGTTCTCGGGCTGCTCGCTGCCCGGGGCGTCGGAGCCGCTGTTCACCGTCCCCGAGGGGCGGATGGCCGTCGGCATGGGCATCCACGGCGAGCCCGGCATCCGCGAGGACGACGTGCCCTCGGCCGACGGACTCGCCGAACTGCTGGTCGAGTCGCTCCTCGCCGAGCGCCCGGACGACGTCGCCGAGCTCGAGGGGGCTCGACTCGTCGTGATCCTCAACGGCCTGGGCTCGGTGAAGTACGAGGAGCTGTTCGTCGTCTACTCGGGCGTCGAGCGCCGCCTGCGCGAGCGCGGCGTCGAGATCGTCGAGCCGGAGGTCGGCGAGCTGGTGACCAGCTTCGACATCGCCGGCGTCTCGCTCACCTTCTTCTGGGTCGACGAGGAGCTCGAGCGGCTCTGGTCGGCTCCCGTCGAGACGCCCGCCTACCGCAAGGGCGCCGTCCGCGCCGCCGCCCAGGTGGCGGAGCAGGCGGTCGTCGAGAGCGCCCGCGCCGAGATCGGAGCCTCCAGCGAGGAGTCCCGCGCCGCGGCCGGCACCGTGCTCGCGGCCCTCGAGGCGACGCAGCGCGTGATCGACGAGAACGCCGACGAGCTCGGTCGGATCGACGCGGTCGCCGGTGACGGCGACCACGGCATCGGGATGCAGCGCGGGGTGCACGCGGCCGTCGCAGCCGCCCGGGCCGCCCACGAGGAGCGAGCGGGAGCCGGCACCGTGCTCGACGCCGCCGGCGACGCCTGGTCGGACCGCGCGGGCGGCACCTCCGGAGCCCTCTGGGGGGCCGCGCTCGGCGCAGTGGGCGCGGCTCTCGGCGACGAGGGCCGGCCCGACGCGGCCGCGGTGCTGACCGGAGTCGACGGCGCGCGGACCGCGATCCTCGCCTTCGGCGCGAGCGTCGGGGACAAGACGATGGTCGACTCCCTCGTGCCGTTCGCCGACGTGCTCGGCGAGCGGATCGGCGCGGGCGACTCCCTCGCCGACGCCTGGACCCGTGCGGCCGGGGCCTGCACCGACGCCGCTGCCGCCACCGCGCAGCTGCTGCCCCGGATGGGCCGCGCCCGCCCGCACGCCGAGAAGAGCCTCGGCACCCCCGACGCGGGCGCGCACTCGCTCGCCCTGATCGTCACCGCCGTCGGCGCCGTGCTCCGCGAGAGCGCAGCCAGCCCGTCCAGCACCGACGCGTAACGTCGCACACCGTCACCCCGGCACCCGCCAGCAAGGAGAGAGCACCATGAGCGCACCGTTCCGCATCGTCGTCGGATCCGACGACGCCGGTTTCACCTACAAGGAGATCATCAAGGCCGATCTCGAGAAGGACGCGCGCGTCGCGACCCTCGTCGACGTGGGAGTGGACGCCGACTCCCACACGCCGTACCCCAGCGTCGCCATCGCCGCCGCCGAGATGATCGCCCGCGGCGAGGCCGACCGAGCCGTGCTGATCTGCGGCACGGGACTGGGCGTCGCCATCGCGGCGAACAAGGTCGCGGGGGTCCGCGCCGTCACCGCGCACGACTCCTTCTCGGTCGAGCGCTCGATCCTCTCCAACGACGCGCAGGTGCTCTGCATGGGTCAGCGCGTCGTCGGCATGGAGCTCGCCCGCCGCCTCGCGAAGGAGTGGCTGGGCTACGAGTTCGACACCTCCTCCGCCTCGGCCGAGAAGGTGCAGATCATCGAGGCGTACGAGGAGGGCCGCGCCGACGAGGCTCCGGTCTCGTCCTCGCCCGCGTCGTGCTGACCCCGGACGCCTCGCCCGCCTTCACCGTGGGCGTGAGCCTGAAGATGTACTTCGGTCACGAGCGCACCCTGGAGTGGAGCCGTCGCGTCGTCGAGATCGCGCGGACCCACGAGGCGGTGACGTCGGGAGTGGTCGAGCTGTTCGTCGTGCCGACGTTCCCCTCGCTCGTGCCGGTCGGCGCGCTCGTCGACGGCTCCGGAGTCGCCCTCGGCGCCCAGGACCTCTTCTGGGAGGACGAGGGTGCGTTCACCGGCGAGGTGAGCGGCTCCGAGCTCCGCGAGATCGGCTGCCGCCTGGTCGAGATCGGCCACGCCGAGCGCCGAGCGCTGTTCGGCGACGACGACGAGCGGATCCGCCAGAAGGTCGCCGCCGCGTTCCGCAACGACCTCGTGCCGCTGCTCTGCGTCGGCGAGACCGAGCGCGGCAGCGTCGAGGACGCCGTCGCGCTCGTGCTCGCCCAGATCACGTCGGCGCTCGACGCGGCCGACGCCGCGGGCTCGACCGGCCCGGTGCTCGCGGCCTACGAGCCCGTCTGGGCCATCGGCGCGCCCGAGCCCGCCGACCCGGCCTTCATCGCCGGGGTGGTCACCGCGCTTGAAGCGGCGCTGATCGCGCTCCCGGGGCGTGTCGGCAGCCGCGTGATCTACGGCGGCAGCGCCGGGCCCGGTCTCCTGACCGCGCTCGAGGGCCGGGTCCCCGGACTCTTCCTCGGCCGCTTCGCGCACGACCCCGAGGCCGTGCGGACGATCCTCGACGAGGCGCTCGCGCTCGCGGAGGCCCGCCCGTGACGATCGGACTCAGCAGCTACGCCTTCTTCTGGCGCTCCTCCGACCGGGTGGCGGAGCCGATGAGCGTCGAGGACATGGTGCGCGAGACGGCCGACCTCGGCGTGGGCCTCCTGCAGCTGTGCGACGTGCCCGGCCTCGAGGAGTTCCCGCCCGAGCGGCTCGCCGCGCTGCGGGAGCTCGCGGCGGGTCGCGGCGTCGCCCTCGAGCTCGGCACGCGCGGCACCGATCCCGAGCACCTGCGCCGCTGGCTCGGCCTCGCCCGCGCGCTCGACGTCGTGCTGCTGCGCAGCATGTGGACGTCGGGGGAGGACCGTCCCGGCCGAGAGGAGACGCTGCGCCGGCTCCGGAGCATCGCGCCCGAGCTCGAGGCGGCGGGCGTGGTCCTGGCGCTCGAGACGTACGAGCAGGTCGGCACCGCCGACCTCGTCGACGTCGTCGCGACGCTGGACGATCCGCGGATCCGGATCTGCCTCGACCCCGCCAACACGGTCGCGAACCTCGAGCTGCCGGCCGACGTGGTCGCGCGCTGCGCGCCGTACGTCGCCAACTGGCACGTCAAGGACTTCGACTTCAGCCGCAACCCGGGCTGGGTCGGCTTCGTCTACACCGGCACCGCCCTCGGCGACGGCCGCCTCGACTACGACGGCTTCCGCGCACTGCTGGATCCGGACGCGCGCGGCATCACCCAGATCATCGAGTTCTGGCTCCCCTGGCAGGACACCGTCCCCGCCGCGGAGCAGGCGCTCGTCACCACCCGGCTCGAAGCCGAGTGGACCCGCACCACCCTCGACCAGCTCAGGAGAAGGAACCCATGACCGACACCACCGCCACCACCGCCCCGGGCACCGCCGCCCCCGCTCTCACCGTCGCCGTCATCGGCGCCGGCGGCAAGATGGGCATGCGGGTCTCGAACAACCTGCAGAAGTCCGACTACAACGCCCTCTACAGCGAGGCGTCGCCCGCGGGGCAGGAGCGCACCCGCGAGGCCGGCCGCGAGATCACCGCGACGCCCGACGCCGTCGAGGACGCCGACGTCGTGATCCTCGCCGTCCCGGACGTCGTGCTCGGCGCGGTCTCTGAGGACGTGATCCCGCAGATGAAGTCGGGCGCGATCATCCTGACCCTCGACCCGGCCGCGGCCTACGCGGGGCTCCTCGCGAAGCGCGAGGACATCCACTACGCCGTGGCGCACCCGTGCCACCCGTCGGTGTTCCTCGAGCGCACCACCCCGGAGGAGTGGGCCGACACGTTCGGCGGCATCGCCGCCCCGCAGGAGGTCGTCGCGGCCCTCGAGGACGCGGACGACGACGTGCGGGCGATCGCCGAGAAGGTCATCTCGACCATCTACGCGCCCGTCATCGCGGTGCACTGGGTGACCGTCAAGCAGCTCGCCGTGCTCGAGCCGACCCTGGTCGAGACCATCGCCTGCATGGTGGGCGAGTTCCTCAAGGAGGCGCTCGACGAGACCGTCAACGGCGTCGGCGTGCCCTACGAGGCGGCGCGCGCCATGCTCTACGGCCACACCTGGATCGCGCTGACCAACGGCCTGCGCGGATCGAACCCGTTCTCGGAGGCCTGCCACATCGCCATGGGCTACGGCCGCGAGGCGCTCATCAAGGACGACTGGAAGAAGATCTTCGACGACTCCGAGCTCGACTCGGTCATCGCCAAGATGCTGAAGATCGACGCCGTCAAGCGCTGACGATCGACCGGGGGAACCCCGGACGGTCGAGGGAACCCGCACTTGCAGGTTCCCTCGACCGTCCGGGGTTCCTTCGCGCTCAGATGCGGACGACCATCTTCCCGGTGTTGCCGCCGCGCATCATCGAGAGGAACGCCTCGACGGTGTTCTCGATCCCGTCGACGATCGTCTCGTCGTAGGCGATGCTCCCCTCCTCGAACCAGCCGGCCATGAGCCGGTCGAACTCGGGAGCCCGGTCGAGGTGGCCGGAGAGGGTGAAGCCGCGGAGGGTGAGGCCGCGGGTGATGATGTTCGCCGTGTTGTCGGGGCCGACCGGCTTCTCGGTGCTGTTGTAGCCGGCGATCGCTCCGCACAGGGCGGCGCGGCCGCCGTCCCTGAAGGCGTCCAGCGCGGCCTCGAGGTGGTCGCCACCGACGTTGTCGAAGTAGACGTCGATGCCGTCCGGAGCGGCCTGCGCCAGCTGCTCGCGCACGGGTGCCGCGTGGTAGTCGAAGGCGGCGTCGTAGCCGTACTTCCCGGTGAGCAGCTCGACCTTCTCGGCCGAGCCCGCGGAGCCGATGACGCGCCCCGCGCCCAGGAGGCGGGCGATCTGCCCGGCGGCCGAGCCGACCGCTCCGGCGGCGCCCGAGACGAAGACGGTGTCGCCCTCCTCCATCCCGGCGATCGTCGTCAGGCCGACGAACGCGGTGAGACCGGTCATGCCGAGGATCCCGAGGCGGAGCGAGAGGGGTGCCCCCGGCAGCTCGGGGACGACGCGGAAGGCCGAGGCGGGGGCCTGCACGACGTCGCGCCAGCCGAGCTGGTGCAGCACCGCCGCGCCGACCGGGAACTCCGGGTCGTCCGACACGCTCACGCGTCCGATCGCGCCTCCGGTCATGGTCTCGCCGAGGGCGTACGGCGGGGTGTAGCTCTTGACGTCGTTCATCCGACCGCGCATGTAGGGGTCGACCGAGACGAAGGCGTTCTCGACGCGGATCTCGCCCGCGGCGGGGGCGTCGTAGGTCACCTGGACGGTGCGGAAGTCGTCGGCGACCGGCCAGCCCTCGGGGCGGCGGACGAGCTGGATCTGGGTGCTGGTGGCGGTGGTCATGGAGCCTTCCGGAGAGGGGCGGAGCGGAGCCGGAGCGGACGCGGAGCCGGTTCAGGCGGCGAGGCCGATCGCGAGCGCGAGGATCGCGAGCAGGCCGGGCGTCATCTGGGTGAGGGCCGCGCGGCGCTTGGCGGGGGAGGAGAGCAGGAGGACGAGCGCCGCGGCGACCATCGAACCTGTGCCCGCGAACACGAGGGCGGCGCCGACCCCAGTCGCTCCGGTCGTGAGGGCGAGGACGCCGACGATCGTCACGATCGCGAGGAAGAGGTTGTAGAAGCCCTGGTTGAAGGCGAGCTCCTTCGTGGCCCGGGCCTCGTCCTCGGTGGTGCCGAAGGTCGAGCGGGCCCGCGGAGTCGTCCAGAGGAGCGATTCCAGCACGAAGATGTAGACGTGCAGCACAGCGGCGAGGGCCGCGAGCACGAGTCCTGTGACGATCACGGCGGGACCTCCTGATTGTGTAACGATCGATCCACTATAGGCCTGCACGCGGCATGATGGAACGAACGGTCCAGAAGGAGGCCCCGATGGGACGCACGCAGACGTTCGAGACCGCCGAGGTCGTCCGATCGGCGCGCTCCGTGTTCTGGGAGCGCGGCTTCGAGGAGGCGTCCGTTCCCGAGCTGGAGGCGGCGACCGGAGTGCGCCGGTCGAGTCTGTATCACGCGTTCGGCAGCAAGCGCGGACTGTTCGACGCGGCCGTGCAGAGCTACCTCGACGAGGTGGTGCGGCCCCGGCTCGCGCCGCTCGCCCGCGAGGACGTGGCTCCGGACGCCCTGGAGGTCTACTTCGGGGGTTTGCGCGCCGCTCTCTCGGACGCCGCGAGCCTCTCCTCCCGCAGCGGCTGCCTGCTGCTCAATGCCGCGGGCGCGCCGATCGCGCGCGACGACGCCGTGCGCGAGGTGATCGCCGAGTACCGGGCGGAGCTGCTGCGCGCGATGCGCGCCGGGGCCTCTGCGCGCTGGCCCGGGGCGGAGCCGTCGCGGCGGGCGCTGCAGGCCGATCTGCTGGTGTCGCTGCTGGTGGCCGCGCTGGTGCTGGCGCGGGTGGATCCGGAGCAGTCGGTCGCGACCGTGGACGCCGCGCTCGCCCTCGTGCGGGACGCGCAGGTGTGAAGGACGGAAGCCCCCGGGCACGCCGCCTCGGGAGGCGGGTGCGCGGGGGCTCCCGGGAGCGGAGGCGTCAGTCGGTGCCGGCGTCGAACGCCGCGCCCTCCGAGGCCAGGTCGGTCGCGCGTCCCAGTGCGTCGGCGGCTGCGGAGCCGCCGCCCTCGGTGATCGCCTCGCCCTCTCCGATCTCGAGGTGCCCGACGAGCTCGGCGGTCGGGCCGCCCACGAGACCGGCGGCCGCGTACTGCTCGAGGCGCGAGCGCGAGTCGGCGATGTCGAGGTTGCGCATGGTCAGCTGGCCGATGCGGTCCTCGGGACCGAACGCGGCGTCGCCGACGCGCTCCATCGAGAGCTTGTCGGGGTGGTAGCTCAGTGCGGGGCCCGCGGTGTCGAGGATCGTGTAGTCGTCGCCGCGGCGCAGGCGCACGGTCACCTCGCCGGTGACGGCGGAGCCGACCCAGCGCTGGATCGACTCGCGCAGCATGAGCGACTGCGGGTCGAGCCAGCGTCCCTCGTACATCAGGCGGCCGAGGCGGCGGCCCTCGGAGTGGTACTGCGCGATGGTGTCCTCGTTGTGGATCGCGTTGAGCAGGCGCTCGTAGGCGAGGTGGAGGAGGGCCATGCCGGGGGCCTCGTAGATGCCGCGGCTCTTGGCCTCGATGATGCGGTTCTCGATCTGGTCAGAGCTGCCCAGGCCGTGGCGGCCGCCGATGGCGTTCGCCTCGAGCACGAGCGCCACCGGGTCCGAGAACTCCGTGCCGTTGATCGCGACCGGCCGGCCCGCCTCGAAGCGCACGGTGACGACCTCGGAGGCGATCTCGACGTCCTCGCGCCACGACGCGACGCCCATGATCGGCTCGACGAGCTCGATGCCGCTCGAGAGCTCCTCGAGGCGCTTGGCCTCGTGGGTGGCGCCCCAGATGTTCGCGTCCGTGCTGTAGGCCTTCTCGGTGGCGTCGCGGTACGGGAAGCCGCGGGCGACGAGCCACTCCGACATCTCGGTGCGGCCGCCGAGCTCGTTGACGAACTGCACGTCGAGCCACGGCTTGTAGATGCGCAGGCGGGGGTTGGCGAGCAGGCCGTAGCGGTAGAACCGCTCGATGTCGTTGCCCTTGTAGGTGGAGCCGTCGCCCCAGATGTCGACGCCGTCCTCGCGCATCGCGCGGACCAGCAGCGTGCCGGTGACGGCGCGGCCCAGCGGCGTGGTGTTGAAGTAGGTCTTGCCGCCCGAGCGGATGTGGAACGCGCCGCACTGCAGGGCGACGAGGCCCTCCTCCACGAGCGCGCTCTTCGCGTCGACGAGGCGCGAGATCTCGGCGCCGTACTGCGCGGCGCGCGACGGGACGCTGTCGATGTCGGGCTCGTCGTACTGGCCGATGTCGGCGGTGTAGGTGCAGGGCACCGCACCCTTCTCGCGCATCCAGGCGACCGCGACGGATGTGTCGAGGCCTCCCGAGAATGCGATTCCGACACGCTCGCCCACGGGCAGACTGCTCAACACTTTCGACATGGCTCCGATTTTAGGAGACTCGCGCACCCCGCTCGTGCCGCCGGTGGCATACTGAGCCGTATGGCTCACCATGGCGAGGCGCTCGACACGGCGTTCCGCGCGCTCGCGGACCCGACGCGCCGGGCCGTCGTGAGCCGTCTGCGCCGGGGTCCGGCGACCGTCGGCGAACTCGCGGAGCCGTTCCCGATGGCGCTCACCTCGTTCCTCAAGCATCTGCGCGTACTCGAGCAGGGCGGCTGGATCCGCACCGCGAAGCAGGGGCGAGTGCGCACCTGCCGGCTCGATCCGGCGGCGTTCGCCGCGGTGGAGGACTGGCTCGCCGAGCAGCGCGCGGAGTGGGAGGGGCGCACCGACCGCCTGGAGCGCGTGGCCGCCGAGCACGCCGGCTCCGAGCACGCCGGCTCCGAGCACGCCGGCTCCGAGCACGCCGACCCCGAGCACGCCGACCCCGAGCGCCGCCGCCCGGCGACGCCGCGACCGTCCGACGAGAGGACAGCACCATGACCGGCTTCGACCCGCGGCTCGATCTCGAGATCTCCCGTGTGCTCCGCGCGCCGCGCGCCAGCGTCTGGGCGGCATGGACCACCCCCGAGCTGTTCGCGCAGTGGTGGATCCCCGCGCCGACGCGCTGCCGGGTCGACGCGATGGACGTGCGCCCGGGAGGTGAGCTCCGGACGTCGATGAGCGACGGCGACGCCTTCGTGCCCCACCTCTCCGGCTGCTACCTGGCCGTCGACCCCGAGGAGCGGCTCGTCTTCACGACCGCGCTCATCGCCGGCTGGCGCCCGGCGGCCGCGCCGTTCATCACCGCCGTCGTCACCCTCGAGGACCACCCCGACGGCACGCTCTACCGGGCCCACGTGATGCACAAGGACGCCGCGACCCGCGACGAGCACGAGCGCCTCGGGTTCGCCGACGGCTGGGGAGCGGTCGCGGACCAGCTCGCGGCGGTCGTCGAGGACTAGTCCCGCGCGCCGAGTCCGACCGCCGGCAGCAGGATCCCGTCGATCAACGACAGCAGGAACTCCCGGTCGACGGGGATGCGCAGCAGCAGCACCCGGTAGGCGACCATCGCGGGCGTGACGAGCGCGAGGGTCTCGAGGTCGATGTCCGCCGCGATCTCGCCGCGCTCGATCGCGCGGCGCATCAGGATGCGGTTCGCCTCGGCCCGCGGCTCGATGATCGCGGCGCGGACGGCGTCGGACAGCTCGGGCGACTTCGAGATCATCGCGACGACGCCGGCCATGATCCGGAGCTTGCGCTCGGCGTCCTCGATGGTGTGCGGGCGGATGAGAGCGACGAGGTCGCCGCGCAGGGTTCCGGTGTCCGGGAGGCGGTCGGGGGCGAGGTCGGCGCCCTTGAGGCAGGCCAGGGCGTCGACCACGAGCTCGGCCTTGGAGTCCCAGCGGCGGTAGAGGGTCGCCTTCCCGGCTCGGGCGCGCGCGGCGACCATGTCGATGGTCATGCCGTCATAGCCGGTCTCGGCGAGGACGTCGAGGGCGGCGCTCAGGATCTCGCCGTCGCGGCTCGGATCGCGGCGGCGGCCGGGGCGCACGGGGGCGTCGGTGCCGACGGCGGGGGGAGGGGGCGGCGTCATCGCAGCGTCTCCTGTCTGGTGCGGGCGGCCGTCCGTGCGGGCGGCTGGTCGCTCCAGGGTAGGTCAGGAACCCGGGAGTTGCGGAACCGAGAAGTTTCGAGACTTCTCAGTATCGGAACCGCTCGGTCTCGTATAGGTTCTCACTCATGACGCAGACCTCCTCCCTGCCGGCCGTCGCCGCCTCCGCGGCCCCGGCCCCCTCGAACCGCCGCTGGTGGACCCTCGTGGCCGTCGGCCTCGCCCAGCTGATGGTGGTCCTCGACTCCACGGTCGTGAACATCGCCCTCCCGGCCGCCCAGGCCGACCTCGGCTTCTCGGACGGCGACCGCCAGTGGGTCGTCACCGCCTACTCCCTCGCCTTCGGCAGCCTCCTGCTGCTCGGCGGCCGGCTCTCGGACCTCCTCGGCCGCAAGCGGACCTTCGTGATCGGCCTGATCGGCTTCGCGATCGCCTCGGCCCTGGGCGGCGCCGCCGGCAGCTTCGAGCTGCTGATCGCGGCCCGCGCGCTGCAGGGCGTCTTCGGCGCGCTGCTGGCCCCCACGGCGCTGGCGGTCCTCACCACGACGTTCACCGTGCCGAAGGAGCGGGCGCGGGCGTTCGGCGTCTTCGGTGCGATCGCGGGCGCGGGCGGCGCGGTCGGCCTCCTCCTCGGCGGCGTGCTGACCGAGAGCTTCGACTGGCGCTGGAACCTCTACATCAACGTCGTGATCGCGGTCGTCGCCGTGATCGGGGCGATCGTCTTCGTGCCGCCGATCGAGCGCAGCGGCCCGCGCCCGAGGCTCGACGTGCCGGGCACGCTGCTCGTCTCGGCAGCGCTGTTCGGGCTGGTGTTCGGCTTCGCCAACGCCGAGTCCGACGGCTGGGACTCGCCGATGACCTGGGCGCCGCTGGCGGCCGCCGTGCTGCTGCTCGTCGGCTTCGTGCTGCGCCAGCGGTCGACGGAGCACCCGCTGCTGCCGCTGCACATCGTCCTCGACCGCGATCGCGGCGCCGCCTACCTCGCGGTGCTGATCGCCGGAGCCGGCATGTTCGGCATCTTCCTCTTCGTCACCTACTACCTGCAGGTCTCGCTCGGCTACTCGCCGATCCGCACAGGGCTCTCGTTCCTGCCGATGATCGGCATGCTCGTGCTCGCCGCGCAGCTCTCGACCAACCTGCTCCTGCCGCGCTTCGGCCCGAAGATCATGGTGCCGTCCGGCATGCTGCTCGGCGTCGTCGGGATGCTGCTGCTCACGCGCCTCGACCTCGACAGCGCCTACGCGGCCGACGTGCTGCCGGCGCTGATGGTGCTCGGCGCCGCGATGGGCTCGATCATGCCCGGGGCGATGCAGACGGCGACCCGCGGAGTGGATCCGCGCTTCGCCGGAGTCGCGTCGGCGATGGTCAACACCAGTCAGCAGGTCGGCGGATCGATCGGCACCGCGCTGCTGAACACGCTCGCGGCGACCGCGGTCACCGACTACCTCGCGGCGAACTCCCCGGTCACCTCGCTGGTCGCAGCGCAGGCCGCGGTCCAGAGCTACGCGGTGGCCTACGGATGGGGTGCGGGCTTCTTCGCGCTCGGCGCCGTGCTCTCGGTGCTGCTCTTCCGCCGCCGCTCGGCCGCCGCCCAGGCGCCGTCCTCCGCGGAGCCGGTGCTCGCGCACTGACCCCGCGGGCTCCGCAAGCCCCCGCCGCGGCCTCCGGTCTGCGGCGGGGGCGCCGCCGTGTCGCCGTGTTGCGGTCCGGGTCGCCCGACGGCGAGGGCCTCCCTAGCCTCGGGAGCATGCCGGAGACCCTCGACATCGTCCACCTGCGCACGCTCGTGGCGATCGCCGACTGCGGTGGATTTGGCCGCGCGGCCATCGCCCTGCACATCAGCCAGCCCACCGTCTCGCAGCACGTCCGCACGCTCGAGCGCCGCCTCGAGCGGACCTTCATCGAGAAGGCGGGCCGGAAGGCGCGGTTCACTCCGGCCGGCGAGCGCCTGCTCGTGCAGGCCCGCCGCATCCTCGCCGTGCACGACGAGGCGCTCGAGGCGCTCGACGCCGCCACCGAGAACCCGCTCGCCCTCGGGCTCACCGAGCCGGCGGCCGAGCAACTGCTGCCGCGACTGCTCGGCACTCTGCGGCGCGCGTTCGACGACCGGCCGCTGACCTTCTCCCTCGACCGCTCGACGCAGCTCGCCGAGGCCGTGGCGCGAGGAGTGGTCGACCTCGCGGTGATCCTCGGCGTGGGCGGCGACCTGCCGGGACGCCAGGTCGCGACCCTCCCGCTCGACTGGTACGCGGCGCCCGGCTGGCAGGCGCCCGAGGGCGTCCCGCTTCCGCTCGTGGCCTACTCCGAGCCGTGCGGCATGCGCCAGCGGGCGCTGCAGCAGCTCGGCGCCTTCGGGCACGAGGTGCACGTGGTCGCCGAGGCGGCGGCGCTCGAGGGGGTCATCGCCGCGGCACGCGCCGGCATCGGAGTGGCCGTCCTGCCCACCGCGCACGCGGGCGCCGTCGCGGAGGGGCTCGAGGTGCGCCGCGACCTGCCCGCGCTGGGCTCGGTGAACCTCCGCCTCGTCTCGCGCCGCGGACTCGCTCCGGACGTCGAGGAGACGGCGCTCGCCGCACTCGCGGAGGTGTTCGGGACGAACCGCTCGCGGCTCTCGCCCGTACCCCACGGACTGCGCGCGTGACGCCCCTCGCGACGAATGAGTCGGGAGGTTAGCAACGATCGGGAGCGCCGATCGGAACGCATCCGGAATCATCGTTGGACGCCCCGCGACCCCGCGCCGTAGCGTCGTGGACATGACCTCCTCCCGTGCCCTCGCCCCGGCCGCGCCCCTCGGCGCCGGCCTTGCGATGCGCCGTGGAGTCGACGGGTCGACCTGTGCGCGAATGCGCAGGGACGGGGACGCCTCCGCGCCGGTGCGCGGATGTTCCTGTCCGGTCTCCTTCTGACGCGCGGCTTCTGACGCGCCGCTTCTGACGCGCTGATCCTGTCGCGCGGCTCCTGACGCGCTGCTGCCGATTCGCTCGCCGCGCCGAGCCCCCCCCCCCGGGTCCGGCCCACTCCTCCGCACGCGATCGACCCCCTCAGCGGGGTCCCTCCGCCGCGCCCTCCTGCGCTCTGCTCACCCTCCTGAAAGGACCTCCCGTGGCCGTCGAGTTCATCTCCGCCATCAACGTCAACCGCTCCAACGAGGTCAACGGCCTCGCCGACAGCGCGATCGACGTCCCCTATCTCCGCCGCTACTCCCGGATCCTGGAGGAGGGCGGGTTCGACTACACGCTCGTCCCCTATGGCAGCGCCGGTCACGACCCGTTCACGATCGCCGCGGCGGTCACGCAGTCCACCGAGCACCTGAAGCCGATCGTGGCGCTGCGCCCGAACACGGTGTACCCGACGGTCGCGGCGAAGGCGCTCGCCACCCTCGACCAGCTCTCGGGCGGCCGGGCGGTCGTGCACCTCATCGCCGGAGGGAGCGACCACGAGCAGGCCCGCGAGGGCGACCGCCTCGACAAGGCCGAGCGCTACGCGCGGCAGGAGGAGTACATCCGGATCCTGCGGCGCGTCTGGTCGGCGACCGAGCCGTTCGACCACGTCGGCCGGTACTACCGCTTCGAGGACTTCGTCTCCCGGGTCCGCCCGGTGCGCGGCGACATCCCGGTCTCGGTCGGGGGATCCAGTGACGAGGCCTACCGGCAGGGCGGGGCGCTCGCGGACGTCTTCGGGCTGTGGGGCGAGCCGCTGGCCGACACGCAGCAGCAGATCGACCGGATCGCGGACGCGGCGATCGCGGCGGGCCGCGCGGACACTCCGCGCACCTGGGTCACCTTCCGGCCGATCATCGCGCCGACGGAGGAGCTCGCCTGGGAGAAGGCGCACCGGATCCTCGGGATCCTGCAGGGCCGCACCGCCACCGCGCACCCGCGCAAGGGCGAGAAGGGGCTGTGGGTGCAGACCCCCGCCGCCGCCGGCCCCGCGAACGTCGGCTCGCAGCGCCTCCTCGACATCGCGAAGCGCAAGGACCTGCACGACCGCGCGCTCTGGACGCCGACCGCGACGGCCACCGGCGCCCAGGGCGCGTCGACCGCGCTCGTCGGCACCCCGGAGACCGTGGCCGCGGCGATCCTCGACTACGTCGATCTCGGCGCCGACCTGATCTCGATCCGCGGGTACGACAACCTCGACGACGCGATCGACTACGGGCGGTACCTCATCCCCCTCGTGCGGCAGGAGCTCGCGCACCGCGACGCGACCGGGCGCCGAGGCGAGATCGTGGCGCAGCCTCCGCTCGAGGCCGAGCGCGAGCTCGCGGAGGTGTCCGCGTGACGCTCCTGACGGAACCGCTGCCGGCCACCGCCGACCTCTCGGACCGCGCCCTCGCCCGCGTCACCGCACGACTCGCCGAGACGGCGGAGCACTACGACCGCACCGCCGAGTTCCCCTGGGAAGGCATCCGCGCGGTCCACGACGCCGGACTGCTCACCCTCGCGGTCGGCACCCGCTACGGCGGCCGACCCGCCTCGACGGTGGACCTCGTGCGCGTCTTCGGCGCCCTCGGCGCGGGCGACCCGGCCGTCGCGCTGATCTCGGCGATGACCGCGCTGCAGCACGCGGCGCAGGACCGCACCGGCGTCTGGCCCGAAGAGCTCTACCGCGGTGTCCTCGCCGACTCCCGGGAGCGACCGGTGCTGCTCAACGCGGTGCGGGCCGAGCCGGAGTGGGGAGCGCCCGCCCGCGGAGGACTCCCGGCCACCACGATCCGCCGCCGGGGCGACCACTGGGTCCTCGAGGGGCGCAAGGGATTCGCCACCGGCTCCGAGGGTCTGGCCTACCACCTGGTCTGGGCGGTGGATCTGCAGGGCGCGTCGGGGGAGCCGGAGCTTGGCCACGCGATCGTCCCCGGCGACGCGGAGGGCGTGCGGATCGAGAGGACCTGGGACCACCTCGGCCAGCGCGCCTCGAGCACCCACGACGTGCTCTACGAGCGCGTGCGGATCCCGCTCGAGCACTTCCGCGGCACGCCGCGCTCGCAGCTGCCTCCCGAGGCGGGGGCCGCCGGCGCCTTCGGACTCGCGGTCGCCGCGCTCTACGTCGGGGTCGGCCGCGCCGCGCAGCGTTTCTTCGTCCGGTTCGCGAACGAGCGGATCCCCACCTCGCTCGGGCGGCCGATCGCGACCACCGAGCGGATCCGCTCCGTCGCCGGCGAGATCCAGGCGCAGCTCGTGCAGGCCGAGGAGGTGCTGCTCTCACTCGCCGCGCGCGTGGACGCGGGCGATCCGCAGGCCGCGGAGCGCGTCCTCGTCGGCAAGCTGCTCGCCACCCGCTCGGCGGTCACCGCGGTCGAGACCGCGGTCGCCGCCCTCGGCAACCCGGGGCTCACGCGGCACAACCCGCTCGAGCGCCACCTCCGCGACGTCCTCGCCTCCCGCGTGCACCCGCCGCAGGACGACGCCGCCCTCCTCCTCGCCGGCACCCGCAGCCTCGCGGCCGCCGCGCACTGACCCCTCCTGGAGACATCGACATGACCGCACCCTTCCGACGATCCCGCGCCGCGGCGCTCGTCCTCGCCTCGGCCCTCGCCCTCACCGCCTGCTCCGGCGCGTCCGAGGCGGGCACGGGCGCCGACTCCTCGACCCCGGTCGACGGCGGACGGCTCCGGCTCGCCTTCTTCCCGGACAACGCCGCGTTCTCGTGCGTCGACCCGTTCCAGACCTACTGGATCGAGCACCGCACCGTGATCCGCAACGTCGCCGACTCCCTGACCGACCAGGATCCCGAGACCGGCGAGATCCGGCCGTGGCTCGCCACCGACTGGACGGTGAACGAGGCCGGCACCGAGTACACCTTCGACCTGCGCGGCGACGTCACCTTCTCGGACGGCACGGCGTTCACCGCCGAGAGCGTGAAGACCGCGTTCGACAGCGCGCAGGCGACGCTCGCCGAGCTGCCCGCGGCCTACGGAGGCGTCTACCTGGCCGGCTACGCGGGCACGGACGTCGTGGACGCCGACACCGCGACCGTGCGGTTCTCCAGCCCGAACGCCTCGTTCCTGCAGGGCACGTCGACGACGAACCTCGCGATCCTCGCGGCCTCCTCGTACGCGGCGACCCCGGAGGAGCGCTGCCTCGGGAACGTGGTCGGCTCGGGTCCCTTCACCCTGACCGGCTACACGCCGGGCACGGGCATCACGCTCGACAAGCGCGAGGGCTACGCGTGGGGCTCGGCGCTGCGCGAGAACACGGGTGAGGCGCACCTCGACGGGATCGACGTCACCTACGTCGCCGAGGACAGCGTGCGCGTGGGCCAGCTGACCAGCGACGAGATCGACATCGCCTGGCCTCGGAGCCCGATCTCCGAGAACGACCAGGCCGTGATCACCGGGGGAGGCGACCGGGTGGAGAGCCGGGCGCTGCCGGGTCCGGCGAGCAACTACTACCCCAACGTCGCGGAGGGCCGGATCCTGTCGGACGAGCGGGTGCGCACGGCCGTGCAGAAGGCGATCGACCGCGGGTCCTACGCCTCGACGGTCTTCGGCGCCGAGTACCCGGCGGTCACCGGTGTCTACAACACGACGACCCCGTACTCCGTGGACCACTCCGACGCGCTGGCGTTCGATCCCGACGGAGCGGCGGAGCTGCTCGACGAGGCGGGCTGGGTGCTCGGAGACGACGGCTACCGCTCGAAGGGCGGCGAGAGGCTCACGCTCTCGGTGCCGATCGTCACCCAGTTCGGCGCGGGCGACCAGCTGATCCAGGACCAGTTGAAGCAGGTCGGCATCGAGCTCGAGCTGAACGTGATCACCAACGCGCAGCGCGCCGAGGTGCTCGGCAGCGGGCAGTACGACCTCATCTCGACCTACTACACGCGAGCGGATCCCGGAGTGATCCAGTGGATCGTCGACGCGCGCGTCGCCGGGTCGAAGGCGCAGGCGCTCAACAACTTCGCGCCCGAGCAGGCGACGGAGGTGCAGGCGCTGCTCGACGAGGGCGTGCAGACGATCGACCCGACGGCACGCGCGGCGGTGTACGCCGAGCTGCAGGAGTACCTGATCGACAACGCGCTCGTGCTGCCCTTCGCCGAGCGGGTGCAGCTGGCGGGCGTCTCCTCGAGCGTGCACGGCTTCCGCTTCACCTCGGAGTCGTTCGGCGACTTCGCCGACGCGTGGATCCAGCGATGACGACGCTCCAGGCGGCGCCGGCCGGGACCCGGGTGCGCTCGGCGCCCTCAGGTCTCGGCCGCTACCTGGCCGGGAGGATCGCCCAGGCCGTGCTGGTGCTCTGGGCCGCGTACACCCTCACGTTCGCGGTGCTCTGGCTGCTGCCGAGCGATCCGCTGGCACTGCTCCTCTCGGCGAACAACGTGGAGCTCGACTCCCTGTCGCCGCAGCAGCTCGCCGAGGCGCAGGCGCGCTACGGCCTCGATCAGCCGGTGTGGCAGCAGTACGCGGGCATGCTGGCCGACGCGCTGCGCGGCGACTTCGGCACGTCGATCACCAAGGGGATCCCGGTCACCGAGCTGATCGCCCAGAAACTGCCGGGCACCCTCCAGCTCAGCGCGCTCGCCATCGGCCTCGCGCTGATCGGCGGGACCGCGCTCGCGTACCTGGCGGCGTACGTGCAGTGGCGGCCGCTGAAGGTCGTGCTCGGCCGGCTCCCGTCGGCGGGGGTCGCGTTCCCCGGCTTCTGGATCGGGCTCCTGCTCGTGCAGTTCTTCGCCTTCACGCTGCACCTGCTGCCCTCCACGGGCAGCGCGACTCCGGCGGGTCTGATCCTGCCGGCGGTCACGATGGCGATCCCGACCTCGGCGATGCTGGCCCAGGTGCTCACCCGCAGCTTCGCCGACGTGCAGGCGGAGTCGTACATCACGACTGCGCGCGCCAAGGGCCTGGGCCGCGGGGCGGTGCAGTGGCGGCACGCGTTCCGCAACGCCTCGCTGCCGACCCTCACGATCCTGGGCGTCCTCGCGGGCAACACGGTCACCGGCGCGATCGTGGCCGAGACGATCTTCGCCCGGCAGGGCATCGGCACCCTCGCCCAGGAGTCGGTGCTCACCCAGGACGTGCCGGTGGTGCAGGCGATCGTCGTGCTCGCCGCCGCGGTCTTCGTGGGCATCAACCTGCTCGTCGACCTGCTCTACCCGCTCCTGGATCCGCGCATCACCCACACCTCGAAGGCGGCTCGACCATGACGCTCGAACTCACCCGGCCCGGGGCGGCCGTCACGACCGCCCCGGCGACCGCTCCCGTCGCCGTCCCGCACGGGCGGGGCGCGAGACGGCGCAGGACGCTCCGACTCCTCCTGCGCCGCCCCGGCTTCCTCCTGGCGCTCGCCTTCGCGGTCTTCGTGCTGCTCTCGGCGATCGCGCCGGCGCTGTTCACCGCCTACGACCCGTTCGCGACCGCTCCGGCGGACAAGCTGCAGGCGCCGAGCCCCGCCCACCTCTTCGGCACCGACGAGCTCGGACGCGATCTCTTCGCCCGGGTGCTGCACGGGGGAGCACTGACGATCCAGGCGACGGTCGTCGCGCTCGCCATCGCGCTCGTCGGCGGTCTCGCCCTCGGGGTCGTCTCGGGCTACGCCGGCGGAGTGGTGGACGCCGTGATCATGCGCGTGGTCGACGTCCTGCTCGCCGTCCCCGGGCTGCTGCTCGCCCTCGCGATCGTCACGGCGATCGGATTCGGGACGCTGCCCGTCGCCCTCGCGGTCGGCATCGGCATCCTGCCCGGCTTCGCGCGGACGACCCGCGCCGAGGTGCTCCGGGTGAAGACGCTGCCCTACGTCGAGGCGGCGCGGACGGGCGGCGCGACCCGCCTGCGGGTGCTCGTGCGGCACGTGCTGCCGAACTCCTGGGGTCCGGTCGCGGTCCTCGCCGTCCTCGACCTCGGCACGGCGATCATCGCGGTCGCCGCGCTGAGCTTCCTCGGCTTCGGTGCCGCTCCGCCCGCCGCCGAGTGGGGCACCCTCATCTCGACCGGGCGCAACTACCTCGTCACCAGCCCGTGGCTCTCGCTCCTGCCCGGGCTCTTCGTCGGACTCCTCGTCTTCTCGCTCAACCACGTCGCCAAGACCGTCGAGGAGGTGCAGCGATGAGCGCCCTGGTCCGTCTCGATCACCTGGCTGTCGCGTACGACGGGCAGCCGGTCGTGCACGACGTGTCGCTCGAGATCGCGCCCGGGGAGATCGTGGCGGTCGTCGGGGAGTCGGGGTCGGGCAAGTCGACGACGGCGAACGCCCTGCTGGGACTGCTGCCCGCGAACGGGCGCGTCACCGGCGGCTCGATCACGATCGGCGGAGCCGACGTCACCGCGGCGTCCGAGAAGGAGCTGCGCCGGCTCCGCGGCCGCGTCGTCGCCCTCGTGCCGCAGGACCCGATGGTCGGGCTGAACCCGACGCTCCGGATCGGCGCCCAGGTCGCCGAGGCCGTGCGCCTGCGCGGAGTCGACCGCCGCTCGGTGCCCGCCGAGGTGCGCGAGGCACTCGAGCAGGCGGGCATCGACGATCCCGACCTGCGCGCGCGGCAGTACCCGCACCAGCTCTCGGGCGGACTCCGCCAGCGAGCGCTCATCGCGATCGCCCTCGCCGGGAAGCCGCGGCTGATCATCGCCGACGAGCCCACCTCGGCCCTCGACGTGACCGTGCAGAAGCGGATCCTCGACCACCTGCAGTCGCTGGTCCGCGAGCAGGGCATCTCGCTGCTGATCATCACGCACGACCTCGCCGTGGCCGCCGACCGCGCCGACCGCGTGCTCGTGATGCGCGCCGGTCGCGTGGTGGAGCAGGGCACGCCCGAGCGGATCCTGGTCGCCCCGCGCGAGGAGTGCACCCGCGCCCTGATCGCCGCCGCTCCCGGGCTCGGGCACGGCGGCACGATCGTGCCGCGGTTCACGCGCGTCGAGCCGGCTCCCGAGGTGCTCCGGATCGAGAACGCGGTGAAGGAGTACGCGCTGCCGGGGCGCCGAGCCGGCTTCCGCGCGCTCGACGACGTCTCCTTCTCGCTCCACGCCGGGCGCACGCTCGCCCTGATGGGGGAGTCCGGATCGGGCAAGACCACCGCGCTGCGCGTCGCCCTCGGTCTCGTCGCGCCGACCAGCGGTCGCGTGCTCGTGGAGGGCGTCGACGTGACCGGAGCGCGCGAGCGGCAGTGGCGACCGCTGCGCCGCCGGATCCAGCTCGTCCACCAGAACCCGTTCGCCGCCCTCGATCCGCGCTTCACCGTGCTCGAGTCGGTGATCGAGCCGCTCGTCTCCTTCCGGGTCGGCGACCGGGCCTCGCGGATCGAGCGCGCGCGGGAGCTGCTGGACCGCGTCGGCCTGCCCGCCTCGTCCCTTTCGCGCCTGCCCGCCGAGCTCTCGGGCGGCCAGCGTCAGCGGGTGGCGATCGCCCGGGCGCTCGCCCTCGGCCCGGACCTCGTGCTGCTCGACGAGCCCGTCTCGGCCCTCGACGTCTCGGTGCAGGCGCAGATCCTCGCCCTGCTCGTCGAGCTGCAGCAGGACCTCGGAGTGGCGTACCTGTTCGTCTCGCACGACCTCGCCGTCGTCGCCGACGTGGCGCACGAGGTGGTCGTGCTGAACCGGGGGCGCGTGGAGGAGACGGGCACGACCGCCCGCGTCTTCGGCGCGCCCGAGGCCGAGTACACGCGCGCGCTCCTGGCCGCGGTCCCGGGCGCCCGTGTCTCGGCAGTCCCGGCATGAGCGGCCGCATCGTCGTCATCGGGGCGGGCGCCGTCGGCTCCGTCCTCGCCGCCCAGCTGCACCTCGCCGGGCACGCCGTGGTCCTCGTCGCCCGCGGCGAGCAGCTCCGCGTGCTGCGCGAGCGGGGGCTGAAGCTGCGCCGTCCCTCCGGAGACGAGACCGTCGCGGTCCCGGTCGCCTCGGGCCCGGAGGAGGTCGCTCCCACCCGCGGCGACGTGCTCGTGCTCGCGGTCAAGGCGCAGGACGCCGCGGCGGCGCTCGCCGAGTGGGCCTGGACGCCGCTCGCGGGAGGAGGCGCGGGGGCGGAGCTCCCGGTGCTGACCCTGCAGAACGGCCTCGCGGCCGAGGACGCGGCGCTGCGCCGCTTCCGCGATGTCTTCGGCGTCTCGATCGGCATCGCCGCGAGCTTCCTCGCACCGGGCGAGGTCGTCTCGCCGTCCTTCCCGACCGTCGGGGTCCTCTGGATCGGGCGGTACCCGGACGCGCTCGACCCGCGCGCCGAGGAGTACGCCGCGCTCCTGCGCAGCGCCGGATTCGCCGCGCGCGCCGTGCCCGGCATCAGCGCCTGGAAAGCGCGGAAGCTGATCGTCAACACCGCGAACGGCCTCGACCTCTTCGCCGGGAGCGACGACGAGCGGACGCGGGCGCGCACGGCGCTCGCCGCGGAGGCGCGTGCCGTGCTGCTCGCCGACGGCCGCGCGATCGCCGAGGACGACGGCACCCGCCTCGTCGTCGAGCCCGTCCCCGGTCACGTCCCCGGCCGCCTCTCGACCTGGCAGAGCTTCGCCCGCGGAGCCGGCAGCGAGGTCGACCTGCTGACCGGAGAGATCGTGCTGCTCTCCCGGCGCACCGGCGTCCCCGCTCCACTCAACGAGCGCCTCCAGCACCTGCTCGGCCTGCGCGGGGCGGAGGCGGCCCGCACGCCGCTCGCCCTCGCCGAGCTCCTGGATCCCGTCCCCGTCCCCACCGTTTCAGAGAGGGTCCCCGCATGACCGTCACCGCCCCCGCCGCCACCACCGCCCCCGTCCTCGCCTTCGACGAGCCGGACGGGATCGCCCCGCGCGGCACCCTCGTCGTCCTCGCCGGCCGCGGCGAGACTCCGGCCGTCTACGAGCGCTTCGGCACCCGGATCGCCCGCGACGCCTACCGGGTCCGCGTCCTCGGCGACGCGACGGCCGCGGGCACGGTCGACGCCGCACGCGCCCTGCTCGCCGACCGCTCGCTCGCCGCTCCCGTCGTGCTCGTCGGCTCCGACGCCGGAGCGGCGGTCGCCCTCGAGATCGCCGCCACCGCGGAGGTCGACGCCGTCGTGGTCGCAGGACTGCCGGTCCGCTCCGGGGGCGCGGCCGTCGGCGACCGCACGGCCTGCCCGAACCATGCGGGCGTGCTCGAGCGCGAGACCGGCTCCGCTCCCACCGTCGTCCTCCCGCCCGAGCTGCTCGCGGTGGCGGCGAGCGCCGTCCGGGCGCCGCTGCTGGCGCTGCACGGCGATGCCGACCCGGTCAGCCCCGTCGACGAGGCCGTCGCGGTGCTCCGGACAGCCCCGCACGCCGAGATCCACCTCGTCGCGGGCGGACGCCACGACGTCCTCAACGACGTGTCGCACCGCTCCGTCGCCGCGACAGTCGTGCTGTTCCTCGAGCGGGTGAAGGCCTCGCCCGAGGGGGCTCCCCTCGTCGTGCGGGCCGGAGCATGAGCGCCGTCGACGTGGAGGTGGTCCGCGCCGACCGCTCGGGCTGGTCCCCGGGCGGAGTGCCGGCGGGCGTCGTCCGCGCCCGCTCGGTCGACGAGGTGCGCGCGACCCTCGCCCACGCCTCCCTGCACGGCCTCCCTGTCGTGACCCGCGGCGCCGCCTCCGGACTCGCCGGCGGAGCCAGCGCGGGGGAGGGGGCCCTGGTGCTCGACGTCTCGGGTCTGGACCGCATCCTCTCGATCGACCCCGTCGACCAGATCGCGCGCGTCGAGCCCGGAGTGATCACCGCCGACCTCGACCGTGCGGCGGCCGAGCACGGGCTCCTCTACGCCCCCGATCCGGGCAGCGTCGAGATCTCGACGATCGGCGGCACCATCGCGACCAACGCCGGGGGTCTGCGCGGGGCGAAGTACGGCGTCACCCGCGACGCCGTGCTCGCCCTGGACGTGGTCCTCGCCGACGGCTCGCTCGTGCACGTCGGCCGCGACACCTTGAAGGGCGTCGTCGGTCTCGACCTCACCGCGCTTCTCGTGGGCTCGGAGGGGAGTCTGGGCGTGATCGTCGGCGCCACGCTCCGTCTCCTGCCGCGGCCCCGCTCCACGGCCACCGCCGCCGCCTACTTCACCGACGTCGCCGCCGGTGCCGAGGCCGCGACCGCCCTCGCACGGGCGGGGCTCCGGCCCAGCGTCCTCGAGCTCGTCGACGACCGCACGCTCGGGGCCATCGACGCGCTGCGCGGCACCGGCCTCGCCCTGCACGGCGGCGCCTTCCTGCTGGTGCAGACCGACGGCTTCGGAGCGGCGGAGGAGATCGAGGCCGTGCGCTCCGTCCTCGCCCCCACCGCCGTGAGCGTCGAGACGACGCTCGATCCCGCGGAGGGACTCGCCCTCGCCTCGGCCCGCCGCGACGCCCTCCCGGCGATCGAGGCGCGCGGGCGGGTCCTCATCGAGGACATCGCCGTGCCGCGGTCCCGGCTCGCCGAGGCGATCCGGAGGGTGCACGCGATCGCGGACGGCACCGGCGCCGACGTGTACGTCTTCGCCCACGCGGGCGACGGCAACCTGCACCCGATCATCCGACTCCGCGACGACTCCGAGGCCGCCCGCCTCCAGGCCGAGGCAGCCGCCGACGCGGTGTTCGCCCTCGCCCTCGAACTCGGCGGAACGGTCAGCGGCGAGCACGGCGTCGGAGTGCTCAAGCGCGAGTGGGCCCGCCGCGAGCTCGGCCCCGAGGTCGTCGCCCTGCAGCGCGCGCTGCGGCGGGTCTTCGATCCGCAGGGCATCCTGAATCCCGGAACAGCGCTGTGAGCGCGCCCCTCGAAAGGACCGTCATGACCGACATCCCCGCCCGCAGCTCCGTGCTCGTCGCACCCGACGAGCTCGAGGCGGCCCTCGCCTCGCCCGCGCCGCCGCTCGTCCTCGACGTGCGCTGGCGGCTCGATCGCCCCGACGGGCGCCCCGCCTTCCTCGAGGGCCACGTGCCCGGCGCCGTCTACGTCGACCTCGATCACGAGCTCGCGCAGCACGGCGCACCGGAGGAGGGCCGGCACCCGCTGCCCTCCGTCGACCGGCTGCAGGAGGCGGCGCGGCGCTGGGGGCTTCGCCAGGGGCAGCCCGTCGTCGTCTACGACGACCTGAAGAACCTGTCCGCCGCCCGCGCCTGGTGGCTGCTCCGCTACGCGGGAGTCGCCGACGTGCGCCTGCTCGACGGATCCCTCCGGGCCTGGACCGCCTCGGGCCGCCCCCTCGAGACCGGACCCGTCGAGACTGCCGCGGGCGACGTCGAGCTGCGCTACGGAGCACTCCCGGTGCTCGACATCGACGAGGCCGCGGCCCTGCCCGAGCACGGCGTGCTGCTCGACGCCCGGGCGCCGGAGCGCTTCCGCGGCGAGGTCGAGCCGATCGATCCGCGCGCGGGGCACATCCCCGGCGCGCGCAATGCTCCGGCCACGGCGAACGTCGACGAGAGCGGCCGCTTCCTCCCGGCCGACGAGCTGCGCGCCCGCTTCGAGTCCCTCGGCGTCACCGCGTCGGCACCCGTGGGCGTCTACTGCGGCTCCGGAGTGACGGCCGCGGCCGACGCGGTCGCCCTCACGCTCGCGGGCTTCGCCCCGCAGGTGTTCCCGGGCTCCTGGTCGCAGTGGTCGAGCACGCCCGGCCGCCCGGTGGCCGTCGGCGAGGACTGAGCCGGGCGGAACGCCGGAGCGGCCGCCCTCGGACCCCGAGGACGGCCGCTCTCGCGTTCGAGCGGGTCAGCCCAGGCGCGAGTGCTCGCCGAGGTGGTGCCAGGTGCGGTTGTGGTAGACGAGCGGAGCCGCGGCGTCCGAGTCCTCCGGCACGTGCGCCTCGAGGGCGTGCACCGCGACGATCGTCGACGAGCCCGCCTCCATGCGGTTGATGACGGTGCCCCGGATCCACGCCGCGGCGGCCGGGAAGTACGGCTCGCCGGTGGGCAGTCGCGACCAGAGCGACGTGTCGGCGAAGCGGTCGATGCCGCTGGTCGAGCCCAGGCGGGCGAGGTCGAGCTGCTGCGCCCCGAGCAGGTGCACGACGAGCGTCTCGGAGGCGCGGATCGCGGGCGTGCTCGAGGAGGCGGCGGACAGCGAGAAGACGAAGAGCGGGGGCTCGGCGCTGACCGAGAACACCGACGTCGCGGTCAGCGCGACGGGTCCGGTGCCCGGGTCGGCCGTGATCAGGGCGACGCCGGCGGCGTGATTGCGGAACGCGAGCTTGAACTCCTCCGGCGACAGGCCGGCGAAGGCGGCGCGGTGGTGCCCGCTCGCATCGGCGTCGGAGGTGGTGGCGAGGTTCTCACGGCTCATCGGAGACTCCTGATCGTTCGGGGTGCGGCGCGGCGACCGGGACGGCCCGCCTCCGTGCCGCAGCACGGTCCCTCCAGCCTGTCGTACCGGCCGGGGCCGCTGGGCCGCATTGCGGAGTATGACACCGGCTCCTGCAGGTCCCCTCGGCATCCCGCAACCGGTGGCACAGGATCGGACGCCCGCGCAGACTCGGAGCATGGCCCACCGCGTCCGCGAGTCCTCCGCCCGCCCCGAGAGCAAGACCTGCGCCTCCTGCGGGCGCGAGATCCAGTGGCGCGCGAAGTGGGCGCGCGACTGGGAGAACGTGAAGTACTGCTCCGACGCCTGCCGCCGCCGCGGCGTGGGGCCGGAGGAGGCGCGGCTGGAGGACGAGATCCGGACCGTCCTGCTCGCCCGGGCCGCGTCCTCGACCGCCTGCCCGTCGGAGGTGGCGCGGAAGGTCGGCGGCGAGGACTGGCGCCCCCTGATGGAACCGGTGCGCCGCGCCGCGCGCCGACTCGTCGACCGCGGCGAGATCGACATCGTCCAGGGCGGGCAGATCGTCGATCCGTCCCGCGCGAAGGGGCCGATCCGCCTCCGCCGCCGCCCCGGCGGTCCCCTGTCGCCGGGCGGCGCCGCGGGCTAGCGTGGGGGGATGCCCCGAGACGCCGTCGTCCTCACCGTCCCCGGACCGCACGGCGAGCGGGAGGTGCGGCTCTCGAGCCCCGATCGGGTGCTCTACCCGGAGCCGGGGATCACGAAGCGCGAGGTCGCCGAGTACCTGATCGCGGTGGGCGACGCGTTCGTGGCGGCCAACGGCGACCGGCCGATCTCGCTGCAGCGCTTCTCCTCCGGGATCGACGGCGAGCAGTTCTTCTCGAAGAACCCGCCGAAGGGCGCACCCGAGTACGTGCGCTCGGTGCCGGTGACCTACCCGAGCGGCCGCGTGCATCCGCAGCTCGTGATCGACGAGCCGGCCGTCGCGGTCTGGGCCGCCCAGATGAACACGCTCGTCTTCCACCCGTGGGCCTCGCGCGCCGAGGACTCCGACCACCCCGACCAGCTGCGCATCGATCTCGACCCGCAGCCGGGCACCGGAGTCGCCGAGGCGGTCCGCGCCGCGCACGTGCTCCGCGAGGTCCTCCGCGAGGCCGGGCTCGAGCCGTTCGTCAAGACCTCCGGCAACCGGGGTCTGCACGTGTTCGCGCCGATCGTGCCCGAGCACGAGTTCCTGGTGGTCCGGCACGCGGTGATCGCCGCCGCCCGCGAGCTCGAGCGCCGGATGCCCCGGGACGTCACCACCGCGTGGTGGAAGGAGGAGCGCGGCGAGCGCCTCTTCGTCGACTTCAACCAGGCGAACCGCGACCGCACGATCGCCGGCGCCTACAGTCCCCGCCCATTGCCGCACGCGCCGGTCTCCTGCCCCGTGGAGTGGGACGAGCTCGACGGTGTCGATCCGACGGCGTTCACGATCCGCACCGTGCCCGACCGGCTCCGCGAGACGGGCGATCCGTGGGCCCGCATGCACGACGCGCCGGGGACGCTCGAGACGCTGCTGGCCTGGTGGGAGCGGGACGTCGCGGCCGGGCTCGGCGAGCTGCCCTTCCCGCCCGACTTCCCCAAGATGCCGGGGGAGCCGCCCCGCGTGCAGCCCAGCCGCGCGAAGAAGACGGCCGACTGAGTCTCAGCCCAGCACGTCCTGCAGGTCGTAGGCGACCGGCTGCTCGAGCTGCTCGAACGTGCACGAGCGCGCCTCGCGGTCCGGGCGCCAGCGCTCGAACTGCACGGTGTGCCGGAAGCGGTCGCCCTCGCGCTGGTCGTAGCGGACCTCGAGCACGCGGATCGGCCGCAGGCGGACGAAGGACGTGTCCCTCCCGTTCGAGAACCGGCTCCGCTCGCCGTCGCCGCGCACGGGCTCCCCGGCCTCGTCGCGCTCCACCGCGTCGGCGAGCTCCTCGACGAGCTCGAGCCGGCGGGCGTCGGTGAAGGCGGAGGCGCCGCCGACCTGCCGCAGCTCGCCGTCGGAGTCGAACAGGCCCAGGAGGAGGGAGCCGACACCGGGCTTGGACGTGTGCTCGCGGTACCCGATCGCGACGACGTCGGCCGTGCGGTGGTGCTTCACCTTGAGCATCGTGCGCTTCCCCGGGGCGTACGGGGCTCCCAGCGGCTTGGCGATCACTCCGTCGAGCCCCGCGCCCTCGAAGCGGTCGAGCCAGTCGCGGGCCAGCGCCTCGTCGGAGGTGGTGCGTCCGAGGTGGAGCGGATGCGGCACGCCGTCGAGCAGGTCGGCGAGCGCGGTGCGGCGCGCCGAGTACGGCTCCTCGAGCAGCGAACGCCCGCCGACGGCCAGGAGGTCGAAGGCGACGAGCATGGCAGGAGTCTCGGCGGAGAGGGTCCGGACCCTGCTCGCCGCGGGGTGGATGCGCTGCGAGAGGAGGTCCCAGTCGAGCCGCTGCGCGCCCTCCGGCCCGGTCGCCAGCACGATCTCGCCGTCGACGACGCAGCCGTCGGGGAGGAGGCGGGCGAGGGCCTCGACGAGCTCGGGGAAGTAGCGCGTCAGCGGCTTGGAGCCGCGGCTGCCGATCTCGACGACGCCGTCGGCGATCGAGACGATCGCGCGGAATCCGTCCCACTTGGGCTCGTAGGAGAAGCCGCCCGCGACGCTGTCCTGCGCGGGGACGGCGGCGACCGCCTTGGCGAGCATGGGGGCGATCGGGAGCGGGAACGGGAGGTCCATCCCCCGATCATCCCGGCCGCACCGGTTCCGCGCACCCCCGCGCGGGGTCGAGCGGAGGAGGCGACACGCGGGACTCCCGTGCCCCCAGCGTTTCGTTTCGCGCCACTGCACCGCAAGACTGTGCCCATGCACAGGTGGGGACGCGCTTCCGCAGCGCACGACGGACCAAGCCGATCGACCGGAGGGGCTCCGAAGAGGAGACATGACCCTCGGACGACGGAACGAGCCCGGACGGAGCGTGCGCTGATGGCGCGCGCGACGACCGCGGCCCGACGTCTGCTCTCCTTCGTGCGCCCCGGTGCCGACGCGGAGCCGGATCGCTCCGAGCCTGACCACCGCGGCGCCACTGCTCACGGGAGCGCCGTGCCGCCCCGGCCGCCCGCCCCGCAGCCCGAGCAGCCCCGCGAACTCCCCGTGTTCGAGGTAGCCGCGCCCGTTCTCGGCGAGACGTGCGAGCTCGACGCCGACGCGATCGAGTTCCCGAACCCGGCGGTCGCCGACTTCGTCCCCGACCTCTCCCGACCCCGCGCCGCCGCCTTCAAGCAGGAGCGGACGCCCCGCGACGTGCCCGCCCGCTCCGAGGTGCCGGTGCCCGTCCTCGAGGTCGATCCCACGCGACCGGAGCCGGACGAGGCGCCGACCGTGCACGAGGTCGACCACGCCGTCGTCGCCCCGGCGCTGCTCGCTCCGGCGCTCGCCGCAGGCGGAGGGGCCGTCGCGCCGGTCATCGGAGAGGTCTGCGAGCTCGACACCGACCACGTCGAGTTCCCGCACCCGGCCGTGGCGTCCTTCGTCCCCGCGGAGGGTCGTCGTCGGGGAGCGTTCGGAGCCGGCGCGGCCCCGCAGCCGACGGCACCCGCGGAGCCCGTCGTCGCGCCGGCGCCGGTCGTCGTGCCGGAGCCCGTCGCCGAGCCGGAGCCCGAGCCCGAGCTCACGCCGGAGCCGGAGCCGATGCCCGTCGTGGCGCCCGAACCCGCTCCTGATCCGGAGCCCGTCATCGAGCCGGAGTCGGAGCCTCTCGTCGCGCCCGAGCCGGAGCCCGAGGTCCCCGTTGCCCCCGAGCCGGAGCCGGCGCGCTTCGTCGAGCCCGAGCCCCTCGTCGCGCCCGAGCCGCCGGCCGCCCCGGCGCCGTTCGTCGCGCCGGTGCCCGTGCCGCACCGTCCGTCGCCTCCGTCCGTCTTCCCGGAGCCCGTCCGCCCCGAGCCCGCCGTCTCGCCCGAGCCGCCCACCGCCCCGCTGACGGAGCCCGACGAGGACCTCCGTCCCTCCGCCGACGCACCGCCCCCGCCCGTCGCCGCTTCGGCGCACCAGTGGTACGGCGCGCCCGTCGATGCCCAGCCGTCGCCGTCCTCGCGCGGCCGTCGCCGCGCCCTCGTGATCGGCGCCGGGATCGGCGCCGCCGTCCTCGTCCTCGGCGGAGCCCTCGTCGCCGTCCCCCTGCTCACGCAGGGCGGGGACGACGCGGCGGAGCCCGTCGCCGCGGCACCCGGCACCACGGAGGCGGCCGTCGCGTGGGTCGCCTCCTCGCTCGACCCCGACTCCGTGCTCCTCGTCGAGGACGCCCTCGTCACCGACGTCACCGACGCCGGCTTCCCGGGCGACACCGTCGTCTCGGAGTCGACCCTCACGGCCGCCGCGCCGGACTCGGCCTGGCGCGCGGCGGACTACGTCCTCGCGACGCCCGCGCTCCGGGCGAGCGCGTCCGGCGAGGCCGAGACCGCGCTGGCCAACTCCGAGGCGGTCGCCGCCTTCGGCAGCGGCGGGTCCGCCGTGGAGGTGCGCCGGGTGCTCGACGAGGGGATCGACCAGGCCGCCGCCGCAGCCGCCGTCCTCACCGCCGCTCGCGCGTCGGCCGGAGGGCAGCTCGCCGCGAATCCGGCGCTCACCACGACTCCCGCCGCGCGCGCTCTGCTCGAGCAGGGCCGGGTCGACGCCCGCCTGCTCCTGCTGCTGGGTCAGCAGCTCGCCTCCGCGCCGCTCTCGGTCGCCGACTTCCCCGTCGGACCGAACGAGACCGACGGAGTGCGCCACCTCCTGGTCCTGTCCGGCTACAACGGGGCCGGCGTGCCCGCGGACCCCACCGCCACCGCCGAGGCCACGACGTGGCTCGGCAGCCAATCGGGGGAGTTCGTCCCCACCTCCGTCGAGTCGACCCCCCAGGGCCTGCTCGTCACCCTCGACCTCGACGAGCCGACCGGGCTGCTCCCGGGCGCGCCGTAAGGCACCACCTCACCCGAAGGACCTCTCATGCACCCGTTCGCCCCCTCCTCCCGCCGCCGCTCCTGGGCCGCGATCGCCGTCGCCGCGGTGTCCGCCGCGACGCTCCTCGGAGCGGCCCCCGCCTCGGCCGCGGAGCAGGGGACCGGATGGGTGCGGGTCGCGCACCTCTCGCCCGACACGAAGTCGGTCGACGTGACCCTGACGTCGCTGGCGGGCGGCGGCGCCGCGTTCGAGCTCGACGACGTCGCGTACGGAGCGGTTTCGCCCTACTGGACCCTGCAGCCCGGCACCTACGTCGTCTCGATGGTGCCCTCCGACGCACCCGAGGGCACGTCGCCCGTCATCGAGCAGTCCGTCGACGTGTCAGCGGGCACTCCGCTCACCGTCGCCGCTCTGGGCCGGAACGCCGTACTGCGCACCACCGTCTTCACCGATGATCTGACGCCCCCGGCCGACGGGCAGGCCCGCGTGCGGGTGATCCAGGCCTCCACGACGGCCTCGCAGGTCGACGTCGCCACCACCACCGGCACCGCTCTGGCCACCGACGCCGCGCAGGGGACCGCCACCCCGTACACGAGCGTGCCCGCGGGCCCCTGGAGCCTGGACCTCTCCGCCGGCAGCGTCTCGGCGACCGCCGACCTCGACCTGGCTCCCGGTTCCGTGGCGTCCCTCTTCGTCCTCGACGACGCGAGCTCGGGACTGGTCGTCTCCCCGGTCCTCGACTCCGCCGCGGTGGGCGATCTCCCCGTCGGCGGCATCCAGACCGGTGGCGGAGCGACCGCCGTGCACGTCTCCTCCGCGCAGGGTCCGGCGGTCCCCGGACTGCTCGGCGTCGTCTCCGTCCTCGGCCTGATCGCGGGAGCGGTCGCCCTGCTCGCGCGTCGCACCCGTCTCGGCGGCCGGACGAGCTGATGCGCGTCGCCGCGCACGCCGCAGGCCTCGTCGCGGCGCTCCTGCTCCTCGCCGGCTGCTCGGGCGCCCCGGGGGCGGGCGCGCCCGAGGGGGAGCTCCCCGGTCGCCTCGAGCACTGCGCCGTCGCCGACCGCGCCCGCGACGCCCGGACCCGGTGCCGCCGGAGCGCTGCAGGACCCCGTCTCCGCCGCCGCACCGGCCCGCTCCTCGGTCGTCCCCGTGCGCGTGGTCGTCCCCGCGCTCGGGGTCGACTCCACCCTCGAGTCGCTGACCAGGGACGGCACGGGCTGGATCCAGCCCCCGGTCGCGGTCGACGAGGCCGGCTGGTACCGCGACGGAGTGGTCCCCGGCGACATCGGGCCCGCGGTGATCGCGGGTCACGTCGACTCCCGCATCGGCCCCGGGGTCTTCCTCGACCTCGCCTCCCTCGTCCCGGGCGACACGGTGGACGTCGTGCTCTCCGACGGCAGCACGCGCACCTTCGCGGTCACGGGCTCCGTGACGGTGCCCAAGGAGGACTTCCCGACGGAGGACGTCTACGGCCCGCAGCCGACCGCCCAGCTGCGCCTGATCACCTGCGGCGGCGTCTTCGACGACTCCTACGGCCACTACGTCGACAACGTCGTCGTCTCGGCCGAGCGGGTCGCCTGACGTCCCGCGACTCGCAGCAGGCTCCGTGGTTCGGCGCGTACCCTCCCGGGGTATGAGCACCACTTGGAAGCGCTGGGCGCCCGCTGCGGCCGTCCCCCTGGTCGTCGTCGCCGCGGCCGTCGCCCTGCCCCTCTCCGCGAGCGCCGCCGGGGACCTCCCCGAGAAGTCCGCCTCCGAGCTGCTGAGCTTCGTCGCCGAGAACGACGTCACCGCGTTCTCCGGCGACATCGAGCAGACCTCCGACCTCGGGCTGCCCGATCTGTCCGCGCTCGGGTCGGCCGCGGGCGGAGCGCCCGACTCCGAGGCCTCCGCAGTCGACGCCCTGATGGAGCTCGCCACCGGCTCGCACGAGGCGCGGGTCTTCGTCGACGCCGACCGCGGCGCCCGGCTCCAGGTCCTCGACCGCCTCGCCGAGCGCGACGTCGTCGCGACGAAGGGCGAGGGCGTCTGGGTCTACGACTCCGCCGAGAACACCGCCACCCACTTCCTGCCCCCGGAGTCGGACGGCACGGCCCCCGAGGCCGTCCCGCCGACCGAGGTGCCGACGCCCTCGAGCGTCGCCGAGCAGCTCCTCGCGAGCATCGATCCCACGACGACCGTCGCCGTCGGCTCCGACGTCGAGGTCGCCGGGCGGGACGCCTACGAGCTGGTCCTCACGCCGCGCGACGGCACGACCCTCGTCGGCTCCGTGACGGTCTCGATCGACGGAGAAACCGGGCTCCCGCTCGGCGTCGCCGTCACGGCCCGCGGAGGCACGGCCCCCGCGTTCAGCGTCGCGTACTCGAGCATCGACTTCGACGCTCCCGACGCGGCGATGCTGTCGTTCACCCCGCCCGCCGGTGCCGAGGTCACCGAGAAGGCCGCGCCCGTGCACGAGGCGCCCGAGCCCGGCGCGGTCGAGCCCGGTGCCGTCGAGCCCCAGGAGCCCGGGGCCGACGGATCCCAGGTCGTCACGACCGGTAGCGGCTGGGCGACCGTCGTCGAGCTGCCCGCCGGCGGCACCGGAGCGCTCGGCGCCCTCGACGCCGTGACCACCCCCGTCACCGGGGGCCGCGCCCTCGAGTCGGCCCTCGTCTCGGTGCTGCTGACCGACGACGGCCGCGTCCTCGCCGGAGCGGTCCCCGTCGACGTCCTGGTCGACGCGGCCGGTCGGTGACCGCGGCCGACCTCGCGGTCGAGACCCGCGGCCTCACCAAGCGCTTCGGGCGTCAGGAGGCCGTCTCGGGTCTCGACCTGGCGGTTCCGCGCGGGGCCGTGTTCGGCTTCCTCGGGCCCAACGGCTCCGGCAAGACCACGACCATCCGGATGCTCCTGGCCCTCGCCGCACCGACGGAGGGGAGCATCACCGTCCTCGGCGAGAGCATGCCCCGGCGCTCGGCCGATGTGCTCCCGCGGGTCGGCGCCCTGGTCGAGGGGCCCGGCTTCTACCCGTTCCTCTCGGGTGCGGCCAACCTGCGTCGCTTCGACGCCGCCGAGGCCGGCACCTCGTCGCGCACCCGCCGGGCGCGCGTCGACGAGGCGCTCGCCCGCGTCGGGCTGGGCGCCGCCGCCCGCAAGAAGGTCGGCTCCTACTCGCTCGGCATGAAGCAGCGGCTCGGCATCGCCGTCGCCCTCCTCTCCCCGCGGGATCTCATCGTGCTCGACGAGCCCACCAACGGCCTCGACCCGCAGGGCACCCGCGAGGTGCGGTCGCTCGTGCGCAGCCTCAACGCCGACGGCACGACCGTGCTGGTCTCCAGCCACCTCCTCGCCGAGATCGAGCAGCTCTGCACCCACGCCGCCGTGATGCGGACGGGACGCCTCGTGGCTCAGGGAGGGCTCGACGAGCTCCGCGGGGACGCCGCTGCGATCGAGCTCGTCACCCCCGATCCCGAGCGGGCGCAGCGGAGCCTCGCGCAGCTGGGGCTGGTGCCTCGGACCGCGCCCGGAGGCCATCCCTCCGACCCGCCCGTCGTCCTCGCCGCGATGCCTCCGGGACTCGCCGCCGAGTCCGTCGTCGCCGCGCTGGTCGCGGACGACGTGCGCGTGCGCGGCTTCGCCGTGCGCCGCCCCTCGCTCGAGGAGCGATTCGTCGAGCTGACCGGGGAGGGATTCGATGTCGAGCGCTGACCCCGCGATCGCCGTGCGCCGCTCCCGCGGGGGAGCGGGCGGGCTCCTGCTCTCGGAGCTCGCGCTGCTGTTCCGCCGCCGCCGCACGTGGGCGCTCCTGGCGGCCCTCGCGGCGATCCCCTTGCTGCTCGCCGTGGCCGTCCGGCTGTCGGGCGAGGGCGGTGGCCCGTCCTTCGTCGGAGCGATCGGCGGCAACGGCCTGTTCACCGGGTTCGCGGCCGTCACCGTCGCCGTGCCGCTCTTCCTGCCGTTGACCGTCGGAGTGGTCGCCGGCGACGCGATCGCGGGCGAGGCGTCGCTCGGGACGCTCCGCTACCTCCTCGTCACCCCGGTCGGGCGGCTCCGCCTGCTCGCGGTCAAGTTCGCGGCCTCGCTCGCCTTCTGCCTCGCCGCCGCCCTCACGGTGATGGTGGTCGGCATCCTGATCGGCTTCGCGCTGTTCCCCGTCGGGCCGGTGACGCTGCTGTCCGGCAGCACGGTGCCGCTGGCCGACGCCGTCGCACGCGCGCTGGCGATCGCCGTCTACGTGGCCCTCTCGCTCGTCGGACTCGCCGCGATCGGCCTGTTCGTCTCGACGCTGACCGACGTGCCCGTCGGCGCCATGGCCGCCACCGTGGTCGTGTCGATCGCGGCGCAGATCGTCGGCTCCCTCTCGCAGCTCGACGCGCTGCATCCGTTCCTCTTCACCGACCGGTGGTTCGACTTCGCCGACCTGCTGCGCGACCCGATCGCGTGGAGCTCGTTCGGCGAGAACGCGCTCCTGCAGCTCGCGTACGTCGCCGTCTTCGGCGCCCTGGCGGCCGGCCGATTCACGACCCGCGACATCCTGTCCTGACGCTGGCCGCAGGAACACGAGAGGCCGCCTCCCGCTGGAGCGGGGAGGCGGCCTCTCGACGGTTCAGCGGACTCAGCCCTGCGCGGCGAGCCCGAAGCTGACGGTGCCGCTGTCGTCGACCTGCGCGTCGAGCACCTTGTCGCCGAGGGCGACCGAGGCGGCGACGTCGAGGAAGACGCGGGCGCCGTCCTGCTCCACCACCGCGTCGGTGGTCTCCGGAGCGGCCGCGACCGCGACCGCGAAGTTCTGGGCGTCGAGGTCGTTCCCGCTGATGCGCAGGCCTCCCTCGACAGGGGTCTCGGTCTGTCCCGTGATGGTCTTGACGACGGTGCTGGCGTTGTCGGTGAGCGTGAGCATCGGTCGTTCCTTTCCGTCCGTGGTCGATGAGACGGCCACGATTCCGAGAACCGCCGTGCGTCTCAAGCCGGGGGAGCGGATGTGGAGGGGATGCACACCTGAGCGGCCTGCTCGCTCACCTGCGACACTGTCCGGATGCACCCCGCCGACGCCTGCCCGTGCGGAAGCCGCCGCCACTACGCCGACTGCTGCCGCCCCGCCCACCTCGGCGAGACCCCGTCGCCCACCGCCGAGCGCCTGATGCGCAGCCGCTACAGCGCGAACGTGCTCGGCAGTGCTCCGTACCTGCTCGCGAGCTGGCACCCGTCGACCCGGCCCGCGCGCATCGACCTCGACGACGGCGTCCGTTGGCGCCGTCTGCAGATCGTCGACACGGCTCGCGGAGAGGAGGGCGCCGTCGACGGGCTCGTCGAGTTCCGCGCGTCCTACCGCTCGTCCGAGGGCGTCGGCCTCGTGCACGAGCGCAGCCGGTTCGTCCGCGAGGACGGGCGCTGGTACTACGTCGACGGCGACCTCCTCGACGACGAGTCCTGATCGGGGTCTTCCGGACACCTCGCCCGCGGCGCCCGCCCTCGTCCTACGCTGAGGGCATGGCCCAGGAATTCCGTCGAGCGGACGACGCCTCCCGCTACGAGCTGCACCAGGACGGCGCCCTCGTCGGCGTCCTCGACTACCGCGAGAACGAGAAGGCGGTGTCGCTCGTGCGCTCCTTCACCTCGCCGCCGTTCCGCGGCCGGGGCCACGCCGGGGAACTCGTGGCGTTCGCGGTGGCGGACATCGAGTCCTCCGGCGATCGCCGGGTGGTGCCGCTCTGCTGGTACGTCGGCCAGTGGTTCGACGAGCACCCCGAGAAGGCGCACCTGCTCACCCGCGGGGGCTGAGCCTCACTCCCGGACGAGCGGCTCGACCCCTTCGAGATCGGGTCGCAGGCCGATGTCGACCAGGCGGATGCGCCCGGCGAACGCATCACCGGGCGGCAGCAGGAGCCCCGCCTTGATCGCCCCGAAGGTGACGGTCACGTCAGCGCGCAGGACGACCGGATCGGGCACGCCGCCGTCGTCCGGTCCGACGCCGCTGGGCAGATCGACCGCGACGACGACGGGCGGGTGCTCGCGGTCGGTGAGCGCATCGATCACCGTCGCGACGATCTCGCGCGGCCGTCCCGTCAGAGCGGGGTGGCGGGTGCCGATGCCGAGGATCCCGTCGACGACGACGTCCGCCTTCGCGACCGCCGCCAGCAGAGCGCGCACATCGTCGGCCTGCACGCGGTCGCAGCCCTCGTCGAGCGCGACCGCGAGGCCGCGCTGGTGCCAGCGGTCCGCGGTGAGCACCAGCAGCACGTCGACTCCGGAGGACGCCACCTCGGCGGCCGCGTAGAGGGCGTCTCCGCCGTTGTTCCCCGGCCCCACCAGCACGAGAACCGTTCCGGGCCCGCGCCGGTCGCGTCGCCCGGCGAGCAGTGCGCGGATCTCGCGCGCCAGACCGTCCGCAGCCCGCTGCATCAGCGGTTCGCGCCGGGCGAGGTGCGGCGCCTCTGCGGCCCGCACCTGCGCGGCGGAGTAGCCCTCGACCATCCCTCCACTGTGCGCTCCGAGGGGCGGTTCGGCAAGTCCGGTCCGGTGCTCGACAGCGGACGATCGCCGGGTTCGGCGGAGGTGAGGGAATGTCAGTGGTCGCTGGTTCACTCCTCGTGGGGCGGGGGAGCGATCAGAGGAGGTGGCGGGTGTGGCGAGCGGGTTCGAGAGCGACGAGCGAGAACAGTCGTCGGGGTCGGAGTCGGGGCTCGCGGAGGTGCGCGGGCGCGGTGATCGGGCGGATCGGCTGGTGCGTTCGGTGGCGCCGGTGCTGCTGGCGGCGGCGGAGGAGCTGTATGAGGGGCATCGGGTGGCGGTGAGGTGTCCGGAGGCGTTCGCGCGGGGGTTGTCGCGGAGCGAGTCGGATGATCTGGTGGAGCGGTCGGTCCGGGCCGAGCTGGCGGTCGCGCTGGGGGTGTCGGAGCGGGTGGTGTCGCGGGAGCTGCTGCATGCGCAGCTGCTGGTGGAGGATCTGGCGTGCATGCGGGCGCTCCTCGAGTCGGCGCAGGTGTGGTGGGAGGCGGGTCAGGTGATCTGCGCGGTCGCAGCGACGCTGCCTCCGGAGTCGCGGGCGGTGTTCGATGCGCGGGCTGCGCCGCTGGCCGTCGAGCTGACGCCCACGCAGTTGCGGCGTCGGGTCGCGCGACTGCGGGACGAACTGCATGCGGAGCCTCTGACGGTGCGGCATGCGCGTGCTCGGGAGGATCGCGCGGTGTGGGTGGTGCCGGAGGTGGACGGCATGGCGATGCTGTGCGCGCTGCTGCCGGCTCCGGTGGCGGCGGGGGCGTTCGCGCGGCTCGATCGCATCGCCCGCTGCCTGCGCGAGAGCGCGGAGAGCGGGCGGGCGGACGGGGACGGGCGCACGCTGTCGCAGCTGCGCGCGGACGCCCTCGCTGATCTGCTGTGCGACGGGGACGTCGCGGGCACCGCTCCCGGCGCCGGACCGGCGGACTCGACGTTCGTGCCGGGGGTGCGCGCCGAGGTGCGGCTGACCCTGGCCGCGAGCACCGCTGCCGGACTCGACGACGCGCCCGCGGTGCTCGACGGCTACGGCCTGGTCCCTGCCGGAGCCGCCCGCGAGCTGGTCGGGGTCGCCGCGTCGTTCACCCGGGTCCTGACCGATCCGCAGACCGGGGCGGTGGTGTCGGTCTGGCGCACGCACCGGGTGCCTCCGCCGCAGATGCGCCTCGCGCTGCAGCTGCGGGATCAGACCTGCCGCTTCCCCGGCTGCACCCGCGTCGCGGCCCGGACGGAGGCGGATCACACGATCGAGTGGCGCCATGGCGGAGAGACCGCCCTCGAGAACCTCGCCTCGCTCTGCATCGCCCACCACCACGTCCGCCACGGCGACCGCTGGACCTACGTCCTCCACCCCGACGGCACCGCCGACTGGACCACCCCCACCGGACGCCGCATCACCACGAGACCACCCGCCCTCATCCCCGAGCTCGCCACCACCGCGCGCTCGCCACGCTTCCAGGAGTCCCCACGGCCGTTCTGAGGGTGCTGGCGGATGGCCGAGCCGGCCGCCGGGTGCAGCGGAGAGAGCGTCCTCCGGCATTCCGAGCAACTCCCGGGGCGCTGCCGCGCCGCTCCTGAGCGCCCGGACCGCCGGCATCCCGTTGAGATGCTCGCCTTCTTCCGGCGCGCCCCGTCGGTTCGAGGCCCGAGCCGCCGGCGAGCACAGCTGCTCAGGACGACTGCACCGCCCGATCCGCCTCCTCCACGATCGCCCGCATCGCGGTCTCGGCGGACTCCCCGTCCCCCTCGGCGACAGCCGATGCGACCGCGCGGTGCAATCGCACGGCCTCGCTGTCCGCCTCGCGCGGCATGAGCGCGTTCCGGGTGCGTCCGGCGAGCACCTCGGCCACCAGGTCGGCGAGCTGCGCGAGCATCCGATTGCCGGACGCGGCCAGGAGGGTCCGGTGGAAGGCCGTGTCGGCGGCGAGGTAGGCGCTCTCGTCCGCCGAACCGGCGTTCGCCGACATCGTCCGGACCGAGTCCACCAGTGCCTCCCGTTGCGCGGGGGTCACGTTCACCGCCGCGAGCCGCGCGGCCAGCGGCTCGACGCCCAGGCGGAGCTGGCTGAGCTGATGCAGCTGCCGCTGGCGGTCCGGTCCGTCCAGACTCCAGCCGATCACGCGGGGATCCAGTGCGTTCCACGACTCCTGGGGCTCCACCCGGGTGCCGGAGCGGCGCCGCGAGGTGACCAGTCCGAGGGACTCCAGCACACGGACGGCCTCGCGCATCACCGACCGGGACACGCCCCGGCGCTCCGCCCGCTCGTCGGCGCTGAACGCCGTTCCCGGCTCCAGCTCCCCGCGCACGATCTGCGAGCCGAGCTCGTCGAGCACCGAGTGGTGCAGGGAGGGCGGCGTCGCGGTCATGGGGACATCCTCCCAAGTCCGCTCGACGCCGCGCCAATCATCGGACATAATCTTCGAGCACACCGGTTATGTCGGACATAACGCTCCTCAGGAGCCGTCCGGCCGCCGTCGGATCGACCAAGGACGCTCATGACACCGACTCTTCCCTCCCTCCTCCGCGCCGCGGGCGAGGAGGTCAGCACCACCGCTCCGCAGGGGCAACTGATCCTCGCCGCGATCCTCGGCATCGCCGTGATCGTCGTGCTGATCACCTGGCTCAAGCTGCACCCCTTCGTCTCGCTGCTGATCGGCGCACTCACCACCGGTCTCGTCGCGGCGATGGCCCCCGCCGACGCCGTGGCGAGCTTCGCGCTCGGCTTCGGCAACACCATGGGCGGCGTCGGCATCCTCATCGGCCTCGGAGCCATGTACGGCAAGCTCCTCGCCGATTCCGGCGGCGCCGACCGCATCGTCGACACCCTGATCGCCCGCTCCAGCACTCGGGCACTGCCCTGGATGATGGGCTTCGTCGGCGCGCTGATCGGCCTGCCGATGTTCTTCGAGGTCGGCCTCGTGCTGCTCATCCCCGTCGTCATCCTGGTCGCCCGCCGAAGCGGCCTGCCCCTGATGAAGGTGGCGATCCCGACGCTCGCCGGCCTCTCCGTCATGCACGGCCTCGTGCCTCCGCACCCGGGCCCGCTCGTCGCCATCGACGCCCTCGGAGCGAACCTCGGAGTCACCCTCGCGTTCGGCGTCCTGGTCGCGATCCCGACCGTCGTCGTCGCCGGCCCGCTCTTCGGCCGCCTCGCGGCGAAGTGGGCGCCCGTCGAGACGCCGCCGCTGTTCGGCGAGGGAGCCGGCGACGCCCGCGAGCACCGCCCCGGCTTCGTCGCCGCGGTCGCGAGCATCCTGCTGCCCGTCGTGCTCATGCTCGGCAAGGCCGTCGCCGACATCGCCGCTCCGGGATCCGACGACGCGTGGAAGTCCCTGCTCGACTTCCTCGGCACTCCGACCATCGCCCTCGCCATCGCGCTGCTGGCCGGTCTGGTGCTGCTCGGGCGCGGCGGCCGGATGAACCGCTCCGAGCTGCAGGACTCGCTCTCCAGCTCCCTCCCGCCCATCGCCGGGATCCTGCTGATCGTCGGCGCCGGCGGCGGATTCAAGCAGGTCCTGGTCGACACCGGCATCGGCAGCGTCGTCGCTCAGCTCGCCGAGGGGAGCGGAGCGTCCGCGCTCCTGCTCGCCTGGCTCGTCGCGGTCGTCATCCGCATCGCCACCGGCTCGGCGACGGTCGCCACCGTGACCGCCGCAGGGATCCTCCAGCCTCTGACCGAGACGATGGACGGACCGATGGTCGCCCTCATGGTGCTCGCGATCGGCGCCGGATCGGTGTTCCTGTCCCATGTCAACGACGCGGGCTTCTGGCTCGTCAAGGAGTACCTGGGACTCAGCATCGGCCAGACACTGAAGACCTGGACCGTGATGGAGTGCCTGGTCTCGGTGACCGGGCTCGCCGGGGTGCTCGTGATCGGTCTGTTCGTAGGAGGTCTCTGATGTCGCAGCCGCTCACCGCGCCTGTCCGCGCGATCGTCGTCATGGGGGTGTCCGGCAGTGGGAAGTCCACCGTCGCCGCCCTGCTCGCCGGTTTCCTGCACTGGAGCTTCCTCGAGGGCGACGACCTGCATCCGCGCTCCAACGTCGAGAAGATGGCGGCAGGAACGCCTCTGACCGACGTCGACCGGGGGCCGTGGCTCGCCGAGATCGCCCGAGAGGTCGACGAGCGGATCGGCAACGGCCGCCCTGTCGTCGTCACCTGCTCGGCTCTGCGCCGCAGCTACCGCGACATCCTCCGCCGCGACGACCTGGTGTTCGTGCACCTCGCCGGGTCGAAGGAGGTCGTCGCCGACCGTCTGGCCTCGCGGCTCGACCACTTCATGCCGGCGGCGCTCCTGGACTCGCAGTTCGGCCTGCTCGAGCCCCTCGGCGACGACGAGCGTCACATCGCGGTCGACGTCGGCAGGGCTCCGGAGGAGGAGATCGCGGAGATCGTCGAGCGGCTCGGTCTGAGCTGATCGAGCCGGTCGAGGCCGAGCAGCGCGGATCCGGGTGGTCGTGGTCCTTGTCTGCAACAGCGCCGAGGAGGACACTCTGGTCTCGTGGGAAGAAGGCCCGATGTCGCGCTCCTCTCGTGGTTACAGCCGACCGATCGCGGCCGTCGCCCTGCTCGCTCCGCTTCTGCTGTGTGCCCTTGTCTGGAGCTCCCTCTCGCCTTCCCCCGAACGGGGAACCGGCGCGCTCTACCTTCCGACGCCGTGCGCCACTGCCCCTGCGACGACGCTCGCTGCACCGACGGGGCCGGACGGCCGGGTCTGCGTGCCGACGCCCCTCCCCGAGCCGTCCGAATCGGCCCCCGCCGCGCAACAGGAGGAGAACGCACGGCAGGGCACGGGCTCGACGGGGATCGCTTCCGATCAGCCGGAGGTCGCACCGAGTGCCACCGCTTCGGCGACACCGAGCTCCGCTCCGAGCACCGCGGCTCAGCCGCGCAACGACTGGGAGGCGTTCTCAGCGGGATGGACGGCGGCGGTCGACGCCTGGTTGACACCGGTCCTCGCTCCGATCGTCGGCGCAGTCGTCTTCCTCCTCGTCTGCCTGTTCGTCGCCCGTCTGCTCGTCTACCTGCCGATGAATCCGTGGGGACGGATCGGGTTCCGCAGGAACGCCGTCCTCCTCGCGGCGGGCGTCGCAGCGCTCCTTCTCGCCGCGATCGGCTTCGTGCTCATCGTCGGCGCCCTCGGTGCGGACGGTGCTCGGGCTCCTCGTCTCGAGCAGCCGGGGGACGACCCCGTGCCTGCGGTGCGACTGGTACTCCTCCCCGTACTGCTCGCGCTGTGGGGGAGCCTCGCCCTCTCGAGGGTCGCCGCCTCGCGACTGCGAGTCGCTGTCGTGATCGGGCCGGCCTCCGATGCCGCGACCGGGTCGCAGGCGCCGGAGGCTCAGATCGGGTCGGCGGCCGAGGACGTGCCGGCGACAGGGGCCGGAAGCGGCCAGGAGGGCGGGCAGTCGACCACCGCCGCGACTGCGGCAGGTCCGCGAGGGGCTGCTCCGTCTCCGCGAGCGGCCCCCTCCGCCCCTGACCTGTCGAAGAGCCAGTCGGAGGTCGCGAAGCGTTTCGCGGCGGGAGTCAGGACGCTCTGCAGAAGTGATGCCGGATCGATCGAGCTCCCGGCTCCCGGCGACAGCGTCGAAGCACTCGTGCGTCGAGCGATCGAGGATCTTCCCGTCACAGGAGTGCCGATCGCCGGAAAGCTCGCCGTGCCGGCGAGGCTCGTCGGGGCGGCGAAGGCCGCGATCCTGTGGTTCTCGGCCCTGACGCCGTGGGTCGTCACCGTGACAGTCGTCAGCGACGACGTGCATCTGACGGTGCGCCGCAACGGGCGGGTGATCCTCGACGAGTCGATGGACGACAGCGAGTGGGAGCTTCCGCTGGCTCGGACCGGGGAGGAACGGGAGCGCGACAGGATCCTTCTCGCGGCGGCCTCCTTCGTCATCGCCGCAGCTCGAGCGCATCCCGGCTTCGGGTCACTCGCCGGGGCGTCGGACGCGCACGCCCTGGCGTTGCACTCCATCGCCACGACACGTTTCCGATACGACCGCGAGTCGGCCCTTCGGCTGCTGACGCTGGCCAGGGAGCGCGATCCAGGGAATCTCGCCGTCGAAGTGGCACTGCAGCGGACCCGATTCCGTCTGGCGGGCGACCGTGCCGCCATCCACGCGTACCGGGACTGGTTGTGGGAGTTCGACGAGCAGCGCCGATTCGATTTCCACGGCTCCGGGCGCGCGGTCGTCGATCTGCGCTGTCGTGTACTCGCGACCTATCTCGCTCTCGCCAGAAACGGAGGGGAATCGCCCGAGCGCTACGAGACGGCTCTCAAACGACTGCACTCGCTCGTCTTCCTCCGAGGCGCCTTCCTGAGGTGGCCGTTCCGCCGACGCGCGAGCCGTGCGCTGCGGGAGGGGATCCGTGCGGAGCTCGCAGTCAGTGCAGCGGTGACCCTCGCGGAGCAGGACCCGGCCGAGACGGCGGACTCCCGCCGCCACCACGCCTTCTCGATGGCGGCTGGAACATCGGTGGTACTCGCTCCCGGAGCGACCCTCTGGGAGTGCGTCTGCCTCGCGAAGGCGGGTGGGGCACCTGAGCCGCAGAGGAGGTGGTGCACCTGCGACCCCGCTTCCCGACCGAGGGTGAGCCTCGTGTCGGCGACCGCGGTGACCTGTGAGTCGGGCGTGCTCGGCTTTATCCCCCGAGGCGCCGTCGGACCGCGACTCTCCCTGCCCGAGGGGACCCAGATCCGGGTGGAGCCGGGTACGCGCCTCTCGACGGTCCCCGCCGGAACGATCGTGATGACCCCGAGCGGTCGGCGGGTGATCTACTCGGGGACACTCGTCGTCGCCTCCGCGTCCGTCGTCTGCTCCGGCAGGACGCCCGTCCGACCGCGCACGGCGGGGGCCCACCTCGTCGCTCGAGTCTGGGACACGGCCGTCGCAGACCTACTGCTCGGCACCCGGTGGCGGGATCGCTGGCTCCGTCGCGCCATGGCGCACTCCGATCCGCCGATCGCGTACAGCGCGGCGTGCATGCTGTCGCGAGGCGGCTCGATCTCTCCGAGAGCGATCGAGCTCTTCCGGACCGCCTGCGAGCAGTCGGCGATCCGCGCATGGATCCCGCACGACCCGGAGCTCGATATTCCCGCGGGCCGCTCACCCGCCCGTGAACCCGTCCTCGAGTGGCGGGACGTCCTGGTCGTGTCACGCCACTACGGGTGGAGGTGGCGTTCTGATCCGGTCATCGACGAACTCAGTCGTCGCCTCGGTCTGATCGAGGGCCGCGAACCGTGGGAGGGCCTGCCGCCGGAGTCGGAGCAGGAGGTCGCCCTCATCGCGTCCTCCGAGAGGGTCCGGAAGGAGCGCGAGAGGATCGGCAAGGAGAGGAAGTCGTTCGCCGACCTGATCGACAGAGCCGACAGCGCGCGCGGCCCGATCGATCTCGCTTCGCCGTCGCCTTCTCGGCGCGATCTCGCTCTGCGCACACGTCTCGTCCGGCTGCTCCTCCTCGCAGGCATCCGGTCCAGGGAAGACGTCACGCCTCGGCGCCTCTCCATGCTCGAGGACGCCATCGAGCGAGTCGTCCGCGACGTTCTCGTCAAGACGGCCCCCGATGTCCACGGGCCTCAGGCGCCACTGGATCAGCGCCTCGCCCTCGATCGGACGAACGACTGGCTCCGATCCCTCGCGCCTGACGAGTCCGAGGAGCGTGAGGCCGCTGAGGGAGTCCCCCGATCGACCTCGGGATCCCGCACCTCGCGATCCCGCACCTCGCGCACCCGCGCTCGGCGTACTCGCGGTGGGTGGAGAGGAGTCAGACGACGATCGTCCCTGTAGCCCTCTTCTGTCCTCTCCGGGTCGGCCGCGGAGCGAGTTCCGCTTGCACCCCTGTCCGCATCAGGGCACTGTCGTCCCAGGGCCCGCCGAGCACTGGAGACCGATGGACGACGAGAATCTGCTCGCAGCACTGCACCGCGGTCGTCCGGGCACTCTGGCCGAGGCGGCCGAGCTCACCCACCTCGATCCGTCCGAGGTGGCGGCGGGGGCCGAGCGGCTCCGCGGCCGAGGGCTGCTGGCGGGCGAGGGCGAGCTGCTCTCCTACGTCCCGCCGGCCGAGTGGGCCGGCCTGCGGATCGCGCAGCACACGGCGGCGGCCCGCCGCGCCACCCGGGAGTCGACCGACGGCATCGAGGGCATCGTGGCCGAGCTGCAGGGCCTGCTCGGAGCCTGGTCGGTCGGCGAGGTGTCCGGCGACCTCGTGCCCACCCTCCTGCGCCACGGACCGCACGCCTCCGAGGACCTCTGGTTCGATCTCGTCCGCCGCGACTCCGGAACCCTCATCGCGGTCCTGCCGGATGTCGAGCGCTTCCTCGATCCGCCGACCGAGCGGGCGCTGCGCTTCGGACGCGCACTGGCCGCTAAGGACCGCGTGCGGGTCATCATCCCGTCCGAGGGGATCCGCGACCCGCGCGTGCTCGCCCGGATCGAGGCGTACCAGCAGGCGGGCGTGGAGTACCGGCTGCTCGAGACCCCGCCCAGCTGGTTCTGGGTCGACGGCGAGTACCTGGCGGTGCCGTTCGAGTGGGGCGAGACCCGGCCGACGAGCGTGCTGGGCCTGCGGCATCCCGCCCTCGCCGGGCTGGTCGGCTCGTACTTCGAGGAGCTCTGGCGGCAGGCCGTCCCGGTGGACGCCGTCGAGGAGCACTGGACCCCGCTCCTGCGCCTGATGCGCACGGGCATCACCCTCGAGACCGCGTCCTACCGGCTCGGCATCAATCCGCGCACCGGCCGTCGTCGGGTCGCCGCCGCCATGGAGCACCACGGGGTCTCCACCCTGTTCGCGCTCGGGGCGGCCTGGGCGGTCGACTACCGCTCAGCGGGGGCCGAGTCGGGCACCTGACGCGGTGCGCGCCCGCTCGTCGTGGGCGGGGCCGGCGGCCCGGCGCTCCCGTCCGTCCGTAGGATCGGGTCATGGCCAGGGGGACGCGCTCGCACCGCACGCAGGCCTACCTCCAGGAGCACCCCTGGGCGCTGTCGCTCGTCAGCGCCGTCTTCGTGCTCGCGATCGTGGTCCTGGCGGCCGACGCCGGCTGGGACCTCCAGGCAGACATCGGCGGTTCGCGCCGCCACGCCCCGCTGTGGTTCGTGCTCCTGCTCGGTCTGCCGCTGTTCGGCGCCGGAGTGGTGATGGGAGTCGTGCAGCAGGTCCGGCTCCTGATCCACCGGTCCGCGGCGCCGGCCGCGCCGGGAGCCGACGGCACGCCGAGCGATGATCGGCGGCGCCTCCGCAGCGAGGGACCGGGGTGGCTGAGCCGGCGGGGCGAGGTCGGGGACGACGACCCCCCGAGCGCTGCATGAGCGACCGGCGCGCCGGTGCGCCGACCCCGGCCGCCGTGGCCGTGCTGCGCATCTCCCTGGCACTCGTCGTCCTCGGGGTCCTCGGCTACGCGTACGGCCTCCGCCTCGCCGCCGGTGACGGCGCCCCGCTCGACTACTTCGGCTACTTCACGAATCAGACGAGCGCCCTCTTCGCCGTCGTGCTCCTCGCGTCCGGCGCGATCGCGATCGCCGGGCAGCGCCCGTCGGCGGCGTTCGATCTCGTCCGGGGCATCGCGACGGCGTCGTTGATCGTGGTCGGCGCGATCTACAACACCCTCGTCCCGGGCACCGGATCCGCCCCGACCTGGGTCAGCGTGCTCCTGCACGTCGTGCTCCCGCTGCTCGCGGTCCTCGACTGGGCGCTGGTCGCCGACCGCCGCCGGCTGCGCTGGTCCGCCCTGCCCGTCGTCCTGGTCCACCCGCTCGTGTGGCTCGTCGTCGTCCTGATCCGCGGACGCACGGACGGCTGGGTCCCCTACGGCTTCCTGCTTCCCGCGAACGGCGCGCCGTCCCTCGTCCTCCACGTCGTCGGCCTCTCCGCCGCCGTGCTCGCGGCAGGAGCGGCGGTGTGGGCGCTCAGCCGTCGTGGCTTCCGCCCAGCAGCTCGTCCACGCGGGTGACGGGCAGCCCGAACGACTCCGCGACCGCCGCGTTCACCACGTGCCCCTCGTGGATGCTGAGGCCCTTCGCCAGGGACGGGTCGGCCGACAGCGCCCCCTCCCATCCGCGGTCGGCCAGAGCCACGACGTAGGGGAGCGTCGCGTTCGTGAGGGCGCGCGTCGAGGTCTCGGGAACTGCACCGGGCATGTTCGCCACGCAGTAGTAGACGCTGTCGTGCACCGCGAAGACGGGATCGTCGTGCGTGGTCGGCCGCGAGCCCTCGAAGCAGCCGCCCTGGTCGATCGCGATGTCGACCAGCACGGAGCCCGCCTTCATGGTGGCGACCATCTCGTCCGTCACGAGCTTCGGAGCGCGTGCCCCCGGGATCAGGACGGAGCCGACGACCAGATCGGCCTCGGCGACCTGGGCGGCGATCTCGTAGGTCGACGACGCCCGGGTCTGCACCGCGCCGCCGAACCGGTTCTCGAGCTCGCGCAGGCGGGGGAGCGACAGGTCGACGACGGTGACGTCCGCGCCCATCCCGAGGGCGTTGGCCGCGGCGTGCTCTCCGGCGACTCCTCCGCCGATCACCACGACCTTCGCCTTGGGTGTGCCGGGCACTCCGCCCAGGAGCGTGCCGCGCCCTCCGGTCGGGCTCATCAGGTGGTACGCCCCGACGGTGATCGAGAGGCGCCCCGCGACCTCGCTCATCGGCGAGAGCAGCGGCAGCCGGCGATCGGGGAGCTGCACCGTCTCGTAGGCGATCGCGGTGGTGCCGGAGGCGAGCAGCGCGTCGGTGCAGTCGCGCGACGCCGCCAGGTGCAGGTAGGTGAAGAGCACCTGCCCCGAGCGCATCCGCGGGTACTCCGCCGCGATCGGCTCCTTGACCTTCAGGATCAGGTCCGCCTCGCCCCAGACCTCGTCGGCGTCCGCGGCGAGCCGGGCTCCGGCGGCGGTGAAGTCCTCGTCGCGGAGGTGCGAGCCCAGGCCCGCGCCGGACTGCACGAGCACGTCGTGCCCGCGCCGGACGAGCTCGTGGACGCCGGCGGGCGTCGCGGCGACGCGGCTCTCGTTGTTCTTGATCTCGCTGGGGATCCCGATGCGCATGACGGCTCCTCGACTCGCGGGCGCCCGAGGTGCGGCGCCCGGCACTGGGCGGTGGACGCCGATCCTGCGCCGACGTCGGTCCTATCGTGCGAAGATCGTGTTCCGAACAGATGACGTTCCGCAGGATCGTCGATGATCGCCGCCAGATCCGCAGGATCAGCGGTGCGAGAACAGGTGGGGCGGATGAGACCGAAGGATCTGCACGACCTCGGCGATCTCGACCCGGTCGATCGCACGCTGGTCCGGCTGCTGCGCGCGGATGCCCGGACGCCCAACAGCCGCCTCGCCGAGCAGGCCGGCATCGCGGCGTCCACGTGCGTCTCGCGGGTGCGCTCGCTCCTGGACCGCGGCATCATCACGGGCTTCACCGCCGAGCTCGACCCGGCCGCGCTCGGACTCGCACTGCAGGCCCTGATCAGCGTCAGCATCCGCGTCGGTCAGCGCCAGGCGATCACGCGGTTCGCCGATGAGATCCGGGCGCTGCCCGAGGTCGTCCAGCTCTTCTTCCTCGGCGGCTCCGAGGACTTCATCATCCACGTCGCGGTCCGCGACTCGAACGATGTGCGCGACTTCGTGGTGTCGAACCTGTCGGCGCACCCGGCGGTGGCGTCGACCCGTACGAGCATCGTGTTCGACCACCACCGCAAGGGCCCGGCGGTCCCGGAGTAGCGCGGCCGGCGAGCGGTCAGTGCGCTCCGGGGTTCATCTCGCCGTCGCTGCGCTGGTCCAGCCCGGGGATCCGCTTCGCGAGCCCGGCGATGCTCTCCTCCGGGATCTCGATGCGCGTGTCGCGCAGCCGCTGGCGCAGCAGTGCCTCCGGGTCCTCGTCGGGCCGCAGCTGGAGGTCTCCGGCGACCTGGAGCAGGATCCCCTGCACCTTCTCGTCCTGGACCGCGTCGTCGCTGCCGTGCTGGATCGGGTGGTCCTGGGATGCGTTCGTCATGCCTCCATGCTTCCACCCCGCGCAGGGCTCGGCGAGCACTTGCGGACGCCGCCGCGCGGCAGGATGGAGTCATGCCGTTCACCCGCGCCGAGCTCGCCTCGTTCCGCGACCGCACCGTCGAGGACCTGCTGGGGCCCCGCGTCCGGCTCCTGTTCGTCGGCATCAACCCCGGGCTCTGGACGGCGGCGACGGGCGCGCACTTCGCCCATCCCGGCAACCGCTTCTACCCGGCGCTGCTCGCGGCAGGGATCCTCGAGCGGCCGATGCGCGTGTCGGAGGGGATGAGCGAGGACGACCGCCGCCTCCTGATCGAGCGCGGCGTCGGCATCACGAATCTGGCCTCCCGCGCCACCGCGCGAGCCGACGAGCTGACGGCGGCCGAGCTCCGCGCCGGAGCGGACCGACTGGTCGCCACGGTCGAGCGCGTCCGCCCGTCGGTCGTGGCGATGGTCGGGATCACCGCCTACCGCGCCGCGTTCGGCCGCCGCACCGCGAAGCAGGGCCGTCAGGAGGAGGGCATCGCGGGAGTCCCGCTCTGGGTGCTCCCCAACCCGAGCGGTCTGAACGCGCACGACACCACGGCCACGCTCGGCCGCGCGTACCGCGAGCCGGCCCTCGCCGCCGGGGTCGTGCCGCCGGAGGTCGAGGAGGCCGATATCGTCCTGAACGGCGCCGTCGAGGAATAGTCCTCGTCGCCGGGAGGTTGCAGAAGTCCATGAGTACGCATGAAGTGAAGTTCGGGGTCGACACGTTCGGCGACGTCACCCGCGGCGCCGACGGCGCCCTGCTCCCGCACGGCCAGGTGCTGCGCGACGTCGTCGAGGAGGGCGTCCACGCGGACGCCGTCGGCATCGACTTCTTCGGCATCGGCGAGCACCACCGCGCCGACTTCGCGGTCAGCGCGCCCGACGTGGTCCTCGCCGCGATCGCGGGGCGGACCGAGCGCATCCACCTCGGCTCCGCGGTCACGGTCCTCTCCTCCGACGACCCCGTGCGGGTCTACCAGCGCTTCGCGACGCTCGACGGCCTCTCCGGCGGCCGCGCCGAGGTCATCCTCGGCCGCGGCTCCTTCACCGAGTCCTTCCCGCTCTTCGGTCTCGACCTCTCCCAGTACGAACTCCTCTTCGAGGAGAAGCTGGAGCTGTTCCACGCGCTCGTCGAGGGCGGTCCGGTCACCTGGGAGGGTCGCACCCGCGCCGCGCTCACCCAGCAGAGCGTCTATCCGTCCGTCGAGAGCGGACGGCGCCTGCGCACCTGGATCGGCGTGGGCGGCAGCCCGGAGTCGGTGGTGCGCGCGGCGCGCTTCGGCTTCCCGCTCGTGCTCGCGATCATCGGCGGATCGCCCGCGCGGTTCCGCCCCTACGTCGATCTGTTCGGCCGTGCGCTCGACCAGCTCGAGCAGCCCCGGCTCCCGGTCGCCGTGCACTCGCCGGGCTTCGTCGCCGACACCGACGAGGAGGCGCGCGAGCTCTACTTCCCGCACTACAAGGGCATGGCCGACGCCATCGGCCGCGAGCGCGGCTGGTCCCCGCTCACCCCCGAGCGCTTCGCGGAGGAAGCGGGCCCCGACGGCGCCCTGCACGTGGGATCGCCCGAGACCGTGGCCCGCAAGATCGCGAACACGATCGGCGCCCTGGGCATCGACCGCTTCGACCTCAAGTACAGCGCGGGCACCCTCCCGCACGCCGCGATCATGCACAACCTCGAGCTCTACGGCACCCGCGTGATCCCGATGGTGCGCGAGATGCTCGCCGAGGGCTGAGCAGCCGCTCGCGGCGCGTTCCGAGCGGGTGCGGTGCGGGCTCCCATCGGGCACCCGGCCCCCGCCGATATGCTCGAGGACCCGGTGCCCGCACCGCCCCCGACCCCTCCGGAAGACCATGCCCGACAGCCACGCCGCCCGCACGCCCTACGAGGTCCTCGGCGTCCCCGCGACCGCGTCCGACGACGAGCTGAGGAAGGCGTACCGCCGCCTGCTCCGCGAGACCCACCCGGACACGGGCGGGGACGCCGCCTCGTTCCACGCCGTCCAGCTCGCCTGGGAGCGGATCGGCAGCGCCTCCGCGCGGAGCGACTACGACCGCGGAGCTCCGGCTCCGGGGGCGCAGTCGCCGCAGTCGCCCTACACCGGCTCGCCTCGCCCGCAGACGGCCTCGGCCGTCCGGGCCCGCTCCTACGGCCACCCGGGCGGAGCGGCGCGCGAGTACTACCTGCGCCTCGTGCGCGAGTGGCTCGGCCGCGGTGTCGACGTCGACGATCCGTTCGATCCCGCGATCGTCCGCTCGGCCCCGCGCGAGGTGCGCAGCTGGCTGGCCAAGGCGCAGGCCGAGGAGGCGACCGCGTCCCTCGTCGCCTCCCTCGGCATCGCGTACACGGTCTGGAACGACGTCGCCGTCGGCGACGGCGGGCTCAAGGTCGACCACGTCGTGCTCGGACCGTCGGGCCTTCTCGCCCTCACCTCGGCGGACTGGGGCGATCCCGTCCGCTTGCGCAAGGGCGAGCTCGAGGGCCCGGGCATCCGGGAGGACGAGAAGCCGATCGCGTCGCTGTCCAAGGCGGCGCGCCGCCTCGGCCGCGAGCTCGGAGTCCGCTTCTCCGCGAGCGTCGTGGTGGTGCCGGACGACGGGCTCGAGCAGCCCTACGAGCAGGTCGAGCGCGGCCGCCACCAGGGCGCCGTGGTGATCCGGCGCTCGCTCCTGCCGCAGTTGCTGCGCTCGGGAACCGACGATCGGCTCGGCGGCTACGGCGAGTCGTTCGAGGTCCGCACCCGCGTGCAGAACCGCGTCCGCTTCGTCTGACGCGGCGCTAGCCGCCTCCGCCGACCCGTGCAAGGGGTTAGCACGCGCCGGGGTCGCCGCGCACGATGGGACGGTGCCCGCGGGCACGCCCCACGAGCGGAACGAGGAGCGACCATGGTGCGATTCGGATACACCCTGATGACGGAGCAGAGCGGACCCAAGCAGCTGGTCGGCTACGCGGTCGACGCCGAGCGGCACGGCTTCGAGTTCGCGGTCTCGAGCGACCACTACTCGCCGTGGCTGACCGAGCAGGGCCACGCCTCCTACGCCTGGACGATGCTCGGCGCGGTCGCGCAGGCCACCTCGACCATCGACCTCACGACCTACGTCACCGCCCCGACGATCCGCTACCACCCCGCGGTCGTCGCGCAGAAGGCGGCGACCCTCGCGATCCTCTCCGACGACCGCTTCACCCTGGGCCTGGGCTCGGGGGAGAACCTCAACGAGCACGTGGTCGGCGAGGGCTGGCCCGCGGTCTCGGTCCGCCAGGACATGCTCGAGGAGGCGGTGCACATCATCCGCGCGCTGCACACCGGCGAGCTGGTCACCTGGGAGGGCGAGTACTTCCGCGTCGACTCGGCGCGGATCTGGGACCTGCCCGACCGGCCCGTCGAGATCGGCCTCGCCGTCTCGGGCGAGAAGTCGATCGAGCGCTTCGCCCCGCTGGGCGACCACCTCATCACCACCGAGCCCGACGCCGAGCTGATCTCGCAGTGGACCGCGGTCCGCGGAGCCGACGCCGCGCCCTCGCGCACCATCGGCCAGATCCCGATCTGCTGGGCGCCGGACAAGGAGCAGGGCATCGCCCTCGCGCACGAGCAGTTCCGCTGGTTCGCCGGCGGCTGGTCCGTGAACGCCGACCTCCCGACCCCGGCGGGCTTCTCCGGAGCGTCGAAGTTCGTCCGTCCCGAGGACGTCGCCGAGCAGATCGCCTGCGGCCCCGACCTCGACGAGCTCGCCGAGAGCTTCGTCCCCTACATCGAGGCGGGCTTCACCGACATCGCCCTGGTCCAGGTCGGGGACGAGCTCCAGCAGCGCTTCCTCGACGAGGCGGCCGACGGCCTCCTCGAGCGGCTGCGGGCCCTCGCGCCGTGACCATCAGAAGCCGCGCAGGCGCTCGATCTCGCGGCGGTCGCGCTTCGTCGGCCGCCCGGCGCCCCGGTCGCGCTCGATGATCGCGGGCGCCGATTCGCGCGGCGGGGGCGGCGGAGTGAGATCCTCCGCGCACTCCGCGGCGATCGGCGCGCCGACGCGCTTCACGATCAGCCCGCGCACGATCAGGCGCCGGTCGAATCCGGCGATGCGCGCGCGGACCTCGTCGCCGACCTTCACGGTCTGCGCCGCCTTCGCACGCTCGCCGTTCACGCGGATGTGGCCCGCGCGAGCCGCCGACGTGGCGGCCGAGCGCGTCTTGTACACGCGGACCGCCCACAGCCAGGCGTCCACGCGCACGGCGCCGGTGACCGGGATCTGCATCCCACCAGTCTACGAACCCGAGCACGACGCGGTCCTCCCGGACCGCCCGACAAGGAGAACCTCATGAGCACCGACGGACCGAACACCGGATCGAACCCCAACGGCAGCACCTACACCGGCCAGGAGGACGCTCCCGTCGCGGAGGGCACCGCGACGAGCACCGCGGCGGGCACCTCGGCCGACGTGGGGATGAGCACGACGAGCGCCCGCTCCTCCGAGGGCGGCACCGGCGTCCCCACCCGCGGCGCGCCCCCGCACAGCGGTCTGCCGTCCGAGCTGCGCGACACGCCCTTCGAGCACGCCGGAGGCACGTTCTCCCTCGTCCCGTCTGGACACGAGGAGTGGCAGGTCCGCCACCCCGACGGCCGCGCCGTCGGCACGCTGGCCGTCATCTCGCACGCGGGGGAGGAGTCGGAGGCCGTGTTCGTCTCCAGCCGTCTCGGATCCGAGGACGCCGTCGCCGAGGGCACCGACTGGCGCGGCCTGGTCTCGGCCGTCATCAACGACGAGGCCGCTGATCAGCGCGAGGGCGTCGATCTCGATCCCGCCGCCGTGCGCGTGCGCGGAGGCATGATCAGCCGCACGACGACGGACGTCACCGACCTCTCCTGAGCGCTCGGCCCCGGATCGACCGCGTCGTCAGCGGGCGAGCAGCGCCGCGTTGATCCTGGCCGACAGGGCAGGATCAACGCGGCGCTCCCGACCGTCGACGGCGCGGATCGGAGCGGCGTTGCGCGCGCTCGAGACCAGCCAGGCGGCGTCGGCGGCCTCCAGGTCCTCCTCGCGCAGCGCGCGGTGGGCGCCGTCCAGCCCCAGTCCCGGCGCCAGTGCGAAGAGATCCGCCTGCGTCGTCCCGGGCAGGAGCCCGAGGCTCGGCGGCGGAGTCAGCAGCACGCCGTCCGAGAGCAGCACGAGGTTCGACGTCGGACCCTCCAGCAGGAAGCCGTCGCTCGAGACGAACAGGGCGTCGTCGGCTCCGCGGCGCGCCGCCTCGCGGGCGGCCGCGCGGTTCACCGCGTACGACAGCGTCTTCGCCCCCGCGAGCAGCCAGGGCGACGTCTCGCGCACGTCGGAGCGGAGCCCGCGGTCCAGCAGCACGATGCGCACCCCCTCCCGCCTCGCCGAGGTGAAGTCCGGGCTCGTCTGCACGAAGACGACGCCCGTGGGGCGACCGGCGCCCTCGAGGCCGCGAGTCAGGATCGTCTTCACCATCGCCTCCGGCACCGGTGGGTGCGCGGCGACCGCGGTCCGGATCGCGAGGAGCCACGCCTCGCGGTCCGGGGCGACCAGCTCCAGCATCCGCGCCGAGCTCGCGAAGCGGTCGAGGTGGGCGTCGAGCGCCTGCAGCCGGCCGTCGACCAGGTTGATCGTCTCGAAGACCCCGTCGCCCCGGGTGAAGCCGAGGTCGGTGACGTCGATGCCGCCCACTCCGCTCGGGTCCACGACGACCGGGGAGGGGAGTCCGCGGGCCGGCGCCTCGGCGGACGGGCGATCGAGCAGGACGAGGGTCTCAGCGGGCATGGGCGGTGCGGTCCTTCCGGGCGGTGCTGCGGGGGGAGGGGCGGGGCAGGAGCACGATCACCAGCAGGGCGCCCAGGAGCGAGCCGAGCCCGTTCGACACGAGATCGCGGACGTCGGCGACGCGCGACGGCAGCCAGAGCAGCTGGATCGTCTCGACGAGCACCGAGACGCCGAGCCCCGTCAGCGCGGCGAGGAGACGGCTGCGCGGCGGAAGCTGCGCGGCGAGCAGGGCGCCCAGCGGCACGAGCATCAGCACATTGGCGGTGAACTCGGCGACGTCGTAGTCGAACCACGCGGTCAGCGGAGTGGACCCGAGGAACGCGATGATCGAGCGCACGAGCTCGGACGGCTCACCGGCCGGGTAGGGGGCCGGCGTCAGCGTGATCAGCGCGATCACGCCGATCCAGAGCACGGTCGCGAGGCGGAGGACTCCCGAGCGGCGCATCGTCCGATTCTGCCAGTCACGCGGCGTCCCGCCGTCCGGCTCGCCCGGCGCGGTGTGCCAGGCTGGAGGGCATGACCGGCAACGACAGCGGCGGCGACGCCGCCCTTCCGCGCCACCCCTTCGACGCGTCGCTCGGCGACGGCTGGGTCGAGATCGGGGACGGGCGCCGGTTCTGGGGCCGCTTCGGCGCCGCCGGACTGCTGCTGCGCGATCCCGACGGCCGCATCCTCCTGCAGCACCGCGTCGCGTGGAGCCACTTCGGCGGCACCTGGGGCCTGCCCGGCGGCGCACGGCACCCGGAGGAGAGCGCCTTCGAGGCGGCCCTGCGGGAGTCGGCCGAGGAGGCGGGCGTCCCGGTCGCGATCGTCGTGCCCGACGCCGCGAGCGTCGTGACCATCGGGCCGTGGAGCTACACGACGGTCCTCGCGCACGCGCTCGAGCACTTCGAGCCCGTGATCACCGACGCCGAGAGCACCGAGCTGCGCTGGGTCGCTCCGGACGACGTGGACTCGCTCCCGCTGCATCCGGGCTTCGGCGCCTCCTGGAGCGGGCTCCGCGACCTCGATGCAGCTCTGCCGGTGCTCGTCGTCGATGCCGCGAACGTCGTCGGCTCCCGGCCCGACGGCTGGTGGCGCGACCGCGCCGGAGCGGCCGAGCGGCTCCTTCTCGGCCTCGCCCGGCTGAGCGTCGACGGACTGCCCGGAGCCGTGCTCGGCGTCGACGCCGACCGGGTCTGGCCGCTGATCGCGGTCGTGCTCGAGGGAGCCGCGCGGGACGCCGGTTCCGGCGCGGCCCTCGCTGCGTCCGCGCCGGGCCGCCTCCGCATCGAGTCGGCCGAGGGGTCCGGCGACGACGCGATCGTCGCCCTGGTCGCGGGTCTGCACGCCCCCGCCCGCGTCGTCACCGCCGACCGGGGACTCGTCGCCCGCATCGAGGCGCTCGGAGCGAGCGCCGTCGGGCCCCGCGCCCTGCTCGACCGCCTCGCCGCGGAGGACCAGGCGGGCCACCGGGAATAGCCGCGCTCCGTCGGGGGTTGGATCCGGCATGGCTACGACTGCGATGACCCTCGACTCCCACGACGAGACCGTCTCCGACGGCATCGTCCTCATCGACTTCTGGGCGGCCTGGTGCGGCCCGTGCCGCCAGTTCGCCCCGGTCTTCGAGGCGTCGAGCGACAAGAACTCCGACATCGTCTTCGCGAAGGTCGACACGGAGGATCAGCAGCAGCTCGCCGCGAGCTACGGCATCTCCTCCATCCCGACCCTCGTCGTCTACCGCGACGGCATCCCGCTGATGGCGCAGCCCGGCGCCCTCCCCGCTCCCGCGCTCGACAACCTGATCGAGCAGGTCCGCGGCCTCGACATGGTCGAGGTGCGCCGCCAGTACGACGAGGCGAAGGCCGCTCAGGCGGCGGCCGGCCCCGAGCAGTTCGCCGACGGCGCCCAGATCTGATCGGGCCCGATCCGATGCCGACCGCCATCGGCTGATCTCCAGCACGAACGACGGAACCCCCGCCGACCGGATGGTCGCGGGGGGTTCCGTCGTTCGAGGGACTCGATCAGCCCGTGTTCTGCAGGCCGGCGGCGACGCCGTTGACGGCCAGCAGCAGCAGGCGCTGATTCTGCTCGGTGCCGGATCCGCCCGGGTCCGTGCGCAGCGCGCGGAGGGCGCGCAGCTGCAGGAGCGACAGCGCGTTGACGTAGGGCGTGCGCAGGCGCACGGCGCGGCCCAGCACCCGGTGCCCGGTGAGCAGGCTCTCCTCGCCCGTGATCGAGAGCACCCAGCGACGGGTGCGCTCCATCTCGTCGAGCACGAGGCCCGCGAGGTCCTCCCGGGAGTCGAGGGCCAGATAGCGGCGGGCGATGCCCTCGTCGGTCTTGGCGAGCGACATCTCGACGTTGTCGATCATCGTGGTGAACAGCGGCCACGACGCGTACGCCGACCGCAGCAGCTCCAGGTCGCCGACCGCCTCGAGGGCGCTGCCGAGACCGAACCAGCCGGTGAGGTTCACCCGCGCCTGGGTCCAGGCGAACACCCACGGGATCGCCCGCAGGTCCTCGAGCGACTCGACCGAGAGACCGCGGCGGGCGGGGCGCGAGCCCAGTGCGAGCAGGCCGACCTCCTCCTGCGGAGTCACCCGGGCGAACCACGGCGCGAAGCCGTCCGCCTTCACGAGCTCGAAGAAGCGCTTGCGCGACTCGCGGTCCATGGTCGCCGCGACGTCGCGGAAGCGGTCGGCCGCCTCGGCGTTGCGGTCGCCCACCGAGGGGGAGGAGGCGAGGAGCGTCGCCCCCGCCACCTGCTCGATGTGCCGCGTCGCGATGTCCGGGTTGCCGTAGCGCGCGAAAATCACCTCTCCCTGCTCGGTCAGCTTGAAGCGGCCGTCGACGGATCCCGGGGGCTGGGCCAGCACGGCGCGGTTGGCGGGTCCGCCGCCGCGGCCCAGCGCTCCTCCTCGGCCGTGGAACAGCGTGAGCACGATGCCCTCGTCCTCTGCCCACTGCGCGATGCGCGCCTGGGCGTCGTAGAGCGCGAGGGTCGCCGAGACCGGTCCGACGTCCTTCGACGAGTCGGAGTAGCCGAGCATGACCTCGAGGCGGTTCCCGGTCTCGTCGAGGCGCCTGCGCACCTGCGGCAGCCGGATCATCTCGGCGAGGATGTCCGTCGACGCGTCCAGGTCGGCGAAGGTCTCGAAGAGCGGGACGGCGTCGATGATCGGCGGGTGCCCCTCCGTCGCCGCCTCGGCCAGCTCGAACACGGTCCGCAGGTCGTCCGAGGACTGCGTGAACGAGACGATGTAGCGCCGCGCGGCGTCCACGCCGAAGCGCTCCTGCACCGTGGCGATCGCGCGGAAGACGGCGAGCACCTCCTCGCTGCGCTCGTCGAGCTCGCCTCCGGCCTCGATGGCCGCGATCGTCTCGCGGTGCACCTTCGAGTGCTGGCGCACCTCGATCTCGGCGAGGTGGAAGCCGAAGGTCTCGACCTGCCAGATCATGTTCTGCAGGTCGCCGTACGCCGAGCGGGCGTCGCCGGCCGCCACGAGCGACTCCTGCAGGGTGCGCAGGTCGCTCATCAGGTCGGCGGCGGCGGAGTAGGCGAGAGGGCCGCCGGAGCGCGTCGCGGCGAGTCGCTCCGCTGCGAAGAGCAGCACGCGGCGGTGGGTCTCGTTGGGGGAGCGGTCGGCGATGTCGGCCGCGAGCTCGGGCGCGCGGTCGGTGCAGGCCGACCAGAGGGCGAGGACCGCGTCCGAGGGCGGAGTGGTCGCGGCATCGAGGGTCAGAGCACGGCCCACGCGGCGTGCGACCCGCTCGAGGCCCATCAGCACGTGCTCGGAGGCGATGCCGACGGCCTCCAGGGTCGTCTCGGCGGTCACGAACGGGTTGCCGTCGCGGTCGCCGCCGATCCAGGTGCCGAGCCGCACGAACGCGGGGGCGATCGGGGCGCGGGTGCCGGAGGCCTCGCCGAGGAGCGCGTCGTCCAGGCGGCGGTAGACGCGGGGGAGGACCGAGAAGAGCGACTCGTCGAAGACGCTCATGGCCGTGCGCACCTCGTCCAGCGGCGAGGGCTTCGACTCGCGCAGCGGGGCGGTGCGCCACAGGGTGTCGACGTCGGCCAGCAGACGGCGGCGGTTCTCGAGCAGCACCACGCCGCCCGTGCGCGGGTCGTCGCGCTGCTCGAGCAGCGCGCTGATCCGGCGGATGGTCGAGGCGACCGCGCGACGGCGGGCCTCGGTGGGGTGCGCGGTGAGCACCGGGCGGAACTCGAGGCGCGAGAGGCGGTCGAACGCCTCCTCCTCGCCGAGCTCGGCCGTGAGGGTGGCGATCGACGCGGTGATCGAGTCCTCCGGCGACTGCGCGCCGGCGTCCGCCTCGCGCTGGCGGAGCACGCGGACGCGGTGGAACTCCTCCGCCACGTTCACGAGGTGGAAGTAGCATGTGAAGGCGCGAGCCACCTCCTCGGCCCGCTCGGCCGAGAGCGACGCGACGAACGCCTCCGCGTCGGCCAGGTCCTCGGGTCTACCGCTGTCGTACGCGCTGATCGTCAGCGCGCGCAGGCGCTCCACGTCGGTGTACAGGGACGGGTCCCCGGACTCGCGGAGCACCTGGCCGAGGAGCTCGCCTAGCAGGTGGACGTCCGCACGGATGCGGTCGTCCAGGGGCGGCGCGACGGTGCCGTCGGCGGAGGAGGGGGCGGGTGCTGCGGTCGCGGCTGGCGCGTCGGAGATCGGAGGCACGTGAGAGACATTAGCGGCGGTGCGTATCCGGGAGATGACGCCCCGGTCCCGTTTCGGAATGGAATGATCGAAGGTGTGACCGTGACACCCGCACCCTCAGCGCCCGCCGTCCAGACCGAGCAGGCCGCGCCCCACGTCGTCGTGCTCTTCGGTGCGGTCGGCGATCTGGCCCGGCGCAAGCTCATCCCGGGCATGGCGCACCTCGCGCTGTCCTCCCTCGCGCCGGACGTCCGGATCGTCGGGACCTCCCTCGAGGAGCACGACGACGAGTCGTTCCGCGCCTTCGCGAAGCTGGCCTACGACGAGTTCGGCAGCCGCTCGCTGACCCGCGCCCAGTGGGACGAGTTCGCGTCGAAGCTCTGCTACGTCCCGCAGTCGGCGGGTCCGGCGGCTCTCGCCGAGGCCGTGACGTCGGCCGAGAAGGAGCTGGGCCCGGACGTCAGCCGGCTGCACTACCTCAGCGTGCCGCCCAAGGCCGCGCTGTCCGTCGTCCGGATGCTCGCCGAGGCAGGCCTCGTCGAGCGCTCCCGCATCATCATGGAGAAGCCCTTCGGCGTCGACCTCGAGAGCGCCGTCGTCCTCAACGCCGAGCTGCACGAGACGTTCGACGAGGAGCAGATCTTCCGGATCGACCACTTCCTGGGCAAGGAGCCGGCGCAGAACATCCTCGCGTTCCGCTTCGCCAACGGCCTCTTCGAGCCGATCTGGAACCGCAACTTCATCGACCACGTCCAGATCGACATCCCCGAGAAGCTGACTCTGGACCGGCGCGCCGAGTTCTACGAGTCGACCGGCGCCTACAAGGACATGGTCGTCACCCACCTCTTCCAGGTGCTCGCGTTCATGGCGATGGAGCCGCCCACCGCGCTCGAGCCGCAGGCCATCAGCGAGGAGAAGAACAAGGTCTTCCGCTCGATGCGCCCGCTGAACCCCGAGAACGTCGTGCGCGGCCAGTACATCGGCTACCGCGAGGAGCCGGGGGTGGCGCCCGACTCCGAGACCGACACCTTCGTGGCGCTCAAGTGCGAGATCGACAACTGGCGCTGGGCGGGAGTGCCGTTCTACCTCCGCACCGGCAAGCGCATGGCCGAGGGCCAGCGCATCATCTCGATCGCGTTCCGCGAGCCCCCGAAGAGCATGTTCCCGCAGGGCTCCGGAGTCGGCGCCCACGGGCCGGACCACCTCACGTTCGACCTCGCCGACGCCTCCAAGGTCTCGCTGTCCTTCTACGGCAAGCGCCCGGGCCCCGGCATGCGCCTGGACAAGCTCAGCATGCAGTTCGCGCTGCAGGAGACCGATCGCGCGGGAGACGCCCTCGAGGCCTACGAGCGCCTGATCCTCGACGCGATGCGCGGGGATCACACCCTCTTCACGACCGCCGAGGGCATCGAACGGCTGTGGGAGGTGTCGGCTCCCCTGCTCCAGGACCCGCCGCCCGTGCGCCTGTACGCGCCCGGCTCCTGGGGCCCCAATGCGATCCACCAGCTGATCGCGCCGCACGCCTGGCGCCTGCCGTTCGAGCGGGTCTGGCGCGACAAGCGCTGACCGCGCGCCGGGAGCCCGCCCGTAGGCTGGGCGCATGGCGCGCACGGGGGAGGACCGGATCTGGACGGTGCCGAACGTCCTGAGCATGGTCCGCCTCGCCCTGGTGCCGGTCTTCCTCGTCCTCGTGATCGAGGGGGAGGACGCGCTGGCGCTGCTCACCCTCGTGGTCTCGAGCCTCACCGACTACCTCGACGGCTGGATAGCGCGCCGCTTCGACCAGATGACGCGCCTCGGGCGGGTCCTCGATCCGGCCGCCGACCGCCTCTACATCTTCGCGACCGTGCTCGGCCTGGCCTTCCGCGAGCTCGTGCCGTGGTGGCTGGTCGCGGTGCTGGTGGCCCGCGATCTGATGCTCGTCGTCCTCGCCGTGATCCTGGCCAACACGGGGTACGGGCCGCTGCCCGTGCACCACCTGGGCAAGTTCGCCACCTTCTGCCTGTTCTACGCGCTGCCGCTGATCATGCTCGGGCAGGCGTTCCCGGCCCTCGCCCCGGCCTCGCTGCCGATCGCGTGGGCCTTCGCGCTGTGGGGCGCGTTCCTCTACTGGTGGGCCGGTGTCGTCTACGCCGTGCAGACCGCCGGGCTCGTCCGGGGGTGCGCGACGAGAACTCCGGGTCCGGCGCCCGCCCGGATTCCGATACGCTGAACGGATAGGAGGTACGTCTTGGCCGAGCCCGTGCGTGGAGCATCATCCACCGAACCGCTGAAGTCCGAGTCCGTCGAGCCCTCGACCGACACGACGCTCACGTTCACCGACGACATCGGTGCGCAGCTCGCTGCGCTCGACAACCGCGCCTCCCGCGAGGAGGCCGAGGCGGTGCGCGCGCTCCCCTCAGGATCCGCCCTGCTGGTGGTCCGCCGCGGTCCCAACACCGGAGCGCGCTTCCTCCTCGACACCGATTCGACCACCGTCGGCCGCCACCCCGACGCGGGCATCTTCCTCGACGACGTCACCGTCTCGCGCCGCCACGCGGAGTTCGTCCGTCGAGGCACCGGCTTCGAGGTCCGCGACCTCGGCTCGCTCAACGGCACCTACTTCGACGGCGTGCGCATCGAATCCGCACTCCTCACCGACGGCTCCGAGGTGCAGGTCGGCAAGTTCCGACTCACCTTCTACGCGTCCCGCGCCGACCTCGTCGCCGCTCCGGACGCGTAGACCGTGGGGCGATCCACCGCCCGGGCGCTCGCGTCCGGTCCGGCCGCTCTGCTGAGCATCGGGCAGGTCCTGTCCCGGCTGACGACGGAGTTCCCGGACGTCACCCCGTCGAAGCTGCGCTTCCTCGAGGAGCAGGGACTCGTCTCGCCGGCCCGCACCGAGTCCGGCTACCGCAAGTTCTCCTCGGCCGACGTCGAGCGCCTGCGCATGATCCTGGCGCTCCAGCGCGACCACTACCTCCCGCTCAAGGTCATCCGGGGCTACCTGGACGACGTCGATGCGGGCCGCGAGCCTGTGCTCCCGAGCGGAGTGGGCGGCGGCCCCGCCTCGCTCCTCGCTCCTGCCACGCGGCTCACCCGCGATCAGCTCGCACAGGAGGCCGGCGCGAGCACCGTCCTGCTCCAGGAGGCGATCGCCGCCGGCCTCGTGCGCGGCGGCGAGTTCTACGGCGAGGAGGCCGCGACGACCCTCAAGGCCCTCGTCGAGCTCGGCCGCTCGGGCATCGAGCCGCGCCACCTCCGTCCGCTGCGCGTGGCCGTGGAGCGCGAGATGTCGCTCATCGAGAGCGTCGTCGCGTCCAGTGCGCGCCGGGGCGACGCCTCCGGTTCGGCGGGAGCCGCCGAGAACGCGATGGGGCTCGCCGCGCAGCTAGGCACCATCCGCCAGGCGATGGTCCGCAGCGCCCTCACGCGGATCTCGCGCTCCTGATCCGACCGCCGCGACGACACGCCGCGGCCCGGGAGCCGATGTCGTTTACTCGGCACCCCCGGGTGAGTACCGTAGGGAGCGCGTTCGGACGATCCGGCGTTTCGGATCCGGAAGGCCACGGGATGAGAGAAGTCAGCCGCGACGTCAGCGGCCAGCGCGACCTCGTCCTGTTCACCGACGGACTGCCCGATCTCGACGCGCACGCGGGGTACCGCGGTGCCGTCGCGGCTCGTGCCGCGGGCATCACCTACCGCCAGCTCGACTACTGGGCGCGCACCGAGCTCGTCGAGCCGACGGTTCGGGGGGCCTCCGGCTCTGGCACGCAGCGCCTCTACGGCTTCCGCGACATCCTCGTGCTCAAGCTCGTGAAGCGACTCCTCGACACCGGCATCTCGCTCCAGCAGATCCGCACGGCCGTCAACCAGCTCCGCGAGTCCGGGGTCGACGACCTCGCTCAGACCACGCTGATGAGCGACGGGGCGAGCGTCTACCTCTGCACCTCCAATGACGAGGTCATCGACCTCCTCAGCCGCGGACAGGGCGTCTTCGGCATCGCCGTCGGCAAGGTGCTCCGCGAGGTCGAGTCCAGCCTCGTCGACCTCGGCGACCAGTCCGTCGATCCGACGGACGAGCTCGCCCAGCGCCGCGCATCCCGCAAGGTCGGCTGACCGCTCCGCACCGGTCACCTGCAGGCACCCGACTGCCCCTGCTGATCGAGTAGCCCGCGCCGCGGGCGTATCGAGATCCACCACCGCCAGCAGCCACTGTCACCGCGCCGACCACCCCGCCCGACGACGACGGCGCCGCAGCCGGAGCTGCGACGCCGTGATCGAGACGGGGGAGGCGCTACTTCGCCGCCGGGACCTGCTCGCCGATCCGGCCGGTCCGGATGACACGGTCCAGCAGCAGATCGAAGTTGTGCGCCATCTCCTGGGCGCTCTCGCCGGGCCACACGTGCACCGGCTTCGCCGCGCCCTGCGCCTGCTGGAGCGACGTGCGCTCGGGCAGCTGAGGGCTGAGGACCAGCGGGCCGAACATGTCGCGCAGCTCCTTGATCCGGAACTGGTGCTCGAGCGACTGCACGCGGGCGCGGTTGACGATGATGCCGAGCGGCTGGAGCCGGGGGCTCAGGCCGCGCCGGATCTCCTCGATGGCGCGCAGAGCGCGGTCGGCGGCGGCCACCGAGAAGAGGCCGGGCTCGGTGACAACGGCGACGCGGTCGCTCGCCGCCCAGGCCGTGCGCGTGAGCGCGTTGAGCGACGGAGCGCAGTCAATGAGCACGAGGTCGTAGTCGGCCTCGACGCTCGCGAGCGCCTCCTCCAGCTTCCAGATGTCGCGGATGCTCGGGTGCGGTCCGTCGAAGTTGATCGCGGAGGGACTGCCGATCAGCACGTCGATCGTGCCGTGGTGCTCCTTCGTCCATCCGGAGGGGGCGATGGCCGAGCGGACGATCTTCTCCTTCGGCGACGTGAGCACGTCGGCGATGTTCAGATGACCGGCGACGTTGATGTCCATCCCGGTGGAGACGTCGGACTGGGGGTCGAGGTCGACCACGAGCGTTCGCAGACCCTTGGAGAACGCGGCGGACGCGAGGCCGAGGGTCACCGTGGTCTTGCCGACGCCGCCCTTGAGGGAGCTCACGCTGAGTACATGCATGGCTGGTTACTTTACTTTCACTAGGGTGGGAGAACCTAACCGTTCCCTGCGCGCCCACCGCCGGGGAGGCGGATGCAGGGGTCCCGACGTCGTGGCCCCGGCTCCTCGTCGCCCGCGGAGGACCGACCCGAAGGACTGCCGTGTTCTCGAAGATCCTTGTGGCCAATCGCGGCGAGATCGCGATCCGGGCGTTCCGCGCCGCGTATGAGCTCGGTGCGCGCACGGTGGCGGTGTTCCCCTACGAGGATCGCAACTCGCTGCACCGGCTGAAGGCCGACGAGGCCTACCAGATCGGCGAGAAGGGGCACCCGGTCCGCGCGTACCTCGACGTCTCCGAGATCATCCGGGTGGCACGCGAGTGCGGCGCCGACGCGATCTACCCCGGCTACGGCTTCCTCTCCGAGAACCCCGAGCTCGCGCGTGCTGCGGCGGAGGCGGGCATCACCTTCATCGGGCCACCCGCACGGGTGCTCGAGATGGCGGGAAACAAGGTCACGGCCAAGGAGCACGCCAGCGCGGCCGGCGTGCCGGTGCTGCGCTCCACTCCTGCCTCCCGCGATCTCGACGAGCTCGTCGCGGGAGCGGAGGGGATCGGGTTCCCGATCTTCGCGAAGGCGGTGGCCGGAGGGGGCGGCCGCGGCATGCGTCGCGTCGACGCCCCGGAGGACCTCCGCGCCGCCCTCGAAGCGGCCATGCGCGAAGCCGACAGCGCGTTCGGCGACCCCACGATGTTCCTCGAGCAGGCGGTGGTCCGCCCCCGGCACATCGAGGTGCAGATCCTCGCCGACGCGACCGGCGAGACCGTCCACCTCTTCGAGCGCGACTGCTCGGTGCAGCGACGGCACCAGAAGGTCGTCGAGATCGCGCCCGCGCCGAACCTCGACGAGGCGACGCGGCAGGCCATGCACCGGGACGCCATCGCCTTCGCCCGCTCGATCGGGTACGTCAACGCGGGCACGGTCGAGTTCCTCCTCGACACGGCGGGGGAGCGCGCGGGAGAGCACGTCTTCATCGAGATGAACCCGCGCATCCAGGTCGAGCACACCGTGACCGAGGAGGTCACCGACGTGGATCTCGTCGCGTCGCAGATGCGGATCGCGTTCGGGCAGACCCTCGCCGAGCTGGGCCTCACCCAGGGCGAGCTGCGGCTGCACGGCGCGGCGCTGCAGTGCCGCATCACGACCGAGGACCCGGCGGCCGGATTCCGGCCGGACACCGGCCGCATCACGACCTACCGCTCGCCCGGCGGCGGCGGGATCCGGCTCGACGGCGGCACGATCAATCCGGGCGCGCAGATCAGCCCGCACTTCGACTCCATGCTCGCGAAGCTCACTTGCCGCGGGCGGGACTTCGAGGCGGCCGTCGGACGCGCCAAGCGCGCCCTGGCCGAGTTCCGGATCCGCGGCGTCTCGACCAACATCCCGTTCCTGCAGGCTGTGCTCGAGGATCCGTCCTTCGCGGCCGGCGACCTCAGCACGTCCTTCATCGACGAGCGGCCGGGACTGCTGGCCGGCCGGGAGTCCCGTGACCGCGGCACGAAGCTGCTGACGTGGCTCGCAGAGGTCACGGTGAACCAGCCGCACGGCGCCCGTCCGCCCGGACTGCCGCCCGTCGACAAGCTGCCCGCCGTCGATCTCTCCGCACCCGCGCCGACGGGGTCGCGTCAGCGCCTGCTCGAACTCGGCCCGCGGGGGTTCGCCGCCGCACTGCGCGCCCAGACGGCGCTCGCGGTCACCGACACGACCTTCCGCGACGCCCACCAGTCGCTGCTCGCCACCCGGGTGCGATCGCGCGACCTCGTCGCCGCGGCACCCTCGGTCGCCCGGCTGACGCCGCAGCTGCTGTCGGTCGAAGCGTGGGGCGGGGCGACCTACGACGTCGCGCTCCGCTTCCTCGGCGAGGACCCGTGGGAGCGGCTCGACGCCCTGCGCTCCGCGCTGCCCAACGTCGCGATCCAGATGCTGCTGCGCGGGCGCAACACCGTCGGCTACACGCCCTACCCCACCGAGGTGACCGACGCCTTCGTCCAGGAGGCCGCGGCGTCGGGCATCGATGTCTTCCGCATCTTCGACGCCCTCAACGACGTCTCGCAGATGCGTCCCGCGATCGACGCCGTGCTCGCCACCGGCACCACCCTCGCCGAGGTCGCCGTCTGCTACACGGGCGACCTGCTCGACCCGGCCGAGAACCTCTACACGCTCGACTACTACCTCCGCCTGGCCGAGCAGATCGTCGAGGCGGGAGCGCACGTGCTCGCGATCAAGGACATGGCGGGTCTGCTGCGGCCCTACGCCGCCGCGCGCCTCGTCGAGGCGCTGCGCACCAGGTTCGACCTCCCGGTGCACGTGCACACGCACGACACTCCGGGCGGCCAGCTCGCGACGCTCCTCGCCGCGGCGGAGGCGGGGGCCGATGCGGTCGACGCCGCCTCGGCTCCGATGGCGGGCACCACCAGTCAGCCGTCCCTGTCGGCGCTCGTCGCCGCGCTCGCGCACACTCCTCGCGACACCGGGCTCGATCTCGGCGCCGTCTCGGACCTCGAGCCGTACTGGGAGGCCGTCCGTCGGCTCTACCGCCCGTTCGAGTCGGGCCTGCCGGGCCCCACCGGCCGCGTCTACCGCCACGAGATCCCGGGCGGTCAGCTCTCGAACCTGCGTCAGCAGGCCATCGCGCTCGGACTCGCCGACCGGTTCGAGGTCGTCGAGGACCTCTACGCCGCAGCGAACGGGATCCTGGGCCGCGTGCCGAAGGTGACCCCGTCGTCCAAGGTGGTCGGCGACCTCGCCCTGCACCTGGCCGCGGTCGACGCCGATCCTGCCGACTTCGCCGAGAACCCGCAGAACTACGACATCCCCGACTCCGTCGTGGGATTCATGGCCGGAGAGCTCGGCGAGCTCCCCGGCGGCTGGCCCGAACCCTTCCGCTCGCGGGTGCTCGAGGGGCGCGACGTCCGGATCGCAGTGGCCGACGTGTCCGAGCAGGACCGCGCGGTGCTCGGCGGCGATGACGCGGCAGCGAGGCGCGCGACGCTGAACCGTCTGCTGTTCCCCGGTCCGTCGGAGCAGTTCCTCGGCGTGCGCGAAGCGTACGGCGACGTGTCGGCGCTCGACACGGCCGACTACCTCTACGGCTTGCGCCAGGGGGAGGAGCACGTGGTCGAGATGTCGCGCGGCGTCCGGCTCTACGTCGGCCTCGAGGCCGTCGGCGACGCGGACGACCAGGGGATGCGGACCGTGATGACGACGCTCAACGGGCAGCTCCGTCCCGTGTTCGTGCGCGACAGGACGATCACGGTCGAGACCACGAGCGCCGAGAGGGCCGATCGCTCCGATCCCGGCCAGGTCGCCGCTCCCTTCGCGGGTGTCGTCACGCTCAAGGTCGCGGTCGGCGATCGCATCGCAGCCGGCGCCGCCGTCGCCACGATCGAGGCGATGAAGATGGAGGCGGCCATCACGACGCCCGTCGCGGGCACCGTCCGCAGGCTCGCCGTGCCGGCGACGCAGCAGGTCGACGCGGGCGATCTGCTCGTCGTCATGGACCCCTCCTAGCAGCCGGGGCCCGGGCACTCCAAGGCCCGGCGCCCCGGAAGGGGGCGCCGGTACACTGACCGCAAGCGGAAGGAGGCTCGTTCGCATGGATGAGCGCAACGACGAACAGCCCGACACCGGCACCGGTCCCGTTCCCCGCACCGCGCTCGACGCGGCGAGGGACTCGGCGCAGTACGTGCCGCGCGCCAGCGACACCGCGCCCACGCGGATCCCGGACGGTGTGCGGCTGGATCCGCCCGCCCCTCCGCTGCGCCGCTCGACCGCTCCGGCGCCCGTCGACGACGACTCCGTCGACGTGGGGACCTTGGGCATCCCCTCCGCGCCCGCTTCCCGCTCCGCCGGGATCCTCCCGCCGGAGCCCGCTCCGGCCGACCCGGGTGGAGCGGTTCGACCGGTCTCCGCAGGCTACGCCGCGCGCGACGAGGTGTCGGTGCTGCCCGGAGACGGCGGCGAGCGCCCTCGCGGCCGCGGCGAGGCGCCGGCGGCGGCTCCCGCCGCCGAGGCGCTCGCGAACGAGCAGAGCCGGGCGGCCACGCGCCGCGACCGCCTGCGCGCCGAGACGGCGACGTCGACCGGCACCGCCTCGACGCCCGAGTCGTCCTCCATGCTCACGCCGGACCGCCTCCTCGAGGTCAACCGGCGCACCCGCCCGGCACCCGTCGGCGGCTGGAACCGCTTCGTCTACAACGTCACCTTCCACGCCGTGAATCTGGGCGACTCCGGCAAGGTGCAGGCGTGGAAGGCCATGGACGAGCGGATCGGACGCCAGTTCGAGGGCGGGACGCGCTTCGTGCCCGTCATGACCCGCAAGGGCGGCGTCGGCAAGACGACGGTGACGACCCTGCTCGGCATGGCCCTGGCGGACTCCCGGGAGGACCGCATCATCGCCGTCGACGCGAACCCCGATCGCGGGACCCTCGCGGAGCGCGTGCCGAAGCAGACGCGCTCGACCGTCCGCGACGTCGTGAACAGCGCGTCGGGCGTCTCGGGATTCACCGACTTCTCGACGATGGTCTCCCGCGACGAGACCCGGCTGGACGTCCTCGCCTCCGACACCGACCCGATGCTCTCCGAGGCCTTCGACGAGGACGACTACAACGTGGTCGCCGATCTCGTCGAGCGCTTCTACTCGATCATGCTCACCGACTGCGGCACGGGCATCGTGCACTCGGTCATGCGCGCGACCCTCCAGCGGGCCGACACCGTCGTGATCGTCTCGGGCGGCAGCGTCGACGAGGCCCGCCTCGCGTCCGAGACGCTGACCTGGCTCGACGCGAACGGATACGGCGATCTCGTCAAGAACGCCGTCGTCGCCCTCAACACCGCGACCCAGGGCACGAGCCTGGTCAAGCTCGAGGAGATCGAGTCGCACTTCCGCTCGCGGGTGCGCGACATCGTCCGCATCCCCTACGACCCGGTGCTCGCCGCCGGCTCCGTCGTGAAGTGGGAGCAGCTGCGTCCGGGGACGAAGGAGGCGGCCCGCCTGCTGGCCGCGCTCGTCGTCGAGGGCATGCCGGTCCGGCGTGCCTGACGCGGCCGTGGAGCAGTCGTCGGAAGAGCTCGCTGCGGCGGAGGAGTTCGACCTCATCGTCATCGGTGCCGGCTCGGGCAACTCGATCGCCGGTCCCGAGTACGACGACGCCCGCGTCGCTCTCCTCGACGACGGCGAGTGGTTCGGCGGCACCTGCCTGAACGCCGGTTGCATCCCGACCAAGATGTTCGTGCACGTGGCCGACGTCGTCACCGACGTCGACGAGGGCGGGCCCCTCGGCGTGCGCGGGTCGCTCGCGCGGCCCGAGTGGGCGGCTGTGCGCGACCGGGTCTTCGGCCGCACCGACACGATCAGCCGGGCGGGCCTGGAGTACCGCGACGAGCGATCGCCGAACGTGACGGTGCTGCGCGAGAGCTTCGGCTTCGAGTCCCTGGGCGACGGTGCCCGTCCGCACGTGCTCGTGAGCGCGAGCGGCACCCGGATCAGCGCTCCCCGCGTGGTCGTCGCCGCAGGATCCCGCCCACGGCCCCTGCTCGCCGCCTACTCGCCCGACCCGCGGATCCACGACTCGTCGTCGATCATGCGGCTCGACGACCTCCCCGAGCGCCTGGTGATCCTGGGCGGAGGGGCCGTCGCGGTCGAGTTCGCGCACGTGTTCTCCGCCTTCGGCACCGCCGTGACCTTGGCGGTCCGCAGCGACCGCCTGCTCCGCTCGCTGGACGAGGACATCGCGCGCCGCTTCACCGACCTCGCCCGCGAGCGCTGGGACGTGCGCACGGAGGTGACCGCCGAGCAGGTGGACGCCGGCGACGACGGACTCGTCGTCACGTTCAGCGACGGAACCCGCGTCGAGACGGACGTCCTGCTGGTCGCCCTCGGCCGCGACCCCAACAGCGACACCCTCGCCGCGGCGGCCGTCGGCATCGATCTGCATGCCGACGGCCGCATCGCGGTCGACCCGGAGCAGCGCGTGCTCTCGGGCGGCGCTCCCGTCCCGGGCCTCTACGCGCTCGGCGACGTCTCGTCCGAGTGGCAGCTCAAGCACGTCGCCAACCACGAGGCGCGGATCGTCGCCCACAACCTCCTCCACCCGGACGAGCCGATGCGCAACACGCTGTCGCCCGTGCCCGGCGCGATCTTCGCGCATCCGCAGATCGCGCACTTCGGTCTCACCCTGGCGGACGCCGAGGAGGCCGGCCTCGCCGCGATCTCCGTGAGCCAGGAGTACCGCACGACGGCCTACGGCTGGGCGCTCGAAGACGAGTCGAGCGTCTGCGTCCTGGTCGTCGGTCTCGACGGCGCCCTGCTCGGCGCCCACCTCATGGGTCCGCAGGCGAGTATCCTCATTCAGCCGCTCGTCCAGGCCGCCAGCGTCGGACGCGGTGTCCACGGACTCGCCCGCAGCCAGTACTGGCCGCACCCGGCGGCGAGCGAAGTCGTCGAGAACGCCCTCCTGAAAGCGGAGGAGGCCCTGAGGGAGCGCACCACATGACCGAACGCCAGATCCGCATCTTCGGAGATCCCGTCCTGAAGACCCCGTCGGCCCCCATCGACGCGATCGATGACGGGATCCGCGGACTCGTCGAGGACCTCGTGGACAGCGTCCGCCCTGCCGGCCGAGCCGGCGTCGCAGCACCGCAGATCGGCGTCAACTTCCGCGCCTTCAGCTACAACGTCGACGGCGTCATCGGCTACGTCCTCAACCCCGAGATCATCGAGCTCAGCGGCGACCCGCAGCCCGTCGACGAGGGCTGCCTCTCGGTCCCGAACCTCTGGTACCCGGCGATCCGCTACCCCCACGCCAAGGTCCGCGGCACCGACCTCGACGGCAACGAGGTGATCCTGGAGGGGGACGGCCTGATGGCCCAGGCTCTCCAGCACGAGTGCGACCACCTCGACGGCCGCCTCTACCTCGACCGCCTGTCCAAGGAGGACCGCCGCGCCGCCATGAAGGACGTGCGGGAATCCCCCTGGTTCTGAGTTGATCGGACGCCCGTCCCTGCCGGGCGTCGCGCAGTCGGCTCGGTGAGGTGGTCGCGTTCTGCAGAGCGTGTTGCGTCCGCCGACGGGAAAGCGCTGAGACGCGCTTTCCCGGATACGGCTGCACCTTCGGGGAGCCGGTCCCTGCCCGGCTCCCCGCGGTCGGCTCTTCGAGGTGGTCGCGGTTCGCAGAGCGTGTTGCGTCCGCCGACGGGAAAGCGCTCGAACGCGCTTTCCCGGATACGGCTGTGCCGTTGGGGAGCCGGTCCCTGCCCGCCTCCTCGCGGTCGGCTCGGTGAGGTGGTCGCGTTCTGCAGAGCGGGTCGCGGACGCCGACGGGAAAGCGCTCGGACGCGCTTTCCCGGATACGGCTGCATTTTCGGGGAGCCGGTCCCTCTCCGACTCCGTTGGTGCTCGGGGCGCGGACGTGATTTCGCGCGTCCGGCGGACTGTGGAGGAGAGGGGGGCGCTTCGTCGAGGGGGTCCTGCCTGCTGATCGAGTAGCCCGGGCAGCGGGCGTATCGAGATCCCTGTGTCCAGGACGGGTGTGGACCGAACGTGACGGGCTCTCCGGAGGCGCCGCCGTCTCCGGCGAGGCGCGATGCAGCGTCTTCCCGTCGGCGGTCGCGACCCGCTCTGCGAATCGCGGACGCTCGCGCGAGACTACCGCGACCGCGGGCGGGCCGGCGGCCTCAGCGGAGCGAGATGCCCTCGGTGGCCGGCGCGGCGGAGTACAGCGCCGAGACGGTGGTCGCGTAGTCCGAGAGGATCACCGCGCGCTTGATGCTCATCTTGGGCGTCAGGTGGCCGCTGGCCTCGGTGAACTCGGTCGGCAGGATCACGAACTTGCGGATGGACTCCGCCCGCGAGACCGCGGTGTTCGCGTGGTCGACGGCCCTCTGGATCTCGGCGAGGACCGTCGGATTGACCGCCGCCGCGTCGAGCGTCAGCTTCGGGTCCTGACCGTTGTTGCCGAGCCAGGTCGGCAGCATCTCGCTGTCGAGCGTCACGAGGGCCGCGATGAACGGGCGCTGGTCGCCCACGACGACCACCTGACCGACGAGCGGATTCGCGCGGATCGGATCCTCCAGCGCAGCCGGCGCGACGTTCTTGCCGCCCGCCGTGACGATGATCTCCTTCTTGCGCCCGGTGACGCGCAGGTAGCCGTCCTCGTCGAGCGAGCCGAGGTCGCCGGTCCGGAACCACTCGCCGTCGAACGCCTCCGCGGTCGCCGTCTCGTTGTTCCAGTACCCGCCGAAAACGCAGATGCCCCTGACCTGGATCTCGCCGTCGGCGGCGATCCGGATGGAGGCGCCGGGCATCGCCGGTCCGACGGTCCCGATCTTGAAGAGCTCGGTGCGGTTCACGCTCGCGGGAGCGGTGGTCTCGGTGAGGCCGTAGCCCTCGAGGATCTTGATCCCGAGGCTGTGGAAGAAGTGACCGAGCCGGTCGCCGAGGGGTGCGGATCCGGAGACGGCGAATCGCACGTTCCCGCCCATCGCCGCGCGGAGCTTGGAGTACACGAGCCGGTCGAAGAGGAGGTACTGCAGCTTGAGGGCGAGCGGCACGGACCCGGCCTCGACGGCGACGGAGTGGGCCACCGCGACATCGGCCGCACGGCGGAAGATCTTCCCCTTGCCTCCTGCCTCCGCCTTCTGCTCGGCAGAGTTGTACACCTTCTCGAAGACGCGGGGCACGGCGAGCAGGAACGTCGGCTTGAACGAGGCGAGCGAGGGCAGCAGCTGCTTGGTGTCGGCCTGGTGGCCTACCTTCACGCCGCCGTGCACGCAGAGCACCGAGATGAAGCGCGCGAAGACGTGCGCGGTCGTGATGAAGAGCAGCGTCGAGGCGCCCGGCTGGTGGATCAGCTCGGTCAGCGCCACCGCGGAGTTGCGGCTGAGCTCGACGAAGTTCGAGTGGCGGATGATGCAGCCCTTGGGGCGGCCCGTCGATCCGGAGGTGTAGATGATCGTCGCGATGTCCGAGCCGGTGGCCAGCGAGCGGCGGCGCTCGATCTCGGCGTCGGGCACGTCGACCCCCGCGCTGCGAGCTTGTCGAGGTCGCCGAGGCCGATCTGCCAGGCGATCCGGACGTCCGGGACGTCGGCGCGGATCTCGTCGAGTCGCGCGAAGTGGTCGGCCGTCTCGACGATGACCGCGTGCGCCCCCGAGTCGGTGAGGTTCCACTGCACCTGGGCTGGGGAGGAGGTCTCGTAGATCGGCACGAGGATCGCGCCGGCAAACCACACGGCGAAGTCGATGAGCGTCCACTCGTAGCGGGTCTTGCAGATCAGCCCGATCTTCTCGCCGGGCTCGATGCCCGACGCCACGAGGCCCTTCGCGAGTGCCGTGACCTCGTCGAGGAACTCCTGCGCGGTGACGTCCCGCCAGCCTCCGCCCTCCGGCACGCCGAAGAGCACGCGATCGGGTGTCTCGCGGACCCGGTCCAGCAGCAGGTCCGCAGTGTTGGCCTGCGGATCGGCGGCCACCACGGCGGGCGAATCGAACTGTTCCACGGCAACTCCTTCGGTACCTGACGAACGTCGAGCCCACTCTATCGGCGGGATCGAAGCTGTGGATCCGTTCAGGGTAACGATCGGGGCCGTCCCTCCCGCGCGACTCTCCGGGCAGGCCTCCCGCCGCCCCGGTGATGCCCGCGGTCACTACACTCGATCTGGTCGCCGGAGCAGGCGGCTCCACCGGCGCCTCGCGCCGACGGCGGAGGGAAGGCGGTTCGCGTGCACGCGATCGGGATCGACATCGGCGGCACGAAGATCGCGGGAGCGCTGGTCGACGAGTTCGGCGCCATCCTCCGCGAGGACCGTCAGCCGACGCCCGCCGGGCATCCCGAGCTGATCGTCGACGTCGTCGTCGAGATGGTCGAGCGCCTGCGCGACGGACTCCCCGCCGGTGACGTCGCCGCGGTCGGAGTGGCGGCGGCCGGGTTCATCGACGCGTCGCAGTCGATCGTCTACTACGCCCCGAACATCAACTGGCGCAACGAGCCCTTCCGCGAGAAGCTCTCGGCCCGCATCGACCTCCCGATCATCATCGAGAACGACGCCAACGCGGCCGGCTGGGCCGAGTTCCGCTACGGCTCCGGGCGCCTCGTCAGCGACATGGTCATGCTGACGATCGGCACCGGGGTCGGTGGCGCGATCGTCATCAACGACCGCCTCCTGCGCGGCGGCTTCGGCGCCGCGGCCGAGGTCGGGCACATGCGCGTCGTCCCCGGCGGCCTGCCCTGTGGCTGCGGTGCGCGCGGCTGCATCGAGCAGTACGGCTCCGGACGCGCACTGCAGCGCTTCGCCGGTGAGCTGGCCGACGCCGGCGGGATCGGCCAGGGCATCGCCGACGCCCGCGCCCGCAACGGCGGCGAGCTGAACGGCCGCATCATCTCGGACCTCATCGTCTCGGGCGATCTCGGCGCCCTCGCCGCACTGCGCCAGCTCGGCCACTGGCTGGGCGAGGCGGCGGCGAGCCTGTCGGCGGTCCTCGATCCGCAGCTCTTCGTGATCGGCGGGGGAGTGGCCCAGGCCGGCGACCTGCTGCTGGATCCGATCCGCCAGGCCTACCTCGACAACCTCCCCGCGCGGGGCTACCACCCCGAGCCGGAGTTCCGCATCGCGGAGCTCGTGAACGACGCCGGAGTCGTCGGCGCGGCCGACCTCGCCCGGCTCCACGCCGAGTCGCTCTGATCCCGCCCCCACCCCTTCCCCCGTCGACCCGCCCACGCTGAGGAGCCGCACGATGTTCTACTGGTTCATGAAGCACATCGTCGCGGGACCGCTGCTGAAGACGATCTTCCGGCCCTGGGTGGTGAACGCCGATCGCGTGCCGAAGACGGGCGGAGTGATCCTCGCCAGCAACCACCTGTCCTTCATCGACTCGGTGTTCCTCCCACTGGTGATCGACCGCAACATGGTGTTCCTGGCCAAGAGCGACTACTTCACCGGCAAGGGCCTCAAGGGCTGGGCGACGAAGATGTTCTTCACCGCCACCGGCATGCTCCCCATCGACCGCTCGGGCGGCAAGGCCTCCGAGGCCTCGCTCAACACGGGTCTGCGGGTCCTGGCGCGCGGCGAAGCCCTCGGCATCTATCCCGAGGGCACGCGCAGCCCTGACGGCCGGATGTACCGCGGACGCACCGGCGTCGCGCGCATGGTCCTCGAGGCGCGCGTGCCCGTCATCCCCGTGGCGATGGTCGACACCGCGCGCATCATGCCGATCGGCAGCCGCCTGCCCAAGCTCGGCCGGATCGGCATCGTCTTCGGCGAGCCGCTCGACTTCAGCCGCTTCGAGGGCATGGAGGGCGATCGCTTCATCCTGCGCTCCATCACCGACGAGATCATGTACGAGCTCCTCGCCCTCAGCGGCCAGGAGTACCTCGACGTGTACGCGACCTCGGTCAAGGAGAAGCGCGCCGCGCTCGTCCGCTGACCGCCCGCTGTGCGCGGGACGCCGCCTCTCCGGAGGCCTCCCGCGAGGCGATATGCTCGTCAACCGCTGCCGTCCGTCCGGGCGGCACCCGCTCGCGCGCCGCTCGGCGCCCGTCAGAACCAGGAACCCCCGTGGTCATCGATCCGAACGAACCGTACGTCCTCGCCGCCCCCTCCGTGGTCGCCGGCCTGGACTATTGGCGCGAGCTCGAGATCAAGCAGCAGCCGCAGTGGCCGGACGCGGACGCGGTCAGCGCCGCCTCGGCTGAGATCGCGGCGCTGCCGCCCCTCGTCTTCGCCGGCGAGGTCGACCAGCTGCGCGAGCGCCTCGGCGCCGCCGCGCGCGGTGAGGCCTTCCTGCTTCAGGGCGGCGACTGCGCCGAGACCTTCGCGGGAGCGACCGCCGACCAGATCCGCAACCGCGTCAAGACGGTCCTGCAGATGGCCGTCGTCCTCACCTACGGCGCGAGCATGCCCGTCATCAAGATGGGTCGGATGGCCGGCCAGTTCGCCAAGCCGCGCTCGAGCGATCTCGAGACCCGCGGCGACGTCACCCTGCCGGCCTACCGCGGCGACATCGTGAACGGCTACGACTTCACTCCGGAGTCGCGCACCGCCGACCCCCGTCGGATCGTGCAGGGGTACCACACGGCCGCGTCGACGCTGAACCTCATCCGCGCCTTCACGCAGGGCGGGTTCGCCGACCTGCGCCTCGTGCACTACTGGAACAAGGGCTTCACCGAGAACCCGCAGAACCAGCGCTACGAGCAGCTCGCCCGCGAGATCGACCGCGCAGTCAAGTTCATGGTGGCGTGCGGCGCCGACTTCGAGGGCATGAAGCGCACCGAGTTCTACACGGGTCACGAGGGCCTGCTGATGGACTACGAGCGCCCGATGACGCGCATCGACTCGCGCACCGGCACCCCGTACAACACGTCGAGCCACTTCATCTGGATCGGCGAGCGCACCCGCGAGCTCGACGGAGCGCACGTCGACTTCCTGTCGCGCGTGCGCAACCCGATCGGCGTGAAGCTCGGTCCGTCGACGAGCCCCGAGACGATGCTCGAGCTCATCGACAAGCTCGACCCGGATCGCGAGCCGGGCCGTCTCACCTTCATCACCCGCATGGGTGCCGGGAAGATCCGCGACGCTCTGCCGCCGCTGCTCGAGGCGGTCAAGTCGAGCGACGCGCTGCCCCTCTGGGTCACCGACCCGATGCACGGCAACGGGCTCACCACGCCCACCGGCTACAAGACCCGTCGTTTCGACGACGTCGTCGACGAGGTCAAGGGCTTCTTCGAGGCGCACCGCGCCGCGGGGACGCACCCGGGCGGCATCCACGTCGAGCTCACCGGCGACGACGTCACCGAGTGCCTCGGCGGCTCCGAGCAGATCGACGAGGCCACCCTCGCGACCCGCTACGAGTCGGTCTGCGACCCCCGCCTCAACCACATGCAGTCCCTGGAGCTCGCCTTCCTGGTCGCCGAGGAGCTCCGGCAGCGCTGACCCGCGGGAGGGGCGCCCCGGCGCCCCTCCCGCGCGGTCGGCTCCGCACCACGGCCGGCCCTCGCGGCGTGTCTCGTTGGCTTCCGTTGGTCGAGTAGCCGCGCAGTGGCGTATCGAGACCCTTCCCCCTCCGGAGCTCTCCGATCTCGATACGCCCTCTCCGAGGGCTACTCGATCAGCAGAAGACGGTCCGCCGCCCACGCCCGCCCCGGCCCCGCTGAGGCCCGAGCCACCCGGATCGCCGCGCCCTTCGAGGCGAACGCGTGAATCGCGTTCCAGCGATTCGCGCTAGCCGTTCGCGACCCGCTCTGTGGAACGTGACCATCCCGAGCTGCCGACCGCGGCGATGGCGGCGAGGACGCCATCGCGATACGTACGGCGAACGGGTGAATCGCGTGTCAGCGATTCGCCCTAGCCGGTCGCGACCCGCTCCATGGAACACGGCCATCCCGCGAAGCCGACCGCGGCGACGGCGGCGAGGACGCCATCGCTGACAGCTACGTCGTGATGGTGATCGACAGCTGGACCGAGGTGCCGCGCTGCACGGGCTCGCCTGCGGGGTCGGACTGCGCCGTCACCTTGGTGATCTCGTTCGGTGCGGCGTCGATGAGCGCGCCGAGGGTCGAGAGGGAGTAGCTCCACGTCAGGTCGACGGCGTCGAGGGCGGCTTTCGCCTCGTCGCGGGTCATGCCCACGACGTTCGGCACGGCGACCGGCTCCGGCCCCTTCGAGACGACGACCGAGATCGTCCCGCCCGTGGTCGCCGGCGACTCGGGGTTCGCCTGGATCAGCACGACCCCGGCGGGGACGGTGTCGCTCCAGTCGTCACCGCTGCGGTCGAGTGCGAGTCCGGCCGCCTTCGCGGCGGCGGTGGCCTCGTCGACGCTCAGGCCCACCACGTTCGGGATCGCGCCCAGGCTGACGGTCATCGCGATCGTCGACTGCTCGGACAGGGTGGCGGGGAGTTCCGCGCCGTCGGGGAGCGAAGCCGAGATCACCCGTCCGGCGTCGACGTCCGAGTCGAAGACGCGGGTGGTCTCGCCGACGACGAAGGGCGCGCCGGTGATCGCGGCCGTCGCCTCCTCCTCGGTCAGGCCGGCGAGGGCGGGGACCTCGAGCTGCCGGGGACCGCTCGAGACGACGAGCGTCACGACCGAGTCCTTGTGGATCGCCTCGTCCGGCGCCGGATCGGAGCTCATCACCGTGCCGGCCGGGACCGTGAGGTCGGACGCCTGCTGCTGCTCGGCGCGCAGCCCGCTCGACTCGATCAGTGCTGCGGCCTCCTCCTGCGGGAGCCCGACGACGCTCGGGATGGTGCGCAGCGCGCCCGGTCCCTCGCCGAACCAGTACGCCGTTCCCCCGCCGATCAAAGCAAGCAGGATCACGGCGACGAGCAGCACGAGGCCGCGGCGGCGACGGACCCTCCGTTTGGAGGCGAGGCGCGCCACGGCGGTCTCGTCGTCGTCGTCCAGCTGCTCCTCGCCGGCCGCGCCGTCGAAGACGGCGGTCTGCCCGGGGGTCGCAGGGTCGAACGGAGCGGCCGTCGCCGGAGTCGTCTCGGGGAGCGGAGTGACGGCCTGCGTGTCCGCGACGCGCCGGTCGGTCGGCGTGATGCCCATGAGGCGCTCGGCCTCGAGCAGCTGCGCGAGCATCACTCCGGCGTCGCGAGGCCGCATGTCCGGGTCGCGCTCCGTCGCCCACAGCACGAGCTCGTCGAGCGAGCTCGGCACGGAGGGAACCTTGGCGCTGGGATACGGGACGGAGTCGTTGGCGTGCTGGTAGGCGATCTGCATCGGCTGCTCACCCGTGAAGGGCTGCTCACCGGTGAGCATCTCGTAGATCATGATGCCGATGGCGTAGATGTCGCTGCGGGTGTCGGCGGTGCCGCGGGTGACGAGCTCGGGGGAGAGGTACGCGATCGTCCCCAGCAGCGCCTGCCCCGACGCGGTGTTGGCGGAGGCGGCCCGGGCGAGGCCGAAGTCGCCGATCTTGATGCGACCGTCGTCGGCGAGCAGCACGTTCTCGGGCTTGAGGTCGCGGTGCAGGATCCCCGCGCGGTGAGCCGCGGCGAGGCCGGACAGGACCGAGTGCATGATGTCGACGACCTGCTGGGCCGTCAGCCTGCCGCGCTCCTTCAGGAGGTCGCGCAGGGTGATTCCAGGCAGGTACTCCATGACGAGGTACGCCATGTCCGAGTCCTGGCCCTGGTCGAAGACGCTCACGACGTTCGGGTGCGCCAGTCGGGCGGCGGATCGCGCCTCCTGGACGAAGCGGTTCTTGAAGGTGGCGTCGTCCGACAGGTGCCCGTGCATCACCTTGATGGCCACGCGGCGCTCGAGGCGCTGGTCGGTGGCGAGGTAGACCGTCGCCATGCCTCCGCGCGCGATCCTCGAGCGCACCTCGTACCGGCCGTCGACGAGACGGCCGAGGAGGGGGTCGAGCTGGCTGGTGGTCACGCGACGAGTCTAGGCAAGACCGTTCGGCGATCCCGTGTGCAACGCGGGAGCGGCCTCCCGACCTCGCCGGGACGGATGGCTTGGAGGCGCCGCACTGCCGTGGCAGTCTTGACCGGTGACCGACTCGTCCGCTCCCGCCCCCTCGACCGCCTCCGAGATCGAGTGGCTGACCGTCCCCGATCTCGTCGAGATCACCGGCCTCTCCGTCAGCCGCGTGCGCCGCCTCCTCGAGGAGCGCCATCTGCTGGGGACCCGACGCGACGGCAAGCTCGTCGTCCCGTCCCTCTTCCTCCGTGACGGGGAGCCGATGTCCGAGATCCGCGGTACGGCGATCCTGCTCTCCGACTCCGGCTTCTCGGACGACGAGGCGGTCGAGTGGCTGCTCTCGGAGGACGATGCACTGGGCACGAGCCCCGTGCTCGCCCTGCGCGCCGGTCGCAAGGCCGAGGTCCGCCGCGTCGCCCAGGCTCTCGCCTGATCGATCGCGTCCGGCCGACGTGCCGGGCCTCGAGCGGAGGCGCCGAGGCGCCTAGGCCGTGCGGACGCTGACGCGGTCCGCCAGTTCGCGCAGTTCCGCCACACCCTCCGGCCGCAGCGGAGCGCCCGGCAGCGCCGCCAGTGCCGACTCGACGTCGCGCTCGATGCGCTCCTCGAGCCGGTCGAGGGCCCCGCTTCCGGCCACGATCTCCTGAGCCAGCGCGATGTCCTCGGCGCTCGCGTCGCCGCGCCCGACGACGGCGTCGAGCTCGGCCCGGGCGGAGTCGGACGAACCGGTGCGGGCGAGGCCCAGCAGCACGGTGCGCTTGCCCTCGCGGAGGTCGTCTCCCGCGGGCTTGCCGGTCAGTGCCGGGTCGCCGAAGACGCCGAGCACGTCGTCCCTCAGCTGGAAGGCGATGCCTAGCGGTAGGCCGAAGCGGCGCAGCGCGTCGATCTGGGCGTCGTCGCCGCCCGCCAGCGAGCCGCCGATCGCGAGCGGCGCCTCGATGCTGTACTTCGCGCTCTTGTAGACGACGACCCGCTCGGCGCGCGCGAGGTGCTCGTCCTCCGCGTGCCCGGCCCAGGCGCTCTCCTCGAGGATGTCGAGGTACTGGCCCAGCGTCACCTCGGTGCGCATCAGGTTGAACTCCGCCCGGGCCCTCGCCGCGCTCGGCCGGTCCTCGAGCGCCCATTCGGCGTCCGCGAAGATCTCGTCGGACCAGACCAGCAGCAGATCGCCGAGCAGGATCGCGGAGGAGCGGCCGAACTCGTCCCCGGAGCCCGACCACCCTCCGTCGGCGTGCATCCCGGCGAAGCGGCGGTGCGCCGCCGGCGCCCCTCGCCGGGTGTCGGAGTTGTCGATCACGTCGTCGTGGACGAGGGCCGCTGCGTGGAACAGCTCGAGTCCCGCTCCGACGCGCGCGACCGGGTCCGAACCGCTCCGATGCGCCTCGCTGGAGACGGCGGAGACGGCCGTCCAGCCCGCCTCGCAGAAGCGCGCGCGGAACCGCTTGCCCCCGCTGAGAAAGTCCCGCGAAAGGTCGCCCAGGGCGGAGACGTCCTCTCCTATGGAGCGCAGAATTGGCGTGCGCCCGGCGAGGAATCCCTCGATTCGGAACTGGACGCGGTCGACCAGACGAGTGCTGTTGTTCACCCGACCAGCCTATGCATCCGAGGCGTCTAGCGCCTGTGCCGGGCTCGGTCTACACTGAAGCGCCACCCGCCCGGTCGAGCACACCGTGCCGCCAACCTGACGCCGTTCCGAAGAGGAACGGCGTCGCACCCTTGAAGGGGTCAAGATGCCGCTTTCGGAACACGAGCAACGGCTCCTCGACGAGATGGAGCGCAACCTCTATCAGAACGACGCCGATTTCGTGGCGGCCGTCAGCAAGGGGCGCGGCGGCACCAACTACCGGGCCCTGGTGCTCGGCATCCTCCTCTCCCTCGTCGGTCTCGGAGTCCTCGTCACCGGCGTCATCGTCGCCCAGCCGCTCGTCGGCGTCGGCGGGTTCGCGATCATGCTCGCGGGCGTCGTCGTCGCCATGCGCCCGGCGCCGGGTGGAGCCGAGGAGCCCGGTCTCCCTACCGTCGGCCGCACCTCCAAGCCCCGCTCCTCGAGCAGCCGGTCGGGCTCCACCTTCATGGACCGCTTGAACGAGCGATGGGACAACCGCGGCGACGGTCGCAGCTGACCGCCGCTCCGCACCACCCACAGGGTCGATCCTCACGGATCGGCCCTTTTTTCATGCCCGCGGACTCTCCGGGAGCGCACTCCTCCTCCCTTCCGCACCACGCACGGGGTCGATCCTCAAGGATCGGCCCCTTTCTGCTCCCCGCGGACCGCTGCGGAGCGATACATCCCTCCACTCCGCTCCACCCGCGTTCCTGCCCGGGAATACGCGGATGACCGGGGGTGAACGCGCTGAGCCGGCGCGCCGTGAGGGTTGTGGGTGGGGCGAAGTGGAGTACTGTGGAGGACACACCATCCTTGGCCGGAAGAAGTGGGGGGCAGTCCGTTGTTCCTCGGCACCTATTCCCCCAAGCTCGACGAGAAGGGCCGCGTGATCCTCCCCGCCAAGTTCCGAGACGAGCTCTCCTCCGGAGTCGTCGTCACGCGCGGCCAGGAGCGGTGCCTCTACGTCTTCAGCCAGAGCGAGTTCGAGACGATGCACGAGAAGATCCGTCAGGCGCCGGTCACGAGCAAGCAGGCCCGCGACTTCCTCCGCGTCTTCCTCTCGGGGGCGAGCGCCGAGACCCCCGACAAGCAGAACCGGGTCACGCTGCCCGCGCCGTTGCGCGCCTACGCGGGCCTGGACCGCGACCTCACCGTCATCGGAGCGGGCAACCGCGCCGAGATCTGGGCGCAGGACGCCTGGGACGCGTATCTGACCGAGCAGGAGTCCGTCTTCTCCGACACCCAGGAGGAGGTGATCCCCGGACTGTTCTAGCTCCTGCCGCGCGACTCCCAGCCACTCGGCGCCCGGACGCACCTTCCCCGGTGTCCGGTCGCGAGATGGATGGGGATCGGGCAGCAGGAACAGGACGGCGGGACCGCCATGGCAGACGACTCCGAGAAGAAGCAGGTGCGCCCGACCGAGGAGCGCCACCTCCCGGTGCTCCTCGAGCGCTGCGTCGAGCTCCTCGCTCCGGCGATCGAGCGCGACGGCGCGGTGCTGGTGGACGCGACGCTGGGCATGGGCGGCCACTCGCTGGCCCTGCTCGAGCGCTTCCCGGGGCTCCACCTCGTCGGCCTCGACCGCGACCCCGAGGCACTCGAGCTCGCCGGCGAGCGGCTCTCGGCCCACTCCTCCCGCATCGACCTGGTGCACGCCGTCTACGACGAGCTCCCCGACGTGCTCGACGAGCTCGGGATCGACGAGATCGACGGCGCGCTGTTCGACCTCGGCGTCTCGTCGCTGCAGCTGGACGAGACCGAGCGCGGCTTCTCCTACTCCAAGGACGCTCCGCTGGACATGCGGATGGACGCGACCGCGCCCCTGACCGCGGCGAGCATCCTCGCGGAGTACGACGAGGGCGCGCTGCGCCGCATCTTCCACGAGTACGGCGAGGAGCGCCTCGCCCAGCGCTACGCGAAGCGCATCGTCGAGGCGCGTGGCGACGCGCCGATCGAGCGCTCCGGCCGGCTGGTCGAGATCATCCAGGCGGCGACCCCGGTCGCGATCCAGCGCAACGGCCATCCGGCCAAGCGGGTCTTCCAGGCCCTGCGCATCGAGGTCAACCAGGAGCTCTCCGTGCTGGAGCGCGCGATCCCCGCCGCGCTCGACCGCGTCGCCGTCGGCGGCCGGATCGTCGTCGAGGCCTACCAGTCGCTCGAGGACCGCATCGTCAAGCGCGCGCTGCAGGCCGCGTCGTCCTCGACCGCTCCCGCGGGGCTCCCCATGGAGCTCCCCGAGCACCGACCCGAGTTCCGCCTCGTCATCCGGGGCGCCGAACTCGCCTCCGACGAGGAGAAGACCCGCAACCCCCGAGCAACACCCGTGCGTCTGCGCGCGGCCGAGAGGATCAGGAGGACCGCGTGAGCGCCACCGCCGTCATCGACCCCGCCGTCATCGAGCCCGCCCGCACCGCGAGGCCGGACGAGCAGTCGCCCCGCCCGCGCATCGAGGCGGTCCCGACCGCCGCCGGCGCGCCGCGACCCAAGCTCGTCTACGGCATCGTCGCCGTCGCCGGCCTCTTCGCGATCATCGTGATCCAGCTCCTCGTGAGCGTCGGGCTCTCGCAGGGGGCGTACCAGATCGCCGCGCTGCAGACCGAGCAGAAGACGCTCACCCGCAGCAACGCCGAGAAGCAGGACGCGGTGGACACTCTCAGCTCCCCGCAGAACCTCGCGACCGCGGCGCAGGGGCTGGGCATGGTGGCGAACACGGCTCCCGTCTACCTCCGCCTGTCCGACGGAGCGGTGCTGGGCGACCCCGCCTCGGCCGCCTCGAGCGAGGTCGGCACGGCCGGTGCCGCGGCACTCGTCCCCAACGCGCTCATCCTCCCGGCCGGTGCCGCCGCGACTCCGGTCGACGCGAGCGCGTCCTCCGCGGCTGGAGGAACCTCGGCCGTACCGTTGCAGGGCGAGCTCCCCGCGCCCCTGACGCACTGACGCCTCCCGCACGGCCCGCCTCCCGCTACGACACGACCGACGGCGGCGATCCCGCCAGGACGAAGAAGGACACCGCAGCAGTGAGACAGAACCGCTCGAGCAGACGCCGCACCGCCGTCACCTTCGTCGTCATCGCCGCGGTCGTGGGACTGTTCATCGGCAAGCTGGTCGACATCCAGATCGTGCGGGCCAACGAGCTGACGGACGCCGCGGCGCTCAGCCAGTCCAGCAGCAGCGTCACCTACGGCACGCGCGGATCGATCGTCGACCGCTCGGGAGCCGTCCTCGCCGACACGACGACCCGGTACCGCCTGACGACGTCGCCCCGCAACGTGGGGGAGTTCCTCCGCGAGATGCCCGACGGCCAGGACGTCGTCGTGAGCGTCGACCAGGCCGCGTCCGAGATCGGCGCGATCACCGGCCAGAGCGTCGAGCAGATCAGGACGCTCGTCGACGCCGCGCTCGCGAAGGACGCGAAGGCCAACTACCTGATCCTCTCCGAGGGCCTCGACCTCGAGGCGTACCAGAAGCTGCTCGCGCTGGAAATCCCGTGGACCTTCTTCGAGACGCAGCAGGGCCGCACGTACCCCAACGGGGCCGTCGCCGGGAACCTGATCGGCTACGTGGGGGCGGACGGCGCCGCTCAGGAGGGCGTCGAGTACACCGAGAACGCCTGCCTCGCCGGGAAGAACGGCTCCGAGAGCTTCGAGCGCAGCGCCGACTTCGTCCGGATCCCCGGCAGCACCGTGGCCGAGACCCCCGCGGTCGACGGCGGGCAGGTGCAGCTGACGATCGACTCCGACCTGCAGTACTACGCGCAGCAGGTGCTGTCGCAGCGCGTCGCCGAGGTCGGCGGCAGCTACGGGATCGTCGTGGTGCAGGAGGTCGAGACGGGCAAGCTGCTCACCGTGGCCGAGACCCCCACGGTCGACCCCAACGACGTCTCGGCGAGCGCCCCCGCCGACCGCGGGTCGCGCGCCTTCCAGAGTCCGTTCGAGCCCGGTTCGACGTTCAAGCCGATGACCGCGGCCATGCTGATCGACAAGGGACTCGCGACGCCCACGACCCACGTCGTCACTCCGGACACGTTCGAGAAGAACGGCGCCTCGTTCAGCGACGACTTCGCGCACACCCCGACGAACTACACCCTGACGGGGATCCTCAAGGACTCCTCGAACGTCGGCATCGCGACCATCGGCTCGAAGCTGTCCGCGCAGGACCGCTACGACTACATGCTCAAGTTCGGACTCAAGGCGCCCACCGCGGTCGGGTACCCCGGCGAGTCCGGCGGACTGCTCAGCGACTACCAGGTCTGGGACAACCAGACGAACTACACCACCATGTTCGGCCAGGGAGTGTCCGCCACCGCGATCCAGGTCGCCGGCATCTACCAGACGCTGGGCAACGGCGGGGTGCGCCTGCCGGCGCAGCTGGTCGCCGGCTGCACGACCGCCGACGGCACTGTCATCGACGTCCCCGACACGACCGGCACCCAGGTCGTCTCCGCCGGTGCGGCGCAGGACGTCGTCGACATGCTGCAGACGCACTACACCGACGGCTGGCTGGCCGACTACATCCACGTGGACGGCTACAACATCGCGACGAAGACCGGAACGGCTCAGCAGCCGGACGGCGACGGAGGGTACTCCTCCAGCTACACCGTCTCGCTCGCCGGGCTCGCTCCGGCGGAGGACCCGAAGTACGTCGTGACGGTCACCATCGCCGATCCGGTTAAGATGAACACGTCCCAGGCGACCGCCCCCGTCTTCCAGCAGGTCATGACCCAGGTGCTGAAGACGAACCGGGTGGAGCCGTCGACGGTCCCCGCCGTGAACTACCCCACGACGTGGTGATCGCACCACCACGAGAGAAAGAGCGGGCATTGCACGTCACTCGCCCGCAGTCCTCCCTCCGACCGGAGCACCCGGTCCCGCGGTCGCTGTCGCAGCTCGTGGCCGAGTTCTCGCTCGGCACGGTGCCGGGAGTCGACGGGGTCGAGGTCAGCGGCGTCACGCTCGACTCCCGGCAGGTCGAGGCGGGCGACCTGTACGTCGGCATCGCGGGGCGCAAGGTCCACGGCGCGGCCTTCGCCGCCGACGCCGCCGCCTCCGGAGCCGTCGCTGTGCTCACCGACCCCGAGGGCGCCGAGGCCGCGTCGGCGAGCGGACTCCCCGTCCTCGTCACGCCCGATCCCCGCGCAGCCCTCGGCGACGTCGCGTCCTGGATCCACCGCACCCGCGAGGACGTGCCGACGCTCTTCGGAGTCACGGGCACGAACGGCAAGACCAGCGTCGTGTACCTGCTCGACGCCCTGCTCCGGCGCCTCGGCGTCGTCTCGGGCCTCAGCTCCACCGCGGAGCGCCGCATCGGCGACGTCGCGGTCGCGAGCTCGCTGACCACCCCCGAGGCGACCGAGCTGCACGGACTCCTCGCGCGGATGCGCGAGTCGGCCGTCCGCGCCGTCTCGATCGAGGTCTCGGCCCAGGCGTTGACCCGGCACCGCATCGACGGCGTCGTGTTCGACGTGGTCGGCTTCACGAACCTCAGCCACGACCACCTCGACGACTACACCGACATGGCGCAGTACTTCGAGGCCAAGGCCGACCTGTTCCAGCCCGATCGGGCCCGACGCGGAGTCGTCACCGTCGACAGCGCCTGGGGCCGGGAGCTCGCCGAGCGCTCCCGGATCCCGATCGCGACACTCGCGAGCTCCCCGGTCGTCGGCGAGGCTCCGGCCGTACCGGCCGACTGGGCGATGACCGTCCTCGAGAGCACCGCCGACCGCACCGTGTTCCGTCTGGACGGTCCGGACCACCGCTCGGTCGAGGTCGCCGTCCCGCTGATCGGCTGGTACATGGCGGCGAACGCCGCGCTGGCGATCGTGATGCTGGTCGAGTCCGGCTTCGACCTCGAGGCCATCGCCCACGTCCTCGAGGACGGCCGTCTCGACGTATACATTCCCGGTCGCGCCGAGCGCGTCTCGGGAGACCGCGGCCCCCGGGTCTACGTGGACTACGGGCACACGCCGGACGCGTTCCAGAACGCACTCGAGGCGCTGCGGGCGCTGACGCCCGGCCGCCTCGTCATGGTCTTCGGCGCCGACGGCGACCGCGACGCGACGAAGCGCGCCGACATGGGCGCCATCGCCGCCCGGCTGTCCGACGTCGTCGTCGTCACCGACTTCCACCCGCGCTGGGAGGACCCGGCCGCGATCCGCGCCGTGCTCGTCGGCGCGGCGCGGGAGGCGGTGCCCGACAGGGAGATCCACGAGATCCCCGACCCGCGCGCCGCCGTGCGCGCCGCCCTCGCGCTCGCGCGCGAGGGGGATTCGATCCTCTACGCCGGACCCGGACACGAGGACTACCAGGAGGTTGCAGGAGTGCACATGCCGTATTCGGCCAGGGACGACGTCCGTCAGGCTCTGCGCGAGGCGGGCTGGCTCTAGATGATCGCCCTCACTCTCACCGAGGTCGCCGAGGCCGTCTCCGGGCGCCTCCACCTCGCCGGCCCCTCCTCGACCGCCGCGACAGCGGTCGACGGCGCGACCGAGACCGACTCCCGCGAGATCCGTCCGGGCGGGATCTTCGTCGCCAAGCGCGGCGAGCACACCGACGGGCACCTGTTCGCGCCGGCGGCCGTCGAGAACGGCGCGGCCCTCCTGATCGTCGAGCGCCCGCTCGACCTCGACGTGCCGCAGGTGCTGGTCGACGACTCCGTCCAGGCGCTCGGCGCCCTCGCGACCGAGGTCGTCCGGCGCGTCCGCGCACTAGGCGGCCTGACGGTCCTCGGCGTGACCGGCTCGAACGGCAAGACGACGACCAAGAACCTCCTCCGGACGATCCTCGAGCGCGTCGGCGAGACCGTCGCCCCCCGCGGATCCTTCAACAACGAGGTCGGCGCGCCGATCACGATGCTGCAGGTGTCGGAGTCGACGCGCTTCCTCGTCGCCGAGATGGGCGCCAGCGCCGTCGGCGAGATCCGCCGCCTCGTGCGCATGGCGAAGCCCGACGTCGGCATCGTCCTCGCGGTGGGCCTCGCGCACGCCGGCGAGTTCGGCGGCATCGAGCGGACCCTCGAGGCCAAGACCGAGATGGTGGCCGACCTCACCGCCGACGACATCGCCGTGCTGAACTCCGACGACGGCCGCGTGGCGACCATGGCCGGCCGCACCGCGGCCCGCGTGCTGTGGTTCGGTCGCGGCGAGCGCGCCGACGTGCGCGCGGTCGACGTCGAGCCCTCCGCCGAGGGCACCCGCTTCGCCATCGAGGTGCGGGAGGGCGAGGGCCGCGAGGCCGGGCGCGCCGAGCTGCTCCTCAGGGTCCTCGGCGAGCACCACGTGATGAACGCCCTGGCCGCCACTGCCGCCGCCCTCTCGGTCGGCGTCCCGCTGCCCGCGATCGTCGAGGCGCTCTCGACCGTCACCCTCGCGGAGCGCTGGCGGATGCAGGTGCTCGGCGGTCAGGACGTGGTCGTCGTGAACGACGCGTACAACGCGAGCCCCGACTCCACCGCCGCGGCACTGCGCACTCTCGCCCAGATCGCGAAGCCGGGAGGCCGCACCGTCGCCGTCCTCGGCGAGATGAGCGAGCTGGGGGAGTGGGCCGACGAGGAGCACGAGCGCGTCGGCCTGCAGGCCGTGCGCCTGAACGTCTCGCAGATCGTCGTCGTCGGCGCCCGCGCCCGGCGCATCCACGTGGCCGCCGAGCGCGAGGGCTCGTGGAGCGGCGAGTCCGTCTTCGTCGACACGGCCGACGACGCGTACGCGTTCCTCGACGGCTATCTGCAGACCGGCGACACCGTCCTGGTGAAGTCCTCGAACTCGGCGGGGCTTCGATTCCTCGGCGACCGACTGGGGGAGCGACACCGATGAGAGCACTCCTGATGGCGGGCGCCTTCTCCGGCGCCTTCACCCTCCTGCTGACGCCCCTGTTCATCCGGCTCTTCCACCGGCTGCAGTGGGGCCAGTTCATCCGCGAGGACGGGCCGCAGTCCCACCACGTGAAGCACGGCACCGCCACGATGGGCGGCATCGTCATCATCATCGCGACGGTGGCGGGCTACTTCCTCGGCATGCTGTTCGGCAACCGCGCCGTGGCCCCCTCGGCGCTCCTGGTGCTGTTCATGATGGTCGGACTGGGCTTCGTCGGGTTCATCGACGACTTCCTCAAGACCCGCAACCAGCGCAGCCTCGGCCTCGGCGGCTGGGCGAAGATCGCGGGACAGGTGATCGTCGCCGCGGCCTTCGCCGTGATCGCCATCCTGGTGCGCGACCAGAACGGTCTGACGCCCGCGTCGACGTCGATCTCCTTCATCCGAGACCTGCCGTTCGACTTCGCCGCTCTCGGCTGGATCGGCATCGGGCTCTTCGTGCTCTGGATCTGCGTGATCGTCACCAGCACCTCGAACGGAGTCAACGTCGCCGACGGCCTCGACGGCCTCGCCACGGGATCCTCGATCCTCGCGATCGGCTCCTACGTGATCATCGGCTTCTGGCAGTCGAACCAGTGGTGCTACGACGCCCAGCTCAATCCCGAGGTGGCCGACAAGTGCTACCAGGTGAGCGATCCGTTCGACCTGGCGATCATCGCCGCGGCGATCTCGGGCGCGCTCGTCGGGTTCCTCTGGTGGAACACCTCGCCGGCGCAGATCTTCATGGGCGACACCGGCTCGCTCGGCCTCGGCGGCGCACTCGCCGCCCTCGCGATCCTGACCCGCACCGAGCTGCTCGTCATCCTCATCGGCGGCCTCTTCGTCATCGTCACCGGCTCGGTGATCGTGCAGCGGATCTACTTCAAACTGACCCGGGGCAAGCGCATCTTCCTGATGAGCCCGCTCCACCACCACTTCGAGCTCAAGGGGTGGGCCGAGATCACCGTCGTGGTCCGCTTCTGGATCATCGCGGGCATCTTCGTGGCCGCCGGTGTCGGGCTCTTCTACCTCGAATGGCTCTCCCTGGCATGACCAATCCCGCACGCGCCGAACGGCTCGACTCCCTCCGCAGCTGGAACTCGGACTGGCGCGGGCTCCGCGTCGCGGTCCTGGGGCTCGGGGTGACCGGCTTCTCCGTCGCCGACACGCTGACCGAGCTCGGCTCCGACGTCCTGGTCCTCACCGACCGGGCCGACGAGGAGCGCGAGCGCCTGCTCGAGGTGATCGGAGCCCGGCTGCACCGCGCGGACGGCCTCGACACCGTGCCCGACGAGCTGATCGACTTCGACCCCGAGCTCGTCATCGTGTCGCCGGGCTTCCGGCCGACGCACCCGATCGTCGAGTGGACGCTCGCGAGGGGGACCGGTCTCTGGGGCGACGTCGAGCTCGCCTGGCGCGTGCGCGACAAGGTCGTCCGGGCCGACGGGACGCCCGCGGACTGGGTGCTCGTGACCGGCACGAACGGCAAGACGACGACCGTGCAGCTGACGGCGACCATGCTGGTCGCTGGCGGCCTCCGCGCGGCTCCGTGCGGCAACATCGGGATCCCGGTGCTCGACGCGGTGCGCGATCCGCAGGGCTTCGACGTCCTGGTGGTCGAGCTCTCGAGCTACCAGCTGCACTACCTCGGCGCGATCGAGCCGATCGCGTCGACCTGCCTCAACATCGCCGAGGACCACCTCGACTGGCACGGCACCTTCGAGGCGTACCGCGATGCGAAGGCCAAGGTCTACACGGGCACGCGGGTCGCCTGCGTCTACAACCGGGCCGACGCGGCCACCGAGCAGATGGTGCTCGACGCGGAGGTCGTCGAGGGGGCCCGGGCGATCGGCTTCGGTCTGGGAGTCCCCGGGCCGAGCGACTTCGGCATCGTGGACGGGATCCTCTGCGACCGGGCGTTCCTCGAGGACCGGCGCACGAGCGCGATCGAGATCGCGACCGTCGACGAGCTGGCCGCGCGCCACCTCGCGGCACCGCACATCGTGCAGAACGTCCTCGCGGCCGCCGCGCTGTCCCGCGCGTGCGGCATCGAGCCCGGCGCGATCCGCCGCGCGCTCGCGGTCTTCGAGCTCGACGCCCACCGCATCCAGGTCGTGGCCGTGCGGTCGGGGGTCACCTGGATCGACGACTCGAAGGCCACCAACCCGCACGCGGCCGACGCGTCGCTGCGCGCGTATCCGTCGGTCGTCTGGCTGGTCGGCGGTCTGCTCAAGGGCGTCGATGTGGACGCTCTCGTGGCCTCGCACACGACGCGACTGCGCGGTGCCGTGGTCATCGGAGTCGACCGCGTCGCGGTCCTCGAGGCATTCCGACGACACGCCCCCGAACTCCCCGTGACCGAGGTGGTCCCGGATGACACTGAGTCGGTGATGCAGGCGGCCGTCGAGGCCGCGGCGGGCTTCGCCCGAACCGGCGATGTCGTCCTGCTCGCACCCGCCGCAGCATCCATGGACCAGTTCCGCGACTACGCGGAACGGGGCCGGTCGTTCGCTGCGGCCGTCGAGAAGCACCTGGGAGGAGAGGCCGATGACCGCTCCGACGACGAGCCGGATGCCGGGCCGCTCGCGCGCTGACGCCGGGAAGCCGAAGGACCGGGAGCGGACCGGCGCGCGCACCGCGCGCATCGTCCTCTCGAAGGTCTTCGCCTCCGAATCGCCGAACTTCTACCTCCTGTTCGGCACCACCCTCTTCCTCGTGCTCTTCGGGCTGACGATGGTGCTCTCCTCCTCGTCGGTGACGTCGTTCCGATCGAGCTCCGACTCGTTCGGCGGCTTCCTCCGGCAGGGCATCTTCGCCGTGCTCGGCGTGCCGCTCATGCTCCTCGTGTCGCGCTTCCCGATCGCACTGTGGAAGCGCGTGACGTGGCCGATGCTCATCGTCGGCTGCATCCTGCAGATGCTGGTGCTCTTCACGCCTCTGGGATACGCAGTGGGAGGCAACAAGAACTGGCTGTACCTCGGCGGCTTCACCATGCAGCCCTCCGAGGTGCTCAAGCTCGCCCTCGTGCTGTGGCTGGGCCTCGTGCTCGAGAGGCGGCTGCGCTTCAAGCAGGACTGGCAGCACGCTCTCATCCCGGTGCTCCCCATCGGCGGCTTCGCCCTGTTCCTCGTGCTGCTCGGCGGCGACCTCGGAACCGTGATGATCATGGCGGGGATCCTGCTGGCGGCGCTCTTCTACTCCAACGTCCGGCTGCGGATCATCCTGCCGATCGTGCTGATCGGAGCGGTCGTCGCAGTGCTGTTCGCCATCTCGACCGAGAACCGCCGCACCCGCATCTTCTCCTTCCTCACCGACTGCTCCGGCCCCGGGCAGTACGAGACGTCCTGCTGGCAGCCCCTGCACGGCACCTGGGCGATGGCGTCCGGCGGCGTCTTCGGCGTGGGGCTCGGCAACTCCAAGGCGAAGTGGTCGTGGCTGCCGGCCGCCGACAACGACTACATCTTCGCGATCATCGGCGAGGAGCTCGGGCTGATCGGGGCGGTCGTCGTCCTCGCGCTGTTCGTCGTGCTCGCCGTCGCCTTCTTCCGCATCATCCATGCCGCGACCGACCCGTTCGTGCGGGTCACGACGGCGGCGGTGATGGTCTGGCTCATCGGCCAGGCCTTCGTCAACATCGGCGTGGTGCTCGGGGTCCTGCCGGTCCTCGGCGTCCCCCTGCCGCTCATCTCCTCCGGAGGCACCGCCCTGCTCAGCTCACTGCTCGCCATCGGCGTCGTCCTCTCCTTCGCGAGGACCCAGACCACCGGATTGCCGCACCTCGGCGCCGCCCGCCGCGCAGGCAAGGCGGAGGCGGAGTGACCCGCTACCTGCTCGCGGGCGGCGGCACCGCCGGGCACGTGAACCCGCTGCTCGCGACCGCCGACGAGATCCGGGCCCGCGACTCGGGCGACGAGGTGCTCGTGCTCGGCACCGCGGAGGGGCTCGAGGCGCGCCTCGTCCCGCTGCGCGGCTACGAGCTGTCCGTGATCCCGCGGCTGCCGTTCCCGCGTCGCCCCGGCGCCGCGGCGCTGCGCTTCCCGGGCGCCTTCCGCGGGGCGCTGGACGGCGTGGTGCGCACGATCCGCGAGCGCAGGATCGACGCGGTGGTGGGATTCGGCGGGTACGCGTCCGCTCCCGCGTACCTCGCGGCGCGGCGAGCCGGCGTGCCGTACGTCGTGCACGAGGCGAACGCCCGCCCCGGCCTCGCCAACCGCCTCGGCGCCCGCGGCACGCGCTCCGTCGGAGTCGCCTTCGAGGGCACCCCGCTGCCGCACGCGACGACGGTCGGCATGCCGCTGCGCCGCGAGATCGCCGATCTCGACCGCCCTGCCCGACGCCACGAGGGCGTCGCCGCGTTCGGGCTCGACCCGGCCCGGCCCACGCTGCTCGTCACGGGCGGCTCCCTCGGTGCGCGGCGGATCAACGCGACCGTGCACGCCGCGGCCGCGTCGGTCCTGGCGACCGGCTTCCAGATCCTGCACATCACGGGTGACCGCTCCGAGATCACCGACCCCGGCCTCGACGGCTACCACCTGATCCCGTACTGCGACCGGATGGATCTCGCGCTCTCGGCCGCCGACCTCGTGGTCTCGCGCGCGGGCGCCGCCACCGTGAGCGAGCTCAGCGCGCTGGGGCTCCCCGCCGTCTACATCCCGTACCCGGTGGGCAACGGCGAGCAGCGCTTCAACGCCCGCGGCGTCGTGGACGCCGGGGGCGCGGTGCTCGTCGAGGATGCGGCCTTCCTCCCCGGCTGGGTGCAGGGGGAGCTCGTGCCCCTCCTCGAGGACGCCGGGCGCCGCGACGAGATGGGCCGTCGCGCCGCGACGGTCGGCGTCCGCGACGGTGCGGAGCGCCTCGTCGACCTCATCGGATCGGCGCTCCGCGCACCCCGCTGACCCTTCTCCGCCGGGCTCCGAGGAGCCCTCCCGCACACCGTCTACACTGATCCGGCGCCCTGCCCGCGGCCCTCGGCCCGGGTGCCACCGAGACGCCGAAGACCCGAAAGCGAGACCCCCGTGATCAAGCCCGACCTCGGCATCACCGTCCCCGACCAGCTCGGATCGGTGCACTTCATCGGCATCGGCGGATCCGGCATGAGCGGCATCGCGCGCCTCTTCCACCACGCCGGCCACCGCGTCACCGGATCGGACGTGCGCGAGTCGCACCCGATCGAGCAGCTGCGCGAGCTCGGCATCCCGGTCGCGATCGGACACGACGCGGCGAACCTGGGCGATGCCGAGGCGGTCGTGGTCACCTCGGCCCTCTGGCCCGAGAACCCCGAGTACGTGCTCGCCCAGGAGCGGGGGATCCCCGTGCTGCACCGCTCGCAGGCGCTCGCCTGGCTCGTCCGCGGGCACCGCCTCGTCGCGGTCGCGGGCGCGCACGGCAAGACGACGTCGACCGGCATGATCGTCACGGGTCTACTGGGTCTGGACGCCGATCCGAGCTTCGTCAACGGCGGCATCATCGAGAGCCTCGGCACCTCGTCGGCGGCGGGCTCGGGCGATCTGTTCGTCGTCGAGGCGGACGAGTCGGACGGGAGCTTCCTGCTCTACGACACCGCCGTCACCCTGATCACGAACGTCGACCCCGACCACCTCGACCACTACGGCTCGCTGCAGGCCTTCGAGGACGCCTTCGTCACCTTCGCCTCGAACGCCGGCGAGCTCGTCGTCATCTCGTCGGACGACCCGGGTGCCGTCAAGGTGTCCGAGAAGCTCGAGGGCAAGCGGGTCCTCACCTTCGGCGAGGCCGAGGGAGCGGACGTGCGCGTCGTCGACCTCGAGCTCGTGGGCCCGGTCGGCTTCACCGTCGAGTTCGAGGGGCGCCGCTACTCCGCGCGGCTGCGCATCCCCGGCCGCCACAACGCGGTGAACGCCGCGGGCGCCTTCGCCGTGCTCGTCGGTCTCGGCTTCGATCCCGCCGCGTCGCTCGAGGCGGTCTCGGCCTTCGGAGGGACCGAGCGCCGGTTCGAGCTGCACGGCTCGGTCCGCGGCGTCAGCGTCTACGACGACTACGCGCACCACCCCACGGAGGTGGCCGCCGCCTCTCTGCCGCGCGCACCGTCGTGGGGGAGGGGCGCATCATCGCCGTGCACCAGCCGCACCTGTACAGCCGCACCCGCCTCTTCGCGAAGGAGTTCGCCGAGACGCTCGAGCGCTACGCCGACGAGACGATCGTGCTCGACGTCTACGGCGCCCGCGAGGACCCGGAGCCGGGAGTGACCGGCGAGCTGGTCAGCGGCAAGTTCGCCGACGCCTCGCGCGTCTCGTTCGTCCCGGACTGGCAGGAGGCCGCCGAGCGGACCGCTCTGATCGCCCGTGAGGGCGACTTCGTCATCACCCTCGGCTGCGGCGACGTGTACCGGATCATCCCGCAGGTGCTCGAGTCGCTTCGCACCGGCGAGGACGCCGCGGTCGCCCGATGACCACGACGCCCTTCCCGGCCCCCCGGGGGCGACGGGCGTGAAGCGGCCGGAGGGGGTCCGCCGGCCGGCACCCGTTCGCGCGGAGCCCCGCGAGAAGACGCCCGCGCCGGCGTCGAGCGGCGAGCCGACGGAGCCGATCCGCATCGTCGCCGCGCCGCCCGCCGCGCGCCTCCCGCGTCCCGAGGCCCGTCCGCAGAAGGGGGCCTCCGGCTCGGACGACGAGTCCGCCGTGCCCGTCGTCGCGACGGAGCTGCGTCGTCCCGCGGCGGCGGCCGGACCGAGGGGTCGGCCCGCCGCTCTCCTGAGCCGTCTGCGCGTGCCGGGGTCCGAGCAGCGCACAGTAGCCCGCGCCGCCCGCGAGCGGCGGCGCTTCGAGCGCGGAGAGGTGCGGCGCTTCACCAAGCGGGCCCGGCGACGGCGCCTCACAACCCTCGCGATCGCGGGTTCGCTCGTGCTGCTGGCGATCGTCGTCGCCGTCGCCGCGTACTCGCCGCTCATGGCGGTGCGGACGATCGAGATCTCGGGCACGTCCCGCGTCGACTCGGGCGCGCTCCAGGAGTCCCTGTCCGATCAGCTCGGCGTGCCGCTGACTCTCGTGGACCGCGAGGCGGTCGGCGAGGAGCTCGGCGCCTACCCGCTGATCCAGAGCTACTCCCTGCAGACGCGGCCCCCGAGCACCCTCGCCGTGTCGATCGTCGAGCGCACCCCCGTCGGCGTCCTGCAGAACGGGACCCGCTTCGATCTCGTCGACTCGGCGGGCGTCGTGATCGAGACCGCCGACGCGGCGCAGGCCGGGTACCCCGCGCTGACCACGCCGTCCGGAGGCGCGACCGGCTCGGCGTTCCACTCCCTCGCCCGCGTGCTGCTCACGCTCCCCGCAGGCCTCGACGGGCAGGTGACCGCGGCGACGGCCACGACGGGCGACGACGTGACCCTGACCCTCTCCAACGGCGCCGTCGTGATGTGGGGAGGCCCGGACCGCTCGGCTCTCAAGGCTGTGGTCCTCGAGAAGCTGATGGCCGCGACCGACCCGGCGACCGTGACCTCCTACGACGTCTCGTCGCCCGCCGCGGCGGTCGTCGCCCAGCGCTGATGCGCCCCTCGCACCGATCCGCCGGGCGGTTTGCCGAATGCGGGCGTGTCTGTCGCGAGGCGGAGCGGACTCCGCCTACCGTCGAACCACAACCCCAAATGCATACTCAGCATAACTTTAAGCCTCAACTACAGGTTTAAGGTTCAGCCCGGAGGCCGGACACGTGACTTCAAACCAGAACTACCTCGCCGTGATCAAGGTCGTCGGCATCGGCGGCGGCGGCGTCAACGCCGTGAACCGCATGATCGAGCTCGGCCTCCGCGGAGTCGAGTTCATCGCCATCAACACGGATGCGCAGGCCCTGCTGCTCAGCGACGCCGACGTCAAGCTCGACGTGGGCCGCGAGCTCACCCGCGGGCTCGGTGCGGGCGCCGACCCCGAGGTCGGCCGTCGTGCCGCCGAGGACCACGCGGAGGAGATCGAGGAGGTGCTCGCGGGCGCCGACATGGTCTTCGTCACCGCGGGCGAGGGCGGCGGAACCGGCACCGGCGGCGCTCCCGTCGTGGCGCGCATCGCCAAGTCGATCGGAGCCCTGACCATCGGCGTCGTGACGAAGCCCTTCGGCTTCGAGGGCCGTCGCCGCCAGACGCAGGCCGAGGCGGGTGTCGCGACGCTCAAGAACGAGGTCGACACGCTCATCGTCGTCCCCAACGACCGCCTCCTCGAGATCAGCGACCGCGGCATCTCGATGCTCGAGGCGTTCGCGACCGCCGACCAGGTCCTCCTCGCGGGTGTCCAGGGCATCACCGACCTCATCACCACCCCGGGTCTGATCAACCTCGACTTCGCCGACGTCAAGTCGGTCATGCAGGGCGCGGGATCCGCGCTCATGGGCATCGGGTCCTCGCGCGGTGCGGACCGCGCCATCAAGGCGGCGGAGCTCGCCGTGGCGTCCCCGCTGCTCGAGGCCAGCATCGACGGCGCGCACGGCGTGCTGCTCTCGATCCAGGGCGGCTCCAACCTCGGCATCTTCGAGATCAACGACGCGGCCCGTCTGGTCCAGGAGGCGGTGCACGCCGAGGCGAACATCATCTTCGGCGCCGTCATCGACGACACCCTCGGCGACGAGGTGCGCGTCACGGTCATCGCGGCCGGCTTCGACGGCGGGGAGCCCGGCGGCCAGGCCCCCGCGGCCATCGCCCAGCCCCGCGCCCAGCAGAGCGCGCCGGCCGAGTCGTCCTCGGAGCCCGCTCCGGTCGCCGCCGCCGCTCCCGCCGCCGGGTCGATCTGGTCGAGCACCCCCGTCGCCGCCCCCGCCCCGGTCGCCGACCCGTCGTTCGACGACGACGACAGCGACCTGGACATCCCCGACTTCCTCAAGTAGTCGCCGTGTCCGATCCCGAGCTGGCCGAGCGCTGGTCCTCGGTGTCCGAGCGGGTCGTCGACGCGGCCCGCTCGGCCGGTCGCGATCCCGGTGAGATCACGACCATCGTGGTCACGAAGTTCCACCCGGTGCGGCTTATCCGCGACCTCCTCGAGCTGGGCGTCGTCGACTTCGGCGAGAACCGGCACCAGGAGGCGCAGGAGAAGGCGGCCGAGCTCGCCGGCACTCCCGCGCGCTGGCACTTCCTCGGGCAGCTGCAGAGCAAGAAGGCCCGGCAGGCTCGCCGCTACGCCTCATCGGTCCACTCCGTCGACCGGCTCGCGCTGGTCCCGCTGCTGGATGCGGGAGAGGACCCGCTCGACGTCTTCCTCCAGGTCAACCTGACCGACGATCACGAGCGCGGAGGAGCGGCACCGGACGACGTCGAGCCGCTCGCCGAGGCGCTCTCCGCGGCCCCGCACCTCGTCCTGCGGGGCGTGATGGCGGTCGCTCCGCTCGGCGAGGACCCACGCCCCGCGTTCGCTCGGCTGCGCGGCCTGTCCGAGCGCGTGCGCGCCGTCGAGCCCTCCGCCACCGCGGTGTCGGCGGGCATGTCGAACGACTTCGCGGAGGCGATCGCGGAGGGCGCGACACACCTGCGAATCGGATCGGCAATCACCGGCAATCGCCCCGCCCGCACGTAATCTCGTCGTGACCCACTAGTGGGAGCAGACACGACACGGAGGACACAGATGGCCAACCCGCTGAAGAAGACGATGGTCTACCTCGGACTCGCCGATGAAGAGGTCGAGTACGAGCGTGCCGACACCGTCGAGGCGGCTCCGACCACGGCCCACCGCGCCCCGGTCTCCCCGGTCCAGCCGGTCCCCCCGGTCGAGCCGACCCCGCAGCAGCCCCGCGCGACGGTCACCCCGCTCCGCAAGCCCACCCCCCAGACCCCGAAGGCGACGGCCCACGCCGAGATGAACGAGATCCTCACCGTCCACCCGAAGCAGTACCGCGACGCGCAGGTCATCGCGGAGAACTTCCGCGACGGCATCCCCGTGATCATCAACCTCTCGCAGATGAGCGACGCGGACGCCCGCCGCCTCATCGACTTCGCGAGCGGCCTCTCCCAGGGCTTGTACGGCCGGATCGAGCGCGTGACGAGCAAGGTCTTCCTGCTCTCGCCGTCGCACATCACGGTCGCCGGCGATTCGGCCTCCGCCGAGAGCGACGCCGACGCGTCGTTCTTCGCGAAGTCCTGACTCCAGGGAGCCCTGGCCCGCGGTGAACTCCGTCCTCTCGCTCCTCGGGAGCGTCCTCTACTTCGTCCTGCTCCTGTACTTCTTCGCCATGTGGGCGAGGTTCGTGCTCGACCTGGTCCGGGTCATCCGACGAGACTGGCGCCCCCGCGGAGCCGGTCTCGTCGCCGCGGAGACCGTCTACACGGTCACCGACCCGCCGATCGCGTTCTTCCGCAGGCTCATCAAGCCCGTGTCGATCGGCCCCATCGCGCTCGACTTCGGCTGGAGCCTCACCATGCTCTGCGTCATCGTCGGCATGTACATCGCGACCTGGCTCCAGGCCGCCTGACGCCCTCGGCGGATCCGCCCCTGCGGCGGATCCGCCTTCTGCACATCCTGGGCGGTGCCTGGATCAGCGCTGGTCCCTGTATCGTTGGCGGCGACCGGACGTTCTCCGCGGTGCTCGCACTGCGCCGCGTTCACGAAGTTGCTAGCTTTAGTCGAACGTTGATAAACGTGTACCTACTTGAAATCGAAGGTGGAAAGCCATGGCGCTCACTCCCGAAGATGTTGTCAATAAGCGGTTCCAGCCGACCAAGTTCCGCGAGGGCTACGACCAGGACGAGGTCGACGACTTCCTCGACGAGGTCGTCGTGGAGCTGCGTCGCCTGAACCAGGAGAACGAGGAGCTGCGCCAGAGCCTCGCCTCCGGCGGTTCCGACGCTCCGCGCGACGCGGCCCCCCGTGAGGCCGCTCCGGCTCCTGTCGTCGACGAGACGCCCGCTCCCGAGCCGGAGCCCGAGCCCACCCCGGCTCCCGCGCCGGTCGCTGCTCCCGCCGCCTCCCAGTCGGCCCCGGTCGACGAGGCCGAGAGCTCCAGCGGTCTGCTGCAGCTCGCGCGCCGCCTCCACGAGGAGCACGTCCGCGAAGGCGCCGAGAAGCGCGACGCCCTCGTGGCCGAGGGCCGCGCCACCGCCGCGCGCCTCGTCGCCGAGGCCGAGGCGAAGCAGCGCCAGCAGCTCGCGAAGCTCGACGAGGAGCGCGCGACCGTGGAGCACCGCATCGACGAGCTCCGCACCTTCGAGCGCGAGTACCGCCAGAAGCTGAAGAGCTACATCGAGGGTCAGCTCCGCGAGCTCGACGTCCAGCCGGTCTCGGCGGAGTCGTCCTCGTTCCCCGGCTTTGGGGCGTAGCACCACCGCAGCGAACGTCAGGCCGAGGGTGCTCGTCACCCTCGGCCTCGTTGCGCTCGCGGTGTTCGCGATCGATCAGATCGCGAAGCACCTGGTCACGACGAACCTCACCCTCGGCGAGGACGTCCGCGTCCTCGGAGACGTGCTGATCCTCCACTACGTCAAGAACCCCGGCGCCGCGTTCTCGCTGGCCAGCGGCTCGACCTGGATCTTCTCGATCATCGCGGCATGCGTGGTCGTCGCCGTCATCTGGTTCGCCCGCCGCATCCGCTCCTCCGCGTGGGCCCTGTTCTTCGGCCTCCTGCTCGGCGGGACGCTGGGCAACCTGTTCGACCGGCTGTTCCGCGAACCGTCCTTCGGCCTCGGGCACGTCGTCGACTTCCTGTACACGCCGTGGCTCCTGCCGGCGATCTACAACATCGCCGACATCGCGATCTGCTCGGCGATGGCGATCTTCGTCGTCCTGAGCCTGCGCGGGGTGAACGTCGACGGCACGCGCACGACGAAGGCGAGCGAGGCGGCGGCGAACGCCGAGGCCGCGGAGCCCGCCGTGCACGACTCCGAGCCGCGGACCGGCGCCTGATGGTGCAGTCCCGCTCGCTGCCCGTCCCCGACGGGCTCGACGGCCTGCGCACGGACGCGGCCGTCGCCAAGCTCCTCGGCTTCTCCCGCACCTTCGCGGCCGACGTCGCCGAGGCCGGGGGAGTGAGCGCCGACGGCCGCGTGCTCGACAAGAGCGACCGCGTCGTCGCCGGCTCCTGGCTCACGGTCGAGTGGTCTCCCCGTGAGGAGCCGCGCATCGTCCCGATCGCCGTGCCCGACCTCGGCATCGTCCACGACGACGACGACATCGTCGTCATCGACAAGCCGGTCGGAGTGGCCGCGCATCCCGCCGTCGGCTGGGAGGGGCCCACAGTGCTCGGCGCCCTCGCCGCAGCGGGCTTCACGGTCTCCACCTCCGGAGCCGCCGAGCGCGCGGGCATCGTGCACCGCCTCGATGCCGGCACCAGCGGTCTCATGGTGGTCGCGAAGTCCGAGCGGGCGTACACGCACCTCAAGCGCGCCTTCCACGACCGCACGGTCGAGAAGGTGTACCACGCGGTCGTGCAGGGCCACCCGGATCCGCTGGCCGGCACGATCGACGCCCCCCTGGGGCGTCATCCCTCGTCGGACTGGAAGTTCGCGGTCCGGTCCGACGGCAAGCCCTCCGTGACCCACTACGAGACCATCGAGGCCTTCCCATTCGCCTCCCTGCTCGAGATCCATCTCGAGACCGGTCGCACCCACCAGATCCGGGTGCACATGGCCGCTCAGCGCCACCCCTGCGTCGGCGACGCGATGTACGGCGCCGATCCGACGCTGTCGGCTCGGCTGGGTCTCACCCGGCAGTGGCTCGACGCGGTGCGCCTCGGCTTCGCCCATCCGGGCACGGGGGAGTGGGTCGAGTTCGAGGCGTCCTACCCGGACGACCTCGCCCACGCGCTCGCGGTGCTGCGCGGCGAGTGAGCGGAGGGAGCGATCCGTCGCTCCCCGCCGTCCTGCCGCGCTCGCGCGGTTAGACTTTTCCACCGCGGTCGTTCACGACCCTCCCCGGGTCCCCGGTCCCCTCGCTCGCAGTCCGTCGGAGGCGCATCCTTGCCGAGTAACGATTCCTTCGTCCACCTCCACGTGCACAGCGAGTACTCGATGCTCGACGGTGCCGCGCGGGTGAAACCGCTCATCGACGCCGCCGTCGAGGAGGGGATGCCCGCGATCGCCGTCACCGACCACGGCAACGTGTTCGGTGCCTTCGACTTCTGGCGCACGGCGACGGCCGCGGGGATCAAGCCGATCATCGGCACGGAGGCGTACCTGACGCCGGGCACGCACCGCTCGGACAAGACCCGGATCCGCTGGGGCGACGGCGGCGGCGACGACGTGTCCGGCTCGGGTGCCTACACGCACATGACGCTCCTCAGCTCGACGACCACGGGCATGCACAACCTGTTCCGGCTGTCGTCGAGGGCGTCGATCGAGGGCTACTACTTCAAGCCGCGCATGGACCGCGAGATCCTCTCGCAGTACTCCGAGGGCCTCATCGGCACGACCGGCTGCCCGAGCGGCGAGGTGCAGACGCGCCTGCGGCTGGGGCAGTACAAGGAAGCCCGCCAGGCGGCCGCCGACTACCGCGACATCTTCGGCAAGGAGAACTTCTTCGCCGAGATCATGGACCACGGTCTCGACATCGAGCGCCGCGTCATCGGCGACGTGATCAGGCTCGCGAAGGACCTCGACCTGCCCCTCGTCGCCACGAACGACCTGCACTACACCCACGCGCACGACGCGACCTCGCACGCGGCGCTGCTCTGCGTGCAGTCGGGCACGACGCTGGACGACCCCAAGCGCTTCAAGTTCGACGCCGACGAGTTCTACCTCAAGTCGCCGCGCGAGATGCGCCAGGTCTTCCGCGACCACCCGGAGGCGTGCGACAACACCCTCCTGATCGCCGAGCGCTGCGACGTGCAGTTCGACACCAGCGCGAACTACATGCCGCGCTTCCCGGTGCCGGAGGGCGAGACCGAGGACACCTGGTTCGTGAAGGAGGTCGAGGCGGGGCTGCGCGAGCGCTACCCCGACGGGATCTCGGACGAGGTGCGCGCGCGGGCCGACTACGAGACGCAGGTCATCCTGCAGATGGGCTTCCCGGGCTACTTCCTCGTCGTCGCCGACTTCATCAACTGGTCCAAGCGCAACGGGATCCGCGTGGGCCCCGGCCGTGGATCCGGCGCGGGCTCGATGGCCGCGTACGCGATGAAGATCACCGACCTCGATCCGCTGCGCCACGGCCTCATCTTCGAGCGGTTCCTGAACCCGGACCGCGTCTCCATGCCCGACTTCGACGTCGACTTCGACGACCGTCGACGCGGCGAGGTCATCCGGTACGTCACCGAGAAGTACGGCGACGAGCGCGTGGCGCAGATCGTCACCTACGGCACGATCAAGGCCAAGCAGGCCCTGAAGGACGCCTCCCGCGTCCTCGGCTTCCCCTTCGGGATGGGCGAGAAGCTGACCAAGGCGATGCCGCCGGCGATCATGGGCAAGGACATCCCGCTCAGCGGGATCAACGACCCCGAGCACGCCCGGTACAAGGAGGCGCTCGACGTCCGGAACGTCATCGCCGAGGACCCGCAGGCGAAGCTCGTCTTCGAGACGGCGCTCGGGCTCGAGAACCTGAAGCGCCAGTGGGGCGTGCACGCGGCCGGCGTCATCATGTCGAGCGACCCGCTGCTCGACATCATCCCGATCATGAAGCGGGAGCAGGACGGCCAGATCGTCACGCAGTTCGACTACCCCGCGTGCGAGTCGCTCGGCCTGATCAAGATGGACTTCCTGGGGCTGCGCAACCTCACGATCATCGACGACGCGCTCGACAACATCCGCGCCAACCGCGGGCAGGACCTCGTGCTCGAGGACCTCGAGCTCGACGACCCGGCGGCGTACGAACTGCTCGCCCGGGGCGACACCCTCGGCGTGTTCCAGCTCGACGGCGGGCCGATGCGCGGGCTCCTGCGCCTGATGAAGCCCGACAACTTCGAGGACATCTCGGCCGTCCTCGCCCTGTACCGGCCGGGCCCGATGGGCGCGGACTCCCACACGAACTACGCACTGCGCAAGAACGGCGTGCAGCCGATCACGCCGATCCACCCCGAGCTGGAGGAGCCGCTGGCCGAGGTGCTCGGCGGCACGTACGGACTGATCGTGTACCAGGAGCAGGTGATGTCGATCGCGCAGAAGCTCGCCGGCTTCACGCTCGCTCAGGCGGACCTGCTCCGACGCGCGATGGGCAAGAAGAAGAAGTCCGAGCTGGACAAGCAGTTCGAGGGCTTCTCGGGCGGGATGATCGCCAACGGCTACTCGATGGAGGCCGTCAAGACGCTGTGGGACATCCTGCTGCCGTTCTCGGACTACGCCTTCAACAAGGCGCACTCGGCGGCGTACGGGGTGGTCTCGTACTGGACGGCCTACCTCAAGGCGCACTACCCCGCGGAGTACATGGCGGCGCTGCTCACGAGCGTCGGCGACTCCAAGGACAAGATGGCCGCCTACCTGAACGAGTGCCGGCGGATGGGCATCAAGGTGCTCCCGCCGGACGTCAACGAGTCGATCGGCTTCTTCACCGCCGTCGGGACGGACATCCGATTCGGGCTCGGCGCCGTCCGCAACGTCGGCACGAACGTGGTCGAGGGCATCCGCGCGGCCCGGGAGGAGAAGGGCCGGTTCGAGACCTTCCACGACTTCCTCCGCAAGGTGCCGATGCAGGCGACCAACAAGCGCACCATCGAGTCGCTGATCAAGGCCGGCGCGTTCGACTCGCTCGGGTCCACCCGTCGTGCGCTCGTCGAGATCCACGAGGACGCCGTCGAGGCCGCAGTGGGGGAGAAGCGGAACGAGGCGAACGGCCAGGTCGGCTTCGACTTCGACAGCCTCTGGGACGAGCCGCAGGCCGCGATCCAGGTGCCGGAGCGGCCCGAGTGGGCCAAGCGCGACAAGCTCGCCTTCGAGCGCGACATGCTCGGCCTCTACGTCTCTGACCACCCGCTCGCCGGCCTCGAGACGGAGCTCGCGAAGCACTACAGCACCACGATCGCCGACCTCCTCGTCTCGGAGACGATCGGCGACGGCGAGACCGTCGTCGTGGCCGGTTTGGTCACCAGCGTCCAGCACCGCATGGCGAAGACCTCGGGCAACCAGTACGGCATGATCCAGGTCGAGGACTTCGGCGGCGAGATCACCTGCATGTTCATGGGCAAGGCGTACCAGGAGTTCGCGCCCGCCCTCACCAACGACTCCATCGTGGTCGTGCGGGGACGGGTGAGCATGCGCGACGACGGCATGAACCTGCACGCGTTCAGCCTCTTCGCCCCCGAGATGAGCCAGGACGGCGACTCCGGACCCCTGACCGTCTCGATGCCCGAGGCCCGGGCGACGACGGACACGGTCTCGCAGCTCAGCGACGTGCTCATCCGCCACTCCGGGGCGACCGAGGTGCGACTGAAGCTGATCAAGGGCGACACGGCGCGCGTGTTCGAGGTGCCGTTCCCGGTGCGGATCACGCCCGACCTCTTCGGCGAGCTCAAGTCGCTGCTCGGGCCGAACTGCTTGTATTGAATACGAAGCCGGTCCTCGCCCGGCTTCGCGCGGTCGGCTTCGCGACGGGGTGCGGTCCGGGGAGCGGGGTGCGTTCGGCTACGGCGATCCGCTGGGACGCGGATCGGCGGTTCGCCTCGGAGAGGGCGCCAGGAGGGGAGGCGCGCCTGCGGCGGCGCGGGTTCCCTCACCGACCCTGGGGTGGAGACAGCGGCTCCCTTCTGGGGTAGTGGCGGCTCTCTGCTGGTCGAGTAGCCGCGGAGCGGCGTATCGAGACCCCTGCACCCGCGGAGCGGATCCGGTGTAGCCCGCCAGATGGCGGAGCAGGCTCGGAGCGAACCACAATCGACGGGACATCGGCCGGCGACGCACGTCGGCCGCGATGGCGATCGAGTTCCGCTCCTGGCCGAGGTGCTGCGTTTGACGTCCCGGGCGGCGGGCCGCGGTCCTCGGAGCGCTCCCGCACGCCGGCGGCGCCGGAGGGCGGGGAGGGCGGCCGGTAGACTGGGGCGGCCATGATCCAGACTCTCGACCTCCGCGGCCGTCGTCCCTCCGCCGCCGAGCTGCTCGCCCTCGTGCCGCGCAACCCGGGCACCTCCGCCGACGTCGGTCCGGTCGTCGCCGATCTGATAGCCGACGTCCGGGCGCGCGGCGCTGAGGCGCTCCTCGACCAGTCCGAGCGCCTCGACGGAGTCCGTCCACCGCACCTGCGCGTGCCGGCAGAGCAGATCGCGGCCGCCGTCCGCGACCTCGATCCCGCGATCCGCTCCGCCCTCGACGAGGCGATCTCGCGCGTGCGCCGGGCGAGCGCGGCGCAGATCCCGCCCGAGCGCACCACCGTCCTCGACGACGGGGCGACCGTCGTCCAGCGCTGGACCCCGATCGCCCGCGCAGGCCTCTACGTCCCCGGCGGCAAGGCGGTGTACCCGTCGAGCGTCGTCATGAACGCCGTGCCCGCGCAGATCGCGGGCGTCGAGTCCATCGCTATCGTCTCTCCGCCGCAGAAGGCGTTCGGCGGAGCGGTCCACCCGACGATCCTCGCGGCCGCGGGCCTGCTGGGCATCGACGAGGTGTACGCCGCAGGAGGCGCGGGCGCGGTCGCCGCCCTGGCCTACGGCGTCGAGTCGATCGGCCTCGAGCCGGTGGGCATGATCACCGGCCCCGGCAACATCTGGGTCACGACCGCGAAGCGGCAGGTGCTCGGACAGGTCGGGATCGACTCCGAGGCCGGTCCGACGGAGATCCTCGTCATCGCCGACTCCACGGCGGATCCCCGCCTGATCGCCGCCGACCTGGTCAGCCAGGCCGAGCACGACGAGGCCGCCTCGGCCGTCCTGGTCACCGACGACGCCGAGCTGGCCCGCGCGGTCGGCGCGGAGATCGAGCGGCAGTCGGCGTCGACCACGCACTCCGCGCGCGTGGCGATCGCCCTCGACGGGCCTCAATCGGCCCTCGTGATCGTCGACGACCTCGAGACCGCCTGCGCCTTCAGCGACGCCTACGGCCCCGAGCACCTCGAGCTGCACACCGCCGACCCCGCCGCCACCGCCGTCCGCATCCGCGACGCGGGCGCGATCTTCCTCGGGCCGACCTCGCCGGTCAGCCTCGGCGACTACCTGGCCGGGTCGAACCACGTGCTGCCGACCCTGGGTCAGGCGCGCTTCTCCTCCGGGCTCGGCGCCTACACGTTCCTGCGCCCGCAGCAGCTCATCAGCTACGACCGCGCCGCTCTCGAGCGCGTCGCCCCGCACATCCGCGCGCTCAGCGACGCCGAGGCGCTCCCCGCGCACGGCGACGCCGTCGACGCGCGCTTCGCCTGACCGAGAGGCACCTCCCGATGTTCTGCCCGTTCTGCCGGCACCCCGACTCCCGGGTGATCGACTCCCGCACCAGCGACGACGGCCTCTCGATCCGGCGCCGCCGGCAGTGCCCTTCCTGTGGCCGCCGCTTCTCGACGACCGAGACCGCCAGCCTCGTCGTGATCAAGCGCAGCGGAGTCGTGGAGCCGTTCAGCCGCGAGAAGATCGTCAGCGGAGTGCGCAAGGCCTGCCAGGGCCGCCCCGTGACGGACTCCGACCTCGCGGTGCTCGCTCAGCGCGTGGAGGAGAGCATCCGCTCGACGGGAGCGTCGCAGATCGACGCGAACGACATCGGCCTCGCGATCCTGGCGCCGCTGCGCGAGCTCGACGAGGTGGCCTACCTCCGCTTCGCGAGCGTCTACCAGGCGTTCGACTCGCTCGACGACTTCGAATCGGCCATCACCCTCCTGCGTGCCGAGCGCACCGAGGCCGTGCAGGGAGGCGAGCTCTGATGCCCGCGATCTACCCGGTCCTGTTCAGGACCGTCCTGCGCCGCCTCGACCCCGAGCGCGCGCACCACCTCGCCTTCCCGGTCATCCGGGCGCTGGGGATCGTCGCCCCCGTCGTCCGGCGCTTCACGCTGCCGAAGGAGGACCGCTCGGTCGAGACGCTCGGACTGCGGTTCGCCACCCCGTTCGGAGTGGCCGCAGGCTTCGACAAGGACGCGACCGCCGTCCTCGGGCTCGGAGCCCTCGGATTCGGGCACGTCGAGGTCGGCACGCTGACCGCGCGTCCGCAGCCGGGCAACGACCGGCCGCGCCTGTTCCGCCTCGTCGCGGATCGCGCGCTGATCAACCGTATGGGCTTCAACAACAGCGGAGCGCGCGCGGCCGCCGGTCGGCTCGCCCGCCTCCGAGGCGTGGGCGGACGCCCCGTCATCGGCGTCAACATCGGCAAGAGCCGCGTGGTCAGCGTCGACGACGCCGTCGAGGACTACCTGGTCAGTGCGCGGATGCTCGCGCCGCTGGCCGACTACCTGGTCGTCAACGTCAGCTCGCCCAACACCCCCGGGCTCCGCGGCCTGCAGGAGATCGACAAGCTCGAACCCCTGCTCGCCGCGGTGAAGGACGCGGCCGACGCGACTCCGCTGCTCGTGAAGATCGCCCCGGACCTGTCCGATGACGAGGTCGTCCGCGTCGCGGAGCTGGCCGTGCGCCTCGGGCTCGACGGCCTCATCGCCACGAACACGACGCTTTCGCGGGACGGCCTCGAGACGACCGCCTCCGTCGTCGACGCCGCCGGTGCGGGCGGCCTGTCGGGCGCGCCACTGGCCGCGCGCTCGCTCGCCGTCCTCCGAGTGATCCGAGGAGTCGTCCCCGAATCGTTCTGCGTCATCTCGGTCGGCGGCGTCGAAACCGCAGCCGACGTGCGGGAGCGCCTCGCCGCCGGCGCCACGCTGGTCCAGGGCTACACGGCCTTCATCTACGAGGGCCCCCTCTGGGCCCGGGCGATCAATCGGTCCTGAGCCGCGATTGCGGGGTGTGCTCGCGTTCGGCTGCGACGATCCGCTCGCACGCGAATCAACGGTTCGCCTCGAGGGCATCACCGGGCCGGGAGGCCGAGCACCGGACCTGCGGCGGCGGCTCCGCAGCGTTCCGGCTGGGCGTGTGCTCGACCCGGCGGGTCGTCGCGGGGTGAGAGGCGCTCGCCTTGCTCCGCAGCGGGACGCTCTCCGGGACGCGCCCTGGAGCACCCGAGCCGCGGGCGGTAGCTCGGCGAACCCGTTCCGGCAAGGAGATGCCTGAGGGGCGTAGGACGCCGTTTTGATCTGCGGAGATCGCCGACGCGAGGGACGTCCCGAGCGTCGGCGGGCCGACCGGCCGGGCGCGGAGCGACGAACGGTCGATCCGTGTGTCAGCGGATCGACCTGGTCGGACGCAGGTCGCTCCATCAGACGCGACTTCCTACTCAGCCGACCGCGACGAGGCCGGAGGCCGAGCGATCGAGCACAGGACCGCGCTACGCGCTCACTCCGGGAACGCCCCGCGCTTCACCTGGGGCTTGGGGAGGCGCATGACGCGCAGCTGGAGGGCGCGCATCGCGGCGTACCAGCGGATGCCCTTCTCGACCTTGTCGGTGCCGAAGCGCTCGCCCAGCTTCTTGCGCAGGCGCAGGCCCAGCAGGAGGCAGTCGATGACCGCCACGACGAAGAAAGCCCAGAGCACGATCAGGGTCACGTACTGAAGCTCGGGCTGCGGGAAGAAGCTGAGCAGCAGCACCACGACCATCACGGGGATGAGGAACTCGCCGAGGCTGTAGCGCGCGTCCACGTAGTCGCGGACGAACTTGCGCTGCGGACCCTTGTCGCGCAGCGGGAGGTAGCGCTGGTCTCCCGCGGCAAGTCCGATGCGGGCCTGCTCGCGGGCCACGGCGGCCTTCTCGCGGGCGTCGCGCGCGGCCTGCTTGCGGTCGGTCGTCACGAGCGGCCGCTGGTTGGCGAGCTCCCGCTCGCGCCGGGTGGGCGTCGGCCGCCCCTTGCCGGTCGCCGGCGCGGAGTCGGCGTCGTCTGGCGTGTCGGTTGCGATCGGGTGCTTGGCCACGGTGAACGTCCTTGGAATCGAGGGTCTCTTGAAGATTACCCGCATGGCTCACGACGCTCCGACTCCGACGTCCACTCTCCCAGCAGCCGAGGATGCGGTCCTGGCCGCGGTCCGCGACGACCTGCCCCGCTCGCTCGCCGAGCTCGGCCGCCTGGTGCGCATCCCCTCCGTCTCGTGGGACGGCTTCGACGCGACGCGGGTGGCCGCGAGCGCCGAGGCGATCGCCGAGCTCGCCCGGGAGACCGGCGCCTTCGAGGACGTCTCCATCCGCCGCTCCACCATCGGCGACTCCGGCGTCCTCGGGCAGCCGGCGGTGCTCGCGACGCGCGCCGCCCGCAACGGCGCTCCGACCGTCCTCCTCTACGCGCACCACGACGTGCAGCCCCAGGGCGCGGAGTCGGCGTGGCAGACGCCGCCCTTCGAGCCGACCGTCCGCGGCGACCGGCTCTACGGGCGCGGTGCCGCCGACGACAAGGCCGGAGTGGTGTCGCACCTCGCCGCCGTGCGCGCGCTGCGCGAGGTGGCGGGCGACGGCCACGACCTCGGCCTCGTGCTCTTCATCGAGGGCGAGGAGGAGTTCGGCTCCCGCTCGTTCCCGACGTTCCTCCGCGAGCACCACGACGCCCTGCGCGCGGACGTGATCGTGGTCGCCGACAGCGACAACTGGGACGTCGACACTCCGTCGCTGACCGTCGGCCTCCGCGGGAACGTCACTTTCACGCTCACCGTGAGCACACTCGAGCACGCCTCGCACTCCGGGATGCTCGGCGGCGCCGTCCCGGACGCGATGCTCGCGACGGTGCGCCTGCTGTCCACGCTCTGGAACGAGGACGGCTCCGTCGCCGTCGAGGGGCTGCGCGAGCACGACGGCGCCGTCCCCGAGATCAGCGAGGACGAGCTCCGGCGCGATGCGGGCCTGCTCGACGGCGTCTCGCCGATCGGCTGCGGACCCTTCCTCTCGCGGATCTGGTCGAAGCCGTCGATCACCGTGACCGGCATCGACGCGCCGAGCGTCGTCGACGCGTCGAACACCCTGAGCCCGTCGGTGCGCGTGAAGATCAGCGCCAGGATCGCGCCCGGACAGGAGGCGCCGGAGGGCTTCACGGCGCTCGAGCGGCACCTGCGCGCCCACGCCCCGTTCGGTGCGCACCTCGCCATCGAGGACGTCGACACGGGGGAGCCCTTCCTCGTCGACACCTCGGGCTGGGCGGTGGGCCTGGTCAAGGAGGCGATGGCCGACGCGTGGGGCCGTGCGGCGCTCGAGACCAGCGCGGGAGGCAGCATCCCCTTCATCGCCGACCTCGTGCGCGAGTTCCCCGCCGCCCAGATCCTGGTGACCGGCGTCGAGGACCCGGACTCCCGCGCGCACAGTCCGAACGAGTCGCTGCACCTCGGCGTCTTCAAGCGCGCGGCTCAGACGGAGGCGCTCTTCCTCCTGCGCGCCGCCGCCCACCGGGACTGACCGCGGGTGGATCCGGAATACCCGGCCGCACCTAGCGGTTGCCCCCGTAGAATCGACAGGCATCACGCCGTCCATCACGCACCGACCTCTCGAGGAGTGACATGTCCGACACGACACTGACCGTCGACCAGACGACCGCGGCGCACGGCGTCTCGATGACCCCCGTCGCCGCCGCCAAGGTGAAGAGCCTCCTCGAGCAGGAGGGTCGCGACGACCTGCGCCTGCGCGTCGCCGTGCAGCCCGGCGGCTGCTCCGGCCTCATCTACCAGCTCTACTTCGACGAGCGCACCCTCGAGGGCGACGCGGCGGTCGAGTTCGAGGGAGTCGGCCTCGTCGTCGACAAGATGAGCGTCCCCTACCTCGATGGCGCCTCCATCGACTTCGAGGACACCATCCAGAAGCAGGGCTTCACCATCGACAACCCCAACGCGGGCGGCAGCTGCGCCTGCGGCGACAGCTTCCACTGACGCTCGAGCGGCGACACGCCGCTCCCGCTCCTCCGGACGGCGTCCGACGGCTTGCATCTGCGGCTCGTCGGGCGCCGTTCGTCGTCCGTCGCACCGTCGGGCCCGGAGGTCAAGAGCGGTGTCCCGTGCACTCCGGCCGCCGGGGGGAAGGTAGGCTGGAGCCGGTCTAATACAGTTTCGTGTGAACTGGTCCCCAGTCTTCCGAAAGGTCACCGGTGCGCTTCAATCGCCGAATCCGCAGATGGGTCGCTGCACCCGTTGCAGGAGCCCTCGCCCTCGTTCTCGCGGGCTGCACGCAGGAGCAGCTCCAAGGCTGGCTCCCCACCGAACCCGGGACGACGAACCACGTCGACCGGGTCATCGGACTCTGGGTCACCTCCTGGATCGTCCTCCTCGCCGTCGGCGTCGTCACGTGGGGGCTCACGATCTGGGCCGTCGTCGTGTACCGCCGCCGCAAGGGCCAGACGGGCCTCCCGGTGCAGCTGCGCTACAACATGCCGATCGAGATCTTCTACACGATCGTGCCGCTGATCCTGGTGATCGGCTTCTTCGCCTTCACGGCGCGCGACCAGGCCGCGATCGAGGAGCCCTACGAGAACCCCGACGAGACCATCCAGGTCTACGGCAAGCAGTGGGCGTGGGACTTCAACTACGTCGACGAGGACGTCTACTCGGCGGGCATCCAGGGCCAGTACGAGGGTGCCGACGGCGACGCGAACGGCTCGCTCGTCGAGTCCGAGGTGCCGACGCTGTACCTGCCCGTGGGCGAGAAGATCAAGATCCAGCTCGACGCGCGCGACGTGATCCACTCGTTCTGGGTCGTGGACTTCCTCTACAAGAAGGACATGATCCCCGGCAAGACGAACTACATGTACGTCACGCCGCTCAAGGAGGGCACGTACGCCGGCAAGTGCGCCGAGCTCTGCGGCGAGTACCACTCCGCGATGCTCTTCAACGTCGAGGTCGTTGATCGCGACACCTACGACGACTACATCCAGTCGCTCCGCGACGCGGGCCAGACCGGCCAGCTGGGCGCCGAGTACGACCGCAACAGCAACCTTCCCGGAACCGGTGCGCCGGTCCGCACCGAGAACGAGGAGTAGGGGAGCATGAGCACCGCCACCGCACCCGCCCCGTCGTCCCGCACCTTCGGAACACCCCCCGTCGAGCGCAAGGCGAACGTCCTCGTTCGCTGGATGACGTCCACCGACCACAAGGTCATCGGGTACATGTACCTGATCACCTCGTTCATCTACTTCTGCATCGCGGGAGTGATGGCCCTCGTCATCCGCGCCCAGCTGTTCGAGCCGGGTCTGGCCGTCGTCGAGACGCGCGAGCAGTACAACCAGCTCTTCACGATGCACGGCACGATCATGCTGCTGATGTTCGCGACGCCGCTCTTCGCCGGCTTCGCCAACGTCCTCATGCCGCTGCAGATCGGCGCACCCGACGTCGCGTTCCCGCGGCTCAACGCGTTCGCCTACTGGCTCTACAGCTTCGGCTCGCTGATCGCCGTCGCCGGCTTCGTCACCCCCCAGGGCGCCGCGTCGTTCGGATGGTTCGCCTACGCGCCACTCTCGAGCACGACGTTCTCGCCAGGGCTCGGCGGCAATCTGTGGGTCTTCGGACTCGGCCTCTCCGGCTTCGGCACGATCCTCGGCGCGGTGAACTTCATCACGACGATCATCACGATGCGCGCACCGGGCATGACCATGTTCCGCATGCCGATCTTCACGTGGAACATCCTCGTGACGTCGATCCTCGTGCTGCTGGCCTTCCCTGTCCTCGCCGCGGCCATGTTCGCGCTCGGCGCCGACCGCGTGTTCGACGCGCACATCTACGACGCGGCCAACGGCGGCGTCCTGCTCTGGCAGCACCTCTTCTGGTTCTTCGGCCACCCCGAGGTGTACATCATCGCGCTGCCGTTCTTCGGCATCGTCTCCGAGGTCTTCCCGGTGTTCAGCCGCAAGCCGATCTTCGGCTACAAGACGCTGATCTACGCGACCATCGCGATCGCAGCGCTGTCCGTGACCGTATGGGCGCACCACATGTACGTCACCGGCTCCGTCCTGCTGCCGTTCTTCTCGCTGATGACGATGCTCATCGCGGTTCCGACCGGCGTGAAGATCTTCAACTGGATCGGCACCATGTGGCGCGGGTCGGTCACCTTCGAGACCCCGATGATCTGGGCGATCGGCTTCCTGATCACCTTCACCTTCGGCGGGCTCACGGGCGTCATCCTGGCCTCGCCTCCGCTCGACTTCCACGTCTCGGACTCGTACTTCGTCGTGGCGCACTTCCACTACGTGGTGTTCGGCACCGTCGTCTTCGCGATGTTCTCGGGCTTCTACTTCTGGTGGCCCAAGTGGACCGGCAAGATGCTCAACGAGACGCTGGGCAAGTGGCACTTCTGGCTGCTGTTCATCGGCTTCCACACCACCTTCCTCATCCAGCACTGGCTCGGCGTCGTGGGCATGCCCCGCCGCTACGCGAGCTACCTCCCCGAGGACGGCTTCACCTGGATGAACCAGTTGTCGACGGTCGGAGCGATGATCCTCGCGGTCTCGCTGATCCCGTTCTTCCTCAACGTGTACATCACGGCTCGCAAGGCGCCGAAGGTCACCGTGAACGACCCGTGGGGCTTCTCGCGGTCACTCGAGTGGGCGACCTCCTGCCCGCCGCCCCGTCACAACTTCACGTCCATCCCGCGCATCCGCAGCGAGGCTCCGGCCTTCGACCTGAACCACCCCGAGGCCGGCATCCCCGTCGGAATCGGTCCGGCGAAGGACGCTCCGGACGCCCCCACATACGACAAGTCCGAAGGCACGGTGAAGTAGGGCCATGCGCGCCAACGTCAATCTGTTCTGGCTCCTGGCCGGCTTCTTCCTCCTCGCGGGCGTCGCCTACACGACGTGGTCCCTCATCGACACCGAGCAGGTGGAGTGGGTCGGCACCGTCGGCATCTTCCTCTCGGCCGTGCTGGGCGCGTTCATCGCGTTCTACGTCGGCCGGGTGCACAAGGCGCAGGGCGCCGAGCTGCCCGAGGACCGCCTCGACGCCGACATCGACGACGGGGACCCCGAGCTGGGCTTCTTCAGCCCCTGGAGCTGGTGGCCGTTGATCCTGGCCGGCGCTGCGGCGCTCGCCTTCCTCGGCCTCGCCGTCGGCATCTGGATCACCTACATCGCGGCCGGGATCTTCCTGATCTCGATCACGGGCTGGGTGTACGAGTACTACCGCGGATACTTCGCGCGCTAGGCGGAGGACTCCGGCAGAGGGCCGGGTGCGGTGGGCGACAGCCCACGGCACCCGGCCCTCTGCTGCGCTGAGCGTCGTCTGCGCGCGTTCCAGGGCGGCCTGCGGCGTGCGATCACCACTGCGTACGAGCGCGGGCTGTCGGTCGCAGCACGACGGGGAGGGGCGGCCCCGGACGCAGGGGGCCACAGCCCGAGGAACGGCTCCTGTGGCGCCTCGACGGCCGCCGTGTGCGGGTGCGGTCGGGTGGGGCGAAGGGACGTCCGACAGGCTTCAGTTGCCTTCGAGGGCCCGATACGAAGCGGGGCGATCCGTTGCACTTGACGGCGGCGTCCTCGAAGCCCCGGACCGGATCGGAAATGCAGGACCCGGAGTCGGGAGAGCTCGACTCAGCGCCTGCCTTCCTGAGCAGACTCGTCGTCCCGGCCCTGACTTCGCTCGACGGCCGCGACCAAGGCTCCGACGTCGATCTCTCGCGCGTTTCCCCGTTCTCGCTGCGAACGGCTCGGACGAGCACGACCCTGCTGTCGGCCGGCGGCAGGGCGGCTCGGAACCCGCTCCGGCGCGAGGGCGACGTCGCTGATCTGATGGGTCTTCACGTGAGCCGGACTCTCCGCTCGTGCCTGTCGGAGGTGTCGTGGCAGGACCAGCCGGTTCGTGACCGCGAGGATCCGGAGTAGCTGCAGCGAAGCTGCACTCGTTCCAGTGCATGACCGTCTTCGGTGACGGGTCGCACGGGAAGGCGCCGGGGGAGATGCGAGGGGGCGAGGGGCCCGAACTGCGCAGCCCGTTCCTCCTCCCGTCGCGCACTCCGACCTCGAGCTGCGCGTCGACTGCGCCGACGTCGACATCGTCGACACGCGGGGCGCTCGGCCGCCGCTGCCGCCTCGGCGCGGCCCGACGACGTGAGAACGGGGGCCGCGGTCCTCCTCACGAACCCGTCGCGTCCTCGCAGGACGGAACCGGCGCCGTGACGAGGAGGATGCGCCGCTCGTTCTGGGGTCGATCGTGACCAGGCAGCGGTGAGCGCGGAGGACCAGCCCGGGGACGACGAAGGGCCCGGACGACGGATCGTCCGGGCCCTTCGGGGAAGGAGGTCAGTGCTCGCTGTGCGAGCTCTCGAGCTCCTTCTGGGTGACGGGGGTGATGCGGTCCTCGAAGAACCAGCGGGAGAGGCCGGCACGGACGCGCTGCGGGGCGGTGATGCGACCACGCGAGTCCGGGCGGATCATCAGCGGCTCGTACTCGTCCTGGCTGACCAGCTTCCAGCGCTCGTACTCGTCGAGCTGCTGGTGCACCTCGATGAACTCACCGCCGGGGAGGCGGACGATGCGGCCGGACTCGAAGCCGTGCAGAGCGATCTCGCGGTCCTTCTTCTGCAGGGCGAGGCAGATGCGCTTCGTGATGAAGTACGCGATGAAGGGGCCGGCGATCAGGCTGAACTGCAGGGCGTGGATGACGCCTTCCATCGTGAGGTGGAAGTGCGTGGCGATGATGTCGGAGGACGCCGCGGCCCAGAGGACGGCGTAGAACGTGACTCCGGCGGCGCCGATCGCGGTGCGGGTGGCGGCGTTGCGCGGGCGGTCGAGCAGGTGGTGCTCGCGCTTGTCACCGGTGATCCAGGCCTCGAGGAACGGGTACAGCATGACCGCGACGATGAACAGACCCAGGCCGACGAGCGGGATGAGGATGTTGAACGACAGCGTGCCGATGCCCGGGATGGCCCACTCGAGTCCCGGCGGAACGAGGCGCAGCGCGCCGTCCGCGAAGCCGATGTACCAGTCGGGCTGGGTGCCTGCGGACACGGGCGAGGGGTCGTAGGGGCCGTAGTTCCAGATCGGGTTGATCGTGAACAGCGACGCGATGAGGACGACGACACCGAAGACGATGAAGAAGAACCCACCGGCCTTGGCGGCGTACACCGGGAGGACCGGGTAGCCGACGACGTTCTGCTCGGTCTTGCCCGCACCGGGGAACTGGGTGTGCTTGTGGACGACCACGAACACGAGGTGCAGCGCGATGAACGCGAGCACCAGCGCCGGCAGGAGCAGGATGTGCAGGGTGTACAGGCGGCCGACGATGTCGGTGCCCGGGAACTCGCCGCCGAAGAGCAGGAACGAGATCCAGGTGCCCACGATCGGGATGCCCTTGACCATGCCGTCGATGATGCGGAGGCCGTTGCCCGAGAGCAGGTCGTCGGGGAGCGAGTAACCGGTGAAGCCCTCGGCCATCGCGAGGATGAAGAGGACGAAGCCGATGACCCAGTTGAGCTCGCGCGGCTTGCGGAACGCACCGGTGAAGAAGATGCGGAGCATGTGCAGGCCGATCGAGGCCACGAACAGCAGTGCCGCCCAGTGGTGGATCTGGCGCATCAGCAGGCCGCCGCGGATGTCGAACGAGATGTCGAGCGACGAGGCCATCGCCGCGGACATCTCGATGCCCTTCATCGGCAGGTAGCTGCCCTCATAGTGCGTCTCGACCATGGAGGCCTGGAAGAAGAACGTGAGGAAGGTGCCCGACAGCAGGATGATGACGAAGCTGTAGAGCGCGACCTCGCCGAGGAGGAAGGACCAGTGGTCGGGGAAGATCTTGCGGCCGAACTCCTTGACGACGGCCGAGATGCTCGTGCGCTCGTCGATGTAGTTCGATGCGGCTCCGACGTAGCCCTTCTGAAGCTTGCCGCTGCCGAGGATGACGCCGTTGCCGTCGCCCTGGGGCGACGACGCGGGTCGTGACGGTGTGGTGGTGGACATGTGAGTCATCGCTCCCAGAAGGACGGTCCGACGGGCTCCGTGAAGTCGCTCTGCGCGACCAGGTAGCCCTCGTCGTCGATGGTGATGGGCAGCTGCGGAAGCGGGCGCTTCGCCGGGCCGAAGATGACGGCAGCCTCGTGCTTGATGTCGAACTGCGACTGGTGGCACGGGCACAGCAGGTGGTGGGTCTGCTGCTCGTACAGCGCCACAGGGCAGCCGACGTGCGTGCAGATCTTCGAATAGGCGACGATTCCGTCGTAGTTCCAGGTCTCGCGACCCTCACTGACGACGAGGTCCTCGGGCTTCAGGCGCATCAGGAGGACGGAGGCCTTGGCCTTCTCCTCGAGCTTGCCCTCGACCTGGTCGAGGCCTTCGGGGATCACGTGGAAGGCGGAGCCCAGGGTGACGTCCGACGCGAGGATCGGGGCACCGGAGGGGTCCAGCGTGAGCCGGGTGCCCTCCTTCCACATGGTGGTCTTGAGGAGTGCGACGGGGTTCTGGTCCTGCGGGCCGAGGCCGCGGAACAGGATGACCGCGGGCAGCGGGAACACGACGAGCGACGCGATCAGGCTGTTGCGGATGACCGAGCGCCGACCGAAGCCGGACTCCTTGTCGGACTGGTCGAAGATCTCGAGCGCACGCGCGCGGGTGTCCTCGGAGGAGCGGACCGGGTGGCGGATGTCGATGCCCTCGTGGTCCGACATCAGCTGCTTGCCCCAGTGGACAGCCGCGATGCCGATCGCGAGGAGGGCGAGGGACATGCCCAGTCCGATGAACAGCGTGTTCAGGCGGACGGACTCGATCTCCTCCGTGATGGGGAAGGCCATGTACGCGGCGACCGCGAACAGGGATCCCGCGAAGGAGAGGTAGAAGAGCGTGTACACCGTGCGCTCGGCACGCTTCTCGACCTTGGGGTCGAGATCGGTCATCCGGGGGCGGTGCGGCGGGAGGCCCGGGTCCTGGACCCGGCCCCGCGTGACGACCGCGGTGCCGGCCGGAGCCGAACCGTGCCCGGTGGCCGACGAGGTGGCGAGGTCCGTGCCACCCTCATCGTGCTCTGCCATGGTTCTCCTTTTCACGCCTATCGGCTCCGTACGGGGCCGTGGGGGTTGTCACGCCCGTCAGGGCGCTGATGTCTACTAGTTCGAGCGGGCGGTGATCCACACCGTGAGCGCGACGATCGCGCCGAGGCCGAAGATCCAGAGGAAGAGGCCCTCCGCGACCGGCCCGAGGGAGCCGAGCGCGAATCCGCCCGGGGACGGGTTCGCCTCGAGGTACTTGAGGTACGAGATGATGTCGCGCTTGTCCTCGGGCGAGATGTTCAGGTCGTTGAAGACCGGCATGTTCTGCGGGCCGGTGACCATCGCCTCGTAGATGTGCGCCTCGGTGACGCCGCCGAGCGGGGGAGCGAACTTGCCCTCGGTCAGCGCACCGCCGGCTCCGGCGACGTTGTGGCACATGGCGCAGTTGATGCGGAAGAGCTCGGCGCCGTTGGCGGTGTCGCCCTGGCCGTCGAGGACCTCGCCGGTCGGGATGGCGGGTCCGGGAGCGAGGGACGCGACGTACGCGGCCAGCTCGGCGACTTGCTCGTCGGTGAACTGGACAGGCTTCTCGAGCGCCTGCGGGCCGTGCATCTGCATCGGCATGCGGCCGGTGCCGACCTGGAAGTCGACGGAGGCGGCTCCGACGCCGATGAGCGACGGAGCGTTGTCGGTGCCGGCGGCGTCGAGGCCGTGGCAGGTGGCGCAGTTCGCGGCGAAGAGCTTCGAGCCCTCGTCGATCGTCTGCTGGCTGTTCGCCGAGGTCTCGGCGGAGGCCGAGGTGGCGACTCCGACGGCCGCGTAGGTGCCGCCGGTGAGACCGAGGCCGATGGCGATCAGGGCCAGCGTGGCGAGAGGGTGACGGCGACCCTTCTTGGCACGGCTCTTCGTCTTCGGGGAGGCCATCGAGGCAACCTTCCTGCGGGGGTCGGGGGTGGAGGAGTTCATCGGAGCGGCACGCATCACTTCAGGAAGTAGATGACCACGAAGAGGCCGACCCAGACGACGTCGACGAAGTGCCAGTAGTACGAGACGACGATGGCGCTCGTCGCCTCCTTGTGACCGAAGTTCTTGACCGCGAACGCGCGGCCGATGACGAGGAGGAAGGCGATGAGCCCGCCGGTGACGTGCAGGGCGTGGAAGCCGGTGGTCAGGTAGAACGCGGAGCCGTAGGCGTTGCTCGAGAGGCTGACGCCCTCGGAGACGAGGGTCGCGTACTCGAAGACCTGGCCGCAGACGAAGATCGCGCCGAGGGCGTAGGTGAGGAAGAACCACTCGACCATGCCCCACTTGAACGGGCTGAGCCCGGTGGAGCGCGCCTGCAGTCGCTCGGCCGCGAACACGCCGAACTGGCACGTGAACGAGGAGGCGACCAGGATCACCGTGTTGACGCTCGCGAACGGCACGTTGAGGATGCTCGTCTCGGCCTCCCACAGCTCCGGGGAGGTGCTGCGCAGGGTGAAGTAGATCGCGAACAGGCCCGCGAAGAACATGACCTCGCTGCCCAGCCAGACGATCGTTCCGACCGCGACCGGGTTGGGTCGGTTCACTACGGGCGCGGTGGCCGTGGGGGTAAGAGTGCTGCTCGTCACACAGACCATTATGGACGATGGCCGGAGGGGTGATTCGCACTTCCCGTACGGCGTTCCTACCCGGATAATCTGAGTGCCATGTCGGAAACCCTGTCCTGGCCGCGTCTTCTCAGCTCTCTGCTCGACTCCTCCGATCTGAGCGTCTCGGAGGCGACGTGGGCGATGGAGCGGGTGATGCAGGGCGAGGCGACCCCGGCGCAGCTCGCCGGGCTGCTGATCGCGCTGCGGGCGAAGGGCGAGACCGTCGACGAGATCGTGGGCTTCCGCGACGCGATCCTCGAGCACGCGGTGCCCCTGGACGTGGATCCGATGGCGCTGGACATCGTCGGGACGGGCGGCGACCGCTTCGGCACCGTGAACATCTCCTCCACCGCGTCGATCATCGCCGCGGCGGCGGGCACTCCCGTGATCAAGCACGGCAACAAGGCCGCGTCCTCCTCGTCCGGGTCCTCGGACGTCCTGGCCGCGCTGGGCGTGGATCTGACGCTGCCGCCCGAGCGCGTCGCCGAGGTGTTCCGGCGCACCGGCATCGCCTTCGTCTTCGCCGCGATGTTCCACCCCGGCTTCCGCCACGCGGGGGCGGTGCGGGCCGAGCTCGGAGTGCCGACCGTCTTCAACTTCCTCGGCCCGCTGTGCAACCCGGCGCGTCCCGAGGCCTCGGCGGTGGGGGTCGCCCACCTGGATCGCGTGCCGCTGTTCGTCGGCGTGTTCCGGACCCGCGGCGCGACGGCGCTCGTCTTCCGCGGCGACGACGGGCTCGACGAGCTGACGACCACGGGCCACAGCCACATCTGGGAGGTGTCGCGCGGCCTGGTCGTCGAGCACGACCTCGACCCCCGCGACCTCGGGCTGCGCCGGGCGAGCATCGACCAGCTCCGCGGCAAGGACGCCGCGTACAACGCGCAGGTGGTGCGCTCGGTCCTGGCGGGGGACGGCGGACCCGTCCGGGACATCGTGCTGCTCAACGCGGCCGCGGGGCTCATCGCCTACGACCTGGCCCGCGACCCGTCCCTCATCCAGACCGCGATCCTGGAGCGCTTCCGCTCCGCGATGGAGCGAGCGGCCGAGGCCGTCGACTCCGGAGCGGCCGCGGCGAAGCTCGACGCGTGGGTCGCCGAGACGCAGCGGGAGGACTGAGCGTCCCCGACCCGCGTCGAGGAGCCTGCGCCTCCGCGGTGCCAGGGCGTAACGTGGCAGTGCTGTCCGCGACGGAGCGGGCCGTGATCCACCCCGAGCCGGATCGCCCCGGACGTCGAGCGGTGGTCGGACCCTGGAGGAGACCTCGATGAAGAAGCTCATCAACGACCCCAAGAACGTCGTCGCGGAGTCCGTGGCCGGTTTCGGCCTCGCGCACGCCGATCTCGTCCGGGTCGAGACGGACCCGCTGTTCGTCGTGCGCGTCGACGCACCGCGCTCGGGCAAGGTCGGGATCGTCAGCGGTGGAGGGAGCGGCCACGAGCCGCTGCACGCCGGTTTCGTCGGTCACGGGATGCTGGACGCGGCGGTGCCGGGGCCGGTGTTCACCTCGCCCACCCCGGATCCGATCGTCGCGGCCACGCAGGCCGTCGACGGCGGAGCGGGTGTGCTCCACCTCGTGAAGAACTACACGGGGGACGTGCTCAACTTCGAGACCGCCGCCGATCTCGCCGAGGCCGAGGGCATCGAGGTCCGCTCCGTCGTCATCGACGACGACGTCGCGGTCAAGGACTCGCTCTACACGGCAGGGCGCCGCGGGGTGGCGGGGACGGTGCTCGTCGAGAAGATCGTGGGAGCGGCCGCCGAGCGCGGCGACTCCCTCGACGCGGTCGCCGCGATCGCCGAGGCGGTGAACGCGAACGTCCGCTCGATGGGCGTCGCGCTCTCGCCGTCGATCGTCCCTCACGCGGGGGAGCCCAGCTTCGAGCTCGGCGACGACGAGATCGAGATCGGCATCGGGATCCACGGCGAGCCCGGCCGCGAGAAGATCGCCCTCGAGCCGGCGGACCGGATCGTCGACCGCATCCTCGGCCCGATCCTCGAGGACCTGCCGTTCTCCTCCGGCGACAGCGTGCTGCTCTTCGTCAACGGCATGGGCGGAACGCCCCTGGTCGAGCTCTACATCGCCTACCGCCGCGCCGCGGAGGTGCTCGCCGAGAAGGGCATCGAGGTCACCCGCAGCCTGGTCGGGAACTACGTCACCTCGCTCGAGATGCAGGGCTTCTCGCTGAGCGTGCTGAAGCTGGATGCGGCGATGACCGAGCTCTGGGACGCGCCGGTCGAGACCGCCGCGCTGCGCTGGGGACGCTAATCGACGCGCACGGCGCCCGGGACGCAGACGACACGACGGCCGCGGGAGCGGTCGCAGGAGAGGGAACGATGCAGGACGGACGGACGGCGCTCGACGCCGAGTGGGCGACCCGGTGGGTGCGGGCGGCGGCGCAGTCGATCGCGGAGCACCGGGTGGAGCTCATCACCCTGGACCGGGCGATCGGCGACGGCGACCACGGCGAGAACATGGACCGCGGCTTCCAGGCCGTCGTCGCGAAGCTCGAGGCGACGGGCGGCGGGTCGACTCCGGCCGAGGTGCTGAAGCTCGTGGCGACGACGCTGATCTCGACGGTGGGAGGCGCGTCCGGCCCGCTCTTCGGCACGGCGTTCCTCAAGGCGTCGGCGGCGGTCGCCGGGAAGGAGTCGCTCGACGGCGAGGCCCTCGTCGCACTGCTGACCGCGGCCCGCGACGGCATCGTGCTGCGGGGCAAGGCGGAGGCCGGCGACAAGACGATGGTCGACGCGTGGATCCCGGCGGTCGAGGCGGCAGGGACCGCGGTCGCAGGGGGAGCGGCGCCGGCGGAGGTCCTCGCCGCTGCAGCCGAGGCCGCGCAGACCGGAGCCGAGGCCACCGATCCGCTCGTCGCGCGCAAGGGCCGAGCGAGCTACCTGGGGGAGCGGGCCGTCGGTCACCGCGACCCGGGAAGCGTCTCGACCGTGCTGCTGCTGCGCGCGGCGGCCGAGGCGGCAGCGTGAGCGTCGGGCTGGTCCTCGTCTCGCACAGCGCACGGCTCGCCGAGGGCCTGGTGGAGCTGGCGGAGCAGATGGCGCCGTCCGTGGCACTGGTCGCCGCCGGCGGCACGGACGAGGAGGGATCGGCACCAGCTTCGATCGCATCTCGACCGCCCTCGGCGAGGCGGACTCGGGCGAGGGCGCGGTGGTGCTCTGCGATCTCGGCTCGGCGATCATGACGGCCGAGACGGCTCTGGAGTTCCTCGACGACGACGCGCGGGCGCGCGTGCGCCTCGTCGACGCTCCGCTCGTCGAGGGCGCGGTCGCCGCGGCGGTGGCGGCGGAGACGGGAGCCTCGCTCGAGGAGGTCGTCCGCGCCGCGGAGTCGGCCCGCGGTGCCGGTGCGCCGGCGTCCGAGGAGCCGCCCGTCGCGGCTGGCGTGCGCCGCAGCGTGGTGCTCGTCAATCCCAACGGGCTGCACGCCCGCCCGGCGGCCGACTTCGTGAAGCTCGCGACCACCTTCGACGCGCGGATCGACGCGAACGGCAAGGACGCGACGAGCCTGCTGGGCGTGATGTCGCTGGGCCTGGACCGGGGGGACGAGGTCGTGATCTCTGCCACCGGACCGCAGGCGGAGGAGGCGGTGGGCCGGCTCGGCGACCTCGTCGAATCGGGCTTCGGCGAGGTCTGAGCGGTCGGCGCTCCGTCAGGCCCGGACTCCTAGGCTGAGGCCATGGCCCTGCGCGGAACACGACCCCCACTCGTCCTGCTCCGGCGTCTGACGGGCGTGCCGCGGGCGGTGCGTCGCGCGGACGCCCGTGCGGCGCGGCGCCTGAATGCGAGACGCTCTCCGGCCGTCGTGGACGGCGCCCTCGTCGCCGCGTCGCGGGCGGCGGATCACGGGGTGCTCTGGTTCGCGCTCGGAGCGGTGCTGCTGGCGGCGGGCCGTCCCCGGGAGGCCGTGCGCGGCGTGCTGTCGCTGAGCGTCGCGAGCGCGGCGGCCAACCTGATCGGCAAGCGCGTCTTCGGCGGCGCGCGGCCGCTGATCGTCGACGTGCCCGTGGGGCGCAGGCTCGCCCGCGTGCCCGCGTCGCCCTCGTTCCCCTCCGGTCACGCGGCGAGCGCCGCCGCCTTCGCCGTCGGCGCCGCCCTGGAGAATCCGAAGGTGGGCGCCGCCGTCGTGCCGCTGGCCGCGGCGGTGGCGTTCTCGCGTCTGCACGTCGGGGTCCACTGGCTGTCGGACGTGCTCGGCGGTGCGGCGCTCGGCGCGGCCGTCGCGACGCTGGGGCGCGTGCTGGTGCCGGCGACCCCCGGCACGTGCCCGTCTCGGAGCGCGCGCTGCTGCCCCCGGTCGACACGCGGCCGCTGGGCGACGGGGCGTCGCTGCTCGTGGTGCTGAACCCGGGGGCGGGCCGCGACTCGCACCGCCCCGATCCCGAGCCGATGATCCTCGACCGCTTCCCGCGGGCCCGCGTGCACCGCCTCGCGGACGGGGAGGAGCTCGCGGACGTCGTGCGCGAGGCCCGATCGGGCGGGACGCCTCCGGAGGTGCTCGGCGTCTACGGCGGCGACGGCACGATGTCGGTCGGCGCGGCGCTCACCCGCGCGGAGGGCATGACCCTGCTCGTGCTGCCCGGCGGCACGATGAACCACTTCGCGAAGGCGCTGGGGCTGCTCACGATCGAGGACGCCCTCGACGCCGCCGCCCACGGCCAGCGCCGCGACGTCGACGTGGCGGAGGTCGTGGCGGGCGACTCCGATCCGATCACGGTGCTCAACACGGTGTCGGTCGGCGTCTACCCCGAATTCGTGGCCGCGCGGGAGAAGCACGAGAAGGTGCTCGGCAAGCCCGTGTCCGCCGTGCTCGCGGCCCTGCGGGTCGTGCGCAGCACGGATCCGTTCGAGCTGCGGCGCGACGGGCGGAGCGAGCTCGTCTGGTCGTACTTCGTGGGCGTCAATCAGGAGCACCCCCGCACGGCCGCGCCGCTCGCGCGCCGCCGGCTCGACGACGGGAAGCTGGACGTGCGCATCCTGCACGCGGGACGCCGCCCGCGCACCCGCGGGGCGGTCTCGCTCGTGCTGGGCCGCACGGCGACTCCGATCGTCGGGCGGATCCCCGGCTGGCGCGCGCCGGTCGTGGAGTCGTACTCGACCGACGCCCTGACCATCTCGGTGCGCCGGGACGCCGGGGAGGACCCTGGCTGGGCCCACGACGGCGAGACCGAGGTCTTCGACGGGAGGCGCGACGGCTACGAGGAGGCGTCGGTGCGGATCGTGCGCCTCGCGCTGCGGGTCTACTCCACCGCGGACTGACGCGACCGCCTCCGACGGAGCGGACCGCCGCCGGTGAGCGAGCGCAGCGCCGGAGCGATGCTCTCGCGCCGCAGGGCCGCCGTGGCCAGCAGCAGCGCGAGCAGCACGACGCCGCGCAGGAGGCCCTGCCAGTAGAAGGACAACCCGATCAGCACCATGCCGTTGTTGAGCAGGCCGAAGATCAGCACTCCCACCGCGGTGCCGAGGACCGTGGGGCGGCCGAGCCGGCTGAGCGTGGCGCCGATGAAGACGGCTCCGATGGCGTCGAGCACGTAGGGCTGCCCGCCCGCGGGCGAGAAGCCGTAGCTGCGCGAGGCGAGGACGATCCCGCCGACCGCGGCGATGAGGGCCGCCACGACGTACGCCGAGGCGAGCACCAGCGAGGTGCGGCGGCCGGCGATGCGCGCCGCCGTGGGCTGCTCGCCGGTCGCGGTCAGGACGCGGCCCCAGCGGGTGCGGTCCAGCAGCAGCCAGACCACGACTCCCAGCAGAGCGGCAGTGATGACGGGCACCGGCACTCCGGCGAGTGTCGCGTTGCCGATCGCCGCGAAGTCGTCGGGCGTCCCCGTCCGCCGGAGGTAGACCGGGGCGCCGCCGCCCGTCAGAAGCTGCTCGACGCTCGTGCCGATGAACCAGACGCTGAGGGTCGCGAGGAAGGCGCGGATGCGCAGCACGACGATCAGGACCGCGTTGACGAGTCCGGCGAGCGCGCCGAAGGCCAGGCCGATCGAGACGGCGAACCAGCCCACGTAGCCGTCGGCGATGAGTCCGGCGGCGCCGAGCGCGGCGAGGTCGATCGCCACTCCGATCGAGAGGTCGATGCCGCCCGTGCGGACGACGACGGTCATGGCCGTGGCGGCGATCAGGAGGATCGCGCCGGCGCTGAGGACGCTCAGCAGGTTGCCCGCCGCGAAGTACCCGGGGGCGAGCGTGCCGAACACCAGCAGGATCAGGGCGACCGTCCCGGGGGCGAGCAGGCGCACCGCGAGGGCGCGCCGCCGCTCGGACCGGACCGCCGGAGCGATGTCCGCGGGTGCGACCGCAGGGTCTCGGTGATCGTGCTCATCGGCGGGTGCCTCGCTCTCGGACGGCCGCGAGGCCGAGGACCAGCAGGATCAGGATCCCCTTGATGGCGCCGACCCACTGGCTGCCGACCCCGAGGAGGGTGAAGCCGTTGCCCAGCGCGGCGACGAAGACCGCCGCGAGCAGCGTGCCTCCGATCGTCACGACGAGCCGACGGGAGAAGACGACGGAGAGGAACGCGGTGAGGATGATGTCGAGCAGGATCTGCGCGCCGATGCCGGGCACCGCCGCGGCGAGGCGCGCGGCGAGCAGGACGCCGGCGACCCCCGCCAGGAGGCCGGCGATCACGTAGCTGCCGCCGACGTACCGCCACACAGGGACGCCCGCGACGCTCGCCGCCGTGCGGTTCTGCCCGACGGCGTAGCTGCGGATCCCCCAAGGCGTGCGTCCGACCAGGAAGCCGGTGAGCAGCGCCGTGACGCCGAGCACCAACACCGGAGCGGGCACTCCGAGGACCGATCCGGAGCGCAGCCACACGAAGAGCGGATCCTCGAGCGGCACCTTGACGTTGTCGGTGGCGAGGAAGACCGTGCTCGTGACGATCCCGGAGGTCGCGAGCGTGGCGAGCAGGGGGCGGAGGCCGAGCACCACGGCCGTGCCGTTGACGGCGCCGAAGCCGGTGCTGACGAGGAGCGCCAGCCCGATCGCCGCCGGCGCCGTCCAGCCGGACTGCAGCGCGACGGCGGCGACGACTCCGGAGAGCCCGACCACGGGGCCCGAGGAGAGGTCGATGCCGCCGGTGACGACATCGTCGCCGCCGGTGATGACGACGATCGCGAGACCGAAGCCCGCGATGGCGGGCACGGCCGCCTGCAGGAGGATCGTCGCGGCGTTCCCGGGTGTCGCGAAGGACGGCGACGCGAGGGAGAAGAGGAGGATCTCGGCGGCGACGACGAGGTAGCCGATCACGGCGAGAGCGCCGAGGCCGCGCCGACGGGGCGCGGCGCCCACGGGAACGCGGGACGGGGCGAGGGCGGTCATCGTGACTCCTGGGGGACGGGCGCGTCGGCGCCGGAGGCGAGGGCGAGGATGCGGTCGCCGGTCGCGTCCCGGCGCGGGAGCTCGGCGCGGACGGCCCCGCGGTGCAGCACCACGACGCGGTCCGAGAGCCCCACGAGCTCCTCGAGGTCGAGGCTGACCAGCAGGACGGCGGCGCCGGAGTCGACCAGCGCCTCGATCCGCCGGTAGAGGGCGGTGCGCGCGCCGATGTCGACGCCGGCGGTGGGGGAGTCGAGCACGAAGACGCGGGAGCTCGCGGCGAGCCACTTGCCAAATGCGATCCTCTGCTGGTTGCCGCCCGACAGGGTGCCGACGACGGCGTCCGGATCGGCGGGGCGGATGTCGAGGGTCCGGATCCACTGCGCGGCGAGCGCCCGCTCCCGCCGGCGGTCGGACACGAAGCCCAGGCGCGAGACGGCGCCCAGCGCCGCGAGGGAGAGGTTCTCGGCCACCGTGTGCCGGACGAGCACCCCGTCGCGGCGGCGGTCGCTCGGCACGTACGCGCCGCCGGCCGCCACGAAGGCGCGGGCGGAGGAGACGCGGCGTCCCGCGACCCGCACGCGGCCCCCGTGCGGCACGACTGCGGCGACCGCGTCGGCGAGGATCTCGACGCCGGAGCCGACGAGTCCCGTCACTCCGACCACCTCGCCGGGGCGGACGGCGAGCGAGAGCGGGTCGAGTCCGGGCGCCGAGAGCCCCTCGAGCTCGAGCAGGGCGACGGCGTCCTGATCGACGACGCGCCCGGGTCCCTCGGCGAACTCCTCGACGTCGCGGCCGATCATGAGCCGCACGACGTCGTCCAGCTCGCCGGGTGCTCCGTGCAGGAGGACCTCGCCGGCGTTGGCGCCGTTGCGGAGGACCACGACCCGGGACGCGATGCGGCGCACCTCCTGCAGGTAGTGCGAGATGTAGACGACCGCCGTGCCGCGGGCGGCCAGACGGCGCAGCGCCGAGAAGAGCATCTCGACCTCCTCCGAGGCCAGCGGAGCGGTCGGCTCGTCGAGGACCAGCACCCGCGGGTCGCTGGAGAGGGCCCGCGCCACCTGCACGAGCTGCTGCTCGGCCACGGTGAGGTCGTCGACGAGGGTGTCGCCGCGGAGGGCGAGTCCGACGCGCTCGAGCAGCTCGCGCTCGGCCCGCAGACGCAGGGCGCGCGGCGAGACGAGGCCTCGGCGCCCCTCCGACCGGCCGAGGAAGAGCTGCTCGGCGACGGTCAGCCGGCCTGCGACGTGGCGGTCCTGGTGCACCACCTGCACGCCGGCCCGCTCGGCGTCGCGCGGGCTCGCGATCGCGACGGGCTCGCCGTCGATCGCGACGGATCCCGCGTCCGAGGAGTAGAGGCCCGTCAGGATCTTGATCAGGGTGCTCTTGCCCGCGCCGTTCTCGCCGACGAGCGCCACGATCTCTCCCGCCACCAGCTCCAGCCCGACGTCGCGCAGGACCGGCACTCCCGCGAACGCCTTGCCGATGCCGCGCATCGACAGGGCGGGCGCGGACGGGAGCGGCTCAGCCACCGAGACCGAGCTCCTGGATCGTGGCCGCCGCGTTCTCCTTCGTGATCAGGACGGGGGCGAAGTAGCTGGTCGTGGGGACGCTGTCCTCCTCGCCGCCGAGGAACCGTGCGACGTTCTCGGCCGAGCCGCTGCCGATAGCCTCGGTCTGCTGGGCGACGGTGGCGGTGTAGGAGGAGGCGGGGTCCAGGATCAGGTCCAGCGCGCCCTGGTCGGCGTCCACCCCGTAGATCTTGATCTCGTCGCGGCCCGCGGCGTCCACGGCCTGGGCGGCGCCGATCTGCGGGGTGTCCCAGCACGACCAGATCGCCGAGATCTCGCCCTCGGGGTAGCGGGAGAGGGCATCCGTGATCTGCTGCTTCGCGTCCTCGATGGTGCCCTCGTACTTGTCCTGCAGCTCGGGCTGGATCAGCGTGATGCCGGGGTAGTCCTCGAGTACGAGAGCCAGCTCGTTGTAGCGGATGCGGCAGGGCGCCACTCCGGGGAAGCCGTTGAAGACGAGGATCTGCCCCTGGCCGCCGATGTCCTCGGCGATGGTGCGGGCGAGCGTCGATCCGATCTGCCAGTTGTCGCTCGTCGCGTTGTTGATCGACAGCGGCGACACGTTGTCGATCGTGAACAGCGGGATGCCCGCGTCGTCGACCTCCTGCAGCGCCGGGGCGAGGGTGGTCGCGTCCCCGAGGATCACGATGATGGCGTCGGGCTTCTGCGCGACGAGGTTCTCGATGTCGCTGACGTGCTTGTCGTCCTTGGCCTCGGCCTGCGTGGCGACGACCTCGCCGCCGAGGGCCTCGATCCGGTCCTGGACGCTCTCGTACACGATGCGGCTGAAGTCGTGGACGATGTCCTTCGCCGCGACGCCGATCGTCTTCCCCTCGAGGCTCGGCACGTCGACGGCGGCGCTCGCCGCGGCCGGAGCGGCGTCGGCGGCCGAGTCGTCGTCGGCGGCCCCGGTCTTGAGGCTGCAGCCGGAGAGCACGAGCGCGGCGGCTCCGAGGAGCGCCACGGAGGCGGTGAGGGTGCGGGTGGATCGCATGGTCTGTCCTGATCGTCGGGCCGGGGCCGGGTCGTCGTGGGGAGTCGGCACCGATCGTGGTGGACGCGGACGTCCCGCGTCGCCCCGCCGCTTCACGGTTCGTCACACAGGCCTCGTGTGACGAAAGGTTGCGCCGCGCGGCGGAGCGCGTCGCCGGTCGGGGCTACCGTCGAGCCCGCCGAGGCGCTGCCGCGCCGCCCGCGACGAAGAGGATCCCCCCATGCCCCAGGACGTCCCGCTGCCCCAGGACACACCGCGCGACGACGCACCGCTCGAGCAGGAGCCGTCGAGCGGACGCCCGCGTCGCATCGTGCTCAACGCCTTCGACATGACGTGCGTCGGGCACCAGGCGCCGGGGCTCTGGCGCCACCCCGACAGCCAGGCCCACCGGTACACCGACCTCGAGTACTGGACGACCCTCGCCCGGACGCTCGAGCGCGGCACCTTTGACGCCCTGTTCCTCGCCGACGTGCTGGGCGTCTACGACGTGTACCGCGACTCCGCCGGACCCGCGCTGATCGACTCGGCGCAGATCCCCGTCGGCGACCCGATCCTGCAGATCCCGGCGATGGCGGCGGTCACCGAGCACCTCGGTTTCGGGGTGACCATCGCCCCCACCTACGAGCAGCCCTACGCGCTCGCCCGCCGGCTCTCGAGCCTGGACCACCTGACGAAGGGGCGGATCGGCTGGAACGTCGTCACCTCCTACCTCGAGAGCGCCGCGAAGAACCTCGGCCTCGAGACGCAGATGCCGCACGACGACCGCTACGAGCTGGCGGAGGAGTTCCTCGACGTCTCGTACAAGCTCTGGGAGGGCTCGTGGGAGGAGGGCGCGGTGCTGCGCGACCGCGAGCGCGGAGTCTTCACGGATCCGCGCAAGGTGCACCCGGTGGCGCACGACGGCCGCTTCTACCGCGTCCCCGGCATCCACCTGGCCGAGCCCTCGCCCCAGCGCACCCCGGTCGTGTTCCAGGCCGGAGCATCGCCCCGCGGCCGCGACTTCGCCGCGCGCCACGGCGAGGCCGTCTTCATCAACGGGGTCACCCCCGAGCTGACGAGGCGGACGACGGACGACATCCGCGACCGCACCGAGGCGGCCGGCCGCGACCGCGACGCGATCAAGATCCTCGTGCTCGCCACCGTCATCGTGGCCGAGACCGACGAGGCCGCCCGCGCCAAGCACCAGGAGTACCTCGGCTACGCCAGCCGCGAGGGCGCGCTGACCTTCTACGGCGGCTGGTCGGGCCTGGACCTCTCGCTCTACGACCCGGAGGAGGCGCTGCGCTACGTCGACACCGAGGCGGTCCGCAGCGCGCTCTCGATCTTCACGAAGGCGGATCCCACCCGCGAGTGGACACCGGACGACGTGGCGGACTTCCTCGCGATCGGAGGCATCGGCCCTGTGATCGTCGGCAGTCCGAGCACCGTCGCGGACGAGCTCGAGCGCTGGGTCGACGTCGGCGGCATCGACGGCTTCAACCTCGCCTACGTCATCACCCCCGGCACCTTCGAGGACTTCGTCGACCTGGCGGTCCCCGAGCTGCGCCGCCGCGGCCGCGTCTGGGACGAGTACGAGGGCTCGACCCTCCGCGAGTACCTCCAGGGATCCGGGAACGCGCGCGTCGCCGACAGCCACCCCGCCGCGGCCTACCGCGGCGCCTACGCCGGGGGCCCGTCCGCCGCCGACGGCCTGCCTCCCGAGGTCCTGGCGGTCCTGCCGCCGGAGCCCGCCGCCACCCCCATCCCCGATCAGGAGTCCGCACGATGACGCTCGACAGCACCCTCGCCCGCCCGCGCACGCACTGGGTCGGCACCGCCTCCGCCCGAGAGACGGCGCACTGGACCGCGGTCGCCGAGGAGGTGGGGCGCGTGCTCGCCGCCGACGTGCTCGAGCGCGACCGCGCAGGGCAGGACCCGACCGTCGAGCTCGCGCCGCTGCGGGACTCGGGCCTCGTGAACCTGCTCGACCCCTCGGAGCTCGGGGGAGGCGGTGCCCACTGGAGCACGGCGTTCCGCGTCGTGCGGATCCTCGCCCGCGCCGACGCGTCACTCGCGCAGCTGCTGCTCTACCACTTCGTCAACTCGGCGAACATCGCCTTCACCGCGCGGGCGGAGGAGCGCGAGCGCTTCTACCGCGCGACGATCGAGGGCCGGCACCTGTGGGGCGACTCCGTGAATCCCGTCGACCCCGACCTGCGGCTGACCCCGGAGGGCGACGGCTACCGGCTCGACGGGCTGAAGCGCTTCTCGACCGGTGTGTCGGCGGGGGACGTCGCCCTCGTGAACGCGGTGATCGCGGAGGGGCCCGACGCGGGCACCGCCGTGGCCTTCGTGATCGAGCGGGACCGCGACGGGGTGGAGCCCCTCGGCGACTGGGACTACCTCGGTCAGCGGCAGAGCGCGTCGGGGTCCGTCCGCTTCACCTCGGTGCGGGTCGAGCCGGAGGACCTGCTCGGGCCGCTCACGGACGAGCCCTTCGCGACGCTGATCACCCCGAGCATCCAGCTCGGCTTCGGGAACCTCTACCTCGGCATCGCCGAGGGGGTGCTCGCCCGCGCCCGCGAGATCACGGTCGCCCGACCGAACGCCTGGTTCCTCAGCGGGGTCGACCGCTACTCCGAGGACCCCTTCGTGCGACGCCTCTACGGCGAGCTGGTCGCGCACACCGCGGCCGCCGAGGCGCTCGCCGACCGGGTCGCCGTGCTGCACGACGCCGAGATCGCGAAGGGCGACGGAGTGACCGCCGCCTCCCGCGCGGCCCTCGCGATCGAGATCGCCAAGGTGAAGGTCGTGACGAACGACCTCGCCCTGGACGCCGCCTCCCGCGTCTACGAGGCGACAGGCTCGAGCTCGGCCAAGAGCTCCGTGGGCCTGGACCTGTACTGGCGCAACGTCCGCACCCACTCGCTGCACGATCCGGTGGACTACAAGAAGCTCGAGGTCGGAGCGGCGTTCCTCACGGGCGAGGTGCAGCCCCTGTCGCTCTACACCTGACTCCCGCGCCTGCACGTCGTACCGCCCCGTGGGAAGCCCCCTCCGGACATCCGCCGTGCAGGCGGCGCCCGCCGGAGCGCGTGCGACCCTGGAAGAGCGGGCAGGGACACGGTTCCCCGCCGCAGAGGGAGACACCCGTGAGACGCATCCACTACGCGGAGGACAGCATCGTCACGGGGGACGAGATCGCCGACGCCGTCCTCGAGTACGCGCGCATGCTCGCGGTCACCTCCACCGCCGACACCGTCGAACTGCCGACCCTGCACCACGACTCCGTGCGGCCCGTGCGCCTGCTGCTCGGACCGGCCAGCCAGATGCTCGTGACCGAGGAGGACACGCGGGCGGACGAGATCGTCGACGACGCTCTCGTGTCCGACCTCCGCGGCCGGGCCGGGCACCTCCAGGGGCCGTCGCCGGTCTACTCCGACGACGACGTCTCGGTGCCGCTCGTGACGGCCGACGGCGAGCTCTTCTAGGAGCCGGAGGCCGATCCGCCGGCGATCGCCGCCTCGAGCGCGTCGAGCGCCGGCACCTGCCCGGCGACGAGCTCGGAGCGGGCCTGGTGGATCGGCATCCAGCGCGCGGTCTCGATCTCGGGGTACTCGCGCATCCGGCCGGACCCTCGCGGCCACTCGAGCGCGAACGTGTTGCTCGCCACGAAGCGCACGGAGTCGTCGCCAGGAGCGTCGAAGACCGTGACGATCTTGCCGGAGCCCTGCCGGTACGACCCGAGGAGCCGGTACTCGGCGTCGGGCGGGGGCGCCCCGATCTCCTCCTCGAACTCGCGCTTGGCGGCGTCCAGCGGCGCCTCCTCGACGGTGTGCTGCCCCTTGGGGATCGACCAGGCGCGGGGCCGCCGCCTCCAGAACGGTCCGCCCATGCGCCCGAGGAACACCTCGAGGCCGTCCGCAGTGCCGCGGTGCAGCAGGAGGCCCGCGCTCGTCGGGGCGGTCATCGCGGGCTCCGGTCCATCCCTCCATCCTGCCGTGCCCGCGTGGAAGGATCGAGGGACCGACCACGAGCGCACGGAGTGGACCATGAGCAGCACCGCCGTCCTGCGGGCACTGGGCGAGGCCGTCCCCGAGGCGCTCGTCGTCTCCGGCCCGGAGTTCGAGGCCGTGCACACCGACAAGTCGGGCTTCGTGACGGGGGAGCGGGCGCTCGCCCTGGTGCAGGCGCGCTCGATCGCCGAGGTCCAGGCCGTGCTGCGGATCGCCACCGAGCACCGCGTGCCGGTCGTCCCCCGTGGTGCGGGGACGGGTCTCGCCGCCGGAGCGGTCGCGAGTGCCGGAGCGATCGTCCTCTCGACCGCCCGGATGGACCGGATCCTCGAGATCTCGCTCGAGGACGAGCTCGCGGTGGTCGAGCCCGGCGTGATCAACCAGGCGCTCTCGGACGCCGTCGCTGCGGACGGGCTGATCTTCTCGCCCGATCCGGCCAGCAAGGCGATCTCGAGCATCGGCGGCAACATCGCCACGAACGCCGGCGGCCTGCTCTGCGCGAAGTATGGGGTGACGCGGGAGGCCGTGCTCGGTCTCGCGGTGGTGCTCCCCGACGGCCGCCTCGTCCGGACCGGTCGGCGCAGCGTCAAGGGCGTCACCGGCTACGACCTGACCGCGCTGCTCACGGGGTCGGAGGGCACGCTCGGCGTGATCGTCGAGGCCACCGTGCGGCTGCGGCCGATCCCGCAGGGGCCGGTCGTCACCGTCGGCGCCTACTTCCCCAGCGTGGTGGCCGCGGCCGCCGCCTCCGCCGCCGTGACCGCCGCGCGGCTCCGGCCGGCCGTGATGGAGCTGATGGACGAGGCGGCGCTCGCCGCCATCGGCCGGTACACGGGCGTGCCGATGGACCGGGGCGCCGCGTACCTGCTCGTGCAGACCGACGGCGGGGGAGCGCGGGACGAGGCGGAGCGCGTCCTCGCGATCATCGCGGGAGCCGGAGGAGACGCCGAGTCCACCGAGGACCCGGTCGCGGGCGAGGCGCTGCTCGCGGTGCGGCGCGCCTTCCACCCGGCGCTCGAGGCCGAGGGGGAGGTGCTGATCGAGGACGTCTGCGTCCCGCGCTCGGCGCTGCCGGCGATGTTCGCCGCGATCCGGTGCATCGAGGAGCGGACCGGTCTGCGGATCCCGACGGTCGCGCACGCGGGCGACGGCAACCTGCATCCGAACTTCGTCCTGCCGCGCGGGTCCCAGGTCGTCGGCGAGGAGGTCTGGGCGGCGGCCGCCGAGCTCTTCCGCACGGCGGTGGCGCTCGGCGGGACCCTCACGGGGGAGCACGGCGTCGGACTGCTCAAGCGGCGCTGGCTCGAGGAGGAGCTGGGCGAGGACTCCACCGCCCTCCAGCGGGGCATCAAGGCGGTCTTCGATCCGCTCGGGATCATGAACCCCGGCAAGGTCTTCTGAGACGTCAGGCGGGCAGCAGCCCGCCCACCAGGAGTGCGGCCGTGAGGACGAGGGTCGCGGTCGACATCAGCCAGTAGAGGATCGTCTCGCGCCACGAGCCGGCCGAGCCGAGGACCGGCAGGGCCGCGTACCCGCCGGAGGTCCAGAGCCGGCGGATCACCGGGGTGCGGCGGACGAGGCGGGGCGCGCGGATCCGCAGCGGCCAGAGCCAGTTGATGCCCCCGGTGGTGAGGGCGTCGCCCGCGATGTGCACCAGGTAGCCGAGGGTCGCCGCGACCCGCAGCCACGCCCAGCTGCCGTCGGCGAGACCGACGAGCAGCCCGGTGACCACCGCGGCCACCGCCCACGCGAGCGGCCAGGAGCGGGCGGTCGCGGTCGCCTTCGCCGCGAAGGCGAGGGCGGGGAGCGTCAGCACCGCGGCGAGGGAGACCGTGCCCAGCGGCGGCAGCGGGAAGCGGATCGCGGTGAGCACCGGGACGAGGTACCAGACGACCGCGATCGCCAGGAGGGAGTGCATGCCGTGGCGGTGGCCGCCGCTGATGCGGCCGGCGGTCGCGGTGAGGAGGGAGGCGCCCGGAGCCGAGCGGGAGATGGTCGCCCGAGCGTGGTCGGCGTCGGGCGCGAGCGCCCAGCCCGCGGTGACGCCGAGACCCACGAGGCGGATGTCGAGCGGCAGGTCCGAGACTCCGAGCGGCCCCGCGAGGGCCGGGACGCTCGTCGCGACCGACCAGGCGAGTGCGCCGGAGACGGCGTGGGAACGGCCCATCACGGCGGGAGGCACCTCGTCAGCGGATCGGGTGCACGGCGGTGCACGAGAAAACCCCCGGTGCCGCGCTGCTGCACGGGCCGGGGGTGAGGGTGGGCGATACCGGACTCGAACCGATGACCTCTTCCGTGTGAAGGAAGCGCGCTACCAACTGCGCCAATCGCCCAGAGGGACGTCGCGTGGACGACCCGAGAGACGATGTTAGCGGATCCTCGGGCGTCCGACGCACGCGCACGTCGCGCCACGCCCGGGTGAACGGGATGTGACGGGCCGGTTTCCGGCGGAAAGACGGGCGAGCGGCCGATCCGCTCCGGATTCGCGTCCGCTCGATTTGGTTTCTCGAGCAGCCGTCCTATAAAGTCTTCTAGGTCGAGCCGGGCAGCGAAAGCGCCGGGGAGGCGAAGACGGGGACACATCAGGCAAGGTGTGCGACCGGCAAGGCAGCAAGGAACAGCACGGCAGAACAACTGAATACGACCTACATGCGGATGTGGCGCAGCGGTAGCGCATCACCTTGCCAAGGTGAGGGTCGCGAGTTCGAATCTCGTCATCCGCTCGAATATCGGCCTCCGGGCCGATGTTTCTGAGAGGGCCTCCGGGCTCTCTCCACCCCGGTCGGCTCGCCTCGCGGGTCGCCGACACCGAACCCAATACACGGTGGATTGGCCGAGAGGCGAGGCAGCGGCCTGCAAAGCCGTATACACGGGTTCGAATCCCGTATCCACCTCGATCGTTCCGACGAACGAGGCGCTCCTCGCGGAGCAACGGGCGATTGGCGCAGCGGTAGCGCGCTTCCCTGACACGGAAGAGGTCACTGGTTCGATCCCAGTATCGCCCACCACCTGGAACCCCGGCCCTTGGCCGGGGTTCCGTCGTTAACTCGGTACTCGACACCGGAGGAGCGCCACTGCTCGGCGGGACTCGTTCGACGAGGTTCTGCGCACCCGGCACCCGGGCTACCCTCGGGGACGTGCCTGCTGCGATCCGTCTCGACGAGAGCACGATCCTCCGTCTCGTCGCCCGCGAGGACGGCCCCGCGCTGTCGGCCGCGTACCGCCGCAATCGCCGGCATCTCGCGCCCTGGGAGCCGCTGCGGTCGTCCCGGTTCTTCGAGTCGGGTGGCCAGACCGACGCGATCGCCGACTCCCTCTTCGCGCACCGCTCCGGCAGCGTGCTCCCTCTCGTCCTCGCGCAGGGCGACGCGATCGTCGGCAGGATCACGCTGTCGAACATCCTCCGGGGCGCCTTCGAGAGCGCCGAGATGGGCTACTGGCTCGACGCCGATCTGCAGGGACGCGGGCTGATGACCCGCGCCGTCGGCGAGGCGGTCCGTCTCGCCCGCGACGAGTTGAATCTGCACCGGGTGCAGGCGGGGACGTTGCTTCACAACGTCGCCTCGCAGACCGTGCTCGAGCGCAACGGCTTCGAGCGCATCGGTGTCGCCCGGCGGTACCTGCGCATCGCGGGGGAGTGGCAGGACCACCTCCTCTTCCAGCGCCTGCTCGAGCTCTCGGCCGAGGCGCCTCTGGTGCCGCCCGGGCCGCAGGCCCCTCCGAGCCGCAACGTCTAGGGTGGGCGGCGGCCGCGCGGGCGATCGACCGGCGCACGGACCGAGAGGGACGGCTGGAGCATGACCCGCACCATCGGCGGACGCGAGTTCGACTTCGAGCGGCAGGTCGCCGTGATGGCGGTCGTGAACCGCACCCCCGATTCCTTCTACGACAAGGGCTCGACCTTCGCGCTCGACAGGGCGGTCGCCGCATCGGTGCGCGCGGCCGAGCAGGGCGCCGACTGGGTCGACATCGGCGGGGTGCCCTTCGGGCGCGGGCCCGCGGTGTCGCTGCAGGAGGAGATCGACCGGGTGGTCCCGGTCGTGGCCGGGATCCACGAGCGGAGCGACGTGGTCGTGTCGGTCGACACGACCCGCGCCGAGGTGGCACGGCTGAGCATCGCCGAGGGCGCCTCCGTCGTCAACGACACGAGCGGCCTGCACGATCCGGCGATGCTCGGGACCGTGGCGTCCTCGAGCGCCCAGCTCGTCATCACCCACAGCCTGGGCGAGCCGCGGAGCGAGCCCGTTCGACCCGAGTACGACGACGTCGTCGCCTCGGTGATCGAGCACCTGCGCGAGCGGATGGAGCGGGCACTCGCGGGCGGGATCCCGCGCGAGCGGATCATCGTCGACCCGGGCCACGACCTCAACAAGAACACCCTGCACACGCTCGAGCTCACGCGTCGGCTCGGCGAGGTGGCGGCTCTGGGCCTCCCCGTGCTCGCGGCCGTGTCGAACAAGGACTTCATCGGCGAGACGCTCGACCGGCCGCAGGGGGAGCGGCTGGAGGGCTCTCTCGCCGCCGCCGTGATCTGCATCCTGAACGGAGCGAGGATCGTGCGGATGCACGACGTGCGGCAGGCGGTGGACGCCGTGCGGCTCACCGAAGCGGTGCTCGGCTGGCGGGCGCCCGCCTTCCTCCGTCACAACATCGAGCCCGTCGCATGAGCGCGGCGATCGATCGACTGCTCCCCTCGCCGCTGCGCGCGCTCGACGACGACGCGCTCCTCGCGCTCTACACCGAGGACTCGGCCGACGAGTGGCTGCGGGTCAACTTCGTCTCGAGCATCGACGGAGCAGTCACCCGCGACGGGGTGTCCGGCGCGCTCGGCGGCGAGGCGGACGAGCGGGTCTTCGATCTGCTGCGCCGACTCGCCGACGTGGTGCTCGTCGCGGCCGGCACGGTGCGCACCGAGGGCTACGGGCCGATGGTGCTGGGGGAGGAGTCGGCGCGCGCGCGATCCGCCCAGGGCCGGGAGCCGCATCCGGTGTTCGCGATCGTCTCGGGCTCGCTCGAGCTCGATCCTGCGTCGCGGATCTTCACCGAGGCGCCCGTGCGCCCGATCGTCGTCACCACCGCGGCGTCCCCGTCGCGCAGGCGCTCGGAGCTCGGCGAGGTGGCCGATGTGCTCGTCTGCGGGGAGCAGGCGCTGGACGCCGTGCGGATGAGGGACGCCCTCGCCGACCGCGGCCTCGCCCGCATCCACTGCGAGGGCGGGCCGGGACTGCTCGGGACCCTCCTCGCCCACGACGTGGTCGACGAGCTCGACCTGACGATCAGCCCGACGCTGGAGTCGGGCGGCGCCGGGCGCATCGCCCGCGCGGACGCGCCGGAGGCGAGGACGCAGCGCCTCGCGCACGTCCTCGCCTCCGGGGACACCCTCCTGCTGCGCTACCTGCGCGCCCGCTGACGGGGCGCGCAGGTAGCGCAGGCCGCTAGTCCGCCAGGACGAACTGCGGCGACACGCTGCGCGGCGCCAGGCGCTGGAGCTGCGTGACGTGCGACGGGTTCAGCTCCTCGAGGGAGTTGACGCCCAGCAACCGCATGGTGCGGGTGATCTGCTCGGAGAGGATCTCGATCATGCGGTTCACGCCCGCCTCTCCGCCGGCCATGAGGCCGTAGAGGTACGCGCGGCCGACGAGCGTGAATCGGGCGCCGAGCGCCACCGACGCGACGATGTCCGCACCGGACATGATGCCGGTGTCGAGGTGGATCTCCATGCCGGAGGTGCTGCCGGTCCCGACCTCGCGCACCACCTCGGGGAGGAGGTGGAAGGGGATCGGCGCGCGGTCGAGCTGACGGCCGCCGTGGTTCGAGAGCACGATCCCGTCCACGCCCAGTTCTGCGACGCGGCGGGCGTCGTCGACCGTCTGGATGCCCTTGACGACGATCTTCCCGGGCCACTGGTCGCGGATCCACGCCAGGTCCTCGAAGCCGACCGTCGGGTCGAACATGGTGTCCAGCAGCTCGCCGACGGTGCCCGACCAGCGGTCCAGTGACGCGAACGACAGCGGCTCGGTGGTGAGGAAGTCGACCCACCACCACGGGCGCGGCATCGCGTTCACGACGGTGCCCAGGGTGAGCTGCGGCGGGATCGAGAAGCCGTTGCGCTTGTCGCGCAGTCGGGCGCCGGCCACCGGGACGTCGACCGTCACGAGGAGGGTGTCGAAGCCGGACGCGGCGGCCCGGTCGACCAGAGCCATCGACCGGTCGCGGTCCTTCCACATGTAGAGCTGGAACCAGTTGCGCCCGTCGGGGTTGGCGGCCTTCACGTCCTCGATGGCGGTGGTCCCCATCGTGGAGAGCGAGAAGGGGATGCCCCACTTGGCCGCGTTGCGCGCGCCGGCGATCTCGCCCTCGGTCTGCATCATCCGGGTGAAGCCGGTCGGCGCGATGCCGAAGGGGAGCGAGACCGGGGCGCCGAGGACGTCCCAGCCGGTGCTGACCTCCGACACGTCGCGGAGGATCGCCGGGTGGAACTCGATGTCCTCGAACGCCTGGCGCGCGCGGCCGAGCGAGATCTCGGCTTCGGCGGCGCCCTCTGTGTAGTCGAACGCGGCCTTGGGCGTGCGCCGCTTCGCGATGCGCTGCAGATCGTGGATCGTCAGCGCCTTGTCGAGCCGGGCCTTCTTGAGGTCGAGCTCGGGCTTCTTGAACTGCATCAGGGGCGCGAGATCGCGCACCTTCGGGATTCGTCGGTCGACCATGGTCAGTCCTTCTCCGCTTCGCTGGGTGTCAGGTGGGTCTCGGCGTAGTAGCCGGAGATGTGGGCCTCGACGAGCGCGCGGGCGCGGTCGGGGTCGGCGGCCGCGATCGCGGCGACCAGGGCTCGGTGCTCGCTGCGCAGGCGGTCGCGGGTGCGCGGCCAGTCGGGCAGGGTCTGCGCGGCTGCGAGCACGTAGCTCTCGACGGCGTCGCGCAGCCCTGCCGTCATCGCGGCGATGACGGCGTTCCCGGACGCCTCGGCGAGGGAGAGGTGGAACTGCTGATCGAGCGCCAGGAAGGCGTCGTGATCGATCGCGTCCGCGTCCATGGCGTCCAGGAGCTCGCGGCTCTCGCCCAGTGGGATCGACACCGTGCGCGCCAGGTCGTCGACCACGGCCGTCTCCAGGACCAGGCGCGTGCGGACGACGTCCTCGACGGCGAATCCGCTCGCGGCGACCTGGAGTCGCAGGAGGGCGCTCATCCCTCCTGTCGGCCGGGCGACGATGACGGCGCCGGCCGCAGGGCCGGAACCGGCTCGGGTGCGCACGAGCCCCATCACCTCGAGGACGCGGACGGCCTCGCGGACGGACGAGCGGCCGACACCCAGCTCCTGGGCCAGCGCGCGCTCCGCGGGAAGGCGGTCGCCGGGACCCAGAGCACCGGTGAGGAGGAGGCCCTCGACGTGGGCGAGGACGGCCTCCCAAGCGCGCTCGGACTCGCTCATGGTCGCCTCCTCCTGTGGTCAGACCACACCGTAGCATGTGGTCTGACCACATGTGCGAGGGGCGGTGCCTAGGCTGGCCGGATGACCGGACCCGACCTCTCGCGGCAGTACTCGCTCGACGGGGTCGTCCTCCCGGCCGTCGTGCGCCGTCTCGGCGGTCCGTCACCGGAGCTCGCGTGGCGGAACCAGGCCGACGGTCTGACGTTCCGCGTGGCATCGGGCTACCTCAAGTGGAACCCGGCGGGCAGCGGTATCGACCTGGAGCGCGAGGCGGTGCGGTTGCGCTGGCTGCAGGGCCGGCATCCGGTGCCCCAGGTGCTCGACGCGGGGGAGGAGGACGGCGGTCAGTGGCTGCTGACCGAGGCCATCGACGGACGCAGCGCCGTCGATCCCCAGTGGATCGCCCGTCCGGAGACCGCGGTGAGAGCCATCGCACGGGGCTTGCGAGCTCTGCACGACGTCCCGGTGCACGAGCTGCCGGACGAGCTGCGGCACGACTCCTGGTTCCACCGCTCGCTGCCCGGCGCGACCGTCCCGGTCCTCGAGGATCCGGTCCTGGTGCACGGCGACGCCTGCGCTCCGAACACGCTCCTCGACGACCGCGGAGAGTGGTGCGGAACGGTCGACGTCGGCGATCTCGGTCTCGGCGACCGCTGGGCCGATCTCGCCGTGGCCGCGATGAGCCTGGGCTGGAACTACGGCGAGGGCTTCGAGGAGCTGCTCCTCGAGGAGTACGGCGCCACCCCGGACGAGGCCCGGAGCGCCTGCTTCCGCGCGCTCTGGAGCGCCGAGTCCTGAGCCGGGCGGCTCACCGGGTCGAGCCGTCCTCGGCGGCCTTCTCCTGCTCCGAGCCCTTCTTGTTCTCGGACGCCAGGCGCAGCCAGCGGCCGTCGCGCAGGTCCTGCTCGTGCACCGCGGCCTTCTTGTCGCTCGCAGCGGTGTCGCGCGGCGGGAGCTGGATGGTCTCCTCCGCCTCGATGCCGGCCTGAAGCTCGCGACCTCGCTCGAGCTCGGCGTCGAACTCGGCGCCGAAGAGCAGAGCGATGTTGGTGATCCAGATCCAGAGGAGGAACACGATGACCGCGCCGAGCGAGCCGTAGGTCCGGTCGTAGTTCGAGAAGTTCGCCACGTAGAAGCCGAAGCCGACCGAGGCGACGAGCCAGATCAGCAGGGCGATGATCGAGCCCGCGCCGATCCAGCGGAACTTCGGCTGGCGGATGTTCGGCGCCCAGTAGTAGAGGATCGCCACGATCACGATCGCGATGACGAGGAGCACGGGCCACTTCGCGATGTTCCACACCGTGAGGGCGGCGGGGCCGAGCCCGACCACGTCCCCGACGGCTTCGGCGACCGGTCCGCTGAGCACCAGGATGAGGGCGGCGACGACGATCAGGACGACCGTGGCCACGGTGACGCCGAGCATGGTCGGGCGGAGCTTCCAGAAGGGACGTCCCTCGTCGATCTCGTAGACGCGGTTCATCGCGCGGCCGAACGCTCCGACGTAGCCCGAGGCGGACCAGAGGGCGCCGAGGATACCGGTGACGAAGGCGACACCGGCGGCGGGGGAGCTGGTGAGCGACTCGATCGGGTCGCGCAGCACGTCCACGACCTGCGGGGACGCGAGGTTCCGGATCAGCTCGAGCACGGTGTCGGTGGTCGCCTGGGCCTGGCCGAAGAGCCCCAGCACCGAGACGATCGCCAGCAGCGCAGGGAACAGGGCCAGGACCGCGTAGTACGTGAGCGCCGCGGCGAGATCGGTGCACTGGTCGGCGCCGAACTCGCGCATCGTCTTCTTGAGCACGTAGCCCCACGAGCGCTTCGTCAGATCGCTCAGCTCGTCCGGCTTGCGCGCGTCGTCGGGCTCGGGCGCGGTCTTCTCTCGGGTCGTGCTCTTCTCGGCCATGCCGCCACGCTACGGCGCGCAGCGGGTGCGCGGTGGCCCTTGACGCCGGTGCCCTGCGCTGTCAGGCAGCGCTCAGGCGGGCGGTACGGGACGCGGTGCGCGTCCCTGCCTCGCCGCTGCCAGCACTCCGAAGAGGAGGAAGGAGCAGGTCGCGGCGAGGACGAGGAGCAGCGGGGCGTCCCAGCCGCCGCTCGCGTCGTGCGCGACACCGAGGACCGTGGGGGCGGTGGCGGCGACGAGGTAGCCGATCCCCTGGACCGTCGCCGAGAGCCGCGAGGCGTGGGCGTCCGACTGCGACAGCCGCACCACGAGGACGAAGACGACCGTGAATCCGCCGCCCTGCGCGACGCCGCCGAGAGCGCACCACAGTGCCCACAGATCGGGGGCCAGCAGGAGTCCCGCCGGCACGGTGCACCAGAGGGAGCCGACGAGGGCGATGCTGCCCAGCGGCCGCAGCCGGCGCACCATGAGCGGGACGCCCAGTGCGCCGACGACCGCGGCGAGCTGGAAGACGGAGGAGCTCGCTCCGGCGGTCTCGACCGAGAAGCCGTTGCGGTCGACGAGGAGGCTCGGCAGCCACGCGGTCACGCCGTAGTAGGAGAACGCCTGGCTGGAGAAGCAGATCGCGAGTGCGAGCACCGTGGCGCTCCGCCAGATGCGCGGAGGAGCCTCCGTCCGCCGATCGGGCGCCGGGGTGCGCGGCACGGGCCGGACGGCGCGCCTCGGGCCGACGGCGGCGAGCCAGCCGAGCAGCGCGAGCAGAGTGAGGACGAGCCAGACCAGGAGGGCGCCGCGCCAGCCCAGGAGGAGGGCGAGGGGTGCCGTGCCCAGGGACGTGATCGTCGAGCCGATGTTGAGAGCGGCCGTGTAGACGCCCGTGGTCAGATCGACCCGCGCGGCGGAGACGTCCCGGCGGATCACGACGGGCACGACCACGTTGCCGATGGTGATGAAGACGCCGATGAGCACGGTGCCCGCCATGACGGCGACCGTGTCGCCCGACGAGCGGACGATCGTGCCGAGTGCGACACCGAGCACGGTGACCGTCACCGCGGCATCGGGCCCGGCGCGTCGGATGACGAGCAGCGCGAGCGGCGTCGCCAGGGCGAAGCAGAGCACGGGGATGCTCGTCAGGACGCCCGCCTGACCGGAGGAGAGCGAGAGGTCGTCGCGGATCGCGTCGATCACGGGCGCGACGGCGACGATCGGCCCGCGCAGGACCAGTGCGACGAGGGCGACGGCGACGACGAAGAGCCAGGGGGCGCTCCGACGCGGCGTCATCGACGCATCGGGGCGGGTGCGGGGCGGCGGCCGCGCACCGCGGTCAGGATCCGAGCTGGGAGAGGAAGCCCCCGAGGTTGACGAGGAAGCCGATGCCGCCGAAGACGATGCCGGCGATGCCCGTCACCAGGCCGGCGGTCGCCATGCCGCGGCCGATGCCCGTGACGGCGGCGGCGGCGCGGCCGCGCACCGAGAACACGATGGCGAGGATGGAGGGGACGAAGAGCGGGTTCACGAGGAGGCTGAGGATCCCCAGCACGAGGCTCGCGATCGCCATCGGGTTCCGGCCGGACGCTGCCGGAGAGGCGTACGGGTTCGTCGCGTACGGGTTCGACGAGTACGTGCTCGAGGCGTACGGGTTCGCCGCCGTCGAGTCGGACGAGTACGGGTCGGTCGTGCCGGCGCCGTAGGGGGCCGACCCGTACCCGGGTTCCGCCGAGGGCGCCGGGCGGCCGGAGGCGGCGTCGGGCGCGTCCGGCGTGCCGTAGATCGGAGCCGCGGGCGACTGCGGGCCGGCCGGACGGGACCGGTCGGTCCAGGCGGATCCGTCCCAGTAGAGCTCCGAGCCGAGATCGGCGGGATGCGGGTACCACCCGGGCGCGGGAGTGCGAGGGGATTCGTCGGACATGGGGGAATTCTAGGGCTCGGCACCCGGGCTCCGGGGCCGAGCCCGCCGGGTCAGTCCTTGGGCTGCTCGATGCCGAGGGCGTTGCCGTCCGGGTCGAGGATCCACGCCGACCAGACGCTGCCGCGATCGGCGACGCCGTTCTCGGTGCGCAGCTCGTCGGTGTCGTAGTCCTCGGGGGTCACGCCGCGCTCGGCGAGGGCGTCGAGCTCGGCGCGCAGGTCCGAGACGCGCCAGGACGCCTTGGTCTGCTCGTCCTTCGAGCCGGTGGTGCTGGCGGTCACGGTCAGGCGGGTCCCGCCGGTGAGGTAGGCGACGGCGGAGTCGCTCTCCTCGATCACCTGGAGGCCGAGCGCATCGGCGTAGAAGGCGCGCGAGGCGGCGAGGTCGGTCGAGAGCAGGACGGGGCCGATCGGGGAGTCGGAGAGCACGGATGCACCTTTCGTCGGGGGAGTCGCTCGGGGCGACGGGTGCTCTCAGCCCACGCCCTCGCTGCAGGGTCGACAAGGGGTTGCGTGCTCGGCTGTCCGGAAGGCGCAGCGGGGCTGCGCAGGGCTCCGTCGGTCGCGCAGGATCGTCCCCGACGCGAGGAGGCGTGATGAACGGACTGGACCGGCACGAGGCGTCCGCACTCGCGGCCCTCACCCGGCTGGTGGCGGAGCTCGTCGAGGACGGAGCGCTCGAGGCGGAGGAGCTGCGTCTCCTCGCCCGCGCTCTGGCGGCCGAGGAGACGGCGTCGCTCGGACAGGAGCTGGACCGGCTGGCTCGGCGCGTGAGCGCCCTCCGCTGATCCCGCCCTCTGCTGATCCCGCCCTCTGCTGATCCCGCCCTCCGCTGAACCTCAGTCCCGGATGACGGCCCTCTCGGAGAGCGGCCTCGAGGAGACCGAGCGCCTCGCCGGGGCCGACGCGGCTGCCCGGCGTGAGCATCCGCATCCGCAGGCCGTCGACGAGAGCGAGTATCAGCTCGACGTGCTGCTCGAGAGGCCCCCGCCGCAGCACTCCCTCCTCAGACAGCACAGCGATCCATCGCGCGGTGCTCTCGCGGCTGCTCGCGGCGACGGCTTCGAGCAGCACCCGGCCCTGATCGGTCGCTCCCACTCCCAGCCCGGCGGCGTGGAGCGCGAACCAGCCGCTCAGGGCCGGAGGAGCGTCCGCCGCGGGCAGGAACTGCCCGGCGCACTCGACGAGGCGCTCCAACGGGTCCAGGCGGCGATCGGCGATCCGGTGGTCCTCGAGGCCGGCGTGGAAGAGCTCGGCGACCACCGCGTCGTGCAGACCCCGCTGGGTGGGGAAGTGGTGGCGCAGCGTGCTGGCGCCGATCCCTGCTCTCGCGGCGACCGTCCGGACGCTCAGGGCGGCGACGCCGGACTCGGCGATCACCGACCGTGCCGCCTCCAGGATCTGCTCGCGTCGGTCCACCGGTTCGCCCTCTTTGTCAGCGCCTCCTCGGGCGTGCACCAACCCGGCACACCGTACCGGCACGGCGTGCCAGGAGGAGACGGCACAGCGTACCAGGCGCTGTTCCGACGGATCGGACGAGTCCGCCGGGGGAGGAGCGCCCCTCCGGGACCGGTGTACGGGAAACGAAGTCCCGCCGCGGCGCCGCCACTCCCGGCCGTCGTCTTCGCCAGGCTGGACGGGAACCTCGACGGGTGCCGGTGCTCCGGCGCCCGGGATCGGACGCATGGACACGGACAGCAGCGAGCACCCGCTGGCGGTCGACGACGCACTGGCACTGGTCTCGGTCCTCGCCGTGCTGGAGGGCGCGCTCGCCTCGGGCGGACTGCCGTCCGACGTGGAGTCGGTGCTCATCCGCCACCTCGTGCAGAACGACCTGCTGCTCCCCGGTGCCGACCGGGGCGAGCTGCTCGACGCCTTGCGCGGTCTCGACGAGCGCGTGCGCGCCGTCCTCGGCTAGGGCGCCGGACGCTCGCCGCGGGCCGTCGCCCGCGGACGACCCCCGCCCGGCGGGCGGCTAAAGTCGAGGGGGTTGGCGAAGCCCTGAGGAGTGTCCGCGCGTGTCGAACGAACCGTCGAATCCGTCCGAGAACGAGTCCCCCGCGGTGGTGACCGAGGCCGGGACGGGCTTCACGCACTTCTCCGACCGGGCCGTCGTGGCGATCCGCGTCAACGGCGAGTTGAAGGACCTGGCGGCGGACGTCGTCCCCGGAGACCGCATCGAGCCGGTGCTGATCTCCTCGCCCGACGGGCTGAGCATCCTCCGCCACTCCGCCGCGCACGTCCTCGCGCAGGCCGTGCAGCAGAGCAACCCGGAGGCGAAGCTGGGCATCGGCCCGCCCGTCACCGACGGCTTCTACTACGACTTCGACGTCGAGGAGCCCTTCACCCCCGAGGCGATGAAGGCGCTCGAGAAGGCGATGGACCGCATCATCCGCCAGGGCCAGCGCTTCGTGCGGCGCGTGGTGACCGAGGAGGAGGCCCGGAGCGAGCTGTCCGCCGAGCCCTACAAGCTCGAGCTCATCGGCCTCAAGGGCGGGGGAGCGGACGAGGAGTCGGTCGAGGTCGGCGGCGCCGAGCTCACCATCTACGACAACGTCGACCCGCGCACCGGCGAGACGGTGTGGAAGGACCTCTGCCGCGGTCCCCACCTGCCCAACACCCGCATGATCGGCAACGGCTACGCACTCACCCGCAACGCCGCGGCCTACTGGCGGGGCTCCGAGAAGAACCCGCAGCTGCAGCGCGTCTACGGCACGGCCTGGCCGACGAAGGACGAGCTCCGTGCGCACCAGGCGCGCCTCGAGGAGGCCGCCCGCCGCGACCACCGCAAGCTCGGCCACGAGCTCGACCTCTTCTCGTTCCCCGACGAGATCGGCTCCGGGCTCGCCGTCTTCCACCCCAAGGGCGGCATCATCCGCTACGAGATCGAGCAGTACATGCGCGAGCAGCTGCTCGCCCACGACTACGAGCTCGTCTACACGCCCCACATCACCAAGGGCGACCTCTTCACCACCAGCGGGCACCTGCAGTGGTACTCCGAGGGCATGTTCCCCCCGATGCACCTCGACGAGCTGCAGGACGAGGACGGGAACGTCACCCGCCAGGGCCAGGACTACTACCTCAAGCCCATGAACTGCCCGTTCCACAACCTCATCTTCCGCTCGCGCGGACGCAGCTACCGCGAGCTGCCGCTGCGCCTGGCCGAGTTCGGCACCGTCTACCGCTACGAGAAGAGCGGGACCCTGCAGGGCCTCACCCGCGTGCGCGGGCTCACCCAGGACGACGCTCACATCTACGTGACGCAGGAGGACGTGGCGGCCGAGCTCACCCGCAACCTCGAGTTCGTCCTGCAGGTGCTGCGCGACTACGGCCTGAACGACTTCTACCTCGAGCTTTCCACCAACGAGGAGGGGAACCCGAAGTTCGTCGGCGCCCCCGAGCAGTGGGAGGCGGCCATCGAGTCCCTCCGCGCTGTCGCGGTGGAGTCGGGCCTCGAGCTGGTCCCCGATCCCGGCGGAGCGGCGTTCTACGGCCCGAAGATCTCGGTGCAGGCGCGCGACGCGATCGGCCGCACCTGGCAGATGTCGACGATCCAGCTCGACTTCAACCAGCCCGAGCGCTTCGAGCTGGAGTACACCGCGTCCGACGGCTCGAAGAAGCGGCCCGTGATGATCCACCGCGCGCTGTTCGGCTCGATCGAGCGCTTCTTCGCGATCCTCACCGAGCACTACGCCGGCGCGTTCCCGGTCTGGCTGTCGCCCGTGCAGGTCGTCGGCATCCCCATCGCCGACGAGTACCTCCCCTACCTCGAGGAGGTCGTCGGCGAGCTCAAGCGATCCGGCGTCCGCGCCGAGATCGACTACTCCAGCGACCGCATGCAGAAGAAGATCCGCAACGCGACCCTGCAGAAGGTCCCGTTCCAGATCATCGTCGGCGAGAAGGACCGCGACGCCGGAGCGGTCAGCTTCCGCTTCCGCGACGGCACGCAGGAGAACGGGATCCCTGTCGCCGACGCCGTGGCGCGCATCCGCGAGGCGATCGCCTCGAAGGCGCAGGTGTGAGCGTGGACGACCTCGTCCCCGAGGGAGCGGAGGGGTCCGCGCACCTCGCGGGCGTCCCCGACGAGTTCCAGCGCCTGTGGACCCCGCACCGCATGGTCTACATCCAGAAGGGGCAGCCCGGGCCCGACGACTGCCCGTTCTGCGTCGCCCCGACTCTGAGCGACGAGGAGGCGCTGATCGTCGCCCGCGGCGAGCACGCCTACGTCCTCCTCAACCTCTTCCCGTACAACTCCGGCCACCTCCTCGTCTGCCCGTACCGCCACATCCCGCTGTACGACGAGGCCACCCCGGAAGAAGTGGCCGAGATCGGCTCCCTCACGCAGACGGCGATGCGGGTGATCCGCGAGGTGTCGAACAACGACGGCTTCAACCTCGGGATGAACCAGGGCGCGGTCGCCGGAGCCGGGATCGCCGCGCATCTGCACCAGCACGTGGTGCCGCGCTGGGCGACGGACGCGAACTTCTTCCCGATCATCGCGCGCACGAAGGCGCTGCCGCAGCTCCTCGGCGACGTCCGCGCCAGCATCGCCGCCGCCTGGCCGACGGCGTGAGCAGGGTCCGCGCAGGCGGACCTCGGTAGACTCGACGGCGCTGTCGGCTGGAGACAGAGCCCAGCCGTCGGCTGGAGACAGAGCAGAGAAACAGGACCCGCGATCATGACCGACACCCCCACTCCCTCCTCCTCCGCTGCCTCGGAGCAGTTCGGCTCGAGCCGCGTCAAGCGCGGTCTCGCCGAGATGCTCAAGGGCGGCGTGATCATGGACGTCGTCACCGCCGAGCAGGCCCGCATCGCCGAGGACGCCGGCGCCGTGGCCGTCATGGCGCTCGAGCGCGTCCCCGCCGACATCCGCTCGCAGGGCGGCGTCGCGCGGATGAGCGACCCCGACCTCATCGACGCGATCGTCTCCTCCGTGTCGATCCCCGTCATGGCGAAGGCCCGCATCGGCCACTTCGTCGAGGCGCAGGTGCTGTCGGAGCTCGGTGTCGACTACATCGACGAGTCCGAGGTCCTCTCGCCGGCCGACTACGTGAACCACATCGACAAGTGGAAGTTCACCGTCCCCTTCGTCTGCGGAGCGACGAACCTGGGCGAGGCGCTGCGCCGCATCACCGAGGGCGCCGCGATGATCCGCTCGAAGGGCGAGGCCGGCACCGGCGACGTCTCCGAGGCCACCAAGCACATCCGCACCATCTCGGCCGAGGTGAACCGCCTGAAGGCGATGACCAAGGACGAGCTGTACGTCGCGGCCAAGGAGCTGCAGGCCCCCTACGACCTCGTCGCCGAGATCGCGCAGACCGGCAAGCTGCCGGTCGTGCTGTTCACGGCGGGTGGCGTGGCGACTCCGGCCGACGCGGCGCTCATGATGCAGCTCGGCGCCGACGGCGTCTTCGTCGGCTCCGGCATCTTCAAGTCGGGCGACCCGGCCAAGCGCGCCGCGGCGATCGTCAAGGCGACCACCTTCTACGACGACGCGAAGGTCATCGCGGAGGCGTCCCGCGGACTCGGCGAGGCGATGGTCGGCATCAACGTGTCCGACGTCCCCGCGCCGCACCGCCTCTCCGAGCGTGGCTGGTAGCACCGGGCCCCGCGTCGCGGGGGAGGGAGAGACCCGCGAGTCCCTCGAGGGGCTCCGGGTCGGCGTCCTCGCCCTCCAGGGCGACTTCCGCGAGCACGCGAACGTGCTGCGCGAGCTCGGCGCGGAGGTGGTGCTCGTGCGCCGTCCCGCCGAGCTGGCCTCCGTCGCCGGGCTCGTCATCCCCGGCGGCGAGTCGACGGTCATGGACAAGCTCTCGCGCCTCTTCGGACTCGCGGAGCCGATCGGCGAGGCGATCGAGGCGGGCCTGCCCGTCTACGGCACCTGCGCCGGGCTGATCATGCTCGCCGACCGGGTGCTGGACCGCATCGACGGGCAGCACAGCTTCGGCGGGCTCGACGTGACCGTGCGCCGCAACGCGTTCGGCAACCAGCTCGACTCCTTCGAGACCGACCTCGACGTGCCCGCGATCGGCGACCCTCCGGTGCACGCGGTGTTCATCCGGGCGCCCATCGTGGAGGAGCTGGGAGAGCGGGCGACCGCTCTCGCCGCGGTCGCCGACGGCCGGGTCGTCGCGGTCGAGCAGGGGAACCTGCTCGGCACGTCGTTCCACCCCGAGATCACGGGCGACTACCGCTTCCACGAGCTGTTCCTGCGGAAGGTCGCGGCCACGCGCTACGGAGCCTGACCCGGGACTCCGCCAGGGGTGGCCCCTGTCGGTGGTGACCGGCACAGTGGACGCATGCCCGAACTCCCCGAAGTGCAGGCCCTCGCCCGCGATCTCGACGAGCGCCTCGGAGGACACGTCCTCGAGCGGCTCGACGTCTTCGCGATCTCGGCGCTCAAGACGGTGGCGATCCCGCCGTCCTCCCTCTCCGGGCAGCCGATCCACGGCGTCCAGCGGCACGGCAAGTTCCTCGACCTCTCGATCGGCGACGTGCACGTGCTGCTCCACCTCGCCCGGGCGGGCTGGGTGCGCTGGCGTCCCGAGCGCCCCACGGCGCCGGTGAAGCCGGGCCGCGGGCCGCTCGCCGCGCGCCTGATCCTCGAGGACGGCTCCGGGATCGACGTGACCGAGGCCGGCACCAAGAAGAGCCTCGCCCTGTCGATCGTCGCCGATCCGCGCGACGTCGACCGGGTCGCGCGACTGGGCCCCGATCCGCTCGACCCCGCCTTCACGCGCGAGATCCTCGGCGCGATCCTCGCGACCGCCGGCCGTGCGCAGCTCAAGGGCGTCCTCCGCGATCAGTCGCGCATCGCCGGCATCGGCAACGCCTACTCCGACGAGATCCTGCACGTCGCGCGCATGTCGCCGTTCAAGCCGGCGACCCTCTCGCCCGAGGAGCTCGACCGCCTCTACTCCGCGCTGCGGTACACGCTCGATGAGGCGCTCGGCCGAGCCGAGGGACTGCACGCCGCCGACCTCAAGAAGGAGAAGAAGCTCGGCATGCGCGTGCACGGCCGCACCGGCGAGCCCTGCCCGGTCTGCGGGGACACCGTCCGCCAGGTGATCTTCGCGGACTCCACCCTCCAGTACTGCCCCACCTGCCAGACGGGCGGGAAGCCCCTCGCGGACCGTGTCCTCTCGCGACTGATCAAATAGCGGGCCGGTCCCCGCCCGGCCCGCCGCGGTCGGCTTCTCGGCGTGGACGCGCAGGTGGAGCGTCCTGCGTCCGCCTACGGCGATCCGCTCGCACGCGGATCACCTGTTCGGCTCGGAGGTGGGCGGCGATCCGGTTACCGCGGATCCGAGAACGCGCGCGTGCTGGTCGAGTGCGCGTGTGCAGAGCGGCGGGGCCGCATCGCGTCTGGGCGTTGGGGGCTCCGGCTGGTCGCCGTCGGCCTGCTGACCGAGCGCGTGAGACGACTTCTCGGGGAGAAGCTGTCTGGACGACCACGGGTTCCGCGAGGACGGCGGTGCGGTCTGCGATGATGCCTGATCGTTCGTGAGAACCTCGGCCAGGACGGCTCGTCGGCCACGATGGCGTCTGCGCCCGTTCCTGACTGCCGTTGTGCGTCACTCCACAGAACGTCCGGCTCGGGCGGCGTCGGGGTCCCCGGGTGCACGTCAGAAGTGAGGCTCCGTGACGCGATCGGGCGATTCGCGCTCGGATCCGCGCGCTCAGCCTTCGTTCCGCTTGCTGAGTGGTCCGCAACCGAGGTCGGGAACCGTCCGGACGCCTCGAGCGGACTCCGCGAGCCCTCCCGACCTCGGTTGCAGACAGGACGGCGGCCCAGAAAGCCAGAAGCCGGTCTCGGTCGAGCCGGATCGTCTTTCCGCGTGTCAGCGGATCGGCGTAGCCGGACGCACGACGCTCCACCTGCGCGACCGTTTCGGGGAGCCGACTGCGGAGAGCCGGGCGGGGACCGGCTCTCAATTAGACTGGCTCAGCTATCAGCGGCGCCCGCGGGGGTCGCACACGACGATTTTCCGAGGGAGCACCGTGTCCGGGCATTCCAAGTGGGCCACGACCAAGCACCAGAAGGCGATCAAGGACTCGCGTCGCGCGAAGTCGTTCGCCAAGCTGATCAAGAACATCGAGGTCGCCGCCAAGATCGGCGGAGCCGACCTCTCGGGCAATCCGACGCTCGTCGACGCCGTGCAGAAGGCGAAGAAGACGTCGGTCCCGAACGACAACATCGACCGCGCGATCAAGCGCGGCGCCGGCCTCACCGGCGAGGTCATCGACTACACGACGATCATGTACGAGGCCTACGGCCCGAACGGCATCGCCCTGCTCGTCGAGTGCCTCACCGACAACAAGAACCGCGCCGCCGCCGATGTGCGCACGGCCATGACCCGCAACGGCGGCACCATGGCCGACCCGGGCAGCGTCGCGTACAACTTCGCGCGCAAGGGCGTCATCAGCGTGCCGCACGGCGAGAGCGTCACCGAGGACGACGTCCTGGGCGCGGTCCTCGACTTCGGCGTCGACGACGTCCTCGACCACGGCGAGAGCTTCGAGGTGCGCGTCGAGCCGAGCGAGCTCGTCCCGGCGCGCTCGGCGCTGCAGGAGGCGGGCATCGACTACGACTCCGCCGACATCGAGTTCGTGGCCTCGCTGCAGGTCGAGGCCGACGCCGAGACCGCCCGCAAGGTGTTCCGTCTCATCGACGCGCTCGAGGACTCCGACGACGTGCAGAACGTCTACACGAACCTCGACATCACTCCCGAGGTCCGCGCCGAGCTCGAGAACGAGGAGTGACCCGGTGACCCCGGATCGCCCGATCGGGTCGCGCTGATGCGCGTCCTCGGGATCGATCCGGGGCTCACCCGCTGCGGTGTCGGCATCGTCGACGTCGCTCGCGATCGGCGCGCGACGCTGGTGCACGTGAGCGTCCTGCGGACTCCCGTCGACGACCCGCTCGAGCGGCGGCTCCTCGCCCTCGGCGACGGCATCGAGGCCCTCCTGGACGAGCACCGGCCGGACGCGGTGGCCATCGAACGCGTCTTCGCCCAGAACAACGTGCGCACGGTCATGGGCATCGCGCAGATCAGTGGAGTCGCGCTCGTCGCCGCCGCACGCCGCTCCCTCCCGGTCGGCATGCACACCCCGAGCGAGGTGAAGGCCGCGGTGACGGGCTACGGAGCCGCCGACAAGCGGCAGGTCACCGCGATGATCCAGCGCGTGCTCCGCCTGGACGCGCCTCCGACTCCGGCCGACGCGGCCGATGCGCTCGCCCTCGCGGTCTGCCACGCGTGGCGCGCGCCGCTCGCCTCCGGGCCGTCGTCCGCGGCCGAGGGGGAGACGCCGGCGCAACGCGCATGGCGCGCCGCGGAGGCCTCCTCTCGAACGCCTGTTCGAGCACCTAGACTGACGCGGTGATCTCCTCTCTCCGCGGCACCGTCCTCTCCGCCCGCGGGAGTCTCGCCGTGATCGACGTCCACGGCGTCGGCTACGCGGTCAACGTGACTCCGCAGCACGCGCTCGAGATGCGCGTCGGCGACGAGACCGCGGTCACGACCACGCTCATCGTCCGCGAGGACTCGCTCACCCTGTACGGGTTCCCGGACGCGGAGCAGCTCGAGATCTTCGAGCTCCTCATCGCGGTGACCGGGGTCGGCCCCAAGTCGGCTCTGGGGGTCCTCGGCGCCGTCGAGCCCGAGCGCATCGCGCAGGCCGTCGCCGATGAGGACGACGCCGTGTTCCGCAAGGTGTCCGGCATCGGCCCGAAGACGGCGAAGCTCATCATCCTGTCCCTGGCGGGCAAGCTCGCCGTCCGCCCGCGCGCCGCCCGCGGCACCGGTCCCGGGGCGACCGCCGCGCAGAGCGTGCTCTCCGCCCTCGTCGGACTCGGCTGGCCCGAGCGCATCGCCGCCGAGGTGGTCGACGAGATCCTCCTCGACGCCCAGGCGTCCGACGCCGCGAACGTGCAGGCGCTCCTGCGCCTCGCCCTCGCCCGACTCGGTCCGGCGGCCCGCTCGTGAGCGGCGACGGACTGCTCGGACCGGAGGTCGTCTCCGAGGCCGAGATCGCGTTCGAGGGCGCCCTGCGTCCGAAGAGCCTCAGCGAGTTCGTCGGCCAGCGGAAGGTCCGCGGCCAGCTGGAGCTGCTGCTGAAGGCGGCGGCGATGCAGGGCCGCACCCCCGACCACATCCTGCTCGCGGGTCCTCCCGGTCTCGGCAAGACGACGCTGGCGATGATCGTCGCGGAGGAGAGCTCGTCGCCGCTGAGGCTGTCCAGCGGTCCCGCGATCCAGCACGCCGGCGACCTGGCCGCGGTGCTGTCGTCCCTGCTGCCCGGCGAGATCCTCTTCATCGACGAGATCCACCGCATGGCGCGCTCCGCGGAGGAGATGCTCTACCTGGCCATGGAGGACTTCCGGATCGACATCATGGTCGGCAAGGGCGCCGGAGCGACGTCCGTCCCGCTGGATCTCGCCCCCTTCACCCTCGTGGGCGCCACGACCCGGTCCGGTCTGCTGCCCAATCCTCTGCGCGACCGCTTCGGCTTCACGGCGCACCTCGAGTTCTACGCCGAGGACGAGCTGCGCCAGGTCCTCGCCCGTGCGGCGCGCCTGCTCGAGCTCGACATCGACACCGAGGCGATCGCCGAGATCGCCGGGCGCTGCCGCGGCACTCCTCGCATCGCGAACCGGCTGCTGCGTCGCGTGCGCGACTTCGCCCTGGTGCACGGCGGACGTGCCGACATCGCCGCCGTCCGCGCCGCTCTCGACCTGTACGACGTCGATCCGCTGGGCCTGGACCGCCTCGACCGCGCCGTCATGGAGATCGTCCTCACCCGGTTCGACGGGGGACCGGTGGGCCTCAACACGCTCGCCGTCTCGGTGGGCGAGGAGGCCGAGACCGTGGAGGCCGTGGTCGAGCCCTTCCTCGTCAGGATCGGCCTGCTGACGCGCACACCGCGGGGGCGCGTCGCCACTCCCGCGGCCTGGCGCCACTTCGGGCTCGACCCGCGCGGTGCCGCCGCCTCCCAGCAGTCGCTCTTCGGGGATGACCTATAATCTTCAAGGCCCGACGGGCCGCTCGATCCCGCGCATCCGGCTGAGACGCCGCGCGGGCTCGCCACCCACTCCGGAAGGCTCACCCATGGATCCGACGATCATCCTGCTCGTCCTGCTGCTCGCCGTGATGATCATCTTCATGTTCCGCAACAACAAGAAGCGCCAGCGCGACGCGGAGAACATGAAGAACAACCTGGTCCCCGGCGTCGAGCTGATGACGGGGTCCGGACTCTTCGGCACCGTCGTGTCGATCGACGAGGACGCCAACAAGATCGTCATCGAGTCGACCCCCGGCACCCTGCTGACGATCCACCGCCAGGCCATCGCGCGCCTCATCGACCCGAGCGAGAACGTCGTCGCGACCGACGAGGACGACACCGTCGACGGCGCCGCTCCCGCGTTCGGCGAGCGCGACGCCGCTCACCAGGGCGACCCGCTGGTCGACCCGATCGAGCGCGACCGCAAGCCGGACGCCCAGTAGTCTCCAGGGCGGGCCGGAGCGCGAGAGCGTCCGGCCCGCCCTTCCTGTCCGCGCCCGGATCCGGGCCGTCATCGTCGACCGAAGAGAAAGCTGAGCCCTGGGTGGCCGCATCAACCCCCGTCCGGAAGGCCCGGCGCTCCCTGAGCTGGCTCGGTGTCCTGATCCTGGCTCTCGTCGGACTGAACACCGCCGCCGTCCTCTGGGGCGGCGGGTCCTGGACGCCGAAGCTCGCCCTCGACCTCGAGGGCGGGACGCAGATCGTCCTCCAGCCGCAGCTGAACGACGGCGACACCGTCTCGTCCGAGCAGCTGACCCAGGCCGTCTCGATCATCCGCCAGCGCATCGACGCCTCGGGCGTCTCCGAGGCCGAGATCACGACGCAGGGCTCGAGCAACATCGTCGTCTCGATCCCCGGGACCCCCGACGACGAGACGCTCCAGCGCATCGAGGCGTCCGCGAAGCTCGACTTCCGCCCGGTCCTCGTCGGCAGCCAGGCGACGAACACCGCGGTCGGCGGCGACGCGACGTCCTCGCCGACGCCGACGCCCGTCGATCCGTCGCTCGCCACGGAGCCCACGGCCGAGCCGACGAACGCGAGCGACCTCGCGTACATCACTCCGGCGCTCGAGGCGCAGTACACCGCCTTCGACTGCGCGTTCCTGAACAGCCAGGACCCCAACCTCGCGCCGGCCGACCAGCCGCTGATCACGTGCGACGACACCGGCACGGTGAAGTACATCCTCGGCCCCGTCGAGGTGACGGGCCAGGACATCGCCGACGCCTCCAACGGCCTGGTGACGACCCAGTCCGGTGCGAGCACCGGCACGTGGGCGGTCAACCTCTCCTTCGACGACGCCGGGACCACGGCGTTCTCGGACGTGACCACGCGCCTCGTCGCGCTGCAGGGCGCCCAGAACCAGTTCGCGATCGTCCTCGACGGCCGCGTCATCTCGGCCCCGTCCACCAATGCCGCCATCACCGACGGCAACGCCCAGATCACCGGGTCCTTCACGCAGGAGTCGTCCAAGACCCTCGCGGACCAGCTCAAGTACGGCGCACTGCCGATCGGCTTCCAGGTGCAGAGCTCGGACAGCATCTCGGCGACCCTGGGCACCGCCCAGCTCGCGAGCGGCCTGCTGGCGGGTGTGATCGGACTGATCCTCGTCGTCGTCTACTCCCTCGCCCAGTACCGGGTGCTCGGAGCGGTCACGATCGCCTCGCTGATCGTGGCGGCCGTCGTCACCTACCTCGTCGTGACGCTCCTGTCGTGGCGGGAGGGCCTGCGGCTGTCGCTCGCGGGCGTCGCGGGCCTCATCGTCGCGATCGGCATCACCGCGGACTCGTTCATCGTCTACTTCGAGCGGATCCGCGACGAGCTGCGCGACGGCCGGGGGCTGGAGTCCGCTGTCGAGGCCGGCTGGCGACGGGCCCTGCGCACGATCTTCGCCTCCGACATGGTGAACCTGCTCGCCGCCGTGGTGCTCTTCATCCTCGCCGTCGGCAGCGTCCGCGGCTTCGCCTTCACGCTGGGCATCACGACTCTCATCGACCTCGTGGTCGTGATCCTCTTCACGCATCCGATGCTGCAGCTGCTCGCGACGACGAAGTTCTTCTCGGACGGGCACCGGCTGTCCGGCCTCGATCCGCGGGCTCTCGGTGCGGTCTACCGCGGCCGAGCGGCGTTCCGTCCGCAGGACGCCGTGGTCGCGGGCAAGGGCTCCTCCGCCGCCCGCGAAGCGGCGAAGCGCCAGACCATCGCCGAGCGCAAGGCCGCCGAGGCGGCCCGCACCGCCGGTTCCTCCGACTCGACCAAGGACGCGTGATGGCCAGCTTCTCGCAGTTCGGCAACGACCTCTACACCGGCAAGCGCTCGATCGACTTCGTCGGCCGGCGGCGCACCTGGTACCTGATCTCGCTCGTCCTGATCCTGATCACCGTCCTCGGGACCGTCGCCCGCGGCGGGTTCAACTTCAGCATCGAGTTCACCGGCGGCTCCGAGTTCACGGTGTCCTCGCCGTCGAGCCTCGACCAGGCGACCGCCACCGACGCGGTCACCGCGGTCTCGCCCGAGACCGTGCCGCGCGTCTCGGTCGTGGGCGACGACTCGATCCGCGTCCAGACCGACCAGCTCTCGACCGACGAGTCGACCGCCGTGCGCAACTCGCTCGCCGAGGCGTACGACGTCGGCAACGACCAGGTCACGTCCTCCTTCATCGGAGCGTCGTGGGGCAACGACATCACGCAGCAGGCCCTCCGGGGCCTCATCATCTTCGTGGTGCTGGCGTCCCTGGCGATGTGGGCGTACTTCCGCACCTGGAAGATGTCGCTGGCGGCCATCGTCGCGCTCGTGCACGACCTCGTCATCGTCGCCGGCGTCTACGGCATCACCGGCACGGAGGTGTCGCCGGCCGCGGTCATCGGCCTCCTGACGATCCTCGGCTACTCCCTCTACGACACCGTCGTGGTCTTCGACAAGATCCGCGAGAACACGGTGGAGGCGCTCGGCAGCACGACGAGGACGTTCTCCGAGACGGTCAACCTGGCCGAGAACCAGACGCTCGTGCGCTCGATCAACACCTCGATCGTCGCGGCGCTGCCCGTCGGTGCGATCCTCGTGATCGGTGCGTTCGTGCTCGGGGCCGGCACGCTCCGCGACATCTCCCTCGCGCTGCTGATCGGCATCATCGTCGGCACCTACTCGACGATCTTCGTGGCGGCGCCGCTCTACGCGCAGCTGCGCAGCCGCGAGGTCGACGTGTCCCGGCACGACAAGCGCGTCGAGGCCGCCCGTCTCAAGGCCGGCACGCCGGTCGTAGAGGGCGCCTGATGGCCGAGTACTCGCAGGTCTCGGCGGCGGACGCGATCGGTCTCGTGTCCCGCGACGAGGTGTGGCTCCTGGACGTGCGGGAGCCGCACGAGTGGGCTCTCGGGCACGCCTCCGCCGCCCACCACATCCCGATGAACTCGATCGGTGCACGGCAGGACGAGCTGCCCGCAGAGGCGCCCATCCTGGTCGTCTGCCACTCCGGGGTCCGGTCGGCGATGGTCGTGCAGGCGCTCGAGGGTGCGGGGTACGAGGCGGCGAACGTGGAGGCCGGGATGACCGCGTGGGCGGCCGCCGGCGGCGATGTGGTCGACGACGAGGGCCGTCCCGGTCGGATCGACTGAGGACCGCCGGGTCCGCCCTGGGCGGATGGGTCATCGGAGCGCTCCGCAGGCGCGATAATGGGGCGATGGAGATGCCCGCGTGACGGAAACCACGACCACGTCGTCCACCGCTGCCCTGCGCAGACTGGTCCCTCGGATCTTCTCGCGCGCGCAGCCGAGCGGTGCGGTCGACACCCTCGTGCGCACGGTGCGGATGCACCACCCCAAGAGCGACATCGCCCTCATCGAGCGCGCCTACTCCGTCGCGGAGCGGGCCCACGCGGGGCAGAAGCGCCGCAGTGGAGAGCCCTACATCACGCACCCGCTCGCGGTCGCGCAGATCCTGGCCGACCTGGGCATCGGCTCGAAGACCATCGCCGCGGCCCTCCTGCACGACACCGTCGAGGACACCGACTACAAGCTCGACGAGCTCCGCGCCGACTTCGGCGACGAGGTCGCGATGCTGGTCGACGGCGTCACCAAGCTCGATAAGGTCAAGTACGGCGACAGCGCCCAGGCCGAGACCGTCCGCAAGATGATCGTGGCGATGTCGAAGGACATCCGCGTCCTCATCATCAAGCTCGCCGACCGGCTGCACAACGCACGCACCTGGGGGTTCGTGCCGGCCGAGTCCGCCGCGCGCAAGGCTACCGAGACCCTCGAGATCTACGCGCCCCTCGCGCACCGCCTGGGAATCCAGGCCATCAAGTGGGAGCTCGAGGACCTGTCGTTCGCGGTGCTGTACCCCAAGATCTACAACGAGATCGAGAGCCTCGTGAAGCGGCGGACGCCTCAGCGCGAGGAGTTCGTCCAGAGCGTGATCGACCTCATCGGCGAGGATCTGCGCGCCGGCAAGATCAGGGGCCGGGTCGTCGGCCGTCCGAAGCAGTACTACTCGATCTACCAGAAGATGGTGGTGCGAGGTCGCGAGTTCGACGAGATCTACGACCTCGTGGGCATCCGCGTGCTCGTGAACTCGGTGCGCGACTGCTACGCGGTGCTGGGCTCGATCCACGCGCGGTGGACCCCGATGCCGGGCCGCTTCAAGGACTACATCGCGACTCCCAAGTTCAACCTGTACCAGTCGCTGCACACGACGGTGGTCGGCCCCAAGGGCCGCGCGGTCGAGATCCAGATACGCACCAACGAGATGCACCAGCACGCCGAGTTCGGCATCGCGGCGCACTGGAAGTACAAGGAGCAGATGGCGACGGGCAAGGTGCCCACGTCCGGTTCGAACGACACCGACCTCGCCTGGCTCGCGCACCTCTCGGACTGGCAGTCCGAGACGACGGACCCGAACGAGTTCCTCGACTCCCTCCGCTTCGAGATCGGCGCCAAGGAGGTCTACGTCTTCACTCCGAAGGGCCGGGTCATCGGCCTGCCCACCGGAGCGACCCCCGTCGACTTCGCCTATGCGGTGCACACCGAGGTCGGCCACCGCACCATGGGCGCGAAGGTCAACGGCCGCCTCGTGCCGCTCGAGTCCTCGCTGACGACCGGCGACGTCGTCGAGGTCTTCACCTCGAAGAACCCCGACAGCGGGCCCAGCCAGGACTGGCTGAACTTCGTGCAGAGCCCTCGGGCCCGCAACAAGATCCGCCAGTGGTTCACCAAGGAGCGGCGCGACGAGGCCATCGAGCAGGGCAAGGACTCGATCGCCCGGGCGATGCGCAAGCAGAACCTGCCGCTGCAGAAGCTGATGAGCCAGGACACCTTCACCGAGGTGGCGAGCCAGCTGCGCTACAACGACGTCGAGGCGCTCTACGCGGCCGTCGGCGAGGGGCACGTCTCGACCCAGTCGGTGCTCGAGAAGGTCGTCGCCTCGATCCAGGGCGATCCGGAGTCGGACGAGAACGAGGTCACCCTCCCTCGCTCCCCGCGTCCGCGCAGCCGCAGCAGCGAGTCCGGCGTGCTCGTCAAGGGCGCCCCCGACATCCTGGTCAAGCTCGCCAAGTGCTGCACCCCGGTGCCGGGCGATCAGATCGTGGGATTCGTCACGCGCGGGGCGGGCGTCTCGGTGCACCAGGCCAACTGCCACAACGTGCAGGAGCTCCTCAAGGAGCCCGAGCGCATCGTCGACGTCGAGTGGGCGCCGTCGTCCAAGAGCATCTTCCTGGTGCAGATCCAGGTCGAGGCCCTCGATCGCTCCGGACTTCTCAGCGATGTGACCCGCGTGCTCTCCGAGCACCACGTGAACATCCTGTCGGCGACCGTCTCGACCTCGAGCGACCGGCTGGCGATCAGCCGCTTCGTCTTCGAGATGGGCGACACGACGCACCTCGACCGGGTGCTGAACGCCGTGCGCCGCATCGACGCCGTCTACGACGTCTACCGGGTCAGCGCGGGCTGACCCCGGATCCGGCGGCCGCGCGTCGAGCGCGGCCGCCAGCCGGCTCTCGGCGATGCGGCGGCCCGCCACGGCCGTGCCCGCCGCGGTGAGGTGCGCCAGCACCGCGTCGAGGGACGTCCCGGTGACGGCCGCGAGCGAGCGGAGCAGGTCGTCGTCGCATGCCGTCGCGATCCTCGCCAGATCGACGAGGGTGCGCACGGGAGTGGTGACCGCGCACCCGCCGAGGGTGACGACCTCGGAGTCGGAGAGGCGCACCTCGTGGTAGCGCAGCCGCGCCATCCGCGGCGGATGCAGCCGGTGGCGGCGGTCGATCGATGCGCTGTGCACGGACGGTGCGTCCGACATCGCCCCGTGGACCCAGGCGGCGCTGAGTCGATCGGCGACGGTGCCGCGGGGGAGCACGGCCAGCAGCGCCGCTCCGCGCTCGGCGGCACCCGTCGGCAGGTCGGAGACGACGAAGCCCTCGTCGAGGGCTCGCAGCTCCCCGTCGAGTCGGGCCGCGCAGAGCTCGGCGAGGGGGAGGTGCCCGGGAAGCAGAACGGAGGGGAGTCGCGTCATCCCACGAGAGTGGACGACGCGACTCCCCTCCGGAGGCGCTTCTGCGGATCTGTGGACGGATCCGGACGGTGGAGGAGGACCTCCACCCGGATCAGCCCCTCGGGGATCAGCCCAGCGCGTCCAGCCACACCTTGCGGGCGTCGAGGGCCTCCTGCGCCTGGGCGATGGCGGCGCGGTCGCCGCGGGCCTTCGCCTCGTCGAGCTCGTCCTGCAGCTTCTGGATCGCCGAGGTCAGCTGGGAGGCGAGCCCCTCCGAGCGGGCCTTGCGCTCCGGGTTGCTGCGGTTCCAATGCTCCTCGTCGAGCTTGCGCACGTGCGCCTCGACCTTGCGGAGCCGGTCCTCGATCGTGCGGACCTGCTCGCGCGGCACGCGTCCGACCTCGTCCCAGCGCTCCTGGACGGAGAGCAGGGCGCGCTTCGCCTTCTCGCGATCCTGCTCCTGCAGGAGCGGCTCCGCCTCCTCGAGCAGCGCGAGCTTGCGGTCGAGGTTCTCGGTGTACTCGACGCTCTCCTGGGCGACGATCTCGGCCTTCGCGCCGTAGATCGCATCGCCGGCGGCCTTGAACCGCGCCCAGAGCGCGTCGTCGAACCGCTTGCCCGCTCGACCGGCGACCCGCCAGCTCTCGAGGAGGGTGCGGTACTCGGGGATCGCCTCGGCGCCGCGCGGCACGAGGGCCTCCGCCTGGTCGATCAGCGCCTGCTTCGCGGCCTTGGCCTCGCGGTGCGCGGAGTCGAGGTCGGCGAAGAACGCCTTGCGGTTCTGCTCGATGGTCGTGCGGGCACCGCGGAAGCGGCGCCAGAGCTCGTTGGCCTCGTTCTTGGGCAGGCGGGGCCCCTGCTGCTGGTGGCTCTGCCATCGGGCGAACAGCTCGTCGATCGCCGCGCTCGCCTGCTTCCACTGCGTCTTGGCGGGATCGACGGCGGCCAGGGCCTCCGCCTCCGCGACGATCGCCTCGCGGTACGCGAGAGCCTCGGCCAGCACGGCCTTGGACTCGGCGGCCTGCTGCTCGGAGAGGTCCTCGACCGAGCCGCTCAGCGCGCTGACGCGCGTCTGCAGCGCCTCGGAGATCACCGACGGCGTGCGCCTCGGCGATCGCCGCGGTCAGCGACTGGACCGTCCGGGCGACGTCGGCGGCGGGAGCACCCCGCTTCGCCCGCTGCTCGAGCAGGGAGACCTGCCCGGCCAGCTCGGTGTACTTGCGCTCGTAGTAGGCGAGCGCCTCCTCTGGGGTGGCATCGGGGTACTGGCCGACCTCGCGCTCCCCGTCTCCGACTCGGACGTAGACCGTCCCGTCGTCGTCGACTCGTCCCCACGGCTGCTGGTCACTCATCGCTCGGAGCCTCACCTTGCTGTTCGATGTCGTGCTGTTCGATGTCCGTCGCGTCGGTGGCCGATCGGGCTCGACGGCCGGTAGGCCGGGTACCGCGCTCGGCCGCGAACGGGCAGTGACGTTCAGCCTATTGCACAGGGGCGCCCCCGGCTCCTGCACCCCGGTCGGGCGAGGGGGCGCGCCGCGCCTACTGCACCGAGACGGAGGTGATCGCCACGGGCTCCGCGGGCGCGCCGTCAGCGGAGCCGTCGGCGGTGCCCTTCGAGACGACGTCGGCGACCAGGGCGTCCAGGCCCGAGGTGACCTGCCCGATGACGGTGTAGCCGCCGGCGGCGTCGGCGGGGAGCGTCGTGTCCTCGTAGACGACGAAGAACTGGCTGCCCTGGCTGTAGCCGTTGCCCGACTGGCGGGCCATCGCGATGGTGCCGGCCGGGTAGAGGCCGTCCTCGGGGGCGTTCTCGACGGGGCCGTAGCTGTAGCCAGGTCCTCCGGTGCCGTCGCCGTCGGGGTCGCCGCACTGCAGGACGAACAGGCCCTCGGTGGTGAGCCGGTGGCAGGAGACGCCGTCGTAGAACCCCGACTGAGCGAGCGAGAGGAAGGAGGAGACGGCCTGGGGAGCCGCGGCGCCCGCCAGCGTGATGCCGAGCGCGTCGGCGTTGATCGTCATCTCGCCGGTCCAGTCGCGGCCCTCGGCGATGTCGCTCGAGGGGACGTCGCCCGTGTTCTGCCCGGTCGCGGTGGGAGCGGGAGTCGCGCTCGCGGTGGACGACGGCTCGGCGACGGGCGTGCCCGGCCCGCCCGAGAAGTAGAGGATCTGGGCGACGGCGGCGAGGGCGAGGACGACGACGCCGGCGACGGCCGCGATCACGTTGTCGCGCCGGCGGCGGGCGGATCGGGTGCGGTGCAGGGCCTGCCGGGCCTGGTAGGCCCTCAGCCGGGTGCGCGCCTCGCGGTCGTTCGACTTCCCCTGAACCACGTGTTCCTCCGACGTCTCCCATCGCGCCCCGGTCGGCGCGGCGGTCCGCGCGGGGCGCAGACCGCGATGAGCCTACGAGAATCGGCGCGGCGACTCCACACGCCGCTCCGCCGCCCGACGCGGGTGTCGGGGGCCCTCGTTACGCTTGCGGGCATGACCATGCAGCAGGCCGGACTCCGCTCCGGCGCGACTCCGCTCGCCGTGCGGATGCGCCCGCGCAGCCTCGACGAGGTCGCCGGCCAGCGCCACCTGCTCACGCGGGGCTCGCCGCTGGTCGCCCTCGCGGCCGACACCACGGGCGAGCGCGGTGCCGTGTCGGTGATCCTGTGGGGTCCGCCCGGCACCGGGAAGACGACGCTCGCGCAGGCGGTCGCCCACTCCAGCGGCCGCCGGTTCGTCGAGCTCTCGGCGGTCACCGCCGGAGTGAAGGACGTGCGCCAGGTGATGGAGGAGGCGCTCTCGACCCGCGATCTCTACGGCACCTCGACGGTCCTCTTCCTCGACGAGATCCACCGCTTCACCAAGGCGCAGCAGGACGCCCTGCTGCCCGGCGTCGAGAACGGCTGGGTCATCCTCATCGCCGCGACCACCGAGAACCCGTCCTTCTCGGTGATCGCGCCCCTGCTGTCGCGCTCGCTGCTGCTCACCCTCGAGCCGCTGAGCGACGACGACCTCGGCGTGCTCGTCGACCGCGCCCTCGTCGACGAGCGGGGCCTGCGAGCGACGGTCGCGCTCGATCCCGAGGCGCGGGCGAGCATCATCCGCCTCGCCTCCGGAGACGCCCGACGGGCGCTCACGGCGCTCGAGGCGGCGGCCACCTCGGCCAGGTCGGACGCGCGCGAGGCCGACCGCGCCGCCCGGACGGCCGAGCCGGAGGACGAGGACGACGAGGACGACGACGCGCCCGTCGAGGGCGACTCGCCGCCCGAGGAGCCCGAGCTCCCGCTCATCACCACCGAGATCGTCGCCCGGGCCGTCGATCGCGCCCTGCTGCGCTACGACCGCAACGGCGACGAGCACTACGACGTCATCAGCGCCTTCATCAAGTCGATCCGCGGCTCCGACGTCGATGCGGCGCTGCACTACCTGGCCCGGATGATCGAGGCGGGGGAGGACCCGCGCTTCATCGCCAGGCGGATCATCGTCTCGGCGTCGGAGGACATCGGCATGGCCGATCCGCAGGCGCTCGTCATCGCGGTCGCCGCCGCCGATGCGGTGCAGCTCATCGGGATGCCCGAGGGTCGCATCCCGCTCGCGCAGGCGGTCGTGCACCTCGCGACCGCGCCGAAGTCCAACGCCTCCTACACGGCGCTCGACGCAGCGATCGCCGATGTCCGCGCGGGGAAGGCCGGCCGGGTGCCTCCGCATCTGCGCGACGCGCACTACCCCGGCGCGAAGCGGCTCGGGCACGGCAAGGGGTACCGCTATCCGCACGACGCCGACCTCGGCGTGCTGCAGCAGCAGTACCTCCCCGACGCGCTCGAGGGCGCCCGCTACTACGACCCGACGGAGCACGGCAACGAGCGCGACGTGTCGGCCCGACTCGCGAAGCTCATGCGGATCATCCGCGGCGGGTGAGATCGGCGCACGGCGGCCGTCCGTGATAGTCTTCTGCGGTTGCCCACCGCTCTGTAGCCGAGCGGAGCAGCGCATCCCTCTGAATCGCGCAGCTCGTCACCGCGGTCACCCTTCCGGACGCACCCGCGACCGGACACGACCACGGCGCCCGCTCTCCTCCCGGAGAGCGCAGGCGAGAGCTGCGATCGAACCTCTCAGACCTTGGAAGGACCACAGTGTCGACGACCTCCCGTTCCCGTTCGAAGACGCGCCTCTCGCGCGCCCTCGGCATCCCGCTGACCCCGAAGGCGGCCCGCTACCTCGAGAAGCGTCCCTACGCTCCCGGTGAGCACGGCCGCTCGAAGCGCAAGGCCGACTCCGACTACGCGGTCCGCCTGCGTGAGAAGCAGCGTCTGCGCGCCCAGTACGGCATCCGCGAGAAGCAGCTCCGCATCGCGTTCGCCGAGGCGCGCCGCACCCAGGGCCTGACCGGTGAGAACCTGGTCGAGCTCCTCGAGATGCGCCTCGACGCCCTCGTCCTGCGCTCGGGCTTCGCCCGCACCACCGCGCAGGCCCGCCAGTTCGTCACGCACCGCCACATCATGGTGGACGGCAAGACGGTCGACCGCCCCTCCTTCCGTGTGAAGCCGGGCCAGGTCATCCACGTCAAGACCCGCTCCGAGGGCACCGAGCCGTTCCAGGTCGCCGCTGCCGGTGGCCACGTCGACGTCCTCCCCAAGACCCCGGGCTACCTCGAGGTCGAGATCGACAAGCTCCAGGCGACGCTGCTGCGCCGCCCGAAGCGCGCCGAGGTCCCCGTGACCTGCGAGGTCCAGCTGGTCGTCGAGTACTACGCCGCCCGCTGATCCACTCCTGACCCGGTCGTCCGACCGTCGTCCCGGAAGGCCCCTGCTCACCGCAGGGGCCTTCCGTCGTCCCGGGGCACGGCACGCGCACCGCCCCTGCCGCAGCGCTCCGCGGAGCGTCGCTAGGCTGGAGTGCCGCATCGGGCGGCGCCGAACGGAGGTCACCGTGACCGGTGGAGACATCGCAGGACTCATCGCCGCAGGAGTGTTCGCGATCCTGGTCGCGATCGCGGCGATCCCGCTGTGGAAGCTGGGTCGCGTGTTCGACAGCACCAGCGAGGCGATCAAGCAGGCCAGCGACGGCCTCACCCCGATCCTGGACGAGTCCGCCTCCACCCTCCGCGAGGCCAACCAGCAGCTCGCGCGGGTCGACACGATCACGAAGGACGTGGCCGAGGTCACCGGCAACGTGAACGCGCTCGTCGCCCTCACTGCGGCCACGATCGGCGGTCCGCTGATCAAGCTCGCGGGCTTCACCGCGGGCGTCCGCGCCGTCCTGGTGGCCGGTCGCACGGCGGACGCGGTCGGCGAGGCGGCGGGGAAGACGGCGGCGAAGCGCTCCAAGCGCACCCGCAGGCCCTCCTCCCGGTAGCCGCAGACTCGCGCCCTACAATCGACTGGGCGGTCGCGCTCCGACGCGTCGCCCGTCGCCCCCGCCGTGGAAGGAACCTCCGTGAAGAACTTCGTCCTGGTCGTCGTCGGGATCGGTCTCGGCTTCGCGCTCGCGCACCAGGTCGCCCGCACCGCCGCCGGCGCCCGCCTCTTCGAGGATCTCAACCGCACGGCGAAGGAGCTCGGCGACGCCGTCTCCGAGGGCTACCACCAGCGCGAGGCCGAGCTGAAGGCCGCCATCGGCGAGGGCTGACCCGCCCTCCCCGCCACGGCCGCCCGGCCCCCATCCGACTCCCGCGTCGACACCGACCGAACACGTAACGGACCCCATGCAGACCGCTGAAATCCGCACCCGCTGGCTCGACTTCTTCGGAGGCCGCGGCCACACCGTGGTGCCGTCCGCCTCGCTCGTCAGCGAGGACCCGAGCCTCCTCTTCACCGTCGCCGGCATGGTGCCCTTCGTGCCGTACCTGACCGGAGTCGTCCCCGCGCCGTACCCCCGCGCGACCAGCGTGCAGAAGTGCATCCGGACCAACGACATCGAGGAGGTCGGCAAGACCCCCCGCCACGGCACGTTCTTCCAGATGAACGGCAACTTCTCCTTCGGCGACTACTTCAAGGAGGGGGCGATCGGCTACGCCTGGGAGCTGCTCACCGGCACGGAGGCCGACGGCGGGCTCGGGTTCGACGAGAAGGACCTCTGGGTCACCGTCTACAAGGACGACGACGAGGCCATCTCGCTCTGGAAGAAGATCGCGGGCCTGCCCGACGAGCGGATCCAGCGCCTGGACAAGGACACCAACTACTGGTCGACCGGTCAGCCCGGACCGGCCGGCCCCTGCTCCGAGATCTTCTTCGACCGCGGCCCGGCCTACGGCATCGACGGCGGCCCCGCCACCGACGACGACCGCTACGTCGAGATCTGGAACCTCGTCTTCATGCAGTACCTGCGCGGGGAGGGGACGAGCAAGGTCGACTTCGACATCCTCGGCGAGCTCCCGCGCAAGAACATCGACACCGGCATGGGGCTGGAGCGCGTCGCGTTCCTCAAGCAGGGCGTCGAGAACATGTACGAGATCGACCAGGTGCGCCCGGTGCTCGACCGCGCGTCCGAGCTGTCGGGCCGCCGCTACGGCGCCGATCACGAGGACGACGTGCGCATGCGCGTCATCGCCGACCACGTGCGCTCCTCGCTCATGCTGCTGTCGGACGGGGTCACCCCGTCGAACGAGGGTCGCGGCTACATCCTGCGCCGGCTGATGCGCCGGACGGTGCGCGCCATGCGCCTGCTCGGCGTGGACACCGCCGTCTTCCCCGAGCTCTTCGCCGCCTCGCGCGACGCCATGGCCGCCGCCTACCCCGAGGTGCAGACGGAGTACGAGCGGCTGTCGACCAGCGCGTTCGGCGAGGAGGAGGCGTTCCTGCGCACCCTGGCCGCCGGGACCGAGATCCTCGACCTCGCGGTGCTCAAGACCAAGAAGGCCGACGCCGAGACCCTCCCCGGCGACACGGCGTTCCTCCTGCACGACACGTTCGGCTTCCCGATCGACCTCACGCTCGAGATCGCCGAGGAGTCCGGGCTCAGCGTCGACCGCGAGGCCTTCGACTCGCTGATGTCGGCTCAGCGCGCCCGCGCCAAGGCCGATGCGAAGTCGAAGAAGTCGGCCCTCGCCGACCTCTCGGTCTACGCCGCGTTCCGCGCGCACGGCGAGACGCTCTTCACCGGCTACGACGTGCTCGACACCGAGTCGCGCGTCGTCGGCCTGGTCGTGGGCGGGCGCTCGGTGACCAAGGCCTCGGCCGGCGACATCGCCGAGGTGATCCTCGAGGCCACGTCGCTCTACGCGGAGTCGGGCGGCCAGGAGGCCGACGCAGGCCGCATCGTCGGCAACGGCTTCGACCTCGAGGTCCTCGACGTGCAGAAGCCCGTCAAGGGGCTCATCAGCCACACCGTCCAGGTCGCGAGCGGCGAGGTGGGCGTCGGCGACGCGGCGACGTCGGTCGTCGACCGCGACTGGAGGCGCGGGGCGACCCAGGCGCACTCCGGCACGCACCTGATCCACGCGGCTCTCCGCCAGGTGCTGGGCCCGCAGGCGCACCAGTCCGGCTCGTACAACAAGGCCGGCTACCTCCGCCTCGACTTCTCCTGGAACCAGGCGCTGTCGCTCGACACCCGCAGCGAGATCGAGGACATCGCGAACACCGCGATCCGCGACAACCTCGAGGTCGTCACGCGCGAGCTGCCCCTCGACGAGGCGAAGGCGCTCGGCGCCATGGCGCTGTTCGGCGAGAAGTACGGCGACGTCGTCCGCGTCGTCGACATCGGCGGCCCCTGGTCGCGCGAGCTCTGCGCCGGCACCCACGTCGGGAGCCTCGTCCGAGATCGGGCTCATCAGCCTGGTCAGCGAGTCGTCGGTCGGATCGACGAACCGCCGGGTGGAGTCGCTCGTCGGCCGTGAGGCGTTCCAGGACCTGGCCGCCGAGCGCGCCCTCGTCAGCACGATCTCGTCCTCGCTCAAGACGCCCCGCGAGCAGCTCCCCGAGCGCATCGCGGACCTCGTCGCGAGTCTGAAGGCGGCCGAGAAGAGGATCGTCGCGTTCGAGGCCCGCGCCCTCGCCGACCGCGTCCCCGCGATCGTCGCGAACCAGCGGCGGGTGAACGGGCTGACCGTCGTCGCCGAGAACGTCGGCACGGCCGGATCGGCGGACGAGCTGCGCTCGCTGGTCACCTCGGTGCGAGAGCGACTCGGCTCCGAGGCCGCCCTGGTGGCCCTGGCCGCGGACGTGTCGGGCAAGCCCGCCGTGATCGTCGCGACCAACCAGGCCGCTCGCGACGCCGGCGCGAAGGCCGGACCCTCGCCAAGCTCGCCGCGGGAGTCCTCGGCGGCGGCGGAGGCGGCAAGCCGGATCTCGCCCAGGGTGGCGGTTCCGACGTGTCGGCGATCGGCGCCGCGCTCGAGGCCGTCGTCGCGGAAGCGGCACGCTGAGCATGGACCAGTTCGGCGTCCGGCTCGGCATCGATGTGGGACGCTCCCGCATCGGTGTCGCCCGCTGCGACGCCGACGGTCTGCTCGCGGTGCCGGTCGAGACCGTCGTCCGCGAGAAGGACGCCGGGAGCGGCGCCGACATCGCCCGCATCGCCGCGATCGCGCAGGAGCACCTCGCGGTCGCGATCGTGGTCGGGCTGCCGCTTTCGCTCTCGGGCGCCGAGACCGCGTCCACCGACGACGCGCGGGAGTTCGCCGGCCGACTGGCGCGAGCTATCCCCGCGGCGCACGTCAGACTCGTCGACGAGCGCCTGTCGACGGTGACCGCGCAGAGCGCCCTCCACCGCTCCGGACGCGACACGCGCGGTTCCCGCGCAGTGATCGACCAGGTCGCCGCCGTGGTGATCCTGCAGCACGCCATCGATTCCGAGCGCTCCTCCGGCACCCCCGCCGGGATCCCGCTCGAACCGAACGAAGGACGACCCACCCGTGACCGACGTCCCCCCGAGCCGCCGCGCCGCCCGCGCCACAGAGGCCGATCAGCAGAATCAGCTCCCGACGCCTCCGCAGGAGCCCCCCGCCTCGAGTGACGGCCCGACGGAGCAGTCCGGCCACGATCCACTCGACCGGCTCTTCTCCGGGCCGGATGTGCCTGCTCCGCGCGATCGCGGCGAGGCCGTCGCCGCGGCGCATCCGGAGGCGAAGGCGTCGACCCGCCGTCGTCGCCGGCAGGCGGCCGGAGCACCGCGGAAGCGGCGCAACCACCGCGGCCTGATCGGCGGGCTGCTCGCCTTCGGCGTCTTCGCCGCCCTGGTCGCGGTCGCCGTGACCGTCTTCCTCGAGCCCGTCCGGGCGCTGTTCGCCGAGCCGGAGGCCACCGACTTCGCCGGCACGGGCACGAGCGAGGTCGTCTTCACGATCCACCAGGGCGACGGCGGCAGCGACATCGCCGAGAACCTCGTCTCGGACGGCGTGATCAAGTCGTACGCGCCGTTCTACGAGCTCCTCGTCTCGACGACGCCGGAGCCGGTGTTCCAGCCGGGCGCCTACTCGATGAAGGCCGAGATGAGCGCCAAGTCCGCTCTCGCCGCGCTGCTCGACTCCGAGTCCACGCGGCTCGCCAACACGTTCGTGATCCCCGAGGGCACCGCCCTCGCCTCGGCGCTGCCCCTCATCGCCGACGGCACGGGCGTGCCCGTCGAGGAGCTCCAGGCGGCGGCGGCCGACTGGGGCTCGTTCGGACTCCCCGCCGAGGCGACGAGTCTCGAGGGCTTCCTCTTCCCGGCCACCTACGACGTCGACCCGGGCACTCCTGCCCACGACATCCTGCAGACCCTCGTGAACCGCATGTACCAGGCTCTCGACGAGGCGCAGGTGCCGGTCGAGGACCGCTACCGCGTGATCGTCTTCGCCTCGCTCGTGCAGCGGGAGGCGCGCATCGCCGACGACTTCCCGAAGGTGGCGCGGGTGTTCCAGAACCGGCTCGACCAGGGCTGGCGCCTGCAGTCGGACGCGACCGTCGCCTACGGAACCGGAGCGACCGACCGGGTGACCACGACGGACGCCGAGCGCGGCGACGTGAACAACGTCTACAACACCTACCAGCGCGACGGCCTCCCGCCCGCCCCCATCTCGAACCCGGGCGACATCGCGATCGAGTCGGTGCTGCGGCCGGCCGAGGGCACGTGGATGTACTTCGTCACCGTCAACCTCGAGACCGGCGAGACCGTGTACTCGACGACCGACGCCGAGCACAACGCCGCGGTGGCGCAGTGGCAGGCCTGGATGCGGGACCACCCGGAGTACCAGTGACCGCGTCCGGGCGCCGCCTCGCGGTCCTCGGCTCGCCGATCGCGCACTCGAAGTCGCCGGCCCTGCACGCCGCCGCCTACGGCGTGCTCGGTCTCGACTGGAGCTACACGGCCCTCGAGACGACGGAGGAGACCCTCGCGGCCGTCCTCGAGGACCCGGTCGCACGCTGGCACGGCCTCTCGCTCACCATGCCGCTCAAGCACGCCGTCCGGCCGCTGCTCGACGAGGAGGACCTCGTCGCCCGCGCCACCGGGGCCGTCAACACGGTGCTGCTGGAGCGGGACGGCTCCTCGGTCCGCCGCCGCGGCTTCAACACCGACGTGGCGGGGATCGTCCGAGCGCTGGGCGACGCGGGCGTCACCCGCGTCGACCGCGTCGAGGTGCTCGGCGGGGGAGCGACGGCCGCGTCGGCGATCGCGGCCGCGGCCGAGCTCGGCGCGTCCCGCGTCACCGCGACCGTCCGCGCTCCGGCTCGGGCGGAGCCGCTGCGCGCGGTCGCCGAGACACTGGGCACCGTGCTCGAGATCCGGTCGTTCGACGAGTGGTCGGCGGGGGAGCCGCATCCGCTCGTGATCTCGACGCTGCCCGGGGCGGCTGCCGAGGAGCTCGCGGTGCCCGACGACGTCATCGCCGCCTCGACCCTCTTCGACGTGGCGTACGCCCCGTGGCCGAGCCCCCTCGCGATACGCTGGCGCGCCCGGCGGTCGCCCGTGGTCTCGGGGTTCGGGATGCTGCTGCACCAGGCGCTCGTCCAGGTGCGGATCTTCGCCGGCGGGGATCCGACGCGCACGCTGCCCCGGGAGGACGACGTGCTCGCCGCGATGCGCGCGGCTGTGCCCGACGGCTCCTGACCCCGCACCGCCGGGGCGGGGCCGCCCGGCGGTGCGGCCCCGCCCCGTGTGCGAGAATCTGTGGATGCTCCGTTGGCTCACGGCCGGGGAATCCCACGGCCCCGAACTCATCGCCGTCCTCGAAGGACTCCCCGCGGGGGTCCCCGTCTCCCTCGAGGACATCCGCACCGATCTCGCCCGGCGCAAGCTCGGCTACGGCCGCGGCGCACGGATGAACTTCGAACAGGACGAGCTCACCGTCTCGTCCGGGATCCGCCACGGCGCCAGCATGGGCAGCCCGATCGCGCTGCGCATCGGCAACACCGAGTGGCCCCGCTGGGTCGACGTGATGTCGGCCGAGCCGCGCGACCCCGAGACCCTGCCGAAGGGCCGCGGCGCCGCACTCACCCGGCCCCGGCCCGGGCACGCGGACCTCGTCGGCATGCAGAAGTACGGCTTCGCCGAGTCGCGCAACGTCCTCGAGCGGGCCTCCGCGCGCGAGACGGCGGCACGGGTGGGCCTGGGCGCCATCGCCCGGCGGTTCCTCGGCGAACTCGGCATCGAGCTCGTCAGCCACACCCTCGCCATCGGCCCGGTGCGCGTGCCGGAGGGATCCCCACTGCCCACGGCGGCCGACGTGGACTCGCTCGACGCCGATCCGCTGCGGTGCCACGACGCCGCGACCAGCGCGCTGATGGTGGCCGAGGTCGACCGGGCTCACGACGACGGCGACACGCTCGGCGGTGTCGTCGAGGTGCTCGCCTACGGTCTCCCGCCGGGACTGGGCTCCTACGTCCACTGGGACCGGCGGCTCGACTCCCAGCTAGCCGCGGCCCTCATGGGCATCCAGGCCATCAAGGGCGTCGAGGTCGGCGACGGCTTCCTCACCACGACCCGCCGCGGGTCCGAGGCGCACGACGAGCTGTTCCAGGACGCCGCGGGCATCTCGCGCTCCAGCGACCGCGCCGGGGGTACCGAGGGCGGCATGAGCACCGGCACCGTCCTGCGCGTGCGCGCGGGGATGAAGCCGATCGCGACCGTTCCCCACGCCCTGCGCACGGTGGACGTGGCGACGGGCGAGGCGGCCGGAGCCCACCACCAGCGCTCCGACGTCTGCGCCGTCCCCGCGTCGGGAGTCGTCGCGGAGGCGATGGTGGCCCTCGTCCTCGCGAACGCCGTGCTCGAGAAGTTCGGCGGCGACAGCGTCACCGAGACGCGCCGGAACCTGCGCGGCTACCTCGAGGCGATCCCGGCCGAGCTGCGGACGGCGAGCGCGAGCAACCCCGCCCTGGGCGTGTCGTGATCCGCGGATGCGCCCTCGGGCGAGAGCGCTGATGGCCGGGCACGATACCGGCGCGGCCCGCGCCCGCGTCGTCTTCATCGGCCCCATGGGGGCGGGGAAGACGACCATCGGGAAGCGGGTCGCGAAGTCCCTCGCGGCGGCCTTCGTCGACTCCGATGCCGAGTTCGTCGCGGGCCACGGCCCGATCGCCGCGTACTTCGACGCGCACGGAGAGGCCTCCTTCCGCCGCGAGGAGCGCCTCGTCGTCGAGAGCGCCGTCCGCCGCGACGTCGTGCTGGCCCTCGGCGGGGGAGCGGTGCTCGATCCGGACACGCAGGCCGATCTCGCCGAGGTCCCCGTGGTCCTGCTCACCACGACGGCCGAGGCCGTCAGGGACCGTCTCGGCTCCGGGAGCCGACCCCTCGTCCGCGGCGGCGTCGCCGACTGGACCCGTCTGCACGAGCAGCGGCGCCCGCTCTACGAGGCGCTCGCGGACGTCACCTTCGACACCTCCCGCCGGCCCATCACCGCGATCGCTGCGGAGATCGCCGACTGGGTGCGCGCCCGACCGGCCCGAGACCCCCGAACCCACGACGCGATCGCCGCCGGCGGCCGCGCAGCAGACCCGGCGGCCGACTCCGGCCGCCCGAGCGGAAGACTTCCATGAACGACGGCTCCACCGCCATCACCGTGCCCGGCGCCGCCGGCTACGACATCACCGTCGGCCGCGGGCTGCTCGACGGGCTCGCCGACGCCATCGGCCCGCGCGCTGCGAAGGTGCTCATCGTGCACCCGCCCACGCTCGCGGTCCTCGCCGCGGAGATCCGCGAGAGCCTGCTCGAGAGCTACGAGGTGCTGCTGGCCGAGGTCCCCGACGCCGAGGCGGCCAAGCGCGTCGAGGTCGCGGCGTTCTGCTGGCAGGTCATGGGCCAGTCCGACTTCACCCGCACCGACGTCGTCGTCGGCTTCGGCGGGGGAGCGATCACCGACCTGGCCGGGTTCGTGGCCGCCACCTGGCTCCGGGGCGTCGGCCTCGTCCAGGTGCCCACGACCGTCCTCGGGATGGTCGACGCCGCCGTGGGCGGAAAGACGGGGATCAACACGGCCGAGGGGAAGAACCTCGTCGGCGCGTTCCACGCCCCGCGAGCGGTCGTCGCCGACCTCGACGTGCTCTCGAGCCTGCCGCGCAACGAGATCCTCGCCGGCTTCGGCGAGATCGTGAAGTACGGCTTCATCGCGGAACCGCAGATCCTGGACATCATCGAGTCGGACGTCGATCTGGCGACCGACCCCGGCTCGGAGGAGTTCCGCCGACTCGTCGAGCTCTCGATCGGCATCAAGGCCCGGGTCGTCGGCGAGGACTTCACGGAGCAGGGGCTGCGCGAGATCCTGAACTACGGGCACACCCTCGGGCACGCGATCGAGCACGCCGAGCGCTACCAGTGGCGTCACGGCGCCGCCGTCTCGGTCGGGATGGTGTTCGCCGCGGAGCTGTCGCGCCTCACCGGCTCGCTCAGCGACTCGGCGGTCGACCGCCACCGCAGCGTCCTCGAGTCGCTGACCCTGCCGACGAGCTACCCGCTCGGGCGGTGGGAGACGCTCCTCGCCGCGATGCAGCGCGACAAGAAGTCCCGAGCGGGGATCCTCCGGTTCGTGGTGCTGGACGACATCGCGCGGCCCAGCATCCTCCAGGGGCCCGAGACCTCCCTGCTGTTCGCGGCGTACCAGGAGATCGGCTCCTAGGAGCGGGCAGGCCTCAGGTGCGGCCCTCGAGCGCCGCCCGTCTCGCCGCGGCGTGCTCCTGCTCGGTGATCGTGTCCGCGGCCAGCAGCCCGTCGATCTCGGCGAGCCGCTCGCCGAGGGGGCGCTCGGCGCCGAATCCGCCGGTGGCGAGCTTCGAGGCGACGTCCGTCTGCAGGGTGAGCGGATCCACGCCGAGCTTCCTCGCCCGGCGCAGGTTCACCACGATCAGGACCGCGATGAGGACGACGACGGCGGCGATCACGATCGGCACCACGGCGAACGCGGCGTCCAGCGGGCCGGTGTCGATCAGGGTCGGGACGTCCTGCATGGCGGGTCTCCTCTCGCGACGTCCTCCCATCCTCTCCCGAGCGCACCTTCTGCGGGAGGAGCGGTGAGGACTCCCTCGGCCCCGCCGCGCCCATCGACTACACTCGACGGGTCAGCCGTACCGGCCGATATCGCCGCGCCCGGAGTCGGGTCCACCGGCAGCAGACTTCCACCGAAACGGATCCCCCTTCGCATGGCCTCTACCACCGACATCAAGAACGGCACCGTCCTCAACATCGACGGTCAGCTCTGGAACGTCATCGACTTCCAGCACGTCAAGCCGGGCAAGGGCGGCGCGTTCGTCCGCACCAAGATGAAGAACGTCCTGACCGGCAAGGTCGTCGACAAGACGTTCAACGCCGGGGCCAAGATCGACACCGCCAACGTCGACCGTCGCGACTTCCAGTACCTCTACCGCGACGGCCAGGACTTCGTGTTCATGGACACCTCGGACTACGACCAGATCACGGTCCCCGAGGCCGTCGTCGCCGACGCCGCGAACTTCATGCTCGAGAACCAGAACGTCACTCTCGCGCTGCACGACGGCGACCCGCTCTACATCGACCTCCCCGCGTCCGTGGTGCTCGAGATCACCTACACCGAGCCGGGCCTCCAGGGCGACCGCTCGACCGGCGGCACCAAGCCCGCCACCGTCGAGACCGGCTACCAGATCCAGGTCCCGCTCTTCCTCGAGCAGGGCACGAAGGTCAAGGTCGACACCCGCACGGGCGACTACCTCGGCCGCGTCAGCTGAGCCGGGGCGTCCGTGAGTGCACGCACGAAGGCGCGCAAGCGCGCCCTCGACATCATCTACAACGCCGATGTCCGGCAGATCCCGTTCGCGGAGTCGCTGCGGGCCGAAGCGGAGCGGGCGGTCCACGAGCCCGCGCGCGAGGCCTCCTGGCTCTACGCCCGTGAGATCGTCGACGGCGTCATCGACCACTCCGCCGAGATCGACGGGCTGATCGAGCGGCTCTCGAAGGGCTGGACGCTCGCGCGGATGCCCCTCGTCGACCGCGCGATCCTGCGCATCGGCGTCTGGGAGATCCTGCACAACGACGAGGTCCCCGACGGCGTCGCGATCTCGGAGGCCGTCGAGGCCGCGACCGTCCTCTCGACGGACGACTCGGCGGGCTTCATCAACGGGCTGCTCGCCTCCGTCGCGGAGTCGCGCACGGCGGTCTGACCCCGGGCGCTCGACCCGATCGGGGGCGGGTGCCTCCGGCTCGCCGGATCCGACTCGCACGATCGGGCGGGTCCGCGGGCCGGGCGTGCTCCTGCGGGGCGGGAGTGGGCCGGCGCACCCGGAGGGACGCGGCCCGCGCCCCTATACTCATCGAGACATTTCCTTTAAGGCCGTCCGGAGAGACGGGGAAGGAGGTCGGTGTGACGGCACGAATCGTGCTGAACGGCGCTGACATCACGCGCGCTCTGACGCGCATCGCCCACGAGATCCTCGAGTCCAACCGGGGAGCGGAGTCGCTGGTGATCCTCGGGATCCCGACCCGCGGCGTGGTCCTCGCCCAGCGGATCGCCGAGACCATCGCCCGGATCGAGCCGGAGGCGGCTCCCGTCTTCGCCGGCTCCCTCGACGTGACGATGTACCGCGACGACCTCTCCCGGAACCCGGTGCGCACCCCGGCGAGGACCGCCGTGCCGGCGAGCATCGACGGACGCACCGTCGTGCTGGTGGACGACGTCCTCTTCTCGGGTCGCACCATCCGCGCCGCGCTCGACGCCCTGAGCGACATCGGCCGGCCCCGGGCGGTCCGCCTCGCCGCGCTGGTCGACCGCGGCCACCGCGAGCTCCCCATCCGGGCCGACTTCGTGGGCAAGAACCTGCCGAGCAGTCTCAGCGAGCGGATCAACGTCCGCCTCCTCGAGGTCGACGGCGAGGACCTGGTCGCGATCGAGTCGACGCGCCCGGCGGACGAGGCCGCCGACGGAGGGGGCACCGCATGAAGCACCTGCTCTCGACCCGCGACCTCGACCGCTCCTCCGCGATCGGCCTCCTCGACATCGCCGAGGACATGGCCGACGTGCAGAACCGCGAGGTGAAGAAGCTGCCGACGCTGCGCGGGAAGACGGTCGTCAACCTCTTCTTCGAGGACTCGACCCGCACCCGCATCTCGTTCGAGGCGGCGGCCAAGCGGCTCTCGGCCGACGTGATCAACTTCAGCGCCAAGGGATCCAGCGTGTCGAAGGGCGAGAGCCTGAAGGACACGGCGCAGACCCTCGCCGCGATGGGCGCCGACGGCGTCGTGGTGCGTCACAGCGCGTCCGGAGCCCCGGCCGTGCTCGCGGCGAGCGGATGGATCGACGCGTCGATCCTGAACGCCGGCGACGGCACGCACGAGCACCCGACCCAGGCGCTGCTCGACGCCTTCACGATCCGCCGCCGGCTGCACGGCCCCACCGCCTCCCGGGGCAAGGGGCTCGACGGGGTGGCCGTCACGATCGTCGGCGACATCCTGCACTCGCGGGTCGCCCGCTCGAACGTCTGGCTGCTCACCGCGCTCGGCGCCGAGGTCACCCTGGTCGCGCCGCCCACGCTCGTCCCCGTCGACACGGTCGACTGGCCGGCGACCATCCGATTCGACCTCGACGAGGCGATCGACTCCGGGCTCCCCGACGTCGTGATGCTGCTGCGCATCCAGCTCGAGCGCATGTCGAGCGGCTTCTTCCCCAACGGCCGCGAGTACGCGCGCATCTGGGGTCTCGACGACGAGCGCCTGGCCCGCTTGGGCCCCGATACCATCGTCATGCACCCCGGACCCATGAACAGGGGCGTCGAGATCTCCTCGGCCGCCGCCGATTCGAGCCGCTCCACGGTGCTCGAACAGGTCACCAACGGGGTCTCGGTCCGGATGGCCGCGCTCTACCTGCTGCTGTCCGGCGAACGGGAGGTCCACTGATGAGCACCGAGAGCCCCCGGCGGATCCTGATCTCGGGAGCGACGCTCGCCGACGACAGCACCGCCGACGTCCTCGTCGACGGCGGAGTCGTCGTCGAGATCGGCACCGACCTCGACTCGCGCGGCGCCCGCGTGATCGACGCCGACGGCCTGCTGGCGCTGCCCGGCCTGGTCGATCTGCACACCCACCTCCGCGAGCCCGGCTTCGAGCAGAGCGAGACGGTACTCACCGGATCGCGCGCGGCCGCTGCGGGAGGCTTCACCGCCGTCTTCGCGATGGCCAACACGTCGCCGGTGCAGGACACCGCGGGCGTCGTCGAGCAGGTGCAGAGCCTGGGCGAGGACGCCGGCTACGCGACCGTGCGGCCGATCGGCGCCGTGACCGTCGGCCTGGCGGGGGAGTCCCTCGCCGAGCTCGGCGCGATGGCGCGCAGCCGCGCGGCGGTCCGGGTCTTCTCGGACGACGGGAAGTGCGTCTCGGACGCTCTGCTGATGCGCCGCGCGCTCGAGTACGTGAAGGCGTTCGACGGCGTCGTCGCTCAGCACGCCCAGGAGCCGCGGCTCACGGTCGGCGCGCAGATGAACGAGGGAGCCGTCTCGAGCGCCCTCGGCCTCGCCGGCTGGCCCGCGGTCGCCGAGGAGGCGATCATCGCGCGCGACGTCCTCCTGGCCGAGCACGTGGGCTCGCGGCTGCACGTCTGCCACGTCTCGACCGCCGGTTCGGTCGACGTGATCCGCTGGGCCAAGGCCCGCGGCATCGACGTCACCGCCGAGGTCACGCCCCACCACCTCCTGCTCACCGAGCAGCTGATCGCGGCGGACGGCGAGGGCGGCGGCGGCTACGACGCCCGGTTCAAGGTGAACCCGCCGCTGCGCCGCGACGAGGACGTGCTCGCCCTGCGCGAGGCCCTCGCCGACGGCACCATCGACATCGTCGCGACCGATCACGCCCCGCACCCGGTCGAGTCGAAGGACTGCGAGTGGGACGCCGCCGCGTTCGGCATGGTCGGCCTCGAGAGCGCCCTGTCGGTCGTGCACGCCGCCGTCGTCGACGACGGTCGGATGACCTGGGCGGACGTCGCCCGGGTGCTGTCGCAGGCGCCCGCCCGCATCGGCCGGCTCGACGGCTACGACCGCGGCATCGCGGTCGGCGCACCGGCGAACATCGCGCTCTACGACCCGGAGGTGCGCCGCAGCTTCTCGACGTCCGACCTCCGGGGGCGCAGCGCCAACTCCCCGTACCTCGGTCGGGAGCTTCCCGGTCGCGTCGTCGCGACGCTCCACGACGGCTACCCCACGGTCCTCGACGGCGAGCTCGTCGATGCCGCGGTGGTCGCAGGAGCCGCGAGGTCCGCCCGTGGATAGGACCGCGATCACGATCGTGATCGCCGCGGTCGTCGTCCTGGTCTTCGCCGGGATGATCCTCTCCTGGCGGGCGCGCCGCCGCCGCTCCGCCGACCTCGTCCCCGAGGCCGTCCCCGCCGAGTCCCTCGGCGCGGAACTCGAGTCGGTCGAGCTGCCCTACGTCGCGACGACCCGCTTCGAGCAGCCGCTCGAGCGCGTCGTGCTGCCGGGCCTGGGCTTCCGCGGGAAGGCGACGCTGCGGCTGCACGAGCGCGGAGTCGTCCTCGCGCCGGTCGGCGAGCGACCGACCGTCATCCCCGCAGCCCTGCTGCGCGGTGCGGGCGAGGGCAGCTACGCCATCGACCGCGCCGTCGAGGAGGGCGGCTTGCTCGTGCTCTCGTGGTCGCCGCGCGGTGCCGAGACGGTCGACTCCTATCTCCGCGTCGCCGAGCCGGCCCTGCGCCGGCACCTCGTCGCGGAGCTCCGCCGGCTCGCCGGCCCCGAATCCTCCCCCTCCACCCCGGGAGCCGCCGACGGCGGCTCCTCCCCGAACCAGAAGGGCTCCTAGTCCGTGCCAACGTCACGCCTCAGCACCGAACCCACCGCCGTCCTCGTCCTCGAGGACGGGCGACGATTCACGGGTCAGGCCTACGGCGCGCGCGGGCGCACCCTCGGCGAGATCGTCTTCGCGACCGGCATGACCGGCTACCAGGAGACGCTGACCGACCCGTCCTACGCCGGCCAGATCGTGGTGCAGACCGCACCGCACATCGGCAACACGGGCACGAACGACGAGGACAAGGAGTCGCGCCGCATCTGGGTCGCCGGCTACGTCGTCCGCGACCCCTCCCGCGTCGTGTCGAACTTCCGCGCTCAGCGCTCGCTCGACGACGACCTCGAGGCCGACGGCATCGTCGGCATCTCGGGGATCGACACCCGGGCGATCACGCGCCACATCCGCTCCGCCGGCTCGATGCGGGCCGGCGTCTTCTCGGGCGAGGACCTCGCCCTGGGGGAGGAGGAGCAGCTCGCGCTGGTCCTCGGCGGCGCGCAGATGGAGGGGATGAACCTCTCCTCCGCCGTCTCGACGACCGAGCAGTACACGGTGCCCGCCCAGGGCGAGCGCGTGGGCTCCGTCGCCGTCATCGACCTCGGCGTGAAGACCTCGACCGTGCACTACCTGTCCGAGCGCGGCTTCGACGTGCACGTGCTGCCCGAGTCGGTCACCGCCGACGAGGTCCTGGCGCTGGACCCGTCCGCCCTGTTCTTCTCGAACGGACCGGGAGACCCGGAGGCCTCCGACCGCCACGTCGACCTGCTGCGCACGACGCTGCGCGCCGATCTGCCCTTCTTCGGCATCTGCTTCGGCAACCAGCTCCTGGGCCGCGCGCTCGGCTTCGGCACCTACAAGCTGCCCTTCGGCCACCGCGGCATCAACCAGCCGGTGCTCGACAAGCTCACCGGCCGCGTCGAGATCACCGCGCAGAACCACGGATTCGCGGTGGACGCGCCCATCGACGGCGAGCTCGACTCGCCCGAGGGCTTCGGCCGCGTCGAGGTCAGCCACTACAGCCTCAACGACTCGGTCGTGGAAGGCCTGCGCTGCCTCGACATCCCCGCCTTCTCGGTGCAGTACCACCCCGAGGCGGCCGCCGGACCGCACGACTCGAACTACCTGTTCGACCGCTTCCGCGCCATGGTCGTGCAGCGCACGGCCGAGCAGGGCGACGCCGAGCCCGCGAACGACATCCTTTCGACCAGCACCACCGGAGAGCAGAAGTAATGCCGCGCAGGGAAGACATCAACAGCGTCCTCGTCATCGGCTCCGGCCCGATCGTCATCGGCCAGGCGGTCGAGTTCGACTACTCGGGCACCCAGGCCTGCCGTGTGCTGCGCGCCGAGGGGGTGCGCGTGATCCTCGTCAACTCCAACCCGGCGACGATCATGACCGACCCCGACTTCGCCGACGCCACCTACGTCGAGCCGATCACCCCGCAGGCGATCGAGGCGATCATCGCCAAGGAGAAGCCGGACGCGATCCTGCCCACCCTGGGCGGCCAGACCGCTCTGAACGCGGCCATCCAGCTGCACGACCTCGGGATCCTCGAGAAGTACGACGTCGAGCTCATCGGCGCGAGCTTCGAGGCGATCAACCGCGGCGAGGACCGCCAGATCTTCAAGCAGCTCGTGCTGGACGCGGGCGCCGACGTCGCGAAGTCCTACATCGCGCACACCGTCGAGGAGGCGATCGAGTACGCCGAGGACCTCGGCTACCCGCTCGTCATCCGCCCGTCCTTCACCATGGGCGGCCTCGGCTCCGGCTTCGCGTACACCCGCGAGGAGCTCGTGCGCATGGTCGGCGACGGACTGCACCAGAGCCCCACCACCGAGGTGCTCCTCGAGGAGTCGATCCTCGGCTGGAAGGAGTACGAGCTCGAGCTCATGCGCGATACGGCCGACAACACGGTCGTCGTCTGCTCGATCGAGAACGTGGACCCGGTGGGCGTGCACACGGGCGACTCCATCACGGTGGCCCCCGCGCTGACCCTCACCGACCGCGAATACCAGAAGCTGCGCGACATCGGCATCCGGATCATCCGCGACGTGGGTGTGGACACCGGAGGCTGCAACATCCAGTTCGCGGTCGACCCCGCCGACGGCCGCATCATCGTCATCGAGATGAACCCGCGCGTCTCGCGCTCGTCGGCCCTCGCCTCGAAGGCGACCGGCTTCCCGATCGCCAAGATCGCTGCGAAGCTCGCCATCGGCTACCGTCTCGACGAGATCCCCAACGACATCACGAAGGTCACCCCGGCGAGCTTCGAGCCGACGCTCGACTACGTCGTGGTCAAGGTCCCGCGCTTCGCGTTCGAGAAGTTCCCGGCCGCCGACAAGACGCTGACCACCACCATGAAGTCGGTGGGCGAGGCGATGGCGATCGGCCGCAACTACGCCCAGGCCCTGCAGAAGGCGCTCCGCTCGCTCGAGAAGCGCGGCTCCTCCTTCCACTGGGGCGAGCAGAAGCACTCGGTCGACGAGCTCCTCGAGATCGCGAAGACGCCGACCGACGGCCGCATCGTCACCGTCCAGCAGGCGCTGCGCCTCGGCGCGAGCGTCGAGCAGGCCTTCGAGTCGACGAAGATCGACCCCTGGTTCCTCGACCAGATCGTCCTCATCAACGAGATCGCCGACCTCGTGCGCGAGCACCCGGCGTTGGACGCGGGTCTGCTGCGCCTCGCGAAGGACCACGGATTCTCGGACATCCAGATCGCGGAGCTCCGCGGCCTGGAGGAGGCGGAGGTCCGTGCGACGCGCTACGAGCTGGCCGTCCGCCCCGTCTTCAAGACGGTCGACACTTGCGCGGGGGAGTTCCCGGCGCTCACGCCGTACCACTACTCCTCGTACGACGAGGAGACCGAGGTCGTGGCAGCCGACCGCCGCAAGGTCGTCATCCTCGGCTCCGGCCCGAACCGCATCGGCCAGGGCGTCGAGTTCGACTACTCCTGCGTGCACGCCTCGTTCGCCCTCTCGGCGGCCGGCTACGAGACGATCATGATCAACTGCAACCCCGAGACGGTCTCGACCGACTACGACACGTCGGACCGGCTCTACTTCGAGCCGCTGACCCTCGAGGACGTCCTCGAGGTCATCCACGCGGAGTCGCAGTCCGGCGAGCTCGTCGGCGTCGTCGTGCAGCTCGGCGGGCAGACCGCTCTGGGCCTGGCGAAGGGGCTGGAGGAGGCGGGCGTCCCGATCCTCGGCACGACCCCCGCCGCGATCGACCTGGCGGAGGAGCGCGGAGCGTTCTCCCGCATCCTCGACGAGGCGGGCCTGCTCGCTCCTCGCAACGGCACCGCGATCGACCTCGAGGGCGCCCTCGGCGTCGCGACCGGGATCGGCTTCCCGGTGCTGGTCCGGCCGTCCTTCGTGCTCGGCGGTCGCGGCATGGAGATCGTCTACGGCGCCGCGCAGCTCGAGGACTACTTCGAGCGGATGGCCGACCAGGGCATCATCGACGCGACGCACCCGCTGCTGGTGGACCGGTTCCTCGACGACGCGATCGAGATCGACGTCGACGCGCTGTACGACGGCGAGCAGCTCTACATCGGCGGAGTCATGGAGCACATCGAGGAGGCCGGGATCCACTCCGGCGACTCGGCGTGCACCCTCCCGCCCGTGACCCTCGGCCGTCGGCAGATCGACGAGGTGCGCGACGCGACCCTCGCCATCGCCCGGGGCGTCGGGGTCCGCGGGCTCCTCAACGTGCAGTTCGCGATCGGGCAGGGCGTGCTCTACGTCCTCGAGGCCAACCCCCGCGCCTCCCGGACCGTGCCCTTCGTCTCGAAGGCGCTCGGCATCCCGCTCGCGAAGGCGGCGTCGCGGCTGATGGTGGGCGAGACGATCGCCGAGCTCAAGGCCGAGGGCCTGCTGCCCGAGCGCGACGGCTCCGACGTGCCGATGGACTCGCCGATCGCGGTCAAGGAGGCGGTGCTGCCCTTCAAGCGCTTCCGCACCAAGGAGGGCCAGATCGTCGACTCCCTCCTCGGCCCCGAGATGCGCTCGACCGGAGAGGTCATGGGCATCGACCGCGACTTCCCGAGGGCCTTCAAGAAGAGCCAGGACGCGGCCTACGGCGGGATGCCCTCGAGCGGGACCGTCTTCATCTCGGTCGCCGACCGAGACAAGCGCGCCATCGTGCTCCCGGCGCTGCGCCTGCGCCAGCTCGGTTTCGAGATCCTCGCGACCGAGGGGACCGCCGAGGTGCTGAACCGCAACGGCATCCGGACGCGGGTCGTGCGCAAGTACAGCGAGGAGGCCGTCGGCGACTCGCCGTCGATCGTCGAGCTGGTCAGCCGCGATGAGGTCGACGTCGTGATCAACACGCCCAGCGGAGGAGCCTCCCGCGCCGACGGCTACGAGATCCGCGCCGCAGCGGTTGCCGCCGACAAGCCGCTGTTCACCACCATCGCGCAGCTCGCGGCCGCCGTCGCCTCGCTCGACGTGGCGGGCGAGCCCTTCGAGGTCACGAGCCTGCAGGACTACGCGCTGCGTCGGGCGGAGCGCCTGGCGTGACCGAGTCCTTCGGAGCGCGTCTCGAGCGCGCCTTCGACGCGCACGGGCAGCTCTGCGTCGGGATCGACCCCCACGTGTTCCTCCTGGACGCGTGGGGGCTCGACGACGACGCGGCCGGCCTGGAGTCGTTCGGCCGCCGGGTCGTCGAGGCCGCGGCCGGACGCGTGGGCGTGGTCAAGCCGCAGGTCGCGTTCTTCGAGCGCCACGGCTCGGCGGGCTACCTCGCGCTCGAGCGCGTCCTCGCCGACGCGCGCGCAGCCGGGCTCCTGGTGATCGCCGACGTCAAGCGCGGCGACATCGGCACGAGCGTCACCGCCTACGCCGAGGCGTGGCTGCGCCCGGGCTCGCCCCTCGAGGCCGACGCGATGACCGCCTCCGCCTATCAGGGGCTCGGCTCCCTCGACGGCATGCTCGAGCTCGCGGAGGAGGCGGGGAAGGGCGTCTTCGTCCTCGCCGCCACCTCCAATCCGGAGGCGGGCGCCGTTCAGCGGGCCCTCGTGCAGGACGGCGAGCACGCCGGGTCGCCGCTGGCCAGCGCCGTGCTGGCGGACGTGGCATCCTGGAACGCGGGACACGCGCGCTCGCCGATCGGCTCGGTCGGCGTCGTGCTCGGAGCCACGGTCGCGCTCGGCGACTACGGTATCCGGACCGACGACGCGCTCACCCCCGGGCTCCCCGTGCTGGCACCGGGCTTCGGTCACCAGGGCGCGTCTCTCGCGGACGCGCCAAGGCTGTTCGGGGCCCTCGCGGCCACGACGCTCGTGAGCGAGTCGCGCAGTGTCCTCGGCGCCGGTCCCGAGGGGATCGCCGCCGAGATCGACCGCCGCGCCCGAGACATCCAGGAGACCCTTGTCCGCTGAAGCCGTGAGCCCCGCCGAGACCGGACCGGTCACGACCGGCAGCCGCCGTCCGTCGCCCCCCGAGGTCGACCGTCTCGCCGCGTCCGCCGCCGCGATCGCCGCCCGGCGCGCCCGTGCGGTCGTGAAGAAGCACGTCGCCTCGGGCGAGCGCCCGGCCACCGCCGTGCTCGCCGCGGCGCAGACCGACCCCACCGGAGTGGAGGGACGGATGCGCGTGAGCGAGTTGCTGCGCGCGGTCCCGGCTCTCGGGGTCGTGAAGACGCCGCGGGTGATGGAGCAGCTGCAGATCGCTCCGTCCAAGCGCCTCGGCGGTCTCGGCCGCCGCCAGGTGGAGGGACTGAACTCCTTCCTCGAGCAGCGGGAGGCGCGCCAGCGCCGCGGTGAGCGGACGCGCCTCGTCGTCCTCGCCGGGCCCACCGCCGTCGGCAAGGGCACCGTCTCCACCTACATCCGCGAGAACTACCCCGAGGTGCTGCTCTCGGTGTCGGCGACGACCCGGGCCCCGCGTCCCGGCGAGGTCGACGGCGTCAGCTACTACTTCGTCGACGACGCCGAGTTCGACCGCATGGTCGAGGCGGGGGAGTTCCTCGAGTACGCCACCGTGCACAACGCCTACCGCTACGGCACTCCGCGCGGCCCGATCGACGCCGCGCTCGCCCAGGGCCGGCAGGTCATGCTCGAGATCGACATCCAAGGGGCCCGGCAGGTCCGCGAGCGGATGCCGGACGCGCGACTGGTCTTCCTCCTGCCGCCCAGCTGGGACGAGCTCGTGCGCCGCCTGGTCGGCCGGGGGACCGAGAGCCCCGAGGAGCAGCAGCGCCGGCTGGCCACCGCACGGGTCGAGCTGGCCGCGCAGGACGAGTTCGATTTCGCGGTCGTGAACAGCACAGTGCCCGAAGCGGCCCGCGAGGTCGTAGAATTGATGTCGCCTCGTTCCGACGGCGCGCCCGCCGACCCGGGCCGCTGACGTCCGGGCCACCGACCACCTCCGGGCCGACGCCCCGACCGCCGACAGGGCCCAGCCCCGAGGCGCCGCCGCGTCGCGCGCCTCCGGAGCCGCAGATCGGCGCTCACGCGCCCCGCAGTGCTGACAAGCCAACAAGCTGACAAGCCAACAAGGAGACACCATGGCCAACAACCTCGGCATCATCGACCCGCCCATCGACGAGCTCCTCTCGAAGGTCGACTCGAAGTACGCGCTGGTGATCTTCGCCTCCAAGCGCGCGCGCCAGATCAACGACTACTACGCCGACCTCCACGAGGGCAGCCTGTTCGACAACGTCGGCCCGCTGGTCGACTCGACCATCGACGACAAGCCGCTCTCGGTCGCTCTCCACGAGATCAACGAGGACAAGCTCGTCGCCCAGCCCCTCGCCGAGTAGCACGGTCCTCCCCGGGTGCGCTCCTCGCGGAAGACCGCTCGGCGACTGAACGTCGTCGTCGGGATCACCGGCGGCATCGCCGCCTACAAGGCGGTCGGTGTGGTGCGAGCCCTGGTCCTCGAGGGCCACGACGTCCACGTCGTGGCCACCGAGGCCGCCCTCCGGTTCGTCGGCAAGCCGACGCTCGAGGCGATCTCGAGGAACGCCGTGCACACGGAGCTCTACGAGGGCGTCGCCGAGGTGCGGCACGTGGCGATCGGCCAGGCGGCCGACCTGATCGTGATCGCTCCCGCCACGGCGCACACCCTCGCGAAGCTCGCGACCGGCCTCGCCGACGACCTGCTCGGCAACACGGTGCTCGCGAGCACTGCGCCGCTCGTCGTCGCTCCCGCGATGCACACCGAGATGTGGGCGAACCCCGCCACCGTCGCGAACGTCGAGACGCTCCGCTCGCGCGGCGTGCACCTCGTCGGACCGGCCGTCGGGCAGCTGACGGGTACCGACTCCGGTGCCGGACGCATGGAGGAACCGGCGACGATCGTCGCCGAGGCCCTCGCCGTCCACCGCCGCGCGAGCGGTGCGAAGCGCGACCTGGAGGGCCTGCGGGTCCTCGTCACCGCGGGCGGCACCCGCGAGCCGCTCGACCCGGTCCGCTTCGTCGGGAACCGCTCGAGCGGCCGGCAGGGCGTCGCCCTCGCCCTCGCGGCGGCGGCCAGAGGAGCCAGCGTGACCCTCCTGGCGGCGAACCTCGACATCGAGACGCCGCGCGGAGTGACGGTCGTCCCCGTCGGCACCGCCCTCGAACTCCGCGAGGCGGCGCTCTCCGCCTCGGCCGACGCGGACATCGTCGTCATGGCCGCGGCTGTGGCCGACTACCGCCCCGCCGACGTCTCGGAGTCGAAGATCAAGAAGGAGCAGCAGGGCGACCGCCTGGTCCTCGAGCTCGTGAAGAACCCCGACATCCTCGCCGAGATCGCGGCCGCCCGGGCGGGGAACCAGCTCGTCGTCGGGTTCGCCGCCGAGACCGAGCCCGACCGCGAGGCGATGCTCGCCCTGGGCCGCGCGAAGATCGCGCGCAAGGGCTGCGACCTGCTCGTCCTCAACAGGGTCGGCTGGACCGAGGGTTTCCAGAGCGACAGCAACTCCGTCGTGGTCCTCGATCGGGCCGGGGATATAGTGATCGAGGCTTCCGGCACCAAGGCGTCGGTGGCCGACCGCGTCCTCGACGTGGTCGCGCGCTAGCCGACGGCGGCTGCTCTCAGGCGGGTCCCGCGCGTGCGCGGACCAGATCCGAGCGCGGCCCCTCCGCCGGTCGGGCGCGGAACACCCCGAGCCCGACGATCCGTGTCCGCACGACGCCGCGCCCCGCTGCCGTCGTCGGTGGTCCTCGCTCCTCGTGGGCCGACCGCGCTCGACGCCCCGGCCGAACAGTCCCCGGAACGAAATGAGACCCTCCGCATGACCTCCTCCGGACCCCTCCGTCTGTTCACGTCCGAGTCCGTGACCGAGGGGCACCCCGACAAGATCTGCGACCAGATCTCGGACCGCATCCTCGACGCCCTGCTCCGCGAGGACCCGAAGAGCCGCGTCGCCGTCGAGACCCTCGTCACCACCGGCCTCGTGCACGTCGCCGGCGAGGTCTCGACCTCCGGCTACGTCGAGATCCCCAAGATCGTCCGCGACACGATCGTCGAGATCGGCTACGACTCCTCCGAGAAGGGCTTCGACGGCCGCTCCTGCGGCGTCTCGGTCTCGATCGGCCAGCAGTCGCCCGAGATCGCCGCCGGCGTCGACACCGCCCTCGAGGTCCGCACCGACTCGTCCGACGACGACGCCTTCGACCGCCAGGGAGCGGGCGACCAGGGGCTCATGTTCGGCTTCGCCACCGATGAGACCCCCGAGTACATGCCGCTGCCGAGCTGGCTCTCGCACCGTCTCGCCGAGCGCCTCGCCGCCGTCCGCAAGTCGGGCGAGCTCGAGTACCTCCGTCCCGACGGCAAGACCCAGGTCACCATCGGCTACGACGGCACGACGCCCCGCTCCATCGACACGGTGGTCCTCTCGACGCAGCACGCCGAGCACGTGAGCACCGAGACGATCCACGCCGACATCGAGGCGCACGTGATCCGACCCGTCCTCGAGACCGTCGACCTCGACTCCTCCGCGGTGCGGCTGCTGATCAACCCCACCGGGCGCTTCGAGATCGGCGGCCCGCAGGGCGACGCCGGGCTCACCGGCCGCAAGATCATCGTCGACACGTACGGCGGCGCCTCGCGGCACGGCGGCGGCGCCTTCTCGGGCAAGGACCCGTCGAAGGTCGACCGCTCGGCCGCCTACGCGATGCGCTGGGTCGCCAAGAACGCCGTCGCGGCCGGGCTCGCCCGCCGCCTCGAGGTGCAGGTCGCCTACGCGATCGGCAAGGCCGCTCCCGTCGGCCTCTACGTCGAGTCCTTCGGCACCGGCACCGTTCCCGACGAGCAGATCACCGAGGCGATCCGGTCCGTCTTCGACCTGCGCCCCGCTGCGATCATCCACGCGCTCGACCTGCTGCGCCCCATCTACTCGCAGACCTCGGTCTACGGGCACTTCGGCCGCGAGCTCCCCGACTTCACCTGGGAGCGCCTGGACCGCGTCGACGACCTCCGCTCCGCCGCGGGCCTCTCGTAGCGGGCCCGGCGCAGGCGGTGGAGAGCCCCTCCGGCGCGTCGGCCGTCGTCGCGCGCGTCCTCCTGGACTCGCCGCTGCCCCAGCTCGACCGGCTCCTGGACTACACGGTCCCGCCGCCGCTGCAGGCGCAGGTGCGCCCGGGTGTCCGCGTGCGCGTCCCGTTGCGCACCGGCGGCCGCATCGCCGACGCCTTCGTGGTCGAGGTCGGCGAGGGATCCGAGCACGCGGGCGCGCTCAGCGAGCTCGAGGAGCTCGTCTCGCCGGTGGTGGTCCTCACCCCCGAGGTGTGGGCGCTGGCCCGCCGCGTCGCCGATCGTGCGGCCGGGGGAGCGAGCGACGTCCTGCGCCTCGCGGTGCCGCGCCGGCACGTGCGGGTCGAGAAGGCGCACCTCGCGGCGGAGCGGGCGGTCGTCCCGGTCCCGGTGGCGTCCGCACCGGTCGCCGGCTACGCCGACGGCGCCTTCGACGCGCTGCCCCTCGGCGGGCGGCTCGCCGTCGGAGCCGTGCCCGCCCCCGTCCAGCTCTCCACCGGGACCTGGATCGGCGGCTGGGCGCTGACCCTCGCCGAGCTCGCGCGCAACGCGGTCGTCGCGGGCGGCGACGCGATCCTCGCCGTGCCGGACTACCGGGACCAGGAGCAGCTCGAGCTCGCCCTGGCCGACCTGCTGCCGGCGGAGCTGGTGGTGCGCCTCGACGCGCGGCAGAAGGGCGCCGAGCGGTACGCCGCGTTCCTGCGCTGCCTCGGTCCCGGACCGCGCGTGATCGTGGGCAACCGCTCGGTCCTGTACGCACCCTCGACGTCGCCCGGGCTGATCGCCCTCTGGGACGACGGGGATCCGCTCTTCGCCGAGCCCCTCGCCCCCTACGCCCATGCCCGCGACGTCGCCCTCGTCCGCCAGGAGCAGAGCGGAGCCGGCCTCGTCCTGCTCGGCCACACCCGCACCGTGGAGGTCGAGCGCCTCGTCGAGATCGGCTTCGCCGCCGAGGTCGAGCCGCGTCCCGCGCGCCGCCCCCACGTCGTTCCCACCGCGCAGCAGTCCGCAGTCGACGAGCACGACGCCGCCGCCCGCATCCCGTCCTCCGCCTGGCGGCAGGCGCGCATCGGCCTCGACTCCGGTCCCGTGCTGGTGCAGGTCGCGCGCCCCGGGTACGCGCCCGTCGTCGCCTGCGCCCGCTGCCGCACGGTCGCGCGCTGCAACCGCTGCCAGGGACCGCTGGCCGTGCACTCGGCGGGTGCGCGGCCCAGCTGCGGCTGGTGCGGGCTGATCGCGGCGGAGTGGAGCTGCTCCGTCTGCGAGGCCACCTCGCTCCGTCTCGTGACCCTCGGCGCCGGCCGCACCGCGGAGGAGCTCGGGCGCGCCTTCCCGGGTGCCAAGGTCGTCGTCGCCGACGGTCAGCGGCCGGTGCTCACCCTGACCGACGAGCCGGCGCTCGTCGTCGCGACCCGGGGCGCCGAACCGCGGGCCGACGGCGGCTACCACGCCGTCCTCCTCCTCGACGGCGAGCGGATGCTGGCGCGCGAGAGCCTGCGGGTGGCCGACGACGCCCTGCGCACGTGGTCGAACGCGGCCGCGCTGGCCAGGCCCGGGGCCCCGGTGCTGCTCGTCGGTGTCGGCGGGCGGATCGCCACCGCCCTGGCCACCTGGCGGCAGGCCGAGTACCTCCGCGCCGAGCTGCTCGAGCGCCGGGCCCTGCGCTTCCCGCCCGCGGTGCGCCTGGCCACCGTGAGCGGCGACGCGCACGCGGTCGAGGAGGCGCTCGAGGCGCTGGACGAGAGCGACCGGCACGAGGTCCTCGGACCGGTCGGGCTCGAGGACGGCTCCGTCCGGGCCATCGTGCGCTTCGACTACGCTCGCGGTGCGGAGGTGGCCGCCCGGCTCCGGTCCGCCGTCGTCCGCAACGCCACCCGCCGCCGTCGGCCGCCGACCACTCCGGGCCGCTTCCGACCGGCCCCGAAGCTGCGGGTCCGCCTCGACGATCCCGACATCCTCTAGATCCGCCCGCACCACCGCCACTCAGGAGCCCACCCCGTGCGCCTCGTCTTCGCCGGCACGCCGGCCCCCGCCGTCCCGACCCTGCGGGCGCTCGCCGCCTCCGACCACGAGGTGGTCGCCGTCGTCACCCGCGAGGACGCCCCCGTGGGCCGCAAGCGCGTGCTCACGTCCTCTCCCGTCGCCGTCGTTGCGGAGGAGCTCGGACTGCCCGTCCTCAAGGCGAACCGCCTCGACGAGGTCGTCACCGACCGGATCGAGGCCCTCTCGCCCGATCTCGGCGTCATCGTCGCGTACGGCGGACTCGTGCGCGCGCGACTGCTCGCGGTGCCGGCGCACGGCTGGATCAACCTGCACTTCTCCCTCCTCCCGCGCTGGCGGGGAGCGGCTCCCGTGCAGCGCGCCCTGATGGCGGGGGAGGAGACGATCGGCGCGAGCGTGTTCCAGCTGGTGGCCGAGCTCGACGCCGGGGACGTGTTCGCCGAGCTGGCCGAGGAGGTGCGCGGCCGGACGGCGGGGGAGCTGCTGGAGGTCCTCGCGGCGTCGGGTGCCGCTCTCACGACCGAGGTCGTCGACGCGATCGCCGCGGGGACCGCCGTGTCCGTGCCGCAGTCCGGCGAGGTGACGCTCGCCCCCAAGCTCGACGTGTCCGACGGGCGCCTGGACTGGAGCGCGTCGAGCGGACGCGTCCTCGCACTGATCCGCGGGACGACGCCGGAGCCGGGCGCCTCCACCGCCCTCGGCGACGCCCGGCTGAAGGTGCTGGCGGCTCGCGCGGTCGAGGAGGCGCCGGCGCTCGAGCCGGGCGCGGTCCTCGTGGAGCAGGGCCGCGCGCTCGTGGGCACCGGCGACGGAGCCGTCGAGCTCGTCACCGTGCAGCCGGCGGGCAAGAAGCCGATGGCCGCCGCCGACTGGGCCAGGGGCCTGCGCGAGAGCACGGTGCTGCGATGAGCGCCCGTCGCGAGGTCGCCCCCGCCCGCCGGGTCGCGTACGACGTCCTGCGCGCCGTCAGCGGGTCGGACGCCTACGCCAACCTCGTCCTCCCCGGCCGGATCCGCGCCGCAAGACTCCCGCCGGCCGACGCCGGACTCGCGACCGAGCTCTGCTACGGGACGCTGCGCATGTCCGGCTACTACGACCGCGTGATCGTGCTCGCGGCCGGGCGGGCGATCGAGTCGATCGACGAGCCCGTCCTCGACGCCCTCCGCCTCGGCGTGCACCAGCTCCTCGGCACCCGCGTCGCTCCGCACGCGGCGGTGAACGAGAGCGTCGCCCTCGTAGCCGCCGATGCGTCCCGGGGGGCGGTCTCCTTCGCCAACGCCGTGCTCCGGAGCGTCTCGCGGGGCTCGGCCGAGGAGTGGCGCGAGCGCGTCTCAGCCGCGGCGGTCTCGGCCGATGACCGCATCGCGGCCCTCAGCTCCCACCCGCTCTGGATCGTCAAGGCGCTGCGCCGCGCTCTGGCGGCGGAGGGCCGCGCCGACGAGCTGGACGCTCTTCTCGCGGCCGACAACGCGGCTCCGCGGGTGAACCTCGTCGCGCTCCCCGGTCTCGCCGACGCCGCGGACGTGCCCGATGCCGCCGCCGACCGCTGGTCCCCGGTCGGCCTCGTGAGCACGGGAGGCGACCCCGAGGCCGTCGACGCCGTGCGCGAGGGGCGCGTGCGGGTGCAGGACGAGGGCTCGCAGCTCGCGGCGCTGGCGCTGTCGCGAGCACTCCCGGTCCGCGAGGGGGAGCGCTGGCTCGACCTCTGCGCCGGCCCCGGCGGCAAGGCGGCCCTCCTCGCGGCCGAGGCGCGCCTGGGCGGCGCGTCGCTCCTCGCGAACGAGGTCGTGCCCGGCCGCGCGGGTCTCGTCCGCCAGGCCCTCGCCGCAGTGGACCCGGACGTCCAGGTGCGCACGGGCGACGGCCGTGATCTCGGCGTCGAGCAGCCCGGTGCCTTCGATCGGATCCTCCTCGACGCCCCCTGCACCGGGCTGGGAGCCCTGCGCCGACGACCGGAGGCGCGCTGGCGCAAGACAGCGGCCGACGTGGAGCCGCTCGCGTCCCTTCAGGGCGAGCTGCTCGACTCGGCGCTCCAGGCGCTCGCCCCGGGCGGCGTTCTCGCCTACGTCACGTGCTCGCCGCACCTCGGCGAGACGCGACGGGTCCTCGCTCTGGCCCAGGAGCGCTACGGGGACGGCCTCGAGCTGATGGACACCCCGGAGGTCCTCCGGCGCGTGACGCTCGACGAGCTCGATCTGCCGGAGGGGGCGCGCCACGTGCAGCTCTGGCCGCACCGCCACGGCACCGACGCCATGTTCATCCAGCTGCTGCGGCGCGCGGATCCGGCCGGGGCGATCTCCTAGGCTGGTCGGCATGCCCGCACGGATCAACCCCAGCATCCTCTCCGCCGACTTCGTCAACTTCGAGGCCGAGCTGCAGCGGATCGCGTCGGCCGATCTCGTGCACGTCGACGTGATGGACAACCACTTCGTCCCGAACCTCACGTTCGGGCTGCCCATGGTGCAGCGCCTCCAGGAGGTCACGCCGCGCCCGCTCGACGTGCACCTGATGATCGAGGACCCGGACCGCTGGGCGCCCGGGTACGCCGAGACGGGCGCCTACTCCGTCACCTTCCACGCCGAGGCGGTGCGCGACGCCGTGGCCCTGGCGCGCCGGCTCCGCGACATCGGCTCGCGCGCGGGGATCGCCCTCAAGCCCGGGACGGCCGTCGAGGAGTACCTCGAGCTGCTGCCCGAGTTCGACCAGGTGCTCGTGATGACGGTCGAGCCCGGCTTCGGCGGCCAGTCCTTCATGGAGGAGACGATGCCCAAGCTGCACGCGCTCCGCCACGCCGTCCGCGACTCCGGGCTCGACGTCTGGCTCCAGGTCGACGGAGGGATCGCCCCCGGCACCATCGAGATCGCCGCCGAGGCGGGCGCCGACACGTTCGTCGCCGGTTCGGCCGTCTTCGGCGCCGACGACCCCGAGAAGGCGATCGCCGCCCTCCGCGACACCGCGTCCTCGATCCTGCACCGCCACTGATCCTGCCCCGGGGCGCCGCGCGTATAGACTTCCCCGGTGAAAACTTTCGACGACCTCTTCGCTGAGCTGGGCGAGAAGGCCGCCGCGCGCCCCGAGGGGTCGGGCACGGTCCGCGAGCTCGACGCCGGTGTGCACTTCATCGGCAAGAAGATCGTCGAGGAGGCCGCCGAGGTCTGGATGGCCGCCGAGTACGAGGGCGACGAGCGCACCGCCGAGGAGATCTCGCAGCTGCTGTACCACCTCCAGGTGCTGATGCTGGCGAAGGGCCTGACGACGGCCGACGTCTACCGACATCTGTGAGCCTCCCTCCGATCGCCGGAGTGCGCCGACGCTCCGTCGCCGCGCGCTCCCACGCACATCGAGGCGCGTCCGCGACCGCCGTGTCGACGACGAGACCGCCGCTCACCGAATCACCCTCGAGCTCCAGAGGACGTCCTGCCGTGACCACCACCCCGCCCGCGCTCCTGCGCGTCGCCGTTCCCAACAAGGGTTCGCTCTCCGAGACCGCCGGCCAGATGCTGGCCGAGGCCGGCTACACCGGCCGCCGCGACCCCAAGGAGCTGCACGTCGTCGACGAGCGCAACGGCGTCGAGTTCTTCTACCTCCGGCCGCGCGACATCGCGACCTACGTCGGCTCGGGCGCCCTCGACGTCGGAGTGACGGGCCGCGACCTGCTCATCGACTCGGGCTCCGAGGCCCGTGAGATCGCGAGCCTGGGCTTCGCGAACTCGACCTTCCGCTTCGCCGGCCCCGCGGGCCGCTACACGGACCTCTCCGAGATCGACGGCCTGCGCGTCGCCACGAGCTACCCCGGCCTCGTCGGGTCCTTCCTCCGCGAGCACGGAGTCGAGGTGTCGCTCATCCGCCTGGACGGAGCGGTCGAGTCCGCGATCCAGCTCGGAGTGGCCGACGTGATCGCCGACGTCGTCGAGACCGGCACCACGCTCCGCAAGGCCGGACTCGAGATCTTCGGCCCGGTCATCCTCGACTCCACCGCCGTGCTCGTCTCGGCCGCGGGGGAGCCCGAGGGCATCCCCGTCCTGCTGCGCCGCCTCCAGGGCGTGCTGGTCGCCCGCGAGTACGTGCTGCTCGACTACGACTGCCCCGTCGCCCTCCTCGAGGCCGCGACGGACATCGCACCGGGCTTCGAGTCGCCGACCGTCTCGCCGCTGCACGACGCCGACTGGGTCGCCGTCCGCGTGATGGTACCGCGCGCCGACATGAACCAGGTGATGGACCGCCTGTACGACCTGGGCGCCCGCGCCATCCTGGTCACGTCGATCCACGCCGCGCGCCTCTAGGACGGCAGCGATGAGCCTCGCCGTCCGCGTCATCCCGTGCCTCGACGTCGCCGCCGGGCGCGTCGTCAAGGGCGTCAACTTCCAGAACCTCCGCGATGCCGGCGACCCGGTCGAGCTCGCCCGGCTCTACTTCGAGCAGGGCGCCGACGAGCTGACCTTCCTCGATGTGACCGCGACGGTCGACGACCGCTCCACCACCTACGACGTGGTCCGCGCGACGGCCGAGCAGGTCTTCATCCCGCTGACGGTCGGCGGCGGCGTGCGCGGCGTCGACGACGTGTCGCGCCTGCTCGCGCACGGCGCCGACAAGGTGGGCGTCAACTCCGCCGCCCTCGCCCGCCCGGCGCTCGTCGGCGAGATCGCCGACGTCTTCGGGGCGCAGGTGCTCGTCCTCTCGCTCGACGTCAAGCGGAGCGACGCCACGCCGTCCGGGTTCGTCGTCACGACCCACGGCGGTCGCCGCGAGACCACCGTCGACGCCCTCGCGTGGGCGGCCGAAGCCGTCGAGCGCGGGGCCGGCGAGCTGCTCGTCAACTCGATCGACGCCGACGGCACCAAGCAGGGCTTCGACCTGGAGCTGGTCGCCGCGATGCGCGAGGTCAGCTCGGTGCCGGTCATCGCCTCCGGAGGCGCCGGCGCCGTCGAGCACTTCGCGCCCGCGATCGAGGCGGGCGCCGACGCCGTGCTGGCGGCCTCGGTCTTCCACAACCGCGAGATGACCATCGGCGACGTGAAGCGCGCCCTCGACGGCGCAGGCCTGGAGATCCGACGATGACCGATCCCGAGCTCGACGCCGTCCTCGACCGCGCGACCTTCGACGCCGCCGGGCTGCTGCCCGCGATCATCCAGCAGCACGACACCCGCGAGGTGCTGATGATGGGCTGGATGGACCGCGAGGCCTTGCGCCGCACGCTCACCGAGGGCCGAGTCACCTTCTGGTCGCGCTCACGACAGGAGTACTGGCGCAAGGGCGACACGTCCGGCCACGCCCAGTACGTGCGCGGAGCGGCCCTCGACTGCGACGCCGACGCGCTCCTCGTGCAGGTCGAGCAGATCGGTGCCGCCTGCCACACGGGGGAGCACTCCTGCTTCGACGTGGACCCGCTCGACGCCGTCACCTCCGAGGAGCCGTGAGCGCTCGGCGGCTCAAGTACGGGGCGATCCTCGGGATCGTCCTGCTGGCCGCGCTCGAGCTGACCTCCTCGACGCAGACGTGGTTCGTGCTGACGCTCGCCGGTGCGACCGACGGTCTGGACGTCGCGGGCACGGTGGCGGCTCCCGCGCTCTCGGCGCTCGCGCTGGCCGGTCTCGCGCTCGCTGCGGCCCTGGCCATCGCCGGCCCTGCGTTCCGCATCGTGCTCGGCCTCCTGCAGGTCGTGCTCGGCGCCTTCGTGGTCCTGGCGGCGTCGACGGCCCTCAGCGACCCGGTGCGCGCCGGTTCCTCCGTCGTCACGGAGGCGACGGCCATCGCCGGCGAGCAGTCGGTGGCCGCCCTCGTGGGATCGTCGACCGCGACCGCGTGGCCCGTCGTCGCTCTCGTCGCGGGCGCCCTGACGGCCCTGCTGGGCGTCGGAGTGCTCGCGACCGTCCGCCGCTGGCCGGACGCGCGGAAGAAGAAGCGCGTCTCCCGCTTCGAGCCCGCCGACGGCTACGGGCACGGCGCCTCGACCGTCGAGACGGACGACGGCACGATCGATCCCGTCGTCTCCTGGGACGAGCTCTCCCGGGGCGACGACCCCACGTCGGGACGCTGACGACCCGCCCCGAGCGCGGGGAGCCCTCGGGCGCGAACCGCTAGACTCGTGGGGTCCCGATGCACGTCCAGGAGGAGAACCATGAGCACCGAGCACGACGAAGACAGCCACGGCCACTCGCCGGCCGCGTGGACGGCCGTCGTCATCATGCTGGTCGGGTTCACGATCGGCACGATCGCCTTCTGGTTCGACGTCCCGCTCGTCGTCTGGCTCTCCGCCGGTCTCGTGATCGTCGGCCTCCTCGTCGGCATGGGCATGGCCAAGGCCGGCTACGGAGTGAACGGCTCCAAGGCCAACCCGAAGGCGCGCGCCTAGGTGCTCACCGATCTGACCGCCGGCGCTCTGGCCGACGCGGCGACGCGCCGCGAGACCGTCCCGCTCGCCGAGGTCGAGCGGCGGGCCGCTCTGCGCGCTCCCGCGATCGACGCCCTGGCCGCGCTGGCTCCGGGCGAGCGCGTCCGGATCATCGCCGAGGTGAAGCGGTCGAGCCCGTCCCGCGGCGCCCTCGCCGAGATCCCCGACCCCGCAGCCCTGGCGTCGCAGTACGAGCAGGGCGGAGCGAGTGCGATCAGCGTCCTCACCGAGGAGCGCCGCTTCAAGGGGTCGCTCGCCGATCTCGAGTCGGTCCGCGCGCAGGTGTCGATCCCCGTCCTGCGCAAGGACTTCATCGCCGAGCCCTACCAGGTGCTCGAGGCCCGTGCGGCGGGAGCCGATCTCGTGCTCCTCATCGTCGCGGCGCTCGAGCAGAGCGTCCTGAGCGAGCTCCACGCCCTGATCCTCGACCTCGGCATGACCCCGCTGGTCGAGACCCACTCGGCCGACGAGCTGGAGCGCGCCTCGGACCTCGGCGCCCGTCTCATCGGCGTGAACGCCCGCGACCTGTCCACCTTCGAGCTCGACCGCGACCTCTTCGGCCGCCTCTCCGAGCGCTTCCCCGCCGACGCGGTGAAGGTCGCCGAATCGGCGGTCCTCTCCGCCGACGACGTGGCCCACTACAGGCGCTCCGGCGCCGACGTCGTCCTCGTCGGGGAAGCCCTCGTCACCGGCGGCGACCCCGTTTCCACCCTCGCCAGCTTCCTGGCGCACTGACACCGACTGGCGGTACTGCCATGGCCCTCCGAGACGAACTCGGCCCCTACTTCGGCGACTTCGGCGGTCGCTACGTCCCCGAATCCCTCGTGGAGGCGCTCGATGAGCTGAGCGCCGAGTACGAGCGCACGAAGATCGACCCCGAGTTCCATGCGGAGCTCATGGAGCTGCACCGCAGCTACACGGGCCGGCCCTCGATCATCACCGAGGTGCCTCGCTTCGCGGCGCACGCCGGCGGTGCGCGCATCATCCTCAAGCGCGAGGACCTCAACCACACCGGCTCGCACAAGATCAACAACGTGCTCGGCCAGGCGCTCCTGACCAAGCGCATCGGCAAGACCCGCGTGATCGCCGAGACCGGAGCGGGCCAGCACGGCGTCGCGACGGCCACGGCCGCGGCCCTCTTCGGCCTCGAGTGCGTCGTCTACATGGGCGAGGTCGACACCGAGCGCCAGGCGCTCAACGTCGCCCGCATGCGACTGCTCGGCGCCGAGGTCGTCTCGGTGACGACCGGATCGCGCACCCTCAAGGACGCGATCAACGACGCCATGCGCGACTGGGTGACGAACGTCGAATCGACCAACTACATCTTCGGCACGGTCGCGGGTCCGCACCCGTTCCCCGCCCTCGTGCGCGACTTCCAGAAGATCATCGGCGAGGAGGCGCGCGAGCAGGTCCTCGAGCTCACCGGATCGCTCCCCACGGCCGTCACGGCCTGCGTGGGCGGCGGCTCGAACGCCATGGGCATCTTCCACGCGTTCCTCGACGACCCCGAGGTCCGACTCGTCGGCTTCGAGGCCGGCGGCGACGGCATCGACACCCCGCGCCACGCGGCGACGATCAGCAAGGGCCGTCCCGGCGTCCTGCACGGCGCGCGCAGCTTCCTCCTGCAGGACGAGGACGGGCAGACCGTCGAGTCGCACTCCATCTCGGCAGGCCTGGACTACCCCGGTGTCGGACCCGAGCACGCCTGGCTCGCGAGCATCGGCCGCGCCGACTACCGCGCCGTGACCGACGGCGAGGCCATGGACGCGCTCAAGCTCCTCAGCCGCACCGAGGGCATCATCCCCGCGATCGAGTCCGCGCACGCCCTCGCCGGCACGCTGGTGCTCGGGCGAGAGCTGGGGCCGGAGGCGACGATCCTCGTCAACCTGTCGGGACGCGGCGACAAGGACATGACGACGGCCGCGCACTACTTCGGCCTGATGGACCAGCGAGCGGTGCAGTCGTGAGCGGAGTGGGGCCCAGCGTCGCCGAGACCGTCCGCCGGCGCAACACCGAGGCCGCAGGGGCCCTCATCGGGTACCTCCCCGTGGGCTTCCCCGACCTCGCGACGAGCATCGACGCCGCGGTCGCCATGGCCGAGAACGGCGTCGACGCGATCGAGCTCGGACTGCCCTACTCCGACCCCGTCATGGACGGTCCGGTGATCCAGCAGGCGACGCAGACCGCGATCGCCGGCGGCTTCAAGCTGCGTCACGGCTTCGAGGCCGTGCGCGAGATCCGCTCCCGCGTCGACGTGCCCGTGCTGGTCATGACCTACTACAACCCCGTGCTGCAGTACGGGGTGGAGCGCTTCGCGACCGACCTCGCCGAGGCGGGCGGGTCGGGTCTCATCACCCCCGACCTCATCCCCGACGAGGGCGCGGAGTGGATCGCCGTCTCCGAGCGCCTGGGCCTGGACCGGGTGTTCCTGGCCGCACCGTCCTCGACCGACGAGCGCCTGCGCCAGGCCGTCTCCTCGAGCCGGGGCTTCGTCTACGCGGTGTCCACCATGGGCATCACGGGAGCGCGCACCGACGTCGACACCGCCGCTCGGACGCTCGTCGACCGCCTCCGCTCCGCCGGGTCCGAGAGCGCCTGCGTCGGCCTGGGCATCTCGACGGGGGAGCAGGTCGCCGAGATCCTCGCCTACGCCGACGGCGCCATCGTCGGCTCCGCCCTGGTGCGCGCTCTCGCGTCCGGAGGAGTCGACGCCGTGGCAGAGACGGCACGCGGTCTGGCCGACGGCACGCGCCTGCGCGCCTGACGGCTCCCACTACAATCGCAGTGCCCGTCGGGGCGCGACGTCGTCGTGCCCGGGGAACCCCTCCGTTCGAAAGGTCGACGTACCGGTGTCCGTACCGCTGAGCATCCCGAGCCCGCCCGAGGCGTGGAGTCAGTACGACTTCACGCTCTTCGACCGGACCTTCTCGATCCACACCTACGCGCTGTGCATCCTCGCCGGCATCGTCGTCGCGACGATCATGACGAACGCACGACTGAAGCGCCGCGGCGCCGAGCCGTGGGTCGTGCTCGACATCATCATCTGGGCGGTCCCGCTGGGCATCGTGGGGGCGCGGATCTACCACGTGCTCACCCACCCGGGCGACTACTTCTACGACGGCGCGGATCTGCTGCGCACGCTCTACATCTGGGAGGGCGGCAACGCCATCTTCGGCGGGCTGATCGGCGGTGCCGTCGGCGCCTGGATCGGCTGCCGGTGGACCGGGGTGCGTTTCTGGACCTTCGCGGACGCCCTCGCGCCCGGCATGCTCGCCGCCCAGGCCCTCGGCCGCCTCGGCAACTGGTTCAACGTGGAGCTCTACGGACTGCCCACGACGCTGCCCTGGGGCCTCGAGGTCCCGACCTCGAACCCCGCGTACCCGGTCGGGCTGCCCGAGGGCACGCTGTTCCACCCGACCTTCCTCTACGAGATCCTCTGGAACGTCGTCGGCATCGCGGTGATCCTGCTGCTCGAGCGCCGCCTGAAGCTGCAGTGGGGCACCGTCTTCGCCGCCTACCTCATCTGGTACGGCGTCGGCCGCGTCTGGTTCGAGTCGATCCGCGTCGACCCGAGCGAGGTCTTCTGGGGCATCCGGACGAACGTCTGGGCCGCGCTGCTCGCCGTCGTGATCGGCCTTGTCCTCGTGATCGTGCAGAAGCGCGAGCACACCGGCGCGGAACCGTCCGCCTACCGCCCCGGCAAGGAGTGGAAGCCGGCCGAGGCTGCGGTAGAATTCGAGGACGTCGAGTCCGACTCGCACGCACCCACCACTGCTGCTTCCGGCGCCGACGCCGAGAAGCCGACGGTCTCCCGCACCTGACGGAGGCCGCGGGACTCCCGCGGCCGATGATCCGGTGCCCGACAACCGCACGATCGCACTCCACGGCTCAGCCACAAGCGCTGCCGCGTGTCGTCCGTGCGGTCACGCCGACGGCGCGTGACCCCCACGACACGGCCCTCCCGATCGGGGAGCCGACCCTCCATCACCACCCTGCGGGCCAGCGACGTCCCCATCCGCCACAACTCTCGTGAGGACGGTTCCTGACATGGCACCCGCCCAGCCCTCGCCCCGCGTCCCCGTCGTGCCGTTCCTCGGCACTCCGCCCGCCCAGGGCATGTACGACCCTGCGGCCGAGAAGGACGCCTGCGGTCTCGCGATGGTCGCCACCATGCGCGGCACCGCCGGGCACGACATCATCGACGCGGCCCTCGACGCCCTGCGCAACCTCGAGCACCGCGGCGCGGTCGGCTCCGATGCGGGCACCGGGGACGGCGCCGGCATCATCACGCAGATCCCGGACGACTTCCTCCGTGCGGTCGCGGCCTTCGAGCTGCCGCCGCTCGGCCAGTACGCCGTCGGCAACGCGTTCCTCCCGGTCGACGTGTTCGAGCGCGAGCGCGTCAAGTCGACGATCGCCGACATCGCCCGCGAGGAGAGCCTCACCGTCGTGGGGGTGGCGGTCCGTCCCGGTGCAGCCGGACGAGATCGGCACCCTCGCCCGCGCGGCGATGCCCGCGATCGAGCAGCTCTACGTGCGCAGCGACCTCACCGACGAGACCGGGACCCCGCTCTCCTCGGTGCGCCTGGATCGGCTGACCTTCCGCCTGCGCAAGCGCGTCGAGCGCGAGCTCGAGGTGTACTTCATGTCGCTCTCGAGCCGCACGCTCGTCTACAAGGGCATGGTGACGACGCTCCAGCTCGAGCCGTTCTACCCGGACCTCCAGGACGAGCGCTTCACCTCGAAGCTCGCGCTCGTGCACTCGCGCTACTCGACCAACACCTTCCCGTCGTGGCCGCTCGCGCAGCCGTTCCGGATGATCGCGCACAACGGCGAGATCAACACGGTGCAGGGCAACCGCAACTGGATGCGCGCACGCCAGTCCCAGCTGAAGAGCAAGGAGCTCGGCGACCTCTCGCCGCTGTTCCCGATCGTCTCTCCCGGGCGCAGCGACTCCGCCTCGTTCGACGAGACCGTGGAGCTGCTGAACCTCGCCGGCCGCTCGCTGCCGCACGCGATCATGATGATGGTGCCGGAGGCGTGGGAGAACCAGGCCGCCGCGATCGACCAGAAGCGCCGCGCGTTCTACGAGTACCACTCGATGCTCATGGAGCCGTGGGACGGCCCCGCCGCCATCGTCTTCACCGACGGCGAGCTCGTCGGCGCCACCCTCGACCGCAACGGACTCCGTCCGGGACGCTACGTCGTGACCGACGACGGCCTCGTCGTGCTCGCGAGCGAGATCGGCGTGCTCGACATCGACCCCGCGAAGGTGGTCCGCAAGGGCCGCCTCCAGCCCGGACGCATGTTCCTGGTCGACACCGAGCAGGGCCGCATCGTCGAGGACGAGGAGATCAAGGGGCAGCTCGCCGAGTCCGGTCCCTTCGAGGAGTGGCTCGACAAGGGCCGGATCAACCTCAAGGACCTGCCCGAGCGCGAGCACATCGTGCACACGCCGGCGTCCGTCAACCGCCGTCAGCGCACGTTCGGCTACACCGAGGAGGAGGTCCGCCTCCTCCTGCTGCCGATGGCGAAGGCCGGCGCCGAGCCGCTCGGAGCGATGGGCTCCGACACGCCCGTCGCCGTACTGTCCAAGCGCCCCCGTCTGCTGTTCGACTACTTCACCCAGGCGTTCGCGCAGGTCACCAACCCGCCACTCGACTCCATCCGCGAGGAGGTCGTCACGTCGCTGCGCCTCGGGCTCGGCCCGGAGCGCAACCTGCTGTCGGCCGGGGCCGAGCACGCCCGTCAGGTCGTCCTCGACTTCCCGGTGATCGACAACGACGAGCTGGCCAAGATCCAGCACATCGCTCCGCGTCCGCTCAGCCACATCACCACGACGATCCGCGGCCTCTACCGCGTCGACGCCGGTCCCCGCGCCATGCAGGACCGCATCGACGAGATGTGCAGCGAGGCCGACGAGGCGATCGCGGCCGGTGCGCAGTTCCTCGTGCTGTCGGACCGCGACTCCACGAAGGACCTCGCTCCGATCCCGTCCCTGCTGATGCTCGCGGCCGTGCACCACCACCTGATCCGCACCGAGAACCGGATGCGCGTCGGGCTGGTCGTCGAGGCCGGCGACGTCCGCGAGGTGCACCACGTCGCGACCCTGATCGGCTACGGTGCGTCCGCCGTCAACCCGTACCTCGCCATGGAGACCTGCGAGCAGCTCGTGCGCAGCGGCATGCTCTCGGACATCTCGCCCGAGAAGGCCGTCAAGAACGTGATCAAGGCGCTCGGCAAGGGCGTGCTGAAGATCATGTCCAAGATGGGCATCTCGACGGTGTCGAGCTACGCCGGAGCGCAGACCTTCGAGGCCGTCGGCCTCAGCCAGGCCTTCGTCGACCAGTACTTCACCGGAACCGTCTCGAAGCTCGGCGGCATCGGGATCGACGTCGTCGCCGAGGAGAACGCCGCGCGCCACCGCGCCGCGTACCCCGAGGACGGCGCGGTCGTCGCCCACGAGCGCCTCGCGGTCGGCGGCGAGTACCAGTGGCGCCGCGACGGCGCCCCGCACCTCTTCAACCCCGACACCGTCTTCCGACTGCAGCACTCCACGCGCAACCGCCGCTACGACGTGTTCCGCGAGTACACGAAGATGGTCGACGACCAGGCGAGCTCGCTCATGACCCTGCGCGGCATGTTCACCCTCGACACCGAGGGGCGGACGCCCGTGCCGATCGACGAGGTCGAGCCGGTCGAGTCGATCGTCAAGCGCTTCTCGACCGGTGCGATGAGCTACGGCTCCATCTCGCCGGAAGCGCACGAGACGCTCGCCATCGCGATGAACCGCCTCGGCGCCAAGTCGAACACCGGCGAGGGCGGCGAGGACACGGAGCGACTGCTCGACCCCGAGCGCCGTTCCGCGATCAAGCAGGTCGCCTCGGGCCGCTTCGGCGTCACGAGCATGTACCTCACCCACGCCGACGACATCCAGATCAAGCTCGCCCAGGGCGCGAAGCCCGGCGAGGGCGGTCAGCTGCCGCCGACCAAGGTGTACCCGTGGATCGCGCGCACCCGTCACGCGACCGCCGGCGTCGGCCTCATCTCGCCGCCGCCGCACCACGACATCTACTCGATCGAGGACCTCAAGCAGCTGATCTTCGACCTCAAGCGCGCCAACCCCTCCGCCCGCATCCACGCCAAGCTGGTCAGCCAGTCCGGCATCGGCGCGGTCGCGGCAGGAACGGCGAAGGCCCTGGCCGACGTCATCCTCGTCTCGGGCCACGACGGCGGCACGGGCGCGAGCCCGGTCAACTCGCTCAAGCACGCGGGCACGCCGTGGGAGCTCGGTCTCGCCGAGACGCAGCAGACGCTCATGCTCAACGGCATGCGCGACCGCGTCGTGGTGCAGGTCGACGGTCAGATGAAGACCGGCCGCGACGTCGTGATCGGCGCGCTGCTCGGAGCCGAGGAGTTCGGCTTCGCGACCGCTCCGCTGATCGTCGAGGGCTGCATCATGATGCGCGTCTGCCACCTCGACACCTGCCCCGTCGGCGTCGCCACGCAGAACCCGGAGCTGCGCAAGCGCTTCTCGGGCAAGCCGGAGTTCGTCGTCAACTTCTTCGAGTTCATCGCCCAGGAGGTGCGCGAGTACCTCTCGCAGCTCGGCTACCGCAGCATCGACGAGATCGTCGGCCACCGCGAGCTGCTCGACGTCAACCAGGCGATCGAGCACTGGAAGGCGAGCGGCCTGGACCTCACGCCGATCCTCGTCGGCCCCGTCTTCACGGCCGAGGAGCCGCGCCGCCACGGCCGCGCCCAGGAGCACGAGCTCGAGAAGCACTTCGACAACGAGCTCATCCGCCTCGCGGCGAACGTGCTCGATCACCGAGGCACCGTCAGGATCGAGCGCGAGATCAAGAACACCGAGCGCGCGGTCGGCACCATGCTCGGTCACGAGGTCACGGTGCGCTACGGCGAGAACGGCCTGCCGGCCGACTCCATCGTCGTGTCGCTGCGCGGCTCCGCCGGGCAGTCTCTCGGCGCCTTCCTCCCCGCGGGCATCACCCTGCGGCTCGAGGGCGACTCGAACGACTACGTCGGCAAGGGCCTCTCGGGCGGCCAGATCGTGGTGCGGCCCGACCGCCGCAGCACCTTCGACGCCTCGACCAACGTGATCGCGGGCAACGTCATCGGCTACGGGGCGACCCAGGGCACGATGTTCATCCGCGGCATGGTCGGCGAGCGGTTCCTCGTCCGCAACTCCGGCGCGACGGCGGTCGTCGAGGGCGTGGGCGACCACGCGCTCGAGTACATGACCGGCGGCCTGGCCGTGATCCTCGGCGACACGGGTCGGAACCTCGGCGCGGGCATGTCCGGTGGCACGGCCTACGTGCACGGGCTCCAGCGCGAGCTCGTCAACCGCGACGCCCTCGCCTCTGGGGAGCTCACGCTCTCGGCGCTCGACAGCGCCGATGTCGAGATGCTCCGCGACCTTCTCGAGCGCCACGTCGCCGAGACCGAGTCCACCCTGGCCCAGGGCATGCTCGACGATTTCGACGGAACCGTCTCGCGTTTCGTCAAGGTACTGCCCCGCGACTTCGCCGCGGTGCTCGCGACGCGTGCATCCGCTGTCGAAGAGGGGCTCGACCCCGACGGCGACGTCGTCTGGGGACGGATTCTGGAGGTGACCGGTGGCTGATCCCAAGGGGTTCCTGAAGGTGCAGGACCGGGAGCTGCCCAAGCGGCGCCCGGTGTCCGTGCGGCTGATGGACTGGAAAGAGGTGTACGAGCAGGGCGATTCCGCCGTGCTGCGACGCCAGGCCGGACGCTGCATGGACTGCGGCATCCCGTTCTGCCACAAGGGCTGCCCGCTCGGGAACCTGATCCCGGAGTGGAACGACCTGATGTGGCGCGGCGAGGGCCGCCAGGCCATCGAGCGACTGCACGCGACCAACAACTTCCCGGAGTTCACCGGCCGGCTCTGCCCGGCTCCGTGCGAGTCGTCGTGCGTGCTCGGCATCAACCAGCCCGCGGTCACGATCAAGCAGATCGAGGTCTCGATCATCGACCAGGCCTTCGGCAACGACTGGGTGCAGCCGCACCCGCCCGAGCGCCTCACCGGCAAGACGGTGGCGGTCGTCGGCTCCGGGCCCGCCGGCCTCGCGGCCGCGCAGCAGCTCACCCGCGCCGGGCACACCGTCGCGGTGTACGAGCGCGACGACCGCATCGGCGGACTCCTGCGCTACGGCATCCCGGACTTCAAGATGGAGAAGAAGCACCTCGAGCTGCGGCTGAACCAGATGAAGGCCGAGGGCACCCGCTTCCGCGCGGGCGTCGACATCGGTCAGGACATCACCTGGGACGATCTCCGCGCGCGCTACGACGCCGTCGTGGTCGCGACCGGTGCCCTCGTGCCGCGCGACCTGCCGATCCCGGGCCGCGACCTCTCGGGCGTGCACTTCGCCATGGAGTACCTCGTGCAGTCCAACCGCGTGCTCGCGGGCGACACCGTCTTCGAGCAGATCAGCGCGGAGGGCAAGCACGTCGTGGTCCTCGGCGGCGGCGACACCGGAGCCGACTGCATCGGCACCGCGCACCGCCAGAAGGCCGCGTCCGTCACCAACCTGGCGATCGGCAAGCAGCCGCCGTCGGAGCGACCGGACAGCCAGCCCTGGCCGATGGACCCGACCGTGTTCGAGGTCTCGAGCGCCCACGAGGAGGGCGGCGAGCGGATGTTCCTCGCCTCCACCGTGGAGTTCCTCTCGAACGAGGTCGGCGAGGTGCGCGCGGTGCGCGTCGCCGAGACCGAGTACCTCGACGGGCGCCGCGTCCCCAAGAGCGGCACCGAGCGCGAGATCCCGGCCGACCTGGTCCTGCTGGCCCTGGGCTTCACCGGCCCGGAGTCGGACCGCCTGGCAGGTCAGCTCGCCGTGCCGTTCACGGACCGCGGCAACGTCGACCGCGGCGCCAACTTCGAGACGACCGCCCCCGGCGTGTTCGTCGCCGGAGACGCGGGCCGCGGCCAGTCCCTCATCGTGTGGGCGATCGCCGAGGGCCGCTCCGTCGCGGCCGAGGTCGACCGCTACCTCGAGGGCACCACGCAGCTCCCCGCGCCCGTCGGCCCGAACGACCGCGGCTTCACCCTCTAGTCGCGCCGAGGCGATAGTCTCGCGCTGGCAATCCCTGCTCACCCTCCCCGCTAACGACGCGCCTCCGGGCGCAGAACAACGGAGCACCCCCTCAATGAGACGAGCGAAAATCGTCGCCACCCTCGGCCCGGCAACGTCGTCGTACGAGACCATTCGTGCGATCATCGACGCCGGCGTGGACGTGGCCCGCATGAACCTCAGCCACGGCAGCTACGACGTCCACGAGGGCATCTACCGCATCGTCCGAAAGGCGGCCGACGACGCCGGACGCGCGGTCGCGATCCTGGTCGACCTCCAGGGCCCGAAGATCCGCCTCGGCAAGTTCGAGGGCGGCCCGTACGCCCTCGCCGAGGGTGACGTCTTCACCATCACGACCGAGGACGTCGTGGGCACCAAGGAGCTCTCGGGCACCACGTTCAAGGGCCTGCCCGATGACGTGAACCCGGGCGACATGCTCCTCATCGACGACGGCAAGGTCGCGGTCCGCGTCACGGCCGTCGAGGGCCCCCGCGTCGTCACCGAGGTCGTCGTCCCCGGCAACGTCTCGAACAACAAGGGCATCAACCTGCCCGGCGTCGCGGTGAACGTCCCCGCGCTGTCGCAGAAGGACGAGGACGACCTCCGCTGGGCGATCCGCCTGGGAGCCGACATCATCGCGCTGTCCTTCGTCCGCAACGCCAGCGACATCACCCGCGTGCACGAGATCATGGCGGAGGAGGGCCGCAAGGCTCCCGTCATCGCCAAGATCGAGAAGCCGCAGGCGGTCGACAACCTGCAGGAGATCATCGACGTCTTCGACGGCATCATGGTCGCCCGCGGCGACCTGGGCGTCGAGCTGCCCCTCGAGGCGGTCCCGATCGTGCAGAAGCACGCCGTCGAGCTCGCGCGCCGCTGGGCCAAGCCGGTCATCGTCGCGACCCAGATGCTCGAGTCGATGATCGAGAGCCCGCGCCCCACCCGCGCCGAGGCCTCGGACGTCGCGAACGCGATCCTCGACGGTGCCGACGCGGTCATGCTCTCGGGCGAGACCAGCGTCGGAGCCTGGCCGGTCGTCACCGTCCAGACCATGGCGCGCATCGTCGAGTCGACCGAGGAGCACGGCCTGGAGCGGATCCCCCCGCTCGGCAGCAAGCCGCGCACCCAGGGCGGATCCGTCACGCTGGCCGCCGCCGAGGTCGCCGAGTTCGTCGAGGCGAAGTTCCTCTGCGTGTTCACCGAGTCGGGCGACTCCGTGCGCCGCATGACCCGCCTGCGCCACGGCATCCCCATCATCGGCTTCACGCCGGAGCCGGCGGTCCGACGCCGCATGGCGCTGAACTGGGGCGTCCAGTCCTTCGTGACCCCGCGCGTGAACCACACCGACGCGATGTTCGCGCAGGTCGACGCCGTGCTCCTCAACAAGGGCCTCGCCAAGCCGGGCGAGACGGTCGTCGTCGTCTCCGGATCGCCCCCGGGCGTGCCGGCACCACGAACGACATGCGCGTGCACGTCGTCGGCTCCTCCAGCTCGGTGGAGCCCGTGGAGAACTGGGACCACTGAGTTCCTGAAGGGCCCGGTCGCTTCGCGACCGGGCCCTTCGACGTTCTCCTCGTTCCTCGTCGATCGTCGCGCGGTCGGCTACCGCGCATGGGCGCCGGGGGAGGAGCGGGTCGCGTTCCGGGTACGACGATCCGCTCGCACGCGGATCGCCGGTGACCCGTGCCACCTTTTTCGACGTTCTCCTCGTTCCTCGTCGGACGTCGCGCGGTCGGCTTCCGCAGAGGGTTGCGCGGAGAGGAGCGGGTCGCGTTCCGGGTACGACGATCCGCTCGCACGCGGATCGCCGGTGACCCTCGGAGGGGCCAGGCTGGTCGTCCGCTCCCCTGCGGGAGCAGGAGCTCCGACGGCGACCTCTCTAGTCGAGAGGCGCAGGGTCTGGACCACGAGTTCGCCCCGCCTCTCTGCTGGTCGAGGAGGCGCGCAGCGCCGTATCGAGGCCCGCGTCCGCCCGGGTGTCGGATTCCGCTGGCGCGGGCGGGCTGGTGATCGCTCCGCCCGAGGGAGGCGGGAGGGCTCGGGTCGGCGTTGCTCGCCTCTGCTCCGTCGCGTTCGGAACCGAGGGCGGGAACGGCTCTCGAGGCCGCAACGGACCCCGCGGGCTCTCTCGACCTCGGTTGCGGACGACTCCGTGGGTGCCGAACGGTCGCAGAGCGGCGGCAGCCGTGGCCCTCCGGCGCGTCAGGCGGGCGTCCGGGGCGTGGCCGCGTGTCCGGAGCGCTGTCGCCACCGCGCTACCGTGGGCGCATGCGACTCGGCGTGCTCGACATCGGCTCCAACACCGTCCACCTGCTCCTCGTCGACGCTCATCCCGGAGCCCGCCCCGTCCCGTACCGCTCGCACAAGCGCAGCCTCGCGCTGGTCGCGTACCTCGACGCCGCAGGAGACATCACCGAGGAGGGTCAGCGCGAGCTGATCTCGTTCGTCGCGGAGGCGCGCGACGTCGCTCGCGAGCACCGCGCCGAGGACGTCCTCGCGTTCGCGACCTCGGCGATCCGCGAGGCGGGCAACGGCGCGGAGGTCCTCGCCCGCGTCCGCGACGAGACCGGCGTGCACCTCCAGGAGCTCGGCGGAGAGGCGGAGGCGTCGGCCACCTTCCTGGCCGTGCGTCGCTGGTTCGGCTGGGGCGCCGGCTCGATCCTCGATCTCGACATCGGCGGCGGCTCGTTCGAGCTGTCGATGGGCGTGGACGAGGTGCCGGAGCTGGCCGTCTCGGTGCCGCTGGGCGCGGGACGCGTGACGCGCGACCTGCTGCAGGGCGACCCTCCGTCGGCCGTGAGCGTCAAGGCCGCACGACGGCACGCCCGTGATCTGCTCGCCGACCCCGCCCGCGCGTTCCTCGCGCTGGGCCGTCCCGATCTGGTGGCCGGCACGTCGAAGACGTTCCGCTCGCTCGCGCGCATCACCGGCGCCGCTCCGAGCGCCGCGGGCCCCCTGGTGCGCCGCGAGCTGCACCTCGTCGACCTGCGGCTCTGGAGCTCGCGACTGGCGGCGATCAGCGCGGCCGACCGCTCCGCGCTGCCCGGCGTCTCCTCCCTCCGCGCGCCGCAGCTGCTCGCCGGCGCCCTGGTGGCCGAGGCCGCCATGGACGCGCTCGGCGTCGAGAAGCTCGTGATCTGCCCGTGGGCCACCCGCGAGGGGCTGATCATCCGCCGTTTCGAGCTCCTCGACGCGCAGCTGCAGCGCGAGGACCTTCAGCTGAGCGCGATGCTGTAGGAGAAGGCCCGCTGCTCGCCCGGTGCCAGCACGAACTGCCCGGGCTTGTCGACGATGTCGCCGTCCCAGCCCGCCGGGGTGGGGATGCTGCGCCAGGGCTCGATGCAGACGAACGGGGCGCCGACCGGCTTCCAGACGCCGACGACGTCGAAGTCACCCGCGTCGACGGTGATCGAGCGGGCTCCGTCGGCCTCGAGGGTCATCACGCGGCGCTTCGGCGTGTCGAAGATCATCGCATCCTCCTCGAACCAGGCGTCGTCGACGACGAGAGCGCCGTCCTCGAGCGGCGAGGGGAAGCGCGGGTCCGCGAGCAGGTTCCCCGGCGCGCGGCGGAAGCCCTCGGGCTCCTCCTCGGCGAAGCGGATGCGGTGCTCGCCGCTCCCGCCCGGGAGCGGCAGCGCGAACGCCGGGTGGTTGCCCACCGACGCGCCCAGCGGCCCGGTTCCGCGGTTCTCGACGGTCTGCGTGATGCGCAGCGTCGATCCGGTGACGGCGTAGGCGACGAGCAGAGTCCAGTCGAACGGGAAGACCTCGCGGGTCGCGGCGTCACTGCGCAGTCGGAACACGGCCTCGTCGCCCGAGCCGCCCGCGAGCTCGAACACCCGATCGCGGGCGAAGCCGTGCTGACCCATCGGGTAGGAGACGCCGTCGTGGTGGAGGGTGTCGTCGGGCAGGCGGCCGATGATCGGGAACAGGACGGGCGCGTGCCGCCGCCACTCCGGGCCCGCCTGCCAGAGGTACTCGAGCCCGGCGGCGTCGCGCAGCGAGGTGAGCTCGGCTCCGGCCGTGGTGACGGAGACGCGGAGCTCGTCACTCCCGATCTCGAGGCGGACGGGGCTGGGGGAGTCGCTCGTGGTCATGCGACGATTCTCCTCGCCGCCGCCGTCCTGCGGGGGACCGGCGAGCGTGTCGGAGGGCCGTGGGAGCATGGGGCCGTGCCTCCCGAACCGCTCCCGTCCGCCTGGCGCGCCCGTCTCGGCGAGCTCAGCGGCTCGGAGCAGCGGCCCGAGGCCGTCGCCGGGCCGCTCACTCCGATCGGGCTGCAGTTCGAGCTGCGTCGTCTCGTGCGTCGCGCCGACGATCCGTGGCGCGCGCCGACGAGCGAGCGGGTCGGACCGAAGGACTACGACACCGCCGCCCGCGACGACCACCGGCTCGCCACGCGTCCCGTCGTCCCGGGGCGCGGCGGAGCCTGGAACCGCTCGACGCTCACCTGGAAGTCGCTGAACTTCCAGACGCACCGCCTCTCGCTCGATCCGGCCCACCAGCGCTGGTTCGCGGAGTTCGCCGCTCTGCACCGTGCGACGCGGACCGTGCACCTCGGGCAGGACCCCGACTGGATCCACCTCGACGACTACGAGAGCCCGCTGCTCTGGCGCCTGCTCGAGCAGGCTCCCTCCCTCGGGATACCCCTCCTCGCGCCGGATCGCCGAGCCGTGCGCCTCGGCCCCGCGGCGCACGTCGCGCTCCTCGCGACCGACCGGTCCGGAGCGCTCGAGCTGCGACCGGTCCTCCGCCTCGGCGAGGAGGACCGGCCGCTCGACGAGGCGCGCCCGCTCGCCCGCCACGGCGTCTACGTCGTCGAGGGCGGGGATCCGTCCGCACTGCTCCTCGCGCCGGCCGCGGCAGCACTGGAGGACGAGGAGCTGCGGCTGCTCCGGCACCCGGAGGAGACGAGCGTGCCCGAGGAGGACGTCGCCGAGTTCCTCCGCGACCACCTCCCCGCCCTGCGCGGCAGGGTCGCCGTCCGACCGAGCGGGCCGGGCGTCGAGATCGACGAGCCGGAGCCGCCGAGGCTGGTCTGCGCGGTATCGTTCGAGCCCCGCCGCGCGGTGCGGGTGGGCTGGCGCTGGCGGCGCAGCGCGGATCGCTCGAGCGAGATCGACGAAGCGGGCACGGGGTTCCTCGAGGCCGCGATCCTGCGGCGCGCGACCGCCGTGCTCGCCGACGCCGGATCCCCGCTCGTCCCCGACCTCGCCGCCGGGGTGCTCCTGCGCGGAGCGGACGCCGCGGTGTTCGTCGTCGAGCACCTCCCGCGTCTCGAGGAGGTCGGCGGGGTCCGGGTGGAGCGCGAGGGCGTCCCGCCCGACTACCGGCTCCTGAACGGCGACCTCACCCTCACGGTGACCGCCGTCGACACCGCGGACGCCGACTGGTTCGACCTCGCCGTCGTCGTCAGGATCGGCGACGTCAGCGTGCCGTTCCTCCCGCTGTTCCGCGCTCTCTCGGCCGGAGGCGACCGCGTGCGGCTCGTCGACCACTCCTACCTCTCGCTCGCCCATCCGGGTCTCGACCGCCTGCGCGAGCTGCTGAACCGCGCCGACCAGCTCGACGAGTGGGAGACGGGGCCGCGGCTCGGTCGGCACCAGACGGCGCTGTGGGAGGAGCTGGAGGAGCTCGCCGACGAGAGCGTCGCCTCGGACGCGTGGCGGCGGGTCCTGCAGCAGGCGCTGGCCGCCGGGGTGCCGGCAGACGTCGCCGCTCCCGAGAGCCTGCGCGCCGAGCTCCGTCCCTACCAGCAGGAGGGGTACTCGTGGCTCGTCCACCGCCGACGGCACGGCCTCGGCGGGATCCTCGCGGACGACATGGGCCTCGGCAAGACGCTGCAGGCCCTCGCGATGATGCTGGAAGCCGTCGAGCAGGCGCGCTCGGCGGGGGAGCGGTGCGCGCCGTTCCTGGTGGTCGCCCCGACCTCGGTAGTGCCCGGCTGGGCCTCCGAGGCGGCGCGCTTCGCTCCGGGGCTGCGCGTGCACACGGTCTCGAGCACGCGGACCGGAGTCTCGGGCGTCCCCGACGACGCCGATCTCGTGCTGACCAGCTACGCCGTCCTGCGCCTGGCAGCTCAGGAGTGGGCGGCGCGGACGTGGTCCGCCCTGGTCCTCGACGAGGCCCAGTTCGTCAAGAACCCCGCGTCGCAGACCCACCGGGCGGCTCGCTCGCTCGGCGCGCCCATCGTCCTCGCGCTGACCGGCACTCCGCTCGAGAACTCGCTCGACGAGCTCTGGTCGATCCTCGCTCTGACAGCGCCAGGCCTCCTGCCCCCGCTACGCCGGTTCCAGGAGGAGTACACCCGGCCGATCCAGCACGCGGACGCGCCTCTCGGCATCGCGTCGCCCGACCTGTCCGAGGGCAGGACCGTCTCGCAGGAGGAGGGGGCTCGCCGCCGGCTCGAGCGCCTGCGCCGACGCGTGCGCCCGTTCCTCCTGCGCCGGACGAAGGAGGCGGTCGCACCCGAGCTGCCCGAGAAGCAGGAGCAGACGATCGAGGTGACCCTCGCGCCGGCCCACCGCGTGCTGTACGACGGCTACCTCCAGCGCGAGCGGCGCAAGCTGCTGGGCCTGGTCGAGGACCTCGACCGGCAGCGGTTCACCGTCTTCCGCTCGCTCACCCTGCTGCGGATGCTGGCGCTGGACGCCTCCCTGGTCGACTCCTCCTACCGGCACGTCCCCTCTGCCAAGCTCGACGCACTGCTGGAGCAGCTCGACGACGTGCTGGCCGAGGGTCGGCGCGCGCTCGTGTTCAGCACCTTCACGTCGTACCTTGAGCGGGCGGCGGAGCGGCTGCGGGCGCGCGGGGTGCCGTTCGTGCAGCTCGACGGGTCGACGCGCGACCGGGCGGGAGTCGTCGAGTCGTTCCGCTCGGGCGACGCGCCGGTGTTCCTGATCAGTCTCAAGGCGGGAGGCACCGGCCTCACCCTCACGGAGGCGGACCACGTCTTCATCCTGGACCCCTGGTGGAACCCGGCGGCCGAGGCCCAGGCCGTCGATCGGGCGCACCGCATCGGGCAGCAGCGCCGGGTCAACGTCTACCGGCTGGTCGCCCTCGACACGATCGAGGAGAAGATCGTGCGGCTGAAGGAGCGCAAGGCCCGTCTCGGCGCGGCCGTCCTGGACGACGGCGAGCTGTTCGCGCAGGCGCTGACGGCCGAGGATCTGCGCGAGCTGCTGGCCGAGTAGCGAGGCGCGTTCGGCCGGAAGGGTGACAGACAGCCGCGGCACAGGGGGCGAGCGCACACTGGCCGGATGAGCTCCCGCCGACCCCGTCCCCGCCCCGACTGGGTCGTCGCACTCGAGCAGGGCGAAGGTCCCGGGCTCTTCGGTCCCGGGAGTGCGGTGTGGGCGGTCAACGGCGCGATGCCGACGATGATCGCCGGCGTCAGGGCGCTGCTGATGCAGACGCTGCACGCGGGCGCCATGGCGGGGGTCCACGACCACTCGACGTACCGCGAGGACCCGATGGGGCGGCTGGACAACACCGTCCGCTGGGTGCTCACGACGAGTTTCGGTGACCGCGCCGCCGCCACCGGGGCCGCTCGCTGGGTGACCGGCGTGCACGAGCGGATCACGGGCACCTACGAGGACGCGGCCGGCGCGGAGCGCCCCTACTCGGCTCAGGACCCGCGCCTGCTGCTCTGGGTGCACGACGCCTTCACCGACGCCTTCCTCAGCACCCACGAGATCTGGGGACGTCCGATCCCCGGCGGCCCCGACGCCTACGTGCGCGAGTGGGCCGAGTCCGGCCGTCTGCTCGGCGTGCCGAACCCGCCCGAGAGCGTCGCCGAGCTCCGGCAGCAGCTCACGGGCTTCGCGGCCGAGCTGAAGCCGGACGAGCGGGTCCGCGAGGCCGTCGGGTTCCTCCGGGACATCCGCCTCCCGGGCGAGGCCGGCGTCGTCTACCCGCTGCTCTTCGCCGGTGCCGTCGCCTCCCTCCGCCCGGAGGTCCGTCGGCTGCTCGGGCTCCGCCGCCCCTGGTGGCCGGCGATCACGGCCAACCGGCTCCTGATGCGGGGACTGGAGCTCCACCTCGGTCGCCTCTCGCCCAGTGAGCGCGCGGCGAGGACGCGCCTCGGTCGACTCGAGGAGGCGCACCGCGGCTGACGGCAGGACCCTCTGCTCCCGACTCCCGAACACCTGTCCGGGAAGTGGTAGACTGATGTCGATGACTTCCGCTCGCGTCGCCTCCCTGCACGGAGCGGGTCCCTCCTCGATGCCCACCTCGGCCGATCCTCGGGCGCGACGCACCCGCCGCCGCGTCTTCGACGCCGTCGAGCGCCTCGTGATGCACGACGCAGAGGAGCGCACCGAGGGCATCGCCGTCAGCGACATCGTCCGCGAGGCCGGGATCAGCCGCAGCTCTTTCTACGCGCACTTCGAGGACGCGGCCGCCGTCGCCTCCGCACTGCTGCGCGAGGACCTCGTCGTCGCCGAGGTCGCCGAGGGCGACGCCGAGGACCGCACCGGAGCGACGGCTCTGCGCCGCGGCTACGCGCGCCTCGTCGAGCGGCTCGTCGACCGCCACGCCTTCCACGCACGGCTGCGCGCCCGCGCCTCGGCACGCGTCGCCTCCGACGACGCCGTGCTCGACACCGTCCTGGCCCTGCACCGCGAGGTGCTCGGCCGCGTGGACGTCCCCGCGAGCGTCGACCCGGAGCTCACCGCGACCTTCGCGGCCGGCGGCGTGCTCGCCGTCGTCGGAGCGTGGCTCGCCGGCTCCCTCGACGGCACCGACGAGGAGCTCGTCGAGCAACTCGTCGCCCTCCTTCCCCCGTGGCTGGCCGATGCGCCGCTCGGATCCCCTGTTCCTCCCACTGAAGGCCCCACGATGAAAGGCACGACATGATGACATTCGAGGTCGGCGAGACCCTGGTCTACCCGCACCACGGAGCGGTGACGATCACCGGGCTCGAGAAGCGCTCGGTCAAGGGCGTCGAGAAGACGTTCATGACGATGAACGTGCACACCAGCGAGCTCACGATCACCCTGCCCGTCGAGAACGCCGAGCTCGTCGGCGTCCGCGAGATCATCGACGACGCCGGTGTCCAGGCCGTCTACGACGTCCTGCGCAGCGACGTCGCGGAGGAGGCCAGCAACTGGTCCCGCCGCTTCAAGGCCAACCAGGAGAAGATGGCCAGCGGGAGCGTCTACCGCGTCAGCGAGGTCGTCCGCGACCTGTGGCGCCGCGAGCAGGCCGGCGGAGTCTCGGCCGGCGAGAAGCGCATGCTGCTGAAGGCCCGTCAGATCCTGGTGTCCGAGCTGTCGCTCGCGCTCAAGGGCACCGACGAGGAGGCCTCGGCCAAGCTCGACGAGGTCCTCGCCTCGGCGATCTGAGCCGTCGCCGCGGCGTGACCGGTCATTCCGTCCGGCACGCCGCGGCCACCCGCCGGGCGACCTCGTCCTGGTCGGCGCTCCCGTCGACCCGCACGAGCAGTCCCGCGTCGGCGTAGACCTCTTCGAGCGGTGCCGTCTCCTGCTCGTAGACCGAGATCCGGTGACGGATCACCTCGGCGTCGTCGTCGGCCCTCTTCTGCTGGGCGGCGCGCGAGAGCAGCCGGCCCACCACCGTGTCGGTGGCGGCGGTCAGCAGCACCACCCGCGCCAGTTCCGCACCGCGCTCCTCGAGCATCCGGTCCAGCTCGCCGACCTGGGCGAGGGTGCGGGGATAGCCGTCGAGGATGAAGCCGTCGTGCGCGTCGGCCTCGTCCAGCCGTTCGGCGACCAGAGCGTTCGTGATCTCGTCCGGCACGTACTGCCCGGCTTCGACGATGGTCCGCAGACGCCTGCCGAGGTCGGTCCCATCGGCGACGTGCGCGCGGAACAGCTCTCCTGTCGAGATCGCCGGCACGCCCAGCGAGCCGGCCAGGATCGCCGCCTGAGTGCCCTTGCCCACGCCGGGCGGCCCCATCATGATGACGCGCATCGCTCGTCCTCCCTCGCTGTCGTCAGGCGATCGTAGCCGGGCGCGCGGACCGGGCTGTGCGATTCGGAGCGCGCGTGCCACCCGTTCTAGGCTGGTGACGACGCACGGAGGAGGCGCATGACGGACGCGACGCAGGCGATCAGGGCCGCCGCCCGGCTCGCCGAGGTGCTGGTCTCGGCGGTCGCCGAGCTCGAGGCGCGCGGAGCCGAGGACCAGGCTCTGGCCGAGCTGCGGCGCCCGAGGGCGATCCTCGGCTTCCGCCGCGCACCGGTGATGGCCCCGGTGACGCGCGCCTGGCGGGTCGGCGTCCTGCTGCTCGATCGCTCCGGCGCACTCTTCGCCACCGGCTCGGTGACGCGTGCGGTCGCACCGCTGCACGCCAACAACCAATCGGAGTCGCAGGAGGCGCGCCGCGAGATCCGTCGCGCCGCCTTCGACGGCCCGTTCCGCGAGGGGGAGATCGTCAACTACGGCTGGCGGAGGCTGGCGCTGGACGCGGACGGGCTGCTCGCGGACCCGGAGCCGCTGGCGGTGCGCGGCCACGACGTCATGGTGCGCTGGGCACCGGGACTCGGCGAGCAGGGGCTGATGCCGATCGAGCGCTACCTCTCGGAGCGCATCGACCTGCAGTCCGGCGCCTGAGGGGTCACTCCTCCTCGGCCACCGGGTGGAACCACGGCGGGTAGACCGCGACCCGGGGCGAGGCGGAGCTGCCCTCGAAGAGCGCCTTGACCTTGTTGCGCGTCGTCACCGACGGGACTCCGACGACCGCGATCTCCTCGAGCGGGAACCGCTCGGGCACGAGCGCCTCGGCGCTGCGGAGAGCGGGCTCGTCGACGAGCAGGCGCGCGAAGGTGCGCACCAGGGCGTCGCCCTCGGTGAAGCGGGTGAGGACGTGCGAGGCATCGCCGTCGCTGAGCACCGGAGCCGAGGCCAGCGACCCGACGAGGACGACGTACTGCGACGCGGTCGTGTCGTGCGCGCGGGGCGACCAGTGCGGAGCGACGCGCTCCCCGCGCAGATCGGCCCAGAGCGCGGCGTCGGGGGAGAGGAAGAAGGGGACGAACCCGGCGACGCTCGCTCCGTCGCGCACCTGCACGGCGCGGCGGTGCTCGCGCGTGGTCTCGGCGCTGACGTCCATCGCGGGGCGCTCGGGCAGCTGCTCGTCGGCGATGATGGCGCCCGCGGCCACGATCGCGGCCAGGTTGTCGATGTGCGTGACGTGGTAGATGCGCTGCGCGGCGATGTCGACCTTGGGCAGCGGCTTCTCGCGGGCCGTGCCCCGTGCCGCCGCTCGCGCGGTGGCCGCACGGGAGGTCCCGGGAACGCGCGCAGGGGTGCGCGTGCGCCCGGCCGCGGGCTCGGGGGCCTTGGCGGGGGAGCAGACGTCGCAGAGCGCGATGTCGAGGCCGTGGATGCATTCGGTGGGCACGCTGGATCCTTCTGCGCACGGTCTCGGGGGGTCCGGCGCAAGGACGACGTTACGCGACCGCGGGCCCCGCGTGCCGCCCCGGCGGTGATCCGCGGTCGCCGGACGCGGACCCGCCGGGCGTTCGCCGGGTACTCCGCGACCTCGGGCGGACGGCGCGTAGCGTGGAGGGATGAAGCGCGTACCGCCCGCTGAGGGCCAGGAATCCGTCTGGGACTACCCGAGGCCCCCGCGGGTCGAGCCCACCTCCGAGCACGTGATCGTCCGCCTCGGCGGCGTGGTCGTCGCCGAGAGCCGCGAGGCGCTCCGCGTCCTCGAGACCAGCCATCCGCCCGTCTACTACCTCCCGCGAGAGGCGTTCGTCGACGGGGCGCTCGAGCCCGCGCCGGGCCGCAGCGTCTGCGAGTTCAAGGGCGCTGCGTCCTACTTGAGCGTGCGAGGGGGCTCGGCGGTGGCCGAGAGCGCCGGCTGGACCTACCCGGAGCCGAGGGCGGGCTTCGAGGAGCTGCGCGGCACGGTCGCGCTCTACCCGGGTCGGATGGACTCCTGCACGGTCGACGGCGAGACCGTCCAGCCGCAGCCGGGCGACTTCTACGGCGGCTGGATCACCTCCCGCGTCGTCGGTCCCTTCAAGGGGGCCCCGGGCACGATGTTCTGGTGATCCGCCCCGTGCGTCGTCAGCGGCGGCTGCGCACCACGTCCACCGCCGCCGCGGCGAGCGCGACCAGCGAGCCCGCGCCGAGCCAGGTGCCGACGGTCGCGGCGTCGAGCACTCCGCCGCCCGCACCGGGGGACGTCAGGTAGCCCAGTGCGGTGACTCCGCCGACGGCGCCGACCGCGACGAGCAGCGTCTGGCGGACCGCCGCCGCCACCAGGCGTCGCGTCCTGTCATCGGCGAGGACGCGGATGTTGACCGTGAGCTCCCCGTCCTCGACGGCGGCGCCGATCCGCTCGAGTCGGCGCGGGAGGCGCCGCAGGCCCGGCAGCAGCCCCAGCGCCTCGCTCGCGAGCGTGTCGCGCAGGGCGGTCGGAGCCAGGCGGTCGCGGATCTGCTCGGCGGCGAGCGCCTTCGCCTCGTCGAGCAGGTCGATCTGCGGGACGGTCGATCGGAGGGTGCCCTCGAGGACCGCTGCTCCGCGTCCCGCAGCGACGACCTCCGCGGGAACCGCCAGCCCGTACGCGGTGACGACCTTCACGAGGGCGTCCACGGTCGCGACGTCGACGCGCGCTCCTGGCCCGAGCTCGAGGGTCAGGAAGGCGCTCAGCTCCCGCCGGAACGCGTCCTCGTCCGCGCCCTCCTCGAGCGAGGCCACACCGAGCAGCGCATCCGCGAACGCGCGGTTGTCGGACTGCAGGTAGGCGATCAGCAGATCCTGGGCGCGCTCGCGCAGCTCGCGGTCCAGCCGCCCGACGGATCCGAAGTCGACGAGGGCGGCGCGGCCGTCCGGCAGCAGCAGGATGTTCCCGGGGTGCAGATCGGAGTGGTAGACGCCGTCGAGCACGACCTGCCGCACGAAGGCGCGAAGGACCGACCGCAGGGCGGGTTCGAGGACCAGGGGCGACTCCCCGCCCCTGGCGGTCACCGACGTGAGCGTCTCGCCCTCGATGAAGTCCATCACCAGCACGCGGTGGTCGGAGAGCTCCTCGACGAGCTCGGGCAGGACCAGCTCGTCGGAGCGCGGCGACCGCGCCTGCACCGCGCGCAGGGCCTGCAGGTTCAGCGCCTCCAGGCGGAAGTCGAGCTGGCGGATCAGGTCGGCGCCGTACTGCTCGGCGATCGCGCGCATCCCGAGCTGCCGAGCCTGCGGTGACGCGCGCTCGATCACCCGCACGGCGCGCAGCGCGACGTCGACGTCGCGGCGCACCTCCGGGGCGATCCCGGGGCGGAGCACCTTCACCGCGACGAGCCGTCCGCCGTGCAGGCGGGCGCGATGGACCTGGCCGATCGAGGCCGCCGCCACCGGCACCTCCTCGAACGAGGAGAAGACGCGCTCGAGCGGACCGGAGAACGCCGCCTCGAGCTCCGCCCGCACCGCGGGCCACGGGGCCGGCTCCACATCGCGCTGCAGAGCGGAGAGGGCGCTCACCCACTCCTCGGGCAGCAGATCCGATCGGGTGGAGAGCAGCTGGCCGAGCTTGACGAAGGCACCGCCCGCCTCCTCGAGAGCACTGCGGAGACCCTCCGCCTGCTCGCGGCGCAGCGCCGAGCGGGACGGCTCCGTGCCGAAGTCCAGATCCGTCCAGGGGAGCAGGCCGTTGCGCCGCGCGAGCCGCACCAGGTCGACGAAGCGCCGGCCTCGACCGACGGCCGGTCTCCCGGGCTCTCTGCCCCGCTCCGAGGCCAGCCCGAGAGTGGGGACCGTGATCCCGCGTGCGCCTGCCATGTGTCCGCCCTCCGGCGCCGACGGCACCGCCGACAGCCTGGCGCAGAGCGGTGGGCCGGTGCTGTGAGCGTCATGCCGGGTAACCTCCGCCACCCGCGGAGCGCCCCCGTGTCATCGTGGGGCACCCCGAGGGACGGGGCGGGAGGCGGAACGGGATGAGCGAGCGGACGGACGCCTGGGGGTTCTCGACCCGCCAGCTGCACGCGGGCACGGCCGAGGACGCGCTCCACGCCCGGCGCACCCCGATCTATCTCACCGCGGGCTTCAGCTTCGACTCGTTCGACGACGCGCGCGACCGCTTCGCCGGCGCCGACGGCTACACCTACACCCGGGTCGGCAACCCGACGACGGATGCGGTCGAGCGCCGTCTCGCCGCGCTCGAGGGCGGATCCGGGGCGCTCCTCGTCGGCAGCGGCCAGGCGGCGCTCTCCGTCGCCCTGCTCGCCCTCGTCTCGGCCGGCGAGCACGTCGTCGCCGCGGCGAGCCTCTACGAGGGCACCCGGAACCTGCTCCTCGAGAACCTGGCACGCCTGGGCATCACCACGACCTTCGTCGAGGACGCCGACGACCCGCTGGCCTGGGAGGACGCGATCACCCCGCGGACCCGGGCGGTGCTCGTCGAGTCGATCCCGAATCCGCGGAACGACGTGGTGGACCTGCGGCTCGTCGCCGACGTCGCGCGCCTCCACCGCGTGCCCCTCGTCGTCGACAACACCTTCGCCACCCCGTACCTGCTCCGTCCGATCGAGCACGGGGCGGACGTCGTGGTGCACTCCGCCAGCAAGTTCCTGGCGGGCCACGGCGCGGTCATCTCAGGTGCCGTCGTCGATGCGGGCCGCTTCGACTGGCGCGCCGAGGCCGCCCGGTTCCCGCACCTCGCCGTCGCCGGAACCGGCCCCGAGCGGGCGTTCCTCGACTACGCCCGCGACGTCGTCGCCGGACGGATGGGTCCGACCGTCTCCCCGCTCACCGCGTTCCTCCTCGAGCAGGGGCTCGAGACGCTGTCGCTGCGCGTACGGCACCAGTCGCGCAGCGCGCTGCGGATCGCCCAGTGGCTCGAGGCGCGGCCCGAGGTCGAGAGCGTGGACTACAGCGGCCTGGCCTCCAGCCCGTCGCACGACCTCGCGCGGCGGTACCTGCCGCGTGGTCAGGGCTCGGTCTTCTCCTTCACCCTGCGCGGGGGAGTGGAGGCGGCACGGCGGTTCACGGACGCCCTCGGTCTGTTCACGCGGATGACGCACCTCGGCGACGTGCGCTCGCTCGTCCTGCACCCCGCCAGCACGACCCACACCCGGCGCACAGTCCAGGAGCGCGAGGCGGCCGGCATCGGACCGGGCCTGCTGCGGCTCTCCATCGGCATCGAGGACGTCGAGGACCTGATCGACGACCTGGAGGCAGGTCTCCTCGCCTCGGCCGTTCCGCTCGTGCTGGCGGCGGCGTCGTGAGCCGCCTGCAGCACTTCGCGTGGTTCCTCTCCCGCGGCTTCGGACCGCAGGCGTGGGGGCGGCCGGACTGGGACTGGGACCGCCGCTGGACGGAGCCCGAGCTCTACCGGCAGAGCGCGCGCGAGCTCGAGCAGGCCGGCTTCGACCTCGTGATCATCGAGGACGCGCTGTCGCTGGGCAGTGCCGACACCCTCGACCTGCGGGTGCGCCGCGCCTACGGCGGACCCAAGCACGACCCGCTCCTGCTCGCGCCGTACCTGTTCGAGGCGACGCGGCACCTGGGCGTCGCGCCGACCGTGAACCCGATGGCGTGGAGCCCATACCAGGCGGCCCGCCAGTTCTCGACGCTGCAGCACCTCAGCGGGGGCCGACTCGGCATCAACGTCGTGACCGATGTGGGCAGCAGCCGCCACTTCGGACTCGACCCGCTGCCGCACGACCGCGCCTACGACCGGGCGCACGAGTGGCTCGACTCGATCCGCGAGCTGTGGCGCAGCTGGGACGACGGCGCGCTCCTCCAGGACGCCGCGACCGGGCTCTTCGCCGACGGCACGCGCCTGCGCCCGGTCCGCCACCGCGGGGAGCACTACTCCTTCGACGGCCCGCTGAACGCGCTGCCGTTCGAGACGGGCGAGCCCGTCGTCGTCTCTCCCGGAGGATCGCCCCGCGGCATCGACTTCGCCGGCGCGCAGTCCGACGTCCAACTGGCGCTGGCCTCGCTCGACGTCGCCACCGTGCGCGCCTACCGGGAGCGGGCGCGAACCGCAGCGGCGTCGCACGGACGCGACCCCGACGATCTGACCGTCCTCTTCGTCGTGAAGCCGATCGTCGTCTCGAGCCGGGAGGAGGCGGAGCGGCTCGTCGTCGCGTCCGCCCAGCCGGACGAGACCGCTCTGCTCGCCCTCGCCTCCGCCTACTCGAGCGACCTCGAGACCGACCTCACCGCGCTCGACCTCGATCGGCCGATCGATCCGGCCGTCTTCGGCGGGCACGTCTCTCGGGGGAGCATCTCGGGCCTCTACGGCTCGGCCGGCCCCGACGCGCCGCTGCGCGAGCTGCTGACCGCGAAGGCCAGGCTGGGGCTCGTCGCCGACCGGCGGGGTCTCGTCGGCACCGCGGAGGAGATCGCCGACTTCATCGAGGAGCTGGGCGAGGACGCCGACAACGACGGAATCGCGTTCTCGGGGGACTTCCACCCGGTGACGCTGCACCGGATGCTCGACGAGCTCGTCCCGATCCTGCGGCGCCGCGGGATCCTGCGGCGCGGGCACCCGGGCGGCGGGCTGCGGAGGAGCCTGACCCGCGTCTAATCGGCTGCGGAGCCGAGCAGACACCTGCGTGCGGCCTCGACGCCCTCGACGTCGAGGGCCCACGCGGGTCGGACGAAGGTCCTCCGAGTGACGCGGAACCGCGTCTCCTCGACACCTGCTCCGTCGGCGCCGACCGTGCGGCTGCTGCCGTTGCGCTCGTAGCCGAGCGCCGTCGACACGCGGATCGAGGCGGTGTTCCACGCCAGTGCACTGCTCTCGGCGACCTCCGCCCCGAGGTGGTCGAACGCCAGCATCAACACGGCCGCCCGCATCTCCCGGCCGAGACCCCGGCCGTGAGCCGACAGGGTGAGCCACGAGCCGGAGGCGACGGAGCGCGTGGCCGCGAACCGGTCGGCCAGGAGGTCCTGGCAGCCGATCACGACCCCGTCCTCGATGACGGCGAACGCGACCCTCCAGGTGTCCGGCGTGGTCTCTGCGCGGAGCGACCAGTGGTAGCGGGCGAGGTTCGCGGGCAGCTCATCGGCGGGCGCCTCGGCCCACGGAGCCGGGAACGGCGAGCGCCCCGGTTCGTGGATCCCGGCGAGCGCCGCGGCCGCGAGACCGGGGAGATCCTCGTCCCGCACCGGACGCAACTCCAGCCTGGGAGTGCGCAGCACCAGATCGAACAGGGGCCAGAGAGGAGCCGCGGCGGTCATCCGACGACGCTAGCGGACCCCGATGAGGCCCGCGATCGGGCGGTACCGGTGGTGGGACTCGAACCCACAAGCCCTCTCGGACAGAGCATTTTGAGTGCCCCGCGTCTGCCATTCCGCCACACCGGCTCATCACGAGCCCGTCGAGAATACCGTAGGCTCATCGGCGTGACAGACCAGGAAACCGCGCCGACCGCACCCCGTCGGGTCGTCGTCGCCGAAGACGAATCGCTCATCCGCCTCGACATCGTGGAGATCCTCCGCGACAACGGCTTCGAGGTCGTGGGTGAGGCGGGCGACGGCGAGACCGCCGTGGCCCTCGCCACCGAACTCCGGCCCGACCTGGTGATCATGGACGTGAAGATGCCCCAGCTGGACGGCATCTCGGCCGCCGAGCGCCTCTCGAAGGCGCACATCGCGCCGGTCGTCCTCCTCACGGCGTTCAGCCAGAAGGAGCTCGTCGAGCGGGCGAGCGAGGCGGGCGCGCTGGCCTACGTGGTCAAGCCGTTCACCCCGAACGACCTGCTGCCCGCGATCGAGATCGCCCTCTCGCGCTACGCCCAGATCCTGACCCTCGAGGCCGAGGTGGCCGACATGGTCGAGCGCTTCGAGACCCGCAAGCTCGTCGACCGGGCCAAGGGCCTGCTCAACGAGAAGATGGGCCTCACCGAGCCCGAGGCGTTCCGCTGGATCCAGAAGGCGTCGATGGACCGCCGTCTCACCATGCACGACGTCGCCCAGGCGATCATCGAGCAGCTCAGTCCGAAGAAGTAGCCGCCGGGGCGGCAGCCCCGATCACGGCCAGAGGCGGGTGCGCTCCCACGGGGAGCCGCCCGCCTCCGTCGTTCCCGGGCGGTACTCGAGGCGGACGTGGTCCTGCTCGGGCGCGGAGGAGCCCTGCCAGAACTCGATCCGCTCCGGCACGACGCGGTAGACGGCCCACTCGCGGTCGATCGTCGCGGGGGAGCAGCCGACGGCGACGCTGGTCTGCAGCGTGACGAGGTCGAAGTCGGCGGCGGTCGCCATCGGCTCGCTCTGCCGTCCGACGAGCAGCGCGGTGCGGCCCGCCTCCGATCGGCGGCGGAAGTCCTCGGCCGATTCGGCCGCGGAGCCGCGCACGATCCGTCCCTCGACGCGGACCTGACGCCCCTGCACGGGCCAGAAGAAGGTCAGCGCGGCGTGCGGGTTCTCCTCCATCTCCCGCCCCTTGGGGCTCGTGGCATGGGTGGAGAAGGCCCAGCCCTGCTCGTCGACGTTCCTCAGGACGAGCACCCGGGCGCCGACCCGGCCGTCGGCGCCGGCCGTCGAGAGGGTGGCGCCGTGGGGGAGCAGCTGGCCGGCGGTCGCGGCCTCCTGCAGCCACCGGCCGAACAGGTCGAGCGGCTCGTCCGGTGCGGCGTCGGCGTCGAAGGACGGCAGCTCGGAGGGCATGGACGGGAGGCTCTTGAGGAGGTCGCGGAAGGTCACGCAGCGAGCCTAGGCTCCGGACTGCGACACGACCGGGGCTTGCGGACGGAGCCGCGGCCGGTCGGGTCAGCGCAGGATGTTGGTGATCCGCACCGTCGAGAGGCGGCGCCCGGCCTCGTCGCGGACGACGATCTCGTGGGTCGCCAGCGTTCCCCCGAGGTGGATCGCGTCGCAGGTGGCGATGACGAAGCCGGAGCGGACCGAGCGGCTGTGGCTCGCGTTCAGCTCGATCCCCATCGCGATCCGGCCCTCGCCCGCGTGGATGTTCGCGGCGATCGAGCCCATCGACTCGGCCAGCACGACGTGCGCCCCGCCGTGCAGGATCCCGACGGGCTGGCGATTGCCCTCCACCGGCATGGAGGCGACGGAGTGCTGCGGCGAGAGCTCGTGCCAGACGATGCCCATCCGCTCGGCGAGCTCTCCCATCCCGCGGCCGATCCCGGCCACGAGGTCGATCGCGGGGGGCCGGACCCAGGAGGTGTCGAGGGGGGCTGAGTCGGTCACGGATCTCCTCGTCGTCGCGTCCTGCGAGGCCCTCGACCAGCGGCTCGGAACCGTCCGGATCCGGTGTCGGAGGCGCTGTGTAGTCTTGCCGTGTGTCAGATCCGGAACAGCCTACCCTCTTGCTCGTCGACGGCCATTCCCTGGCGTTCCGGGCGTTCTACGCGCTCCCGGTCGACAGTTTCCAGACCCGCGACGGCCAGCACACGAACGCCATCCACGGCTTCCTGTCGATGCTGATCCTGCTGCTGAAGAACGAGAAGCCGACCCACCTCGGCGTCGCGTTCGACATCTCGCGCTACTCGTTCCGCACCCGCGAGTACCCCGAGTACAAGGGAACCCGCGGAGAGACCCCGCCCGAGTTCAAGGGGCAGGTCCCGCTCCTCGAGCAGGCGCTGCACGCGATGAACATCCGCACCGTCTCGAAGGAGGACTTCGAGGCCGACGACATCCTCGCCACTCTCGCGAAGCAGGGCGCGGAGGCCGGCTACCGGGTGCTCGTCGTCTCGGGTGATCGCGACACGATCCAGCTCGTCACGCCCGACGTCACCCTCCTCTACCCGTCGACGCAGGGCGTCTCGCAGCTCACCCGCTACGACCGCGACAAGGTGTTCGAGAAGTACGGCGTCGAGCCCCACCAGTACCCCGAGATCGCGGCCCTGGTCGGCGAGACGAGCGACAACCTGCCCGGGGTCGACAAGGTCGGGCCGAAGACCGCGGCGAAGTGGGTCAACCAGTACGGCACGGTCGCCGACATCATCGCCCACGCCGACGAGATCAAGGGCGTCGTCGGAGAGAAGCTGCGCGAGCAGAAGGAGAACGCCCTCCGCAACCGCAGGCTGAACCGCCTCGTCACCGACGTCGAGCTGCCGCTGGGCCCGACCGACCTCGCCCGGCAGCCGATCGACCCCGACGCGGTGCGCGAGATCTTCTCGCGCCTGGAGTTCAAGACCCTCCAGGAGCGCGTCCTCACGATCGCCGCCGACGAGGGCGTCGAGGGAGCGGCCGCCGCGCTCGCCGGCGACACCGTCACGACCGCGGCGCCCGCGGTGCGGACGATGGTCGACGAGGAGCTCGCGCACTGGCTCGACACGGTCTCGGCCAAGGGCACGACCCCCGTCGCCGTCCAGGCGCAGGTCGGCCCCGACGGCCTCGAGGGCATCGGCCTGTCGGTCGAGAAGGAGTCGGCGTTCGTCCCCTGGGCGGCCGACCGCCCCGACTACACGGGCCTCGAGCAGTGGCTGGCGAGCGACGCGCCCAAGTACTTCGCCGACGCGAAGCCGCAGGTGAAGGCGCTGCGCACCGCCGGCCTCCCGGTCGCAGGCCTGGCGTTCGACACCCGCATCGCGGCGTGGCTCCTGCAGCCCACGGGCCACGCGGCGACGCTGCCCGCGCAGGTCTCGCAGTACCTCGACGAGACGATGGCGCAGGGCGACCCGAACCAGCTCGTGCCGACCGTCGAGCCGATGAGCTCCGCGACCGAGGCGTGGTACGCGTTCCGCCTCGTCGGCGTCCTCACCGAGATGCTCGGCGAGGGCATGCTGTCGGTCCTCGTTGACATCGAGCTGCCGATCGTGCAGGTCCTCGCGACCGTCGAGCTGACCGGCGTGGCGATCGATCCCGAGGTGCTCGCGCGGCTCCGCGGCGAGCTGACCACGACGTCCGCCGACCTCGCGAGCCGCGCGTTCGCCGAGATCGGCCACGAGATGAACCTCGGCTCGCCGAAGCAGCTCCAGCAGGTCCTCTTCGAGGAGCTCGCGATGCCGAAGACCCGGGCGACGAAGACGGGCTACACGACCGACGCCTCCGCTCTCGCCGACCTGCAGGAGTCGCACCCGCACCCGTTCCTCGGCCTCCTGCTCGAGCACCGGGACGCGACCAAGCTCAAGCAGATCATCGAGACCCTCGAGAAGTCGGTGACGCCCGACCGGCGGATCCACACCAGCTACGACCAGACAGGGACGGCCACCGGCCGCATCTCCTCGAACGATCCCAACCTGCAGAACATCCCGGTGCGCAGCGAGGTCGGGCGCCGGATCCGCACCGCGTTCGTGCACAGCGACGACGCGAGCACCCTGCTCACCGCGGACTACTCGCAGATCGAGATGCGGATCATGGCGCACCTCTCGGGCGACGCCGGGCTCATCGAGGCGTTCCACAGCGGCGAGGACCTGCACCGCTTCGTCGGGTCGCGGATCTTCGGCGTCGAGCCCGGCGACGTCACCTCGGCGATGCGCAACAAGGTCAAGGCGATGTCCTACGGTCTGGCCTACGGACTCAGCGCCTTCGGCCTGTCGAAGCAGCTCCGGATCTCGAGCGCCGAGGCCAAGCAGCTGATGACCGACTACTTCGTCCGCTTCGGCGCGGTGCGCGACTACCTGCGCAGCGTCGTCGAGCAGGCGCGCGAGACGGGCTACACCGAGACGATCTTCGGCCGCCGCCGGCCGTTCCCGGACCTGCAGAGCGCCAACCGCGTGCTGCGCGACAACGCCGAGCGCGCGGCCCTGAACTCGCCGATCCAGGGCTCCGCCGCCGACATCATGAAGATCGCGATGATCGGCGTGCAGTCCGATCTCGACGAGCAGGGCCTGGGCTCGCGGATGCTCCTCCAGGTGCACGACGAGCTGATCTTCGATGTCACCCCCGGCGAGGAGGAGGCCCTCGAGGCGGTCGTGAGGAACCGGATGGCGCACGCCGCGGATCTGTCGGTCCCGCTCGAGGTCCAGGTCGGGCACGGGGCGAACTGGGACGCCGCCGCGCACTGACGGCTCGCGACGGGCGCCCACGCGTCCTGGCTAGGCTCGGAGCATGACTGCGAATCCCCGTGAGCCCTCCGCCGTCGACCAGGTCGCCGAGCGCTGGGTCGACACCCTCGTCGAGCTCGACCCCGCGGTGGGGACCTGGCTCGGACGGCCGGGGGGAGGCCTCGCCGATCTGTCGCCGGACGGACTCGAGCGCTCCCGTGCCGCGACGGCGGCCGCGCTGGCGGAGCTGGAGGCCGCAGCCCCCGTCGACGCCGTCGACCGCGTCACCGTCGCCGATCTCGGTGCGGAGCTCCGGCTGGCGCTCGAGGCGCACGAGGCGGGTCTGCCGCTGCGCGATCTCAACGTCATCGCCTCACCGGCGCAGGAGCTGCGCGATGTCTTCGATCTCATGCCCACCGCCGAGGTGAGCGACTGGGAGGACGTCGCCGAGCGCCTCCACGCCCTGCCCTCCGCGCTCACCGGGTACGCCGAGACCCTGCGCGAAGGCATCCGCAGGGGAGTGGTCCCCGCACGTCGCCAGGTCGGCCTCGTCGCCGAGCAGGCCGCGAAGGTCGCGGCGCCCCGCGGCTTCTTCGCCGAGCTCGCCGCCGACGCGGCGCCGGCCGAGGGATCCCTGCCCGCCTCGCTCGCCGGTCGGCTCGAGGAGGGCGCGAGGCGCGCCGCCGCCGCCTACGGCGAGCTCGAGCGATTCCTCCGCAGCGAGCTCGATCCCGCCGCGAGCGAGCAGGACGCCGTCGGCCGCGAGCACTACGCACTCCAGTCCCGCCGCTTCCTCGGAGCGGTCGTCGACCTCGACGAGACCTACGAGTGGGGGATCGAGGAGCTCGCCCGCATGACGGCCGAGCAGGAGGCGATCGCCCGGGAGATCCTGCCCGGCGCCTCGGTCGCCGAGGCCATCGCCCACCTCGACGCCGACCCGTCCCGCACGCTGCACGGCGTCGACGCCCTGCAGCGCTGGATGCAGGAGACGAGCGACCGCGCCGTCCGCGAGCTCGCGGAGACGGCGTTCGACATCCCCGAGGAGCTTCTGCGGCTCGAGTGCCTCATCGCGCCGACGCACGAGGGCGGGATCTACTACACCGGCCCGAGCGACGACTTCGCGCGTCCGGGACGGATGTGGTGGTCGGTGCCCGAGGGCGTCACCGAGTTCGCCACCTGGCGGGAGCTGACGACCGTCTACCACGAGGGCGTCCCCGGTCACCACCTGCAGGTGGGTCAGGCCGTGTACAACCGGGCGAGCCTGAACACCTGGCGGCGGCAGCTCGCCGGCAGCTCGGGTCACGCCGAGGGCTGGGCGCTCTACGCCGAGCGGCTCATGGAGGGCTTCGGCTACCTCGACGACCCGGCCGACCGCCTCGGCATGCTCGACGGCCAGCGGATGCGCGCCGCGCGCGTGGTCCTGGACATCGGCGTGCACCTGGGCAAGCGGATGCCGGGGACGGACGAGATCTGGACCGCGGAGTCGGCCCTCGCCTTCATGAGGCGGAACGTGAACATGGACGACGCGTTCATCCGCTTCGAGGTGAACCGCTACCTGGGCTGGCCGGGACAGGCGCCGTCCTACAAGGTCGGCCAGCGGATCTGGGAGCAGCTGCGCGACGACGCCGCGGCCCGCGAGGGGGACGCGTTCTCGCTCGCGGCGTTCCACCGCCGCGCCCTCGATCTCGGCGGGGTCGGCCTCGACACTCTGCGCGCGAGTCTCGCGTCCTGATCCTGTCCGGGAGTGCCGCTCCCGGATCGCTCCGAGCGGAACCGCGGGCGATTGCCACTGCGCTCCCGGGTTCGATAGGCTTGACCGTCACGTTTGTGGCGCCGCCGTGCCACGGCGTGCGAAGAGGCTCCGGGTCACGGCCCGGTCGCGTCGGAGCCGCCGCCGGACGACGGCACATCCCCTCATACACCGCGGTGGTCACCACTCGGTCGCGTCGAGAGCCGCGCCGGTGCCCGCCGCCCGATACCCATCCATCCTGGAGCATCCCTTTAATGACAACCGCAACGACCGAAAAGGCAGCCAAGCAGGTCGCGATCAACGACATCGGGTCTGCTGAAGACTTTCTTGCCGCGGTCGAAAAGACTCTGAAGTTCTTCAACGACGGAGACCTCATCGAAGGCACCGTCGTGAAGATCGACCGCGACGAGGTCCTCCTCGACGTCGGCTACAAGACCGAGGGCGTCATCCCCTCGCGCGAACTCTCCATCAAGCACGACGTCGACCCCTCCGAGGTCGTCAACGTGGGCGACAGCGTCGAAGCCCTCGTCCTGCAGAAGGAGGACAAGGAGGGTCGCCTGATCCTCTCGAAGAAGCGTGCGCAGTACGAGCGCGCATGGGGCGACGTCGAGAAGATCAAGGAGTCCGACGGTGTCGTCACCGGTTCGGTCATCGAGGTCGTCAAGGGCGGGCTCATCGTCGACATCGGCCTCCGCGGCTTCCTTCCGGCCTCGCTCATCGAGCTGCGCCGCGTCCGCGACCTCACGCCGTACCTCGGCCAGGAGATCGAGGCGAAGATCCTCGAGCTCGACAAGAACCGCAACAATGTGGTCCTGTCGCGCCGTGCGCTCCTCGAGCAGACGCAGTCCGAGAGCCGCACCACGTTCCTGAACAACCTGCACAAGGGTCAGGTCCGCAAGGGCGTCGTGTCCTCGATCGTCAACTTCGGTGCGTTCGTCGACCTCGGCGGCGTCGACGGTCTCGTCCACGTCTCCGAGCTCTCCTGGAAGCACATCGAGCACGCCTCCGAGGTCGTCGAGGTGGGCCAGGAGGTCACCGTCGAGATCCTCGAGGTCGACCTCGACCGCGAGCGCGTGTCGCTCTCGCTCAAGGCGACCCAGGAGGACCCGTGGCAGGTCTTCGCCCGCACCCACGCGATCGGCCAGGTCGCCCCGGGCAAGGTCACGAAGCTGGTCCCGTTCGGTGCGTTCGTCCGCGTCGCGGACGGCATCGAGGGCCTCGTCCACATCTCCGAGCTGTCGGGCAAGCACGTCGAGCTCGCCGAGCAGGTCGTGTCGGTCGGCGAAGAGGTGTTCGTCAAGGTCATCGACATCGACCTCGACCGCCGTCGCATCTCGCTCTCGCTCAAGCAGGCGAACGAGAACGTCGACCCCGAGGGCACCGAGTTCGACCCGGCGCTCTACGGCATGGCCACCGAGTACGACGACCAGGGGAACTACAAGTACCCCGAGGGCTTCGACCCGGAGACCAACGAGTGGCGCGAGGGCTTCGAGTCGCAGCGCGAGGCCTGGGAGCTCGAGTACGCAGCGGCGCAGGCCCGCTGGGAGGCCCACAAGGCTCAGGTCGCCAAGTCGCAGGAGGAGGCGGCCACCGTCTCCGAGGGCGTCTCGGTCGGCGGCGGCTTCACCAACGAGTCGACCACCGGCGGCACCCTCGCCGATGACGAGTCGCTCGCCGCACTGCGCGAGAAGCTGTCCTCGAACAACTGATCGAGTGCACTCCACGAACGGCCGGTCCCCTCGGGGGCCGGCCGTTCGGCGTTCCCGGGGGCGCTGGGTAGGGTGGCCGCGTGCATCTCGTAGCCCTGACCGGAGGCATCGCCTCGGGGAAGTCGACCGTCGCCCGCCGCCTCGCCGAGCACGGAGCCGTGGTGGTCGACGCCGATCGTCTCGCCCGCGAGGTCGTCGAACCGGGGGAGCCCGCTCTCGAGGCCATCGCCGAGCGGTTCGGGGCACCGATGATCCGTGAGGACGGCACGCTCGACCGCGCGGCCCTCGGAGCGGTGATCTTCTCGGACGCCGCTGCGCGCGCCGATCTGAACGCGATCACCCATCCCGCGGTGACGGAGCGGTCGCAGCGGCTCTTCGCCGAGGCGGGTGCGGCGGACCCGGCGGCGGTCGTCGTCTACGACGTCCCCCTGCTCGCCGAGGGCAGGGGCTCGGCCGAGTTCGACGAGGTCGTCGTCGTGCACGCGCCGCAGCAGACGCGCATCGAGAGGCTGATCGCCCTCAGAGGCCTCAGCGAGACGGAGGCGCGCTCCCGCGTCACCGCTCAGGCGAGCGACGAGGAGCGGCTCGCGTTGGCCGACCGCGTCCTCGACTCGAGCGGATCGCTGGAGCAGACGCTCGCCCGCGCCGACGAGCTGTGGGCGGAGCTGAGCCGGACGCAGTGAGCGTGTCGGCGGGGGAGGCGTTCGCCCGGAGCGCACGCCGCGTCGGGTGTCGGTGGTCGCGGCTACGCTTCGACTCATGGAGCCAACCCGTGCCGTGCACCCGTTCGAGGTCGTCAGCGAATACAAGCCGAGCGGTGACCAGCCCCGCGCCATCGCCGATCTGAGCGCGCGCATCACCGCCGGCGAGACCGACGTGGTCCTCCTCGGCGCCACCGGCACCGGCAAGTCCGCGACCACCGCCTGGCTCGTCGAGGCCGTGCAGCGGCCCACGCTCGTCCTGGCGCACAACAAGACCCTCGCCGCGCAGCTCGCGAACGAGTTCCGCGAGCTCTTCCCGAACAACGCCGTCGAGTACTTCGTGTCGTACTACGACTACTACCAGCCTGAGGCGTACGTCCCGCAGACCGACACCTTCATCGAGAAGGACAGCTCGGTCAACGCCGAGGTCGAGCGCCTGCGCCATTCGACGACGAACTCCCTGCTCAGCCGCCGCGACGTCATCGTCGTCTCCACGGTCTCGTGCATCTACGGCCTCGGTCAGCCCGAGCAGTACCTCGAGGCGATGGTGGCCCTGCAGGTCGGGCAGCGGGTCGACCGCGATCGACTCATCCGCAAGTTCGTGTCGATGCAGTACGCGCGCAACGACGTCGACTTCGCCCGGGGCACCTTCCGCGTCCGCGGCGACACGATCGAGATCATCCCCATGTACGAGGAGCTCGCGATCCGCATCGAGATGTTCGGCGACGAGATCGAGGCGCTCTACACGCTGCACCCGCTGACCGGCGACATCGTGCGCAAGCTCGACTCCGTCTCGGTGTTCCCCGGCTCGCACTACGTCGCCAGTCAGGATGTCATGCACCGGGCGATCGACACCATCCAGCAGGAGCTCGAGGTGCGCCTGTCCGACCTCGAGAAGCAGAACAAGCTCCTCGAGGCGCAGCGCCTGCGGATGCGCACCACCTTCGACCTCGAGATGATGCAGCAGATCGGCTTCTGCTCCGGCATCGAGAACTACTCCCGCCACATCGACGGCCGCCAGTCGGGCGAGGCCCCCCACTGCCTGCTCGACTACTTCCCGGACGACTTCCTCGTCGTCATCGACGAGTCGCACGTCACCGTGCCGCAGATCGGTGCGATGTACGAGGGCGACGCGTCCCGCAAGCGCACGCTCGTCGAGCACGGCTTCCGTCTTCCCTCCGCGATGGACAACCGCCCGCTGAAGTGGGAGGAGTTCAAGGACCGCGTAGGTCAGACCGTCTACCTCTCCGCGACCCCGGGCCGCTACGAGATGGGCATCGCCGACGGCATCGTCGAGCAGATCATCCGCCCCACCGGCCTCATCGATCCCGAGATCGTCGTCAAGCCGACCAAGGGCCAGATCGACGATCTCCTCGAGGAGATCAAGCGCCGCACCGAGCGCGACGAGCGGATCCTGGTCACGACCCTGACCAAGCGGATGGCCGAGGAGCTCACCGACTTCCTCACGGAGGCGGGCGTCCGCGTGCGCTACCTCCACTCCGACGTCGACACGCTCCGCCGAGTCGAGCTGCTGTCCGAGCTCCGCGCCGGCGTCTACGACGTCCTCGTCGGCATCAACCTGCTGCGCGAGGGACTCGACCTCCCCGAGGTCTCGCTGGTCGCGATCCTCGACGCCGACAAGGAGGGCTTCCTCCGCTCGTCCACCTCGCTCATCCAGACCATCGGCCGCGCCGCCCGCAACGTCTCCGGCGAGGTGCACATGTACGCCGACAAGGTGACTGACTCGATGCGGCTCGCGATCGACGAGACCGATCGACGGCGCGAGAAGCAGGTGGCGTACAACCTCGAGCACGGGATCGACCCGACCCCGCTGCGCAAGAAGATCGCCGACATCACCGAGGTCCTCGCCCGCGAGGGCGCCGACACGGCGAAGCTGCTCGCGGGCCGCGACGCGAAGAAGAAGAGCCCCACCCCCAACCTGCGCCGCCAGGGTCTCGCCGCCAACGGCGGCAACGACCTCGAGGCGATCATCGGCGACCTCAACGGTCAGATGCTGCAGGCGGCGGGCGAGCTGAAGTTCGAGCTCGCGGCGCGCCTGCGCGACGAGGTGTCGGAGCTCAAGCGCGAGCTGCGGCAGATGGAGAAGGCCGGTCACCTGACCTGATCCGCAAGCTCGGAGGGGGCGGATCAGCGCCCAGCGAACGCCAGCCGGCGATGTCGGTGGCTCCGCATACACTTTCGAGGTGTCGATCTCGAACGCTGTCAAAGACCCTGCTCCCGCTCCCTCCGAGCACTCCCACCACCCCCATCGGTTCGTCTCCCAGCTGGACGACTCCGTCTCGAAGCTGGTGGTCAGCGGCGCCCGGGTGCACAACCTGCAGGACGTCGACCTCGAGATCCCGCGCGATTCGATGGTGGTCTTCACGGGCCTGTCCGGGTCCGGCAAGTCCTCGCTCGCGTTCGACACGATCTTCGCGGAGGGGCAGCGCCGCTACGTCGAGTCGCTCTCCGCGTACGCGCGTCAGTTCCTGGGTCAGGTCGACCGACCGGACGTCGACTTCATCGAGGGCCTCAGCCCGGCGGTGTCGATCGACCAGAAGTCGACGAACCGCAACCCGCGCTCGACGGTCGGCACGATCACCGAGATCTTCGACTACATGCGCTTGCTCTGGGCGCGCATCGGAGTTCCGCACTGCCCCGTCTGCGGCGAGAAGATCTCGGCGCAGACCGTCCAGCAGATCGCCGATCAGCTCATGGAGCTCGACGAGGGCACGCGGTACCAGATCCTGAGTCCCGTCGTCTCGCAGAAGAAGGGCGAGTTCGTCGACCTCTTCAAGGAGCTCACCGCGGGCGGCTACTCGCGCGCCATGGTCGACGGCAAGCTGATCCAGCTCAGTGATCCGCCGACGCTCAAGAAGCAGTTCAAGCACGACATCTCGGTCGTGGTCGACCGCCTCGTCGCCGGCCCCGACATCCTCGGGCGCCTCACCGACTCGCTCGAGACCGCGCTGCGCCTCACCGACGGCATCGTGCAGATCAACTTCGTCGACGGCGAGGGCGACGGCGCGTGGACCACCTACTCCGAGAAGCTGTCCTGCCCCAACAACCACCCGATCTCTCTCACCGAGATCGAGCCGCGCACCTTCTCGTTCAACGCGCCCTTCGGCGCCTGCCCCGAGTGCTCCGGCCTCGGCACCCGCATGTCCGTCGACGACGAGCTCCTGCTCGGCGACCCCGACCTCAGCATCGCCGAGGGCGTCATCATCCCCTGGACCACGCAGGGCAAGGGCCTCTTCCAGTACTACGAGAAGCTGCTCGACGGCCTCTCGCGCGATCTCGGGTTCTCGCTGTCCACCCCGTGGAAGCGACTGAGCTCCGAGGTGCAGCAGGCCGTCCTGCACGGCGACAACTTCGAGGTCAAGGTCAAGTGGAAGAACCGCTACGGCCGTGAGATGAGCTACACGTCGGGCTTCGAGGGCGTGGTGCCCTACATCGAGCGGCAGTACGTGCAGGCCGAGACCGACGTCCAGCGCTCGCGCTGGGCCGAGTTCCTCCGCGAGGTCGCGTGCCCGGTCTGCAAGGGCACGCGCCTGAAGCCCGAGGTCCTCGCGGTCCTCGTGCACGGAGCGAGCATCGCCGATGTCGCCGACCTGAGCCTCGGCGACGCCCAGGAGTTCATGGGCCGGCTCGAGCTGACCGACCGCGAGGCGCACATCGCCGCACAGGTGCTCCGCGAGATCAAGGCCCGCCTCGACTTCCTGATCGAGGTCGGTCTCAACTACCTCAACCTCTCGCGGGCCGCGGGATCGCTCTCGGGCGGTGAGGCGCAGCGCATCCGCCTGGCCACGCAGATCGGGTCCGGCCTGACCGGCGTGCTCTACGTGCTCGACGAGCCGAGCATCGGCCTGCACCAGCGCGACAACCGCCGCCTCATCGACACCCTCATCAAGCTGCGCGACCTGGGCAACACGCTCATCGTCGTCGAGCACGACGAGGACACCATCCGCACCGCCGATTGGATCGTCGACATCGGACCGGGCGCGGGCGTCAACGGCGGCAAGGTCGTGCACTCGGGCTCCTACGCCGAGCTGCTCCAGAACACGCACTCCCTCACGGGCGACTACGTCTCCGGACGCAAGTCGATCGAGGTGCCGGAGAAGCGCCGGAAGATCGACCGCAAGCGCGTCATCAAGGTGGTCGGGGCGTCGGCGAACAATCTGCAGAAGGTCGACGTCGAGTTCCCCCTCGGCGCGTTCGTCGCGGTCACGGGAGTCTCGGGCTCCGGCAAGAGCACGCTCGTGAACGACATCCTCTACCGGGTGCTCGCCAACCAGCTCAACGGCGCCCGCAAGGTTCCGGGCAAGCACACCCGCGTCACCGGTCTCGAGAACCTCGACAAGGTGGTGCACGTCGACCAGAACCCGATCGGCCGCACCCCGCGCTCCAACCCGGCGACCTACACGGGCGTCTTCGACCGCATCCGCAACCTCTTCGCCGAGACGACCGAGGCGAAGGCCCGCGGATACCTGCCGGGCCGGTTCAGCTTCAACGTTAAGGGCGGCCGCTGCGAGGCGTGCTCGGGAGACGGCACGATCAAGATCGAGATGAACTTCCTGCCCGACGTCTACGTCTCCTGCGAGGTGTGCGGGGGAGCGCGGTACAACCGCGACACCCTCACGGTGCACTACAAGGGCAAGAGCATCGCCGAGGTCCTCGACATGCCGATCGCCGAGGCGGCCGAGTTCTTCGAGCCGATCACGGCGATCCACCGCTTCCTGAAGACCCTCGTCGACGTCGGCCTCGGCTACGTCCGGCTCGGGCAGAGCGCCACCACGCTCTCGGGCGGGGAGGCGCAGCGCGTCAAGCTCGCCACCGAGCTGCAGCGCCGCTCCAACGGGCGGAGCGTCTACGTGCTCGACGAGCCGACCACCGGTCTGCACTTCGAGGACGTCCGCAAGCTCCTGCTCGTGCTCAACGGCCTGGTCGACAAGGGCAACACGGTCATCACCATCGAGCACAACCTCGACGTCATCAAGTCGGCCGACTGGCTGATCGACATGGGACCCGAGGGCGGTGCCGGCGGCGGCCAGGTCGTCGCGATCGGCACCCCCGAGAAGGTCGCGAAGGTGCCCGAGAGCCACACCGGCTCGTTCCTCGCCGAGATCCTCGAGTGACCGGCGCGGACGGACAGACCGAGGCATGACGCAGACCGTCGACTACCGGCCCAAGGCCGGCGAGATCCCGACCCTCCCGGGCGTCTACCGCTTCAAGGACGCCCGGGGCCGGGTCCTCTACGTGGGCAAGGCCAAGAACCTCCGAGCCCGGCTGAGCAACTACTTCGCCCCCCTGCCGAGCCTGCACGAGCGCACCCGGCGGATGGTGCTCTCGGCGTCCGGGGTCGAGTGGACCGTCGTCGGCACCGACGTCGAGGCCCTGCAGCTCGAGTTCACCTGGATCAACGAGTTCGACCCGCCCTTCAACGTCAAGTTCCGGGACGACAAGTCGTACCCGTACATGGCGGTGACCCTGGGCGACGAGGCGCCGCGGGTGATGGTGACCCGCAACTCCAAGATCCGCGGGGCGCGCTACTTCGGCCCGTACCCCAAGATCTGGGCGATCCACGAGACCATCGATCTGATGATCAAGGCCTTCCCGATCAGGACCTGCAACGACTCGAACTACAAGCGCGCGATGCAGAGCGGCAAGCCCTGCTTCGCCTCGCAGATCGGGCGCTGCGGCGGACCCTGCTCGCACCGGGTCACGTTCGCCGAGCACCGCGCGATGGTCGACCGCTTCGTGGCGTTCATGGGCAGCCACGACCGCCGGATGATCGGCGAGCTCGAGAAGGAGATGCGCGAGGCGGCCGCCGACTTCCAGTACGAGCGTGCGGCGAAGCTCCGCGACCAGGCGTCTGCACTGGACGCCGTGCTCGCGAAGAGCGCGGTCGTCCTCAAGGACAACGTCGACGTCGACCTCTACGCGATCGTCCACGACGAGCTCGCCGCCTCGGTGCAGCAGTTCCGAGTCCGCGGAGGCCGCATCCGCGGCGAGCGCGGCTGGGTCGTCGACAAGGAGCTCGACATGACGACCGCGGAGCTCGTCGACACGGCGCTCCAGGCGGCGTACGAGACGGGCGACATCCCACCGCGGGAGGTCGTCGTGCCCGAGCTGCCCGAGGACTCGGAGGCGCTCGAGGAGTGGCTGAGCGGGCTGCGCGGCGCGAACGTGCGCCTGCGCGCAGCCCAGCGCGGAGACAAGGCCGCGTTGCTCGAGACCGCCACCCAGAACGCCGGCCACTCGCTCATGCTCTACAAGACCCGCCGCTCCGCCGACTTCACCGCGCGCACGCAGGCCCTGGAGGACATCCGCGACGCGCTCGGCATGGAGGAGGCGCCGCTGCGGATGGAGTGCTACGACGTCTCCCACCTCAGCGGCACGAACATCGTCGCGTCGATGGTCGTCTTCGAGGACGGCCTGGCGCGCAAGGACCAGTACCGCCGTTTCTCCATCGCCGACTCCACCGACGACACCGAGTCGCTGCACCAGGTGCTGACCCGCCGGCTCGCCTATCTGAAGGAGCCGGTGGAGGCCGCGGCGATCGATCCTGAGACGGGGGAGGCCAAGCGCCGCAAGTTCTCCTACCCGCCGAACCTCCTGATCGTCGACGGCGGCCAGCCGCAGGTCGCCGCGGCGCAGCGGGCGCTCGACGAATCCGGAGTCACCGGCATCACGCTCTGCGGCATCGCGAAGCGGCTCGAGGAGATCTGGCTGCCCGACTCGGACTTCCCGGTGATCCTGCCGCGCAACAGCGATGCGCTGTTCCTCTTCCAGAGGATCCGCGACGAGGCGCACAGGTTCGCCATCACGCACCAGCGGCAGCGCCGCAAGCGCGACATCTCCTCCCAGCTGAGCGAGGTCCCCGGCCTCGGCGGCACCCGCGTCCGCGACCTGCTGAAGCACTTCGGCTCGGTCGCGCGGCTGCGTGAGGCGAGCGACGCCGAGATCGCCGAGGTGAAGGGCATCGGCCCGACTCTGGCGGCGGCGATCCACACTCACCTGCACCCCTGACGGGCGGCCTCGCAGGAGGCACGCCCTAGGCTGGAGACCAGGGCGCGCCCCGATCGAGGGCCCGAGATTCCACACACGAGCACGGAGACCGCATGAGCACGGAGAGCGAGCAGCAGGACGTGCTGATCGTCACGGGGATGTCCGGCGCAGGCCGGTCGACCGCCGCGAACGCCCTGGAGGACCTGGGCTGGTACGTCGTCGACAATCTCCCGCCGCAGATGCTGCGGCCGCTCGTCGATCTGGCGCAGCGCGCGGGGGACACCCTGCCCAAGATCGCCGCCGTCGTGGACGTCCGCGGTCGCGACTTCTTCGCCGACCTCGGCGAGATCGTCCGCGAGCTGCGCGCGGGGGTCGACCTCCGGGTCGTCTTCCTCGAGGCCACCGACGCAGCCCTCGTGCGCCGGTTCGAGCAGGTGCGGCGCCCCCACCCCCTCCAGGGTCGCGGGACCCTCCTCGACGGCATCACGGCCGAGCGGACCCGCCTCGCTCAGCTGCGTGAATCGGCCGACATCGTCATCGACACCTCGGACCTCAACATCCACCAGCTGGCGACCTCGATCACCGAGCGCTTCGCGGAGGCGGGTCGCGCGGGGCTGCAGGTCACCGTCATGAGCTTCGGCTTCAAGTACGGCCTGCCGACCGATGCCGACATGGTCGCCGACGCGCGCTTCCTCCCCAATCCCTACTGGATCCCCGAGCTCCGCCCGCACACCGGCCTCGACGAAGAGGTGAGAGAATACGTGCTGGCCCAGCAGGGTGCGGAGGAGTTCATCGACTCCTACTCGCGAGCACTCCGCCCGGTGCTCGACGGCTACCAGCGCGAGAACAAGCGCCACGCGACCATCGCCGTCGGATGCACGGGAGGGAAGCACCGCTCGGTCGCCGTCGCCGGCCGCATCGCGGCCCGGCTGGCCGAGCTCCCGGGAGTCGCCGTCAACGTGGCGCACCGCGACCTCGGCCGAGAATGATCCCCGCGCGCTCCGCCGCGCACCCGACGTAAGGAAGACTCCGTGGCCCTCACCGCAGACGTCAAGGGCGAACTGGTCGCGATCGTCTCGCGCAAGAACACCGTCCGCGCCGCTGAACTGGCGACCGTCCTCCGCTTCTCCGGCGGACTGCACATCATCTCGAACCGGCTCGCCGTGGAGGTCGAGCTCGACTCGGCTCCGCTCGCGACCCGGGTCCGCCGCGACCTCGCCGAGCTCTACGGCGTCCGCAGCGAGGGGAGCATCGTCTCGGCGGGCGGCTCCCGCCGCACGACCAGCTGGCTCGTCCGCGTGGTCGAGGGCGGCGACACCCTCGCGCGCCAGACCGGCCTCCTCGACCAGCGCGGCCGTCCCGTCCGCGGCCTGCCCAACCGCCTGACCACCGGCTCCCGAGAGGAGCTGGCGGCCGTCTGGCGCGGGGCCTTCCTGGCGCAGGGTTCGCTGACCGACCCCGGCCGCTCGGCGGCGCTCGAGATCATCTGCCCCGGGAACGAGGCGGCGATGGCGATCGTCGGAGCGGCGGGCCGCCTCGGGGTGCAGGCCAAGTCGCGCGAGGTGCGCGGCGTCCACAGGGTCGTCGTCCGCGACGGCGAGAGCATCAGCGCCATGCTCACGCTCATGGGCGCGACGGCGACCGTCGCGAGCTGGGAGGAGCTGCGCCAGCGCCGCGAGGTCCGGGCGACGGCGAACCGCCTCGTCAACTTCGACGACGCGAACCTCCGCCGCTCCGCTCAGGCCGCCGTCGCCGCCTGCGCCCGGGTCGAGCGCGCGATGGAGATCCTCGGCGACGACATCCCCGAGCACCTGCGCTACGCGGGTCGGCTGCGCCTGTCGCACCGCGACGCGAGCCTGGACGAGCTGGGACACCACGCCGACCCGCCGATGACGAAGGACGCCGTGGCGGGACGCATCCGCCGTCTGCTCGCGATGGCCGACAAGCGCGCCTCCGAGCTCGACATCCCGGGCACCGACGCCAACCTCCCGCCGGAGCTCCAGGACCTCTGACCCGCGGATCCGCGGTCCTCCCGGTCGTGCGAACGCTGAGTGTCTGCTGGTTGAACGGCGGAGGGACTCCGAGTGCGAAGGGGCCTCCTCACTAGACTGGGGACGTCGCTCAGGTCGCCTCCGGCGCCCGTTCTCCCCTTCGCGGGGAGGCGGATCGAGGCCGGTCGACCCCTCGAGATCGACGATCACGAACAGGAGATTGCGAATGGCTGACTACACGCTCGCCGAACTGCCCTACGACTACTCGGCTCTCGAGCCGAACATCAGTGGGCGGATCATGGAGCTCCACCACGACAAGCACCACGCCACCTACGTGACGGGCGCCAACACCGCCCTCGCCGCGCTCCAGGACGCTCGCGACAGCGACAACCTCGCGAACGTGAACAAGCTGCAGAAGGACCTCGCGTTCAACCTCGCCGGTCACGTGAACCACACGGTCTTCTGGAACAACCTCTCGCCCGACGGAGGCGACAAGCCCGTCGGCGAGCTCGCCGCGGCGATCGACGACTCCTTCGGCTCGTTCGACAAGTTCCGCGCCCACTTCACCGCGTCCGCCCTCGGCATCCAGGGCTCCGGCTGGTCGATCCTCGCCTGGGACAGCCTCGGCGAGAAGCTCATCATCGAGCAGCTCTACGACCACCAGGGCAACCTGGCCGCCGCGACCGTGCCGGTGCTCCTGCTCGACATGTGGGAGCACGCCTTCTACCTCGACTACGTCAATGTGAAGGCCGACTACGTGAAGGCGTTCTGGAACATCGTGAACTGGGCGGACGTCTCCGCGCGCTTCGAGAAGGCCCGCGAGAAGACTTCGGGCCTGCTGCTACTGTCGTAGCGATGTCGGCGTCCCGGGCCCGGCCCGGGACGCCCTCACTGCGTCACCACCCTCCACTGCACCGTCCGGGTGCCCTTCCTCACCAGGAGAAATCTGTGTCCGTAAAGATCGGCATCAACGGCTTCGGCCGTATCGGCCGTAACTTCTTCCGTGCGGCCCTCGCCAAGGGCAGCGACCTCGAGATCGTCGCGGTCAACGACCTCACCGACAACAAGGCGCTCGCGCACCTCCTGAAGTACGACTCCATCACCGGCCGTCTGGACGCCACGGTGGAGCTCGACGGCGACAAGATCGTCGTCAACGGCAAGCCCATCATCGTGCTCGAGGAGCGCGACCCCGCCAACCTCCCCTGGGGCGAGCTGGGAGTCGACGTCGTCATCGAGTCGACCGGCCGCTTCACCAAGTCGGAGGACGCGCGCAAGCACATCACCGCCGGCGCCAAGAAGGTCATCGTCTCCGCTCCCGCCACCGGCAGCGACGTCGCGACCCTGGTCCTGGGCGTGAACGAGGGCACCTACGACCCCGCCACCCACGACATCATCTCGAACGCGTCGTGCACCACGAACTGCCTCGCGCCGCTCGCCAAGGTGCTGCTCGACAACTTCGGCATCGAGCGCGGTCTCATGACGACGGTCCACGCGTACACCGCCGACCAGAACCTGCAGGACGGCCCGCACAGCGACCTCCGCCGTGCGCGCGCCGCCGCGGTCAACATCATCCCGACGTCGACCGGCGCCGCCAAGGCCCTCGGCCTCGTCATCCCCGAGCTCGTCGGCAAGCTCGACGGCTACGCCCTGCGCGTCCCGGTCCCGACCGGCTCGATCACCGACCTCACCGTCGAGCTCTCGAAGCCCGCCACGGTCGAGGAGATCAACGCGGCCTACAAGGCCGCCGCCGAGGGCGACCTCAAGGGCATCCTCAAGTACACCGAGGACCCGATCGTCTCGAGCGACATCGTGACCGACCCGCACTCCTCGATCTTCGACGCGGGCCTGACGAAGGTCATCGGCAGCCAGGTCAAGGTCGCCTCCTGGTACGACAACGAGTGGGGCTACTCCAACCGCCTCGTCGACGTCACCGAGTTCGTCGCCGGCAAGCTCTAAGGCCCCGAACCAGTGACGTTCCGCACCCTGGACTCGCTGGGCTCCCTCGCAGGCAAGCGCGTCGTCGTCCGCTGCGATCTGAACGTCCCCCTGAAGGACGGAACGATCACGGACGACGGCCGCGTGCGCGCGTCGGTGCCCACCCTCCAGCGGCTCGTCTCCGAGGGTGCCCGAGTCGTGGTCGTGAGCCACCTCGGGCGCCCCGACGGGGAGCCGAACCCGAAGTACAGCCTGGCTCCGGTCGCGAAGCGGCTCGGCGAGCTGCTCGACGCCCCGGTCTCGTTTGCCGAGGACACCGTCGGCGAGTCCGCGTCCGCGGCCGTCGAGGGTCTCGCCGCGGGCGAGGTCGTTGTGCTCGAGAACCTCCGCTTCAACGCGGGGGAGACGAGCAAGGACGAGGCCGAGCGCCGCGCCTTCGCCGAGGAGCTGGCCGCCTTCGGCGACGCCTTCGTCTCGGACGGATTCGGCGTCGTCCACCGCAAGCAGGCCAGCGTGTACGAACTCGCTCAGCTGCTCCCGAGCGCTGCAGGCACGCTCATCGCAGCCGAGCTCGAGGTGCTCGACCGGCTCACCGAGAAGCCCGAGCGCCCCTACACGGTCGTGCTCGGCGGCTCGAAGGTGTCGGACAAGCTCGGCGTCATCGATCACCTGCTCCCACGGGTCGACTCGATCCTCATCGGCGGCGGCATGCTGTTCACCTTCCTCAAGGCCCAGGGCCACGAGGTCGGATCCAGCCTGCTCGAAGCCGACCAGATCGACACCGTGCTCGGCTACCTCTCGAAGGCCCAGGAGCTGGGCGTCGAGATCGTGCTGCCGACCGACGTCGTCGTGGCGTCGAAGTTCGGTGCCGACGCGGAGTACGAGACCGCTGCAGCGGACGCGATCGAGGGCACCCCGTGGGGTTCCTCCGGTCTCGGCCTCGACATCGGCCCGGACACCGCGAAGCGGTTCGCCGAGATCGTGGCGGCGTCCAAGACGGTGTTCTGGAACGGCCCCATGGGCGTCTTCGAGATCGAGCCGTTCGCGGCCGGCACGAAGGCCGTCGCCCAGGCCCTCACCGAGGTCGACGGACTCAGCGTCGTCGGCGGCGGTGACTCGGCCGCCGCAGTGCGCGCCCTCGGCTTCGAGGACGGGCAGTTCGGTCACATCTCGACGGGAGGCGGAGCCAGCCTCGAATTCCTCGAGGGCAAGCGCCTCCCCGGACTGGAGGTCCTCGGATGGCAGTAGACACCCGCACCCCGCTCATCGCCGGCAACTGGAAGATGAACCTGGACCACCTCCAGGCCATCGCGTTCGTCCAGAAGCTCGCGTGGAGCCTCAAGGACGCGGATCACGACTTCGACGGCGTCGAGGTCGCGGTGTTCCCGCCCTTCACCGACCTGCGTCCGGTGCAGATCCTCGTCGACTCCGACAAGCTGCCGCTCAAGTACGGCGCGCAGGATCTGTCGAAGTTCGACAGCGGGGCCTACACCGGCGAGATCTCGGGGCAGTTCCTGAAGCAGCTCGACTGCGACTACGTGATCGTCGGCCACTCGGAGCGCCGCACGCTCCACGGCGAGACGGACGCGGACATCGCTGCGAAGACGGCGGCGGCCGTCAAGCACGGCGTCCCGCCGATCGTCTGCGTCGGAGAGACCGCCGAGGACCTCGAGAAGCACGGGCCGTCCGCGGTCCCGGTCGCGCAGCTGAAGGAGGCCCTCACCGGTCTCCCGGCCGACGCCGACCTGGTCGTGGCGTACGAGCCCGTCTGGGCCATCGGCTCCGGCCAGGCCGCGACGCCCGAGCAGGCTCAGCAGGTCTGCAAGGCGCTGCGCGGCGTCGTCTCCGAGATCCTCGGAGCCGACACCGCGGCGAAGACCCGGATCCTCTACGGCGGCTCGGTGAAGTCGGGCAACATCGCCGGCTTCATGCGCGAGCCCGACGTCGACGGCGCCCTCGTCGGAGGCGCGAGCCTCCAGGTCGACGAGTTCGCCGCGATCGCAAGGTTCCGGAACCACGTCGGAGTCTGAGCTTCTGCGACGAGAAGGGGCGGGCCCGATGGGCCCGCCCCCTTCTCGTCGTCCACGCCGCTCCTTGCGCAGCGTGGCGCGGTCGGCTGTGCTTGTTTCCACGCCGCTCCCTGCGCGGCGTGGCGCAGTCGGCTGTTCGAGGTGGGTGCGTTCTGCAGAGCGTCCTGCGTCCGGCCACGACGATTCGCTGGCACGCGAATCGCCGGTTGGCCTCGCTACGCGAGAGCCGTTGTTCGATCGGCCCTCCGGAAGGGGCCCCTCCTCTCGACCTTCGTCTCCAGATCCTTCGCCGCAACTGCTGATGGGGGGACTCGCGGTACGCGGGCGGAGGGGGTGGTCTCGTCGCGGTGACCGGCTCGGGTCCGGCGGGCGCCCGAAGGGCGCGGGAAGGCACCGCGATGAGGCCATCCCCTCCGACCCGATTCAGTAGTCATCCCTCCGCGCACTCCAGCAGTCGCGCCTCCCAGCCGTATACAGCGGAGGGAACACGGGTGGACGCATTCCGCGGAGATTCGCAGGCGCCGTTATACTCGACGGGGCGCGCAATGCGCCGGAACTTCGAAAGGTACCGCGTGGACATCCTCCAGGTCGTGCTCCAGGTCGTCCTGGGCATCACGAGCCTCCTGCTCACCATGCTGATCCTGCTCCACAAGGGGCGCGGCGGCGGACTGTCCGACATGTTCGGCGGTGGAGTCACCTCCAACCTCGGCGCCTCGGGCGTCGCAGAGCGCAACCTGAACCGCATCACCGTGATCCTCGGCCTCGTCTGGCTGGCGTGCATCGTGGTGCTCGGTCTCATCACCAAGTTCGACACCGGAGCATAGGGGTACACGGAATGGCATCAGGCGGCAGTGCAATCCGCGGTTCGCGCGTCGGCGCGGGACCCATGGGCGAGCAGGACCGGGGCTTCCACGCGGAGCGCGTGGCGGTGTCCTACTGGGACGCCCTCGGCAACGAGACGGTGCGCCACTTCTCGGCGGCCCTCCCCGAGGACGAGATCCCCGAGGTCATCGACTCCCCGCAGTCGGGTCTTCCCGCGGGTCGCGATCGAGACAACCCCCCGCAGGTCGCGAAGACCGAGCCCTACAAGACGCACCTCGCGTACGTGAAGGAGCGCCGCACCGAGGCGGAGGCGGCCCAGCTCCTCGAGGAGGCGCTGCAGCAGCTGCGTGCCCGTCGCGGCACCGCGACCCCCTCCTGATCCTGCTCCGTCAGGAACGATGAAAGGCCCGATCCGCAGAGGATCGGGCCTTTCGTCGTCGTGGACCCGGGTGCACCGGGCCGAGCTCAGTAGCTGGGAGCGATCAGCGACTCCGGGACCTCGGCCGCGGCCTCCTGGTCGACGAAGAACACCGTGCGCTTGCGGCCGAACGCTCCGGCGACCGGCACCTCGTTCGTGTTCGCGCCCGCGAGCGCGAGTCCGAGAGCAGACGCCTTGTCCGCGCCCGCGAGCACCATCCAGATCCGGTCCGACTGGTTGATCAGCGGGAGGGTCAGGGTGAGGCGCTCCGGGGGCGGCTTGGGGGAGTTGCGCACCGGGAGCACGCCGGCCTCGGTGGAGCGGATCGCCGAGCGCTCGGGGAAGAGCGACGCGATGTGACCGTCGGGACCCACTCCGAGGAACGTGATGTCGAAGCGCGGGTAGTCGCGACCCTCCGTCGCGTGCGCACGGAGCTCGGCGTCGTACAGGGTCGCAGCCGCGTCGAGGTCGATCCCGTCGTCCGACGCGGGGAACGAGTGCACGTTCCCCGCGGGGACGTCGAGGCGGGTGAACAGGTCGCCCGCCTGCACGTCGTTCCGGTCCTCGTGACCGCGCGGGACCCAGCGCTCGTCCCCCCACCAGAAGTGCACCCGCGACCAGTCCACGTTCCCCGAGGCCGACGAGGAGCCGATCTCGGCGAGCGTCGCCGCCCCCATCGTGCCGCCGGTCAGGATCACGTTCGCCGTCCCGAGATCATCGAGGATGTCGATCGTCTTCGTGATGAAGCGGGCGGCGACCGACCCGGCGAGGGTCTGCTTGTCGCGGTGGACGAGCACTCGACGTTCGGTGGTCATGAGGGGTCTCCTTCGGTTGCGTCTGCCGATCGGCGGGTGGTCGGCTCCGTGTCAGGAAGCGCTGCGGGCACCGGTCTGCTCGGAGAGCATGTCGACGCCGCGCGAGATGACTTCACCGTACAGGTCATCCGGGTCGAGCCTGCGCAGCTCCTCGGCCAGGCAGTCGCGGAGGCTGCGGCGGGGGAGCGAGATGTCGTGGACGGGCTGCTCCGGCTGGGTCAGCGTCGCCACGTTGGGGATCGAGCGCTCGAGCTCGATGGTCCCCGATGCGCGGATCAGCTTGACTCCGTGGATGCCGCTCGTCCCGGTCGCGCTGATGGTCAGCTCGTGGTCGACCGGGATGTCGAGCTCGAGCTGCAGCCAGGCGGCGAGCAGGATCGTGGACGGCGAGTCGGGAGCACCCGAGACCTCGACGGCCGTGATCGGCTCGTACGGCGGCTGGTCGAGGACCGCGGCGAGCTGAGCGCGCCAGAGGGTCAGCCGCGTCCAGGCGAAGTCGGTGTCCCCGGGGGCGTAGGTGGAGGCGAGGTGGTGCAGCGCCTCCGCCGGGTTCGACTGCGCCGAGGCGTCGGTGATGCGCCGCTGGGCGATGCGGCCGATGGGCGACTTCGACGCGCTCTCGGGCGCGCTGTTCGGCCACCAGGCGACCACGGGCGCGTCCGGGAGCAGGAGACCCGTCACGAGGCTCTCCTCGTCGTTCGCGGCGTCCCCGAACGGACGGAGCACGACGACCTCGCTCGCGCCGGCGTCGCCGCCGACCCTGATCTGCGCATCGACCCGAGGTGCGGCGTTGACGGGGACGGTCGTCAGGCCGTCGTCTTTCGAGACGACGATGACGCGCATGGGGTGCTCGCGCGACGCGTCGTTCGCCGCGTCGATCGCCTCCTCCTCGTGCCCGCGGGAGGTCGCGATGATGAGGGTGAGCACGCGGCCGAGGGCGACGGCGCCGCCCTCCTCGCGGATCTTGACGAGGGTCTTGGAGACCTCGCTGGTCGTGGTGTCGGGCAGATCGACGATCATGGACGCCTCCAGGTACGGCCGTCGCGAGCGAGGAGCTCGTCGGCGGATTCGGGGCCCCAGGTTCCGGGGCGGTACTGCTCGGGCTGGCCCTGGGTCTCCCAGAACTCCTCGATCGGGTCGAGGATCTTCCACGAGAGCTCGACCTCCTCGTGGCGGGGGAAGAGCGGCGGCTCGCCCAGGAGGACGTCGAGGATCAGACGCTCGTAGGCCTCCGGGCTCGCCTCGGTGAAGGCGTGGCCGTAGCCGAAGTCCATCGTGACGTCGCGCACCTGCATCCCGGCGCCGGGCACCTTGGAGCCGAAGCGCATCGTGACGCCCTCGTCGGGCTGAACGCGGATGACGAGCGCGTTCTGACCGAGCGAGGTGGTCTGGCTCTCGGCGAACAGCTGCTGGGGCGCGCGCTTGAAGACGACCGCGATCTCCGTGACTCGGCGGCCGAGGCGCTTGCCGGCGCGGAGGTAGAACGGGACGCCGGCCCAGCGGCGGGTGCCGATGTCCAGGCGCATCGCGGCGAAGGTCTCGGTCGTCGAGGTCGGGCTCATGCCGTCCTCCTCGAGGAAGCCGAGCACCTTCTCACCGCCCTGCCAGCCGCCGGCGTACTGGCCGCGAGCGGTGGCGGTGGACAGGTCCTTCGGCAGACGGACCGCCGCGAGGACCTTCTCCTTCTCTGCGCGCAGATCGGCGGCGTCGAACGAGATCGGCTCCTCCATCGCCGTGAGGGCGAGGAGCTGGAGGAGGTGGTTCTGGATCACGTCGCGCGCGGCGCCGATGCCGTCGTAGTAGCCGGCACGGCCGCCCACTCCGATGTCCTCGGCCATGGTGATCTGCACGTGGTCGACGTAGTTCGAGTTCCAGAGGGGCTCGTACATCATGTTGGCGAAGCGGAGAGCCAGGATGTTCTGGACGGTCTCCTTGCCGAGGTAGTGGTCGATGCGGAAGACCGAGTCGGGCGGGAAGACCGACTCGACGACGGCGTTCAGCTCACGGGCGGTGGTGAGGTCGCTGCCGAAGGGCTTCTCGATGACGACGCGGCGCCACTGGCCCTCCTTCTGCTCCGCCAGGCCCGAGCTGCGCAGCTGCTCGGTGACCTGCGGGAAGGACTTCGGCGGGATCGAGAGGTAGAACGCGAAGTTGCCCATCGTGCCGCGTTCGCGGTCGAGCTCGTCGACAACGGTCTTGAGGCGGGTGAACGCCTCGGGGTCGTCGAACTCGCCCTGCACGAAGCGGATGCCCTGAGCCAGCTGGGCCCAGACGTCCTCGTGGAACTCGGTGCGCGCGTACTTCTTGACGGAGTCGTGCACGACCTGCTCGAAGTCCTGGTCGTCCCAGTCGCGACGGGCGAAGCCGACGAGCGCGAATCCGGGGGGCAGGAGGCCGCGGTTGGCGAGGTCGTAGACCGCCGGCATCAGCTTCTTGCGCGAGAGATCGCCGGTGACGCCGAAGATCACGAGGCCGCTGGGGCCCGCGATCCGGTTCAACCGCCGGTCGAAGCTCAACCGCAGGGGGTTGAACTCGGGGGTGATGTCCACAGACATGTGCAGTGTCCTTCTGTGTGCCGGATGCTCCGGCGCACTGCTCTCGGTGACGAGGTGGGTGGGGTGCGATCACGCGCGCCCGCCCCGCCCCCTGCGGGGACGGAGCGGCGCGCGCGGTGGATCAGGTGTTGAGCGCCTCGAAGAGCGCCACGAGGTCGGCGTCCGGATCCGTCAGCGTGAGCGTCAGCACCGGACGGCCGTGCTCGGCGAGCACGCTCGCGTCGCCTGCCGCCTGAGCGAGGATCAGCTGGCCGAACGTGAACGGGCTGTCCGGGATCGCGAGATCCGTGCTCGCGCGCTCGGTGATCTGCAGGAAGACGCCGGTCGGGGCGCCGCCCTTGTGGTACTGACCGGTCGAGTGCAGGAACCGGGGTCCCCAGCCGAAGGTGACGGGACGCTGCGCCTGCGCGGCGAGGAGGTCGCGGACGCCCTCCAGCTGCGGGAGGGCGAGGCGGTCGACGTAGGCCTGGATCGCGACGTAGCCGCCCTCGCCCAGCTGGGCGAGGAGACGGTCGACGGCCTCGGCGACGGTGGAGACGCCCTCGGTGACGACGGGGCTGCCCGTGACCTCGATGCCGGAGTCGGTGAACGCCGGGGCCTCGGGCTCGGGGCGCTTCTCGAGCAGTGCCCGGGTCGCGATCTTCGCCGACTCGACGTCGGGCTGGTCGAACGGGTTGATGCCGAGCAGGCGCCCCGCCACGGCGACCGCGTACTCCCACGTCAGCATCTGCGCGCCGAGCGAGCCGGAGAGCAGGATCTCGCCCTCGTGGCGGTCGCGCGGGAACAGGTGCAGCGCGGAGGCGTCGTCGACCAGCCGGACGACCTGCACGTCGGCGAGGTCCTCCGAGAGCTCGGGGGCGAGGGTCCCGAGGACGACGGGGAGGATGCCCGTGCCGTCCTTGCCGGTCGACTCGGCGATGAGCTGCTCCGCCCAGTCGGCGAAGCCCACGATGTGGGTCCCGTCGGCGACGATCGCGAGCTTGTCGCGACGCGGGCTGGTCGCCGCGATCGCCGCGCCGAGCACGAGTCCGGGGTTCTCCGGGGAGTCGACCGCGAGGCCGAGCGACGCCTCCGCCGCCTCGTCGAGGAGGGCCTCGATGTCGGCGCCGGCGAGGCCGGACGGGACGAGTCCGAACGCGGAGAGCGCTGAGAAGCGCCCGCCGATGTTCGGGTCGGCGTTGAAGACCCGGTAGCCCGCCTCGCGGGACGACCGGTCCAGCGGCGAACCGGGGTCGGTCACGATCACGATGCGCTCGAGCGGGTCGATGCCCGCCTCGGTGAACGCCTTCTCGTAGGCCTTCTTCTGGCTCGCGGTCTCGACGGTCGAGCCGGACTTCGACGAGATCACGACGGCGGTCGAGGCGAGGCGGTCGTTCAGCGCCGCGAGCACCTGACCGGGGGCGGTCGAGTCGAGGACGGTCAGCTCGACGCCGGCCGTCCGCGTGATCACCTCGGGGGCGAGGGACGAGCCGCCCATGCCGCCCAGGACGATGTGGTCGATGCCCTTCGCCGAGAGCTCCTCGCGCAGCGCGAGGATCTCGGGAACCAGCGGACGGGACACGGTGGTCGACTCGGTCCAGCCGAGGCGCTTGGCCGACTCCTCCTCCGCGGCTGCTCCCCAGAACGTGGGGACCTGTGCGGTGATGCCCGAGGCGACCTCGTCGGCGACGAGGTCGGGCACGACGCGGTCGACGGCCTTCTCGGCGTCTCCGCTGACGTGGATCTGGATCGACATGATCAGGCCTGCGCCTTCGCGCCCTCGAGGGCGGTGGTGACGGTGTCGAGCAGCTCGTTCCAGGACACGATGAACTTCTCGACGCCCTCCTTCTCGAGCAGCTCCGTGACCTCGGCGTAGGAGACGCCCTGGGCGGCGACGGCGTCGAGGACGGCGTTCGCGTCGGCGTAGGAGCCGGTGACGGTGTCTCCGGTGATCACGCCGTGGTCGAAGGTCGCCTCGAGGGTCTTCTCGGGCATCGTGTTGACGACCCCGGCCGCGACGAGCTCGGTCACGTAGAGGGTGTCGGGGAGCTCGGTCGACTTCACGCCGGTCGAGGCCCACAGCGGCCGCTGGCGGTTCGCGCCGGACTCCTGGAGCAGGAGCGCGCGCTCCGTGGCGAAGGCCTCGACGAAGACCTCGTAGGCGAGCTGGGCGTTCGCGACGCCCGACTTGCTCTTGAGGGCCTTCGCCTCGTCGGTGCCGACCGCGTCGAGGCGCTTGTCGATCTCGGTGTCGACGCGCGACACGAAGAACGAGGCGACGGAGTGGATCGTCGACAGGTCGATGCCGGCGTCCTTGGCCTTCTCGAGGCCGGCGAGGTACGCGTTGATGACCGCGCGGTAGCGGGCGAGGGAGAAGATCAGGGTGACGTTCACGGAGATGCCGGAGCCGATGACCTCGGTGATCGCCTCGAGGCCCTCGACCGTCGCGGGGATCTTGATCATCGCGTTCGGGCGGTCGACCTTGGCCCAGAGGGCCTTGGCCTGCTCGATGGTGCCCTGGGCGTCGTGGGCGAGGCCCGGCTCGACCTCGATCGAGACGCGGCCGTCGTAGCCGTTGGACGCGTCGTAGATCGGGCGGAAGACGTCGGACGCGGCGGCCACGTCGTCGGTGGTGATCTCGAAGACGGCGTCGGTCACGGAGGTGCCGGAGGCGGCCAGCTCGCGCACCTGCGCGTCGTAGGACTCGCCGTTCGCGAGGGCGGCGGCGAAGATCGTGGGGTTCGTCGTCACTCCGACGACGTTCTTCTCGTCGATGAGCTTCTGGAGCCCGCCGGAGGAGATCCGGGTGCGGGAGAGGTCGTCGAGCCAGATGCTGACGCCGGCGGCGGAGAGGTCTGCGGTGGGGGTGTTCTCGGTCATGTCTCTTCTTCTCTTCTTCGTTCGGAGGTGATGCGGGGGAGGAGCCGGAGCCCCGACGGCGAAGGCCGCGTCCGTGGGGACGCGGCCTTCGGCTCAGGAGGCTGCGAGCGACTCCTTGGCGGCGGCGAGGGCCGCCTCCGTGGTGATCCCGAACTCGCGGAACAGGGTCTTGTAGTCGGCCGAGGCGCCGAAGTGCTCGATCGAGACCGAGCGGCCGGCGTCGCCGACGTACTTCTGCCAGCCCAGGCTCAGGCCGGCCTCGATGGAGACGCGGGCCTTCACCGATGCGGGGAGGACCTTCTCGCGGTACTCGGCGTCCTGCTCCTCGAACCACTCGAGCGACGGAGCCGAGACGACGCGGGCGTTGACGCCGTCGGCCTTCAGCTTCTCGCGCGTCTCGACGGCGATCTGGAGCTCGGAGCCGGTCGCGATGAGGATGACGTCCGGCGTGCCGCCGGGCGCCTCGGCGAGCACGTAGGCACCCTTGGCGACGTTCGAGGCGTGGGCGAAGGTCTCGCCCTCGGCCTCGCCCTCGCCGCGCTCGAACACCGGGATGTTCTGACGGGTCAGAGCGAGGCCCGCGGGGCCCTCGCGGCGCTCGAGGATCGTCTTCCAGGCGTAGGCCACCTCGTTGGCGTCACCGGGGCGGACGATGTCCAGTCCCGGGATCGCGCGGAGCGAGGCCAGCTGCTCGACCGGCTGGTGCGTCGGGCCGTCCTCGCCCAGAGCCACGGAGTCGTGGGTCCAGACGTAGATCGCCGGCGCCTTCATGAGCGCGGCGAGACGGACCGCCGGACGCATGTAGTCGGAGAAGATCAGGAAGGTGCCGCCGAAGGGGCGCGTGTTGCCGTGCAGCACGATGCCGTTGAGGATCGAGCCCATGGCGTGCTCGCGGATGCCGAAGTGCAGCACGCGGCCGCCCTTCTTGCCGGTCCACTCGTGCGTCGAGAACTCGGACGGCACGAAGGAGCCCGCTCCCTCGATGGTGGTGTTGTTCGATTCCGCGAGGTCGGCGGACCCGCCCCACAGCTCGGGGACGACGCCGGCGAGGGCGTTGATGACCTTGCCCGACGCGGCGCGGGTCGAGACCTCCTTGCCGGGCTCGAACACGGGCAGCGCGTCCTCGACGCCCTCGGGGAGGTCGCCGCTGAGCACGCGGTCGAGCAGGACCTTCTTCTCGGGGTTGGCCGTGGCCCACGCGTCGAACTGCTCGGTCCACTCGGCGTGCTGCGCCTGACCCCGCTCGACGGCCTTTCGGGTGTGCTCGATGACCTCGTCGGCCACGTCGAAGGTCTTCTCGGGGTCGAAGCCGAGCACCTCCTTGAGGCCGCGGAGCTCGTCGGCGCCGAGGGCGGAGCCGTGGATCTTGCCGGTGTTCTGCTTCTTCGGCGAGGGCCAGCCGATGATCGTGCGCAGGATGATGAGCGACGGCTTGTCGGTCTCGCCCTTCGCGGCCTCGATCGCGGCGTGGAGCTCGGCGACGTCCTCGTGGTACTCGCCGGTCTTCTTCCAGTCGACGACCTGGACGTGCCAGTCGTACGCCTCGTAGCGCGCCTTGACGTCCTCGGTGAAGGCGATGTTGGTGTCGTCCTCGATCGAGATCTGGTTGGAGTCGTAGATCACGACGAGGTTGCCGAGCTGCTGGTGGCCGGCCAGCGAGGAGGCCTCGCTGGTGACGCCCTCCTGCAGGTCGCCGTCGCCGGCGATGACGTAGACGAAGTGGTCGAACGGCGAGGTGCCCGCGGCGGCCTCGGGGTCGAACAGATCGCGCTCGAAGCGCGAGGCGTAGGCGAAGCCGACGGCCGAGGCGAGGCCCTGGCCCAGCGGCCCGGTGGTGATCTCGACGCCGTCGGTGTGGCCGTACTCGGGGTGGCCGGGGGTCTTCGATCCCCAGGTGCGCAGCGCCTTGAGGTCGTCGAGCTCGAGACCGTAGCCGCCCAGGTAGAACTGGACGTACTGGGTCAGCGACGAGTGTCCGACCGACAGGATGAAGCGGTCGCGGCCGATCCAGGTGCTGTCGGACGGGTCGCGGCGCATGACCTTCTGGAAGAGGAGGTACGCGGCCGGAGCGAGGCTCATGGCGGTTCCGGGATGGCCGTTGCCGACCTTCTCCACGGCATCCGCGGCGAGGACCCTCGCCGTGTCGACTGCCTTCTCGTCGATGGATTCCCATTGCAGTTCTGACACTTGGTACTGACCCTTCTCGAGACGTGGGGCAGACGCAGACCGTCCGTCCTCTCGCATGGTGGAGCACGCCGCGCGACGACTTCGGCACGATGCCCCGGCGACGACCCTCTGGGCCTCGACACGACCGATCGGTCGGGCGGGCTCGGGTGCGTACCGGGCGCTCTGGCGAGCAGTCCCGAGTATACGGAGGGGGGTGTCCTCACGACCGGGGGTTGCGGGGTCGCATATGTAGGGAGTCGTTTGGGCAAGCGTGCATGCGCGGGGAGCGCTGTGACGGACTCGACGAACGGGGCCCGTGCCCAGGCCGGGCGCATTACACTCGTTCGGGATTGTCGAACGTTAGAGGAGCAATGGACGTAGCCGTAGAGACCACCGCGATCGAGCGGGGCGAGCCGTCCAGAGCGGCCCTCGCGCGCAAGGTGAGGGCCTTCGTGGCGCTGACGAAGCCTCGCGTGATCGAGCTCCTCCTCGTGGTGACGGCGCCGACGATGATCCTCGCCCAGGGCGGGATCCCGGATCTCTGGCTCGTGCTCAACGTCCTGATCGGCGGCGCCCTGAGCGCCGGCTCGGCGGGTGCGTTCAACTGCTACTTCGATCGCGACATCGACCGCATCATGAACCGGACGAAGAACCGTCCGCTCGTGACGGGGGAGATCTCGGACCGCGCGGCGCTCGTCTTCGCGACCACGATCGGCGTGCTCTCGATCGTCTGGCTCGGTCTGACCGCCAACTGGCTCGCGGCGGGACTCTCCCTCGCGGCGATCCTCATCTACGTCGTCTTCTACACGCTGTTCCTCAAGCGCCGCACGCCGCAGAACATCGTCTGGGGCGGGATCGCGGGCTGCATGCCCGTGCTCATCGGGTGGGCCGCCGTCACGAACTCGCTCGACTGGGCGCCGGTGATCCTCTTCACGGTCATCTTCCTGTGGACCCCGCCGCACTACTGGCCCCTGTCGATGAAGTACCGCGACGACTACCAGGCGGCCGGAGTGCCGATGCTGGCCGTGGTGCGCGGCCGCACCATCGTCGGACTGCAGGTGATCCTGTACGCCTGGGCGACCGTGGCGTGCTCCCTGCTGCTGATCCCCGTGGCCGGCATGGGCCTCGTCTACACGGTCGTCGCCCTCGCGAGCGGTGTCTGGTTCATCGCCGAGACGCACCGCCTGTACAGCCTCGCGATCCGTCACGAGCACGTCTCTCCGATGCGGGTCTTCCACGGCTCGATCGGGTACCTCACGCTGCTGTTCCTCGCCGTCGGCGTCGATCCCCTGCTGCCGTTCTGATGGTGACGCCCTTCTCGTTCCTCGCCGAGCGGGTCACGCTGTCGCCCCGCGCGCTGCGCTGGGGGACCACCGCCGCACTCGTGGCGAGCATCCTGATCATCTTCTTCGGGGGAGTGGTGCGCCTCACGGGCTCCGGACTCGGCTGCCCGACCTGGCCCGCCTGCGACGCGGGTTCGCTCACGTCGACGCCCGAGCTCGGGATCCACGGCTTCATCGAGTTCACCAACAGGGCGTTCACGGGAGTACTGATCGTGGCGGTCGGCTGGGCCATCACGGCCGCGCGCCTGCAGAAGCCCCGGGACCGCACGATGACGCGACTGGCCTGGTCGCAGTTCTGGCTGGTGGTCGCCAACGCTCTCGCGGGGGGCGCCACGGTGCACTCGGGGCTCAACCCCTACATCGTCGCCGGGCACTTCGCGCTCGCGATCGCCCTGCTCACGACGACCTCGCTCACCTGGCACCGGGCGCACCGCTCGCAGTCCACCGCCTTCGAGCCCGATGCCCTCACCCGGTCGGTGAGCATCGCGCTGGTCGCGGTCACCCTCCTCGTGATCCTGGTGGGCACACTCGTCACCGGGACAGGCCCGCACGCCGGCGACTCCGCCGAGGTGCCGCGCATGCGGTTCCACTGGGAGAGCGTGACGCTCGTGCACGGTGTCCTCGGAACCGCCTCGCTCGTCCTCGGCATCGCGCTGCTGGCGCTCCTGCGCCGTTCGCCGGGCTCGGAGCTCGCGCGCCGTCGGGTGACGACCTACATCGTGGTCGTGGTGCTGCAGGCCCTCGTCGGGGTCGCGCAGTCGCTCCTCGCGCTCCCCGAGGCCCTCGTCGCCGTCCACCTGCTCGGGTCGGCCCTGGTCTGGGTCGGCACGGTCCGGGTGCTCCTGGACGTGAACCCCCGTCTCTTCACCGTGCGCGCCCAGCGCCGCCGTGCCGCGGAGGAGCTCCAGCCCGTCGGCTGAGAAGCCGGCCGGCGCGGTCATCGTCCGGGCCGATCGCCGCGCACGTGCCGCCGGAGCCGGAGCAGTGCGATCGGCAGTGCCGTCGGCGCGAGCTCGAGCGCGAGCACGGCCCCGAGTCGGGCGAGGACGTCGGCCTGCGCGGGTGGGAGTCCTCTCCGGGCGACGGCCAGGAGCAGGCGGGCGGGGAGCGGGAGCGGATCGACGTTCGACATGCCGCGACCTCATCACGGACCACCGACACCCGTATGGTCATCACCGTCTGGTGGCGCGGGACGTCGTACCCGGCCGACACCCAGGTGCACGGGTTCCCATCCCGGCGCTCCTCTGTAGAATGAGTAGTTGGTTCAGGCACGACGTGAGACCCCCGCATCCGCGCGGACACGGCGCCGAGCGGGACCACCGGCCCGATGACGCGCCGCAGCACTTCCTTAGGACATCTCAGGCACGCACATCAACCGCCCCCGCGCATCACCACGATCGCGACCAGCCGGAATGTGCTCCGGGTCGCCCCACGGGGAATGACTCCGGAACCCGACCGGTTAGCAGTGGGTAGGAAACGAGGTACACATGTCAGACATCCTGATCGACCGCCCCGAGCTCGAGAGCCTCGGCGTCTACGAGTTCGGCTGGGCCGACTCCGACTCCGCGGGCGCGTCCGCGCGCCGCGGGATCTCGCCCGAGGTCGTCTCCGACATCTCCGCGCTCAAGAACGAGCCCGCTTGGATGCGCGATCGCCGCATGAAGGCGCTGAAGCTCTTCGAGCGCAAGCCCATGCCGACGTGGGGTGCCGACCTGTCGGACATCGACTTCGACAACATCAAGTACTTCGTCCGCTCCACGGAGAAGCAGGCGCAGACCTGGGACGACCTCCCCGACGACATCAAGAACACGTACGAGAAGCTCGGCATCCCGGAGGCGGAGCGCCAGCGCATCGTCGGCGGCGTCGCGGCCCAGTACGAGTCCGAGGTCGTCTACCACCAGATCCGCGAGGACCTGGAGGAGCAGGGTGTCATCTTCATGGACACCGATACCGCCCTGCGCGAGCACCCCGAGATCTTCGAGGAGTACTTCGGCACGGTCATCCCCGCGGGAGACAACAAGTTCGCGGCGCTGAACACCGCGGTCTGGTCCGGCGGCTCGTTCGTCTACGTCCCCAAGGGCGTCCACGTCGACATCCCGCTGCAGGCGTACTTCCGGATCAACACCGAGAACATGGGCCAGTTCGAGCGGACGCTGATCATCGCGGACGAGGACAGCTACGTCCACTACATCGAGGGCTGCACGGCTCCGATCTACAAGTCGGACTCGCTGCACTCGGCCGTCGTCGAGATCATCGTCAAGAAGAACGCCCGAGTGCGGTACACGACCATCCAGAACTGGTCGAACAACGTCTACAACCTCGTCACCAAGCGCGCGATCGCGCACGAGGGGGCGACCATGGAGTGGATCGACGGCAACATCGGCTCGAAGGTCACCATGAAGTACCCGTCGATCTTCCTGGTCGGCGAGCACGCCAAGGGCGAGACCCTCTCCGTCGCGTTCGCGGGCCCCGGCCAGCACCAGGACGCCGGCGCGAAGATGGTCCACATGGCGCCGTACACGCAGTCGTCCATCGTCTCGAAGTCCATCGCCCGCGGCGGCGGACGCGCGGGCTACCGGGGCGAGGTGCGAGTGGACGCCAACGCGCACCACTCCGCCAACACCGTGCGCTGCGATGCCCTGCTGGTCGACACCATCTCGCGGTCGGACACGTACCCGGCGATCGACATCCGCGTGGACGACGTCCAGCTCGGCCACGAGGCCACTGTGTCGAAGGTCAGCGAGGAGCAGCTCTTCTACCTGATGTCGCGCGGCCTGCCCGAGGACGAGGCCATGGCCATGATCGTCCGCGGGTTCATCGAGCCGATCGCGCGCGAGCTGCCCATGGAGTACGCCCTCGAGCTGAACAAGCTCATCGAGATGGGGATGGAGGGCAGCGTCGGTTGACGTCCGCCTCCCCCCTCGAAGGGGCGCCCGAACAGGGCGCCCCGCACCCATCGAAAGGAACCACCGCCTGATGACGGTCCCCACGAGCGCCGCGACCCCCGAGATCGACGGCGCGGCCGCTGCCGAGCGCCTGGGCATCAGCGCCCACTCCGACGGGGCCTTCACGCCCGTGCAGACGCGGTCGGAGCGCTTCGCATCGGCCGACGTCGACGCCTTCGAGGCCGTCACCGGACGCGAGATCGCCTGGAAGCTCACGCCCGTCGCTCGGCTCGCCGACCTCATCGACGGAGCCCTCGACGGCTCCCCGACCGCGTTCGAGCACACCGCGGTGGACGGCGTGGATGTCTCGTGGGTCGGCCGCGACGACCAGCGGATCGGCACCGCCGGCCTCCCCGAGGACCGCGCCGCGGCCAACGCGTGGTCGAGCTTCGAGCAGGCCCTCGTCGTGCGCGTCACGGGCGAGGACGAGAAGGTCGCGACCCTGGTCCGCTCGGGTCTCGGCTCCGCCCCCCGCGCTGCGCACACGATCATCGAGGCGGCACCGTACGCCCGTGCGGTCGTCGTCCTGCAGAACGAGGGCGCCGCGACGCTCGCCGAGAACGTCGAGATCCTGGTCGGCGAGGGTGCCCAGCTCACCGTCGTCACGGTCCAGGAGTGGGACGACGAGGCGCGCCACCTGGCGAACCACTTCATCCGCGTCGGTCGCGACGCGAAGGTCAAGCACATCGTCGTCACCCTCGGCGGCTCGATCGTCCGGGTCAACCCGTCCGCGCACCTCGTCGAGCGCGGTGCCGACGGCGAGCTCTTCGGGCTCTACTTCGCCGACGGCGGCCAGCACCTCGAGCAGCAGGTGTACGTCGACCACGACGCCCCCGACACCCGCAGCCGCGTGACCTACAAGGGCGCGCTGCAGGGCCAGGGCGCCCGCACGGTCTGGATCGGCGACGTCCTGATCCGCAACAGCGCGACCGGCACCGACAGCTACGAGCAGAACCGCAACCTGGTCCTCTCCGACGGCACCCGTGCCGACTCCATCCCGAACCTCGAGATCGAGACCGGCGACATCGCCGGAGCGGGCCACGCCTCGGCGACCGGGCGCTTCGACGACGAGCAGCTCTTCTACCTGCAGTCCCGCGGCATCCGCGAGGACGAGGCGCGGCGCCTCGTCGTCCGCGGCTTCCTGAGCGAGATCGTCCAGCAGATCAAGGTCGCCGAGCTCGAGGACCGCCTCCAGCTCGCGATCGAGGCCGAGCTCGCCGGCAGCGCCGGCCAGACGGGCTCCGCGCACCAGGCGGCGGTGACCGCATGAGCAACGCCGCGATGATCTGCTCCGTCTCGGAGCTGATCCCGAACCAGGCCATGCGCGTCGAGGTCGACGGGGTCGCGATCGCCGTCGTCCAGGACTCGGCCGGCGAGATCCACGCCATCGGCGACACCTGCACGCACGGCGAGATCTCGCTGTCCGAGGGTTTCGTCGAGGGCGACAGCCTCGAGTGCTGGGCGCACGGGTCCCAGTTCTCGCTCCGCACCGGGACGCCTCTGAACCTGCCGGCCTACGAGCCGGTCCCCGTCTTCGTCGTCGAGATCATCGACGGCGACGTCTACATCGACCCGACCGTCACGAAGGAAGTCTGAATGTCCGTTCTCCAGATCAGCGATCTCCACGTCAGTGTCGAGACCGAGCAGGGGACCAAGCAGATCCTCCGCGGTGTCGACCTCACCATCAACCAGGGTGAGATCCACGCGATCATGGGCCCGAACGGGTCCGGCAAGTCCACCCTCGCGTACACGATCGCAGGGCACCCCAAGTACCACGTCGACGGCGGCTCCATAACGCTCGACGGCGTCGAGGTCCTCGACATGTCCGTCGACGAGCGCGCCCGCGCCGGCCTCTTCCTCGCGATGCAGTACCCGGTCGAGATCCCGGGAGTGACCAACACGAACTTCCTCCGCACCGCCAAGACCGCGATCGCGGGCGAGGCGCCGGCGATCCGCACCTGGACCAAGGACGTCAAGGCGGCCATGGGCAACCTGCGGATGGACCCGTCCTTCGCGGCGCGCAACGTCAACGAGGGCTTCTCGGGCGGCGAGAAGAAGCGCAACGAGATCCTCCAGCTCGAGCTGCTCGCCCCGCAGTTCGCGGTCCTCGACGAGACCGACTCCGGTCTCGACGTCGACGCGCTCAAGATCGTCTCGGAGGGTGTGAACCGCGCTCACGCGAACACGGAGGCCTCGGCGTGCTCCTGATCACGCACTACACGCGGATCCTCCGCTACATCCAGCCCGATTTCGTACACGTCTTCGTCGCCGGCCGCGTCGCCGAGCAGGGTGGCAAGGAGCTCGCCACGCGACTCGAGGACGAGGGATACGACCGCTTCCTCACGACGGCGACGGCCTGACCATGGCCGTCACGACGCTCGAGCCGAAGCTCTTCGACCAGGTCGAGGAGGCCCTCAAGGACGTCATGGATCCCGAGCTCGGGATCAACGTCGTCGACCTGGGCCTGATCTACGACCTCGGCTGGGACGACGAGAACGACGCCCTGGTCATCCACATGACGCTCACGTCGGCGGGCTGCCCGCTGACCGATGTGCTCGAGGAGCAGACCGCTGAGTCGCTCGACGGCATCGTCGAGGCGTTCCGGATCAACTGGGTCTGGATGCCGCCGTGGGGTCCCGAGCGGATCACGGACGACGGCCGCGACATGATGCGCGCGCTCGGCTTCTCGATCTGAGGCGGGTACGGCGAAGGGCCGGAGGATGATCCTCCCGGCCCTTCGCCGTACCCGCGAGCGCTCAGTTCGAGCGGCGGCGCAGCAGCGCCCAGGTGGTCGGCAGCAGGGCCGCGGCGACGAGGATCTTGAGGGCGTCGCCCACCAGGAACGGCACGAGCCCGGCGTTCAGCACCGAGCCGAGATCGGCCGGGTAGCCGAGCGAGCCCAGCGCGGTCGCCAGCCAGGGGAGACCGACGAGGTAGATGGTCGCCGTTCCGGCGAGGAAGGTGACGAGCGTGCCGACCACGCGGCGGTCCCACTGCCGCTGCGCGAGCCACCCGGTCACGATCGCGGCGAGGACGAAACCGACGATGTACCCGCCCGTCGGGCCGGCGAGGACGGCCCAGCCGCTCGAGCCCTCCGTGAAGACCGGGACTCCGAGAGCGCCGACGAGGGCGTAGACGCCCATCGAGGAGGGCGCCGCGGACGGCGCCGAGCGTGGTGCCCACGAGCAGCACGGCGAACGTCTGCCCCGTGATCGGCACGGGCCACATCGGGATGTAGAGCTGCGCCATCCCGGCGGTGAGCGCCGCCGCGGCGACGACGAGGACGAGATCGGTGACGATCGAGCGCGCGAACAGGCGGTCGGCGAGGACCGGTCGCGACGGAGCGAGCGAATAGCTGGACATGGGTGTCTCCAAAGGCCGTGTCGCGCAGGAGCGGGGAACGAGAGCGGCCGAGGACGGGGCCGCCGTCCGCGCTGAGCGGACGTGAACCCGCTCCGCGGCTCAGGAAATATACTAGGGGGCTGCCGCATCGCGGCCCCTTGCCCCAGACCTCCCGAAGCGACCGCCAATTCTTGGCGAGAACGGACAGCACTGTGCTGAGCGTGCACGATCTCGAACTCCGAGTCGGCGCCCGACTCCTGATGGAGAACGTCTCCTTCCGGGTGGGCGACGGCGACAAGGTGGGCCTCGTCGGCCGCAACGGAGCGGGGAAGACGACGCTGACGAAGGTCCTCGCGGGCGATCTGATCGCCGCGAAGGGCACGGTCGACCGCGGCGGCGAGATCGGGTACCTCCCGCAGGACCCGCGCTCCGGTGACCCGGAGGAGCTGGCCCGCACGCGCATCCTCGACGCCCGCGGCCTCGGGTCGCTGGTGGTCGGCATGACGGAGGCGACCGAGGCGATGTCGAGCAGCGACCCGGCCGTGAGCGCGGCGGGCATGAAGAAGTACGGCAACCTCACCGACCGCTTCCTCGCCCTGGGCGGGTACGCGGCCGAGGCGGAGGCCGCCTCCATCGCGAGCAACCTCAACCTGCCCGACCGGATCCTCGACCAGCCGTTGAAGACGCTGTCGGGCGGACAGCGCCGGCGCATCGAGCTCGCGCGAATCCTCTTCTCGGACGCCAGCACCCTGATCCTCGACGAGCCGACCAACCACCTCGATGCGGACTCCGTCGTCTGGCTGCGCGAGTTCCTCAAGAACTACCGCGGCGGATTCATCGTCATCAGCCACGACATCGAGCTCGTCGGCGAGACGGTCAACCGCGTGTTCTACCTCGACGCCAACCGCCAGGTCATCGACGTCTACAACATGAACTGGAAGAACTACCAGCGCCAGCGCGCCGCCGACGAGGAGCGCCGCAAGAAGGAGCGCGCCAACGTCGAGAAGAAGGCCGGTGCACTGCAGCTCCAGGCGGCCCGCTTCGGGGCGAAGGCGTCGAAGGCCGCCGCTGCGCACCAGATGGTGGCGCGCGCCGAGAAGATGATGAGCGGACTCGAGGAGGTGCGCGCCGTCGATCGTGTCGCGAAGCTGCGCTTCCCGACTCCGATGCCCTGCGGCCGCACCCGCTGCAGGCGGAGAACCTCTCGAAGAGCTACGGCTCGCTCGAGATCTTCACCGCTGTCGATCTGGCGATCGACCGCGGCTCGAAGGTCGTGATCCTGGGTCTGAACGGCGCGGGCAAGACCACCCTGCTCCGGATCCTCGGAGGCGTGGACGCCCCTGACACCGGAGTCATCGAGGCGGGCCACGGGCTGCGCATCGGGTACTACGCGCAGGAGCACGAGACCATCGACGTGAAGCGCTCGGTGCTCGAGAACATGGTGTCGAGCAGCCCGAACCTCACCGAGACCGAGGCGCGCCGCGTGCTGGGCTCGTTCCTGTTCACGGGCGACGACTCGCACAAGCCGGCGGGCGTGCTCTCGGGCGGGGAGAAGACCAGGCTCGCGCTCGCGATGATCGTCGTCTCGGGCGCCAACGTGCTGCTGCTGGACGAGCCGACCAACAACCTCGACCCTGCGAGCCGCGACGAGATCCTCGACGCACTGGCGCACTACGAGGGGCGGTCGTCCTGGTCAGCCACGACGAGGGCGCCGTCGAGGCGCTGAACCCCGAGCGGGTGCTCATCATGCCCGAGGGCACCGAGGACCACTGGACCTCGGACTACCTCGACCTGATCATGCTGGCCTGAGAACGGCCCGCGCCCGCCGGTCCCGCCGAGGGGCGGGGTCAGCGGCGCGCGTCGAGGAGCTCGTCCTCGATCTCGGCGTCGCTGCGGCCGCGCTTCAGGCGCCGTTGCTCCCGCCGCTGCTCCGCGGCGACGACCTCGGGATCGTCGGCGTTGCGCAGTCGGTACTCGTGCCGCACCGCCCAGCCGAGACCGCCGAAGCCCATGAGGGCGAACAGCACCCACTGGATGGCGTAGCTGATGTGCAGTCCCTCGTCGGCGACCGGCTTCAGCTCGGCGAGCGGCGGAGTGTCGATCGGCTGCGGAACCTCCGCGACGAGCAGGCCGAACGCACTCGTGCGGACGGGCTCGTCCAGCTGGGCGCCGAGGTCCTCGAGCTGGATGGTCGCGATCTGCCCCGCGGGAGCCGAGCGGCCCTCGATGCGGCCCTCGCTCGGCTTGAGCCGCGCAGTGACCGTCACTTCGCCCTCCGGCGGAGCGGGCACCGCATCCGGAGAGTCCTGCTCCTGGCCGACCGGGACCCAGCCCCGATCGACGACGAAGACGCTGCCGTCGACCAGCCGCAGCGGCGTGAGCACCTCGAAGCCGGGGTTGCCGTTGTACGGGCGGTTGCGGACGAGGGTCTCGTCCTGCGTCTCGTACACACCCCGTCACCTCGACGGGCCGGTATTCGAGGGCGTCGTCCCACGGATCGTCGCGGCCGATCAGGCCGTCCAGCGGAACCGGATCGGCCGTCCAGTTCTCGGTGACCAGGCGGTTCGTCGTCGCGGCCTCGTCCAGTCGGGCGACCTGCCAGCGCGAGAGCAGCACGCAGGCGACGGCGAACCCCACGGCGAGAGCGAGGTAGCCGAACCAGCGGCGGGAGAGGACGAACCTCCAGGAGGGCCTCGGCGCGGAAGCGGTCAACGCGTCGTCCCCCGGTCGGTCGTGTAGAGCGGTCTCACCTCGAGCGGGAACTCCCGTGCGGCGAGGAACTCGCGGAGGAACTCGAGGTGCTCACCGCAGGCGAGCCAGGTCTTGCGCCGGTCCTCCGCGTGGATCCGCGGATTCCGCCACTCTACGGCCCAGGTCGCCGTCGTGGTGCAGCCTGCTCGCGAGCAGGTGTGCCGATCGGGCGTCGTGCCGAGCGGGATCACGGCCTGTCCGCCGGCGGCTCGCCGCCCTCGGCGCTCGGGCTGCTCTCGGGCACGGGCGCGGGAGGCGGCACGGGGCGGGAGAGCACGATCGCCCCGGGCCGCTGGACGTTCCCGCTCTCGCCGATCCCGCCCACGTTGGCGAGCACCACGGCGAAGTAGGGGAGGACGATGGCGCCGATCGCGAAGAAGGCGAGCCACCAGCCCTGGGCGAAGATGAGGCAGATCACGCAGACCATGCGGATGCCCATCGCGATGGAGTACTTGATCGCGCGCGCGCGGCGCTCCGCGGTCGGCGACGGCGGGAGGGAGGTGAGCGATTCGCGAGGTTTCACAGCTGTACAAGCCTACGTCGCGCGCGCGGGGGCCGAGCGGTGAGGGCGGGATCTCCGGATGTGTTGCGCAGGTCGCCCCTAGGATGTACGGGTCGTCCGGCGTCACCTGCGCGTCGGCAGGAGGGACATCATGACCACGCCCCGCACCGTCCTCGTCACCGGAGGCAACCGAGGGATCGGCTACGCGATCGCCGAGGAGTTCGTCGCCGCGGGGCACCGGGTCGCGGTTACCGCCCGCTCCGGCTCGGGACCGGCCGGCTCGCTCACCGTCGTGGCCGACGTCACCGACTCCGCCTCCGTCGACGCTGCGTTCACCCAGGTGGAGGCGGAGCTGGGCCCGGTCGAGGTCGTCGTCGCGAATGCGGGCATCACCCGCGACACGCTCCTGCTGCGCATGAGCGAGGAGGACTTCACCTCGGTCCTCGACACGAATCTCACCGGCGCGTTCCGGGTCGTCAAGCGCGCGTCGAAGGGCATGCTCAAGCAGAGGTTCGGCCGTGTCGTGCTGATCTCGAGCGTCGTGGGCCTCTACGGCTCGCCCGGGCAGATCAACTACTCGTCGTCGAAGGCGGCCCTCGTAGGATTCGCGCGGTCGCTCACCCGCGAGCTGGGTGCCCGGAACATCACGGCGAACGTCGTCGCGCCCGGGTTCATCGAGACCGATATGACGGCGGAGCTGCCGGCCGAGCAGCAGGCCGAGTACCGGAAGAACATCCCGCTCGGCCGCTACGGGACCGCGGCCGAGGTGGCGAAGGTCACCCGCTGGCTCGCAGGGGACGAGGCGGCGTACATCTCCGGAGCCGTCATCCCCGTCGACGGCGGTCTCGGGATGGGTCACTGACACATCAGTTCGGGGCTTATATCCGTCCGATATCAGCCCTAAGCTGATGCGATGAGCGCAGCCGAGGTCATCGCGGTCCTGGTCGACCTGATCGATTCACGCCGCATCGAGGACCGCGAGGCCGTCCAGCGGGACGTCGAGCGGGGATTCGCCGAAGTGGATCGGGCCGTCCCCTCGCTCGAGCCGCTGCACCCGACGGTGGGCGACGAGTTCCAGGCCGTCTACCCGACCCTCCCGTCGGCGCTGGCGGCGACCCTCCTGGCGCGGCTCTCGCTGCCGGCGGGAGTCGACTGCCGGATCGGTCTGGGCCGAGGCGAGGTCCGCGTCATCGGGACCGGGGTCGCGGGAGGGCTGCAGGACGGTTCGGGCTGGTGGCGGGCGAGAGAGGCGATCGACCGTGCGCACCGGCTCGAGGACGGCGCCGTCCCCACCGCCCGCGGATGGTTCGTCGGCTCCGATTCACCGGGCCCGGAGGAGGCCGCCGTCAACGCGTACCTGCTCGCGCGCGACGCGCTCGTCGCCCCCCTGAGCCCGCGGGACCGTCGGCTCGTCCTCGGGACCGCGCGTGCGGTCCCGCAAAGGGTCCTTGCGGAGCAGGAGTCGATCTCGCAGTCCGCGGTGTCGCAGGCCCTGCGCCGGGCCGGTGCGCAGGCTCTGCTCACCGGGTCGAGGCTGCTGGAGGACGCGTGCTGACCGCCCTGCTGCTCGTCCTGGTCGGCGGGTCGGATGTGCTGCGCACCCACCTCGGCCGCACGGCGGCGACGGTCGCGATCGTCGTCCTCGGCACGGCAGCGGCGGTCGCCGCGGTGGCGGGCCTGGGCGCTCCGGTCCTCGGAGCGGTGATCGTCGTGGTCCTCGCCGCCCTCTGGCTCCTCGTCTCCACCACTGAGGCCGGGCGCCGCCCGCCGGGAGGGGTGCGAGCCGTCGTCGGCCTGGCGGTCGCAGTCCTCACGCTCACCGTCGTCGACCGCGCCGCGCCCGGCCTCGAGGGTCCCCTCGTCGACGCCTGGACCGCTCTCGATCCTCCCGCTCCCGGGCGGTCGCTCGAGCAGGTCCTCCTCGCCGTCGGCGCCGCACTGCTCCTGCTCGAGACCGGGAACGTGATCGTACGGGCCGCCCTCCACCGCGAGACCGTGCCGGGCACCGAGCGCGCGACCGTCCGCCGCGGCTTCTCGCTCCGGGCCCGCTTCGCGCGTCCAGCGGAGCAGGAGGTGCCGCAACCCGATCTCCGCGGCGGCCGCGCGATCGGTCCTCTCCGAGCGGATCCTGGTCGCCGGACTCACGCTGTCCGGTGCGATCGGGCTCGCCGGTGCCGTCTTCGCAGCGAAGGGGATCGTCCGCTTCCCGGAGATCTCCCGGGACGGCGATCGCGGCTCGAAGGCCGAGTACTTCCTGGTCGGCTCGCTCGTCAGCTGGACGCTCGCCCTCGCGTGCGCCGCGCTCGTCGCGCTCGCGGGAGCGTGACGCCCGCCCTCAGCCCCGCAGGCCCAGGACCGGCAGCAGCTGGCTGAGGTCGATGCCGTCCACCACCAGGTCGGCGCGCTCGCGCACCAGCGGCTTGGCGTTGAAAGCGACGGCGAGAGCGGCGGTCGCCATCATCTCGAGGTCGTTCGCTCCGTCGCCGATCGCGATGGTCCGCCCGACGGGGACGCCGGCGTCCGCCGCCCACTCGAGGAGAGCCGCGGCTTTCGCGTGGGCGTCGACGACCGGCCCGTCGACCGTTCCGGTCAGCACGCCGTCGCGCTGGGCGAGGCGGTTCGCCCGGGCGTAGTCGAGCCCGAGCTCCTCGGCGACGGGATCGAGCACCTCGTGGAACCCGCCGGAGACGACGCCGATCCGGCCGCCCGCCGCGTGCACTCCCGCGATCAGCTCCTGCACCCCGGGCGTGACCCGCAGGCCGGCCCGCACGCTCGCGCAGACGCTCTCGGGGACGCCCGCCAGCGTCGCGACGCGCTCGCGCAGGCTCTCGCCGAAGTCGATCTCGCCGCGCATGGCGCGCTCGGTGACCTCGGCGACCTGCTCCTCGGATCCCGCGTGAGCGGCGAGCAGCTCGATCACCTCGTCCTGCAGCAGAGTGGAATCGGCGTCCAAGACGACGAGGAAGCGGGCAGGCGTCGCGGGACGCTCACTCATGAGGGGCCAATCGGTCGGCCGCGCGCCGGTCTCGCCGGTCGCGCGGAGGCGCAGTGCTCTCGGCCCGCTGGGGTGCTACGGGCGGACGACGACGCCCTTGCCGACGACGGTGATCCCCGAGTCGGTGACGGTGAACCCGCGCTCGCGGTCGTGGTCGTGGTCGACGCCGACACGCGCGCCGGGCTCGACGACGACGTCCTTGTCGAGGATAGCGCGCACCACCAGCGCGTCCGGGCCGATGCGGACCTTGTCGAAGACCACGGAGTCGCTCACTGTCGCGTTCGACTCGATCACGGTCCACGGGCCCACGACGCTGCGCTCGATGTGCGCTCCGGAGATCACGGTGCCGAGCGAGACGACGGAGTCGACGGTCGATCCCATGTTGCCCTTGCCGTCGCGGACGATCTTCGCCGGCGGCGAGTTCAGCTGCGACGAGAAGATGGGCCACTGCTGGTTGTAGAGGTTGAAGACGGGCAGGGCCGAGATGAGGTCCTGGTGCGCTTCGAAGAAGGAGTCGATGGTCCCCACGTCGCGCCAGTAGTAGCGGTCGCGATCGGTGGACCCGGGGACCTCGTTGAGCTTGAGGTCGTAGACGCCCGCCTCGCCGCGTGCGACGAAGTCGGGAATGATGTCGCCGCCCATGTCGTGCGCGGAGGTCGGGAGCTCGCCGTCGCGGATGACCGCGTCGATGAGGGCGTCGGCGTCGAAGACGTAGTTGCCCATCGAGGCCAGGACCTCGTGCGGGGAGTCGGCCAGACCGACCGGATCCTTGGGCTTCTCGAGGAACTCGGCGATCTTCGTGGGGACGATCCCGTCGCCCGCCTCGTCTCCCGCGAGCTGGATGACGCCGAACTGGTCGGCGAGCTCGATCGGCTGGCGGATGGCGGCGACCGTGGCCTTCGCCCCCGACGCGATGTGCGCGGCGATCATCTGCGAGAAGTCCATGCGGTACACGTGATCGGCGCCGACCACGACCACGATGTCGGGCTTCTCGTCGCGGATGAGGTTGAGGCTCTGCAGGATCGCATCGGCCGAGCCGCTGAACCACCGCTTGCCCAGCCGCTGCTGCGCCGGCACGGAGGCGACGTAGGAGTTGAGGAGGCCGGACAGGCGCCAGGTCTGCGAGACGTGGCGGTCGAGCGAGTGCGACTTGTACTGCGTCAGCACGACGATCTGCGTGAGCCCCGAGTTGATCAGGTTCGACAGCGCGAAGTCGATCAGACGGTACTGGCCGCCGAACGGGACCGCGGGCTTCGCCCGGTCGGCCGTCAGGGGCATGAGCCGCTTGCCCTCGCCGCCGGCGAGGACGATGCCGAAGATCTTCTTTGACTGCATGGCTCAACAGTAGGGGGTGGGGCAGTGCGCGGGACCACGGCTGTCGCGAGGGAATCCGCTGTACTACGGTTCGGGTGTGCGAGTCGATCTGCTGACCAAGGAATATCCGCCCGAGGTGTACGGGGGAGCGGGCGTCCATGTCGCCGAGCTCACCAAGGCGCTGCGCAGCGACCTCGAGGTCGTGGTCCGCTGCTTCGGTGCCCCGCGGGACGAGCCGGGTGCGTTCGCCTACCCGGTGCCGGCGGAGCTCGCGCAGGCCAACGGAGCTCTGCAGACCCTGGGCGTCGATCTGCAGATCGCGCAGGACGCGGCGGGCGCCGACCTCGTCCACTCCCACACCTGGTACGCGAACGCGGCCGGCCGCCTGGCGCAGCTGCTCCACGGCATCCCGCATGTCGTCTCGGCCCACAGCCTCGAGCCGTTGCGACCCTGGAAGGCCGAGCAGCTCGGCGGCGGGTACCGCGTCTCGAGCTGGATCGAGCGCGACGCGTACGAGAACGCGGACGCCGTGATCGCGGTCTCCGGCGGCATGCGCGCCGACATCCTCCGCTCCTACCCGGCGCTGGACCCGGCGAAGGTGCACGTGGTCTACAACGGCATCGACCTCGACGCCTGGCACCCCGTCGACGACACGACCGTGCTCGAGGGACTCGGGATCGACCCGTCGCGCCCCTCCGTGGTCTTCGTCGGCCGCATCACGCGGCAGAAGGGGCTGCCCTACCTCTTGCGCGCTGCGGCGACCCTGCCTCCCGAGGTGCAGCTCGTGCTGTGCGCGGGAGCCCCCGACACCCCCGAGATCATGGCGGAGGTCACGGCCCTGGTGCGCGGACTCCAGGAGGAGCGGACCGGCGTCGTCTGGATCGACCGCCACCTGCCCCGCCACGAGCTCTCCGCTGTGCTGACCGCGGCGACGACGTTCGTCTGCCCCTCGATCTACGAGCCGCTGGGCATCGTGAATCTCGAGGCGATGGCGTGCGGAGCGGCCGTCGTGGGCACCGCGACCGGAGGCATCCCGGAGGTCGTCGTCGACGGCGTCACCGGGCGCCTGGTCCCGATCGAGCAGGTCACCGACGGGACCGGCACGCCGGTGGACCCCGACACGTACGTCGCCGACCTCGCGGCGGTCCTCGCCGAGGTCGTGGCGGACCCGGAAGCGGCCAAGCGGATGGGCGCGGCGGGTCGCGAGCGCGCGCAGAGCGACTTCAGCTGGACGCAGATCGCGCGCGACACCCGGGCGATCTACGAGTCGCTCGTCTGATCCCTCGGCCGGCTCCCTTTAGGATTGGACGCATGCCCAGCGTCGTCTCGTTCTCCGATGTCTCCTTCGTCCGGAACGGCAAGCGGATCCTCGATCACATCGAGTGGGCCGTGGCCGAGGAGGACCGCTGGGTCGTCCTCGGACCCAACGGTGCCGGCAAGACGTCGATCCTCCAGATCGCCGCGGCGCAGAACTACCCCTCCAGCGGCACGGCTCAGATCCTCGACGAGACCCTCGGCCGCGTCGACGTCTTCGAGCTGCGCCCCCGGATCGGCTACGCGTCGACCGCGATGGCGCGTCGCCTGCCGGCCGACGAGTCGGTGCTCGACGTCGTGATGACCGCCGCCTACTCGGTCACCGGACGCTGGAACGAGTCGTACGACGCGGTCGATGAGCGGCGTGCGCGTCGAGTGCTGGCCGAGTGGAAGCTCGATCACCTCGCCGAGCGCACCTTCGGCACTCTCTCGGACGGTGAGCAGAAGCGCGTGCAGATCGCGCGCGCCATCATGACCGATCCCGAGCTCCTCCTGCTCGACGAGCCCGCTGCGAGTCTCGACCTCGGCGCCCGCGAGGAGCTCGTGCAGCTGCTCGGAGGCTTCGCGAAGGACCCGGCCTCCCCGGCGATCGTCATGGTCACGCACCACGTCGAGGAGATCCCCGAGGGCTTCACCCACGCGCTGCTGCTGCGCGACGGCGCGGTCATCGCGTCCGGTCCGCTGGCCGAGGCTCTGACCGAGCAGACCCTGTCGGACACCTTCGGCCTCGACATCGCCCTCACCCGGGAGGACGGCCGCTACTCGGCTCGCGCCCGCAGCTGAGCGACTCGCCGAGAACGGGTCGGGCGCTCCTTCTGGGGACTCCTCGGATCTGCTATTCTCGGTAGCTGGTTCGGGCCCGTTCTCGTGCGCCCACCACCTCTTCCACCCGTTCCCGTCGACGACAGGTGCGGTTCAGGACCAACGAGCGACAGGACACGACCATGAAGACCGACATCCACCCCGAGTACTCCGCGATCGTCTTCCGCGACCTCGCCTCCGGTGAGACCTTCCTCACCCGCTCGACCGCGAAGAGCAGCAAGACCATCGAGCTCGACGGCGTCACCTACCCGGTCATCGACGTCGAGATCTCGTCGGCCTCGCACCCGTTCTACACGGGCAAGCAGCGCATCATGGACTCGGCCGGCCGCGTCGAGAAGTTCAACAGCCGCTACAAGAACTTCGGCAAGTAGCACGTCCTCCGAAGGGCCCTCGACCTCGCGGTCGGGGGCCCTTCGTCATCCCGTCGGGCGGTGGTAGCGTCCGGGCATGGTGTCCTTCGCCGACAAGCCGATCCTGCCGTTCGTCACAGCAGCCCAGTGGGACGAGTACCTCGCGGACGCGCCCGACCCCGGCGGCGTGCGGCTGAAGCTGCGGAAGAAGGCGGCCGTCGACCCCGGTCTGACCTACGCCGAGGCGCTCGACGTCGCGCTCTGCCACGGCTGGATCGACGGGCAGGCGGGAGCCTTCGACGAGCAGTTCAAGCTCCAGGCGTTCACTCCTCGACGGCGGGCGAGCCCCTGGTCGCAGGTGAACCGCGAGCACGTCGCGCGACTGCTCGAGGAGGGGCGCATCCGGCCCGCCGGTCTCGCCGAGATCGAGCGGGCGAAGACCGACGGGCGCTGGGACGCGGCGTACCGGCAGAAGGGCGCGGAGGTGCCTCCCGACCTGCTCGCGGCGCTCGAGTCGGATCCGACGGCCGGCGCCTTCTTCGACACCGTCGGCGGGCAGAAGCGCTTCGCGTTCCTCTTCCGACTGCAGCAGCTCAAGCGCCCGGAGTCGCGTGAGCGCAGGATCAGGGAGTACGTCGAGCTGCTGCACGACGGCCGCACCCTCACCTGAGCGGGACGCGTCAGTGGCGGACGGGCCACGCTCCGTCGGCGACGAACGCCTCGTCGCGCACGCGGCGCATGTACTCCTGGAACGACTCGGCCTGGTCTCGGCACCAGTCGACCTGCAGGGCGTGCAGGGCGTCGGCACCGACTCCGAGCTCGTCGGCGAACGCGCGACCCAGCGCCTGGGCGACCCGACCGGCGGCGACGGCGTCGGCTCCGGCATCGTGCGCCTCGGTGAGGCTCACTCCGTAGTGCTCGGCGGCGAGGGTGAGGGTGCGCTTGCCCCTGCGGTAGCGGTCGACCGCCTTGTCGATGACGAGCGGGTCGATGACGGGGCTCGGATCGATCAGCACCGGCACGCCCCACCGGCGCGCCTCGTGAGCCAGGAGCGAGAGATCGTAGGGAGCGTTGTAGACGACGACCGGGACGCCCCGCGCGAGCAGGGAGCGCAGGGCCTCCGACACCTCGGCGACGACCTCGCCGGCGGGACGGCCGTGGGCGCGGGCGTGCTCGGTGCTGATGCCGTGGACCGCGCTGGCGCCTGCGGGGATCTCGACGCCGGGATCGGCGAGCCAGGTGGTGCCCTCGATCGGCTCGCCGTCGGCTCCGATCACGCCCACGTGCGCGGTGACGATGCGACTCGTGCGCACGTCGATGCCGGTGGTCTCGAGGTCGAAGACGGCCAGCAGATCGAACCAGGGCGCATCCTCCGCGGGAGCGAGCTCCGCGCCGCCGCGGAGGGGCACCCCGTCATGCCCGACGACGCGGTCGGCGAACGGGGCGTCATCGAACGCGTCGTCATCGAACAGGGTCGGCTCGGTCGCTGCGGTGATGCTCACGCGGACAGCCTAGGCGGGGCCTCCGACATCGGCCGGAAGCCCCGCGGGCGTGCGTCAGCGCTCGTGACCCGCCTTGGCGACGTGCAGCCAGAAGAAGCCCTGCGTGCCCAGCGTCATGGTCAGAGTGCCGTCCTCGGAGAAGCCGGGGAAGCGGCCGCCGCCGAAGAGGTCGCTGAGCGTCGATCCCGGGTTCTCGGGGTCCGTGATGGTGACCGAGACCGGGTTGTGGTTGAAGCTGAAGACGCAGAGCACCTCCTCCGGCTGGTCGCCCATTGCGGAGCCGGAGCCGGCGTAGTCGCGGACGAAGGCGAGCACCGACTCGTGGTCGGTCTCGAGCACGCGCATGGAGCCCAGGCCGAAGGCCGGGTGCCCGCGGCGCACGTGCAGCACGTTCCGCATCCAGTGCAGGAGCGAGCGGGACTGCGCGAGCTGCGCCTCCACGTTCACCTGGTTGTAGTGGTACACGAGCGACTGCACGATCGGCTGCACGAGCTTGCCGGGGTCGGCGGCCGAGAAGCCGGCGTTGCGGTCGGGCGTCCACTGCATCGGCGTGCGGGAGGCGTCGCGGTCGTTGAGCCAGATGTTGTCGCCCATCCCGATCTCGTCGCCGTAGTAGAGGAACGGGCTGCCCGCGAGCGAGAACAGGAGCGCGTTGATCAGCTCGAGTTCGGCGCGGGAGTTGTCGAGCAGCGGCGCGAGGCGGCGCCGGATGCCGATGTTGGAGCGCATCCGCGGGTCGTAGGCGTACCAGCCGTACATCGCCTGGCGGTACTCCTCGGAGACCATCTCGAGCGTGAGCTCGTCGTGGTTGCGCAGGAACACGCCCCACGCTGCTCCGGTGGGGATGTCGAAGGTCTCGGACAGGACCTTCTTCAACTCGTTGGCCGTCTGCGCGCGGAGCGAGTAAAAGATGCGGGGCATGACCGGGAAATCGAAGGCCATGTGGCACTCCGGCTCCTCCTCGGTGCCGAAGAACGCGGCGACCTCGCGAGGCCACTGGTTCGCCTCGGCGATCAGGATGCGGCCCGGGTAGTCGCGGTCGACCATCTGGCGGAGGTTCTTGATGAAGTCGTGCGTCGGCGGCTCGCCCTCGCCGTTGCCCTCGTCGGACTCGTAGAGATAGGGGATCGCGTCCAGGCGGATGCCGTCGACACCGAGGTCGAGCCAGAACTTGACCACGTCGTGGATCGCCTCGTGGACCGCCGGGTTCTCGAAGTTGAGGTCCGGCTGGTGCGAGAAGAAGCGGTGGAAGTAGAACTGGCGGCGCTCGGAGTCGAACGCCCAGTTCGAGTCCTCGGTGTCGACGAAAATGATGCGGATGTCGGGGTAGCGGTCGTCGGTGTCGTTCCAGACGTAGAAGTCGCCGTAGGGCCCCTCGGGGTCGGATCGCGACTGCTGGAACCACTCGTGCTGGTCGCTGGTGTGGTTCAGCGGGAAGTCCATGACGATGCGCATGTTGCGCTCGTGCGCCTTGCGCACCAGATCGCGGAAGTCCTCCATCGTGCCGAACTCGGGGAGGATCGCCTTGAAGTCCGAGACGTCGTAGCCGCCGTCGCGCAGCGGCGACATGTAGAAGGGCGGGAGCCAGAGCGCATCGATGCCGAGCCACTGCAGGTAGTCGAGCTTGGACGCCAGTCCGTTGATGTCGCCGGCGCCGTCCCCGTTCGAGTCGTAGTACGACCGGATCATGACCTCGTAGAACACCGCACGGCGGTACCACTGGGGATCGAGGGCGAGTCCGGGGAGTTGGATCGGCGACGTGAAGCTCACGGTGCTCCTTCTGCTGCTGCCTGAGCGGATGACCGTCACGAGGACGGGGCGGTGCGTCGCGATGCGAGCGCGTGTTCATGCTCCCGGCTCGGATCGCGGCCACGCAAGGCGTTGCGGCGAGAAGTTCGGGGAGCTTTGCCTACGATGGGGTACCGAGATGACCGTCGCTTCGCCCTACGCCTCCGACCTCGGACGACTCCCGATCCGGGAGGCCTCCGCGGCCGTCTCCGGGGCGTCCACCGCCTACTGGACCTACGGTTCCGACGACGCTGCGACGGTGATCGTCCTGGTGCACGGCTTCCGCGGCGAGCACCACGGCCTCGAGCCCGTGATCGCGCGGCTGCTGGCCGGCGGAGCGGACGTCCGGGTGATCGCCCCGGACCTGCCCGGCTTCGGCGCCTCGCCGCCGATGACGGCCCACGCGCACGACGTCGACGGCTACGCGGCCTGGCTCGGGGAGTTCCTCGACGCGCTGGGGCTGCGCGGCGAGGCGGTCGTGCTCGGTCACTCCTTCGGCTCGATCGTCGCGGCCGCCGCCGTCGCGGGCGGGCTGCCGACCCCCCTGCTCGTGCTGGTGAACCCGATCTCCGCCCCCGCGCTCGCGGGGCCCGCGGGGTGCTCACGCGGCTCGCCGTCCTCTACTACCGACTCGGCGCCGTGCTCCCGCGGGCGCTGGGCTACCGGCTCCTGCGCGATCCGCTCGTCGTGCGGATCATGAGCCTCTCGATGGTGAAGACGAAGGAGCCGGCTCTGCGGCGCTTCGTGCACGATCAGCACGACCGCTACTTCAGCGCGTTCGCGTCGCGCGACACGGTGCTCGAGGCGTTCCGCGCCTCCGTCTCGCACGATGTGAGCGAGTACGCCGCCCGGATCACGGTGCCGACGCAGCTCATCGCCGCCGCGCAGGACGACATCACGCCGATCGCCGCGCAGCACCGGCTCCTCGAGGCGCTGCCCCATGCGCGGCTGCACGTGATCGACGGCGTCGGCCACCTCATCCACTACGAGACCCCCGACGAGGCCGCCGCCGTCGTCCGCCGTGCCCTCGAGGAGGGGATCGACCGATGAGGATCGTCGTCGACTGCCGGTACACCCGCCTCGAGCGCCACGACGGCATCAGTCGCTACACGGCCGAGCTCGTGCGCGAGCTGTCGGCCCTGCACGACGTGACGATGCTGATCAGCGATCGCCGGCAGCTCGCGATGCTGCCCGATCTGCCGTGGGAGAGGGTGACCTCCCCGACGGGCCCGTTCGAGCCGTTCGTCGCGCTGCTCGTGAACCGGCTGAAGCCCGACGTGGTCTTCTCGCCGATGCAGACGATGGGATCGCTCGGTCGCCGCTACCGGCTCGTGCTCACCGTCCACGACCTCATCTACTACCGCCACCGCACGCCTCCGCGCGATCTGCCGCTGCCCGTGCGGGGACTGTGGCGGCTGTACCACCTCGCCTGGTGGCCGCAGCGCCGGCTCCTGCAGCGCGCGGACGCCGTCGTGACGGTGTCGGAGACGACCCGCACCCTGATCCGGGAGCACCGCCTGACCACGCGACCCGTCGTCGTCGTTCCCAACGCCGCGTCGGCCCCGGACGAGGCCAGCGCGGCCCTCGCCGCCTCGCTGCCCGACCGCTCCGGAGCGCGCTCGCTCGTCTACATGGGCTCGTACATGCCCTACAAGAACGTCGAGACGCTGGCCCGCGCCATGCGGCTCCTGCCCGACTACGAACTGCACCTGATGAGCCGGGCGAGCGAGGAGACCGTCGAGACGCTTCGCTCGCTCGCTCCGACCGCGAAGCTGGTGTTCCACCAGGGGGCGGACGACGTCACCTACCGGTCGGTGCTCGCCCGCGCGAGCGCCCTCGTGAGCGCGAGCCGGGACGAGGGCTTCGGGATCCCTCTGGTCGAGGCCATGGCGCTCGGCACACCGGTCGTGGTGAGCGACATCCCGATCTTCCGCGAGATCGCCGGAGACGCCGCGGTGCTCGTCGATCCCACGAGCGCCGAGGACGTCGCGCGGGGCGTGCGGACGCTCGAGGACCCGGTGCTCTGGCGGGAGCGATCCGCCCGCTCGCGCGAGCGCGCCGCGGCGTACTCGTGGCGGGGGTCCGCCCGCACGCTCTTCGAGCTGCTGAGGGACCTCGGCCGCCGCTGAAGCCGGGGTCCTCAGCCCGCGGTCGGGCTGAGCACGTCGTCGAGATCGGCGTCCACCACGACCACGTCGCCGGAGTCGTCGAACGCGACGATCCGCAGCGCGCCGTCGACGATCGCGAAGTCGTGCCGCGAGCCGTTGCCGACGGTGATGCCCTGGGGCGGCAGAGCGTCCTCGCTGAGCGAGCGGAGGAGGCTGCCGATCACGGCTCCGTGCGTCGCGACGATCACCCGTTGGTCGGGGAAGCGCTCGGCGACCTCGAGCAGAGCCTCCGTGGCCCGGGCGACCACCTCGGACCGCGTCTCGCAGCCGGGGATCCGCGCTCCCTCGATGCCGCCAGGGAAGAGCGCCCGGAGGTCGTCGCCGGTCATCCCCTCCGCCTCGCCGTAGGCGCGCTCGGCGAGGCCGGGTACCACGACCGGCTCGGGCAGTCCGAGTCCGCGGGCGATGATCGCGCCGGTCTCGTGGGCGCGCTGCAGCGGGCTCGAGACGACCGCGTCCCAGGAGCGCTCGCCCAGGATCCGCGCGGCGGCGCGGGCCTGGGACCGGCCGGTGTCGTTCAAGGGGATGTCGCTGGCGCCCTGGATGCGGCGGGCGGCGTTCCAGTCGGTCTGACCGTGGCGGACGAGGGTGAGCTGGGTCACGGGGAGCCTCTCGAGGAGCGGGGAGGGCGACGCCCTCGTCAGCGGGCGGGCAGGCGGTCGGCGAGGGCGCGGAGGACCTCGCTCGTGCCGCCGTCGATCTTGATCGCGGCGCGGGAATCGCCCTTGGTGGTGCCGCGGTTGACGATGACGATCGGCATCTTGCCGCGACGGGCGATCTCGAGGAAGCGGATGCCGGAGTTGACGACCAGGGACGAGCCGGCCACGAGGAGGGCGTCGGCGCCGGCGACAATGGCGCGCGCCTCCTGGAACCGCTCCGTCGGGATGAACTCGCCGAAGAAGACGATGTCCGGCTTGAGGATCCCGCCGCAGACGGTGCACGCGGGCACGGTCATGGCCGAGACGTCGTGGACCTCGGCGTCGCCGTCGGGGTTGAGGGAGGACACTCCGGGGTCGTCGAGCCAGGGGTTCGCCTCGGCGATGCGGTCGGCCACGGCGTCTCGGGCGAAGTACTGCCCGCAGGTCATGCAGCGCACCCGGTCGGCGGAGCCGTGGAGATCGACCACGCGACGCGACCCGGCGCGCACGTGCAGACCGTCGACGTTCTGCGTGACGACCCCGGTGAGCACGCCGTTCTCCTCCAGGCGCGCGAGCGCGCGGTGCCCGTCGTTGGGCAGGGTGCTCGTGAAGCGCCGCCAGCCGATCTGGCTGCCCGCCCAGTAGCGCTTGCGGTACTCCGGGTCGGCGACGAACTGCGAGTAGGTCATCGGAGTGCGCACGGGCGCTCCCGCCCCGCGGTAGTCCGGGATGCCGGAGTCGGTGCTGACGCCCGCCCCCGTGACGGCGGCGATGCGGCGTCCGCTGAGGAGTTCGACGGCCTGCTCGATCGCCTCGGCACGCGTGCCGTCGGCGTCCGGTGTCGGACTCGACTCCATCCGCGCCTCCCGTCAGCGGGCCCCGCGAGTGCGACGGGCCCGTCTCGAAGTCTAGAGCGCCCCGGTGCCCTAGGGTGCCGGGATGCCGATCGTGCACATCGCGGACCTCGACCACGCCCTCCTCGCCGACTACCACCGGCTGACCGATGTCGCCCTGCGGCGGGTGCTGGAGCCGGAGGGCGGCCTCTACATCGCGGAGTCGTCGAAGGTGATCGGACGCGCGCTCGACGCAGGGCACCGTCCGCGGTCGGTCCTGGTCCAGGAGAAGCGGCTGCCGGACGCTGCGGAGGTGCTCGAGCGCTTCCCCGAGGTCCCCGTCTTCGTCGCACCGGACGCGATGATCGAGGAGCTCACGGGCTTCCACCTGCACCGCGGGGCGCTGGCCTCGATGCACCGGCCGGTGCTCCCCTCCGTGACCGAGCTGCTCGCGGACGCGCGGCTCGTCGTGATCCTGGAGGACCTCGTCGACCACACGAACGTCGGCGCCGTGTTCCGCGCCGCCGCGGGGATGGGGGCCGACGCGGTCCTCGTGACGCCGCGCTGCGCCGATCCGCTCTACCGCCGGAGCGTCCGGGTCAGCATGGGGACCGTGCTGCAGGTGCCGTGGACCAGGACGCCCGAGTGGGGACCGGCGCGCGAGGAGCTGCTGGCGGCGGGGTTCTCGATCGCGGCGCTCGCGCTCGCCCCCGACGCGGTGCCGTTGGACGTGTACGCGGCCGGGCGGCCCGAGCGGGTGGCCGTCGTGCTCGGAGCCGAGGGCGACGGGCTGAGCCGCGCGGCGCTCGACGCGGCGGACACCGTCGTCACGATCCCGATGCTGCACGGGGTCGACTCGCTCAACGTGGCCTCCGCGGGCGCGGTGGCGCTCTGGGCGCTGACGCGACCGGGCGGACGCTGAGTCGCGACCGCCCCGGCGGGGTCCCCGGCAGCGCAGCGCGCCCCGCCTACGATGACGGGGTGAGCTCCCCCGACGCGACCCGACAACTCGCCGCTCGACGTCTTCGGAGCAGTGGAGGCGGAGAACCCGGCGCCTCCCGCCCCCGCACCTCGCCGCCGGATGCGCCCGGGCGCGATCGTGGGCGCCGTGCTCGCAGCGGTCCTCGTCGGCGGTGGCGGGGCCTACGCGGCCACGGCGGCGAGCGCCGATCTGCCCGAGGCCACCGCACTGGTGGCACGGACGTCCCCGGCGGTGCTCGATGCTCCCGCCCTCGCCTGGCCGTCGTACGGCTCGGGAGCGATCACCGCGCTCGGCTTCGACGGTGCGGAGGAGGACGGCGTCCTCGCACGCTACGGCTCCACCGAACCCGTGCCGACGGGCAGCATCGCCAAGGTCGTCACGGCGCTCGTGATCCTCGCGGCGAAGCCGATCGCCGAGGGGACCGACGGGGAGACGATCACCTTCACCGACGCGGACGTCGGCTACTACGCCGAGTCCCTGGCCGAGAACGGCTCGGTCGCACCGGTGTCGGCGGGCCTCGAGCTGACGCAGCGCGAGGCTCTGACGGTGCTGATGCTCCCCTCCGCCAACAACTACTCGAAGTCGCTGGCGATCTGGGCGTTCGGATCGGAGGAGGCGTACCTCGCCGCCGCGCGCACCTGGCTCGACGGGCAGGGCCTCACCCGCACCGTTGTCACCGACACGAGCGGGCTCTCCCCGGACACGGTGAGCACGACCGCCGACATGGTGCGGCTGGGCGAGCTGCTGGTCGCCGATCCGGTGCTGGCGCCGATCGTCGCCCTGCCCACCGCGGACATCCCGGGAGTGGGCACGATCGAGAACACGAATACCCTGCTCGGCCGCGGGGGAGTGGACGGGATCAAGACCGGGACGACGGACGAGGCGGGGTCCTGCCTGCTGTTCTCGGTCGACACGACGGTCGAGGGTCAGCCGGTCACCCTCGTCGGGGTGGTCGTGGGTGCGCGCACCCATCCTCAGCTCGCCGCCGACGTCCTGACGCTGCTCCCGAGCGTCGAGGCGGGTTTCCGCACGGTGCCGCTGACGACGGAGGGGCAGGACTTCGGCTCGTACACGAGCCTCTGGGGCGACTCGGCCGTCGCCGAGACCGCCGAGGCGCGGTCCGTCCTGACCTGGGGCGCCGCGACGACGAGCACGACCGTCGCCCTCGATCCGCTCGACACCGTCGAGGACGGATCGAGCGTGGGGACCGTCACCGTCGAGGTCGACGGCACGCCGTACGAGCTGCCCCTCGTGGCCGACGGCGCGATCGAGGACCCCGGATTCGGCTGGCGCCTGACGCACCCGGCCGAGCTGCTCGGCTAGTCGACTCCGTCGACGACGATGCGGACACCGGCGGTCGCGATGTCGGCGGCGACCTGCTCCGGCGTCGCGTTGCCGGGGGCGGCGGTGCCCGGGGCCGAGGGAGCCGGCTGCGCCCGGTCGGCACCGGCGCGGTAGGGCTCGGCCGACGGCCGCTTGGCCGTGATGAAGTCTCCCGAGGACTGGTGCCGCACCCGGCGCAGCACCCACGGGACGAGGTACTCCCTCGCCCACTTGACGTCCTCCGTCCGTGCGGCGCGCCAGGTGGGCGTCGGCAGCGGCTCGGGCGCGAGGGGCCTCAGGGAGTTCTCGACGGCGAGCGCGTTGAGGACCATCCGCGCGACCTCGTGGTGACCGTGCGGATTGAGGTGCAGGCGGTCGGGCGCCCACATCCGCACGTCCTGGATCTCCTGGAGCGACCACTGGTCGGCGACGATGCAGTCGTAGCGCTTCGCGAGAGCGCGCAGGTTCTCGTTGTAGATCGCCACTTTGCCGCGGATCCGCCCGAAGACGGGGGAGAAGCCGACGTCGACGCCCGTGAAGAGCACCACGGTGGCGTCGTCCGAGCGCAGGCGGGCGAGCCCCGCCTCGAAGCGCGACGCGATGTCGTCGGGGTCGGTCCCCGGGCGGATGACGTCGTTGCCGCCTGCGGAGATGGTGATCAGGTCGGGGCGCAGCTCCAGCGCCGGCTCGATCTGCTCGTCGAGGATCTGCTGCAGCAGCTTCCCCCGGACGGCGAGGTTGGCGTAGGCGAAGTCGTCGACCTGGCTGCCGAGGACCTCGGCCACCCGGTCGGCCCAGCCGCGGTGTCCGCCGGGGCTCGCGGGTTCGGGATCGCCGATCCCCTCGGTGAAGGAGTCGCCGAGGGCGACGTAGCGGGACCACGGATGACGCTGCTCGACCATCCCTCCATTCTGCTCCGGCGCCAGTGCGGCGGGATCCGTCGTGCGGACGATCACGACACGCCCGCCGACCGCGCCGTGCGGCGCTCGATCGCGCGGTCGGGGAGCCGGTGTCGGTGCCGTCGGCTAGCGTTGGCGCACGTGAACAGTCCCTCGAGCTTCGGTCATCAGGTCGGCACCTCCGCTGCGGAGCACCTGTCCCCGTCGTTCCCCGGACGCGCTCCGTGGGGCACGGCGAACAAGCTCCGCGCGTGGCAGGCGGAGGCCCTCGAGGCCTACTTCCAGACCGAGCCGCGCGATTTCCTCGCCGCGGCGACGCCGGGCGCCGGCAAGACGACCTTCGCGCTCCGCCTCGCGGCCGAACTCCTGCACAACCGCACGGTCGACCGCATCACGGTCGTCGCGCCGACCGAGCACCTCAAGCGCCAGTGGGCCGAGGCCGCGCACCGGGTCGGCATCCGGCTCGACCCCACCTTCACGAACAGGATGGGGCGCCACGCCCGGCACTACCACGGCGTCGCCGTGACGTACGCCCAGATCGCGGTCCGCCCCGAGCTGCATCGCGAACTCACGCTCTCGGGTCGCTCCCTCGTGATCCTCGACGAGGTCCACCACGGCGGAGACGCGCTCAGCTGGGGCGACGCGATCCGCGAGGCCTTCGAGCCCGCGGTGCGCCGGCTCTCCCTGACGGGCACGCCGTTCCGCTCCGACACCGCGCCGATCCCCTTCGTCAGCTACCTCCCCGACGAGGAGGGCATCCGCACCTCCCTGACGGACTACGCCTACGGCTACGGCCGCGCGCTCGCCGACGGAGTCGTCCGTCCCGTCCTGTTCATGGTCTACGCCGGGCAGATGCGCTGGAAGTCGAAGGCAGGCGACGAGATGGAGGCGCGGCTGGGCGAGGGCAACACGAAGGACATCACCTCGCAGGCCTGGCGGACGGCGCTGGACCCCAAGGGCGACTGGATCCCCTCGGTGCTGCGGGCCGCCAATACGCGGCTGAGCGAGGTGCGCCGGGCGATCCCCGACGCCGGCGGACTGGTCATCGCGACCGATCACTACGCGGCCCGCGCCTACGCCGCGATGCTCCGCGAGATCAGCGGCGAGCCCGTGACCGTCGTCCTGTCGGACGAGAAGGAGGCGAGCGACCGGATCGAGGAGTTCTCGAAGGGCACGAGCCGGTGGATGGTCGCCGTGCGCATGGTGTCGGAGGGCGTCGACGTGCCGCGACTCGCGGTCGGCGTGTACGCGACGTCGGCCTCGACTCCGCTGTTCTTCGCCCAGGCGATCGGCCGGTTCGTGCGAGCCCGCCGCCGCGGCGAGACCGCGTCGATCTTCCTCCCCAACGTGCCGGGCCTGCTGGCGCTGGCGAGCTCGATGGAGCAGCAGCGCGACCACGCGCTGGACCGCAAGAGCTCGGACGACGAGGAGTACCCCGAGGCCGACCTGATGGCCGACGCCGAGCGGCAGGAGAAGGCGTCCTCCGAGCTCCTCGAGGAGGGGCGCTTCGAGTCGCTCGGTTCCGCCGCGACCTTCGACCGCGTCGTCTACGAGGGCGCCGAGTTCGGCATGGAGGTCGAGGTCGAGAGCGAGGAGGAGCTCGACTTCATCGGCCTGCCGGGGCTCCTCGAGCCGGATCAGGTGCGCGAGCTCCTGCAGCACCGCCAGCAGCGCCAGGCGAAGCGCGCAGGAACGCGGCCGGGAGCGGCCGCTGCCGCACCGGAGGCGAAGGAGAGCGAGATCCCGGCCCCGCTCTACCGCACGCTCAAGGAGCAGCGGAGCCTCCTCAACTCGCTGGTGGGGCTGTGGGCCCGCAACACGGGGGAGACCCACGGGCAGGTCCACACCGAGCTGCGACGGCTCTGCGGCGGCCCGGCGGTCGCGCAGGCCAGCGTGACGCAGCTGCAGGCCCGCATCGACCTCCTGCGGCGCAGGATCGGCTCGCACTGATCCGGAGCGCCTCGCTAGCCGATCATCCGGGCGCTGCGCCAGCCCCTCCGGCAGGATCGGTGCCGCCCGTACTGTTCCAAGCGTGACCTCGCCGCTGCTCCCGATCCGACCGTCGAGCCCGCGCTCCGCGGCGCAGATCGCGAGCCGGGACGGCGACCTGTGAGCCCCGCCGACCCGGGCCTCCCGGCTGAGCCGGAGGAGGCCCTCGCTAAGGTGGGCAGTCGGTCCGTCGCGAAGGTGATGGACCATCACCCCCGACGTCGGGCATCCGCGGACCGAACGACGGCCTCATCCGGATCGCCCGAGACCACACCCCAGAGGAGTCTCGTGGAGACCTGGCCCGGAACCGCCTACCCCTTGGGCGCCACTTTCGACGGAAGCGGCACGAACTTCGCTCTCTTCAGCGAGATCGCCGATCGCGTCGAGCTCTGCCTCTTCGACGACGACGGCACCGAGACGCGAGTCGACGTGCTCGAGTCGGACGCCTACGTCTGGCACTGCTACCTGCCGCAGGTGCAGCCCGGCCAGAAGTACGGCTACCGCATCCACGGTCCGTACGACCCGGCTGCCGGCCAGCGCTGCAACCCCAACAAGCTGCTGCTCGACCCCTACGCGAAGGCCGTCGCGGGCGAGATCGACTGGGACCAGTCGCTCTTCTCGTACACCTTCGGCGACCCCGACTCGACGAACGACGAGGACTCGGCGCCGCACATGATGATGGGCGTCGTCATCAACCCGTTCTTCGACTGGGCAGGCGACCGCCGTCCCCGCATCTCGTACGACCGCACGGTCATCTACGAGGCGCACGTGAAGGGGCTCACGAAGAGCCACCCCGACATCCCGGAGGAGCTGCGCGGCACCTATGCGGGCGTCGCGCACCCCGCGGTCATCGCGCACCTCAAGCACCTGGGCATCACGGCGATCGAGCTGATGCCCGTGCACCAGTTCGTCAACGACTCGACGCTGATCGAGAAGGGGCTGTCGAACTACTGGGGCTACAACACCATCGGCTTCTTCGCGCCGCAGAACACCTACTCCTCCACGGGCGACCAGGGCCAGCAGGTCCAGGAGTTCAAGAGCATGGTGCGCGCTCTGCACGCGGCCGGCATCGAGGTCATCCTCGACGTGGTGTACAACCACACCGCCGAGGGCAACCACCTCGGTCCGTCGCTGTCCTTCCGCGGGATCGACAACGAGGCGTACTACCGCCTCGTCGACGACGACAAGCGCTACTACATGGACTACACCGGCACGGGGAACACCCTCAACGTCCGGCACCCGCACTCGCTCCAGCTGATCATGGACTCCCTGCGCTACTGGGTCACCGAGATGCGCGTCGACGGGTTCCGCTTCGACCTCGCGTCGGCGCTCGCCCGCGAGTTCTACGACGTCGACCGCCTCTCCACCTTCTTCGAGCTCGTGCAGCAGGACCCGGTGGTCTCGCAGGTGAAGCTCATCGCCGAGCCCTGGGACGTCGGCCCCGGCGGGTACCAGGTGGGCAACTTCCCCCCGCAGTGGACGGAGTGGAACGGAAAGTACCGCGACACCGTGCGCGACTTCTGGCGCGGGGAGCCCTCCACGATGGGCGAGTTCGCCTCGCGCCTCACGGGATCGGCCGACCTCTACGCCCGCTCGGGCCGCTACCCGGTCGCGTCGATCAACTTCGTCACCGCTCACGACGGCTTCACCCTGCGCGACCTGGTCTCGTACAACGAGAAGCACAACGAGGCGAACGGGGAGGACGGCAACGACGGCGAGTCCCACAACCGCTCGTGGAACCACGGCGTCGAGGGCCCCACCGACGACCCGACCGTGCTCGGCCTGCGCGCGCGGCAGCAGCGCAACTTCCTGGCGACCATGCTCATCTCGCAGGGCGTCCCGATGATCCTGCACGGCGACGAGCTCGGGCGCACTCAGAACGGCAACAACAACACCTACGCCCAGGACAGCGAGCTGACCTGGATCGACTGGTCGACCGCCGACCGCCCGCTGCTGGAGTTCACGGCGGCGCTGATCCGCCTCCGCGCCGAGCACCCGACCTTCCGACGCGGCCGCTTCTTCGACGGGCGCCCCGTGCTGCGCGGCTCCGAGGAGCCGCTGCCCGACATCGTCTGGTTCAAGTCGGACGGCACCGAGATGAGCCCGTCGGACTGGGACTCCGGTCTGGACCGCTCGGTGGGCATCTACCTCAACGGCAACGGCATCCGCGAGCGCGACGAGCGCGGCCAGCCCGTGACCGACGACAGCTTCCTCCTCTACTTCAACGCCGATGACGTCGACGTCGAGTTCAGGGTCCCGAGCGACGAGTACGCGCTGGCGTGGGCGGTGCTCGTCGACACGGCGGGCGCCGAGGCCGACTCCGTGCCGCGTCCGGCGGGGGCGATGCTGACCGTCCAGGCGAAGTCGCTCGTGATCCTCCAGGAGCACAGCGCGCCCGAGCCCGAGGTCGACCACTCCGTCGCCGCCTCCCTCGCCTCGCTCGCCGCCACCTCGGCGATCCCGATCGTCGGGACCACCAGCCCCCACGCGGAGTCGACCGACTCCGCGACCGCCTCTTCGACAGGAGCCTGACGTGCGACTGCCCGCTTCGACCTACCGACTCCAGATCCGCTCCGGCTTCGATCTCGACGAGGCGGCGCAGATCGCCGATTACGTGCGCTCGCTCGGCGCCGACTGGCTCTACTTCTCCCCGCTGCTGACGGCCGAGCCCGGCTCCGACCACGGCTACGACGTCGTCGACCACTCGCAGGTCGACCCGGCGCGGGGCGGAGGCGAGGGCTTGGCCCGCGCCGCGGCCGCCGCCAAGGCCGAGGGACTCGGCGTCCTCATCGACATCGTGCCGAACCACATGGGCGTCGCGACGCCGAGCGAGAACTCCTGGTGGTGGGACCTGCTGAAGAACGGGAAGTCGTCCCGCTACGCGACCGCGTTCGACATCGACTGGGAGGCGGGCGAGGGCAGGCTGCGCGTCCCGATCCTGGGTGACGGCGCGAGCGAGGGCGACAGCGACAGCGAGCTCGACGCCCTCGAGGTCGTCGGCGACGAGCTGCACTACTACGAGAACCGCCTGCCGATCGCGCCCGGCACCGCCGAGCCCGGCGACTCCGGTCGCGTGGTGCACGAGCGTCAGAGCTACGAGCTGGTGAACTGGCGCCGAGCGGACGCGGAGCTCAACTACCGCCGCTTCTTCGCGGTGAACACCCTCGCCGCCATCACCGTCGAACGACCCGAGGTGTTCGACGCCTCGCACCGCGAGATCGTCCGCTGGTTCACCGAGGGACTGGCCGACGGCCTGCGGGTCGATCACCCGGACGGCCTCGCCGACCCGGGCGGGTACCTCGACGACCTCGCTCGCGCCATCGGCGGAGCGCCGGTGTGGGTCGAGAAGATCCTCGAGGGCGACGAGACCCTTCCGGCGCACTGGGCGACGGTGGGCACGACCGGTTACGACGCCCTCGCCGACATCGATCGGATCCTCGTCGACGCCGACTCGCGGCACGTGCTGGAGGGTCTGGACGCGGAGCTCGGCGGCGGCGGCTCGCCCGTCGTCTGGGCCGATCTGATCCACGACACCAAGCGCGGCATCGCGGACGGGATCCTCCGCTCCGAGGTCCTGCGGCTCGCCCGACTGATCCCCGAGGTCGACGGGGCGGACGACGCGATCGCCGAGCTGCTCGCGACGTTCCCGGTGTACCGCAGCTACCTGCCGTACGGAGCGGAGCACCTCGAGCACGCCCGAGTCGACGCCGTGCACCGGCGCCCGGAGATCGCCCGCACGATCGATCGAGTCGCGGAGCTGCTCGGCGAGACCGGCACTCCCGTCTCCGTGCGCTTCCAGCAGACCTCCGGCATGGTGATGGCCAAGGGCGTCGAGGACACGGCCTTCTACCGGTACAGCCGGCTCACGTCGCTGAACGAGGTCGGAGCGGACCCCGACGAGTTCTCCATCGAGCTCGAGGAGTTCCACCGCCGTCAGGGCGTGCGCCAGGCCTCGTTCCCGGCGTCGCTCACCACCCTCTCGACGCACGACACGAAGCGGGGCGAGGACACGAGGGCGCGCATCACGGCCCTCGCGGAGGAGCCCGAGGTCTGGGCCGGGACCCTGCGATCGCTGCACTCGCTGGTCGGATTCGGCGACGGACCCGTCGAGCACCTCCTCTGGGAGGCGATCGTCGGGTCGTGGCCCGCGTCGCGCGAGCGGCTGCACGCGTACGCCGAGAAGGCCTCCCGCGAGGCGGGCAGCTCGACGAAGTGGACCGCTCCCGACGAGGCGTTCGAGAAGCGGATGCACGCGGCGGTCGACGCCGCGTTCGACGACGCCGAGGTCCGCCGTCTGATCGAGGAGACCGTCGCCCGCGTGCAGGCGACGGGCTGGTCGAACAGCCTCTCGGCCAAGCTCGTGCAGCTGACGGCGCCCGGGATCCCGGACGTCTACCAGGGCAGCGAGCTCTGGGAGACCTCCCTCGTCGATCCGGACAACCGCCGTCCGGTCGACTTCGCCGAGCGGCGCTCCCTGCTCGAGCGGATCGACGGAGGGTGGGTCCCCGGGATCGACCGGGAGGGCGCGGCGAAGCTGCTCGTCACCTCTCGCGCGCTGCGGCTGCGCCGCGACCGTCCGGAGCTGTTCACGCGCTACGCCCCGGTCTTCGCCATCGGGGAGGCACGGGAGAACGTCATCGCCTTCGATCGCGGAGGCGCCCTGACCGTCGCCACGCGGCTCCCGCACGGCCTCGAGCAGGCCGGCGGCTGGGGCGGGACCGTGCTCGTGCTGCCGGGGCACCCCGTGCAGGACCTGCTCACCGGGCGCACCTTCGCGGGAGGCACCACTCCCGTCGCCGAGATCCTCGGCGGCGGACTCCCGGTCGCGCTGCTCGTCCCGGTCGTCTGACCCTCCGGCCGGGGCTCTCCGCCCCGGCCGGCGCCCCACCTCCCGTCTGCCCGACCCGCTCAGGAGCTCCCCGTGATCAGTACGACCCCCTACCGCTACGCCCTCGCCACCGCCGGGCCGGACCGCTTCGACGTCTGGGCCCCCGAGGCCTCGACCGTCGAGCTCGTGATCGAGGGCGGCGACCCCGTCGCGATGACGAGGAGGGGTCAGGAGGGCTGGTGGCGAGTCTCCGGCTCCGCTCCCGCCGGTGAGGTCGACTACGGCTACCGCATCGACGGTTCCGGCCCGTACCCGGACCCGCGCTCGCGACGCCAGCCCGGCGGGGTGCACGAGCTGTCGCGCACCTACGACCCCGCCGTGCACGCGTGGCAGGACGGCGCCTGGACGGGCCGCCAGCTGGCCGGAGCGGTGATCTACGAGCTGCACATCGGCACGTTCACCCCCGAGGGGACGCTGGACGCCGCGGCGGGCAAGCTCGACCACCTGCGCTCGCTGGGTGTGGACTTCATCGAGATCCTGCCCGTCAACGCGGTGAACGGCACGCACAACTGGGGCTACGACGGTGTGCTCTGGTACGCCGTCCACGAGCCGTACGGGGGACCGGAGGCGTACCAGCGCTTCGTCGACGCGGCCCACCGCGCCGGCATGGGCGTGATCCAGGACGTGGTCTACAACCACCTCGGCCCCAGTGGCAACTACCTCCCCGAGTTCGGCCCCTACCTCAAGAACGAGAAGGCCAACACGTGGGGCAGCTCCGTCAACCTCGACGGTGAGGGCTCGGACGTCGTCCGCGGCTACATCATCGACAACGCGCTGATGTGGCTGCGCGACTACCACGTCGACGCGCTGCGGCTGGACGCGGTCCACGCGCTCGTGGACGAGCGGGCGGTGCACGTGCTCGAGGAGATGGCGTCCGAGGTGGCGGTCCTCTCGGCGCACGTGGGACGCCCGCTCACCCTGATCGCCGAGTCCGACCTCAACGATCCGACGCTGATCACTCCGCGCGAGGCGGGCGGCTACGGTCTCGACGCCCAGTGGAGCGACGACTTCCACCACGCGGTGCACGTCGCCCTGACCGGCGAGACCACCGGCTACTACGAGGACTTCGCCCCGCTCGGATCCCTCGAGAAGGTGCTGACCCGCGGGTTCTTCCACGACGGCACCCTCTCGACCTTCCGAGGCCGTCACCACGGTCGGCCGATCGACACCGAGCGGATGCCCGCGTGGCGCCTCGTGGTCTGCAGCCAGAACCACGACCAGATCGGCAATCGGGCGATCGGCGACCGGCTCACGGCGACCCTCGACGAGGGCCGGCTCGCGATCGCTGCGGCGCTCACCCTGCTGGGCCCGTTCACTCCGATGCTCTTCATGGGCGAGGAGTGGGCCGCATCGACTCCTTGGCAGTTCTTCACCTCGCACCCCGAGAAGGACCTGGGCGAGGCGACGGCGAAGGGCCGCATCGCGGAGTTCGCGAAGATGGGCTGGGACCCCGAGGTCGTTCCCGACCCGCAGGACCCCGAGACCTTCACCCGATCCCGGCTCGACTGGTCCGAGGCCCAGGAGGGGCGCCACGCCCGGATCCTCGGCGTCTACCGCGAGCTCGGCGCTCTGCGCCGTCGGTTCCCCGAGCTGACCGACCCGCGGTTCGGCTCGCTCGTCGTCGACTTCGATGAGGAGCAGCGCTGGCTGACTCTGGGCCGCGGCCGGGTGACGATCGCGATCAACGTCGGCGACGCGGCGACCCGCGTGCCGCTGCCCGAGGTCGCCGAGTCGCTCCTGGGCGTCGGCGAGTACGCGGCGCAGCCGGGCGACACCGAGGTCGATCTGGGCGCCTCGTCGCTGCTGATCACCCTCACGACCGCGGACTGATCCGCGGTTCCTCGAACCGTCGGGCTCCCGGAGGGACGGCTCGCCTCGCGGCGGGCCGTCCCTCCGTCGTCGGGCGGTCAGCGCTGCGATGCCGTGTACTCCGCGGCGGCGACGACGCGCACGCCGTCGTCGTGCACGAGCAGCAGCGCTCGGAGCGGGATGGCGCGGCGGTGGCACGCGGCGGCCAGGTAGCGGGCGAGCACCCGATCGGTCTCGCCGAGGAAGGCCCGGCCCGGCCGTTCGAGCGCGAAGGCGAGCGAGCCGACCTCCTGATGGGCGACCGCCTTGGCGAGCGTCGCCACGATCCTCTCGGTGCGCGCCTCGTCGGGGTGCACGGGGAGCCCGTCGACGGGGTAGAGGATCGGCAGCTGGAAGCCCTCGCGGTCGAGGAGGATCGGCCAGAGGGCTCGGCGGTAGGCCGGGCCGATCAGCGAGGAGACCCGCTCGCGCAGATCCCTGTCGTCGAGCAGCGGCGCGTCCAGGTGCGGGAGCGGGCCGGCGGAGTGGGTGGTCGTCATGGGATCGCTTTCTCGTGGAGCGCGCGATCGCGGGAGCGGTCGTCGCCGGGTGCCGGTGGTCATCGGAAGTTGCGGGAGGTCGTTCGAGCGCCGACCGAGAGGGGTTCGAAGCGGTCGGCGATCAGGTTGGTGACGCCTTCCCGGGAGCGCTCGAGGATTCCGCGGACGAGCAGGGCGGGCGCTTCCCGGGCGATGCGCCGGTAGCGGTTCCATACTCCGACGGAGCAGATCACGTTGAGGATCCCGTGCTCGTCCTCGAGGTTCATGAAGGTCACTCCACCGGCTGTGGAGGGACGTTGGCGGTGGATCACCACCCCGGCGACCTCGATCCGCGTCCCGGAGGAGGTGCCGGGCAGGTCGGCCGTCGAGCGGGCTCCACGAGCCTGCAGATCGGGGCGGAGGTGGCGGAGCGGATGGTCGTCGGGCGAGACGCCGGTCGCCCAGAAGTCGAAGACGACACGCTCCTGCGCCGAGAGCATCGGCAGCAGCGGCGGTTGGACCGCGACCACCGATCCCGCGAGGAACTCCTCGCGGTCCGAGGCGGCCGTCCCGGCCTCCCAGAGGGCCTGGCGACGATCGAGCCCGAGGGAGTCGAACGCCCCCGCGGCGCCGAGCGCCTCGAGCTGGGTCGCGTTCGCCCCCACCCTCCGCGAGAGGTCGGACATGCTCGCGTACGCGCCTCCCCGCTCGCGCTCGGCCACGATGCGCTCGGCGAGGGCGTCCCCGATGCCCTTCACACCGGCCAGCCCGAGGCGGATGACGAAGTGCGCGTCGCGGCGGTGGTCGTCGGTGTCGAAGTGCTCCGACCCGTCGAAGAGGCCGGTCGGCGGCTGGTGGGGCGAGAGGCACTCCTCACGGCCGTACGCCGCCCCGCGACGTCGGGGGCGCGGTGCCTCCTCCGCCGCCTCGAGCCCGGGGTGCGGGAGCGACCGGTTCACGTCGGGGGACTCGACGCGCACCCCGTGCCGCCGGGCGTCGGCGACGAGGGTGTGCGGAGCGTAGAACCCCATCGGCTGCGCGCGGAGCAGAGCCGCAGTGAACGCCGCCGGGTAGTGGAGCCGCAGCCATGCGCTCGCGTAGACGAGCAGGGCGAAGCTGATCGCGTGGCTCTCGGCGAAGCCGAAGTTCGCGAACGCCTGGATCCGGGTGTAGATGTCGTCGGCCACCTCGCCGGTGATGCCGTTGCGCTCCATGCCCTGGTAGAGCCGCTCGCGCAGGGTCTCGATCTTCTCCGTGCCCCTCTTGCACCCCATGGCCCGCCTCAGGAGGTCGGCGTCCTCGGCGTTGCAGTCGCCCACCGCGACGGCCACCTGCATGAGCTGCTCCTGGAAGAGCGGGACGCCCAGGGTGCGCTTGAGAGGGGTGACGAGGAGGGGGTGCTGGTACGTCACCGGCTCCTCGCCGAGTTTGCGCCGGATGTAGGGGTGCACCGCTCCGCCCTGGATGGGTCCGGGACGGATCAGGGCGACCTCGATCACCAGATCGTAGAAGCGGCGCGGCTGCAGCCGGGGCAGGGTGCCCATCTGGGCGCGGCTCTCGACCTGGAACACCCCGATCGAGTCGGCGCGGCAGAGCTGGTCGTAGACGCCCTTCTCCTCCCGAGGGATGGTGGAGAGGTCCCACTTCTCGCCGACGTGCTCGGCGACGAGGTCGAAGGTGTACTGCAGGGCGGCGAGCATCCCGAGACCGAGCAGGTCGAACTTGACGAGGCCCATCCAGGCGCAGTCGTCCTTGTCCCACTGCAGCACGGTCCGCTTCTCCATCCGCGCAGGCTCGATCGGGCACACCTCGCCCACCGGGCGGTCGGTGAGGACCATGCCTCCTGAGTGGATCCCGAGGTGCCGCGGCGCGCCGAGGACGCGGGTGGCGAGGGCGACGACGTCGTCGGGGATGTCGTGGTCGGTGCTCTCGACGATCGCGCCCCAGGACTCGACCTGCTTCGACCAGCCGTCCTGCTGGCCCGGGCTGTAGCCCAGGGCCTTCGCCATGTCGCGGACGGCGAACTTGGGCCGGTAGGTGATGACGTTGGCCACCTGTGCGGCGTTCAGCCGGCCGTACTTCTCGTAGACGTGCTGGATGACCTCCTCGCGCCGTTCCGAGTCGAAGTCGACGTCGATGTCGGGCTCCTCGTCGCGGATGCTCGAGAGGAAGCGCTCGAACGGGAGGTCGTAGAAGATCGAGTCCACCGCCGTGATGCCCAGGACGTAGCAGACCGCGGAGTTCGCGGCCGAACCGCGGCCCTGGCAGAGGATCCCCTTCCCCTTGGCGAAGTGCACGATGTCGTGGACGATCAGGAAGTAGCCGGGGAAGTCCTTGGCCTCGATGACCGCCAGCTCCTTCTCGAGCCGGTCGAGCACGTCGGAGTCGGCCTGCGGGTACTTGTCGGGCACGGCCCGGCGCACGAGCTCGCGCAGCCAGCTCATCGGCGTGTGCCCGTCCCCGACCTCCTGGCGGGGGAGCCGGGGTCTGACCCGGCCCAGCTCGAAGGCGATCTCGTCGGCCACGAGGACCGTGGTCTCGACGGAGCCCGGATAGCGCGCGAACCGCTCGGCCATCTCGGCTCCGGAGCGCAGGTGCGCTCCTGCGGCGGCGGGCAGCCAGCCGTCCATCTCGTCGAGGCTGCGCCGTGCTCGGACGGCCGCCAGCGCGGTCTGCAGCGGACGGTCCTCGGGGCGGGCGTAGTGGACGTTCCCGGTCGCCACCCGCCGCAGTCCGAGACGCTCCGCGATGCCGGCGAGCTGGTCGTTGTGCAGCGAGGCGAGCGGATCGCCGTGGTCGTACAGCTCGACGATCACGTTGGCGGCTCCGAAGAGGCGCACGAGCTCGCGCACCTCCTCCTCGGCCGCCGATTCCCCGCTCGCGACCAGCGCCTGGCGCACAGCGCCCTTCCGGCATCCCGTGAGGACGATCCAGTGGCCCCCTGCCGCCCGGGCGAGCTCCTCGAGGTCGTAGCTGGGCTTGCCCTTCTCGGCGCCGGCGAGCTGAGCCGTCGTCAGAGCGCGGGCGAGCCGGTGGTAGCCCTCCTCGCGGCGCGCGAGCACCAGCAGGTGGGAGCCCTCCGGATCCGCGACGCCGTTCTGGGGAGCGCGCAGTCCGAGCGAGAGCTCGGCGCCGAAGGCGGTCCGGACGGGGTGGCCCTGCGCCGCCTCGGCCATCCGGACGATCCCGTACAGGCCGTCGTGGTCGGTCAGGGCGAGGGTGTCGATGCCGAGACGGACCGCCTCCTCCACCAGCTGCTCGGGTCGGTTCGCTCCGTCGAGGAAGCTGAAGTTGGAGTGGGCGTGCAGCTCGGCGTAGGGCACCTTCCGATCGGGGGAGCGGACGTCGTCGCCCGCCGTGTAGGCAGGCCGCTTGTGCGACCACGCGGGGCTGTCCCCTCCGTCCCCCTGGACGGGGCTGCCATCGGCCCTGCGCCCCGAGGAGAGGCGTCGTTCGAACTCCGACCAGGGGATCGGCGGGTTGTTCCAGCCCATGGGGCTCCTTCTGAGAGGTGGGGTCGAGCGCGGATCGGGGAGAGGAGGGCGGTCAGTCGTACCGGGCCTCCGCGGCCCACTCCCCGTCGCGGCAGAGCAGGAGCCAGGCGGTGCCGGTCGCGTCGACGACCTGGAACCGGTCGTAGCGCGTGGCCGTCCTCGCGTCCCACCACCGCTCGTCCACGGGCCAGGGGCCGGCCCAGCCGCTGATGGGCTCGAGCCGTGCCTGCGAGGTCCCGAGCGCGAAGTAGACGGGGACGGAGACGAGCGCGCCGCGATCGTCCACCGACACGGGCTCGCCCCGCGGGCCGCGCACCAGGGCCGCGGAGGGCTCGGTGAACACCGTGGGAGGCAGGGGCGGCGGGAGCGAGCCCGGCCAGGGCAGCTCCTTGGGCCGGGCGTCCCCGGGCTCCCGATCGCCCCAGGGCACGAGGTGCTGCCGGTCGCGGAGCGCCCGGCCGCCCCCGATCGACGCGGTCACGACCGCCTCGTGCCCGAGCATGCTCTGCACCCGGCTCAGGCCGTGGTGGACCCGCTCCTCGGGGGCGGTGCCCCAGAGTCCCTGCTCGTGGTTGCCGATCGCATCGACGGCCTCGGGCTCGACTCCGATGCGGGCGATCGGGGAGCGCAGGCCGGTGTCGATCGCTCCGCTGCCCTGCAGCTGCCAGCGCACCCGGTCGAGGACGTCTCCCGGGGTGAACCAGCGCGGGTGCAGCCAGGTGCGGGACGAGAGCTCGCCGCGATCACTGGTGACGTCGATGCGGATCGCCGTGGCCACCAGCTGCGATCGGGTGAGGCCCGCGACGAACTCCTCCGCCGCGATGCGGAAGGCGAAGGCGGCCTGGTCGATGCGGTCGAGCGGCGGCTCGAACTCGAGGAACCTGTCGAGCCTCTCGGGGGGCAGCCGCGGGACGACGGCCTCCGTCTCGGCTCCTCGGGCGAGGAGGTGGGAGCGCGCGCCCTCGGGACCGAACCTGGCCGCGACGTCCTCGGCCGGCAGCGCGGCGAAGGCTCCGAGGGTGCGCACCCCGAGCCGGCGCAGGAGCGTCACCAGATCCTCGCCCCGCACCGGCTTCGCACGGACGACGGCTGCTCCGACGGCCTCCGTGCCGAGCGCCTCTAGGCGCAGCGGTGCGAGGAACTCCGCGGTGGCTCCGGCCGCCACGATCGCGACCGGCTCACCCGAGTGCTTGGCGGCGAGCTCCGAGGCGAAGAGCCCGTCGGCGATGCCGATGCGGGCGCGCTCGACCCCGAGCCCGGCCAGGCGGCGGAGGATCGCCTCGGCGGCGGACTGCTCGCTCCCGTAGTAGCGGCGGGGGCCTCGAGCGCGGATCGCGCACAGCCCGGGGCGGATCAGCTGGACACCGGGCGTGATCTCCTCCAGAGCCTGCACGAGCGGTTCGAAGGCGCGGTGATCGAGGACCGGGTCGTAGGGCAGGACGGTCAGGCCCGTGCAGCGCGACTGCGCCTCGCGGATCCGCATGCCCCGTCGCACGCCCTCGGAGCGTGCCGCCGGGGAGCAGGCGAAGACGCGGCTCCTCTCGGTGAGCGCCAGCGGCGCCTCGGGCGGCAGGCCTGCGTCTCCCGCTGCGGCGAGCAGCGGCCAGTCCGGGCACCACACGAGGATCGTGCGGCGCAGCTCGGGTGCGGTCGCCATCTAGACCGCCTGCTCTCGCAGGCGCGAGCGCTCGTCGAGCACTCCGAAGGCCGGATCCGCTCCCGGCATGCTCATCCGGACCGTGCGGACCCGGGTGCCGGCTCGACCGACCACATCGACCAGGGCCTCCCGGGAGCGCAGGTAGCCGTGGCCGGCCCCGAGCCCCTCCCACCGGTTGCTGCGGATGCTGAGCCGGGCCTCGGCCTGGGGCCACTCGCCGAGGACGACGAGAGCGGCACCCCGCTGGCGCAGCCGGGCGCCGAGTCGGGAGACGTCGGCCGAGGAGACCGAGGCGGGCGGGCGGGTCAGGACGACCGTGAGGACGTCGACGAGAGCCGCCGTGACGGTGAGCCAGTGCTCGGCCGGCGACGGCACGAGCACCAGCCGCTCGAGATCGATGCCGATGCCCGCCGCGGCCTCGGCTCCGAACTCGGGCACGCCGACGACCCCGCACCAGGCGCCCTCCGCCGAGGGGCCGGCGAGCAGCCCCATCGCCAGGCTCAGCGACCCGTCGACGGAGTACGCGGCTCCCTGCTTCAGGGTTCCGCCGGGCAGCGCCGCGGCGAAGGCGGGCAGGGTGGCCAGGCTCTTCGTCTCGAGCGTCGTCGCCTGCATGTCGCGGATGCGCGACTGCAGCTCCTTCACCGAGGCGAGCTGTCGCAGCAGCGGCTCCGCAGCCTCGGCCGTCCCCTCGGAGAGGGTGGAGGAGGAGGCTGTCATCTGCCCATGTTCGAACATGTGTTCGAGTATGTCAATCGCCACCGACATCCGCGGCGGGGTCCTCGAAGACTACGTCCGAGCACCGTCATCGGCACCTGTGGAGGACCGGCGGAGGCCTCGGGGACCGGCGGGAAGACCACCCGCTCTACCATGGGGGCCATGCCCGACGCACTGCCCGATCCCGACACCGCCGCCGCCTCCGCTGCCGAGCAGGCCGCCCCGCCGCGCAGGCGCACCCTGGTGGTCAAGATGGGCTCCAGCTCGGTGACCAAGCAGTCCGGACCCGATCCCGTCCTGCTCGCGAACGCGCTCGAGAGCGCCTTCACCGCGCGCGGTCTCGGCTGGGACGTCGTGCTCGTCTCCTCCGGCGCCGTGTCCTCGGGCCGCGCCCTCTTCGCCCGCTCCCAGGACGAGCCGATCAGCTCCCGGCTGGCCGCCGCCGTCGGCCAGACCGTGCTCATGGGCTTCTACCGCTCGGTCGCCGAGCTCTCCGGCGCTCTCGTCGCCCAGATCCTGATCGGCGAGTCCGACCTCGCGTCGCCCCGCCAGATGTCCCACGTCGCGGAGGCGATCCGCCACGCCCTCGACGCCGGCGTCGTCCCCATCGTGAACGGCAACGACACCATCGACTCCGCGGGGTCCGACAACGACGGGGTGGCCGGCGGCCTGGCGATGCTCCTCGGAGCCGATCTCCTGCTCCTGCTCACCGACGTGCCCGGCGTCTTCGCCGGCAGCATCGCGGAGGGCGTCCACCTCGACGAGCTGGGCATCGCGGAGCTGCGCGGAATCGGCGTGCAGAAGGGCGGCACCGGCCGGGGCGGCATCCGCTCCAAGCTCAAGGCCGCCGAGCTCGCCGCCCACAACGGCGTCTCGACGCGCATCGCCGGCGCTCGGACCCCCGACGTGATCCTGGGCGCGATCGACGGGCCGGGCCCCGGCACCCTCGTCCGCGCGGTGCACGGGCACCCCGGTGTGGAGCAGCGCTGGATCTCGGGTGTGGCCACGGCGCGGGGGCGCGTCGAGATCAACCTCGAGGCCGAGCGGAGCATCGACTCGGGCTCCAGCCTCTTCGCCTCGGGCATCAAGCGGGTGTCGGGCGATTTCAGCGGGGGAGACGTCATCGAGGTGCGGGCCCTGAGCGGCGAGCTCCTCGCCCGCGGAGTGACCAGGGTCTCCTCCCGCCTGCTCACGCTGGTGAGGGCCCTGCGCGTCGACGAGATCGCCCGCGTCTTCGTCGCGGTCCTCGCCCACGCCGCAGCGGGAGGCGCGCAGGCGGCCGCCGTCGACGGCGAGCGCCCCCAGCTCGCCCGGGCTCTGGAGTACACCCGCGGGCTCTCCTCCGAGCACGCTCGCGCCGTCGCGATGGAGATCGTCGGACTGTTCCCGGCCGAGAGCATCTCGGCGCTCCTGGGGCTCGGAGCGGAGGAGGGCGAGCTGGTCGAGCGCTACACGCGCCTCGTGCGCACCCTCGCCATCGTCGAGAACCAGCACTTGTCGGTGTTCAAGGACTGAGCCTCGAGGCGACGCTTCACGCCAGGGCCGCAGGTCATTCCACGCCACGGCGTCATGATCGCGGCTCTCGCGTGTCTCTCTGGTGACGGCGCCGAATCCGGGTGCCCCGATCGATCGGACCACCATGAGCCCCACCTCCTCGCCCTTCCCCTACCCCTCCGACGAGCGGATCACCGTCGAGGGCTTCGAGACCGGGCGCCTGCTGCGGCGTCTCGACCTGCTCGAGGAGTCGATCGCCGCGAGCGAGCGGGCTCTGCGCGGATCGATCGACCCCGCCTCCGGCGAGTGCCGCCCGGCAGCCCGGGGCGGGCACCGCGAGCAGATCCTGAGCAACCTGGCGGTCGAGCGGGCCCTCGCCGAGACGATCCGGAGTGCGCTCGCGTCGCGCCGCTGAGGCGTCGCTCGCCCGGCGGATCGAGGCGGTGGGGAGGCGGATGGGGCACCATGGCCCCATGGTCACCCTCACCGTCGCCGGCACCGCGCAGCACTTCCATCCCGCCGAGCGGGGCACCGTCCGCCTCGAGATCCGTCGCGAGTCGCGTTCGCGCTCGGCCGTGCTCGCCGAGGTCGTCTCGCTGCACGCGACCGTGCGCGACCAGGCCCGATCGGAGCAGCAGTCCGGAGCGGCGACGTGGTGGTCGGCCGACCAGGTCTCGGTCTCGACCGTCCGCCGGTTCCTGAAGGACTCCGACGTCGCCGAGGTCTTCCACATCGCGGCCGCCGGCGTGAGGGTGAAGTACCGCGACTTCGACGCCCTCGGCCGCTGGGTCTCGTCCGTGTCCGAGCTGCCCGGCGTGGTAATCTCGGGCGTGGAGTGGGCGCTGACCGCCGACCACCGTGCAGCCCTCGAGCGCGAGGTCCGCGTGGCGGCCGTGAAGGATGCGCAGGAGCGTGCGTCGGCCTATGCGTCGGCCCTCGGTCTCAGTGAGGTGCGCGTGCTCACGCTGTTCGAGCCGGGCCTCCGTCCGAACACCGCGAACTCAGGAGGGGGCCACGGTGCGATGAGCCGGATGGCCGCCTTCAGCTCCCAGGAGGAGCCGCTCGCCCTCAAGCCCGAGGACATCGAGGTCTCCGCCTCGATCTCCGCGGATTTCGAGGCGCTCTGACGGGAGCTCCCGGCGGCCGCAGGGAGTGACGACGGCGCCTCTGCGAGATGTGCAGCGGCTCGTCGGGAGGACCGGGTCATTCCCCAGGCGCCGACTGCTGGAGTTCCGCCCACGTACGGGCGGACAGGCCGAAGAGGTCGATGAAGCCGGTGGCGCTGGTCTGATCGAAGCGCGATCCGGAACCGTAGGTGACGAGCGCCTTCTGATACAGGGGCCGCGGTGCGCTGCGTCCGACGGTCACGGCCTTCCCTGCGAGCAGCTTCATCCGGATCGTCCCGGTGACCGCCTGCTGGGTGTGCTCCACGAAGGCGTCGAGCGCCGCACGGAGCGGCCCGTGCCAGAAGCCGTCGTACACCAGCCGGCCGTACACCGTATCCAGCTTCCGCTTCTCGGTCAGGACCTCGGGAGGCAGCACGAGCGTCTCCAGCTCGGCGTGAGCCGCGAGCAGCACCGTCATCGCCGGCGCCTCGTACAGTTCCCGCGAGAGGACGCCGACGACCCTGTTCTCGAGCATGTCGATGCGGCCGATCCCGTGTGCTCCAGCACGCTCGTTCAACCGCTGCACGAGGTCGAACGGGGACATCTCCCGGCCGTCGAGCGCCGTGGGCCGACCTCGTTCGAACCGGATGTCGACGTATTCGGCGATGTGGGGTGCGTTCTCCACCGCTGTCGTCAGGGCCCAGACATCCTCGGTCGGCTCCCAGTCGAGGTCTTCGAGAGGACCTGCCTCGACATTGCGACCGAGCACGTTGAGATCGATGGCCCACGGGCGCTCCTGAGAGACGTGGGGAGGTATGCCGTACGTCTCCGAGTAGGCGATCGTTTCCGCTCGCGTGAAGGGCCACACTCGTGCAGGCGCCAGGATGACGAGGTCGGGGTTCTTCAGTGCGATCCCCAGGTCCATCCGGACCTGATCGTTGCCTTTGCCGGTCGCGCCGTGCGCGACGGCATCGCAGCCGGTCCTCGCCGCGGTGTCGACGAGCAGCTCCGCAATGAGAGGTCTGCCCAGAGCCGAGGCGAGAGGGTAGTGCAGCTCGTGCACCGCGTTGGCCGCAAGCGCGCGGAAGCCGTACTCCTCGACGAACCTCTCCTTGACGTCGATGATGATCGAATCGTCAGCACCGGCGAGAAGGGCCTTGCGTCGGATCGGCTCGAGTTCGTCCCCCTGACCCAGATCCGCGGCCATGGCCACGATGTAGTCGCACCCCATCGCGTGTCGGAGGTAGGGGATGCACGCAGTGGTGTCGACTCCGCCCGAGTATGCGAGCACGACCCGCCGTCCGGCCGTCACGATCCGCTCCTCTCGCTCAGGGTGCTGCGATCGGGCCGGAGTGCGTCGGTCCGTCGTCGCAGATCCTGCACGGCTCGAGCAACGAGGGCGGGAGCGGTTCCCCCTGTCGAGGTGCGCCGCGAGAGAGCGTGCTGGAGGTCGAGGACGCTGGTCGGGATCCCTTCGAGCGCGGGTGAGTACGCGACGATCGATCCCGCGTCGATCTCATGCAGTTCGAGCCCCTCCTGCTCGAGTGCCGACACGAGGGAAGCGACGACTCCGTGCGCTTCCCGGAAGGAGAGGCGCCGTTGCTCCACGAGCCAATCGGCGATCTCGGTCGCAAGTGCTCCACCGCGTGCGGCATCCCGTCTCATCCGCTCTCGATCGAACTCGAGCCCCTCCACGAGTGCCGTCATCGTCCGCACGCAGAGATCGATCGTGTCGGCGGCGTCGAAGACCGGCTCCTTGTCCTCCTGCATGTCTCGGCTGTAGGCGAGCGGCAGGCCCTTCATCACCACGAGAAGCGTCACGAGGTCGCCGACCAATCGTCCGGATTTCGCTCGGATCAACTCGGCGGCGTCCGGATTCCGCTTCTGCGGCATGATCGACGAACCCGCCGAGAGCCCCTCGGGAAGTCGCACGTACGCGAACTGCGTGGAACTCCAGATCACGAGCTCCTCGCTCAGACGGGACAGATGCATTCCGAGCGTCGCAGCCGCCTGGAGGAAGTCGAGCATGAAGTCCCGATCCGAGACCGCGTCGATCGAATTCCGCATCGGGCCGGCGAATCCGAGCGCAGAGGCTGTCGCTGCCGGATCGATCGAGTAGCCGGAGCCCGCGAGCGCTGCAGCTCCCAGCGGTGATTCGTCCGCCCGCTCCTCGGCGGCGGCGAAGCGCTTCCTGTCGCGGTGCAGCATCTCCGCGTACGCGAGCAGATGGTGTCCGATCGTCACGGGTTGGGCGCTCTGCAGGTGAGTGAATCCCGGCATCGGTGAAGCCGCTTCCTTCTCAGCTCGGTCGAGGAGCGCGTGAAGGAGTCCTTTCAGGAGGTCGTCCATCGTGCGAGTGGCCTGGCGCACCCAGAGGCGCGAGTCGAGCGCCACCTGATCGTTCCTCGAGCGAGCGGTGTGGAGCTTTCCCGCCACCGGTCCGACGAGCCGGTGCAGTCGAGCTTCGATGTTCATGTGGATGTCCTCGAGTGCACGGTCCGGTCGGAAGATGCCGGAGGCGACCTCGGCTTCGATGGTCCGAAGACCGCGCCGGAGGATCTCGGACTCCTGAGCAGTGACGATGCCCCTGTCGCCGAGCATGCGAGCGTGCGCGATCGAGCCCTCGAGATCGATCAGGGCGAGCCGCTCATCCACATCGATCGAGGCGTTGATCTCGAGGAGGAGAGGGTGGACGGCGCCGGTGAATCGATGCGCGCGCAGCGGATCAGAAGTGTCGTTCGTCGTGGATGCTGTCATGAAAAGTCCTTCCGTGGTCGTTGGTCGGAGGAGGTCAGGCTGGAGAGGGTGAAGTCGAACGAGCAGCCGTACCGCTCCCGCTTGCGCCGTATCTCGCGGCGCCGGTAAGAATCCGCTTTCCACTGGAGGGGGTAGAGAACGGAGAGGAACAGTCGACGCAGGAGTGGACGTCCTGGAAGATCGTGAGGCGTTCGGTGCACGGTGAATCCGTGGCGGAGGACCATGCGACGCATCGTGTCCTCGCAGAAGAAGAGGAGAAGGCGTCGCCCGTGAAGCTGCTCGATGATCTCCGAGAGGAGCCGAGGGCCGATCCCGCGACCGCGGTGGGTCTCACGCACGAAGAGGACCGCCACTTCGCTCCAGCCTCCGAGGAAGGCGTGCACGAGCGCCGCACCGACCACGTCGCCTGATCGGCGATCGAGCGCGACGAAAGTCTCGCGACGGCCGCACCACTCCTCCAGGCTGTAGCCGGTGATCGTGGTCGACGACCGGATCTCCTCGACGACGAGATGAGCTTCCGACCTGGTGAGAGGGCGGTGCTCGACGACCACCGATTCCAGATCTGCGCCGATCCGCGCGCCGCTCATGACGCGACCGCGATCAGGGTCACAGCGCCTGCTGCCAGAACGAAGCCCGCAGCCTGCCCGATGCCGATCCGCTCTCGGATCACCACGACGGCGAGTGCGACGGTGACGGCGGGATAAAGCGCGATCAGCACGCTCACGATCGACAGCATCCCTCCTCGGAAGGCCGAGAGCATCGTCACGTTCGCGACGACGTCGAGGAGGCCGATGCCGACGACGAGGAGCAGCATCCGGCCGCGCAGGACGCCGGTCGGCCGGACGAGCACTGCGCCGGCCAGGACGAGGGCGGATGCGGTCACCCGCGCGGCGACGAGGGGCCACAGACCAGAAGCGCTGTCGATGCGGTCCGTGAAAACGAAGCTGAGGGCGAAGCACGTGCCGGCGCCGAGAGTCAGGAGGGCGACGCGCCGAGTGAATCGGCGGCCGTCCCGCGCCGGGGCGGACTCGCGACTCACGAGGACGATCGCGACGATCGCCAGCAGAACGCCGACGCCCGAGACCATCGACGGCCGTTCGCCGAGAGCGAGTCCGACAGCGACAGGCACGCCGGCCACCAGGACCGCGGTCAGCGGGGAGACGATGCTCATGGGTCCCTCTGCGAGGGCGAGGTAGAACCACCACATCGCGACCGCCATGACGGCTCCGGAGGCGGCTCCCCACAGGAGCGAGGAGCCGCTGGGCGACCCTCCTGCAAGGGGAGCGATCACCGCGATGACGACGGCCGAGACCGGATACGACACCAGGATGACGCGCAGAGCGGCGACGCCGCGAGAGGCGAACCCGCCGAGGAAGTCGCTGACGCCGTAGGCCACGGCGGAGGTGAGGGCGAGGAGAAGGAAGGTCAACCTGTATTCCTGTCGGTCGATGCGACGAGTGATGAGCATGGCTCACATCAAAGGAGACCATACCGGGATGGTGGTCGTCCGAGCGGCTCGTGCCAGCGACTGTAGGAAGCCTCGCGAGCGGTCGGGAAGCGCGGAGTGGAACTGTGGAGAATCCGGGGATGGCCGCGGGTGTGAGGGCGGTAGTGACCGGTCGGCGGAGGTCTGAGGAATACCCCGGCCCTCTCCGACGCTGAAGCACGCATGGTCTCGCGCATCGGCTTCCTCTCCTTCGGTCACTACCAGTCGGTTCCGGGGTCGATGACGCACACCGCGCGCGACGTCCTGCTGCAGACCATCGAGCTCGCCGAGGCGGCCGAGGAGATCGGGCTGGACGGTGCCTATGTCCGGGTGCACCACTTCGCGCCGCAGCTCGCCTCGCCCTTCCCGCTCCTGGCGGCCATCGCCGCGCGGACCCGCCGGATCGAGATCGGCACCGGCGTCATCGACATGCGCTACGAGAACCCGCTCTACATGGCGGAGGAGGCGGCGGCGACCGACCTCATCTCGGGCGGCAGGCTCGAGCTCGGCGTGAGCCGGGGATCGCCCGAGACAGCTCTGCGCGGCTCGGAGGCCTTCGGGTTCGTGCCGCCCGAGGGCATGACCGACGCCGATCTGGCCCGGCACAAGGTCCAGCTCTTCCGCGAGGCGCTCGCCGGCGCGCCCGTCGCCCAGTCCGATCCGGCGATGACGCGTCAGTCGATCCCGCTGTCGATCGAGCCGCGCTCGCCGGGGCTCGAGGGCCGCATCTGGTGGGGAGCGGGCAGCTTCGCCACCGCGCGCTGGGCGGCAGAGCAGGGGATGAACCTGCAGTCCTCGACGCTCCTCCTCGAAGAGGAGGGGATCCCCTTCGACGAGCTGCAGGCCCGGCAGATCCGCGAGTACCGCTCCGCCTGGGCCGACGCCGGCTGGCAGCGCGAGCCGCGCGTCTCCGTCTCGCGCAGCGTCCTGCCGATCACCAGCGAGCTCGACCGCCTCTACTTCGGCGGCCGCGGGGGAGAGGACCAGGTCGCGTCGCTCGAGGGGGTCGCGGCCCGCTTCGGCCGCAGCTACACGGGCGAGCCCGATCTGATCGCCGCGGAGCTGGCCGCCGACGTCGCGGTGCAGGAGGCGGACACGCTCCTCCTGACGGTCCCCAATCAGCTCGGCGTCGAGTACAACGCCCGGCTCCTGCAGACGATCGCGGAGTCCGTCGCCCCGGCGCTGGGCTGGACATCCGCTCGGGTGGTCACCGCGTCCTGACGCGGGGACGGAGGAGGCGATGAGACTCGCGGGGACGGCGGCAGCGGTCGCGGCGACGGCGGCAGGGGCGGCCGCGCTCGGCGTCCTGCTCGCCCGCCGGGTGGTCCTCCCCGGCCGACCGCGATTCGTGCGCCTCCACTCGGTGACGGCGTCGACCGTGGTGCTCGACGCTGACTCCGCGACCGTGCGCCCGGGGACCTTCGGCCTCTGGTCGCCCGAGCGCGACGGGCACCTGCGCATCGGAACGGTCCTCCGGCACGATGCGGACACGGCTCGCGTCCAGCGGGAGGTCCTCGCGTCCACCGGTGCGCCGTTGCGCCCCGGTCCGGTGCGATGGACGGGTCATGTCTTCTCCGGTCCCGAGGAGCTCGACCCCGCGGTCCGCACCGTGCCCGTCCCCGTCCCGGGCGGGACCGCCCCGGCATGGGTGCTCCCCGGCTCGGACGTCTGGTTCGTGCACGTGCACGGCATCCGGACCAGCCGAGTCACCGCACTGAGGTCCGTGCCGGTCGCGCAGCAGCTCGGCGCCACCTCGATCGTCCCCTCGTTCCGGGGGGACGGCGACGGCCCGGACGTCCCCCGAGGCGCGTCGACCCTCGGCCAGACCGAGTGGCAGGACGTCGACGCGGCACTGGAGTACGCCGTCGCGCACGGGGCGCGCTCGCTGGTGCTCGTCGGGTGGTCGCTGGGTGCTCAGATCGCACTGCTGCTCGCCGAGCGCTCCGCGCACCGGGAGCGCATCGCGGGTCTCGTGCTCGTCTGCCCGGCGACCGACTGGCGCGGAGCGATCCGCCACGGCGCCCGACGCGCCGGCCTGCCCGTGGGCGCCGCTCGTCTGGCGGAGTGGGCTCTCGGCGATCGGATCCTGCACCGTCCCGCCGGGCTCCCGGTGCCGATCGATCTCGAGGCCCTGGACTGGGGGTGCAGGGGAGCGGGTCGCAGTGCCGACGCTCGTCCTGCACTCGGTCGGGGATCCGGAGGTGCCGTTCGCACTCACCGAGCGGTTCGCCGCGGCGAACCCCCGCCTCGTCGAGGTGGTCGCCTTCGCGGACGCCGCTCACGGCGGCGAGTACAACCTCGATCCCGAGAGGTTCGACCGAGCGGTGAGCGAGTGGGCGGTGCGCACGATCCCGGCCGACTGATCCCGCCGCAGGGCGGACCGTCTCGGCGGGAAGCGCATCTCACCGAGGGGCGCACGGCCGGGAACGAGAAGCCCGGGAACGAGAAGCCCGGGAACGACGAAATCCCCGCCTCTCCGAGGAGAGACGGGGATTCCTTCTTCTGTGTCCGAGGGGGGACTTGAACCCCCACGCCCTATACGGGCACTAGCACCTCAAGCTAGCGCGTCTGCCATTTCCGCCACCCGGACGAGTGTTTGTTCCGGCCTGCGTTTCCGCGGCCGAAGAAGACATTAGCACGGTTTCAGGAGGGTGGATGACACCGCGGAGGGAGCCCCCCGCCGCTAGCGTGGGGGCATGACCAGCGCCTCCGACTCCTCCGTCCCCGAGCAGGATCTCGACGAGACCGCGCTGATCGCGCGCGACCTCATCCGCTTCGACACGAGCAACTACGGCGAGGGCCGTGCGGAGCCCGAGCGGGAGGCCGCCGAGTACGTCGCGTCGCACCTGCGCGATCTGGGCCTCGAGCCCGTGCTGATCGACTCCGACCCCGGCCGCACCAGCGTCGTCGCCCGGGTCACGGGGGAGGAGCGCGACCGCGGCGCCCTCGTCGTGCACGGCCACCTCGACGTCGTCCCGGCGATCGCCGAGGACTGGAGCGTCGATCCGTTCGGCGGAGTGATCAAGGACGGCATGCTCTGGGGTCGAGGCGCCGTCGACATGAAGAACATGGACGCGATGATCCTCGCCTCCCTGGGCGACGTGCTGCGCTCGGGCCGGCGCCCCTCGCGGGACCTCGTCATCGCGTTCTTCGCCGACGAGGAGGCGGGCGGTGTCCGCGGATCCGGTCACCTCGTGAAGACGCGTCCCGAGCTGTTCGCCGGCGCGACCGAGGCGATCAGCGAGGTCGGCGGCTACTCCATCGACCTCGACGGGACGCGCGCCTACCTCGTGCAGACCGGTGAGAAGGCTCTCCTGTGGCTGAAGCTCCGGGCGCGCGGCACCGCCGGGCACGGCTCGCAGATCAACCGCGAGAACGCGGTGACCCGCCTCGCCGAGGCGATCGCGCGCATCGGCAGCGAGGAGTGGCCGACCCGCCTCACCGACACGACCCGGGAGCTCCTCGGCGAGGTCGCCCGCATCCTCGGTCGCGATCCCCAGCGCAGCACCCCGGAGGAGCTGGCGATCGCCACCGGCACCGCCTCGCGCTTCATCGCGGCGACGCTGCGCACCACTGCGAACCCCTCCATGCTGAGCGCCGGCTACAAGGCGAACGTCATCCCCGAGTTCGCCGAGGCGGTCGTCGACGTCCGCGTGCTGCCGGGCGAGGAGGACGCGGTGCTCGAGCGGATCCGCGAGCTCGCGGGCGAGCACATCGAGATCGAGGTGCAGCACCGCGACATCGGACTCGAGGTCCCCTTCGCCGGCCCTCTCGTCGAGAGCATGGCCGCGTCCCTCCGGCGCTTCGACCCCGACGCGGAGGTGCTGCCCTACCTGCTCTCCGGAGGGACCGACAACAAGGCCCTCTCGACGCTCGGCATCACCGGCTACGGCTTCGCTCCGCTGCAGCTGCCCGGGTCGCTCGACTTCCCGGCGCTGTTCCACGGGGTCGATGAGCGGGTTCCGCTCGACGCACTAGTCTTCGGGAGGAAGGTCCTGACCGATCTGCTCCTGCGATCCTGAGGTCAGCCTCCCGACCGCCACCGACCGCCTGCTGGCCGACGACGCCCCAGCCCTCCTCGAAAGTGACGCATGGGCCTGCTCGAAGCGCTGATCCTGGGACTCGTCCAGGGTCTGACCGAATTCCTCCCCATCTCCTCCAGCGCCCACCTGCGCATCGTCAGCGAACTGCTGCCGGGGCTCGACGGCCGGGACACCGGAGCGGCGTTCACCGCCATCACCCAGCTGGGCACCGAGACCGCGGTCATCATCTACTTCTGGCGCGACATCGTGAAGATCGTCGGCAACTGGTGCCGGTCGCTCGTCGGCCGGGTGCCCCGCTCCGACCCGAACGCCCGGATGGGCTGGCTGATCATCATCGGCAGCCTCCCGATCATCGTGCTCGGCCTGATCTTCCAGGACGCGATCGAGACGACGCTCCGCTCGCTCTGGGTGGTCGCGACGACGCTGATCCTCTTCGGCATCCTGCTCGGCATCGCGGACCACGTCGGAGCGAAGAAGCGCCGTCTGCGCGATCTCAACGGCCGCGACGGCCTCATCTACGGAGGCGCCCAGGCGCTCGCGCTCATCCCCGGCGTCTCCCGCTCGGGCGGCACCATCACGGCCGGCCTCTTCATGGGCTACGAGCGCAAGGCCGCGGCGCGGTACTCGTTCCTCCTGGCGATCCCGGCCGTCTTCGGCAGCGGTCTCTACCAGCTCTACAAGAGCATCAGCGATCCCGAGGTGCTGCCCAACCAGATCCAGGTGGGCGGCATGGAGACGCTGGTCGCGACCATCGTCGCCTTCGTGGTCGGCTTCGTCGTGATCGCGTTCTTCATGGGCTACATCTCCCGCCGCAGCTTCCTCCCGTTCGTGATCTACCGGATCCTGCTCGGCGGCGTCCTCATGGTCGCGCTCAGCACCGGACTCATCGCGGCCTAGATGCGCGCCTGGAACTCCCCGTCCGTCCCCGCTCTCCCCGGCACCGGACCCGTGCCCCGCGTCCGCGACACCGCCACCGGCGGTCTCGTCGAGCTCGCGGCCGAGGAGGGCACGGCCCGCCTCTACGTCTGCGGCATCACGCCCTACGACGCCACCCACCTCGGCCACGCCTCCACGTATCTCGCCTTCGACATCGTCCAGCGGCTGTGGCTCGATGCGGGTATCACCGTGGAGTACGCGCAGAACATCACCGATGTCGACGACCCGCTGCTCGAGCGCGCCACGGCGACCGGCGTCGACTGGCGCGAGCTCGCCGAGGAGCAGGTGGAGCTGTTCCGCGGCGACATGGCGGCGCTGCGCATCCTGCCGCCCGCCCACTACATCGGCGTGACCGAGACGATCGAGCCGATCGCCGAGGCCGTCGCCCGTCTCGAGCGCGACGGCGTCGCGTACCGCGTGCCGGCCCCCGAGGGCGCGGCCGACGGCGCCGACGACCTCTACTACGACATCTCGGCGGCCGAGGGCGAGGTGTGGCACCTGGGCAGCGAGAGCGGGCTCGATCCGGTGACGATGGCCGAGCTCTTCGCGGCCCGCGGCGGCGATCCCGATCGTTCCGGCAAGCGGCACCCGCTCGATCCGCTGCTGTGGCGGGCGGAGCGACCGGGGGAGCCGGCGTGGGACTCCGCCGTCGGGCGCGGACGGCCCGGCTGGCACATCGAGTGCTCGGTGATCGCCCTCGACCGCCTCGGTCCCGACTTCACGCTGCAGGGCGGGGGCAGCGACCTCGTCTTCCCCCACCACGAGTTCAGTGCCGGGCACGCCGCGTCGCTCTCGGGCCGCCCTCTCGCCCGCGCGTACGCGCACGCGGGCATGGTCGCCTACGAGGGCGAGAAGATGAGCAAGTCGCTGGGCAACCTGGTGCTGGTCTCGCGGCTGCGCGCAGAGGGCACGGATCCGCGCGCCGTCCGTCTCGCGCTCCTCGCGCACCACTACCGCTCCGACTGGGAGTGGCTGCCCGAGGACCTGCCCGCCGCGATCGAGCGCCTGGAGCGGTGGGAGGCGTCGCTCGCCGAGTCGGGGACGGCGTCGGCCGTCGAGGTCCTCGCGCGCCTGCGCGCCGTCCTCCGGGAGGACATGGACACCCCCGGGGCACTCGCCCTCCTGGACGCCGTGGCGGCGACCGGGGTGGACGACCCGGCGCTGCTGCGCGACGCGGTCGACGCCCTCCTGGGAGTCCGGCTCGGCTGATCCGCTCGCGGGAGCGGGTCAGCGGGTCACGGGCGCCAGGGCTCCTCGCCGGAGCGCCCGTCGCCTCGGCGGCGCAGGTAGCGCTCGAACTCCTGCGCGATGGCCTCGCCGCTCGCCTCGGGGGAGTCGACGGTGTCGCGCGCCTGCTCGAGCTGCGCGATGTAGGCGGCCATCTCCTCGTCGTCGTTCGCGAGAGCGTCGATCCCGCGCTCCCACTCCTCGGCCTCCTCGACCAGGTCGCCGCGGGGGATCACCAGGCCCACGACCTCCTCGAGCTTCTCCAGCAGCGCCAGCATCGCCTTGGGAGAGGGGGCGTTGTGCACGTAGTGCGGAACGGATGCCCAGATCGAGACGGCGGGGATGCCGACCTTCTGCGCGGCCTCGCCGATCACGCTGAGGATCCCCACCGGACCCTCGTAGCTCGAGCGCTCCAGATCGAGCTCGGAGCGCAGCTCGGCGTTCTCGCTCGACGCGAAGATCGAGATCGGCCGGGTGTGCGGGACGTCGGCGAGCATCGCGCCGAGGAACACGACGGAGGAGATGTCGATCGCGAGCATGGCGTCGACCACCTCCGCGGCGAAGCTCTTCCAGCTCCGCGACGGCTCGGTGCCGACCATCACGTAGAGGGCGCTCTCGGCGTCGACCGAGGTGTCGGCGGGTCCGAAGATCTGCGTGCCGGGCCACGCGAGGCTGCGTCGTCCGTCCTCGCCGATCGAGAGCATCGGACGGGTGTACTGGAAGTCGTAGTACTGCTCCGCGTCGACCGCGAACAGGGGCACGTAGTCGCCGTCGTCCTTGACGAGCCGGACGGCTCCGCTCGCGGCGTCTCCCGCGTCGTTCCAGCCTTCGAAGGCCACGACGAGGACGTTTCCCTTGATCACGTTCATAGGCACGATCTCCGCGTTCGGCTCGAGGTCCGGTTCCCCGCGGTCCGCGGGCACCCGTTGCACAAGGATAGGACCCGGCCCACCCGGGGCTGCGCGGGCCAGACGCTTTCCGCTGTCCGCGTACGGGGCCCGCTCCCGGGCCTGCCGGTACGATGGTCGCTCGTGACTTCCGACACCTCCGCCCCCGGGCGCACGCCGTCCCCGAGGCGCCGGCCGCCGTCCTCTGGGACATGGACGGCACCCTCGTCGACACCGAGCCCTACTGGATGGCCTCCGAGCACGCGCTCGTCGAGTCGTTCGGCGGCGTCTGGACCCACGAGGACGCGATGAGCCTCGTCGGCTCCGGACTCCCCGCCTCCGCGCGGATCCTGCAGGGCAAGGGCGTCGATCTGAGCGTCGACGCGATCATCGACCGCATGACCGACGAGGTCGTCGCGCAGCTCGCCGTCGAGATCCCGTGGCGTCCCGGCGCCCTGGAGCTGCTCTCGGCCGTCCGGGAGGCCGGTGTCCCGCAGGCGCTGGTCACCATGTCGATCGGGCGCATGGCGAGCGCCGTCGTCGACCGCCTGCCGTTCCCCGCCTTCGCCACGATCGTCAGCGGGGACATGGTCCAGCGCAGCAAGCCCGACCCCGAGGCGTACCTCCTCGCCGCGAGCACTCTGGGAGTCGAGGTGAGCGAGTGCGTCGCCATCGAGGACTCCCACGCCGGACTCGCCGCCGCCGTCGCCTCGGGCGCCGCCGCGATCGGCGTCCCGCACCAGCTCGAGCTCGACGCGCGTGCCCCCTACGCCCTCTGGCCCACCCTCGCGGGCCGCACTCTCGCGGACCTCGCGCTGGTGTCCTCCGAGCACCGCGGCGACCGGCCGCGCACGACCGAGACGGAGGCCCTCCGATGACCGGTGAGGCACTGCAGCATTCCGGACCCTTCCGCGCGGGCGACCGCGTCCAGCTGACCGGCCCCAAGGGGCGGATGAACACCATCACGCTGATCCCGGGCAAGGTCTTCCACACGCACCGGGGCGGCATCGAGCACGACACGATCATCGGCCTCCCCGACGGATCGGTGGTGGTGAACACCGTCGGTGTCGAGCACCTCGCGCTGCGGCCGCTGCTCGCCGACTTCGTGATGTCGATGCCCCGGGGCGCGGCGATCGTCTACCCGAAGGACGCTGCGCAGATCCTCGCTCTGGCGGACGTGTTCCCGGGAGCCCGCGTCGTCGAGGCGGGGGTGGGCTCCGGCGCCCTCTCCCTGTGGCTGCTGCGCGCGGTCGGCCCGACGGGGCGCTTGTCGTCCTTCGAGCGCCGCGACGAGTTCGCCGATGTCGCCCGCGCGAACGTCGAGACGTTCCTCGGGTACACCCCGGACAACTGGAGCGTCACCGTCGGCGATCTCGTCGACGAACTGCCCGGAGCGGTCGCGCCGGGAGAGGCCGACCGCGTCGTCCTCGACATGCTCGCCCCCTGGGAGTGCCTCGACGTCGCCGCCGACGCGCTCACCCCGGGCGGCGTCCTGCTCTGCTACGTCGCGACCGTCACGCAGCTCTCCCGTGTCGCGGAGGCGATCCGCGCCTCCGGGCTGTTCACCAACCCGTCGTCGAACGAGACGATGGTCCGCGGCTGGCACGTCGAGGGCCTGGCCGTCCGCCCGGATCACCGGATGATCGGGCACACCGGCTTCCTCATCACCGCGCGCCGGCTCGCCCCGGACACCGTGCTGCCCGAGCTCAAGCGCCGTCCGTCGAAGACGGACTTCAGCGACGAGGACGTCGAGGCGTGGACGCCCGGCGCCCTCGGCGAGCGCGCCGTGAGCCCCAAGAGCCTGCGCAAGCGCGTGCGCGAGTCGGCGACCAGCGCCGAGCTCTCCCGCGCCCGCGGCTTCGGCGCCGAGGAGTCCGACGAGGTCCCCGAGGGCGATGAGGGCATCGTCTAAGATGGATGCGGCCTCCGGGCCGCTGCCCGGTCCTCCCGCCGCCGGGCCCCTCCTGCTCCGCTCCACCCCCGTCGAATAGAGGACCCGTGCGCCGCACCACCGCGCTCATCGCCAGCATCGGCATCGTCGTCGCCCTCGCGGGATGCTCCGCGTCCTCGCCGACCGCCGACTGCGACGCCCCCTTCACCGCCGGGGACTCCTCGTCGGCGGTCGAGGCCAGCGGCGACTTCGGTGCGCAGCCCGAGGTCTCGGTGCCCAGCCCGCTGAAGGCGACCACGTCGCAGGTCAGCACTCTGATCGAGGGGACGGGCGCCCCGCTCGAGAAGGGGCAGCTCGTCACGATCGACTACACCCTCGTCAACGGCGCCGACGGCAGCGTCCTCGAGGCCTCGCCCTACGACGGCGAGAGCACCGCGCGCTTCGCCGTGGGCGGCTCCGGGCTCGTCGGACTGAACGACGGGCTCCTCTGCACGCAGGTCGGCTCCCGCGTCGCGATCGCCATCGCTCCGGAGGACGGCTTCGGCGAGTCCTCCGCGCAGCTCGGCATCGCGCCCGACGACACGCTCGTGCTGGTGGCCGACGTGCAGAGCGCGTCCCTCGCTCGTGCGGACGGCGACCAGCAGCCCGCCCCCAACGGCTTCCCGACGGTCACCCTCGACGAGAACGGCACCCCGGGACTCGCCAAGCCCTCGGGCGACGCTCCGACCGAGCTGGAGATCGCGCAGCTCAAGAAGGGCGACGGGCAGGTCGTCGAGGAGGGCGACCAGGTCGTCGTCGCGTACACCGGCTGGCTCTGGAGCACCGGCGAGTCGTTCGACTCGAGCTGGGAGAAGGGCGCGCCCGTCGTCTTCACCGCGGCCGACGGATCGACCGCGCAGGGCGGCGTGATCCCCGGCTTCGCCGACGCGCTCATCGGCCAGCCCGTCGGCTCGCAGGTCATCGCGGTCATCCCGCCCGAGCAGGGCTACGGCGACACCGAGCAGTCGACGATCCCCGCCGGCTCGACGCTGGTCTTCGTCGCCGACGTGCTCGGGATCGCCTGAGTCGGCCGCGCCCTAGACTGGAGGGCGTGCCCGCCGACGCCTTCTCCCTCGAGCCGCATCCCGGCCGAGGAGCGTCTGTTCAACCTCGTGCTCGCCCTCGTGGCGGCCGAGAACGGGCTGACGAAGTCGGACGTGCTCTCGACCGTGCAGGGCTACCGCCAGCGCTCCGACCGGGGGGACCGGTCCTCCCTCGAGCGCCAGTTCGAGCGCGACAAGGACGACCTCCGCGAGCTCGGGATCCCGATCGAGACGGTCGACGCCCCGGGCGACCCCGGGAACACCCAGACCGTGCGCTACCGGATCGCCAAGCGCAGCTACGACCTCCCCGCCGACATCGCGTTCGACCCGGAGGAGGTCGCGCTGCTCCGCCTCGCCGGTGCGGTGTGGCGCGAGGGGACCCTGTCGGCCGAGTCCCGTCGCGCGCTGATCAAGCTGCGCTCCATCGGCGTCGAGTCCGTGGACCCGGTCATCGGCATCAGCCCCTCGATCCGGGTGCGCGAGGCATCGTTCGAACCGCTGAGCACAGCGCTCGACCGCAACCAGGTCGTCCGGTTCCCCTACCTCAAGCCGGGCGGCGCCGAACCGCGGCTCCGCACCGTCCGGCCGCGGGCGCTGGTCAACCACCAGGGTCGCTGGCACCTGCACGCCTGGGACGAGAGCGCCGAGGGGACCCGCACGTTCCTGCTCGCGCGCATCGTCGGATCGGTCTCCTCGACCGGACGGACGTTCGAGCCGGAGGAGGGGGACCAGGCCGTCCTGGCACTCGCCCAGCTGGACGAGGTGCTGAGCCGCACGAGCGCACTCCTGCGGGTCGCCGCCGACTCCGACGCGGCGCTGCGCCTCGGCCGCCGAGCAGAGACGTCGGGGGAGGGGGAGCACGTGCTCCGCCTGCACTACACCGACGCCGACATCCTCGCCGACGAGTTGGCGGGATACGGACCCGAGGTCGTCGTCCTCGAACCGGTCGAACTCCGCGATGCGGTGGTTCGGCGCCTCCGGCGCTCCCTGTCCGATCACGAGTCCGCGTCCGACTCCGGAGGGAGCCACGATGGCTAGGCCCCGCACGCTCCAGGCCCGCGATCGGCTCGCGGTCCTGCTCTCGATCGTCCCCTACCTCCTCGACCGCGGCCGGGTCGCGGTCGAGGAGGTCGCCGAGCACTTCGACATCTCGCCGGAGGAGGTCCGCCGGGCGGTCCGCCTCATCGCCGTCTCCGGCATCCCCGGCGAGACGTCCCAGTACCAGGCCAACGACCTCTTCGACATCAGCTGGGACGACTTCGAGGAGAACGACCACGTCGAGCTCACCCAGCAGGTGGCCATCGACGACTCCCCGCGCTTCTCGGCGAGGGAGGCGGCCGCGCTGATCGCCGGGATGCAGTACCTCGCCGCGCTGCCCGAGAACCAGGGCAACGACCGCATCGCCACCCTGATGGGCAAGCTGTCGCGCGGAGCGTCATCGGCCCCGAGCGCCGTCGCCGTCGCGCGCGGCACCGGCGCGGACGCCGGGCTCGAGGTGATCCGGGCCGCAGTGGCGGCCGGCACGCAGCTCGCGTTCGACTACCGCAACGCGCGGGGCGAGACGGAGTCGCGCCTCGTCGATCCGTTCCTCCTCGAGTCGGTCGACCGGGACTGGTACCTCCGCGGCTGGTGCCACCTCCGGGAAGGGGTGAGGACCTTCCGCGTCGATCGGATGCGCTCGCTCACCGACACGGGAGCGCCGATCGTGCGCCGTCGGCACGAGGTGACGCTGCCCGAGAGGCTCTTCGAGGCGTCGGACAGCGATCTGCTCGTCGACCTGCGCGTGGCGCCGAGCTCGGTGGCGCTCCTGGGGGACTACGCCGTCGACGCCGAGTTCCCGCCCGTTCCCGCCGATGAGGCAGGGCGAGGGGGTGCTCGTGCGGATCCGCGTCGCGCACCTCGAGGGGCTCACGCGCCTCGTCGCGTCCCTGCCCGGCCTCGTCACCGTCGTCGCTCCGCCGGCGGCGCGGGAGGCCGTGGCCCAGTGGACGCGCGCCGCGCTCCGGGCGAACGGGGAGGCCGGGTCATGACGTGGTGGTCCTGGATCCTGATCTGGACGCTGCTCGCGATCGGCGCCCTGACGGTGCTCGCGCTGTTCCTCGTCTCGTACTGGCGCAAGGGAAGGGTCCTCCTCCGGCAGCTCGAGGAGCTCACGGCGAAGCTCGACGAGATCCAGCCGGACGACGGTGCTCCGCAGGTGCAGCGGCCGCCGTCCTCCCTCTTCGCCGACCGCGATGCGGTGCGCAGGGCCCACGAGTCGCGTCGCGACTCCCGCCGTGACAGGTCCGAGGATCGACGGTCCGCGAGGGTCGAACGGGGTAAGCTCCTCGTACACCGCAACCGACAAGCAAAGTGAGTCTGCAATGTTCGCTGGCCTCCAGGGGTGGCACCTCCTCATCATCCTCGCTGTGATCCTCCTGCTCTTCGGTGCGCCCAAGCTTCCCCAGCTCGCGCGCAGCGTCGGACAGTCGATGCGCATCTTCAAGAGCGAGGTCAAGACCATGAAGGAGGAGGACGGCCCCGAGCGCCGCGACTCCACCGAGGGTCCCGCGTCGACGACCGGCACCACCTCCGGATCGACCACCGGCACCGGCACGACCACGCCGCCCGAGTCACCGCTCAAGTAATGACCTCCGTGGCAGCGAAGAAGCCACGGACGAAGCGAGCGGGGAAGGATCCCGAGGGGCGCATGTCACTCGGGGCTCACCTGATCGAGCTTCGCAACAGGCTCTTCAAGTCGGCAATCGCGATCGTCCTCGGCTGCATCGCCGGATGGTTCGTCTCGGAGTGGGTCTTCGAATCCCTCAAGGCGCCCATCCTCGAGGTGGCGTCCTCCCAGGGCAAAGAGGCGATCCTCAACTTCCCGACCATCGCCGGTGCCTTCGATCTGCGGCTGCAAATCGCCATGACCGTCGGCATCGTCATCGCGAGCCCGGTGTGGCTCTATCAGATCTGGGCGTTCCTCGTGCCCGGTCTCACCAAGAAGGAGATGCGGTACGGCCTCGGGTTCATCCTGACCGCGATCCCGCTCTTCTTCGCGGGCTGCGCCGCGGGCTGGCTGGTCTTCCCGCACATCGTGGAGCTGCTCACCGGGTTCACCGGTGACAACGCCGCGAGCTTCATCGATGCGAAGTACTACTACGACTTCGTCCTCAAGCTCGTCCTGATGGTCGGCATCGCCTTCGTGCTGCCGGTCTTCCTGGTGCTGCTGAACTTCCTCGGGATCCTGCCCGGGATGCTGATCCTGAAGTCGTGGCGCATCGCCATCATGGTCATCGTGGTCTTCACCGCCATCGCGACCCCGGCCGCCGACCCGATCTCGATGTTCCTCCTGGCCATCCCGATCATCTTCCTGTTCTTCCTCGCCTGCGGGATCGCGATCCTCCACGACCGGCGCGCGGCGAAGCGCATCCCGGTCTACGACGGCACCGCCTCCGACCTGCCCGCGTGAGCGAGCAGTCCCCCGCGGAGCGCTTCGCCGCCTTCCGCACCCGTCAGGGCCACGCGAGGGTCGAGTCGTTCCGCTCGACCCTCGCCTTCGACCTCGATCCGTTCCAGTACGAGGCGTGCAGCGCGCTCGACGACGGGCGCAGCGTGCTCGTCGCGGCGCCCACGGGCGCGGGCAAGACCGCGGTGGCGGAGTTCGCGATCCACCTCGCGATGCAGGACCCGACGGCGAAGGTCTTCTACACGACGCCGATGAAGGCGCTCAGCAACCAGAAGTTCCAGGAGTTCGTCGAGGACTACGGGGCCTCCGAGGTCGGACTCCTCACGGGGGACTCGAACATCAACGCGCGCGCCCGCGTGGTCGTCATGACGACAGAGGTGCTGCGCAACATGCTCTACGCCGATTCCGATCTGCTGCGCGACCTCGCCTACGTCGTCATGGACGAGGTGCACTACCTCGCCGACCGCTTCCGCGGGGCGGTATGGGAGGAGGTCATCATCCACCTCCCGCAGCGGGTGCGGCTGGTGTCGCTGAGCGCCACCGTCTCGAACGCCGAGGAGTTCGGCGACTGGCTGCAGACCGTGCGCGGCGAGACCGAGGTCATCGTGTCGGAGGAGCGGCCCGTGCCGCTCGACCAGCACGTGCTCGTCGGCGGCAAGCTGGTCGACCTCTTCGACTCGTCCGGGCGTGCAGCGACCAACCGGGTCAACCCCGAGCTGGCGAGAATGGCCCAGGGCGGCTCCCGCGTCGAGCGGGGCGGGCGCGGGGGCCCGCGCGCCCGCGGCCGCGGGCGGTTCGCCGACACCCGCCCGGCCGAGGAGCTCGTGCCGCGCTCCGAGGTGGTCGAGATCCTCGAGGGCAAGAACCTGCTCCCGGCCATCTTCTTCGTCTTCAGCCGGGCCGGCTGCGACCAGGCGGTCCGGCAGGTCCTCCGCTCCGGTGTCCGTCTCACCGAGCGGCACGAGCGCGACGAGATCCGCGCGATCGTCGAGGAGCGGTGCCGCACCATCCGCGACGAGGACCTCGCGGTGCTCGGGTACTGGGAGTGGCTCGACGGCCTGCAGCGCGGCGTCGCCGCCCACCACGCGGGCATGCTGCCCGCGTTCAAGGAGGTCGTGGAGGAGCTCTTCCTCCGCAAGCTCGTCCGGGTGGTCTTCGCGACCGAGACGCTCGCCCTCGGCATCAACATGCCGGCGCGCACGGTCGTGCTCGAGAAGCTCGAGAAGTTCAACGGCGAGGCGCGCGTGCCGATCACTCCGGGTGAGTACACGCAGCTGACCGGCCGCGCCGGTCGCCGCGGGATCGACGTCGAGGGGCACTCCGTCATCCAGTGGCGGGCCGGGATGAACCCGCAGGCGGTCGCCTCCCTCGCCTCCCGCCGCACCTACCCGCTCAACTCGAGCTTCCGTCCCAGCTACAACATGGCCTGCAACCTGATCGAGCAGTTCGGCCGCACGCGCACCCGCGAGATCCTCGAGTCGTCGTTCGCGCAGTTCCAGGCCGACCGCTCCGTCGTCGACCTCGCCCGCCGGGTGCGACAGCAGGAGGAGTCGCTCGCGGGGTACGTGACCGCGATGCAGTGCCACCTCGGCGACTTCGAGCAGTACGCGGCGATCCGCCGCGAGATCGGCGAGCTCGAGCGCCGGGGCGCCGTCCGCGGTGAATCGGCCTCGCACGCCGAGCGCGAGAAGCGTCAGGGCCAGCTGAACTCCCTACGCCGCCGGATGAAGGCCCATCCGTGCCACGCCTGCTCCGATCGCGAGCAGCACGCCCGCTGGGCCGAGCGCTGGTGGAAGCTCCGCCGGGAGACGGACGAGATCGAGCGTCAGATCCGCTCGCGGACCGGTGCCGTCGCGAAGGTCTTCGACCGGATCACCGAGGTGCTCCTCGAGCTGGGGTACTTCCGCCGCGACGAGGCCGGCGAGCTCTCGCTGACTCCGAACGGGCGGACGCTGCGCCGGATCTACGGCGAGCGGGACCTCCTGGTCGCCGAGTGCCTCCGCAAGCAGGCCTGGACGGAGCTCGACCCCGCGGGGCTCGCCGCCATGGCCTGCTGCCTCGTCTTCGAGCCGCGACGCGAGGAGGGCACGCTCAACGAGAAGTTCCTGCCGCGCGGCGGGTTCCCCGAGGCGCTCGAGAAGACGCAGCTGCTGTGGGCGCGCCTCGACGACGTCGAGCGCGACCACCGGCTGCCCGGCAGCAACCCGATCTCGACGAGTCTCGCGCTCGCCATGAACATGTGGGCCAGGGGGATGCCGCTGGACGCGGTGCTGCGCGAGGCCGACATGGCCGCCGGGGACTTCGTGCGCTGGGCCAAGCAGACCATCGACCTCCTCGACCAGCTCTCGGTCGTCGCCGACGGCAAGGTGGGCCGTGCCGCACGCACGGCGCTCGACTCCGTCCGCCGGGGCATCGTCGCCTACTCGACGGTCGCATGATCGCAGCGACTCCCGCGCCCCTCGGGCGCACGGCACCGCTGTGGCCGGCAGTGATCCTCGCCGGACTCGGGGGAGCGGTCCTGGATCGGGGCTTCCCGGACACCGACCTCTGGCCGCTCGCGATCCTCGGTGCCGCGGCGATCCTCTTCGCCCTGGCCGGCCGGGGCTTCTGGAGCGGGGCCCTGGTCGGCCTCGTCGGCGGCGGCGTCTTCTGGGGCGTGCACATAGAGTGGCTGACGCTCTACCTCGGCCCGGTCCCGTGGCTCGCTCTCGCCGGTCTTCAGGCGATCTTCTTCGCCCTGTCGGCGGGGCTCATGGCGATGCTCTCGACCCGCGGGCACCGGGTCTGGACCGGTCCGCTCGGGCGGATGGTCGGCATCCCCGCCCTGCTGGCCGCTCTCTGGGCGGGACGCGAGACGATCACGAGCGTCTGGCCGTACGGCGGCTTCGCCTGGGGGCGGCTCGCGCTCTCGCAGTCGACGGGTCCGCTCGCCGATCTCGCGGCGTGGGTGGGCTTCACCGGGCTGAGCTTCGTGGTCGCCTTCCTCGCGGCCGTGCTCGCGCAGGCGGTGCGCGAGATCACCGTGCCCGCGAGTGCGCGGGTCGCGACGGTGGCCGGTTTCGCGATCGCCGCGCTCGTCTTCCCGGCGTGGCCGGCGCCGACCGACGGCACGACGCGGATCGCCGCGATCCAGGGCGACTCCGACGCCGGGCTCTTCTCGGCGAGCTATCGGGGGCAGATCCTGGAGGATCACACCTCGGCCACCCTGCCGGTCCTCGAGGAGGACGTCGACATGGTCGTCTGGCCCGAGAACGGGGTCGACATCGACCCGACCAGGAACGCCCAGTCCGCCGCCGTGCTCGACTACCTCAGCCGCACCATGGACGCGCCCTTCATCGTCGGGACCATCACGAATCCCGAGGAGGACGTCTTCTACAACAGCTCGCTGCTCTGGAAGGCGGGGGAGGGGGCGACCCAGGTCTACGACAAGGTGCACCCCGTGCCCTTCGCCGAGTACATGCCCGATCGGGCGTTCTGGCGGATGTTCGCGCCCGACCTCGTCGACCTGGTGAGCCGCGACTACTCGATCGGCACGAAGCCCAACGTCTTCGACATCGACGGTGTGCTCGCGGGCATCGCGATCTGCTTCGACATCTCGGACGACGCCCTGACCAACGCCATGATCGACGGCGACGCCGAGATCATCCTCGCGCAGACGAACAACGCCGACTTCGGCCGCACCGACGAGAGCGTGCAGCAACTGGCCATCGCCCGGCTGCGGGCGATCGAGACGGGCCGCAGCGTGGTCAACATCTCGACGGTGGGAACGAGCGCCATCATCGCGCCCGACGGCTCGACGCTCGACTCCCTGACATGGTTCGAGCCGGGTGCCATGGTGGACGAGGTCCCCCTCGCCTCCACCACGACCCCGGCTCTCGTGTGGTCCCGGAACCTGGGCTGGTACTTCCTCGCCGCAGGTCTCGCGGGTCTGGTCTCGTTCGTCCTGCAGACGCGCGATCCCCGACCCCGGGACGCAGGTCGGCGCTAAGCGCCGATCTTGTGCTCGCCTCGACGGGCACGGAGATAGGCGAGCCGCTCCTCGAGCAGCTCCTCCAGCTCCGCACGGGTCCGGCGCTCGAGCAGCATGTCCCAGTGGGTGCGGGGAGCCTTCTGCTCTCCGCGATCCACCACGACGGGCTTCGAGTCCACCAGGAGGGTGGCCTCGTGACCGCAGGAGCGGCACTCCCAGGTCTCCGGCGCTTCGGCGTCGGCCGAGAACACCATGTCGGTGTCGTGGCCGCAGTTGGTGCAGTGATAGGTGTGCGTCGACCGCGGTGAGAAGACGACGCCTTCCTCGCTCTGCAGGCTCTGAGAGCCCAACCTCATTCCGCGCAAGCTTCGATCTGCCATTGTGTGGTCTCCTCTCGCTGTGCTCCGACAAGTGTCGACCGCGTACCTGGAGGTGGTCTTGCGGTCCGGACCTTTGCCAGAGAACCTTCAGGTCATCGGGGTAGTTCCGGTTCCCGGCCGCGGAGGGAGTCGACGGCCGCGCGAGCGAGGTCGGTCCGGTCGGTGACCAGGCCGTCCACGCCGAGGGCGAGGAGGTGCCGCATCCGCTCCGGATCGTTGATCGTCCACAGGTGGATCTCGGCTCCGGAGGCGCGCAGACGGGCGAGGACCGGGGGAGTGGCGACGCGGAGCCCGAGGGCGGACTCCGGGACCTGCAGAGCGTCGATGCCCGCGAGGGCGAGGCGCACGGGGAGCGGCGCCCCCAGGTGCGCACCGAGGAGGGCCGCGACGAACCGGGGCGCCGAGGCCGACGTCGCGACTCCCGGCAGCAGCCGCACCGCGGCGGCGCGACGCCGTTCCGAGAACGAGGTCAGCAGGACGCGATCGGCGGCCGCGAGACGACCGACGGCGTCCGCCGTCGGGACGACGGCCTCGCGCGCTTTCACGTCGACGTTGAAGCGGGCCTGCGGTAGTCGTCGGAGCGCGTCCTCGAGGCTCACCAGGCGCTCTCCTCCCGGCAGGACCACGCGCGCCAGGTCCTCCCACCGCTCGTCGGCGATCCGGTGGACGATGCCGCTGCCGTCGAGGACCTCCGCGTCGTGCACGAGCACGGCGATGCCGTCGACAGTGGCGCGCACGTCCGTCTCGAGCAGATCCGCCCCGGCGGCGATCGCGCGCTCGAAGGACTCGAGCGTGTTGCCGATCCGGTCGGGGCCGAAGCCGCGGTGGGCGATCACGCGAGGCCGCCGTCCCTCCAGGAACGGCGGCCGTCGGTCGATCACGTTCGACGCTCTAGAAGCCCGGGGCCGGGGGAGCGGCCTCGCTGTCCTGCGCGCGGTCCGCGCGCTGGGCGTTCTGGCCGAACGCGGTGCCGATGCCCTTGAGCGCCTCGGTGAGCTCGCTCGGCACGATCCAGAGCTTGTTCGCGGTTCCCTCGGCGATCTTCGGCAGCGTCTGCAGGTACTGGTAGGCGAGCAGCTCCTTGTCGGGTCGGCCCTGGTGGATCGCCTCGAACACGGTGGTGATGGCCTTCGCCTCGCCCTCGGCGCGGAGGACGGCGGCCTTGGCGTCACCCTCGGCGGCCAGGATCGCGGCCTGACGGTGCCCCTCCGCGTTGAGGATCTGCGACTGCTTCGTGCCCTCCGCGGTGAGGATCACCGCGCGGCGATCGCGCTCGGCGCGCATCTGCTTCTCCATGGAGTCCTGGATGGAGAGCGGCGGGTCGATCGCCTTCAGCTCGACGCGACCGACGCGGATGCCCCACTTGCCGGTGGCCTCGTCGAGGACGATGCGCAGCTGGCCGTTGATGTTGTCGCGGGAGGTCAGCGCCTCCTCGAGGTTCAGCCCGCCGACGACGTTGCGCAGTGTGGTGGTCGTGAGCTGCTCGACCGCGCCGAGGTAGTTCGCGATCTCGTAGGTGGCGGCACGGGCGTCGGTCACCTGGAAGTAGACGACCGTGTCGATGGAGACGACCAGGTTGTCCTCGGTGATCACCGGCTGCGGCGGGAACGACACGACCTGCTCACGCAGATCGACCGACGGGCGCACCCGGTCGATGAACGGGATGACGAGGTTCAGACCGGGGAGCAGGGTGCGGTGGTACTTGCCGAGCCGTTCGACCACGCCGGCGGTCGCCTGCGGGACGATCCGGATCGCCTTGAAGAGGACGACGAGTGCGAGGACGACGATGACCGCGACGATCACCAGTGTCACTGCGGCGGAGGGATTCACGAGCGGCTCCTTTCGGCGGGGACGACGACAGCGGTCGCGCCGTCGATGGCGGTGACGACGACGCGTTCGCCGACACCCAGTGGACGCTCCTCGACGAGGGGGGACAGTCGCGCTGTCCACGTCTCGCCGTTCACGAGCTTCACCTGACCGGGCCCGAGCCCGGCGACCACTACGCTGCCGCCGAGGCCCAGCAGGGCGTCGGCGCCGGTCGGCGCGGGGTCGCCGCCGCGGGCGAGGAGGCGGAGCAGCGGAGGCCGGACCGTGAGCAGCAGCAGCACGGCGAGGACGGCCGCGACCGGCACCTGCACCCAGAAGGGTGCTCCGACCAGCGCGGCCACGAGGCCGCCGACGCTTCCGACGGCGAGCATCAGGAAGGTGAACTCGAGGGTGATCGTCTCGACGACCACGAAGATCAGGATCAGTGCGAGCCAGAGGATCCACGCGTACTGCATCACGGCGTCCATGCCGGGTGCTCCTTCCCCTCGACGAGCGGTTCCACGCTAACAAGGACGCCGGAGAACGGGCTGGGAGGGGGAGGGGCCGTGTGGAGGGCCCGTTCGGTAGGATCGCCTGTCGGGGCTCCGGCCCGACATCGTGCCCGCTCCGGTCTTCGCGCCGGCGTCCTGGAGGAACTCCTCGTGCCCAACCCCCTCGCTCCCGGCTCGCTCGACGGCAAGCGCGTCCTCGTCACCGGCTCGTCCCGCGGCATCGGCGCCGACACGGTCCGGTACTTCGCCGAGGCCGGTGCCCGCGTCGTCGTGAACTACCGCTCGAAGGCGCCGCGCGCGAACAAGCTCGTCGATCAGATCGTCGCAGCGGGAGGATCCGCGTTCGCCGTCGGCGCCGACCTCACGGACGAGCAGTCGCGTGCCGACCTGTTCGCCCGCATCCGCGAGGAACTCGGCGGTCTCGACGTGCTCGTGCTGAACGCGTCCGGCGGGATGGAGAGCAACATGGGGGAGGACTACGCCATGGTCCTCAACCGCGACTCCCAGGTCGCCACGCTGGAGGCGGCGCTGCCGCTGCTGGGCGAGGGATCCCGCGTCGTCTTCGTGACCAGCCACCAGGCCCACTTCATCCGCTCGACGCCGACCATGCCCGAGTACGAGCCGGTCGCCCTGTCCAAGCGCGCCGGCGAGGACGCCCTGCGCGACCGCATCCCGGAGCTCGCGGAGCGCGGGATCGACTTCGTCGTCGTCTCGGGGGACATGATCGAGGGCACGATCACGGCGACCCTGCTCGAGCGCTCGAACCCGGGAGCCATCAGCTCGCGCCGCGAGTCGGCGGGCAAGCTCTACAACGTGGGCGAGTTCGCGGCCGAGGTCGCTCTGGCGGCCGTCGACCCGATCCCGACGGAGAACACTCGGCTCGTGGGCGACACCTCGGACTTCGTCCAGGCATGAGCGTCCGGGCTGTCGGCTGACTCCCAGCTTCGCGCGGCGGCGCCGAGTCCTTCCCGCGATCGATGTCTGCAGGTTCTGACGCGCGCCGGTGACCGCGAGGCGCTCCAGGCGCTCCCGTCTTCTGTCAGGGCCGGATCGCTCCGCCGGCGGTCGCACGATCCTGATTCGGGGCGTTCGCGAGACCATGTCGGGTGCTCGAAGTGCTGTTCGTCGAGGAACAGACGGGTGGGGACGCACCGTCACGACAGCCGCTCTCGAGCGTTTCTTTGACATCCGATAATGCACATTATGTCAGTTCGTTGTGCGCCCGATGCACGAACAGGGTCCCCTGCTACAAGTCAGCGAGTGAGATGCGCTCGACGAAGTGACGCCTACCGGGCCGTTCTTGCGTGGAGGCGCGCGAACACGATGCCCCCATCGGCGCCGGAGAAGCTTCGCGCTCCTCGATGAGCGAGAGGACATAAGCTCGCACACATGGCAGTCGGCGCAGTGATGTACAACTTCGCGATACAGCTGGCTGATGTGGACCGCGGCGTCTACGAAGACATCACGCTGCGGGCCGCTCGGCACCCTTCCGAGACCGACGCCTACATGATGACGCGCGTGCTCGCGTACTGCCTCGAATACGTGGAGGGGATCACCTTCAGCGAGGGGATCTCGTCGACGGCGACCGAGCCGGCGGTGCTGGTCCGTGATCTCACCGGCCGGCTGACCACGTGGATCGAGGTGGGCGCGCCGGATGCCGAGCGACTGCACTTCGGCAGCAGGCTGGCCGACCGCACGACGGTCTACACGCATCGCAACCCGGAGAAGGTGATCGCGGCGTGGTCGGGCAAGCGAGTCCACCAGCTCGAGCAGATCACCGTGCAGAGCTTCGACCACGGGTTCCTGGATGCCGCGGTCGCAGTACTCGAGCGCCGCAACACGCTGACCGTGTCGGTCGTCGAGGGGCAGCTGTATCTCGAGTTCAACGGCGTGACGTCGAGCAGCGCCGTCCACGTGCATCAGCCGGGCTGAGGCGACGCGAGAGGGCGCTCAGCGTTGCGGGAGCATGCTCGCTGTTGGCTGTGGCGACGGGAAGCTGTTCGGCATCGTAGAGAGCGAGTGCCGCCTCGACGCCCCGCTCGAGACTGGGGGTGGCGGCTAGCGAGAAAGCATCTCCCGCCGCCTTCGCTGCATCGCCGACCTTTCTCCCCCGGTGCCTGATCAACCGTAGGCAAGGTCGTGCAAGAAGGAGTTCGACGCCGGTCGAACTGCGCACCCGCATCAGAGCAATGTCCAGCAGCACCGGCAGGCACCCGCAGGCAGCGCCCTGAAACCAGGGGACGTTCCGATCCGCGCGGTGCGCAACGTGCCTTCGACGAATGTCGGAGGAGGTGTCGGCTGGCGTTCCTCCCGGAAGGTTCTGGCTCGGTCGTGACGTCGCGACCGTGCTGATCCGCATCGGACGGGTCCTCGAGTCGTGAGGAACTCCCTCCTGTCTGACAAGCCCACCATCGTTCTCGTCCACGGTGCCTTCGCGGACGCCGCCAGCCAGGCGCCCGTGACCCTCCGCCTCCTCGGCGAGGGCTACGGGGTGGCAGCCGCACGCGATGACTGCGGCGGCGCGCGTCGATCGCGTCGTTCGACGCACTGCGCGGGCCCAGCGGATCCCCCAGTCGTTCACAGTCGCCCCACATATCGCTGAGTATCGTTCGGAGAAACGGAGGTCATCATGAACACGTCATCTTCCTCGACCGGCGGCTTCGGCACCGGCAACCCCATCGACAGCATCTGGCAGGCCATGGAGCAGGCGCGCTCGAGCTTCGAGAAGCGCGTCGGAACGCGCGTCGGCCGCGGCGACGTCCGCGCCGCCGTGCTCGCCCTGCTCGCGGAGCAGCCCATGCACGGCTACCAGATCATCCACGAGATCGAGGAGCGCAGCGGCGGCAGCTGGAAGCCCAGCCCCGGCTCGGTCTACCCCACCCTGCAGCTCCTGGCGGACGAGGGCCTGATCTCGGCCGACGAGTCGAACGGCCGCAAGACCTACTCGCTCACCGAGGCCGGTCACGCCCAGGTCGCGGCATCCGGAACCGGCTCGCCCTTCTCGGAGGGCGACCAGGTCGAGGCGGGAGCACTGCCGAAGGCCGGCATCGCGCTGGCCCAGGCCGCCGCTCAGGTCCAGCGCTCCGGCACCCCTGCCCAGATCCGGCAGGCCGTGACCGAGCTCGAGGACGTGCGCCGCCGCCTGTACGCGATCCTCGCGCAGGACTGACCCGGGTGTCGTCGGTCAGCCCGGGTCCGAGTGACCCGGGCCGCCGAGCGAGCAGTGAGCGGCGGCGCTACCGCCGCATCCTGCGTTTCGCCGCCTGGCACCTCGCGGTGACCTGGTGGTTCGATCTCGTCCTCCCCCGGTTCGGGCTGTCGGTGATCGCACTGCGCACCCGCCCCGCCCGGATGCGGCGCTTCGCGCGGAGCTTCCACGTGCTCGCGGTCGAGCTGGGCGGGCTGATGATCAAGGTCGGGCAGTTCATGTCGTCGCGCCTGGACGTGCTGCCGCCGGAGATCACGCGCGAGCTCGAGGGGCTCCAGGACGAGGTGCCGCCGGTGCCGTTCCCGAGGATCCGGGCTCTCGCCGAAGCGGAGCTGGGGATGCCGCTGGAGCGCGCCTTCGCGCAGGTCGACGAGTCCCCGGTGGCCGCGGCGTCGCTGGGGCAGGCCCACCGCGCACGTCTCTCCGCTCTGGACTCGGGAGACACCGGGCACAGCACGGCGATCGTCAAGGTGCAGCGTCCCGGCATCGACGCGATCGTCGACGTCGACCTCGCCGCCCTGCGCCGGGTCGGTCGGTGGCTCACCCACGTGCGCCTCGTCTCGGACCGCGTCGATGCTCCCGCACTCGTCGAGGAGTTCGCGGCGACCAGCCTCGAGGAGATCGACTACCTGCGCGAGGCCGCCAACTCGGTCCGCTTCGCCGCGGACTTCGCCGACGACCCGCGGGTGAGCGTGCCGGACGTCGTCTGGGAGCGGTCGACCCGCAAGGTCCTCACCCTGCAGGACGTCACGGCCGTCAAGATCACCGACGCCGACGGACTGCGCGACGCGGGCATCGACCCCCGCGACGTCGCCCCCGTCTTCGCCGCGGTCATGTTCGATCAGCTCTTCACCACCGGCTGGTTCCACGCCGATCCGCACCCGGGCAACGTCTTCGTCACTCCGACTCCCGACGGGGAGCTCCCGTGGAAGCTGACCTTCATCGACTTCGGCATGATGGGCGAGGTGCCGCCCACGACCAGGGCGGGCCTGCGGGCGATGCTGATCGCCGCCGCCTCCCGCGACGGCAAGGGCCTCGTCGACGCCGCGCGCGACGTCGGCGTGCTCCTCCCCCTCGGCCGACTCCCGCGAGCTCGAGCGCGCCATGACCCAGCTGTTCGCGCGGTTCGGGGGCATGGGCTTCGCGGAGCTGCGCGAAGTGGATCCGCGGGAGTTCAAGGAGTTCGCCGTGCAGTTCGGCGACGTGGTGCGCTCCCTCCCGTTCCAGCTGCCGGAGAACTTCCTGCTGATCATCCGCGCCATGTCGTTGACGTCCGGCGTGTGCAGCGCGCTCGATCCCGCCTTCAACCTGTGGGACTCGGTGGAGCCCTACGCGCAGCGGCTGATCCGGGAGGAGCGCGGCAACGTCGTGCAGGATCTCGGTCGGCAGGCCGTCGACAACCTCGCTCTGCTCTGGCGCCTGCCGCGCCGCCTCGACGCGCTCGCCTCGACGCTCGAGGACGGGACGCTCGCCGTCACGGTGCCGAGCGTGGAGCGGCGGCTGAACCGCCTCGACGCGACGGTGCGCCGAGTGGTCTCGGCGGTGCTGTTCGCGGGGCTGCTGATCGGCGGGGCCGTGGTCCGGCCCGACGACGCGGTCCTCGGCTCGGTGCTGATGATCGTCTCGGTCGCGCCGCTGCTGCACGCGCTGTTCTCGGGACGTCGCGCCGCCTGAGGCGCTCCTCCAGTGCCGCTGCGCTCCCTGGGCGCGACCGGTCCCGCTAGGGTGACCGGTCGGGCCCGTCGGGGACCGGTCAGGGGGCGGGTGTGGACACGCTGAGTGCGGTCGTGCTGCTGGTCGTCGCCGTCGGGGCGGTGTGCCAGATCGTCTCGGGAGTCGGATTCGCCCTCGTCACCTCTCCCCTGCTCGTCCTCGCGCTCGGACACGATCGGGGCGTCCGCACCGTGCTCCTGCTGTCGATCCTCCTGAACGTCGTGGTGCTCGTCCGCTCCTTCCGGCATGTGCGCGCCGCCGACGCGCTGCGACTCCTCGTGCCCGCAGCGCTCCTGATCGTGCCGGCCGTCCTGCTCTCGAACGCGTTCCGGCCCGCCGTGCTGGCGGTGGTCGCGGGTGCCGTCATCCTGCTCGCCACCGGCCTGGTCGCGGCCGGACGCGCCCTCCCCTTCCTCGACGGAGCACGAGGGGCGGTTCTGGCGGGTGCGCTGAGCGGGGTGTTCACGGTACTGGCGGGTGCAGGCGGCCCTCCGGTCGCCCTCTTCGCCGCGCAGCGGCAGTGGCCGCCCGCGGTGGCGAGCGCCACGCTCCAGGCCTTCGCGCTGCCCCTGAACGTCCTGACGCTGCTGGTGCTCGGTCCGACCGCGGACGACCTGCCCGGGCTGGGCTGGGCGTTCGCGGGTCTCGCCCTCGGCGCCCTGGCAGCCCTGCTCCTGGCCCGACGGGTCCCGGCCGCCGCCGTGCGGCGCCTCACTCTCGCGGTGGCCGCTCTCGGCGGGGCCGCCCTGGTCGTCGGAGGGCTCGCAGGCGCTGCCTGAGCCGGGCCGATCGGATCCTCACAGCACTCTTGACACCTTCTGGCGCGGGGCATACTTTATCGATACACGAAACGCCTGTATCGATACAGGCACCGGAGCACGAAGGAGTGCGATGACCGGCACGACCGCGAGGACCTCCTCGTCACCCCTGGAGCGTTTCCTCGCCGATCCGTCGCTCGTCGTCTCCGGCGGGCGATGGCACCTGTTCCCGACGACGGACGGGATCCAGGACTGGGGGGCGAGCGCCTTCCGCTGCTACTCCTCCCCCGATCTCGTCGACTGGACCGACGACGGCGAGATCCTGCGTCTGGGACGGGACGTGTCCTGGGCGGACTCCTTCGCCTGGGCGCCCGCAGCACTCGAGGCTGACGGGACGCACTACCTGTTCTTCACCGCCGACAACAGCATCGGAGTGGCGCGCGCCTCCGACCCCGCCGGTCCCTACGTCGACCTCGGCGCCCCCCTGGTGCGCGCGGGGAGGTTCGCCGGAACGAGCATCGACCCGTCGGTGTTCGTGGACGACGACGGAGCGGTCTACCTGCTGTGGGGCAATTCGGTGGCGCACATCGTGCGTCTCGGCCAGGACCTCGTGTCGTTCGACGAGGACGACGTGCACTCCTGGGTCCCCACGGGCTTCCGCGAGGCGGCGCACCTGCACCGCAGGGGCGACTCCTACTTCCTCACCTGGTCCGAGAACGACACCCGGGAGGAGGACTACCGGGTGCGCTGGGCGTTCGGTCCGAGCCCGTTCGGTCCGTGGACGGATGGCGGCGTCCTGCTCGAGAAGAACACGGCGGAGGGGATCCTGGCCACCGGCCACCACACCGTCTGCCGCGTCCCGGGAACGGACGACTGGGTCATCGCGTACCACCGCTTCGCAGTCCCCGACGGCGACGGCGTGCACCGCGAGATCGTCTTCGACCTCCTCCAGCACGACGGCGACGCCCTCGTGCCCGTCGTCCCCCGCCATGCCCACCTCCGGATCCCCCTGCCGGGCTCCTCCTCCTGACTCCACCCCTCCACCCACCCTCATCGAACAGAGGAAATGCAATGTCGCATCGCCCCCACTCCGCCGCCCTCCGCGCGGCCGCTCTATCCGTCGCCGCGGCGAGCGCTCTCGCCCTGACCGCCTGCGGCTCCGCCGGCGCCGATTCCGGGAAGACGCAGCTCAGCTTCTTCTCCTGGGACAACGAGGCCACGATGACCCCGGTCATCGAGGCGTTCGAGGCCGAGAACCCGGACATCGCGATCGAGTTCTCGAACGCTCCCCCTGTCGCCGAGTACATCTCGACGCTCCAGACGCGCCTCGCGGGAAACAACGCCGCCGACGTCTTCGTCATCGCCGCCGAGAACAAGACGAACCTCATCGAGGGCGGTTTCGTGAAGGACCTCACCGACGAGCCGTTCATGGCCGACATGTCGCCATACAACACCGAGACGTACAGCAGCGACGGCAAGGCGTACGGCATGTCGACCTCGTCGTGGGCCGGCGGGATCCTGGTCAACCGGGCCCTGCTCGACGCAGCCGGAGTGACCGAGGTCCCGGCCGACTGGGACGGCTTCCTCGACGTGGTGGAGACCGTGAAGGACACGGGGGTCGTTCCGTACTACGACTCGGCGACGCAGATCCCGATGGGCCTCTCGGCCATGGTCGGCTCGGCCGACGCGGAGCAGGGCGGGAACGTCGACGAGGCGATCTTCGACGGGAGCGCTCAGTTCGGCGACCTGTGGAACGAGCCGCTCACCGCCTGGAGCGAGCTGCTGAGCCGCGGGCTGATGAGCCAGGACGTCGTCAGCCTCACCGGCGATCAGATCGTGGACGAGTTCGCGAACGGCCGGGTGGCGATGATCGCCGCCGGCCCCTGGAACCTCCCCGCCGTGCGCGAGAAGGCGCCGGACCTCGACGTCGTCTTCGCGCCCTTCCCCACCCTCGACGGAGCGGGCTACTGGGCGGGCGCCGCGTCGCCCGGCTTCGCCATCAACGCCAAGACCGACCACGAGGCGGAGGCGGAGGCGTTCCTGAGCTTCCTCGGCAGCGAGGAGGGCGTCCGCATCTACCAGGAGGGCACCTCGGCGCTGACCACCACCGGCAACTACACCCCGGTCGTCGATCCGGCGCTCGAGCCGAACCTCGCGGGGCTGCAGGCGGGGCGCTTCTACCTCCCCTCGATCGCCTGGCCCCGGGAGCAGGACGCCCTGAGCACCGAGGCGGTGGCGCAGATCCAGCTGCTGGCTCAGGGCCAGTCCTCCCCCGAGGACGTCTCCGCAGCGCTGCAGGCGCGTCTCGAGTCGCAGGACTGAGGGCGCGGCCCGGCTCCGGCCGGGCCCGCTCTCCGCGAACGGAGGATCCGTGTCCACTCTCACCGCCCCGCGCCGAGGCCCCGCCCTCGCCCTGCGCCGCCGCATCGACCCGCTGCGCCGGCGGGAGACCGTCAGCACGAGTCTCTTCCTCGTGCCGATCGTCCTCGTCTTCGTCCTGCTGTTCGCCGTGCCGCTGGCCCAGTCCTTCTACTTCAGCCTCACGGACTTCGACGGCTACTCGGTCGACTCCGACTTCGTCGGTCTGGCCAACTACGTCAGCATCTTCCGCGATCCCGCGATGCTCGCGGGGCTGGTCTTCACCCTCACCTACAGTCTCGGGACCACCGTCCTGGTGACAGCGCTGGCCATCCCGCTGGCGCTCGTCCTCAACCGGCCCTTCGTGGGGCGGGGGGCCGTCCGGGCGATCCTGTTCTTCCCTGCGATCCCGAGCATCGCGATCCTGGGCCTGGTCTGGGGCCTGATCCTCTCGCCCCTCGGCTCCGGAGCGATCAACCGTGTCCTGGACGCGGTCGCCGGGCTCGGACCCGTGCCGTGGCTCTCGAACGGCGCGCTCGCCCAACTGTCGGTGATCATCGTCGGCGTCTGGTCGAGCACCGGCTGGCACGCGATCCTGTACCTCGCCTACCTCCAGTCGATCCCCGAGGACTACTACGAGGTCGCCCGGATCGACGGGGCGTCGGCCCCGCGCCGGTTCTTCTCGATCACGCTCCCCCTCCTCGCCCCCGCGGTGACGGTGAGCACGCTGCTCCTGATGACGGGCGGGCTGAAGGTCTACGACCTCCCGTTCACCCTGACCAAGGGCGGACCGGGCTTCTCGACCTACACCATCACGCAGTCGATCATCCAGAACGGTGTCGCTCAGGCGCAGTTCGGCAAGGCCTCGGCTCTCGCCGTCGTCTTCCTCCTCGTCGTCGGGTCGATCGTCGCCGTTCAGCTGCTCATCTCGCGCCGCTTCGAGGAGAGGACCTCATGACCTCCACCGCCGTCTCGCTCCCGTCGGCTCCCCCGGCCGGGGATCCGCCCGCCGCCGCCCGTCGTCGGCGACGCACCGCGGCCCAGCGCCGTCGGGGCTGGAGCAGTGCGCTGACGAGCATCGGGATGCTCGCCCTGGCCGCCGTGGTCGGCGCACCCTTCTACTACATCGTCGTCAGCACCCTGAAGACGCAGCAGGAGGTGTCGAGCGATCCGTTCGCGCTGCCGAGCACCCTCGACCTCGGCAACTACGCCGACGTGTTCGCCTCCGTCCCGATCGTCGGCGCGTTCGCGAACACCTTCTACCTCACGGTCGTGTCCGTCGCGCTGATGCTCGTGGTGGGATCAATGGCGGCCTACGCCATGCTGCTGCGGACGACGGTCCTCACCCGGATCGTCTCGGTGGTGCTGATCATCGCCTTCCTCGTCCCGGGTCAGGCGACCCTCATCCCGCTGTACCGCCTGCTCGCGAACGCGGGGCTCGTCGACAGCCTCGAGGGGCTCATCCTGCTCTACTCGGCGGGCTCGATCTTCTGCTACTTCCTCATCCAGGGCTACATGAAGTCGCTGCCGCTCGAGATCTTCGAGGCCGCGCGGATCGACGGCGCGGGTCCGTGGCAGATCTACTGGCGGATCGTGCTGCCGCTGATCCGCCCGATCCTGATCACCGTCGGGGTCTTCCAGACGATGTGGGTGTGGAACGACTTCATCACGCCGAACGTCTTCATCAGCTCGCCCGAGAAGCAGACCCTCGTCCTGCAGGTGTACAAGGCGGTCGGTCAGTTCGGGGTGAACTGGCCCGCGTTCCTGACGCTCAGCGTCGTCGTGCTCCTGCCGATGGTCGTGTTCTTCATCGCGATGCAGAAGCACATCGTGGGAGGCCTGGTCTCGGGCAGCGTGAAGGGGTGAGCGGCTTCCTGCTCGCCCACTTCCTCCCGGGTGCGGACGGCGAGGCGGTGCGGTTCGCCGTGAGCGAGGACGAGACGCCTCACGCGTTCCTCCCGCTGCCGATCGAGCCGCTGCGGTCCGCGATCGGAACGGGCGGTGCGCGCGACCCCTTCCTGGTCCGCGACGCCGCCTCCGGTCGCGTCGTCCTCCTCGCCACCGACCTGCGGACCGCGGAGGAGGCCGACTGGCACTGCGCCGTGCGGAACGGGAGCCGGTCGATCCTGGTCTGGCGGTCCGCCGACCTCGTGACATGGAGCGACCCCGCGCTGAGGAGGGTGGCGCCGGCGGCTGCGGGCAACGCGTGGGCCCCGAAGGCGTACTGGAGTGCGGACCGCGACTGCTGGCTGGTCTTCTTCTCCTCGGCTCTTTTCGACCCGGAGTCGGACCGCATCGAAGCGGCGCACCAGCGGATCCTCGTCTCGGAGACGAGGGACTTCGAGAGCTTCACCTCGGCGCGGACCGCGCTGGACACCGGGCGCGACGCGATCGATGCGGCGTTCCTCGAGGACGGCGACGGCTGGCTCCGCTTCACGGTGGAGACCCCGCCCGGGTCGGACTCGACCTCCGTCTCCCTCGCGCAGGGCCCGGCGCTCGAGGGCGCCTTCGAGACGGTGCGCACGGGCATCGGCAGCCCCGAGCTCGCCCGCGGTGAGGGCCCGGCGCTCGCGCGCTCGCCCGACGGTTCGAGGACCTGGCTCCTGATCGACGAGTTCGGGATGCGCGGCTACCGCTTGTTCTCGTCGTCGGACCCCGGCAGCGGAGTGTTCGAGCCCGTGCCCGGTGCTCGGCTGCCGCCCGCCGCGCGGCACGGATCGCTCCTCGCCCTCGACGACGACGAGGCCGCCCGGCTCCGCGCCCTGCTGCCGTGATCGGGCCCGCGTTCGTGGCAAGCTCGACGAGAGGAGGTGCGTCATGGTGACCATCCACGACGTCGCGAAAGAGGCCGGGGTCTCGGCGATGACCGTGTCGCACGTCCTCAACGACCACCCGCACGTCCGGGAGACCACGCGCGAGCGGGTCCTGGACGTGATCACGCGGCTCGACTACCGCGTGAACGTGGCCGCCCGCAATCTCCGCACCGGCCGCACCGGGACGATCGGGCTCGCCGTTCCCGAGATCGACCGGCCGTACTACGGGCGCCTCGCCGCCGAGATCATCGCCGCCGCCGAGAAGCACGGGCTCCGCGTCGTCATCGAGCAGACCGGTGCGCGGCGCGAGAACGAGCTCGGCGCCCTCGCGTCGTCGAGGAAGCGGCTCTACGACGGGATCATCCTGAGCACCGTCGGCCTCGGGGCGGCCGACACCGAGCTCCTCCGGGTCGACCACCCGCTCGTGATCCTGGGCGAGCGGATCTTCGAGGGCCCGGTCGACCACGTCGCCATGGCGAACGTCGAGGGCGCGCGGACGGCGGTCGCCCACCTGATCGAGCAGGGCTGCCGCAGGATCGTCATGGTCGACGATCCCGCCGACGACGAGGTGGACGTCTCGAGCCTGCGCCTCGAGGGCTACCGGCGCGCGCACGAGGACGCCGGGCTCGCGATCGATCCGGCTCTGCACGTCGCGGTCGGGGAGTTCACGATGGCGGGCGGGTCCCGCGGCATCCGGGACTTCATCGACCGGGGCGTGCCCTTCGACGGTGTCTTCTGCATCACCGACACGGTCGGCATCGGAGTGCTCCGCGGTCTGGCCGATCGCGGAGTGCCTGTTCCGGGGCGGGTCCGCGTTGCAGCCTTCGACGCGATCCTCGAGGGCGACTACACCGTGCCCCGGCTGACGACCATCGACCCGGATCACGGATTCATGGCGCGGACGGCCGTCGAGCGGCTCGTCTACCGGATCGGCGGCGGGACGACTCCGGCGGAGGAGTACATCGCCGCACCGCGCCTGATCGTCCGCGAGAGCTCGTTCTGATCGCCCGACCGCTCGCGCTGGTCGCCGCCGCCGGACTGGCGGCCCTCGCAGTCGTCGACGCGCAGCACTGGATCGCCTCGCGGAGAGGGGTCCGACCGCCCGCGGGCGACGTCGGCCGCGAGTCCGTCGTCGTGCTCGGCTTCCGGAACCGCGGCACGCGGGCGAACGCGGTGAACCGCTACCGCGTGCGCGCCGCCCTGCGCTCCCGCCATTCCTCGAGGAGCGTCCTCGTGCTCTGCGGCGGGGGCGTCGCCGGGTCGGTCCCGGAGGCCGACCTGATGGCGCGGTACGCACGCGGGGAGAGGCGCTACCGCGGCCCCCTCGTGCTCGAGCGCGAGAGCCGCACGACCGAGGAGAACCTGCGGAACGCCGCCGCGCTCCTCGAGGAGTCCGACACCGTCGTGCTCGTCTCGAACTCCCTGCACGCTGAGCGCGCGCGTCGGCTGCTCCGGACGCTGCGGCCCGACCTCGCCGCCCGGCTCGTCCGCGCCGAGGAGCACCGGTTCGCCGAGATCCCGCTGCAGAAACTCGTCGCTTCCGTCCTGGAGGCGGCTCGCACCGTAGCGGGGCGCACTCCCCCGCTAGGGTGAACCCACCGCAGCGCGAAGGGGGCCTCGATGGCGCGGAGCAGCACACGTGGACGACGGTGGATCGGCACGATCGGGGCGGCGCTGCTGGCGCTGCTGCCGCTCGCCGGGTGCGCCGGACCGACGCCCTACTCCGATTTCGAGCGGGAGCGGACCGAGGCGGACGTGATGCCCGAGGCCGGCGGCATCGACACGGGCATCGATCCCGAGTCCGTCCGCTTCGCGGGCACCGCCGAGGGGATCGACGTCTACCTCGGCCTGTCGGACGAGCGGGGCCGCTGCGTCGTCGTCGACGACGGCGCCGACTCCGCGAGCGGCTGCAGTGGGAGCGGCGGCTCGGAGACCTCGAAGCCGGGCGCCTGGACCGTCCGCGTGCACCCCGACGGCGAGGGCCCGGAGGACGCGCCCGGACTCGACTGGACCGCGCTCGGGAAGAACGTCTCCGTCCGCGCGGGCTGAAACGGTGAACGGATCGGTCGCCGTCCGGCACCGTGCCCTAGCGTGGACCCATGCCCAGAACCGTCTCCACGAGCACAGAGGTCGACCGCGAGGGAATGCTCTCCTTCGTGCGGCCGAGGCACCGGATGATCGTCGCCACGACGCGCGCTGACGGCCGCCCGCAGATGTCGCCGGTCTCCGGCGGCGTCGACGAGCAGGGCCGGATCGTGATCTCCACCTATCCCGGCCGCGCCAAGACCCGGAACGCCGAGCGTCGTCCCGCCGCCTCCGTGCTGGTGCTGTCGGACGAGTGGGACGGCGCGTGGATCCAGGTGGACGGCGACGCGGAGGTGCTGCACATGCCGGAGGCCGCCGACGGCCTCGTCGACTACTACCGCTGCATCGCCGGCGAGCACCCCGACTGGCAGGAGTACCGGGAGGCGATGGCGCTGCAGGACAAGTCCCTGCTGCGCATCACGCCCGCTCGCTGGAGCCCCGTCTCGACGGGGGGCTTCCCGGCGGACGTCGCCGAGCGGCTCGACGCCCGCTGACCGGAGCGCGCGGATCCGGGGGTCGGCTCAGGGTTCTCCCCGATCCGCCGGCCAGGTCCTGCGCGGGATGCTCGGAGCATGCCCCCCGCCAGACGCGCTCCCCTCCTGCCCGCCGTCGCCCTGGCGATCGGAGGAGGGCTTCTCCTCGGCGCGCTCACGAGCCTCCTGCAGACCGTCCTGCCGACGTCCGTGAACTCCTTCGCGAACTCCTCCGGCGGCTGGTCGATGCTCGTCTTCGCCCTCGTCCGAGGGGGACGAGCACGTCCGGTCGCCGGCGCGGTGCTCGGACTGCTGTCCTTCTTCGCGATGCTCGAGGGCTACGACATCGTGACGGGCGCCAGGGGCTTCGGCTGGTCCCCTCCGTTCTCCGACCCCTTCTGGCTGCTCGCCGTGCCCGCCGGCCCGATCCTCGGAGTCGCGGCCTCCCTCACCCTGCACGGGACCCGCGGGTGGCGGGTGCTCGCCGTCGCGCCCCTCTCGGGAGTGCTCCTCGGCGAGGGGATCTGGGCGCTGGGCGCGGTCGCCGACACCACGAGCCCCGTCTACTGGTGGCTCGAGATCCTGCTCGGGGTCGGCTTCCTCGTGCTCGCCGTCGTGCGCCGACGTCCGCGCCCCGTCCTGGTACTCGCGGCCGCGGCGATCACCGCCGCCGCGGCGTGGTGCTTCGTCGTGGTCTACTCGCTGTTCTGACCTCCGGGAATGCACGGCCGCCCGCCGTTGCTGAACGAGGGGGCTGAGGAGGATCACGTGGAGCTCGTGCACTGGCTGTTCGATGCGCAGATCGTCCTGGGCGACCAGAGAGTCCTGTGGCGCGAGGTGATCGGCAACGCCTTCGGCCTGGCGAGCGCTCTGGGCGGGATGCGGCGCAAGGTCTGGGCCTGGCCCGTCGGCCTCGTGGGGAACGCACTGCTGTTCACGGTCTTCATGGGCGCGCTCTTCGGCACTCCGAACCCCGTGAACCTGCTCGGTCAGGCGGGTCGGCAGGTCATGTTCATGATCGTGAGCGTCTACGGCTGGTACCGCTGGACGCACCGCCCCGACGCCTCGACGACCGTGCTCGAGCCGCGGTGGGCGTCGTGGCGCACCCGGGGTCTCCTCGTGCTGGCGATGGTCGGCGGCACCGCGCTGCTGACCCCGCTGTTCCGCGCGCTCGGCTCCTACGAGCCCGTGTGGAGCGACGCCTGGATCTTCGTGGGATCGCTGCTCGCGACCTACGGCATGGCGAAGGGCTGGGTCGAGTTCTGGCTGATCTGGGTCGCGGTCGACGTCGTGGGCGTCCCGCTCCTCTTCTCGGCCGGGTACTACGCGTCCGGCCTGATGTACGTGGTCTACGGGGGGTTCACCCTGGTGGGCTTCTTCGTCTGGATGCGGCACGGCCGCAAACCCTCCAGTGCGGCGGTCACCGTCGGCTGACTTCCCGGTCGGCCTGGGCGCGACGCCGCGGCGAGCGCCGTGAGCACCCGCCGTCGTGCTTCTTCGCGAGAGTGAGGAGCAGACGGTGGCGAACCGGTCTGCGTGCGCGGTGGAGAGCGGCCCGTAGGCTGGCACGATGACGTCCCGGGTGCGCCTCCTGCTGGCCTCGTCCCACCCCGGGCCCACGGTCGCGGTGACGGTGCTCGCGACAGTGCTCGCCGCCGCCGCGGGCCGCCCCCCGGGCACCGTCGTGCTGGTCGCCCTCGCCGTCGTCTGCGGTCAGCTCTCGATCGGCCTCGCGAACGACTGGATCGACGTCGACCGCGATCGCGCCGTCGGCCGCACCGACAAGCCGGTCGCGTCGGGCCTGATCGATGTCCGGACGGTCCGGGCGGCGGCGATCGGCACGGCTGCCGCGTCGATCCTGCTCTCCCTCCTGCTCGGACCGGTGGCGGCCGTCGCCCACCTCGTCCTCGTCGCGGCCGGCTGGGTCTACGACGCCGGGCTCAAGCGCACCGCGTTCTCGGTGGTGCCCTTCGTCGTGGCCTTCGGCCTCCTGCCCGTCGTCGCCGTCTCGGCGGGGGGTGGGGCGCTCCCTGCCGCGTGGGCGATCGCCACGGGCGCCGTTTTCGGTGTCGCGATCCACTGCACGAACGTGCTCCCCGACCTCGTCGACGACGCGGCCACCGGGGTCCGCGGCTTCCCGCACCGGCTCGGACTGCGCCTGTCCGGCGTCGTCGCCTTCGGGTCCCTGGTCGCGGGTGCGCTCCTCGTGCTGGTCGGCCAGCTGTCGGGCGACGATCCCGTCAGCGGTCCCGGCGCCCTCCTGGCGGTCGTCGGCACCCTCGCGGTCGTCGTCCTCGCCGCTGTCGGCGTCCGCCTCGTGCTGACCGGGCCGCCGACGCGGCTGCTCTTCCGGATCGTCATCGCCGCCTCGCTCGTGCTGGTGGTCGAGCTCGGCCTGTCGGGCGCGCGCCTGGTCGCCTGAGGTCAGGACCAGCGCATCGCGTAGACCCTCGCCAGGACGTGCGACGTCGGCAGCGCGAGGAGCACGCGCAGCAGTGCCGTTCGCCCGCGGTGCGCGGCCGCACCGAGCGGCCTCCCGAGCGCCATGTTCAGCTCCGCCTGGCGAGCCGCCCGCCGGGCGGCCCGCGCCCGCCGCCGCGCGTAGGACGGCCAGGGACCGGGAGTCCCCGAGCGGAGCGACTCCGCCAGGAGCGGAGCCAGCGCCGCGGCGTCGAGCCAGCCCAGGTTCATCCCCTGACCGCCGATCGGGCTGATCTCGTGCGCGGCGTCGCCGACGAGCACGACTCTGCCGTCGTCGAGCGCGCCGGCCTCGCGACGGCGGACCCGGAAGCCGCTCACCATCGTGCAGGTCGCGGCATCGACCGGTGCGCCGGTGCGGGAGCGGACGACCGCTGCGAGACGCGCCGCCGCGTCGTGGTCCGGCGGGTCCTCGGGGCGCCAGGCGGGAGCGCCGAGCGAGGCGTCCGCTCCGACGAGTGCCACGTAGCGGCGACGACCCCCGGGAAGCGGGAACGACTCCACGACTCCGGCCGGCCCGACGTCGACGAGGGCCGAGCCCGCGAGAGAGGCCGGCTCGGGATCGGCGAAGTCCCCCATCACGTAGCGGTCGGGGTAGTCGCGGCCCGAGACGCCGATGCCGAGCAGATCGCGCACCGTGCTCCGGGCTCCGTCCGCCCCCACGACGAACGAGGCGCGGACGGTGGCCGTCCCACCGCCGTCCGTCAGGCCGACGGCCTCGACGAAGCGGACCTCGCCGATGGAGAGAAGTAAGGGATCGCCCGGGTCGCAGGGCCCCGGGCGAGAGCTCCTCGAGCCGCCCCCGGAGGATCGACTCGGTGCGGTGCTGATCGAGGGTCGCGACGTAGGGGTGCGAGCGCGAGGCGCGGGCGAACGACAGGGCACCGAGGGCGCGGCCCTCACTGCCGGCGATCCCCCGGGTCACGAGCGCCGCCTCCGCGAGGACGGACTCGGCCGCGCCGATCCCGGCGAGGACATCGAGGGACGGCGGATGGATGCCGATCGCCCGTGATCCCGCTGGGAGCGCGACCCGGCGCTCCCACACCTGCACGTCGATCCCCGATCGCGCCAGCAGGGCGGCGAGGAGGACGCCCACCGGACCGCCGCCGACCACGAGCACGTCCGTCCGCTCCGCTTCCACGCTCCGAGACTACGGAGCCGGCGAACCGCTCGCGGGCACTCGTGCGGGCGGCGCCCGGTCGTTAGGGTGACGGCATGACCGACCGCGTGCTCGCTCCGGAACCCCCGCCGACGGCTCCAAGCCCAAGGGGCCGGCGTCCTACTTCCCCAGCATCGAGAAGACCTACGGGCGCCCCGTGCAGGAGTGGCTGGACCTGGTCGACGCGCGGCTCGACACCGAGCCGCACATGCAGGTCGTGGCGTGGCTGAAGTCCGAGCACGGCCTCGGGCACGGGCACGCCAACGCGCTCGTCGCCTACGTCAAGGCCGCTCGGGCCTGATCAGGGCTTCGCGGCGGCGCGAGCGGCCTTGGCCGCCTCCCGCGTCGCGATCGCGGCGGCCGCGCGCTCGCCGACGCGTCGGCGGTTGAAGGCGATCGCCTCCTGCACGAGTGCGGTCAGGGCGCCGGCGTCCACCCGGTCGCCTTCGGCGAATTCGGCGGAGCGGCGCTGGTTGCCGCCGAGCTCGCCGTTGAAGACGCCCTGCGGGTCGGGCAGCGAGGCGCCGTAGAGGAAGCCGAGCTTGACCTTCGAGGTGAAGACGTTGCCGACGCAGAGGATCCCGTCGAGCTCCCACACCGGTGCCCCCCTCCACTTCCACTCCTCGACGATGCCGGGGTCGGCGGCGCGGACGACGCGGCGCAGCTCGGCGAGGGTCTCCCCGCGCCAGTCGGGCGTGCGGGCGATCAGGGCGTCGATCTCGTCGCTCGGGGTCATGGGGTCCTCTCGTCGCAGGAACGCGCCGATGCTACTCCGCGGTGCGGCGGCGCGCCCGTCAGGAGAGGATCCGCCGCACGGCCTCCTCGACCAGCGCGTCGTCGGCGGGCTCGTCGTCCAGAGCGCGGTGGATCGTCAGCCCCTCCATGAGCGCGTCGAGCATCCGCGCGGTCGCCGGATCGAAGTGCTGCTCGAGCGCCGCGCGCGTCCTGGCCATCCACGAGTGCGTGAGGCTGCGGAACGCGGGCTGACGCGCAGCGAGCGTGTAGAGCTCGTGGGTGAGGACGAGCTCGCGGTGGCTGCCGAGGACGTCGTGCACGACCAGGTCCACGAGCGCCTGCCGGGCCTGCTCGGGCGAGCCGGCCGCGTCCATCCGCCGCTGCGCCTGGTCGGCGACCGAGTCGGCGAAGCGCGAGAAGGCGGCGTGCAGCAGCTCGTCCATCCCGGCGAAGTGGTAGGTCATGGAGCCTAGCGGCACGTCGGCGGCCGCCGCCACCCGTCGGTGCGAGGTCCCCGAGACGCCCGCCTCCGCGATCACCTCCAGGCACGCGTCGATGATGCGGTCACGCCGGTGCGGATCCGTCCGCCGCGCCGCACGCGCCGGAGCGTCCTCGCTCACTCGTCGACCCTCCGGATCACCGTGGCCGGACTGCCGACCGCGACGACCCCGGACGGGATGTCGCGGGTCACGACCGCCCCCGCTCCGATCACGCTGTCATCGCCGATGCTCACACCCGGGCAGACGATCACGCCGCCGCCGAGCCAGACGTTGTCGCCGATCGTGATCGGCCGGGCGGCCTCGAGCTTGTCGCGTCGCGGGCCGGGCTCGATCGGGTGCGTCGGCGTCAGCAGCTGGACGTTCGGTCCGATCTGGCAGTCCTCGCCGATCGTGATCGGCGCGACGTCGAGGGCGGTGAGGTGGTAGTTGACGAAGGTCCGCGCACCGATGCGGATGTTCTCGCCGTAGTCGACGAACAGCGGCGGCTTGACGGAGGCGCCCTCGCCGAGCTCGCCGAGGAGCGCCTCGAGGAGCGCTCGGGCGGCGTCCTCGTCGGCGAGCGAGGCGCGGTGGTAGGCGTCGGCGAGGCGGGCAGCGCGCTGCGCGATCCGGATGCTCTCCGGATCGTCGGCGAGGTAGAGGTCTCCGGCGAGCATGCGCTCGCGATTGGTGCGGTCGTCTCCCGCGAAGTGATCGGTGGTCATGCGCACGATCGTACACACTGCGTGTACGGTCGTACGCATGTCTGCTCCCGCTGCCGCTCCTCCGAGCAGAGAGGTCCGCCGTGCCCGCGGGGCCGTCGCCGCTCTGTTCCTCACCAACGGGGCGCTCTTCGCCAACCTCGTCCCCCGCTTCCCCGAGATCAAGGCCGACCTCGGGCTCGACAACGCCGCGTACGGAGTCGCGATCGCGGCGTTCCCGGCCGGCGCGATCCTCGCGGGCCTCGCGTCCGGTGCCGTCCTGCGCCGGATCGGGAGCGGTCGCGCTGCCGTCCTCGGCACGATCCTCACGGCGATCGGCACCGTGGTCGCGGGCGTCTCGCCGACCCTCCTCGCGTTCGCGGCAGCGCTGCTCGTGTCCGGCGCGACCGACGCCGTCACCGATGTCGCCCAGAACACGCACGGCCTGCGGGTGCAGCGCCGCTTCGGCCGCTCGCTCATCAACTCCTTCCACGCCCTCTGGTCGATCGGAGCGGTCCTCGGCGGCGCGATGGCCGCGGGAGCGATCGCCGTGGGCCTCCCCCGCTCGACGCACCTCGTTCTCTCCGGCACCCTCTTCGCGATCGTGGCCCTGACGGCGCTGCGCTTCTGCCTCCCGGGCCGCGACGACGCGGAGCGCCCCGAGAGGGCGGCGACCGGTCCCCGGTCGAGCGTGAGGGGCCGTGTCGTGCTCCTGCTCGCCGCCCTCGTCGGCGTCGCGATCGCCGGAACGCTGGTCGAGGACGCCGCCTCCACCTGGGCCGCGGTCTACCTCTCGGGGAGCTCGGGGCGCCGGCCGCCGTCGCCGCGACCGGGTTCGTCGCCCTCGTCGGCGCGCAGTTCGTGGGGCGGATACTGGGCGACCGCCTCGTGGACCGCTTCGGTCAGCGCGCGGTGGTGCGCACCGGCGGTGCCATCGCGCTCCTCGGGATGGGCGCGGCGCTCCTGCTCCCCTCCGTCCCCGGCACGATCCTCGGCTTCGCCGCGGCGGGTCTCGGTCTCGCTACGACAGTGCCCGCGGCGATGCACGAGGCCGACGAGATCCCCGGGCTGCGCGCCGGCACCGGAGTGACGCTCGTCTCGTGGCTGATGCGCCTCGGCTTCCTCCTGTCGCCGCCGCTGGTCGGGCTCGTGGCCGACAGCGCAGGCCTCCGCGCAGGCCTGGCCGTTGTCCCGCTCGCCGGCCTCCTCGCCGTCGTGCTCGCGCCCGCCCTGACGGCCCGCCGCAGGCCCGGATCCGCGTCCGCGGACGGGGTCGCGGAGTGAGGGGGGCCGCTCGCCGCCGTCCTCTGGGACATGGACGGGACGATCGTCGACTCCGAGCCCGCCTGGATGGCCGCTCAGCACCGTCTCGTGACCCACTGGGGCGGCGAGTGGAGCGAGGACGACGCGCTGGCCCTCGTCGGCTCGACCCTCGAGCAGACCGCCCTCGCACTCCGGGGCGCGGGGGTCGGGCTCGACGACCGCGCGATGGAGGAGGAGCTCGAGGGCGACGTCGCAGCGGACCTGCGCGCAGGGATCGTCTGGCGGCCCGGAGCGCTCGAGCTCCTCCGCAGCGTCGCGGCCGCCGGGATCCCCCAGGCGATCGCGACCACCTCGTCCCGCCGTCTCGCCTCGATCGTGGCGGCGGCGCTCGCCGAGCACGTCGTCCTCGCCGGGGTCGTCACCGGAGAGGACGTCTCCCGCGGCAAGCCGGATCCCGAGCCCTACCTCCTCGCCGCTCACCGCCTCGGAGTCCCGATCACGGAGTGCGCAGCCGTCGAGGACTCGCCGATCGGGCTCGCCGCCGCGGTGGCCTCGGGTGCCGCGGCGGTGGGGGTCCCGCACCGGGTGCCGCTGGCGGAGGGCCCGGACCGGACCCTGTGGCCGACCCTGCACGGACGCACCGTGGAGGATCTGCGCGCGCTGCTGCTCTGACCGGCCCGGGCGGCGGCTACTGCCGGTAGGACGCCAGGAAGTTGCCGAGCCGCTCGATCGCCTCCGAGATCACCCGCTCCTCGGGGAGGGTGACGATGCGGAGGTGATCCGGCGTCGGCCAGTTGAAGCCCGTCCCCGGCACCAGCAGGATGTGCTCCGCGAGCAGCAGGTCGTAGACGAGCCTCCCGTCGTCCCGGATGTCGTGCACCTCGGGATCGAGCCGCGGGAAGGCGTACAGGGCCCCTCTCGGCAGCTCGCAGGACACCCCGGGGATCCGCTCGAGCCCCGACCACGCCGCGTCCCGCTGCCGGTGCAGGCGCCCCTCCGGTGCCACCAGCGCCTCGATCGACTGCACCCCCGAGAGGGCGGCCTGGATCGCGTACTGCCCCGGGACGTTCGGGCAGAGCCGCGTCGACGCGAGGAGCGTGATGCCCTCGAGGAACCCCTCCGCGTGGTCGCGCGGACCGGTGATCGCCAGCCAGCCCGAGCGGTAGCCCGCGACGCGGTAGGTCTTGGACAGTCCGTTGAAGGTCAGGCAGAGCAGGTCCGGCGCCAGCGACGCGAGCGGGATGTGCTGAGCGTCGTCGTACAGGATGCGGTCGTAGATCTCGTCTGCCAGCAGCAGGAGGGAGTGCTCCCGCGCAACGGCGACGAGTCCCTCGAGCACAGCGCGGCTGTAGACCGCGCCGGTGGGGTTGTTGGGGTTGATGACGACGATCGCCTTGGTCCGCGGAGTCACCTTCGAGCGGATGTCCTCGAGGTCCGGCTGCCAGCCGTCCTCCTCCGCGCAGCGGTAGTGCACCGCCGTCCCACCCGAGAGGCTCGTCATCGCGGTCCACAGGGGGTAGTCGGGGGCGGGGATGAGAACCTCGTCGCCGTCGTCCAGGAGCGCCTGCATGGTCATCGTGATGAGCTCCGACACCCCGTTGCCCAGGAACACCCACTCGGGGTCGACGGGCGGGAACCCCGCGATCTCCTCGTAGCGGTACGTCACCGCCTGACGGGCCGAGAGGATCCCCCGGCTGTCGCTGTAGCCGTGCGCGTGGGGCACGGCGGCGATCATGTCCCGCACGATCTGGTGCGGGGCCTCGAAGTCGAAGCCCGCCGGGTTGCCGGTGTTGAGCTTGAGGATGCGGTGCCCCTCGCTCTCGAGCCGCGACGCCTCGACGAGCGCCTTCCCCCGGATCTCGTAGAGGACGTTCCGGAGTTTCGCGGACTGCTCGAGGGGGCGCGGAGTGCTCATCCGGCCAGGGTAGTCACCGGGCGGGGTCGGCACCGCCTCCCGCGCTGCTGGGCGGAGGACGTGTCACGCTGGAGCCATGAGCGACGCCGCCGATCCCCGTACCTACGACCTCGACGCACTGCGCCGTCGCGTCTTCGCCGACGACCTCGAGGACGACGGAGCCGTCGACGACAGCATCCCCGAGCTCGCCGCGGCCGACCCGCGCCTCTGCGGCCTCGCTCTCGTGCTGCCGGACGGCTCGGTGCGCTCCAGCGAGCAGGCCGACGTGCTCTTCAGCATCCAGTCCGCCGTCAAGCCGTTCCTGTTCGCTCTGGCGCTGCTCGACACCGCCGGGGAGGCGCTCGAGCGCGTGGGCATCGAGCCGACCGGCGAGGCCTTCGACGCGATCAAGCTCGAGAGCGGCACCGGCCGCCCGCCGAACCCCATGGTGAACGCGGGCGCGCTGCTGACCGCCTCCCTCGTCGACGGCGACGGTGCCCGGGAGCGCAGTGAGCGCATCCTCCGCGGCCTGTCCGCCTTCGCGGGACGCCCGCTCGAGGTCGACGAAGGGGTCGCCCGCAACGAGCACCTGCTCGGCGACCGCAACCACGCTCTCGCGCACCTCATGCGCTCCGAGGGGACGATGCACGTCGGCGCCGACGACGCGGTCTCCTCCTACGCCCGGGCCTGCGCGGTGCTGGTCGACGCCCGGGCGCTCGCCGTGATGGGCGCCACGCTGGCGTTCGGCGGAGTCAATCCCGTGACCGGGGAGCGGGTCGTGCCTCCCGCGGTGGCTCGCGACGTCCTCTCGGTCGTGGCGACCTGCGGCGTGTACGACGGATCCGGTCGCTGGATGCAGGCGGTCGGCATCCCGGCGAAGTCGAGCGTCTCGGGAGCCCTCGTCCTCGCGGTGCCCGGTCGCCTCGGAGCCGCCGTGGTCAGCCCTCCGCTGGACGCGTCCGGGACGAGCGTCCGCGGCCGCCGCGTGAGCGATCGGCTCAGCGCCGATCTCGACCTGCACGCGTTCGGCCACCGAGGCACCGGCGCCTGAAGCCGGTGCTCGCCGACGGGGACTCCGGCGTCCTAGGGTGAGCGCCATGACCGCTCCGCTCCCCTACCTCGCGTTCCCCGGCACGGCGCGCGACGCCCTCGGCTTCTACCGCGACGTCTTCGGCGGCGACCTGTCGCTGCACACCTTCGAGCAGTTCGGTCGGACCGACGGCCCGGGTGGGCTGATCGCCCACGGCGTGCTCACGGGGCCGGTGTCGCTCGCCGGCTCCGACACGTCGGTCGGAGAGGAGCCGCTGCATCTCGAGGGCGTGCTCTTCGCGCTCCTGGGAGCAGCGGCGCCGGACGTCCTCGCACGCTGGTTCGACGCCCTCGCCGAGGACGGCCGGGTCGTCGATCCTCTCGGAGGCGAGGCCGTGGGGTGCGACCGACGGACGGGTGCGGGACCGGTACGGCGTGTCCTGGCTGGTCGGCTGGGAGCACTGACCCCGCGACCGCGGCCGGCGTCGACCCCCCCGGACGCGTCCAGCACCCGCCCGCTACAGTGCCATGATGCGCCGCTGGGGAGTTCATCGATGACCGCCGTCCGCTACGTCGCGATCGGCGACTCCTTCACCGAGGGCGTCGGCGACGAGCTGCCCGACGGGTCGACCCGGGCTGGGCCGATCTCGCCGCGCAGGGCTGGGCCGAGGCGAGGGGCGAGCGGATCGAGTACGCCAATCTCGCGATCCGCGGTCGGCTCATCCGGCCCATCGTCGAGGAGCAGCTCGAGGTCGCTCTCGCGCTCGAGCCCACTCACCTCTCCTTCAACGGTGGCGGGAACGACATGCTGCGGCCGCGCGCCGACATCGAGCGCATCGCCGACTCCTATTCGCGGGTGCTGCAGCGCTGCGACGAGGAGGGCGTCGTCCTGATCGCGCTCGCCGGAGCCGACCCCTCGGCCAGGCTCCCCCTGAGCCGGATGATCAAGCGGCGCGGAGACGCACTGACGAGCGCGGTGCTGCGCCGGATCGAGGCCCGCGACGACGTCGTGGTCGCCGACAACTGGAACGACCCCGCGTTCCAGAACCCCCGGATGTGGTCGGAGGACCGGCTGCACATGGGACCGCGGGGCCACCACCGCGTCGCCTCGAAGGTGCTCGGCTCACTGGGACTCACTCCCCCGTCCCAGTGGCGGGAGATGCCGTCGGATCAGGCGTCGCGACTCGGGTCCGCGCGCTACTACCGGGAGCACGTCGCACCCTGGGTGCGCCGTCGCCTCACCGGCACCTCCTCGGGCGACGGCCGCACGGCGAAGTACCCGGAGTTCGTCCCGATCGATCCGATCGGCTGAGGCCGGACGGTCAGCGCCAGCCGTAGCGCGCCGAGACGGTCCTGGCGACGGTGTCGAAGCGCGAGCGCTCGAGCACCGCGCCCTCGCGGCGCATACCGGCGGGGTGGATGCGGAAGACCCGCTCCGGATCGACCCAGCTCGGCCGCCCCTCGGCGTCCCACTCCCCGGTGCCGACCGGCAGGTAGCCGTCGTGCTGCTTGGAGCTCAAGCGCACCGCCAGCACCGTACCGGCCTTCTCGACCGCGAGGACGAGCACCGGGCGGTCCTTGCCGCGCCCGTCGTCCTCCTCGTAGGGCACCCAGGTCCAGACGATCTCGCCCGGATCGGGATCGCCGTCGGCAGTGGGCGCGTAGCCCGCGTGCACCCCGCGGAGGCGGGCGGGGTCGACCTCGACGGTGCGGCCGACGCCGCTCGCGCCGGGAGTGGTCGCCGTGGGCGTCAGGAAGGGACGCTGCGCCGGCGGTCCCGCGTCGGGCCTCGGCGCGACGGTGCGGCCGAGGAGTCGGAGGAGCAGGGACACGACGGAGCGTGAGGAAGTCACCCGGGAACCCTAGCCCGGAAGCACGGCCGCGCGCGGGAACGGGAACGGGGTGCCGCCCTCGAGAGGGCGGCACCCCGTCGGGTGCAGTGCGGAGTGGAGGGGTCAGTCCGCGAGGACGTAGCCCGCCTCGCCGTGGATCGCGGTGTCGATCCCGGCGACCTCGTCCTCGTTCTTGACGCGGAACCCGATGGTCTTCTGGATCACGAAGCCGATCAGGAGGGTCATGAGGAACGAGTAGGCGAGGACCGTGAAGGCCGCCAGGGCCTGAGCGCCGAGCTGGGCGAAGCCGCCGCCGAGGAACAGCCCGACGTCGGTTCCGAAGAAGCCGATGTAGAGCGTTCCGATGAGGCCGCCGACCAGGTGGACGCCGACCACATCGAGCGAGTCGTCGTAGCCGAGGCGGTACTTGAGGTCGATCGCCAGGGCGCAGACCGCACCGGTGATGACGCCGAGGACGATCGCCCAGAACGGCGAGAGGCTGGCGCACGCCGGGGTGATCGCGACGAGACCTGCGACGGCGCCCGAGGCGGCGCCGATCGAGGTGGGCTTGCCGTCCTTGATCTTCTCGACGACGAGCCAGCCGAGGATCGCGGCGGCGGGAGCGGCGATGGTGTTCAGGAACGCGATCGCCGCGATGCCGTCGGCCGCGAGCTCCGAGCCCGCGTTGAAGCCGAACCAGCCGAACCAGAGCAGACCCGCGCCGAGCAGCACGAACGGCGGGTTGTGCGGCTGGTGCGCGCCCTTGGTGAAGTTGACGCGCTTGCCCAGGACCAGGGCGAGGGCCAGGGCGGCCGCACCGGCGTTGATGTGCACCGCGGTGCCGCCGGCGAAGTCGATCGCGCCGACGTTGTAGGCGATCCAGCCGCCGTCCACGACGCCCTCGTCGCCGACGGTGAAGTTGAAGACCCAGGAGGCGACGGGGAAGTAGACGACCGTGGCCCAGACGCCGGCGAAGACCATCCACGCGCCGAACTTGGCGCGGTCGGCGATCGCACCCGAGATGAGCGCGACGGTGATGATGGCGAACGTGGCCTGGAACGCGGCGAAGGCGATCGTCGGGTAGGCGCCGGTCTGCTCGGCGAGCGCGTCGTTGTAGACGCCCTGCAGACCGATCTGCGCGACGTCGATGCCGAGGAAGCCGTCGATGCCGAAGAAGGAGTCGGTGCCGGCGGGGCCCGCGGGGCCGTTGCCGAACACGATGGCGTAGCCGTAGAGGACCCAGAGGACTCCGATCAGCCCCATCGCGCCGAAGCTGAGCATCATCATGCTGATGACGCTCTTCGCCCGGACGAGACCGCCGTAGAAGAACGCCAGTCCCGGCGTCATCAGCAGCACGAGTGCTGCGGCGATGAGAAGGAAGGCGGTGTTGCCTTGATCCATTCTGAAACCTTTCTTCGGGTGCGCAGGAGCGACCCGGAGAACGCCTGGGCGTCAGCGGAGTCGAGTCGCTTGAGTACGCCCGTCAGTCTGGCGGCGCGACGTTTCGGTTCGAGGGGACCTGCGTTTCGAGCGCGTTACAGGGAAGCCGTTCGTGTGAACAACGCGTTACACGGACCTGCCGAGGCGCTCGGCGCCGGACCGCCGACGGGGCGTGGAGCCCCCGATCCTACGAAGCGGACGACCGGAAAGGGCTCATGCTCGTGAGCGCGATGAGCCGGGACATCGAGCGCAGGTACTTCTTGCGGTAGCCGCCGGTGAGCATGTCGCCGCCGAAGACCCCGTCCAGCGGCACACCCGAGGCGAGGACGGGGATCTGCGCGTCGTAGACGCGGTCGATGAAGGCGACGAGGCGGAGGGCGTCGGTCTGATCGGTCAGCGCGGTGACGTCGCGGAGCACGATCGCGTCCACGCCGTCGATGACCTTGATGTAGCGGGACGGGTGCACGGAGCCCAGGTGGTCGACGGCCGCGCGGAACGCGTCGTCGGTGACGACCGCTCCGGAGGGCGCCTGCGCGAGCGCGGTCGAGATCTCCTCGTCCGTGCGCACGACGGCGTGGCCCTCGATGTCGCGGCGGCGGTAGTCGGTCCCGTCGATCCGCATGGTCTGGAAGTGCTCCGCCATCGCGTGGATCTCGCGGAGGAAGTCGGCAGCGGCGAACCGGCCCTCGCCCAGCGCGTTCGGCGGCGTGTTCGAGGTGGCCGCGATGCGGGTCCCGGAGGCGACGAGCTCGCCCAGCAGGCGGGTCATCAGCATCGTGTCGCCCGGATCGTCGAGCTCGAACTCGTCGATGCAGAGCAGCGCCGATCCCTTGAGGAGGGACACCGTCGCCGCATAGCCCAGCGCCCCCACGAGGGCCGTGTACTCGATGAACGTGCCGAAGTAGGTGCGGCCGGGCACCGCGTGCCAGATCGCCGCGAGGAGGTGCGTCTTGCCGACGCCGAAGCCGCCGTCGAGGTACACGCCGGGCTTGACCTCGGGAGCCTTCTTCCGGCCGAAGCCGAAGAACCCGCCGCCGCCCCGGGAGCCGCCGCCCGCGGCGAAGGCGCGCAGAGCCTCGACGGCCTCGGCCTGCGAGGGGTACTCCGGGTCCGGGCGGTAGCTCTCGAAGGTCGCGCCCTCGAACTGCCGGGGCGGTATGAGCGTCGAGGCGATCTCGTGACCGCTGATCTGCGGCGAGCGCGTCGTGAGGCTGCTCGTCGAACGGACGTCGTCGGGGATCACGCGCACCTCGCATCGTGCGTCCGGAGGGGGCCGGCCGCTCTGTCTGACTCTGCATCGAACCGTCCGGCCCGGCGCCGGCGGGCTCCCGGCTCTGTGTCGAACTCTTACGGCGCCTTCCGTGCACCCGCGCTCGGGGGCGCGTACTGTCGCTGAAGGGCGGGCTCCAGCGTAGCCCGCTCCTGGATTCACGCCCGCGCTCCGCGCACCACCCTGGAGGTCCTCCTTGTCCGTTGAACTCGATCCGTCGCCGAAGTTCGCCGCCTACGCGCACCCCGAACGACTCGTCAGCGGTGAGTGGCTCGAGCAACGGCTCGGCACCCCGGGTCTCGTGGTCGTCGAGTCCGACGAGGACGTCCTGCTGTACGAGACCGGCCACATCCCGGGATCGGTGAAGATCGACTGGCACACCGACCTCAACGACCCGGTCGAGCGCGACTACATCGACGGCGCGGCCTTCGCCGCCCTCCTCGGCGCCAAGGGCATCGCCCGCGACACGACCGTCGTCGTCTACGGCGACAAGAACAACTGGTGGGCCGCCTACGCCCTCTGGGTGTTCACCCTCTTCGGTCACGAGGACGTCCGTCTCCTGGACGGCGGCCGCGACAAGTGGATCGCCGACGGCCGGCCCGTCACGACCGACGCGTCGACTCCCGACGCGGTCGAGTACCCCGTCGTCGAGCGCCGCGACGCGGACGTCCGCGCGTTCAAGGAGGACGTCCTCGCGCACTTCGGCAACCCGCTGATCGACGTCCGCTCCGCCGAGGAGTTCTCGGGCGAGCGCACCACGGCGCCGGCGTACCCGGAGGAGGGGGCACTGCGCGCGGGCCACATCCCGAGCGCGCAGAACGTGCCGTGGGGCAAGGCCGCCGCCGAGGACGGCACGTTCCGACCGCTGGACGAGCTGAACGGCATCTACCGCGACGGAGCCGGCCTGCAGGACGGCGACACCGTGATCGCCTACTGCCGCATCGGCGAGCGCTCGTCGCACACGTGGTTCGTGCTCACCCACCTCCTCGGCTTCGAGGGCGTCCGCAACTACGACGGCTCGTGGACCGAGTGGGGCAGCGCTGTGCGCGTCCCCATCGTCAAGGGCTCCGAGCCCGGCGAGGCCCCCACGGCCCGCTGACCGTCGTCCAGGAGACCCCGACCGCTCCGCGGCCGGGGTCTCCTGCTCTGAGAGGATGGACGGGATGACTTCCGACGACCTTCTGCCCGATGCTCTGCGCGACATCCGCGACGAGTTCCTCGCCCTCGAGAAGCCGGAGCGACTGCAGCTCCTCCTCGAGTTCTCGAACGACCTCCCCGAGCTGCCCGAGCGCTACCGCGATCACCCGGATCTCTTCGAGCGGGTCGAGGAGTGCCAGTCCCCCGTCTTCATCGTCGTGGAGTTCGACGGCGACGTGATCCACCTGCACGCCACCGCGCCGCGGGAGGCTCCCACGACCCGTGGATTCGCCTCGATCCTCGCTCAGGGGCTCGACGCACTGACGCCGGAGCAGGTCCTGGCCGTCCCCGACGACTTCCCCCAGACGATCGGCCTGTCCGAGGCCGTCTCGCCGCTGCGCCTGCGCGGGATGAGCGCCCTGCTCGGCCGCACCAAGCGCCAGATCCGCGCCCACCTGGCCGCGTGATCCTCCAGCCGCTCGTCCCCGCGGGACCCGCGGTCCGCCTGGGGGACGACGGCGCCCGAGCGGCGGTCGAGGACGCGTACCGGCCCTCCGACTCGGTGCGCGTCCGACTGAACATGATCGCGAGCGTGAACGGCTCGAGCATCGGCTCGGACGGCACGAGCGAGACGCTCACCAATCGCGTCGACCGCACGATCCTCGGAGTAATCCGCGCGCAGGCGCAGGTGGTCCTCGTCGGCGCCGCGAGCGTCCGGGCCGAGGGCTACCGCGTCCCCCGGCGGGTCCCGCTGGCGATCGTCTCCTCGAGCGGCGATCTCGCCGGTCACCGGTTGGAGCTGCAAGAAGGTGCTCGCGTGCTCCTCCTCGTCCCCGAGTCGCTCCACTCCCCCGCCGCGGTCCCCGACGGTGCCGAGGTCGTGCACGTCCCCGCTCGGGACGGGCGGATGCGCGTCGAGGACGTGCTCGCCGCCCTGGCCGCGCTCGGTCTGGACCGCGTCGTCTGCGAGGGCGGCGCCTCGCTGTCCGGCCAGCTCCTCGCCTCCGGACTCGTGGACGAGATCTGCCTGACCACCGCTCCGCGCGTCGTCCTCCCCGGGCTGCCCGTCGCCGCGACCGGAGCGGTCGTCGACGACTCCTACTCGCTCGAGCGCCTCGCCGTCGACGACGCCGGCTTCACCTATGCGCGCTGGACGCGGACCCGCTGAGCGCCTGCCGCCGCAGCCAGCCCTCGACGGCCCGCTCCCAGCGGCCGGGGTCGTCGTTCCAGATCCTGGTGTGCCGAGCACCCTGCACCAGCACGAGCTCGACGAGATCGGGGCGCGCCGCCGCGAGCGCCTCGGAGGGCCCGCTCGGCACGAAGTCGTCGTCGACGCTGTGCAGGAGGAGGACCGGAGTCGTGAGCTCGTCGGCGCGGGACACGAGGTCGAGGTCCGCGAGCGGCACGACGGCGCTCTGCCCGGTGAGGGCGGTCGACAGCGGGCTCTGCATGGCGGTCAGAGCGAGCGCCGCGATCACCGGCGGGATCCCTCGCAGCCGCGCCTGGCCGCGCAGGGTCTCGTGCCAGTCGATGACCGGGGAGTCGAGGACGAGTCCGGCGATCAGGTGCCGCCGGGGCGAGCGCAGCACCGTCTGCAGAGCGATCGCCCCGCCCATCGACCAGCCCACGAGCACCACGGAGCGGGCGCCCCGCTCCTGGGCGAAGCGGATCGCCGCGTCCACGTCGCGCCACTCGGTGTCGCCGAGGCCGTAGCGTCCGTCCGGGCTCGACGGGGCGTCGCCGTCGTTGCGGTAGGAGACCACGAGGGACGTCAGCCCTGCGCGGTGGAGGACAGGGACGCCGCGGAGCGTCTCCTCCCGGTGGGTGGCACGCCCGTGCACGTGGATCGCCCAGGTCGCTCCGTCCCCGCCGGGGAAGAGCCAGGCGGGCGCGGGGCCGTACTGGGTCGCGACCTGCTCCGCCGTGAACGGCACCTGCGTCTGGCGCGGCGACAGGAACAGCCAGCCGTTGATGCGCGCGCGGGCACCGGCGTGCAGCCGTCCCCGATCCACCGTCTCGAGCTCGCGCACGACCCTGCCCGCACCGGTGGCGATGATCCGACCGACGCGGGCGTGGCCCCGGCCGCCGTCGAACCAGAGGCTGAAGCCGCCCTGCACGGTCGTCTCCGGCCCGGCCGCGAGGACGATCTCGCGCGCGTCGGGCCGCACGTCCAGCACCCTCGCGTCCTCGCTCCGTCGCGACGGCGGGATCACGACCCCGCGCAGGAAGGCGGTGACGAGGGCCGACGCCCCCAGGGCGAGCGTCGCGGCGAGAGCGGGCGGGGCGAGGAGAGCGAGCAGGAGGGCGCCGGTGCGCCGACCGCCCTCCGCGGCGTGCCTGCGGGGATCGGGCATGCGGGAACTCTAGTCTTCGGAGCGTGCCCGACTTCCCAGCGCCGTCTCAGCCACCGGAGGAGTTCCGGGCCGCGACGGAGGCGATCCGCGCGGTCTCGACCCGCTCCGAGCTGACCGTGTCCGAGATCCCGTCGCCGACCGGGCTCGCTCCGTGGGCCCTCGCCCTGTCCGCCGATGTCGCCCCGCATCCGCACGGGCGCGACTCCGAGCTCGGCACGGGGCGGTTCATCCTCCTCTACGACCCCGAGGAGCCCGAGCAGTGGGGCGGCGCCTTCCGCGTCGTCTGCTTCGCGCAGGCACCGCTCGAGGTCGAGATCGGCACCGACCCGTTCCTCGCCGAGGTCGCCTGGTCGTGGCTGATCGATGCGCTCGACACCCGGGGCGCCGCTTACCACGCGGCGTCCGGCACGGCGACGAAGGTCCTCTCGACAGGATTCGGCGAGCTGGCCGCCCAGGGCGACGGCGCCCAGATCGAGATCCGCGCGTCCTGGAGTCCCGAGGATGCGCAGCTCGCCGCCCACGTGGAAGGCTGGGGTGAGCTGTTGTGCATGCTCGCGGGCCTCCCGCCCGTATCGAGCGACGGTGTGACCTCGCTCGCCTTCCGACGGAACAACCGTGACTGATTACCGCGTCCTCTCCACCCGCGACGAGTTCCTCGCCGCCGTCGACGCCCTCGCCGCAGGCGAGGGGCCCGTCGCGGTCGATGCCGAGCGCGCCTCCGGCTTCACGTACTCGCAGCGCGCGTACCTCATCCAGGTGTACCGCCGCGGAGCCGGCGCGTTCCTCTTCGATCCCCCTGCGATCGGCCGGATGGACGCTCTGCAGGAGGTCATCGGCGACGAGGAGTGGGTGCTGCACGCCGCCAGCCAGGATCTCGCGTGCCTGCGCGAGGTGGGCCTGGACCCGACCCGCATCTTCGACACCGAGCTGGCGGCCCGCCTGCTGGGACTGGCGAAGGTGGGTCTCGGAGCGGTCGTCGAGGACCTGCTGGGCATCCATCTCGCCAAGGAGCACTCGGCAGCGGACTGGTCCACCCGTCCCCTCCCCCAGAGCTGGCTCGTCTACGCCGCGAAGGACGTCGAGCTCCTGGTCGACCTCCGCGACCGGATGGAGGAGATGCTCATCGAGGCGCGCAAGACCCGCATCGCGCGCGAGGAGTTCGAGGCCACCCTGGCCCGGCAGCCGAAGGCCGCCCTGGCCGACCCGTGGCGGCGGCTCTCGGGCATGCACTCGCTGCGCGGACTCCGCGCCCTCGCCGTCGCCCGCGAGCTCTGGCTGGCTCGGGACGCCTTCGCCCGGGAGCGCGACATCGCGCCCGGCCGCCTGATCCCCGACTCCTCGATCGTCGCGGTCGCCCGCAACATCCCCAGCAGCATCGGTCAGCTCTCGGGCCGCCGCGACTTCACCGGCCGCGCGAGCCGGGGCGAGGTGGAGCGCTGGTGGGCGGCGATCCAGCGCGGTCTGAGCACCGAGGACCTCCCCTCGGCCACCCGGCCCGCCGTCGAGACCCTCCCTCCGCCCCGGGCATGGGCCGATCGGAACCCCGCCGCCGATCTGCGGCTCAAGTCGGCCCGCGCCGTCGTCATCGAGATCGCCGAGCTGCTGTCACTGCCCGTCGAGAACCTGCTCACGCCGGACCTGCTGCGCCGGCTGGCGTGGAACCCGCCGGAGCCGCTGACGCCGGAGACCGTCGCCGCGGAGCTGGCGCGGGGCGGAGCGCGCTCCTGGCAGATCGACGCGACGGCGGGTCCGCTCGTGACCGCGTTTGTGGAAGCCGCCCAAGCGCCCGAGGAGAGCACGGAAACCGCTTCGTAGGAAGCGGCAAAGGATTCCGGTCGAAGCCGTGCTCTTCCTACGATCGGGGCGACCGTGAGTTCCTGGGAGGCATTGTGGCCGAGAGATCCGAAGTCGTGTTCGTCGACGGAGTCCGTACTCCGTTCGGGCGTGCCGGCGAGAAGGGCATGTACTGGCAGACGCGGGCCGACGACCTTGTCGTGAAGGCCATGATCGGTCTGCTGGAGCGCAATCCGTCACTCCCGAAGGATCGCGTCGACGACGTCGCGATCGCGGCGACCACGCAGCGGGGGGACCAGGGTCTGACCCTCGGGCGGACGACCGCGCTGCTCGCGGGGCTGCCCCGCAGCGTCCCCGGCTTCGCGATCGACCGGATGTGCGCCGGCGCGATGACCTCGGTGACGGCGACCGCGGGCGGCATCGCCTTCGGCGCGTACGACGTGGTGATCGCCGGCGGTGTCGAGCACATGGGGCGCCACCCCATGGGGTTCGACGCCGATCCCAACCCCCGCTTCCTGTCCGAGCGCCTCGTCGGCGACGAGGCGCTGAACATGGGGAAGACGGCGGAGAAGATCCACGACCGGTTCCCGCAGCTGACCAAGGAGCGCTCCGATCGCTACGCGCTGCGCAGCCAGCAGAAGCTCGCGGCGGCGTACGAGTCCGGCGACATCCAGCCCGACCTCATCCCCGTCGCCACTCGCAGCGCCTCCGGATGGGGCCTCGCCACCGCCGACGAGGCGCCCCGTCCTGAGACGACCCTCGAGGGGCTGGCGGGGCTCCGCACCCCGTTCCGTCCGCACGGGCGCGTGACCGCGGGCAACTCCTCCGGTCTGAACGACGGGGCGACCGTCTCGCTCCTCGCGAGCGCGGACGCGGCGAAGGAGCTCGGGCTCTCCACCAAGATGCGGCTCGTCAGCTTCGCCTTCGCCGGCGTGGAGCCGGAGATCATGGGCATCGGCCCCGTCCCCAGCACCGAGAAGGCGCTGCGCAAGGCCGGTCTCGGCATCGAGGACATCGGCCTCTTCGAGCTCAACGAGGCGTTCGCGGTGCAGGTGCTCTCGTTCCTCGACCACTTCGGCATCGACGACGACGACCCCCGGGTCAACGAGTACGGCGGAGCGATCGCCGTCGGCCATCCGCTCGCCTCCTCGGGCGTGCGCCTGATGATCCAGCTCGCGCGGCAGTTCGAGGTGCACCCGGAGGTGCGCTACGGGCTCACGGCGATGTGCGTCGGGCTCGGCCAGGGGGGAACCCTCGTCTGGGAGAACCCGCACTTCGACGGCAAGCGCACACGACGGAAGGGACGCTGATCATGCTCGACGGTTTCGAGGACCTCGCAGACCTCACGGAGGGGGAGGTCGTCACCCACTCCTACGTGCGCGACGTCCGGCTCGCCAGCGGGCGCGTGCTCGCGCTCGTCACTCTCGACAACGACCGCGACCACACGCGGCCGAGCACCTTCGGTCCGGCGTCCCTGTTCGAGCTCGCCGACGTCCTGATCGCGCAGAAGGCGCGCGCGGCGGACGGGGAGATCCAGGGCGTCGCCCTGACCGGCAAGCCGTTCATCCTGGCCGCGGGCGCCGATCTGAGCAAGGTGGGCACCATCCCGAGCCGGGAGCTCGGCCGCCAGCTGGCTCGACTCGGGCACCGCACCCTCGGCATGCTGTCCGACCTCGGTGTCCCCTCGTTCGTCTTCATCAACGGGCTGGCGCTGGGCGGCGGCACCGAGATCGCGCTGAACGCCGACTACCGGACCGTCGACGAGTCGATCCCCGCGCTGGGCCTGCCCGAGGTGTTCCTGGGCATCATCCCCGGGTGGGGCGGGACCTACCTGCTCCCGAATCTGATCGGCATCGAGAACGCTCTGAAGATCGTCGTCGAGAACCCGCTGAAGAACAATCGGACGATCAAGGGGCGGGAGGTGCTGGAGCTCGGCATCGCCGACGCGCTCTTCCCGTCGGCGTCGTTCCTCGAGGACTCGCTGCGCTGGGCCGACGGCGTCCTGGGCGGCAGCGTGACCGTCGCGCGTCCCCATGCTCCCGGAGGATCGAGCGGATGGTGAAGTGGGACGTCGCCGTCGGCATCGCCCGCAAGCAGCTCGAGTCCCGCATCGGCACCGTCGTAGCTTCGCCCTACCGGGCGCTGGAACTCCTCAAGGGCGCGAAGACCGCCACCCGCGAGGAGGCGTTCGCCGCCGAGGACGAAGCGCTCGCGGATCTGATCTCGGGCGATCAGTTCCGGGCGAGCATCTACGCCTTCGACCTCGTGCAGAAGCGGGCCAAGCGGCCGGCCGGCGCTCCCGACAAGGCGCTCGCCAAGCCCGTGACGAAGGTCGGAGTGATCGGCGCCGGCCTGATGGCCACCCAGTTCGCTCTCCTGTTCGTCCGACGCCTCCAGATCCCGGTGGTCATCACCGACCTCGACCAGGAGCGGGTGGACAAGGGCGTGGCGACGATCGTCGGGGAGATCGACGCGCTGCTCGCGAAGGGGCGCCTCTCCCCCGACGACGCCAACCGCCTGCGCAGTCTCGTCACCGGCACGACGGATCGCTCCGAGTTCGCCGACGCGGACTGGGTGATCGAGGCGGTCTTCGAGGAGCTGTCGGTCAAGCAGGAGGTCTTCGCCGACATCGAGCGGTACGTGTCCCCCACGGCCGTCCTCGCGACCAACACCTCCTCGCTGTCCGTCGAGCGGATCGGAGAGGGTCTGGAGCACCCCGAGCGCCTCGTCGGCTTCCACTTCTTCAATCCGGTCGCGGTCATGCCGCTCATCGAGGTCGTGCGGACCCCGCTGACCGACGACGAGACGCTCTCGACCGCCATGGTGACGGCGGCGAAGCTCAAGAAGAACGCCGTCATCACGCGGGACACCCCCGGTTTCGTGGTCAATCGCGTGCTCGCGAAGGTGCTCGGCGAGGCGATGCACGCGGTCGACACCGGCACGCCCTTCGAGGTGGTCGAGCAGTCGCTCGCGCCGTTCGGCCTGCCCATGACGCCGTTCGAGCTCCTCGAGCTCGTCGGGCTGAAGGTCGGAGCGCACGTGCTGGACACCCACCACGCGGCCTTCCCCGACCGCTTCTTCGAGAGCGCGAACCTGCACCGGCTGGCCGAGCTGGGCCACGTGTTCGAGCGCGATGCGAAGGGGCGGGTGAAGGGCGTCGACAAGCGGGCGGTGGCGATCGTCGCCGGCGGCTCCGACCCGATGACCGCGGAGGAGCTGCGCCTGCGCGTCGAGACCGGGCTCGCCGACGAGGTCAAGCGGATGCTGGACGACGACGTCGTGCACGCGGCCGAGGACATCGACCTCTGCCTGATCCTGGGCGCCGGCTACCCGTTCCAGATGGGAGGGCTGACGCCCTACCTCGACCGGGTCGGAGCGAGTGAGCGCGCGTTCGGCGACACGTTCCACCACCCGGTGATCCGCGGCGTCGACTGACGCCGCGCCCGATGACCGTCTCCGGCTCGCCGCCTCGCACGGTGAGCCGGAGGCGGTGCCGGCGCTGCGGGCGGCCGTCGAGGGTCGTGTCGGTGGTCCGTCGTACCGTGCCCGCATGACCCGCATCGTCTACTACGTCGCCTCCTCCCTCGACGGCTTCATCGCCGATCCCGACGACGACCTCGGCTGGCTCCTGCAGTTCGGCTTCGAGGCGTTCCAGGAGCACTACGACCGCTTCCTCGCGAGTGTGGGGGCCGTCGTGATGGGCTCCACCACCTACGAGTTCGTCCGTCGCGAGGGCGCCTGGCCCTATGATCTGCCGGCGTGGGTCCTGACCTCCGCCGAGCGTCCGCAGCCCGAGGGCGGTGAGGTCCGCTTCGCCTCCGGCGACGTCTCCGAGCTGCTGCCGGCCATCCGGGAGTCCGCCGGGGAGCGCGACGTCTGGATCGTGGGCGGCGGTGCCGTCGCCGCCCGCTTCGCCGAGGCCGGCGCGCTCGACGAGGTCAGGGTGACGGTCATGCCCGTCCTCCTCGGAGGCGGGCGGGCGCTCCTGCCGATGCGGCGCACCGAGCCCTTCGAGCTCGTGGGGTCGACGCCGTTCTCCGGCGGCGCGATCGAGCTCGTCTACCGGCTCTGACGCGGGTCCCACGACGACGGAGCCGCCCGGAGGCCGCCTCGCAGGTGATCCCTGCGCGACGGGCGCCGAGGGTCGATCCTCAGTCGGTGCGGGCCTCGTCGTGCGCCGCGGCTTCCTCGGGGAGCGGTCGAGCCACGGGGATCTTGCTGCCGAGCACCTGGGCGACGACGTCCCGAGCGATGTGCTGCGGGGTGAGACCGACGTCCTCGAGGATCTCCTCGCGCTTCGCGTGATCGAGGAACTGGTCCGGCAGCCCGAGCTCGGTGACGGCCGTGTCGACTCCCGCCTCGCGGAGGTCCTGCCGGATGCGGGTCCCGATGCCGCCCACGCGGACGCCGTCCTCGATCGAGACGACGAGGCGGTGCTCGCGTGCGAGCTCGATGATGCTCCGCGGGACGGGCACGACCCAGCGGGGGTCGACCACCGTGGCGCCGATGCCCTGGGCGGCGAGACGACGGGCGACGTCGAGGCCCATCGTCGCCATCGGTCCGACGGTCACGATCAGCACGTCCTGGCGCTCGGCACGCGAGAGCACGTCGACCCCGTCGTGCAGCCGCTCGAGAGCCTCGATCTCGTCGCCGACGTTGCCCTTCGAGAAGCGGACGACGGTGGGAGCGTCCGTCACTCCGACGGCCTCGCGGAGCTCCTCGCGGAGGCGGACCGAGTCGCGGGGAGCCGAGAGGCGGATGTTCGGGACGACCTGCAGGATCGCGAGATCCCACATCCCGTGGTGGCTCGGGCCGTCGGGTCCGGTGACCCCCGCGCGGTCGAGGACGAAGGTCACACCGGCCCGGTGGAGGGCCACGTCCATCAGCACCTGGTCGAAGGCGCGGTTCACGAAGGTCGCGTAGAGCGCGACGACGGGGTGCAACCCTCCGAACGCGAGGCCGGCGGCGGAGGTGACGGCGTGCTGCTCCGCGATGCCGACGTCGAAGACGCGATCGGGGTGCTTCTCGGCCATCTTGTGCAGTCCCACCGGCCGGAGCATCGCGGCCGTGATGCCGACGATCGTGGCGTCCTCGTCGGCGAGGGTCACGATCTCGTCGGCGAACACCGATGTCCACGAGCGGGCGCCGGGCGCGGCGAGCGGCTCCCCGGTCTCGGGGTCGATCTGGCCGACGGCGTGGAACTGGTCGGCGAGGTCGTCGACGGCCGGTCGGAAGCCCTTCCCCTTCTGCGTGATCGCGTGCACGATGACGGGCTGGCCGTAGTCCTTGGCCTGCTGGAGCGCCTCCTCCATCGCCGTCACGTCGTGCCCGTCGATCGGGCCGAGGTACTTGATGTCGAGGTTGGAGTAGAGGGCCTCGTTGTTGATGAAGCGGCTGAGGAAGCCGTGCATCCCGCCGCGGACCCCGCGGTAGACGGCGGCGGCAGGGCTGCCGAGCCGCTCGGAGACGGCGCGCGAGCCCCGGTGCAGCGTGCGGTAGCTGCGCTTGGTGCGCACTCCGTTGAGGAACCGGGCCATGCCGCCGATGGTGGGGGCGTAGGAGCGCCCGTTGTCGTTGACGACGATGACGAGACCGCGGGCGTTGTCGTCGCTGATGTTGTTCAGCGCCTCCCAGGTCATGCCGCCGGTGAGGGCACCGTCGCCCACCACCGCGACGACGCGCCGGTCGGTCTGGCCGGTCATCGTGAAGGCGCGCGAGATGCCGTCGGCCCAGGACAGGGAGCTGGACGCGTGCGAGCTCTCGACGATGTCGTGCGGCGACTCGGAGCGCTGCGGATAGCCCGCCAGTCCGCCGCGCTGACGCAGGCCCGAGAAGTCCTGGCGGCCGGTCAGCAGCTTGTGCACGTACGACTGGTGGCCGGTGTCGAAGATGATCGCGTCGCGCGGCGAGTCGAAGACCCGGTGGATCGCGATCGTCGTCTCGACCACTCCGAGGTTCGGGCCGAGGTGACCGCCGGTCTTCGAGACCTCGCGCACCAGGAAGTCCCGGATCTCCTGCGCCAGGGCCTCGAGCTCGGAGCGGGTCAGGCGATCGAGGTCGCGCGGTCCGCCGATGGTCTCGAGAACAGCCATTCGCGCCGCCTTCCGGGGTCGATGAGAGGGAGTGGACGTCTGTCGAGTCTACGCACCGGGGTGCGCAGGAACGCCTGTGCGCCTCCCCCTTGCGGGAAGGCGCACAGGCGTGTCGGCTCTAGACGAGCGAGCGGAGGACGTACTGCAGGATGCCGCCGTTGCGGTAGTAGTCCGCCTCACCGGGAGTGTCGATGCGGACGACCGCCTCGAACTCGATCGGCTGCTTGCCTGCGGGCGAGTGCTCGGTCGGCTCGGCGACGACGTGCACCGTCTTGGGGGTGACACCCTCGTTCAGCGCCTCGATGCCCGAGATGCTGATCGACTCCGTGCCGTCGAGCCCGAGCGACGCCCAGGTCTCGCCGGCCGGGAACTGCAGCGGGATGACTCCCATGCCGATCAGGTTCGAGCGGTGGATCCGCTCGAAGCTCTCGACGATGACGGCCTTGACGCCGAGGAGGCTGGTGCCCTTCGCCGCCCAGTCGCGCGAGGAACCGGAGCCGTACTCCTTGCCGCCCAGGATGACGAGCGGCGTGCCCTCGGCCTGGTAGTTCTGCGACGCGTCGTAGATGAACGACTGGGGAGCGTCGGGCTGCGTGAAGTCGCGGGTGTAACCGCCCTCCACGCCGTCCAGCAGCTGGTTCTTCAGGCGGATGTTCGCGAACGTGCCGCGGATCATCACCTCGTGGTTGCCACGCCTGGACCCGTAGGAGTTGTAGTCCTTGCGGTCGACGCGGTGCTCGGCGAGGTACTGGCCGGCGGGGCTGTCGGCCTTGATCGAGCCGGCGGGGCTGATGTGGTCGGTCGTCACGGAGTCGCCGAGTTTGGCGAGCACGCGGGCCGAGGCGATGTCGGCGACCGGGGTGGTCTCCATCGTCATGCCGTCGAAGTACGGGGGCTTCCGGACGTAGGTCGACTCCTGGTCCCACTCGAACGTCGCGCCCTCGGGGGTCTGGAGCGAGCGCCAGCGCTCGTCGCCGTCGAACACGCCGCTGTACTGCGTGTCGAACATCGACTTGTCGATCGACGAGTCGATCGTCGCCTGCACCTCGGCCGCGTCGGGCCAGATGTCCTTGAGGAACACGTCGTTGCCGTCGCCGTCGGTGCCGAGGGCGTCGACCTCGAAGTCGAAGTTCATCGACCCGGCGAGGGCGTAGGCGATGACCAGCGGCGGGCTCGCCAGGTAGTTCATCTTGACGTCGGGGTTGATGCGGCCCTCGAAGTTGCGGTTGCCCGAGAGCACCGCCGTCACGGCGAGGTCGTTGTCCTGGACCGCGGCCGAGATCTCCTCGAGCAGCGGGCCGGAGTTGCCGATGCAGGTCGTGCAGCCGTAGCCGACGGTGTAGAAGCCGAGCGCCTCGAGCGACTCGGTCAGACCGGCCTTCTCGTAGTAGTCGGTGACGACCTTGGAACCCGGTGCCAGCGTGGTCTTGACCCACGGCTTGGCCTTGAGGCCCTTCTGCGCCGCGTTGCGAGCGAGCAGGCCGGCGGCCAGCATCACAGAGGGGTTCGACGTGTTCGTGCACGAGGTGATCGCCGCGATGGCGACCGCGCCGTGGTCGATGGTGAAGGTCTCGCCGCGGTCGCCGAGCTCGACGGTCGTCGGCTTCGAGGCCGTGCTCGGTGCGTGCGAGCGGTGGATGTGCTCGTGCGTGCTGTGCTCGTCCTGCGGCTGGAGCTCGCCCGGGTCCGACGCGGGGAAGGACTCGGCGATGGTCAGGTCGACGATGTCGTGCGAGACGTCGGCGTAGTTGTTGAGGTCCGACTCGAACTGCGTCTTGGCCGAGGTCAGCTCGATGCGGTCCTGAGGGCGCTTCGGGCCGGCGATCGACGGGACGACGGTGCTGAGGTCGAGCTCGAGGTACTCGCTGAACACGGGCTCCACCTCGGCGTCGTGCCAGAGCTTCTGGAGCTTGGAGTACTGCTCGACCAGTGCGATCTGCTCGTCGCTGCGCCCGGTGAGGCGCAGGTAGTCGAGGGTCACGTCGTCGATCGGGAACATCGCGGCGGTCGAGCCGAACTCGGGGCTCATGTTGCCGATGGTGGCGCGGTTCGCGAGGGGGACCTCGGCGACGCCGGCTCCGTAGAACTCGACGAACTTGCCGACGACGCCGTGCTTGCGCAGCATCTCGGTGATGGTGAGCACGACGTCGGTCGCGGTGACGCCCGTGGGGATCGCGCCCGACAGCTTGAAGCCGACGACCTTCGGGATGAGCATCGAGACGGGCTGGCCGAGCATGGCCGCCTCGGCCTCGATGCCGCCGACGCCCCAGCCCAGCACGCCGAGGCCGTTGACCATCGTGGTGTGAGAGTCGGTGCCGACGCAGGTGTCGGGGTAGGCGCGCAGGACTCCGCCGACCTCGCGGGTCATGGTGACCCGGGCGAGGTACTCGATGTTGACCTGGTGCACGATGCCCGTTCCGGGCGGGACGACCTTGAAGTCGTCGAAGGCCGTCTGGCCCCAGCGCAGGAACTGGTACCGCTCGCCGTTGCGCTCGTACTCGAGCTCGACGTTGCGCTCGAGGGCGTCCTCGGTGCCGAACAGGTCGGCGATGACGGAGTGGTCGATGACCATCTCGGCCGGAGCCAGCGGATTGATCTTGTCGGGGTCGCCGCCGAGGGCCGCGACGGCCTCGCGCATGGTGGCGAGGTCGACGATGCAGGGAACGCCGGTGAAGTCCTGCATGACCACGCGCGCGGGCGTGAACTGGATCTCGGTGTCGGGCTCCGACTCCGGGACCCACTCGCCGAGCGCGCGGATGTGGTCGGCGGTGATGTTCGCGCCGTCCTCCGTGCGGAGGAGGTTCTCGAGCAGCACCTTCAGGCTGAACGGGAGCTTCTCGTGACCGGGGACCCGGTCGATGCGGAACACCTCGTAGTCGGTCTGCCCGACCTTCAGAGTGTCTTTCGATCCAAAGCTGTCTACCGCGGACACGTCGCCCTCTCCTTCGCTGACGTGGATCCCGCCGACGGGCGGACCCACATATCCGAGTCCATCTTGGCGACCGCGCAGAGCGGGCTCCACCAAGGAGGACCTAACACCGGTGCGTCGCCGCACCCGTTGCGCCCTGCGTCGGAGCGCGGGGCGGCCGGGAGCTATTTATCTCGACGTCGAGACAATTCTACGTCCTCGACCCGGCGGTCACGCACCCGGCGCGGCGACCTCGTCCTCGTCCTCGTCCCGTGCGCCGCGGTACTCCGCTCGGACCGCGAGGACCGTCAGCACGAGCAGCGGGGCGTACAGCGGGAGCCCGAGGACCAGCTTCCACGTGCCGAGGGCCGTGGTGTCCTCGGCGAGGAAGAGCGGGTACTGCACCGCGAGCCGCAGCAGGAACAGTCCCGCCCAGGCCAGGGTCAGTGCGGCGAACAGCCGTCGCTTGCGCTTGTCGTCGCGCCAGGCGGTCCCGTCGCCCATGAGGTACCCGGCCGCGACTCCGATGAGCGGCCAGCGCACGAGCACGGACGCGAGGAAGACGAGTCCGTAGACCAGGTTCGTGATGAGTCCGGGGACGAAGTTGTCCACCGCCCGACCGGTGACGAGTGCCAGCGCCGCCGAGACGACGACCCCGAGGAGTCCGCCGACCGCCTGGATGACCGGGGTGCGGCCGAGGATGCGCGCCACGGTGAACAGGACGGCCATCCCCACCGAGGCGACGAGCGAGAGCACGAGCTCGCCGGTGACGGTGAACAGGAGCACGAAGGCGACGCCGGGGACGACGGCCTCGAGGATCCCGCGGACCCCGCCCATCGTGCGCAGCAGCGCGCGCCCGTCGAACGGCTCGCCGTCGGCGACGACCCCGAGACCGGAACGGCGCGCCGCCTGGGCGATGGCCTCCCCCACCTCGGGGCGGATCGGCTCCGGCTGCTGCTCGCGGTCGGGCGGGCTCTGCTCCATGCGGGTCAGCTCGCGCTCTGCTGCGTCTGACCGCCGGTGGGGACCTTCAGGGGGATGAGGTCGCGCGGGGGCATGGGGCCGGAGCCGCGTACGACGACGATGCTGCGGAACAGCTCCTCGACCGCCGCGGCGGCCTCCTGGTTCACCGCTCCCGCGCCGGCGATGACACCGCGCAGGAACCAGCGCGGTCCGTCGACGCCGACGAAGCGGGCGACACGGGACTCCCCTCCCGCGATCGGGAGCTGGGCGACGAGCTCGGGGCCGAACACGCCCTCGCGCTCGGCCGTGCGGCCGCCCTGCTTGGCGACCTGCTCGGCGATCTGGCCCCGGATCTCGTGCCACAGCCCGGAGGAGCGCGGCGCGGCGAACGGCTGCACCTGCAGAGTGGAGCCCGCGTAGTCGAGACCGACGGCGATGACCCGCTTGGTCCCCTCCTCGACCTCGAGGCGGATGTGCATGCCCTCGCGCGGGAGGACCTTCACGCCGCCGAGGTCGATGTAGGGGCGCACGGGGTTGGCCTCGCGCTCGTCGAGCGGCCCCGCCTCGGCGCGATCGGCGGGCGCGGACTTCTCGAGATCCTGTTCGACGACCTCCGCCGGTGCGTCCGGTCCTGTCGCTGCCTGGATGTCGCTCATGCGTTCTCCTTCGGAGTGCTGGTCGGGGAGGCGTCGTAGCCCGTCGATCCGAAGCCGCCGAGCCCGCGGACGGACTCGGGCAGCTCGTCGACCGGGGTGAAGCGCGCGCGGACGACGGGGACGATCACGAGCTGCGCGATCCGGTCGCCCGCCGTCACGCGGTACGCGCGCTCCGCGTCGGTGTTGAGCAGCGCCACCCGGATCTCGCCGCGGTAGCCCGCGTCGATCGTCCCGGGCGCGTTGACGATGGTGATGCCGTGCTTGAAGGCGAGTCCGCTGCGCGGGACCACGAAGCCGACATGGCCCTCGGGGAGGGCGATCGCCACTCCCGTGCCCACGCTGGCCCGCTCACCGGGCTCGAGGACGACGTCCTCGGTCGAGAGCAGATCGGCTCCGGCGTCCCCCGGGTGCGCGTAGCCGGGAAGGGTGTCCGCGCGGATCGCGACGTCGACGGATTCGTTCACGTGACGAGGGTAGACCAGTTGTCTGATGCAATAGGGACATGCAGTCGTACCGGGAGAGGCTCTGGCCCGCGCCGTGGCTCTTCGTCTCCACAGCCCTCGTGATCCCTGCCAGCATCCTGGTGTTCGCACCGATCGACCCGGTCGTCGGAGTCGTCGTCGCACTCGTCCTCTACGCGGGCTGCATCGGCGCCCTGCTGGCGCTCTCGCCGGTGATCGAGGTCGTCGACGGCGAGCTCCGCGCGGGGAGGGCGCACATCCCTCTGGAGCTGGTGGGCGAGCCCTCGTCGCACGAGGGCCGCGAGGCGTTCGCCGAACGCGGACCGCGGCTGGACGCTCGCGCCTACCTCGTGATCCGGGGCTGGGTGCGCGACGTCGTGCGGGTGCCGATCGAGGATCCGCAGGACCCGACGCCGTACTGGCTGCTGTCGAGTCGTCGCCCGAACGACATCGTCGCCGCGATCCGGGGATCACGGCGACGGAGCGGTCGTCCTTCGGAGCGAGGAGAGGCCTAGGCGGCGCACTCCAGGCAGATCGGTCCGAGCTTCTCCTCGTGGTCGATCTGAGAGCGGTGCTTCACGAGGAAGCAGCTCACGCACGTGAATTCGTCCGCCTGGGGCGGAAGGACCACGACGTCCAGATCGAGGTCTGAGAGATCGGCTCCGGGCAGTTCGAATCCGCCCGGGTTGTCGGCGTCATCGACGTCGACAACTCCGGACATCTTGTCGGGGACTCGCTCCTTCAGGGCCTCGATCGACTCGGAGTCGTCATCGGTCTTGCGGGGGGCGTCGTAGTCCGTAGCCATTCCCATCCACTTCTTATATTCAGCTGTTCAACAAATCGGCGGGGACAGTGTGCATCAAGGCGGATCGATTCGCAAACCAAATGGATCCGTGGTTGACACCGCCTGTCAGCGCCTCCTTCCGCCCCAACTTTCGACCCGCCCGCGGTATTCCCCGGCATCGGGCGGAACCCGTGCCATCCTTGCCCCGTTCGCGTCCAGAAGGAGGTCCCGCACGATGATGGAACTGAAGGTGATCGGCGTCGAGAGCGGATCGCTCGTGCTCGTCTCCGGCGGAGGCGAGCGGTTCTCGGTGCGGATCGACGAGACTCTGCAGAGCCAGCTGCGGCCGCGCGTCCACACCCTCCCGCCGCGCGAGAAGCGCGTCTCACCCCGCGAGATCCAGGCGCACATCCGTTCGGGCCTCTCCGCCGAGGAGGTCGCCGAGCTCACGGGCGCGCCCCTCGAGCACGTCCAGCGCTTCGAGGGTCCGGTCACCGCCGAGCGCGAGCACATCGTCGCCTCCGCGCTGTCGGTGCGCGTCTACACGAGCGCCGACCCCGATCCCCTCGAGGAGGGCACCCCCTTCGGCGACGTCATCCGCGAGCGCCTCGCCGCGCTGGGCGCCGAGGGCGAGCAGTGGTCGAGCTGGAAGGAGGAGGACGGCTGGGCCGTCAAGCTCCTGTTCCGCTCGGACGAGATCGACCACGACGCCCGCTGGCGCTTCGACCCCAAGAAGGCCGTCCTGTCGCCCCTGACCCCCGAGGCCACGACGCTCTCGCAGCAGGGCGAGATCCGGCCCACCCTCATCCCGAGGCTCCGCGCCGTCATCCCCGCCGCGGTCGACGAGCTCGCGACGCGCTTCGACACCGACGCGTTCTCCCGGCCGTCCGAGCCCGAGCGCAGCTCCCGTGGCGAGCACCCCGCGTCCGGTCGCCCGACCGCCCTCCCGCACGCGCGCCCGTCGGCCGTCCGGACCTCCGACACCGAGCCGCAGCCGGCGCTGTCCGACACGCCGCGCGTGGTCTCGACCCTCCCTCGCCCCGTGTCGAGCACGACCGAGCAGCGCGAGCGCAATCTCAACGACACCGCCGATCTGCTCGACGCGCTCCGCCGCCGTCGCGGGGAGCGCGACCACGCGTCCTCTCTCCGGATCCGCGAGGAGCCGAAGCAGGAGGCTCCGACCGTCGAGAAGGCGCCGGAGCCCGAGCGCCCGGCTCCCGCCGCGCCTCCTGCGGCCGCCGCCCCTGCGAAGGAGCACGCACCGACCGGTACCCGGGGCGGATTCCGCCGCGGGCGCACGTCGATGCCCAGCTGGGACGAGATCGTCTTCGGGGCGCGCAGCGACGACTGACCGGGTGGAGGGTCCACAGGGCCCTCCACCCGCGACCGTCCGCGGTCGTGGGGACGTCCGGATCGTGCACCGCCCGGACGTCAGACGCCGTCGAGCGCTCCGAAGCCGATCAGCGGGACCTGGGTCTCCTCCGGGGTGAGCGAGCCGTGCTGGCCGATCATCGATCGACCCGACGAGTCCTCGGCGTCGTAATAGGCGATCGCCTTGCGCGCGGCGACGAACACGTCGCCCATCCGCTCCGCCGCGGGCGCGCCGATGTCGCCGAACCAGCCGCTCGCGGCGATCTCGGCCCGGGTCGCGATCCAGGCCCGCTCCCCCTCCGCATCGCGCCAGTGCGCCGCGACGCTCTCCGCCTCCGCCCCGGGCTCGAGGTGGAGCTGCAGGCAGCGGGGCTCCCCCGCCAGGTGCCGCACGCCCTCGAGCGGGGACCCGTGCTCGACGAGGACGTGGGAGGAGGCGGGGACGTCGAGCACACCGTGGTCGGCGGTGACGAGCGCGGCCTCCCGCGGTCCGAGACGCCGCGCGAAGGAGCCGACCTCGCCGTCGAGCAGCTCGAGCGCGGCGGTCCACTCCGGCGACTCCCACCCGCGCGCGTGCGCGGTCATGTCGAGCTCGGGGACGTAGAGGTACACGATGCGCCGGCCACCGGCGTCGAGGAGGTCGCGGGCCGCGGCGAAGCGCTCGGCGATGCTCCCGGCCGACCGGTACTCGGCGCCCCGGAGGATCGCGCGCGTCAGTCCTGAGCGGGCGTAGCGCGAAGGGCCGATCACGCTCGCAGCGACCCCCTCGACGACGGCGCGCTCGAAGACGGTGGGGTGGGGCTGCCACTGCTCGGGCACCATGCCCTCGTCCCAGCCCGAGAGCTGATTGACGAGTCGATCGGCACCGCGGTCGAGGACCCGGTAGCCGACCATGCCGTGCCCGCCCGGCCGCAGACCCGTCGTCAGGCTCGCGAGTGCGGCCGCCGTCGTCGTCGGGAAGCCCGAGGGGATCGTCGTGGCGCGGGTGAGGGCGGGGGCGAGCGTGCGGGCGTGGCCCGACCGCTGCCTCAGGCTGGAGGCGCCCAGGCCGTCCACGAGCACCACGACGACGCGGTCGAGGCGGGGAGTTCCGAAGGCACCGCGCCGTCCGAGGATCGCATCGAGGGCCCCGGGGAGCACGTCGGCGAGGCTCCGCCGCCCGGCGGGGGCGGCGGGTAGCATGTGGGACATCGCGCTCAGTTTCGCACAGTGCTCCTCGCTCGGGGCGAGCCCCGCGGGCGGAGGTCCGAGCGGGGACGCCGTCCGGCGCCTCCCCGAGCACGACGGGGTCCGGTGCGACGAGGCACTCGGAGCTTCCCGCCCGGTCGTCCCGGCCCGCGAGCCCCGTGCTGAGAGCGAGAGGCGCCACCCGGCGCCGTCGCCCTGCGCCCGCCACCGAAGTGAGTCATGAACGCCGCATCCCCCTCGTCCGGATCCACTCCGGCCGCACACTCCTCGCTGTCCGAGCGCATCGAGGACGTCGACGTCTCGACCGAGATGGAGGGGTCGTTCCTCGAGTACGCCTACTCGGTCATCTACTCGCGGGCGCTGCCCGATGCCCGCGACGGACTGAAGCCGGTGCAGCGCCGCATCCTCTACATGATGAGCGAGATGGGCTTGCGGCCGGACCACGGCCACGTCAAGTCGGCGCGGGTGACCGGCGAGGTCATGGGCAAGCTGCACCCGCACGGCGACGCCTCGATCTACGACTCGCTCGTGCGCCTCGCCCAGCCCTTCACCCTGCGGGTCCCCCTGGTCGACGGCCACGGCAACTTCGGCTCGCTCGACGACGGCCCCGCGGCCGCCCGCTACACCGAGGCGCGGCTCGCGCCCGCCGCCATGGCGATGACCGAGCACCTGGGCGAGGACGTCGTCGACTTCGTCCCCAACTACGACAACTCGCACCAGCAGCCCGAGGTCCTGCCCTCGGCGTTCCCGAACCTGCTGGTCAACGGCGCCAGCGGCATCGCGGTCGGCATGGCGACGAACATGGCGCCGCACAACCTGATCGAGGTGATCGGAGCGGCGCGGCACCTGATCGCCCACCCGGAGGCCTCGCTCGAGGACCTCATGTCCTTCGTGCCGGGTCCCGACTTCCCCAGCGGCGGGACGATCGTCGGTCTCGCCGGCGTGCGCGACGCCTACGCGACCGGGCGCGGGAGCTTCAAGACCCGGGCTCGGGTCTCCGTCGAGAGCATCACCGCCCGGAAGTCCGGGCTGGTCGTCACCGAGCTCCCCTATCTCGTCGGGGCCGAGAAGGTCATCGACAAGATCAAGGACGGCGTTCAGAACAAGAAGCTCAGCGGCATCTCGGACGTCACCGACCTCACGGACCGCGACAACGGCCTGCGTCTCGTGATCGGCATCAAGACGGGCTTCAGCCCGGAGGCGGTCCTCGAGCAGCTCTACCGCTACACGCCCCTCGAGGACGGCTTCGCGATCAACAACGTGGCCCTGGTCGACGGGCAGCCGCGCACGCTCGGACTCCGGGAGCTCCTCCAGGTCTACGTGGGCCACCGCGTCACCGTCGTGACGCGGCGGTCGCAGTACCGCCTCCGCAAGCGCCAGGAGCGCCTGCACCTCGTCGAGGGACTCCTCGTGGCCATCGTCGACATCGACGAGGTCATCCAGCTGATCCGCGCGAGCGACGACACCGCTGCGGCCAGAGCGCGCCTCATCGAGGTCTTCGATCTCAGCACGATCCAGGCCGACTACATCCTCGAGCTCCAGCTGCGCCGACTGACGAGGTTCTCCCGGATCGAGCTCGAGACCGAGCGCGACACTCTTCTCGCCGAGATCGCCGAGCTGGAGGCGCTGCTCGCGAGCCGCAGCCGGATCGAGTCGCTCGTGTCCGACGAGCTGGACGACGTCGCGCAGCGCCTGGGCACCCCTCGTCGCACGCTCCTCACCGAGGCGCGCCCCTCCGTCGCGACCACCGGGCGCAAGACCGCCGCAGTACTCGAGATCGCCGACGTGCCGTGCCGGGTGCATCTCAGCACCACCGGCCGCATGGTCCGCGTCGACCGCGATCCCGAGGCGGCGGCGCAGCCGGTCAGGGCGACCCGGCGCAGCAAGCACGACGCCGTCCTCAGCGCCCTCGACACGACGAGCCGCACCGACATCGGCGCCGTGACGAGCGCGGGACGGCTGCTCCGCTTCTCCCCCGTCGACGTCCCCTCCGTCCCGTCGTCCTCCGTCCAGCTCGGCGCCGGCGTGCGCATGGCGGACTACCTCCCGGCGCTCGGCAAGGACGAGCGCGTGCTCGCTCTGGTGGCGCTCGACGACACCCGCCCGATCGCCCTCGGCACGCTCCAGGGTGTCGTGAAGAGGGTGTCGGCCACCGAGCTGCAGAACCGGCCCGACGTCGAGCTCATCGCGCTCAAGCCCAAGGACGCGGTCGTGGGAGCGGCGCCCGCCGGCGACGAGGACGAGCTGGTCTTCGTCACCGGGGAGGCCCAGCTCCTGCGCTTCCCGGCGTCGGCGGTGCGGCCTCAGGGCCGGACAGCAGGGGGCATGGCCGGAGTCAAGCTCGGCGAGACCGACGAGGTCGTGCACTTCGCCGTGGTCGAGGCGGACGACCGCGAGGACGCGGTCGTCGCGACCGTCGCGGTCGACAGCTGGGCGCTGACCGGCACCGACACCGGCAGCGCGAAGGTCTCGCCGTTCTCGGAGTTCCCGTCCAAGGGCCGGGCGACCGGCGGCGTCCGCGCCCAGCGCTTCCTCAAGGGCGAGACGGCCCTCGGGGTCGCCTGGGTCGGTCCGGGCCCGGCGCACGCCCTCGAGGCCGACGGGTCCGTCGCGGCACTGCCGGAGTCCGGCATGAAGCGCGATGGATCGGGAGTGCCGCTCTCGGCGCCCGTGGCGACGATCGGCGCGGCTCCCGAGCTGCTCTGACCGCCGTCGGGCCCGGGACGGTCACACGTCGATGCGGTCGCGCGAGAGCGTCTCGGATCCGCGGACGATGAAGTCCTTCCGCGGCGCCACCTCGTTGCCCATCAGCAGCTCGAAGACCCGGCCCGCGTTCTCGGCGTCGGACACGCGGACTCGGCGCAGCGTGCGGCGGGCGCGGTCCATCGTCGTCGTGGCGAGCTGATCCGCATCCATCTCGCCGAGGCCCTTGTAGCGCTGGATCGGGTCCTGGAATCGCCGCCCCGCCTTCGCCAGGGCGGCGAGCACGCTCTGCAGCTCCTTCTCGGAGTACGTGTAGATCGTCTCGTTCGGCTTCTTGCCCGCGTTCATCACGACCACGCGGTGCAGCGGAGGCACGGCCGCGAACACCCGGCCCGCCTCGACCAGCGGCCGCATGTAGCGGAAGAACAGCGTGAGCAGGAGGGTGCGGATGTGCGCGCCGTCGACGTCGGCGTCGCTCATCAGGATGATCTTGCCGTAGCGCGCCACCGACAGGTCGAACGAGCGACCCGAGCCCGCGCCGATGACCTGGATCATCGAGGCGCACTCCGTGTTCGAGAGCATGTCGGCGACGCTCGCCTTCTGCACGTTCAGGATCTTGCCCCGGATCGGCAGCAGTGCCTGGTACTCGCTGTTGCGCGCGAGCTTCGCGGTGCCGAGGGCGGAGTCGCCCTCGACGATGAAGAGCTCGCTGTTGTCGACGTCGTTGCTGCGGCAGTCGACGAGCTTCGCGGGCAGCGACGACGATTCCAGCGCGTTCTTGCGGCGCTGCGTCTCCTTGTGCGCGCGCGCCGAGATGCGCGACTTCATCTCGGCGACGACCTTCTCGAGCAGCTGGGACATCTGCGTCTTGTCCTCGCGCTTCGCCGAGGAGAAGACGGCGCCGAGTGTCGAGCCGACCGTCTGCGCGACGATGGCGCGCACGGCGGGGGTGCCGAGGATCTCCTTCGTCTGGCCCTCGAACTGCGGCTCGGGGAGACGGACCGTGAGCACCGCCGTGAGGCCGGCGAGCACGTCGTCCTTCTCGACCTTGTCCGAGCCCGCCTTCAGCCGGCGCGCGTTCGCCTCGACCTGGGAGCGGAGGAGCTTGAGCAGTCCCTGCTCGAAGCCGGTCTGATGCGTGCCTCCCTTGGGCGTGGCGATGATGTTGACGAAGCTCCGCATCACCGTCTCGTAGCCGGTGCCCCAGCGCAGGGCGATGTCGACCTCGCAGCTGCGCTCCACCTCGGTGGACACCATGGCGCCACCCGGGGTGAGCACGGGGACGTTCTCGGTGAAGGTCCCGGTGCCGGTCAGACGGAGCACGTCGGTCACGGCGGAATCGGGCGCGAGGAACTCGACGAACTCCGAGATGCCGCCGTCGTAGCGGAACATCTCGGCGCGCCGCTCGTCCTCCCGGTCGTCGACGATGTCGAGGGTGAGCCCGGGAACCAGGAACGCCGTCTGCCGTGCGCGCGTGACGAGATCGTCCGTCTGGAAGGCCGCGCCCTTCGTGAAGATCTGGCGGTCGGTCCAGTAGCGCACGCGGGTGCCGGTGACTCCTCTCGCGACCTTGCCGACGACGGCGAGCTCCGAGCCGTTCTCGAAGGGCGTGAACGGCGCGTCCGGAGTGGGCTCCCCCGCATCCGCGAAGCGACCGGGCTCGCCGCGGTGGAACGACATGCGGTAGGTGCGGCCGTTGCGGTCGACCTCGACGTCGAGCCGCTCCGAGAGGGCGTTGACCACGGAGGCGCCCACGCCGTGCAGGCCGCCCGAGGCCGCGTAGGAGCCGGAGCCGAACTTGCCGCCGGCGTGCAGCTTGGTGAAGACGACCTCGACGCCGGACAGGCCGGTCTTGGGCTCGATGTCGACCGGGATCCCGCGCGCGCGGTCTCGCACCTCCACGCTGCCGTCGGCGTGGAGGACGACGCTGATCTCGGTGCCGTGCCCCGCGAGTGCCTCGTCGACGGAGTTGTCGATGATCTCCCACAGGCAGTGCATCAGGCCGCGTGAATCGGTCGAGCCGATGTACATGCCCGGCCGCTTCCGGACCGCCTCGAGGCCTTCCAGGACGGAGAGGTGCCGGGCGGAGTAGTCGGTGGAGGCCATTCCTCCAGTTTACTTTCGCGGAACCCTCACTCCGGGACGCGACCCGGGCGGTGCCCTGCACCGAGCGCCAGTGATCCGGCGGGCCTACGCGCACAGCGAAATGCCCTCCGATCGTCTCGGTGCAGAAACAATCGCGTGCTTGGATGGGTTCCACTAAGCAGAGATCGAAGACCGAGTGCAGGAGGCCAAGTCATGTCGACCACCGCAACCCCTACTGGCGTGGACGAGCTCGCGGGTGCCCACCAGCTCTCCGCTGCCGACCGCTGCGACAGCTGTGGAGCCCAGGCGTACATCCGCGTCGTCGTGAACAGCGGAGAACTGCTGTTCTGCGCCCACCACGGCAAGAAGTACCAGGAGAAGCTCTCCAGCATCGCTCAGAGCTGGCACGACGAGTCCGCGCGGCTCTTCGAGGAGCAGCGCCCCTGATCGTCCGGGCCACCGCCCCCGATCGGCCCGACGGACGCTGAGCGCGTCCTACAGGCCGACGCCGAGCCGCTTCGCGATGACCTCGCGGGCGGCTCGAGCTGTTTCATCGGCACGGACGAGTCGCTGATCCACGACCGCGTACTCCAGGCCGTTGCGCTCGGCGATCCTCGTCAGGATCGCATCGGCGAGCACCGGGTTCTTCGCGAGCAGCGGACCGTGCAGGTGGGTCCCGAGCAGCGATCCGGCGAGGTGGCCCTCGAGACCCTCCCCGTCGCCCGTCCCGTGCAGGACACGACCGAGCACGGTGCCGGGGTCGATCCCCTCGAAGCGCCGCAGATGGTTCTCGAAGCCCACCAGGACGCCGGCGGGCGACTCGACGACCAGATCGTCGGTGGCGCGGGCGGCAGCGGGGACGGCGCGACCCGGGAAGACGCCGATCCCCTGCACGATGCCCGACGCGGTCGTGAACGACTGCGCGAGCAGCTCCCAGCCCGCCCCGATCGCGACGAACTCGGTCCCGGAGTCGGCCCAGCCCCGCACGGTGGCATCGACGTCGCGGAGCACGTCGAGGACCGCCGGGAGGTCCTCATCGGCCCCGGTGCCGGCGACCAGCACGTCGGGACGATCGCGGAAGTCGTCCCGGTGACGCAGCGGGACGACGTCCGCATCGAGTCCGGCCCATCGCGCCCGGGTGACGAGGACGCGGGCGTTCGCCGCATCGCCGTTGCTGTCGAGCACGTCGGGGGCGAGCACGCCGATCCGCAGAGAGGTCACGAGGTCTCCTCGCGGTTGGAGGTGAGCTGGAGGTGGGCGCGGGTCCGGCGCATCGAGTCGGCGGAGAAGACGATCGTCTTGCGCCCGGTCGACGGTGCCGGCAGCGCCAGGAAGCCGTCGAGTGCTCGGCCGAGATCCTCGTCGACCGCGTCGATCGCTACTCCGTCGTACTGCAGGTGGAGCGCGGCCTCGTGGGCCTTGGATCCCGAGACCACGCGCACCCGGCCGAGGCCGGACGTGTCGACGGGCCAGAAGTACGAGGGATCGCGCACGTCGGAGCCGATCGCGAGCATGATCTGCTCGGTCCCCGTCGGGATCTCGGAGATGTTCAGCCGGTAGCTCGCCGGGTTCTGCACCAGGACGAACTCGACCTCCTGGCCGCGGACCACGACGACCTCGCCTCGTCCGAACACGGGAGCGATCGAGGACAGGGCGGCGGAGGCGGTGTCCGCGTCGAAGCGGTCGCCGAGCACGGCGCGCGCAGTCGAGACGGCGGCAGCGGCGTCCACGGCGTAGTGGATCCCGCGCGCCGGGAGTCCGATGTCGAGCAGGACCCCGTCGCTCAGGATCTCGGCCGCCGCCCCGTTTGTAGCGGAGACGATCGTCGTCGCGCGGTCCGTTCCCGTCGCTGCCTCCGCCGCGTAGCCGAGTCCGCCGGGAGCGGCGGCACGGACGGCCGGAGCGACTCCGTACCACTGCACCCGATCGGCGGGGAGGCTCGTGGCGATGTCGGCCACGTGGCGGTCGTCGGCGTTGAGCACGACCCGACCGGTCGCCCGCTCCGAGATCGAGGCGAGCATCCGCGCGACCATCGAGGGGTCGAAGAAGCGGTCGATCTGATCGACCACGACGTTGGTGAGCACGACGACGCGGGGGCGCATGCGGGGAGCGAGCCGCGCCCCGTGCCCCTCGTCCATCTCGAGGACGGCGATGTCCGCGTCGATGCGTCCCCGCAGGTCCGTCCGCTCCAGGAGGGCGGAGGTGAGGCCCTGCGCGATGTTGGCGGTCGACGGGTTGGTGAACACGCTCAGCCCGTGGGCGCGGAGGACGGCGACCAGCATCTTCGTGGTCGTCGACTTGCCGGCCGACCCGGTGACGACGACGAGCCCCTCGGGGAAGCCGTCGAGGACCGCGGGCAGGAACCCGGGAGCGACGCGGTTGACGACGAGCCCGGGCACGGCGGATCCTCCGCCGGGCTTCCGGAGGCGTGCCGCGAAGCGGGCGGCCCTCCCGAGGAGGACCGCCGGCGCGTAGCGGATCACCGGCCTACTCGAGGTAGTCGCGGAGCGACTGCGAGCGGGACGGGTGGCGGAGCTTCGCCATGGTCTTCGACTCGATCTGGCGGATGCGCTCGCGCGTCACGCCGAAGGTGTCCCCGATCTGGTCGAGGGTCTTCGGCATGCCGTCGCCGAGGCCGAAGCGCATGCGGATCACGCCCGCCTCGCGCTCGGACAGGGAGTCGAGGAGCGACTCCAGCTGCTTCTGCAGCATGGTGAAGCCCACGGCGTCCGCCGGGACCACGGCCTCGGTGTCCTCGATGAGGTCGCCGAACTCGCTGTCGCCGTCCTCGCCCAGGGGCGTGTGCAGCGAGATCGGCTCGCGGCCGTACTTCTGCACCTCGATGACCTTCTCAGGGGTCATGTCGAGCTCGCGGGACAGTTCCTCCGGGGTGGGCTCGCGGCCCAGGTCCTGGAGCATCTGACGCTGGACGCGGGCCAGCTTGTTGATGACCTCGACCATGTGCACAGGGATGCGGATGGTGCGGGCCTGGTCGGCCATCGCGCGGGTGATCGCCTGGCGGATCCACCACGTCGCGTACGTCGAGAACTTGAAGCCCTTGGTGTAGTCGAACTTCTCGACCGCGCGGATCAGACCGAGGTTGCCCTCCTGGATCAGATCCAGGAACTGCATCCCGCGACCGGTGTAGCGCTTGGCGAGGCTGACCACGAGTCGGAGGTTCGCTCCGAGCAGGTGGCTCTTCGCCCGCTGCCCGTCCTTCGCGACCCAGCGGAGCTCGCGGACGAGCTCGGGGCTGAGATCGGTGGAGTTGGCGAGCTTGTCCTCGGCGAAGAGGCCCGCCTCGATGCGCATCGCGAGCTCGACCTCCTCGGCCGCGTTCAGGAGCGCGACCTTGCCGATCTGCTTGAGGTAGTCCTTGACCGGGTCGGCGGTGGCGCCGGTGATCGCCGTCGAGTAGACGGGGACCTCGTCGTCCTCGCCGCCGAAGGAGAGGACGAGCGCGCCGCTGGGGAGCGGGGCCTCGGGCGCGGCGGCGGGGGCCGCGGGGGCGTCCGCCGTCTCGGCGTCGTCCTTCGACTCGGTCTCGGGCTCCTCGACGACGGCGACGACCTCGGTCTCGTCCTCGTCGACCTCCTCGGGCTCGACGGCCTCGGGCGAGTCCTCGTCCTCGACGGGCGCGGCGGCCTTGGTCGCGGCCCGGGCGCGCGGGGTCTTGGCCGCAGCGGGCTTGCGTGCGGCGGGCTTCTTGGTCGTCGTCGCGTCGTCGTCGACGGCGTCGAGCGTTGCGGTCTTGGTAGCTCTGGTGGCCATGGCGGCACCTCTCCATCCGTTGCGTCCCGGTTGCGAGCGGCTCCGGAGGGCGCCGTCCGTCGGTGGGCATTACGAGGACCCATGTCAAGTCGAGGACGTCGCACGCCCGACGTGGGCGTGGTGCTCCTCGACCCGAACGGGTCCTATTGACAATTATTGCACGCCTGAGTAGTACGGTCGCGCGCGGAGCCCCTGAGGACTCCGATCGATCGGTCGCGAGCCTCCGGTGCCGATCCCGTCGACCCGCTGCCCCGCCGCAGTGGAGCCGGTCGCTCGATCAGCGTCCGGGACGTCCTCGACGGAGGCGGTCACTCAGTGCAACCCAGAGAGGGGCCACCATTATTCCCTCGTCCTCGGCGAGCCGGCGCCTCGTCCGGCGCCGGGCGCTGATCAGACCGACGACCCCGAGGCCCACGACGACGTACTGGACGCACCACGCGAGGCGGAAGCTCTCCATCGAGTAGAGCCGAGCGGCGTCGCCGTCCGGTCCCGCGAGCGCGTCGAGGATGAGCCCCATCGCGAACATCATCGTGAAGCTCGCCAGGAACCCGCCGACGTTGACCACGCCGTTGGCGGCGCCGAGGGCACGGGAGGGATTGAAGGTCCGGGCGAAGTCGAAGCCGATCATCGACCCGGGTCCCCCGGCGCCGATGACGATCAGCAGGAGGACGATCAGCCAGTACGGCGGTACGCCGGGCCAGAGCAGGACGACGGTCCACGCGACGCCCATGGTGGTGACGATCCCCAGCACGAGGTTGCTCCGCCGCATGGGATGCCGGGCGGTGAGCACTCCGAGGACGGGGCCGACCACGATGCCGGCGACGACGACGATCGTGAGGGTCGGCGCCGCGACGGCCGGCGGCAGCCCGATCGCGTAGACGAGGAACGGATAGCCCCAGAGCAGGGTGAAGACGGTTCCCGAGGACTGCGTCACGAAGTGCGACCAGAATCCCAGCTGGGTTCCCGGTCGACGCAGGCTCACGCCGAGCTGGGCGATGGTGGCCCGGAGTGTCGGCGGAGTCAGGACGATTGGCTCCGTGCGCGGCGGCAGATCGCTGATCAGGAGCAGCACTCCGAGGAAGGCGACGGCGCCCAGCGCCGCCGCGGAGAGGAACGCCGGCGTCCAGCCGACGGAGTGCAGGATCGCGGCGAACGGGAGGGCCGAGAGGATCTGCCCGATCTGCCCGATGTTGCCGATCCACTGCGACAGCTGCGGGACGATCGGGCCGCTGAACCACGCGACCGTCAGGCGGATGACGGAGGTGAAGATCGCCGCGTCGCCGGCACCCACCAGGATCCGCCCCACGATCGCGACTCCGATCGACGGGGCGAGGGCGAGCACGACCTGCCCGACCATCATGAGCGCCGTGCCGGAGAGGATGAGGGTCTTCGGCCCGAAGCGGTCGATCAGGATCCCGACCGGGATCTGCATCCCGGCGTAGACGATCAGCCGGACGACGGCCAGCGAGGAGAGCACCGCTGCGGCGACTCCGAAGCGCTCGGCGGCGTCGACTCCCGCGACGCCCAGAGTGGTGCGGTCCAGGACCGCCACCAGGTAGGCGAAGGCACCGGCTCCGAAGACGAACCACGCTCGACGAGATCGCACTCGTCCGATCCTACCGACGGCGGGTGGGCCCTAGGACGCGGCGGAGTCCTCCCCCGGGCGCCGGATCGCGAGGAACTTCTCGAGCTCGGCGGCCAGAGCATCAGCCGTGGGAACGGAGCCGTCCTCGTCGGTGAGCGGGGACCGGAGGCTCGTGCCCTCCATGTAGGTGTCGTGCCGCGACTCCAGCGCCGCGACGAGCTTCTGCAGCTCCTCGTTCCCCGCGACCTGCTCGTCCACCTTGGCGAGGAACTCGCGCCCGCTCTCGCGGAGGCGGTCGGTCGGGAAGATGAGGCCCGTCGAGGCCGAGATGCTCTCGAGCGCCGCCACGGCGGCCTGCGGGTACTCGGTGTCCGAGAGGTAGTGCGGGATGAGGAGCGCGAAGCCGACCGCCGGCATCCCGCGCTCGAAGAGGCGGAGCTCGAGCAGGTGCAGGACGTTCGAGGGGATCTGCGTGTGCGGGCGCCAGACCGACATCGCCTCGACGAGGTCCTCGCGGTTGCCGCTGACCGTGACCCCGACGGGTCGGGTGTGCGGCACGGGCATCGGGATCGCGTGGACCCAGGTGGTGCTCGCGACCTCGAGCCGCTCGATGAGCGAGACCACGGCCCGCGTGAAGCGCTCCCACTGGAAGTCGGGCTCGAATCCGGTGAGCAGGAGGAACGGCTGGTGCAGCTCGTCGCGCGCGACCGAGAGGCGCAGGACGGCCGGGCGGTAGTCGGTCAGGTGGTCCTGATCGAACGTGATGATCGGCCGGCGAGCGCGGTAGTCCAGGAGCTGGTCCTGGTCGAAGGCGGCGATCGGGCGGTGCTCGAGGGTGTCGAGCAGGTACTCCCCCAGCTGTCCGACGGCGCCTCCGGCGTCGGTGAAGCCGGTCAGGCCGGCGACGAGGTGCAGCCCGCGCGGAACCTCGGAGAGGTCGCCCTCGATCTCGAACAGGTCTTCCGGATCCAGCATGCCTCTCACTGTAGACGGCACCCGTCGGGCCCCTGGCGAGCGGCGCTCGGCCCTGAGCGAACAGCGCCTAGCATTGCCGCCATGCCCCTCTCCTCTCTCGAGTACACGTCCGCGCCCGCCTCCGACATCGACACCGACGCCCTCGTCCTGGGCGTCGCGCCGGGCCCGGACGGGCCGCAGCTGCTCGGGGCGACGGGCTTCGAGGACCTGGTCGGCGCCCTCCCGGCGCTCGGCGCCACGGGAGCCGTCGACTCGATCCTGCGCGTGCCGTCGACCGGTCGCGCGGGCGTCGTCGTGCTCGTCGGCCTCGGCTCGGCGGAGCCGGCCACCGACGCCCTCCGCGCCGCAGCGGGTCTCGCGGTGCGCACCCTGGCGGGGACCGCGTCCGTCGCGCTCGCGCTTCCCGCCACGACTCCGGAGGCACTCGCCGCCGTCGCCGAGGGCGCCGCCCTGGGCTCCTACTCGTTCACCGCCTTCCGCGGCACCACCGCCGCGACGGTGAAGACCCCCGTCGAGTCCGTCCTGCTCGTCTCGACCCAGGAGACGGCGGACCCCGCGATCCTCGAGCGCGCGCTGATCGTCGCCCGGGCTGTCGCCGAGGTCAAGGACCTCGTCAACACGCCGCCGTCTCACCTCTACCCGCAGACCCTCGCCGAGGCAGTCCAGGAGGGCGCCGCCGGGCTGCCCCTCGAGGTCACCGTCTGGGACGAGGCGGCACTGGCCGAGGAGGGCTTCGGCGGCATCCTCGGAGTGGGCAGCGGCTCGACCCGGCCGCCGCGCCTGGTGAAGGTCTCCTACTCGCCGGAGGGAGCGACCGCTCACCTCGCGCTGGTGGGCAAGGGCATCACCTTCGACAGCGGCGGACTCTCGCTCAAGCCGCCGGCCTCGATGGTGGGGATGAAGTACGACATGACGGGCGCGGCGACCGTGTGGGCCGTCGCACGCGCCGTCGCGGAGCTCGCGCTCCCCGTCCGGGTGACCGCCTGGCTCTGCATCGCGGAGAACCTCCCCTCCGGCAGCGCCATCCGGCCCAACGACGTGCTGACGATCCGCGGCGGGACGACGGTCGAGGTCCTCAACACCGACGCCGAGGGGCGACTCGTGCTCGCCGACGGGCTCGTCGCGGCGAGCGAGGAGCAGCCCGACGCGATCATCGACGTCGCGACCCTGACCGGAGCCGCGAGCGTCGCCCTGGGCAACCGCTACACGGGCGTCATGGGCGACGACGACTTCGCCGCCCGGGTCGTCGCCACCGCCGCCGATGCGGGCGAGCCCTTCTGGCAGATGCCCTTCCCGGCCGAGCTGCGCCCGCTCCTGAACTCCGACGTCGCCGACCTCGCCAACGTGAAGATCGGCAGCACGGCCGGCGGCATGCTGATCGCCGGGCACTTCCTGCGCGAGTTCATCGGCACCCGCGGGGAGGGCGAGGCCGCGACCACCATCCCCTGGGCCCACCTCGACATCGCGGGTCCCGCCAACAACGCCGGAGGGGCCTACGGCTTCACGGCGGGCGGGCCGACGGGAGTCACCGTACGGACGCTCGTGGCGCTGGCCGAGGGCTTCGCGAGCGCGTAGTAGGGTCGACGGGGCGGGAGATCCCGCCTCGTCCCCTCCTCCGCCGGTCCTGAGCGCTCCGCGCCGCGGCCCGCGGGAGACCGGGACCGCACGTCGCAAGGGAGTCACTGGGTGTCGGAAGAGAGCTACGACCTGGTCGTGCTCGGCGGGGGCAGCGGCGGTTACGCCGCCGCGCTGCGGGCGACTCAACTGGGGCTCAGCGTGGCTCTCGTCGAGCGGGACAAGCTCGGCGGCACCTGCCTCCACCGCGGCTGCGTCCCCACGAAGGCCCTGCTGCACGCCGCCGAGCTGGCGGACGGGGCGAAGGACGCGCAGAAGTACGGCGTCCTCGCGAGCTTCGAGGGCATCGACATCGCCGGCGTCACCCGGTACCGCCGGGGCGTGGTCGCCGGCAAGTACAAGGGCCTGCAGAGCCTCGTCTCCTCGCGCGGCATCACGGTCGTCGAGGGTGACGGCCGTCTGGCCGGCCCGAGGACCGTCGTCGTCGGCGAGCACGTCCTCCACGGCGGGTCGATCGTCGTCGCCACAGGCTCGGCCTCGCGGACCCTGCCCGGGATCGCGATCGGCGGTCGCGTCCTCACCAGCGACGAGGCCCTCGAGCTCGACCACGTGCCCGACCGGGTCGTCGTGCTCGGCGGCGGGGTCATCGGAGTCGAGTTCGCGAGCGTCTGGCGCTCCTTCGGCGCCGAGGTCACCATCGTCGAGGCGCTCCCCCACCTCGTGCCGAACGAGGACGAGAGCGCGAGCAAGCAGCTCGAGCGCGCCTTCCGCAAGCGCGGCATCTCCTTCCAGCTCGGCTCGCGCGTCTCCTCGGTCTCCCAGTCCGAGTCGGGCGTGAGCGTGAGCCTCGAGAGCGGAGCCGTGCTCGAGGGCGACGTGCTCCTGGTGGCGGTCGGCCGCGGTCCCGTCACCGCCGGCCTCGGCCTCGAGGAGGCGGGGGTGGCTCTCGATCGCGGCTACGTCGTGGCGGACGAGCGCCTGCAGACCTCCGTTCCGGGCGTCTACGCCGTGGGGGACATCGTGCCCGGTCTCCAGCTGGCCCATCGGAGCTTCCAGCAGGGCGTCTTCGTCGCCGAGGAGATCGCCGGCCTCGGCCCGCAGGTCGTCGCCGATGTCAACGTCCCGAAGGTCACCTACAGCGACCCGGAGGTCGCGTCGGTCGGACTCACCGAGGCGCTGGCCGTGGCCGAGTACGGTGCGGAGCGCATCGCGTCGTACGACTACAACCTGGGCGGGAACGCTCGCAGCACCATCCTCGGCACGAGCGGCTCGGTCAAGGTCGTCCGCGTCGTCGACGGCCCTGTCGTCGGCGTCCACATGGTCGGCGCCCGCGTCGGCGAGCTGATCGGGGAGGCCCAGCTCATCGTGAACTGGGAGGCGCATCCCGAGGACGTCGCGCCCCTCGTGCACGCGCACCCCACTCAGAACGAGGCGCTCGGCGAGGCGCATCTCGCGCTGGCCGGGAAGCCGCTGCACGCCCTCTAGACCCACCGCGGGGGCGGCGACCCGTCGCTCCCGCTTCACTAAGCTGAACACTGCACGCACACGTCTTAAGGAGACAGGATCATGAGCGAATCCGTCAGCCTCCCGGCACTCGGAGAGAGTGTCACGGAAGGAACGGTCACCCGCTGGCTGAAGAACGTGGGGGATCGCGTCGAGGTCGACGAGCCCCTGCTGGAGGTGTCGACCGACAAGGTCGACACCGAGATCCCGTCGCCCGTCGCCGGTGTCATCGAGGAGATCCTCGTCCAGGAGGACGAGACCGTCGAGGTCGGGGCCGAGCTGGTCCGGATCGGCGACGGTTCCGCGTCGGCCGCCCCCGCCGAGCCCGAGGCCCCCGCGGCCGAGGAGGCTCCGGAGGTCCAGGCCGCCGAGACCGAGCCCACCGACGTCGCGACCCCGTCCGTCGACTCGGACAGCGAGGAGGAGGCTCCGGCCCCCGCCGAGCCCGAGCCGGCCCCCGCCGCTGAGAAGCCCGCCGCCCCCGAGGCGTCGGCTCCGGCCCCGTCGGTGCCCGCGCCGGCGCCCGCCGCCGCGGCTCCCGCGCAGGCCGCGACCCCCGAGCCGACCGACTCGAACCCCGGATACGTCACGCCGCTCGTGCGCAAGCTCGCGAGCGAGCACGGCATCGACCTGGCCTCCCTCACCGGTACCGGTGTCGGCGGGCGCATCCGCAAGCAGGACGTCCTCGACGCGGTCGAGGCCGCCAAGTCGGCTCCCGCCGCCCCCGTGTCGGCTCCTGCCGCCGCCGCTGCGAAGGCCGCGCGCACCCCGCTCGAGACCTCGCCCCTGCGCGGCACGACGCAGTCGCTCTCGCGTCTGCGGAAGGTCCTCGCCCAGCGCGCCGTCGAGTCGATGCAGTCGACCGCTCAGCTCACCTCGGTCGTCGAGGTCGACGTGACCAACGTCGCCCGATTCCGCGACTCGGTGAAGAAGAGCTTCCAGGAGAAGACCGGCGCCAAGCTGTCCTTCCTCCCGTTCTTCGCACTGGCGGCCGCCGAGGCGCTGAAGGCCTACCCGGTCATCAACTCGACGCTCGACGGCGACTCGATCGTCTACCCGGACCACGAGAACATCAGCATCGCGGTCGACACCGAGCGCGGCCTGCTGACCCCGGTCCTGAAGAACGCATCGGACCTCGACCTCGCGCAGATCGCCTCCACCATCGGCGACCTCGCGGAGCGCACCCGCAACAACAAGCTCAAGCCCGACGAGCTGGCCGGCGGCACCTTCACGCTGACCAACACCGGATCGCGCGGGGCGCTGTTCGACACGCCGGTCGTCTTCCTGCCGCAGACCGCGATCCTCGGCACCGGCATCGTGACCCGCAAGCCCGCCGTGGTGCAGGTCGACGGTCAGGACGCCATCGCGATCCGCTCGACCGTCTACCTCGCGCTCTCGTACGACCACCGCACGGTGGACGGCGCAGACGCGGCGCGGTTCCTGGTCGCGATCAAGGAGCGCCTCGAGGAGGGCTCGTTCGAGAACGACCTCGGCATCTGATCGCGAGGTGCCGCTGAGGCCGGGGCGTCCCGCCCTCACTCGGTGAACACCTCGCGCAGCAGCCAGCCGGCCTCCGTCCTGATGATCAGGACGGAGGCCGCTGTCGTTCCTCCGTCCACGCCGACCTCGACGAGTGCGGTCGCACCGTGCGTGTCGGTGAGGATCGCGCCGTCCAGTGGTCCGAGCGACACGACGTAGTCGGACCCGCCCTCGGAGCGCAGCGGCGAGTCGTCCGTCGTCAGACTGCGGAGGCAGGAGGCGTCCTCGCCCGCCGTGCACGACGCAGCGGCGAGGAGCAGGGCCGTCGCCGCGTCACCGGCGGAAGTGCCGGGGGACGGCGGTGAGGGAGCCGCAGGTGACGAAGTGCTCGGGCGGGCGGACGCGCCGCTCCGATCGTCCGCCGCCGCCGACCGCGCCGACTCTCCGCCGCCCTGCGCCGCGAGCGAGGCGATCAGGGCGCCCAGCACGACGACCGCGGCCGACAGCAGCGGTCCCCGTCGCTCCACCACGACGGTGAGTGCCCTCCGTCTCCAGCCGTCGAGAGGGTGCACGCGCCGGTGCCTCGCGGGGCCGCCGTCCAGGGCGGGCCCTGCCGGACCGGGTGGCCGGCTCCGGGGACCGCGACGAGCCCGACGTGTCCGGCGGCTCAGCGCGACGAGGGCTCTCCGTGCGCGATCGAACGCGGCGACCGGCGCGACAGGATCCTCCTCCGCGGGCACCGTCGGAACGACCGGAGACGCGAGCAGGTCCCCGAGCGGCGCCGGGGCCGCCGAACGGTACAGGTGCGCTTCGAGCTCGGCGAGATCCGCTGTCGCCGGAGGCGGGGACAGCGGCAGGACGACGAGCATCAGTCGCCGCAGCGCTTCGGCGGGGGCCGTCGTCGCGCCGTCGCCACCGGTCAGCAGCAGCACGGGCCGCCCCTGGGCCGTCAGCCCGACCGTCCCGGCCTCGACCGAGAGGAGCACTCCGTGATCCTGGGCGTCGCGGAGCGCGGCGGCGATCGGGGCGAGGACCGTGACCGCCGTTCCCGCAGTGAGGACACGGCCGCGGGTCAGGAGGCCCGCGAGAGTGTCGACGACGGCCGGTCGGGTCAGCAGCACGACGGTGTCCTCCTCCTCGTCCTCGTCGGCGAGGTCCACGAGGCTCTCCCGATGCTCGTGGGGAGGCAGATCGGCGAGGCCGGAGCGGAGCGAGGCCGCCGCCTCCTCCCGCGAGTACCGGCGGGCCAGCAGGACGGCTCCGTCGGGAGCGCGGACGAGCTCGCCGAGCGCGGAGGGCCCGACGAGCTCGTGTCCGGCGAGGGCCGGTCCCGGCCCGGCGTCGTGCTGATCGGAGGTCGATGCCATGCGCCGAGTGTGCCCTCGGCGGGAGCCCCCGGCGCCCGGCCCGGGCGATCGGTGGAGGGAAGGCCCGCACGGCGGGCTGGGGAGGCGCCCCGCCCGGGTTCCGACGCGATCGGTCCCGATCCCCGGGTCGGCTCGGTATCCTTGACCCCATGGCACGCAGCACGGAACCGTCGACGAAGGCGGTCAAGGAACCCGGACGTCTCAAGCAGATGTGGCAGGTGTTCCAGATGACCCGCCGCTACGACAGCAGCGCCGTGTGGATCATCCTCCTCGCCGCCCTGCTCCCCGTCCTGCTCGGCGTGCTCCTCGGGATCCTCCTGGGCGACGGCAACGGATTCGTCATCGCCCTCTGGATCCTCGTCGGCCTCCTCGCCGGCATGGTCGCCGGTCTTGCGGTGCTCTCGCGTCGCGCCGAGCGTGCGGCCTACGGTCAGATCGCCGGTCAGCCCGGCGCGGTGGGCGCCGTGCTGCGCAGCGGACTCCGCGGCAGCTGGACCGGCACCGAGATGCCGGTGGCCGTGAACGGCAAGACGCAGGACGCGGTCTACCGCGCCGTCGGTCGCGGTGGTGTCGTGCTGATCGCCGAGGGGCCGTCCGGGCGCACGAAGCGGATGCTCGACGACGAGCGCCGCAAGGTCACCCGGATCCTGCCGAACGTCCCCGTCACGTTCGTGCACGTCGGGCCCGACGCCGACTCGGTGCCGCTGCACCGCATCCCCCGGACCCTCGCCAAGACGAAGAAGACCCTCACCAAGGCCGAGGTCCTCGCCGTCAAGAACCGTCTCGCGTCGCTGAACACCTCGCTGCCGATCCCCAAGGGAGTGGACCCGTTCAAGGTCCGTCCGCAGCGCTCGCGCTGATCACTCCCCCACCGGGGCCGTTCGCCGTCGAGGCGCACGGCCCCGCTGTTCTTCCCGGCCCGAAGCGGTTCCCGGATCCTCACGGTCCGGCCCATCGGGCGGGCGGCGTGCGGCCGAGGGTTCAGCAGCGGGCGAGTGGTCAGTAGCGGACGAGCACCGTTCCGGCGACCTTGTCGTGGAAGCCGCGCTGGTCCGAGTCCCAGACGAGCGCCGGGACGAGCACCGCGAGCAGGACCGAGCGGACGAGGGGCCGCCACGCTCCGACCCAGCCGCCGCCGAGGCGGACCACGCGCATCCGCAGGAGCCGGTGGCCGATGCTGCCGCCGATGGTGGGGATGAACACCGCCTGCAGAACGACGAACAGGATCAGGCTGGCCCACCGGTCGTACTGGAAGAACGCCAGCGACAGGAGCGCGGCGATCGCGAAGTCCACCACCAGGGCCGCGATCCGGCGTCCGGGGCGGGCGATCGACATCCGTCCCTCACGGGGGAGTCCGAGGCGCTCCCCCGGCCAGCTGCTCGGCGCGACATCGGCGAAGGTCCTGCGTTCGGGCATGCGTCCCATGCTATCCACCGTGTCTCGGAGGCGGCCGCGAGCCGGTGAAGGACCGTAGAGCCAGGTTCACGTAACACGCCGGAAACAGAGGGGACACGGCAGGGACACACCCTGTCACTAACCTGGGACGGCTGCGCTCCGCAGTCACCCGTTACGCCATTGGAGACCTTTGCATGTTTAAAGATTCTTCCGAGGTGCTCAAGTTCATCAAGGACACGGACGTCAAGTTCCTCGACATCCGGTTCACCGATCTCCCCGGTGTCCAGCAGCACTTCAACATCCCCGCCTCGACTGTCGACGAGGAGTTCTTCTCCGTCGGCCAGCTCTTCGACGGGTCCTCGATCCGCGGATTCGCGAACATCCACGAATCGGACATGCAGCTGATCCCCGACGTGACCACCGCCTACGTGGACCCGTTCCGCGTCGAGCGCACGCTGATCCTGGTCTTCGACATCTACAACCCGCGCAACGGGGAGATCTACTCGAAGGACCCCCGCCAGGTCGCCAAGAAGGCCGAGAAGTACCTCGCCTCGACCGGCATCGCCGACACCGCGTTCTTCGCCCCCGAGGCGGAGTTCTACATCTTCGACGACGTCCGCTACGAGATCACGCAGAACTCGGCCTTCCACTCGGTGGACTCGGTCGAGGGCGCCTGGAACTCGGGACGCGTCGAGGAGGGCGGCAACCTCGGCAACAAGACGCCCTACAAGGGCGGCTACTTCCCCGTGAGCCCCGTCGACAAGCAGGCCGACCTGCGCGACGACATCTGCCTCAAGCTCATCGACGCCGGTCTCATCCTCGAGCGCTCGCACCACGAGGTGGGCACGGGCGGCCAGGCCGAGATCAACTACCGCTTCGACACCATGGTGCACGCGGCGGACGACATCCTGAAGTTCAAGTACATCGTGAAGAACACGGCCGAGCAGTGGGGCAAGACCGCCACGTTCATGCCGAAGCCGCTCTTCGGCGACAACGGGTCGGGCATGCACACCCACCAGTCGCTGTGGAACGACGGCACGCCGCTCTTCTACGACGAGAACGGCTACGGCGGACTCTCGGACCTCGCCCGCTGGTACATCGGAGGCCTGCTCAAGCACGCTCCGGCCGTGCTGGCGTTCACGAACCCGACCGTCAACTCGTACCACCGCCTGATCCCGGGCTTCGAGGCTCCGGTCAACCTGGTCTACTCGGCCGGCAACCGCTCCGCGTCGATCCGCATCCCGATCACGGGCACCAACCCCAAGGCCAAGCGCATCGAGTTCCGTGCGCCCGACGCCTCGGGCAACCCGTACCTCGCGTTCGCCGCGCAGCTCATGGCGGGCCTCGACGGCATCAAGAACCGCATCGAGCCGCACGAGCCGGTCGACAAGGACCTCTACGAGCTGCCCCCCGAGGAGGCGAAGCTCATCCCGCAGGTCCCCGCGACCCTCGGCGAGGCGCTCGACGCTCTCGAGGCCGACCACGACTTCCTCCTCCAGGGCGGCGTGTTCACGCAGGAGCTCATCGACACCTGGATCGAGTACAAGCGCGAGAAGGAGATCAAGCCGCTCGCGCAGCGCCCGCACCCCTTCGAGTTCGAGCTCTACTACGGCGTCTGATCCGTCGAGGCCCGGTCCGATCAGGACGGGTCCGACCGGATCGCAGAGGGCCGCTCTCCTTCGGGAGGGCGGCCCTCCGTCGTTGCACGAGGGCGCGCTCGGCCGCGGCGGTCGCCGGTCAGCGCGTCGTCGGCTCGCCGTCGGCGGGCCCGTAGAAGCAGCGCTCGAAGACCGCGCGTGCGCGGCGCGTGACGCCGAGGTAGTCGTCCTCGAGCTGCGTGGCCGATCCGGCCGGGTACTCGAGCAGTCGGGCGACGCCCTCGAGCTGCATCCGATCCGTCGGCAGGACGTCGCTCGTCCGGTTCGACCACAGCGTCATGGCGGAGCGGACCCGGGAGGAGAGGAGCCACGCTGCGCGCAGACGCTCGGCGTCGGTGGGCGTCAGCAGCTCGGCCTGCTCCGCGACCTGCAGGGCGGTGAGCGTCGAGGTGGTCCGCAACTCCGGGATCGTGTGCGCGTGCTCGAGCTGCAGGAGCTGCACGAGCCACTCGACGTCGCTGAGCGAGCCGCGGCCGAGCTTGAGGTGGCGTCTCGGGTCCGCGCCCTGGGGCAGACGCTCGTTCTCGACGCGGGCCTTGATCCGCTTCACCTCGCGGATGTCGCGGTCGGAGACCTCGGCGGGATAGCGCACGCCGTCGGCGAGAGCGGCGAAGTCGGCGATCAGGGGCGCATCACCGGCCACTCCGCGAGCGCGGAGCAGCGCCTGCGCCTCCCAGGTCAGGGACCAGCGGGCGTAGTAGGCGCGGTAGGAGTCCAGAGAGCGCACCAGAGGCCCGTTCTTGCCCTCGGGGCGCAGATCGGCGTCGAGGTCGAGCGGCAGCCGGGAGTCCTCGGTCAGGCGCACGAGCTCGGCGACCAGGTGCTGCGCGTAGAGCTGGGCGTCCCGCGGCTCACCCGAGCCCGGGCGCTGGACGTAGACGACATCGGCGTCCGAGCCGAAACCGAGTTCCGCTCCCCCGTAGCGACCCATGCCGATCACGGCGAACTGGAGGTCGGAGCCCGGTCGATGGGCGCTCGAGCGCCGCACGGCCGCGAGGACTCCGCTCAGCAGAGCCGAGATGATGTCGGTCAGGCTGCGGGCGATCTCCTCGATCGTGCTCAGACCCAGCACTCCCCCGATCGCGGTGCGCAGCACTTCGCGCCGGCGCATCGCGCGCAGCACGGCGGCGACCGCCTCGGGGGTGTCGTGACGGGCCAGGACGGCGCGCACCTCCTCGTTCAGCTGCGCGGCCGTCCGGGGACGGAGATCGTCGTCGTCCTCGAGCCAGGCGGCCGACTCCGGGATCCGGTCGAGCAGCTCCCCGACGTAGCGGGAGCCGGACAGCACCGTCGTCAGCCGCTTCGCCGCGCCGGAGGAGTCGCGCAGCATGCGCAGAAACCACGGCGTGCCGCCGAGGGTGTCGCTGAGCCGGCGGAACGCGAGGAGTCCGTAGTCGGGGTCGGCGCCGTCGGCGAACCACTGGAGCATCACCGGCACGAGGTGCCGCTGGATGCTCGCGCGCCGCGACACTCCCGAGGTCATGGCGGCGATGTGCCCGAGGGCGCCCCGGGCGTCGGTGAAGCCGATGGCCGCGAGGCGCGCCTCGGCCTGACCGGTCGAGAGCTCCGCTCCTCCTTCGGGCAGCGAGGCGACCGCCGACAGCAGCGGACGGTAGAAGAGGCGTTCGTGCAGCCCGCGCACGCGGTGCTTGATCCCGTTCCACACGACGAGCAGCTCCTCGGCCGAACGGGCGAGCCCGGTCGATCGCGCGAGGGTCCGCAGCTCGTGCTCGTCGCGGGGCATGAGGTGGGTGCGGCGGAGCCGGCGCAGCTGGAGCCGGTGCTCGAGCAGGCGCAGTGCTCGGTAGTCCTTCGAGAACTCGTCCGCCGCCGATCGCCCGATGTAGCCCCGGTCGGCGAGCGCGCCCAGGGCGAGCAGCGTGCCCGGCATGTGGATCTCGTCGTCCGTCTGGCCGTGCACGAGCTGGAGGAGCTGCACCGTGAACTCGATGTCACGCAGCCCGCCCGGGCCGAGCTTGATCTGGTAATGCACGTCGTTCTGCGGGATGTGTTCGGTGACCCGCTCGCGCATCCGCTGCACGGATTCGACGAAGTTCTCGCGCGAGGCGCTCGACCAGACCTTCGGAGCGACGGCGTCGACGTACGCCTGCCCGAGCCGCGCATCGCCGGCGAGCGGCCTCGCCTTCAGCAGGGCCTGGAACTCCCAGCTCTTGGCCCACCGGTCGTAATAGGTGACGTGCGACTCGAGCGTGCGGACGAGGGCGCCCTGCTTTCCCTCCGGACGCAGGTTCGGGTCCACCTCCCACAGCTCCGGCTCGAGCGCCAGGGCGGACGTGCCGCGCATTAGCAGGACCGCGAGGCGCGTCGCGACGTCGATCGCCCGGGCGTTCGAGAGCTCGCGCTCCGGATCCCCCTCGGCGACGAAGATCACGTCGACGTCGCTCACGTAGTTGAGCTCGGAGGCGCCCGCCTTGCCCATGCCGATGACGGCGAGCCTCGTCGCCGCGACCTCGTCCCGCGTGAACCGCCCCGGGCCGATGCCGGCGACCAGGTCGGCCCGCGCGACGGCCAGGGACGCCTCGAGCGCGGCGCCCGCGAGGTCGGCCAGCGTGCGGGTCACCCGGTCGATCGCCGTGACGGGGTCGGCCTGCGTGAGGTCGTGCACCACGATGCGGGTGAGCAGCCGGCGGTAGCGCACGCGCAGCGCCGTCCATCCCGCTTCCTCCCCGAGTGCGGCGAAGCCGTCGACGGCTCCGACGGAGTCGAGCATGTCGTCGCGCAGCTCCGCCCGGCCGGGCAGCGAGAGCACCGGATCGAGGAGGCTCGCAAGCTCGTCCGGACGCCGCTGCAGGAAGTCCGCGATGCCGGAGGACGCCCCCGTGACCTTCAGGAGCCGCGTGAGCGCGTCGTCGTCCGCCAGGACGGCGTCCATCCGATCGCGGTGACTGCGCAGCAGATCGATGAGCGCCAGCAGCGCTGCATCCGGATCGGCGACCGAGGCGAAGGCCGGCACGACCGATCCCAGCGAACGGCCCGCGAGCTGCTCCGCCTCGGCGATGCGCGCCCCGGTCTCGCCGAGTTCGGCGAAACCGAGGCGCGCGATGTCACTGAGAGTGCGTTCGCGGGCCATGGGGCGAGAGGATCAGAGCATCTCGAGGTTGCTGCGCAGCTCGTACGGAGTGACCTGGGCGCGGTACTCGGCCCAGTCCTTCCGCTTGTTGAGCAGCACGAAGTTGAAGACCTGCTCCCCGAGCGTCTCGGCGACCAGCTCCGACTCCTCCATCAGCGAGATCGCGCGGTCCAGGCTCGCGGGCAACGGGCTGTAGCCCAGCGCGCGGCGCTCGGCGTCGGTCAGCGACCACACGTTGTCCTCGGCCTCGGCCGGGAGCTCGTAGCCCTCCTCGATGCCCTTGAGCCCTGCGGCCAGGAGCAGCGAGTACGCGAGGTACGGGTTCGCCGCCGAATCGAGCGCGCGGTACTCGATGCGCGAGGACTGGCCCTTGTTGGGCTTGTACAGCGGCACCCGCACGAGTGCGGAGCGGTTGTTGTGGCCCCACGAGACGTAGCTCGGCGCCTCGTCGCCGCCCCAGAGCCGCTTGTAGGAGTTCACGAACTGGTTCGTGACGGCGGTGATCTCGGGCGCGTGCTTCAGCAGGCCGGCGATGAACTGGCGGCCGAGCTTGGAGAGCTGGTACTGCGCGCCCTGCTCGTAGAAGACGTTGACGTCGCCCTCGAACAGCGAGAGGTGCGTGTGCATGCCGGATCCGGGGTGGCCCGAGAGCGGCTTGGGCATGAAGGTCGCGTAGACGCCCTGCTCGATCGCCACCTCCTTGATGACCGTGCGGAACGTCATGATGTTGTCGGCCGTGGTGAGCGCGTCGGCGTAGCGGAGGTCGATCTCGTTCTGACCGGGCCCGGCCTCGTGGTGGCTGAACTCGACCGAGATGCCGAGATCCTCGAGCATGCGGACGGAACGGCGGCGGAAGTCGTGCGCCGTGCCTCCCGGGACGTTGTCGAAGTACCCGGCGGAGTCGACGGGCTCGGGCCCCTCGGCGCCGAACGTCGACGACTTCAGCAGGTAGAACTCGATCTCGGGGTGCGTGTAGAACGTGAACCCGCGCTCGGCGGCCTTGGCGAGCGTCCGCTTGAGGACGTTGCGCGGGTCGGCGACGGCCGGCTGACCGTCGGGCGTCGTGATGTCGCAGAACATCCGGGCCGTGGGGTCGATCTCACCGCGCCACGGGAGGATCTGGAACGTCGACGGATCCGGATGCGCGAGCACGTCCGCCTCGAAGGAGCGGGTGAGGCCCTCGATCGCCGAGCCGTCGAAGCCCAGGCCCTCGGCGAACGCCCCTTCGACCTCCGCCGGCGCGATCGCGACCGACTTCAGCGTGCCGACGACGTCGGTGAACCAGAGGCGAACGAATTTGATCCCTCGCTCTTCAATGGTGCGAAGAACGAAGTCCCTTTGCTTGTCCATCGAGGCCCTTCCTGCTCGTCCCTAAGGCTAGCGGCTCCGCCGACCGCCGACGGCGGCCCGCCCGGTGCCGCCCGGACCGCCGCCCGTAGACTGGGTCCATGTCAGCGCAGCCCGTGAAACGCGTTCGAACCCGCCACTTCCAGACCGCGAAGGACTCGGGTGTGCGCATCACGGGTCTGACGAGCTACGACCAGCTCACCGCGCGGATCTTCGACGAGGCGGGGATCGACTTCCTCCTCGTGGGAGACTCCGCCGGCAACAACGTGCTGGGCTACGACACGACGCTCCCCGTCACCGTCGACGAGCTCATCCCCTTCGCCAGGGCGGTCGCCGGAGCCGTCGAGCGGGCCTTCGTGGTCGCGGACATGCCCTTCGGCTCCTACGAGTCCGGTCCGGACGACGCGCTGCACACCGCCTTCCGCTTCATGAAGGAGACGCACGCGCACGCCGTGAAGCTCGAGGGCGGGGTGCGCTCCGCGGAGCAGATCCGCCGGATCGTCGACGCGGGCATACCGGTCATGGCGCACGTCGGCTTCACTCCTCAGAGCGAGCACGGCCTCGGCGGCCACATCGTCCAGGGCCGCGGCGAGGGTCTCGAGCAGCTCCTCGCGGACGCCCGCGCCGTCCAGGAGGCGGGCGCCTTCGCGGTCGTGCTCGAGATGGTGCCCAGCGAAGCCGCGCGCCGGGTCACCGAGGAGCTGCGCATCCCGACGATCGGCGTCGGAGCCGGCCCCCACGTGGACGGCCAGCTGCTCGTGTGGACCGACTTCGCCGGCTTCACCACCGGTCGCGTCCCCCGCTTCGTCAAGCAGTACGCGGACCTGCGCGGGGTGCTGACCGGGGCCGTCACGGCGTACCGCGAGGACGTGGAGTCGGGCGAGTACCCGGCCCCCGAGCACAGCTACGAGTAGAAGGCCGTCAGCGGTCCTCGGCCGCTTCCTCCTCGGCCCACCTGCGGCTGTTCTCCCGGAGCCGCTCGGGCGCCGCCGCCGCCTCCTCGCGCGAGGCGAAGGGGCCGACGCGGTCCACGGACGGGGACTGGAACCCCTGCTCCACCGCACCGGTCTTGGAGTTGTACCACCAGGAGGTCTCGTCGCCGTCAGCCATGGGGCCGATCCTACGCTCGGGCACCGGGGAGCTGCTCCTCGCGCTTCGCTAGCATGACCGGTATGACTGCTTCGACGACCGCCATCGGCATCGACATCGGGGGAACCGGGATCAAGGGGGCGTTCGTCGACCTCGACGCGGGAGCGCTCCTCAGCGACCGCGTGAAGCTCGCGACGCCCGAGGGCGGACGACCGAAGGACATCATCGCGGTCGTCACCCAGATCATCGACGCGCTCCCCGACGTGGCCGCCGACACTCCCGTGGGCATCTGCTTCCCGGCCGCCGTCGTGCACGGGCGCACGATGTCGGCCGCGAACGTCTCGGACGAGTGGATCGGCCTCGAGGCCGAGAAGCTGTTCGAGGACGCGATCGGACGCGACATCTTCTTCGTCAACGACGCGGATGCCGCGGGCTATGCGGAGGCGCGCTTCGGCGCCGCGAAGGACAAGCCGGGACTCGTCCTCATGACCACGCTGGGCACCGGCATCGGAACCGCGCAGATCTACAACGGCGTGCTGATCCCGAACGCCGAGCTCGGCCACCTCGAGATCCACGGCGGCGACTACGAGAAGAAGGCGTCGTTCGCCGCGAAGGAGCGCGAGGACCTCGACTACAAGCAGTGGGCGAAGCGGCTCCAGCGCTACTACTCCCACCTCGAGGCCCTGCTGTGGCCCGACCTGATCATCGTGGGAGGCGGGATCTCGAAGCACTACAAGGAGTTCCTGCCTCTGCTGGACCTGCGGACCCCGATCGTCCCGGCCGAGCTGCGCAACAACGCGGGGATCCTCGGCGCCGCCGCCCTCGCGGGTGGAGGGGTCCACTCCTGAGCACCCCGTCCTGAACCACGAGGACCCCGCAGCGTCGAACGCTGCGGGGTCCTCGTGCGAAGGGGCCGGCTGATACGCCGGGTTCTGTTCACGCCGCGCCTCTCGGCGGGCGCTGGACGGCCATCTCTCTCGGAGCCGTGTCGCCACGGCCCTCCAGCGGTCTACCCGAGGACCCGACGAGCAGCCGCATCGTCCTCTGTCTGACCTTGCTCCGGGCGAGGTTTACCGAGCGGACCGGATCACTCCGGCCCCTGGTGGTCTCTTACACCACCGTTTCACCCTTACCGCGGGCCGGAGCCCGTGGCGGTCTGTTCTCTGTGGCACTGTCTCGCGGGTCACCCCGGGTGGGTGTTGCCCACCGCCCTGCTCTGCGGAGCCCGGACGTTCCTCGGCGCCGGAGCTCTCGCCCCGGCGACGCGGCCGTCTTGCCGACCCGTTCGCCCGTCCAGTGTAGGACGGTGCTCAGGCGAGCGTCGACTCGTCCCCTCGGACGAGGACGGCGCCGCTGTCGGGGCAGAGGACGACCTCGTCCGGAGCGCTGGCGCGGATCCAGGAGAGGTCCGACTCGGTGAGGGCGACTCCGCTGCCCTCGGACACCTTGCCGCGCAGGAGCGCCGCGCCGACGCCGTAGCGCGCCCGCTGCTTCTCGTAGAGCTCGACCAGGTCGGACGGGATCGTCTCGACCAGCGAGGCGCGATCGCGAGCGAGCGACTCCTGCTTGCCGGCGAGCTTCTCGGCCAGGGCCGCCTTCTCGTCGGCGAGGGTGTCCAGGGCCGCGACGACCTCGTCGCGCTCGGCCCGGGCGGTCGCCACCTCGGCGTCGATGCCCTCGATGCGCTCCATCAGGGTCAGCTCGATCTCCTCCAGGTCGCCGCGGCGCTTGAGCAGCGATGCGATCTCGCCCTCGAGGGCCGCGATGTCCTTCGCGGAGGAGGAGACCTGCAGTCGCTCCCGGTCGCGGGCGAGCCGCTTCTCGACGACGCTCACATCGGACTCGATGCGTCCGAGCTCCGTACGGGCGTCCTCGAGGCGTCCGAGCCGCTCGGCGAGGGTGCGCCGGGTCTGGTCGTTGCGCGCCTGCATGGCCTGGATCTTCGCGATCTGCGGCAGCGTGGCGACGGCGTGGCGCAGCTGGGCTGCTCGCGTGTCGAGCGTCTGCAGGGTCAGTAGCTCGCGCTGGTCGGCGGGGCTGGCTTTCACGTCGCGGTCCTCGTTCCCGGCACAGGGGTCGTCGTGCCGCGTCCATTCTCGCGTGTCGAGCGCCGCTCAGTGGACGATCGCGAAATCCCAGGGATCGGTGCGGGTCTCGCTCACGTCGACGGCGAGCGTCGGCAGCGCCCGGCGGAGCGCCTCGGCGGCCACGTCCAGCCAGAGCCACTCGCTCGCCCAGTGCGAGACGTCCAGCAGCGCGGGGCCGGTGCCGTGCAGGGCCTTCTCGCGCGCCTCCGAGGCCGGGTGGTGCCGGAGGTCGGCCGTGATGTACACGTCGCTCGTGCGGACGCCGGGGGCGTCGAGGAGGGAGTCCCCCGCTCCCCCGCAGAGCGAGACTCGGCGGACCGGCGTGTCGTAGAGCCCGGCCGCGCGCACTCCTCCGGCCGTGGCGGGGAGCAGATCCGCCACCGCGGAGGCGAGACGGCCCAGCGTCACCTCCTCGGGCAGGTCGCCGACGCGACCGAGCCCGACCTCCGGATCGGCGCCGGGCACGATCGGCGTGGTCCCCGTGAGGCCGAGGCGGGAGGCGATGACGTCCGAGACCCCGTCCGCCACGATGTCCGCGTTCGTGTGCGCCGACACCAGCGCGCAGCCTCCGCGGATCAGGTCGGCGAGCAGGCGGCCCTTGTAGCCGTCCTCGGCGATGGAGGTCACCCCGCGCAGGAGCAGGGGGTGGTGCGCCACGAGGAGCTGGTACCCGCCGTCGACGCCCTCCTGCACGGTGTCCGAGACGACGTCCACGGTGAGGAGGATGCGCTCGATCGACGAGTCGGGGTCGCCTGTGACGAGACCGGGTGCGTCCCAGCTCTCGGCGGCGGCCTCTGGCCAGAGTCGGTCGATGACGGCGTGGACGTCGCGCAGGGAGGGCATGCCACAAGGCTAGGGTGCGGAGCGGTCGGGCCGCGTCAGTGCGCGTGGTCGGATTCGACCGCTCGGATGGCGGCGTCCGACACGGATGCGTCGTCGTCGAGGTCCGCCGCGAGGTAGTCCTCGGACTCCGGCAGCCGGACGGTGATGCCCCCGTACTGCTCCACCTCGAGGGCGCCGTGCAGACCGGAGGCCGCGAGGACGTGGCCGCCCACCGTCCCGGTGGTGTCGACGAAGTGGGTGTGCAGCCCCGCGACGCTGATGCCCTGGAACGGCTTGGGCGCGACGAAGCCGACCAGCGTGCCCTCGACGGACTCCAGGTGCAGCTCCCGCTGGTCGTGCATGGCGTCGGCGAGGCGCAGGTAGGGCTTCGTCTGCGCGATCGGCTGGCGTAGCGTCAGCCGATCGAAGCGTCCCCGCACGCGGACGCCCAGGAACACGTTGTGGCTGGCGACCAGGCCGCGCACCGCCGCGAGCAGGGCGTCGAGCGACGGGACATCGTGCAGCGGCACCACGACGTCGGCGCGGAAGTGCGAGACCTCGACGAAGGCGACGCGGTCGTCGGGCTCGAGCACCAGGACCGACCCGTCCCCGCGGAACAGCCGGTGGACGCCGTCGAGGACGACGAGCTCCCCGTCCATCCGATCGCCGCAGCCCAGGCCGAAGTCGCCCGCGAGATCGACCTCGGAGCGGGACACGACGCCGTCGAAGAGACCGGCCAGCAGAGCGTCGACCAGGGAGAACTGCGTGATGAGGCCGCGAGAGGCGGTCGATGCGGGCATGCCCACAGTCTGGCGGAGCGGGACGCGGTGCCCTCACCCCCTGTTCGTGCCGGCGACGGCCTGAGCTCCGGAGGGGGAGCGGATCATCGAGAAGTCTCGGTGATCCGCCGCGATGGCTTCAACGCAGAAGAGCCGCCCCGGAGGGCGGCTCTTCTGTCTCGGTGGATCCGAGGGGATTCGAACCCCTGACCCCCTGCATGCCATGCAGGTGCGCTACCAGCTGCGCCACGGACCCGTTCGTCTTGCCTGTTCTGTTCCCTCCGCCCGGCGGAAGCAACTCGAATAATCTACAACACGAAGTGCGTCAGACGAAATCGAGAGCCGCCACCGGGCGTGTTCCTCAACTGGAGGCGGTCGAGGACTCCGCCACGACGGGCTGGTCGAGGGTGAACGGAACCGTCGGGCAGTCCTTCCAGAGGCGCTCGAGGGAGTAGTACATGCGGTCCTCCTCGTGGAAGACGTGGACGACGAGGTCGCCGAAGTCGATCAGGATCCAGCGGCCCTCCGAGCGGCCCTCGCGGCGCAGGGGCTTCCGCCCGGAGGCGATCAGCCGATCCTCGACCTCGTTGGCGATCGCGACGACGTTGCGCTCGGAGCGCCCGGTCACGAGCAGGAAGATGTCGACGAGCGGCAGCGGACCGGACACGTCGAGCGCGACCAGGTCCTCCCCGCCCTTGGAGTCGGCGGCGGTGGCCGCGATGTCGAGCAGGGCGCGGGCGGAATCGGTCGCAGTCATGAAGCCTTCAGTGTCGGGAGAGCGGATCAGAAGATGTTGAGGACGAAGCCGCCGATGAACAGCGCGATGGAGGCCACGAGGAGCACGGCCGCCGTGATGGCGAGCACCACGGGAGCGCTGATGCCGCGCTTCTTCTGCGGCGCGATCATGGCGGTGCCGGCGGCGTGCGTCGAGACGGCGCTCGACGCCCGGACGGGCTCGGAGTCGGCAGCGGGCTGCTCGCGGTCGATGCGGTCGACGTAGCGGTCCACATCGGGCGAGTCGTAGAGGTTGGGGTGCTGACCCGTCGAGCCGAGGCTGCGCGGGAGCTCGAAGGTGCCGGTGACGATCACCTCGCCGGTGTCGGCGCGGCCCTCGACGACGGCGCCCGCACCCGTGGTGGGCAGGATCAACGCGTTGGTGGTCGTGACCGCGCCCGTCGAGGCGACTCCGCGGGCGATGAGCTCGTCGAAAGAGGCGTCGACCTCCTCCTTGGACTTGCTGTCGAGCTCCTCGGTGATGGCGAGGTGCTCGATCGGCGGCTGGAAGCTGCCCGTGATCTCGGTCGCCTTCTCCTCGCCGAGGTCGATCGAGCCGCCGACGGTGGCGAAGAGGGCGGTGTTGAGCTTCGGCTCGACAGGCCGCGGCTCCTCATCGGAGTCGTCGACCGCGGGCAGTGCCGCGGCCCGATCGACGGCTCCTTCGATGTCGGACGACTCGACGTCGGACGACTCGACGCCGGACGGCTCGACGGCGGACGACTCACCGGGGGTGGAAGCGCGGGACTGCTCGCCCTCCCCCGGGCCGTCGTCAGCAGCGGACGGCTCGTCAGCGGCGGCTGGCCCGGAGCCGGCCGGGACGTCGACGGCGGGCGCGGCGGCGAGCTTCTCGGCCTGCTGCTGGGCGTGCAGGGCACGCAGCTCGCGCCGGGTCAGGCTCGAGCGCTCGACGCCCTCCGGCAGGACGACCTCGAGGGCCGAGGTGCGGAGGTCGGGCTCGCGGGCGGGCTCGGCCTCGGGGGCGGCGATCCGCAGGGTCTGCGTGGGAGTGAGCACGGGCATGTCGCCCGCGGCGGTCACGGAGGCGGTGGCGGCTCGACGCGATGTCGTCGGCGCCGCTGCAGCGGGGGCGACCCCGGCCTCGCGGCGTTCGCGCTCGCGGATCTCGCGCCGGGTGAGCGGCTTCTCCTCGGGCTGGACTGTCATGGCGTGCTCCGATACAGGTGGTGCTTCGAGATGTACTGGACGACACCGTCGGGAACCAGGTACCAGACCGGATGACCCCGGTTCACGCGGCTCCGACAATCCGTCGAGGAAATCGCTAGCGCCGGAATTTCCAACAAGGATACGTCCTGCGCCGGCAATCCCGAAACGTTGAGCACATGGCCGGGCCGGCTCACCGCGACGAAGTGCGCGAGCTCCCAGAGCTCGTCGTAGTCCTTCCAGCTCAGGATCTGCGCGACGGCGTCGGCTCCGGTGATGAAGAAGAGCTCGGCGTCCGGGTGCGCGGCGTGGATGTCGCGCAGGGTGTCGATCGTGTACGTCGTCCCGATCCGGTCGACGTCGACCCGGCTCACCGTGAACCTCGGATTGGAGGCCGTGGCGATCACCGTCATGAGGTACCGGTGCTCGGCCGAGGTGACCGTCTTCTTGTGCCACGGCTGACCGGTGGGCACGAAGACCACCTCGTCGAGGTCGAACGACTGGGCGACCTCGGAGGCCGCCACGAGGTGCCCGTGGTGGATCGGGTCGAACGTTCCGCCCATCACGCCGATGCGGGGACGCCGGGGGTCTCCGCTGGCGGCGGACGTCACGAGCGCGGGGCCTCCGGACTAGTGGCCGTGGCCGTGCTGGTCGGCCTGCCCGGTGGTCTTGTGCGAGTGCCGGTTGGCGACGTCGCGGTAGCTCCACGTCACGAAGCCGAGACCGACGAACGCGACGGCGGCGATGAGGCCGAACACGATCGACGGGAACGGCAGCTCGACGTGGGTCGATGCTTCTGCCAGGACGGTCGTCACCAGGGACATTCGGTGCTCCTTGAAGTTCGGGGTGCCCGCGCGGGCGCTGTCGAGTCTACCCGGACGCCACTCGGGCTAGGCGCGGACCTGACCGGCCCCGCGCAGGAGCCACTTCGTGCTCGTCAGCTCGGGCAGTCCCATGGGACCGCGGGCGTGGAGCTTCTGGGTCGAGATCCCGACCTCGGCGCCGAAGCCGAACTCGCCGCCGTCGGTGAAGCGGGTCGACGCGTTGACCATGACGACGGCGGAGTCGACCTCCGCGAGGAAGCGCTCGGCGCTCGCGAGGTCGTTGGTGACGATGGACTCGGTGTGGTGCGTCGAGTAGCGGGCGATGTGCTCCATCGCCGCGTCCAGGTCGTCGACGATCGCGACCGCGATGTCGAGAGAGTAGTACTCGGCCGACCAGTCCTCCTCGGTCGCGGCGACCGCCCCCGGATGCAGGGCCACGACCCGCTCGTCGCCGTGCACAGTGACCCCGGCGCGCTCGAGGCGTCCGAGCACCGCAGGGAGGAGCCGCTCGGCGGCGTCCCGGTGCACCAGCAGGGTCTCGAGGGCGTTGCAGGTGCTCGGGCGCTGGGTCTTCGCGTTGTGCACGATGTCGACGGCCCACTGCTCGTCGGCGGAGGCGTCGAGGAAGACGTGGACCACTCCGGCGCCCGTCTCGATGACCGGGACCGTGGACTCCGTGACGACGGACTCGATCAGCCCTGCGCTGCCCCGCGGCACCAGGACGTCGACGTAGCCGCGCGCGCGCATCAGCGCCTTCGCGCCCTCGCGACCGTGGTCGTCGACCGTCTGCACGAGCTCGCGCGGCAGTCCGACCGAGGCGATCGCCTCCTGCAGCAGCTCGACGAGGACGCGGTTGGTGTTCTCTGCGGCCGTTCCGCCCCGGAGGATCACCGCGTTGCCGCTCTTCAGGGCGAGGGCCGCGATGTCGATGGTCACGTTCGGCCGGGCCTCGTAGATCGCCCCGACGACGCCGAACGGCACGCGGACCTGCGTCAGCGAGGCGCCGTTGGGCAGGGCGGACCCGCGCACGGTCTGGCCGACGGGGTCGACGAGCCCCGCGACGGCGACGACCGCATCGGCGAGGGATCCGAGCCGCGCCTCGTCCAGGCGCAGCCTGTCCTGCAGGCCGGTGCTCATGCCGTTCTCGCGACCGTTCGCGAGGTCGAGCGCGTTGGCGGGGACGATTCGCGCCGCCCCCTCGCGGACGGCGTCCGCGATCGCGAGGAGCGCGCGGTTCTTGAGGTCGGTCGTGGCGCTGCGGAGGGAGCGGGAGGCGGCGCGGGACGCGGCGAAGCGGTCGGTCAGCGCGGTGCGGTCGAGGGTCGTCTGCGGCATCCGCACAGTGTAGTGCGGGTGGGAGGCGGACGGACGGGGCCCCGGCACCCTGGTGGGTGCCGGGGCCCGAGGTCAGTCCTCGCGGTCGGGTTCGACGCCGTCCTCCTCGTCGGAGACGCGCCACACCCCGCCCTGGCGCTCCCGCTCGAGCTCGGCCCGGGCCGCGGCCTTGGCGTCCATCCGCTCGAAGTACTCGTCGCGGCGCTCGTTGCGCGTCTTGCGCTGGTTCTCGTCGAGCCGCATGTCGGTCCCGCGGGGGGCCGTCATCAGCTCGGCTGTCGAGGTGAGCGTCGGCTCCCAGTCGAAGACGACTCCGTCGCCCCTGCCGATCACGACGGTGGAGCCCGCGACGGCGCCCGCTGCGAACAGGCCGTTCTCGACGCCGAGCTTGGCGAGCCGGTCGGCCAGGAACCCGACGGCCTCGTCGTTCGTGAAGTCGGTCTGGGCGACCCAGCGCACCGGCTTCGTGCCGAGGACGCGGTAGACGTTGCCGTACGAGCCGCCCTCGACGCGGATCTCGAAGTCCTTCTCGTCGACCGCGCGCGGACGGATGGTGATGCGCTCGACCTGGGGCGCGGCGGCGAGCTCCGCCCGGTGCTGCTCGACGATCTCGGCCAGGGCGAACGTCAGCTGGCGCAGCCCTGCGTGGCTGACCGTGGAGATCTCGAAGACGCGGTAGCCGCGGGCCTCGAGGTCGGCTCGGACGAAAGCGGCGAGCTCCTGGGCCTCGGGGACGTCGACCTTGTTCAGGGCGACGAGCTGGGGGCGCTCGAGCAGCGGGACCTGGCCCTCGCCGACCGGGTAGGCCGCGAGCTCGCCGAGGATGATGTCGAGGTCGGTGAGCGGGTCGCGACCGGGCTCGAGCGTGGCGCAGTCGAGGACGTGCACGAGGGCCGTGCACCGCTCGACGTGCCGGAGGAACTCGAGGCCGAGCCCCTTGCCCTCGCTGGCGCCCTCGATGAGGCCGGGGACGTCGGCGACGGTGTACCGCGACTCCCCCGCCTGCACGACGCCCAGGTTGGGCGCGAGAGTGGTGAAGGGGTAGTCGGCGATCTTGGGCTTCGCGGCCGAGATCGCGGCGACGAGACTCGACTTGCCCGCGGAGGGGAAGCCGACCAGTGCCACGTCGGCGACGGTCTTCAGCTCGAGGACGATGTCGCCCTCCCAGCCGGGGGTGCCGAGCAGCGCGAATCCGGGGGCCTTGCGCTTCGTCGTCGCGAGCGAGGCGTTGCCGAGACCGCCCTGACCGCCGGGGGCGATCACGAACCGCAGTCCGGGCTCGTCCATGTCGATGAGCTGCTCGCCCTCGGGGGACTTCACGACGGTTCCCACGGGCACCGGCAGTTCGAGGAGGTCGCCGTTGCCGCCCGCGCGGTGATCGCCCATGCCGGGACCGCCGTTCGGCGAGGACTGGTGCGGGTGGCGGTGGTAGGCGAGGAGCGTCGTGACCTGCGGGTCGGCGACGAGGACGATGTCGCCGCCGTGACCGCCGTTGCCTCCGTCGGGGCCGGCGAGCGGCTTGAACTTCTCGCGGCGGACGGAGACGCAGCCGTTCCCGCCGTGGCCGGCACGCAGGTGCAGCGTGACGTTGTCGACGAAGGTGACCATGGTTGTTCTGTCCGTCCGATCGGGAGTGGAGGCGCCGGTGGGACCGTGCGCCGGGTGCCGAGCAGCGAGTGCCGCTGCAACGCGCAAGGGGCGAGCCGAAGCCCGCCCCTTGCGTCCTGTGCCTGCTCGGCCGAGGAGGCCGACCCTACTGGGCGGCCGCCACGATGTTGACGACCTTGCGGCCGCCCTTGGTGCCGAACTCGACCGCTCCGGCCGACAGGGCGAACAGGGTGTCGTCGCCACCGCGTCCGACGTTCGCGCCGGGGTGGAAGTGGGTGCCGCGCTGGCGGACGATGATCTCGCCTGCGTTCACGACCTGACCGCCGAAGCGCTTGACGCCGAGACGCTGCGCGTTCGAGTCACGACCGTTGCGAGTGGAGCTCGCGCCCTTCTTGTGTGCCATTTCTCATCTCCTCGAGACCGGGGGGCCGCAGCCCCGTGCTGATGATCCGCGGTGCGATGGCTCGCCCCGCGGTCAGCGGTTACTTGATGCCAGTGACCTTCACGCGCGTGAGCTCCTGACGGTGCCCCTGGCGCTTCTTGTAGCCGGTCTTGTTCTTGAACTTCTGGATGACGATCTTCGGGCCGCGGAGCTCTTCGAGCACCTCCGCGGTGACCGAGACCTTCTCGAGCGCCGAGGCGTCCGAGGTGATCGAGTCGCCGTCGACGAGCAGCACGGCAGCCAGCTGCACGGTGCCGTTCTCGTCGGCCTTGACGCGGTCCATCGTCACGATGGTGCCGACCTCGACCTTCTCCTGCCGACCGCCGGCGCGCACAACTGCGTAAACCACTTCTCGTACCTGTTTTCTCGTCTGGGCGGGGCAGTGCTCGTGGAGCGGATGCTCGTCAGCACTGCGCCGACCGGGGCTTGTATGGACGGGGCGGGGCCCCGTTTCTTTCCCGTCTCCCACACCGAACGAGGGAACCGGTACCGCGTCCCGCTCTCCGTGAGGAGTCGGACGACGACGGAAATCTGCGTGAGCGCATGGTTCGCGCCACACCAACGGTCAAGAGTACGGGATGGGAGGTCGGCGGTCAAACGGACACTCGGGTGAGCGCGTGTCCGCGGGGTCCGTGCTCCTGCGAGCCCGGCGTCCACGATCCGACGACCCCGTCACGATAGTGGACAGCGCGTCGGCCGGGGCGCAGGCGCGCCGCCTACGATCGACGGATGACGATCCTCCTGGATGCGGCGCGGTGGCCGGCCCACGACACGTTCTGGGCGCATCTCGTCAGCGACGAGTCGCTCGAGGAGCTCCACGCGTTCGCGCGTCGGAACGGAGTGCCGGAGCGCAGCTTCGACCTCGACCACTACGACGTGCCCGAGGAGCGGCGGGCCGAGCTGATCGCGGCCGGCGCGACCCCCGTCGCAGCCCGCGAGCTCGTCGAGCGGCTCCGGAGCAGCGGACTGCGAGTGAAGGGCCGGGACCGCGAGACCGAGAGGGCCCGGCGCCGGCTCTCGCCGGGCACCGGGCCCCGATGACGTCGTCCGCGCGAGCTACTGCTGCTCGGCGCGGCGCGGAGTCTGCTCCGGGATGACCGCGACACCCGTCAGGGCTGCCGTGGTCACCCGGCGGCTCTTGGCACGACCCTGACCCGGCTCCTTCGGTGCGGGGAGCGCGTCGAGCACGGAGTCGAGCAGGTGCTCGGCGACCTCACTGCGGACACGACGGCCCGCGGCCGCCGGGGCGGGCGGGATCGGGATGTCGAGGATCGGCACGACCGGCGCCTCGACCGCGGTCGGAGCTGCCGCCTCGGCCGACGGTGCCTCAGCGGGCGCGTCGGCGCTCTCCTGGCGCGGCTCGCGGTCGCGTCCCCTGCGGCGGCGCTCGCCCCGGGCGGGACGCTCCGACCGTCGCGAGGACTCGCGGGGAGCGGACTGCTCGGACGGCTCCGACTCCGGTGCCGACGCCTCGACGAGCGCCGACTCGGCGGAGGCCTCATCGACCAGCGCTGCAGCCTCCTCCGCCGCCTGGCGGACGTTCGCCGGGTGGATGGTGCTCGCCGCGATCTGCGCGAGGGCGTTCTTGGCGTCGTCGGTGATGGCGTGGGTGCTGACGGGCTTCGCAGCGGCGCCCTGGCCGTTCTGTCCGTTCGACCCCGAGGAGCCGTTCTGACGGGGCGAGCCGCCGGGTGCGCCCTCCCCGAGCGGCCGCCACGGCGGCGCTCCTGCTGCGGTGCGGCGGTGGAGCGGTGCTTGACCACGGGATCGTGCTGCACGATCACTCCGCGACCGGCGCAGACCTCGCAGTTCTCGCTGAAGGTCTCGAGCAGGCCGAGACCGAGCTTCTTGCGGGTCATCTGCACGAGACCGAGCGAGGTGACCTCGGCCACTTGGTGCTTGGTGCGGTCGCGGCTGAGGCACTCGACCAGACGGCGCAGCACGAGGTCGCGGTTGGACTCGAGGACCATGTCGATGAAGTCGACGACGATGATGCCGCCGATGTCGCGCAGCCGGAGCTGGCGCACGATCTCCTCGGCGGCCTCGAGGTTGTTCTTGGTGACCGTCTCCTCGAGGTTTCCGCCGGAGCCGACGAACTTGCCGGTGTTGACGTCCACGACCGTCATGGCCTCGGTGCGGTCGATGACCAGCGAGCCGCCGCTGGGCAGCCACACCTTGCGCTCGAGCGCCTTCTCGATCTGCTCGGTGATGCGGAACTCGTCGAAGGCGTCCTGCTCGCCGGAGTAGACCTCGACCCGCTCGAGCAGGTCGGGGGCGACCTGGCTGAGGTAGAGCTCGATGGTCTCGCGGGCGTCGTCCCCGGCGATGACCATCTTCTCGAAGTCCTCGTTGAAGACGTCGCGGACGATCTTGATCAGCAGATCGGGCTCGCTGTGCAGGAGCGCCGGCGCCTGTCCCGTCGCGGCCTTCTCGCTGAGCGCCGTCCACTGCGCGGTGAGGCGCTCGACGTCGACGGTCAGCTGCTCCTCGGTGGCGCCCTCGGCCGCCGTGCGCACGATGACGCCGACGTTCTCGGGGAGGACCTCCTTGAGGATCTTCTTCAGGCGCGCGCGCTCGGTGTCGGGGAGCTTGCGCGAGATGCCGTTCATCGAGCCGTTGGGCACGTACACGAGGTAGCGGCCCGGGAGCGAGATCTGGCTCGTGAGGCGGGCGCCCTTGTGGCCGACGGGGTCCTTCGTGACCTGGACGAGGACGCGGTCGCCGGGCTTGAGGGCCAGCTCGATGCGACGGGGGCCGCCGGGGTTCGCCGCGGCGTCCCAGTCGACCTCACCGGAGTAGAGGACGGCGTTGCGTCCGCGTCCGATGTCCACGAACGCCGCCTCCATGCTCGGGAGGACGTTCTGCACGCGGCCGAGGTAGACGTTGCCGATCAGGGACGCCTCCTGCGAGCGGGCGACGTAGTGCTCGGCGAGGACGCCGTCCTCGAGCACGCCGATGCGGATGCTGTCCTGCTTCGAGCGGACGACCATCACGCGATCGACGGCCTCGCGGCGGGCGAGGAACTCGGACTCGGTGACGACTGTGCGGCGTCGGCCGGCGTCGCGGCCGTCGCGGCGACGCTGCTTCTTGGCCTCGAGACGGGTGGAGCCCTTGATGCGCTGGGGCTCGGTGATGAGCTCGGGCTCGCGCTGCTCCCGCTGCTCGCGGGGCTGACGGACCCGGACGACGGTGTTCTCGGGGTCGTCCGACCCTCCACGGTCGCTCTCGCCGCTGCGACGGCGCGAGCGCCGCCGGACGGAGCCCTGCTCCTCGGCCGGCGCCTCGCGCTCCTCCCTGACCCCGAGCGGCGCTCCGCGCGGAGGGAGAGGGGCCAGCTCGACGTAGTCGGGCAGGTCGGGAGCCTGGAACAGGAGCGACGTGCTCGGCAGCGCGGGACGCGCCGGGCGCGACTCCTCCTGCGCGGCGGGAGTGACGGGGAGGGCGTTGAAGAACGCCGGTCCCTGCGCCTCGCTCGTCGCCTCGTCGTGCGTCTCCTGGCCGGTCGTGTCGGTCTCGTCGGTATCGATGATCGTTCCCCCTGTCGCTGGCGCGCTCGACTCGGTCCGCCGGGTCGCCCGGCGGCCACCGAAGAGGCGGCTGATCTTCTTGGCCCCGCTGCGGGGCTCGTCGCGGTCCGGATCGGATCCGCTCGAACTCTTGTCTTCCACCATTACTGGTGCACTCCTCGGCCGGGTCGTCCGCCGCGCCTTCCTACCCGGATCTCTCCTCGTGCGAGGGGCCGCCTGGGGCCCGTCGCGAATCCTTCCGCTCCCCCGGTCCGGTCGCTCACGTGGCGCAGGACTCTGGGTGCAGCTTCACTCTCGGAACTGACTATCCGACACGTGCTCCGTCTCGCTGCGACCGTCGGTCGCGTCGTGGTGGAGCGGGTGACCCGTCGCGTCCATTCGCGGAACGCGGTCGATCTCCTGTGGCCCGGTGTTCGCCCGGTAAACCTTCTGGTGCCGGTGCGGGATCTTCCGGACCGACGGCTCCGATTATCGCACGCATTCCCAGAGGCGCCGATTCGGCCCGTGCGATAATCCCCCGGTGTCCGACGCCCCCACCACTCGACGCCCGGTCCTGTTCGCCGCACTGCTCATCGTGCTGGGGATCGTGGGCTGGATCGCGGCGTTCGCACTGACACTCGACAAGTTCGCCGCGCTGACCGATCCGTCGACCGAGCTCGGGTGCGACTTCAGCATCCTGGTGCAGTGCAGTGCGAATCTCGACTCGCCGCAGGGCGCCGTCTTCGGCTTCCCGAATCCGCTCATCGGGGTCGCGGCCTGGATCGCGCCGGTCGTGGTCGGTGCGGGCCTGCTCGCGGGCGCACGGTTCGACCGCTGGTTCTGGGCGGTGTTCAATCTGGGCTTCGTCCTCGCGCTCGGATTCGTGATCTGGCTGATCTCGCAGAGCATCTTCCTGCTCGGCACGCTGTGCCCGTGGTGCATGCTCACCTGGTCGGTGGTGATCCCGGGCTTCTGGCTCGTGACCCTCCGGAACCTCCGTGAGGGCGTCTTCCCGGTTCCGGTGCCCGTCCGCCGCTTCGCCGGGGCCGCCTACGGCTGGATCCCGTTCATCACGATCCTCTGCTACCTCGCGATCGCCGTCATCGCCCAGCTCCGCCTGGACGCCCTCTCGTACCTCTGAGCCGCGGAGGGGCGTGCGGCACTCCGGCTGATCCCGTGGATCTCGACACGCCCGTTGCGCGGGCTACTCGATCAGCAAGGGGCGGCGCGGGACGGAGCCGGTGGACGGCATCTCTGCACGCCGTCCGAGGCCCGGATCCGCAGTGCCGCGGAGACGACGACGGGCACCCCGGAGGAATCCGAGGTGCCCGTCACCGGATCGCCGAGCAGCGCGAGGCGCATCCGGGAAAGCGCGTTTCAGCGCTTTCCCGTCGCCGGAGGCGCGACGCTCTGCGTATCGGGACCGCCTCCGAGAACCGACCGCGGTTCCGCGGATCACCGCGGAACACCGCGGAGCGCGAGCTTCTCGCGGCGGTTCTCCGTCAGGAGAACCAGAGGGAGAGCTCGCGCTCCGCGGATTCCACACTGTCCGAGCCGTGCACCAGGTTCTGCTGGACCTTCAGGCCCCAGTCCCGGCCGAGGTCGCCGCGGATGGTGCCGGGAGCCGCGGTGGTCGGGTCGGTCGTGCCGGCGAGGGAGCGGAAACCCTCGATGACGCGGTCGCCGGCGATGCGGATCGCGACGATCGGACCGCTCTCCATGAACTCCACGAGCGGCTCGTAGAACGGCTTGCCCTCGTGCTCCGCGTAGTGCGCGCCGAGCAGGTCGCGGTCGGCCTCCACGAGCTTGATGTCGACGAGCGAGTAGCCCTTCGCCTCGATGCGGCGGAGGATCTCGCCGGTGAGGTTGCGCGCGACTCCGTCGGGCTTGACGAGGACGAGGGTCTCCTGGATGGCCATGATTCAGCGGTCTCCTTCGGTGGGGTCGGGGGGCCCGGCCGCCGGAGGGCGCGCCTGGGCGTCGAGGCGGGTGCCTGTCACGATGCAGTAGGTCCAGAGCGCCACGAAGGCCGCGCCGATGACGAACATGATCGGGACGAGCAGACCCGAGGCAACGATAACGAACTGCAGCACCCAGCCGATCCTGATGCCGAGCGGGCGGTCCAGGAGCCGGAGCGTCGCGAGCATGGCGAGGCAGACGACTCCGCCGCCCACCAGGACCACGACCGGATCGCCGACCTTGAGCCCGAACGCGACCAGCGTCGCGAGGAACACGATGACGACCTCGAAGCCGAGCACGATCGAGGCGAGGCTCTCGCGGACCGTCCTGCTGCGGCGCGGCCGCCCGGCTCTCACGAACCCTGCCAGTTCTCGTCGCGGGCGACCGTGAGCGCCCGGCCGACGAGGGTGAGCGAGCCCGTGATCACGAGGGCGCCCTTCTCGGTGCGGGCGGCGAGGAGGCGACCGGCGGTGAGCGCCGCGTCCGGATCCTCCGCCACGCGCACCGACTCCGCCGGGAAGACGGTGCGCGCCATAGCGGCGAGATCGTCGGCCGCCAGCGCCCTGTCGCTCGGAGCCCGGGTGACGATGAGCTCGTCGACGACCGGGCGCAGAGCCTGCAGGATGCCCTCGGCGTCCTTCTCGGCCAGGACGCCGAGCACCGCCGTGACCCGGTCGAAGTCGAAGTAGCGCCCCAGAGCGGCGGCGAGGGAGGCGGCGCCGTGCGGGTTGTGCGCGGCGTCGACGACGGTGCGGGGCGACGCTCCGACGATCTGGAGACGTCCGGGCGAGGTCGCCGCGGCGAGCCCCTCGTCGAGCACGTCGCCGGTGAGCTCCTGCGAGCCCCCGCCGATGAACGTCTCGACGGCGGCGATCGCGACGGCCGCGTTCTCGGCCTGGTGGTCGCCGAAGAACGGCAGCAGGAGCTGGCCGTAGGTCGTGGCGAGTCCGCGCACCGAGACGAGCTGCCCGCCGACCGCGACCGTGGTCGAGAGGACGTCGAACTCGGAGCCCTCGAAGGCGATCGAGGACTCGGTGGCCTCGGCGGCGTGCCGCAGGACGGCCTCGGCCTCGGGCGTCTGGCGTGCCGAGACGACCGAGGCGAGAGGCTTCACGATGCCCGACTTGGTCCGCGCGATCTCCTCGATGCTCGAGCCGAGACGTTCCGTGTGGTCGAGAGCGATGGGGGTGAACACGGCCACCTGCGCGTCGGCGACGTTGGTCGAGTCCCACTCGCCGCCCATCCCGACCTCGACGACCGCGACATCGACCGGCGCGTCGGCGAAGGCCGCGTACGCGAGCACCGTGATCGCCTCGAAGAACGACAGCGGGGGCTCGTCCTGCTCGGCCAGCTCGGCGTCGGTCATGCGGATGTAGGGCTCGACGTCCTGCCAGTTCGCGACGAGGCTCTCGTCCGAGATCGGCTCCCCGTCGATGACTATGCGCTCGTTGAAGCGCTCGAGGTGCGGGCTGGTGAACAGCCCCACCCGCAGTCCGTGCGCGCGCAGCAGGCTCTCGATCATCCGACTGGTGGAGGTCTTGCCGTTGGTGCCCGCGATCTGGATCACCGGGTACGCGCGCTGGGGGTCGCCGAGGATCTCGACGGCCCGCCGCGTCGGCGCGAGCCGCGGACGCACGTTCGCCTCCCCGAGCCGCTCGAGCAGGGCGCTGTAGACCGCCTCGGCGGCGACGCGATCGGAGTCGTTCCCGAACGGATCAGACATCGGCGGCCTCGACCTTCTCGACGCGGATGATGGCGGTGCCGGCCGGTCCGAAGGCGACCGCGCCCTCTCCGCCCTCGAGGGCGACCGTCATCGGGGTGAAGGCGGACCCGGTCGCGAGCGTCTCCTCGGCGATCCAGGTGCCGTGCGGCGCGAGCGCGGCGAGGCTGACCTCGTCGAGCATGACGTCGAGGACGATGCGGTCGCTGACGTCGAGCCCGGCCGACTTGCGGGCGTCCTGCACCGCCCGGATGAGGTCGCGGGCCAGGCCCTCGGCCTCGAGCTTCGGCGTGGTCGCCGTGTCGAGCAGGACGAAGCCGCCGCGGGGCAGCAGAGCGATGGCGCGGTCGTCCGCTCCGGATCCCGCGACCTCGAGGGTCAGCTCGTACTCGCCCTCGACGAGCTCGACGCCGCCGGCGGTGACGACGCCGTCGATCTCGCTCCAGTCACCGGCCTTGGCGGCCTTGATGACGGTCTGGACGCCGCGGCCGAGGCGCGGACCCGCGGCCCGCGCGTTCACCGACAGCCGGGAGGTGACTCCGTAGTCGGCGGCACTCGAGTCGACCAGCGGCACGAGCGCCACCTCCTTCACGTTCAGCTCGTCGCGCAGGATCGCCTCGAAGGGCGCCAGCTCGGCGGCGTCGGCGACGACGGTCAGGCGCGCGAGCGGCAGGCGCACGCGGAGCCCGGCCTGCTTGCGGAGCGAGAGCGCCGTGGACGAGATCCCGCGGACGGCGTCCATCGCGTGGACGAGGGACTCGTCGACGGGGAACTCGTCCGCGCTCGGCCAGTCGGTGAGGTGGACGCTGCGGCCGCCCGTCAGGCCCTGCCAGATCTCCTCGGAGACCAGCGGGAGCAGCGGAGCGGCGACCCGGGTCACGGTCTCGAGGACGGTGAAGAGCGTGTCGAACGCCTCCGCTCCCCCGCCCTCGGCGTCGACGCCCTGCCAGAACCGGTCGCGGGACCGGCGGACGTACCAGTTGGTCAGCACGTCGGCGAAGTCGCGCAGCGCGGCGGCCGCGAGGGTCGAGTCGAGCGCCTCGAGGTGACCGGTGACCGTCTCGATCAGGTCGTGCGTCTTGGCGAGCAGGTAGCGGTCGAGGACGTCCTCGGAGTCGGTGCGGCGGGTCGCCGAGTAGCCCTCGTCACCGGACGCGTTCGCGTACAGCGAGAAGAAGTACCAGGTGCTCCAGAGCGGCAGCAGGACCTGGCGCACGCCCTCGCGGATCCCCTCCTCGGTGACGACCAGATTGCCGCCGCGCAGCACCGGACTCGACATCAGGAACCAGCGCATCGCGTCGGAGCCGTCGCGGTCGAAGACCTCGGCGACGTCGGGGTAGTTGCGCAGCGACTTCGACATCTTCTGGCCGTCGTTGCCGAGCACGATCCCGTGGCTGACGACGTTGCGGAAGGCGGGACGGTCGAAGAGCGCCGTCGAGAGCACGTGCAGCGTGTAGAACCAGCCGCGCGTCTGCCCGATGTACTCGACGATGAAGTCGGCCGGGTTGTGCGAGTCGAACCAGTCGGCGTTCTCGAACGGGTAGTGCACCTGCGCGAAGGGCATCGAGCCCGAGTCGAACCAGACGTCGAGGACATCGGTGATCCGGCGCATCGTCGAGCGCCCCGTCGGGTCGTCGGGATTCGGGCGCGTGAGCTCGTCGATGAAGGGGCGGTGCAGATCCTGCGGACGCACGCCGAAGTCGCGCTCGAGCTCGTCGAGCGAGCCGTAGACGTCCATGCGCGGGTACTCGGGGTCGTCGCTCTTCCACACCGGGATCGGCGACCCGAAGTAGCGGTTGCGGCTGATCGACCAGTCGCGCGCGCCCGAGAGCCACTTGCCGAACTGGCCGTCCTTGACGTTCTCCGGGACCCAGGTGATGTCCTGGTTGAGCTCCTCCATGCGGTCGCGGAACGCGGTCACCCGCACGAACCAGCTCGAGACGGCCTTGTAGATCAGCGGGTTCCGGCAGCGCCAGCAGTGCGGGTACGAGTGCTCGTAGCTCGCCTGGCGGAGCAGTCGGTGCTGCGCCTTCAGCAGCTGGGTCAGCGGCTTGTTCGCCTCGAAGACCTGCAGGCCGGCGACCTCCGCGATCTGCGGGAGGAAGCGGCCGCCGTCGTCGACGGAGATGATGACGGGGATGCCCGCCGCCTCGCAGACCTTCTGGTCGTCCTCGCCGTAGGCGGGCGCCTGGTGCACGATGCCCGTGCCCTCGGTCGTGGTGACGTAGTCGGCGACCAGGATGCGCCAGGCGTTCTGCGTGCCCCAGGCCTCGGTGTCGGCGTAGTGGTCCCAGAGCCGGTCGTAGCTGACGCCCTCGAGCTCGCGCCCGCGCAGGGTCCTCGAGACGGCGGCGCGGGCGGACTCGGCGTCGTCGTAGCCCAGGTCCTTCGCGTAGGCGCCGACCTGGTCGATCGCCAGGAGGTACTCGGCCGAGAGCTCGCGCTCCTCCGGCTCGCCCTTGCCGTCGGCGGCACCGTTCAGGCCTGCGGCCAGCACCGCGTACTCGATGTCCGGGCCGACGGCCAGCGCGGCGTTGGTCGGCAGGGTCCACGGGGTGGTCGTCCAGGCGAGCGCGCGCACGGCGGTGAGGCTCAGCGCCTCCGCCGTCTCGCCGACCAGCGGGAACGTGACCGTCACCGTCTGGTCCTGGCGCATCTTGTAGACGTCGTCGTCCATCCGCAGCTCGTGGTTCGAGAGCGGGGTCTGGTCGCGCCAGCAGTACGGGAGGACGCGGTAGCCCTCGTAGGCGAGGCCCTTGTCGTAGAGCTGCTTGAACGCCCAGATGACGGACTCCATGAAGGAGGGGTCGAGCGTCTTGTAGTCGTTCTCGAAGTCGACCCAGCGCGCCTGGCGGGTGACGTAGTCCTGCCACTCCCCGGTGTAGCGCAGCACCGACTCCTTCGCCGCGGCGTTGAACGCGGCGATGCCCATCTCCTCGATCTGGGACTTGTCGGTGATGCCGAGCTGGCGCTCCGCCTCGAGCTCGGCGGGCAGGCCGTGGGTGTCCCAGCCGAAGCGGCGGTGCACCTGCTTGCCGCGCATCGTCTGGAAGCGGGGGAAGAGGTCCTTCGCATACCCGGTCAGCAGGTGGCCGTAGTGCGGCAGCCCGTTGGCGAACGGAGGGCCGTCGTAGAACACCCACTCGGGGGCGCCCTCGCGGGAGCGGATCGACTCCTGGAAGGTGTCGTCCGCCTTCCAGTAGGCGAGCACCTTCTCCTCGATCTCGGGGGAAGCGCGGCGAAGCGGCCACCCCGCGGCCGAAGGCGGAGCCGGACGCGTCGGCGTCACCGGGGGTGGGCGGGGTCAAGGGATAGGTCACGTGCGATCTCCTGGCAGTGATGCTGGGCTGCACGAGGACGGCCCGCCCGGATCTGTCAGCCCGGGCCGGGGTCGCGGTACCACCTCGCTTGGACCGCTCCTCGGCGCGAGCCTCGGAGACGTTCCCACTCGATCGGCTGTCACGGGCCGTACCCGTCCGGTTCTACTGAGCGCAGGCCTGAGCCGACGCCGTTCTTCCGGAGACTCGCCGGTGATGGCCGGGTCGAAGTCGTTGAGGGATATCGTAGCGCGTCGAGCGGATGCGGAGCGGGAGCGATCATGGCGGGTGCGACGGGCAGAGGACGCCCCAGGGCCTCGTCGCGCTCGATGCTCGAGGACGCCGCACTCGACCTGTTTCTGGAGCAGAGCTACGCCGGCACGACCGTCGAGCACATCGCCCAGCGGGCCGGGGTCTCGCGGAACACCTTCTTCAACTACTTCGAGTCCAAGAGCGACGTGTTCTGGGTGCTCGTCGACGACCGCCTGTCCGAGCTGCCCGCCGCGCTCGCCGCGACCGACCCCGAGCGGCCCGCGATGGACGGACTGCGCGACGCGCTGCTGGCGGTCGGCGCCGGCTTCGGCCCCTCCTCCGTGCCGTGGGCGCTCACCCAGAGCGCTCTCATCGGCAGCGTGCACGAGCTCCAGGCGTCCGCGCTCTCCCGCCTCGCCCGGCAGGCCGCGATCGTGGCGGCGTTCATCGAGCAGCGGGCCTCGCGTCCGCTGCCCACGCATCTGACCCGGGCGATCGCCTACGCGAGCGTCGGAGCAGCCGTGGCCGCGGTGCAGGCCTGGGCCGCGGCGGGTCCGACCCGCGGTGAGCTGGTGCCGTACCTCGACGAGGCGCTCGCCCCGATCCGCGCGGGCTTCGCCTCCGTCGTCGACTGACCCCGCCCGGCTCCCGCACCGCGACGCCGCGGTAGGATCGGCGCGGCCGGTGAGCGATCCGCTCCAGCGCCGCCATCCAGGCATCATCACCACCGACACGGTGCCGCCCATATCGAACCGGAGAATCATGACCTTCGCCGACCGCCTCCCCGCGAAGCCCGCCCTCGAGGGCCTCGAGAGCAAGTGGGGCCTCGTCTGGCAGACCGACGGGACCTACCGGTTCGACCGCACCGGTCTCACCCGCGCAGACGTCTACTCGATCGACACCCCGCCCCCGACCGCCTCCGGCTCGCTGCACATCGGGCACGTCTTCTCGTACACGCACACCGACGTCGTCGCGCGCTTCCAGCGCATGCGCGGCCGCAAGGTCTTCTACCCGATGGGCTGGGACGACAACGGCCTGCCCACCGAGCGCCGCGTGCAGAACTACTACGGGGTCCGCTGCGACCCGACGCTCCCCTACGAGGCCGGCTTCACGCCTCCGTTCGAGGGGGGCGACAACAAGAGCAGCAAGGCGGCCGATCAGAAGCCGATCTCGCGACGCAACTTCATCGAGCTCTGCGAGCGCCTGACCGTCGAGGACGAGAAGCAGTTCGAGGACCTCTGGCGCACCCTCGGCCTCTCGGTCGACTGGTCGCAGAGCTACCGCACCATCGGCGAGGAGTCGCAGGCGGCGTCGCAGCGCGCGTTCCTCCGGAACCTCGCGCGCGGCGAGGCGTACCAGGCCCAGGCCCCGACCCTGTGGGACATCACGTTCCGCACCGCGGTCGCGCAGGCCGAGCTGGAGGACAAGGAGCAGCCCGGCGCCTACCACCGGATCGGGTTCCACCGCGACGGCGGAGACGACGTCTTCATCGAGACGACCCGGCCCGAGCTCCTCCCGGCCTGCGTCGCGCTCGTCGCGCACCCCGATGACGAGCGGTACCAGCCGCTCTTCGGGACGACCGTCCGCACCCCGCTCTTCGACGTCGAGGTGCCGGTGCTCGCGCACCACCTCGCGCAGAAGGACAAGGGCTCGGGCATCGCCATGATCTGCACCTTCGGCGACGTCACGGACGTCGTCTGGTGGCGCGAGCTCGATCTGCCCAACCGCGCGATCATCGGCTTCGACGGACGCATCGTGTCGGAGGCGCCCGCGGCGATCACCAGCGACGCCGGTCGCGAGGCGTACGCGCAGCTCGCGGGCAAGACGGTCTTCTCGGCCAAGCAGGCCGTCGTCGCGCTCCTCACGGAGTCGGGCGAGATGACGGGCGAGCCGCGCCCCATCACCCACCCCGTGAAGTTCTTCGAGAAGGGCGACAAGCCGCTCGAGATCGTCTCGACCCGGCAGTGGTACCTCGTCAACGGGGCGCGGGACGCCTCTCTGAAGGAGCGCCTCCTGGAGCTCGGGCGGGACGTCCGCTTCGTGCCGGAGTTCATGCGCGTGCGCTACGAGAACTGGGTGAACGGCCTCTCGGGCGACTGGCTGGTCTCGCGTCAGCGCTTCTTCGGCGTGCCGATCCCCGTCTGGTACCCGCTCGACGGCGACGGCAACCCCGTCTTCGACCGGCCGCTGGTGCCGGAGGAGTCGGCGCTGCCCGTCGACCCGTCCTCGGACCCCGCACCCGGCTACTCGGAGGACCAGCGCGGCGTGCCGGGCGGGTTCCAGGGCGAGCTCGACGTGATGGACACGTGGGCGACCTCCTCGCTCACCCCGCAGCTCGCCGGCGGCTGGGAGCGGGACGACGAGCTCTGGCAGCTGGTCGCGCCCTACGACCTGCGACCCCAGGGCCAGGACATCATCCGCACCTGGCTCTTCTCGACCCTGCTGCGCTCGCAGCTCGAGGACTCGCGCGCGCCGTGGGGCAACGCGACGATCTCGGGCTTCATCGTCGATCCGGACCGCAAGAAGATGTCGAAGTCCAAGGGCAACGTCGTCACTCCGGCCGGGATGCTCGAGCAGCACGGCTCGGACGCCGTGCGCTACTGGGCCGCCTCGTCGCGCCTGGGCACCGACGCGGCCTTCGATCCGCAGAACCCGACGCAGATCAAAATCGGCCGGCGCCTCGCGATCAAGGTGCTGAACGCGGCCAAGTTCATCCACGGCTTCGCGCAGACCCCGGGTGCGGAGGTGACCGACCCGCTCGATCTGAGCATGCTCGCGACCCTCGACGCCGTGGTGGCGGAGGCGACGACCGCGCTCGAGAACTACGACCACGCCCGGGCTCTCGAGACGACGGAGGCGTTCTTCTGGACGTTCTGCGACGACTACCTCGAGCTCGTGAAGGAGCGCGCCTACGGTGAGGACGGCGCCTCGGCCGCGGCCGCGCTGCACCTCGCGCTCGACGCTCTGCAGCGCCTGTTCGCTCCGTTCATCCCCTTCGCGACAGAGGAGACCTGGTCGTGGTCGCACGACGGATCGATCCACTCGCAGCCGTGGCCCGAGCAGTCCGGTCTCGGCGGCGACCCCGCGGTCCTCACCGCCGCCAGCACGGTCCTCACCGCGATCCGACGCGCTAAGACCGACGCGAAGGCCTCGCAGAAGACCCCGGCCCGCTCGGCCGTCGTCACGGCTCCGGCGGAGCTCGTGTCGGCCCTGCGCCTGGCCTCCGGCGACATCGCCGCGGTCGGCCGGATCGCCGCCCTCGAGTTCGCCGAGGGTGGCACACTGGCCGTGGACATCGAGCTCGAGACCGAGGCGTAGCAGCTCGCGGGCGGGCGCCGGAGTCCCGGCGCCCGCCTCCCGGACCACCGACGAGAGGACGCACAGGATGCAGCTCGGAACACGCTGGGCCCTCGGCGGCGAACCGCCGCAGACCCTTCCGGAGATCGTCGTCACCGCTCTGCGCGACGTCGAGCAGGAGCTCGTCACGGCCGGCACGGACACCTCCGACTGGCGATGGCAGCTGACCTGGCTCGAGGGGAAGCCGGTGCTCGAGCTCGACGACGGCACCACCGTCACCTACCGTCCCGACGAGGACGCCGCCTACATCACGCAGCCGCAGGGACGCGTCGAGGGCGAGGACGACGACTGGGGCTGATCCGGTTCCCCGGCGCCTAGGCTCGCAGGGTGAGCGCCTCCGATCCCGTCGCCGTCCTCCTCGAGCCGAGCACGCTCCCCCACGGGCTGCCCGATTTCGCCGCCGTCGATCCGGAGGCGTACCGCCCCGCGTTCGAGGAGGCGCTGCGTCGGCACCGCGCCGAGATCGAGGCGATCGCATCCTCCGAGGACGCGCCGACCGTCGAGAACACCCTCGTGGCACTCGAGCGTTCCGGTCGGGCGCTGCGTCGGGTGAGCGCAGTGTTCTCCACCGTCTGCGCGTCCGACCGGACACCGCTGACCGACGCCCTCGAGCAGGAGCTCGCCCCACTGCTCTCGGCCCACAGCGATGCGATCACCCTCGATCCCCGCCTGTACGAGCGCCTGCGCGAGCTGGGCGATCGGCGCGGCGAGCTCGCCCTCGACGACGAGACCGCGTACCTGCTCGAGCGCGTGCTGACGGGCTTCGAGCGTGCCGGAGCGCTGCTGGACGGCGCCGGCAAGGAGCGTCTGAGCGAGCTCAACGAGCGCTTGTCGACATCGACCACCCTGTTCGAGAAGAACCTGCTGGCCGAGTCGAACGCGCGCGCGGTACTGCTCGACGACGGCTCCGCGCTCGACGGTCTCGACTCCTCCGAGGTCTCCGCGGCCGCCCGTGCCGCTGCGGACCGCGGCCTCGACGGCGTTCTGGTGACGCTCCCGCTGTACTCGGGCCACCCGTGGCTCGCGCGCCTGCGCGACCGCGGCGTGCGCGAGCGGATCCTCCGCGCCTCCGTCGGTCGTGCGAGCGAGGGAGGCGAGCACGACAACCGCGAGGTCCTGCAGGACATCGTCGCGCTGCGCGCCGAGCGCGCCCGGCTGCTCGGCTTCTCCTCGCACGCGGACTTCGTGGTGTCGGGTCAGACGGCCGGCTCGCCCGCGCGCGTCCGTGCGCTCCTCGAGGAGCTCGCCGAGCCGGCGGCCCGGAACGCCCGGCGGGAGCTGGCGCGCATGCAGACCCTCGCTGACGAGGAGCAGGACGCGGCGGGGGCTCCCCGTTTCACCCTCGCGGCATGGGATCGGGCCTACTACGAGGAGCGGGTGCGCTCGGCCTCCTACGCCGTCGACGCGAGCGCACTGCGCCCCTTCTTCGAGCTCGAGCGGGTGCTGCACTCCGGCGTCTTCGCCGCGGCGTCGGGTCTCTACGGCCTGCGATTCCAGGAGCGGAGCGACCTGGTCGGCTACAGTCGCCACGTCCGCGTCTTCGAGGTCCTCGAGGAGGACGGGCAGCCGCTCGGGCTCTTCCTCTTCGACCCCTTCACCCGCGACTCCAAGCGCGGGGGCGCGTGGATGAACTCGCTCTCCACACGCACGAGCCTGCTCGGCGACTCCGCCGTCGTCGTCAACAACCTGAACATCTCGGCACCCGGGGAGGGCGAGCCGGCACTGCTGAGCCTCGACGAGGTCGGGACGCTCTTCCACGAGTTCGGTCACGCGCTGCACGGCCTGCTCGCCGCAGTCCACTACCCGCGGTTCGGCGGGACGAGCGTCTACCGCGACTTCGTCGAGTTCCCGAGCCAGGTCAACGAGATGTGGGTCCTCCGGCCCGAGCTCCTGTCCGAGTACGCCCGCCACGTCGAGACCGGCGAGCCGCTCGCCCCCGAGGTCGTCGAGCGGCTGACGGCGTCCTCGCTCTGGGGAGAGGGCTTCGCCACGACCGAGTACCTGGCGGCGGCGCTGCTCGATCTCGCCTGGCACGAGCGGGAGGACGGGGCGCAGCGCACGGACGTGCCGTCGTTCGAGCAGGACGCCCTCGGCCGGGCGGGCCTCTCGATCCCCGCGATCCCGCCCCGGTACGGCAGCACCTACTTCGCGCACGTGTTCTCGGGCGGGTACTCCGCCGGCTACTACTCCTACATCTGGAGCGAGATCCTCGACGCCGACACCGTCGAGTGGTTCGAGGAGAACGGCGGCCTCGACCGCGCGGCCGGAGAACGCTTCCGGCAGGGCATCCTCGCGATCGGCGGATCGCGCGACCCGCTCGGCGCCTACCGCGACTTCCGCGGGCGGGACGCGCGGACCGAGCCGCTGCTGCGCCGCCGGGGACTGCTCCCCCGCGCCTGAGACCCTGCCACGGCGTCAGCGGGAGGGACCGCTCGCCGTGGAACCAGCCACGCGAGCACGACCAGACCGACCACCAGGCCCCAGAAGGCCGAGCCGATCCCGGCGACGCTGGTGCCGGAGGCCGTCACGAGCAGCGTGGCGGCCGCGGGGAGCCTCAGCCGGCTGTCCTCCACGACCGCCTGGACGGCCGAGACGAAGACTCCCAGCAGGGCCAGGCCCGCGACGGCCTCGATCAGCAGCGGGCTCGCCGAGGAGACGAGCGCGGTGGCCGCGCCCGCCACGAGGCCGAGGACCAGGTACGACGCACCGGCCGACACCGAGGCGATCCAGCGCCGCTCGGGCCGAGGGGACGCCTCGGGACCCGCGGTCAGCGCCGCGCTCAGTGCCGCGAGGTTGATCGGCACGCCGCCGAAGAGGGCGGCGACGCCCGAGAGCGCACCGGAGGAGACGATGGCCGGTCGCGAGTGCGAGGGGAAGCCGAAGCTGGAGAGCACGGCGATGCCGGGGATGTTCTGGCCCGCCATCGTCACCACGTAGAGGGGCAGCCCGATGCCGACCACGGCGCCGATCTCGAACACCGGCGCCACGAACTCCGGGGTCGGCAGCAGCGGTGCGCCCGCGAGGGCCGCCCCGTCGGTCGCGAGCAGCAGCGCGATCGCCAGTGCGATCGCCGCGGGCACCGCCCAGCGCGGGAGCAGCCGCACGAGCAGGAGCCAGAGGAGGATCACCGGGAGGGCGAGCGCCGGGATCTCGACCACCGCGCGGACAGGTGCGAGCACGAGCGGGAACAGGATGCCGGCGAGCATCCCGTTGGCGAGCGGTCGCGGGATTCGGGAGACGAGGCGCCCCAGCGCCGGCCACAGTCCGGTGATCACGAGCAGCAGCGACGCGACCAGGAACGCGCCCACCGCCCGGTCGAAACCCCCGGGTGATGAGGCGGTGGCCGCCAGCAGAGCCGCTCCCGGAGTGCTCCACGCGAACGTCAGGGGAACCCGGTAGCGGAGGCTGAGGAGGATGCAGAGCAGCCCCTGCAGCACGCACACGGCGAGGAGTCCCGAGGCGGCCTGCCTGTCGGTCGCTCCGACGGCGACGACACCGGCGAGGACGATCGCGAACGAGCTGGAGAAGCCGGTCAGGGCGGCGACGATCCCGGCGAGCAGAGGCTGGACGATGACGGTTCCTCCGGTCGCGGACGCCGGGGCGAGCCGGGCGGCGCGTCCACGACGCGCTCCGCCAGGTTAGGGAACGCGAGCGGGGACGACGACGCCCCCGCCGTGCCAATCCTGCTGAACTGGCGCGACGGGGGCGGAGGGCGGTGTCAGGCGCTCTTCTCCTGGCGACGGGGGGCGTGCGGCACGATCGTCGGAGCGGCGTTGTCGAGGACGGCGGCGCGGGTGACCACGACCCGGGCGACCTCGTCGGACGAGGGCACCTCGAACATGATCGGGCCGAGCACCTCCTCGAGGATCGCCCGGAGTCCGCGGGCGCCGGTCTGCCGGAGCACAGCGAGGTCGGCGATGGCCTCGAGGGCGCCGCGGTCGAACTCGAGCTCGACGCCGTCCAGCTCGAACATGCGCTGGTACTGCTTCACGAGGGCGTTGCGCGGCTCCGTCAGGATCTGCATCAGCGCGTCCTGGTCGAGCTGTGTGACCGTGGTCACGACCGGGAGGCGCCCGATGAACTCGGGGATGAGCCCGAACTTGTGCAGATCCTCGGGGAGGACCTCGCTGAAGATGTTGATCTCGTCGCCCTTGCTGTGCAGCGGAGCGCCGAAGCCGATGCCGCGCTTGCCCGCGCGCGACGAGATGATGTCCTCGAGCCCGGCGAACGCTCCCGCGACGATGAAGAGCACGTTCGTCGTGTCGATCTGGATGAACTCCTGGTGCGGGTGCTTCCGGCCGCCCTGCGGCGGGACCGAGGCGACCGTGCCCTCGAGGATCTTGAGCAGCGCCTGCTGCACACCCTCGCCCGAGACGTCGCGCGTGATCGACGGGTTCTCGGCCTTGCGCGCGATCTTGTCGACCTCGTCGATGTAGATGATGCCGGTCTCGGCCCGCTTGACGTCGTAGTCCGCGGCCTGGATCAGCTTGAGCAGGATGTTCTCGACGTCCTCGCCGACGTAGCCCGCCTCGGTGAGCGCCGTCGCATCGGCGACCGCGAAGGGGACGTTCAGGCGCTTGGCCAGAGTCTGGGCGAGGTAGGTCTTGCCGCAGCCGGTCGGCCCGATGAGCAGGATGTTGCTCTTCGCGATCTCGATCTCGTCGTGGATCGCGTCGGCCGACGTGATGGTGTTGCGCACGCGCACGCGCTTGTAGTGGTTGTAGACCGCCACCGCGAGGGCGCGCTTGGCCTGCTCCTGGCCGATGACGTACTCCTCGAGGAAGCCGAAGATCTCCTTCGGCTTCGGGAGGTCGAACTCGTGGCTCGTCTCCTCGCTCGACTCGGAGAGGCGCTCCTCGATGATCTCGTTGCAGAGCTCCACGCACTCGTCGCAGATGTAGACGCCGGGCCCGGCGATGAGCTGCTGCACCTGCTTCTGGCTCTTGCCGCAGAACGAGCACTTGAGCAGGTCGGCGCTTTCGCCAATACGTGCCACGGGGATGCCCCACTTCCTTGTCGTGCGTCGGTCGTGTCGTGCCTGATGGTGCCTGTTCGTGCGGGCCGCAGGGGTCCGCGTGACGCCCTCGGGCGCCGGTCGAGATCACGAGCGGCCGTGCGGGGACCGGTGATCGCCCTCCCGAGCCTAGCCGTTGCGCCGCGAGGGGCCGGCAGGCGGGCCGGGATTGGCCACCGTTGTCCCGGTCGTGTGGATCCGCTACGAGCCGGTGCCGTGCATCGGCTCGGCCCGGAGCCGGATGCACGGAAGGGCCGGACGCGGATCGCTCCGCTCCGGCCCCTCCGGGTCGATCAGGCCGTGAGAGCCGGGAGGCTCTTGCGGCTGGTCAGGATCTGGTCGATCAGCCCGTACTCGAGCGCATCGTCCGCGCCGAGGATCTTGTCGCGGTCGATGTCCTTCTTGACCTGCTCGATCGAGCGGTTGGAGTGCTTCGAGAGCGTCTCCTCCAGCCACTCGCGCATGCGCATGATCTCGGCCGCCTGGATCTCGATGTCCGATGCCTGCCCGCCGCCCTGCTGCACGGCAGGCTGGTGGATGAGGATGCGCGCGTTGGGAAGCGCGAGGCGCTTGCCCGGCGTGCCCGCAGCGGTCAGCACGGCGGCGGCGGAGGCCGCCTGCCCGAGCACGACGGTCTGGATGTGCGGGCGGATGTACTGCATCGTGTCGTAGATCGCCGTCATCGCGGTGAACGAGCCACCGGGCGAGTTGATGTACATCACGATGTCGCGGTCCGGGTCCTGGCTCTCGAGCACGAGGAGCTGGGCCATGATGTCGTCCGCCGAGGCGTCGTCGACCTGCACGCCGAGGAAGATGATGCGGTCCTCGAAGAGCTTCGCGTACGGGTCCTGGCGCTTGTAGCCGTAGGCCGTGCGCTCCTCGAAGGTGGGGAGGATGTAGCGCGAGGACGGCGCGGCTCCGGAGCCGAAGGCCGTTCCGCCGAAGGTGGGTGCGTTCATTGTCTGTTCCTGATCTCTCGGCGCGTCTGGAAGGCTCACTCGGTGGCGGTTCCGCCGCCGCCGGCGACGTCCGTCGCAGAGGCGCGGATGTGGTCGACGAAGCCGTAGGCCAGGGCCTCCTCGGCGCTGAACCAGCGGTCGCGGTCGCCGTCCTCGTTGACCTGCTCGACCGTCTTGCCGGTCGCCTTGGCGGTGATCTCGGCGAGGCGCTTCTTCATGTCGAGGATGAGCTGCGCCTGGGTCTGGATGTCGGACGCGGTGCCGCCGAACCCGCCGTGCGGCTGGTGCAGGAGGACGCGGGCGTTCGGCGTGATGTACCGCTTGCCCTGGGTGCCGGCGGTCAGGAGGAGCTGGCCCATGGAGGCCGCCATCCCGATGCCCACGGTCACGATGTCGTTCGGGACGAACTGCATCGTGTCGTAGATCGCCATGCCCGCGGTGATGGAGCCGCCGGGCGAGTTGATGTACAGGAAGATGTCCTTCTCTGCGTCCTCGGCCGCGAGGAGCAGGAGCTTCGCGGCGATCTCGTTCGCGTTCTCGTCGCGCACCTCGGAACCGAGCCAGATGATCCGGTCCTTGAGCAGGCGGTCGAAAACACTGTTGGGCATAACCATGTCGGCCATGTATTGCTCCGTTTCAGTTGTCGCTTCGGAGGCGAATCTATCGGACGCTCCCCCGCCGACTCCGCCGTGTTCGCCGGGGGCGGAGCGGGAGGGGGGCGGTGTTCGCCGGGGGCGGACCGGACGGCGCGCCTCCCCGGGAACGACAGGAGCCGCCCCCGACGGATCGGGGGCGGCTCCTGTGCTGCTGCAGCGGGTGCTACTCGGCGGCCGGGGTCTCCTCGGCGGGAGCGGCGACCTTCTTCTTGGCGGGGGCGCGCTTCTTCTTGGGCGCCGGTGCGGGCTCCTCGGCGGGCTCATCGGCGACGGGCGCGTCCTCGGCGGCGGGGGCCTCGTCGACGACGGGCGCCTCGTCGGCCGCCGGGGTCTCGTCGGCGGGCGCCTCCACGGCGGCGTCGTCCGTCTCGTCCTCGTCGCCGGGGACGGCGGTGAAGGCGGTCAGGTCGACGGCCTTGCCGTCGGTGTCGACGACCTTCGCCTTGCCCAGGACGATCGCGAGCGCCTTGTTGCGGGCGACCTCGCCGACCATCTGGCCGATCTGGTTGTTCTCGGACAGGATCTTGATGAACTCGTTCGGCTCCATGCCGTACTGCGCAGCACCCTGGATGAGGTACTGGGTGAGCTCGTCCTGGCTGACCTGGACCTTCTCCTGCTCGACGACGTGGTCGAGGAGGATCTGGGTCTTGAAGGTCTTCTCGCTCGCCTCGGTGACCTCGGCGCGGTGCTCGTCGTCCTCGAGGCGGTTCTCACCCTCGAGGTGGCGGTGCACCTCGTCCTCGACGAGCGACGCGGGGACCGGCACCTCGACGAGGGCGAGCAGGGCGTCGACGAGCTTCTCGCGCGCCTGGCCGCCCTGACCGAAGGTCTTCTGCTGAGCGGCCTGATCCTTGAGCGACTCGCGGAGCTCGGCGATCGTGTCGAACTCGCTGGCGATCTGCGCGAAGTCGTCGTCGGCGTCGGGGAGCTCGCGCTCCTTGACGGCGGTGAGGGTGACGGCGATCTCGGCCTGCTCACCGGCGTGGTCGCCGCCCAGGAGAGGAGCGGTGAAGGTGGTGCTCTCGCCGGCGGTCAGCGAGTCGAGCGCCTCGTCGATGCCCTCGATCAGCTCGCCCGAGCCGAGCTCGTAGGAGATCGCGTTGGCGGTGTCGACCTCGACGCCGTCGATGGTCGCGATCAGGTCGATCTGGGCGAAATCGCCCGTCTTCGCGGGACGGTCGACCGTCACGAGCGTGCCGAAGCGGCTGCGCAGGCGGTCGAGCTCCGCGTCGACGTCGGCGTCGGTGACCTCGGCCGCGTCGACCGTGAGCTCGATGCCCTCGTAGTCGGGCACGTCGACCTCGGGGCGGACGTCGACCTCGATGGCGAGCTCGAGGTCGCCGGTGAAGTCCTTGTCGCTCGGCCAGGCGACGATGTCGGCCTGCGGGCGGCCCAGGGGGCGCACCTCGGTCTCGCGGACGGCCTCGCGGTAGAAGCCGTCGAGGCCTTCGTTGACCGCGTGCTCGAGCACGGCGGCCTTGCCGACGCGCTGGTCGACGATCGCCGGCGGGACCTTGCCCTTGCGGAAGCCGGGGACGTTGATCTGCTCGGCGATGTGGCCGTAGGCGTGCGTGATGCTGGGGCCGAGCTCGTCGGGGGTGACCGAAATCGCGAGCTTCACGCGGGTCGGGCTCAGCTTTTCTACCGTGGTCTTCACGTGAGGGGATCTCCTGTGCTGGTTGGTGTCGGCGCCGTGCAACCGGTCGTCACGGGTCGAGGTCTTCACGATGAGAATCGTGGTCGGGGCGACAGGATTCGAACCTGCGACCTCCCGCTCCCAAAGCGGGCGCTCTAGCCAAGCTGAGCTACGCCCCGGATGCGCGGGCCGGGGCACCGTGCTGTGAGACTCTCGTCGAGCCGTCCCCGCACGTCCGCTCTCGCGACACGCCGAAATGGCCTTCGCAAGTGTACTCCACGGCGACTCGCCCGGTCGGAACACCCTCCGGCCCGCGCGCCGCGACGATCGGTTCGGGCACCACGCTCCGGATGTACTACAGTGTCATGGTGCCCGATCGGGAGGTCGGCACGGACCTCCGGGTCAGCGGCGGATGAGCCGCGAATCCGGGGCTGTAGCTTAGTGGTAAAGCCTCTGTCTTCCAAACAGATGATGCGAGTTCGATTCTCGTCAGCCCCTCCATCACGTCGAAGAGCCCCTGCTGATCGCAGGGGCTCTTCGCGTTCCTGCCCGTCGTGTCGGCGCGGATGCTCTACGCGACGTCCACCGCCCCGCGGTGCAGCTCGGCGAGGGCGAGGTACGAGTCCGCGTTCCTGCGGATGCCTGCGCGCTCCTCCTCCGTCAGCTCACGGCGCACCTTCGCCGGCACCCCGGCGACGAGCGAGCCGGGCGGGATCACCGATCCCTCGAGCACGACCGCTCCGGCGGCGACGAGGGACCCGGATCCGATGACCGCGCCGTTCAGGACGGTCGCGTTCATGCCGACCAGGACGTCGTCCTCGAGCGTGCAGCCGTGCAGCACCGCGTTGTGCCCGACCGAGACCCCCGCTCCGATGACAGCATCGGAGCCGGCGTCGACGTGAACGACCACGCCGTCCTGGAGGTTGCTCCCCGCGCCGATCCTGATGGCGGCGCTCTCGGCACGGAGGACCGCGCCGTACCAGACGCTCGCGCGCTCTCCGAGTCCGACGTCGCCGACGAGGACGGCGCCCGGGGCCGCCCAGGAGGTCGCGGCGAGACGCGGAGTGCGCCCCGAGCCGAATCCGAGGAGGCGAGGGCCTCGCACGCCCGTGTCCGTCATGACGACCGGTCCTCTCGTTCGACGACGTCTTCCCGGGCATCCTCCCACTTCGGCCGTCGTGGTCCGTCACCGGCATCTGCTGGACAGATGCTGGGAAAGCGGTCGCTGTGTCATCGGTGGGGGTTCGCGGGGATTCGCATCGCTCGCCTATCGTGACGGGGTCCGGGGGTCCGCCCGGGCAGGCACAGGGGGACGACGGAATGGGTTCGATCAAGCGCGGTGGCCTGCTGGCCGCCCTGGCGGCACTCGTGGTGCTGCCGATGGCGGTCTCCGGAGCGGGGAGCGCCGCGGTCGCCGCGACGGACACCATCCGGCCCACCGTCTCCATCACCGCCCCCGGCGACGGCGCGACCGTCTCGGGCACGACCGCGTTCCGAGCGGCCGCCGCCGATGCCGTCGGCGTGACGCAGGTCTCGTTCTGGTCCGGCACGACACGGCTCGGATACGCGGTGAAGGACGCCGCCGGGTGGTCGCTCCCGCTCGACACCCGGGTGCTCGGCACCGGGATCAGGCCGATCACGGCCAAGGCCCGGGACGCCGCGGGGAACATCGGCACGAGCGCCGCGATCCGCGTGACGGCGTCGGCGAGCTCCCCGACCCCGTCCTCGTCACCCACGCCGATCGGCACGGCGGCGCCGCAGCCGACCAGCACTCCCGGACCTGCGCCGACCGCCACCGCCTCCGCGACGCCTCGGCCGACGGCGCCCTCCGGCCCGGACACCGTGAAGCCGGCGACGGCCATCACCGCTCCCGCGAACGGCTCCACCGTCTCCGGCCCCGTGACCTGGATCGCCACGGCCTCCGACGCCGTCGGCGTCACGGCCGTGTCCTTCTGGGAGGGCTCGACCCGGCTCGGCAACGCCGTGCAGCGGCCGAGCGGGGACTGGGGGCTCACCACCTCCGCGACGGCCCTCCCGGCCGGTCCGCACACCGTCATCACGAAGGCTCGCGACGCCGCGGGCAACATCGGCAGCAGCGCGGCCGTGCGGATCACGGTCTCCTCGACCCCCGTCCCGTCTGCGACTCCGACACCCACGCGCACCCCGGCGCCGACCGCGAGTCCGACGGCCACGCCGACCGCGACGCCGACGGCCACTCCGACCGCGACCGCGACGCCGAAGCCGACGACGACGCCCGCTCCTCCTGCGACGGGGGTCCCCGCGCCCCTGGCCGCCTGGGACTTCACGGAGCCCACCGGTCCGTACTACTCGACGGCCGGCGACCTCCCGCTCCTGCAGGCGGGCAAGACGCTCGCGACCCGCGCCTCGACGCCCTGGGGCACAGGAGTGAACATGACCGGGACCAGCTTCCTGAGGGTGCCCGCGGAGAACGCGGGACGCCTGACGATCGGGAAGACCGGCAACGCGGTCACGGTCGCGAGCTGGGTCTACATGACCGACAACAGCACGGGCTACGTGGCGGGCGCGTGGAACGAGCACGGCACGGTCCAGGGCCGCTCCTACGGGCTCTTCTACGACCTCGGCCTCTACGGCGGCGACGAGCGGACCGTGTTCCACGTCTCGAGAACGGGCGGACCTACTCCCGGCTACCCCTACTCGCGCGACTACTCCGCCTCGGGGAACCTCTTCACGCGCAACGTCTGGCAGCTGCACGTCGGGACCTACGACGGCGCGTACGCCACGTCGTACCTCGACGGCACCGCGGTCGCGTACCCGCGGTTCGTCGACAACCAGAGGAACACCTACGCCAAGAACCCCTACTACTACCCGGACGGGCTCAACCCCAAGGCAGCCGACTTCACCGTCGGCGCCGTCGAGTTGACGTCCGGCCCGGGCAACTACGCGAAGGGGACGTTCGCGAAGATCCGAGTCTGGGACCGGGCTCTCACGCCGGAGCAGGTGCGCGCGATCTACGAGGCGGAGCGGCCCGCCCGCATCGGCGGCTGACACGGGTGCGCAAGCGCGGGATCAGAACGCCGATGCGCGGGATCGCCCCTCGGATCCGGCCCCGGATGTCCCCGCCGCGGGCTCAGAGCGGCACGGTGAGCGTTTCTAGGCTCGTGACGAGACGGGGCGGCCCGGACGGCGGCGACCCGGCGACGGGTGAACGGAGTGCACAGTGACCCACTTGGATGGACGACGAGGTCGCCTCGGCACGGTCCTGGTCCTCGCGCTCGTCGCGGCGGTCTTCACCGCTCCCGGCAGCGCCGCGCTGGCCCCCGCCTCGACGGCGTCGGCGGCGGGCGACTCCACGAAGCCGATCGTGTCGTTCCTCGCGCCGACGAGGGGATCCGTCCTGTCCGGCACCACGGTCTTCCGGGCCAGTGCGAAAGACGACGTGGCGGTCACCCAGCTCTCGTTCTGGGAGGGCTCCAAGCGCCTCGGCTACGGTGTCGCCGGAGCCGACGGCTGGACCCTCCCGGTCGACACCCGCACGTTCCCGGAGGGCTCGCACGTCTTCGTGGCGAAGGCGCGCGACGCCGCCGGCAACATCGGGAGCAGCGCCTCCGTCACCGTGACGGTCTCGCAGGCCGCTGCACCTGCCGCTCCCACGCCCTCCGCTCCGGCGCCCGCGCCCTCCGCGTCCGGGCCGACGACGACGCCGACGCCTCCGACAGCGACGCCGTCCACCCCGTCTCCTCCTGCCGCGTCGCCGACGGCACCCGCGCCGTCGGCGACCGCGCCCGCTCCCCCGGACGCGTCGCCGACTCCGACCTCCGCCTCGCCGACGCCGTCGGCGTCGCCCCCTCCCCACCACCGGTCCGCCGCCGTCCGCCTCCTCCGCTCCCCCTCTCCCCGACGTCGTCAAACCGGTCGCGGCGATCGTCACACCGCGTGACGGAGCGACCGTCGCGGGCAGCGCCACGCTCGTCGCCACCGCGACGGACGCGCACGGCGTGACCAACGTGTCCTTCTGGTCGGGCACCACCCGGCTCGGCAACGCCGTCATCGGCGGAGGCGGCGAATGGACGCTGATCACGTCGGCCACGGCCCTCGCCCCCGGCCGCCATGTCCTCGTGGCCAAGGCGAGGGACGCCGCGGGCAACATCGGCAGCAGTCGCAGCATCACGATCGACGCCGTCGCCGTCGCAACGACCCCCTCCCCGAGCCCCGGCCCCGGGGCCACCCCGACACCGACCACGTCGACGCCGACGCCCGGCGCGACCCCTGCTCCCACCACGACGCCCGACGCCACCCCGACTCCCACTCCCACCACGACGCCCGACGCCACCCCGACTCCCACTCCCACCACGACGCCCGACGCCACCCCGACTCCCACTCCCACCACGACGCCCGTCATCACCCCGACTCCCACTCCCACCACGACGCCCGTCGGGACCCCGACTCCCACTGCCACCACGACGCCGACGGCGGGGCCCACCGCTGCACCCACTCCCTCCACTACGCCGACTTCGACTCCGACGCCGACCGCGACGCCGACGCCGACCGCGACACCGACTCCCGCCGCTCCCGGCTCGCCTCCCCTCGCCACCTGGAACTTCACCGAACCCTTCGCGCCGTACTACTCGACGAACGGAGACCTGCCGCTCCTGCAGGCGGGGCGCACGTCGGCGACCCGGACCAGCACGCCCTGGGGGACCGGGGTGACGATGACGGGGACGAGCTACCTCCGCATCCCGGCCGCTCAGACCGGTCGGCTCACCATCGGAGCGACCGGGAACGCGGTCACGGTCGCGAGCTGGGTGCGGATGACGGACCTCGACACGGGCTTCATCGCCGGCGCCTGGAAGGAGAACTCGGCCGGGCCGACGCGGTCCTATGGGCTCTTCTACGATCTGGGCACCTACGGCGGCAACGAGCGCGCCGCGTTCCACGTGTCGCGCACCGGTGGACCGACGCCGGGCTATCCGTACTCGCGCGACTACTCCGCGTCGGGGGACACCTTCAGCCGGAATGTGTGGCAGTTGCACGTGGGCACCTACGACGGGGCCGCAGCCGTCTCCTACCTGAACGGCCGAGCGGTGGCCTACCCGGTGTTCACCGACAACAAGGGCGCCACCTACGCGAAGAACCCCTATCTGTTCGCGGACGGCCTGAATCCGCTGCCGGGCGACTTCACCGTCGGCGGGGTCGAGCTCACGAGGGGGCCGGGCAACTACGCGATCGGCACCCTCGCGAAGGTCCGGGTCTGGGATCGTGCGCTCAGCGCCGACGAGGTGCGCGCCCTCTACGAGGCGGAGCGACCGACGCGCCTCCTCGGCTGAGGCCGCCCGTCAGCGACCGGCGCGGAGCCAGGCCAGCACGGCCAGGACCCGCCGGTGGTCCGACCCGGAGTCCTCCAGGCCGAGCTTCTGGAAGATCGCCGTGACGTTCTTCTCGACCGCGCCCACTCCGATGAAGAGGGAGGAGGCGATGCCCGCGTTCGTGCGCCCCTGGGCCATCGCCTCGAGCACCTCGCGCTCGCGCGGGGTCAGCGAGGCGAGGGGATCGCGCTGGCGCTGCAGGAGGGAGGCGACGACGTGCGGATCCAGGACCGTCCCGCCCGCCGCGACGCGCTCGACGGCGTCGCGCAGCTCGTCGACCGACGCGACCCTGTCCTTGAGGAGGTAGCCCAAACCGCCCTCCCCCGATCCGAGGAGCTCGTGCGCGTAGGTCACCTCGACGTACTGGCTCAGGAGCAGCACGGCGACCGAGGGGTGGGCGCTGCGGATCCCGATCGCGGCGCGCACGCCCTCGTCGCGGAAGGTCGGCGGCATCCGCACGTCGAGGACCGCCACATCGATGGACGCGGGGTCCTCGGCGAGCCGGGCGACGAGGCCCTCGGCGTCCCCGAACGAACCGACGACGGAGAGACCCGCGTCCTCGAAGAGGCGGACGAGCCCTTCGCGCAGGAGGACGGAGTCCTCGGCGACGGCGACGCGGATCACGGAGGAGGAGGGCACTCCCTCAGCCTAGGGCGGCGGATCCGTCAGCCCGGGCTCGCGGCGTCCCGCGCCCGGAAGGGCACATGGACCCCGATGGTCGTCCCTCCCCCGATCGGCGAGTCCACGCGCAGCACGCCGCGAAGTCCCCGAAGCCTTCCCTCGACGCCCTCGAGACCGTGACCGGGCACGGCGCCCGCGCCGCCGACTCCGTCATCGATCACCCACGCGTCGAGCCACCGCTCGCCGGTCGTGCGCGCCTCGCGCACGTCGAGGTGGACGCGCACCCGCTGCGCGGAGGCGTGCTTCGTCGCGTTGGCGAGCAGCTCGGCGACGACGAAGTAGACGCTGCGCTCGACCTCCGGCGGCACTCCCTCGACCGGGCGGTCGACCAGGACGTCCACCGGCACCGGGCTGAGTGCGGCGAGGGAGTGCACGGCGGCCTCGAATCCGCGGTCCTGCAGGATCGGCGGCGCCACTCCCCGGGACAGCGCACGCAGCTCGTCGAGCGCGGTGCGCACGTGCTCGCGGGCCTGCGCGAGGAGTGCGACGGCCGACTCCGGATCCGACACGACACGGCGCTCCGCCGAGGCCAGATCCATCTGGACGCGGATGAGGCGCTGCTGCGGTCCGTCGTGGATGTCGCGCTCGAGTCGACGCAGCTCCCGGTCCTCGGCGGCGACCGCGGCGCCGCGCGAGGCGCTCAGCTCCTCGACCTCGCGCTGGAGCGCCTCCGATCCCCAGGGGCCGAGCAGGAGCCGGTCGACGAGGTACCGCGCGAGGGTGAGACCGCGGGTGGCGAAGGGGAGCGTCGAGACGAAGAGAACGACCACCGCGATCGCCGCGAGGGTCACGAGCACGGCCGGCGGCTCCGGCACTCCGAGCAGCGAGGCCGCTCGCGAGGCGATCCAGCGGGCAGCGGTGGCCGAGCCCGCACCCGAGCCGTCCAGCGCCGACACCAGGGTGCCGACGCCGGCCCAGGTCCAGAGGGCGAGGACGGCGCCGAACACGACGGCCAGCAGAGGAGCGACGACCAGTGCGTGCAGCAGCGCGAGCCAGTAGTGGCCGTCGATGACCGGCCCGTAGAGAGCGTGGGTCGCGGGAGGGACACCGGGCGGGGCCCGACGCGTGCGCGGCTCGGGGATGTCGGGCCGGCCGGCGATCCGGTTGATCCCCCGGGTCCCGCGCGCGAAGAAGCGGGCGACGATCAGGGCGACCGGGAGGAAGACCAGCCCGATCAGCACGCCGATCAGTCCCAGCGCCGCGACCAGGGCGAGACCGACCGCGAGCGCTCCTGCGAGGGTGAACGGGACGGCGATCACGAGCGCGAGGGCCTCCCTCGGCACGTCGCGCCACAGACGGAGGTACGCGCGGGTCGCCTCCGCGAGCGGTGTCGTCGCGGCGCTCATCCGACCTCCTCCGCGCCCGACCTCGGAGCGGAGCGCGTCTTCGAGCGTATCGGCGCGACGTCGCGTGGACCCGGGGGCGGACCCCCGTTGCGTGCCGAGGGACGGCCCCTGAAGCCCAGGCCAGCCTGTCCTTCACCCGCGTTAGCGGAGCCTCCGCTTCCTTGCGGCGGCGCGGCTGCGGCGTACAGTTGACGATCAGTCACCCCCTCTCGAAAGGACCCGATCGATGTCCACTGCATCCGTCACGTCGCTCACCTCGTCGAACCCGGATGTCGCATCCGGAGTCGCTCAGTTCCTCAGCCCCGTCGTCGTCGAGATGACCGCGCTGGCCGTCAACGGCAAGCAGGCGCACTGGCACGTCCGCGGTGCCAACTTCATCGGGGTCCACGAGCTCCTCGACACGATCGTCGCCCACTCGATCGAGTGGGCCGACCTCGCGGCGGAGCGCGTCGTCGCCCTCGGACTCCCGGTCGACGCCCGCATCCAGACCGTCGCCTCCGCGACGAGGACGCAGCCGCTCACCCCCGGCTTCCAGCGCTCCGAGAACGCCATCGTCGAGATCATCACCCAGATGGACGTCGCGATCGCCACGGTCAACACCGCCATCGCCGAGCTCGCCGAGATCGACGCGAGCAGCCAGGACGTCGCCATCGAGATCGGCCGCGGCCTCGAGAAGGACCGCTGGTTCCTCTTCGCCCACGTCAGCGAGAGCTGAGCCCCGCTCCCTCACCGCCTCCACGGCCCGCTCGATCCTCGGATCGGCGGGCCGTCGGCGTTCGCGCTCTCAGCTCCCGTGCGTGAAGCGCCCGGCCAGGAGGGTGGCCGTGACGGGCATCCCGCGCAGCTCCTCGGGGGTGGCCGTGAGCGGATCGCGCTCGACGACGACCAGATCCGCGACATCCCCCGCCTGCGGCTGCAGCCGGCGCACCCGGGTGGAGGCGGTGATCGCCTCCTGCACGCTCAGCCGCTGCTCGGGATGCCAGGGCTCGTCGCCGGGCCGGGCCCTGGCCACGGCAGCCGCCATCGCGACCCACGGGTCAAGCGGAGCCACGGGCGCGTCGGAGCCGAGCACGACGGTCGCTCCGGAGTCGATCAGCGACCGCAGCGCGAACGCCCGCCCGGTGCGCCCCGCCCAGTAGCGGTCGGCGACGTCGCGGTCGTCGAGAGCGTGCTCGGGCTGCACTCCGGCGACGACGCCGAGGCGGGCGAACCGCGGGATGTCGACGTCCGCCAGCAGCTGCGCGTGCTCGATCCGCCCGCCGCCGACCCGGCCGAGCGCGTCGAGTGCGAGCGAGGCCGCCGCATCGCCGATGGCGTGCACGGTCGGGCGGATCCCGGCGGCCACGGCGCGGTGCAGGAGGGCGTCGAGCTCGTCGGGGTCGACGGTCAGGACCCCGCGGCCGCCGTCGGCGCCGGGGTAGGGGTGGTCGCAGTACGCCGTCCGGGTGTTGAGGGAGCCGTCAATCAGGACCTTGAGCGGACCCATCCGGAGAAGGCCCTCTCCCCCGACGAGCTCGTCGCCGGTCCGCAGCCCCGCCTCGATCGCCCGATCGAGGTCGTCGCGGTAGACGCCCGTCTCCACTCGGAGGGACCGGATGCCCTGTGCGACGCGACGCGGCCAGTCGCCGATGTTCCACCGCATCTCGAGATCGACGACACCGACGACTCCGCGCGAGGCGGCCTGCCGGGCCGCTGCGTCGACCAGGTCGTCGAGCGCCGCGTCCGTCATCGCGCCGAGCGCCGCCACGAGTTCGAAGCACGCCTCCTCGCGCAGGAGGTCGTCCGTCCACGGCACCGAGTAGCGGCGGAGGGCGGCCGAGTTCAGCCAGGCCGAGTGGAGGTCCCCGCCCACCAGCACCACCGGGCGGTCGGGAGCGACCAGGTCCAGCAGGGCGGTCGACGGGACATCGGGCCACAGACCGTCCCGGTAGCCGAAGCCGACGAGGGTCGACACCGCCCCGGCGGGCGACACGGCGAGACGATCGCGGACCGCCGCGACGACGTCGTCCGCGGTGCCGGCGCTCGAGACGTCCAGCCGCGGCGCTGTCATGGACCACTGGGAGAAGTGCACGTGCTCGTCCCAGAGTCCCGGCAGGAGCCAGCGGCCGTCGAGCTCGTGGACTTCGGCGGCCGGGTCGTCGACGGCCCCGACCGCGTCGATCCGGCCCTCTCGCACCAGGACGTCGACGGGCTCCGCCGAGCCGAGCAGTCTCGCTCCGCGCAGGAGCAGCGGTGCGCTCATCGCGCGTCCGTCTCGCTCACGACTGGCACACCGGGCACCAGTAGAGCTTGCGCGCGCCGATCTCCTCGAGCAGGACGTTCGTGCCGCAGACCCGGCAGGGCAGCCCTTCCCGCTTGTAGACGTAGTTGCGCTCCGCGCGGCTGCGGACGGCCTTCGAGCGCTCCGACGCGGTGAGCCCGCGCCGGGTGATCATCATCCCCGTGCGGATCCCGTCCTCCAGAAGCAGCGCCCAGTCGGCCCAGAGCTCGTTCGCGAGCTCGAGCGGCACCTGCTTGCCGGGAGTGTGGGGGTCGAGGGCCGCGCGGTAGAGCAGCTCCGCCCGGTAGATGTTGCCGATGCCGCTGACGACGGATTGATCCATCAGCACGAGGCCGACCGGGGTCGCGGTCTTGCGCAGCCTCGTCACGAAGCGGTCGCGGGCGGCGTCGGAGTCGTCCGCGGCCGGGTCGGGGCCCAGGCGCGCGAGCAGCGTCTCGACCTGCGACGGGTCCATCACCTCGCAGGCTGTCGGGCCGCGGAGGTCGGCGACCGTCTCCTCCGTCTGCAGGCGCACACGGACGGCCCCGATCGGCGGAGGCGGGAACTCGTCGAGATCGGTGTCGGTCTCGTGCTCGGTCTCGGAGAGGCGGACCGCGCGGCGTCGCCGCGGAGCTCCGATGCTGCTGCCCGCCTTCCCGTCGGGGAAGAGCGGCGAGACGTGCCCGAGGAAGTCCCAGGCCCCGTAGAGGCCGAGATGGACGTGCAGGAGCAGATCGCCGTCGAAGCGCAGCAGGAGGTGCTTGCCGACCGCCGTGGACTCCAGGACCGTCCGCCCGTCGAGAACGGCGGCGCCCTCGGCGAAGCGGCCCTGCGGACTGCTCACCGCGACGGCGTGCCCGACCAGGTCGCGCTCGAACTGGAGCGCGATGCGGTGGACGGAGTGGCCCTCCGGCACCTAGAGGCTCTTCGCGCTCGAGTCGACGACGCGGCCGACGATGTCGCCGGTCGCCTCGTACTCGGCGAGCTGGGCGATGCGGCGCACGTGGCGCTCCTCGAAGGTGAAGGGCTCGGCGACGAACGCGTCGATGAAGCCCGTGGCCTCGTCGACGGTGTGCTGGCGCGCGCCGATCGAGATCACGTTGGCGTCGTTGTGCTGGCGGGCGAGCACGGCGGTGCTGAGGTTCCAGACCAGGGCGGCGCGGACGCCGGCGACCTTGTTCGCGGCGATCTGCTCGCCGTTCCCGGAACCGCCGAAGACGACTCCGAGCGCCTGGACGCCGGCCTCCTGGTCGCGGACGACCGCGGCGGCGGCGTTGATGCAGAACGAGGGGTAGTCGTCGAGCGGGTCGTACGACGTCGGGCCGTGGTCGACGACCTCGTGCCCGGCCGCACCGAGGTGCTCGATCAGGTGCCGGCTGAAGTCCAGCCCGGCGTGGTCCGTTGCGATGTGGATGCGCACGCGCTCGTCCTTTGAGAGTGCCGAATCGATGCCCGCTCGAGCGGGCCGGGAGTCAGAGTACCGCCCGGGGAGGGCGGCGGACCTCAGTCGAACTGCGGGTCGCGGGTCCGCGAGCGCTTGAGCTCGAAGAAGCCGTCGTACGAGGCGGCGGCGACGATGCCGTCCCAGAGGGTCAGCGCCTGCTCGCCGCGCGGAGCGGGCGAGAGGACGGGCCCGAAGAAGGCGACGTCTCCGATGGCGATGACGGGGGTGCCGACGTCCTGGCCGACACGGTCGATGCCCTCGAAGTGCGAGGCGCGCATCGGGGCGTCGTACTCGTCGGAGTCCGCGTAGGAGGCCAGCCCGACGGGCAGCCCGAGCTCCTGGAGGGACTCCGCGATGACGGCATCGACGTCGGTGCGGCCGCCCACGTGGATCCGGGTGCCCAGCGCGTCGTAGAGCGGCTTGACCTTCTCGCGGCCCTCGCGCTCGCCCACGGCGGCGACGAGGCGCGTGTAGCGCAGCGCCCGCGGGAGGAAGCTGCGGTACGAGTCGTCGACGTCCTTGTCCTCGTTCAGGACCGCGAGGCTCATGATGCGCCACGTGACGTCGAGGTCACGGGCCGGAGTCACCTCGTCGACGAAGCGGAGGTCATCCAGGCCCAGGGGCAGGAGGGGGTCGAACCAGAAATCCACGGAGGTCATGCCCTCACGTTACGCCGCCGTCCGCGCCCTCGGTGCGCCTGAGCGCCGCTCGGGTGCGACCGGGCGCTGCGGCCCTAGGCTGGATCGTCGGCGCCCGCACCCCGGCGCCCACCGGCCGCGCCCGAGACGAACGGATGGAGCACCCCGTGCCAGGAGACAACCTCACCCGGACCGAAGCGCAGGAGCGCGCTTCGCTGATCCAGGTCATCGACTACGACGTCACCCTCGACCTCACCCGGGGAGCCGAGACGTTCCTCAGCACGACGACCGTGCGCTTCACCGCGAGCGAGGGCGCCTCGTCCTTCATCGACGCGATCACGAGCGCGGTCCACTCGGTGGTGCTGAACGGCGTCGAGCTCGACCCCGCCGACGTCGCCGACGGCGTCCGCATCCGCCTCGACTCGCTCGCGGCCGAGAACGAGCTCACCGTCGTCGCCGACGCGCTGTACACGAACACCGGCGAGGGCCTGCACCGCTTCGTCGACCCCGTCGACGGCGAGGTGTACCTGTACTCGCAGTTCGAGGTGCCGGACTCGCGGCGCATGTTCGCCGTGTTCGAGCAGCCCGACCTCAAGGCGGCGTTCCGCTTCACGGTCACCGCGCCCTCCGCCTGGCAGGTCGTCTCGAACCAGCCGACGCCCGAGCCGGTCCCGGCCGGCGAGGGAACCGCGACCTGGAGCTTCGAGCCCACCCCGCGCATCTCGTCCTACATCACCGCCCTCATCGCGGGCCCGTACGTCGTGGAGCGCGACTCGCTCGTCTCCTCCGACGGCCGCACGGTGCCGCTGGGCGTCTTCGCCCGCGCCTCGCTCGCGCCGCACCTCGACGCCGACTACGTCTTCGAGAAGACCAAGCAGGGCTTCGCCTTCTACGAGGAGAAGTTCGGGGTCCCGTACCCGTTCGACAAGTACGACCAGCTCTTCGTCCCCGAGTTCAACGCCGGAGCGATGGAGAACGCCGGAGCCGTCACGTTCACCGAGACGTACGTGTTCCGCTCGAAGGTCACCGACGCGATCAAGGAGCGCCGGGTCGTCACGATCCTGCACGAGCTCGCGCACATGTGGTTCGGCGACCTCGTCACGATGAAGTGGTGGAACGACCTCTGGCTGAACGAGTCGTTCGCCGAGTACGCCTCCACTCTCGCGACCGCCGAGGCGACGGAGTGGACCGAGGCGTGGACGACCTTCGCCGCCATGGAGAAGAGCTGGGCCTACCGGCAGGACCAGCTCCCCTCCACCCACCCGATCGTCGCGACCATCAACGACCTCGAGGACGTGCAGGTCAACTTCGACGGCATCACCTACGCCAAGGGCGCCTCGGTGCTGAAGCAGCTGGTGGCCTGGGTCGGCGAGGAGGAGTTCCTCGCCGGAGTGCACGAGTACTTCGTCAAGCACGCCTTCTCGAACACCGAGCTGAACGACCTGCTGGTCGAGCTGGAGGCCACGAGCGGCCGCGACCTGTCGGAGTGGTCGGCGCAGTGGCTCGAGACGGCCGGCGTCAACACGCTCCGCCCCGAGATCGTCGTCGACGAGTCCGGCTCCATCGCCTCCTTCGCGATCCTGCAGAGCGCCGTCGAGGAGTACCCGACGATCCGCCCGCACCGCCTCGCGATCGGCCTCTACGACTTCGAGGGCGACCGTCTCGTGCGTGTCGACCGCCTCGAGCTCGACGTCGACGGCGAGCGGACCGAGGTTCCGGAGCTCATCGGACGCACGCGTCCCGCTCTCGTGCTTCTGAACGACGACGACCTGGCGTACGCGAAGATCCGTCTCGACGACGCCTCGCTCGCCGTCGCGATCGAGCACCTCGCGAGCATCGAGAGCCCGCTCGCGCGCTCGCTGGTCTGGGGGTCCGCCTGGGACGCGACGCGCGACGCCGAGTCCGCTCCGCGCGACTTCGTCCGCCTGGTGCTGGGCAACATCGCCACCGAGACGGAGTCGACCACGCTGCGCACCGTGCTCGGCCAGCTGGTCACGACCGCCACGCAGTACGTGGCCCCCGAGCACCGCGAGACGACCGTCGCGGAGGTCGGCGACCGGCTCTGGAGCCTGGCGCAGAGCGCCGCGGCCGGGAGCGACGCCCAGTTCCAGTTCGTCAAGTTCTTCGCGGCCGTGGCCTCGACGCCGACTCACCTCGACGCTGTCGATTCTCTCCGCAGCGGAGCCGCCGCGCTCGAGGGCCTCGAGATCGACACGGACCTCTCGTGGGAGCTCCTGATCGCGCTCGTCGCCGGCGGTCGCGCGGGCACCGACGAGATCGACTCCGCGCTGGCTGCCGACAACACGGCGACCGGACAGCAGTCGGCCGCGCACGCCCGCGCCGCCCTGCCCACGGCCGAGGCCAAGCGCGCGGCCTGGGAGTCGGTCACGACCGACGACTCCGCACCGAACACGATCGTCCGGTCGACCGGCCTGGGCTTCCAGCGCACGGCCGACCCGCGTCTGCTCGACCCGATGGTGCCGGTCTACTTCGGAGCCCTCCGGTCGCTGTGGGAGGCGAAGAGCTACAAGATCGCCGAGTACCTCGTCGTCGGCTTCTACCCGGCCGCTGAGCCCTCTCAGGCGATCGTCGACGCCACTCGGGAGTGGCTCGACGCGAACCCCGAGGTCCCGGCGCTGCGCCGTCTGGTGATCGAGAACCTGGCGGGCGTCGAGCGGGCGCTCCGGGCCCAGGAGCGCGACGCGCGCTGATCCCGGCAGGAGCTGATCGGCCCCGGAGGGGGCGTCGGAGCGATCCGGCGCCCCCTCCGTCGTGCCTACTGCTCCGGCACCGCTCGGCGGGGCTCGCCGTCGTACTGCGAGAGCGGCCGGATCAGCGCGTTGGCACCGCGCTGCTCGATGACGTGCGCGGTCCAGCCCACGACCCGGGCGGCGACGAACAGCGGAGTGAAGACCGCGGTGTCGAAGCCCATCAGCCGGTACGCCGGGCCGGAGGGGTAGTCGAGGTTCGGCAGGATCCCGGTCCGCTCCGCCATCGCCTCGGCGAGGGCGTCGTACAGCTCGACCAGGTCGGTCCGGCCCTCGTGCTCGGCGAGTCGGCGCATCGCGGCGTCCATCGTCGGCACGCGGGAGTCCCCCGACTTGTAGACCCGGTGCCCGAAGCCCATCACCTTGCCCCGGGCGGCGAGCACCGTCGAGAGCCACTCCTCGGACCGGGCGCGGGAGTCCGGTCCGACTCCGATCTCGTCGAGGACGTGCAGCACCGCCTCGTTCGCGCCGCCGTGCAGCGGGCCCTTCAGCGCCCCGATCGCGGCCGTCACGGCGGAGTGCAGATCGGACAGCGTCGAGGTCACGACCCGGGCGGTGAAGGTCGAGGCGTTGAACGAGTGCTCGGCGTAGAGGATCAGCGAGACGCGGAACGCGTCGACCACCACGTCGTCCGGGATCTCGCCGAAGGTCGTCCAGAGGAAGTTCCGGCAGTAGTCGAGGTCGTCGCGCGGAGGGACGGGCTCCTGTCCGCGCCGCCGCCGCTGGGCGTACGCGACGATCCCGGGCAGAGCGGCCCAGAGCCGCACCGAGCGCTCCAGGATCTCCTCCGGGCCGGAGGCGTCCGGCTCCGGATCGAGCGTGCCGAGGACGCTCACCGCGGTGCGCACGACGTCCATCGGATGGGCGCCGAGCGGCAGCAGGTCGACGACCGACCGGACGGCCGGATCCAGGGCGCGGTGCGAGCGCTCGAGCGCCGAGAGCGCTGCCGACTCGTCCGGGGCGGGCAGCTCGCCGTGCCAGAGGAGCCAGGCGACGTCCTCGAACGATCGCGAGGCGGCGAGCTCCTGCACGGGGTACCCGCGGTAGAGCAGGGAGTTCGACTCCGGGTCCACCTTCGAGATCGCCGTGGTGTCGACCACGACCCCCGCGAGCCCCTTCCTGATGTCCTGACTCGTCGTGCTCATGCGTCGCTCCTTCGCGAGACGGACCCGGCGCGGCGCTGCGCCGGGGAGTGCGGGCGCTCAGGCGCCGTAGTGGTCGGCCAGGCTGAAGTCGAAGACGCCGTCGTCGAACCGCCCGTAGGCCTCGTAGTCGAGCAGCTCGTAGAGCTCGGCCCGGGTCTGCATCCGCGGCACCTCCGAGCGGAGCGATCCCTCGGCCTTCAGCGCGTCGAGCGCTCTCATCGCCGCGCCCATCGCGATGCGCAGGAGCGACACGGGGTAGATCACGATGCTGACCCCCACGTCGGCGAGCTGCTGCGTGGTGAAGAGCTCGCTCTTGCCGAACTCGGTCATGTTCGCGAGCACGGGCACGTCCACGGCGGCGCGCACGGCCTCGAACTCGCTGAGATCGCGCATGGCCTCGGGGAAGATCGCGTCCGCTCCCGCGTCGACCAGGCGCTTCGCCCGGTCGATCGCCGACTGCAGGCCCTCGAGCGCCCGGATGTCCGTGCGCGCCATGATGACGAGGTCCGGATCGCGACGCGCGTCGACCGCGGCCGCGATGCGGCGGACGGAGGTGCTCTCGTCGACGACCGCCTTGCCGTCGAGGTGCCCGCACCGCTTCGGATTGACCTGGTCCTCGATGTGCAGACCGGCGACTCCAGCGTCCTCGAGCATCTGCACGGTGCGGGCGACGTTCAGCGGCTCGCCGAAGCCCGTGTCGGCGTCGACCAGGACGGGCAGGTCGGTCATCCGGGCGATCTGCTGCCCGCGATCTGCCACCTCCGACAGTGTCGTGAGACCGATGTCCGGCAGTCCGAGCTCGGCCGACAGCACCGCCCCCGACACGTAGACGCCGTCGAAGCCCTTCTCCTGGATCAGGCGGGCCGACAGCGGGGTGAACGCGCCGGGCAGCTGGAGCAGCTCGCCCGTGGCCAGACGCTCGCGGAAGAGCCGGCGCTTGTCGGCGGGGGTCCGGGTCGAGTGCAGCAACGGAGGTCCTTCCCTCAGCGGGCCGTGCTCCGGCCCTGTCCTCGAATCTATACACCTCCCGCGATCCGGGGGCCGGGACCACGGGACCGGTCAGGAGGCGTCGCGTAGCCTGGACGGGTCATGCTGCTCTTCGAGACCTCCACCCCGAATCCCGTCTCCGCCACCATCTCGTTCTTCGACACCCCCGTCTTCTGGAAGAGCGTCGCGGTCCTCGCGATCGTGCTCGGGGCCCTGATCGCCAGGGTCATCGCGCACTTCCTCGTCGGCCGCGTCGTCGACCAGATCGTCTCGGGCGTGAAGAGGCGCCAGCGCGTCGAGGACACCCAGTCGATCGCGGCCTCGCCGCTCGCCGCCGTCCGCGTCGTGCAGCGCACCCGCACCCTCGGCTCGATCCTGAACAACATCAGCTCGATCCTGATCGTCGTCATCGCGCTTGTGATGATCGTCAACACGATCGACCAATCGCTGATCGGCTCGTTCGCCCTGCTGACCGCGGCGCTCGGCGCCGGCCTGGGCTTCGGCGCCCAGAACATCGTCAAGGACGTGCTCAACGGCCTGTTCATGGTCGCGGAGGATCAGCTCGGCGTGGGAGACGTCGTGGACACGGGGCAGGCGACCGGAGTCGTCGAGGCCGTGGGCGTCCGCATCACGCAGATCCGCGACGTCAACGGCACACTGTGGTTCGTCCGCAACGGCGAGATCACGCGGGTCGGCAACATGTCGCAGGGCTGGTCGCGCGTCATCATCGATCTCGCCGTGCCGTACGAGACGGATCTGGAGCAGGTGCAGAGCACCGTCCTGGCCACAGCGAACGAACTCGCGGCCAGCAGCCGCTGGCGCGCGCGCATCATCGACAAGCCCGAGCTCTGGGGCCTGGAGTCGATCGCCGACGACGCCCTCGTGGTGCGCCTCGTGATCAAGACGCGCACGACCGCCAAGGACGACGTCGCGCGCGAGCTGCGACTGCGGCTGAAGCGGGCGCTCGACGCCCTCGACGTGAAGCTGCCGTCGCTGAACGCTGTCGTGCTGAGCGGCTTCGAGGGGGCGACCAGCGTCGGCGGTGCGAAGCCGCCGCGGACCACCCCGTCGCCCACCGTCACCACGGAGCACGGCAAGCCCGTCCGGCTCCCCCGCGCTCTGCGCCCGCGTCCCCGCGACGGCGACGCCACCCCCCGACGGAAGGACCCCGCTCGTGAGCGGACTGCAGATCGGCGGCACACCACCGCTCCGGAGCTTCTGGGAGCACGTGGGCGGCCGTCCGACCTTCGAGCGCCTGGTGCGCCGGTTCTACGAGGGCGTGCGCGAGGACGACGTGCTCTGGCCGATGTACCCCGAGCACGACCTCGAGGGGGCGATCCAGCGCCTGACCGGCTTCCTCGAGCAGTACTGGGGCGGGCCGACGGCCTACAGCCAGGAGCGCGGGCACCCGCGGCTGAGGATGCGCCATCAGCCGTTCCGCGTGAATCCGGAGGCCCGCGATCGGTGGCTCCTGCACATGCGCGTCGCGGTCGACGAGCTCGAGCTGGCACCGGCGGACGACGCTCTGCTGTGGGACTACCTGGAGCGCGCCGCGCACGCCATGGTCAACACCTTCGAGGAGTAGGCCGGACTACGCGGGGGTGCGGACCAGCACGTGCCCCCGACGCGAGGTGAGGCGCCGCCACGGACCGCTCTCGGAGAAGGGCGACCGGGTCGTCGGCACCGAGGAAGCCCAGCGCGAAGAGCGCGAAGGCAGCGCCGGCCGGCACGTCCTCCAGCCCGTCGAGCGGTCGTCCCCAGACCGAGGAGCGCACGCGGCCGACGATCTGCTCACCGGTCGCCGAGCCCACGGCCGCCGCGATCTCGTCGATGCCGTCGCGCGCCACCTTCTCGAGGAACACCGGATCGACCGGCTCCCGTCGCAGCCAGCCGCCGCGGGGCGGCGCGATGCCGGCCCAGGCGCCCGCGGTCGCGTCGTCGCCGTCGGGCAGCGTCACCGGCTTGCCGTCGGCTCCGCCCGGCTCCCACTGCAGGCGCGCGAGGCGGTCCGAGAGGGCGCGGATCGGGATCACCCGGTCGAAGCCGGCGGGCTGCTCGAGCGCGAACACGCGGAGCCCGAGGACCGTCGAGGAGCGGTCGAGGATCCCGCGGGGCTGCAGGATCGCGGTGTAGGCGGCCAGGACGTGATCGTCGGCGACGAGCCGCACCGCGCCGTCGTCGACGCGGGCGGATCGGCCGAGGAAGACCCGCAGATCCGAGAGGCTGGGCGGATCGGCGAGGGAGAAGGACGCAGTCATCGCATCGATAAACTTACCTCGCCGCTCGACCCACCCGCCGACATCCGGAGGCACCGTGCCCGATCCCCTGTCCTCGTTCCTCACCGCGCTCGATCTGACGGACACGGGGGCGCGGACCAGCGAGGACATCTTCACGGGTCCGTCGCAGTGGATGCCCGAGGGGCGCGTCTTCGGGGCCAGGTCCTCGCGCAGTCGCTGATCGCGGCCGGTCGGACCGTCCAGGAGCGCAGCGTGCACTCGATGCACGGCTACTTCCTCCGTCCCGGCGATGTGAACCTCCCCCATCACCTTCTCGGTCGACCGGATCCACGACGGACGCTCGTTCTGCACCCGGCGCACGCAGGCCTACCAGAACGGTGCGCCGATCCTCTCGATGATCGCGTCCTTCCAGACGGAGGACGAAGGGCTGGACCACCAGGCCCCGATGCCCGAGGGCGTGCCCGATCCGGAGTCGCTCCCGAGCACGGCCGACGTCCTGGCGGGCGTCGACCACCCGGTCGGCAGCTTCTGGGCGACCCAGCGGCCGTTCGACGTGCGTCACGTCGAGCAGCCCGTCTACCTGCGCGCCGACCCGGATCGCGTCGCGCACCAGAGCGTCTGGATGCGCTCCCTCGGCGCGCTGCCGGACGACCCGATGCTGCACCGCGCGGCTCTCGCGTACGCGAGCGACTACACGATCCTGGAGTCGACCCTCCGTCGGCACGGCGCGGCGTGGGTCACCCCGGGGTTGCGGATCGCCAGCCTGGACCACGCGATGTGGTGGCACCGTCCGGCCCGGGTCGACGAGTGGCTGCTCTACGTCCAGGAGGCGCCCAGCGCATCGGGCGGCCGAGGGCTCTCGCTCGGCCGCATCTACTCCCGCAACGGCCTGCTTGTCGCGAGCGTCGCCCAGGAGGGCATGGTGCGCGTCCCGCTGCACTGAGCGGGACGCGCGCGCTCAGCCGCGCTTCGAGAACTGCGCGGGCTCGTCGACGTACGGCGCCCAGACCTCGCGCAGCTCGTCGGGGATGCGCTCCGGCCGTCCGGTCGCCGCGGTCACCATGACGAGCGTGGTCGCGGCCTTGGTGTAGAGCACCCGGGGCTCGACGCCGGCGGGCGAGTACAGCTCGTAGCAGATCTCGAGGCTGGCGCCTCCCATCCGCCCGATCCACATCTCGATGTCGAGCGGGGCACGCATGTACGGGATCGGAGCGAGGTACTCGATCTCCTGACGGGCGATCAGGCTGATCGTGCGCGCGCCGGGTCGCGCATCGAGCACCGCCGTCGCCATCCCCGCCGTGCCCGGGGAGTCCGGCCGCCAGAAGGCCTGGATGCGCGCCTCCTCGAGCAGGCGCAGCATCTCGGCGTTGTTGACGTGCGCGTAGGCGTCGAAGTCCGACCAGCGCAGGGGGATGGCGACGTGCAGGCGCATCAGTCGCGCGTGAGCTTGCGGTAGGCGGAGCGGTGCGGCTTCGCGGCGTCGGGGCCGAGGCGCTCGATCTTGTTCTCCTCGTACGCCTCGAAGTTGCCCTCGAACCAGTACCAGTTCGCCGGGTCCTCCTCCGTGCCCTCGTAGGACAGGATGTGGGTCGCGATCCGGTCCAGGAACCACCGGTCGTGGGTGATGACCACGGCGCAGCCCGGGAACTCCAGCAGAGCGTTCTCGAGGCTGCCCAGGGTCTCGACGTCGAGGTCGTTGGTGGGCTCGTCGAGCAGGAGCAGGTTGCCTCCCTGCTTGAGGGTCAGCGCGAGATTGAGGCGGTTGCGCTCTCCACCGGAGAGGACGCCCGCCTTCTTCTGCTGGTCCGGGCCCTTGAAGCCGAACTGCGAGACGTAGGCGCGCGAGGGGATCTCGGTCTTCCCGACCGTGATGTAGTCGTGCCCGTCCGAGACGACCTCCCACAGGTTCTTGTTGGGGTCGATGCCGCCGCGGCTCTGGTCGACGTACGAGATGTCGACCGTCTCGCCGATCTTCAGGTCGCCGCCGTCGAGGGGCTCGAAGCCGACGATCGTCTTGAAGAGCGTCGTCTTGCCCACGCCGTTCGGGCCGATGACGCCGACGATGCCGTTGCGCGGGAGGGTGAAGCTGAGGTCGTCGATGAGCACGCGCTCGCCGAACGACTTGTGCAGCTTCTTCGCGTCGATGACCTGCGCGCCGAGGCGGGGCCCGACGGGGATCACGATCTCCTCGAAGTCGAGCACGCGCGTCTTCTCGGCCTCCGACGCCATCTCCTCGTAGCGGGCGAGGCGCGCCTTGGACTTGGCCTGACGGCCCTTCGCGTTGCTGCGGACCCACTCGAGTTCGGTGGTGAGGCGCTTGGCGAGCTTGGCGTCCTTCTTGCCCTGGACCTCCAGGCGAGCGCGCTTCTTCTCGAGGTAGGTCGAGTAGTTGCCCTCGTAGGGGTAGAGGTGGCCGCGGTCGACCTCGGCGATCCACTCCGCGACGTTGTCGAGGAAGTACCGGTCGTGGGTCACGGCCAGGACGGCGCCGGGGTACTTCGACAGGAACTGCTCGAGCCAGAGCACGCTCTCGGCGTCGAGGTGGTTGGTGGGCTCGTCGAGCAGCAGCAGGTCGGGCTTCTGCAGGAGGAGCTTGGTCAGCGCCACTCGGCGCTTCTCGCCTCCGGAGAGGTTCGTGACGACCGAGTCGCCCGGGGGCGTGCGCAGTGCGTCCATCGCCTGCTCGAGCTGGGAGTCGAGGTCCCACGCGTCGGCGGCGTCGATGGCCTCCTGGAGGGTCCCCATCTCGGCCAGCAGAGTGTCGAAGTCGGCGTCCGGATCGGCCATGGCCAGCGAGATCTCGTTGAACCGGTCGATCTTGCCCTTGATCTCGCCCACGCCCTCCTGGACGTTCTCGAGCACGGTCTTCGTCTCGTCGAGCTCGGGCTCCTGCATGAGGATGCCGACGGAGTAGCCCGGGCTCAGCCGCGCCTCGCCGTTGCTCGGGGTGTCGAGCCCGGCCATGATCTTGAGGATCGTCGACTTGCCGGCGCCGTTCGGGCCGACCACGCCGATCTTCGCGCCCGGCAGGAACGACATCGTGACGTCGTCCAGGATCAGCTTGTCGCCGACCGCCTTGCGGGCGCGCACCATCGAGTAAATGTATTCAGCCACTTCTGTCCCTCAACCGCTCGTACGTTCTCGAGCCCCGCGTTCCGCCGGACCCACCCCGTGACCGGGAGATCCTCGGCCGGACGTCGGCCTCCGTTCGTCAGCGCGCGCAGGCGTGACCGGAGGCCCGGGCCGACTCCAGGGTACCGGCTGGGAGCGCGCGGATCAGCCCTGGAGCGGGACCGTCCGACCGACCAGGCAGGCGCCCGTGGCGATGGGTGCCGCGACGACGGCGTGGACCCCGTCGCTCTTGGGCCCGTACTGCCCGAGGAGGCACGACTCGCCCAGCTTCACCGAGACGACGACGGTGTCCGCATCCAGGCCGATCGACGTCTCGTCGGCGGTGAGCTGCATCGACTCCTTCGCGAAGCCGCCGGCGACGAGAGCATCCACGACACTCGTGCCGGGCGCCTCGGCGTCCGCCGCGACGACCGCGTCGATGACCTGCTCGAAGTAGGGGAGGTTCTCCTCGGCGGTGCCGCCGGGGACGAGCGCCGCGGCCGCGGGCGCCTGCGGGGCCTCGCTCGTCGACTGCGGCGAGGACGACCCCGAGGGCTGCTCGGGGGCGGCCGGTGCGGTGCAGCCCGCCAGGAGCAGACCGGCCGCGACGACGGCGGCGAAACGCCCTGCCCGATCGGCGACCGCGATCCGTGTGCTCACTCGGCTCCCTCCGACGGCTGCGCATCTCGCGCCGGACGCACCGCTCAGAACGGGGCGTCGACCGATTCTACCGAGGGCTCGGTCGGAGAGGTCGCCGCTCCCCAGTCCCCGCCCGCCGGCCCTCCGGCCGCCTTCGGCGCCTCCTCGCTCCACGCTTCGGGAGCCGTGGGAGCGGCCACCGGAGCCGAGCGCCCGACCGTCTTGGTGTACCGCGTCGTCCCCCAGGCGAGGTCGTGGCCGATGCCCTCGGCCGTCAGCGCGACGTCGGTCCCCGACTTGCCCCCGCTCTCCCAGGAGCGCACGGTGAGCCGGCCGGTGACGACCACGCGGTCGCCGCGGGCGAGTGAGGCGAGCGCGTTGCCCGCCAGCCCGTTGAAGGCGTTGACCGTGTACCAGTTCGTCGCGCCGTCGACCCAGCGCTGCTCGGCGCGGTCGTAGCGGCGCTGCGCCGAGGCGAGGCGGAAGCTCGCCATCGTCGTGCCGTTCGCGGTGTCGATGCTGCGCGGATCGGTGCCGATGACTCCGATGAGCGTGAGGGTGTCGGTCATGGTGTGTCCTCTCGTCGGTGGTCGCGGTCGCGACCGGAGCGGCACCCGGGCGGAGGGGGCTGGTACCGCCCGGATGCCGTGAGGACAGTGTCGTGACGACGGGCCCGCCTCCGAGGTGGAGACGGGCCCGTCTGTGGAGAAGCGGCGGGATCAGCGCCTGGGGAGGACCGCTAGGAGGCGGTGATGTACTTCGAGTACGACTTGCGGATCTTGTTCACCTTGGGGAGGGCGACGGCGAGGCAGTAGCCCTGGCCCGGGTTCTTGGCGAAGAAGTCCTGGTGGTAGTCCTCGGCCGGGTAGTAGACGCCGAGCGGCGAGATCTCGGTGACGATCGAGCCGTCCCACCACTCCGACGCGCGGTCGCGGGCGGCCTCGAACAGTTCCTTCTCCTCGTCGGTGGAGTAGTACATGGCCGACCGGTACTGGGTTCCGACGTCGTTGCCCTGGCGGTTGAGCTGACGCGGGTCGTGGAGGGTGAAGAAGACGTCCAGGATCACCTGCTCCGGGATGACGTCCGGGTCGAACGTGACGGCGACGGCCTCGGCGTGGCCGGTGCGGCCCGTGCAGACGTCCTCGTAGTCGGGATCGACGGTGGATCCGCCGGTGTAGCCGGAGACGACGTCGCTCACCCCGTCGAGGACGCGGTAGACGGCGTCGAGGCACCAGAAGCATCCTCCGGCGAGTACGAATGTGCGCATGTGCGTGTGACTCACTTCCTGTCGCGGCGACGCGTCCGGGGCGCCGGGCGCGTCACCTGAGTAAACACCCTGCCGCGTCGAGGCATTCCGCGGCCGCGGGCGGCTGGCATAGAGTCCAGGAGTGAGCTACGACGCCGCCCCCGACCGCTACGACGCCATGGACTACCGACGCGTGGGACGGAGCGGGCTCAAGCTGCCCGCCCTCTCTCTCGGCCTCTGGCACAACTTCGGATCCGACCGCCCCCTCGACACCCAGCGCGCGATCCTGCGCCGCGCCTTCGATCTGGGCATCACCCACTTCGATCTGGCCAACAACTACGGCCCGCCCTACGGCGCCGCCGAGACCGCCTTCGGCCGGATCTTCGCCGAGGACCTGCGCCCCTACCGCGACGAGATCGTCCTCTCGTCCAAGGCCGGCTACGACATGTGGCCCGGCCCGTACGGCGACGGGGGCTCGCGCAAGTACCTGCTCTCCTCCCTCGATCAGAGCCTCGAGCGCCTCGGCGTGGACTACGTCGACGTCTTCTACTCGCACCGCCCGGATCCCGAGACGCCGATCGAGGAGACCATGGGGGCGCTCGCCTCCGCCGTCCAGCAGGGCAAGGCCCTGTACGTCGGCATCTCGAACTACGACCCGGAGCAGACCCGTGCCGCCGAGGCCGCTCTCGCAGCCAGCGGGGTGCCCCTCCTGATCCACCAGCCCCGCTACTCCATGTTCGACCGGCACATCGAGGACGGCCTCTTCCCCGTCCTCGACGAGCTCGGCACCGGGTGCATCGTGTTCTCCCCGCTGGCGCAGGGTCTCCTGACGGACCGCTACCTCGACGGGACCGTTCCGGACGGATCGCGCGCCGCGACCTCGCGCTTCCTCTCCTCGGACCGGATCGACGAGGACTACCTCGCCCGTGCGCGCGGGCTGAACGCGATCGCGGAGGGTCGCGGCCAGACGCTCGCGCAGCTCGCGCTGAGCTGGGTCCTCCGGGTGCCGACGGTGACGAGCGCGGTGATCGGCGCCTCGAGCGTCGCGCAACTCGAGCAGAACGTCGCCGCCCTGGCAGCCGGGCCGCTGACCGACTCCGAGACCGCCGCGATCGAGGAGTTCGCCGTGCACGGGACCGCTCTGCGCTGATCCCCGGGGACCGGCGGGGATGTCGGTGGTCGCTCGTAGTCTGCGAGAGCACCTCGGCCGGTGGGTGCTCCCCGATCCGAGCAGGAGGAACCGATGTCCCTGTCCACTCTGCACGCGACCCGCACTCCCCCGAGGCTGACCAGGGTGAACGGGCGCCTCTGGCGGGTGAGCACCGCCTCCGGCGCGATCGTCGGCCACATCGAGCTGGTCGACGATCCGCAGGGCGAGAAGTACCGCGCGCGACTGCTGCGAGCGGGGATGCCCGCCGGCGCCCAGCTGGGCGAGTTCTGGAGCGTCGATGACGCGATCGAGGTCTTCCGGGTCGCATGATCCGGCCGATCGGCGGGCGGTCGGCGCGGCGATGGCCCGCCGTTGCAGGGTCGGGCTAACGTTCGGCACATGCAGTGGTGGAACGAATTCGTGAACTGGATCCAGACGACGGACGGGCACCGGTCGGTGTTCCTCGCCGCGATCATCCTGCTCGCGGTGGTGATCGGAGTGGTCATCACGGCGGCCGTCTTCCGGGCGTCCATCGCCAGGTTGATCCGGCAGCAGGAGCACGAGCGCAAGAACGCGGTCATCGCGACTCTCATCGATGCCGCCGTGGATGCCTCCGCCTGGAACGTGCTCAGCCAGTCGGAGCGCATCCTGAGTGACCGCGCGTCGGCCCAGGCCGAGACGCATCTGCGCCTGCTCCCCATCAAGGGCTCCGGAGTCGCGGCCAACTGGGCCGCCCACGAACTCGCCGATCTCAAGCACTCCTCCGCGACGGGCGGCTACCAGACCCAGGCGAGCGTGGGCGAGTTCCGCGATCGTCTCGTCCTGTGGCGCGACAAGCCCGGGCGGGCGCGGAAGGCGTTCCTCGCGGACCTCGAGCGCTGGCGCTTCTCGGAGACCTCGAAGGGCGAGACGTCGAAGGGCGAGGCTCCGAAGGCCGCGAGCGCGCCCTCGTCGAACCGTACGGCGGCGCCGGAGCCCGAGAGGACCACTCCGGCCGGTCCCGTGGTCGTCGGATCGACGGAGGGTGCCACCGACTACCAGCGTCCGGTCACGCCGCCCACGATCGTCCTGCCGCCCGCGTCCGAGAACGCCGCGAACGACGAAACGCGCCGACTTCTGGCCGATGTCGACCGCCTCGACGTCCCCTCCCGCGAGCGCCCGGTCGAGGAGCTCCCGCCGGTCGAGCGCGAGCAGGAGTCCGCTGCACCGACCGCCGCGGTGCCCGCAGACGACGACCGTCCGGACGAGGCCCGCAACACCGCCACCGCGCGTCCGGCGGACTGACCGCCCGTCCTGCAGAAAGGGCCCCGACCGCTGATGCGGTCGGGGCCCTTTCCTTGGTGCGGGTCATACGTCTTCAGCTGTGCGCGTCACGTGCACGCGCAACCCGGCCGACCAGTACGGCGAGGGGCGCCGCGATGATCGTCCACGCAACCGCGATTCCAGCGAGAATGGCGAGGAGCAGCATGGTCGTACCTCCGTTCGTTACGTCGTTGTAATTCCGGACACCCCCAGACTAGGTGTCCCCAGACAAGCAGAACGGTCAAACCTCGAAAACACGCCGATGTTGCCCCGGAAATCGCAGTGTGTTAGAGCGCGAAGTGGACTTCACGCCACCCTTCAGGGGGCAGGAGTGGCCGCACCCGGCAGCACGGGACGCGGGCGGCCGTCAGACCGGGGTCGGGGCCGCGGCCGAGACGACACGGCGACGCGGACCCTTCGAGCGGTCGCCGCTCGGGGATCCTCGGACCCGGATGATGTGCCCCCGGCAGGAATCGAACCTGCGGCCAAGAGATTAGAAGGCTCCTGCTCTATCCGCTGAGCTACGGGGGCGTCCGTCCTCCAGAGTACCCGGGGTCGCCCACGAGGACCGCGAGCGACGCGGAGCGGGTCAGCCCTGGACGAGTCCGATGACGCCGACCACGAGAGAGATCGCAGCCAGGAGCAGCGAGACGCCGATGAGGACCGTGTGGACGCGGAGGAACGTCGTCGCGCGCCCCGAGGCGTCGCGCGCACGCGGATCCTTGCGGACCCGACGGAGGAACGGCGGCCAGACCACCGCGTTCCACACGGCGTTGGCGATCAGGATCCAGCAGACGAGCGTCATCACGGGAGTCGATCCTACGAGGCGCTCGAGGCCGCCGTGTCGGCGCCCGCGGATAGACTTCCCGGCATGAGTAGCGCCCCCGACCGTCTTGTGTGGATCGACTGCGAGATGACGGGACTCGACCTCTCGGTCGACGAGCTCGTCGAGATCGCCGTCGTCGTCACCGACTTCGACCTCGAGCCCCTCGACGAGGGCCTCTCGATCGTCATCAAGCCCGACGCGTCCGCGCTGGAGAGCATGGGCGACTTCGTCCGCACCATGCACCGGACCTCGGGCCTGCTCGAGGAGATCCCCTCCGGGATGAGCGTGGCCGAGGCCGAGTACCAGGTGCTCGAGTACGTCCTCAAGCACGTGCCGAGCGAGCAGCACGCCCCGCTCGCCGGCAACACCATCGGCACCGACCGCGCGTTCCTCGCCAAGTTCATGCCGCGGCTCGACGGGCACCTGCACTACCGCAATGTCGACGTGTCGACGATCAAGGAGCTCGCCCGCCGCTGGTACCCGCGGATCTACTTCAACGCGCCGAAGAAGCACGGCGGTCACCGCGCCCTCGCCGACATCCTCGAGAGCATCAGGGAGCTCCGCTACTACCGCAAGGCGGCCTTCGTGGCCGAGCCCGGCCCGACCACCGCCGACGTGCAGGCCGTCTCGGCCGCCGTCGTGGACGAGTTCGCCTCTCGGATGTAGTAGTCTCGTACAGTTGCTTCGAGAGGGACACCCTCTCGGAACACCGTCCTGGTGGGTATAGCTCAGTTGGCAGAGCGCCTGGTTGTGGTCTAGGAGGTCGCGGGTTCGAGCCCCGTTACTCACCCCAGGAGGGCCCGGAGTCATCGACTCCGGGCCCTTCTTCTTCAGCAGGAGGCGCCGATGCTCGATCTGGACGAGGACGCGTTCGAGAGCCTCGTGGTCGCCGAGCTCGACGCCCTGCCGGACGACATGGTCGACGGACTCGAGAACGTGGTGTTCGTGGTGGAGGACCGCCCCGAGGACGGGTCCCTCGATCTCCTCGGCGTCTACGACGGAGTCGCCCTCACCGAGCGCGAGCGCTACGGCTTCGGCGAGATGCCGGACCGCATCGTGCTGTTCCGCGAGCCGCACCTCGCCGCGTGCGCGACCCTGGACGAGTTGCGCGACGAGATCCACGTGACGCTCGTCCACGAGATCGCGCACTTCTACGGCATCGACGACGACCGGCTGCACAAGCTCGGCTGGGCCTGACCGAGCGGGATCAGCCGCTGCTGTCCAGGATCAGGTCGGCACCCTCGTGCGGCCGCTCGCGCTCGCGGTAGCGCCGGAACTGCTCGTCCCACTCGTCCCAGTGCGCCTCGAAGAGCGCACCGTCGCGGCGGAGCGCACGGCGTCGCCGCTCGACGTCGTCCGTCTCGATCCAGAGGGTCAGGTCGGCGACGGCCCTGCTCGCCGTGGACGCGGTACCGCAGCCCTCCACGAGGAGGAGCCGCTCGCGCACCTGCACCGGCCCGCCGGACGTCCCGCTCGCCCAGTTCCAGGGCCGCCACCGCCCTCCTCCGTGGAGCGCGTGCGGGCGGACGAGCCGACGGGCGACGTCGTCGACGGCTCGCTCCAACCCGGACCATCCCGGGTAGAGGTCGTCCATCCGCACCAGCACCGCGTCGGGCGCTCCGGGCACCGCTCGCAGCTGCCCGAGCAGGTCCTGGGCGAAGGTCGACTTGCCCGAGCCGCTCGGGCCGTCGACGAGGACGGTCCTCGCGCGCCGGTCCACGAGACGCCGCGCGAGCGCCCGCGCGGTCCTCGTCGTCAGGCGCTCAGCCACGGAGCACGAAGCTCCAGGTGCCGGCGACCAGCGCCGCGGTCACGGCGAGGCCGGCGATCGCCACTCCGCCCAGGACCAGCAGCACGTCTCCGCCGCCGAAGCGGGACACCCGGGCCCAGGTCCTGGGCGTCTGCGCTCCGAAGCCCTTCGCCTCCATCGCCGTCGCGAGCCTGCTCCCCCCGCCGGATGGCGAGGACGAGCAGCGAGAACGTGCGACCGGCGAGACTGCGCAAGGCGTGGATCGGACCACGCCCGTCGGCCACTCCGCGCGCGCGACGCGCCATCGACAGCGTCCTCCAGTCCTCGACGAGGAGGCCGACGAGCCGCATGCCCGCCAGGCCCCCGAGCACAAAACGCGACGGGAGGCGGAGGATCTGCGCGAGACCGTCCGCGAGGTCGGTCGGGTCGGTGGTCGCGATGAGCACGACGCTGGGCAGACCGATCGCGAGCACGCGCAGGGTGATGGCCCCTCCGAGCGCCAGCGACCCCTCGGTGACGCTCACGAACAGGAACTCCGCTAGGACGGCTCCGCTGTCGCGACCGTAGAGGACGGTGGTCATGCCCGCGAGGGGCGCGGCGATCAGCACCGGCGCGGTGCGGCGGAGGAGATCGCCGAGGCGCAGCCCCGCGAAGGGCAGGACCAGCAGCTCGAGCGCCAGAGCGGTCGCGGCCGACACCGAGTCGAGGGTGAGGACGAGGACGACCGCGATCACGAGGCTCGCGAGCAGCTTCGCGACGGGATTCGCTCGAGCGATCCGCCCCCGGGCGGGGAGCGCCGTGAGGAGCGTCATCGCGGGACTCCTTCCTGAGCACCGAGCGGCACGACGGCGTCGGCCAGGGCGCTCACGAGGTGCTCGTCGTGGGTGACGGCGAGGATCGCGCGGCCCTCGGTGCGGAGCTCGGCCAGCAGGTCGATCACCACGTCCCAGGTGCGGCGGTCCTGGCCGAAGGTCGGCTCGTCGAGGACGACGACCGCGGGGCGGCGCACCAGGGCGGAGGCGACGGCGAGCCGGCGCTTCTCGCCCCCGGAGAGGGTGAAGGGGTTGGCATCGGCCAGGGTCGACAGCCCGAGCCGGTCGAGCATCGCGTCGGCCCGGGCGCGCTCTGACGCGTTCCGCGTGCCCAGGTGCAGCTCCTGCCGCACCCGCGCCGTCAGGAACTGGTGCTCGGGCTCCTGGAAGACCATCGCGACGCGGTCGGCGAGCTCGGCGGAGCGCCAGCGGTGCGGGTGCCGTGACGCTCCGGCACGCACCGCGTCCGAGGCGACGACCTCCCCGTCGGCGGGCGGCAGGAGCCCGGCGAGCGTGAGTGCGAGCGTCGACTTCCCCGCTCCGTTGGGGCCCAGCACGGCGGTGACCCGCCCCTCGGCGATCTCGAGATCGAGTCCGGAGGCGATCAGGGGCGGACGGCGCACGCCGAAGACCGGACGCGCCAGCGCGAGGGCGGAGGTGCGCAACGCGGCCGCGGTGGATCCCACCGGGCCGTCGCGGCGCGCCGGGACCTCCCCCGGCAGCCAGACCCCCGCCGTGACGAGCACCTCGCGCGCGTCGACGAGCACGGTCGCGGGGGCGCCGTCGGCGATCACGGTTCCGTCCGCACCCAGCACCACGACCCGGTCGACGAGGTCGATCCAGACGTCCACGCGGTGCTCGACGACGACGAGGGTCGCTCCCGAGCGCTCCGTGCTCCGCTCGACGGCGTCGCGCACCTCGCGGACGCCGACCGGATCGAGGTTGGCCGTCGGCTCGTCCAGCAGGAGGAGCCTCGGTCGCATGGCCAGCACGCCCGCGAGGGCGAGCCGCTGCTTCTGCCCGCCCGACAGAGCCGATGTCGAGCGGTCGAGCGGCACGTCGAGCCCGACGTCCTCGAGAGCCTGCCGGACGCGCTCCAGGATCTCGGCCGCGGGGACGCCGAGGTTCTCGCACGCGAAGCCGACGTCGTCGCCCACCCGCGCCAGCACGGCCTGGGTGTCCGGATCCTGCAGCACCAGACCCGCCATCCCGCGGCGCCGGAGGGGGACTCGCCGTCGAGGGTCAGCTCACCGGCCGACGCGCCGTCCTCCTCGCCGCCGAGGACTCCGGCGAGAGCGTGCAGCAGAGTGCTCTTGCCCGCACCGGAGGGGCCGAGGAGCAGCACGCGCTCCCCCGGCCCGATCTCGAGGTCGAGCCCGGACACGGCCGACCGCGAGCGCCCGGCGTGCCGCCAGCTCCAGCCGCGGGCCGAGACGGCGGCACCGCTCATCGAGCGCCCGCGCCGGCTGCGTCGATCACCCTGCCCTCGCGCCCCGAGGCGAAGCGGTCGAGGGCGCCGGAGGCGGCCAGTCCACGGACGGCGAGCCAGGGCAGGAGTCCCGCGAGGACGATGCCGGACACGATCGAGGAGACGATGTAGACGGTGGCGAAGAGTCCGTCCACACCCGCGTACCAGACGATCAGGTCGTTGATCGCGAGGGCGAGACCCGCACCGGCGCCGGCGAGCAGCGCCACGATCGGCCGACCGCTGCGGTACAGGAAGAGCGCGAAGATGAGCTCGGCGCCCAGTCCCTGGACCAGTCCGGACAGCAGGACCAGGTAGCCCCACTGGGTGCCGATCAGCGCGGAGACGACCGCGGCGACGAGCTCGGTGTAGAGCGCGGCACCGGGCTTGCGGATGATGAGGCCGCCCAGGACGCCGGCGAAGAGCCAGCCGCCGCCGAGGATCCCGCCGAGTCCGGGGAGGAACTCGAAGGCGAGGCCGAGGACGTTGGTCGCGAGGCCCCAGGCCCAGAAGACGATGCCGCTCGCGACGGCGACGACGCTCGCCACGACGATGTCGACGACGCGCCAGCGGAGATCGCGGCGCCGGGTGGTGGGAAGGGTGGAGTTCTGCACTGACGTGCCCTTTCGTGGAAGCGAATGGAGGGCACGGGTAGGAAGAGGAGATCGAAACGTTCCTTCGCTGGCATGACCCAGATCAGGTTCGACGGTCGAAGGCTGCGTGCCTTCCTCTCAGTCCGGTGCACCGGACTCCCGTGTTCGTCAGCAATCATAGACAGCATGTCGTGGTCGGTGGTCGTCGTTCTCGCCGTCGTGCTGCTGGTCCTGCTCCACGCGCTCCTGTGGCAGAGGCGTCGGCGCATCCGTCGTGAGCTGCTGGGCTCCGGGACGCGCGTGCAGGGTCGGGTGCTCCCGAACGACGCATCGATGCCGGGCGCACGCGGCAGCCATGCCGGGCGGCTGCTCGTCTCGTACCACCTCGAGAACGGCGAGGAGCGACGCGCCCTGAAGATCCCCCAGCGTCGGGGAGACGCCTGGATGGCCGGTGAGCCGGTCGCCGTCGTCTACGATCCGCGACACCCGGGCGACGCCGAGCGACTGATCGTCGGATTCGGCCGCACGCAGAAGAAGTGGTTCACCGCTCGCCCTCAGCGCCTGCGCTGAGGACCACGACGCCGCTCAGCGCCTGCGCTGAGGACGGCGCGGCCGCCTACTTCTTGAGGGCGCGGACGAGACGGGCGAGAGCCTTGCCGGTGACCCAGACGAAGGGGATGCCCACGGCCAGGACCGACACGATGTTGGGCTGGAAGCGCAGTCCGAGGTCGTCCTTGATGTAGGCCCCGATCGGGACGACGGCACCGCCGCCACCGCCGCCGCCGCCCTCCTGGCCCTCCTCGGAGCCGCTGCCGCCGCCGAATCCGAACCAGCGGAGTGCGACGGGCACCATCGTGGCGCCGTCGACGTCCACGGGCTCCCCGTAGATCGTCGCGGCTCCCGCGGAGGTGACTTTGTCGGCCAGGGACACGGCGATGTTGGGCATGCCCGAACGCTACTCCCGGGCTCGACGGGGGGACAACCGCCGCGCGGGCTCGCTCAGGACTCCCCCACCCCGGTCACCGGGGCAGCGGTCATACTCGACGGATGCCGCAGCGCCCCCGCCGACGTCACCCTCTCCGGGCGGCCGTCGTCGTGGGTAAGAGCGCCGTGCTCGCGGCGTTCCTCGCCGTCCATCGGCTGCTGCCGGAGTCGGCGGGCTGGCTCTCCGTGCTCGAGACCGCGATCCCGTGGACCGGCCTCGTCGTCCTCCTGCTGATCACCGCGGCCGTCGGCCTGCGCTCGCGCGCCGCGGGGGCCGCTGCCACTGTGCTCGCGACCGTCTACGGCGTGCTCGTGCTGCCGGTGGCCGTGCCCGGCCCCTCGTGCGCTCGGGTTCCTTCACCGTCGTCAGCCAGAACATCGCCGCGAGCGCGGACGCGGGTGCCCTGGCCCTCGAGCTCGCCTCGCGGGAGCCCGACGTGATCGCTCTCCAGGAGCTCGACGGCGACGCGCGCGACGCGGTGGACGCGGAGCTGTCCGGGACCTACCCGCACTCCTTCGTCGTCGGCACCGTCGGCGTGTGGAGCCGGGAGGAGCTGTCGAACGCGGAGCCGCTCGACCTCGGGTTGGGCTGGGACCGCGCCCTCGCGGTCGACATCGGGACGACGGTCGGCTCGACCCGGCTCTTCGTCGTCCACCTGGCCTCGTTCCGCCTCGGCGACCACGAGGAGCGGGACGTGATGCTCGGCGGACTGGCGGACGTCCTCGCTCAGGACGAGTCGGAGCGCACCCTGGTGATCGGCGACTTCAACACGGCTCCCGACGACCACCTCCTCGCCCCGGTCCTCGAGCAGGCGGCACTCGTGCGGACCTCGGGGATCGGCTTCCCCGCCACGTGGCCCGCGCTGCTCCCGCTCGTGAGCCTCGATCACGCTCTCGCCGACGGCGTCCCCGCCTCGACCGTGGAGGTGCTGCCGCCGAACGGGTCGGACCACCGGCCCGTCAGTCTGACGATCGGCTCCGCGTAGCGAGGGTGTCGCTGAGGTCGATCCCCTTCGCCGACTCCGGTGCCGAGCGGGACAGCAGCGATGCGGGACGCACGGCGCCCGACCCGAACCGCGCCGCGACTCCGTCGACCGCGAGCTCGGCGTCGCGCCAGTCGTCGGAGTCGTTCCAGAGCGAGAAGGCGACCTCGTCGCCGTCGACGAGCTGCTCGCCGCGCACGCCGATCAGGCGGACCGGTCGGCGCAGGGGGTTCGCCGCCTCGAGCAGTGCGGACGAGGCCTCGTAGAGCACCCGCGCCACGTCGGTGGCCTCGGGCAGCGTGCGGGACCGGGTGAGCGTGCTGAAGTCGCCGAAGCGGACCTTGACGGCGACCGTGCGGCACCGCACGCCCGAGCGGCGCAGGCGCACCGCCACCTTGTCGCACAGTCGCAGCAGCTCCCGACGCACCAGTTCGGGATCGGCGACGTCGTCGGCGAAGGTGATCTCGTGACCCGCGCTCTTCTCGACCTGGCGGGTGTCGACCGGCCGCGGGTCGACTCCGTTCGAGAGAGCGTGCAGCCGACGCCCGGTCGCGTCGCCGAGCGAGCCGATCAGCACGGGCAGCGGGGTCGAGGCGACGTCGGCGACCGTCCGCAGTCCGCGCTTGAGCAGCGCCTCCTCGGTGCTCGCTCCGACGCCCCAGAGCGCGCTCACGGGGAGCGGGTCGAGGAACTCGCGCACGCCGTCGGAGGGGACGACCAGGAGGCCGTCGGGCTTGGAGCGGCCGGAGGCGAGCTTGGCGACGAACTTGGTGCTCGCGATGCCGACGGAGCAGGTCAACCCGAGCTCGGAGTGCACCCGCTCGCGGATCGCGGTGCCGATCGCGAAGGGCGAGCCGGAGATCCGGCGGGCACCGGCCACGTCGAGGAAGGCCTCGTCGATGCTCAGGCGCTCGACCAGCGGGGTGAAGGAGTCGAAGATCGCCATCACGCGACGCGACGCCTCGCGGTAGCGGTCCATGTGCGGTTCGAGGACCACCGCGTGCGGGCACTTGCGGAGGGCGACGGCCATCGGCATCGCGGAGTTCACCCCGAACCGACGCGCCTCGTAGGTCGCCGCCGTCACGACGGACCGCGAGCCGATGTGCCCGACGATCACCGGGCGGCCGCGGAGATCGGGACGCTCGAGGAGCTCGACCGACGCGAAGAACGCATCCATGTCGATGTGCATGATGCTGGCGCCCGGGTCGTCGACGGGCTCGATCGTGACCTGCCGCCCGCTGCCGTCCTGTTTGCTCACGTACCGTCCTGCCCGCTGCGCCGTTCCCTCCTGCCATGCTCGCACGCACCCCCGACATCGTGGACCCGAGCGGTCGGCGACCGCTCCGAGGGAATGGCGCGGGGCCGCCGCCGGTTGTCCCGAGCACCGACGACGACGCTCCGGAGAAGACATGACGCACGAGCCCGCCTCCCCCACCGCCACCGAGATGAGCCGCTGGCTCGACCTCCAGCATCGCGCCCACGCCGCCTTCGAGAGCCGCCTGGCCGCCGTCGAGGACTGGTCCGCCCCGACTCCCGACACCGAGTGGGACACCCGCGCGCTGGTGCTGCACGTGGTCCGCGAGCAGCAGCGGGCGCACACGCTCCTGTCCGGCGGGGACGAGTCCCCGATCCGCCTGGAACCCGTCGCCAGCGATCTCCGCAGCGAGTGGACCCGCGTCACCGCCGACGCGCGCGCCTCCGCCGCGTCCGCCCACCCCGACGCGGTCCTGCGCCTCGGACGCGACTCCGTCACGGCGCTCGAGCTGGTCCGGGAGCAGGTCTCGGACGTCACGATCCACACGTGGGACCTGGCGCGCGCGACCGGGGCGGACGAGACCCTCGACGAGGAGCTCGTCGCGGCCGTCTGGGAGCTCTTCGCCCCGCAGGAGGACACCCTGCGGGCCAGTGGGCTGTTCGCCGCGCCGGTGCCCGTCGGCGAGGACGCGCCGCTGCAGCGCCGCCTGCTCGCGATCACCGGGCGCGACGACTGCCTCGCAGCCTGAACGCCGCTCCCATCCGCCGCGGGCAGGATGAGGGGACCACCGCTCGCGCGGACGAGGAGAGGGGCCCAGCGCCCCGACGAGGAGAGGAACGACCATGACACGCGTCGCCGTCATCGGAGCCCACGGCAAGGTCGGGCAGCAGATCCTGCACCTGCTGTACGACGCCGGGCACGAGTCCGTCGGAGTGATCCGCAATCCCGAGCACGCCGAGGACATCGTGCGCCTGGGCGGCGAGCCGCTCGTGCACGACCTCGAGAGCTCGACGCCGGAGGAGTTCGCCGCACTGCTCGAGGGCGTCGACGCCCTCGTCTTCTCGGCCGGCGCCGGCCCGGACTCGGGCATCGAGCGCAAGCGCACCGTCGACTTCGGCGCCTCGGTCCTCAGCCAGGAGGCCGCCGCCGCCGCCGGGATCCGCCGCTTCGTGCAGATCAGCGCGATCGGAGTGGACGAGCCGCTCGCGGACGACACCGAGGAGGTCTGGCGCGCCTACGTCGAGGCCAAGCGCGACGCCGACACCGCGCTGAAGGCCACCGACCTCGACTGGACGATCCTCCGGCCCGGCGGACTCACGACCGACGAGGGCACCGGCCGCATCGCGCTGGGCGAGGAGGTCGAGCGCGGCAGCATCCCCCGCGAGGACGTCGCCGCCGTCGTGGTCGCCGTCCTCGAGCAGCCGTCCTCGATCGGGCGGACCTGGGAGCTGGTCTCGGGCGACGTGCCCATCGAGGACGCCGTCGCGCAGACCGCCTGACCACTCCGGGCCGGCGTCCGCCCTCGGGGCGGCGCCGGCCCGTGCACCTAGAGTGGTGCGGGTGAGCAGCCACGCGCCCCGTCCCTGGATCCGGAGCTACGCACCCGGCGTGCCGACCGAGCTGGAGCCTCCCGAGGGCTCGCTCCTCGACATCGTCACGGAGTCGGCCGAGCGCTATCCCGAGAAGGTGGCCCTCGAGTTCTTCGGCCGGTCCACCAGCTACGCGCAGCTGGCCGACGACGTGGAGCGCGTCGCGGAGGGTCTGCGCCGGCTCGGCGTCCGCGAGGGCGATCCGGTCGCGCTCATCCTGCCCAACTGCCCTCAGCACGTGATCGCCTTCTACGCGGTCCTCCGGCTGGGGGCTGTCGTCGTGGAGCACAACCCGCTCTACACGCCGCGGGAGCTGCGCCACCAGTTCGAGGACCACGGAGCCCGCGTCGCCATCGCGTGGGACCGCGTGGCGCCCCTGGTGCAGGAGCTGCCCGCCGACCTCGGGGTCGAGACCGTGGTCGCGGTCGACCTCACGCGCGCCATGCCCGCTCCGATGCGCGCGGCTCTCCGCCTGCCGATCCGCAAGGCGCGGGAATCGCGGGCCGCGCTGACCGGACGCGTGCGCGGCGCCGTGGAGTGGGACTCCCTGCTCCGCCGCAGGATCGATCCCGCCCATCCCCGGCCCGCTGCCGACGACCTCGCGGTGATCCAGTACACGAGCGGCACCACCGGAACGCCCAAGGGTGCCGAGCTCACCCACCGCAACCTCACCGCCAACGCGGCGCAGTCGCGCGCATGGGTGCCGCAGGTGCGTCGGGGCGACTGCGTCGTCTACGCGGTCCTGCCCATGTTCCACGCCTACGGGCTCACCCTCTGCCTCACGTTCGCGATGAGCATGGGGGCGCGCCTCGTGCTGTTCCCCAAGTTCGACCCGGACCTCGTGCTGAAGGTCGTGCGGAAGCACCCGGCGACGTTCCTCCCCGCCGTTCCCCCGATCGCCGAGCGCCTGGCCGCCCGCGCCCGGGAGAAGGGCGTCTCGCTGCAGGGCATCGAGATCGCGATCTCGGGCGCGATGCCGCTCGACCCGTCGCTGGTCGCCCGCTTCGAGGAGCAGACCGGCGGCACGCTCGTCGAGGGGTACGGACTGTCTGAGACCTCTCCGGTGCTCATGGCCAATCCCGTCAGCACCTCGCGCCGTGCAGGCACCGTGGGTCTGCCGTTGCCCGGGACGGACGTCCGCATCGTCGATCCCGAGGATCCGACCGTCGACGTCGCCCCCGGGGAGCAGGGCGAGCTGATCGTGCGCGGACCGCAGGTGTTCCGCGGCTACCACCGCAAGCCCGAGGAGACCGCCGACGCGTTCACGAGCGAGGGCTGGTTCCGCACGGGCGACATCGCCACGATCGACGAGGACGGCTTCGTCAGCCTCGTCGACCGCATCAAGGAGCTGATCATCACCGGCGGCTTCAACGTCTCGCCGTCCGAGGTGGAGGAGGTGCTGCGCCGGCTCCCGTCCGTGCGCGACGCGGCCGTCGTGGGACTGCCCGACGCGCGCAGCGGCGAGATCGTCGCCGCGGCCGTCGTCCTCGAGCCCGGCGCGGACTTCGACGAGGCCCACGCCCGGGCCGTGGTCCGGGAGGCGCTGACTCCGTACAAGGTGCCGAAGCGGATCGTCGTCATCGACGAGCTGCCGACGAACATGATCGGCAAGGTGCTGCGCCGCGAGGTGAAGGCCCGCCTCGTCGACGAGAGCTGAACCTCCCGGCGGGACGGCGCGAGGCCCCCGGTTCCGCTCGCGCGGGCCGGGGGCCTCGTCGTTCGCCCTGGGGCGCGGCCGGGTCAGATGTCGAATCCGCCGAAGTCGCCGCCGCCGAAGTCGCCACCGCCCCCGAAATCGCCGCCGCCGCCGAAGTCCGCGCCGCCGAAGTCGCCACCGCCCCCGAAGTCCCCGCCGTAGTCGCCACCGCCGTCGGCTCCGGCTCCGGCGTCGCCGCCCTCGGCTCCAGCGTCGCCGCCCTCACCGCCGTCGCCGCCCTCACCACCCGCGTACTCGCCGCCGGCGTCCGGGAGGAACGCACCGGCGATCGCGGATCCGATCGCGAAGCCCGCGATGGTGCCGAGCATCGACGAGGCGAGGACCCCGCCGAAGCCCATGCCTCCGGCGCCCATCGCGCCGCCCTGACCGCCGGCGAAGCGGCGCTCCATGAAGCCGGGCTGGCGCAGCTCGCTCCGCGTGGCCGACTGTGCGAGGGCCTGGGGGTCGTCGCTGCGCGGCGCGTCGCCCACGGGAGCGCCCTCGCTGAGCTCGCGGAAGACCTGCTTGCGCTGCTCGGGGGTCAGCTGCTCGAAGGCCTCGCGGTGCACCTGTTCGAGCGCTTCGGGCGGGGCTGTGCGGAGCAGATAGCGGTAGCGCTCGATCGCGATGTCGTCCTCGCTGCGGGCAGGACGGCCGGGCGGGGTGCCGTACGCAGGCTGCCGCCCGTTGGCCGCGGCGCCGTAGCCGGAGTCGCGTCGCGCGTCCTCGGGGCGCTCCTCGCGCCCCAGCAGTCGGTCCAGGAATCCCATGATCTCCTCCTCGGCGCCGCCGGGAGGCGGTCGCACACCGCCACGGTAGGCCCCGCGCACCCACGTGTCCTGAGCATCCGCTCAGTGCACGCTCCACGCGGGGCCGCCGTCGGTCACTTCTTGGGGATGACGATCCACATGATGAGGTAAGCGATGATCTGCGGGCCGGGGAGCAGGCAGGAGAGCACGAAGAGGAGTCGGACGAGGAACGGGCTCCAGCCGAAGCGGTTCGCGAGTCCGACGCAGACGCCGGCGATGATCTTGCCCTGACGAGGGCGAACGAGAGTGGACATGACTCCACTCTGGCGCAGGGCCGCTGGGAGCGGCATCCGGGGAACCCCCGAGAGACGGGTGCGCCACCCCGAGATCAGCGGGGCGGGCGTCGATCCGGGGAGGTCGCCGCCGGGCTTCGGAGGAAGGCCGCCGCTCGGTCGGCATCGCCCTGGGGCCAGACCACGCGGAAGCGCTCGAAGACGACCCGGTCGAGGGGCGACTCCGGGTCCTCGCGGGCGAAGTACCGGCGGTGCCCCTGCAGCCACGACTCCCGGGAGCGGTCGCCCTCCCCCTCGGCCCAGGCGAACGCGTCGTCGACCGAGTCGAGCGGAGCGACCCGCACCTCGTCGCTGCGCAGCACGAGGCGGGGGACGCCCGCGCCGTCGCAGACGATCCAGTGGTCCCCCGCCGCGGGAACGGGCTCCTGGCCGACGAGCGACGCGGTGGCCGTCTTGACCCCGCGCCGGACCAGCTCGAGGAGTTCGTCCGCGAGCTGGACGGAGTCGCCGAACGACTCGACGGGAGGCAGGGGCGAGGGTCCGGAGCCGGGGTACTCGGACCACAGTCGCCGGGCCGCCTCGAGGTCGGGCTCGGGCAGCGGGGTCCGCTCGGGCTCGTCCGGCAGGACGGCGAGGAGGTTCGCACCGGCCAGGGCGGCCGGATCCTCAGGGTGGTTGTCGGGTGTCTCGACCTCGTCGAACGGCCAGCGGGTGAGGAGCCAGCGCCGCGTGAACGCGTCGAGCTCCTCCTCCACCCGGGAGCCGCGCAGCTCGGGCACGACCCACCAGGAGGCCGAGGCGGTCCGCCCCTGCCCGGGCACGATGCTCAGAGCGCCGATCGCGGTGCTCCAGGTCTCGTCGACCAGGAGGAAGGCGTGCACGCGTCCGTCCCGGGCAGCGGACTCGAGAGAGCGGAGCGCACGCACGTCGTCCTCGGGCTCGGCGGCCTCGGAGCCCTCGGGGAGGAGCGCCGCGAGCCACGCCCGCCGCTCCCCGATCACGCCGCGCAGCAGCTCGGCATCGCTGGACACCAGCGGGCGCAGGAAGCCTCCGCTCGGCAGATCGAGCCGCGCGGGAACGGAGGAGACCTCGGGCTCGTCGCTCATCGTCTCCTCCGCTCCCCGCGCGCCGGCTCAGCCGGCGGCGCGCTCCAGCACCAGCTCGCGCACGCGAGCGGCGTCGGCCTGGCCCTTCATGGCCTTCATCACGGCGCCGATCACGGCACCGGCAGCCTGCACCTTGCCGTCGCGGATCTTGGCGAGCACGTCGGGCTGCGAGGCCAGGGCCGTGTCGATCGCCGCGATGAGCGCTCCGTCGTCCGAGACGACGGCGAGCCCGCGGGCGTCGACGACCTCCTGGGGCGTGCCCTCGCCGGCGACGACGCCCTGCAGCACCTCGCGGGCGAGGCGATCGGTGAGCGTGCCGCTCTCGACGAGCCCGGCCAGCTCGGCCACCTGCGTCGGAGTGACGAGCGCGGACGGATCCTGGCCCGCCGCGTTGGCGAGCCGGGCGACCTCGCCGGTCCACCACTTGCGGGCGGCCTGCGGGGTCGCCCCGGCGGCGACCGTCTCGGTGATCTCGACGAGCAGACCGCTGTTCGCGACGTCCTGGAACTCGAGGTCGGTGAATCCCCAGTCGGCCTTGAGGCGGCGACGGCGGGCGGCCGGCTTCTCGGGGAGGGCGGCGCGCAGCTCCTCGATCAGCTCCGGTGACGGCACGACCGGCAGCAGGTCGGGCTCGGGGAAGTAGCGGTAGTCGTCCGCGTCGCTCTTGGGGCGGCCGGCCGAGGTGCGGCCGGTGTCCTCGTGCCAGTGGCGCGTCTCCTGCGTGATCATGCCGCCGGCGGCGAGGATCGCGGCCTGCCGCTGGATCTCGTAGCGGACCGCGCGCTCGACGGAGCGGAGGGAGTTGACGTTCTTCGTCTCGGTGCGGGTGCCGAGCTTCTCCTGGCCCCAGGGGCGGAGCGAGACGTTGGCGTCGCAGCGCAGGTTGCCGCGCTCCATCTTCGCGTCGGAGATCCCGAGGGCGAGGACGATGTCGCGGATGGTCGCCACGTAGGCCTTCGCGAACTCCGGCGCGTTCCGTCCCGCGCCGAAGATCGGCTTCGTGACGATCTCGACCAGGGGGACGCCCGCCCGGTTGTAATCGACGAGCGAGTACTCGGCGCCCTGGATGCGGCCGGTGGACCCGCCGACGTGCGTCAGCTTGCCGGCGTCCTCCTCCATGTGCGCGCGCTCGATCGGGATGTCGACGAGCGTGCCGTCGGCCAGCTCGACCTCGACCGAGCCCTCGAACGCGATCGGCTCGTCGAACTGCGAGATCTGGTAGTTCTTCGCGAGGTCCGGGTAGAAGTAGTTCTTCCGGGCGAAGCGGCTCGACGGCGCGATCGAGCAGCCGAGGGCGAGCCCCAGGCTGATCGAGTACCGGACGGCCTGCTCGTTGACGACCGGCAGCGAGCCCGGGAGCCCGAGGTCGACCGGGGTGACGTTCGTGTTCGGCTCGGAGCCGAACTCGTTCGGGGCGTCCGAGAACATCTTGGTCTTCGTGTTGAGCTCGATGTGCACCTCGAAGCCGAGGACCGGCTCGAAGCGCTCGAAGACCTCGTCGTAGTCCATGAGCTCGGGGACGGACGTGTGCGCGGAGGCCATCAGACGGCACCTTCCTCGGAGGCGAACTGCTCGGCGGGAGCGAGATCGGGGGCCTTCGCGAGGAGCGGGTGACCCCAGTGCTCCTCGAGCAGGGCCTCGAGCGCTCCGCCGACGGTGTAGAGACGGACGTCCTCGCGGGCGGGGGCGAGGAACTGGATGCCGACCGGCAGCCCGTCCTCGTCGGCGAGTCCCGCGGGGACGGAGATTCCGGGGATGCCGGCGAGGTTGGCGGGGATGGTCGCGATGTCGCCGCGGTACATCGCCAGCGGATCGTCGAGCTTCTCGCCGAGACGGTAGGCGGTGGTCGGGGCGGTCGGCGACGCGATGACGTCCACCGAGGCGAACGCCGCGTCGAAGTCGCGCTGGACGAGCGTGCGCACCTTCTGGGCGCTGCCGTAGTAGGCGTCGTAGTAGCCGGCCGAGAGCGCGTAGGTGCCGAGGATGATGCGGCGCTTGACCTCGGGCCCGAAGCCCTGCTCGCGGGTGGCCGCCATGACCTGCTCGACCGTGCCGCCGCCCTTCGGGGTGACCCGGAGGCCGAAGCGGACGGAGTCGAACTTCGCGAGGTTGCTGGACGCCTCCGCGGGCAGGATCAGGTAGTAGGCGGCGACCGCGTGCTCGATGCTCGGGGCGCTCACCTCGACGATCTCGGCTCCGGCCTTCTCGAGCACCGCGAGGGCCTCGTGGAAGCGCGCGAGGACACCCGGCTGGAAGCCCTCGCCGCCGTCGAGCTCTTTGAGGACGCCGATGCGCATCCCCGTCACGTCGGCGCGGCGCACCGCGTCCGCGAAGGAGGGCCACGTGTCGCGGAGGGAGGTGGAGTCGCGCGGGTCGTGCCCGGCGATCACGTCGTGCAGCAGGGCGGAGTCCAGAACGGTCCGCGAGACGGGGCCGATCTGGTCGAGGCTCGAGGCGAGGGCGATCGCTCCGTAGCGCGAGACGCCGCCGTAGGTCGGCTTGACGCCGACGGTGCCGGTGACGTGCGCGGGCTGGCGGATCGAGCCGCCGGTGTCGGAGCCGAGGGCGAGCGGCGCCTCGTAGCTCGCGACGGCCGCGGCGGAGCCTCCGCCGGAGCCGCCGGGGATGCGATCGAGATCCCACGGGTTGTGCGTGGGTCCGTACGCGGAGCGCTCGGTGGTCGAGCCCATCGCGAACTCGTCCATGTTGGTCTTGCCGATCGGCACGAGCCCGGCGGCGCGGACCTTCGTCATGACGGTCGCGTCGTACGGCGGGCGCCAGCCCTCGAGGATCCGCGAGCCGCTGGTGGTCGGCATGTCGTTCGTGACGATGACGTCCTTGACGGCCAGCGGGATCCCTGCCAGCGGGTGGAGGGTCTCCCCCGCCGCGCGGCGGCGATCGATCCCGGCGGCGGTGCCGACCGCGGCCTCCTCGGCCACGTGCAGGAACGCGTGCACCGCGGAGTCGACCGACGCGATGCGGTCGAGGTGCGCGCGGGTCGCCTCCGTCGACGAGATCGACCCGTCGACGAGCCTCTCGGAGAGCGCGGAGGCGCTCAGGCGGATGATCTCCTCGCCGTGCGCGCTCACTGCTCCTCCCCCAGGATCGCGGACACCTGGAATCGGCTGCCGTCGTGCTCGGGGGCACCCGAGAGGGCCTGTTCGCGGGTGAGCGTCTCGCCGACCACGTCGGGGCGGAAGACGTTCTCGAGCGGGATGGGGTGGCTGGTCGCCGGGACGTCGGGGGTGGCGACGGCCTGGACCGCGGCCACGGAGTCGACGATCTGGCCGAGCTCCCGCGTCATGTTCTGGATCTCCTCGGGTGTGAGGTCGATCCTGGCCAGCTGGGCCAGATGGGCGACCGTCTCGGCCGTGATCTCGGACATTCGTCTCCATCGGTGGTTCGTGAGGATGCGGCGACCAGTCTACCGAGCGGCTCCCGGCCGCCCGGCCAGGGCGCACGGCCCCGACCACGCGGCCGCAGCAGCGATCGGGCCGTCCGCCCGGTGCTCAGGCGGTCTCGGCGGGGGGCTCCTCGGCGGCGGGCGCCGACCCTCCGGCGGCGGGCTCCCGAGCGGCGGCGTCCTCGGCGGCCAGGTCCTCGGCGACCGCCCCCTCGGGCTCCTCCGCCTCGGGGAGGGCGATCGCGGCGGGCCCCTCGGTCACGAGCAGGTGGAACTGCGCCGCGTCGATGATCCGCACGCCGAGCTGCTCCGCCTTGCCGAGCTTGCTCCCGGCTCCCGGGCCGGCCGCGACGTAGTCGGTCTTCTTGGACACGCTCGAGCCGGCCTTGCCGCCCGCCTGCATGATCGCCTCCAGAGCGCCCTCGCGCGAGTAGCCCTCGAGGGATCCGGTCGCGACGACGGTGAGCCCGGCGAGGACGCCGCCCGCCGCCTCCGCTGCTCCCGGACCGGGGTGGCCCGGGGTCGAGAAGCGCACTCCCGCGGCCGCCCAGCGGTCGACGATCTCGCGGTGCCAGTCGACGTCGAACCAGTCGAGGAGGGCGTCGGCGATGATGCCGCCGACCCCGTCGACGGCGGCGAGCTCGTCGCGGCTCGCCCCCCGGATCGCGTCGAGTGAGCCGAAGTAGCCCGCGAGCGCCCGCGCGGCCACGGGTCCGACGTGCCGGATGCTCAGCGAGACGAGCAGGCGCCACAGCTCCTTGGTCTTCGCCCTGTCGATGTTCTCGATCAGGCGCGTCGCGTTCGTGGACGGGACCGAGGTCTCGTCGCCGGCGAAGACGGACGCCGCCGGATCGAACGGCCCGTCCTTCGCGACCTGGCGCTTGCGCTGGAAGGGCCGGACGACCTTGGGCCGCCCGGCGGCGTCGAGCTTCTCGAGACCGGTCTCGGAGTCGCGGACGACGACCTCGATCGGGAAGAGGTCCGCGAGGGTGAGCTCGAACAGGCCCGCCTCGGTGCGCAGCGGAGGCTCCGCCGGGACGAGCGGCTGCGTCAGCGCGGCGGCGCTCACCTCGCCGAGCGCCTCGATGTCGAGGGCCCCGCGGCCGCCGATGTGCTCGACGCGCCCGCGCACCTGGGCGGGGCAGGACTCGGCGTTCGGGCAGCGCAGGTCGACGTCGCCCTCCTTGGAGGGGGCGAGGGTCGTGCCGCACTCCGGGCAGGCCGTCGGCATCACGAACTCGCGCTCGGAGCCGTCGCGCAGCTCGACGACCGGCCCGAGCACCTCGGGGATCACGTCACCGGCCTTGCGCAGCACTACGGTGTCGCCGATCAGCACGCCCTTGACCTTCACGACGTCGGCGTTGTGCAGCGTGGCCTGGCGCACCTCGGAGCCCGCCACCTTGACCTTCTGCATCACGGCGAAGGGAGTGGCGCGACCCGTGCGGCCGACGCTCACCACGATGTCGAGCAGCTTGGTGTGCACCTCCTCGGGCGGGTACTTGTAGGCGATGGCCCAGCGCGGGGCACGACTGGTGGCGCCGAGCTCGTCGTGCAGGGCGAGCTCGTCGACCTTGACGACCACTCCGTCGATCTCGTGCTCGACCGAGTGCCGCTCGCGACCGTGCTTCTCGACGAAGGCGAGGACGTCGTCGACCGACTCGGAGACGCGGTTGTGCGCACTGACCGGGAGGCCCCACGAGGCGAGGAGTCCGTAGACCTCGGACTGGGCCGCCACCGGCGGATCGGGCCAGGCGCCGAGGCCGTGCACGTAGAGCGCGAGGGACTGCACCCGCGCCTCGCCGGCCCGCAGATCCAGGCCCGACTTCTTGTCGAGCTGCTGGCGCAGACCGCCGCTCGCCGCGTTGCGGGGGTTGGCGAAGGTCGGGAAGCGGCGCAGCGCGCTGTCGCGGGCCTTCTCCTCCTCGAACGGCTTGCGGGTCGCCTCCGGGCGCGCCGCCCAGCGGGCCCGCGACTCCTCGACGGCCTCCTCGCGCAGCCGCTCCTGCAGCGCGTTGAGCTCGGCGAAGGCCTTCACCGGGATGAAGACCTCGCCGCGCACCTCGACGAGGGCCGGATGGCCCTCCCCCGAGAGCTGCTCCGGGATGCCGGCCAGCCGCACCGCGTTCACGGTGACGTCCTCGCCGGTGCGGCCGTCGCCGCGGGTGGCGGCGGTGACGAGGCGCCCGTGCTCGTAGCGGAGCGAGATGGCGAGCCCGTCGATCTTCAGCTCGGTGAGCCACGAGATCGCGCGACCCGCGGACGCGACCGTCTTCTCGCACCACTCGCGCAGCTCGTCGGCCGAGAACACGTTGTCGAGCGACAGCATCCGCTCGGCGTGGTCGATCGGAGCGAGGCCCGCGGCCACGATCCCGCCGACGGTCACGGTCGGGGAGTCCTCGGTGGCGAGCTCGGGGTGCTCGGCCTCGAGCGCGGCCAGCTCGCGCACCAGGGCGTCGTACTCGGCGTCCGAGAGCACCGAGGCGTCGGCCGCGTAGTAGTTCTCGCTCGCGGTGCGGATCCGCTCGCGCAGCTCGTCGACCCGCTGACCGACGGGGACGTCGGCGGCCATCAGAGCGCGCCCACGAGGTCGGCGGCGACGGTGCGGTCGATCGTGCACTGGCCGAGGACGCGCGTGCCGAGGTAGACGACGGCGGTCTGCCCGGGAGCGACGCCGTCGAGCGGGGAGTCGGGGGTGATCACGAGCTCGACACTGCCATCGACCTCCGACACGACCGCGGTGGCCGGCACCGGATCGGCGTGCGCGCGGATCTGCACGTCGCAGCGGAACGGGGTGGCGGCGTCCTCGGGCGCTGCGCCGGCCCAGGTGAACCGGGAGCCGGCGATCCGCCCGATGCGCAGGGCCTCGCGCGGACCCACGACCACCTCGTTGGTCTTCGGCCGCACCTCGAGCACGAAGCGGGGTCGCCCGTCGGCGGCCGGCACTCCGAGGCGGAGTCCCCGGCGCTGGCCCACGGTGTACCCGTGCGCCCCCTCGTGCGCACCGACCACCGCTCCGTCGCGGTCGACGATCGGGCCCGACTCCGGTGCGACGCGCTCGGAGAGCCAGCCGCGGGTGTCGCCGTCGGGGATGAAGCAGATGTCGTAGCTGTCGGGCTTGTTCGCGACGCTCAACCCCCGAGCGGCGGCCTCGGCGCGGACGACCGCCTTCGACGGCGTCGTCCCGAGCGGGAACATCGAGTGGGCGAGCTGCTCGGCGGTCAGCACACCCAGCACGTAGGACTGGTCCTTCGCCTCGTCGCTGGCGCGGTGCAGCTCGCGGCCGCCGTCCGGCAGGGTGACGAGCGACGCGTAGTGGCCTGTGCAGACGGCGTCGAAGCCGAGGTCGAGCGCCTTCTCGAGCAGGGCGGCGAACTTGATCCGCTCGTTGCAGCGCATGCACGGGTTGGGCGTCCGGCCCGCGGAGTACTCGGCCACGAAGTCGTCGACGACGTCGAGCTTGAAGCGCTCCGAGAAGTCCCAGACGTAGTACGGGATGCCCAGGACGTTCGCGGCGCGCTGCGCGTCCATCGAGTCCTCGATCGTGCAGCAGCCGCGGCTGCCCGTCCGGAGCGTGCCCGGCATGCGGCTGAGCGCGAGGTGGACGCCGACCACGTCGTGCCCCGCCTCCACTGCCCGGGCCGCGGCCACCGCCGAGTCCACTCCACCACTCATCGCCGCGAGAACCTTCACCGTCCGAGTCTACGAGCGGGCGGGCGGCGCGCGCAGTCCGAGCACTCAGGACGCGGGCAGGACCGCCCGGTTCGAGAGACCGGCGCGGGCCGCCCGGGTGTAGGCCGCGGGAAGAGCCGCGAGCACCGCGTCGATGTCGGCGTCGGTCGTGGTGCGGCCGAGGGTCAGACGCAGGACGCCCCTGGCCTCGTCCTCGCTCCGGCCGAGGGCCATCACGACGTGGGAGGGCTCGGGGATCCCCGCGGTGCAGGCGGAGCCCGTCGACACGGAGACGCCGGCCATGTCGAGCAGGAGGAGGAGGGAGTCGCCCTGGGCGCCGGGGAACGCGAGGTGCGCGTTGTTCGCCACGCGGCGTCCGGAGTCGACGGCGGGACCGGTGAGGCTCGCCCCCGGCACCGCCGCGAGCACGCCCGCGACGAGTCGGTCGCGGAGGGCTGCCAGGCGCACCGACTCCGACGCGATCTCAGCCGACGCCTCCGCGGCCGCCGCGGCGAACGCGGCCGCTCCCGGCACGTCCTGGGTGCCGGAGCGGACGCCGCGCTGCTGGCCGCCGCCGTGCAGGATCGGGACGACCCGGGCGTCCCGGGCGAGCACGAGCGCCCCGGTCGCGACCGGCCCGCCGACCTTGTGCCCGGAGACGCTGACCGCCGCGAGCCCCGCTCCCCCTCCCGAGCCGGAGGCACGGCGCACAGCCCGGACATCGAGGGGCAGGTGGCCGAACGCGGCGACGGCGTCCAGATGCAGCGGCACGCCCGCCGACGCGCAGACGGCGGCGAGCTCGACGACCGGGGCGATGGTGCCGATCTCGTTGTTGACCCACAGCGCCGAGACCAGGGCGACGGAGGAGGGGTCGCGCGCGATCGCGGCCGCCAGCACCTCCGGCAGCAGCACCCCCTCGGCATCGAGCGGGAGCCACTCGACGTCCGCCCCCTCGTGACGGGCGAGCCACTCGACGCTGTCGATCGTGGCGTGGTGCTCGCCGGCCGGCACCAGGATGCGCCGCCTCGTCGCGTCCTCGCTCCGGCGCTGCCAGTAGAGGCCCTTGAGCGCGAGATTGATCGCCTCGGTGCCTCCCGCGGTCAGGATCACCTCGATCGGCTCGCAGCCCAGAGCGTCGGCGAGGACCTGGCGGGCGTCCTCGAGCCGGCGGCGCGCCTCCTGGCCGGCGCCGTGCACCGACGACGGGTTGCCGGAGTGCCGGGACGCCTCGACGAAGGCGGCGAGCGCCGCGGGCCGCAGCGGAGTCGTCGCGGCGTGGTCGAGGTAGATCACCGCTGTCCCCCGTCCGCGTGCGGCCGCGGAGGAGGTCTCCGGGCCTTCACTACTGTAAGTCGCATGACCTCTCACGACCCTCTGTCCCGGCTCGGCGTGAGGGTGGACGCGGAGGGCGGCGAGCTGCGCGTGTGGTCGGCGAACGCGAGCGCGATCGACCTCCTGCTCTACGACGAGAAGGACCCCGCCTGGGTCACCCGCACCGTGCCGCTCGCGCGCGGCGAGGACGACGTGTGGTCCGCCCGGTCCGCCCTGCTGAGCGTCGGCCGCCGGTACGCGATCCGGGTGGACGGTCCCGAGGGTCCGCGCCACCGCTTCGATCCGCGCACCGCCCTCCTCGAGCCGTACTCGAAGGGACTGCTCCGGGTCGCCGAGAACGAGTGGCGCTCGGTCGTCGTCGACGACTCCTTCGACTGGGGCTCCTCCGCGAAACCGCGCACTCCGCTGGACCGCACCGTGATCTACGAGGCGCACGTGAAGGGCCTCACGAAGCTCAACACCGCGCTGCCCGTCGAGCTCCGCGGCACCTACGCGGGGCTGGCGCACGAATCGACCGTGTCCTCGCTCCTGGAGCTCGGAGTGACCGCCGTCGAACTGCTGCCGGTGCACGCCTTCGTCTCGGAGCAGCGCCTGCTGCGTCAGGGCCTGACGAACTACTGGGGCTACAACACGCTGAACTTCTTCAGCCCGCACGCCGCCTACGCCTCCCCCTCCGCTCAGCGCGGCGGACCGACGGCCGTGCTCCGCGAGTTCAAGGGCATGGTGAAGCTGCTGCACGAGGCCGGGCTCGAGGTGATCCTCGACGTCGTCTACAACCACACGGCCGAGGAGGGTCCGAACGGCCCGCGCTCGAGTCTGCGCGGCATCGACGACGCGAGCTGGTACCGCCAGACCGACGAGGGCCACTACGTCGATGTCACCGGCTGCGGCAACACGATCGACTTCGGGCGGCCCGTCGCGCAGCGCATGGTGCTCGACTCCCTCCGGTACTGGTCCTCCGAGGTCGGCATCGACGGCTTCCGGCTCGACCTGGCCGCGACGCTCGGCCGCGACGAGAACGCTCACTTCCGCCCCGATCACCCGCTGCTCGTCGCCGCAGTCGAGGACCCGGAGCTCGCCGACGTCAAGATGATCTCCGAGCCGTGGGACGTGGGCATGGGCGGCTGGCAGACGGGGAACTTCCCGATCGGCTGGTCGGAGTGGAACGACCGCTACCGCGACCGGGTCCGCAACTTCTGGCTGTCGGACATCGACTACGCCCGCCGCGCCGGCACGGCCCCCGTCGGCATCGGCGGCTTCGCCACCCGACTGACCGGGTCCTCCAACACGTTCTCGACCGAGCGCGGACCGCTCGCCTCCGTCAATTTCGTCACCGCGCACGACGGTTTCACCCTCGCCGATCTGGTCTCGTACAACGTCAAGCACAACATCGGCAACGGCGAGTCGAATCGGGACGGTTCGGACAACAACCGCTCCTTCAACCACGGTTTCGAAGGGCCCACTCCCGACGAGGGTGTCACGCTCGCGCGCCGCAAGGCCATGCGCAATCTGCTGGGCACGCTCCTGCTCTCGGCCGGAGTGCCGATGATCACCGCGGGCGACGAGTTCGGCCGCAGTCAGCGCGGCAACAACAACGCCTACTGCCAGGACTCCGACCTCACCTGGCTCCGCTGGGACAGCCGCAGCGACTGGCAGCTCGACCTGCGCGAGCACACCCGCGCTCTGATCCGGCTCCGCCGCGAGCACCCGGCGCTGCGACCCTCCCGCTACGGCAGGGAGGGCGAGGTGACGCCGAGCGCGAGCACGATGCACTGGTTCGACGTGCACGGCCGGCGGATGTCCGAGCACGACTGGACCTCGGCCGAGAACCGGACGATGCAGTACCTCGCCACCTCCACCCCCGAGACCGAGGATCCGGACCGGGTGCTGCTCGTGGTGCACGGCGTCGAGCACGAGACGAGCGTCGTGCTCGCCGAGAGCGAGGGCGTGACCGGGTACACCCGCCTCTGGAACAGCGACGAGGCCGTGCCCCTCGAGCACGGCGAGACGTTCGAGCCCGGGCAGGTCATCCGCGTCGCGGGGACGTCGATGCAGCTGTTCGCGGCGCACGGAGCGATGACCGGGGAAGCCGGCTGATGGCGGCCAGGAGCGGCCCCGGCACGCCGGCGACCGTCGCGCTGACGACGGCCGGCATCCCGTTCACGCCGCGCGAGTACCGCCACGACCCGTCCACGACCAGCTACGGCACCGAGGCGGCCGAGGCGCTCGGCGTCGAGCCCGACCGCGTCTTCAAGACGCTGCTGGCCGATGTCGACGGCGAGCTCGTCGTCGGCGTCGTGCCGGTCACCGGATCGCTCGATCTCAAGGAGCTCGCGGCGGCGGTCGGCGGCAAGAAGGCCGCGATGGCCGACCCGGCTCTCGCGCAGCGCCGCACCGGCTACGTGCTCGGCGGCATCTCGCCGATCGGCCAGAAGACGCGCCACCGCACGGTGCTCGACGAGACAGCCGAGCTCTTCGACACGGTCCTCGTCTCGGGCGGGCGCCGTGGCTTCGACATCGAGCTCGCCCCGGCCGACCTGATCGCGGCGACCGGGGCGATCACGGCCGCCATCGGCCGCTGACGCCTCAGCCGGCGGCCGCGACCAGCCCGAGCTCCGCCGCGCGAGCGAGCAGACGGTGCTTCGGGACGACCCGGACGGTGTAGCCGAAGGTGCCGCTGCGATCGAGCTCCACCACACCGGCGTAGGGGGTCCTGCCGACCGCATCGGCGGGGACGACCGCTCCGGCGGCCTCGGCGACCTCGAGGTCCTGACTGCGGACATCGGTGAGCGAGCCGTCCGACGCGGTCGTGCCGTAGACGACCTGCACCGTGACATCCTCGGGCGCGAGATCGCCGAGCAGGACCCCGGCGCGCACCGCCAGCCGATCACCGCGCTGCGGGACCGCGTCGATCCCGCCCGACTCGACCGAGGCGACCGCCACTCCCGGCCATCCGGCGCGGACGCGCGACTTCCACGCCGACAGCTCCTTCGCGGGCTCGAAGTGATCGACGGCGACCTCGCGGCCCGCCTCGGCCGCCGGCCGGTAGAGGGCGTCGACGTACTGCTGCACCATCCGCTCGGCCGACAGCTCGGGCGAGAGCGTCGCCAGGGTGTGCCGGATCGAGCGGACCCAGCGCCTCGGGACGCCGTCGTGGTCGCGCTCGTAGAACCGCGGCACGACCTCCGTCTCGAGCAGCTCGTACAGTGCATCGGCCTCGAGGGTGTCGCGCGCCTCGGGGTCGAGGGCGCGATCGGAGGAGGGGATCGCCCAGCCGTTCTCGCCGTCGAAGTACTCGTTCCACCAGCCGTCGAGGATCGACAGGTTGAGCGAGCCGTTCAGCGCCGCCTTCATGCCGGAGGTGCCGCAGGCCTCGAGCGGGCGCAGCGGGTTGTTCAGCCACACGTCGGTGCCCGGGTAGAGCAGCTGCGCCATGGCGATGTCGTAGTCGGGGAGGAAGACGATGCGACGCCGGACGTCCGCCTCCTGAGCGAAGCGGACGAGACGCTGGATCAGCCGCTTGCCCTCCTCGTCGGCCGGATGCGACTTGCCCGCGATCACGATCTGGATCGGGTGCTCGGGATGCGTGAGCAGCGCGCGCAGCCGCTCCGGGTCGTGGAGCATCAGCGTCAGGCGCTTGTACGTCGGCACGCGACGGGCGAATCCGATCGTCAGCACGTCCGGGTCCAGGAGCTCGTCGAGCCAGGCCGGGGGCAGGCCGCCCGGGTTCTGCTCGGCCCAGGAGCGCGCGGCGCGGATCCGGGCGTCGCGGACGAGCTGCTCGCGCATCGTGCGCCTTGCCGCCCAGAGGTCGTAGTCGCTGAGCGCGCCCGAGGACCAGTCGGCCCGTGTGGTGTCCTCAGTGCCCAGCCGCTCGCGGGCCAGGGACGTCAGGACGGGGTCGGTCCAGGTCGGCGCGTGCACGCCGTTGGTGACCGATCCGATGGGCACCTCGGCGGTGTCGAAACCGGGCCACAGCCCCGAGAACATGCCGCGGCTGACCTCGCCGTGCAGCTGGGAGACGCCGTTGGAGCGCTGCGCGAGGCGCAGCCCCATGACCGCCATGTTGAACATCCGCTCGGAGCCGCCGTCGTACGACTCCGCCCCCAGGGCGAGCACGTCGTCGACCTGGACGCCCGGCAGGAGCTCGGTCGAGAAGTACTCCCGCACCAGCGACAGGTCGAACCGGTCGATGCCGGCCGGCACGGGGGTGTGCGTCGTGAAGACGGTCCCCGCCCTGACCACCTGGAGCGCCTCGTCGAACGCGAGCCCCGAGCCGATCAGGCCCGAGATGCGCTCGAGCCCCTGGAAGCCCGCGTGACCCTCGTTGGTGTGGAACACCTCCGGCAGCGCGGTCCCCGACACCTCGGCCCAGAGCTCGAGCGCGCGGACGCCGCCGATGCCCAGCAGGAGCTCCTGCAGCAGCCTGTTCTCGCCTCCGCCGCCGTAGAGGCGGTCGGTGACCGAGCGGAGCGAGTCCTCGTTCTCGGGGATGTCGGTGTCGAGCAGGAGCAGCGTCACCCGGCCGACCTCGGCCCGCCAGACGCGGGCGTAGAGCGCTCGGCCCTCGGGCAGCGCCAGCACGATCCGGGCGGCCGAGCCGTCGGCGAGGCGGACGACGCGCAGCGGCAGCCCGTCGGGGTCGAGGGAGGGGTAGGACTCGATCTGCCAGCCGTCGGCCGAGAGGCCCTGCGAGAAGTAGCCCGAGCGGTAGAAGAGGCCGACACCCGTCAGCGGGACTCCGAGGTCGGACGACGCCTTGAGGTGGTCGCCCGCGAGGATCCCGAGACCGCCGGAGTACTGGGGCAGCGCGGCCGCGATGCCGAACTCGGGCGAGAAGTAGGCGATGGAGCGCGGGGCCGTCGCGGGCAGCGACTGGTACCAACGCGGCTCGCTCCGGTAGCGCTCGAGCTCCTCGCGCAGCCGCCACGCGTCCTCGACGAAGCCGCGGTCGCCGGCGAGCTCGGCGAGGCGCTCGGGGCTGACCGCGCCGAGCAGAGCGGTGGGGTCGGCTCCCCGCGGCGCCAGAGCTCGGGATCCACGCGCTCGAACAGGCGGCGGGTGGGCTCGTGCCAGGCCCAGCGCAGGTTCCCGGCCAGCTCGCCGAGAGCGGCGAGCTCGGGCGGCAGGACCGATCGGACGGTGAAACGACGGATGGCCTTCACGGGACTCCTCGACTCTCCGCGGACCCCGGCGTGCACGGGCGCAGAGCGCCGGGCTCTCGCGCGCTCGCACACCCTAGCGGACCGGATCGGCCCGCGAGCGGACTCGTCGCGGGCTTCCGCGCGGCGCATTTGCACAGGGCTGCGGGCGGGCGCAACCGGCATGCCGATGCGCGCCGGGGTCGCTACTGTCGTGACGTGGCTCAGACACCTTTCGGCACGTCCTCACACGGCAAAGACGCACGGCGAGCGGCCCGCGGCCGTCCCGCCCCGACCGAGCAGGCGGTGACGCCTCCCGAACCCGCGCCCGTCGCGGAGCAGCAGGCACCGCCCGCGGCCCAGGCACCGGTCCCGGCGGGCAGCGGCTACCGCACCCGCGCGGAGCGCATCCCGATCATCGACCCGCAGCCGAGGCTCGAGGACGACCGCTGGCCCGCGAAGGCGTTCGTCGGCGAGGTCGTCCCGTTCGCCGCCACCGCGTTCCGCGAGGGCCACGACCTCATCGGCGTGGACCTCCTCCTGACCTCGCCCTCCGGCGCCGAGTCGCAGCACCGCATGGCGCTCCTCGCCACCGGCACCGACCGGTACGGACGCCTGGTGCTGCTGGACGCCGAGGGCGACTGGACCTACCGCATCCGCTCGTTCGCCGACGACTGGGCGACCTGGCTGCACACCGCCGAGATCAAGATCCCGGCTGGTCTCGACATCGACGTGACCTTCGCGGTCGGCGCTCAGCTGCTCGGAACGGCGGCCGAGGACGCCACGCGCTCCGGCGCCGAGCGCTCGCTGCTCGCCGAGGCCGCCTCGAGCGTCGGCGACACCTCGCTGTCCCCGGAGGAGCGACTCGCCGCCGCCGAGGACGCGGCGGTCCACGGCGCGCTCGCCCAGCGTCCGGTGATGAGCCTCTCGAGCCTCTCCGAGCCGCGCACCGTGCACGTGGAGCGCACCCGGGCGGGCGTCGGCGCCTGGTACGAGTTCTTCCCCCGCTCCGAGGGCGCCGTGCGCCACGAGGACGGCACCGTCTCGAGCGGCACGTTCCGCACGGCGGCGAAGCGCCTCCCGGCCGTCGCGGCCATGGGCTTCGACGTGCTCTACCTGCCGCCGATCCACCCGATCGGGCGCACCTTCCGCAAGGGGCCCAACAACACGCTGGACGCCGGCCCCTCCGACCCCGGCTCGCCCTGGGCGATCGGCGCGGCCGAGGGCGGGCACGACGCGATCCACCCCGACCTCGGCACGGTCGAGGACTTCACCGCGTTCCACGACGCCGTGAAGGAGGCGGGCCTCGAGCTCGCCCTCGACTTCGCCCTGCAGGCGTCGCCCGACCACCCGTGGGTGACGAGCCACCCGGAGTGGTTCACGACGCTCCCCGACGGCACGATCGCCTACGCCGAGAACCCGCCGAAGAAATACCAGGACATCTATCCGATCAACTTCGACAACGACCCCCAGGGCATCCGCCAGGAGTCGCTGCGGATCCTGCGCCATTGGATCTCCCTCGGGGTCAAGATCTTCCGTGTCGACAACCCGCACACGAAGCCGCTCGACTTCTGGGAGTGGATCATCCACGAGGTGAACGCCGAGCACCCGGACGTCGTCTTCCTCGCGGAGGCGTTCACCCGGCCGGCGATCATGCGCGCTCTGGGCAAAGTGGGCTTCCAGCAGTCGTACTCGTACTTCACCTGGCGCAACACCAAGGAGGAGCTCGCGGAGTTCTTCACGAGCATCTCGCACGAGACGGCCGACTACATGCGGCCGAACCTCTTCGTGAACACGCCGGACATCCTCACCGAGTACCTGCAGTACGGCGGCCCGGCGGCGTACAAGGTGCGTGCGGCCCTCGCTGCGACGGCCTCGCCGCTCTGGGGCGTCTACGCCGGCTACGAGCTCGTCGAGAACGTCGCCCGTCCGGGTGCCGAGGAGAACATCGACAACGAGAAGTTCGAGTACAAGACGCGCGACTGGGACGCCTCCGAGGCCTCCGGACGCTCACTCGCGCCGTACATCACGCGGCTCAACGAGATCCGGAAGGCCCACCCGGCGCTCGCGCAGCGCCGGAACCTCCAGGTGCACGGCAGCGACGACGACGCGATCATCGTCTACACGAAGCACCTGCAGAAGGAGTTCACGGGGACCGGCACGGCCGACACCCTGATCATCGTGGTCAACACCGACCCGCACTCCGCCCGGGAGACGACGGTGCACCTCGACCTCCCCTCCCTCGGTCTGGAGTGGGGCGACAGCTACGAGGTCGAGGACCTGATCACCGGGGCCGTCTGGACCTGGTCGAGCGACAACTACGTGCGCCTGGACTCCTTCGTCGAGCCGGTGCACATCCTGAGCGTGAAGGCGGACGAGCGATGAGCGGCACTGTTCCCGGCGGAGACGTCCCCACCCCGGCCGACGAGGCCGGACTCGAGCCGCGTGCCGAGTCGGTCGTGACCACGGGCACGAGCTCGGCGACGACCACCGGCACCGGCATGGACGAGGCGCCGGTCCCGGCCGCGGCGACCGGTTCGGACGACGCGTCGGACGGCGGCGCCGCCGTCGACGGTCCGCAGGTGGCGGACGGCGCGACCGGTGCGGCAGCGGCCGACTCCGTGATCGAGGGCTCCGCCGCGATCGAGCTCCCCGTGATCGAGGAGTGGATCCTGCAGCAGCTCGCGACGGGCAGCAACGCGCTCCCCCACCACGTGCTCGGACAGCACGTGGTCGCGGCGCCGGGCGTCGTGGATCCGGTGACGGTCGTGCGCGTGCGCCGCCCGCTCGCCGAGAAGGTCGTCGCCGTGCTCTCCACCGGAGCGCGCGTCGAACTGACCCACCTGCACGACGGCATCTGGCAGGGCTTCCACATCCTCGGCCCGCAGCCGTACACGATCGAGGCGCGGTACGGCGACGGCGGCGAGTGGACCGCGGAGGATCCCTACCGGTTCTCCAAGACGGTCGGCGACTTCGACCTCTACCTGATCGGCGAGGGCCGCCACGAGCGGCTCTGGGAGGCTCTCGGCGCACGGCACCGCGAGCACGAGGGCGTCTGGGGCACCTCGTTCTCGGTCTGGGCGCCGCACGCCCAGGCCGTGCGCGTCGTCGGCGACTTCAACGACTGGAGCGGCGAGGGCCACTCCCTCCGCAACCTCGGGGTCACCGGCGTCTGGGAGATCTTCGTCCCGGGTCCCGAGCCCGGCGCCCCGTACAAGTTCGACCTGCTCTCGCGGGACGGCCGCTGGGTCCGCAAGGCGGACCCGATGGCGCGGTCCACGGAGGTCCCGCCCGCGACCGCCTCGCGGATCCCGGTCTCGCACCACCGGTGGAGCGACTCCGCGTGGATGGAGCAGCGCGCCGCCGTCGACCCGCACGGGCAGGCGCTCAGCGTCTACGAGATCCATCTCGGCTCCTGGCGCCCCGGCCTGGGCTACCGCGACCTCGCGGATCCGCTGATCGAGTACGTGACCGAGCTGGGCTTCACCCACGTGGAGTTCATGCCGCTCGCCGAGCACCCCTTCGGCGGCTCCTGGGGCTACCAGGTCACCGGCTACTACGCGGCCTCCAGCCGCTTCGGCACCGCCGACGACCTCAAGTACCTGATCGACCGGCTGCACAAGGCCGGCATCGGCGTCATCGTCGACTGGGTGCCCGGACACTTCCCCAAGGACGACTTCGCGCTCGCCCGCTTCGACGGCGAACCGCTCTACGAGCACCCGGACTGGCGCCGTGGCGAGCAGATGGACTGGGGCACCTACGTCTTCGACTTCGGTCACACGCAGGTCCGCAACTTCCTCGTCGCGAACGCGCTCTACTGGCTCGAGGAGTTCCACGTCGACGGACTGCGCGTCGACGCCGTGGCGTCGATGCTCTACCTCGACTACTCCCGCAAGGAGGGCGAGTGGCTGCCGAACGAGCACGGCGGACGCGAGCACCTCGAGGCGATCAGCTTCCTGCAGGAGGTGAACGCCACGGCCTACAAGCTCTACCCCGGCATCATGATGATCGCCGAGGAGTCGACCAGCTGGCCGGGCGTCACCCAGCCCACCGTCTCGGGCGGGCTCGGCTTCGGGCTCAAGTGGAACATGGGCTGGATGCACGACTCGCTGGACTACATGGCGAACGACCCGCTGTGGCGCCAGTACCACCTGGGCGAGATCACCTTCTCGTTCGTCTACGCGTTCAGCGAGAACTTCGTCCTGCCGATCAGCCACGACGAGGTCGTGCACGGCAAGGGCTCGCTGATCCAGAAGATGCCCGGCGACCACTGGCAGCAGCGGGCGAACCTGCGGGCCTACCTCGCCTTCATGTGGGCGCACCCGGGCAAGCAGCTGCTGTTCATGGGCCAGGAGTTCGGCCAGTACTCCGAGTGGTCGGAGGAGCGGGGCCTGGACTGGTGGATCCTCGACCAGCCCGCTCACCGCGGCCTCTTCGACCTGGTCGGCGCTCTGAACCGCGTCTACCGCGAGTCGCCGCAGTTCTGGGAGCTCGACTTCGACCAGGCCGGCTTCGAGTGGATCGACGGCGGCTCGGCCGCTCCGAACGTCATCTCGTTCTTGCGCAAGGACAAGCAGGGTCGACCCGTCGCGGTGATCGTCAACTTCTCGGGGTCGCCGGTGCACGGCTACCGCGTGAGCCTGCCGGTCGCCGGTCGCTGGGAGGAGCTGCTGAACACGGACGCCGAGATCTACGGCGGTTCGGGAGTGGGCAACTTCGGCTCCGTCGAGGCGAAGGACGAGCCGTGGTCCGGCCGCCCCGCCTCCGCCGAGGTCGTCCTCCCCCCGCTGGCCGCCCTCTACCTGCGCCCCGCCTCCGACTGACCCCGGAGCCCCGTCACGGCGGGCGGAGCGGGCGCCCAGCGCCCCTCCGCCCGCCGTTCTCGTTCCATCCCACCGATCGGCGACCTACGACCGGCGGCGACCCTTCTCGGCGCAACTGCCACGAGCCCGCGGCGACGCACGTTCACCGGCGACCCACGCGCGCGTCACGCCCGGTCGAGGGAACTAGGCGCGGCGCACACGATCGAGCGAGTCGTGCGCAGCACGCTCCTTCGAAGGAGCCGTGCGCAGCACGCTCAGTAGAAGAACCCCTGAGCAGCACCCTCAGCCCAAGGAGCCGTGCGCAACACGCTCACTCGAAGGAGCCGTGCGCAGCACGCTCACCCCCGTCCGCGCCGAGCCCGACCGCGCAACGGAGGTCTCGCTCGAGTCCCGGAGGACTGACCAGCCGCCCGTCTGCGAGGCGATGAGCGAGAAACGCGTACCAGCGTTTCGAGCGAGCCGTTCGCAGGACGCTCTGCGATGCGCGACCACCCACCCAGCCGACTGCGGCAGGGCGAGCGCATGCGCTCGCCCCGCCAAAGGACTCAGTACAGCAAGCCCGTCAACCGCGCCCGCGCCTTGTTCACGCGGGGGTCGGTGGTCCCGACGATCTCGAACAGCTCGAGCAGTCTCGCCCGGACGCTCGCCTTCCCGTCGGCGTCGAGCCGGGGGAAGATCGACAGCAGGCGGTCGAAGGCGTCCTCGACGTGGCCGCCGGAGACATCGAGATCGGCGACGGCGAGCTGCGCGTCGAGGTTCGAGGGCTCGGCGGCTGCGGTGGAGCGCACCTCCTCCAGGGTCTTCCCCTGGAGTCGCTTCAGCAGCTTCACCTGTGCGAGACCGGCGACGGCGAGGTCGTCGCGCGGGTTCTGTGCGATGGCGGTCTCGTACTCGGTGATCGCTGCGTCGTAATCGCCGGCGTCGATGGCGTCGTACGCCTCCTGGTGGTGCGGCGGCAGAGGGGCTGCCTCGGGTTCGGCACCGTCCTCGGTCGCGACGCCCTCGACGGGGACCGACCCCGTCACTCCGTTCTGCGCGGCGAGCTGGAGCAGCTGCTCGAGCAGGTCGCGGAGCTGCTCCTCGGTGATGAGTCCGCTGAACAGCGGCACCGGGCGCCCGGCGATGACGGCGGCGACGGTCGGCACGGACTGCACCTGGAACGCCTGGGCGAGCTGGGGGCTCGACTCCGCGTCGACGCCGACGAGCACGAACGCTCCGGCGTACGAGACGACGACCTTCTCGAGCAGCGCGGTCATGCTCGTGCTCTGCTCGGACCAGGAGCCGCGCAGATCCACGATGACGGGGACGCGTGAGGAGAGCTGCACGACCTGGTCGAACTCTGCGTCGCCGGCGGTGAGCAGCAGCGGGTTGGCGGGGGCCGATCCGGCGGGCGCGCCTCCGGGAGCGGCGGCCGGCGCGGGCGGCTGAGGCGCGCGCCGGTTCACGAGGCTGGACAGGTCGACGGCGCCGCGGAGGTTTCCGGGCAGGGGCGGGACGGCGCTCACGGCAGCTGCACCACCGAGACGAGTCCCTGGCTCCATCCGAGCATGACGATCTTCTCCTCCGATCCGACGGGCGGTACGTAGAACAACAACTGATAACCGTAGGTGGTCTCGATGCCCGTCGTCGACTTGTCGGTGCCGAGCAGCGTCTGCGAGGCGCCGGACGTCGAGACGGTCGACCCCTCCGCGGTCGGTCGGACCGTGGAGACCTCGGCGATGCTCGCGGCGACGAGGGCGCCCGAGTCGTTCGTGGCGAGGGCGATGGTGGGCGAGGTGCCGGCCTTGTTCGAGAACTCGATCGAGGCGGTGTCGGGCAGCGCCTCCCGGTCGGCGGTCTTCTTGTCGACGCCGACCTGGCCGCGCAGGGTGTCGCCCTCGGGGGCGAACAGCTCGGCGTACTGGCTCGCGTCGCCGTTGGCGAGGATGTCGGCGTAGGCCGCTCCCACCGTCTCGGGCGCGAGGGTCATCAGCTTGGAGTCGGGGGCGACGATCGAGGTGCCGACGGTGACGGGCGCGACATCGGGGATGCGGGCGTTGGCCTCGAGCGAGATCGCGTAGTCGACCTTGTAGTCCACGCGCGGGCTGGCCTGGCTCATCATCAGGGCGATGGGCGCCGTGGTCGTGTCGGCGGGGTCCCCGACCACGGCGGTGACCAGGCGCGGCCACGTCTCGGTGTCCTGAGGCAGGACGACGCTGACCGGGGAGGCGGGGATCGCCTGCGGCGGATCGATCGTCCCGCCCTTGTTCACGACGTCGTAGTTGGTGGTCCGCTCGGTCAGGGCCTCGCCCTGGAAGCGCTCGGCGAGCACCGACGCGTCGCGGGCCGCGTCGGCGGCCGACGCGACGTCGGCGATCGAGGCGACGATCGCCTCCGCCTGCTGCGTGGTGACGACGGGGGTCGGGATCTCGGCGATCGGCTCCGCTCCGGCGGTGGACGTCGCGGTGGCGGTCGGGGTCGCGCTGGCGCCCACCGCGAGGTCGGGCCAGTAGTCGGAGCTGCAGCCCGCGAGCAGTGCGGTCGTTCCGAGCACGACCGGCAGGACGAGGAGTCCGCGGCGGCGGCTCGGCGCCGGCGAGGCGAGCGACGCCTGGATCCCGGCGCGGGCGCGCGGGCGGCGGGCGCCGCGCGGCACCTTGCCCTGCGGTCCCTTGCGACGCGGTCCGTGCTGGCGGCGCAGGTGCACGAAGGCCCAGACGTAGAGACCGAGGCCGATGAGGAGGAACAGGGCGCCGCCCGCGAGGAGCGGTCCGGCCAGCGGGGTCGCGGTGTCCACGGGCCAGCTCACCCGGATCTCGTCGGCCGCCGGAGCGGTGCCGTCGGTGGCGATGAGCAGGGAGATGTCCTCAGGCACATCGAGTGCGACGTCGATGCGGCCGGCGCCCTCGACCTGCTCGAGCCAGAGGTCGGCACCACGGGGGTCGACGACGGCGGCATCGGCGGTGGCGTCGTCCGCCGCGAGCTCGATCGGCGTGCCGGTCTCGGTGGTGGCGGTGAGCTCGTCGGTCTCGGCGTCGTAGCCGATCTCGTCGTACTCCGAGCCTCCGACCCAGCCGAGCACGTCGCTCGTGCGGGCGTAGGTGAGGACCAGGTCGCCCTCCCCCTCGACGGTGATCGACTGGCGGCCCTCGTTGGAGGCGAGCACGCTGCCGTCGACGACAGCGTAGGGCGCATCGGAGTCGAGGACCGCTCGGGCGGTGAGCGACTCGGGCGGGGCCCACACCGTCCTCTGACCGATGCCGAGGGCGATCAGCGCTGCTGCGATGACCGTGGCGATGATGGCGAAGACGAACCGCACGAAAGTACTCCTCCTGCGTTGCCGGATCGGGGTGGCGGCCTCCGCCGGTTCGGGTGGTACGACGGACCGGGGCGCGACGGCAACAGACAAAGACAGTCCACGATAGCCGATGCCCTCCGACGAACCCAGGGAACAGCCGAGAGTGCGCACGGTCGGCGGCGCGCGCGGGTGTCGCCCCGGGCCGGGAGCGAGCCGCTGACTAAACTTCCCGGAGTGCCGCGAGCGTGGCGCTGATCCATCCGGAGGAGACGACGTGGCAAGCGACGAGGCCGAATTCACCCAGGCGTTCCGCGGGTACGACCGCGACGAGGTCGACAAGGCCATCCAGGGTCTGCGGCGCGAGCTGATCCACGCGAACACCCAGGCGGCCGAGAGCGGCCGCGAGTCCAAGCGGCTCGCCGCGCGCATCGACCAGCTCGAGAAGGAGCTGCAGCAGGTCGGCGCCCCGACCTACGCGGGTCTGGGCGCCAAGCTCGAGCACACCCTCCGCGTGGCGGAGGAGCAGTCCGAGCGGATCATCGCGCAGGCCGAGAACGACGCGTCGGCGCTGCGGCGCTCCACCCGCGACGACGGCGACCGGATCCTGCAGGAGGCGCGCGACGAGGCCGAGCGCCTCGTGTCGGAGGCGCGCCGCCGTGCCGACCGGACCCGCAACGAGTCCGAGGCGCAGGCCGCCGCCACCCTCGGCAAGGCCGCCGACGACCGGGACGTCATGACGCAGGACGCGGTCCGGGAGGCGGCCGCCATCCGCGGCACCGTCGCGACCGAGGCCGCCGAGACCCGGGCGACCGCGAAGCGCGAGGCCGCCGCCATCCGCTCCGAGGCCGAGCGCGAGGCGGCCGAGATGCGCGCCGTCGCCGCCCGGGAGGTCGAGATCGCCCGCGCCGAGGCCGCGCGCCTGGCGCAGAGCAACGAGCTCCTGCGCGCCGAGGTCGCCTCCGAGGTGGCCCGCCTCCGCGCCGCCGTCGAGGCCGAGATCGCCGAGGCCCGCGCCGCCGTCGCCGCCGAGGTGTCGTCGGCACGCGCCGCGCTGGACGCCGATGTGACGTCCGCTCGCGCAGCGCTCGACGCCGAGCTGGTGGCCGGGCGCGCGGAGGCCGCCCGCGAGCTCGACGATCAGCGGACGCGACTGGCGCACGAGCGGGCCGAGGCCGTCGCACTGCTCGACGCCGAGATCGCAGGACTGCGCAGCGCGGCGGCCGACGAGGCCTCCGCTCTCTCGCGCGACGTGGAGCAGGCGCGCATCGACCTGACCGTCGAGCTCGCGGCCCGTCGCGAGGAGGCCGACCGCGACCACCTCCTCCGCCACCAGGAGGCCGTGGCGCAGACGCAGCGCTACCTGGACGAGTCGAACCTGCAGCTGGCCGACGCCCTGCGGCGCGCGAACGACAAGCGCCTCGAGGCCGATGCTCTGCGCAGCGACGCCCTCGACGAGACCACGCGACTGCGCCGCGACGCCCAGGACGAGTCGGACCGCCTCCTCGCCGAAGCGCGCGAGCGGGCGCAGGAGATGATCGCCGATGCCGAGAAGCGCAACAGGCAGCTCGTCAGCACCGCGGAGGGGCGCCTCGACGAGATCCGCACCGAGCGCGATGCGATCGCCGGCTACGTGAAGGGCTTGCGCGGCCTGATCGGGCACATCGACGAGATCGCGGGCGACTCGGGCGAGGAGTCCGACGACGACGGATCGGAGCGCTCCTCCCGCTGAGTCGAGGAGACGGATCAGGGGAGGAGCCCGCGGAAGCGGGCTCCTCCCCTTCTCACGGCTGGGCCGCGGTGATCAGCCCAGCTCGCCCGCCCACTCGGTCGGCAGCGGGGAGGACGCCGGTGCGACGACGCGCACGATCTCGTCCAGCACCCGCCTCGTCTGCGCCTCGCCCACCCAGAGGTGCTTGCCCCCGTCGACGGCGACGAGCTCGATCTGCGGAACGGACGCGAAGCGCTCCGCGGCGGCTTCGGGGCGGAGGTAGTCGTCGAACTCGGGGATGAGCGCCACGAGCGGGCGACCGTCCCCGGCCCACGCCGCGACCTCGTCGGCCGTGGCGCGGTGCAGCGGCGGCGACAGGAGGATCGCCCCGTCGACCGGGTGCTCCCTCCCCCACTTCAGCGCCAGCTCCGTGCCGAAGGACCAGCCGACCAGCCAGGGGTGCGGGAGGCCGCGGTCGGCGACCAGCTGCATCGCCGCAGCGACGTCGGCGCGCTCCCCCGTCCCTCCGTCGAACGCACCCTCGCTGGTGCCGCGCGGCGAGGACGTCCCTCTCGTGTTGAAGCGCAGGACGGCGAGATCGGCCAGCGCCGGCAGGCGGGCAGCAGCCTTGCGCAGGATGTGCGAGTCCATGAACCCGCCGTGGGTGGGGAGGGGATGCAGGGTCACCAGCGTCGCGACCGGCTCCCGCTCGAGCGGCAGGGCCAGCTCGCCGACGAGCACGAGCCCGTCGGAGGTCCGCAGCTCGATCTCCTCGCGCCTCGCGGGGAGGACGACGCCTCCGCGGATCTCGTTCGTCATCGTGCTCCTTCGATGCGCCAGCAGTGGCTGTGCCAGTGACGGCGTCCGGCGAGATCCGCCGCGTCGCCGAGTGCTCCGTCGCCGCGCCAGACGACGACGTGCGCGAGGCCCACGTCGATGGTCTGGCCGCAGCCGGGGCAGAGGTAGTTCTTGACCGCGCGGGCGGAGGAGACGGGCTGCACGTTCCAGTCGCGGCCTCCGCGGATCTCGGTGCGGCGCCAGCCCGCCATCATCTGCGAGAGGTCGCGGGGTTCGTCGTCGCCCTCGCGCCGACTCCCCCGAGGTCGATTGCTGCGCGGCATCCCCCCAGTGTAGGAGCCGCTCTCAGTGCGAGGTGTCGTCCAGCTCGAGCCGGGTCTCCTCGGCGTCGAGCATCATCTGGGCCCGCCGCAGGATCCGCGACGAGTAGAGACCGCGTCCCCTGGCCTCCAGCAGCGCCTCGCGCTCGGCGAGCAGGACGGCGCGGCGCAGCAGCAGGTACTGGGCGTGCGGGCCGAGCGGAGCGGCCTCGTCGCGGTCCACCTGCTCCCACGCGACCTGCGAGCGGGTGAGGGTGTCGCGACGGACCCGCTCGAGCACGCGCGGGCCGACCACCCCGTCCGGAAGCTCCGCCACCGCCTCGGGCAGCGCCTGGATCCCCGTCGCCGCGACCTCGTCGAGCAGCGTCGCGAGCTCGCGTCGATCGGCGTCGCGGTCGCTCCCCTGGATCCCCGTCAGCCGGATCAGGGCGGGGAGCGTCGCCCCTTGCAGCAGCAGCGTCACGACGGCGACGGTGAAGGCGATCAGGATCAGCTGCTCGCGGTACGGCGTCTCGGCCGGCAGCGACTGCGCCGCGGCGAGCGTGACCACGCCGCGCATCCCGGACCACGACAGGATCACTCCGCCCCGCCAGCCGAAGGCCTCGCTGGTGGTCGCCGCCAGGTCGGTCTCGCGACGGGTGTAGAGCTTCTCCGCGCGGACCTGGCGTCGGCGGAAGCGCTCGTCCGTCGTCGCGCTGTTGCGCAGGCGCATGACCCCCACCGCCAGGCGGCGGTTGATGCGCTCGGCCCGGCGCCCGGAGTTGCGCAGCCACACCAGGAGCGGCCAGACGAAGAGCGTCCGCAGCACGATCAGCAGCACCACGGTCGCGAGCCCCAGGAAGACCGCCTCGCCGACCCCCAGCTCGCCGGGTTCGACCTCGCCGATGATCACCTTGATCTCGGCGCCCATCAGCAGGAAGACGCCGTTCTCGAGCAGGAACTGGACGGTGCGCCAGTTCACCCGCTCGCTGATCCGCGACTGCGGGCTGAGGAAGCGGGCGCTGTTGTGCCCGGTGTAGATGCCGGTGACGACGACGGCGAGCACACCGGACGCGCCCAGCTCTTCCGCCGGGATGTAGGCCAGGAACGGGACGGCGAAGGAGACGGCGGTATCGAGCACCGGGTCGCGGAGCTTGGAGCGGACGAAGACGGTGATGACGCCCATCACCATCCCGAGCACGATCGCCATGACGACGGAGTAGACGAAGAGCACCCCGACCTCGCCGATGTCGATCGCATCGGCCGAGACCGAGGCGCCCACGACGGCCGTCGCCGCCGTCGCCGCACGCAGCAGCACCAGCGCGGAGGCGTCGTTCACGAGGCTCTCGCCCTCGAGCACGGTGACGAGACGCGGCGGCAGCCCGAGCTTCTTGCCGATGGAGGTCGCCGCGACCGCGTCGGTCGGACTGACGACGGCGCCCAGCGCGATCGCCGCCGGAAGGCTCAGGTCGGGGAGGAGGAGGTAGAGGAAGACGCCCACGACGATCGCCGTCACGAAGACGAGCAGCACGGACAGGCCGAAGATCGACCGGAGGTTCCGCCGGAGATCGGTCAACGGCACCTGGATCGCGGCGGAGTAGAGCAGCGGCGGCAGCACGCCCGCCAGGATCAGCTCCGGCTCGACCTCGATCTCGGGCACGCCCGGAAGGTAGGAGGCGCCGATGCCGACGACCACGAGGACGAGCGGAGCCGCGATGCCCAGGCGGCTCGAGAAGCGCGCGACCGTGACGACGGTGATGATCCCGACGACCCCGAGCAGCGCGTAATCCACTCCTCCAGGCTACCGAGAGGCGGCGGAGCTCCCGGGACGCGGAAGGGCCCCGTCACCGAGGTGAGGGGCCCCGTTCGCCGTGTGGAGGGAGCGCTCAGTACCAGTTCATCGCCTCGGAATGCGCCCAGGCGCCGCAGGGCGAGCCGTAGCGGCCTTCGATGTAGCCGAGGCCCCAGGTGATCTGGGTGGCGGGGTTGGTCTGCCAGTCGCCGCCGGCGGTGGCCATCTTGTTGCCGGGAAGAGCCTGCGGGATGCCGTAGGCGCCGCTCGACTTGTTCTCGGCGAACGTGTTCCAGCCGGACTCGCGCGTCCAGAGCAGCACCAGGCAGTCGTACTCGCTGTCGGCCCAGCCGCGCTGCACGACCATGTCGTACGCGATGGCCTTGGCGGACCCCGGATCGGGAGCCGCCGAACGCGCCACGGGTGCAGGAGCCTCGTACTCGTCCTCCTCGGCCTCGACCTCCTCGGTCTCGGTGGGGGTCGGAGTAGGAGTGGGCGTCGGAGTCGGCTTCGCCTGCGCGTCGAACGTGTCGCGCTGCACGGCCCTCTCGACCGCGCCGACGACGACGAGCCGCTGGGACGGATCTCCATCAAAGCGCGCCGGAGCCTGGTAGTAGGGCGAGGCCACGGCACCGCTGGAAGGGTCGACGACCGAGACCATCACGAATCCGATGGACGCTGCGAACGCGAGGACGGCCAGGGGGAGGCGTCCTCGGGAACGGCGTGCTGGGGCCTGACGCGGAACCGGGGGCTTCACGGCCGAGGGCCGCGAGACGGGTGGCTGGGCGACGGCGTTCGATTCAAGCTTACCCACGATTACGAAAGCATAACGGACCGGGACCCGATGTTCCAGGACCGCCGCGGAACGTCAGCGGACGGCCAGCATCACGTCGACGACCGTGTCGAGGACGAAGTCGACCTGCGGCTCCGAGTACCCGCCCCGCTGAGGGGCGAAGGAGACGGTCCGGACGTCGTCGACACTGAGGACGGAGCCGTCGCGGAAGTAGCCCGAGATACGATCCGAGAACGCGTCGACCTGCCGGATGTTGTACCCGGTGGTCAGCGCGCCCAGCCGCTGGAAGCGCTCGCGCTGCGGGCGGGCGAGGCGGTTCACGACCTCCTGGGCCGTCGCGCGGGCCTCCTTGAGCCAGACGTCCTCCCCCCTTCGCGGCGATGGCGTACTGCCGCTCCCTGCTGGCGAACGCGTCCTCGAGCCGCTCGAGCGCGGCGTCGACGTGCGGCGCGGAGTAGCCGCCCTTGCGCAGGGTGAAGGCGGTGTGGCGGAGGTCCGCCGCGCGGAGGTCGGCCGGGCCTCCCGAGAGCTGGGCGTACGCCTCCCGAGCCGAGGAGAGGAAGGAGTCGACCTCCTCGACGTCGTAGCCGGGGCGGTTGTCACGGGCACGAGGGAAGGGAGCGGTCACTCGGACATTCTGCCAACTGCGGGGCCGAGTCCGAGCACCGGCGCGTCGCCGGGCGGTGGGAGCCGCCTCCGAGACCGGATCGACCCGGTCTCCTCGTCAGTGCGCGAAGACGAAGTACAGCACGTACGCCGCGGCGGCCGACGGCAGGATCGAGTCCAGCCGGTCGAGCACTCCGCCGTGGCCCGGCAGCCAGGAGCTCATGTCCTTGATGCCGATGTCGCGCTTGATCAGCGACTCCGCGAGGTCGCCCAGCGTGGCCGTGAGGAGCACCACCGCGCCGAACACGGCGCCGACCCACCACGGCTGATCCAGCAGCAGGACAGCGAGCAGGACTCCCGCGACGATGCCGGCCACGGCGGCACCGGCGAAGCCCTCCCAGGTCTTCTTCGGACTGATCCGCGGCGCCATGGGGTGCTTCCCCCACGTCAGACCGCTCGCGTACGCGGCGATGTCCACGAGGATCACGAGCAGCAGGAAGGAGAGCGCCCAGAGCTGACCCCCCTCCTCGGCCACCAGGCGCACCGCGAAGGCGCCCAGGAACGTCACGTAGGCCTGCACGAACGCACCGAGGCCCATGTCGAGCAGCAGATCGCGGCGCGACGAGGAGGTACGGCCGAGGACCTGCTCCCCCAGCCGCCAGAGCGCGACGAGGAGCGAGCCGCCGAGGACCGCGAGCCAGGCGGCCGACAGTCCGCCGTAGTAGGCGGCAGGCACCACGATCACCCCGGCGATGCCGGTCGGGATCCGCGGGATGTCGCGGCCGGCGTGCCGGAGCGCGTTCGAGAGCTCCAGCGCCGCGAGGAGCACAAGGGCCCCGGCCAGCACCATGAAGAGCTCCTTGATCAGGAGCAGGCTCACGCCCATGGCGCCGACGCCGATCACTCCGATCAGCGTGGCCGAGACGAGGTTGCGGCCGGATCGAGCGGTGAGCCGGTCGTTGGTGGCCTCGAGCTGCGCCCGGGTCGCCTCCAGTTGACGCTCCACATCGGCGCGACGCTGCTGCGCCCGCGCGACGAGAGCGTCGCGGGTGACCATCCGCGAGCCGCGGGCACCCGGGACGTGCGGCGTCTGTCGCTCCTCCCCGTGCTCGGAGCCCTCGGATTCGTCGGCCACCACTAGACCTCGAGCAGCTCGGTTTCCTTGCGCTTGAGAGCCTCGTCGATCGCGTCGACGTGCTTCTTCGTGACGGCCTCGAGCTCCTTCTCGGCGCGGCCGACCTCGTCATCGCCCAGCTCGCCCTTCAGCGCGTCCAGGTCGTCCTTGCCCTTGCGGCGGATGTTGCGGACCGCGATCTTCGCATCCTCGGCCTTGGTGCGGACGATCTTCACGAACTCCTTGCGGCGCTCGGCGGTGAGCTCGGGCAGGGTGACGCGGATGATCGTGCCGTCGTTCGTCGGGTTGGCGCCGAGGTTCGGCATGTCCCGGATGGCCTGCTCGATGTCGCGGAGCGAGCCCTTGTCGTACGGCGTGAGGACGAGGGTGCGCGCCTCCTGGTTCTGCATCGACGCCAGCTGCGAGAGGGGCGTCGGGGTGCCGTAGTAGCTCACGAGCACCTTCTGGAACATGCCGGGGTTCGCGCGGCCGGTCCGCACGGTGGCGAAGTCCTCCTTCGCGACCTCCACGGCCTTGTCCATCTTGGTCGTCGCGTCGGCGAGTACATCCGAGATCACGGGAGCTCCTTAGAAGAGAGAAGTGGTCAGTCTAGTTCGAGACGAGAGTGCCGAGCCGGGCCCCGCGGATGGCCTTCGCCACGTTGCCCGAGGGCTCCATGCCGAACACCTGCATCGGCATCCCGTTGTCCATGCAGAGGCTGAAGGCCGTGGAGTCGACGACCTTCAGGCCGCGCTGGAGCGCCTCCTGGTAGGTCAGCGCGTCGAGCTTCTTGGCGTCGGGGTTCGTGCGCGGGTCGGCGTCGTACACGCCGTCGACACCGTTCTTCGCCACGAGCACCACGTCGGCGTGGGTCTCGAGCGCGCGCTGCGCGGCGACGGTGTCGGTCGAGAAGAAGGGCAGGCCGGCTCCGGCGCCGAAGATCACGACGCGCCCCTTCTCCATGTGCCGGATGGCGCGGCGGGGGATGTACGGCTCGGCGACCTGGGTCATCGCGATCGCGGACTGGACGCGCGTCTCGGCGCCGGCCTGCTCGAGGAAGTCCTGGAGGGCGAGGGCGTTCATCACCGTGCCCAGCATGCCCATGTAGTCGGCGCGTCCGCGGTCCATGCCGCGCTGCGACAGCTCCGCGCCGCGGAAGAAGTTGCCTCCTCCGACCACGACCGAGATTTCGACCTCGGTCGCCGCGTCGGCGATCTCGCGAGCGAGCGCGCTGATCACATCGGGATTCACCCCGAGGGTCCCGGCTCCGAACGCCTCCCCCGAGAGCTTCAGAAGCACCCTGCGGCGCTTGCCCGTCGTCATCGCATCCGTCTGCGTCATGGACGTGTTTCCTCCCGTGGACCCGTACAAACCTATCCCGCGCGGAGCACGCCCCGCGACCACGCCCGGGGCACTCCCCCGGGCAGAGCGAAGGGAGTCCGGGTCGACTGAACGACCCGGACTCCCCTGCTGCGTGCTACGCGCCGACCTTGAACCGGGCGAAGCCCGAGACGGTCAGGCCCGCGTCGCCGACGACCTTGCTGACGGACAGCTTGTTGTCCTTGGCGTAGTCCTGGTCGAGCAGCGCGACCTGCTTGAAGTACGCGTTGACGCGACCCTCGATGATCTTCGGCAGGGCGGCCTCGGGCTTGCCTTCGCCGCGCGAGATCTCCTCGACGATGCGGCGCTCGTTGTCGACCTCCGACTGCGGGACGTCGTCGCGCGAGAGGTAGGACGGGTTGGCGAACGAGATGTGCTGCGCGATCGAGCGAGCGGTCTCGGCGTCGTCCCCGGCGTAGCCCACGACCACGCCGACCTGCGGGGGCAGGTCCTTGTTGGTCTTGTGCAGGTAGATGGCGAAGTGCTCGCCCTGCACGGTGGCGATGCGGCGGAGCTCGACCTTCTCGCCGAGGATCGCAGCCTCGTCGTTGATGAGGTCGGCGACGGTCTTGTCACCGGCGGGGGCCGCGAGGGCCTCCTCGACGGTGGTGGAGCCGGCGGCGACGACGGCGGCGAGCACCGAGTCGGCCAGGGCGATGAACTTCGTGCCCTTGGCGACGAAGTCGGTCTCGCACGCGAGCTCGATCAGGGTGGCGACTCCGCCGTTCTCCGCGGCGGCCACGAGGCCCTCGCTGGTGGAGCGGTCGGCGCGCTTCGCGTTGCCCTTGGCGCCCTTGAGGCGGAGGATCTCGACCGCCTTGTCCAGGTCGCCGTCGGCCTCGACGAGCGCGTTCTTCGTGTCGACCATGCCGGTACCGAGCTGCTCGCGCAGCGTCTTGACGTCAGCGAGGCTGAAATTGGCCATAGTTCTGCGAACTCCTCTGTGGTTCTGGCGTCCGGCCGACCCGGTGGTTCCCGGTCGACTGCGGGACTCCAGTCTGTCTGAAGTGGTGATCGCGGTGGCGATCGGGTGCCTGTCCGAGCGGAGCCGGGCGCCTGCGGTCAGCAGTGCGCCCGGCTCCGGCTCAGGAGGGGTGTCAGGCGGTGGCGGTCTCGTCGGCCGGGGCCTCGGTGGTCGCCTCGTCGGCGGCGGGCGCCTCGGTCTCGGCGGGAGCCTCGTCCGCGGCGGGGGCCTCGGCGTCGGCGACGGCCTCATCGGCGGTGGCGGCCTCGGCGTCGGCGACCTTCTCGGTCTCGGCGCCGGCCTGCGGCTCCTGGCCCTGGAGAAGCTCCTTCTCCCACTCGGCCAGCGGCTCGACGGCGGAGACGTTGCCCTCGGCCTCGGGCTTCTGGTGGCGCTGGATCAGGCCCTCGGCGGCGGCGTCGGCGACGATGCGGGTGAGCAGGCTCACCGAGCGGATCGCGTCGTCGTTGCCCGGGATCGGGTACTGGACCTCGTCCGGGTCGCAGTTCGTGTCGAGGATGCCGATGACCGGGATGCCCAGCTTCTTGGCCTCGTCGATCGCGAGGTGCTCCTTCTTGGTGTCGACGACCCACAGCGCGGACGGGGTCTTCGACAGGTTGCGGATGCCGCCGAGCGACTTGTGCAGCTTGTCGAGCTCCCGCTTCTTGATGAGGAGCTCCTTCTTGGTGAAGCCGCTCTTGGTGGTGTCGTCGAAGTCGAGCTCCTCGAGCTCCTTCATGCGCGCGAGGCGCTTGGAGACCGTCTGGAAGTTGGTGAGGAGGCCACCGAGCCAGCGCTGGTTCACGTAGGGCTGGCCGACGCGGGTCGCCTGCTCGGCGATCGCGTTCTGCGCCTGCTTCTTCGTGCCGACGAAGAGGATGGTGCCGCCGTGGGCGACCGTCTCCTTGACGAAGTCGTAGGTCTTGTCGATGTAGGCCAGCGACTGCTGGAGGTCGATGATGTAGCTGCCCGAGCGCTCGGTCAGGATGAAGCGCTTCATCTTCGGGTTCCAGCGGCGGGTCTGGTGCCCGAAGTGGACGCCGCTGTCGAGCAGCTGGCGCATGGTGACGACTGCCATGAGTCGTTCTCCTTGTCTCGGGGTCCGGGCGCACGACGGCGCCGAACTCCCGTTCGGTTGTCTGCGACGGCCGGTCGGCACGTCGCCCTGGCGCCCGGCGTGCTCCCGCCTTCCCCGCGTGAGCGGAGGAGGACCGTGGGGAGCGGAGGCCGAATGGGCGCGCGTAGTCACCCCGACGAGCGAGGTGCTCCGAGCATCCTAGCACCGCGGAGGCCGCCTCCCCCGCTGATGCGGGAGGGCGGCCTCCGGGGTGCCGTGGGGCGCTGCTAGTTGCGCGCCGACTTCATCACGGTGCGGATGTGCAGGGTGTCCATCTCCTCCAGCGATCGGCCCTTGGTCTCGGGCACGAACATGAAGACGAAGACGAACGAGATGGCGGCGAACGCGGCGTAGAGGCCGTAGGCGAGCGTCAGCGAGACGTCCTGCGAGAGGATCGGGAACGTCACCGTGATGGCGAAGTTGGCGATCCACTGAGCCGAGGCGGCGAGTCCGAGCGCGGCGGCGCGGATCCGGTTCGGGAAGATCTCGCCGAGCAGGACCCAGACCAGCGGGCCCCAGGTCGCGCCGAAGAAGACCACGAAGGCGTTGGCCGAGACCAGGGCGATCGGGCCCCAGGCACCGGGCAGCGAGACGTCCTCGCCGTTGATCGTCGACTGGCTGAACGCGATCGCCATCAGAGCGAGCGAGACCGCCATGCCGGCGGAGCCGATGAGCAGCAGTGGCTTCCGGCCGACCTTGTCGACCAGGAAGATCGCGACGAAGGTGACCACGACGTTCACGACGGAGGTGAAGACCGAGATGGCGAAGGAGTTCGACTCGTCGAAGCCGACCGCGCTCCAGAGCGACGTGGAGTAGTAGAAGATCACGTTGATGCCGACGAACTGCTGGAACACCGAGAGCAGGATGCCGACCCAGACGACGGGCAGGAGGCCCAGTGCGGGACCGCGCAGGCTCGAGCGCTTGGCGTTCTCGGCGTCCTCGTCGATGCGCTTCTGGATGTCGGCGAGTGCGTCGTCGACCTCTTCGCGGGGCGTGACGGTCGCGAGGACGCGGCGCGCCTCCTCCGTCTTGCCGCGCGTGGCGAGGAAGCGCGGCGACTCCGGAAGGGTCAGGGCGAGCAGGCCGTAGATGACGGCCGGGACGGCGCAGGCGATGAACATCCAGCGCCAGGCGGCTACGCCGAACCAGTACGGCTCGGACGCGCCGTTCGCGCCCTCGGCGATGAGTGTGTCCGAGAGCAGCGCGGCGAAGATGCCGAGCGTGATCGCGAGCTGCTGCAGCGAGGCGAGGGCTCCGCGGATCGCCTTGGGGGCGATCTCGGAGATGTAGGTGGGGGCGATCACCGAGGCGATGCCGATGCCGAGGCCTCCGACGACCCGCCACAGGACCAGGTCCCAGACGGCGAACGCGGCGCCGGCGCCGATGGAGGAGACGAAGAAGAGGGCGGCGCCGAGCAGCATGACCTTGATGCGGCCCCAGCGGTCGGCCAGGCGCCCCGCGATGTACGCGCCGAGCGCGCAGCCCAGCAGCGCGGACGCGACGGCGAAGCCGATGAGCGCGGCGGAGAGGTCGAACTCGCCCTGCACCGCCTCGACCGCGCCGTTGACGACGGAGGAGTCGAAGCCGAAGAGGAACCCGCCGACCGCGGCGGCGATGGCCAGGCCGATCACCTTCCTCCGGAGCTTGGCGGCTGAAGGGGCCGGTGTCTCGGATCGTCCGCTGGTCATGATCGTCTCCGCTCTTGCTGCCGGTCGGCGGCGCTGATGGCGCCCCGTCCCGGATTCACGCGAAGCGACGTTACTCCCGCCCGCGAGTCGGCCTCGACGGGTTGCGCTCGAGGGTGATCAGGGAGACTCCTCCACCGGAGGGGTTCGTGGAGCTTCTCCCCCGGTCGCGCCGCTGGTCGGCCCGCGGCGGTCGTCCGAGCACCAGGGTGGCGGGATGCCGACCTCCTCGCTGCTCCGCCCGGGCGTGTTCCTGGCGCTCGCGCTGCTCGCCTCCGCCCTGCCTCCGGCCTTCCCTGCCGCGTTCATCGCGCCTGCTGCGGCCTCGCCGGCGCCTGCGCTCTGGTCGTCTCCGGTGCCGGGCTTCGAGGTGATCGAGCCGTGGCGGGCGCCGGAGCACCGGTTCGCTGCGGGTCACCGGGGCATCGACCTGGCGGCGATCGCGGGCGCCCCGGTCGTGGCGGTGACCGGCGGGACGGTGTCGTTCGCCGGCCGCGTCGTGGACCGCGGGGTGGTGAGCATCGCACACGCCGACGGGCTGGTGTCGAGCCTGGAGCCGGTGGAGGCGACCGTGGCGGAGGGAGCCGTGGTCGTGGCCGGTGAGGTCATCGGCACCGTCGGAGCGGGAGGGCACTGCGACGGGCGCTGCGTGCACCTCGGAGTGCGGGCCGACGGGGACTACATCTCTCCGATGCGCTTCTACGGCGGCATCCCGCGGGCGGTTCTGCTGCCGCTCGACGGAGCGTCAGGCGCGCGGGTGCGCGAGCCGGTAGGCGTCGCGGATGCGCTCGGTCGAGACGTGCGTGTAGATCTGCGTGGTGCCCAGGCTCGCGTGACCGAGCATCTCCTGCACGGTACGGAGGTCCGCGCCTCCGTCGAGCAGGTGGGTGGCGGCGGAATGGCGGAGCGTGTGAGGACCCGAGGGGCCGGACCCGTCCTCGAGGAGGCGGGTGACCACTCCGTAGACCGTGCGGGGCGTCAGGCGCGCACCGCGGCGGCCGAGCAGGAGCGCGTTCCGCGACTCCGGCTTCGCGAGGAGCGGCCGGGCCTTCTCGAGGTAGGCGACGAGCGCTTCCTTCGCCGGGACCCCGAAGGGGACGACGCGCTGCTTGGAGCCCTTGCCGGTGACGAGGACGGTGAGCCGCGAGAGGTCGAGGTCGTCGACATCGACGGCGACCAGTTCCGAGACGCGGATTCCCGACGCGTAGAGCAGCTCGATGATCGCCAGGTCGCGGAGGGCGACGGGATCGTCCGTGGTGCCGCGCGCCGCGACCACGTCGATCACCTGCTCGGTCTGCGCCTGCGTGAGGACGTGCGGGAGCGGCCGCCCGGCCTTCGGGGTGCGCAGGCGTGCGGCGACGTCGGTCGGGATCCGCTCGGTCCGCTGCGCCCACGACGAGAACGAGCGGACCGCCGCGGTGCGGCGCGCGAGCGTGGCGCGGGCGACTCCGGTCTGCGTCTGGTGCCAGAGCCAGTCGCGGAGGAGCTCGAGGTCGACGTCGGCGAGGGCCGTGACTCCCTTCGTGGCGGCATGCGCTGTCAGGGTGGCGAGATCGCCGCGGTAGCCCTTCGCGGTCGCCGGTGAGAGCGAGCGCTCGTCGAGGACGTAGCGGAGGAAGTCGTCGACGGCGCCGGCGAGGCTCTGCTCACGCACTTGGCCTCACGCCTCGACGGCGGGCATGCGCGACCAGAGGTCGATGCGGCCCTGCTCGTCGAGCTCCTCGAGCCGCTCGAGGAGGTCGGTGCCGAAGCGGGTGGCGATCGGAGCCGACGCACTCGGCACGAGGGAGGTCGCGATCGTCTCGGGGTGCACGTGGACGAGCGAGAAGCTCTGCGCACCGTCGATGCCCCGCAGCTCGCGCTCGGGGGCGCCGAGATCCATGGTGTAGCTGGTGGCTCCGGCGACGAAGACGGGGACATCGGCGAACGTCGCGGCTGTGGGGTAGTGCAGGTGCCCGCCGAGGATCGCGCGGACGTCGCTGCCTCTGACCACCTCCTCGAGGCGCTCCATCCCGCGCAGCTCGAGCACCGTCATGGCGCCGAGCGGAGTGGGGAGCGGCGGGTGATGGAGGGCGAGGACCGTGCCGAGCGGTGCGGGCGTCGCGAGTTCGCGCTCGAGGCTCTCGAGCTGCGTGGCGGTGAGCTCGCCGTGGTGGAAGCCGGGAACCGCGCTGTCGAGCGCGATGAGCCGAAGTCCGTCGAGGTCGACGACCTGGTCGACGGGGGTCTCGCGGTCGTCGGGCTGCTGCTCGAGGAGCACCCGGCGGAACGCGGACCGCTCGTCGTGGTTGCCCATGACCCAGACGACCGGGCAGCCGAAGCGCGCGCCGAGCGGATCGACGGCCGCCTTCACCCGCCGGTACGCGTCCTCCTCGCCCCGGTCGGCCACGTCACCCGTGATGACGATCGCGTCGAGTCGGCCGCCGCGCTCCTCGAGCCGCGCGAGGGCCTGGTCGAGGCGCGCGACCGTGTCGACGACTCCGTAGAGAGGAGCGCCTTCGGCGAGGAAGTGCGTGTCGCTGAGGTGGGCGACGACCCGATCGGCCGCCCGGAACTGCCCGAGCTGCGGGCGCTCCCCCGTGTTCGCCTCGTCGTTCATGCCGCTCCCCTCACTGACCTGCTGTCAGCGTAGGGCGGACGACCGACAGTGCCGGGCGGCGGGCCGACGAGTCAGAGGGTGGCCGCGGTCCACCTCCCGTCGTCGGCCCTGTCGATGTGCGCCTCGACGAGCAGCGCTCCGAGGATCGCGAGGGTGTCGGGAATCGCGAAACCCAGCTCGTGCGCGAGAGCGCCGGTCTCCTGCGGGCCGTGCTCCCGGAGAGCAGCGACGATCCGGGAGGCGGGCCCGGGCGCGACGTCCTCGGCAGGGCTCTCCCTCGCGCCGAGGAGCTCGAGGACCTCCGGAGCCGTGGTGACGCACGTCGCCGCGAACTCGCGGAAGAGGCGGTGGCAGCCTGCCGAGGACGCGCTCGTCACGGGTCCGGGGACGGCGCCGAGCGGACGGCCGAGGGCCGCCGCATGGCCCGCGGTGTTCAGCGAGCCCGAGCGGGCCCCCGCCTCCACGACGACTGTCGCGTCCGCGGACGCCGCGATGAGCCTGTTCCTCTGGAGGAATCGCCACCTCGTGGGAGTCGTTCCCGGCGGCACCTCCGTCACCACCGCGCATCCGGGAGTCGCGATGATGCGGTGCAGGAGTTCGGAGTGGGCGGTCGGGTAGAGCCGGTCGGGGCCGCCGGCGAGGAAGGCGACGGTGCGTCCTCCGGCGCCGAGGACGGCGCGGTGACCGACGGCGTCGATCCCGAAGGCTCCGCCCGAGACGACGAGGACGCCGCGGTCCGCGACTCCTGCGGCCAGTTCGGCCGTGACGTGCTCGCCGTAGCCGGTCGCCGCCCGTGCACCGACGAGGGCCAGCCGGTGGGAGGGGGCGAAGGCGTCGGTGTCGCCGCGCGCCCACAGGACGAGCGGCGCGTGCGGTCCGAGATCGTTCATCGACTCCGGCCAGCCGGGCGAGCCCGGGAGGAGCAGATGAGCCCTCAGCTTCTGCGCGATCTCGACCCGGCGCAGGAGCAGCGCGCGATCCAGACGCGGCCGCCAGCGATCGAGACCCGCCGCGAGAGCGGTCAGCTCGCCGGGAGTGCAGTCGGAGTCGGCGAGGATCTCGGAGGCGGTCGCCGACGAGACCACGTGCGCAAGCGCTGTCGCGGGCCCGCAGGCGTCGACGAGCATCGCCGCCACGGCGTCCCCCGGTTCCGTCAGACCGCTCCAGGCCGCGCGAGCGAGCACCTCAGCCGGGTCGGAGGGGTCGCCGACGGCGAGCAGGGACCGCCCGGCGCGGAGCTCGGTGCGATCGAAGAGGTCGGCGGTCATGACGCACCTCCGCGCAGGACGAGCGCACGACCCAGGTGTGCGGCCGAGGGGCGGTCGACGTCGTCGAGATCGGCGAGCGTCCAGGCCAGGCGGAGGACGCGGTCGTAGCCCCGCATGGTGACGAGTCCGCGCTCGAGCGCCTTGTCGAGAGTGCGGGATTCGGCGGCGGTCGGCCGCTGGTCCGTGGCGCGGAGCCAGCTCCCGGAGACCTCGGCGTTCGTCGACCAGGGCGTTCGACGGAGGCGCTCTGCGGCAAGGACGCGAGCGGCGGTCACGCGACGGCGCGCCTCGGCTGTGGTGGTGCCCTGTTCGTCCCGCCGAGCGGCGAGCTGGGCGGCACCGATCCTCCGCACCGTCAGGCGGATATCGACCCGATCGAGCAAGGGACCGCTCAGCCGCGCGAGGTAGCGGCGGCGCAGCGCGGGAGCGCAGGTGCAGGTCTCCCCCGGGATGCCGTGCCGGCCGCACGGGCAGGGGTTCGCCGCGAGGACGAGTTGGACGCGCGCGGGGAACTCGGCGACCGCGTTCGCCCGGTGGATGCGGATCACCCCCGACTCGAGCGGTTGCCGGAGTGCATCGAGAGCGACGGAGCTGAACTCCGGCGCCTCGTCGAGGAAGAGGACGCCGCGGGTGGCGCGGGCGACGGCTCCGGGGCGGATGCGTCCGCTGCCTCCGCCGACGATCGCGGCGGCCGAGGCGGAGTGGTGCGGGCTCTCGAACGGCGGACGGCGGACGAGGGCGCCGCCGGTTGGAGTACCGACGAGGGACCGCATGAAGGTCGCCTCGAGCGCGGCGTCGTCGTCGAGGTCGGGCAGGATGCCGGGCAGCCGCGACGCGAGCATCGTCTTCCCCGCGCCGGGCGGACCCAGGAGGAACACGTGGTGACCACCGGCCGCCGCCGCGATCATCGCCTCCGCGGCTTCCTCGTTGCCGATCACGTCGGCGAAGTCCAGGCGCGAGACGGGTTCGACGGGGACTGTCATCGCAGTCGCGGGCTCCGGCAGCACCGGCACCTCCCACTCCGCCCCGTGCCACACCGCAGCCGCCGCGAGCGACGACACGGCGATGATCTCGACTCCGTCGATCAGCTCCGCCTCGGCGCGGTCCTCGAGCGGCACCATGACGCGCCGCCGTCCTGCCCGGGCCGCGGCGAGCACCGCGGGCAGCACGCCGGGCACCGAGCGCAGCCGTCCGTCGAGACCGAGCTCACCGACGTGGACCACGGCCGCCACGGACTCGCCGTTCACCTCCCCCAGTGCCGCCAGCGCGGCGAGTCCGATCGCGAGATCGAACGCGGACCCGTGCTTGGGCATCGCCGCCGGCGAGAGGTTCACCGTGATCTTGTACTCCGAGATCACGCTGCCCGAGTTGATCGCCGCCGACCGCACCCGCTCCTTCGCCTGCGACAGCGCCGCATCCGGCAACCCGATGATCCCGATGCCGGGAGTGCCGTCGGAGGAGTGCGCCTCCACTCCGACGACCGCACCGGTGAACCCGACGAGACCCACCGCGGAGGTGCGGCCCATCCCCATCACGCCACCGCCCGGAAGTGCCGCACCTGCACCGGCACCCCGTCCGGCGCGATGATGCCCACCGCGTCGATCCGCAGATGCCGCGACCGCTGATCGTGCTCCCGCGCCCACGCATACGCGAGCCGCCGCAACCGCTGCGCCTTCGCCCTGGTGATCGCTTCGATCGGCATCCCGAACCGCGCCGAGGAGCGCGTCTTCACCTCCACCACCACCAGCGCCACACCCTCGCGCGCCACGATGTCCAACTCGCCCTCCCGTACCCGCCAGTTCCGGTCCAGGAGCTCGAAGCCCTTCGCCCTCAGATGCTCAGCAGCGATGTCCTCGCCCCGCCGTCCCAACTCGTCTTTGTCCATCACGACCTCCCGCACGAACCCTCACCGAGAAGGCACGCGCGGGAGGCCCCGTCGGAACGAACTGGGGAGAGGCGAGCGGATGCGGATGTGTGAGGGACTCAGACCACCCGAGTGATCCGCAGTGCCAGCGCCTGTCCCTCCGGCAGCTCGACCGCACCGTCGGCGTACGCGTCGTTGCGCAGCACCTCCGTCAGCGCGAAGCGCCGGCCCACCGGGGTCATGGTCATGCCCCAGGTGTCGATAACGTCGACCTCGAAGACGTCGCCCACCTCGAGCCGCTCCCCCACGTTCCCCTGCGGCAGCCGGAAGCTCCACGACGCGGGCGACGACGACCCCAGATACTGCACGTACTGCACCCGCGGAACCCCGGCCACGTAGCCCGGGTCGTCCCACCGGTCGATCGGATCCAGGCCGGGCACCACCAGCGAGTCGAGCACCTCGCGGAGGAACCCGAGGCGGGCCGGACTCGTGCCCCGCAGCTCCCCGCCCTCCACGATGTGCAGGCTGCCGCTCTCGGTGCGGAAGCTCTCGCCGTGCGAGGCGTAGCAGCCGGCGACGGTCGCGACCCAGAAGCGGTGCACGAGCTCCTCGCCGGACAGATGGCCCCAGCGGTCCTGGATGTCGCCCTCGTACTTGATCTCGTCGAGGACGATCGGCTTGGGGTACGCGTCGCGGTAGAGCGAAGCGCGGCCGAACTGTTCCGTCGCCGCGCCGTTCTGGATCGACGCGTGGGTGACCCAGGGCTGGTTGTGGTCGTAGAACTCCATCCACTGGTGGATCGAGCGGAGGCGCTGGTGCGGGTCGACCTCGGCCAGCAGCTCGCCGAGGCGAGTCCAGCGCTCGACGGGACGCGGCAGGATGTCGAACTCGTTGCAGAGCGACCACCATACGTTCGAGAACGCGGACAGGCGGGCGACGAGGTAGCGCAGGTACGCCGCGTCCTCCTCCTCGCTAAAGCCGTCGAGTCCGAAGGCGCCGCCGTCGTAGGAGTTGAGGATCAGGACGTCGGCCTGGATCCCGTGCTGGCCGAGCGTCACGACGGCCTCGTCCAGGCGCCGGAAGAAGGCGACGACGGGGCGCGAGACGTCCCACCGTCCGTCCTCGCCGCGCTCGAAGGGCAGCAGCTCGGGCACGTGCTCCACGTGACCGCCCGCCTGCGGGAACACCAGGAAGCGCAGCTTCGTGAATCCTGCGTCGACGATCGCGGTGACCGTCGAGGCGACCAGCTCGTCGGTCTGGTGCAGCCAGTTGTAGACGGTCGCCCCGACCGGACGGTACGGCGTGCCGTCGGCGTGGGCGAAGTGGTACGTCGCGACCACGCCCACGGGGCCGGGGGTCTCGCGCGGGTCGACCGAGACCGACCCCGACGCGCCGTCCAGTTCGGCCGTGCCGCTGCGGCTCGTCCACGACCACGGACCCTCGAGCGACGGGCTGAAGCGCACACGGTAGACGTCGTCGCCGTCCCAGAAGCCCGGCACCTCGACCGACGCGTCGGCGTGCCGGAAGAGCACGGTCACCGGCGTGCGATCCGCCGGAAGCGCTTCGGCGGGACCGCGGAGCTCGAGCTCGACGACGCCTCCGACCGCGGTCATCGGCCGCTCTCGAGCACGCCGTCCACGCGGCGGGGCACGCCGAGCGGGTTCGACTCCCGGAGCTCCTCGGGCAGCAGCTGCTCCGGTGCGTCCTGGAACGCGATCGGGCGCTGGAAGCGGCGGACGCTCGTTGCACCGACGGAGGTGAAGAGCGAGGTCGTGGCCGGCCAGGGTCCGCCGTGGTGCTGCGACCAGGTGACCGCGACGCCGGTCGGCCAGCCGTCGAACAGCACGCGGCCGACGCGCTCGGCGAGCACGGCGACGAGTGCGGCGACGTCCTCCCCCGGCTCCGCGTGCACGGTGCCGGTGAGCGAGCCCTCGAAACCGGCCAGCGCCGCGACCGCCTCCTCGAGGCCGGAGTAGGTGACGAGCAGCGTGACGGGGCCGAACAGCTCCTCGCGCAGGAGCGGCTCCGCGAGCAGCACCTCGAGGGGCACGCGCAGGAGGCCCGGCGTGACCCCCTCGGGGCCGGCGGTCGCCTCGGTCAGCACCTCGACGCCCGGGAGCGCGGCGAGCGAGGCCCAGCCGCCCGCGAACGCGTCGGCGATCGACGGAGTCAGCAGCTCGGCGGCCGCGGTCCCCGCCACGGCCGACGCGGCGGCACCGGGGATCGCGCTCGCCTCGGGCACCAGCACGATGCCGGGCTTGGTGCAGAACTGACCCGCGCCCAAGGTGAACGACGCCGCGAGTCCGCGCGCCAGCTCGTCGGCCCGGGCGTCGCTCGCTCCCGGAGTGACGACGACCGGGTTCACGCTGCCGAGCTCGCCGTAGAACGGGATCGGGTCGGGTCGTCCGGTCGCGATGTCGAAGAGGGCGCGACCGCCCGCGACCGAGCCGGTGAAGGACGCGGCTCGGACGGCCGGATGCGCGACCAAGGCCGTGCCCGCCTCGCGCCCCTCCACCAGGGCGAACACGCCGTCGGGCGCGCCCGCCTCGCGCAGGGCGTCGGCCACGACCTCGGCCGTGCGCCGGGAAAGCTCCCGGTGCCCGCTGTGCGCCTTGACGATCACGGGGCACCCGGCCGCCAGAGCGGCGGCCGTGTCTCCGCCCGCCACGGAGAACGCGAACGGGAAGTTCGAGGCGGCGAAGTTCGCGACGGGACCCAGCGGCACGAGGATGCGGCGCAGATCCGGACGCGGCGGCACCGCCTGCGGGGCGGCGTGGTCGATCACGGCCTCGCGGAACGAGCCCTCGCGGACCACCGCGGCGAACAGGCGGAGCTGCCCCGTCGTGCGCGCGACCTCGCCCACGAGGCGGGCCGGGGCGAGGTGCGTCTCGTCGTTCGCGATCGCGACGAGCTCGTCGCGGGCGGCGTCGAGGGCGTCGGCCACCGCCTCGAGCCAGCCCGCGCGGTCGGTGTCGGGGGTCGAGCGCAGGATGCGGGCGGCCGAGGAGGAGCGGTCGAGGACGGCGTCGAGCGCGGTCGTCTCGGTGAGGGTCACGGGGTCTCCAGGAGGTCGAGGTGAGGGGCGGTGAGGTCGAGGCCGAGGCCGAGAGACGTGCCGACGGTCGCGGTGGCGCCGTCGATCCGCACCGGAGAGGGGAACGCGAGGACGCCGAGGGCGTCGAAGCCGGCGTCCTCCACGTCCTCGACCCAGGTCGGCTGCTCGCGCGCGACGGCGAGCTGCGCCGAGAGGTCGGGCAGGAGGTGCGGGGCGACGATGACGCCGCGCTCGTCGGCCAGCGCGGCGATGGCGAGGAACGGCGTGATTCCGCCCACGCGGATGACGTTGGGTTGCACGACTCCGGCGTACCCGTCGTCCATCGCCTCGCGGAAGCGGTGGACCGTGTGCAGGTTCTCGCCGAGGGCGATGCGCACGTCGATCCGTTCGGCGAGTCGGCGGTACCCGGCGGTGTCGTCGGCGCGCAGCGGCTCCTCGATCCAGTCGAGACCGAACTGCGCCAGCTCGCCGGCGGCGCGCGCCGCTTGCTCGACGTCCCAGCGCTGGTTGGCGTCGATCATCAGCAGGCGTTCGGGGCCGAGCAGTTCGCGGACCAGTCCGACTCGCGCGACGTCCTCGCCGAGGTCCGGTCGGCCGACCTTGATCTTGACGGCGTCGAGGCCGCGAGCGATCCAGCGCCGGACCTGCTCGGCGAGCTCGTCCTCGCTGTAGTGCAGGTTGACCCCGGAGCCGTAGACGGGCAGCCGCTCCTGCCTGCGGCCGAGCAGGTCGGGCAGGCCGAGACCCCGCGAGCGCGCCCGCATGTCCCAGAGCGCCAGGTCGAGACCGGCCATGGCGATGGTCGTGATCCCTCCCCCGCCCGCCTCGTGCAGGTGCTCCCACAGCCGGGGCCAGAGCACCTCGGGATCCGCCTCGCGCCCGAGCGCGAACCGGCGGACGTCGTCGCGCAGCAGCGCGGCGACGGCGCTCGCCCCGATGGTCGGCGTCCACGAGAAACCGGAGCCGGAGCAGCCGTCCGAGTCGCGGACGTCGACCCGCACGAGGTGCAGATCGGGCGCCGACGGCACCCAGGGCCGCGGCATGCGGGCCGAGAGCGACCGGACGCTGATCGCCTCGATCGTGCTCATGCGGCGACGAGCTCCTCACCCGCGCGCAGGAGGCCCGCGAGTCGCTCGAGGTGCTCGGCTCCCGGGTCGGTCAGGGGGAGCGCACTCCGCCGACCTCGGCGCCGGAGAGCCGGAGACCGGCCTTGATCAGCGAGACGGCGTAGCCCGGGGTCGTGTCGCGCAGGTGGATGAGCGGATGGAAGAAGCCGACCAGCAGGCGGTCGCAGGCGGCCTGATCGCCCGCCGTGTACGCGCGGTAGAACGCGGTGGCGATCGCCGGGGCCATCGCGAAGACGGCGGAGGAGTAGAGGGGCACGCCCAGCGCGCGGTACGCCGCCTGGCTCGCCTCCGCGGTGAGGAGCCCGTTGAAGAACTGCAGGTCGTCGCGGACGCTCCGCGCGGCGAGCACGATCTCCTGCGCGAGGGCGACGTCGCCCACGCCGTCCTTGAACCCGGCGATGGTCGGGTGCTCGGTCACGAGCCTCCGCACCGTCTCGGCCGTGAACTGCGCGGTGCCGCGGTGGTACACGACGACCGGCAGCCCGGAGGCGTCGGCCACCCGGCCGACGTAGCGGGACAGTCCGTCCTGCGAGGAGCCGACGAGATAGGGCGGCAGGAGGAGGACGCCGTCGACGCCGACTCCCTCGAGATCCCGCACCGAGGCGACGGCCTGGCCGATGGGCCCGCCCACGCCGGCGAGCACCGGCACGCGTCCGCCCACGACCTCGACCGCGGTGCGGGAGACAGCCAGCGACTCCTGGGGAGACAACGCGTGGAACTCGCCCGTGCCGCAGGCGGCGAACACACCGCCGGGACCGTGCTCGAGACCCGCCGAGAGGACCTGCGCCGTCACCTCCGAGGTCGACGTCGCCGCCGGCGTCGAAGGCGGTGACGGGGAAGTACAGGGGGCCGTCGTGGAAGGCGAGGGTCATGAGGGGGTCCTTTGCGAGAGGGCGGGTTCGTGAGCGGAGGCCGCGAGCGCGTCCGACGGCAGGAGGGAGGCGAGCGCGGCCGGATCGAGTTCCGTCCGCCACGAGCGCCGGGCCACCCACCCGGTGTCGCGCTCGGCGGCCGAGCTGTCGAACGCGGGCAGCGTGCCCAGGAGGTTCCGGGCCGCGGAGGCGGTGCCCGGGACGTGCTCCGGCAGCAGCTCGGCGAGCGGACGGGTGGCGAACGCGTCCTGAGCACCGACGAAGTAGCAGGCACCGCTCGGAGCCGAATCGGCGGCGAGCCAGCGCTCGACGAACTCCCCCGCGTCCCGGGCGTCGACGTAGTTGAAGAGCGAGACGGAGGCCAGCGCCGGGTCGCGCAGTCGATCCAGGATCGAGTGCCCCTGCTGGGTGGTCGCGCCGGCCCACTCCTCGGGAGCGATCACGAAGCACGGGCGGAAGGACGCGAAGCGGACGCCGGGCGTCGACCGCGCGAACATCGCGGCCATCTCCTCGACGCAGACCTTCGACAGCGAGTAGGCGTGCGCGGGGGCCACCGGGATGCGCTCGTCGAGCGGCAGCCGCTCGGGGACCCAGTCGCGCGCTCCGTAGCCGAGGACGGTCGGGCTCGACGCGACCAGCACCCGCGTCGCGCCGGCGGCGACGGCGGCCTCGACGACCGAGAAGGCCATGACCGTGTTCGTCGTGAAGATGCGGTGCTCGGGGGCGCTGAACGGCACGGCGATCGCGGCCAGGTGGACGACCGCGTCCGGAGCGATGCCGGCGAGGACCGTGCGCGCGGCGACCGCGTCGACCAGGTCGACGGCGACCGCCCCCGGCCCCTCCGGCAGCTCGCGATCCAGTGGACGGACGTCGTGGCCTGCGCCGCGCAGCACCGCCACCACGCTCCGGCCGAGCCGGCCCGATGCTCCTGTCACAGCGATGCGCATGCTCCGCCTCCCATTGCACCGGCGATGTCGTCGACAAGTCAGAAACCGGTTTCTCGCCCACCGTAGCGGTCGGATATCCTCGCGGCAAGGGATCCGCCACAATGGGACCCCGCACGCCAGGAGGACCCGGATGAGCACACCAGAGCAGGCGCGACCGGCCCGGATCGCCGACGTGGCCGCCGCCGCGGGCGTCTCCCGAGCCACCGTCTCGCGCGTGATGAACGGCCTGGCCACGGTCGATCCGGCGATCGCCGAACGCGTCCGCACGGCCGCGGTCTCGCTCGACTACCGCCCCAGCGAGATCGCCCGCAACCTCTCCCTGGGACGCACGCACACGGTGGCCGTGGTCGTTCCCGACCTCGGGAACCCGATGTTCCAGGCCATCCTGCGAGGGGTGACCCGCGCCGCCGCGGAAGACGGCTACCGGGTGCTCGTCGGGGACACGCAGGAGACCGCGGAGGCCGAGCCGGACGCCGCCGTCCAGGCGCGGCGCCGCTGCGACGCGCTGATCCTCTGCGCCCCGCGCATGAGCGACGAGCGCCTGGCCCGGATCGTCGACGAGACGGCGCCGGTGGCCCTGATCAACCGTGTCGTGGCGCGGGACGGAGTGCCGCAGGTCTCGATGGACTACGCGCAGGCCGTGAACCTCGTCGTCGACCACCTGGTCGAGCTCGGTCATCGGCACCTGGTCTACCTCGGCGGACCGATCACGAGCGCCTCGAACCGGCTCCGCATCGCCGGCCTCGACGCGGCGGAAGCGCGCATCGACGGTCTGCGGATCGACCGGCGGACGGTGGGCTCGAGCCTGGACGACGGCTTCGAGAGCGCCGAGGCGGTCCTCGAGACAGGAGCGACCGGAGTGGTCGCCTTCAACGACCTGACCGCGCTGGGACTCCTCTCGCGGCTGCGCGAGCTGGGGGTCGACGTGCCCGGGCGCCTCTCGGTGGTCGGTGTCGACGACATCCCCTACGCGCGGTTCAGCGAGCCGACTCTGACCACCGTCTCGGTTCCGCAGGACGATCTCGGGGTGGACACGTGGCGGCGACTCCGACTCGCGATCGACGGGCGGGCGGTCCCGGGTCCGCTCTGGCTCGAGGGAGCGCTCCGCCAGCGCGAGAGCTCCGGCCCCGCGCCGCGCTGAGCTCAGGCCGCGACCGCCTCCCCGTGCTCGGCGAGCTTCGCGAACAGGTCCTCGAGCAGGTAGCGCACGTCGATCCGCTCGACGACGGACACCGCCGACCCCGCCGTCGCCGGCTCCCAGTGCCCGGTCGAGGTGAAGCGGACGGGCGTCTGCCGACGGAACACCGCGCACCACGGATCCAGCATCAGGGCGATCGCCGGGGAGTCGCCGAGCGAGCGCGATTCCACCGGCACGCGGTGGTGCTCGCGGTTGAAGTCGGCGACGGTCTGCACGAGGTACCGGCCCAGCGCGCCGTGCGGCTCCACCTTGCGGCGCAGCTCGGCGTAGCCCACGCTCACCAGGCGGTAGACGTCCGACGGCACCTGCTGGAGGGTGATGCCGGAGCCGAAGACGACGTTGGCGGCCGCGATGTCGTTCCGCAGGTTGAACTCGGGCCAGGTGCCGCGCCACTCGACGTCGCCGTAGGGCGGGCCGCCGATCCAGATCACGGTGGTGTCGGTCGCGGCGAGGTCCGGAGCGAGGAGGAGCGCGCTCGCGACGTCGGTCAGCGGCCCGAGGACTGCGACGAACAGCGGTCCGGCATCGGCGCGACGCGCCTCCTCGATGATCAGGCGGGCGCCCGGGCTGTCCTGCGGCTCGGTCTCACCGGCCAGCGCGCCGGTCGCTCCGTTCGCGATCGGCACCGTGCCGGTGCGTCCCATCAGCTCCAGGAGGCGGTCGAGCTCCTCGCGCGAGTCGAGCATCGACCGCGACGACCGGGAGTCGCCGAAGTGGGAGGGCACGACGGCCCGGACGTCGAGGGACGGCGAGAGCAGGGCGTGCACGACGGCGAACTGGTCGTCGGCCTCGTTCGCGACGTCCGACACCACGATGACGCGGCGGGTGCGGGGGTCGTCGACGATCACCGCGGCGCCTCCCCGTCGCGGTCCATCGCCAGGGCGGCGAGGGCCAGCGGACCCGCCATCACGACGACCAGCAGCGGCACGACGGCGATCACGGCGCCGGCGGAGGCGACGGCCAGGATCAGGACGACGGTCCCGCCGGCGTCGGCGGACATCCGGCGCCACGCCAGGGCGAGAGTGCGGCGAGCCGGCACATCGTCGCGCCAGGCCCCCGCCACCCGCAGCGCCACGGCGCCCGCGGTCGCCGCGAGCACGATCGGGACGACCGCGGCGGCGGTCGGGTCGGCGCCGAGGAACGGCAGCACGAGCACATCGAGCACGAGCAGCGCCGTGACGACGGTGGGCAGCAGCAGCTGCGCCACCGGGTGCCGGAGGCGCCGGCCGAAGGCCCGCAGGACGGAGCCGACGCTCACGTGCCCGTCCGCCGCCCGCGCCTCCCGGAGAGCCTGCACCCCCGCCCCGAGGGCGGCGAAGCCGGTGACGACGGGCAGGGACAGAGCGAAGACGAGGACTCCGGTGTAGAGCACGTCCGCGAACGCGTGGAAGGTGTCCGAGTGGGGATCGAGGCCGCTGCGGCGCCGGATCGGAGCCGGCGCACGGTCGTCGACCCTCGTCGCGCTCATCCCTTCAGCCCCGACGTCGCGACCCCGTCGACGAGGTAGCGCTGGAAGAGCGCGAAGAAGATGACCACGGGCAGGATCGCGAGCACGCTCATCGCGAACATCGGGCCGAACGCCGACGCGCTCGTCTGGTCGACGAAGAGCCGCAGACCCATCTGCAGCGTGAACGACTCCGGCCTGTTCAAGTAGATGAGCTGCGGGAAGAAGTCGTCCCAGCTCCAGATGAACGAGAAGATCGTCGTCGTGATGAGTGCCGGCCGCATCAGCGGCAGGATGATCGACCAGAACGAGCGGTACGGACCGGCGCCGTCGATGAACGCGGCCTCGTCGAGCTCGCGCGGGATGCCCCGGATGAACTGCACCATCAGGAAGACGAAGAACGCCTCCGTCGCCAGGAACTTGGGCAGCACGAGCGGCAGGAACGTCCCCACCATCCCGAGCTCGTTGAAGATGATGAACTGCGGGATCAGGACCACGTGCATCGGCAGCATGATCGTGGAGATCATGAAGGCGAACAGCAGCCCGCGCCCGCGGAATCTCAGCCGCGCGAAGGCGTACGCCGCCAGGGCGCAGCTCACCACGTTGCCGATGACCGACAGCGCCGAGATGGTGAGCGAGTTCCCGAGCAGCTGGGCGAGGCTCAGTCCCGCCACGCCCTGCACCGCGATCTCGAAGTTCTCGAGGGTGAACTGCCGCGGGATCGGCGTGGGGTTCGTGAGGATCTCCGTGCCGGGCTTGAACGCCGACCCGAGGAGCCAGAGCACGGGGTACAGCAGCACCGCGAGCAGGGCGAACGAGAAGACGTGCCAGGCGACCGAGGCGAGCCGCGCCTTCAGGAGCGGGGGGCGGTGGGCGACGGCGGCGGGGCGCGCGGCGGTGGCGGTCATCGGTCGTCTCCTGCGTAGTGGACCCATCCGCGGGAGCTCCGGAAGATGAGGGCCGTGACGACGGCGATCACGATGAGCAGGAACCACGCCATGGCGGAGGCGTAGCCCATGTCGAACGCCGTGAACGCCCGGTCGTAGAGGTAGAGCGTGTAGAAGAGCGTCGAGTCGATCGGCCCGCCGCGCCCGCCGCTGACCACGTACGCCGACGTGAACGACTGGAACGCTCCGATCATCTCGAGCACCAGGTTGAAGAAGAGGACGGGCGAGAGCATCGGCCAGGTGACCGACCAGAAGCTGCGCCACTTGCCCGCTCCGTCGACCGACGCCGCGTCGTACAGCTCGGACGGCACCTGCTTCAGCCCGGCGAGGAAGATCACCATCGGCGCGCCGAACTGCCACACAGCGAGCGAGACCAGCACGTAGAGCGCGAGCGACGGGTTCGAGATCCAGCCGCCGAGGTCGAGCCCGACGAGTCCGAGACCGGAGTCGACGACGCCGTCCTGCGAGTAGAGCGTGCGGAAGACGATGGCGACCGCGACGCTCGCTCCGAGGAGGGACGGCGCGTAGAACGCCGAGCGGTAGAAGCCCTGCCCCCGCCGGGGACGGTTGAGCAGCAGCGCCACGGCGAGGGCGAGGCCCAGCTTCAGCGGGACCGCGACCAGGACGTAGGTGAGCGTCACGCCCACGGACTTCCAGAACCGCGGATCCTCCGTCAGCATGCGCTGGTAGTTGTCGAACCCGACGAACTGCGGCTGCGTGAACAGGTCGTAGTCGGTGAACGAGAGGACCAGCGAGGCGATCATCGGCCCGATGGTCAGCAGGGTCGCCCCGATCACCCACGGCGAGAGGAACACCCAGGCGGCGCTCTCGGACCGCCGCTTCGACCTCCTCGGGCGGGTGGGCGCGCTCGCGGGCGCCTGGAGGGAGGGCGGGGTGACCGCCTCTTCGGTGAGGGTCATCGCCGTGCCTCCTGATGGGGTGACCCCGCCGACCGGCGGGTCACGAGATCGCGGCCTCGAAGGTCGCGTAGAGCGACTTCGCGGCGTCCTTGTTCGACTGCTGACCGAAGGTGATGCCCTCGTAGGCGAGGGTGAAGTCGGCGGGCAGGGTGCTCACTCCCGGAGGAGCCAGCGGCGCGGGGTCCGAGAACTGCGGCTGGTACTTCTGCACGAAGTCGTTGACGATCTTGTCGCCACCGCTCAGCGTCGGCGCCAGAGCGTCGTAGTTGTCGGTGTTGAGCGGGATGCCGCGGCTGAGCTTCAGGATCTCGGCCGCCTCGGGGTCGTTGATCAGGAAGTCGAGGAACGCGGCCGCCTCCTCGGGGTGGTCCGACTGCGGCGAGATCGCGGCCACGTTCGTCCCGGCCATGCCGAGCCCGATCACACCCGTGTCGGTCGGCATCGGAGCGAGTGCGACGTTGCCCTCCCCGAGCGTGTCGACGAACGCGCCGGTGATCGACGCCGCGATGAACTCGCCGGCGGCGAGCCCACGGGCGAATCCGGAGTTCTGCATGCTCTGGTCGATCGTCGACGTCGTCTGCGGGTCGGTCGAGGCGCCGGAGTCGCGCAGCTCCTGCATGAGGTCGAACCAGCCGAGCAGGTCCTTCTCGGTGAAGCCGAGCTCGCCGTCCTCGGTGAACAGGAGCTTGTCCTGCTGGCTCAGCCAGGTCGAGAACAGGGCGATGTAGCCGCCCGGGTCGCTGATCGCGGCTTTGGCGCCTCCGCTGGCCTCGCGGATGGCGGTGCCCGCGTCGATCAGGTCGTCCCAGGTGAAGTCCTCGTCCGGCGTCTCGAGTCCGGCGGCGGCCCAGACGTTGGGGTCGTAGGCCCACCCGTAGGTGGCGGTGCCGAGAGTGAAGCCGTAGGTCTTCCCGTCGATCTGCCCGATCTTCTGCGTGGCCTCGGGGATCTTGTCGACCGAGATGATGTCGCCCACGTACTCGCTGATGTCGGTGGTGGCCTGCTTCTGCGTGTACTCCTTCACCGACTCCATGGGGATCAGGAACAGGTCGGGCTGCGACCCCGAGGCGATCTGCGTCGCGAGCTTGGGGATGTAGGAGTCGATGGCCGAGAAGGACGTCTCGACCGTCACTCCCGGGTTCTTCTCCTCGAACACGTCGATGGCGGCCTCGGTGAGCTCGGCACGCTCGTCGTTGCCCCACCACTGGAAGGAGATGGTGACGGGGCCGGCGGACTCCTCGCCGGCCTCCTGGGACGGGCCGGAGCAGGCGGTGACGCTCACGGCCAGGCCGAGCGCGACGGCGCCGGCGCTGAAAGCCCTGAGCGCCCGGTGCGGGGTGGGACGGATCATGTGCAACTCCTCGTTGAGCGTGCGCCCGGTTCGGGCGATGGCGGCGGCCGGGTCAGGTCGCTCGAGACGGTTCCGAGAAACCGGTTTCTCACGTACTGTAGCAGGAGGCACACAGGGTGCCAACAGGTGCACTGCAAGAAAGGCGACGATGCCCGACGACCGCGAGACCACCTCCGTGTACACGAATCCTCTGCTGGATCACGACGTCCCCGATCCCGATGCGATCGCCCTCTCGACGGGCGGATGGGGCCTGGTCGCCTCCAGCTTCGACCGCGCTCCCGGACTCCCGCTCTGGCACTCGGACGACCTGATGACCTGGAGGCCCGTCGGCCACGCCGGCGGCTACCGGCCGGACTCCCCTCACGACGGCGGAGTCTGGGCGCCCAGCATGAGGGAGCACGAGGGCCGCCTCTTCGTCGTCTGGGGGGATCCCGACCGCGGGGTGCTCGTGGTGGACGCGCCCTCGATCGAGGGTCCGTGGAGCGAGCCGCGACTCGTGCTCGAGGCGAGAGGAGTGATCGACGCGTGCCCGTTCTGGGGCGAGGACGGAGCGGTGATCGTGCACGGCTGGGCCCGCTCCCGCGCCGGCTCCGCCAACCGACTCGACGTGTTCGACGTCGATCCGGCGCTGACTCGCGCTCTCGGGGCCTCGCGCACGGTGATCGACGGTGACGCGATCGAGGGCTGCTCGACCCTGGAAGGCCCGAAGGCCTACTCCCGCGACGGGATGCTCTGGGTGCTCGCGCCGGCAGGCGGAGTCGCGACCGGCTGGCAGTACGCCTTCCGCGCACCGACGTGGGACGGACCGTGGGAGCACCGCCTCGTGCTCGAGCAGGGTTCGACACCCGTCAACGGCCCGCACCAGGGCGCGTGGATCCGGGGCGAGGACGGGGAGGAGTGGTTCCTGCACTTCCAGGCGAAGGGCGCGCTGGGCCGGGTGCTGCATCTGCAGCCGCTGCGCTGGAGCGACGACGGCTGGCCGCTGATCGGGGAGACGGACGAGGACGGCACCGGGACCCCGGTGCCCTCCTGGCCGACTCCGCGCGGCGGATCGGCGCCCGCGCCGCGACCGCGCGGTGGAGACGCGTTCTCCGAGGAGCGGCTCAGCGCTGCCTGGCACTCCCGGCACGCGCTGCCTGCGGAGCTGGTCGAGTCCGTCGGCGGCGGGCGGCTCACCCTGCTCGGGCATCCCGACGCCGCGCTCCTGCGCCCGCTCGACGGCGCGCACCGCCGCATCGAGACCGACGTGCTCTCCGCGCACGGCGCCGAGGCCGCGTTCGTCCTCGTCGACTCCGTCACCAGGGAGCTGCGCCTGGACGCCGACGGCCGTGCCCACCTCGTCCTGGGCGACTCCCCCGCGACGCCGCTGGACGCCGTCGGCACCCGGATCGGCGTCGGCATCGACGGATCCGTGGCGCGGTTCCTGCTCGACGGCCGCGCCGTCGGCGAGCCGTTCGCCCTCGAGGGCCGGCGGTGGACGGGCGCGGAGTGGGGGCTCGCGGCCCGCGGGCCCGGCCGGGTCGCATTCGGACCCGTCGAGGTGACGGCGTGAGCGCCGGCGACCACGCGGTCAAGCGCGAGCGGGTCCTGGCGCTGCTCGACGGATCCGACGCCGACGCCGTCGCGCTCACGTCCTCCACCGCCCTCTCCTGGTACCTCGAGGGGGCACGGGTGCACACGAGTCTGCTCGGCGCCCCGATCGCCGCCGTGCTCGTCGACCGCGAGTGCGACCGGGTCCGCGTGTTCTCGAACGAGGTCGACCGCCTGCTCGACGAGGAGCTCGGCGCACTCGCCGGGAGCGTCGCCGTCGAGACCGTCCCGTGGCACGCGCCGCTCCTGCCCGAGGGCGTCGGCCGCGTCAGATCCGAGGAGTCGCTGGCCGCGGGCCTGCGCGCCGCCCGCGCCGTGCTGCTGCCCGTCGAGCGCGAGCGCTACCGCTCCCTCTGCCGGGACGCCGCCGCAGCCCTCACCCGCGAGCTCGTCGGTGCTCACCCGGAGGACTCGGAGAGGGAGATCGCCGCTCGGCTGGCCGGAGCGCTCGTCTCCGCAGGGGCGGATCCCGTCGTGGTGATGGTGGCCGGCGACGGACGCCTCGCCCACCGCCACCCTCTCCCGACCTCGGCTCCCCTCGGCCGCCGGGCGATGATCGTCGTCTGCGCGCGCCGCCACGGACTGGTCGCCAACCTCAGCCGCTGGATCCGCTTCGACGCCGAGGATCCGGCCGCCGCCGCGCGCTCCGCCGCCCTGCGGCGGGTCGAGGCGGACGCCTTCCGCGCCACCCCGACCGGGAGCGCCGCTCTCGGAGGTCCTCGCCGAGATCGCCGCCGCCTATCCGCGCCACGGCTTCGACGAGCACGAGTGGACCCGCCACCACCAGGGCGGCGCCGCGGGATACGCCGGGCGGGACCCCCGTGCCACGCCGACCGCGGACGATGTCGTGCACGACGGCCAGGCCTTCGCCTGGAACCCGACCGCCTCAGCGGCCAAGATCGAGGACACGATCGTGATCGACGGCGAGCGGGTGGAGGTCCTGACCCGTGACGGCGAGTGGCCCGAGACCCTCGTCGACGCGGTGCCGCGTCCCCTGGAGCTGATCCTGTGACCACCCTCGCCCGCACCGGCACCCGACCCGACCCGGAAGGACTCCCCGCCATGGGAACCGACTCCCCCGCCCGCCCGCTCCGCTACGCCCTCGTGGGCTCCGGCCACCGCGCCGAGATGTACATCGCGGCGATCGCCGGACCCCACGCCGACGTGGCCGAGCTGGTCGCCGTCATCGAGTCGAATCCGACGCGCGCCGAGTACGCCGCGGAGGCGGCGCTGCGCCACGGCGCCGCCCCACGACCCCGTCTCGCCGGACCGGACGAGCTGGAGCGCGCACTGGCGCAGGAGCGGGTGGACCGCGTCGTGATCACGACACCCGACGTCACGCACGCCGGACTGCTCGACCGCTGCCTCCGCGCCGGCGTGGACGTCGTCGTCGAGAAGCCGCTCACGATCGACGAGCCCGGCGCTCGGCTGGTCGCCGAGGCAGCGCGCGACACCGGACGAGAGCCGGTCGTCACCTTCAACTACCGGTACTCGCCCCGCAATTCCGCCCTCAAGGAGCTGATCGCGGGCGGAGCGATCGGCGACGTCACGTCGATCACGTTCGAGTGGCTGCTCGACACCGCGCACGGTGCCGACTACTTCCGCCGCTGGCACCGCGACAAGCGCAACTCGGGCGGCCTTCTCGTGCACAAGGCCTCCCACCACTTCGATCTCGTGAACTGGTGGATCGGCGACGTCCCGTCGCGCGTCTTCGCCTCGGGGGGTCTGCGCTTCTACGGCGAGGCCAACGCCGGCCGTCAGAGCGCACCGGTCAGCACCGAGCGCGGGAGCAGCGACGCGTCGGCGGCCGATCCCTTCGCCCTCGACCTCCGCCGCGACCCTCGCCTGCGCGCGCTCTACCTCGAGGCCGAGCACCACGACGACTACCGGCGCGACCAGTCGGCGTTCGGAACCGGCATCACCATCGAGGACAACCTCGCGCTGGTCGTCGACTACCGCCGTGGAGCGACGTTGAGCTACTCGCTGAACGCGCACTCGCCGTGGGAGGGGTACCGCGTCGCCGTGAACGGCACCCGCGGCCGCGTCGAGCTCGACGTCGTCGAACGCGGGGCCGTCCTGCCCGGGCCCGACGGACGGATCGCCGTGGATCCCTCGCTGGCCGGCGCGGAGGCCGCCGACTACGGCCCGCGACCCGACAGCGACCGCCTGCTCCTCCAGCGGCACTGGCAGGCGGCCGAGGAGATCCCGATCCGCACCGAGGGCGGCGGGCACGGAGGCGGCGACGACAGGATGCTGCGCGACCTGTTCCGGGGTGCGGCGGAGGATCCGCTGGGCCGGGCGGCGGACTACCGCGATGGGCTCCGCTCGATCGCCGTCGGGATCGGCGGCAACCGCTCGCTCGATACCGGCTCCGCAGTCGCGATCGACGAGCTGGGGATCCTCGTGGAGTGAAGCGCGGAGCGCTACTCGTCGAGCGCGAGCTCCTTGGGGAGCTCGAACTCCTTGCGGGAGAGCTCCTCGACGTTGACGTCCTTGAAGGTCAGCACGCGCACCGACTTCACGAAGCGGTCGGAGCGGTAGACGTCCCAGACCCACACGTCGCGCATCGTCAGCTCGAAGTAGAAGTCGTGCTCGGTGTCGCGGCGCACCAGGTCCACCTCGTTCGCGAGGTAGAAGCGGCGCTCGGTCTCGACGACGTACGAGAACTGCGAGACGACGTCGCGGTACTCCCGGTACAGTGCCAGCTCGACCTCGCGGTCGTAGTCCTCGAATTCGTCCTCATCCATCGTCCGTCAATCCTACGCCGGTGCGGGAGCGCCGGACGCCGAGAGCTCGTCAGCGGGGGCGGCCTCCTCGGCGGGCGCGGCGTCCACGGCCGGAACCGCCTCGCGCGGCTTCGACAACCACGTCACCCTGTGCAACGGGGACGGCCCCACGCGATCCAGCCCCGCCCAGTGCGCGGCGCTGCCGTAGCCCTTGTTGCTGTCCCAGGCGTAGTCGGCGAACTCGTCGTGGTGGCGCACCATCTGGCCGTCGCGGCCGACCTTCGCCAGGACGGAGGCGGCCGAGACCGACGCGCAGTCGCGGTCGGCCTTGATGCGGGTGACGATGGTCAATTGCGCGGCCCACTCCCCCAGCGCGGGCGTCAGCCAGTCGTGCTTGCCGTCGAGGAGCACCACGGACGTCGCGAGGTCGACTCCCTGGTCGACGAGGCGCTCGATCCCGCGGGACGCGGCGCGGCCGAGGCCGGCGATGATGCCGGAGTCGTCGATCTCGTCGGCGGAGGACTCGCCGATCGCCCAGCCGGACACCCACCTCACGACGCCGGGCAGCAGCGCCTCACGGCGGGCGGGAGCCAGCAGCTTGGAGTCGCGCAGTCCTTCGGGGAAGCGGCCGCAGCGACGGGCGATCGAGACGACGCCGACCGAGACGGGGCCGGCGATCGCTCCGCGGCCCACTTCGTCGCAGCCGATGATGCTCTCGTAGCCCTGGCGGAACAGGCGCCGTTCCATCGTCAGAGTGGGTTCAGTGACGACCACCTAGTCCTGCCCGGCCTCGGAGGAGGAGTCCGAGGAGTCCGACGACTCCGCGTCGTTCTCGACCCCGCGGAACACGGCCGGGTAGTCGTCGAGCCATGCCCACTGCTCCACCGGCCAGGTCACGAGGATCGCGCGGCCGACCACGTTGTCGATCGGCACGAAGCCGCCGCCGGGCTTGTCGGTGTTGTAGCGGGAGTCGGCGGAGTTGTAGCGGTTGTCGCCCATCACCCAGAGCGATCCCTCGGGCACGACCACGTCGAAGGGCGTCGCCGAGACGGCCTGGACGCCGTCGGGCAGCTTCACGTAGGGCTCGTCGATCGGCTTGCCGTTGACCTCGACCTGGCCGAGCGGAGTGCAGCAGGTGACGGTGTCGCCGGGCAGCCCGATGACCCGCTTGATGAGGTGGTCGTTGCTGTCGGGAGCGGTGAGGCCCACGATCGCGAGAGCCGAGTCGACGGCGGCCTGGAACGGCGGCACATCGGGCTCGGTGCTCGGCGAGAGCCATCCGCCCGGATCGCGGAAGACGACGACGTCGCCGCGCGAGATCGGCACGAGATCCGGCACGAGCTCGTTCACGAGGATCCGGTCGTTCTCGACCAGCGTCTGCTCCATCGAGGAGGACGGGATGTAGAACGAGCGGATGAGGAAGGTCTTCACGAGGAAGGAGACCAGCACCGCGACGACGAAGATGATCAGCACGTCGCGGAGGAAGAGCAGCACCCCGCGGCGACGGCGCGGCCGGTGCCCGTCGCCCGGTGCGGCGGAGTGGCGCGCGTGGTCGCCGTCGCTGTGGATCGTGACCGGGGCCGTGCTGTCTGTCATCGCGTGCCGTCGCCCCTACTGTGCATCATCCGGGGCCGTGCATCCCCGGTCGGGAGAGGCCCTGGAAAGGGTCGAACCCCGGTCCATCATAAGTGGACCGGGGTTCGGGGAGAGTGTGCGGAGACCCGCTGGGGGTCAGCGCTTCTCCTTGATCTTGGCCTTCTTGCCGCGCAGGTTGCGGAGGTAGTAGAGCTTCGCGCGACGCACGTCTCCGCGGGTGACGACCTCGATGTGGTCGATCACCGGGGAGTGCACCGGGAAGGTGCGCTCGACGCCGACCTGGAAGCTGACCTTGCGGACGGTGAAGGTCTCGCGGACGCCCTCGTTGGAGCGGCCGATGACGACGCCCTGGAAGATCTGGACGCGCGAGCGGGTTCCCTCGACGATGTTGACGTGGACCTTGACGGTGTCGCCCGCACGGAAGTCGGGGATGTCGGTCCGGAGTGACGCCGCATCGACGTTATCGAGGATGTGCATGTTCTATCGCTCTCCGTGCCCGCCACAGGTCGAGCACCGTTTCGTGGGTGGGAAGTCGGTGCGCGCCCCGCGTCGTAGCGGCTCCCCTGTGGCAGAGCCTGCGCGAGGCACAAGCGCTTATTCTGTCACGGCGCGGCGATCGGCGTCAAAGTGGAGACGGCGGGACGGTCGGCCGCGCTGCGACGGCGCGCTCCCCTCGGGGAAGGAGCGTCCGCTCGCGCGGTCAGAGGATGAGCGTCTGCCCGTCCTGGGGGCGCTCGGGATCGAAGCCGTCGCCCACCACGGGCCGCTGCCCGCCCTGCGCCTGCACCGCGGACGCCTCGGCGAACGCGATCAGCGTGGCGCGCGCGTCCTTCACGAACCGCCACAGGGAGTGACTGAGCGCCACGACCCCGAGGAGCACCGACAGCAGTCCGATCGCCCACGCCCCCGGAGGGAAGAAGCCGAGCGCGATCAGCGACGCGTGCCAGGCGCCGACCGCGGCGACGTCGCCCCACGCGGGGGTGCGAGTCGGCCGCACGGTCACCCGAAACGCCACGATGCTCGCCACGGCGGCGAGGCTGAGCGCCAGAATGGGGAGGGCGATGACGAGACCGACGACGGTCCACCCGCTCGATCCCCCGAAGAGTCCGTACCCGAGGAGGATCCACAAGGGCAGGACGATCGCGGCCGGATACTGCCAGGAACCGAATGCCCGTCGCGTGCGCATGCACCGACCGTACCCACCACCGCTGAGCAACGCCTCAGCGACCCCCGAGAGGATCAGGATGATCGAGCTGCGCACGCCCGCCGAGATCGAGGAGATGCGGCCCGCCGGCCGCTTCGTGGCCGAGGTCCTGCAGGCCACCGTCGCCGCCGCCGGGGTGGGAGTGAACCTCCTCGAGCTCGACCGCCTCGCGCACGACATGATCCGGAAGGCCGGGGCCGAGTCCTGCTACATCGACTACCACCCGTCCTTCGGGGCCAGCCCGTTCGGCAAGGTGATCTGCACCTCCGTCAACGACGCCGTGCTGCACGGCCTGCCGTTCGACTACCGCCTCCGCGACGGCGATCTGCTGACCCTCGACTTCGCCGCCTCCGTGAACGGCTGGGTGTCCGACTCCGCCGTCAGCGTCGTGGTCGGCACGCCCCGTGCCGAGGACCTGGCGCTGATCGACACCACGACGCGCGCTCTCGACGCCGGCATCGCCGCGGCGAAGCCCGGCGGGAAGATCGGCGACATCTCGGCCGCGATCGCCGCGGTCGCCCACGCCGAGGGGCTCACCATCAACACCGACTTCGGCGGGCACGGCGTCGGCCGCACGATGCACGGCGACCCGCACGTCCCGAACGACGGCCGTGCCGGACGCGGATTCCCCCTGCGCCCGGGGCTCGTGATCGCGATCGAGCCGTGGTTCCTGCAGACCACCGACGAGATCTTCACCGACAAGGACGGCTGGACCCTGCGCAGCCGCGACGGCTCGCGCGGCGCCCACATGGAGCACACGATCGCGATCACCGAGACGGGGAGCGTCGTCCTCACCGCACGCGACTGATCTCGCCGTCGCTCTGGACAGCGACACTATCGGATAGCAATACTCTCCGTATGCGCATCTCCGAGCTCGGACGGCTGACCGGCGTCAGCGTCGCGACGATCAAGTACTACATCCGCGAGGGGATCCTCGCGGCGGGCGAGTCCTCGGCCCCCCAGCGGGCGGAGTACGGTGACGACCACGTCGCACGGCTCCGCCTGCTCCGCGGCCTCATCGAGAGCGGAGGAGTCGGGATCGCCGGCGCGAAGCGGATCACGGCGGTCCTGGACAGCGGCGCCCCTCCGGCCCACGCGTTCGAGGTCGCCCAGGACGTGGTCTCGGCGCACGCCGACTCCGACTCCCCCGCCACGGACGCCTCGCTCGAGCGGGTCCGCGCGCTCGTCGGGCCGATGATGTGCGAGCACCCTGCGGTCGCCACGGCCGCCCGGGCACTCGACGCGCTCGAGGCGTCGGGAGGTGCGATGACGCCGGACTGGCTCCAGCGCTACGAAGAGGCCGCCGAGCTGGTCGCCCGCGCCGACCTCGACGAGCTCGAGGCGCGCGCGAGCGTGAGCGAGCAGGCGTCGATCGCGGCGGTCGGCACCGCACTGGGCGATGTCGTGCTCCAGTCGCTCCGCCGCGTGGCGCAGGCCCGCGAGACGCAGCGCCGGTTCGCTCCGGCCGACGACTCGGCGGAGGCGGCGCGATGACCGCCGTGCGCGAGGCGCCGGTCGCCGACGCGGTCGCCCGCCCGCACCGCCCCCTGCTCGCTCTCGCGATCGCGATGGGCGTCGGCGCCCTCCTCTGCGCGGTCGCCCTCCTGCTCGACCCGCGCGAGCTCGGCGGGCAGTCGGTCTGGGCGAAGCCGCTGAAGTTCTGCCTCTCGATCGCGGTCTACTCGCTCACCCTCGCCTGGCTGATCGGCCTGCTCCCCCGCCGCCGCCGTCTCGGGCGGATCCTCGGCACCGTGGCCACCGCGGGCCTCGTCGTCGAGATGGTCGTCATCGGCGGTGCGGCGGCGGTCGGCGCCGCGAGCCACTTCGACGTGAGCACTCCCCTGCACTCGATGATGTGGACGACCATGGCCGTCTCGATCGTGGTCGTCTGGCTCGCCACTCTCGTGCTGGCGATCCTCCTGGCCCGGCTGCACCTCGGCGACGGCGCGCTGACGACCGCCGTGCGAGCGGGACTGGTCATCGGACTGATCGGGATGGCGCTCGCCTTCCTCATGACCGGCCCGACCGCCGACCAGCTCTCGGACTACGGCGGAGTCGTCGGCGCCCATGCGGTCGGCGTCGCGGACGGCGGGCCGGGACTCCCGCTCCTGGGCTGGAGCACGACGGGCGGCGATCTGCGCATCCCGCACTTCCTCGGGATGCACGCTCTGCAGGTGCTGCCGCTGCTCGCCATCGGCCTCCGCCTGCTCGGACGCCGCCTGCCGGTCCTCGGCGAGGCGGCGGTGCGCGCCCGCCTGCTCGTCCTCGCCTCGGCCGGCTGGGCCGGTGCCGTCGCGATCACCTGCTGGCAGGCGCTCCGAGGGCAGTCGATCGTCGCACCGGACCCGCTCACCCTCACCGCCGGCCTCGTGCTCGGCGGCCTCCTCCTCGTCGGCACCGCCGTCGTGCTCGCCCGCCCCCGTACCCCGGAGGTCTCCCGATGACCCGTCTGCTGAAGGGCTGGACGCCGCTGGCGCTGGTCTACCTCGTCCTCGCCGTCCTCGGTCTCGTCGGGACCTGGACGCACAACATCCGCGCAGTGCTCGAGAGCGTCGACTTCCTCGGGGCCTGGTTCGACGGCGGACCGGCCGTGTCCTCGCTCACGACCGATCTGCTGATCGTCGCGATCGCAGCCGTCGCCCTGATCGTCGTCGAAGGACGCCGACTCGGGATGACGCGGCTGTGGGTCTACGTGCTGCTCGCACCGCTCGTCGCACTCGCGTTCGCGTTCCCGCTGTTCCTCGCGGTCCGCGAGCGGCACCTCGCCGCGCGGAGGGCGGACGGGTCGGAGAGGATCTAGGGCAGCAGCTCGGGGCGCACGCGGCGGGTGCGCTCGACGCTCTGCTCGTGACGCCAGGCGGCGATGGCTCCGTGGTTGCCGCTGAGCAGCACGGGAGGCACGTCGAGGCCGCGCCAGGACGCGGGCTTGGTGTAGCTGGGGTACTCGAGGAGGCCGTCGGAGTGGCTCTCCTCGACGAGGCTCGCAGGGTTGCCGACGACGCCGGGCACCAGGCGGCCGACAGCCTCGATCATGGCCATGACGGCGACCTCGCCGCCGTTCAGCACGTAGTCGCCGAGGCTGATCATCCGCACGCGGGCGCGGGTGGCGGTGTGGTCGACGACGCGCTGGTCGATGCCCTCGTAGCGGCCGCAGCCGAACACGAGCGCCTTCTCGTCGGCGAGCTGCCGGGCCGTGGCCTGCGTGAAGACCTCGCCGGCGGGCGAGGGGAAGATCACGAGCGGATCCGCGTCGGCGTCGGCCTCGAGGATGCTGTCGAGCGCCTCACCCCACGGCTCCGGCCGCATCACCATGCCGGCGCCGCCGCCGTAGGGCGTGTCGTCGACGGTGCGGTGCCGGTCGTGGGTGAACGAGCGCAGATCGTGCACGCCGAGCTCGATCAGCCCGCTCGAGCGCGCGCGCCCGAGCAGGCTGATGTCGAGCACCCCGAAGAACTCCGGGAAGATCGTGACGATGTCGATCCTCACGACCGGGTGTCCTCCGCGGGCGCCTCGTCGTCGGTGGAGGCGGCGTCCGCTGCGGGAGTGCCGGAGTCGTCCTCGGCGGAGGCGTCGGACTCCTCGTCCTCGGCCCGAGTCGCGAGGGCCGGGTCCGAGAGGTCGACGTGCGAGAGGTCGACCTCGGCCGGCTCCACCTCGACGACCTCCTCGAAGAGGCCGGTGGGAGGCGTGACGGTGACGATCCCCGCGACGGGATCGATCGACGGCACGATCGCGGTGACGAACGGCACCATGACCTCGCCGGACGGGGTCGCAACGATGAGCAGGTCCTGCGCCGGGAAGTGGTCGACGCGGCGCACGGTGCCGACCTCGGCGCCGTCGCGGACGACCTTCATGCCGACGAGCTGGTAGTCGTACCAGGAGTCGTCGTCGCCCGGCGCGGTGCGGACCTCCTCGTCGATCCAGAGGATCGCCTTGAGGAGGGTCTCGGCGGCGCTGCGGTCGTCGACACCCTTGAAGAACGCGACGGGGTGGCTGTTGTACCAGCGGAGCTCGACGAGCTCGAGCTTCCTCCCGTGCCACTCGGAGGTGCGGGGCACCTGCAACGTGAACGTGGATCCGGGGGGTGAAGCGCTTGTCGGGCTCGTCGGTGTAGAGCTCGAGCTTGATGGCGCCCTTGAGGCCGTGCGCCTTGGTCAGTCGGGCGACGCGGAGCTGCGTCCTGCCCGGTTCGGGGGTCGACACCTCTACTTGTCGGTGTCGACGACGTCGACGCGGACGCGACGGCCGTCGGCGAGAGCGGCGACCAGGGTGCGGACGGCCTTGGCGGTGCGACCGGAGCGTCCGATCACGCGGCCGAGGTCCTCGGGGTGCACGCGCACCTCGAGGACCTCTCCGCGTGGGGAGCCCGTCGCCACGACACGGACCTCATCGGGGTTCTCGACGATCCCCTTGACGAGGTGCTCGACGGCGGGAGCGAGCATGGACTAGGCCTCGGTGGAGGTCTCGTCGGCGGTGTCCTCGGCCGGGGCGGCCTTGGCCGGAGCCTCGGTCTTGGGCTTGAGGACGGGCTTCTTCTTCGCGTCGATGACGAAGGGGGCCTTGGGCTCCTTCACCTTGACGGTGCTGACGGCGTCGGCGTCGCCCTTGAAGCGGCCCCAGTCGCCGGTCAGCTTGAGGATCGCGGCGACCTGCTCGGTCGGCTGCGCGCCGACTCCGAGCCAGTACTGCGCGCGCTCCGAGTCGACCTGGATGAACGAGGGCTCCTCGGTGGGGTGGTACTTGCCGATCTCCTCGATCACGCGGCCGTCGCGCTTGGTGCGCGAGTCGGCGACGACGATGCGGTAGTAGGGCGCCCGGATCTTGCCCAGGCGCTTCAGACGAATCTTGACAGCCACAATTCTCCTGTGTGGTCGTTGACCTGTAGAGGTCGAGGATGGATGAACTGAGCCGTGAGCGTGGGGTGCACACCCGGCCGGAAGCTCGAGGGGGTTTCTTCGGCGGTGAGTAGAGGGTCGACCGCCTCGGACCCGACGGATCATTCTGCCAGAAAAAACCCCGGCGTGCGGGCGCGACATGCGGCTCATCGCGCGGGAGGACGCGCAGCCCGCCCCCGGCCCCGCCCCTCGGCCCCGTCCCGGCGACTCGTGGGACGATGGGACCCGCGCGTCCCGACCCGGTGGACGCCGGATCGACGGAGACGACGCCATGGAGATCAGCTTCGCCCAGTCCGACCGCTCCACACTCGGGATCGAGTGGGAGGTCGCGATCGTCGACCGGCAGACGGGGGACCTCGCCAACGTCGCCGACGTCGTGCTGGAGGCTCTGCGCGGCGAGGACGGCGAGCCGCACGCCCGCATCACCGGAGAGCTGCTGCGCAACACCGTCGAGCTCGTCTCGGGCGTGCACACGCGGGTCGGCGACGCCGTCGCGGATCTGCAGGACCAGCTGCGCCAGGTGCGCGAGATCACCGACCCGATGGGCCTGGACCTCGTCTGCTCCGGCACCCACCCGTTCGCGCAGTGGTACGACCAGAGCATCACCGACAAGGAGCGCTACCACCGGCTCATCGACCGGACCCAGTGGTGGGGCCGCAACATGATGATCTGGGGCATCCACGTGCACGTGGGGATCGAGGACCGGGACAAGGTGCTCGCGATCCTGAACTCCCTGCTCGACTACTACCCGCACCTCCAGGCGCTCTCGGCCTCGAGCCCGTTCTGGGGCGGCGTCGACACCGGCTACGCGTCCAACCGCGCGCTCATGTTCCAGCAGCTGCCGACCGCCGGCCTCCCGCCGCAGTTCGGAGCATGGGCGAACTACGAGGAGTACGTCGACGACATGATGCGCACCGGAGTCATCGACGACCACACCGAGGTCCGCTGGGACATCCGCCCCTCGCCGCAGTGGGGGACGCTCGAGATGCGCGCGTGCGACGGGCTCTCCTCGGCCGAGGAGATCGGCGCCGTCGCCGCGCTCATCCAGTGCCTCGTCGAGCACCTGTCCACCCGGCTCGACGACGGCGAGGACCTGCCGACGATGCAGCCCTGGTACGTGCGCGAGAACAAGTGGCGGGCCGCCCGGTACGGCCTGGACGCCGAGATCATCCTCGACAGCGCGGGCGCCGAGCGCCTGGTGACGGACGACATCCGCGACCTCCTGGTGACGCTCGCTCCGGTCGCGGAGCGCCTGGACTGCGCGAAGGAGCTCGCCGACGTCGAGCTGATCCTCGTCGCGGGCGCGAGCTACCAGCGGCAGCTGCGGGTCGCCGCGGCCCACGACGGCGACCTCCGTGCCGTCGTCCGGGCGCTCGCGGGCGAGCTGCGCGACGGGCTGCGGGACCCGCGGGCATGATCGCGACGCGGCGGCTCGCCGCGATCGGCGTGCTCGTGCTCGCTCTCGCGGGGTGCTCCTCCGCGGCGGAGCCCGCGTCCGAGTCCTCGGCGACGACCGCCCCCTCGACGACGAGCGCGCCCTCCTCCGACGCCGGGGCTCCCGCTGCCGAGGACCCCGCTCCGCTCGAGGTGGGCGGGTCGATCCCCGCCGGTTCGAGGGTCACCGTGGTCGGCGACAGCATCGTCAGGGGCTACGGGCTCGACGCCGGGGCGGCCTGGCCGGCTCTCGTCGGCGACGCGTTCGGCTGGACGGTGACGAATCTCGGCTGCGACGGGGGCGGCTTCGTGCGCCCCGGCGTCTGCGGGGAGCCGATCGGCGACCGCGCGGACGACATCGCCGCGACGTCGCCGGACGTCGTGATCGTCGTCGCGAGCAGCAACGATCTCGGAACCCCCGTCGAGGACGTGGTCGCCGCGATCCCGCCGGCCGTGGACGCGATCGCCCGGGCCGTGCCGTCGGCGAGGCTGACCGCGCTCGACTCCGTCTGGGGGCCTGACCCGCGACCCGGAGATCTGGACGCGTACGACGCCGCCCTGGTCGACGCCGTCGCGTCGGCCGGAGGCTCAGCGCTCGAGTACCCGGACCCGCTGAGGACCGACGGCCTCCTCGCCGAGGACGGCGTGCATCCCACCGAGGCCGGGCAGCTCGCTCTGGCGGAGGCGTTCGCGCTGGCCGCTCAGAAGGCGGGCCTGGGCGAGAGCGTGCCGACCGACTCGACGCCCACCCGCGAGGAGTAGGGGCGGGCGGCCCGGGAGCCGCCCGCCCCTCATCGCCTCAGCGGCTGGTGCTGTTCTTGCCGTCGCGCCACGACAGGAGCTCGCGCACCGGCGCGAGGTCGATGTCGGGTCCGCTGATGCCGAGTGTGAACAGGCGCGCTCCGAGCTCGTGCTGCTGGTCGGCGACCGCGAACGCTCCGTCACCGCCCTCGGCGGGGATGTTCACCCCGGTCGACACCTCGATCGCCGACAGGTCGCGGCCGACCTTCCCGCACCAGTCGCCGAGGACGCCGAGCTTGCGCTCCAGGGTCGGGACGTCGGAGAAGCTGTGCCAGATGTCGGCGTGCTCGGCCACGATCCGCAGCGTCTTCTTCTCTCCGCCGCCGCCGATCATGACGGGGATCTCGCGGGTGGGAGCCGGGTTGAGCACGCCCCAGCGACTCCGGATGCGCGGCATCGCCTCGGAGAGCTCGTCCAGACGCGAGCCGGCGGTGCCGAACTCGTAGCCGTACTCCTGGTAGTCGCGCTCGAACCAGCCGGAGCCGATGCCGAAGATCAGGCGCCCCTCGGCGCCCTTGGCGCTGATGTGGTCGACGGTGCGGGCCATGTCGGCGAGCAGGTCGGGGTTCCGGTAGCTGTTGCAGGTGACGAGCGGGCCGAACTCGATGCGGCTGGTCTGCTCGGCCCAGGCGGCGAGCATGCTCCAGCCCTCGAAGTGCAGGCCGTCGGGCTCGCCGGAGAGCGGATAGAAGTGGTCCCAGTTGAAGGCGATGTCGACGCCGAGGTCCTCGAGCTCGGCGAGCGTGTCGCGGATGACCTCGTAGGAGACGTGCTGAGGGGCGATCTGGACGCCGATGCGGACCGGGCGCGCGGTGGTGGTTGTCATGCCCACCACGCTAGACCTCGACGGTGGCGGAGGTCCCGCCGGTCGACGGGGATCTCGAGACGCCTGCTGGGCGAGCTCCTCGATCAGCGAGGGGCCCCCGCTGCGCGGGCTACTCGCCGGCCGGGTCCGGAGCTGCGGTCGGGGCCTCGTCGACCGTCGAGCGGGCGAGCTTGACGGTGGTCGCGCCCTCGTCGTCGAAGAGGCGGAGCCGGCCGCCGTCGATCGCGGCCATCGACGCCTCGGCGAAGATCGTCGGCAGCGCGACACCGTCGCAGGCGATGAACGTGCTCGGACCGGCGTCGACGCTGAGCGCGCCCTCGTCGTCGATCGCCCACTCCCCCTGCACGCCGTTGCAGCCGTCGGAACCGGTCCAGGTCCCGTCGTCGGCGATGAGCAGGAAGGGCACCTCGGGCGACTCGTACGCCACCCCGGTGATCCAGCGCCCGACGAGCTCCTCGGGCGCCGGAGCCGACATCGCCTCGGCGCCGGACGTCTCAGCGCACCCGGTGAGCCCGAGCACGGCCACGGCCGCGAGAGCCGCCACGGCGAGGCTCCGCCGCACGGTCATCGACCGAGGAACTTCTGCAGCTGCTCCAGCTCCTCGGGGGTCGGCTGCGCCTGCGCGCCCGCGCCGCCACCGAGACCGAAGCCCGATCCGCCGGCGTCGCCGGGGCGGGGGCCGGACGTGATCGCCGCGTTCTCGGCCGCGCGCTTGGCCGGGTTGCCCGACTTCGACGTCTTCTTCTTCTGCGGCTTCGGGCGGCCCTGGTAGCCGGCTCCGGGCACGGGGCCCATGCCCGGCACGTTCGGCATGCCGCCCTTGGCGACGGTCTTCATCATCTTCGCGGCCTGCTCGAACCGCTGCACCAGCTGATTGACGTCGGTGACGGTCATGCCGGAACCGCGCGCGATGCGCAGGCGCCGCGAGCCGTTGAGGAGCTTGGGGTTGATCCGCTCCGCCTTCGTCATCGACTGGATGATCGCCTCGGTGCGCACGATCTCGCGCTCGTCGAACTGGTCGAGCTGCTCGCGCATGCCCTTCGCGCCCGGGAGCATGCCGATCATCTTCTTGATCGAGCCCATGTTGCGCAGCTGCTGCATCTGGCCGAGGAAATCGTCGAGCGTGAACGAGTCGCTCATGATCTTCTCGGCGACCTTGCGCGCCTCGTCCTCGTCGAACGCGGACTGCGCCTGCTCGATGAGGGTCAGCACGTCGCCGAGGTCGAGGATCCGGCTCGCCATGCGGTCGGGGTGGAACTGCTCGAAGTCGTCGAGGCCCTCGCCCGTGGAGGCGAAGAGGATCGGACGCCCGGTCAGCGAGGCGACCGACAGCGCTGCTCCGCCTCGCGCGTCGCCGTCGAGCTTCGAGAGCACGACGCCGGTGAAGTCCACGCCCTCCTGGAAGGCCTTGGCCGTGGCGACGGCGTCCTGGCCGATCATCGCGTCGATGACGAAGAGGACCTCGTCGGGGTTCGTGACGCGGCGGATGTCGGACGCCTGCTTCATCATGTCGGCGTCGACGCCCAGGCGGCCGGCGGTGTCGATGATGACCGTGTCGTACTGCTTGTCGACGGCGAACTTGATCGCGTTCTGCGCGACCTTGACCGGGTTGCCGACCCCGTTGCCGGGCTCGGGAGCGTAGACCGCGACTCCGGCCTGCTCGCCGACGACCTGCAGCTGCTGCACCGCGTTGGGGCGCTGGAGGTCGGCCGCGACGAGGAGCGGGGTGTGCCCGTCCTTGCCGAGGTACTTGCCGAGCTTGCCGGCGAGGGTCGTCTTGCCCGCACCCTGGAGGCCCGCGAGCATGATGACCGTCGGCGGACGCTTGGCGAACTCGAGGCGGCGCGACTGCCCGCCGAGGATCGCGACGAGTTCCTCGTTGACGATCTGGACGACCTGCTGAGCCGGGTTCAGCGCCTTGTTGACCTCGTCGCCGAGGGCGCGTTCGCGGACCTTGCCGGTGAAGGCCTTGACCACGTCCAGCGCCACGTCGGCGTCGAGCAGGGCGCGCCGGATCTCGCGAACGGTGCCGTCGACGTCCGAGGCCGAGAGCTTGCCCTTCGTGCGCAGGTTCTTGAAGGTCTCGACGAGTCGATCGGAGAGGGTGCCGAAAGTAGCCATGATGCCCGGAATTCTACCGGAGCCGCGGAGTGCTCGGTTCTGCCGCCGTTCCTCCGGATTAACTGGGCTGAGTGCAGGAATGCGTCTAGGGTGACGATGTGATCGAGACTCTGCTGGCGGGCGACTCCGCCGATCCCCTGGACTACCGCGACGGCTGGGAGCTGCAGCGCCGGCTCCACGACGAGGTCGTCGCCGGGCGCGACGGCGTGCTGGTGCTCTGCGAGCACGCGTCCGTCTACACGGCGGGCAAGCGGACCGAGGCGCACGAGCGCCCGGTCGACGGCTCCCCCGTGGTCGACGTCGACCGCGGCGGCCGGATCACCTGGCACGGACCGGGTCAGCTCGTCGGCTACCCGATCGTGCGGCTGCGCGAACCGGTCGACGTGGTCGCCTATGTCCGCTCGCTCGAGGGGATGCTGATCGCCGTTCTCGCCGACCTGGGCGTCGCGGGCGAGCGCATCGACGGACGCTCGGGAGTCTGGATCCGCCGGCCGCTCGGCGCGGACAAGATCGCCGCCATCGGCATCCGGGTGGCAGGAGGCGTGACGATGCACGGCTTCGCCCTCAACGTCTCGAACAGCCTCGAGCCCTACTCCCGCATCGTCGCCTGCGGCATCGCGGACGCCGGAGTGACGACGATCGAGCGCGAGACGGGGAGCGAGGTCTCGATGGAGGCGGTGCGCGCCCTGGTCGATCGGCGGTTCCGCGAGTGCTCGCTCGAGTTCTCGGCCGAGCAGGCCGCGGTGGTGGCCGCGTGAGCGCCGAGGTGGGCGGACGCAAGCTGCTCCGGCTCGAGATCCGCAACGCCGAGACTCCGATCGAGCGCAAGCCCGACTGGATCAAGACCAAGGCCACCATGGGGCCGGAGTACCGCCAGCTGCAGTCGCTCGTGAAGAGCGAGGAGCTGCACACGGTCTGCCAGGAAGCGGGCTGCCCCAACATCTTCGAGTGCTGGGAGGACCGCGAGGCCACGTTCCTCATCGGCGGCGCGCAGTGCACCCGCCGCTGCGACTTCTGCCAGATCGACACCGGCAAGCCCGCCGACTACGACGCCGACGAGCCGCGGCGCGTGGGCGAATCGGTGGCGCGGATGAACCTCCGCTATGCCACGGTCACCGGAGTCGCGCGCGACGACCTGGCGGACGAGGGCTCCTGGCTCTACGCCGAGACGATCCGGCAGATCCACGCCCAGTCCCCCGGAACGGGAGTCGAGATCCTCGTGCCCGACTTCACCGGACGTCCGGAGCACCTCGGGCGCGTGTTCGACGCGCGCCCGGAGGTGTTCGCGCACAACGTCGAGACCGTGCCGCGGATCTTCAAGCGGATCCGGCCCGCGTTCCGCTACGAGCGCTCGCTGGACGTGCTGACCCAGGGGCGGGACGCGGGGCTTATCACGAAGTCGAACCTCATCCTGGGCATGGGCGAGGAGCGCGAGGAGATCTCGCAGGCCCTGCAGGACCTGCACGACGCCGGCACCGACCTCCTGACGATCACGCAGTACCTGCGGCCGACCCCGCGGCACCTGCCGGTGGACCGCTGGGTGCACCCGGAGGAGTTCGTCGCGATCAAGGAGGAGGCGGAGGACATCGGGTTCCTCGGCGTGCTCTCGGGGCCGCTCGTGCGCTCGTCCTACCGGGCGGGCCGCCTGTGGGCGCAGTCGATGGAGTCGAAGGGGCGGCCGGTGCCGGAGCACCTGCGGCACCTCGCTGATGCGGCGCTGGGGTTCTCCCAGGCGGTGTGACCGCTCCTGCGTCGGCGTGGCTGCTCACCGGACGCGGATCGGCGGACCGCGTCCGGTGGCGTCCGCGTATCCTGGCGGCATGTCAGCCGTGACGGAGTACGCGAGCACCATGCGTCGGACGATCGACGCGCGACGCGACGCGCTCGTCGCGGTGCTCGCCCATTACGGCGCGACCAACCCCGGCTCTTCGGGTCGGTCGCTCGGGGAGACGCCGGACCGGGCAGCGATGTGGACCTCCTCGTCGATCTCGACGAAGGAGCGGGAAATCCACTCCTCCGAGTCGCCGGCATCGGAGAGGAGCTCAGCGGGCTCCTCGGTGTACGGGTCGACGTCGTGGCGGAGTCGCTGCTGCGGGACCCGGTGGCGACGAGCGCACGACGTGACATGGTTCCGTTGTGAGGAGGTCGGTCGAGGAGCGGTTCTCGGACATCCTCGCGGCGATCGACCGTTGCCTCGAGTACAGAGAGCATCTCGGCGGTGGCGACACCGCCCTCGCGCGGATGGCGCTCGACGCCGTCCTCCGGAACCTCGCGGTGATCGGCGAGGCGGTGCGCGCGCTGCCGGTCGAGGAGCGCGACGGATTCGCGGCTGTCCCGTGGGCGGCGATCGCGGGACTGCGGAACGTCATCGTGCACGAGTACTTCCGGATCCAGCCCGAACTGATCCTCGGCATCCTCGACGACGAGCTGATCTCCCTCGCCAACGCCCTCCGCGCCCGACGACGCTGATCCGGCCTCGCCTCCGGTGACCGGCAGAGGTGGGCGGTACCGCCGTGGACGTCTTCCGGTGCTCAGCCGACGAGCTGCTGGGCGAAGACGTGCGGGGTGAAGCCGGTGAGGTCGCCGATGCCCTCGCCCTGGCCGACGAGCTTGATCGGGATGCCCGTGCGCTCCTGGACGGCGAGGACGAACCCGCCCTTGGCGGAGCCGTCGAGCTTCGTGATGACGAGGCCCGTCACTCCGGCGTGCTCGATGAACGCCTCGGCCTGGCTCAGCCCGTTCTGACCGGTCGTCGCGTCGAGCACGAGCAGGATCTCGGAGATGGGCGCCTGCTTCTCGATGACGCGCTTGATCTTGCCGAGCTCGTCCATCAGCCCGCCCTTGGTGTGCAGGCGGCCGGCGGTGTCGATGATGACCATCTCGATGCCGTTGTCCTTCGCGAACTGGACGGTCTGGAAGGCGACCGAGGCCGGGTCCTGGCGCTCCTGCTGCGGGCGCACGATCTGCGCGTCGGCGCGCTGGGCCCAGGTGGCGAGCTGGTCGACGGCGGCGGCGCGGAACGTGTCGGCCGCTCCGACCACGACGCTCCGGTCGTAGTTGCGGAGGAACTTGGCGAACTTGCCGATGGTCGTGGTCTTGCCCACTCCGTTGACGCCCACGACGAGGATCACGGCCGGGCGCTCGCTGAGCTTGAGCGTCGTGTCGTACTTCGACAGCCGCTCCTCCATCGACTCGCGGAGCATGCGCCGGAGGTCGCGCGGATCGGTCGTGCTGTAGCGCTCGACCTTCGCACGGAGGTCCTCGACGATCTCCTCGGTGATGTCGGGACCGAAGTCGGCGGTGATGAGCGCGGTCTCGAGGTCGTCCCACGTCTGGTCGTCGATCGTGCGCTTCTCGAACAGGCCGCGCAGTGCGCGGCCGAGCGACCAGGAGGTGCGTTCAGCCATGTGCTCCAGGGTACCGGCGACGGCTCGGCCCGACCGCCTCTGCCGAGGGAACCCCGAGCCGTCGAGGGAACCAGCCGGAGCGGGCTCCCTCGACGGCGAGAGGTTCCCTCGGCGGGAGGGGCGAGGGTCAGTCGGCGGGTGCCTGCACGCGCTGGCCGACCACGGCCGAGACTCCGTCCTGCCGCATCGAGACGCCGTAGAGGGCGTCGGCGATTTCCATCGTGCGCTTCTGGTGGGTGATCACGATCAGCTGGCTCGAGGTGCGGAGGTCCTGGAAGATCGTCAGCAGGCGGCCGAGGTTGGCGTCGTCCAGCGCCGCCTCCACCTCGTCCATGATGTAGAACGGGCTGGGCCGCGACTTGAAGATCGCGACCATGAAGGCCACCGCGGCGAGCGAGCGCTCGCCTCCCGAGAGCAGCGAGAGCCGCTCGATCTTCTTGCCCGCGGGGCGCACCGCGACCTCGATGCCCGTGGTGAGCAGATCGTCGGGGTCCGTCAGGCGGATGCTGCCCGTTCCTCCGGGGAACAGCACGGGGAACACGTCGGCGAAGGCGGCCTGCGTGTCGTCGAAGGCCGAGGCGAAGACCGTCTGCATCGTCTCGTCGAGCTCCTCGATGATGAGGAGCAGGTCGCGACGGGTGTTCGTGAGGTCGGTCAGCTGCTCGGTGAGGAAGACGTGGCGCTGCTCGAGCGCCGCGAACTCCTCGAGCGCGAGCGGGTTCACCCGGCCGAGCTGGGCGAGCTGCTTCTCGGCCTTCTCGAGTCGGCGGCGCTGCTCGTCCCGCGCGAACGGGCGCGCAGGCGCGTCCTCCTCCTCGCCGGGCACGCCCACCTCCGGCCCGTACTCGGCGACGAGCACGTCCTCGACCAGTCCGAGCTCGGACCCCGCTCGCTCCAGCAGCCCCGAGAGCTGCAGGCGCTTCTCGTAGATCTGCAGCTCGAGCCCGTGCACGCTCTCGGTGACCGACTGCAGTCGCTCGCGCAGAGCGGACTCCTGGCGGCGGAGCCCCTGCAGCTCCTCGTTCTGCTGCGATCGGGCGGCCTCGGCCTGCACGAGCTCGGCGCGGGCCTGCTGCACCGACCGGTCGACGGAGGCGAGGACCGCCGGGATCGCGCGGGTCACGTCGGCCGCGGCCTCGTGCTGACGACGGCGGATCACGGCGCGGCGGGCGGCCTCGTCGGCGGCGGCGCGATCGGCGGCGAGCTGTCGGGCGAGCGCCTCGCCGCGGGACTGCTCGGCGCGCACGCGCTCCTTCGCGGTCTCGACTCCGAGCCTCGCCTCGATCTCGCGCTCCCGGGCCGAGTCGACACCCTGCTGCAGGGCGTCGCGTCCGGTCACGTCGAGGATCGGGCGGGGGCGCGAGCGCGCGGTGTCGAGCTCGCTCCTGGCCTTCTGCGCGGCGCGCTCGGCGTCGCCGACCCGGTCGGACGCGATCGCGAGCGCCTTCTCGCCGCGGCCGAGCTCGGCGACGGCCGACTCGTGCTGCGCACGGACGCGGCCGAGGCGCTCCGTGTGCGCGGCGCGAGCGGAGTCGTGCTCGCGCAGGGCGGCGAGGGCGAGGCGCGACTGCTCCTTGGCGCCCTTGAGGGCCCCGGTCTGCTCGGCGAGGTCGAAGCGGAGCCGGTCGATCCGGCCCACGATCTCCTCGAGTGCGGCATCGGCCGCGTCGCGCTCCGAGACGAGCTCGAGACGGCTGCGCTGCCCGCCCGCTCCGCCGCTCAGGACGAAGTCCGAGACGGTGGCGCCGTCGCGGGTGACGACGGTGACAGGATGCTCCCGACCGGCCAGTCCGGGCCAGATCCGGCGGGCCGCGGCGAGATCGTCGACGACGACGACCTGCTCGAGCAGGGCGACGACGGCTGGCGGGCCGGTGACGAGATCGCGGGCCCGCGTCGCTCCGTCGGGCACGGCGAGATCCAGCGGCGCCCGCGAGGACGCCGCCACGAGCAGCTCGACCCGGCCGAGGTCGCGGCGGACCGCCTCGTCCAGCGCCGCCTCGGCGTGCGCCGCCTCGTCCGCGAGGACCGCGTCGGCGAGGGTGCCGAGCGCGGCGGCCACGGCGGCCTCGTAGCCGGGTCGCACCTGGATCCGCTCGGCGACGCGCCCGTCGACTCCGTCGAGCCGCGCGGCGAGGAGCTCGGACGAGCCGTCCGAGACGTCGAGCGCGAGGGACAGGGCGCTCGTGCGGGCGGCGAGCCCGTCGCGCTCGCGCTCGAGCGCGTGCAGCTCCTCGCGCAGTCGCTCGATCTCGCCCTCCGCCTCGAACACGGCCGACTGCGCGAGCTCGTAGCTCTCGTCGAGGGCGCCGTCGGTGCCTCCGCCCGCCTCGCCGATCTCGTCCTCGAGCGCGTCGAGCTGGCGCTCCGCGGCGTCGCGGCGCTGCACGGCGGAGTCGAGGGTGTTCTGCGCACGGAGCACCTCGCCGCGGACGGCGGCGAGCCGGGAGGCCGCCGAGTCGGCCTGCCCGCTGAGCTGCGAGATCTCGAGGTCGTGCCGGGAGACGAGCGCGGACTGCGCGGCGATCTCGTCGTCGAGGGCGTCGAGCGCCTGCCGGGCGCGGACAGTGTCCTTCTGCGAGGCGGCCCAGGCCTCCTCCGCGTCGAGCACGGCCCGCCGGAGCCGCTCGAGCTCGTCGTGCGCCTCCTGGAGGAGCTGCGGCGTCACGCGCGGCTGCACCTGCGGCTGCTCCGACTCCGCTTCGAGCAGGGCGAGCCGCTGGCCCGCGAGCGCGGCGAGATTGCGCAGCCGCTCCTGCACCGACTCGAGCTCGAACGTGGTGCGGCGGGCGTCGTCGACGGCGTCGCCCACCATCTCGGACTCGATCCGCGCCATCCGCAGCGTCGCCTGCTCGAGCTTCTCCTGCAGCACGATGCGCTCGCCGTGCCGCTCGCTCTCGGAGCGCGCGAAGCCGTCGAGGGCCGTCCGCAGGGTGACGACGTCGTCGGCGAGCAGGCGAGCACGGGCGTCGCGCACGACCGCGGCGATGGTCTGCGCCTGACGGGCGACCTCGGCCTGGCGCCCGAGCGGCTTGAGCTGGCGGCGGATCTCGCCGGCGAGGTCGGAGAGGCGCGTGAGATTGGTCTGCATCGCCTCGAGCTTGCGGAGCGTCTTCTCCTTGCGACGGCGGTGCTTGAGGATCCCCGCGGCCTCCTCGATGAAGCCGCGGCGCTCCTCCGGAGTCGCGTGCAGCACGGCATCGAGCTGGCCCTGCCCCACGATGACGTGCATCTCGCGCCCGAGACCGGAGTCGCTCAGCAGCTCCTGCACGTCGAGCAGCCGGCAGGAGCGCCCGTTGATCGCGTACTCGCTGCCGCCGTTGCGGAAGAGCGTCCGGGTGATCGTGACCTCGGTGTACTCGATCGGCAGGGCGCCGTCGGTGTTGTCGATCGTGAGGGCGACCTCGGCGCGGCCGAGCGGACCGCGGGTCGAGGTGCCCGCGAAGATCACGTCCTCCATCTTGCCGCCGCGGAGGGTCTTCGCCCCCTGCTCCCCCATCACCCAGGCGAGCGCGTCGACGACGTTGCTCTTGCCCGAGCCGTTGGGGCCGACGACGCAGGTGACCCCCGGCTCGAAGGCGAACGTGGTCGGCTGAGCGAAGGACTTGAACCCCTTGAGGGTCAGGCTCTTCAGATGCACCCGCCGGCCTCGCTCCTGTCGAAAAACGCTCCCCACGGTACTGGACGAGTGCCGCCGATCCGCGGAGGCGGGCTCTCCGCGCCCCGCGGCGTGCACACTGGAGCGGTGACTCCTCCGCTCCCCTCCGCTCCAACGCTGCCGGTCGAACCGGGCCCGCCGCTCACCGCCGCGGAGCAGGAGCGCTTCGCGCGGCAGATCCGGCTCTCCGCACTGGGCGAGCTCGGCCAGCGCCGCCTCCGGAACGCCCGCGTGCTGGTGCTGGGAGCGGGCGGCATCGGATCGCCGGTGATCACGGCGCTCGCCGCGGCCGGCATCGGCCGGCTCGGCGTCGTCGACGCGGACGTGGTCGAGCCCTCGAACCTGGCGCGGCAGACCGCGCACGACGACTCCTCCGTCGGGCTCTCGAAGGCGGAGTCGGCCGTCGCGACCGCGCGCCGCCTCTCCCCCGGGATCGACGCCCGCGCCTTCCCCGTCTCCTTCACCGCCGCGAACGCCGACGCTCTCGTCGCCGGCTGGGATGTGGTCGTGGACGGCTTCGACACCTTCGGCTCGCGCTACCTCGCCTCGGACGCGACCACCCGCGCAGGCGTGCCGCACGTCTGGGGCTCGGCGCTGGGCTTCGACGGGCAGCTCTCGACCTTCTGGTCGCGGGCGCCGGGCGGAGGCGTGACGCTGCGCGCGCTGCACCCCGAAGCCGAGGACGCGGCCGACAGCTGCGCGAGCGTCGGCGTGCTCGGCTCCCTGTGCGCCGCGATCGGATCCGCCATGGCGAGCGAGGTCGTCAAGCTCGTGACCGGCGTCGGCGCTCCGCTCGTCGGCCGCATCGTCGTGCACGACGCCCTCGACGGATCCTGGACCGAGCTGCCGCTGGAGCGCCGGGTGCCCGAGGTGCCTGCCCCTGCGGCGGTCGCGGGAGCCGTGACCGCCCCGGAGCTGCGCGCGCGGCTCGAGGGCGGCGCACCGCTCACCGTGGTCGACCTGCGCGAGGACTCCGAGGACCGCTCGATCGCGGTGCCCGGCGCCGTGCGGCTGCCGATGTCGCGCTTCGATCCGGCGGACCTGCCGGCCGGACCGCTCGTCCTCTACTGCGCGTCCGGGGTACGGTCGCGGATCGCGGCCGACCGGGCGGCAGCCGCCGGGATCAGCGCCGACTCGCTCGTGGGCGGGGCGGCGGCGCTGCGGAGCTGACCGCTCAGCCTCCGGCGAACGGCGGCAGCACGTCGACCGCTGCGCTCGCGGGCAGGGCGGTCGCCCGATCCGTCGTCGACACCCCGTCGACGAGATAGGTGCACCGGCCGAGGACCGCGGCGGCGGACGGAGTCGCCGTGACCAGCCGCGACTCGAGAGCGGCGAGATCGGGGACGCCGTCGAACTCGTCGGACGCGCGCCCGAGAGCGGCCTTCGCCGCGGCGAAGTAGCGGACCCGCACGCTCATCCGCCGATCGCGCTCATCGTGCGCTCGGGCTGCACGAACCCGACGCGGTTCATCTCGTGCCCGGCGGGCTTCGCCCACATCGCGCCCCGCCAGAGCTGGGCGACGTGGTGGTCGTCGACACCGGAGCGCATCGGGCCGAGCAGATCGGTCTCCTCGTTCGAGAAGAGGCAGCTCCGGACGCCGCCCTCGGCCGTCAAGCGTGTGCGGCGGCAGTCGCCGCAGAACGGCTCGGTGACGGAGGCGATGATGCCCACCTGCCCGAGCAGCGGTCCGCCCTCGCGGGCGTGCACGTCGAACAGCTCGGCGGGGGCGCCGTCGCGGGGCGCGGGGTGGGGGCTCAGGGCGAAGCGCTCCGAGAGCAGCTCGCGGATGCGCTCGGCCGTGATCATGGTCGCGCGGTCCCAGCCGTGGTCGGCGTCGAGGGCCATCTGCTCGATGAAGCGGAGCTGGTGGCCGCCGGCGAGCGCCCAGGCGAGCAGCTCGGGCGCCTCGAGGTCGTTGATGCCCGGGAGCAGCACGGCGTTGATCTTCGTCTGCGCGAGGCCCGCGGGCGCCAGGGCGTCGATGCCGGCGAGCACGCGGTCGAGGAAGGGGCGGCGGGTGACCTTCGCGAAGGTCTCGGCGCAGATGGAGTCGAGCGACACGTTGACGCGGTTGAGCCCCGCCTCGGCGAGCGCCGCCGCCCGGCCGGACAGGCCGATCGCGTTGGTGGTCAGCGAGATCTCGGGGCGGGGCTCCAGGGCTGCGACACCGCGGATGATGTCGACGAGGTCCTTGCGCAGCAGCGGCTCCCCTCCGGTGAACCGGATCTGCCGGACGCCGAACTGCTCGACGGCGATGCGGGCGAGCCGCACGATCTCGTCGCGGGTGAGCAGGGCCGCGGGCGGCTGGAAGGGGAGTCCCTCGGCCGGCATGCAGTAGGTGCAGCGCAGATTGCACCGGTCGGTCAGCGAGATGCGCAGGTCGTCGGCGGCGCGTCCGTAGGTGTCGACGAGGAGCGGGGTCTCGGGTCGGTCGGCCGGGAGTTCGGCGCCCCGGGGGCGGGGGCGGACGCCGGGCATCCCGAGTACTGTGCTCATCCGCTCAGACTACGCGCCGGATCCGTGTGCGACCCGGCAAGATAGGAGTCCTGCCCGCCGCTCGCGGGACGCCCGCCGGAGAGGACCCGATGACCTCGATCGACATCCACGCCGCCCGGGTGCGGGCGCTGCTGGCGCCGCTCGCGACGCGCGGGGCACGCGAGACGCTCGCGCTCGATCCGGGCGCCGTGGCCGCCGACCTCGGCGCGTACGACCGCCGGGTGCTGGCCCGCACCGTGCACTCGCCGCTGGACCTGCCCCGCTTCGACAACTCGCAGATGGACGGGTACGCCGTGCGTGCGTCCGATCTCGCTGCAGCCTCCGCCGAGCGTCCCGTCGTCCTTCCGGTAGCCGCGCCCGTCCCCGCGGGCGACAGCGCACCCCGTCACTCCCCCGGCACCGCGGTTCCGATCATGACGGGCTCGCCGCTGCCCGCGGGCGCCGATGCCGTCGTCCCGATCGAGCGGGTCGACCCGCCGCGGTTCCCGGACGCGGCCGACGAGGCGCGGGTCGCGTTCGCGAGCCCCGTCACTCCCACCACCTTCGTGCGCGCCCGGGGCAGCGACGCACAGGCGGGTGCGGTCGCGCTGCCGGCCGGCACCGTCCTGCGCGCCGCCCACTACGGGCTGCTGGCCTCGCTCGGTCTCGTCGAGGTCGAGGTGCTGCCGCGGATCCGCGTGCTGATCGTGCCGACCGGCAACGAGATCCGCCCAGCCGGCAGCGACCTCGAGGACGCGCAGATCTACGACGCGAACGGCGCGCTGCTGGCCGAGGCGGTCCGCGAGGCGGGCGGGGTGCCCGTCGTGGCCCCCTGCACGAGCGACCGGGCCGAGGACCTGCTGGCGATCCTCCGCTCGCGCGCCGGCGACGTCGAGCTGGCGATCACGATCGGCGGAGTGAGCGCCGGAGCGTACGAGGTGGTGCGCGACGCGCTGGGTCCGGCCGGTTCCGAGTTCGGCCACGTCGCGATGCAGCCGGGCGGCCCGCAGGGGCTCGGCCTGGTCGCGGTGGCCCCCGACGTGCACCTGCCGATCGTGTCGCTGCCGGGCAACCCCGTCAGCGCCCTGGTCTCGTTCGAGGTGTTCCTGCGCCCCGTGCTCCGCTCGCTCGCCGGACGGCTGCCGGCCGAGCGGCCGCGGATCCGCGCGCGACTCGGCACGGCGCTCGACTCGCCCGCCCACCTGCACCAGATCCGGCGGGGGGTCCTCGACGACGAGGGCCTCGTGCACCCGGTCGGCGGGCCGAGCTCGCACCTGCTCGCGTCCTACGCGCGCTCGAACGTCCTCATCCACGTCCCGGTCGGGACCGAGCACGCAGCGACCGGCGACACGGTCGAGATCTGGAGGATCGATGAGTGAGAGCCTGACCCACGTCCGCGGCGACGGGGCCGTGCACATGGTCGACGTCGGCGCGAAGGAGGTCACCTCGCGCACGGCCGTCGCCGAAGGCGTCGTCATCACCACCCCCGAGGTGGTGCGGCTGCTCGCGCAGGGCGAGCTGCCCAAGGGCGAGGCCCTCGGCGTCGCGCGCATCGCCGGCATCATGGGCGCGAAGGCGACCGCCACCCTCATCCCGCTCTGCCACCCGCTGGCGCTGGACGGGGTCGACATCGACCTCGAGACGCTCGAGGACCGGGTGCGGATCGAGGCGCGCGTGCGCACGAGCGGGCGCACGGGGGTCGAGATGGAAGCGCTCACCGCCGTCAGCGTGGCGGCGCTCACCGTCTACGACATGATCAAGGCCGTCGACCGCGGAGCCGTCATCAGCGGCATCCGCGTGCTCGCGAAGGACGGCGGCAGGAGCGGCTCGTGGAGCAGGGAGTGAGCCGGCGCGCGGTCGCGGTCGTGGCCTCCACGCGCGCCGCGTCCGGCGTGTACGAGGACCGCACCGGACCGGCGCTGCTCGCGTGGTTCGAGAGCCGCGGCTGGAGCGGCGACGTGGTCGTCGTGGCCGACGGCGACGCGGTGGGCGAGGCGATCGGCGACGCGCTCTCCTCCGGGATCGACGTCGTGGTCACGACCGGCGGCACCGGCGTCGCTCCGAGCGACGTCACTCCGGAGCAGACCGCGCCGCTGCTGGAGCGCACGCTGCCCGGTCTCGCCGAGGCGATCCGTGCACGGGGCGCGGCGAAGGTGCCGACGGCGGTCCTCAGCCGCGGCACCGCAGGAGTCTCGGGTCGCAGCGTCGTGGTGAACCTCCCCGGCTCGCCCGGAGGCGTGCGCGACGGCATCGACGTGCTCGACCCGGTGATCGGGCACCTCCTGGACCAGCTGGGCGGAGGCGACCATGTCCGCTGATCCCGTCGCCCTCGTGCGCATCTCGAGCGAGCCGATCACCGTCGACGAGTGCGAGGACGCCGTCGACTCCCCCGCGCACGGCGCGGTCGTCACCTTCGCAGGGGTCGTTCGCGACCACGACGAGGGCCGCGGAGTGGTGCGACTGGGGTACGAGGCGCACCCGGACGCGTCCGCCGCGCTCGCCGCCTCCGCCCGGCGCATCGTCGAGCGCTTCCCCGAGGTCCGCGTCGCCGCGGTGCACCGGGTGGGCGATCTGGTGGTCGGCGACCTCGCCCTGGCCTGCGCGGTCGCCTCCCCGCATCGCGCGGCCGCCTTCGAGGCCTGCGCGGCCCTGGTCGACGACATCAAGGCGTCGGTGCCCATCTGGAAGGAGCAGTCCTTCGTCGACGGCACGTCGGAGTGGGTCGCCTCGCTGGGCTGAGCGGGTTGGCGGATCCGCCAGGGTCGCCGACGGGCGATCGGCGGACCGCCCGGCACGGGAAACACCGGTGTCACATGCGTGCTGTTCACTGGAGGAGCGCGCATCCGGCGGGCACCGGCGGGAGGCGGACCATGGACCTCAGCACGATCCAGCGCGTCCGCGTCGTGCGCGAGCGCTCCGATCTGGCCGCCATGGGGCCGCGGACGGCGGTCATCGGCGGCGGCTCCTGGGTCTTCTCCCTCCCGCACGACCACCTCGACGAGCTGCTCGACCTCCAGGGCTTCGGCTGGGAGCCCGTCCGCGAGAGCGCCGACGGCCTCTCGATCGCCGCCACCTGCACCTTCGCCGAGCTGGCCGCGATGCCTGACACGGGTCGCGCCGCCCACCGCCTGTTCTTCCAGTGCTGCACGGCACTGCTGGGATCGTTCAAGATCTGGAACGTCGCGACCGTCGGCGGCAACATCGCGAACGCGCTGCCGGCCGGCCCGATGACCAGCCTCGCGGCCGCGCTCGACGCCCGGGCGCTGGTGTGGCGGGCGGACGGCTCCGACGACCTCGTGCCCGTCGCCGAGCTCGTCACCGGGAACACGACGACCCTGCTCGGCCACGGCGACGTGATCCGCTCGATCGAGTTCCCCGCGCACGCCCTCGACGCCCGGACGGCGTACCGCAAGATCGCCCTGTCGCCGCTCGGCCGCTCCGGTGCGGTCGTCATCGGCAGGCTCGATCGCGACGCCTCGTTCGTCCTCACCGTCACGGCGGCGACGATCCGGCCGGAGGTGCTGAGGTTCGCCTCGCCGCCCTCGGCCGCCGAGCTGGCCGCCGCCGTCGACGCGATCGGCACCTGGTTCACCGATCCGCACGGCGCCGCGGACTGGCGGCACGCGGTGGTCGGCGTCCTCGCGGAGGAGATCCGGATCGAGCTCGACGGAGGCGTGGCATGAGGTTCACCGTGAACGGGGAGGCCGTCGAAGCGGATCCGCGCCCCGGCCAGGTCCTGCGCACTCTGCTGCGCGACCACGAGCACTTCGAGGTGAAGAAGGGCTGCGACGCGGGCGACTGCGGGGCGTGCTCGGTCCTCGTCGACGGCACGCCGTTCCACTCCTGCCTCTACCCCGCGCACCGCGTCGAGGGGCGCTCGGTCACGACCGCCGCGGGTCTCGGGACCCCGGAGCAGCCGAGCCCGGTGCAGCAGGCGTTCGTCGACTCAGGAGCGTTCCAGTGCGGCTTCTGCACCGCCGGCATGGTCGTCACCGCGACCGCGATCGAGGGCGCCGACCCCGTCGACGTGCCGCGCCTGATGAAGGGCAACCTCTGCCGCTGCACGGGCTACCGCGCGATCGGCGAGGCCATCGCCTCCTGCGATCACGAGCACCCGAGCGGCCTCACGCCCGTGCGCCGCACCGGGCGCACCACTGCGGAGGAGTCGAGGGTCGGCCGCTCGCTCGGCGCTCCCGCCGGCCGCCGCATCGTCGCCGGGCAGGAGCCGTACACCCTCGACGTCGCGGTGCCCGGCGTCCTGCACCTCAAGGTGCTGCAGAGCCCGCACGCCCACGCGCGGATCGTCTCGATGGACACGCGGGCGGCGCGCGAGCTGCCCGGCGTCGTGGCCGTGCTCACCGCGGACGACGTGCCCGACGTCCTCTACTCCACCGCCCGGCACGAGTCGCGACTCGACGACCCCGACGACACCCGGATGCTCGACACCGTGGTCCGCTTCCGCGGGCAGCGCGTCGCCGTGGTCGTGGCCGAGTCCGTTGCGCAGGCCGAGATCGCCTGCCGCGCCATCGAGGTGGAGTACGAGGTGCTGCCGGCCGTCTTCGATCCCGAGGAGGCCCGCGCGCCCGGAGCGCCCCTCCTGCACGGCGAGAAGGACCCGATCGCGTCGCGCATCGCGAAGCCGGAGTCGAACGTCGTCGCCGAGCTGCACGGCGAGCACGGCGACGTCGAGGCCGGCTTCGCCGAGGCCGACGTCGTGGTGGGCGGGCGCTGGAGCACGTCCCGCGTCGCGCACACGGCGCTCGAGACGCACGGCACGATCGGCTGGCTCGAGGGCGACGAGCTGGTGCTGCGGACGTCGACCCAGGTGCCGTTCCTGGTGCGCGACGAGATCGCGCGGCTGTTCGACCGCGAACCGGCGAGCGTGCGCGTATTCACCGCCCGCGTCGGCGGAGGCTTCGGCGGCAAGCAGGAGATCCTGACCGAGGACGTGGTCGCCCTCGCGGTCCTCGCGACCGGGCGCCCGGTGCAGTTCGAGTTCACCCGGTCGGACGAGTTCACGATGGCTCCCTGCCGCCACCCGATGCGGGTGGACGTGCGCCTCGGCGCCCGCCGCGACGGCTCGCTCACCGCGATGAGCGTGGACGTGCTCTCGGACACCGGCGCTTACGGCAACCACGGACCCGGAGTGATGTTCCACGGCACGTCGGAGTCCGTCGCCGTCTACAACGCGCCGAGCAAGCGCGTGGACGCGCAGGCGGTCTACACGAACAACCTGCCGTCCGGAGCCTTCCGCGGCTACGGCCTGGGCCAGGTGATCTTCGGCATCGAGTCGGCGATGGACGAGCTCGCGCGCGAGCTCGGCATCGACCCGTTCGAGCTGCGGCGGATCAACGCGGTGCGCCCCGGCGACCCGCTCGTCGTCACGCACGTCGAGGGCGACGACATCGGCTTCGCCTCGTACGGGCTCGACCAGTGCCTGGATCTCACCGAGCAGGCGCTCGCGCGGGGGTCCGGGATCGTCGCGCCGTCGGGACCCGACTGGCGGACCGGCGAGGGCATGGCGGTCGCGATGATCGCCACGATCCCTCCGCGGGGGCACTTCTCGGAGGCGACCGTCACGGTCGACGCCGAGGGGATGCTGACGATCGGAGTCGGCACGGCCGAGTTCGGCAACGGCACCACGACTGTGCACACGCAGCTCGTGGCGAGCGCGTTCGGAGCGTCGGCCGACCGGGTGCGGATCCACCAGTCCGACACGGCGGCCGCCCGGTACGACACGGGCGCGTTCGGCAGCGCCGGCACGGTGGTGGCGGGCAAGGCCGTGTACTCGGCGGCCGTGCGGCTGCTCGCCGACCTGCGCTCGCTGGCCAAGCGCCTGACCGGTCACGACGACTTCGAGCCCGACCACGCCGGACTCGTCGCGCCCGACGGCACGCGGGTGGGCTTCGACGATCTGGTGCGCGCCGCCGGTGGCCCGATCACGGCGACGGGCACCGAGGACGGGGCGAAGCGCTCGCTCGCCTTCAACGTGCACGGCTTCCGGGTCGCGGTGCACGTGCCGACCGGCGAGGTGCGGATCCTGCAGTCGGTGCAGTCGGCCGACGCGGGCTACGTGCTGAACCCGGACCAGTGCCGCGGCCAGGTCGAGGGCGGCACGGCGCAGGCGATCGGCTCGGCGCTGTACGAGGAGGTGCTCCTCGACGGCGCGGGCACCGTCACGACCGCGATCCTGCGGAACTACCACATCCCGCAGATGGCGGACGTGCCGGTGACCGAGGTCCACTTCGCCGACACCGCCGACGAGCTCGGGCCGTTCGGGGCGAAGTCGATGAGCGAGGCGCCGTACAACCCGGTGGCCCCGGCGCTCGCGAACGCGGTGCGCGACGCGGTCGGCGTCCGGCCGTACGCACTGCCGGTGTCGCGCGACCGTGTGTGGCGGATGCTGCACCCGGACGCGAAGCCGATCCGCACCGTCGACGCGAAGGCGCCGCAGGGCTGAGCTCTCCCTTGTGGACGTGACGATGGTGGCGGTGCCCCACTCCTGACCGTCGTCGAGCGCGGGATCTCCAGGCAGGAGATACCGGGGGCGTCGGAGGTGCCCGGACGGGCCTCGGAAGTGAGGCTCCGTGACGCGATCGCGCGATTCTCGCTCCGATCACCGCACTCAGCCTCAGTTCTGCAGGCCGAGCGGTCCGCAACCGAGGTCAGGAGCTGCTCGGACGGCTCGAACGGATCCCGTGAGCCCTCCTGACCTCGGTTGCGGACAGGACGACGGGTCAGACCGGCAGCGGTCCCGCGAGAGGACCCGACGGCGCATACCGCTGGTCGAGTAGCCCCGAAGGGGCGTATCGAGACCCGCCCACCTCGGAGGACGTGGATCTCGATACGCCTGCTTTGCTGGCTACTCGATCAGCAGAGAAGGCCGCCGCTCGCATACCCGCGGGCTCGCATACTGCTGGTCGAGTAGCCGCCGGAGGCGGTGTATCGAGACCCGCGTACTGCAGCGGTCACCGCGGTCAGACGCGCGAGGCGAGCTCCGCGCTCGCGCGGGCGACCTCGCGGGCGATCGCGTCCTCGTCCGCATTCACGAGGCGCCCCGCCGAGACCGTCGGGCGGCCGTTCACCAGCAGCAGCGTCAGCGGCGGCTGCGAGCCGAGCGCGAGGGCGGCGACCGGGTCCGCGATGCCCGCGTGCTCGATCCCGTCGACCCGCCACAGCGCCAGGTCGGCGAGCTTGCCGACCTCGATCGAGCCGATCTCGTCCTGCCGGCCGAGCACGCGCGCGCCTCCGATCGTCGCGACGGAGAGCGCCTGGCGGGCGCTCATCCGATCCGCCCCGGCGCGCAGACGGTTCATCAGCACGGCTTCGCGGATCTCGATGCCGAGCTGACCCGACTCGTTGGACGCGGCACCGTCGACGCCGAGCCCCACCGGCACTTCCGCTGCCAGCAGCTGCGGCACCGGCGCGATCCCCGCTGCGAGCCGGCCGTTCGAGGACGGGCAGTGCGCGACGCCGGTGCCGGTCGCCGCGAACTTCGCGATCGCGTCGTCGTCGAGGTGCACGCAGTGCGCCATCCACACGTCGTCGCCGAGCCAGCCGAGCGACTCGAGGTAGTCGGTGGGAGACATGCCGAAGGCCTCACGCGTGTACGCGTCCTCCTCGACCGTCTCGGAGCCGTGGGTGTGCAGCCGCACGCCCAGCTGCCGCGCCAGGACCGCGGACTCGCGGAGCAGATCCGGGGTCACCGAGAAGGGTGAGCAGGGGGCGATGGCGACGCGCACCATCGACTCGAAGGAGGCGTCGTGGTAGCGCTCGACGGCCGCCCCGCTCGCCTCGAGGGCCGCCGCGGTCGTCTCCACGGCGAAGTCCGGCGGCAGCCCGCCCTGGGACTCGCCGAGATCCATCGAGCCGCGGGTCGCGTGCAGCCGCACCCCGAGGGTGGAGGCCGCATCGACGATGCCGCCGACGATGTCGCCGGAGCCCCGCGGGAAGACGTAGTGGTGGTCGCCGACGGTCGTGCAGCCGGAGCGGGCGAGCACGCCCATCGCGCCGAGCGAGGCGGAGCGCGTGAGGTCGGCGTCGATCCGCGACCACGCGGGGTACAGCGCGACGAGCCAGTCGAAGAGGATCGAGTCCTGCGCCCAGCCGCGGGTCAGCCACTGGTAGAGGTGGTGGTGGGTGTTGATCAGGCCCGGAGTCAGCAGGTGGCCGCGGCCGTCGACGCGCGTGATCGAGACGGTCTCCGCGGCGGGGAGCCCGGTCGGGGCGCGGCCCTCGATCGCCCACGCGGGCGCCTCCCCCGCTCCGACGGCGACGATGCGCGAGCCGTCGACGACGACGTGACCGCTGGGATGCTCGGTGCCGAGCGCGTCGACGGTCGCGACGTGGGCTCCGGTGATGATGTGGCGCTGCATCCCCCCGAGCATGGCGGGTCCGTGTTTCGCGGTCGTTACCCGCGGCGGGCCGACCGGTCAGGGCGCCGCCGTGTGGATGGGTCCCGCACCGCCGCGCAGCGGCGCTCCCGAGGCGCCCGCCCGCACGGCGAGCACCTCCGCGAGGATCGACACCGCGGTCTCCTCGGGCGTGGACGCCCCGATATCGAGTCCGATCGGCGAGTGCAGCCGCGCGAGCGCCTCCGGGGTCGTCCCTGCCTCGCGGAGCAGCGTCAGCCGCCGCTCGTGCGTGCGCCGCGAGCCCATCGCCCCGACGTAGGCGACCGGGAGGGTGAGCGCGAGCTCGAGCAGCGGGACGTCGAACTTCTCGTCGTGCGTGAGCACGGCGAGTACCGTCCGCTCGTCGACCGCCGTCCGGGCGAGGTAGTCCGACGGCCACTCGACGACGACCTCGTCGGCCCCCGGGAAGCGCTCGGCCGTGGCGAACACGGGACGGGCATCGCACACGGTCACGCGGTAGCCCAGCAGGGCTCCGGCGGCGCAGAGGGCGGCCGAGAAGTCGACCGCGCCGAAGACGATCAGGCGCGGCTTCTCGGCGCTCACGACGAACGCGACCTCGAGCTCCACGCCCTGGCAGTCGATCTCGATCGTCGCCGAGCGTCCCGAGCGCAGCCTCGACTCGCGCTCGGCGAGGATCCGCCGCAGGGTGTCGTCGTCGAGGGAGGGGCCGACGACGTCCTGGGCGCGCGTCGCGCCGGTCAGCACCAGGCCGACCAGCTCCTTGGGACCGCCGACGATCATCGCGAGCCCGGCGGGACGTCCGGCGCGCACCGCGCGCAGCTCCGCCAGGACGGCTCCCGATCCTGCGTCGACCGCGTGGCCGAAGACGCGCAGCTGTCCGCCGCAGGAGAGGCCGGCCGAGAAGGCCGCCTCGTCGTCGAAGCCGAAGTGGTCGGCCGCCGCGGCGCCCGTGCCGAGCACGTCCTGCGCGAGAGCGTAGGCCTGCGCCTCGACGCAGCCGCCCGAGATCGAGCCGATCGCCGCTCCGCCCGCGTCGACCGCCATCGACGAGCCGAGAGCCCGGGGCGCCGAGCCGAAGACGTGCGTGACGGTCACGACCGCGACCCGCTCGCCCGCCTCGACGCGCTGCAGGATCGGGACGGCGAGCTCGAGCATGGCGGCCTCCTCGGGCAACGGGTGGGAGGCGGCGCTGCCGGGGCGCGGGGTCGGCCGGGAGGGCTCGTCCGCACGAAACATGCCGAGTATAGGGTCGATCCATGCCTTCGGACTCCCCCTCCCTCGACCTCGTGATCCGCTCCACCGCCGTCCTCACGGAGCACGGGTTCCAACCCGCCAGCGTGGCCGTGGCCGAGGGCCTGATCGTCGCGGTCAGCGCGATCGACGCACCGTGGGAGGCGCGCGAGGTGGTCGACCTGCCCGACGGCCAGGTGCTGATCCCGGGCGTCGTCGACACGCACGTGCACGTGAACGAGCCCGGCCGCACGGAGTGGGAGGGCTTCGCGTCCGCCACTCGCGCCGCCGCTGCCGGAGGCGTCACGACGCTCCTGGACATGCCGCTCAACTCGATCCCGCCCACGACCACGGTCGCCGGGCTGGAGGCCAAGCGCGCCGCCGCGGGCCCGCAGGCCCTGGTCGACGTGGGCTTCTGGGGCGGAGCGGTCCCCGGCAATCTCGGCACGCTCCGCGAGCTGCACGACGCCGGGGTGTTCGGCTTCAAGTGCTTCCTCTCGCCCAGCGGGGTGGACGAGTTCCCGCACCTCTCGACCGATCAGCTCTTCGAGGCGATGCACGAGATCGCCGCCTTCGACGGCCTGCTGATCGTGCACGCCGAGGACCCGGACGAGCTCGACGCGCACACGAACGCGGGCGGCACCTCCTACGACGCGTTCGTGGCCTCACGCCCCGACGCCTCCGAGAGCAGCGCGATCCTGCACGTGATCGAGGCGGTCCGCGAGACCGGCGGGCGTGCGCACATCCTGCACCTCTCCTCCGCGAAGGCCCTGCCGCTGCTGCGCGAGGCGAAGGCGGAGGGGCTGCGCATCACCGCCGAGACCTGCCCGCACTACCTCACGTTCGACGCCGAGACGATCCCCGACGGCGGCACGCAGTACAAGTGCTGCCCTCCGATCCGCGACGAGCACAACCGCGAACTGCTCTGGAAGGGCCTTCTCGACGGCACGATCGACATCATCGCGTCGGACCACTCCCCCGCCACCAAGGAGCTGAAGTTCGCGCACGACGGCGACTTCGGCCTCGCCTGGGGCGGCATCTCGGGGCTCGAGCTCAGCTTCCGCGCCGTGTGGACCGGGGCCCGCGAGCGCGGGATCCCGCTCGAGCAGGTCGTCGCCTGGATGTCGACCGGGACCGCCGCCTTCGCCGGGCTCGGGCAGAAGGGCCTGCTGCGGGCGGGCGCCGACGCCGACCTCGTCGCGTTCGATCCGGAGGCGCAGTCGCACGTCGACGTCGAGGCCCTCGCGCACAAGAACAAGGTGTCCGCCTACGACGGCCGCGCGATCCGCGGCGCGGTGACGGGCACCTGGGTCGGCGGGCGCCGGGTCGACGCGAGCACCGCCGCTCCCGTCGGGCGTCTGCTCGAGCGCCTCTGAGCGTCGTGTTCCGGCCGCGTTTCGGGCGTGTGAACAGGAGCGGGTCCGGCACCGGATCCGGACGGATCGCACAAGACTGGAGCCCGACGAGCGCCCGATGCTGAGCGCTCGGACGAAGCGGCGCGGCGACGCGGAGCGGCATCCTGGCAGACGGGCACCCGCCGCCGCCCATCCCGAACGCGAACAGGAGCGGACATGTCGATCATCCTCGGAGACCACCAGTACGGGAAGGCCGAGAACCGCGTCGTCCGGATCTACCGCGACACCCCGCGCCACGAGATCCACGACGTCACCGTCTCGACCGCGCTGCGCGGCGACTTCGAGGCCGCGCACCTCGAGGGCGACCAGTCCGCGGTGCTGCCGACCGACACGCAGAAGCAGACCGCCTACTCCTTCGCGAAGGAGAAGGGGCTGCGCTCGATCGAGGCGTACGGCCTCGAGCTCGCCCGCCACTTCGTCGACGGCTACGCGCCGGTGCACGGCGCGCGGGTCGAGATCGAGGAGTTCGCGTGGGAGCGCGTCCTCGTCGACGGCCAGGAGCACGATCACACCTGGGTCCGCAAGGGTCAGGAGGTGCGCACCGCATCCGTCTCCGTCGAGGGCACCGGCGAGGCGCAGCAGATCTGGGTCACCGGCGGCTTCAAGGACCTGACCATCCTGAAGTCGACGGGCTCCGAGTTCCACGGCTTCCTCACCGACCCGTACACCGTCCTGCAGCCGACCGACGACCGCGTCATGGCGACCTCGCTGGTCGCGAAGTGGCGGTTCGCGCTCACTCCCGAGGAGCTCGGCTCGCTCGACTGGGAGGTCCTCTACGCCGGGGTGAAGGCTCTGATGATCAGCCGCTTCGCGACCGTGCACTCCCTCGCCCTTCAGCAGACGCTCTTCGAGATGGGCAAGGCGGTGCTGGAGGAGTTCCCGCAGATCGTCGAGGTGCGTCTCTCCGCCCCCAACAAGCACCACTTCCTCTACGACCTGTCGCCGTTCGGCGTCGCGAACGACGGCGAGGTGTTCCACGCCGCCGACCGGCCCTACGGGCTGATCCAGGCGAGCGTCGTCCGCGACGACGCACCGGACGCCGGCCCCGCCTGGTACGCCTACACGGGACTGGTGTGACCACCGTCCACCGCGGGCACCTCCTGCACATCGCGGGCCGTCCGACGCTCGAGCAGGCCCGCGAGGCCCTCGTCTCGGTGCCGGACGGCGCGCTGGTCGTCGACGACTCGGGCGTCATCGTCTGGACCGGCCGCTTCGCCGAGCTGCCGGACGCCCACCGCGGCGCGGACGTCGTGGGCGACTCCTCCGCGATCCTCGTGCCCGGCTTCGTCGACGCGCACGTCCACTTCCCGCAGACCTACTCGATCGACGGCTTCGGCGGCGGCCAGCTGCTCGAGTGGCTCGACGGCACGATCTTCCCGGCGGAGGCGCGTCTCGCCGACGAGGAGTTCGCGACGCGGATCGCCCGCGACTTCACCCGCCGCCGCATCGCTGCGGGCACGACTGCGGCGATGGTCTTCGGATCGGCGTTCCCGCACGCGCAGGACGCCCTGTTCGAGCGGACCCGCGCGACGGGCCTGCGCCTGGTCTCCGGGCGCGGTGTGCAGACCGTCGGGCCCGCCTCCGCCGCACCCCTGCTCACGGGCGAGACCGAGGCGGTCGACCTCGTCGCCGCCGAGATCGAGCGCTGGCACGCGGTCGACACCGGCGACTCCGCCACCGCTCTGCTGCAGGTCGCGATCGTTCCGCGCTTCTCGCTCTCGGTCACTCCGACGACCCTGGGGGCCCTCGGCGACCTCTACGACGACGTGCGCGGCCGCGGCGTCTACGTGCACAGCCACCTGAACGAGAACGACCGCCCCGGCGACGGCGAGATCGCCGCGGTGCTCGGCTCGTACGGCACGCGCAGCTACCTCGACACGTACGACGGGCTCTTCCTCCCCGGCTCCGCGCGCGGCGGCTCGTCGCTGCTGGGCAGGCGCACGATCCTCGCGCACGCCGTGCACTGCCAAGACGCGGAGCTGCACCGCCTCGCCGAGACCGGCACGTCGATCGCGCACTGCCCCACGTCGCAGCAGTTCCTCGGCTCGGGCACGATGCCGTGGCGGCGCACGGTGGCGAGCGGAGTGACGGTGGCCCTCGGGAGCGACGTCGGCGCCGGCGACGAATGGCTGCTGTCGCGCGTCGCGAACGACGCCTTCAAGGTGCACCTGTCGGAGCCCGGCGAGGCGTCGGTCGCGCTGCACCCTGCGGAGATGCTGTTCTCGGCGACCCTCGCGGGAGCCCGCGCGCTCGACATGGAGGAGCGGTTCGGCAACTTCGATCGCGGCAAGGACGCCGACTTCCTCCGCATCGAGCCCTCGCGCTGGGAGCCTCTGGCCGACGTGCTCGAGCGCGGGATCCGGGCCGACGACGACGCGACCGCCACCGCCCAGCTGCTCTTCGCGCTGCTGATGGGGCTGCGCGAGCCGGCGATCGCGGCCGTGCACGTGCGGGGCCGCGAGGTGCTCGCTCCGGAGTAGGCCCGGGTGCGATCTGCAGGAGCGCGCACGATCTGCAGGAGCGCGCGCGATCTGCAGGGGCTCGCACTATCTGCAGGGGATCCGCGCGGGAACGCGCCGTCCTCCGTCAGATCGACGCGCGGGTGCCGGGATCCCCTGCAGACGGTGCAGAGGCCCTGCGGAGCGAGACCCGGTGCGCTCTGCAGACACCCGTACGATTCGCAGGGGATCCGCGCAGGAACGCGCCTTCCTCCGCCCCACCGGTGCGCCCGCCCGGCGAATCCCCTGCAGACCGCACGCGGACACGCCGAGAGGGCCGGCGACTCCCCTGCAGACGGCACCGGGACGCTCCGGACGAGGCCCGCGCCCGGTCAGCGCAGCTGCAGGGCCAGGAACAGGTCCGCGCGGTCCGACGTGTTCGAGAGGTCGCGCTGCGTCAGCTCCTCGACGCGCGCGATGCGGTACCGCACGGTGTTCAGATGCAGATGCGTCTGCTCCGCGGCGCGCACCCACGAGCCGCCGCAGTCGAGGAACGCCGCGAGCGTCGCGACGAGCTGCGAGTTGTAGCGGGCGTCGTGCTCGATCAGCCGGCCGAGCACGAGCTCGACGAAGACGCTCCGGAGGTGGTCCGGCACCGCGGTCAGCAGCTGCACCGCCGAGGTCACCTCGCCGGCGTCGTTGATCCGCACCCTCGATCCGTCGCCGGGCACTCCCGGCAGCAGCATCCCGTACCGGGCGGAGCGCAGGGCACCGCCGAGGGCGGCGAGCGGAGTCGCGGCGCTCGTCCCCACGCGCAGCACCTGGTCGCCGAGCCCCGACCCGACCCGGCGCAGCGCCGCGGTGACGACCGAGAGCGGATCCGCGCCTGTGGGGATCGCGTCGGTCGCGTCGACCGGGAGCACCGCCACGACGCGGCCGTCCGCGTCTCGGCCGACCACGGCGCGGCCGAGGTGCGAGGCCGCGTCGGTGAGGATCCGGCGGGCGAGCTCGGAGGAGTCGTCGTCGTCGAACCCGGCGGCGATCACGGCGCAGCGCCCGGCGCCTCCCAGTCCGAGCTGGCGGAGGTACACCGCCGCCTCGGGCTGCTCGCTGTCCTCCTCGACGAGCTCGAGCAGCCGGTCGGCGAGGGCCGTGTCGGCCAGCGTCTCCGCGTCGCGTTGCAGGCGGTAGAGGCCCACCACTCCGGTCAGCTCGGTGACCGCGTCCAGCAGCGACGGGTGCCACTCGTTCCAGTCGCCGGCCACGACCACGAACCACTGGGTCGCGCGGTGCTCGTCTGCTCCGCCGACCGCGAAGACCGAGAGCGTGCCGCCGTGGGCGTCCGCGACGGTCACCGGGTTCTGCCGCGCGGTGAGCCCGGCGTGCACCACCCGCTCGATCTCGGTGAGGCCGAGCGGCTCCGCGGACGCGGCGGAGCGCCCGGTGGCGGTCAGCACGCGCACAGGACGCCCGAGCTCGCCGGACGTCCGCGCGATCAGCTCGTCGAGGAGCTGTCCGCGGTACACCTCCGTCAGCAGCTGCCGCTGGCGGGCGAGCCCCGCGGTGAGCCTCGCCACCCGGTCGCCCGCGAGGGCGTTCGAGAGGTGCGCCGTGATCGAGGCGAACGACACGTCGGCCGGCACCGCGAACAGCGCCACTCCGTGCGCGCGGCACGCCTCGACGACGTCGTCGGGCACGAAGCCGTAGAGGCCCTCGCCCGCGAGCAGGGCGACGGCACCGGAGGCGGCCACCGCGGACACGAAGGTCTCGCTGTCCTCGGGGGTGCGGCGCCACATCATGCCGGTCAGCACGAGCTGGTCGCGAGCGAGGTAGCGGCGAGGGTCGAGCAGGTCGGTCGTGAAGGTCCAGTTGACCGGGCGCGCGAGCGCCTCGGGAGTGGTGAAGACGGCGCGGATCCGCAGCTGCGGCGCGTCGAGGACGTCCTGGAGCTGCACCGTCAGCTCCCCCGGTACGTCGAGTAGGCGAACGGGCTCAGCAGCAGCGGCACGTGGTAGTGCGCGCCCTCGTCGGCGAGCCGGAACGCGATCACCACCTCCGGGTAGAACGACTCGACGTCGCCGAAGTAGGCGGCGGTGTCGAAGACGACCCGGTAGACGCCCGCGGGCAGCGACCGGGGCCCGAGAGCGGCGACACGCCCGTCGGAGTCGGTGCTCGCCTCGGCGAGCCTCTCCCAGCCCGAGCCGGCGCGCGCCTCGAGCACGACCGGCACCCCCTGGGCGGGACGCCCGTGCACGGCATCGAGGACGTGGGTCGTGACGTGGCTGGTGTGCGCGCTCATCGGGTGGCCTCCTCGGTGACGGCGCCGGTCGCGGGCCCGAGGGCGCGAACGCGCAGGACGGTGATCTCGCGGAGCTGGTCGGCGACGATCGCGCTCTCGGCGTCGTCGTCGAGGGAGAGGCGGCGCTCGAGCTCCCCGACGATCTCCTCGCGCGAGCGACCGGCCGCGCGGATGAGGAACACCCGGTCGAACCGCTCCTCGTAGGCGCGGTTGCCCGCGATCAGGCGCTCGGCCAGGGCCTCGTCGCTCGAGAGGCTCGCGGCCTGCTCGGCGGCCGAGAACGCGGAGGCGCGTCCGGAGGCGGCGTGCCGCTCGCCGATCCTCGGGTGGTCGGCCAGGGCCGACGCGATCTCCTCCGGGGTGAGCGTGCGCGCGACGCGGTCGGCGGCCTCGGCAAGCAGCCCGGTCGAGGCGTACGGCGCTCCGGCCGCCACCTCGTCGGCCCAGCGGGGCACGGCGAGGCAGGCGAGCAGGGCGTCGCGGAGGGGGGCGGGGGTGGTCATGGACTCTCCTCGTCGGGCGGCGGGGTGGGGCACGATGGTGGGATGGAGGCTGCTGCGGTGACCGGGATCGTCCTCGCCGCCGGCGCGGGTCGACGCGCGGGCGGCCCGAAGGCGCTGCGCCGGGCCCCGGACGGCACCCCGTGGCTCGCGCTCGCGGTCCGGCGCCTCGAGGCGATCGGCTGCGGACGGGTGCTGGTCGTCCTCGGAGCGGGAGCCCACGAGGCCCTCGCTCTCGTCCCGGAGGGCGCGGACGCCGTCGTCGCGGAGGACTGGGCGGACGGGATGTCCGCCTCGCTGCGCGCCGGTCTCGCCGCGGCCACCGGCGATGCCGCCCTCGTGACGCTCGTCGACCTCCCGGAGGAGCCCGCCGCCGTCGGCGCGCGGATCCTGGCGGCGGCCCCGGACTCGCCCGATGCGCTCGTGAGAGCGGTCCACTCCGGTCGACCCGGTCATCCGGTGCTGATCGGCCGCGCGCACTGGGCGGCGCTGGCCGGCGGACTGCGCGGAGACGCGGGAGCCCGGGACCACCTGCGCGACCACGGTGCCGTCGAGATCGAGTGCGGCGATCTGGCCGACGGCCGCGATCACGACGGGCCCGCCTGATCCAGGGCGTCGCCGAGCGCCCGCCAGGCGAGCGTCGCGCAGACCGAGCGCACGGGGTTCGCGGCCACGGCGAGCAGCGCCTCCTCGTCGCCGAGCACCGGATCCGCGACCCGCAGCCGCATCGAGGTCAGGAACGCCCCGACGCGGGCGCGGAGGGCCTCCTCGTCGAGTCCGTCGAGCTCGTCGACGAGCAGCGACGCCGAGCCCTGCGACAGCTCGCAGCCGCGTCCCGTCCAGCGCAGCGACACGGAGTCGTCCACTCGCACGATGCGCACCACGAGCCGGTCGCCGCAGGTCGGCGTGAGCAGCTCGGCGCGGCCGAGCACCTCCTCCGTCACGTCCTCGTCGATCCGGCCGATCGGGTGACGGGCGTGGGCCCGGATCAGATCCGCGGCCTCGACGGCGCTCACGCCCGGTCCTCGATCTCGGAGAGCTCGGCGTAGACGGTGCTGATCCCGGCGATCCGCTCGCGCGCCTCGCGCGGACGGGCGCCGAGTACCCCCGAGGCGAGCAGCGCGACCGCGCTCATCGCCGCGGCGTAGCTGTCGAAGGCCGCCTCGCTGTCGACCGGGCACTCGAGCCAGACCGCGGCACGGTCGGCGAGCCGGCGGGCCTGCGGATCGGCGAGAAGCACGACCGGCACCCCGCGGTCGGCCAGCCCGTCCAGGAGCGCGGTGAAGGCCGAGGGCCGGCGCCGGAAGCCCACGAGCACGACGACGTCCTCGGCTCCGAGCCCCACGATCTCCTCGCCCAGCGACTGCCCCGGCTGCGGGGCCACTCTGACACGCGCGCGGGCCTGGGCGAGCTGCTGGCGCAGGTGGAGCGCCACCGGGTAGCTGTTGCGCATCCCCACGACCACGACCTCGCGGGCGGCCGCGACGAGCCGGACCGCCTCGTCCAGTCGTCCGTCGCTGAACGTCGAGGCGAGGCGCTGCAGATTGGCGCGCTCGCTCTCGAGGTGCGCGGCGATCGGGTCGCCGTGGGCGGAGGCTGGTCCGACGGGGACCCCCGAGCTGCGCAGCGCACGGGCGTGCTCGCGCACCTCCTGCGAGTTCGAGAAGCCGAGCCGGCGGAAGAGGCGCGACACCGTCGCCTTCGACACTCCCGCTGTGCGCGGCGAGCTCGGTGGCCGTGTAGATCGCGAGGTCGCCCAGGTGGTCCAGGATGAAGTCGGCCGCCCGCTGCTCCTGCCGCGAGAGCGACGCGTAGCCCGCGTCGATGCGGTGCCCGATGCTGGGCGGCGCGTCGGCGTCGGAGGGAGCGGCCGTCGTCATGCCCGCGACCTCGCGAAGGCGTGCACCGCCGCCTCGAAGGCGTCGAGCGCCACGGCCACGTCGGCCTCGGTCACGTTCTCCTCGGGGTGGTGGCTGACGCCGCCCTCGCAGCGGAGGAAGAGCATCGCGTAGTCGGTGAGCTCGGCGATCGCCATCGCGTCGTGGCCCGCCTTCGAGAACAGGACCATCGGCTCCTCGTCGCCGGTCGCGCGGATGCCCTCGCGGATCACGTCCTGGAGCGCCGCGGACGCGACGACGGCGGGAGCGCCGTGCGTCTCCTCGACGGTCAGCGAGAGCCGGCGGCGGCCGGCCGACTCCGACATCGCGTGCTGGATCCCGTCCCACACGCGGTCGCGGACGTCGTCGAACTCGGCGCGCAGGTCGATGCTGAACTCGACCCGGCCCGGGATCACGTTGACCGCTCCGGGGAACGCCTCGGGGCGGCCGACCGTGGCGATGCAGCCGTTGTCGCGGGCGATCCGCTCGACCGCGAGCACCGCCTCCGCAGCCCCGGCGAGCGCGTCGCGGCGGCGGTCGAAGGGCACGCCGCCCGCGTGACCGGCCTTACCGGTGAGCGTGACGGCGAAGCGGCGGGCGCCGGCGATGGAGGAGACGACTCCGAGCGCCCGATCGGCCTCCTCGAGGTACGGGCCCTGCTCGATGTGCGCCTCGAGGTAGCCGAGCAGGTCGTCGGCCGCGCGCGCCGCCGTCGAGATGCGGGAGGGATCGAGTCCGAACTCGTGGAACGCCTCGACGAGCGTGGTTCCCTGCGCGTCCTCGAGCTCCCACCAGCGCTCGTCCCAGGTGCCGGCCACGGCGCGCGATCCGAGGAGCGCGGTGCCGAAGCGGGTGCCCTCCTCGTCGCCGAACGCGACGACCTCGATCGCGAACGGCAGTCGGACGCCGGCGGCGTTCAGGCGCGAGACGACCCCGATCGCCAGCATCACGCCGAGGATCCCGTCGTAGCGGCCGGCGTCGATCACCGTGTCGAGGTGCGAGCCGAGCATCAGCGCGGGCTGACCCGGGGTGGCGCCCTCGTAGCGGCCGCACTGGTTGCCCGCGGCGTCCTGCCACGAGCGCATGCCCGCCTCCTCCATCCAGGCCGCCGCCATCGCGTTCACGCGGGCGTGCTCCGGAGAGGTAGACGCGCTCGATCGCGCCGCGCGTGCTCGAGACGGCCGCGAGCAGGTCGCAGCGCTCCATGATCGCGGCGGCGTCGACGGCGCTCACGCGGCGCTCCCGTACACGCCGTAGGCGCCGTCCACCCCGCCGCCCGGAGCGACGCGCGCACCCGCTCGGCGCAGCACCGCCTCGAGTGCCGCGAGCGTCGTCAGCACGGTGTCGGGGCGGGCGTTGTAGCCCATCGTGCCGATGCGCCAGACCTTGCCGTGCAGCGGACCGAAGGACGTGCCGATCTCGATGCCGAAGTCCTCGAGCATCGCGCCGCGGACCGCGTCGCCGTTCACTCCCTCGGGGATGCGGACCGCGACGACGTTGCTCATCTTGTGCGAGACGTCGCCGAAGACCTCGAGACCGAGGCCCTGCACGCCGGCGAGCATCGCCGCCCCGTGCAGCTCGTGCCGCGCGATCGTGTTCTCGAGGCCCTCCTCCACGATGATCCGGGCGCATTCCCGCGCGCCGTAGAGCATCGTGGTGGCCTCGGTGTGGTGGTTGAGCCGGCGCGGACCCCAGTAGTCGAAGACCATGCCGAGGTCGAAGTAGTTCGAGCGGACGGGGTGCGCACTGACTGCGTCGCCCTCGTCGCGGATGCCGGCCTCGATGCTCTTGCGCGACTCGATGACCGCGACGGCCTTCTCCGAGAACGTGGCGGGCGCCGAGCCGGAGGGTCCGCCGAGGCACTTCTGCAGCCCGGCCGTGACCGCGTCGAGCCCCAGCTCGTCGGCACGGAACGCGTTGCCCGCCAGCGACGCCGTGACGTCGGTGTAGAAGAGCACGCCGTGCTTCTCGCAGATCGCGCCGAGCTCCTCGAGCGGCTGCGCCATGGTGGTCGAGGTGTCGCCGTGCACCACGGCCAGCACCTTGGGCCGAACCCTCTCGATCGCCTCCGCGATGACCGAGACGGGGAACACCTGCCCCCACTCCGCCTCGATCACGTGCACCTCGGCTCCGCAGCGCTCGGCGATCTCGCGGAGGAGGTGGCCGAAGCGGCCGAAGACGGGCACGAGCACGCGGTCGCCCGGCTCGAGCATCGAGACGAGCGCCGCCTCGATGCCCGCGCGGCTGGTGCCGTCGACGAGCAGCGTCTTCTCGTTCTCGGTGACGAAGACGCGGCGGTAGAGCTCCTGCGTCTCGGTCATGTACGCGGTCATGGAGGGGTCGTACTGGCCGACCAGCTGCGCCGACATGGCGCGCAGCACGCGGGGGTCCGCGTTGATCGGGCCGGGACCCATCAGGAGCCGCGGGGGCGGGTCGATCGGCAGGAACGTCGAGATCGCGGGCGCGGTCGGAATGGGAACCACCTCTTCACGGACGGGGACGCAGGAGGAAAACCTGTTTCAAGCGCCCAGCATACGGAACAGACGTTTCACCCGTGTTTCGGCGCACCCGGCGATCAGGACCGGCCGAAGCCGGCGGCGAGCTCGATCAGCGCGAGATCCGTGCCGCGCCCGCCGATCAGGCAGAACCCGACAGGAGCGCCGTCCACGCTGAGCAGCGGCACCGACAGGGCCGGGTATCCGCCGATCCCCGCGACGCACGTCATGCTCAGCGTCGCCGTCCGCACCGCGTCGATCCGCTCGGCCGAGGCGTCGAGCGCGGGAGCGGGCGAGGAGGCGGAGGGCAGGAGCAGCACACGACCGTCGAGGGCGACGTCGAGCGCCCGCCTGAACCCCGCGAGCCGCAGCCGAGCGGAGGCGACGATCTCGGGACCCAGCAGCGACGCGGCGTCGAACCGGCCCTGCACGTCGGGAGCCAGAGCACCCGGATGCGCCGCGACCCACTCGCCGTCGGCGGCCCACGCCTCCGCCGCCTGCACGGTGCGGAAGGCCTCGAGCATCCCGTCGACGGGCGGCAGCTCGACGCCCTCGGGAGCGGTGAGGACGCCGGAGGCGACCAGCGCCTCGACCGCGTCGGTGAACGCACTGCGCACGGCCGGGTCGGCCGACTCGAGCAGTGCCGGAGCGATCGCGACGCCTCCGCCGAGTGGGCGCTGCTCCGACCCGCGCAGCCCGACCCGGGCCGTGCGCAGCAGCGTCTCGGCGTCGCGCGTCAGCCAGCCCACCGTGTCGAAGCTCGGAGCCAGCGGCAGCAGCCCCTCGACCGGCACCGCGCCGTGCGTCGTGCGCAGCCCCCAGAGCCCCTGGTAGGACGCAGGGACGCGGATGGAGCCCGCCGTGTCGGTGGCGAGGCCGATGGCCGCCTGCCCGAGCGAGACGGCGGTCGCCGGCCCGCTCGAGGAGCCGCCCGGGATCGCCCCGGGCACGGCGGGGTTCGGCGGGGTCCCGTAGCCGGAGTTGCGGCCCGCGATGCTGTACGCGAACTCGTCGGTCTGCGCGATGCCGCGCACGGCCGCCCCGGCCTCCAGCAGATCGGCCACGGCCGGAGCCGTCAGCGACTCGACCGAGGCCTCGGCGAGGCGCACGGGCACCCCGGCGCCGATCTGCTGCCCCTCGATCGCGAAGAGGTCCTTCACCGCGATGTCGAGCCCGTCCAGCTCCCCCGAGCCGGTGGGAGGCACGAGCGGCGCGCCGACGACCCGCCACACCCGCGCGTCCAGCGCCGGTGCGGGCGCCTGCACCTGTGCGGCGCGCACCCGCCACACGCCCTCGTCGAGCGACCAGAGCTGCGTGACCAGACCTCTCCCCCCGCGGGACGGCGTGTTCACCGTGACGACCAGCGCGGTGCCGGCGTCCACCGCCCGCACGTGCAGCTCGGCGAGGCCGCGCGGAGGAGTCCCACCGCGCCGTCCGCGGAACCCGGTGATCGCGTCGTGGCCGACCAGCAGCCCCGAGGCGTCGCCCCGGAGCGTCGTCGGCGCGCGGACGAACGCGTCCGCCAGCGCCGGCACGTCGTCGGCCGCGAGGGCGGCCTCGTACGCCACCACCGCGTCGACCAGGCCGTCCGGCAGCTCGCCCTCGAGCGAGGTCACGCGCGGGTCGAGACATCGAAGTCCGCCGTCCGCACGCGGGCGTGCACGCCCTTCACGAGGTCCACGACCTGCGAGATGTTGAAGTCGGTCGCTGCGCTCAGGTACGCGTAGGCCAGGCTCGCGTCCATGCCGTAGCGCGCCTGGAGCAGCGCGATGGCCGCGCGCACGCAGTTCTGCACCGCGACGTCGAGATCGGCGTCCATGCCGGTCGGCACCAGGAACTCGCTCGTCTCGCCCAGCGGCCCGACGAGCTCGCCGAACGCCGCGAGCGCGTCGGCGCGCGTCACCACCTCGAAGCGCACCCGCACGCGCAGGCTCGCCTCCATCGCCGTGAGCGCGACCTCGCCGTCGCCCTGCGCGAAGTGCGGATCCCCGACGTAGGCGAGCGCTCCGGGCACCTGCACCGGCAGGTAGAGGCTCGTCCCCGCCGTCAGCAGCGAGATGTCGATGTTGCCGCCGTGCGGACCGGGCGGCACGGAGTGCGGGCGCTCCTCGCCCGCGACCGCGACGCCCATGATCCCGAGGAACGGGTGCAGCTCGAACCTGGCCGAGCGCTCACCGCCCGCGACCAGCGGGAGCACGCCGCGCCGGATCCCGTCGGTACCGTCCTCGACGTGCGCGAAGGCGCTGAAGGGCCCCGCGGCGAGCGGGTACTCCCCCGGCAGCGCTCCGCGACCGTGCCGGTTCGAGATCACCCCGTAGGGCACGCGCGGCTCGGCCTCGAGCAGGGTCATCCGCAGCAGGTCGCCCGGTCGCGCGCCCCTCCACGGCGATCGGACCGGTGACGACGTGCGGTCCGTCGGCCTCGACGTCGCGGAACGGACCGGAGGCGGCGAGCTCGATCGCGTCGCGCAGCACGCCCTCGGGAGCGACGCCGTGGCGGCCGAAGAACGCGACCGGATCGCGGCCCTGATCCTCCAGGACCCCCTCGTGGCTCAGGGTGTCGATGACGACCTCGGCGCCGGAGTCGATCGTCAGCACTGCGCGGTCGCTCGCGCAGGGCAGCCGCCCCCAGAGCACCGAGTCGGGGCTCGCAGGCAGGTACCCCACACCCTCCGGGATCGACTCTCCGGGCTGCACCGCCCACTCCGCCAACCGCATGCGCCGCCCGCCTTCCTGTGCGGGAGCCTCCCGCGACCGTCCGACAGTACCGAAGCCGTGTTTCGTCTCTTCGCGCGCATCCGTGGCAGGATCGGCGGGGCTCAGCCCCCGCTCCACCCCGCGAGATGCACTCGAGCACGCGACGCGCCGTCGCGAGCGTGCCGGAACGGCCTCTCGCGGGCGCCTCCCCTCCCTCCGACGACAGGACCCCCGTGTTCCGACGCCTGCGCACCCGCACCGAGAACGTCCACCTCGGCCTGATGCTCGCCCTGACCTTCTCGACCGGCATCATCGACGCCGTCGGCTACCTCGGCCTCGACCGCGTCTTCACCGGCAACATGACCGGCAACGTCGTGATCCTCGGCATGGCCCTCGCCGGCGCCGACGACCTGCCCGTCGTCGGCCCGATCATCGCGCTCGTCGGCTTCATGCTCGGCGCCGCGATCGGCGGCCGCGTGCTGCGCCCCGTGAAGACCGGCTGGACGACCCGCTCCACCTGGCTCTTCACCGTGGTCGGCCTGCTGATGGCCGTGCTCGCGATCGTCCTCGGCGTCGTCCCCGAGCACCCGGAGCCGCTCGCCCTGACCGTGACGGGCATCCTCGGCCTGGCGATGGGTCTGCAGGCGGCGACCGCCCGCCACATCGCGGTGAAGGACGTGACCACGGTCGTCGTCACCTCCACCATCACCGGCTTGGCCGCCGATTCCTGGCTCGGCAGCGGCAAGGGCCAGCCCTGGTTCCGCCGCCTGGCGGCCGTCGTGCTGATCGGAGCCGGAGCCGGAGTCGGTGCCCTCGCGCTGACCGCGGGCCTCTGGCTCGGCCTCGCGATCGCCGCCGCCATCACCCTGATCGCGTCGCTGTTCGGCCACCTCGTCGCGCATGTGAAGCACGCTCCGGCATCCGAGAAGGCCACGGCCTGACCGCGCCGCTCCGCCCCATCGGCAGTGCGGGGTGACCGTCGTCCGTCAGGCCTCCGCACCCTGCCTCAGCTGAGGTCGCGCCGCTCCTCCGCCACCCGCGGCAGCAGCTGGCAGTGCGGGCAGAGGTGCGACGAGCGGTTCATGAACGGCACCCGCACGATCGCCTCGCCGCACCGCGGGCACGGCTTGCCGGTCTGCCCGTAGGCGTTGAGGCTGTGCGAGAAGTACCCCGACGCCCCGTTCACGTTGACGTACTGGGCGTCGAAGCTCGTCCCGCCCTCGGCCAGCGCACGCTCGAGCACCGAGCGCACCTCCGCGAAGAGGCGGCGGATCCGCGGCTCGCTCAGCGACGCGCTCGAGCGCTCCGGGTGCAGCTCGGCCGCCCACAGCGACTCGTCCGCGTAGATGTTGCCGATGCCGCTGACGAGGGTCTGATCGAGCAGCGCCCGCTTGATCCCGCTGTTCCGGCGCCCGAGCGCCGTCACGATGCCGGAGAGGTCGAAGAAGGGATCGAGCGGGTCCCGCGCGATGTGCGCCACCTGCGAGGGGACGCGTGCGGTCCAGTCTCCCAGCGGCCCGTCGCCGGAGTAGCCGCCCGGGGCGCCGTCCGGGGTGGGCTCGAGCGTGTCGATCGCCATGGAGCCGAAGATCCGCTGGTCGACGAAGTGCAGGGCGAGCTCGCCGTGCTCGGGGTGCTCGATGGCGATCCGGATGCGCGTCAGCCTGGCCGGCGGCGCATCCGCGGCGCGCAGCAGCACCTGCCCGCTCATCCCGAGGTGCACGAGCAGGGCCTCGTCGCGGCCGGCGGGCATCCAGAGGAACTTCCCGCGGCGCACGGCTCCGGCGAGCCGGCGCCCGACCAGCAGACGCTCGAACGCGCCGTGCAGATGCACGTGGCGCTTCAGCGAGCGCTCGTCGACGATCTCGACGCCGGTGACGAGAGAGCCGGTGACGGCCGGGGCGAGGCCGGCGCGCACCACCTCGACCTCGGGGAGCTCCGGCACGCCTAGGCCCCGGAGACGGGCGGCAGTGCCGCGAGGCGTGTCCAGGCGTCCAGCGCGGCCGCCATCTCGGCGGCCTTCTTGCTGGTCCCCTCGCCGCGGGCGGTGACCAGACCGCCGACGATCACGGTGGCCACGAACACCTTGTTGTGGTCGGGCCCGGTGGCGGCGATCTCGTAGCGCGGGGCGGGCGCGCCGCGCTCGGCTGCCGCTTCCTGCAGGCTCGTCTTGGGGTCCATCGAGACCCCGAAGCGTCCCGGATCCGCGCGCAGCGGAGCGATCAGGCGCAGGACGAGGTCCCGCGCGGCGTCGGGACCGGTGCCGAGGTACACGGCGCCGATGATCGCCTCGACGGTGTCGGCGAGGATCGACGCCTTCTCGCGACCGCCGGTCAACTCCTCGCCACGACCGAGGCGGACGAACGCGCCCAGCCCGATGCCGCGGGCGATCTCGGCCAGCGCGACCGTCGAGACGAGGCTCGCGCGCCGCTTCGCCAGGTCGCCCTCACTGAGGGCCGGGTACTCCGTGTAGAGCATCACCGTGACGGCCTGGCCGAGGATCGAGTCGCCGAGGAACTCGAGGCGCTCGTTGTGCGGGATCCCCCCGTGCTCGAAAGCGAACGACCGGTGCGTCAGGGCGAGCTCGAAGAGCTCACCGTCGAGGCTCACGCCGAGCGTGGCCTCCAGACGCGACCGGTCGTCGCTGGAGGGTGATGCGGAGGTCTGGTTCACCATGGACCACTCGTCGCCCGCCGCGGAGCGGCGGACGGCCGGAGGAGTCGGATCAGACGTCGGCGACCTTGCGGCCCTTGTACTCGAGGAACAGCGCGGTGCCCGCGGAGTCCTCGACGACCTTGGCGCGGTGGGGAAGGCTGTAGACGACCTTGCCGTTCTCGACGGTCTTGACCAGCTTGGGGGCCTCGGCCTTCCACTGCGAACGACGGGCGTGGGTGTTCGCGCGGGACTTCTTCCTCTTGGGAACAGCCATGATTCTCTCTTCTCTACCTAAGGTCCCGTAACGGGGCTAGTCGGATTCGGTGCGGGCGTTCGCGCCTGCACCGCTGTCTGCGGAAGCTCCGGGCGCTGCGGCCCCGCCGTTCCCCGTCTCGCTCAACCCGGCGAGCGCGGCCCACCTGGGGTCGTGCGGCGCATCGGGTTCGCGCTCGGAGGAATCGGCCAGCCGCTCCCCCGTGACGGGGTCGAGGCCCGGACAATCCGGCCGGCAGACCGGCTGGAACGGCAGCGACAAAACCACCGCATCCCTGACCAGAGGTTCAAGATCCACGTGGTCGTCGTGAACCTCATAGTCGAAAGCTTCGTCAGAAGAGTACGCGAAAAGTTCCTGGAACTCGACATCGACAGGCAGGGAGATGTCGGTGAGGCACCGGCTGCACTCGCCGACGGCCTCCGCCGAGACCTCGACACTGGCCAGGATCCCCTCGTGCACCGACTCCACGCGGACGTCGAGCTCGATCGGAGCGCCCTCGCGGACGGCCACGATCCCCTCGCCGTACTGCTCGGGCGCGTCGATGTCGAGACGGTGCTCGCGCATCTCCCCCGGACGGCCGATGAGATCGCGCACGTGCACGGTGAACGGCGTCTTTCGGAAAGTAGTCACGAGGGTCCATCTTACGCCCGGGAGCGCCGTCCGAGCGGGAGGCGCCGAAGTCGAGGGCGCACCGCACCCGAGGACGCGGCGCGGACCGGCCGGGAACGCGCGAGGGCCGGCCGAGAACGCGGAAGGGCCGGAGCCGTCGCGAGCGACGACCCCGGCCCGGGGAGCACGGATCAGGCGCCGCCCTCCTGCAGCGTCACCTCGATCGGCTCGAAGTCGGCGCCGCTGGTGTCGACGCCCTCCTCCTCGAGCTCGGCCAGCGCCTTCTCGACGTACTCGTTCGAGTACGCCGTCTCCGGCGGGTCGTCGCTGATGATCGTCGCGCCGGTCTCGTTCTGCGTCTCCTTGGCGATGTCGACGGTCTGCTGCCAGGCGGCCTCGTCGATCATGCCGATGCCGCCGGTCGAGGGCCAGATCAGCTTGTTGACCTCGTTGGTCATCCAGAGCTGGTGGCTCGTGCCGAGCGTGGACCCGGCGGCGGTGACGATGTCGGCCGCCTCCTCCGGGTTGTCCTTCGCGTAGATCCAGCCCTTGATCGAGGCCTTCACGAACGCGACCGTCTGCTCGGCGTACGCGTCGTCGCTCTCGAGCTTCTCGGCGTCGGCCCAGATGGCGTCCTGCAGCATCGCCGTGCCGACGTCGTTCCAGCTGATCACGTTCAGGTCGTCGGGCGTGTACAGCTCGCCCGTCTCGGGGTTCACGCTCTCGAGCACCTGCGCGTACTCGTTGTAGGTCATCGCCTGCGCCGCGTCGATGTCGCCGGCGAGGAAGCCGTTCATGTCGAACTGCTGCTGCACGAGCGAGATGTCGTCGAGTGACACTCCGTCCTGCTGCATGCCGGCGAAGAGCTCCCACTCGTTGCCGTAGCCCCAGCTGCCGACCGTCTTGCCCGACAGGTCGGCGGGCGAGGTGATGCCCTCGTCCTTGAACGAGATCTGCGTGGTGGCGCTCCGCTCGAAGATCTGCGCGACATCGGTGATCGCCGCGCCCTGCTCGATCGAGCCGAGCACCTTGGGCACCCACGAGATCGCGTAGTCCGCGTCTCCGGAGGCGAGGACGTCCTGCGGCACGATGTCGCCGCCGCCCTCGGCGATGGTCACGTCCAGGCCCTCGTCCTCGTAGTAGCCCTGGTCGAGGGCGGCGTAGTACCCGGCGAACTGGGCCTGGGCGACCCACTGCAGCTGCAGGGTGACCGGCGTGAGGTCGCCCGAGCCGGAGCCCGAGCCGCCGTCGTCGGTGCCGGATGCGCTGCATCCGGTGAGCGCGAGACCGACGGCGGCGAGCCCCGCCGTCGTGGTCGTCGCGATGCGCGTGCGTCTGTTCACTGTTCCTCCTGGTGGTGTGGTGCAGGACGTGCCTGGGCGGTGCTGGGGAGCGACGTGCCGTGGTGCAGGTGGAGCGCCGGGCGGACCCGGGTGGAACGGTGGAGCGCCGGGCGGACCCGGGTGGAACGGTGGTGCGCCGGGCGGACCCGGACGGGTGCGGCTGACGGGTCAGCGCGCGCGACTGCGCCGCAGAGCCAGGGCCTCGAGCCCCGCGGTGGCGCAGTAGAACAGGAGGCCGACGAGCACGGCGCCGAGCACGTAGGCGTAGGCGAGCGCGTAGTCGCTGCCCGAGGCCGCCGTGGTGATCGACTTGCCGAGTCCGCCCACCGGACCGCCGAAGTACTCGGCGACCAGCGCCGAGATGACGGCGAGGGAGGAGGCGATCCGCAGTCCCGTGAAGAAGAACGGCACGGCGGCGGGGAGGGTGATGGTCAGGGTGCTCTGCCACGGAGTCGCCGCGTAGGCCCGCATCAGGTCGCGGTGCACCGGAGTGGCCTGGCGCAGCCCGCGCAGGGTGTTCACGTAGACCGGCACGAAGACGGCGAGAGCTGCGACGAGCTGGCGCGCGGTCTCGGCGCTCGCTCCGAACATCGTGTAGAGCACCGGCGCCAGCGCGACGATCGGCACCACAGCGGCCGCGGCGACGATCGGAGCGACGAGGCCGTCGAAGACCCGCAGCAGCGCCGCGAGGCTCGCGACGACGACCGCGATCACCGCACCGGCGACGAGTCCGATCAGCGCGTTCCCTCCGGTGACCCGACTGCCCGAGGCGACCGAGCCCAGGTTCTGCGCGAACTCCGCGCCGATCGCCACCGGCGACGGGAGCACGAACGGCTTCACGTCGAGCGCCGTCACGACGACCTGCCAGAGCACCAGCGCCGCCACGCCGAGCAGCAGCGGCGCGAGGACGCTGCGCGCCAGCGCCGGGGTCGTCATCGGTTCTCCACGCCGCGCGGCACGGCCGCCGCCTCGCCGTGCAGCAGCTCGCGCACGGCGCTCACGTCGCGGAAGAAGGCCTCGTCCTCGCGAACGCCCTCATCGCGAGAGGCGGCCTCGGGCAGGCGGATGCTCAGCACGTCGCGGATGCGGCCCGGCCGCGGAGACATCACGACGACACGATCCGACAGGAACACCGCCTCCGGGATCGAGTGGGTCACGAACACCACGGCCGCCCCGGTCTCGGTGCGGATGCGCAGCAGCTCCGTCTGCATCCGCTCGCGGGTCATCTCGTCCAGCGCACCGAAGGGCTCGTCCATCAGGAGCAGCCGCGGGCTCTCGGCGAGCGCCCGCGCGATCGCGACGCGCTGCTGCATGCCTCCCGAGAGCTGGTCGGGGTAGGAGTCGGCGAAGTCGCCGAGCCCCACGAGCGCGAGCAGCTCGTCGACGCGCGAGCGGCGGGCGGCCGTGCTCGCCCCGTGCAGCTCGAGCGGCAGCGCGATGTTCGCGCGGATGCTGCGCCAGGGCAGAAGGCCCGCCTGCTGGAAGGCGATGCCGTAGTCCTGGTCGAGGCGGGCGCGCCGGGCGGTCTTGCCGAAGACCGAGATCGCGCCCGACGACGGCTCGGCGAGATCGGCGATCAGGCGCAGGAGCGTCGACTTGCCGCAGCCGGACGGCCCGATCAGCGAGACGAACTCGCCCGCCGAGATCTCGAGCGACACGTCCTGCAGGGCGGTGACGCTCGCACCCTTCTTCGTGCTGAACGTCTTGGTGACGGCGTCGACGACGACGGCGGACTCGGCAGCGCTCATGCGGGCTGCTCCCCTCTGCGGTATGGACGGAGGGCGACCCCGATCAGCGCGACGGCGCCGGCGGCCGCGAGGCCGACGAGCACCGCGCCCAGGATCGGCGCCCAGGGCTTGGCCGGGTCTCCCCCGGCGGCGGAGGCGAACTCGATGATCATGCGGCCCACTCCGCCGCGCAGGCCGATCGAGACCTCGGCGACCACGGTGCCGATGACCGCGCTGACCGCGCCCAGGCGCAGCGCCGGCAGCAGGTAGGGCACGCTCGCGGGCAGACGGAGGCGCAGCAGCGTCTTCCACCAGCCCACCCCGTAGACCCGCATCAGCTCGACCTGGTGCACGGGCGGGGATCCGAGCCCGCGCAGCGCCCCGATCGAGACCGGGAAGAAGGCGAGGTAGGAAGCGATCAGCGCCACCGACATCCAGTTCTCCCATGTGAACGCGCCGAGCTCGAGCTGCGAGCCCCAGCGGCGCACCAGGGGGGCGATCGCGATGAGCGGCACCGTCTGACTGAGCACGATCCACGGCAGCACCGCCGACTCCGCGGTGCGGAAGCGCTGCATCAGCAGGGCGAGCAGCATCCCGACGACCACCCCGACGACCCAGCCGACCGCGGCGATGCCGAGGGAGAAGGCGCTGGCCTGCAGCACCGCGAGCCACAGCGCCGGCGCGCCACGGGCACCCGTCACCGGCTCGGCGAGGCGCGCCGCGATCTCCCACAGGTGCGGCATCGCGATCGCACTCGTGCGCGGGAGCACGGTGACACCGCCGACGACCACTCCCGCCTCGGGTCCGAGCGCCTTGTACGCCTCCCAGACCGCAGCGAGCAGGAGCAGGCCGGCCGCGCCGAGCAGGATCCCGCGCGTCGCGGCCGTAGCCCTCATGCCTTGGCCGTGATGTGCGGGCCGAGAGCCGGGATGACACGCTCGCCGTAGACGCGCAGCGTCTCCTCCTTGTTGTCGTGCTGGAGGTAGCCGGCGAACTGCGTGACGCCGATCGCGGCGAGCGCCTCGAGCTTCGCGATGTGCTCCTCAGCCGTGCCCAGCACGCAGAAGCGCTCCACGATCTCGTCCGGCACGAACGAGGTGTGGCTGTTGCCCGCCCGTCCGTGCTCGTTGTAGTCGTAGCCCTCGCGCCCCGCGATGTAGTCGGTGAGGGCCTGGGGCACCGCGCCGCTCGTCCCGTAGCGTCCGACGATGTCGGCCACGTGGTTGCCGACCATGCCGCCGAACCAGCGGCACTGCTCGTACATGTGGGCCCGGTCCGTGCCGATGTACATGGGCGCTGCGACGCAGAACTGCAGCGACTCCGGATCGCGGCCCACGTTCGCGGCCGCCTCCTTGACCGTGCTGATCATCCAGCGCGCGATGTCGACGTCGGCGAGCTGGAGGATGAAGCCGTCGCCGACCTCGCCCGCCAGCTTGAGCGCGAGCGGTCCGTAGGCCGCCACCCACATCTCCAGGGAGGACCCGCGGCTCCACGGGAACTGCAGGGTCGAGCCGTTGTACTCGACCGAGCGGCTGTTGGCGAGCTCGCGGATGACGTGGATCGACTCCCGCAGCGCCTTGAGCGTCGTCGGGGCCCTCCCGTCACCCGCACCGCGGAGTCGCCGCGGCCGATCCCGCACACCGTGCGGTTGCCGTACATCTCGTTGAGCGTCGCGTGCAGGGAGGCGATGACCGTCCAGTCGCGCGTCGCGGGATTGGTGACCATCGGGCCGACGGTGATCCGGTGGGTCTTCTCGAGGATCTGCGAGTAGATCACGTAGGGCTCCTGCCAGAGCAGGTGCGAGTCGAAGGTCCACGCGTAGTCGAAGCCGTAGGTCTCGGCCAGGACGGCCAGGGCGACGGTGCGCGAGGCGGGCGGGTTGGTCTGGAGGACGACTCCGAAATCCATGGGGGTTCCTTCATGGTGCTGTGATGCAGGTGGTGACGGAGGTGTCATGCGACCCATTGAGGGTCGCTGTCGCGTGTCGTGGTCTTCCGTGGTTCCGACGACGGAGGTCGTCGGGGCTCGCCGCCTTTCTTGATCGGAGCTCGGAGCGATGCTCCGAACTCAGATCAAGTACTGCGAGAGGCCCCGCTTGATGTACTTCCCGTCGCCCTTCGTGCCGATGTACTGCCCGTCGTCGACGACGACCTTCCCGCGCGAGATCACGGTGTCGACGTGGCCGTCGATCTCGAACCCCTCCCACGCCGAGTAGTCCATGTTCATGTGGTGGCTGCGCCCCTCGCCGATGCCGATCGAGGTGTGGCCGTCCGGGTCGTAGACGACGACGTCGCCGTCGGCGCCGGGCTGGATCACGCCCTTCTTCCCGTACATGCCGAACATCCGCGCCGGAGTCGTCGAGGTCAGCTCCACCCAGCGCGGCAGCGAGATCTGCCCGGACACCACGCCCTGGTACATCAGGTCCATCCGATGCTCCACCGAGCCGATGCCGTTGGGGATCTTCGAGAAGTCGCCGACACCCATGTCCTTCTGGCCCTTCATGCAGAAGGGGCAGTGGTCGGTGGAGACCATCTGGATGTCGTTGGTCCGCAGCGACTGCCACATGTGGTGCTGGTGCCCCTCCGCTTTCGAGCGCAGCGGGGTGGAGCACACCCACTTCGCGCCCTCGAAGCCCGGAGCGCCCAGCTGCTCCTCGAGCGAGAGGTAGAGGTACTGCGGGCAGGTCTCGCCGAACACGTTCATGCCGCGGTCGCGGGCCTGGGCGATCTGCTCCACGGCCTGCTTCGCCGACACGTGCACGACGTAGAGGGGCGCGCCGGTGAGATCGGCGATCATGATCGCCCGGTGCGTCGCCTCCTCCTCCGCCTGCCACGGCCGCGAGGTGCCGTGGAAGTAGGGCGAGGTGTTGCCGGCCGCCAGCGATTGCTTCACCAGCTCGTCGATGATCGCGCCGTTCTCGGCGTGCATCATCATCATCGCCCCGTTCGAGGCGCCCTTCTGGAACGCCCGCAGGATCTGCCCGTCGTCCGAGAGGAACACGCCCTTGTAGGCCATGAACAGCTTGAAGCTGGTCACGCCCTCGTCCATCAGCTCGTCCATCGCGACCAGCGACGAGTCCTGCACATCCGACAGGATCTGGTGGAACCCGTAGTCGATCGCGCACTCCCCCGCGGCCTTCGCCTGCCAGGCCTGGTAGCGGTCCACGACGCTCTCGCCGGGGTACTGGACCACGAAGTCCACGATCGAGGTGGTGCCGCCCCAGGCCGCGGCCCGGGTGCCGGTCTCGAAGGTGTCCGAGGCGAACGTGCCGCCGAAGGGCATCTCCATGTGCGTGTGCGCATCGATGCCGCCGGGGATCACGTACTTGCCCGTCGCGTCGATCACGCGGTCGACGTTCGCCGCGAGATCGAAGCCGAGCAGCGTGGATCCCGGTGCGAGGACCGCGGCGATGGTCTCGCCGTCGATCAGCACGTCCGCGGTGCCGGTGCCGGTCGCGTTCACGACCGTGCCGTTGGTGATGAGGGTCTTCATCGTCGCTCCTGGGTGGATCGGGCGGTCACGGCTTCGGGATGCTGGTGTACGACTCCGGTCGGCGGTCGCGGTAGAACTGCCAGTCGTCGCGCATCTGCTGCACCATGTCGAGATCGAGATCGCGGATCAGGATCTCCTCGCTCTCCCCGGAGCCGCGCTCGCCGACGAAGTTCCCGCGCGGATCGATGACCTGGCTCGTGCCGTAGAAGTCGACGGCGAGCTCGCCGTACTCGTTGTCCTCGCGGCCCACGCGGTTGGGCTGGAGCACGAAGTAGCCGTTCGCCACGGCGGCGGCCGGTCCCTCGACCTCCCACAGGCGGTTGGAGAGCCCGGGCTTGGTCGCGTTCGGGTTGAAGACGAGGTGCGCCCCGTTCAGGCCCAGCTCGCGCCACCCCTCCGGGAAGTGCCGGTCGTAGCAGATGTGCACGCCCACCTTGCCGACGGCGGTGTCGAACACCGGGAAGCCGAGGTTTCCCGGGCGGAAGTAGAACTTCTCCCAGAAGCGGTCGAGGTGCGGGATGTGGTGCTTGCGGTACTTGCCGAGGATCGTGCCGTCGGCGTCGACCACGACAGCGGTGTTGTAGTACACCCCGGTCTGCTCCTCCTCGTAGATCGGGAGGATCATCACGACGCCGAGCTCCTTCGCCAGCGCCGCGAAGCGCTGCACGATCGGCCCGTCCGCGGGCTCCGCGTAGCGGTAGTACTTCTTGTCCTGCGTGATGCCGAAGTAGGGGCCGTAGAACAGCTCCTGGAAGCAGACGATCTGCGCTCCTTCGGCCGCGGCGTCGCGGGCCATCTGCTCGTGCTTGTCGAGCATCGACTCCTTGTCGCCGGTCCAGGTGGTCTGGGTGATCGCTGCGCGGACGATGGTCATCGGTACCTCCATGACGTGGGGTCATCCGCCGGCGGGTCTCCATCGGCGGAACTCCTCGGGCGCCTCGGCGCCGTGCGGATGCGGAGCCGAGAGACCGTGGTCCCCACTGTGGTGGGCCGTGCGCCCGAAGGCAACGCTCCCGGCCGAGCTCCGTGGACAGGGGCCATCGTCGTCCTTCGACGTTTCCCGCGTGTTTCGAGCGGGGATCCGCAGCATTAAGGCTCACGTGCCACCGTTTCCGTCGGTGCGCGCCACGCGCGGTACCGTGAGCGGATGCGCATCACGATCCTGGCCGGCGGCGTCGGCGGAGCCCGCTTCACCTCCGCGGTGCGGGAGCACCTCCGCGATCTGGAGGCCGCGGGCGGAGGTCCCTCCGAGATCACGGTCGTCGCGAACACCGGTGACGACATGTGGCTGACCGGCCTCAAGGTCTGCCCCGATCTCGACTCCCTCACCTACGCGCTCGGCGGCGTGAACGACTCCGAGCGCGGCTGGGGCCGCGCGGGCGAGTCGGAGCGGGTGTCGGCCGAGCTCACCGCGTTCGGCGTCGGCTGGCCCTGGTTCACCCTCGGCGACCTCGACCTCGGCACGCACATCGCCCGCACCTCGATGCTCCGCGACGGCCTCACCCTCTCGGAGGCGACCGAGCGGATCACCGCGCGCTGGCCTCTCGGCGTCCGCCTGCTCCCCATGTCCGACGACGACGTCGAGACGCACGTCGAGGTCGAGCTCCCCGGCGAGGGCGTGCGACTGCTGCACTTCGAGGAGTGGTGGGTGCGGCTGCGCGCCTCCGTCCCCGCGCGCCGCTTCGTGCAGCAGGGGGTCGCGGCCGCGCGTCCCGCCCCCGGTGTCCTCGAGGCGATCGCCGACACGGACGCGGTGCTCGTCGCTCCGTCGAACCCCGTCGTGTCGATCGGCACGATCCTCGGAGTGCCCGGCATCGCCGACGCCGTGCGCGCGACGGCGGCGCCCGTCGTCGGAGTCTCCCCCGTGATCGGCGGGGCGGTGGTGCGCGGCATGGCCGACGCCTGCCTCGCCGCGATCGGCGTGGAGACCTCGGCCGAGGCCGTCGGCCGGCACTACGGCGTCCGCTCCTCGGGCGGGCTGCTCGACGCCTGGCTCGTCGGCGAGGAGGACGCGGACGCCGTCGCCGGACTCGAGTCCACCGGGCTGCGCGCCCGCTCGGTGCCCCTCTGGCTGCGCGACCGAGCCTCCTCGGTGCGCCTCGCCGCCGACGCGATCGCGGCCTCGCGCGGCTGACCCGACCGGATCGGCGTCCGCCGCTCCCGCGGTCCGCCCGCGAAGGAGCGCGCCGCGAGTCCCGATCCCTTGTACGGTCGTCCCGGATCGACTTCCCGGTGCTCGCACCGGATCCGGAGTCGCACGACCCCGTCCTGGACCGCACCCGCGTGATCCTCCGGCCGGACCGCAGGGCGCGGACGCCCGCAGGAGGACGCATGGAGCACAGCACCGGGTCGACGGACCCCCGGGTCCGCGCGTCGGCCGTCCGACCGGATCGAGCCGCGGAGGCTCCCGGTGCCTGAGCGCTCCGTGATCGTGCGCACGGCGGAGGACGGCCTCGAGGACGTCCACTCCGCTCTCGAGGAGCTGTGGGCCGAGGCCCCCGAGCTCGGCTCATGGGACCGCATGGCGTTCACGACCGCCGTCGTCGAGCTGGCGACGAACGTCCTCCAGCACGGCCGGGCCCCTCGGGACGTCGTCTGCCGGATCGATCTCGGCCTGGACGAGCACGAGATGCGCGCGGTTCTCGAGGACACCGGCGACGCCGTCGGGATCGACGTCGCCGACCCGCGGGCCATGCCCGACGAATGGGCGGAGGCGGGCCGCGGCATCCCGTTCATCCAGGCGCTCGTCACCCGCTTCGAGCATCAGCGGGTCGACGGCCGCAACGTCTGGACGATCGTCCGCGAGCGCAAGCGCTCCTGACCCGGTCCTGCGAGCGGGACACCGGGGCGAGGAGTCCGCACCCAGGCCGATGTGCCAGCGTGGATCCCGCTGCGCGTCCGCCGACGCCGCAGACCCCCGTCGGAAGGAACACGTCATGCCCGGTGCCCTCGTCCTCGCCGGAGGCGGCCTCGCCGGGATCGCCTGGGAGCTCGGAGTCGTCCGCGGCATCGCCGACGCCTCTCCCGAGGCGGCCCGCCTCCTGCTCGATCCCTCGACCGTCTTCATCGGCACGTCCGCCGGCTCGGCGGTCGCCGCCCAGCTCAGCACCTCCGTCGGACTCGACGAGTCGTACGCCGCGCAGCTGCGCGAGGAGTCCGCCGAGATCGGAGCCGTCATCGACGCCGAAGGGCTGCAGGCGATGTTCGCCGCCGCGGTCGAGGGCGCGGTGTCGGCTGAGGACGCGCGGCGCCGCATCGGCGCGCTCGCTCTGACGACCGCCACGCTGCCCGAGGAGTCGCGCCGCGCCGTCATCGCCGCTCGGGTCGCCGACGCCGACTGGCCCGAGCGCCCCCTGCTGATCACCGCGGTCGACACCGCCACGGGCGCGCTCGCCGTCTTCGACCGCACGAGCGGAGTCGGGCTCGTCGACGCGATCGCCGCCAGCTGCGCCGTCCCCGGCGTCTGGCCCCCGGTCACCATCGACGGCGTCCGCTACATGGACGGGGGCGTGCGCTCCGGCAGCAACGCCGACCTCGCGGCGGGAGCCGACTGGGTCCTCATCGTCACTCCGCTCCCCGGAGTCGGGTCACCGGGAGCGGGCACGCTGCCGACGAACGAGCTGGACGCCCTGTCCGGCTCCCGCGTCGAGGTGGTCTACGCCGACGAGGCGTCGATCCGCGCGTTCGGGCCCAACTCGCTCGATCCGTCGGTGCGCGCCGCGTCGGCCGAGGCCGGTCGCGCACAGGGCGCCCGGATCGCAGGAGTGGTCTCGGCCCTGGTCGGCGCCTGAGCCGGCGCGCCCTCGCGCGCCCGCCTCAGTGCGCGACCCGATAGCGCAGGAACACCGTGCCGTCGGCGAACCGCCGCTCCTCGGTGAGCTCCAGTGAGCTCCGGAGCCCTCGCGGCAGGAACCGCGTGCCGCCGCCGACGACGATCGGGACGACGTACCAGCGGATCTCGTCGACGATCCCCGCCAGGAGCGCCTGCGCGGCGAGCTGGGCTCCCCCGATCGACACGTCGTCCTCCAGGGCCGCGGCGTGCTCCCTCGCCCGCGCGGGATCGAAGCGGCGCTCGAGGCGCGTGCGCCCGGTGCGCACTTCGTCGAGCGTCCGGGAGTACACGACCTTGTCGGCCGCGCGCCACATCCGCTGGTAGTCCTGGATGAACACGAAGTCCTCCGCGAGGGCGAAGCCCGCCTCCCACGGCAGCATCGTCTCGTACATACGGCGCCCGTACAGGTAGGTCCGCACCCGCTCCTCGGTCTCGGTGATGAAGCGGTGCACCTCGGGTCGCGGCTCCGCCCACGCGAAGCCGCCGGCCTCGTCGGTGGTGAACCCGTCGATCGAGGCGATCCCGCTGTAGACGAGCGCGCCCACGTCGGCCTCCCCTGCGGACGGCTTCGGGTTCCGTCCACGAGCGCGAGGGTAGGCGCGAGAGCGCTCCCACGCAAGGATCGACGGTACATCCGGCGGCGATCGGCGGAGGGTCGCGGCACTCCACCCCGCTGTCCCCCGCCGGACCGCGTAAAGTGGCCGAGGCCGTGCCCGCGGCCGCGAAGGGTTCCGGATGAAGATCAGCCAGCTGCGTCACTTTGTGGCGGTCGCCGAGGAGCTGCATTTCGTGCGCGCCGCCGAGAAGCTCGGCATCTCGCGGCAGAAGCTCGACTCCTCCGTCGCCGCCGTCGAGCTCGACCTCGGACGCCCGCTGTTCGAGCCGGGCGCCTCGCGCACGGTGCTGACCGCGGCGGGCCGCCAGCGGCTGGCCCAGGCCCGCGAGGAGCTCGCCGCCCTGGGCGACGAGCCCGGCACCAGCGCCCCCGCCGGAGGCAAGGCCAAGGCCTCCAAGGGCACCGGCCGGGCCCCCATCGTGAAGGGCCAGCCCAAGCCCTACAAGCGCCGCCAGTCGCGCTGATCCGCGATCAGGAGTAGCGCACCGCGACGGTGCGCGTCGACGGATCGCCCAGGCGGAAGGCGTCGTCCGTCGAGAGCACGGCGTCGAGCGAGTTCCTCCCGGCGGCCGAACCGATCGGACGCGTGACGCTGAGGTGGACCCAGCCGGCCGTGCCCTCGAGGCCCTCGCGCAGGAATCCGGCCGGCCAGGTGAGCACGATGTCGTCCCCGGATCGCTCGAGCGTCCAGTTCGGCGAGTCGTCCTGCGTTCCCGTCCGGCGGCTGAGGACGGGATCGCCGAACAGCGCTGCGGGCGCGTTCCGCCAGGTCAGGCGGAGGGGATCGGGCTCGTCGTCCCCGATCGTCCCGAGATCGAGGTCGATCCTGGCGCTGAGGACGAGCACCTGGCCGGCGGCGACGGACGCCCGGTCGACGGCGACCGCCTCGAGCTGGAGCACCGCGGAGCGCTGGACGACGACCGGGTACGACAGAGTCGGTGCGCCGGGGGTCGAGACCAGCAGGACCGCGCTTCCGACCGCCGCACCGTGGACGACGCGGCTCACCGCGCGTCCGGTCGCGCCGGTGGTGCCGGTCACCGTGCCGGGGCCGCCGGTGGTCGAGAAGGCCGCGCGGCCGGTGCCCGCGACCAGGACGAACGTGACGAGCGCCCCCCTGACCGCGGCTCCCGTCTCCCGGTCGGTCACCGCGACCTCCACGTCCCCGCCCGACGCGGCCGGGTGCTGCCCGACGCGCATCGTCAGGGGTGCTCCGCCGAGGGGGGAGACCGCTGCGAGCACCAGGGCATCCAGGGTCGGCGACGCCGCGGCCAGCGGGGCGGCGACGGCGGCGACGACGGCGGGCACCGCCCAGGCGACGGTGCGGCGGCAGGGGCCGGAGGGCGTGTGCTCGGTCATGCGGAGTCCGTTCGCGAGGAGCCAGGGTCGCTCAGAACTGTGGGGCACCCCGGCAGCGCGCCGAGGGGCCTGGCGCGAAGAGCGCGAGGAGACCGAGCGCGGATCCTCACGCGAGGCGTCCCACGACGGACGCTCCGCGCACACGCCGGGAAGCGACCGCCCGGGCCCCGTCGGTCGGATCCGTCCCCCGGACGTCGGGACGCCGCGGAGCCGCGCATGCTCGGACCGCCGTCTGCATCGGCGCGTTCCGAGGCGCTCCATGGACCGACGTCGGGACCGGGACGGCGGCGCGTCGGAGCGAAGCGCGGGTCGGGAGGATCCGACGGAGCCGGGAGTCGAGGAGTGGGCCCTACCGGGCTCGAACCGATGACATCCACGGTGTAAACGTGGCGCTCTACCAACTGAGCTAAAGGCCCTCGTGGCGGCAGGGCCGCACGAGCGTCCCCATCGTACGGCACCGTCGCTCCGGAGGCCGGGGCGCCGACGCGCGGGGCGCCGCTACTCTCGCCCCATGACCGACGACGCCCCGGCTGACCGCGCCCGCCGACGCGCCGAGAGCCGCTGGCCCGCCTCGGCCGCGATCCTTTTGGCCGTCGTCCTCAACGTGGTCGGGCACGACGACCGGACGTCGGCGGTGCGTCTGGTTGCCGCGGCCCTCACGCTGGCGCTCCTCGTTCCGCTGTTCGTGGTCAACCCGCACCGGCTCGACACCGAGACGAAGTGGTCGCGCGTCGTCTCGATCGCGCTCGCGGTGGTGCTCGCCGCGGCGAACCAGGTGAACGTCGTCGCCCTGGTCACGGCGCTCGTCGACGGGTCGACGGACGGTCCGCTGCTCCTGCTCACCGCGCTGCAGGTCTGGGTGACGAACGTCGTCGCCTACGCACTGCTCTACTGGGAGCTCGACCGCGGCGGCCCCGTCGCCCGCGGAACACTTCCGCGGAGCGACCTGCCCGCCGCCGATCTCGCGTTCCCGCAGGACGGCTACCGGGACACCGTGCAGGAGGTCTCGGCGACCTCGTCCGAGCGCGCCGACTGGCGGCCCGGCTTCGTCGACTACCTGTACGTCTCGACGACGAACACCATGGCGTTCAGCCCGACCGACACCATGCCGCTCTCGAGCCGCGCGAAGCTGCTGATGGCCGTCGAGGGCGTCACCGGCTTCGTCCTGCTCGCGCTGGTCATCGCCCGCGCGGTGAACATCCTGAGCTGACCCTCTCCCCGATCACTCGGGTTGCGTCTCCGCGAGATGCCGCTCCGATGCACGACACGCCGCAGGAGCCGCACCGAAGCGGCATCCCGCGGGGAGGCGTCAGGCGTGGGCCGGCTGCAGGGCCTCGATGGCCGCGCGGTACGCCTCGATCGAGCGCGGCTCGCCGGGCGCGGTGATGAAGGTGTCGCGGATGACGCCCTCGCGGTCGATGAGGAACGTCGCGCGGGTCGCGTAGCCCTTGCTCTCGACGAAGACGCCGTACTGCTTGGCGACATCGCCGTGCGGCCAGAAGTCCGACAGCAGAGTGAAGTCGTAGCCCTGCTTCTCGCCCCAGGCGCGCAGCGTGTGCTTCGAGTCGACCGAGATGCCGATCACCTCGACGTCGGCGTGCTCGAAGAGGGAGAGGTTCTCGCGCAGGGCGCAGAACTCGCCCGTGCAGGTCCCCGAGAAGGCGAGGGGGAAGAAGACGAGGGCGACGTTGCGCCGTCCGTGGAAGTCGCCGAGCTGGATCCGCTCGCCGTACTGGTTGGCGAGTTCGAAGTCGGGAGCGAGCGTCAGCTTCTCGAGAGCCATCGGTCCGATGTCCTTCCGTGCGCACGAGAGTCGCGCGAGCACGAGGGGCAATGCTAGACCCGCTGCGAGCCCCCACCAAGGGGGATCGGCGAAGCGGGGATCGGAACCGGCCCCGCGATGGCCGCGGAGGGCCCTCCGGATGGTGGAACCCCACAGACCGCTGAGCGCTTCCGTCGTGGATCGCCACAGTAGGCCGGAATCGCTAGGCTGGCACAGGTGCCCGCGCGCGGCTCGTCAATCCGCAGCCCGCGCGCGGATCCGGCACCGCTTCATGAGAATGATGTCTCGGGCACGATCTGCCCCCAGAGAGAGGTCGAGGGTGACTGTTAACGATCAGGACCCGTATTCCGTCGGTCACGTGGACTCGGACCCCGAGGAAACGTCGGAGTGGAACGAGTCGCTCGACGCGCTCGTTGCGGAGCGAGGTGCGGGTCGCGGACGCGACGTCATGCTCAGCCTCCTCAAGCACTCCAAGGAGCTGCACCTCGGCGTTCCGATGGTGCCGACCACGGACTACATCAACACCATCGCGCCCGAGAACGAGCCCGAGTTCCCCGGTGACGAGGACGTCGAGCGCCGCTACCGCGCGTGGATCCGCTGGAACGCGGCGATCCTCGTGCACCGCGCGCAGCGACCCGGCATCGGCGTCGGCGGCCACATCTCGACCTACGCGTCGAGCGCCTCGCTGTACGAGGTCGGCTTCAACCACTTCTTCCGCGGGCAGGACCACCCGGGCGGAGGGGACCAGGTCTTCATCCAGGGCCACGCCTCCCCCGGCCCCTACGCCCGCGCCTACCTCGAGGGCCGCCTGACCGAGCACCAGCTCGACGGCTTCCGCCAGGAGCGCTCGCACAGCGGCGGAGGGGCTCTCGAGCTACCCGCACCCGCGCCTCATGCCGGAGTTCTGGCAGTTCCCGACCGTGTCGATGGGGCTCGGACCCATCAACGCGATCTACCAGGCGCAGGCGAACAAGTACCTCACCAACCGCGGCATCAAGGACGCGTCCGACCAGCAGGTCTGGGCCTTCCTCGGCGACGGCGAGATGGACGAGGTCGAGTCGCGCGGTCAGCTGCAGGTCGCGGCGAACGACGGCCTCGACAACCTCAACTTCATCGTCAACTGCAACCTGCAGCGCCTCGACGGACCCGTCCGCGGCAACGGCAAGATCGTTCAGGAGCTCGAGTCGTACTTCCGCGGCGCCGGCTGGAACGTCATCAAGCTCATCTGGGGCCGCGAGTGGGACGACCTGCTCACCCGCGACACCGAGGGCGCGCTGCTCGACCTCATGAACAAGACGCCCGACGGCGACTTCCAGACCTACAAGACGGAGGACGGCGCGTACGTCCGCGAGAACTTCTTCGGCCGCGACGAGCGCGCGAAGAAGCTCGTCGAGGACTACTCCGACGAGCAGATCTGGGGCCTTCGCCGAGGCGGCCACGACTACCGCAAGATCTACGCGGCCATGAAGGCCGCGACGGAGCACAAGGGCCAGCCCACCGTCATCCTCGCCCACACCATCAAGGGCTACGGTCTCGGCCGCAGCTTCGAGGGCCGCAACGCGACCCACCAGATGAAGAAGATGACGCTGGACAACCTGAAGGGCTTCCGCGACACCATGCGGATCCCGATCACGGACGCCCAGCTCGAGGAGAACCCCTACCTCCCGCCGTACTACCACCCCGGTCAGAACGACGAGGCGATCGAGTACCTGCAGGAGCGCCGTCGCGCGCTGGGCGGCTACCTCCCCGAGCGCCGCTCGAAGTACACGCAGCTGAACCTCCCGGACGACTCCGCGTACAAGATCGGCAAGAAGGGCTCCGGAACGCAGGAGATCGCCACGACCATGGCGTTCGTCCGCATCCTGAAGGACATCCTCCGCTCGAAGGACTTCGGCAACCGCGTCGTCCCGATCATCCCGGACGAGGCGCGCACCTTCGGCATGGACGCGTTCTTCCCGAACGCGAAGATCTACAACCCGCGCGGACAGCACTACACGTCGGTCGACCGCGAGCTGCTGCTGGCGTACAAGGAGAGCCCCCAGGGCCAGATCCTGCACGTCGGCATCAACGAGGCGGGCGCCCTGGCGGCGTTCACCGCAGTGGGCACCTCGTACTCGACGCAGGGCGAGCCGCTCATCCCGGTCTACGTCTTCTACTCGATGTTCGGGTTCCAGCGCACGGGCGACGCGATCTGGGCGGCGGGCGACATGATGGCCCGCGGCTTCATGATCGGAGCGACCGCCGGACGCACCACGCTGACCGGCGAGGGCCTGCAGCACGCGGACGGCCACTCCCCGATCCTCGCCGCCACCAACCCGGCCGTCGTGAGCTACGACCCGGCGTACGGCTACGAGATCGCGCACATCGTGCAGTCCGGACTCGAGCGCATGTACGGCGGGAAGCACTCCGACCCGAACGTCATGTACTACCTGACGGTCTACAACGAGCCGATCGTGCAGCCCGCCGAGCCCGAGGACGTGGACGTGGACGGCATCGTCCGCGGCATCCACCGCGTCTCCTGGGGCCAGTGGGACGGTCCCAAGGCGCAGCTGCTCGCCAGCGGCGTCGCGGTGCCGTGGGCGATCGAGGCGCAGAAGCTCCTCGCCGAGGACTGGGGCGTCTCGGCCGACGTCTGGTCGGTGACCTCCTGGAACGAGCTGCGGCGCGACGGCATCAAGGCCGAGCACCACAACTTCCTCCACCCCGAGGACGCCCAGCAGGTGCCGTACGTCACGCAGAAGCTCGCCGACGCGAAGGGCCCCTTCGTCGCCGTCACGGACTTCTCGCACCAGGTCCCCGACCAGCTGCGCCAGTTCATCCCGGGCGACTTCGCGACGCTCGGAGCGGATGACTTCGGCTTCTCCGGACACGCGCGCCGCCGCGCGTCGCCACTTCAAGATCGACGGACCGTCGGTCGTGGTGCGCACGCTGCAGCTGCTCGCCAAGCAGGGCGAGGTCGACCCGTCGCTCTCGGTCCAGGCGATCGAGAAGTACCGTCTGCACGACGTCAACGCCGGCACCACCGGCAACGCGGGCGGCGAGAGCTGACGGTCGAGTCGGTGCCCTCCCCCCACGGGTCGTCGTCGACCGCGCGAGGGTCTGCTGCGGCAGCCCCGGCCTCCCGGCCGGGTGCTGCCCGCACCAAGGAGCAGACCCTCGCGTGGCTGCGCACCATCGCCGGTGAGCTCGCGACGCAGACCATCAAGCGCCTCGACGACACGCTGCCCTGGTACGGAGCCATGCCTCCGGGGCGGCGCTCGGCGGTGGGCCTGGTCGCCCAGGCCGGCATCACCTCGTTCATCTCCTGGTTCGACGACCCGACGGCCACTCCGTGGATCGCCGCCGACGTCTTCGGAGCGGCGCCGCGGGAGCTCCTCCGCTCCGTCTCGCTGACCCAGACCCTCCAGCTGATCAAGGTCACGGTCGAGGTCGTCGAGGACCGGGTCAAGAACGGCAGCGAGGACCTCCGCGAGGCGATCCTGCTCTACTCGCGCGAGGTCGCCTTCGCCGCGGCCGACGTGTACGCCCGCGCCGCCGAGGCGCGCGGACTCTGGGACGCCCGCCTCGAGGCGCTCGTCGTCGACTCGATCCTCACGGGCGAGGCGGACGACGAGCTCCCCAGCCGCATCGCCGCTCTCGGCTGGCACGGGCACGGCGAGGTCGCCGTGCTGGTCGGCACGGCTCCCAAGATGCTCGACGTCGACCAGCTGCGCCGCACCGCGAGGCACATGGACGCGGACGTCCTCATCGGCGTGCAGGGCAGCCGGCTCGTGCTGGTCATCGGTCGCGCCGAGCCGAGCGAGAACGCGACGGAGGAGACCGGCCCGCCGGTCGCCTTCCTCGAGATCGCGGAGGCGCTCGAGCCCGGCTTCGGGACGGGTCACCTCGTTCTCGGGCACGAGGTCCCGACCCTGGTCGAGGCGTCCCGGAGCGCCCGCGCCGCCCTCGCCGGCTTCGCCGTCGCCCGCTCCTGGCGCAACGCCCCCCGCCCGGTCAGCGCCGACGACCTGCTCCCGGAACGCGCTCTGGCCGGGGACCCGCTCGCGCGTCAGAGCCTGATCACCCAGATCTACAAGCCGCTGCAGAAGCACTCGACCGAGCTGCTCACGACCCTGTGGGCGTACCTCGACAACGGGCGCTCCCTGGAGGCCACGGCGCGCGAGCTGTTCGTGCACCCCAACACGGTGCGGTACCGGCTGAAGCGCGTAGCCGAGGTGATCGGCTGGGACGCGACCGGCGCGCGGGAGGCCCTGATCCTCCAGTCCGCGCTGATCCTGGGCTCGATGAGCGATCCCGACGGTGCCGTCCGCCGCCGGCCGACGCGGAGCTGAGCGCCGCCCGTTGTAGAACCGCCACAAGCCTTTTGTGGTTTCTCCGTACGTACCAGCGCCGCTCCCGGCGGCGCGGATCGGAAGACTGAACACGTGATCGTCGTCGTCGCCCCGGGTCAGGGCTCCCAGACCCCCGGATTCCTCGCCCCCTGGCTGGCCGTCCCCTCCGTCGCGGAGCAGGTCGCCGCCCACTCCGAGGCCGTCGGCATCGACCTCGCGGCCCACGGCACGGAGTCCGACGCGGACACCATCCGCGACACCGCCGTCGCCCAGCCCCTGATCGTCTCGGCCGGGCTCGTCAGCCTCGCCGCACTGCTCGAGGGCGGACGCCGCGACCGCATCGCCGGGATCGCGGGCCACTCGGTCGGCGAGATCACGGCTGCGGCCGGAGCAGGCGTCCTCTCCGGGTCCGACGCCCTCGTCTTCGTCCGCGAGCGGGCCCGCGCGATGGCCTCGGCCGCCGCCGCGCAGCCCACCGCCATGAGCGCCGTCCTCGGCGGCGACGAGCAGGCGCTCCTGGCGCGTCTGGACGAGCTCGGCCTCGAGCCCGCCAACTACAACGGCGGCGGCCAGATCGTGGTCGCCGGAGCCGTCGACGCGCTGCAGGCGCTCAAGGACGAGCCGGTCGCCGGCACCCGCGTCATCCCCCTCCAGGTCGCCGGAGCGTTCCACACCCGCTACATGGCGCCCGCGCGCGACTCGCTCGCCGCGGTCGCCGCGGGGATCACCCCCTCCGACCCGTCGCTCCGGCTCTGGACCAACCGCGACGGCTCCGTCGTCGACTCCGGGTCCGCGTTCCTCGAGCTGCTCGTCGGCCAGGTAGCCTCCCCCGTGCGCTGGGACCTCTGCATGGCGGCGTTCGCCGAGGCCGGGGTCACCGGCCTCATCGAGCTCGCCCCCGCCGGCGCCCTCGTGGGCCTGGCCAAGCGCGGCCTCAAGGGTCTGCCGACCCTCGCGGTCAAGACACCCGACGACCTCGACGCCGCCCGCGCCTTCATCGACGAGCACGCCGCCTAGCAGGAGAGACCCCCATGACGCCCCCCACCCTCACCCAGTCCAGCGGCACCGCCTACACCCGGATCCTCGGCATCGGAGCCGCGCGCGGCGACCGCGTCGTGCCCAACGACGACCTGATCGAGCCGATCAACTCCTCCGACGAGTGGATCCGCCAGCGCACCGGCATCATCGAGCGCCGCCGCGCCTCGGCCGGCGTCGAGGCCGTCGACCTGGCGACCACGGCCTCCCTCGAGGCGATCGAGAAGGCCGGCATCCGCCCGGACCAGATCGGCGTCGTGCTCGTCTCGACCATCAGCAACACGGTGCAGACCCCGTCGCTCGCCGCGCTGCTCGCCGACCGCATCGGAGCGAACCCCGCTCCCGCGTACGACATCTCGGCCGCCTGCGCCGGGTACACCTACGGCATCGCCCAGGCCGACTCGTTCATCCGCTCGGGACTCGCCGAGTACGTGCTCGTCGTCGGCGCCGAGAAGCTCTCGGACCTCGTCAGCCCCACCGACCGCAGCATCTCCTTCCTCCTCGGCGACGGAGCGGGCGCCGCGGTCGTCGGGCCGAGCGACTCCGCCGGCATCTCCAAGACCGTCTGGGGCTCCGACGGATCCCGCTGGGACACCGTGGGCATGGACAGCCCGCTGCTCGCCTACCGCGAGGGGCGCGCCGAGTGGCCGACCCTGCGCCAGGACGGCCCCTCCGTCTTCCGCTGGGCGGTCTGGGACATGGCGAAGGTCGCCAAGCAGGCGCTGGCCGAGGCCGGAGTCGAGCCCTCGGACCTCGCCGCGTTCATCCCCCACCAGGCCAACATGCGCATCATCGACGAGTTCGCCAAGCAGCTGAAGCTGCCGGACACCGTCACGATCGCCCGCGACATCGAGACGACCGGCAACACGTCGGCCGCGTCGATCCCGCTCGCCACCCACCGCCTGCTCGAGGAGCACCCCGAGCTCAGCGGCGGACTCGCCCTGCAGATCGGCTTCGGAGCCGGACTCGTGTTCGGCGCGCAGGTCGTGGTGCTCCCTTAGGGGGAGACGCCCCACCCCTAAACTGACTCACGGTCACTCGACGACAACTCGAATCACACCCCTCAAGGAGAGAACCATGGCACTGTCCACCGAAGAAGTCCTCGCCGGCCTGGCCGAACTGGTCAACGACGAGACCGGCATCGCGACCGATTCCGTCGAGCTGGACAAGTCGTTCACCGACGACCTCGACATCGACTCCATCTCGATGATGACGATCGTCGTCAACGCCGAGGAGAAGTTCGACGTGAAGATCCCGGACGACGAGGTCAAGAACCTCAAGACGGTGGGCGACGCGGTCACCTTCATCGTCAAGGCGTCCGAGTAGGACTCACCGCTCCACCGTCCGCGAGGCGGACACCCCGGCCCGGCACAGGCCCGGCCGGGGTGCGCCCGGCACCCACCCCGTCACGGAACAGAGATCGTCGTCATGAGCAGCAAGAAGATCGTCGTCACCGGCATCGGCGCCAGCACCCCCCTGGGAGGGACGGCGCGCGAGTCGTGGAACGCCCTCCTCGCGGGCGAGTCCGGCGTCAGCACCATCGAGGCCGACTGGGTCGCCGAGCACGACCTCCCCGTGACGTTCGCCGCTCAGGCGAAGGTGCGCCCGGAGGACGTCCTCCCCCGCCCCGAGTTCAAGCGCCTCGACCCCTCGAGCCAGTTCGCACTGATCTCGGCACGCGAGGCCTGGGCCGACTCCGGCATCACCGACGTCGACCCGTTGCGCGTGGGCGTCGACTACTCCACCGGCATCGGCGGCCTCTGGACCCTCCTCGACGCCTGGGACACCCTGCGCGAGCGCGGACCCCGCCGCGTCCTGCCCATGACCATCCCGATGCTCATGCCCAACGCCGCCGCCGCGGCGATCAGCATGTCCATCCCCTCGCGCGCCTACGCCCGCACCGACGTCTCGGCCTGCGCGTCGAGCACCGAGGCGATCGCGAACGCCTACGAGCACCTCCAGCAGGGCCTCGCCGACGTCGTCATCGCCGGCGGCACGGAGTCGGTCGTGCACCCGCTCCCCCTCGCCGCCTTCGCGGCCATGCAGGCGCTCTCGCGCCGCAACGACGACCCGGCCACCGCCTCCCGGCCCTACGACGTCAGCCGCGACGGCTTCGTCCTGGGCGAGGGAGCCGCCTCGCTGGTCCTCGAGACCGAGGAGCACGCGCTCGCCCGCGGCGCCCGCATCTACGCGGAGCTCGCCGGCGGTGCCGTCACCAGCGACTCGTACCACATCACCGCGCCCGACCCCGAGGGATCCGCCGCCGCCCGCGCGATGATCGCCGCCCTCGAGCAGGCCGGCGCCTCCCGCACCGACGTCACCCACGTCAACGCCCACGCGACGAGCACCCCGGTCGGAGACGTCGCCGAGTACCGTGCCCTCGCCCGCGTCTTCGGCGACCACCTCCCGAACATCGCCGTGTCGGCGACCAAGGCGGCCACCGGCCACCTCCTCGGCGGCACCGGCGCCCTCGAGGCCATCTTCACGGTGCTCGCGCTCCACGAGCGCACCGCGCCGCCGACGATCAACCTCACCGAGCAGGACCCCCAGATCCCGCTCGACGTCGTCACCAGCCCCCGCGCCCTCGGCGCCGGCCCGCTGGTCGCCCTCTCGAACTCGTTCGGGTTCGGGGGGCACAATGCTGTTGCCGCGTTCCGGTCGGTGTAGCGGGGCGTAGCCCCGTACACCGACCGGAACGCGGCTTCGCTGCGCGTGGCGCAACGAAGGCGCGTCCGCTCCCTACGCGGCTGGGTTTCCGAGGGCCGGTGCAGTGCAGCGACGGCGATCCGCTGGGACGCGGATCGCCGGATACGCCTCGCGGCGCTCGGGTGGGTTGCGCGCCACCCTCCGGGCGGCGGCGCGGTGCTCGCCCTCACGGGCATCGGCAGACGGCTCGCCCTCACGGGCATCGGGCACACCGCTCGCCCTACCGGGCATTGGCAGACGGCTCGCCCTTAGGGGGCATCGAGCACACCGCTCGCCCTACCGGGCATCGGCGCAGTGCTCGCCCTCACGGGCATCGGGGCACGGCTCGGCCTGCCGGTATCGGCACACCGCTGACGGGCACCGGTGCAGTGCTCTCCTCACCGGGCCTCGGAAGGGAGCCCGGCTTGCCGACTGGCGGCGCCGAGTCGCCCTGACGACGGCCGGCAGAGGATTCGCTTGACCAGCGATCGGCTGGGGGGTCATCCGGCAGGTTCTCGGCCGGGACTGGATGCGCGAGCGGAAACGGACGCACCGCCCGCCGCGCCCGGCATCGGCACTCGATCCCGGCGTCGCCGATCGCGACTCGGGCTCGCTCGATCGCATCCGGCTCGCGAGAACGGCCATGTCCCACGAGCCCGACCCTCTTCCACGAGCCGGGACCCGTGACCGATACGCTCCGACACCGATGGTCGAACCGCACCCACGGGCGGACCATCCCAGCGGGATGATCTAGGCCAGTCTCCCCAGGGCCGAGGCGTTGTCCCGCCACCCGGACGTCACCTCCGGCTCGCAGAATCGCACTCGACTCACGAGAACCGACGATCCCGACGAGCCCGACCGCCTTCCACGAGCCGACGCTGCTGCGCCCGTCCGAACCTACGAGCCGAAGGTCCCGAACGCGCCTCCTCGACGCGCCGAAGCACTGAAGCCCCGGCTCCGGATCGCCGAGCCCCGCAAGGCGTATCCGCCGAATCGCGTACCAGCGATTCTGCGTCGCCGTTCGCAACCCGCTCTGCAGAACGCGACCCCGTCGCGAAGCCGACCGCGCGACGCCGCGTAGGGAACGGCGTCGACATCGAGTCGGCGTCAGCCGACTCGATGCAGCCACACCACCGGCGCGAAATCGCTCGCGTAGCGGAACGGCTCGAGCTCGTCCTCCCAGGCCTGGCCGAGGGCGAGGCGGAGTTCGCGGTGCAGCTCGATCGGGTCGGCGCCGGCGGTCTCCATGGCGGCGCGGACGCGGTCCTCGGGGATCACCGTGTTGCCGACGCTGTCGGTCTGGGCGAAGAAGATTCCCAGGCCGGGCGTGTGCATCCAGCGGCCGCCGTCCACTCCGGGGGACGGCTCCTCGGTCACCTCGTAGCGGACGTCCTCCCAGCCGCGGAGGGCGGAGGCGATGCCCGCACCGGTCCCGGGAGGTCCCTCCCAGGTGAACTCGGCTCGCTGCGTGCCCCGGAGGACCGGTTGCTCGATCCACTCGAAGTTCACGGCACGACCGAGAGCGCGCCCGGCTCCCCACTCGAGGTGGGGGCAGAGCGCGCGCGGGGCGGAGTGCACGAAGAGCACACCCCGAGTCTGCTGCGCCACCATGCTGTCCTCCGTCCGTCCTGGTGCGTCTTCCCCAACGACCCGGACCACGTACGACAAGTGGTGCATTCTTCGATTGTGCGGTGGACGAGCCACCACGTCAGAGTATGCATCAGGCGTCCCGCGCCGACAAGGCGGCTCGCCGCGCCCGCCCCGGGACCGTCCGGATCCCCTGCCTATACTCGGGATCGTCCGGTGCCTCCTCGCATCCGGGCCCGCCCGAGAGGAGTCCAGTGTCGGTCCGCGACGGCCTCCTGGCGCTCCTCACCCTCGGCCCGGCCTACGGTCTGCAGCTCCACTCCGAGCTCCTGGACCGCGCGGCGCATCGCCGCCGGGTGAACGTCGGCCAGATCTACTCCACCCTCGATCGCCTGCGCGAGCGCGGCCTCGTCGTCTCGGCGGGCGCGACGGAGGACGGGCTCCCCCTCCACGCACTCACCGACGAGGGCCGCGTCGAGGCCGTCGCCTGGCTCCACGGCGACGGCGCCACGGCCCAGGAGGACTGGGACGACGTGCTCGACCGCATCCTGCTCGCCTCGAGTCTCGAGGAGGCCGACCTGGAGGCCGTGCTGTCGGCGTACGCCGTGACCCTCCCCGAGGAGGAGGAGCCGCTCGACGACCACCCGCAGCGGCGCCTCGCCGCCCGCGCGATGCGGGTCCGCGACGACGCCCTCCGCGGCCTGCTCGCCGCCGCCCGGGAGGAGCTGTCCGGCGCCGACGCCGGCGCCGGAGTGCGGGGATTCGCCCTGGAGCGCCCCCGCCGCGGCCGCAGAGCGGTGTCCCGCGACGAGACAGGCGCGGGTGCCGTCGCCTAGGGTGGAGCGCATGTCCCGCACACCCCTCGGCCTCCGCGAGCCCTCGCGCGCGCGCCGACGCCTGATCGCGGCCGGTGCGGGCACCCTCCTCGTCCTCTGCGCCTCGCTGGCCTCGCCACTGACCGCCTCCGCCGCCTACGATCCGTCCGACTACCCGTCGTGGTCGGACGTCGAGTCCGCGAAGGACAGCGAGAGCGCGACCGCCGCCGAGGTCGACCGGATCACCGCGTTCCTCGCCGACCTCCGCGACCAGGCCGCCGAGCTCACCGACGCCGCGATCGCGCGGGCCTCCGAGGCCGATGCCGCCCGGACCGCGCTCGACGAGGCGAACCAGCGCGTCACCGCTCTCGAGAGCCGCGCCGACGCCGCGCGCGCCGATGCGGACGCCGCGAAGGAGCAGGCCGGCCGACTGGCCGCGCAGCTCTACCGCAGCGGCGGCACCGATGCGACGTTGAACCTCCTCGTCGGCGGCGAGCAGTCGGACGAGCTGCTCTACCGCCTCGGCACGATGAGCCAGCTCACGCTGCAGACGAGCACCCTGCAGACCGCTGCAGAGACCACCGAGAACACGGCGGGCGCCCTCGCCTCCCAGGCCGAGCAGGCCCGCTCCGAGCGCGTCGCCCTCGTCGACGCGGCGAGTGCTGCTCTCGACGCGGCCGAGTCGGCCCAGAGCGCCGCCGACGCCAAGGTCGCCGAGCAGGAGCAGTACAGCTCGACTCTCTACGCGCAGCTCGCCGATCTCAAGAACACGACCGCGGCGCTCGAGGAGCAGTACGCGACGGGTCAGCAGGAGAAGGCGGTCTTCGAGGACCAGCAGCGCCGTGCACGCGAGGCGGCCGAGGCCGAGGCCCGCCGCACGGCACCCGCCGCCGCTCCCCGCCCCGCGGCACCCGCCGCACCTGCTCCGGCTCCGGCCGCTCCCGGCGGCGGCCCGCTGCAGCTCGGCAACGACGACCCGACCGGAGCGAAGAACAGCTCGGCCGAGACCATCGCCGCGCTCAGCACCTACGCCGGCCGCACCGACGGCATGTCGCCCGCACAGGCGCAGGCCTACGCACGGTCGGTCCTCGGGAACTACGGCTGGGGCTCGGATCAGATGGACGCGTGCCTCGTCCCGCTGTGGAACGGCGAGTCCGGCTGGCGCTGGAACGCGCTGAACCGCTCCTCCGGTGCCTACGGCATCCCCCAGGCGCTGCCCGCCAGCAAGATGGCCTCCGCGGGCATGGACTACCAGACCAACGCGGCGACGCAGGTGAACTGGGGTCTCTCGTACATCAAGAGCTCGTACGGCTCGCCCTGCAGCGCCTGGGCGAAGTGGAACAGCCGCTCGCCGCACTGGTACTGAGCCCGCGCCTCACTTCGCCTCGTCGTAGGCGTCGACCACCGCGACGGTGACCGGGAAGTCGATGTCGGCTCCGCCGAACAGCGCCCGACCCGCGCGTGCCGCGGACTCCCGGACGATCTCGGCGACCCGGTCCGCCGCCTCGGCGGGCGCGTGCACGATGACCTCGTCGTGCAGGAAGTACACGAGGTGCGCGCGGTCCAGGCCCGGCCCGCCGTCGCGCAGCCGTGCGCGCAGGTCGCCCATCCAGCACAGCGCCCACTCGGCGGCCGTCCCCTGCACGACGAAGTTGCGGGTGAAGCGCCCCCAGTCGCGGGCGCGCTGCGCGCTGCGGGCGTCGGGGCTCTCGTCGTTCGGGCCCACCGCTCCGGGAGGCGAGCTGCGGCCGAGCCAGGTCGAGACGGACTCGCCGCGCCTCCCCGCCCGCGCAGCGGCCTCGACGTGCGCGATCGAGCGCGGGTAGGCGCGCGCGAGCCGGGGCAGGAGGCCGCCCGCCTCTCCGCTCGTCGCCCCGTACATGGCGCCGAGCATCGCGACCTTCGCGCGCGGGCGGTCGGGGACGACTCCGGCGTCGACGATGCCCTGGTAGAGGTCGCGGCCGCGCCCCGCTGCGGCCATCGCCGCGTCGCCGGACAGCGCCGCGAGGATCCGGGGCTCCAGCTGCGCGGCATCGGCCACGACCAGCTTCCAGCCGTCGTCGGCGACCACGGCGGCGCGGATCTGCCGAGGGAGCTGCAGCGCGCCGCCGCCGGAGGTCGCCCACCGTCCGGTGACCACGCCGCCGACGACGTACTCGGGCCGGAACCGGCCCCCGTGGACCCAGGCGTCGAGCCACGCCCAGCCGTTGGCCGTGAGGAGGCGGGACAGCTTCTTGTACTCCAGGAGCGGAGGGATCGCGGGGTGCTCGATCGTGCGGAGCTCCCACGAGCGGGTCGACTCGACGGCGAGCCCGGCGCGACGGAGCGAGCGGATGACGTCGGCCGGCGAATCGGGGTTGAGCTCGGGCGCCGCCAGCTCCTCGCGGAGGCGGTTCGCGAGGGCCTCGAGCCGGGCCGGCCGACCGCCGAACACCGGTCGCGGACCGAGCGCCTCCGTCAGCACGCGGTCGTGGACGTCCTCGCGCCACGGGAGTCCGGCCGCGGCGATCTCACGCGCGATCAGAGCTCCCACGGACTCCGCGGCCAGGAGGAGGCGCAGTCGTCCGGACTGCGGGGAGCCCGCCACCGCGTCCTCCTGCAGCGCGAGCTCGACGACGGGATCCAGCGCCGCGGGGTCGACGGCGGCCTCCTCGAAGCCGAGCAGGGTGTCGGCGGCGGCGGGAGCGGCCGCCTCCGCGTCCCAGGCGTCCCGCGGAGCGCGGGCGAGGACCGAGCCGGTCGCTGCGGAGGAGCGTCGGAGGATCGCGCGGCACAGGCGCAGATCGTGGCAGCGCGAGACCGCGACCCCCGCCTCGAGCAGCCCGGGGTACCAGCGCGCCGTGTCGTCCCAGACCCAGCGCGGCCGGCCCTGCTCGCCCGCTCGGACGAACGCGGCCAGGGACGCCGGTCCGCGACCGGCGCGCTCCTCGGTCACCGCTCCGGAGTCGTCGATCGACGACGCCGTCCAGGCGCCCGAGGGGGGAACCGGCGAGGACGAGGAGCATCCGGCCATTCTCCTCCGCCCCAGCAGTGTCGGCGGCGTCGGCACGGGCTCCGCTCACCGCGTGGCCGCGCCCTGGGCCGGCCGCGACGGCGGGTAGCCCGGGAAGGGCTTCTCCTGCGCCGTGGGCGGCTGGCGCTCCCAGAGCGCCTTCGCGATCGTCTCCATGTCGCGGGAGTAGCCGACGAGCGTCCGCTTCTCGGGCTCCGCGGCCCAGGTGACGGCCCTGAACCACGTCTCGCGGTACGGGCCCGTCTCGATCCGGCGCACCAGACCGATCCTGCCGGTGCGGAGCGCGTCGACCATCACCCACTCGTCGGGACCGCTGCTGCGCAGCATCTGCAGAGGACTCCACTCGATCATCGCGCCTCCAGCCGTTCGCTCGTGGGGCCGTGGCGGGCAGGACCGCCCCGGCGTACACTCGCAGACTATCGAACACATGTTCGAACGGCCAACCGTCCCGGGCACCCCCGGGCGGGTCGCCGGCAGGAGGAACGGGAGCGCGATGATGGCGGTGATCGACGAGACGGCAGTGGTCTCGACCGACGGCGAGGGCGTGCCTGTCGCGCTCGACTGGCGGGGCGGTCGCTACCGCGTCACCGACCGGCCGACGGTGTGGACGTGCACGAGCGCCTGGTGGGCGCCGCTCGAGCCGTTCCCGCCGACGTTCGGGCGGCGTCCCGTGAGCATCGGCGGCTGGCGGTTCCAGGCCACGCACGTCGAGACGGGCGGATCGTTCGTCCTCGACGTCGTCGCGTCGACGGAGCCGTGCTGGAGCGTCGTGCGGGTCTACGAGTGAGGCGCGACGCGGGACGTGCTACTTGTCGGCCGACCAGGGCGACTTCGTCATGGCGATGAGCGCGGCCGTGCCCGAGACGAGGCCGGCGGCGGCGATAGCGGCGATGACGAGCCAGAGCACGAGTTCCATACGACGAGTCTACCGAGCGCGTCGAGTCCTCCTCCCCTCCCACTGCCATGGAATACCGTCGGAGGAATGACCGACGCCCCGACCCGCGCCAGCGTCGGGCTGCGCTCCGAGCGCGGTCCGATCCTCCTCTCGCTGATGATCTCGACGGCGCTGGTCGCTCTCGACGCCACGATCCTCGCGACGGCGGTGCCCGCGATCGTCGACGACCTCGGCGGCTTCGCGCAGTTCCCGTGGCTCTTCTCGATCTACCTGCTCGCGCAGGCCGTCTCGGTGCCCCTCTACGGCAAGCTCTCGGACGTCATCGGGCGCAAGCCGATCATGCTCATCGGCATCGGACTGTTCCTCGTCGGCTCCCTGCTGTGCGGCCTCGCCTGGAGCATGCCCGCTCTCATCGCCTTCCGCGCGCTGCAGGGGCTGGGCGCGGGCGCGATCCAGCCGATGGGCATCACCATCGCCGGCGACATCTACACGGTCGCCGAGCGGGCGAAGACGCAGGGCTACCTGGCGAGCGTCTGGGGCATCTCCTCCGTCGTGGGGCCGACCCTCGGCGGCGTGCTGTCGGATCTGGGTGCGTGGCGCGGGATCTTCCTGGTGAACATCCCGCTCTGCCTTCTCGCCGCGGTCCTCCTGATGAGGAGCTTCCGGGAGACCACGAGGGGCGAGCGCCAGCCGCTCGACGTGGCGGGGGCCGTGGTCCTGGCCGTCGGCACCGCTCTGCTGATCCTGGGGCTGCTCGAAGGCGGGACGGCGTGGCCGTGGCTCTCGCCCGCGGGGATCGGGGTGTTCGCGCTCTCGGCGCTCGCCTTCGCCGGCTTCGTCGCGATCGAGCGCCGGGCCGCAGCCCCGGTGCTCCCGCTGTGGGTGCTCAGTCGACGCCTCCTGCTCACGACGAGTCTCGTCTCGGCTGCCGTGGGCGCCATCACGCTCGGCGTCACCTCCTACTTCCCCACCTTCGCGCAGGGCGTGCTCGGCAGCTCGGCTCTCGGCGCCGGGTTCGCCGTCGCCGCCATGACCCTCGGCTGGCCGGTCGCCGCGAGCCTGTCCGGGCGCCTGTACCTGCGCATCGGATTCCGCAGCACGGGCCTCATCGGAGCGCTGCTCGTCGTCGTGGGCAGCGCGCTCACGGTCCTGCTCGGCCCCGGCTCGACCCTCTGGGAGATCGCGGGGTACTGCGTCCTCATCGGAGCGGGGATGGGACTCGTCGCCACTCCGACCCTCATCCGCGCGCAGTCCAGCGTCGAGTGGAACGAGCGCGGAGTGGTCTCGTCGACCAACTTCTTCGCCCGCAACATCGGCAGCGCCGTCGCCGTCGCGGTCTTCGGCGCCATCGTCAACTCCGCCACCGGAGGCGGCACCCCCTGCGCCCGAGGATCTCGCCGCGGGTACGCGGTTCGTCTGCATCGCCCTCGCCGTCGTGGCGGTCGGGATGCTCGTCGCCGTCGCCGCCATGCCGAAGGAGGGGCGGCCCGCCGCCGACTGACCTCCGCTCAGTCGCGGGTGCGGTCGGAGGCCGCGGCCACCGCGCGTCGGGACGCCGCGATCCGCTGCAGACGCTCGAGGCGGGAGCGGCGGACCCGGTGGGTCCAGCGCAGGACGGGAGCACCGAGGCCGGGGTGCCGGCGCAGCGTGTGCATCGCGCGGTCGAGCCGGCGGACCATGTCCCCGGCGGTGCCGAAGGGCCGCGCCGAGATGCCGACCTCGAGGTGGCGGTCGAGGACGATCCGGTGCCGCACTCCGAGATGCACGCTGATCTCGACGTCGTCGTGCACGTACGCGTCGTCGCGGTGCATCTCCTCCGCGATCTCCTGCCAGGCGGAGCGGCGCAGCGCGCAGTTGGACCCGAACAGCGGCCAGTTCGCGAGGGCGGAGCCCATCAGGGCGAAGTAGGCGTCCATGTAGAGGATGCGTGCCAGCAGACGCGGCAGCGGCGCGAGCTCGACGAAGCGCCCGGGCCCGGTCACCGCTCCCACGGCGGGATCGGCGAAGTGGCCGGCGAGGCGGGCGATCCAGTCCGGCCCGGGCTGCGAATCGGCGTCGAGTCGCGCCAGGACGTCGCCCTGGGCGACGTCGAACCCGAAGGCCGTGCTCGCCGGGATCCCGCTACCCCCGTGCACGACGACGCGCGCACCGTGCGCCCGCGCGACGTCGGCGCTGTCGTCGGTGCTGCCGTCGTCGACGACGACCACCTCGAGAGGGGCGAGCGTCTGCTCGTCGAGAAGGGCGAGCAGTCGCTCGAGGTGTCGGGCGTCGTCCTTCACGGGGACGACGACCGAGATGCGCCGGTGATCCATCCGCCCAGTCAACGCGATCGGGACCGTGGACGGGTCCCTCCCACGCCGGTCGGTGCTCCCGCGCTCCCTGTCAAGGCGCTCCCGGGACCGCCGCCGGGATGCTCGGATCGGTGGGGACGGACCTCGATGAGCACTCAGGAGACGACATGACCCACGGACCCCGTGACTTCCAGCCCACTCGCGCCCTCGTGACCGCGTCCGACTCGGGGATCGGGAAGGCGACGGCTGTCGCCCTCGCCCGGGCGGGAATGGACGTCGGCATCACCTGGCACAGCGATCAGGAAGGCGCCCAGGCCACCGCCGAGGAGGTCCGCTCTCTCGGGCGGAGGGCCGAGATCGCCCGACTGGACGCGACCGACCTGGAGGGCGCCGGCGACGTGATCGACGATCTCGCCCGGCGCCTCGGCGGGCTCGACGTCTTCGTGAACAACGCGGGCGGTGGCGGCGGCGAGACCTTCCTCGAGCAGAGCCTGGACAGCTGGCGGCGGACGGTCGCGCTGAACCTCGACGGCGCTTTCGTCTGCCTGCAGCGGGCCGCCCGCCTGATGGTGGAGGGCGGTACCGGCGGCCGGCTCATCGCCGTGACGAGCGTCCACGAGCACCAGCCGCGGGTCGGCGCCGGATCCTACGTCGCCGCCAAGCACGGCCTCGGCGGGCTGTTGAAGGTCGCGGCGCTCGAACTCGGACGGCACGGCATCACCGTGAACGCCGTCGCGCCCGGGGAGATCGCGACCCCGATGAACGACGCCGACGACGTGGATCCGTTCACGATCGACCGCCCGGGCATCCCGCTCGGCCGCCCGGGCGACGCCCGGGAAGTGGCGGAGGTCATCGCGTTCCTCGCCTCCCCCGGCGCGGCCTACGTGACCGGCTCGTCGTACGTCGTCGACGGCGGGATGCTGCAGATGGGTCCGCAGGCCGGCTCCCACCTCCTGCAGGACGACTGGCGCGACGCTTGAGCCGCTCTCCCGCGGCGCTCCCCCGACCGGTATTCTCGAAGAGGTGCTCCGGTGGGCGGAGCGCCGTGCTCAGGATGTAGGTGACGCGCGTGTGGTTCCGCCGTCGACGCAGGCTGAAGATGCGGCCCTACGATCCCGACGAGAACCCCGCCCGTGACCCCGTCTCGGTCGAGGAGGCCACGGAGGAGGGCCTGATGCTCGCGGAGTACGCGAGCCGGATGGCCGTCAAGAACCGGGTCCTGATGGACGGCCTCACCGCCGACGTCCCCTTCGACGTGGGTCACTACTCCCGCGCCGCGGCCGTCGAGCTGCGGAAGCTCGCCGACGAGTCCGAAGCGGCGGCGAAGCGGCTGCGCACCATCGCCGCCGATGTCACCTTCGTCGACGGCCGCTCCGATCACGTGCACGACTACCGCTCTGCCGACGTCGACAACCTCGATCACCGGGAGCGGCTGTCGCTGGCCGTCGCCGAGACGCTCCGCAGCCGCGCGGAGGACAGGGCGTACCTGGCCGCGCTCGTCGACGGCGCCCGTCAGGACGCGTGGCGCGAGCTGTCGCAGTCGATCGAGGAGACGCTCGACCGCGCCCCGCGGATCGACCCGACCGCGGACGACTACCGTCGCGACCGCTCGGTGCGGATGGCGCTCGTCGTCGTCGACGACCTGGCGAAGCTCGCCCAGGATCGCGGCGTCGACCTCGAGGGCTGACTCCGCCGTCGGGCCGGTGGTCAGGCCCAGCCGGCGCGGAAGGACTCCGTCGCCTCGGTGGATTTCTCGCGCACCCCGTCGAGCAGCTGCTCCATCGACCCGCTCCGGAGGAACGCGAGGCGGTCGAACTCCGTCACCGGGGCGACTCCGGCGAGCTGCCACGCGTGCGCGGCCGGGTCCTCCGCCAGCTCGACGACGGCTCCGTAGCGCTGCTCGACGAACTCGCTCGCCACGGCGAGGGAGGTGCGGACCGCCGATTCGGCCGTCGCCAGCGACTCGTCGAGCCTCGGCTCCCACTCGAGATCGGGGAGGAAGCGGACCTCGGCGCGGGGATAGGGATCGTCCTCGTACCAGCGGACGACCTCGAAGCGCTGCTCGCCGACCGAGTCGAGAGTGACGAACGACTCCGCACCGTCGATGTTCAGGATGCGCGCCACGGTGCCGACGGCGAAGCGCTGATCGCCGCCGCCCACCTCCTGACCACGCTCGATCAGGACCACGCCGAACGACGGATTCTCGTCCTCGAGGATGTCGCCGAGCATCCGCAGGTACCGCGGCTCGAAGAGCCGGAGCGGGAGCGGCATGTGCGGCAGGAGCACGGAGCCGAGCGGGAACATCGGGAGGTCAGGCACGAGAACAGCGAATCACGAACCGCTCCGAGCGGCCAGTACGGGCGCGCGGACGGCGGACGTGCTAGCGATCACGACGAGGCGATCGGAGGGGTGCCGAGGACGGTCGCGACGAGCTCCTCCGCGTCCGCCAGGTAGCCGCCGAGAGCCGTCTCGTCGCGCGCGACGGCGAGCTCGTCGACCGTCGGGGCCGAGAAGACACGGTCGACGGGGTCGCGGAGGAGGATCCCACCTCGGGCGAGCGCCACCGCCGTGTCGTCGTCGAGCAGCCAGGCGTTGACCCCCGCGGTCTCGACCACGTCGTCGACCGTGCGGCGCCGTCGCCCGCTCCTGCGGACGGTCTCGTGCGTGGCGGAGCGGACCGGGAGCGGCACCACCGACAGGTCGCCCCGGTTCACGGCGCGGGTGACCGCGTCCGACAGGGCGCCCCTCCCCATCTCGTGCAGCGTCCTCGCGAGCTCGATGCGATCCACCGGTGTCCTCCGTCGTCCGTCCGGACCTCGAGGACGAGTCGGACGCGGGGCCCTCTCGCCCGCCGCGGTCCTCCTGCAGTGCGGGCGAACGCTCCGTCGCATCCTCCACCAGGGTAGGCAGGTCGCCTGGGGATCCGCGCCCCCCGTCCGCGCCGTCCTCTCCGGACCGCACGAGCACCTCCCGTTAACCGCAGTGGTGCATCATCCTCTGGTGCCTGCTGACGTGAACCTCGACGAGATCGCCTCCGAAGTATCGGCGCGCCTGCGCGCGCGCTTCCCGGACCACTCCGCGGACGAGGTGGAGTCGACGGTCCGCGCCGAGCTCGACGCCCTCGCCGACCGCCCGGTCCGCGACTACCTCTCGGTGCTCACCGAGCGCGCGGCGAAGTCGCGGCTGAAGAAGTCGCCCTCCGCCTGACGGAGCTCCACTGGGCGGAAGTCGTCGTACTCGACGCCGAGTACGACGACTTCTGCGTACCCGATTTCTCCGACCCTCTTTTGGGCAGGATCGTCGCCTGACCGCCGGCGCGCGAAACGCCCCTCACCGTCCGCTGGGCGGTCGGTGGGAGGCGCTTCGTCGTTCGCGATGGCTGGGCGGCGGCTGCGGTGAACCGCGCGGTGCTACTCCATATCGAGTCCGACCGACGGTCGGAGCGGCGCCGAGACGATCCTCGGATCGGACCCGGATGCTGCCGCCGGGGTCAGGCGTCGAGCTCGTTGATGCTCTCGCACGTGGACGAGCAGAACAGGCTCATCACCCGCGCCCGGCCGCTGGCGCAGGTCATGCAGCTGCGGGTGGTGAAAATCGAACGGAGAATCGTGTCCATGGTGGGTCCTCAAGCTGCGTCGTCGTTGTCGCTGTCGTGGCGAGCGTCCTGTTCCCGCTCGCCGTTCGGGGTGGTGTACGGACGACGCTAGATGCTCAGGAGCCCGTTCGAGCGTTCACGAGGCATCTCTCCACGCCACGACCCCGCACCGGGGGGCGTGCAGGTCATCGCGACCGGCGGGTGCAGCGCGCCGCACCAACCGCGGCGAGGCACCCCGCCAGCTCGTGCGGAAGGACGGGAGGGCGAAGGGCCACCCTGCTGAGCCCTCGTTCACCCAATTGGCTATAAGGCAGGGCCACGGCCAGGCGCCGCTGCGTGACGGCGTCCCTCCGAAAATCCTCCACTCGCGCCGAGCTGATCCGAGTCGCACCGAGATGGACCGCAAACGGGGTGTCGAAGGTGGCCCGACCCGAGCAACGGCGCGGGATTCCCGGTCCTCCATGGCTCGCGGCGGTCTAGCTCGGCTCGGGCCGGTTCTGACTGGGCGCCGCGCTCACAATCCGTCGGTCACGCGTTCAAGTCCCACACGCCCTACTTCCCCCTGGGATCCCTGCAATCGATTCCGGGTCTGCGGGATCCACCCATCGTCCACTCATCGGAGAGGATCGCGTCCGGCCCGGTGCGCCTGGAGGGCTGACTAGTCAGCCGGAGTAGGGGATGGTTCTGCGACTGATGTTTCTTTGCAGATGCACTTTGTTAGTGAACAGTAGCTCGCTAAGAGCACCCCACGTGTCGCGCGTTGCGCCCGGGCCCGCAGCCACCTCTCCGAGGTCGAGCATCTCGACGTACTCCTCCTGGCCGCTGGGCTTCCCTGGCGCCAGGAAGCGTTCCTTTCGGAGCGGGAACTTCACATATGGCACGAGCCCTTTTCGATTCGAGCGAAAGAAGATTCTGTCGCCCGAGAGCCCCTGTAGCCTCGGCGATATCAACCGCCACTCCCGCTCTTCTTCGAAAGAGTCGTCTTTGTGCTCCGCAGCGATGGCGTTTAGTCCAAGCCGCAACGCCCCCTGCACTCGGTTTCGGTCATCCCACTCATGGAATTCGCCTGCGTCGATGCGCTGGAAGCCGCGGGCGACAACCTGCGCCGCTGCGATCCGCGCATTCTGCACGCCGTACTCCACCTTGACTAGCTTCCATCCGATCGCCGCAGCGTGGCGAGCCAGGTCCTCTCGCACGAGTCCGAGAACGTAGGCCTGATCGGAACCGCCATAACCACGCCACTGGCTAAGCGCGTTAGGAAAGGTCGAGAATGATGTCACGTAGTACGGCAACGCGCCGGTTTCTTTCGCGAACATATCAATTGCCAGCTCAATGGACTCCCGCATCTCAGGCCGCTGTTTGAGATACTGGGTCTGCAGCACCCAGACTGCCGCCTCGAAGACCAACCGCAGCTCTGCGAGGTCGTTGAGGTATCGAGCACCGGTCGCCCAGAGCTCAGCATTCTCCACTATGCCGCGGATACCTTCCGAGGTCGTGTAGTGGAAGAGCATGTCTTCGTCTGTCAGGTCGCGAGTCGGTTCCATGGAACCAGCATGAGCCACGAGCGCCGCCGAGGGGATAAGGCCCGCGGAGGGGTTCTGCTCATGGAGCTACCGCCGCGACGGCCCTACTCCCCAGTGCTCACTTGGTAGGGCGTACGGGACTTGAACCCGTGACCGACGGATTATGAGTCCGCTGCTCTGACCGGCTGAGCTAACGCCCCGCGGACCCCGCAGGCGGGAGAGCCGTCAGGCTCGGCCAGCCGTGGCGGAGGCTGCGTCGATGGTCGGATCGGCCACCGGCTCCCCACGATACAGGCTCTCGAATGTGCTGATCGTGCGGTTGATGTCGTGCGCGGCGACGATGCGGAGGGAGGCGCGCTTCATCTCCTCGAGGCGCTCCGGGGTCGACGACAGGACGTCGGTGAGGCGGTCGGCCAGGGCCTGGGCGTTGCCGGGCTCGAAGAGGTGCCCGTTCTCGCCCTCGTGCACGAGGTGCGGGAGCGCCATCGCGTCGGCGGCGACCACGGGGAGGGCCGAGGCCATCGCCTCCATGGTCGCGATGCTCTGCAGCTCGGCGATCGAGGGCATCGCGAAGACTGTCGCCCGCGAGTAGGCCTGCTTGAGTTCGTCGTCCGAGACGTAGCCGGTGAAGCGGACGCGGTCGGCGATGCCGAGGCTCGTGGCCAGCTGCTGCAGGTTGCGCAGCTGGTCGCCGCCGCCGACGATCTCGAGCTGCGCGTCGAGCGACTCGTCGAGGAGGGAGACGGCGCGCAGCAGGACGTCGATGTGCTTCTCGCCGGTCACCCGGCCGACGAAGAGGATGCGGTTGGCCGTGCGCGGGGTGAAGTCGGGGGTGTAGTTGTCGGCGTCGATGCCGCACGAGATGGCGTGCACTCCGCGCAGGCCCGTGTACTGCTCGAGGAACTGCGCAGCCTTGCGGGTCGGAGTGGTGACCGCCTCGGCGCGGCCGAAGGTGCGGCGGGCTGCACGCCACGCCATCTGCACGGCCTTGGCCTGCACGGCCTTGGGCAGCAGCGTGAACTCGAGCATGTTCTCGGGCATGAAGTGGTTCGTGCCGATGATGCGGATGCCGCGCTCGGCCGCCTCGATGCCGAGGCCGCGGCCGACGATGATGTGCGACTGGAAGTGCACGACGTCGGGCTTCACCTCGTCGAGGATCCGTGCGCTGTTCTGCCGGATGCGCCACGGCATGGCGAAGCGCATCCAGTCGTGCGGGAACCAGCGCCAGCTGTAGAGGCGGTGCACGATCATCCGCTGGCCCTCGTGGGTCTCGAAGCGCGTGCCCCTCCAGCCGTCGGCCGACGGTGCGACGACGTGCACCACGTGACCGCGCTGCACGAGTCCGGCGGCGAGGCGCTCGGCGAACTTCGCCGCTCCGTTCACGTTGGGCGCGAACGTGTCGCAGCCGATGACCACGGTGAGCGGCCGCGCTGCGTCGCCGGTCGGCTCCGGGAGCGACGGGGAGGGATCGTCGGAGGCGGGAGCCGACTCGCGGCTCCGGGGCGACTCCGGTCGTGACGCGTCGCGGGGGTCTGACACGGGGGTGGTTCCTAACGGTGTCGTGCCGATCGTGACGGTGAGGAGACGATCGGCGTGTGGTCGGTCGGTTTCGGAGCACCTCGGCGCGCCCTCATTGTAGACAGCGGTGCCCGCGGATCCGCGGATTGGCGACCCGCGTCGCCCGGGCTCAGCGGGCCTGGGGGTGGTGCTTGGCGAGCAGGAGGACGCCCCAGATGGCGACGGCTCCGGCGAGCACGAACAGCGGGATCGCCCACGGAGCGGCGTACTGCGCCTCCCCGAGCACGACGATGCCGATCGCCACGGCGACCAGCGGGTCGATCACGGTGAGCCCCGCGACGACGAGGTCCGGCGGGCCGGACGAGTAGGCGTTCTGCACGAAGTACCCGCCGAGTGCGGTGGCCGCCAGCAGGGCCACGATGCAGACCACCGTCAGCGGGTCGAACTCGCCGAACTTGATCCGGTTGAGGACGACCTTCGCGAGGGTCGCGACGAAGCCGTAGACCACTCCGGCGCCGAGGATGTAGAAGATCGCGCGCGCCTTGCGGCGGAAGATCCAGAAGGCGACGACGAAGATCACCAGGACGATCGCGAGGATCACGAGGATCGTCACCAGCTGGGGAGTCCGGATGGATCTGTCCACCGCATTGAAGGCCGCCACGAGGACGAAGGTGCCCACCCCCGCTACGCACAGCACGATCGCACGGACGGACGCCCTGTTCAGGCGGACCTTGCTCACGCGCGCGTTCACCACGGCGGTGATGACCAGCGCGACGGCGCCGAGCGGCTGCACCACGATGAGGGGCGAGAAGCCCAGGCTCGTGAGCTGGAAGACGATGGCGAGGGCCAGCATCAGCGTGCCCGCGACCCAGGAGGGCCGGGACAGCAGGGCGAACAGCTGACCGCCGTTGAGCCCGGACGACTTGGCGCCGCCCGAGAAGCGCTCGACCTTGACGACTCCGCGGTGCTGGAACTGGGCCCCCAGGGAGAGGAAGACCGCGCCCACGAGGGCGATCGGGATGCCGATGAACTGTGCCGGGTCGAGCGTGAACTGCTCGGTCAACTCGGACAGATCTGTGGACATGCGCTCGACCCTACCCACAATCCCCCGGCGGGCCGTCCGGCGCACGGGTGAGGGCGGAAGACCAGCGGATGACACCCGGACGGGCCCCGCGGAGCCCCGCGATACCCTGGTGCTCATGGCCGTCCTCCCCATCCTCATCGCCGGCGACCCCGTCCTGCACTCCCCCGCCGCTCCCGTCACCGTCTTCGACGACTCGCTCCGCACGCTCGTCGCGGACATGTTCGAGACGATGGACACGGCGCCCGGGGTCGGCCTCGCCGGTCCCCAGGTCGGCGTCGCGCTCCGCCTCTTCGTCTACGACTACGCCGCCGACGACGGCACCCCGCGCCGCGGAGTGGCGATCAATCCCGAGCTCTTCGTCTCACCCGTGCCGCTCGGCGAGGCGGACGAGGACACGGAGTCGGAGGGGTGCCTGTCGTTCCCGGGCGAGCGCTTCCCGCTGCGCCGCTCCGAGAAGGCGATCCTCCGGGCCCTCGACCTCGAGGGGACGCCCTTCGAGATCGAGGCGGAGGGCTGGTTCGCGCGCGTCTTCCAGCACGAGTTCGACCACCTCGACGGCATCCTCTACACGGACCGCCTCGAGCACGACTACCGCAAGCCCGTGGCGAAGGTCACCCGCAAGCGGGGCTGGGGCGTTCCCGGCACGTCCTGGCTGCCGGGCGTCGACGACCTCGAGGGCTGATCGCGCTCAGGTCAGGTCGACCCCGTGCACGCCGTTGTGGTGGCGCAGCGCGGGGAAGGAGGCGGTGACCGAGCGGCCCACGCCCGGCGTCCGCTTCTCGACGACGTCGCCGCCGAAGAGCGCGGCGCGCTGACGGAGCTCCGCGAGCGCCGGGCTGTCGATCCGCTCGGTCAGCGCGTGCAGATCGGCGTCGACGGCGCTCGCGTCGGACTGGGCGGCGCCGTGCCGCTCGCGGTCGTCGTCGACCTCGACGCGCAGGCCCGTGGACGTCCAGCGGGAGCTGATGCGGACCTCGGTCCCGGAGCCACCTGTGGCGACCGCCTCGTCGAAGGCGTACTCGAGGACGCGGAGCACCGCGACCTCGGCGCCGTCCTGCAGCGGGAAGGACTCGCCGAAGGTCTCCTCGTGGACGGTGAGTCCGCGATCCCGCGCGAGGGTCACGAGAGTCTCCGCACCCTGAGCGGACGGGAGCTCGACCGGGTCGACCGCGGCGACGCTCGCGATCCGGCGCAGCTGGGCGAGGGAGGACTCGGCCGCGCGCACCGCCCGGACCGCCGAGCGCTCGGCCGCCGCGGGATCGCGCTCGATCGTCAGGCGCACGCTCTCGGCCTCCTCGACGACGCGGGCGGCGCTGCGCACCGCGAGCTGCTCGAGCTCGCCGACGATCCGCAGGCGCGCCTCCTGCTCGCCGACGGTCATCTCGAGTCGCACGACGCGCTCGGCCTCGCGAGCGTGCCGCTCGCGCAGCTCCTTCTCGGCGGTGACGGAGCGGCGCCACAGGACGATCGCGCCGACGGCGGCGATCAGGGCGAGGACGAGGACGACTTCGAGCACGACGGCCTCCGGAACGGGGTGACGGGGATCGGCGCAGGGGACGCCGGAGAGCGATGGTACCCGCGAGCGGGGGGTGCCCGCTGAGCCGGCGACGGGGCTTGCGCTCAGCGTCCGGTCGCCCGGACCGATCGCGTCACGGTGAACTTGCCGTCGCGCGCGACGACCGAGGTGGCACCCACCGACCGGCGCAGCTCGGCGGGGTGGGCGAGGTGGGAGTTGAAGACGGTCCAGAGCTCGCCGCCCGGTCGGAGGAGGCGTCCGGCCGCGCGGATCATGCGGCGTGCGACCAGGTCGGTGACCGCTCCGTCCGAGTGGAACGGCGGATTGCAGACGACCACGTCGACCGAGCCCGCATCGAGCGTGGAGGCGTTGTCGTCGCGGAGGACACGGACGCGCAGTCCGTTCGCCTCGGCGGTGGCGCGGGCCGACTCCGTCGCCGCGCGGGACGTGTCGGTGGCGACGACGTCGAGGTCGGGGCGCGATCGGGCGAGCACGGAGGCCAGGATGCCGGTGCCGCAGCCGAGATCGACGGCAGTGCCTCCCGGGAGGGCCGCGGTGTCGAGGGCGGCGAGGAGGGCGCGGGTGCCGATGTCGAGCCGGGCGCCCGCGAATGCTCCGGCGACGGCGACGACCTCCAGGTCGAGCTCGTCGAGCCAACGGCGCTGCATTGCAGGAGCGGGCGGCTGCACGGCGTGCGCGGCGCTCGCGAGCAGCGCCCGCGACTTCTGACGCGCGAGACTCACGTCGATCCGCTCGTAGCGCGTGCGCAGCACCTCGTTCATGCCGTGCGTCATGTGCTTGATGCGGCCCGCTGCGATCAGGGGCGCGGAGGGAGCGGAGAGCGCGGTGCCGGCGGCGATCGCCGCGAGCGCGTCGAGCGAGCGCGGCAGGCGGAGGAGGACGGCGTCGCTCCCGCGCACCGCGTCGGCGACCGAGTCGACGACGGTGAACGGGGCGAGCTCGATGCCGGCCTCGCGGACGATCCGGGCGTTCTCGTCGAGCGCCCGCTCGGCGGTGACGGAGTCCTGCACGCTGCGGACCGCGATCCCCTCGGCGGCCAGGGAGAGCGTCAGCGCTCCGTAGGCGTCCTGCACGACGGCGACCTGCGAGCTCTGCTCCAGGAGCCCGAGGAGGAGCCGGTCAGTCGCGTCGACGGCGACGAGGGACGGCGCCTCGACGTCGGGCCGGCGACGCAGGAGGCCGAGGACGTCCTCGCGCATCGCGCCTCCGATCGGCGACGGGACACCCGCCGCCGGAGCGCGGGACGACCCACCAGGGCAAAAAGAAAGGACCTGAGAGTGGAGTCCCAGGCCCTTCGCTCCCCGACTTGGACTCGAACCAAGAACCTACCGGTTAACAGCCGATTGCTCTGCCAATTGAGCTATCGAGGATCATCCGACCACCCGGAGGCGATCAGCGCACGTCTACTTTAGCAAACTCTGCGTGAAGACCAAATCGAGAGGAGCGGAGGTCAGTAGCCCGCCTCCGGGTCGACCGATCCCAGCAGGTCCTCCCCCGCGGCGAACGCCGCCACGTTGGCGCGGACGCGCTCCGCGAGTAGCGGAGCGGTCATCTCCGGGGTGTCGGCGGTGTGCGGGGTGATCAGGCAGCGCGGCTCGGTCCAGAGCGGGTGCCCGTCCGGCAGCGGCTCCGGATCGGTCACGTCGAGGGCTGCGCCGGCGAGACGTCCCTCGGCCAGCGCGGCGACGAGGGCGTCGGTGTCGACCAGCGTGCCCCGGGCGATGTTGACGAGGACGGCGCGGGCCGGCAGCCGCGAGAGCAGCTCGGCATCGACGAGACGCCTCGTCCCGGTAGTGGCGGCGGCGGCGAGCACCAGCACGTCGGCCTCGGTCGCGACCTCGGCCAGGCGGTCCGCGGTCACGGTCCGCTCCGCACCGGGCATCGGCTCGGGGCTGCGTCGCACGACGCTCACGCGGGCGTCGAACACCGAGAGGAGCCGCAGGAGCTCCGTGGCGATGCCGCCCGCTCCGACGACGACGACCCGGGCCCGGTGGAGCGTCGTGGCGTGCTTCGCGCCCCACGACTCCGCCCGCGCCCGTTCCGGCAGGGAGCGCAGCAGCGCGAGCGTCAGCGCGAGGGCGTGCTCGGCCACCGGCTCGGAGTAGGCGCCCTTCGCACTCGTCCAGGCGAGTCCCGGCCGCGCGGCGCGCTGCAGCACCTCCGAGAAGGCGTCGACCCCCGCCCACGGCAGCTGCACCCAGCGGATCGTCGGGTGCTCGGCGAGCACGTCCTCGAGTTCCTGCGTGCGCCCGTACGAGAGCCAGAGGAGGACGTCGGGGGCGTCGTCCAGGTCGACGACGCGTCCGCCGCCCTCCCGGATCGCGCGGGTGAAGACGTCCTTGGAGCGCGGCAGGACCGCGACGCGCGGCGCGGTCACAGGACCTCCTCGGCCGGAGCGACGCGCTGGGCGCGGGTGGCGTCGAAGCGCTCGTACTCGGCGAAGGCGGCGCCGAGCTCCTGCACGTACGGGTGGCGCGACTCGGTCAGCACCTCCAGCAGCGGGCCGTAGGCGACCACCTCCCCGCCGACGAGGACCGCGATGCGGTCGGTCGCCCGACTGAGGACGTCGATGTCGTGGCCCACCACGACCGCCGCGAAGTCCTCCTGGCGGCGCAGATCGGCGAGCAGGTCGACGATCGACTCCCGGACCGTCGCGTCGATGCCCGAGGTGGGCTCGTCGGCGACGAGCACCCTGGGTCCGAGGACGAGTGCCCGCGCGATCGCGACGCGCTGCCGCTGCCCGCTCGAGAGCTCGTACGGGAAGCGGTCGAGCAGGAACAGGGGCAGATGCACCGAATCGAGCAGTGTGGCCACGCGCACCGCGGCGCTCTTGGGGTCGTAGCGGCGATCGCGGAGGTAGATCGGCTCGGCGATCAGCTCGGACACGGTCAGCTCGGGGCGGAGAGTCGCTCCGGCGTCCTGCGCCAGGTAGGCCACGTCGAACGTGAAGCGCTTGACCTCGCGGGCGGGCAGGTGGCGCAGGCCGTGACCGGCTACGGTCGCGTCGCCGCCGGTGATGACCGGGCGCGCGCGGTCGCCGTCGCTGCCGAGCCCGTCGCCGCCCAGCACGCGGGCGAGCGTCGACTTGCCCGAGCCGCTGCCACCGAGGATCCCGAGCACCTCCCCCGGCTCCACCCGGAGGCTGATGCCGCGCAGGGCCGTCCAGCGCCGGCTGATGCCGCGGGGCGGGTACTCGACGCTGAGATCGTCGACGACGATCGGCGCGGCCGGGGTGCTCACGCGTCGCGCTCCGCCCGCGTGATGCTGCGCAGGAGTTCGCGGCGCTCGGCCTGCTCAGCCGGATCCGGAACGGGCAGCGAGGCGAGCAGGCGCTGCGTGTACGGGTGCTTCGGCGCCGAGAGGACCTCCTCGCCCGTGCCCTCCTCGACGAGCTCGCCACGATAGAGCACGGCGATCCGGTCCGCGAGCAGATCGACGACCGCGAGATCGTGGCTGATGAAGAGCGACGCGAAGCCGAACTCCCGCTGCAGCTCCGAGAAGAGCTCGAGCACGCGCGCCTGGACCGAGACGTCGAGCGCCGAGGTGGGCTCGTCGGCGATCAGCAGCTTGGGCTGCAGCGCCAGCGCCCGTGCGAGGCTCGCGCGCTGGCGCTGGCCGCCCGAGAGCTCGTGCGGGTAGCGGTCGCCGTACGACTTCGGCAGCTGCACGGCCTCGAGGAGCTCGTCGACGCGGGTCCTGGCCGACCCCGCGTCGGGGAACCTCCGGTGCACGACGAGCGGCTCGGCGACGCACTCGGCGATGGTGAGCAGCGGGTTGAAGCTCGACGCCGGGTCCTGGAAGACGAAGCCGATGTCACCCCGCACCGGGCGGAAGGAGCGCTCGCGGATGCCGCGCATCTCCTTGCCGAGCACGCGCAGGGATCCGCCGGTCACTGTCGTCAGGCCGGCGATCGCCCGCCCGATCGTCGTCTTGCCCGAGCCGCTCTCGCCGACGAGTCCGAGGACCTCGCCGGCGCGGATGCGGAACGAGACGCCGTCGACCGCGACGAAGCCGGCGCGGCCCAGGCGGCCCGGGTACTGGATCCGCAGGTCGTCGGCCTCGACCAGGACCTCGGCCTGGGGCCGGCTCGCGCGCTCGATGGCGCGGTCCTTCGCGCGAGCGACGCCCTGGCCCACGTGCGGCACAGCGGCGAGCAGCTTCTTCGTGTAGTCGGCCTTCGGCGAGGCGAAGAGCTCGGCCACGGGCGCCTCCTCGACCAGCTCGCCCTGGTACATCACCGCGACGCGGTCGGCGAGATCGGCGACCACGCCCATGTTGTGGGTGATCAGCACGATGGAGGTGCCGAAATCGTCGCGGCAGCGGCGGAGGAGGTCGAGGATCTCGGCCTGCACCGTGACGTCCAGCGCGGTGGTCGGCTCGTCGGCGACGATGAGGCCGGGATCGAGCACGAGTGCCATCGCGATGACGACGCGCTGCTTCTGCCCGCCCGAGAACTGGTGCGGGTAGTAGTCGACCCGCTTCTCCGGCTCCGGGATGCCGACGGTGCGCAGCACGTCGATCGCCCGGGCGCGCGCCTCCTTCTTCGAGACGCTGCCGTGGGCGCGCAGCCCCTCGGCGATCTGCCAGCCCACGGTGAACACCGGGTTGAGCGCCGTCGAGGGCTCCTGGAACACCATCGCGACGTCGGTGCCGCGGATCTCGCGCAGGCGCGCCTTCGGCACCGAGACGACATCGGTGGAGGAGCTGCCGTCCTTCTTCGAGAGCAGCACGACGCCCGAGGCTGTCGCCGTCTCGGGCAGGAGGCCGAGGATCGTCTTCGCCGTCACCGTCTTGCCGCTGCCGGACTCGCCGACGATGGCGAGCACCTCGCCGCGCTCGACGCGGAGGCTCACCCCGGCGACGGCGCGCACGGCGCCCCTGTCGCTGGCGAAGGCGACTTCGAGGTCGCTGATGTCGACGATCGGCCGCTGGTCGCTCATCGCGTCCCCTCCACTCCGGCGACGGGGTCGTGCCCCGGCGTCTCCAGGCCGTCCGCGGCGAGCACGCCGCCCGGGACGACGGACGTCGCGGCCACGTCGCCGGAACCGGCGGCCACCGCGCGCCGACCGCGCAGGCGCGGGTCGGCGAGATCGTTCAGGCTCTCGCCGACGAGCGTGATGCCCAGCACGACGAGGACGATGGCGAGGCCCGGGAAGACGGAGGTCCACCAGATGCCGCTCGTCACGTCCGAGAGCGCCTTGTTGAGGTCGTAGCCCCACTCGGCCGCCGAGGTCGGCTCGATGCCGAAGCCGAGGAAGCCCAGGCCGGCGAGGGTCAGGATCGCCTCGGAGGAGTTGAGGGTGAAGATCAACGGGAGGGTCCGCGTCGCGTTCCGCAGCACGTGCCGGAACATGATGCGGCTCGTCGAGGCTCCGACGACCTTCGCGGACTCGACGTAGGCGTCGCCCTTGATCCGCACCGTCTCGGCGCGGATCACTCGGAAGTACTGCGGGATGTAGACGACCGTGATCGAGACGGCGGCCGCGAAGATGCCGGCCCACAGGTTCGACTGCCCGCCCGAGATCACGATCGACATCACGATCGCGAGCAGGAGGGTCGGGAAGGCGTAGATCGCGTCGCAGACCACGACGAGGACCCGGTCGAGCCAGCCCCCGAGGTAGCCCGAGACGAGGCCGAGGAAGACGCCGACGAAGATCGAGAGCACGACGGCGACGACGATCACGAGGAAGGCGGTCTGCGCTCCCCAGAGCACGCGGCTGAGGACGTCGTAGCCCCCGACCGTCGTGCCGAGCAGGTGCTCGGCGCTGGGCGGCTGCTGAGCGCCGAAGGATCCGCTGTCGGAGCGGAGCTGCGAGTAGCCGTAGGGCGCGATCAGCGGAGCGAAGAGGGCGACCAGGAGGAACGCACCCGTGATGACGAGGCCCGTGACGAGCATCCCGCGCTGCAGCCCCACGCTCTGGCGGAGCTGGTGCACGACGGGCAGGCGGTCGACGAGGCGGCGCCGCGGTCGCGCGGCGGAGGCGGTGGTGGTGCTCATGCTCAGTACCTCACTCGCGGGTCGATGAGCGCCGCGATGACGTCGACGATGAAGTTGGTCAGCGCCACGATCACGGCCAGCAGGGCGACGATGCCCTGCACGGCGACGAAGTCGCGGGCCTGGAGGTACTCGGCCAGCTGGAAGCCGAGGCCCTTCCACTCGAAGGTGGTCTCGGTCAGGACCGCTCCGCCCAGCAGGAGGGCGATCTGCAGGCCGATCACCGTGATGATCGGGATGAGCGCAGGCCGGTAGGCGTGCGTGCGGACGAGGCGGAACTCCCCCACTCCGCGCGACCGCGCAGCGTCGACGTAGTCGGTGCCCAGGGTGCCGATCACGTTGGTGCGCACGAGCCGGAGGAAGATGCCCGCGGTCAGCAGGCCCAGCGCGACGGCGGGCAGGACGGCGTGCGAGAGCACGTCCGACACGGCGGCCGGATCGCCGGTCTGGAACGCGTCGATCAGATAGATGCCGGTCTTGTTCTCGAGGAACTGCAGCGACAGCTCGGTGCTGGTCGAGGCGCGTCCGGCGACCGGGAACCACTTCAGCCAGACCGCGAAGACGAGCTTGAGCAGCAGACCCGCGAAGAACACCGGAGTGGCGTAGCAGAGGATCGCGAAGATGCGCAGCACCGCGTCGGGCGTGCGGTCGCGGTGGTAGGCCGCGAGCATGCCCAGCGGGATGCCGACGAGGAACGCGACGAGGAGCGCGTAGAACGCGAGCTCGACGGTCGCCGCTCCGTAGGTGAGCAGCACCTCGGTGACGGGGCGGTTGTCGCTGAGGGTGGTGCCGAAGTCGCCCGTGAGCAGCTGGCCGAGGTACTCGAAGTACTGCACGATCAGCGGGCGGTCGTAGCCCGCCGCCGCCACGCGCTCGGCGAGCTGGTCGGCGGTCAGGCGGCCGCCGAGGGCGGCCGTGATCGGGTCGCCCGTCGTGCGCATGAGCAGGAACACCATCGTCACGAGGATGAAGACGGTCGGGATGATGAGCAGGAAGCGGACGAGCAGGTAGCGCCCGAGTCCGCCCCCGGAGCCGCGCGGTCGCCGGGTGGGCGCCGTCGCCGCAGCCGTCGTGGCTGTCGTCACGTGATGCCTTTCGTGGAGAACGGCGGCCGGCGCCTCCCGAGCGGGGAGGCGCCGACCGCCGGAGGGGTGGATCAGCCCTTGCTGAGCGCGGCGTAGCGGAACTTGAAGGACGCGTCGAGCGTGTCCTCGGTGCCGCTGACATCGCTGCCGACGACGGCGACCTGCGAGCCCTGCAGGTAGGGGACGGTCGACAGCTGCGCCGCGACCTTCTCCTGGATCTGCTCGATGAGCGCGGTGCGGGCGTCGGCGTCGGTCGTCGAGACCTGCTCGGCGATCAGCCCCTGGACCTCGGCGTCGTCGTAGTGGTTCGCGAGGAAGTTCTCCTTGATGAAGAACGGCGAGAGGTAGTTGTCGGCGTCCGAGTAGTCCGGGAACCAGCCCAGCTGGTAGGCCGGGTAGACGTCGGAGCTGCGGTCCTTGGAGTACTGGACCCACTCCGTGGTCTGCAGGTCGACGGTGAACAGACCCGACGACTCGAGCTGGTCCTTGATCAGCGCGTACTCATCACCCGAGGACGGGCCGTAGTGGTCGTTCGAGTACTGGAGGCTGAGGTTCACCGGCTCGGTGACGCCGGCGGCCTCGAGGGTCGCCTTCGCCTTGTCGGCGTCCGGTCCGCCCTCGCCGTCGCCGTAGAGCGACTTGAGGGGCTCGGTCGCGCCGGTCAGTCCCTCGGGGACGAAGGAGTAGAGCGGCGTGTAGGTGCCCTTGTAGACCTGGTCGGCGATCTCCTCGCGGTCGATCAGGTCGGCCACGGCCTGGCGCACGGCGAGCGACTTGGCGGCGTCCGCCTCCGGGGTCGTCGCGCCGAACGGCTGGGTGTCGAAGTTGAAGACGATGTAGCGGATCTCGCCGCCGGGGCCGTCGACGACCTTGACCGCGTCGTTGCCGCGCAGGTCCTCGACGTCGGTCGCGGAGAGGCTCCGGAACGCGACGTCGATGTTGCCCTCCTGGATGTCCAGCTTGAGGTTCGACGAGTCGGCGTAGTACTTGACGTTGACGGTGCCGGTCTCGGCCGCGCCGAGCACGCCCTCGTAGCCCTCGTACGCCTTGTACTGGATGAGGTTGTTCACGTCGTAGTTGGCGATCGTGTACTGGCCGGCGAACGCCTCGCCCGAGACGATCTCGTCGTCCGAGGTGAGCGCATCGGCCGAGAAGACGTCCTCGTCGACGATCGGGCCCGCGGGGCTCGAGAGGATCTGCGGGAACGTCTGGTCGTTCTCGGACTTGAGCGTGAAGACGACGGTGGTGTCGTCCGGTGCCGCGACGCTGTCGAGGTTCGCGAGGAGCGACGACGGGCCGTTCGCGTCCGCGATCGCGAGCTGGCGGTCGAAAGTGAACTTGACGTCGGAGGAGGTGAGGTCGTTGCCGTTCGCCCACTTCAGACCCTCCTTGAGGGTCACGGTGTACTCGGTCGGCGCGGTGAACTCGGCCGACTCGGCGATGTCCGGCTCGACGTCCGGGCTGCCGTAGGGGGTGTTCATCAGGAACGGATAGACCTGGTTCATCACGGCGAACGAGCCGTTGTCGTACGAGCCGGCCGGGTCGAGCGTCGTGATCTTGTCGGTGGTGCCGATGGTCAGGGTGCCCCCGCCGGCGCTGTCGCCGGACGAGTCGGAACCGCCGGCGGAGCAGCCCGCGAGCACGATCGCGACCGCGGCGAAGCCGGCGGCGGCGGAGAGCGCGCGAGCGCTGCGGGTGGATGCGGATGTCATTGTCCGTCTACCTCTTCCTGGTAAGGATTCGATGCGGGCGCGCTCGTGGCGCGGTTGCGTGGCGCACAGGTCTCCTGTGAGCGCACGGGCGCGCGGAGGCGTGCGCCCGCAGTGCTGTTGTTCATGGGTAACACATGTGGAAGCGCTCTCCGGACAGGCGGGGTCCGCCGGGTCCGAAACTTCACACGACTGCAACACGCCCCTGGACGGGTGACGGTCGCGCCGCGGGCGGCGATCACTCGCTCCGCAGGGCGCGCTTCTCGCGCTCGAGCTCGACGAGGCGCACCTGCACGGCTCGGGACATCACGGGATCGGCGGAGGCGCGCTGCAGGGCACCGCGCAGCTCGGCGATCTCGCGCAGAAGATCGCGCTCGATCAGTGAGACGGCGACGTCGCGCGCGTACCGGGCGAGCTTCGCCTCGTCGGCCGCGGGGATCGGCGCCACGGCGAGCTGGCGGACGAGCGAGGCGAACGGGCCGGGGACGTCGTTCGCGACGTGCTCGACCCAGTCGCGGTCCTCCGCGCGCTCGAGGTTGGCGACGACGGCGTCGCGGACGACGCGCAGCGTCTCGTTGGTCACGGCGGCGTGAGCGGCGCGCGCCAGCAGCTCGGTGCCCATCGCCTGCGGGAGCTGGAGCATCGCCATCAGCGCTTCGCGCTCGATGCGCGTGACGACGTCGACCGGGAGGTCGGCCAGGCGCGCGCCGGCGGGCGCCTCGGGCGCTGCGCTCTCGGGCTCGCGGCGCTCGTCCCGGGAGCCGGAGGAGCGGGGGCGGGAGCCGGCCGAGCGGACGGCCGAGTTGACCTCCGACATGTCGAGGCCGAGCATCCGCGCGAGCTCCCGGGAGTACCCGGGCCGCAGCGCGGGGTCGCGGATCTCGGCGACGACCGGGGCCGCGGCGCGCAGGGCGGCGATCCGCCCCTCGACCGTCTCGAGGTCGTACCGCGCGAGCAGCTGGCGGATCACGAACTCGAACATCGGCTTCTTGTCGTCGATGAGCCGTCGCACGGCGTCGTCGCCGCGGTTCAGCCGTAGGTCGCAGGGGTCGAGCCCCTCGGGAGCGACCGCGACGAACGTCTGCGCGGCGAAGCGGTGCTCCTCCTGGAACGCGCGCATCGCCGCTTTCTGGCCGGCCGCGTCGGGGTCGAACGTGAAGACGACCTCGCCGACTCCGCTGTCGTCCCCCAGCACCCGGCGGAGCACCTTGATGTGGTCGACGCCGAAGGACGTGCCGCAGGTGGCGACCGCGGTGGTCACGCCCGCGAGATGGCAGGCCATCACATCGGTGTAGCCCTCGACGACGACGACGCGGTGGCCCCGCGAGATGTCGCGCTTGGCGAGATCGAGCCCGTAGAGGACCTGGGACTTGTGGTAGACGGGCGTCTCGGGGGTGTTGAGGTACTTCGGCCCCTTGTCCTCCTCGAGGAGGCGGCGGGCGCCGAAGCCGACGGTCTGACCGGTCACGTCCCGGATGGGCCAGACGAGCCGACCGCGGAACCGGTCGTAGACGCCGCCGCGGTTGCTGCTGCTGACGAGGCCGGCGGCGGTGAGCTCGGTCTCGGAGAAGCCGCGGCGCTTGAGGGCGGTCGTGAGACCGTCCCAGCCGTCGGGCGCGAAGCCGACGCCGAAGCGGTCGGCCGCGGCGCGGTCGAAGCCGCGCTCACCGAGGAAGCGGCGCCCCACGTCGGCGCCTGGAGTCGCGAGCTGCTCGCGGAAGAACTCCTCCGCCGCCCTGTTCGCCTCGAGCAGGCGCACCCGACCGCCCGTCTCGGGGGCCTGACCGCCGCCCTCCTCGTACTGCAGGACGATGCCGACGCGGGCGGCGAGCCGCTCGACCGTCTCGCTGAACGACGTGTGGTCCATCTTCATGATGAAGCTGTAGACGTCGCCCGACTCCTGGCAGCCGAAGCAGTGGTAGAAGCCGGCCTGCGGACGCACGTGGAAGCTGGGACTGCGCTCGTCGTGGAAGGGGCAGAGGCCCTTCAGCGAGCCGACACCCGCCGACTTCAGGGTGACGTACTCGCCGACGATGTCGCCGATGTTGACGCGGGCTTTGACCTCCTCGACATCCTGCTGTCGAATCCGTCCTGGCACGGTGTCCATCGTAGTCGCCGGTCCCTGCCCGGCGACTCGCGGTCGGCTTTTCGACGGTGCGGGTTCCGTGGAGCGTCCTCCGTCCGCCTACGGCGATCCGCTCGCACGCGGATCACCTGTTCGGCTGTGCCGTCGTCGGCGCCGGTTCCCGCCCGGCGTCGCGCAGTCGGCCGTACTCATTCGGAGCCGGTCCCTGCCCGGCTCCCCGCGGTCGGCTTCTCGACGGTGCGGGTCTCGCAGAGCGGGTCACGTCCGCCTACGGCGATCCGCTCGCACGCGGATCACCGGTTCGGCTCGGATGGGGCCGCGGCGGCGCGCACTCGGGCGCTGCCGCCGGGGTGTGCTGCACAACATGAGTTGAGGAGGGAGTTCGACCGCTGACAGGCTCTAGACCCCCTTGTCAGCAGACGTTGCCTATCGCGCTGCCGCTCCGGAAACGCTCTCGTCTCCTTCTGCTGGTCGAGTAGCCCCGCAGGGGTGTATCGAGACCCAGCCACCGAACTGCCGCGGATCTCGATACGGCCGCTGCGCGCCCTACTCGATCACCAAGAGGCGAGCGGACGAGCGAAACCTGCTGGTCGAGCAGCCCCGCAGGGGCGTATCGAGACCCAGCCACCGAACTGCCGCGGATCTCGATACGGCCGCTGCGCGCCCTACTCGATCACCAAGAGGCGAGCGGACGACCCGGCGACCCTCTCCGAGCCGAATGGGTGATCCGCGTGCGAGCGGATCGCCCTAGGCGAACGCACCCCGCTCTGCGGAACGCGACCACCCGCCCGAGCCGACGGCGCGGAGCCGGGCAGGGACCGGCTCCTCATGAGCACAGCCGACCGCGCGGGGCCGGGCAGGGACCGGCTCCCTATGGGCACAACCTCTCGAACCACGCCAGGGCGCTCTGGTCGGTGAGGTTGGCGACCTGGTCGACGACGACGCGGCGGCGGGAGTCGTCGGAGTCGCTCGCGCGCCAGTCCTCGGCGAAGCCGGGCTCGAGGGCGCCTTCTCCGCGCTCGAGGAGGGTGTCGGCGAGGCGGGTGAGGACTTCGCGCTGCTGCGCGTAGATCGGCTGGCGGGTGTTCCGCGACATGACGAAGGTGGCGACGATGCCCTTGAGCACGGCGATCTCGGCCTGCTGCTCGCGCGGGACGACGACGTGACCGCCGAAGCGGACGAGGTCGGGGTGCGAGTACGCCTCGCGGGTCGCCTCGGTGGCGGCGGCGGCGAAGCGGCCGATGAGCTGGCTGGTCAGGTTCTTCAGGCGCGCCTGGTCGCGGCGGGAGCCGTCCCAGGAGTCGAGCCAGACGTCGAGCGAGTCGAGACGGTCGAAGGCCGCGACGAGCTCGGAGTGCTCGATCTCGCCGCCCACCCAGGCGTGCATCGAGGCGACGAGGTCGTCGTGGTCGCTCCGGGAGCCGAGCGCTTCGACGTCGATGTAGCCCGAGACGACGGCGTCCTCGAAGTCGTGGACCGAGTAGGCGATGTCGTCCGAGAGGTCCATGACCTCCGCCTCGATGCAGCGCACGCCCTCGGGCGCGCCCTCCCGCATCCAGGTGAAGGCCGGCGCGTCGTCGGCGTAGAAGCCGAACTTGGCCCGCCCGGACGGGTCGGCGACAGAGCGGGTGTCGGGCCAGGGGTACTTGCAGCTCGCGTCGAGGCTCGCGCGGGTCAGGTTGAGTCCGTACGGCCGCGCGTCATCGCCGAAGACCTTGGGCTCGAGGCGGGTGAGCAGGCGGAACGTCTGCGCGTTGCCCTCGAAGCCGCCGATGCCGTCGGCCCAGGCGTTGAGGGCGCGCTCGCCGTTGTGCCCGAAGGGCGGGTGCCCGATGTCGTGGGCGAGGCAGGCGGTGTCGACGACGTCGGGGTCGAGGTCGAGGCTCGTGGCGAGCTCCCGGCCGATCTGGGCCACCTCGAGCGAGTGCGTGAGGCGGTTGCGGGCGAAGTCGACTCCGGCCGTGGGGCTCAGGACCTGCGTCTTGGCCGCGAGGCGGCGCAGCGCGCTGGAGTGGAAGAGCCGCGCCCGGTCGCGGGCGAAGTCGGAGCGGCGGGTGGAGTGGTCCTCCGGCAGGAACCGCTCGACATCGACGAGCGAGTACCCCCAGAGCGCGCGGTCATCCACCGCTGTGGTGGACTTCGGCGGCGGACACGTCGGCGCGCTGACCGGCGTCGAGCTCGCGCGACTCGAGCCAGCGGTCGGGCAGCGACGGGACCTTCGGGGATCCGGCGCGACCGCGCTGCCCCTCGGCGGCCTCGCCCGGGTACGGCACCTCGGGGTCGAGCTGCGCGAGCAGCTCGTCGAGCTCGGCGAGCGTCTCGGCGGACGCCATGCGCGCGCGCAGCTCGCCGCCGACGGGGTAGCCCTTGAAGTACCAGGCGACGTGCTTGCGGATGTCGCGGCAGCCGCGCTCCTCGCTCTCGAAGAACTCGCAGATGAGCTCGGCGTGGCGCCGGAACGCGGCGGCCACCTGCCCGAGCGTCGGGCGGAAGCGCTCGTCGGACCCGGCGAAGGCCGCGGCGAGATCGCCGAACAGCCACGGGCGGCCGAGGCAGCCGCGACCGACGACGACGCCGTCGCAGCCGGTCTCGGCCATCATCCGCAGCGCGTCCTCGGCCGACCAGATGTCGCCGTTGCCGAGCACGGGCACGCTCGTGATCGCCTCTTTGAGCGTCGCGATCGCCGACCAGTCGGCGTGACCGCTGTAGAACTCGGATGCGGTGCGCGCGTGCAGGGCGATCGACGCGACTCCGGCGCCCTCCGCCGCGCGGGCGGCCTCGAGGTAGGTCAGGTGGTCGGCGTCGATGCCCTTGCGCATCTTGACGGTGAGCGGGACGTCGCCCGCCGCCTTCACCGCTCCCTCGACGATCTGGCGGAACAGGGGCAGCTTCCACGGCAGCGCCGCTCCCCCGCCCTTGCGGGTCACCTTGGCGACGGGGCAGCCGAAGTTGAGGTCGATGTGATCGGCGCGGTCCTCCGCGACGAGCATGGTGACGGCCTCGGCGACCGTCTTCGGATCGACTCCGTAGAGCTGGATCGAGCGGACGGACTCGCTCGGGTGGTGGCGGATGAGCCGCATCGACTCCGGCGTGCGCTCGACGAGCGCGCGGGAGGTGATCATCTCGCTCACGTAGAGGCCCGCGCCGAACTCGCGGCACAGGCGGCGGAACGCGGTGTTGGTGATCCCCGCCATGGGAGCGAGGACGACCGGCGCGTCGAGTTCGAGGGGGCCGATGCGCAGCGCCGGCGCGGGTCGCGCGGGCGGTGGGGCCAGAAGAGTGGAGGACATCGGTAATGATTCTCCCAGATCCTGTGTTGGGGAAGGCGGGACGAGCAGAGGAGACCCGGACGATGAGCACGATCGACGCTGTGGAGGACGGACCGGCGCGGTTCGAGGAGGATGCGCGAGCGCGCGGCCTGGACGTGGAGGTCGTCGACCGACCGGAGGCGGGCAGCCTCGCGGAGGCGGCGCGGCTCCTGGGCATCGACCCCGCCACGATAGTGAAGTCGCTCGTCGTGAAGCGCCACGACGCCGCTCTGCTGTTCGCGCTGATCCCGGGCGGCCGGCAGATCTCGTGGCCGAAGCTCCGCGCCGTCGTCGGAGTGAACAAGCTGCGCCTGCCCGACGAGACGGCGGCCTTCGAGGCCACCGGCTACCGTCGCGGCACCATCACCCCGATCGGCTCCACCACCGCGTGGCCGGTCTTCGCCGACGAGCGGATCCGCGGGCAGCGGATCGCGATGGGCGCGGGCACCGGCGGGCGCAGCGCGTTCGTCGACGCGGACGCTCTGATCGCGGCCTACGGCGCGACCGTGGCCGACATCAGCGTCGAGGAGCCTCCGCGCTGACCGGAGCGACGACGGCGGGGACGGCGGGGACGGCGCAGACGCCGTCCTCGCACACCGGCACGTCCGCCGCGCCGAGCATCTCGAATCCGCTCACGCGGCGCTCACCCGCTGCGCGAGGACGTGCTCGAGGACCTCGGTGAACGCCTGCGGCTCCTGCGCTCCCGAGACGCCGAAGCGCCCGTCGAGCACGAAGAAGGGCACGCCGTTGATCCCGTACTCGCGTGCCTGGGCGATGTCGGCCTGCACGTCGGCGAGGTGGCGCTGCTCGGCGAGAGCCTGCGCGGTGCCGGTCTCGTCCAGGCCGACCTCCGCGGCGAGCGACGCGATCACGGCGGGATCCGCGAGGTCGCGCCCCTCGACGAAGTAGGCGCGCAGCAGGCGCTCCTTCAGCTCGAGCTGCAGTCCCTCGGTCTTGGCGTGGTGCAGGGCCTGGTGCGCGGTGACGGTCTTGACGTGCCGGACCGTCTCGAAGTGGTAGTCGAGGCCGACGCTCGCCGCGATCGCGGTGACGTCGTCCAGCATCTGCTGGGCCTGCGCCTCGGGGATGCCCTTGTGCTCGGCCAGGAACGCCGCCTCCCCGCCGCGGTAGTCCTCGGGGGTGTCGGGCGACAGCTCGAAGCTGCGGTACTCGAGCGACACCTCGGGGGCCTCCGGGTGGGCGAGGCGGAACGCCTCCAGCCCGCGCTCGAACTTCCGCTTGCCGATGTAGCACCAGGGGCAGGCGATGTCCGACCAGATGTCGACGGTGATGGGGGGCTGCGCGTCAGTCACGTGGAGGACAACCGCGCCGCGGCACTGCTATTCCCTCAGCAGCCGGACCAGCTCGTCCACGTCGGACTCGTCGTTCCAGACGTGGAAGGCCACCCGCAGCCGACCGCCGCGCCCCGACACGCGGATGCCCGCCTCCAGCAGACGGGCGAGATCGGCGCCGTCCTCGTCGGGCCACGAGACGAGCGCTCGGTGCTGCGGGTCGCGGTCGAGCCGCTCGCAGAGCAGATCGCCGAGCCCGGAGGCGTGCCGCCAGACCTCGTCGGCGTCCAGCGACCCGAGGAGCGCGAGGGACGCCTCGGCTCCGACGAAGGCCTGCCACGCGGGCGAGACGTCGAAGCGGCGCGCGTTCTCGGCGAGATGCATGGCGGGTCCGTAGCAGGAGGACCAGACGTCCTCCCCGGAGTACCAGCCGGCCTGCAGCGGGACGAGCTCGGCCGCGTACTCGGGCGAGACGGTCAGGAACGCCACTCCGCGGGGCGAGCACAGCCACTTGTAGGCGTGGGTCAGGGTCGCGTCGAAGCGGGAGGCGTCGACGGGCAGCACCCCCGCCGCCTGCGTCAGGTCGCACGCCGTGCGGGCACCGCACCGGGCCGCCGCCTCGATCACGGAGTCGAGGTCGGCGATCGCGCCGCTGCTCGACTGCACGGCCGAGAACACGACGAGGTCGTCCGCCGGCTCGACGGAGTCGGCCAGCGCCTCCAGCGGCACCGAGCGGACCTCGATTCCCCGGTGCGCCTGCGCGAGGAACGGGAAGACGATGGAGGAGAAGTCGCCGTCGACGCACAGCACCCGGGCGCCGTCGGGCAGCGATCCGGCGAGCACCGACGCCATCACCGATGTCTGCGAGCCGATCGCGACACGATCCACCGGCACGCCGACGAGCCCTGCGAACGACGATCGGGCGCTCTCGGCGACCACTCCGTAGCCGGCCGCGGTGCTCTCCCCCGCCGACCAGCGGTCGAGGTCGACCCGCAGCGCCTCGACGCTCTCGCGTGGCGGCAGGCCGAGGGTGCAGGCGTTGTGATAGCCGCGCGCCCCGGCGAACCGCTCGCGCAGAGCGGTCATGGACGGGCCCGGAGTACTCACCCTTCGAGGATCCCCCTCCCCCGCCCGATCGCCAAGACCGCACCCTCGCCGGGCGCGTCGGCGCTCAGCGGGCGGCGAGGCGGTGCGCCTGCTCGATCACGGCGACGACCGACAGGGCCTCGTGCACGTCGACGGGCGGCGGCGCTCCCTCGAGCAGGGTGCGGGCGACTCCGTCGTAGAAGGAGGCGTAGCGGCCCCGTTCGCTCGGCACCGCGCGCGATCCGGCGTCGTCGCTCCGCAGCCCCCACGCTCGGCGCGGGACCTCGCCGAAGTCCGCGTCGTCGGGGCGGGCGCCTCCGTGACGCAGCGCGTTCTCCTGCGGATCCAGACCGTCCACCGAGAAGGCCGCCGTCGTGCCGAGCACGCGGAACCGCGGACCGGAGGCGCGGGCGACGCGGCTCATCGCGAGGTGCGAGCGCACGCCGCTCTCGTGCAGCAGCGAGAGGAACGCATCGTCCTCGCTCGCACCGCCCGGGTGCACGATGCGCGTCTCAGCCGCGGTGACCACGGCCGGCCCGAACAGGACCAGCGCCTGGTCGACGAGGTGGCTGCCGAGATCGAAGAGGATCCCGCCGCCCTGCTCGGGGCCGATCTCGCCCTGCCAGCGGCCGGTCTTCGGAGCGCTCCAGCGCTCGAAGGTCGACTCGAAGCGGAGGACGTCGCCGAGCGCACCCTCGCCGAGGAGCCGCTGCAGAGTCAGGAGGTCGGCGTCCCAGCGGCGGTTCTGGAAGACGAGCACCGGCGCTCCGCTCGCCTCGGACGCCGCGATGATCGCCTCGGCGTCGGCGACGCTCGGCGCGAACGGCTTGTCGACGACCACGGCGACGCCCGCCTCGAGCACGGCCACGGCCTGCTCGCGGTGCACCGACGGCGGGGAGGCGAGCACCACGAGCTCCGGACGCTCCGCGAGCACCGCCTCGAGGTCAGGCACGATGCGCGCACCCGGATGAGAGGCGGCCGCCGACGCCGCGCGCTCGGCGTTCGACGTGGCGATCGCGACGATCCCGAAGACCGGGTCGGCCGCCAGGAACGGCGCGTGGAAGACGCTGCCGGCCAGTCCGTAGCCGACGACGCCGACGCGGATCATTTCGACGCTCCCGGCACGTCGACGGCACCGCCGAATCGGCGGGAGCGTCCGGAGTAGTGCTCGATCGCCTCCCAGAGATCCGTGCGCGAGAAGTCCGGCCAGAGCCGGTCGAGGAACACCATCTCGGCGTAGGCGCTCTGCCAGAGCAGGAAGTTGCTCGTCCGCTGCTCGCCGGAGGAGCGCACGAAGAGGTCGACGTCGGGCATCTCGGGCACGTAGAGCGCCTTGGCGATGGTCTTCTCGGTGATGCCGGACGGCTTCAGCCTGCCCGCGGCCACCTCGCCCGCGAGACGCTGCACGGCGTCCGCGATCTCTGTGCGGCCGCCGTAGTTCACGCACATCGTGAGCGTGAGGACGTCGTTGCCCTCGGTCAGCTTCTCGGCGAACTGGAGCTCGTTGATCACCGAGGCCCAGAGCCGTGGCTTGCGGCCGGCCCAGCGGATGCGCACGCCCCACTCGTTCAGCTGGTCGCGGCGGCGGTGCAGGACGTCGCGGTTGAAGCCCATCAGGAAGCGCACCTCCTCGGGCGAGCGCTTCCAGTTCTCGGTCGAGAACGCGTAGACGCTGAGGTGCTTGACGCCGATCTGGATCGCTCCCGCCACGACGTCGAGCAGGGCGGCCTCGCCGCGCTTGTGCCCTTCGATGCGGGTGAGTCCGCGGCCGTTCGCCCAGCGGCCGTTCCCGTCCATCACGATCGCGACGTGACCCGGCACGGCCTTCCGGGGGATCTCGGGCGGATGGACGCCGGTCCAGTCGAGCTCGCGGTAGGGCTCGGCGTCCTTGTGCGTGAAGGGCTTCATCGGGTGACGTGCTCCAGTGATCTCAGTCCGCGTTCGAGGTGGAACTGCGTGTAGGCGGCGACGACTCCGCTCGCCCGCGACCGCGTCGACGGCTCGGTCGTCTCGGCGTGCGCCCAGTCTCCGGTGAGGAGCGCTCCGAGCAGGACGACGACTTCCGGGGCGACGCGCGGAGCACCGGGCGGGGTGCAGTCCTGGCAGACGACGCCGCCCATCTGCACGACGACGGCGCCGTGCGGGCCGGGGGCGCCGCACCGGGCGCAGTCCTCGAAGCTCGGCGCCCATCCCGCGATCGACAGTGCGCGCAGGAGGTAGGAGTCGAGGGTGAGCACCGCCTCGTGCTCGCGGCGCGAGAGCGAGCGCAGGGCGCCGACGAGGAGCAGGTACTGCTGGAGGGACGCGTCGGAGTCGGTCAGCCGGTCAGCCGTCTCGACCATCGCGTTCGCCGCGGTGTAGCAGTCGTAGTCGGCCGCGATGAGAGCGCCGTACGCGCCGATCGACTCGGCCTGCGTGACGATGTCGAGGCTGCGGCCCTCGTAGAGCTGCAGGTCGGCGACCATGAACGGCTCGAGCCGCGAGCCGAACTTGGAACCGGTCTTGCGGACGCCCTTGGCGACGGCGCGGATCTTGCCGTGCCCGCGGGAGAGCAGGGTCACGATGCGGTCGGCCTCGCCCAGCTTGTGCGTGCGGAGCACCACGGCTTCGTCACGATAGGTGGGCATGCCCTCGATTATCCTCCCCGCCACCGACAACCTCCCGGCCGCCGGGCCGACAGGCCGGTCTCCCCCGTGGAACGATGGGCCGGTGGCCGACACCCTCTTCGTGATCCCCGCCTGGGCCGACCTCCTGGCGATCGCCATCGGCTGCCTCCAGGGCGCGATGTTCGCGGGCGAGTTCCGCGACCGCCGCATCGATCTGCTCGGCGTGACGATCATCGGCACGGCCACGGGCCTGGGAGGCGGTGTGCTGCGCGATCTGCTGCTGCAGACGCCGCTCGTGGCCCTGCACACCAACGCGTACCTGATCGTCGCGGTGACGGCCTCGCTCGTCGGGATGCTGCTCCAGCACGTGCTCAACCGGGTCGACGGCACGATCACCGCCCTCGACGCCCTGACCCTGGGCCTCTTCGGCGCGATCGGCACCACGAAGGCGCTGGCGCTCGGAGTGCCGGAGGTGCCGGCCGTCTTCGTCGGCACGGTGTCGGCGGTGGGCGGCTCGGTCATCCGCGACATCCTGCTGAACCGGCCGATCGCGCTGATGCACGTCGGCTCGCTCTACGCCGTCGCCGCGACCGCGGGCACGGCCGTCCTCGTCACCGGCCTGCGCTTCGGGATGCTCATCGACTTCGCCGCGCCGCTCGCCGTGGGCGTCACCACGCTGATCCGTCTGCTCGCCGTGCGCTACGGCTGGAGCCTGCCCGAGCAGCGCGCCCTCAGCGGCGTGCCGCGCCTCCGCTGGCGCCGCCGCGCCTAGCCCCGAGCCCCGTCTCCCGCACCGAGGGAACCCCGACCCGCCCAGGGAACCCGCTGGTGCAGGCTCCCTGGACGGTGCGGGGTTCCCTCGGCGGGGCCGGAGGACGGACGCGCGTCAGACGGAGGCGGACGCCAGCTCGCGGTCGGGAGCCTCCTCGCGAAGGGCGCGGTTCACGGCCGAGACGATCGCCTTCAGCGACGCGGTCGAGATGTCGGCGTCGACGCCCACGCCCCACAGGGTGCGGCCGTTGACCGAGCACTCGACGTACGAGGCGGCCAGCGCGTCGCCGCCGGCGCTGAGAGCGTGCTCGACGTAGTCCAGCACCCGCACCTCGACGCCGTGCTGGCTCAGCACGGACTCGAAGGCGTTGACCGGGCCGTTGCCCGAGGCGTTCGCCTCGATGATCTCGTCGCCGACGCGCAGCACCGCGTTCAGGGCGATGGTGCCGCCCAGGTCGCTCGACGTGCTGGTGCGGGTCAGCTCGAACCGGCCCCACTTCTCGTCGGCGCGGTGCGCGGGAGCGGGCAGGTACTCGTCCTGGAAGATCGTCCAGATCTGCTCGCTCGTGACCTCGCCGCCCTCGGCGTCGGTCTTGGCCTGCACGACGCCCGAGAACTCGATCTGGAGGCGGCGCGGGAGGTCCAGCGCGTGGTCGGTCTTCAGCAGGTACGCGACTCCGCCCTTGCCCGACTGCGAGTTGACGCGGATGACCGCCTCGTAGGAGCGCCCCAGGTCCTTCGGGTCGACCGGCAGGTAGGGAACGGCCCAGGTCAGCTCGTCGACGCCGCGACCGGTGCGCTCGGCCTCGGCCTCCATGGCCTCGAAGCCCTTCTTGATCGCGTCCTGGTGCGAACCGCTGAACGCGGTGAAGACGAGGTCGCCCGCCCAGGGGCTGCGCTCGGGCACGGCGAGCTGGTTGCAGTACTCGGCGGTGCGCTTGATGCCGTCCATGTCGCCGAAGTCGATCTGCGGGTCGATGCCCTGCGTGAACAGGTTGACGCCCAGCGCGACGAGGTCGACGTTGCCGGTGCGCTCGCCGTTGCCGAAGAGGCAGCCCTCGATGCGGTCGGCGCCGGCCAGGTAGCCCAGCTCGGCGGCGGCGACGGCCGTGCCGCGGTCGTTGTGGGGGTGCAGCGACAGGATGATGTTCTCGCGCTGCGCCAGGTTGCGGCTCATCCACTCGATCGAGTCGGCGTAGACGTTGGGCGTGGCCATCTCGACGGTCGCGGGCAGGTTGAGGATCACCTTGCGGTCGGCGGTCGGCTCGAAGACCTCGACCACGCGATCGCAGATCTCGCGGGCGAACTCGAGCTCGGTGCCCGTGTAGCTCTCGGGCGAGTACTCGTAGTAGACGGTGGTGCCGGGGACCGACGCCTCCATCTCGCGGCACTTGCGCGCGCCGGCCAGGGCGATGTCGATGATGCCCTGGCGGTCCTTGCGGAACACGACCTCGCGCTGCAGCACGCTGGTGGAGTTGTACAGGTGCACGATCGCCTGCCGGGCGCCCCGGATCGACTCGTACGTGCGCTCGATCAGGTGGTCCCGCGCCTGCGTCAGCACCTGGATGGTGACGTCCTCGGGGATCGCTCCCTCCTCGATGAGGCTGCGGACGAAGTCGAAGTCGGTCTGGCTCGCGCTCGGGAAGCCGACCTCGATCTCCTTGTAGCCCATCGAGACCAGCAGATCGAACATGATCCGCTTGCGCTCGGGGCTCATCGGGTCGATCAGCGCCTGGTTGCCGTCGCGGAGGTCGACGGCGCACCAGCGCGGCGCGGTCGTGATGCGCTTGGTCGGCCACGTGCGGTCGGGCAGATCGACCGTGATCTGCTCGTGGTACGGCCGGTACTTGTGGATCGGCATGGTCGAGGGCTTCTGCGTGTTCTTCATGAGGGTCTCCTGGCGCGGATGCGCGCCCGTGTCGGTCTCGCGGGGATCCGGGAATCGGATGCGACCTCGCGGAGGGAACTGCGATCAGGCGTCGACGGACTCCGCGACGAGGGAGGCCTGGGGGTTAGGACTCGTCGCGGCAGCTAAGAAGGAGCAGACCGAAGCGCACGGGGCCAGGCTAGCACTGCCTCCGCGCCCAGGTCGCCCGGGCGCTCTCAGGCGACGAGGCCGTTCTCGTAGGCGTAGACGACCAGCTGCACGCGGTCGCGCAGGCCCAGCTTGCCCAGCGTGCGGCTGATGTGGGTCTTGACGGTCGCCTCGCTGAGGAACTCGGCCGTCGCGATCTCGGTGTTGCTCAGTCCTCGCGCCGCGTGGTGGAAGATCTCGCGCTCGCGGTCGGTGAGCGTCGAGAACGCGACGGGGGTCTCCCGACCGCTGCCCGGCGCGCCGAAGTGCTCGAAGAGCTCGCGCGTGGCGGAGGCCGCGACCACGGCCGTGCCCGCGTGGACCGTCCGCACCGAGGCGAGGAGGAAACCGGGCTCGGTGTCCTTGAGGAGGAAGCCGCTCGCCCCGGCGCGGATCGCCCGGGCCGCGGCCTCGTCCAGGTCGAAGGTCGTCAGCACGAGGATGCGCGGAGCGGGCGTCCCCGTCTCGGCGGCGCGGGCGAGGATCCGCCGCGTCGACTCGATGCCGTCGACACCGGGCATCCGGATGTCCATCAGCACGACGTCCGGTGCGACCCGGGCGACGACCTCCGCGCCCTCGGCGCCGTCGGACGCCTCGCCGACCACCTCGAGGTCGGGCTGCGAGCTGAGCAGCATGCGGATGCCGGCGCGGAACAGCGCCTGGTCGTCGACGAGGACGATGCGGATGGGGTCGGTCATGACGGGATGCCTCCGGAGGCGAGCGGCGGGACGAGGGTGACGGGCGAGGTGCGTGGGGGCACGGGTGGAGCGGGGAGCCGGGCGTCGACCACGAAGTGGTCGCCGTCGGGACCGGCGAGCAGTGTGCCGCCCGCGAGGACCGCGCGCTCGCGCATGCCGATCAGGCCGTGGCCCTCCCCGGAGTGTCGAGCGCGTCCTCGCACCGGGAATTGCGCACCGTCAGCACGACATCGCCGCCCTCGCGGCGCAGCGCGATGTCGAGGGGCGCGCCGGGCCGGCCGTGGCGGAGGGCGTTGGTCGTCGCCTCCTGCGTGATCCGGTAGAGCGCCAGTCCGGTGGCCCGCGGGACGGACTCGAGGTCGAGACCCAGTTCGGAGCGGACGGGAGCGCCCGTGCCGCTGACGCTCTCGAGCAGCGCGGGCAGATCGCGCGCCTCGGGCTGCGGGCCGTCCATCTGACTGTGGCGCAGCTGCGCGAGGAGCTGTCGCACGTCGCCGAGGGCGTCCCGCGCCACGCCCGAGATCGTCAGGAGGGCCGCGTCGGTCTGCTCGGGACTGGTGGAGCCGAGGTAGCGGGCACCGTCGGCCTGGGCGATCACGACCGCGAGCGAGTGCGCGACGACGTCGTGCATGTCGCGGGCGATGCGGTTGCGCTCCTCGACGGTGTCGAGCTCGCGCTGGGCTCGCGCGCGCTCGCGCTCGGCCTCGTCGCGCTCGGACTGGCCCACGCGGGCGCGGCGGGCCGCGCGGGAGAGGAGGCCGATGGTCCAGGACAGGCCGAGCGTGGCGAGGATGCCGCCGGAGGATGCGCCGACGGCGATCAGACTGCTCGGCGAGTCCTGGGCCAGGCCGAAGGCGATCGAGAGGTACGCCACCGCGACGACCGTGCCGACGACCGCCGACACCGCACCCGCCGTGCGCACCCGCTTCGAGTCGGCGGCGCCGGCCCCGAAGAGCACGACGAGGATCGCCAGGTCGGACGGAGCGGGCTCCAGCCGGACGCCCATCTGCAGGGCGGCGCCGATCCAAGCGACGCCGAGCGCGAGCCCGGGCGAGCGGCGGTGCAGCACCAGCGCGACGGCCAGCACTCCGGCGACGAAGGGGTGCAGCGAGTCCTCGCCCACGGAGTACGGCACGACCGAGATCACGAGCAGCACGAGCGCCTGGGCACCGGCCGATCCGGCCGCGAAAGCGTCCTGCGGTCCGGCGACGCGCTCGAGGAGGCGCTCGATCCGATCCTCCGGACCGACCGGGTTCCGCAGCCCGCGGACGAAGGACAGCACCGCGATCGCCGCCAGGACGGCGGCGACGAGGACCGCGACCGCGACCAGGACGAGGAAGCGGATGCTCTGGGGCGGTTCGGGCGAGTCGAGCGACGGGCGGAGCGACGCCGACAGGACGACGCCGCCGAGCCCGCAGAGCAGGAGGGCGCCGACCAGCGCGAGCGATCGGGTCCACGGCCCGAGTCGGCGCGCCGTCGACCAGAGCACGACCGCTCCGACGACGACGCCGTCCAACGGCACACCGCCGACCGGCACCGCTCCGCCGAGGAGGATCCCGGCGGCGGCCAGGGTGGGGGCGAGCGCCGGGAGCAGGCCCGCCAGCGCGAGGGCGAGCCCGAGGAGCAGGCCCGCGGACGGCGAGGCGCTCGAGACGCCACTCGCGAGCGCCAGCAGGTGCGCGACGGCGAGCAGGGCACCGGCGATCGGGAGCGTCGCCGGTCGGTCCAGGAGCACGCGCATGCCTCTCACGCTAGACGTCGAGCGCCGCGGAGTCGTCGTCCCGACGGCTGATCGACGTGCGCCGAGCGGATCAGAAGCCCAGGCGCCCCAGCAGCTTCGGGTCGCGCTGCCACTCCTTGGCGACCTTCACCCGGATCGAGAGGAACACCCGGCGTCCCAGCAGGCGCTCGATCTGCTCGCGCGAAACCGCGCCGACCTCGCGCAGGCGCTGCCCGCCCTTGCCGATGATGATGCCCTTCTGGCTGTCGCGCTCGACGAAGACGTTGGCGTAGATGTCGATGAAGGAGCCGTCCTCGCGCTCGACCATGTCGTCGAGGGTCACGGCGAGGGAGTGCGGCAGCTCGTCCGAGACGCCCTCGAGAGCGGCTTCGCGGATGAACTCCGCGATGCGCGAGCCGAGGTCCTCGTCGGTCACGGCCTCCTCGGGGTAGAGGGCGGGCGACACCGGCATCAGACGGAGCAGCTCCACGGCGAGCACGTCGAGCTGCTCGTCGGTGACGGCCGAGATCGGCACGATCGTGTCCCACTCGCGGAGCTCGGAGACGGCGAGCAGCTGCTTGGCGACCGACTTCTTCGAGGAGAGGTCGACCTTCGACACGATCGCGACCTTGCGGGCACGCGGGAACGCGTCGAGCTGCTCGTTGATGAAGCGGTCGCCGGGGCCGATCGGCTCGTCGGCGGGGAAGAGCATGCCGATGACGTCGACGTCGCCCAGCGTCGAGGTGACGAGCGAGTTCAGGCGCTCGCCGAGGAGCGTGCGCGGGCGGTGGATGCCCGGGGTGTCGACGACGATGAGCTGGCCGTCGGGCCGGTGGACGATGCCGCGGATCGCGCGGCGCGTGGTCTGCGGCTTGGAGCTCGTGATGGCGATCTTCTCGCCGACCAGGGCGTTCGTCAGGGTCGACTTGCCGACGTTGGGGCGGCCGACGAACGACACGAATCCCGCGCGGAAGGGCGTCGTGGGCGGGCTGGAGTCGGTCATCGTGCGTCCTCGTTCTGTCTGTCGTCGGCGGGGGCGCCCGCTGATCGGTCGTCGGCTGCTCGGCTCCGCGTCTCGCGGTCCTTCGCGGCCCGGGCGTTCGCCGCTCGGGTCTGCGACGCCCGCGACGGGGCCGTCCGGGTCGGAGCGGCGCGCGGGTCCCGGGCGCGTGCGTCCCGGCTCCGAGTATCCCCGGTCGGGCCCTCATCGGCGTCGGCCTCGCCGTCGTCGCCCCCGATCGGAGCGGAACCGTCGCCGGTCTCGCCGCTCGGGTCGTAGTCGGGATCGCGGCGGACCAGCACGGTCGAGATGGTGCCGCGGCGCGCGTCCGCCTGCTCGGCCTCGAGGATCACGCCGTCGATCCGGGCGCTGGCACCGCGATCCGGGAGGCGGCCGTAGGCCTTGGTGAGCAGTCCGCCGACCGAGTCGACGTCGTCGTCCTCGAGATCGATCTCGAACAGCTCGCCGAGCTCGTCGACCGGGAGCCGCGCCGAGACCCGGTAGACGCCGGGCTCGATCTCCTCGAAGAGATCGACCTCGCGGTCGTACTCGTCCGAGATGTCGCCGACGAGCTCCTCGATCAGGTCCTCGAGGGTCACGAGGCCGGCGATGCCGCCGTACTCGTCGACCACCATGGCGAGGTGGTTCGACTCCAGCTGCATCTGGCGAAGCAGCTCGTCCGCCATCTTCGACTCCGGCACGAAGAGCGCCGGTCGAGCGAGGTCGGCGACGACGTCGTCGTCGTCGGGCCGCTCGTAGGTGTGGCGGGCGACGTCGCGGAGGTAGAGCACGCCGAGGACGTCGTCCACGCCCTCGCCGATGACGGGGAGCCGCGAGATGCCGCGGCTGAGCAGGAGTCCCATGCCCGCTCCGATCGACGCCGTCGACTCGATCGTCACCATGTCGGTGCGCGGGACCATCACCTCGCGCACGAGGGTGTCGTTGAACTCGAAGATCGAGTGGATGAGCTCGCGGTCGTCCTGCTCGAGGACGTCCTGCTCCGTGGCCTCGTCCACCATGCTCAGCAGCTGCTCCTCGGAGGAGAAGCCGGCGGAGCGGCCGGTGCCGGGGGTCACCCGGTTGCCGAGAGCGACGAGGCCGTGCGCCACGGGCCCGAGGGCCACGCGCAGCACGTGGATCAGGGAGGCGCTCGTGCCCAGCACGGCGCGCGCGTGCGCCCGGCCGACGCTGCGGGGGCTCGAGCCGACGAGCACGAAGGAGACGGCGGCCATGATCAGGATCGCCAGCAGCAGCGCGAGCCAGAGCTGGTCGACGACGACCACGAGGACCGTCGTGACGAAGACCGCGGCCGTCGTCTCGGCCGCGATCCGCGAGAAGTTGACGACGTTCACATGCGCGCTCATGTCGCCGGCGATGGCGCGCAGGGCGCGGGCGCTGCGCGAGTGGTTCGCCATCTCGAGCACGTCGCTGCGCGAGAGCACGCCGAGGGCCGCGTCGGTCGCGGCGAACCATCCGCCGACCGCGACGAGGACGAGGGCGGCGATGAGGAGCTGGAGGGTGAGCACGGCGAGGCCTAGCGGCGTCGCTCGCTGATGTGGAAGCCGACGAGGATGTCGCGCTGGATGCCGAACATCTCGCGCTCCTCGTCGGGCTCCGCGTGGTCGAAGCCGAGGAGGTGCAGGAGCCCGTGGGCCGTCAGCAGCAGGAGCTCGTCGAGCACCGAGTGCCCGGCGGCCTCCGCCTGCGTCTGAGCGACCTGCGGGCAGAGCACGATGTCGCCGAGCAGACCGGCCGGGGTCTGCTCGTCCTCGGTGCCGGGGCGCAGCTCGTCCATCGGGAAGCTGAGCACGTCGGTCGGGCCCGGCTCGTCCATCCACTGCACGTGCAGCTGCTCCATGGCGCCCTCGTCGACGAGCACGATCGCCAGCTCGGCGTCCGGGTGCACGTGCATCGTGTCGAGCGCGTAGCCGGCGAGGCGCAGCAGCGCCGCCTCGTCGACGGGGACGCTCGACTCGTTGTTGATCTCGATGCTCACGGGGGCGGTGTTCCTCTTCGTCGGGATGATCGGGTCGGCGGGTCAGCCGCGCGGGCGCTTGGGCTGCGCGTCGCCGGAGGCGCGCGGGGAGCCGGCGCGCCGCTCGGCGCGGTTCGCGAAGTCGCGGGCCTGCTCGCGCTCGTAGTGCTGCGCCTGCTTCTGCTGGTCGTACTCGGTGTAGGCGTCCACGATCCGGCCCACGAGGCTGTGGCGCACCACGTCCTCGCTGGTCAGCCTCGAGAAGTGGATGTCGTCGATGCCGTCGAGCACCCGGGTGACGAGCCGGAGGCCGCTGGCCCCGGTCGGCAGGTCGACCTGCGTGATGTCACCGGTGATGACCATCTTGGAGCCGAAGCCGAGCCGGGTGAGGAACATCTTCATCTGCTCCGGCGTGGTGTTCTGCGCCTCGTCGAGCACGACGAACGAGTTGTTGAGGGTGCGCCCGCGCATGTACGCGAGCGGGGCGACCTCGATGGTGCCCGCGGCGAGCAGCTTGGGGACGATCTCCGGATCCATCATCTCGTTGAGCGCGTCGTAGAGCGGACGGAGGTAGGGGTCGATCTTGTCGGTGAGGGAGCCCGGCAGGTATCCCAGCCGCTCCCCCGCCTCGACGGCCGGACGGGTCAGGATGATCCGCTCGACCTCCTTGCGCTGCAGCGCCTGCACGGCCTTCGCCATCGCCAGGTAGGTCTTGCCGGTTCCGGCCGGGCCGATGCCGAACACGATCGTGCTGTGATCGACGGCGTCGACGTACTCGCGCTGACCGAGGGTCTTGGGGCGGATGCTCTTGCCGCGCGCCGTCAGGATCGCCTGCCCGAACGCCTCCGCCGGGCTGACGGATCCGCCGTTCTGGAGGATGCGAGCGGACTCGCGGACCCCTTCGGGGTCGAGGTCGTGGCCGCCTGCGGTCATGGTCACCAGTTCTTCCACCAGGCGCGCCGCCGCGGAGACGGGAGAGGGCTCGCCCTCGAGCGTCACCTCGTTGCCGCGCACGTGCACCTGGACGTCAGGGAATCGTGTCTCGACCGCCTTGATGAGGCGGTCCTGGGGTCCGAGGAGGCGCACCATGGCGACTCCGTCGACGGCGATGACGCGTCGCGTCGTGCCCAGGGTCGTGCCGGTCGGGGTCGACTCGGCGGGGGTCGGTGCTTCGGGGCTGTCGCCCGCGTGGTCAACCGGTGGCAAGGGAGCCTTCCGTCAGGTGTCCGCCCATCACGTGGGCGTGGACGTGGAACACGGTCTGCCCGGCCGCTTCGCCCGAGTTGAAGACGAGGCGGAACTGCCCGCCGCAGTGGGCGTCGGCCAGGGTCTGCGCGACCTGGACGATCTCGGCGAGCAGGGCCGGGTCGGCGGCGCCGAGCTCGGCGACGGTCGCGTACTCCTGCGTCTTGGGGAAGACCAGCAGGTGGACCGGCGCTTTCGGCGCGATGTCGGTGATGGCGAGAACCCGCTCGTTCTCGAACACCACGTCGGCGGGGATCTCGCCCCGGACGATGCGCGTGAAGACGGTGGGTTCGCTCATGGGTCCATCTTAAACGCCGGGGAGCCGGCGAGGGGGCCCCGTTCGCCCAGGGCGCGCGTCGCGGCTACCAGCGGCCCAGGCGGGCCGAGAGCACGGCGATGGCCGCCGGGCCGGCGGTCGAGGTGCGGAGCACGGTGTCGCCCAGCGCGACGGCCTCGGCGCCCGCCGCCGCGAGCAGCGCCAGTTCCTCCGGAGCGACACCGCCCTCCGGGCCGACCACCAGGACGATGTCGCGGCCGTCGGGCTCGAGGGAGGAGAGACGGACCTCGGCGGACGGCTCGAGCACGAGGACGCGCTCGGTCGCCGCGCGGTCGGCGAGCAGGCGCGTCGAGGCGACGGCCGAGACCTCGGGCACCCGGGCGCGGAGCGACTGCTTGCTCGCCTCGCGCACGATGCTGCGCCAGCGCTCGCGGCCCTTCTCCTCCTTGGGTCCGCTCCAGCGCGAGATCGACCGGGCGGCCTGCCACGGGACGACCTCGTCGATCCCGAGCTCAGTGGCCGCCTGCACGGCCAGCTCGTCCCGGTCGCCCTTCGCGAGCGCCTGGGCGAGCACGAGGCGCGGCGCCGGAGCGGCCGACTCCTCCACCGACTCGACGACCAGGGCGACGCGGGAGGGCTCGGCGCTCTCGACGACGGCCGTCGCCACGAGACCCCGCCCGTCGCCCACCCGGATCGTCTCGCCCGCGCGGATCCGGCTCACCGTCGCGGCGTGACGCGCCTCGGCACCGGTCAGGGCGAGGCGTCCGCCCGCGACGAAGTCGCCGGAGTCGAGGGACTCGTCGATGTAGTGGTGCGCCACCGCCGTGCGCCGATCAGCCGAGGAAGCGGTCGCGGAGCTTCGAGAAGAGGCCCTGCTGGAAGTGGGTGAGCGCGGGCTTCTGCGGCTTGTAGTGCTTCGCGAACTCCTGCACGAGCTCGCGCTCGCGGTGGCCGAGCTTGGTCGGGGTGACGACCTGGATGCCCACGCGCAGATCCCCGCGGCCGTTGCCGCGCAGCTTCGTGACTCCGCGGCCCTTGATCGTGACGATCTCGGTGCTCTGGGTGCCCGGCTTGACCTCGATCTCGATGTCGCCGTCGAGGGCGGCGAGCGTCGTGGTGGACCCGAGGATCGCATCCGTCATCTGCACCTCGAGGGTGCAGAGCAGGTCGTCGCCGTTGCGGCTGAAGACGTCGTGGTGCTTGACCTTGATCTCGAGGTAGAGATCGCCGTTCGGTCCGCCGGCGGGTCCGACCTCGCCGCTGCCCGGCATCTGGAGGCGGAGGCCGGTGTCGACGCCCGCGGGGACGTCGACGGGGATCGTGCGGCGCGCGCGGACGCGGCCCTGGCCCTGGCACGTCGAGCACGGGGTGGCGATGACGGTGCCGTAGCCGCGGCAGGTGCCGCAGGGGCTCGCCGTCATGACGTTGCCCAGGAGCGAGCGGACGGTGCGCTGGATCTGGCCGGAGCCGTGGCAGATGTCGCAGGTGACCGGCGAGGTGCCGGGCTGGCAGCAGGAGCCCTGGCAGGTCTCGCAGAGCACGGCCGTGTCGACCTCGAGATCGCGGTGCGTGCCGAAGATGACCTCGTCGAGCGAGACCTCGACGCGCAGGAGCGCGTCCTGCCCGCGCTCACGGCGGGAGCGCGGCCCGCGGGAGGAGCCCTGGGCGCCCTGGCCGAAGAACGTCTCGAAGATGTCGCCGAAGCCGCCGAAGCCCTGACCGCCGCCGGGGAAGCCCTCCTGGGGCCCGCGGTCGTACTGCTGGCGCTGCTGGGCGTCGCTCAGGACGTCGTAGGCGTGCGTGACGAGCTTGAACCGCTCGGAGGCGTCGGCGCTCGGGTTGACGTCGGGGTGCAGCTCGCGGGCGAGTCGGCGGTACGCCTTCTTGATCTCGTCGGCGGAGGCGTCGCGGGCGACGCCCAGCACTTCGTAGTGATCGGCCACAGGTGGCTTCGTCCTTCGTTCGTGGGTCGGTGCACCGGGTACGGCGGACCGGATGGGAGCCGGGGCGACCGGCGAGTCGGGGAAGTGAAGGGGTCAGTCCTCGCCGAGGAGGCGGGAGAGGTAGCGGGCGACGGCGCGCACCGCGGCGATGTTGCCGGAGTAGTCCATCCTGATCGGTCCGAGGACGCCCAGGCGCGAGACCTGGCCGCCGGCGGTGTTGTAGCCGCTCGTGAGGACCGAGGTCTCCTGCAGGCCGAACGGGGCGTTCTCGCGGCCGATCCGCACCGAGATGCCGCGGGGGTCCGGCACCATCTCGGCGAACAGCCGGAGCAGCTCCACCTGCTCCTCGATCGCCTCCAGCACCGGGTAGATGCTGCCCGAGAAGTCCTCCTCGGTGCGGACGAGGTTGGCGGCGCCGGCCATGACGAGGCGGTCCTGCCGATTCGCGCCGACCTGCTCGAGGAGCGTCTGGAGGATCGGCGCGAGCACGTCGCGGCGCTCCGGCGTGAACCGCTCGGCGGCCGCCTGGAGCGTCTCGGCGGCGGCCTGGAGCCCGAGGCCGATCACGGCCGTGTTGAGCTTGGCGCGGATCTCGCCGAGGAACTCGGCGTCGACGTCGGCCGGGGTCTCGAGGACGCGCTGATCGACCCGGCCGGTGTCGGTGATGAGCACCGAGAGCAGGCGGCGCGGCGCGAGGGCGACGAGCTCCACGTGGCGGATGCGGGCGGCTCCGAACGACGGGTACTGCACGAGCGCGACGCTGTTGGTGAGCTGCGAGAGCAGCCGCACGGTCTTGACCAGCACCTCGTCGAGGTCGGGGCTCTGGCCGAGGAAGGTCTCGATGGCCTGGCGCTGCGCGGCGGTGAGCGGGCGCAGGTCGGTGAGCTGATCGACGAAGAGGCGGTAGCCCTTGTCGGTGGGAACGCGCCCCGAGGAGGTGTGCGGAGCCGCGATCAGCTCCTCCTCCTCGAGCTGCGCCATCTCGTTGCGGATCGTCGCCGCCGAGACGCCGAACGAGTGCCGCTCGACGATCGACTTCGAGCCCACGGGCTCGCGGTGGGCCACGTAGTCCTGCACGATCACGCGCAGGACCTGGAGACCGCGCTCCGTCACCATACGACCGACCTCCCGCCGGGCTCCGGGTGCCTCTCGGCACGAACCACCGCGGCGCCGACGCGCCGCACGGAGCTTGGCACTCCGCAACTTCGAGTGCCAATCATACCCGCGAGCGGGGGAGGGACGGGGGATCGCGCGGGATCGGCGTGGTGAGGAGGGGACTCCTCCTCCGGCGCGGCTGCGCGGCCCGCGCGGTGCGCCACACGACGTGCCACGATGGACGCCGAGCGCACGGGGGTCGCCCGTCGCGATGACGCCCGGAACAGGAGACCTCATGTCGACCACGCCTCCCCCTCCCCCGCCCCCCGCGTACAGCACGCCGGCGCCCCCGCTGAACCCGGCCGACGAGAAGACCTGGGCGATCGTGACCCACGTCCTGGGCATCTTCTTCAGCATCCTGCCGTCGCTGATCGTGTACCTCGTGTTCAAGGGCCGGGGCCCGTTCCTGGAGGCGCACGCGAAGACCGCGCTGAACTTCCACCTGACGACGCTGATCGCCTACGTGGCGGGCACGATCCTGACGTTCGTCCTCGTCGGGTTCATCGTGTTCCTCGTCGTGCCGATCCTCGTGATCGTGTTCGCGATCATCGCCTCGGTGCGCGCGAGCGCGGGCGAGTACTACACGTACCCGCTGAGCATCCCGTTCTTCAAGTAAGGCGGCTGCCGCCGGTCGAGCGGCCCGTTTCCCTGCTGGTCGAGCAGCCGCCGCCGGCGGCGTATCGAGACCCACGTCCTCCGGGAGCGGCGGGTCTCGATACGCCCGCTCCGCGGGCTACTCGACCAGCAGGTGGGGCGACTGGGCCGTTCGTCAGCGGTCCGTCAGCCGCCGCACTTCCGCGTCGGCCGGCAGGAGCCTCGATCAGCCGTCGGTCAGGCGGCGCACCACCGCGTCGGCCAGCAGCCGGCCGCGCAGCGTCAGCACCACGCGGCCCTGCAGAGCCGCCCGGCCGTCGATCAGCCCGTCGGCGATGAGCCCGGCGACCTCGCGCCGGCGCTCCGGGTCGATCGCCTCGACGGGCAGGCCGTCCGAGAGGCGCGAGCGCAGCAGCACGTCCTCGACGCCCCTCGTCGCGGCATCGAGGGTCTCGCGACCGGCGGCAGGACTCGATCCGGCCCGCAGCCGGTCGGCGTACGCCGCCGGATGCTTCACGTTCCACCAGCGCACGCCTCCGACGTGGCTGTGCGCACCCGGTCCGACGCCCCACCAGTCGTGGCCGAGCCAGTAGGACAGGTTGTGGCGCGAGCGGTGGGCGTCGTCGATCGCCCAGTTGCTGACCTCGTACCAGGAGTAGCCGGCGGCCGCGAGGCGCTCGTCCGCCAGCTCGTACATGTCGGCCGTGAGGTCGTCGTCGGGCGTCGCCACCTCGCCGCGGCGGATCTGCCGGGCGAGCTTCGTGCCGTCCTCGACGATCAGCGCGTAGGCCGAGAGGTGGTCGGGGCGGTTCGCGAGAGCGGAGTCGAGCGACCGCTCCCAGTCGGCGAGCGACTCCCCCGGAGTGCCGTAGATGAGGTCGAGGCTGACCTGCAGTCCCGCCTCCCGCGCCCACTCGACCACCAGCGGGACGCGCTCGGGGTCGTGGGTGCGCTCGAGGGTCGCGAGCACGTGCGGCACTGCCGACTGCATCCCGAAGCTGACGCGGGTGAACCCGGCGTCGGCGAGGGCGCGCAAGTACGCGGCGTCGACGGAGTCGGGATTCGCCTCGGTCGTGATCTCGGCGCCGTCGGCGATGCCGAAGCGCGAGCGCAGACCGTCGAGCATGCGGACGAGGTCCTCCGCCGGGAGCAGCGTGGGCGTGCCTCCGCCGAAGAACACCGTCGCGGCGGGCCGCTCGGGCAGTCCCGCACGGCGCAGCACCTCAGCGCCGAGGGTCATCTCGGCGACCGCCTGCTCGGCGTAGTCGGACTGCTTCGCCCCGCGCAGCTCGGTCGCCGTGTAGGTGTTGAAGTCGCAGTAGCCGCAGCGCACCCGGCAGAACGGCACGTGCACGTAGAGGCCGAGGTCGCGCTGCTCGGCGCCGTCGGCGACGGAACCGGGCAGGAGCCCGTCGAGCGGGGCCGGATCGGCCAGTGGGAGGGCGCTGCCCACGTCAGCTGACGCGCGCCGGCAGCAGCGCGCGCAGGTACTTCTTGACCTGCTTCTTCTGCACCGCGCGCAGCACCGGGGAGCCGAGGCGGTAGAGGCGGGTGGAGGGGCGCGAGAAGACGCGGATGACCAGCCAGACGGAGTCGTCGGCGCGCTTCTCGACGACGAACGACTCCTCGCCGCTCTCGGGGTGGCCCTCGAGCGTGCCGTAGGCGAAGCCGACCTGGTCGGGCTCGTCGACGACGTAGACCACGCGCACTGGAGCGTCGAAGGTGCGGCCCAGCAGGTCGACCTTGAGCACCGCGGTGACGCCGGCGGTGATGTAGGGGGTGCCGTCCGGACCGAACCGCTCCTCCGTGGGGCGGCTCGTGAGATCGATCGGAGTCCCGGCGGAGTCGAAGTTGACCCCCGTGTACTGCACGCCGCTGCCGCTCGTGATGTCCTCGACGCGGATGCCGCTGCCGCGCTGCACGCCCCAGGTCATCAGCGACGCCGTCGTGATCGCGAAGCGCTCGTCTCCGGACCCGAGGCGCGCCTCGAAGCGCTCGGCGGTGAAGCCGTCCGGCGGGTACTCGAGGAGATCGGGCGCCAGGGTTCCGCCGACGGCCGCGTAGGTGACCTGCGGCTGCCCCTCGAAGCTCGAGCGCCGGACGCTCACTTCTTGTCCTTGGTCTCGACGTCTCCGGAGAGCGCGGCGATGAACGCCTCCTGCGGCACTTCGACCCGGCCCACCATCTTCATGCGCTTCTTGCCCTCCTTCTGCTTCTCGAGCAGTTTGCGCTTGCGGGTGATGTCACCGCCATAGCACTTGGCCAGGACGTCCTTGCGCATCGCGCTGATGGACTCACGCGCGATGATGCGGGCGCCGATCGCGGCCTGGATGGGGACCTCGAACTGCTGCCGAGGGATGAGCTTGCGCAGGCGCCCCGTCATCAGCACGCCGTAGGCGTAGGCCTTCTCGCGGTGCACGATCGCGCTGAACGCGTCGACCTGCTCGCCCTGGAGCAGGATGTCGACCTTCACGAGGTCGGCCTCCTGGTCGCCCGCCGGCTCGTAGTCGAGCGACGCGTAGCCGGCGGTCTTGGACTTCAGGTTGTCGAAGAAGTCGAAGACGATCTCGCCGAGGGGCATGTGGTACCGGATCTCGACCCGGTCCTCGCCGAGGTACTCCATGCCGATCAGGGTGCCGCGGCGGCTCTGGCAGAGCTCCATGATCGTGCCGACGTAGTCCTTGGGCGCGAGGATCGCGGCCTTCACGATCGGCTCGGTGACCGAGGCGATCTTGCCGCCCGGGAACTCGCTCGGGTTCGTCACGGTGACGGTCTTCTTGTCCTCCGTGATCACCTCGTAGATGACGGAGGGAGCGGTGGTGATGAGGTCGAGGCCGAACTCGCGGTCCAGGCGCTCGGTCACGATCTCGAGGTGGAGGAGGCCCAGGAAGCCGCAGCGGAAGCCGAAGCCCAGCGCGACCGAGGTCTCGGGCTCGTAGACGAGCGCGGCGTCGGACAGCTTGAGCTTGTCGAGCGCCTCGCGGAGGTCGGGGTAGTCGCTGCCGTCGATCGGGTAGAGGCCCGAGAAGACCATCGGCAGCGGCTCGGTGTAGCCCGGCAGCGCCTGCGTCGCGGGCTTGGACGCCGTGGTGACGGTGTCGCCGACCTTCGACTGGCGGACGTCCTTCACTCCAGTGATCAGGTAGCCGACCTCGCCGACGGCGAGACCCTGGGTGGCGACCGGCTCCGGGCTCGAGACGCCGATCTCGAGGATCTCGTGAGTGGCCCGCGTCGACATCATCTGGATCTTCTCGCGCGGCGAGAGCTTGCCGTCGATCATGCGGACGTAGGTGACGACTCCGCGGTAGGCGTCGTAGACCGAGTCGAAGATCATGGCGCGCGCGGGGGCGTCGGCGTCGCCGACGGGCGGCGGGATGAGCTGCGTCACGCGATCGAGCAGGGCCTCGACGCCCATGCCTGTCTTCCCCGAGACGCGGAGCACGTCGTCGGGATCGCCGCCGATGAGGCTCGCGAGCTCCTTCGCGTACTTGTCGGGGTCGGCGGCGGGGAGGTCGATCTTGTTCAGGACCGGGATGATCGTGAGGTCGTTCTCGAGCGCCAGGTAGAGGTTCGCGAGGGTCTGCGCCTCGATGCCCTGCGCGGCGTCGACCAGGAGGATCGCGCCCTCGCACGCGGCGAGCGAGCGGCTGACCTCGTACGAGAAGTCGACGTGACCGGGGGTGTCGATCATGTTGAGGGCGAAGGTCCGGCCCTCGTGCTCCCACGGCATGCGCACGGCCTGCGACTTGATCGTGATGCCGCGCTCGCGCTCGATGTCCATGCGATCGAGGTACTGCGCGCGCATCGCGCGGTCCTCGACCACACCTGTGATGCCGAGCATGCGATCGGCGAGGGTGGACTTGCCGTGATCGATGTGGGCGATGATGCAGAAGTTGCGGATGGACGCCGGATCGGTCGCGGCGGGCTCGAGCCCGAGGTGTGCACGTGGAGACATCGTGGGGCCATTGTCCCACGGTCGGGGTGCGTCGGCGGGCGGAGGGCCTGGAGGGCCGGTGACGTCGGTGCGCGGCGGGTGGGATGCGGTGCAGAACCTCGGCGGAGAAGAGGGATCGGACGCTGTCGGCCGGGACGCCCCCTCCGCGAGCGTGCGCCGCTCTGCGCTACAGGTCGAGGCCGTAGGTGCGCGTCGGCTCGACTCCGGGCGGGTTCTCGCGCTCGGGAAGGCGGACGAAGCCCATGCTCTCGTAGAGAGCGTGCGCGGCGACCATGTCGGTCCCGCTGTTCATCACGACGCGGTCGAGGCCCCGCTCGACCGCGAGCATCACGACGAACTCGGTGAGCAGGCGGCCCAGGCCCCGGCCGCGCGCCTCGGGAGCGACGGCGAGCAGCCGCCAGTCGAGCTCGCCCGGGCGGCCGAGGGAGTAGAGGTTCGTGCTCGGAGCGGCGGTGGTCACCGTCGCGAGGATCCGGCCGTCGGCGTCCTCGGCCACCCACACCTCGCCCTCGCGGTCGTGCCGGGACACGTCCGCGACGTCGGCCGCGTACTCCTCCCCCAGCTCGTAGTCGTGCGCGTACGCGGCCAGACGCAGGCGCGACACCTCGGCGTGCTCGTCCTCGCGCACGCGGCGGACGAGGATCCCGTCCGCGCTCACGGGCGCGCCGGAGCGGGCAGCGTGCGCAGGCCGTGCTCGATGTCGGCGGGGTCCGCCGCGAGGCAGATCCGGATCCAGCCCTCGCCCGTGCGCCCGAACGCGCTGCCCGGGGCGACGGCGACGAGCGTCTCGAGGAGGAACGCCTCGACCCAGGACGCGACGTCGCCACCGGTCGCGTGCGACAGGTCGATCCACAGGTAGAAGGCGCCCTCGGGCTCGCGGTAGCGGATCCCCCGTTCGTCGAGGATCGACGTCGCCAGACGCAGGTTCGACAGGTAGTGCGCGGCGGCGTCGGCCACCGCCTCCTGCGGGCCGGTCAGCGCCGCGAGGGCCGCGCGCTGGTCGGGCGAGGCGACGCAGCTGATCGCCGCTTCCTGCACCGTGACCATGGTCGTCGTCAGGCCGGGAGGGGTGACGAGGTAGCCGACGCGGACGCCGGTCATGGCGTAGGTCTTCGAGAAGGAGAACACGCTGAACACGCGGTCGTCGTCGTGCCCGAGCTCCTGCGCGATGCTCGCGAGGCTGACGTGGGGGCGCCCGTAGGTGAAGTACTCGTAGACCTCGTCGCTGATGATCCACAGGTCGTGCCGGCGGGCGAACTCGAGGAGCCGCTCCAGGACCGGGCGCGGGAAGACGATCCCGAGCGGGTTCGACGGGCTGTTCACGATGATCACCCGGGTGCGGTCGGTGACGATGCGCTCGAGCTCGTCGAGATCGGGGAGGAAGCCGTTCTCGGGACGGAGCGTGTAGGGCACCGGGACGGCCTCGATCATCCGGGCGTTCATGGTGAACGTGGTGTACCCGGGATCGGGCACCAGCACCTCGTCGCCGGTGCGCAGCGTCAGGGTCATCGCCTGGTAGAGCGCCTGAGTGCCGCCGACGGTGAGCCAGACCTGCTCGACATCGGCGCGGATGCCGTTGTCGCGGGCGAGCTTCTCGACGATCGCGCGGCGGAGCTCGGGGAGGCCGCCGTTGGGCCCGTAGTCCGTGTCGTCCGCGGCCCACGCCGCGCGCGCGGCCTCGATGATGTGCGGCGCGGTCGGCACGTCGGGTTCACCGACGCAGAGGAAGGTGACGCCCTCGAGACGGAGGGCGATCTCGAACAGGCGGCGGATGCCGGACGGCGGCACCGCGGGGAGGTGATCGGCGAGACGTGGCATCGCTGATCACCGTACCGCCCGAGGGGCCGACTCGTCGGCGGGCCGCGGTTGAAGCGGGACGACGGGTGCGCTAAAGTTCCTTGTTGGCTTGCGCTCCACCACCGGCACCCCCCGGCGTACGTGGAGTGATCAGAAGCCGGCGACCTCCAGTCGCACCGGGACGGCCCGCGCCGCCCGGAAGGGGCACTCCGACGAGTAGCCGGCTGCACACACGCACATCCGAGAAGAAGGTAATCCACGTGGCAAACATCAAGTCGCAGATCAAGCGCAACCTCACGAACAAGAAGGCGAACGACCGCAACAAGGCCGTCAAGAGCCAGCTCAAGACCGCCGTCCGCTCGGTCCACACCGCCATCGCCGCCGGCGACGCCGCCCAGGCCGCGACCGCCCTCGCGTTCGCCGCCAAGAAGCTCGACAAGGCCGCCAGCAAGGGCGTCATCCACAAGAACCAGGCCGCGAACCGCAAGTCGGCCATCGCGAAGCAGGTCGCTGCGCTGTAATACTGCGCTTCGCTGCAACGACGAAGGGTCCGGCCGATGGCCGGACCCTTCGTCGTTTCCGCTTCGCGGTCGACGGACTCCTCGTTCCTCGTCGTCCGTCGCGCGGTCGGCTCGCGGAGGGGGTCGCGGTGAGAGGAGCGTGGTGCGTTCCGCGTACGGCGATCCGCTGGGACGCGGATCGGCGGTGACGCTGCGGGGCGTGCGGCTGGTCGAGGGGGCTCCCGCTGCGCGGGTCGGGTGGTCCTGCGGGGGCGTGGGGTGATGAGGATGTTCCAGCGGTGCGGCGGTCGCGTGTCGACGAGACCTGCACCCTCGCTGGTCGAGTAGGCCCGCAGGGGCGGATCGGGCCCTCCACCCTTGCTGGTCGTGCAGGCCCTCAAGGGCGTGTCGAGACCTCACCCTTGCTGGTCGAGTAGCCCCGCAGGGGCGTATCGAGACCCGGCGACTCCGGGAGTGCGGGGATCTCGAGACGTCCGGTGCGCGGACTACTGGATCAGCAGAGAGGCGCGAGCGGGAGCGCCGCTCGCGGGGAGGGCAACGAGGGATGGGCGCACCGCTCGCGGACGGAGCAGCGCGCCCCTGAGCCTCCGCCTCCGTACCCGGTGGTCGAGTAGCCCCGCAGGGGCGTACCGAGACCCAGAGACCCAGAGACCCAGAGACCCCAGCCCCCCGAGCCCCCAGCCCCCCTCCTCAGGGGTGCAGCCCGCGGGCGGAGATGACGGAGACCATGCGCTCGAGGGCGTAGACGGGGTCGCGGCCGCCGCCCTTGACGTTCGCGTCGGCGTCGGCGACGGTCTCGATCGCGGTGCCCAGGCCGTCGCCGGTCCAGCCCTGGAGGTCGCGGCGCGCTCGGTCGACCTGCCAGGGGGCGAGGCCCAGGCGCGAGGCGATCTGGCCGGAGCCCTCGCGGGAACCGGCGACCTTCGCCATCGTGCGGAGCTTGCTGGCGAACGCGGCGACGATCGGCACCGGGTCGGCGCCGGACGCGAGCGCGTGCCGGAGGCCCAGCAGCGCCTCCCCGTGGCGGCCGGCGATCGCGGAGTCGGCGACGGTGAACGCGGTCGTCTCGACCCGGCCGCCGTAGTACTTCGCGACGGTCGCCTCGGTGATCTCTCCCGAGGCGTCCGAGATGAGCTGCTGGCAGGCGGACGCGAGCTCGTCGAGGTCGTCCGAGAACGCCGACACCAGGGCACGGACGGCACCGGTCGTCGCGGTGCGGCCGGCGGTGCGGAACTCGGCGACGGCGAAGTCGACCTTGTCGCTCTCGCGCTTGAGCTCGGCGCAGACGATCTCGATGCCGCCTCCACTGCCCGAGCGGATGGCGTCGAGGAGCTTCTTGCCGCGGTTGCCGCCGCCGTGCCGCAGCACCACGGTCGCTCCGTCGGCGGGCGCCGCGAGGTACTCGACGGCCTCGATGAGGAACGCGTCGGTGCACTTCTCGACGTTCGAGACGCGGATGAGGCGCGGCTCGTCGAACAGGGACGGGCTCGCGAGCGTCAGCAGCTCGCCGGGCGCGTAGCCGCCGGCGTCGATGTCGCTGACCTCGAGGCTGGGATCCTCGGCGCGGAGGAACTCGCGGAGGAACCGCAGGGCGCGATCGGCGAGGAACTGCTCGGGGCCGGTGATCAGCACCACGGGAGCGGGCCGCGTCTCGTTCCACGCGAGCTGCGGGATCGCCGCCTTCGAGGGCGCCGCCTTCGCGCGCGAGGGGGCTCTGCCTGCCATGCCGTCGTCCTTCCGTCCTGCGATCGCCGTCGCCCGCCCGTTCGAGCGCCATCCACCCTACGGTCTGCCCGTGCCCGCCCGCGGCCGCCGGGACCGCCGCTGCGCCGCTCGCCCACACCGCGATCCCGTCCGGCCGCGACGCCAGGACGACCGTACCCTCGACATCCGACCTCAGCGCCTCGACCCCGCGCTCGGCGAGGAGCGAGAGCAGTGACGGAGCGGGATGCCCGTAGTCGTTGTCCGCTCCGACCGAGACCAGACCGAGGCGCGCGGCGAGGGCGTCGTACAGCGCGGGCGCCTGGTCGGACGATCCGTGGTGGGCGACCTTGACCACGTCCACCTGCTCCGGCGCCAGGCGCGCGAGCCGGCCCTGCTCCTCCGCCCCCAGATCGCCCAGGAGCGCGATCGACAGCGCGCCGCCGATCGAGTCCGGTCGGATGTCGACGCGCACGGTGACGCTCGCGGCGTTGCCGCTCAGCGCACTCCCCTGCTCGGGCCACAGCACGCGCCAGCGGAGGGACCCGAGCGCTCCCTCCTCGCCCCGTGCCGTCTCGCGCACCTCCGCCCCTCCCTCCCGGAGCGCCCGCCGGTCGCGCTCGTCCTCGGGCTCGACGGCGGGGCCGACGAGCGCGGCATCCACCCGACCGACCACCGCCTCCAGCCCTCCCACGTGGTCGAGGTCGTAGTGGGTCAGCACGAGCAGCGCGACGCGCTCGACGCCGAGCAGGTCGAGGCAGGCGTCGAGCCGCTCCGGCAGCGGGCCGGCGTCCACGAGCAGCACGCCCGCGTCCCCCCGGAGCAGGATCGCGTCGCCCTGACCCACGTCGCACATGGCCACGCGCCAGTCCTCGGGCACCGACGCGGAGCGCAGGAGTGGCGTGGCGAGAGTGGAGGCCGCTCCGGCGACGAGCAGAGCGGCCAGACCGGCGGCGATCACCCGTCGTGCCGCCGCCCACCGGCGCGAGCGCGTCAGCAGGAGCAGCGCCAGCACGGTCAGCACGGTCAGCGCGAGCACCCCGACGAGCCCCGGCCACCAGGCGAGCCGCGGTGACGGCCAGCCCGACACGGCGCGGGCGATCGACGCGATCCACCAGGTGGGCACCGCGGCCAGGCGGATCGCGACGTCGGCCGCGGACGGCCACCACGGCGCGAGCAGGCAGCCGACCAGCCCGAGCCCGGTGGCGAGCGGAGCGGCGGGCTCGGCGAGCAGGTTCGCGAGGATCCCGTATACGGGGACGGACGGGTCGACGAGCAGCACGACGGGCTGGCAGGCGAGCTGCGCGGCCGTCGGCACGGCGAGGACGAGGGCGAGGGGACGGGGCAGGATCTCGGCGAGCCGGCGCATCAGGGGCTCGGCGAGCAGCAGCAGACCGGCCGTGGCGAGGACGGACAGCACGAAGCCGAGCTTCCCCGCGATGCTCGGATCGGCCACCACGAGCACGACGACGCTCAGCAGCAGCGCCGGCACGGCCGCTCCCGATCGCCGACTCAGGCGGGCCAGGAGGACCACGGTCGCCATCGCCGCGGCGCGCACCACACTCGGCTCCGGCGTGACGAGGACCACGAAGGCGGCGAGCGCGGCGAGGGCCGCGAGCGTCCGGAGCAGCCGGCTCGCTCCGAGGAGGGAGGCGAGCGTCCAGCCCGAGACGACGACCACGGCGCAGTTCGCGCCGGACACGGCCGTGAGGTGGGTGAGCGACGCGGTCCGCATGTCCTCCTCGAGATCGGCCGGCAGGGCGGTCGTGTCGCCGGTCGCGAGCCCGGGCAGCAGCCCGGCGACGTCTCCGCCGAGCACCGCGGTGCGGGCGAGGAAGCGGGACCGCAGGACCTCGGCGGCACCGGCGACTCCCGCAGGCGGTCGCCTGCCCAGGACCGCCGACGCGGTGACGAGGGTGCGCTGCGCCACAGGATCGTCCCCTCCGCCGTCCGCCCTCACCTCGAGCAGCAGCTCGGAGCCGACGGGGACCCGTCCGCCGGGATCGGCCAGGAACACGCGCACGGGTGCGGCGGTCGCAGCGCCTCGGACCGAGAGCGCGACCGCGTCGAACCAGACGCCGCCGGTGGCGAGAGGCCGGGCCGCTGTCTCGACCCCGACCTCCAACTCGATCCGCGTCCGCTCCTCGGCCGCCCGCACGAGCGGCTCCGGATGCCGTCCCGGAGCCGAGAGGACGACCGCGGTGACCGCCAGGGCGGCTCCGGCGAGCGAGACGGCGACGACCGCGAGGACCGCTCTGCGCGTCCGCGCCGCCACGAGCAGCCCGACGACCACGAGTACCCAGGCCGTCGTGACGATCCCCGCGCCGCTGCCGAGGACGACGGAGATCGGCAGCAGTCCGCACGAGGCCGAGGCCGTCCACGTCGCGAGGGCGATCGGCGCGAGCCGGAGGTCGGCCGCCCTCACGGCCCCACCTGGTCGCGGAAGGCCTCGAGGGTCTTCTCGCCGATCCCCGGAACCTCGAGCAGCTGATCGACGGAGCTGAAGGGCCCGTTGGCCTCGCGGTAGGCGACGATCTTCGCCGCGGTCGCGGGCCCCACCTCCGGCAGCTCCTCGAGCTGCGCGGCTGTGGCGGTGCTGAGACTGACCGGGCCGGAGGCGGCCGCCGCTCCCGGCGCGGCACCCGCCGCCGGAACCGCGCCGACCGCGGGCACCAGCAGCTGCTCCCCGTCGACCACGCGGCGCGCGAGGTTGACGGCGTCCGGATCGGCCGACTCCGTCGCCCCGCCCGCTGCCGCGAGAGCGTCCGCGACCCGCGCACCGTCCGTCAGCAGGTAGAGCCCGGGCGACGCGACCTCTCCCGCGACGTGCACGTAGAGCGTCGACGACGCCGCGGAGGAGGGCGCTGCGGACGGTGCTCCGCTCTGCGCCGCGGAGACCGCCGGCAGCACTCTCGTCCGACCGCTCGCCTGCGCCCCGGCGAGCAGCACGGCGATCACCGCCGCGGCGAGCACCAGCACGACGGCGACCCCCGTCCCGATCCGCCAGCGGGCCCGGGGCCGCCGCGGGCGCAGGAGGAGCGCCAGTTCCTCCGTCCCGTCGCTCTGCTGCATCCGAGAACGCTAGGAGCGCAGCGACCGGCCGAGCGGACCGGCAGCACTCATCCGTGGACGACGCAAGGGCCCCTCCGATGTGGAGGAGCCCCTGCGGCCGGACGCGGACTCGCGCCCTCGAGACGGAGAGCTAGACGGCCTTCGTCACCAGGTTCACCAGGCGCGGTGCGCGCACGATCGCCTTGACGACCTCGCGGCCGACCAGAGCGCGCGCGACGCCGGCCGTGGCCCGCGCCTTCTCCTCGAGCTCGTCCGACGAGATCTTGGGCGAGACCTCGAGGCGGTCGCGCACCTTGCCGTCGACCTGGAGGATCGCGGTGACCTTCTCCTCGACGAGCAGCGTCGCGTCGGCCTTCCGCCAGACGACGTGCGCGACGGGGCCCTGGTAGCCCAGGCGGTTCCACATGTCCTCGGCCGTGTACGGCGCGAACAGGTTGAGCGCCATCGCGATGACCTCGGTGGCCTCGCGCACCGCGGCGTCGCCGCCTCCGGCTCCCGAGTCGATCGTCTTGCGGGTCGCGTTGACGAGCTCCATCAGGCGGGCCACGACGACGTTGAACTTGAACGCCTCGATGAGCGACGGCGACTCCGCGAGGAACCGGTGCGTCTGGCGTCGCAGTGCGGCGTCGCCGTTCTTCCACTCGATGTCGGGCTTCGAGGTGACGTCCTTCGCGAGACGCCAGGCGCGGGCGAGGAACTTCGCGCTTCCGGACGGCGAGACGTCGGCCCAGTCGATGTCGTCCTCGGGCGGTCCGGCGAACGCCATGGTGAGGCGCACCGCGTCCACGCCGTACTCGTCGAGCTGCTCCGACAAGCGCACGATGTTGCCCTTGGACTTCGACATCGCGGCGCCGTCCATCTGCACCATGCCCTGGTTGAGCAGCGCCGTGAACGGCTCGGTGAAGGACACGTAGCCGAGGTCGAAGAGCACCTTGGTGATGAACCGCGCGTACAGCAGGTGCAGGATGGCGTGCGTCACGCCTCCGACGTACTGGTCGACGGGCGCCCACTTCTCGGCGAGCTTGGGGTCGAACGCCTGCGTGTCGTCCTTGGGCGAGAGGAAGCGGAGGAAGTACCAGGAGGAGTCGACGAACGTGTCCATCGTGTCCGGGTCGCGGCGCGCAGGGGTGCCGTCGACGGGGTTCGGCACGTTCACCCAGTCCTCCGCCGCACCGAGCGGCGACGAGCCCTTGGGCTGCAGGTCGAGGCCCTCGGTCGGCGGGAGCACCACCGGCAGCTGGTCCTCGGGCACGGGGATCAGCTCGCCGTTCTCGCCGTGGATGATCGGGATGGGCGTTCCCCAGTAGCGCTGGCGCGAGATCAGCCAGTCGCGCAGGCGGTAGTTCTTTGCCGAGCGGCCGCGGCCGCGCTCCTCGAGCAGCTTGATCACGCGCTCGATCGCGGTGCGCTTGGAGAGTCCGTCGAGCGGGCCCGAGTTCATCAGGCGTCCGTCGCCGGTCAGCGCCTCGCCGGTGACCGCGGGATCGGCGGAGTAGCGCGCCTCGAGAGCTGCGAGCTCCTCCGGGTCCTCGGGGATGACGGGGATCGCACCGGTGACGGGTGCGGAGGTGTCGACGACGACGCGGACCGGCAGGTCGAAGGCGCGGGCGAAGTCGAGGTCGCGCTGGTCGTGCGCGGGCACGGCCATGACCGCGCCGTGGCCGTAGTCGGACAGCACGTAGTCGGCGGCCCAGATCGGCAGCCGCTCGCCGTTCACCGGGTTGACCGCGTAGCGGCCGAGGAACACGCCGGTCTTGGGGCGGTCGGCGGTGAGGCGCTCGATCTCGCTCGATTTCTGCACCTTCTCGAGGTACGACCGGAACGCCTCCCGGAGCTCCGGCTCCGCGCCCTCGACCAGCTCGGTCGCGAGGTCGGAGTCGGGGGCGACGACCATGAAGGTCGCGCCGTAGAGCGTGTCGGGGCGCGTCGTGAAGACGGTGACGCGCTCGTCGCGGCCCTCGATCTCGAACTCGACGTCGGCGCCGATGGAGCGGCCGATCCAGTTGCGCTGCATCGCAATGACCTTCGACGGCCAGGAGCCCTCGAGCTGGTTGAGGTCGTCCAGCAGGCGGTCGGCGTAGTCGGTGATCTTGAAGTACCACTGGGTGAGCTTCTTCTTGACCACGACGGCGCCCGAGCGCTCGGACGTGCCGTCGGCGAGGACCTGCTCGTTGGCGAGGACCGTCTGGTCCACCGGGTCCCAGTTGACCCAGCTGTCCTTGCGGTAGGCCAGGCCCTTCTCGTACATCTTCAGGAACAGCCACTGGTTCCACTTGTAGTAGTCCGGGTCGGACGTGTGGATGACGCGGTCCCAGTCGAAGGAGGCGGCGTAGCGCTTCATCGAGCGCTTCTGCTGCTCGATGTTGTCGTAGGTCCAGGTGACGGGGTTCAGTCCGCGCTTGATCGCCGCGTTCTCGGCGGGCAGGCCGAAGCTGTCCCAGCCGATCGGGTGGAGCACGTTGAAGCCCTGCTGGCGCCAGTAGCGCGCGATGACGTCGCCGAGCGCGTACGCCTCGGCATGGCCCATGTGCAGGTCGCCCGAGGGGTACGGGAACATGTCGAGCACGTACTTGCGGGGGCGCTTGTCGTCGGGGAGGTCCGTCGAGAACGGGCGGGTCTCCTCCCAGATCGGCAGCCACTTCTCTTGAAGCGCGCGGAAGTCGTAGCGGTCCTCGTCGTTCGCGCCGGTGTGCTGGGAGGTCTCGTCTGCCACAGGTGTGTCCTACTTCATCAGGGTGGGGAGGACGCGCACGGCCCCCGGGGGCGGCGTCCGACGAACCACCCTACTGGCCCCTAGCGACCGGGCGACGAATCCTCCGCGACCTCCGGGGGCACTCCGAGCGCGGCGAGCAGCGCGCGCGCCTTCAGCCGCGTCTCCTCGACCTCCTCCTCGGGCACCGAGAGGACGGTGATGCCGCCGCCGGTGCCCAGCCGTGCCCGCTCCGGCTCGATCACGAGGCTCCGGATCGTCATCGCCAGATCCAGCGAGCCGTCGGCGCCGATCCTCCCGAACGCGCCGGAGTAGACGCCGCGCGGCCCCTGCTCCCACTCGCGCAGCAGCTCGACGGCACGGCGCTTGGGCGCTCCCGTCATCGAGCCGGCGGGGAAGGTCGCGGCGATCAACGCCGCGGGCCCCACTCCCTCGGCCGGCAGCGCCGACACCTCGCTGACCAGCTGGTGCACGTGCGGGTAGGTCTCGACCTCGAGCAGCCGGTCCACGCGCAGAGAGCCGGGACTCGCGATGCGGGCCAGATCGTTGCGGACGAGGTCGACGATCATGACGTTCTCGGCGCGCTCCTTGACGCTGGAGAGCAGCTCCTCACGCAGGGCCTCGTCCTCGGCGGCGTCGCGACCGCGGGGGCGGGTGCCCTTGATCGGATGCGTCGCCGCGCGTCCGCCCGCCTCGCGCGTCAGGAAGCGCTCGGGCGAGGCGCTGACGAGGGAGCGCCCGCCGAAGCGGATCAGACCGCCGTGGTGGCTCGGACTCCAGCGTCGCAGCCGCCGGTAGCACTCGACGGCGTCGAAGGAGCCCTCGATGACCACCTCGTTGGTGAGGCAGAGCTGATAGGCGTCGCCGGCGCGGATCGCGGCCTGGCAGAGGCGGATCAGCTCGAGATAGGCGTCGCGCCCGTGCCGCCAGCGGACTCCGGACACGGGCTCGGCGGGAGCGGGATCCGCGAGGGGCTCTTCGGCGAGCGCCGTCAGCGCCGCGGCGAGGCGGTCCGCCTCCTTCCGCCGGGGCGGGGAGGACACGACCCGGAGCGACTGCGCGGCGTGGTCGAACTCGAGCACGGGGTCGCCGCGCAGGAGCACGAGGGCCGGAGGCGCGTCGGCGGACGCCTCGGGGACGGGCAGCGCGACGAAGGGCGCGCCCGCCTCGTACGAGAGCCAGCCGTAACGGCCGAGCGCGCGGTCGCCGCCCGTCGACTCCGCATCGACGCGGGCGAGCGCCTCCGGCACGTCGCCGCCGGCCTCGACGACGATCGCCTCGGACGGCGCGCAGGAGCCCTGGAAGGACCGGCCCAGGCCCGCCCCTGAATCGAGCCAGAAGGCGGCCTCGCAGTCGCGGTACAGGGCGAGGAACGCCCGCTCGGGGTCCACCCACGGCAGGACCACCTCGTGCAGGTCCTCGAAGAGCGGGGCGCCGACCACTGGGCTAGCGTAGGCCGTCGTGGACGACGAGCAGATGCGGGACTGGGACGGGCGGGAGCTCGGCGCCCCGCGCGAGCCGTCGAGCACCCCGCTCCTCGCCGCCGACTCGTGGCTCGTCTCCGAGGGCCGCGTGCGCGGACTCGACCTGCACCGCGAGCGCTTCCTGGGCGCGGTCTCGGCGGCCCGCGGCCCGGCCGACGCCGGCGCCTTCTTCGACGCGGCCGTCGCCGCTCTCCCCCGCACCGGCGACCTCTTCCCCCGCGTCGAGCTCGACTCCGGCGGACTGCGCCTGCGGCTGCGCCCCGCCCCGCCCCGCACCCGCACGGTCGCCCTCTGGACCAGCCCCGTCGACCCGCGGCGCGTCCCGGAGTGGAAGGGTCCGGACATCGCCCGGCTCGCGCTCCTGCGATCGCGGGCGATCGCGAACGGCGCCGACGAGGCCGTGATCCTCGACGCCGACGGCGCGATCCTCGACGGCGCGACGAGCGCCGTGCTGTGGTGGCTCGGCGACACCCTCGTCGTCCCTCCGCCCACCAGCCCGCGCGTGCGCAGCGTCACGGCGCGCACGATCTCGGTGCTCGCCGGCGCCCTGGGCGTCGATGTCCTCGAGGCGCCTACCGAGCCGGAGTCGCTCGACGGCCGGGAGGTGTGGGTGGTCAACGCCCTGCACGGGGCGCGCCTGGCGACCTCCTGGGTCGGCGGACCGGCGCTCGCCGCCGAGCCCGGCCGGCTCGACGCGTGGCGTCGCCGCCTGGACGCGCTCCGCCGCCCCCTGCCCTGACGGCGCTCTGCCGATCCTGCAGGATGGAGGGGGTGCCTCCCTCTCCTCCGACCCGTGCCGTCGCCCCGGCGGTGCTCCTGCTCCCGGCCCTCCTCGTCGCAGGATGCGCGACCGCTCCCGCCGCGCCCGCAGTCACGAGCACCACGCAGGCGATCCTCGAGTACCAGTACTACGAGCTCGAGGAACTGGTGGCGGACGCCGACCGGATCGTCGAGGGCACCGTCGTCTCGACATCGGACGTCGTCGCGCACCCGGTCTTCGAGGGGGACGACCCGTACCTGAATCCTCTCTCCGAGGCGTCCGAGGAGGAGCGGGAGGCGGCGAGCAGGAAGGCGCCCACGCCACCACCGAGGTCGTGCTCGACGTGACCGGCGTGCACAAGGGCGAGAGCCCGGACCGCCTCGTCATCACGCAGTGGGGCGGCGTCCTCGACGGCGTGCTGACCACCAGCGCGCAGCAGCCCCTCCTCGTCCCCGGCGAGGACTACCTCCTCTTCCTCGGCGCGGGCGAGCGCCCCGCCACCCTCGGTGGCGGGGCGGGCAGCTACGAGGCGTCCGACGGCGCCTTCCTCGCGATGGCCGACCACGCTCCGGTCGCGTCGCTCGAGCGCGAGGAGCTCGCGATCCTCCTCGCCTCCGACGGCGCCCGTGCGCCTCTCGCGCAGTGGCGGTATGAGCGAGGCCGGTGACTTCCTGCGCGCCGTCCTGGCCTACGAGGGCGACGAGTGGCGCGCTCAGGACGTGCGCGAGCGGCTGGGGAACGACCTGGACTCGACCGGGGCGTCGGTCGGAGCGGTGCGCGGGAGCGTCCGGGACGCGCTGAACAAGTTCCGCGGGCTGACCCACGACGACGTGACGGCGCTCGCCTCGGAGCTCTGGCTGCCTCCCGTCTTCGAGCACCGGCTCGCCGCGGTGGTGCTGCTGCAGTCCCGTGTCGCTCTGCTGCGCGCCTCCGATCTGACCCGGCTGGAGGGCTTCGTGCGCGACGGCCGGGTGGCCGAGCTCGTCGATCCGCTCGCCCGGGACGTCGTGCGGCCCCTGCGCGACGCACTCGACGGGCGCGCTCGCGCCCGGATGGACGCGGTCCTGGACCGCTGGGCGTCCGAGGGCGGGATGCCCGCCCGGGCCGCCGCGCTCGTCACACGCTGACGGCGGTCCCTCGCGAGACGACGACCCTGCGGTCGAAGCAGAGCGACGGATCCACGCGGTGCGCGATCAGGATCACCGTGCGCCCGCCCGCAGCGTCCAGCAGATCCGCGAGCAGCGCGTCGGCGACCGGGGCGTCGACCGAGGCGGTGGGCTCGTCGAGGACGAGCACCGCGAAGTCGGCCAGCAGGGCGCGCGCCAGGGCGAGGCGCTGCGCCTGCCCGCCCGACACGAGGGAGCCGCGCTCCCCCACGCGGGCGTCCAGCCCGCCGCGGGACGCGGTCCACCCCGCGAGTCCGACCCGCGCGAGCACGGCCTCCAGCTCCTCCGCCGACGCGGACGGCCGTGCGAAGAGCAGGTTCTGCCGGATGGTGTCGTCGAAGAGGTAGGGCTGCTGCTCGACCAGGCCGACCACGCGCCGCACGTCGGCCTGCGGCAGGAGGCGCGCCTCCCACTCCCCCGACGAGGTACGAACCGGAGTGGTCGAGGAAGCGCACGAGCGCGTGGGCGAGCGTGGTCTTGCCGGACCCGCTGCCACCGGTCACGAGCACCCGCTCGCCCGCGGGCAGATCCAGGGTCACGTGCGCCAGCGCCGGAGCGGAGGCGCCCGGCCACGAGACCGACACGTCGCGGAGCGCGAGATCGGCACCCTGCGGCGCCGGGGCGAGCGGTTCGACGTCGGCGTCGGTCGCGAGGGCCGGGGATGCGGCCTCGCGGTCGAGATCCGCGAGACGCTGCGCGCTCGAGAGAGCCGTGCGCGCCGACTGCACCGCCGCCGGAGCGACCGCCACGACCTCGAAGACGGCCAGCGGCACCAGCGCGAGCACCCCCAGGGCGGGACCCCCGAGCGACTCCACCGAGGGGATGCCGAGCGCCAGCGACGCCCAGACCGCGCCGCCGGAGCAGAGCGCCAGGATCGCCACGGCGAGTCCCGTCGACATCGCGCGGCGCCGGGCCGCGCGGGTGAGGGCCGCCTCCGCCTCGGCGACGTCGGCCAGCGCTCCCTCCGCCGCGTCGAAGGCGATCAGGACGTCGAGACGGGTGATCAGCAGGTTCAGCCGCTCCGCGAGCTCTCCGCGCAACGGCGCCAGCTCGCGGTCGGCGCGGGCCGAGACGAGCCCGGAGCCCAGCGCCCCCGCGACGAAGGCCACGAGCAGGAGCGCGAGCAGCACCGCTCCCGCGGCGGGGAGCAGGAGCCAGACGCCCACGACGGCGAGCGTCGACACGGTCAGCGCCACCACCAGCGGCTGCACGATCCGCAGCGGCACGTCCTGCTGAGCGTCGACGTCGGCGACCACGCGCGAGACGAGGTCGCCGCGGCGCACCCGGCCGAGCCCGTCGGGCGCCACCGGGACGAGCCGGTCGTAGACGCCGGCCCGAAGGTCCGCGAGAGCCCGGAAGGCGGCGTCGTGACCGCTCAGCCGCTCGAGGTAGCGGAAGAAGGCCCGGGCGAGGGCGAAGGCGCGGACCCCGACGACGGCCATCGAGAGGAAGAGGATCGGCGGCTGCTCCGCCGCGCGGACGATCAGCCACGCCGAGCAGGCCAGCAGGGCGACGACGGAAGCGGAGGAGAGCAGGCCGAAGGAGAGGCCGGGCAGGAAGCGCCGCGCGGGCGGCATCGCCGCGCGCAGGACGTCGGCGCGCCTCATCGGAGAACCGCCTCGGCCGGAGACAGCGCGAGGACGGCATCGGCGGCGGCGATCGTCGCCGGCCGGTGCGTCGCGACGATCACGATCGCGCCGTCATCGGCCAGGGAGCGCAGTCCGGCGAGCAGCCGGCGCTCCGACTCGTCGTCGAGCGCCGCGGTCGGCTCGTCGAGCGCCAGCACGGCGCCGTCCCGCTCGAGCAGGCGGTGCACGGCGCGCGCGACGGCCACCCTGGCGCTCTGCCCGCCCGAGAGGCCCGTCCCCTCCGCGTCCACGCGGCGCGACGGATCGACGTCCACCGCCGCGAGCCGCAGGGCCTGCTCGACGCGGTCAGCGTCCACCGACCTCGCGCCGAGGGCGGTGTTCGAGGCGACCGTGCCGGGCAGCAGATCGGCGCGCTGCCCCGCCCAGGCCAGCCAGTCGCGGCCGGACCGCGTCGCGACCGGCTCCCCGCCGAGGAGGACGGCTCCGGAGGAGGGCACGAAGCCCGCGAGGACGCCGAGCAGGGTGGACTTGCCGGATCCGCTCGCTCCGACCAGCGCCGTGATCGTGCCCGGGGCGAACGTCGCGTCGACGGGAGCGAGCACGCGTCCCGCTCCGTCGTCGACCGCGACCCCCCGCAGCTCGAGGGCGCCGCGCGCGCGGGGAGCAGGGGACGCCGCGGGCAGGAGCGCCGCGCGCTCGATCACCGAGAAGGCCGCGTCGGCGGCCTGCACACCGTCGGCCGCCGCGTGGAACTCGGCGCCGACCTGCCGGACGGGCAGGAACACGTCCGGCGCCAGCACGAGGACGAACAGGCCCACCGCCAGCGCGAGCGACCCGTCGACCAGCCGCAGGCCGATCGAGACCGCGACGAGCGCGACCGACAGCGACCCTGCGAGCTCCAGCACGAATCCGCTCACGAACGTCACGCGCAGCACCTTCATGGTGTGCACGCGGTACTCCTCGGTCAGAGCGCGGATCCTGGCGCTCTGGCGCTCCGCCCGCCCGAAGATCTTGAGCGTCGCGAGCCCGCCGACCGTGTCGACGAAGCCGGAGGCGAGCGCCTGCAGCCGGTCCCACTGCCGCTTCTGCACGGCCTGCGTCGCCCAGCCGATCAGGATCATGAAGACCGGGATCAGCGGGAGCGTCACGACCAGGAAGAGCGCACTGAGCGGATCGGCGAGCAGGACCACGCCGACGAGGATCGGAGTCGTCACCGCCGTCGCGATCAGCTGCGGCAGGTAGCGGGCGAAGTAGCCGTCGAGCGCGTCGAGCCCGCCGCCCAGCAGCGCGACGTCGCCCCCGGAACCGATTCCGGAGCGCCCGGACGGACCGAGCGCGACGACGGCCTCGAGGACCGCGGCGCGCAGCTGCGCCTTCGCCCCCACTCCTCCCCGGACCGCGGTGACCTCGGTCGCCCAGGCCAGCGCCGAGCGCACCGCCACCACCCCGAGCAGCCCGCCCAGCAGCGGACCGAGCGCCGATGCCGATCGGCCGTCGACCGCTCCGGCGACGAGCTGCGCGACCAGCCAGGCGAACGCGATCGCTCCCAGGGTGCGGGCGAGCGCGAGAGCGCCGCCGAGCACGAGGAACGCACGCGCCGCCCGGGCGTAGCGGAGCAGACGGGGATCGAGGGGCTTCACGTCAGAGGGGGCTTCCGGTCGCGGGCGTCACGTCAGTGGGCGTCCACCGGGATCTGCGTGCGGGTGATGCGCTTGCGGAAGATCCAGTAGGTCCAGGCCTGGTACCCCACGATCAGCGGGACGAACACCAGCGCCGTCCAGCTCATGACCGTCAGCGTATAGGGCGTGCTCGAGGCGTTCTCGATCGTGAGGCTGTTCGCCGCGTCGTTCGACGCGGGCATCACCGCGGGGAACAGCGTCGTGAACAGCGCGAGGACCGCGAGGGCGATCGTGCCGGCGAGGAGGCCGAAGGCGCGGCCCTCCTGACCTCGGAGGTTCGCCACCCAGGCCAGGATCAGTGCCCCGGCAGCGGCGAGCGAGAGCAGCCACGAGGGGCCGGTGCCCGACTGCAGGTTCGTCCAGGCCAGGAACACCGCCGCGACCACGATCGTGAGCAGCCCCGCCTTCGTCGCCAGCCGGCGCGCCCTCTCACGGATCTCCCCGTCCGTCTTGAGCGACACGAAGACCACTCCGTGCGTGAAGAACAGCAGGAGGGTCGTCAGACCACCCAGGAGCGCATAGGGGTTCAGCAGGTCGAAGACGGTGCCGGTGTAGTTGTGGTCGGCGTCCAGCGGCACGCCCTGCACGATGTTCGCGAAGGCGACGCCCCAGAGGAACGCCGGCAGCGCCGAGCCCACCACGATCATGCGGTCGAACCGGGTCTTCCAGGCCGCCTCCGGGCGCTGGTGGCGGTACTCGAACGAGACGCCGCGCGCGATCAGCGCGAGCAGGATCAGCAGCAGCGGCAGGTAGAAGCCGCTGAAGAGCGTCGCGTACCACTCGGGGAACGCCGCGAACATCGCCGCCCCCGCCACGATGACCCAGGTCTCGTTGAGGTCCCACACCGGGCCGATGGTGTTGATGAGGACCCGGCGGTCGGTGTCGTCGCGACCGAGGAACGGGAGCGACATGCCGACGCCGAAGTCGAAGCCGTCGAGGACGAAGTAGCCGATGAAGAACGCGGCGACGATCCAGAACCAGAGGGTGGGCAGATCCATGGTGGTGCCTCCTAGTAGACGGTGCCGACGAGCTGCGGGCGACCGCTCTCCTCGTCGATCTCGGGGGCGTCGTCCGGTCCGGCCTGGGCCGCCCGCTTGATGAGCCGGAACTCGACGACCGCGAGGGTGCCGTAGATCGCGGTGAACGCGAGGAGCGAGATCAGCACCTCGACTCCGCTGACGCCGGGAGAGACGCCGTCGGCGGTCTTCAGCAGGCCGAAGACCAGCCACGGCTGGCGGCCCATCTCGGTGAAGATCCAGCCCACGATCATCGCGAGCAGGGGCAGCGGAGCGGCCCAGATCGCGATCCGCCACATCCACTGCTTCGGCTCGCGGCCCTTGCGGGTGAACCAGAGGCCGGCGGCGGCGACGCCGATGGCGAGGACGCCGAGCGCCATCATCCAGCGGAACGACCAGTAGGTGACCCAGATGATCGGCGTGTAGTCGCCGGGGCCGTAGACCTGCTCGTACTGCGCCTGCAGGTCGTTGATGCCCTCGACCGTGCCGGTGAACGTGTGCGTCGAGAGGAACGACAGCAGGTAGGGGATGCGGATCGAGAACAGCTCGCTCGAGCCGTCGGGCGTGCCCCACGTGAAGACCGAGAACGAGGCGTCCACGCCGGTCGAGGTGCGGTACAGCGCCTCGGCCGCCGCCATCTTCATCGGCTGGGTGTCCACCATCGCGAGGCCGAGCTGGTCGCCGGTCAGAAGGGTGAGACCGCCGCTGATGATCATCATCCAGGCGCCGAACTTGAGCGCCGGGCGCATGGTCTCGAGGTGCTGGCTGCGCGAGAGGTGGTACGCGGCGACGCTGATGATGACCGCGGCCGAGACCATGAAGCAGGCGAAGACCGTGTGCGGGAACGCCGCGAGCGCCACCTTGTTGGTGAGCAGGGCCCAGATGTCGGTGAGCTCGGCCCGGCCCTTCGCCTCGTTGATCCGGAAGCCGACCGGGTTCTGCATGAAGGCGTTCGCGGCGATGATGAAGTACGCCGAGAGCGTCGTGCCCAGCGAGGTCAGCCAGATGGTGGCGAGGTGCAGCTTCTCGGGGAGCTTGTCCCAGCCGAAGATCCAGAGGCCGATGAAGGTCGCCTCGAGGAAGAAGGCGAGGAGCCCCTCGAACGCGAGCGGCGCGCCGAAGACGTCGCCGACGAATCGGGAGTAGTCGCTCCAGTTCATGCCGAACTGGAACTCCTGGACGATGCCGGTGACGACGCCCATCGCGAAGTTGATCAGGAAGAGCTTCCCGAAGAACTTCGTGAGCTGCAGGTAGTGGATCTTCGAAGTCCGCACCCAGGCGGTCTGGAAGATCGCGACAGTCAGGGCCATGCCGATCGTCAGCGGCACGAAGAGGAAGTGGTAGATCGTCGTCAGACCGAACTGCCACCTCGACAGCAGGAGCGGATCCAGGAGTTCGTTCACGGCCCCGAGCCTAGGTCCGCGTCCGGTCGCCGATCGCCTCCGATCCCAGTACTGGGGCGGATGTGCGCCCCTTCCGACTCCTCCTGCGACACCCTTTCACGGGCCGCTCTCGACCGCCTCCGGAGGGCCGCGCGCAGAAGGTCTGTCGACGTCAAGGGGGAGTGTCTCGACGTCGAGGAACACCTCCGCCTGAGGACGGTCGAGAAGGACTCGGGATCGGCAGACGCGCTGCCGCGGACGTCTCGAGGACGAGCGATTCCCGCAGCGCGCAGAAGCTGAGGATCCGACGCCCCGGTTCCCGGCTTCCTCTCAGGATGAACGGATCGCACCGGCGTGTTGAACGTCCGTTCAGCGCGGGTGACCGCGGGTGACCGCGCATGCACCGCACGCCCGGCCGCGCCCCGTACGATCGATCCATGCCGAGCAAGGGGAGCTACGCCAAGGGTGTCGCCAAGCGCGAGGAGATCCTGCAGACCGCGCTCGAGGTGTTCTCGCGCCAGGGGTACCGCAAGGCCTCACTGCGCGAGATCTCGGAGGCGGTCGGACTGACGCAGGCGGGCCTGCTGCACTACTTCGATTCGAAGGAGGAGCTTTTCGCCGAGGTCCTCCGCAAGCGCGACGACCTCGACCGGACGGCCTACGACCTCGACCAGTCGGGCGACGCCGCGATCGAGGAGCTCGTGCGCCTCATCCGGCACAACAGCGACGTGCCCGGGCTCGTTCACCTCTACGCCACGCTGTCCGCCGACGGGACCGACCGGTCGCATCCCGCGCACCCGTTCTTCGTCGAGCGCTACGGCATGGTCATCGAGCTCCTGGCGTCCCGGGTCCGCGAGGACCAGCGCGAGGGGCTCATCGCGGCGGACGTCGATCCCGAGATCGCGGCGCGCATGATCACGGCTCTCTCCGACGGCCTGCAGATCCAGTGGCTCCTCGACGACGAGGTCGACATGGGCTCGATCGTCGAGACCTTCTGGGCGCTGCTCAAGCGCGTGCACTGAGGCGACGGTTCCGACGTGAACGACGCTCTCACCGCGATCCTGGACGTCGTCGTCTCCGTGCCGCCCGTCTGGCGCACCCTGCTCGCCGGGCTCGCGATCTTCCTCGAGACGACGATCCTCGCCGGACTGATCGTGCCGGGCGACACGGTGGTGATCGTCAGCGCGACGGGGGTCACCACTCCCCTGCAGTTCTTCGCCCTCGCCCTCACGGTGATCGTGGGAGCGCTCGGCGGCGAGTCCGTCGGATTCGCACTGGGCCGCTTCTTCGGGCCCCGGATCCGCGGCTCGCGCCTCGGGCGCCGGCTCGGCGAGAAGAACTGGCTCCGCGCCGAGCGCTATCTCGCGCGCCGCGGTGGGATCGCCGTCTTCCTCTCGCGCTTCCTCCCCGTGCTCCACTCGCTCATCCCCCTCACGGTCGGGATGAGCGGGATGGGCTACCGCACGTTCATGGCGTGGACGACGCCCGCCTGCGTCATCTGGTCCTTCGCCTACGTCGGAGTCGGCACGGCGGTCGCGGGCGGCTACCGGGAGCTCTCGGACACCCTGCACGGGGCGGGGTACCTCTTCGTCGGGGTCATCGTGCTGTTCGTGCTGCTCGTGCTCGGCGGCAAGAAGCTGCTCTCACGAGCAGAGGCGCGTCACCTCGACGAGTGACGCGCCCCTGCGCAGTGCGGTCGGCCGGAGCCGACCCGGTCAGCCGATCAGGCCGGCCGAGGTGAGCCACTCGGTCGCGATGGCCGCGGCCGACTTCTGCTCGTTGACGCTCTCGGAGTTGAGCGAGACGAGGTCCTCGGCGCTCAGCTCGGCGCTGACCGCGTTCAGCACGTCCGCGGCCTCCTCGTCGACCTTCTCGGAGACGATCGGCACCACGTTGTCCGCGACGAACAGGCCGTCGGGGTCCTCGAGGGGCAGCAGCGAGTTCGACTCGATGTTGGGGTCGGCGGTGTAGATGTTCGCCAGCTGGATCTGGTCGCTGGTCAGCGCGTCGACGGTCGTCGATCCGCCGCTGTCCTCGATCGCCTGGAACGTGGTGGCGACGCCGTACTTCTCCTGCAGCGCGTCCGGCCCGTAGGGGCGGGTCTGCAGCTCGGAGTTGCCGCCGAGCACGATCGGGTCGGTGACCTTCGAGAGCGAGGCGATGTCGGTGAGGCCCCACTGGTCCGCGAAGGCCTGGGTGACCGTGTACGAGTTCTGGTCGCTGGCGTCCGCCGCGTCCAGGGCGCGCAGGCCCTCGGGCAGCGCCTCGGTCAGCGCCGAGTACACGTCGTCGGCGGAGGTCGCGGTGGTGTCGGGCTCGAGAGCCTGGAGGAGGCTTCCGCCGTACTCGGGGAAGACGTCGATCGAGCCGCTCTCGATCTCGGGGAGGTAGATCTCGCGCTGTCCGATGCGGAAGTCGCGCTGCACGGTGAAACCGCCGTCCTCCAGCGCCTGCGCGTAGATCTCGGCGATGATCTCGTTCGAGTAGTAGTCCTGGGAGCCGACGACGATCGTGTCGCCGCCCTCGGCGGCACCCGATCCCTCGTCCAGCGGATCGCTCGAGGAACACCCTGCCAGTGCCACGACGGCACCGACCGCGAGTGCGCCCAGCGCGACACGGCCCTTCGTGAAGTGTGCTGTGAACATTGCTATTTCCTCTCTTCGGTGGGGATCCCCACCACCGCGCGTCGTCGGGGCGACGAGGCGCGGATGTTCGAACGGCCGGCGGCGCTGCCGGCGAGACCGAGGACCACTCCGCGCGGGACGGCGACCCGCTGGAGGACGGCGTAGACCACCTCGCTGATCAGAGTGAGCACGATGACGATGATGGACCCGGCGAGCATCTGCGGGTAATCCCCCGCCTTCACGCCCTGGAAGATGTAGCGGCCGAGCCCCCCGGCGCCGATGAAGTCGGCGAGCGTGGCGGTGGCGATGATCTGGAGCGTCGCCGAGCGGAGGCCGCCCATCAGCAGCGGGAGCCCGAGCGGGATCTCGACCTTGGTCAGGATCTGCCACTCCGTCATGCCGACCGAGCGCGCGGCGTCGACGGTGCGACGGTCGACGGCCTCGAGACCGGAGTAGGCGCCGGCGAGGATCGAGGGGACGGCGAGGATCACCAGCGCGATGAGCGGTGCGCCCAGGCCCAGGCCCAGGCTCATGGCGGCGAGCACCAGCACGCCGAGCGTGGGGAGCGCGCGCAGACCGCCGGCGACGGGCACCGCGACGCCCTTGCCCTTGCCGGTGTGCCCGATCGCGTAGCCGATCGGGATCGCGATCGCCGCGGCGATCACGAGGACGAGGAGGCTGATGCCCAGGTGCTGGGCGACCCGGGTGGGGATGCCGTAGATCCCGGTCCAGTGCTCCGCATCGCCGATCCAGGCGAAGGCCTCGAGGATGAGGTTCACGACGTGACCGCCTTCCGGGGCGCGGAGGCTCTGCGGTCGGAGCGGACGCGGTCCGCCGCGGTCCACGGCATCAGCAGGCGTCCGAGCAGGACCAGCAGGCCGTCCAGGGCGAGGGCCAGTGCGATCGTGAGCACGATGCCGGTGACGATCTCGCCGGTGATCCCGCGCTGGAAGCCGTCGGTGAAGAGCAGGCCGAGGCTCTGGATGCCGAGCACGGCGCCGACGGTGACCAGGCTGACGGTGCTGACCGTGACCACCCGGAGGCCCGAGAGCAGGACGGGCCCGGCGAGGGGGAACTCGACCCTCCAGAAGCGCGCCCAGGCGGAGTAGCCCATCGCCGTCGCGGACTGGATGACGTCGTCCGACACCGCCGACAGCGCGTCGGCCGTCGTGCGCACCATGAGCGCGATGCCGTACAGCGTCAGGCCGATGACGACGTTGGCGGTCGAGCGCAGCGGGATGCCGAGCACGGCCGGGAGCAGGATGAACATCGCCAGCGAGGGGATCGCGTAGAGCACCCCGAGGGCGGTGAGCAGCGTGCCGCGACTCCAGCGGTACCGGTTGGCGAACCAGCCGAACGGCACCGAGAGCACGAACGAGAGCAGGATCGGCGGCACCGAGAGGGCGAGGTGCGCGAGCAGGTTCGCGACGATCGAGTCGACGTTGTTGACGACCCAGTTCACGAATCGACGCCGTCCCGGCCGCGGAGCACTCCCGTGGGGCGCCCGTCGCCGTCGATCACCAGGCGCACCCCGTCGCGCTCCTCGATGCTGAGCGTGCGCTTGCCCCGGTCGGCGCCGATGAAGCCGGCGACGAAGTCGCTGGCGGGGGCCGCGAGGATCTCGGCCGGCGAGCCCTTCTGCGCGATCCGCCCGCCCTTCTCGAGGATCACGACCTGGTCGCCGAGCAGGAAGGCCTCGTCGATGTCGTGGGTGACGAAGACCACGGTCTTGTCGAGCTCGCGCTGCAGCCGCAGGGTCTCGCGCTGCAGATCGGCGCGCACGAGCGGGTCGACGGCGCCGAAGGGCTCGTCCATCAGCAGGATGTTGGGGTCGACGGCCAGGCCGCGCGCCACTCCGACGCGCTGCTGCTGCCCGCCCGACAGCTGGCTCGGGTACCGGGTGGCGAGGGAGCGGTCGAGGCCGACCGTGTCCATCAGCTCGAGCGCGCGCTCGTGAGCGGCCTTCTTCGCGACTCCGTTCAGCCGCGGCACCGTGGCGATGTTGTCCACGACCCTGCGATGCGGCAGCAGGCCCGAGTTCTGCATGACGTAGCCGATGCGGCGGCGCAGCGCCACGGCCGGGAGCGTCGAGATGTCCTCGCCGTCGATCTCGATCGTGCCGCCCGTGGGCTCGATCATGCGGTTGATCATCCGCAGGATCGTCGTCTTGCCGCAACCGGAGGAGCCGACGAAGACGGTGGTGCGCCGCGACGGCAGCACGAGCGAGAAGTCGTCGACGGCACGGGTGCCGTCCGGGTACCGCTTGCTCACTCCACGGAATTCGATCACGCCTGTGCCTGCTCTCGCTCCGCCGTACCGGGCCTGTCCCGGGTCGGGAACCTCGCGAACCCGGCTGTCAGCAAAACATCATTCGGAGACGCCCGCCAACCGGATGGCGGAGTGTTGCGCGCGGCGGCCAGGACGACTAGGACCTGTTGAACAAGATCTCGCGTGCTCCGCTCGTCCTGGTCGCACGATCTGCGGCGTCGGGATCCTCGGTCGATGCCCGCATCGACCTTCGGCTCCCTCCTTGCAGCTCGCACGACCAGGCCGTGCTCGCGACGGCGATCTCTTGTTCAACAGGCCCTAGGCGCTGTCCCCCACCGGGCCGTAGTGCATCGAGAGGTAGTTGCGCAGCAGCGCCCGGCTCTCGTCGATGAAGCGCTGGTCGCCGTTCGGGTCGATCAGGAACGCGCGGGTGAGCAGCGAGTCGGCGACCTCGACGACGACCTCCAGGCGGAAGGACAGCTGCGCGCCGCCCGGCAGGCCGTACTCGGACGAGAGGATCTCGGCGAACCGGCGGGCGAAGAAGCCGGCCTCGAACGCCTCGCCCGCGACCTCGGGGGCGTGGACCGTGTCGACGAAGCGGATCGAGCGGAAGCCCGCCTCGGTGCGGTGCATGTCGCAGAACGCGTCCACCGCGCAGTCGACGGCACCCCACCACGTCGCGGGCTTCGTGTCCCGGATCTCGGAGATGACCTTCTTGCGGAAGCGCTCGAGCGCCCGCTCGCGCAGCGCTTGGAGCACGGCGATGCGGTCGGGGAAGTAGCGGTACACGGTGCCGATGGCGGCACCCGCGCGCTCGGCGACCATGGCGGTGGTGAGGCGGTCGAATCCGACCTCGTCGACGACGGCGGCCGCGGCGTCCAGCAGCGAGGCGAGTCGCGCGGCACTGCGCACCTGCACGGGCTCGTTGCGGACCTGAGGGGATTCGCCGAAGGGTCGATCCACGAGATTTCCTAGAGGCACGGCGGGCTCCTTCGCTGACGGTTCCTACAATCGTACGCACGCGCACACGCCGTCCGCGTCACTTCGCCGAATGTCCCTCGTGTTCCACGCCCCCCGATGGGCGACGGCCGCAGGACGAACCGCCCTCATCAGGAGGACCCCATGTGCGGACGCTTCGTCCTCTCGCAGACCACGGCCGACCTCGTCGCCCTCTTCGACATCGACGACGTCGGCGCGGATCTGCCCGAGCCGTCCTGGAACATCGCGCCGACGCAGCGCGTGCCGATCGTCGCCGAGTCGATGAAGGGGGTCGAGGAGGGCAGCCCGCCCCGCCGCCGTCTCGCGGGTGCCCGCTGGGGCCTCGTGCCCCGCTCCGCCGCCGACCCCTCGGCCGGTGCGCCGCTGATCAACGCGCGGATCGAGACCGTCGCCGAGAAGCCCTCGTTCCGGGAGGCGTACGCCGCCCGCCGCGCGATCCTGCCCGCCTCCGGCTGGTACGAGTGGCGCACGGGCGCCGACGGCGCGAAGTCGCCCCTCTTCGTCTCGCCGGGCGGGGACTCCGTCGTGCTGTTCGCGGGCCTGTACGAGTGGTGGCGGTCCGCGGAGCCGGGCGCGCCCTGGCTGCTCTCGGCGACGATCCTCACCCGCCCGTCGGCCGGGGTGCTCGCGGACGTGCACGAGCGGATGCCGGTGCTCCTGCAGCCCGAGCTGATCGAGGACTGGCTCGACCCGCTCGCGGAGCCGGACGGCTCGCTCCTGCGCGCGGCGTCGGACGGTGCCGCGGAGCTCGCCGAGGAGCTCGAGGTCCAGCGGGTCGGCGACGCCGTGGGCTCGGTCTCCAGCAGCGGGCCGGAGCTGATCCGACCGGTCTAGAGGGCTCTGCGGCCCGGGGCGCCGTCTGCCACACTGGGCGGATGCCGCTGACGCCCGCAAGCAAGCCCATGAGCGCCGGGGCGGCGGAGGTCATGCACCGCGCCGCACGCCTCGAGGACGCGATCCACCGGTTCCGGATGAGGCGGGTGAAGCGCCGGGGCTACGTCGCCCGGGTGATCCCGTACACCGGCTACGGCTCCACCGGACAGCTCCGGGTCCTGGCGCGCGTGCTCTACACCCGCCCCACTCCGCCCGGCGCCGCGGAGGAGTCGCCCGTCGAGGGCGTGCGCGGCTGGCGCAGCTTCACGAGCGTGTTCGTGAGCGGAGCGGTGGTCTCCGTCGAGGTGGACGGGCAGCGGCACGACATCGTCGCCGACCGCGGCGGGGTCGTCGACTCCGACATCCCGATCACGCTGGAGCCGGGATGGCACACGATCACCTTCACCACGGCCGACGCCGCACCGGTCGAGGCCCCGGTCTTCATCGTGGACCCCGAGGCCCGGATCGGCATGGTCTCCGACATCGACGACACGGTCATGGTGACGGCGCTCCCCCGGCCCTTCATCGCCGCGTGGAACACGTTCGTGCTGAACGAGCACGCGCGGATGCCCACTCCCGGCATGGCGGTCTTCCTCGACCGCTTCGCCCGCCGGAACGAGGGCTCCCCCGTCATCTACCTCTCGACCGGAGCCTGGAACGTCGCGCCGGCGCTCACGCGCTTCCTCTCGCGCCACCTCTACCCCTCCGGCGCCCTGCTGCTCACCGACTGGGGCCCCACGCACGACCGCTGGTTCCGCAGCGGCAAGCAGCACAAGGAGCAGAACCTGCGCCGCCTGGTCGCCGAGTTCCCCGACATGCGCTGGCTGCTCGTCGGCGACGACGGACAGCACGACGAGGAGATCTACTCGGACTTCGCCCACGAGCACCCCGACAGGGTCGCCGCGATCGCCATCCGGCAGCTCTCGACCGGAGAGGCGGTGCTGGCGGGTGGGCGCTCGAAAGCCGCCGACCGCTCCGAGACCAGTGGGACGCCGTGGGTCTACGCGCCCGACGGTGCGGGCATCTCGGAGCAGCTCACCGAGCTCGGCCTGCTCTAGAGGCCGCCGGAACGCGAGAGGCCGCCGTCCCCGAGGGGGCGGCGGCCTCTCGCGTTCTCAGACGATCACGCCTGGTGAGCGGCCTGCAGGTCGAGCGTGATGGTGACCTTCTCGCCGATGAGGACGCCGCCGGTCTCGAGCGCGGCGTTGTAGGTGAGACCGAAGTCGGTGCGGTCGATGGTGGTCTTCGCGGTCAGTCCGGCCTTGTAGTTGCCGTACGGGTCGGTGCCGAAGCCGCCGAACTCGACCTCGAAGGTGACGGGCTTGGTGACGCCCTTGATGGTGAGGTTCCCGTCGACGAGGAAGTCGTCGCCGTTCGCGCGCACGCCGGTCGACGCGAAGTGGATCTCGGGGTACGTCTCGGCCTCGAAGAAGTCGCCGGTGCGGAGGTGGCCGTCGCGGTTGGGCTCGTTGGTGTTGATGGAGGCGACCTCGGCGGTGGCCTCGACGGTCGAGTCGAGCGGGTTCTCACCGGTGGTGAACGTCGCGGTGAAGCGCTCGAACTTGCCCTTGACCTTGCTGATCATCAGGTGGCGGACGCTGAAGGCGACCTCGCTGTGGGTGGGGTCGATGACCCAGGAGCCGGCCTTGTAACCGGGGATGGAAAGCGTGTCGGTCATGATTACTCCTCGAGAGAACGGTCGTCGCGGGGAGCACCTCCCCGTCCGATACATGCAAGCGTATCGAGGATCCGACTATTCCATGTAGCTACAACTATTTCTGGCGTGTCGCGGTCCTGGAGTCGGTCGCCGGGTTCCGGATCCCGACCAGCGAGACGAGACCGCCGAGGATCAGCAGGACGGCGGTCGCGAGCGCCGCTCGCGAGAAGCCGCCGTCGTCCAGCGTGCCGCCGACCACCAGCGTCGTGGCCGCGATGGCGACCAGGCCCGCGATGCGGGACACCGCGTTGTTCACGGCGGAGCCGACTCCGCTGTGCTCGCTCCCCACGGCGCCCAGGATCGTCGAGGTCAGCGGGGCGACCGTCAGGGCGAGCCCCAGTCCGAACAGCAGGATCCCCGGGAGCAGCTGCGTCAGGTAGTCGGCCGGCTCGCGCACGCCCACCAGGAGGAGGAAGCCGCCTCCGGCGAGGATCGGCCCGAATCCCATGAACAACCGCGGACCGAACCGGGCCGAGAGAGAGCCGGCGTACTGCGAGACGAGCAGAAGCAGGATCGTCGGAGGCAGGGTCGCGAGCCCCGCGAGCGTCGCCGAGAAGCCCAGGCTCTGCTGCAGGAAGAGCCCCAGCGCGAAGAAGCCGAACGACAGGGCGCCGTAGACGAAAGCGGTCGCGATGTTCCCGACCGTGAAGTTGCGCGACGCGAAGAGCGAGAGCGGCAGCATCGGATGCGGCGCCCGCCGCTCCCAGACGACGAAGGCCACCAGCGCCGCCACCCCCACGATCAGCGCCGTCAGTACGAGGGGATGAGCGATGCCCAGCCGCTCCTGCTCGATCAGCGCGAAGACCGGGCCGCCGAGTCCGACGACGCCGAGCACGGCTCCGACGCCGTCGATCGGCACGCGCGTGCCCGCGTCCACGTGGCCGAGGCGGCGCAGCAGCACGATCGTGACGAGGATCGGCAGCACGTTCAGCGCGAAGACGTAGCGCCAGGAGCCCGCGTCCACGAGCAGCCCGCCGAGCACCGGTCCGGCGATGGTCGCGGTGCCCGTCCACGCGGTCCACGCGCCGATCGTCCTCGCCTGCGCCGCTCCGCGCACCGTCGACACGATGAGGGCGAGCGAGCTCGGCACGAGGATCGCTCCCGCGGCGCCCTGCAGCATGCGCGCGACGATGAGCACCTCGGCCGTGGGGGCGACGGCGCAGAGCAGCGAGGTGACGCCGAAGCCGACGAGGCCGATCATCATGCTGCGCGCGCGTCCGATGCGGTCGGCGAACGACCCCGCGACGAGGATCAGCGCCCCGAGGGTGATCAGGTAGCCGTCCACCACCCACTGCTGAACCGCCAGGCCGCCGCCGAGCTCGTCGGTGATCGCGGGCAGCGCGACGTTGACGACGGTGCCGTCGAGGAAGGCGACGAAGGAGGCGAGGATCGCGACGACCAGGACCGCCCGGCGACGCCGCTCCCCCTCGTCGACGGTGGGATCGGAGGCGCTCACATTCGGTTCCGGCTCATCCGCTCACGGTACTCCCGGCTCCGCCGGTGCGCGCTTGTCGGACGCGTCGCCTACTCTCGTAGCCATGTCTGCGCAAGGAACCGCCCGCGGCGGCGTGCTCGCCCGCGTTCTGGGGATCGTCGGGGCGAGTGTCGCCGGGGGTCTGCTGATCACGGTCGGCGTCACCCCCGCTCTCGCCGTCACCGGCCTCGCCTCGAACAACCCGATCGGGCTGTTCGAGACCGTCCCCGAATACCTCGAGCTCGGGCAGCTGGCCCAGAAGACCGAGATCTACGCGAAGAACGCCGACGGCACCGACGGCCTGCTCGCCTCCTTCTACGCGCAGAACCGCGAGGAGGTGACGTTCGACCAGGTGGCCCAGTCGGTCAAGGACGCCACCCTCGCGACCGAGGACCCGCGGTTCTACGAGCACGGCGGAGTGGACCTGCAGGGCACCATCCGCGCCGTGGTGAGCAACGTGATCGGCGGCGACCTGCAGGGCGGCTCCTCGATCACGCAGCAGTACGTCAAGAACGTGCTCATCCAGCAGGCCGAGGCGCTGAGCGATCCCGCCGCCTCGCAGGCCGCGTACGACGAGGCCACCGCCACCACTCCGGCGCGCAAGCTCAAGGAGATGAAGCTCGCCGTCGACCTCGAGAAGAAGTACAGCAAGGACGACATCCTGCTGGGCTATCTCAACATCGCCGGCTTCGGCGGGCAGGTCTACGGCATCCAGGCCGCGGCCGAGTACTACTTCTCGACCACCGCCTCCGCCCTGACGCTCGCTCAGGCCGCCAGCCTGATCGCCACCGTCAACAACCCCAACGGGCTCCGCATCGACCTGCCCGAGAACGTCGCCGCGAACAAGGAGCGCCGCGACTACGTCCTGGGCCGCATGCTCGAGGAGGGGAAGATCTCGCAGGCCGACCGCGACGCCGCCGTCGCCGAGGAGGTCGTGCCGGCCATCACGCAGACCCCGACCGGCTGCCAGACCGCTCAGGACGCCGCCTTCTTCTGCGACTACGTCACGCGCGTCGTGCAGAACGACCCCGCGTTCGGCGCCGACGAGGCCACTCGCCTCGCGAACTTCCAGCGCGGCGGCTACAAGATCTACACCACGCTGGACCGCGACCTTCAGGCCGTCGCCACGGCCGCCACGAACCAGTGGGTGCCCAAGACCCCCATCGAGGAGGTCAACATCGGCAGCTCGACCGTCTCGATGGAGGTCGGCACCGGCCGGATCCTCGCGATGGTGCAGAACAAGGACTACGACGCCGCCGGCTCGGTCAACGGCGAGAACTTCTCGGCCATCAACTTCAACACCGACACCGCGTACGGCGGATCCAACGGCTTCCAGGTCGGATCGACCTACAAGGTCTTCACCCTGGCGCAGTGGATCGCCAACGGGCACACCATCTACGAGACGGTGAACGGCCGCGAGCGCACCTTCGAGGACTTCCCGGCCTCCTGCGCACCGGACGGCGAGTGGTTCGGCGACTTCCCCGTCGGCAACGACGACGACGAGACCGGCACCTTCAGCGTGCTCCAGGGCACGATGCGCTCGATCAACACCGTCTACGTCGCCATGGCCCAGCAGCTCGACCTCTGCGCGATCCGCGACCAGGCGGCCGCGTTCGGCGTGAAGACCGCGTCCGGCGCCGAGCTCCAGTACCTCCCCTCGGCGATCCTCGGCTCGGCCGACCAGATCGCGCCGCTGTCGATGGCGACCGCCTTCGCCGGCTTCGCCAACAACGGCACCGCGTGCAGCGCGATCGCGATCGACTCCATCACGGACGCCGCCGGGAACCCGGTGCAGCCGCCCGTGTCGACCTGCAACCAGGCCCTGTCCCCCGAGCTGACCGCCGTGGCGACCGACGCGCTGCAGGACGTCGTCACCGGCGGCACCGCCGCCGCCTCCGACCCGGACGACGGCATCGAGCACATCGGCAAGACCGGCACCACCGACGACGCGGTGCACACCTGGATGGACGGGGCCTCGACCGAGGTCGCGACCGTCGTCTGGGTGGGCAACATCACCGGGGACGCGTCCATGCGCAACGTCCGGGTGCGCAACGCCGAGACGGGGACGCGGGCCTACGCCTCGAACGTCCGCCACTACATCTGGAACGCGGTGATGACCCGCGCCGACGAGAAGTACGGCGGAGAGGACTTCGCCGACCCCAGCGCCGCCCTGCTGAACGGCCGCCAGGTCACGATCCCGAACGTGACCGGCCGCTCGGTCGACTCCGCGACGGACGTGCTCGAGGACCTCGGGTTCGACGTCGAGGAGGGGGGCACCGTCGACTCCGCCGCCCCCGCGGGCACCGTGGCGGGAACCGATCCCGGCGCCGGCACGGCCATCGCGCGCTACTCGAGCATCACGCTGCTGATCAGCAACGGCTCCCAGGTGCCCGCCGCGGCTCCCGAGACCCAGGCTCCTGCGCCGGCCCCGACCGAGACGGCGCCCGCTCCGGCTCCCACCGAGCCGGTCGAGCCCGCGGCGCCGACCGCGACTCCCACCGCCGCTCCCACGGCCACGCCCACCGCGGACGTGACGGAGTGAGCACCGGGTTCGACCCCGCCTTCCTGGGCGCAGCGCTGATCGCGCCGGCGCCGCAGGCCGACCGGGTCGTGCGGCGACTCCCCTACACGCACTTCGAGGTGCTGCTGGATCCCCGGCGCCGGCTCGCGCTGTCGACCGCGGTGAACATCGACGGGGCATCGCTCCTGGACCTCGGTCGCGGCGACGACTGGCACCTGGACGACCGGGCGCCCGCCTCCGAGCAGACCGGTCCCGAGGTGTACTCCCGCAACGACCTCGACCGCGGCCATCTCGTGCGCCGTCGCGACCCGGTGTGGGGCGAGCCGGCCGAGGCGCGCGCGGCCAACCACGACAGCTTCTGCTACACCAACGCGGCTCCGCAGGCGAGCGGCTTCAACCAATCGAAGGAGCTGTGGCTGGGCCTGGAGGACCTCGTCCTCCAGTACGCGCAGACCTGGCGCACGCGCCTGAGCGTCTTCACCGGCCCCGTTCTGGCCGAGGGCGATCCGGTCTACCGCGGGGTCGGCGTGCCCCGCCGCTTCTGGAAGATCGCGGCGTGGAGCCCGGACGGCGAGACCCTCGCCGCCAGCGCGTACCTCCTCGACCAGTCCGACCTCGTCGAGCCGATCCGCGAGACCGCCGCCCCCGGCCTGGGCGCCTTCCGCACCTTCCAGGTGCCGGTCGCCGAGATCGGCGAGGTCACCGGCCTCGACGTCTCCTCGCTCGCCGCGGCCGACGTGCTCGTCGCGGCCGGAGCGCGCCCCGGACCCCTGCGGCGCGAGCTCGCCGACGCCGACGACGTCCGCGCGGGACTCGCCGAGCACTGACGGCCCGCCCGGTCCAGGATGGGGTCATGTCCTCCCCCGTCCTCGTCGAGATCGACGCCTCCGCCACGCCCGTTCTGCGTGATCCCTCGGCCGGACTCGTCGCGGTCGACGAACCCGGCTACCTCCGCGGCGACGGCGTCTTCGAGACGCTCGCGGTGATCCGCGGCCGCGCGCACGGTCTCGACGAGCACCTCGCCCGGCTCGAGGCCTCCGCTGCGGCCGTCGACCTCGTCCTTCCCGCACGATCCGCCTGGGAGGCGGCGGTCGCCCTCGCCGTGGCCGAGCACGACGACGTCCACGATCTGTCCGTGCGGCTGGTCGCGAGTCACGCGGAGCCGGCGGCCCGGTGCACCGTGCGCGCGGAGCCCACGGCCGACGCGAGCGCCCTGCGGCGCGACGGCGTCGCCGTCGTCGTGCTCGACCGGGGCTACGCACGCGGGGCGCAGGAGGCGGCCCCCTGGCTCCTCGGCGGCGTCAAGTCGACCTCGGGCGCGGTCACCCGCGCGGCCCTGCGGGAGGCGCGTCGCCGCGGAGCGGACGACGTGGTCTGGCGCACGAGCGAAGGGCAGCTGCTCGAGGGCGCCACCTCCAGCCTGGTCCTGCTCTCGGAAGGCGCGCTGCTGACGCCGTCCGCCGTCGGCAACGGGATCCTCGACGGCACGACCGTCGCCCGCGTGCTGGAGCTGGCCGCGCAGCAGGGACTCGCGACCGATCGGCGGGAGCTGGCGGTCGAGGCGCTGAGCGGCGCGGACGCGGCGTGGCTCGTCTCGAGCACGCGGCGCGCCGTTCCGGTCCGCTCGGTCGACGGCGCCCCGCTCCGTGTGGATCGCGAGCTCACCGACGCCTTCGAGCAGGGGCTGCTCGCGGGCTGACCCTCAGGCCGCCTCCGCGAGCTCCCTGGCGGTGCAGGGCCCGACTCCCGCCGCCTCGGCGTCGCGCAGGTCGTCCACGGTGTCCACGTCCAGGCGCAGCGTCGAGTCGCGCGGCACGTCGAGCACGCGGCAGCCCGCGTCGCGGTGGCGGCGGAGCGAGTCGGGGCCGAACGCGGGCGCGACGCGCGCGGCCGCCGCGACGAGGAGGGCTGTGGTGCCCGTCCCCGCTCGGTCGGCGACGACGGCCGGGAGCGCCGTCGCGAGGGTCAGTGCGCCGTCGAGATCGGCCGCGGCGAGTGCGGGCAGGTCGCCGGTCAGGGCGATCACGGGAGCAGCGGGGGCGAGGCGGAGCGCCGCGTCGACGCCCGCGGTCACGGCGGAGTTCAGAGATCCCGGGTCCTCCACGAGCACGAGGGCGGGATGCCGCCCGACGGCTCGCGCGGCGGCGGCCGCGTCGGACGTCACCAGCACGAGCAGGTCGACACCGGTCGCCGCTCCCACCGCCGCGAGCGTGTCGAGCAGGAACGCCTCGGCGAGGGCGGACCGGCCCTCGTGCTCGAGGCGGGTCTTCGACGCACCCCGGCCCTTGAAGACGACGACCGCGCTCCAGCGAGTGCTCACTCCGACGCCTCGCCCCGGGCCGCGACGGCCGCCGCCCAGCCCTCCGCGTACGCCTCGTCGGCGCCGAGCCGGAACATGTCCTCGGGTCCGGTGCGCGTCAGGGTGCGCGCGCCCGGGGCGTCGAGGCCGGTCACGAACCGTCCGAGCCCGCGGACGACGGCGACAGGGCGCCCGCTCGACTTGCCCTTGACCAGGTCGCCCAGCGCCGCGATCTCGTCGGCCACGGCCGGCATGGTGACACCGAGGGTGCGCCCCAGCGCGTCGACGGCTCCGCGCAGGTCGTCGACGACGTGCAGCCCCGCCGCTCCGATGGCGGCGTCCGTCTGACCGACCCGCCACGCGCGGCCGAGGGTGTCGCTCACCACCACGCCGACCCGGGCGCCGAGGCGCTCGCGGAGACCGGCGCAGAGGGCGCGGGCGGACGCGTCGGGATCGTCGGGGAGCAGGAGCACGGTGCCCTCGGCCACGTTGCTCGCGTCGACTCCCGCGGCCGCCTGGACGATGCCGAGGCGGTTCTCGACGATGCGGGTGACGCCGTGGGCGTGGGCGCGGGTCGCGACGACCCGCACGGTCTCGGCGGTGATCGCGTCCTCGCGGTCGACCGCCGCGACGACGCGGCCCTCGGCCTTCGAGACGATCTTGCTCGTGACGACCAGCACGTCCCCGTCGACGGGGCGGTCCTCGTCGGCGGCCCCCGCGACGGCCGCGAGGATCAGCTCGAGCAGGTCGTCCCCGGGCGAGACCTCGGGGATCCCGTCGAGGGCCCAGGCCTGGACGCGTGTCGCACTCACCCGTCCATTCTCCCCCTCGGCGCGCCGCCCGGCCGACGCGGCGGTGTTCAGGCAGTGAGGTACGCGGCGACCGCCGGCGGCACGTAGGGCGCCACGTCGCCGCCGAGGCTCGAGACCTGACGCACGAGCGACGACGAGACGTGCGCGTGCGCGGGGTCGGGGAGCAGGAAGACCGTCTCGACGTGGGCGAGGTTGCGGTTCACGATGGCCATCGGGGTCTCGTACGCCACGTCGACCTGCGAGCGGATGCCCTTCACCAGGATGGTCGCGCCCACGTCGACGCAGTAGTCGACCAGCAGGCCCATGCTCCAGGACGCGACGACGATCGAGCCCTCGATGCCCGCTTCCGCGATCGACTGCTCGATCAGGGCGACCCGCTGCGAGATCGGCAGAAGCGCCGTCTTCGCGGGGTTGTGCACGACCACCACGTGCAGCTCGTCGACGAGGCGCGCGGCACGCTCGATGACGTCGAGGTGACCGAGGGTGACGGGGTCGAACGAGCCGGGGACGACGGCGATGCGGGCCATGCCGACAGCGTACCGGCCGGTCCCCCGCCCCTCCGGGCGTCGGCGTCACCCGTCAGGGGCGATCAGCTCTTCGCGAGGAACTCCCGGTCGCGGTCCTGCACTCGGCGCTCGAGGGCCGCGCGGAGCCGGTCGTGGGCGGCGAGGGAGGGATCCTCCTCGAGCAGGCGCTCGGCCAGCGCGCGCGCCTCGACGATGAGGTGGGCGTCCTGCACGACCCGCAGCAGGCGCAGGGAGGAGCGTCCGCCCGACTGGGAATCGCCGAGCACGTCGCCCTCGCGGCGCAGCTCGAGGTCGACCTCCGCAAGTGCGAAGCCGTCGAGCGTCGCGGCCACGGCCTCCACCCGCTCGCGCGCGATGGTGCCCGCCTCCGCAGCCGTGACGAAGAGGCAGACCCCGGGCACGCCGCCGCGGCCGATCCGGCCCCGCAGCTGGTGCAGCTGCGAGACGCCGAAGCGCTCGGCGTCCAGGACGATCATCATCGAGGCGTTGGGGACGTCCACGCCGACCTCGATCACCGTCGTCGACACGAGGACGTCGATCTCCCCCGCGGCGAAGGAGCGCATGACGGCGTCCTTCTCCTCCGTCGTCATGCGGCCGTGCAGTGCGGCCGAGCGGCGGTGCTTGAGAAGCGCGTGCGAGCGGACGCCCTCGAGCGTCTGCGCCACGGTCGACAGCGGCGTGGCCGCCTCCTCCGGCGCGGTCGCCGCCGCCCCCTCCGCCGCCTCGCCGGGCTCGATGGCCGGGCAGACGAGGTAGATCTGGTGGCCCTTGCGGATCTCCTCCTCCGCCCGCTCCCACGCCCTCGCGATCAGGCCGGGGGTGTCGGTGAGGGACACGACGTGGCTCGTGATGCCGGGACGACCGGCGGGCAGCTCGCGGATCGTGGACGTGTCGAGGTCGCCGAACACCGTCATCGCGACCGTGCGCGGGATCGGCGTCGCGGTGAGCACGAGCACGTGCGGCGGCACGGCGCCCTTGCGCCGGAGCGCGTCGCGCTGGTCGACCCCGAACCGGTGCTGCTCGTCGATGACGACGAGTGCCAGGTCGTAGAAGGTCACCTTGTCGCCGAGCAGCGCGTGCGTGCCGACGACGATCTTGGCCGTGCCCGAGACGATGCGCAGCAGCGCCGCGCGCCGCTCGGCCGCTCCCAGCCCGCCCGTGAGGAGCGTCGGGACGAGGGCCGTCGACAGCTCCGGACCGAGGGTCCTCACGATGGAGCGCAGATGCTGGCCCGCGAGCACCTCGGTCGGCGCGAGCAGAGCGGCCTGGCCGCCGCTCTCGGCCGCGGCCAGCATGGCGCGCAGCGCGACGAGCGTCTTGCCCGACCCCCACCTCGCCCTGCACCAGGCGAGACATCGGACTCTCCCCCGCGAGGTCGTCCGCGATCTCGGCGCCGACGGAGCGCTGATCGCCCGTCAGGGCGAACGGGAGAGCGGCGTCGAAGCGCTCGAGCCAGCCGCCGGGGGCCGGCACCCGGGGGTCGCAGGAGTCGCCCGGGCGGCGGCACGGCGCTCGAGCAGCGCGAGCTGCAGGAGGAACGCCTCGTGAAAGCGCAGCGTCTCGCGCGCCTGCGACTCCTCGCCCTCGCGCGCCGGCCGGTGGATCAGCTCGAGCGCCCGGCCCAGCGGCATCAACGAGCGGCCGGCGCGGACCGACTCCGGCATCGGATCGGGGACGTCGCGCAGGCCGTCGAGGATCACGCCGATGGCGGCCTGCAACTGCCAGCTCGAGATCGCGCTCGTCGCGGGGTAGATCGGGATCGGGCGCTCGGCCCAGTCCTTCGCGAGCGCGGAGCCCTTGTCGGCCTCGGCCGTCGCGGCCTCCTCGTCCTCGAAGAGCCGGTAATCGGGGTGCGTGAGCTGCACGGTCTCGCGGAACATCGACACGGTCCCGGCGAAGATCCCCCGTATTCCCCTCCGCAGCTTCGCCGCCCGCCACGGCTGCCCGAAGAAGGTCAGGGACAGCGTGCCGGTGCCGTCCGAGATGATGACCTCGAGCAGTGAGCCGCGGCGGTTCCGCATCGGCCGCTCCCGGACCTCGCGCACCTCCGCCACGATCGTCACGCTCTCGCCGACGGGGAGCCGGGAGAGCTCCGTCAGCTCGCCGCGCTGGGCGTACCGACGGGGGTAGTGGCCCAGCAGCTCGCCGACCGTGCGGTATCCGAAGGCCTTCTCGACGGCCGCGGCGGTGCGCGGGCCGACGACCGGCGCGAGCGAGGCGTCGAGGGGGTCCGGGATCACCTAGCGATCATAGGTCGACCCTCGGACGTCCGACGCGGGAGAACGCGCCGAGCGCCGAGCGCGGGAGCACCGCGGCGAAGGTGCGGCGCGGGGTGCCCGCCGCGGCGCGCAGCGCTCGCACCACCCGTGCGCCCGCGGTCCAGCCCGCGGCCTCGGCCGCGGGCACCGGGGCGTACCGCGCGCGCTCGACGGTGTCGCGGAGTCCGCCCAGCGCCCGACGAGCGTCGGAGTCGTCGCCGAGCGAGCCCCCGATCAGAGCCTCCTGAGCACGGGGCGAGTCGGTCTCCTCCACCGGCACGCCGAGATCCCGGGCACTCGCGAGCACCTCCGCCCAGGCCGCCTCCGCGGAGCCCGCCCCCGCAGCGCGTCGCCGCAGCGAGCGCTGCATTACGCGCAAAAGCCAGGGCACGAGCAGCAGGAGCAGGAGGAGGACCCAGGCGGTGACCGCCGGAGCCGAGGGGCCGACGACGGTTCCGGCGGCTCCCGGAGTCGCGGTGGCCGTCGACGCGGTGGGAGTCGGGGTCGCCTCCGCCTCGCTCTCCTCCTCCGGCGCCGCGCTCGACGAGGCGCCCGGGGTCGAACCGGTCGACGACGTCGCGCTCGGCAGGGTGTACGAGGCGGGGGCGCCGCGGCTGGGCGTGGGCTCGAAGGGCAGCCAGCCGACACCCTCGAAGTAGAGCTCCGGCCACGCGTGCAGGTCGGAGGACAGGAGCCGGTAGCTCGTCAGGTCGCTGTCGGCCGACGGCACCACGGATCCGGGCTGGTAGCCGATGGCGAGCCGCGAGGGGATCCCGAGCTCGCGGGCCATGACGGCCATCGCGGAGGCGAAGTGGACGCAGTAGCCCTCGCGCACCTCGAGGAACGACTCGAGGACACCGACGCCGTCGCCGTCGTAGCCCTCCTCGGCGGGAGTGTCCTCCGAGTAGGTGAAGGCGGAGGAGCGGAAGAAGGACTGCAGCTCCCTCGCCTGGTCGTAGGCGCTGCCGGCCTCCGCGGTCACCTCGGCCGCCGTCGTGCCGACCACCGCCGGGACGTCGTCGGGCAGCTCCAGGTACCGCTCGAGACCCTGGCCCGCGGCGGGCGCGGCGAGCAGCTGCTGCGGATCCGGATCGAGGCGGAGGGCCTCGACGGCGTACTCGTCGCCGGCCCGGGTCGTCGCGTCGCCGCGGATCGACCCGTCCTGCACGTCCTGCAGCCAGCCGTCGCCGATGCCCTCGAGTGCCGCCACCGGATACGGCACCGGCAGCCACTCGCTGCGTAGCGTCTCGACCGAGACCTCGACCTCCTCGGTCTCGCGGGGCACGCTCTCGGCGAGTCCCTCCGGTGCGATGGGGGCCTCGATCGGCGCGGTCTCCTCCGTGCCGCTCGGCGCCCAGTTCTCGCCCTGGAAGTCCGAGACCGTGAGCACGCGGAGGTACACCGGCAGATCGGAGTCGGTCGCGTAGCGGAGCACGGTGACCGGGTTGGGCCGCCGCAGATCGTCGCCGAGGGCCACGACCGGGTCGATCGAACCGTTGAACAGCGTGCCCGAGACCCCGGAGGAGGACGGCGCGCGGACGTACCCGGTCGCCGAGCCCGCGAGGACCCCCGCCGCGACGACGACCGTGCCGACCACGGCCACCGCCGGGAGGGCGGCGGCGAGCGAGAGCCGTCGGGCGGGCGCTCGGCGCTCGGGGCGCGACCCGGCGACGAGGACCCCCGCGTAGGCGATGGCGGTGAGCACGAGGCTCGGCCACGACACCCCGCTCGGGTCGATGATCGCGGGGACCGCGACCAGCGCGAGCAGGAACAGCCCCGAGAGCGCGGGCAGCCGCACCGAGAACGCGAAGAGGTCGGCGGCCCAGGCGAGGACGACGACCCCGCCCACGAGCAGGAACGCGATGCCGCTGTCGGCCACCGCCGGCAGCCCCTGCTGAGCGATCGACGTGAAGCCCGCCTGCGCGAGATCCTGCGCGTCGGCGATCGCCGCGGGCGTGGGAACGAGGAAGAGGAGCGCGCGGGCGGGGACGAACATCGCCGTCAGCACCACGACCGCGGTCAGCGTCCCGAGCACGGGCGGGACGACCGGGTGCGCGCGCAGAGCCCGTGCTCCGGCCGGCACGGCGAGCACCACGGCGACCGCGAGAGCGAGCTGGACGAGCCAGCCCACGCCTTCCAGGAGCCGTCCCACACCGGAGGCGGCGGCGACCAGCGAGGCCCAGAGCAGGAGCGAGAGCAGCGCGGAGCCGGCCCGCGGATCGCTCTCGGTGCGGCGGCTCATGCGATCGCCCGCAGAGCGAGCGCCTGGGACCAGGCCTCCTCGACGCTCATGCCCGCGGTGGTCGCCACGGGGTACCAGCCCAGCGACGCCAGTGCGGCCGCCTCCTGCTCCGTGCCCTCGACGAGGAACGCGACGGCGGGTCGGGCGTGCGAGGCGAGCGAGGCGAGGGCGTCGAGGTCCTCCTCCTGCAGCCGCGTCAGCACGGCGAAGACGGGGCGCGCTCCCCGGCCTCGCGCATCTCGGCCGTGATGCGCGGGACGGCGTCGCCGGAGTCGGGCGCCGGTGCCAGCTCGGCGAGTCTCAGGAGCACGTCGTGCGCGACCTCGCGCTCGTCCTCGGAGTGCTCGATGCCGGGACCGGCGCCGGTCTCGACGAGGTGGGTCTCGAAACCGCGATCGAGCAGGTGCACGGCGATCGACGCCGTCATGGAGACCGCCCACTCGAGCCGGTCGTCCCCGCCGCGCGCGCCCGCCCGTCCGGTGGCGCCGAGCACCCGGCTCGCCCGCGACTCCAGCAGGATCCACGCGTGCGGATCCGTGTTCTGCTCGTCCTGGCGCACCATCAGCTCGCCCGAGCGCGCACTGGCACGCCAGTGGACACGGCGCATCGCGTCGCCCGGCCGGTAGTCGCGCGGGATCACGTCGTCGGTGCCGGAGCCCGCCGTCGCATGGGCGACGGGACTGGATCCGCCGGCGCCGAACGCGTCGAGCACGTCACTCTCGAGCGGCACGGCGCGCGGAGTGACGACGAACGGCTGCGCCGACCCGACGACGCTCTCGCGCAGCGCCATCCCGAGCGCCTCGCTCCGCACGAGCCGGAGCGGGCCGAGCCGGTGGATGCCGCGTCGCCCGGCGGGCAGGCGGTAGCGGGCCCGCACCCGGCTCGTCCGCTGACCCGCACCGGCGATCGGAGGGACGCCGAAGCCTCCCCGCGCGGCGGCGCTGTCCGAGGAGGCGCCGTGCTCGAGGCGGGTCAGCCTGTCCTCGGCGCGGGCGGGCGAGCGCAGCGGCGCGCCCCGGTTCTCGAGCACGACGTCGACGTCGACGACGTCGCCGACCGCCACGACCCGCGGGGCGAAGCGGCGCTGGACCTGGAGCCGGGGTGTCTTCAGGGCCAGGGAGAGGACCGCTCCGAACGGCAGCCCGAGCAGCACGAGGCCGAGGAAGAGGAGCTCGCGGAACTCGACCAGCGGTGCCGCGACGATCGCCGCGGTGCCCAGCACCGCGAAGGTCCACCCGCGCAGGGTCAGCGCGACGCCGCCGAGCGCGGGGAGGGAGCCGATCCGCGAGGAGGGGCCGTCCTGGCCGCGCCGCTCAGTCGCCACGGCCGCTGAAGGGCACCGGTGTCGACGCCAGGATCCGCTGGACGATCTCGGTGACCGAGTGGGAGGCGCTCGTCCCCGAGCGACCCGGCAGGCGCGTCGCCGGGAGCAGCCGGTGCCCGAGCACGGGGACGGCGAGGGCGTCGATGTCGTCCGGGACCACGAAGTCGCGATCGCTGATGGCCGCCAGCGCCTTCGCGGCGGCGATCAGCTGAAGGGTGGCGCGCGGGCTCCCGCCCAGCCGCAGCTCGGGGTCGATGCGGGTGGCCTGCATGATCGCGACCACGTACTCCTGCACGGGCGGCGCGACGTAGACCGTCTGGACGTAGTCGATCATCCGCTCGAGCTCGTCGCGGCTGATCACCGCGCGCAGGGCATCGAGCGGGCTCGCGGCGTCGCGCGTGCGGATCATCTCGAGCTCGGCCCGCTCGTCCGGGTAGCCGAGCGACAGCCGCGCCATGAAGCGGTCGCGCTGCGCCTCCGGGAGGCTGTAGGTGCCCTCCATCTCGACCGGGTTCTGCGTCGCGACGACGGCGAACGGGCGCGGCAGCAGGTGGGTGATGCCGTCGACCGAGACCTGGCGCTCCTCCATGCACTCCAGCAGCGCGGACTGCGTCTTGGGCGAGGCGCGGTTGATCTCGTCGCCGATGAGGATGTTCGCGAAGACCGGTCCGGGCTTGAACTCGAAGTCCCGCGTCGCCTGGTTGTAGACCGAGACGCCGGTGACGTCCGAGGGGAGCAGATCGGGGGTGAACTGGATGCGCGCCACGCTGCCCCCGACGGACGCGGCGAGCGACTTGGCGAGGACCGTCTTGCCGGTGCCCGGCACGTCCTCCATCAGCAGGTGGCCGCCGGCGAGGAAGACGGTCAGCGCCATCGAGACCTCGGCGTCCTTGCCGTCGATGACGCTGGTGAGATTCCGGAGGATCGCACGGCAGTGGGCGGTGAACTCCTCGCGCGACATCGGCGTCGTCGCCGCGCTCGGACCGGCAGGGGCGCCGACAGCGGCGAGGGTGTCATCGAGGGACGTCATGATCCTCGATTCTCTCAGTCTCGAACGGGTGACGGGCGGTCGGTCCGAGCGGTCTCCCAGCCAGGAGCCGCCGCCCTATGCTCGGGACGGTGACCAGGATCATCTCCGGCTTCGCCGGATCGCTCACCCTGAAGGTCCCGCGCGCGGGCACCCGCCCCACCAGCGACCGCGTCCGCGAGGCCGTCTTCTCGGCGCTCGAGGCCCGCGATGCACTCGACGGAGCGACCGTCCTCGACCTCTACGCCGGTTCCGGCGCGCTCGGCCTCGAGTCGGCCAGCCGCGGCGCCTCCTACGTCGTGCTGGTCGAGCGGGACGCGTCGTCCGCCCGCGTCATCGACGGCAACGCTCGCGCCCTCGCTGCCGCGGCGACCGCCAATCGGCTGCCGAAGCCGCGGATCGAGGTGGTGACGTCGTCGGTCCGCTCGTTCCTCGACCGCTCGGCCGGACTCCTCGTCGACACGGTGCTCGTCGATCCGCCGTACGACCTGAGCGAGGACGATCTGGCCGCCGACCTCCGAGCAGTGCTGCCGCTGCTGCGCGAGGACGCCGTCGTGGTCGTCGAGCGCAGCACCCGCAGCCCGGAGCCCGCCTGGCCGGTCGGGCTCGAGCGCGAGCGCCGGAAGGACTACGGCGACACGGCCGTCTGGTACGCCTCCCGGCCCGACGCCGACTGAGCGGTCAGCCCGACGCGCCGTCCCAGCCCGCGTAGGGGTCCCAGCCTCCCCGGTCCTCCAGCGACACCCCGCCCAGCCGCACCTCCGGCGCGCCCTCGCGCACCCGTCCCAGCGGAGTGAAGCCGGCCGGCAGCGCCACGTCCGGCGGGAAGCACGCGAGCATCGCGTGGTCCTCTCCCCCGCCCAGGACGAGTGCCCGGGCCAGTGCCGGGTCCACGCCGTCGACCACGTCGAGCGCGGCGGCGTGAGCGTCGACCGCGGACGGGTCCAGGTCGAGGACGACTCCGCTCGCGCGCGCCATCCTCCGGGCGTCCAGCACCACGCCGTCCGAGACGTCCATCATCGCCGTGGCCGATCCTCCTGCGGCGATCCCTGCTGCGAGGGGGGACGTCGGCCGCAGCTGGGCGTCGAGCAGTCGCGGGTGCCGCTCCCGGAGGAGGCGGGCGAGTCGGACCGAGGGCGCCCCGTCCTCCTGCGCGCGCTCGAAGAGGAGCCGCAGGGCGAGACCCGCCTCCCCGAGCGCACCGGCCACGGCGAGGACGTCGCCCGGGCGCGCTCCGCTGCGCAACACCGGTGCCCGCCCGTCGAGCGACCCGAAGGCGGTGATCGCGAGCGTCAGCGTCGCGGAGGCGGAGAGATCGCCTCCGACCACCGCGCAGCCCGGCGCCATCGCCGCGCAGCCGGCGGCGAGTCCGTCGGCGATGCCCTCCAGCACGTCGACGCCGAGGTCCTGCGGGGCCGCGATCGCCACCACGAGCGCTGTCGGCCGCGCGCCCATGGCGGCGACGTCCGAGAGGTTCGACGCCGCCGCCTTCCAGCCCAGATCGAACGGCGTCGACCAGGCGAGCCGGAAGTCCGGACCGTGCACCATCATGTCGGTCGTCACCACGAAGCGGCCGTCCGGTGCGCGGAGCACCGCGCAGTCGTCGCCCGGGCCGACCAGCGTCTCGGAGCCGCCGTCCGGCGCGCCCGCCGCCAGCCGGGAGAGGACCCTCGCGAGCACCTCCCCCTCGCTCAGCTCAGCCAGGGTGGGACTCTGATCCGGTGCCATGGTTCACACGCTAGCCTGGCTCGCGATGTCCCCCCGCCGCCTCGCCAGCCCCCTCGCAGCCCTCTCCACCGTGCTCCTGCTCGCCGGCTGCTCCGCCCCGGTCGCGCTCGAGCCGGCCGATGACGCGACGAGCGCCGACTGCGCCGAGGTCTCGGTGCGGCTGCCCGACGTGGTCGCCGACCAGCCCGAGCGCGAGACGAACGCGCAGGGCACGGGCGCCTGGGGCACGCCCGCCGCGGTCATCCTGCACTGCGGAGTCGCGGTGCCCGGGCCGACGACGGACCTCTGCGTCTCGGTCAGCGGTGTGGACTGGATCATCGACGAGAGCCGCGCGGACGAGGACGTCTACACGCTGACCACCTACGGTCGCGATCCGGCCGTCGAGATCACCGTCGACCAGGACCGCGCCTCCGGCACCTCGGCCGTGGTCGATCTCGCCGACGCCGTCTCGTACCTGCCGAAGGTCGGCGAGTGCACGAACGTCTCCGAGACCGACACGCTCGACCCGAGCGGCACGCCGACCGGCTGAGCTCCTACCGGCAGAGCTCGGATCGGACCAGCGCCGATCGGCAAGCTTGGATCGCCAGCGCTGGAGGGCCGAGGCTCAGAGGCCGAGCGCGGTCCGCACCGTCCGCAGCGCCTCGTCCGGGGCGACTCCGAGCGCCCGGATGCGCGCCGCGAACGCGACCGCGGCGAGCTGCGCCTCGTGCTCAGCGCCCTCGATCCCCCCTGCGACGACCGTGCCCGCGCGACCGCGCGTCTCGACCACTCCCGCCGCCTCGAGCTCCTTGTAGGCGCGCGCGACCGTGCCGGGAGCGGTGCCGAGCGCCTCGGCGAGGGCGCGCACGGGCGGCAGGCGCGAGCCCACCAGCAGCTCCCCCGCCGCGATGCGCTCCGCGATCCCGTCGCGGATCTGCTCGAACGGCGCCCGTGCGCCCGGCTCGATCCGCAGCCCGAGGGCCGCGTCGCTCACGCGACCGCGACCGGACGGCGCTCGAGCGCGAGCTCGATCAGCTCGCTGATGAGGTCGGGGTAGTCGACACCGCTCGCGCCCCACATCCGCGGGAACATCGAGATCGGGGTGAAGCCCGGCATCGTGTTGATCTCGTTGACGACGAACCCGTCGGCGGTGAGGAAGAAGTCGACCCGCGCGAGGCCCTCGGCACCGATGGCGTCGAAGCCGCGCACCGCCAGCTCGCGCATCTCGTCGAGCTCGGCGTCGGTGAGGTCCGCCGGGCAGACGAGCTCGATGCCCGCGGCGCCCAGGTACTTCGCCTCGAAGTCGTAGAAGCCGCGGCCCGAGACCACGATCTCGCCCGCGACGGAGGAGCGCGCGGGCCCGCCGCGGCGACCCCCGAGCACGCCGATCTCGACCTCGCGGCCGACGATCGCGGACTCGACCAGCACCCGGTCGTCGTGCGAGAAGGCCTCGTCGAGTGCCGCGGCGAGCTGGGAGCGCGCCTCGATCTTGCTCACGCCCACGCTCGAGCCCGCCCGCGCGGGCTTCACGAACGCCGGGAGGCCCAGCTCGTCCAGCGCCGCTTCCGCGTCGCCGGGTGCGCTGCGCCACTGGGCCTCGGCCACGGTGTACCAGGGCGCAACGGCGATGCCGGCGGCCCGCAGCACCGTCTTGGTGAAGTGCTTGTCCATGCCGAGGGCGGAGGCGAGCACGCCCGAGCCCACGTAGGGCAGGCCCACGAGCTCGAGGAGCCCCTGGACCGTGCCGTCCTCGCCCCACGGTCCGTGCAGGATCGGGAACACGACGTCGACGTCGCCTAGCGACTCGACGGTGCCGTCGGCCCGGGTGACGGTCAGCTCGCGCGAGAGCGCCGACTCCGGCCAGTGCACGCGGCTGCCGTCGTCCTCCACCTGCGGCAGGGCAGCGGCGTCGAGCGCGAACTTCCCGGGGCGGTCCTCCTCGAGCACGAACGCGCCGTCGGAGGTGATCCCCACCGGGATCACCTCGAAGCGGTCACGGTCGATCGCCGTCAGCACCCCTGCCGCCGTGGCGCAGCTGATCGAGTGCTCGCTGGAGCGCCCCCGAACAGAACGGCTACGCGGAGCTTGCTGGTCATCGAGGTTCCTCTCACCCTGTGGCTCGTCCGAATCCGTGGTCAGGTGCGGCGCGATGTCCTTCGGGTCGAGAGTACCGGCGAGCACCTGCGACACCTGCTGGACGATGGGCATGTCGACTCCTCGGGCCCGCGCCAGCTCGAGGACGGGCGCGACGGAGGCGAGCCCCTCGGCCGTCTGCTGCATCGACTTGACGACGTCGGTGAAGCTGTAGCCCTGGCCCAGCAGCCGCCCGGCCGTGTTGTTCCGCGAGAGCGACGAGCTCGACGTGGCGATGAGATCGCCCAGGCCCGCGAGCCCGGACATCGTCTCGGGGCGGGCCCCGTAGGCGACCGCGAAGTCGGTCATCTCGGCGAGACCGCGCGTGATGATCGACGCCTTCGTGTTCTCGCCGTAGCCCACTCCGTCGACGATGCCGATCGCGACCGCGATCAGGTTCTTCAGCACTCCGCCGAACTCCGTGCCGATCACATCGGTGTTGACGTAGGAGCGGAAATAGCGGTTGGTGGCCGCGAGGGCCACCTCCTGCGCGGTGACCAGGCTCTCGGAGGCGATGACGGCCGCCGTGGGCTGCTCCTTCGCGATCTCGAGAGCGAGGTTGGGTCCGGAGGCGACCGCGATGCGGCTCGGATCGATCGGCAGCATCTGCGCGATCACCTCGCTCATCCGCTGCCCCGTGCCCTTCTCCACGCCCTTCATCAGGCTGACCAGGATCGTGCGCTCGGTCAGGTGCGGCGTGATCGCCTCGAGGTTCCCGCGGAGCGACTGGGACGGGATCGAGAGGTACACGTGGTCCGCCCCCTCCAGAGCCTCCTCGATGCGCGGAGTGGCGCGGATGTTGCGCGGCAGGTTGATGCCCGGGAGGTAGTCGCTGTTGCGCTTGGCCTCGGTGATCTCGCGCGCCAGCTCGCTCCGGCGCGCCCACATGACGACGTCCGAGCCGCCGTCGGCGAGGATCTTCGCGAAGGTCGTCCCCCAGCTGCCGGCTCCCAGGACCGCGACCCGACGGGCCACCGGGATCGGTGCGGATCTCCTACTGCTGGGAGTCAAAGCGTCCCGTCCCCTTCTGGTTGTGCTCGGACGGGTTCCAGCGGGTCGCCGGAGCGCTCTCGCCGCGCAGCTCCTCGAGCAGCGCCGTGATCGCGGCCATGACGACCGCAGAGGCCTCGTTGAGCGTCGCGGAGTCGAGGCTGCGCCCGCGGAACGCGGAGAGGTCGACCGGATCGCCGATCAGCACGTCGACGCGCTTGCGGCGGAAGAGGGTGATCTTCTTGGAGTAGCGCCCCATCAGCTGCTGGGTACCCCAGTGCGCCGCGGGGATCACGGGGAGGTCGTACTGCAGGGCCATCCGGACGGCTCCGGTCTTGCCCCGCATGGGCCAGAGCTCCGGGTCGCGGGTGAGGGTGCCCTCGGGGTAGATGATCACCGAGCGCTGCTCGTCGACGAGCGCCTTCGCGGCCTTCAAGGGCTCGCTGCCGCGCACCGATCCCGCGCGCTCGACCGGGATCTGACCCGAGGCGCGCAGGATCGCTCCGACGACCGGGACCGTGAAGAGGGACGCCTTGGCGAGGAACCGCGGAGCGCGACCGCCCTTCCAGAGGGTCCAGCCCGTGATGATCGGGTCGATCTCGCTGTAGTGGTTCGGCGCGAAGACGAACGCGCCGGTCGAGGGGATCTTGTGGGCGTCGCGGATCCGCAGATCGACCGAGGCGGTCATCACGGGGATCACCGCGGCCGCGAGGAACCAGAAGATGGACGGACGACTGCGTTCAGACACCCGCCCATCCTCTCATCGAGGCCCGCCGGAGGCGTCCGGCCACGCCCGCCCGACGAGGGACCGATCGCCCCTCAGCGAGCGTCGCGGTAGCGCCACATCGTCAGGGTGCCGAAGACCGCCACCAGTCCCGCCGCCCAGACGAGCGTCAGCACGAGGTCCGCTCCGGGATCCGCGCCGGCCATCAGCGCGCGGACGGCGGTCACCAGGTGCGAGACGGGGTTCACCTCGACGAAGGCCTGCAGCCAGCCCGGCATGGTCGAGGGGTCGACGAAGATGTTGCTGCCGAAGGTGATCGGGGTGATCACCAGCATGCTCACGCCCATCACGGAGCCGGAGGTGCGCAGCACCAGGCTGAGGAAGGTCCAGATCCAGCCGAGCGCGAAGGCGAAGACCAGCAGCAGCAGGACCCCCAGCACGACGCCGACTGCGCCTCCCCCGGGCCGGAAGCCGAGGAGCAGGCCGAGGCACACGGTGATGACGGCCGAGATCGTGAAGCGCACCGCGTCCCCCAGCAGCATGCCGACGAGCGCGGAGGGGCGCCAGATCGGCAGCGACCGGAACCGGTCGAAGACGCCGCGGTCCAGGTCGGTGCGCAGGGTCGTGCCCGTGTACATCGTGATCATGATCACGCCCTGCACGAGGATCCCCGGCAGCAGGAACTGGATGTAGTCGACGGTGCTGCCCGCGAGCGCGCCGCCGAAGAGGAAGGTGAAGAGCAGGGTGAACATGACGGGGAACACCGTCACGTCGAACAGCTGCTCCGGCACGTGCTTGATCTTCAGCAGCGCGCGCCAGCCGAAGGTGAGCGACGTCGAGAGCGGACCGGGCGGCGCGGGCCGCTCGCCCTGCACCAGCACCGAGAGCAGCGCCTCCCGATCGGGCGCCGTCGCCTCGCTCGTCCGAGTGCTCATGCCGCGGCCTCCTCGCCCGTCGCGTCCTGTGGTCGGCCGGTGAGCGCCAGGAAGACCTCGTCGAGCGAGGGCTGTCCGAGCGAGAACTGCGCCAGGTCGATGCCGGCCCCCTCGAGCGCGGTGAGGCCGCGGGTGACGTCCCGGGCGGAGCCGTCCACCCGCGCCGCCAGCGCCGCCGGGTCGGCCTCCTCCCGCACCTCGACGCCGAGCACGGCCTCCAGGAGCCGCCGCGCCTCGGAGCGGTCGGCGGGGTCGAGCACGCGGACGTGCAGCGAGCCGGAGCCGACCGACGCCTTCAGCTCCCCCGGCGTACCCTCCGCGATCACCCTGCCCGTGTCGATGACGCTGATGCGGTCGGCGAGCCGGTCGGCCTCGTCCAGGTACTGCGTGGTGAGGAGCACTGTCGTCCCGCTCGCCACCATCGCCCGCACGATGTCCCAGACCTCGTTGCGGCTGCGCGGGTCCAGCCCCGTGGTCGGCTCGTCGAGGAACAGCAGCTCGGGCGTGACGACGATGCTCGCCGCGATGTCGATGCGACGCCGCATGCCTCCGGAGAACTTCTTGACCTGGCGGTCGGCGGCGTCGCGGAGGTTGAACGCGTCGAGCAGGTCGTCGGCCCGCCGCGAGGCGCGGGCGCCCGTGTACCCGAAGAGGCGCCCGATCAGCCTCAGGTTCTCGCGGCCGGTCAGGTCCTCGTCGACGGAGGCGAACTGGCCGGTCAGGCTGACCAGACGCCTGACCTCCTTGGCCTCGCCGACGACGTCGTGGCCGAGGACCAGGGCTCGACCGGCGTCCGGGCGCAGGAGGGTCGCGAGCACGCGGATCGTCGTCGTCTTCCCCGCTCCGTTGGGCCCGAGGAAGCCGTGCACGCCGCCGCGCGGGATGGCGAGGTCGACGCCGTCGATCGCCCTCGTCGCTCCGAAGGTCTTGACCAGGCCCTCGGTCAGGATCGCGGGATCGTCCATCATCGCTCCTCGACCGCGGCGGCTCCAGCGGGTCGCCCCGCCTGAGAATGCGCACACCGTACGCCCGGACTCCTGCCCAGGACAAGACCGCCCGGGCGACTCGGCCGGGAACGACGGAGGAGCCCGACGATGCGGGCTCCTCCGGGTCGTGCTCCTCGGGTGGCCGAGGCGGTGCGGCGACTACGCGTCGAGCGAGAAGTCGGCTCCGAGCAGCTCGAGCTTCGTCAGGAAGTTCTCGTAGCCGCGGCTGATGATGCCCACGTTCGAGACGGTCGAGGTGCCCTCGGCCGAGAGCGCCGCGATCAGGTGCGAGAACCCGCCGCGCAGATCCGGCACCACGATGTCGGCACCGTGCAGCTTCGACGGGCCCGAGATGACGGCCGAGTGCATGAAGTTGCGCTGGCCGAAGCGGCACGCCTGGCCGCCGAGGCACTCGCGGTGGATCTGGATGGTCGCGCCCATCTCGACCAGCGCGTCGACGAACCCGAAGCGCTGCTCGTAGACCGTCTCGTGCACGATCGAGACGCCCTTGGCCTTGGTCAGCGCCACGACGAGCGGCTGCTGCCAGTCGGTCATGAAGCCGGGGTGCACGTCGGTCTCGATGATGACCGGCTTCAGCTCGCCGCCGGGGTGGTAGAAGCGGATGCCGTCCTCGGCGATCTCGAACGCCCCGCCGACCTTGCGGAAGACGTTGAGGAACGTCGTCATCTCCTGCTGGCGGGCGCCGCCCACGAAGATGTCGCCGTCGGTCGCGAGGGCCGCGGCCGCCCAGGAGGCGGCCTCGTTGCGGTCGAACAGAGCGCGGTGGGTGTAGCCCTCGAGGCGGTCGACGCCCTCGATGCGGATCACGCGGTCGGTGTCGACCGAGATGATGGCGCCCATCTTCTGCAGGATGTTGATGAGGTCCATGATCTCGGGCTCGATGGCCGCTCCCGAGAGCTCGGTGATGCCCGAGGCGCGGACGGCGGTGAGCAGGACCTGCTCGGTGGCGCCGACGCTGGGGTAGGGCAGCGACACCTTCGCACCGTGCAGGCCCTCGGGCGCCGACATCCGGATGCCGGACGGCAGCTTCTCGACGATCGCGCCGAAGTTGCGGAGCACCTCGAGGTGGTAGTCGATCGGGCGGTCGCCGATGCGGCAGCCGCCGAGGTCGGGGATGAAGGCCTCGCCCAGGCGGTGCAGCAGTGGTCCGCAGAAGAGGATCGGGATGCGGCTCGAGCCGGCGTGCGCGTCGATGTCGGCGAAGTGGGCCGACTCGACGTTCGAGGGGTCGAGGATGAGCTCGCCCACCTCGGGGCCCTGCTCGACCTTGACACCGTGGACCTGGAGGAGGCCCTTCACGACGCGGACGTCGCTGATGTCCGGCACGTCGCGCAGCGTCGAGGCGGTCTCGCCGAGCAGCGCGGCGACCATCGCCTTGGTGACGAGGTTCTTCGCACCCTTGAGCTCGATCCGGCCCTTCAGCGGACGGCCGCCGTTGATCGTGATGCGCTCGGTCATCATCCCCACCCGCGCTCCGGACGCCTTGGCGTCCTGGAGGGCCTTCGCATCCTGCAGAAGTGTGTTCACGCTATTTCACCGGCAATGTCTTGGGCCGCCAGCTCTCGCGACGGGTCTCGAATTCGGAAATACGCGCTTCGTCGCGCAGGGTCAGGCCGATGTCGTCCAGCCCTTCGATCAGGCGCCAACGAGTGTAGTCGTCGACCTCGAAGGGGAAGGACTCGCCACCGGCGGTGACCGTACGCGCAACCAGATCGACGGTCGGTTCTATTCCCGGCTGCTCGTCGATGAGCTCCCAGAGGCGCTCGATCGCCTCCTCGGAGACGGCCGCGGCCAGCAGGCCCTGCTTGCCCGAGTTGCCCCGGAAGATGTCGCCGAAGCGGGAGGAGAGGATGACGCGGAAGCCGAAGTCGCGCAGCGCCCAGACCGCGTGCTCGCGGCTGGAGCCGGTGCCGAAGTCGGGGCCCGCGACGAGGATCTGCGCGCCCTGGAACTGCGGCTGGTTGAGGACGAAGTCCTCCTCCTGGCGCCAGCCGTGGAACAGCGCGTCCTCGAAGCCGGTCTTGGTGACCCGCTTGAGGAACACCGCAGGGATGATCTGGTCGGTGTCGACGTTGCTGCGCTTCAGCGGCGCGGCGATGCCCGTGACCGTCTCGAACTTCTCCATGATCAGGCCTCCACCAGTTCGCGAGCGGGCTCCAGGTCGGACGGGCTCGACAGCGTGCCCCGGACGGCGGTCGCCGCGGCGACGAGCGGGGACACGAGGTGGGTGCGCCCGCCCTTGCCCTGGCGGCCCTCGAAGTTGCGGTTCGAGGTCGAGGCGCAGCGCTCACCGGGGGCGAGCTGGTCGGGGTTCATGCCGAGGCACATCGAGCAGCCGGCGAAGCGCCACTCGGCGCCGAAGTCGGTGAAGACGCGGTCCAGGCCCTCCGCCTCGGCCTCGATGCGCACGCGGGCGGAGCCGGGGACGACCATGACGCGGACGCCCTCGGCCTTCGTGCGGCCCTTGATGACGGACGCGAAGGCCCGCAGGTCCTCGATCCGGGAGTTGGTGCAGGAGCCCATGAAGACCGCGTCCACCGGGATCTCCTTCATCGGCGTGCCCGCCTCGAGATCCATGTACTCGAGGGCGCGGCGCGCGTTCGAGCGCTCGTTCGGGTCCTCGATCGCGTCCGGGTCGGGCACGGACTGCGAGAGCGAGACGCCCTGCCCGGGGTTGGTGCCCCAGGTCACGAACGGCTCGAGGGAGTCGGCGTCGAGCACGACCTCTGCGTCGTAGGAAGCGCCCTCGTCGCTGGGCAGGGTGCGCCAGTAGGCCACCGCGTCGTCCCAGTCCTGACCGGCGGGCGCGTGCGGGCGTCCCTTCAGGTACGCGAAGGTCGTCTCGTCGGGGGCGACCATGCCCGCGCGGGCTCCGGCCTCGATCGACATGTTGCAGATCGTCATCCGGCCCTCCATCGAGAGCGAGCGGATGGCGGAGCCGCGGTACTCGAGCACGTAGCCCTGGCCGCCTCCCGTGCCGATCTTCGCGATGACGGCGAGGATGATGTCCTTCGCGGTCACCCCCTCGCGCAGCTCGCCCTCGACCGTGATCGCCATGGTCTTGAACGGCTTGAGCGGCAGGGTCTGCGTCGCCATGACGTGCTCGACCTCGCTCGTGCCGATGCCGAACGCCATCGCGCCGAAGGCCCCGTGGGTGGAGGTGTGCGAATCGCCGCAGACGACGGTGATGCCCGGCATGGTGAGACCGAGCTGCGGTCCGACGACGTGCACGATGCCCTGCTCGATGTCGCCGAGCGAGTGCAGGCGGACGCCGAACTCCTCGGCGTTCCTGCGCAGCGTCTCGATCTGGGTGCGGCTGGTCAGATCGGCGATGGGCTTGTCGATGCCCAGCGTCGGGGTGTTGTGGTCCTCGGTCGCGATGGTGAGATCGGGACGCCGCACCGGTCGCCCGGCCATCCGCAGACCGTCGAAGGCCTGCGGGCTCGTGACCTCGTGCACCAGGTGCAGGTCGATGTAGATGAGGTCGGGCGTGCCGTCCTCGCCCTTGGCGACGAGGTGGTCGTCCCAGACCTTCTCGGCCAGCGTGCGCGGCCGGACCGCGCCTGCGATCGGGTTCGCGGACTCGATGGAACTGTCGTTCATGACGGGTTTCTCTTCCTCGGGAAAGGTGGTCAGCCCACGGGGACACCGCGACGAGGGAGGCCTGTCAGATCGAGGTCTCGTCGCGGCGGAGAAGGAGGAGCCGGCCGAACAGCATCCCCCGACACTACCACCGCGCCGGCGCCGTTCCCGGGTGCGCGACGCGCTAGGAGGTGACGAGCATGGCGATGAGGACGGCCGGGACGACGAGCAGCGCAGCGGTGCCCACAACCACTCCTCCGACGACGAAGACGGCCGCCACGGCGGCGCCCAGCATGCCGACGATGCCGCCGCGCTTCCGGGCGGGGAGGGCGTCGTGCTCGAACCACTCCGCGGACTCCTCGTTCGCCGAGTCCGCCTCGTGGCGGGAGGCCTCCAGGAGCTTCGCGGGCAGCTCGGCGAGCATTCGCGCGGCGTGCGACGACTCGCCCGCGAGCTCCCACGGCTCCACGAGAGCGCGCTCAGCCAGCTCGAACGGATCGTCGTCGGTGCGGACGAGAGCGCGCTCGAAGGCCTGCAGCTCCTCGGGCGACGCCCCCTGCTCGATGAGGTAGCCCCAGCGCCCGGCCTCGATCAGGTCCCCGGAGCGGCGGTAGAGCTCCGAGAGGAGGACCCGGGGATCGAGCCACGAGGGATCGGCTTCGACGCAGCGCTCGAGGAGCGACACGGCTCCCCTGACGTCACCCTCGGCGAAGCGCGTCTTCGCGCGATCGAGGGCTTCGGCGGTATCCATCCCTCCAGTATGCCAACGCGGCGGCGGGGGCGGCGCCTCGAGCCCCTCCCGAGAACCACACCTGTTGGAGGGTCACGGCGGGGGCGTCGCGCTCAGCGACGCGGGTCGAGGACCGCGTCGACGACGACGACCGTCACGTTGTCGCGCCCGCCGGCCTGGACGGCTGCGCGCACGAGCCGGGGGGCGAGATCCGCCGAGCCGATCGCGCCGGAGTCGCGCTCGGCGAACAGCGCCGCGATGGACTCGTCGGAGAGCTCCTTGGTCAGTCCGTCGGAGCACAGCAGATAGCTCGAGCGCGGCAGGACCGGCAGCGTCCAGACATCGGTCTCGACCTCGTCGTCGGCCCCGAGAGCCCGGGTGACGATGTTGCGGTCCGGGTGCGTCTCGGCGAGCTCTCGCGTCAGAAGGCCCGCTGCGACCAGCTCCTGCACGGCCGAGTGGTCGACCGTGAGCTGCTCGAGACCGGCGCCGTCCCAGCGGTAGGCCCGGGAGTCGCCGACGTTGAAGAGCGCCCAGCGCGCCGGTCCCGTCGCGCCGGGCAGCACGAGGGTGAGCCCGGTGAGGGTCGTGCCGCAGACCTCTCCTCCGACGTCGAGGCCGCGGACCGCCGCGTTCGCCGCCTCGACGAGATCGAAGACCGCGTCCACCGGTCCGAGGGCGGAGGGGGCGTTCGCCCGGAGCGCGTCGACCGCGGTCGCACTGGCGAGGTCGCCGCGGGCGTGACCGCCCATGCCGTCGGCGACCGCGAGGACGAGGTCGTCGGCGAGCAGGGCGTCCTCGTTGACGCGGCGCACGTTCCCGACGTCGGTGCTGCTGGTCACGCTCAGGTGGAGCACGCCCTGGGGCAGCTGGACCTCGAGGGGCGTCATCCGCGGGTCACTTCTCGTCGGAGGGACGCGTCGCCTCCGGGTCGTGCACGACCTCGGGGTGCCCGTCGTGCAGCTCGATGTGCGAGTGCTCGCGGCGCATCTTCACCAGGCTCGCGAGGGTCGCGACCGCCATGCTCACGATGATCACCGCGAGGGAGGTCCAGGTGTCGATGTCCCAGACCGGCACGGGCTCGCCGCCGTTGATGAAGGGGAGCTCGTTCTCGTGCAGGGCGTGCAGCACGAGCTTCACGCCGATGAAGGCGAGGATGAACGCGATGCCGTACTTGAGGTACTCGAGCTTGTCGATCAGGCCGCCCAGCAGGAAGTAGAGCTGGCGGAGCCCCATCAGGGCGAAGATGTTCGCGGTGAACACGATGAACGGGCTCTGCGTGATGCCGAAGATCGCGGGGATCGAGTCGAGCGCGAACAGCAGGTCCGTCGATCCGATCGCCAGGAAGACGATCAGCATCGGCGTGAAGAACTTCTTGCCGTCGATGACGGTGATGATCTTCGAGCCGTCGAAGCTGTCCGAGATGTTGACGCGGCGGCGGAGCAGGCGGATGAGCAGGTTGTCGGTGCCCTCGTTCTCGTCCTCCTTGCCGAACGCCTGGTTGTAGGCGGTGTAGACGAGGAACGCGCCGAAGAGGTAGAAGATCCAGCTGAAGCTCTCGATCAGCTGCGCGCCGAGCAGGATGAAGATGCCGCGCAGGATCAGCGCGATGATGATGCCCACCATCAGCACCTCCTGCTGGTACTTCGGCGGCACCGCGAAGCGCCCCATGATGATGACGAACACGAAGAGGTTGTCGATCGAGAGGCTGTACTCGGTCAGCCAGCCGGCGAGGAACTGCCCCGCGTGCTCGCCGTCGCCGAGGATCAGCATCAGCAGCGCGAAGATCAGCGCGAGGCTGACGTAGAAGGCGACCCAGAGGCTCGACTCCTTCAGGCTCGGCACGTGCGGGCGCTTGTAGACGATCAGCAGGTCGGCGGCGAGGATCAGCGTCAGGCCGATGAAGGAGCCGACGACGAACCAGACGGGCAGATCGAGCATGGGGGCCTTTCGCAGGGAGTGGGTGCGGCGGAGCAGGTCCGACGGGCGGTCCTCGCGGGGACGGCCCGGAGCCCGCCCCTCCCGGAGCGCGCGGTGCGACGTGATCGGAGGGAGCGGGAAGGCCGGAGTGCTCCCCTTCGCGGATGCGATCCTACCGTCGGCGCGGCGGGTGGGGGCGAGGACGTCGAGGCGGAGGCGGAGCACGGCCGAGCGGGGCCGCGCGAGCAAGCGCCTCCCGAGGGCCGACCGCTTCCACCGGGCCTGGACGAGGCCGTTAACGCAGAAGAACCCCCGGCCTGAGCCGGGGGTTCTCCTGGTGTTGCCGTGGTGACCCCAGCGGGATTTGAACCCGCGTTACCGCCGTGAGAGGGCGACGTCCTAGGCCGCTAAACGATGGGGCCGCGTTTTTGCAACTCGAAGAGTGTTGCACACGGATCCGCATCGATGCAAATCGAGACGGTCGAGCGGGGAGCGTCCCCCTCCTGAGGCGCGGAACCGCGGTGCAATCCTCCGCTGTGACAGCCCCCCTCCGGGGCCGACCGCGAGGGGCGCCCGGCTCCTACGCTCGAGGTCCCCCCCCACCCGCTTCCCGGCGGGCGGACGACCCCCGAGTCCCCACCCGCTCGGCGGGCGCACCACCCTGAGGAGCCGACAGATGCCGATCCGCCAGCACCCCCGATCCCGACTCCTCGCCGCCGTCCTGGCCCTCGGAGTCGTCGCCGCCGCCCTCGTCGCCGCCCCCACGGCGGCCGCTGCGGTCGCCCCCGCGTCGGTCGCCCTCTCCCCGGCGTCCGGCCCGGTCGGGACGAACGTCGTCGTCACCGGGGCAGCCTTCCCGAAGCGCTCCGCGGGCTCGCTCTCGGTGCTCGGGCGCTCCGCCGCCTTCACGACCAACGGCTCGGGCGCGTTCTCCGCGTCGATCACGATCCCCGCCGCGGCGGCCGGCCCCGCGACCGTCTCGGCGCGAGCCGGCTCGGCGACGGCGACGGCGGTCTTCACCGTCACCGCCCCTCCGGCCGCGCCCGTGATCAGCAGCGCGCGACTCCGCTTCGGGGTCACGACCCCCGGCGGAGCGTCCGCGAACGCCGAGCTCGACGCCGTCGCGACGCTGGCCGGCGAGAGCCCGTCGATCATCGTCTCGTACCAGGACTTCGGACAGCCGGCTCCGCTCGCGGACCTGCGCAGCGTCGCCGCCCGCGGGGCGACGAGCCTGATCACCTGGGAGCCCTGGCGCTGGGGCGGCGGCGTCGACCAGCCCGCGTACTCCTCCGCGCGCATCCTCGCCGGGGACCACGACGCCTACCTCACGAGCTGGGCGAGGGACCTCGCCGCCTGGGGCTCGCCCGTCCTGCTCCGCTACGCGCACGAGATGAACGGCGACTGGTACCCCTGGTCGGACGGCGTGAACGGGAACGCTCCCGGCTCCTACGCGGCGGCGTGGAACCACGTGCACGCGATCTTCCAGGCGCAGGGCGCGACGAACGTGCAGTGGGTGTGGAGCCCGAACGTGCCCTACGACGGATCGGTCCCGCTCGACACGCTCTTCCCGGGTTCGGCCTCCGTCGACGTCCTCGCGCTGGACGGCTACAACTGGGGCACGGCGACGACCTGGAGCTCCTGGACCTCCGCCGGCGCGCTCTTCGCCGCGGGGCTGGACCAGGTGCGGTCGCTGGCCCCCGGCACACCGATCATCATCGGCGAGACGGCGTCCGCCGAGGCCGGCGGCTCGAAGGCGGCCTGGATCAGCGACCTGGTCGGGTACCTGAACGTCCAGCAGGACGTGGTCGGCCTGGTGTGGTTCCACCACGACAAGGAGGTGGACTGGCGGATCGACAGCTCGCCGTCCTCCGCCGCCGCGTTCGCCGGCGCCCTCGCCGCCCGCCGGGCCTGACGGCTCCGCCTTGCGACCGGGCGACGAGGGCGGTTAGCTCGGAGGCATGCGACTCACCAAGCTCGAGCACGCCGCCGTCCTCGTCGAGGAGGCCGGATCCCGCCTCGTGATCGATCCCGGAGGATTCACGCGTCCCGTCGAGGGCACCCCCGGGACCGTGGCCGTGGTCCTCACCCACGAGCACCCGGACCACTGGACGCCCGAGCAGCTCGAGCGCCTGCGCTCGGCGAACCCGTCGATCCGCTTCTTCGGACCGGCGGGCGTCGCGGCGGCCGCGGAGGGCTTCGCGGTCAAGACCGTCGCCGACGGCGACACCGTCGAGGTCGGTCCCTTCGAGCTGCGGTTCTTCGGCTCGCGGCACGCGGTCATCCACAGCTCGATCCCCGTGATCGACAACGTCGCGGTGCTGGTGAACGGGCGCTTCTACTACGCGGGCGACTCCTTCACCCGGCCCGACGGAGTCGACGTGGAGATCCTGGCCGCGCCCTCCGGTGCTCCCTGGATGAAGATCGCCGAGTCGATGGACCACGTGCTCGCCCTCGCACCGCGGCACGCCTTCGCGACGCACGAGGGGGTGCTGTCCGCGGCGGGCCGGAACATGGGCCACGACCGACTCGGCTGGGCGACCCGCGAGGGCGGCGGCGAGTACCACGCGCTGGAGCCCGGGGACGTGCTCGAGGTCTGAGCTCAGCGAGCGCCCGGCCAGCCGGGAGCGTCCGAGTCGGCGACGCTCGCGAGGTCCGCTGCGAAGTCGAAGCGCCAGCGCGCGCTCTCCCCGTTCCGCAGGACGCCGGGGAGCCAGAACCTCGCGTCGTCCCACATCCGCTCGAACGGGACGTCGTCCACCGCGACGAAGGATGCGGCGAGCTCGCTCGACTCCGTCACCTCACCCGAGAACCGGCGGCAGAGGAAGACGTGCGACCGCTGGCTCCACTCGGGCCGGTGCGGGAAGCGGTAGTCCAGGATCCCGTGCGCGACGAGATCACGCGGCTCGGCGTGCAGCCCGACCTCCTCGGCGAGCTCCCGCACGGCGGCCTCGACCGGCGACTCCCCCGGCTCGAGCTTCCCGCCCGGAGCGACGACGCGGCCCCGCCCCAGACCCCGGCGCTTCTCGCCGAGCAGCACCTCGACGCCTCCCGCGCGCTCGCGAAGGACGTAGACCACGCACACCTCGGGCAGTGGAGTCACCGCGCACCTCCGCTCTCGCGCGGGCCGGAGGCCGGTGACCGCCGTCGTAGGCTAGCCCGGTGACGACCACCTCCGCGCTCGAGCGCTTCCAGGCCCTGCTGCGGGTCGACACGGTGTCGCACTCCGACGAATCCGCGACCGACTGGTCGCGCTTCGAGGTCTTCGTCGAGCTGCTCGAGCAGTTCTACCCGGCCCTGCACGGCGCGCTGGAGCGCGAGATCGTCGCCGGGCACTCCCTGCTCTGGCGCTGGCGCGGCACGGTCGACGGCGATCCCGCGGTGCTGATGGCCCACTACGACGTCGTCAGCGTCACCCCGGAGGACTGGTCGAGCTCGCCGTTCGCCGCCGACACCGTCCTGCGGCCCGACGGGCGCACCTCGGTGATCGGCCGCGGCGCCCTCGACGACAAGGGCTCGCTCGTGGCCCTGCTCGAAGCGGTCGAGGCCGCGGTGCTGCGCGGCGAGCGTCCCGAGCGCGACGTCTACCTCCTCTCGACGCACAACGAGGAGACGGCCGGCGACGGCGCGCCCTCGGTCGTCGCCCTGCTCGCCGCGCGCGGCGTGCGGCCCCGCTTCGTGCTGGACGAGGGCGGCAACGTCCGCCGCGGCATCCTGCCCGGCGTCACCACTCCGATCGCCGTCGTCGGAGTGACCGAGCGCGGCATCATGAACCTCGAGCTGACCTGCCGCGACGCCGGCGGCCACGCCTCCGCTCCCCCGCCCTTCCCGGGGCTCCTCGCCACGCAGCGGCTCGCGCGGGCCATCCACCGGCTGACCGAGAACCCGTTCCCGTCCACGCTGCCCGAGCCGATCGCCGAGCTCGTGCAGGCGGCCTCTCCGCACGCCGATGCGGCGCACGCCGTCTGGTACGCCCGCCCGCACGAGCACCCGGACGCGGTGATCGGCGCCCTCGCCGCGCACTCCAACCGCTCGGCCGCGATGCTGCGCACCACCGTCGCCGTCACCCAGCTCCGCGGCAGCACCGGCGCGAACGTCCTCGCGTCGACCGCCAGCGCGGTCGCGAACGTGCGGATCAACCCGGGCGGCACCGTCGCGGGAGTGGTCGCCCGGATCCGCGACGTCATCGACGACCCGCAGGTCGAGGTCGAGGTGCGGGTGGCGCACGAGCCCTCCCCGGTCTCCTCGACCGGCGAGCGGGGCGACGGCGGACCCTACGACGTGCTGCGATCCGTGATCCACGAGGTCTTCCCCGAGGCGATCGTCGCGCCGTACGTGCAGACCGGCGGCAGCGACGCCCGCCACTTCCACGCGATCAGCGACGGCGTCTACCGCTTCATCCCCTTCGAGATCAGCCCGCAGCAGCAGCTCGGCATCCACGGAGCCGACGAGTCGGTCGAGGTCGACCAGTTCGAGCGCGCGATCGAGTTCTACGAGCGGCTGCTGCACCGGCTCTGAGCCGATCCGCCCTCGTTCCTCCGGTTCGCGCCGCTTGCTGGGAAAAGCGTTCGATGACGCGCCGCGCCGTGTTGGCCCCTCGTTCACCCCGCGATGATGGACTGGCGTCAGCGGGTGCAGTCCTGGATCCCGCGTCGTACCTTCGCCAGTGCCGATGCTGGAACAACCGATTCAGCTCCCGCCGATCGTGAAACCCGAGGATCATGACTGTCCGTCAGGCCGAGTACCCGCGGCCCAACCACTTCATCCTTCATCTCAGCGACACCCACTTCATCGCGGGCGACGGGGGCCTCTACGGCTCCGACGTCGACAGCGAGGCGCAGCTCCGCCGGCTCTTCGACGAGCTCGAGGAGTCCGGCGGACGGCCGGAGGCGATCGTCATCACCGGCGACCTCGCCGACAAGGGCGAGCCGGAGGCGTACGCCAAGCTCCGCGCGGTCGTCGAGCCGGCGGCCGCCCGCCTCGGCGCCGAGGTGATCTGGGTCATGGGCAACCACGACGACCGCGGTGCGCTCCGCTCGGAGCTGCTCGACCAGCTCCCGACCACGCAGCCCGTCGACCGCGTGCACGACGTGAACGGTCTGCGCATCATCGCGCTCGACTCGACCGTGCCCGGCGCCCACTACGGCGAGATCTCGGACGCGCAGCTCGACTGGCTCGCCGAGGAGCTGGCGAGCCCGGCACCCCACGGCACGATCCTGGCGCTGCACCACCCGCCGGTGCCGTCCGTGCTCGACCTCTCGGTGCTCGTGGAGCTACGCGACCAGCCGGCGCTGGCCGAGGTCCTCGAGGGGTCCGACGTCCGCAGCATCATCGCGGGCCACCTGCACTACTCCTCCACCGCCACCTTCGCGGGGATCCCCGTGTCGGTCGCCTCGGCCACCTGCTACACCCAGGACCTCAACGTCCCGGTCGGCGGCACCCGCGCGCGGAACGGCGCCCAGGCGTTCAACCTCATCCACGTCTACGACGGCACGGTGCTGCACTCGGTCGTGCCGATCGGCACCTCGACCGAGGTCTCGTACGTCTCGGCGAACGAGACCGAGCGGATCCTCGCGGCCGCCGGCGTCGAGATCGCCCCGGCCACCGCGGCACCGGTCTCGCGCGACGAGGCGCTCTACCCGCCGCTCGAGGAGCGCGTGGGCGTCAGCGCCTAGCGCACGGCTCGTCGGGCGCCCGCCGCGGGGGCGTCTTCGACGATCGTCGCTCGCTCTTCCTCCATCGCCCAGCCCGGATCGCCTCTGTCCGCCGTCCTCCGCTGATCGAACGGCAGGCACCGCGTCCGCCACTCACCTCCTCGGATCGAGCAGCACCGCACCGCACCGCGTCCGTCCGCCCTCCTCTGCTGATCGAGTAGCGCGCGCAGCGGGCGTCTCCCTCGCTGGTCGAGTAGCCCGCGCAGCGGGCGTATCGAGATCCACGTCCAGCAGCAGGTCTGCCTCCGAATCGCTCCTGGCACGTTCCGCCTCTGGACGGCGCGATCGCACTCGTGATGTCGGTGGTCGGTGGTGTCATCCTCGTATGGTTCTTCTGGATGTCGAGGCGAGGCCCGCGGGCGGCGGTCCGAGCGTGCGCGAGTGCTTCGACGACGCCCTCGTCGCCGCCGTCGGAGCCGCGTGCGCGGTCGACGCGTTCCGCGCACGAGCCGAAGCCGAGCGGGCGCAACTGATCGAGCTCGCCCGCCGCACGGCGATGACGCTCCCGGATGCGCTCGTCGATCCCCGCGTGCAGGCGCACGTCGAACGCGAGGAAGCCGCGATGCGAGCCCTGATCGCGGAGATCGCGACCGGCATGCGGGTCTCCGAATCCCTCGCTGCTGTCATCGTGGAGGAGAGCCGGATGCTCGTCAACGAGCTGCCGCAGACTCTGACGGCTCTGCGAGAAGCCGCGATCGCACCCGAGCACGCGCGCGTGATCATCCGGGTCGCACTCGATCTCCCGATCGAGGTGCGCGGCCGCTTCGACGACGCCGCAACGCCTCTCGCTCGCGAGTGCACACCTCCCCCAGCTCCGGCGCCGCCTGCGGTCACTGCGCGAGCGCCTGCACCCGGAGTCGCTCACCGACCGCCACGCTCGGTGCGCCGCCCGCCGCGGCGTGTGGCTCGACGGCGACCTCGACGGCATGACCACCCTCCACCTGCACCTCCCCGCCCCCGACGCGCACGGAGCCTTCGACCGCATCGACCGCGTCGCCCGCAGCCTGAAAGACCTTCCCGACGAGGAGCGCACCCTCGGACAGCTGCGCGCCGACGTCGCCACCGCGCTCTTCCTCGACGGCGAGACCGCGCCGGGCCCGGATGGTTCCCAGCCCGCGACAGCGGTCCCACGGGGCATGCGGCCGCGGGTCTCCGTCACCGTGCCCGTCCTGACCCTGCTCGGACGCTCCGACGAACCCGGCTTCCTCGACGGCTACGGACCCATCGACCCCGCCACGGCCCGACGCCTGGCCGCCGACGCTCCCTCCTTCACCCGAATTCTGACCCACCCCGAGACCGGCGCGATCCTCTCCGTCGGACGCACCACCTACCGTGTCCCGGCAGACCTCCGCCGGGCCCTCGCCCACCGAGACGCCACCTGCCGGTTCCCCGGCTGCACCCGCTCCGCCCGCGACAGCGACGTCGACCACGGCATCGAGTGGCAGCACGACGGACCGACCGACGCCGACAACCTCGCCCACCTCTGCCGCCACCACCACCGACTCCGCCACACCACCACCTGGCAGGTCCACCACCGACCGGGCGGAATCCTCCACTGGACTAGCCCCACCGGACGACACCACACCACCGCGCCGGAGCCACCGCCGCAGCCGTTCCAGAGCACGGATTCCGGGAGACTGCCGGTCGACGGCGATCCACCTCCGTTCTGAGGAGGGACGTGAGAGCCCTTCTCCACAAGAGCGGACCGGCCACCGCGTGGTCGTTCGAAACGATCCGCCGCTCCGCCGACTCGAGGTCCGTCGCGCCGAGCCCTCTCCTGCCGGAGAGCACTCCGTCGTCAGCGCGGAGTCCGTGACGAGCGAAGGTGGGAGGCCCAGGACGAGCAGCGCCCGTCCTCAGCGCTCCGAGCGCCCCCGCGCCCGGTCGCGGGCGAACAGGTGACCGGCGAAGGCCAGCGCGGCACCGAGCGCGAGCCCGACGCCCACGCCCGCTCCGACCCCGATGCCGGGGAACACGAGCGAGCTCGCGATCCCCAGCAGCAGTCCGACGACCGCGCCGCCGACGCTCCAGAGCACGATCAGTCCTCGCGCTCCCACGGGGCGGCGATCGGGTAGTACTCCTCGAGGAACCCGATGACGGCCTTGGTGCGCGCCTCGGCCGAGATCTCGGGAAAGCTGCCGTCGTTGAGGCAGAAGAAGTCGACGCCGCGGTTCTTCAGCAGCTTCTTCATGTCCTTCAGGCCCTGGTGCATCGTCGTGTCGACGTACTTCACCTTGGCGTTCTCCTGCACGACGGCGCGCCCGGTCATCAGCGCGTAGTAGTGGTAGAGCGAGTTGGTGACCGAGACGTCGCTCGAGGAGCGGAAGCGGCTCGCGGCGGTCGCGGTGAACTCGGGCTCGAACTCGGTCTCGAGCTCGGCCATCACGCTCTTGCGCAGCGGAGTCGCCGCGTGCTCGAGGTGACGGGTGGTCATCGCACCGAAGCGCTCGCGCAGCAGGCGCCGGTTGACGCGCGCGGCGTTCTCGAAGCCGCTCCGGGAGGCGTTGGAGTCGCCCATGCCGATGCGGGTCGTCGCCTCGATGAACTTGGTGATGCCTCCGGGCGAGAAGAAGATCGACGGATCGACCGGGCGCCCGAAGAACATGTCGTCGTTGGAGTAGAGGAAGTGCTCGGCGAGCCCGGGGATGCGGTGCAGCTGGCTCTCGACGGCGTGCGAGTTGTGGGTCGGCAGCACCGAGAGATCGCGGAAGTGGTCCTCGCTGCGCACGAGGGTGACGTCCGGGTGCTCGTCGAGCCACCGGGGACGGGGCGAGTCGGTGACGATGTAGATGTGCCGGATCCAGGGCGCGTACATGTAGACGCTGCGCAGCGCGTACTTGAGCTCGTCGATCTGGCGGAAGCGGGCAGGGGCGTCGTCGCCCTCGCCGACCACGTAGCTGGCCATGCGGGCGGCGCGGGCGCGCTGGAACTCGAGATCGGTGCCGTCGACCCACGAGAAGACGATGTCGACCTCGAAGCGGATGTCGCTGACGAGCGGCTCGAACATGCCCTCGAAGGTCGGCCAGGTGCGTCCGTAGGCCTCGACGTGCGCGTCGATGGCCTCGGCGACGGGGAGGCTGTTGCGCATGAGCGCGTTCTCGGCGGGAGTGATGATCTCCTCCTCGCCCACCTTCCACAGCTCGAGACGCACTCCGCTGCGGGCGCCGTAGCGGAGTGATCCGGTGGAGGAGACGCGGGGGCGGAAGAGCGAGAAGACGTAGGCGCGCGGGTAGGGCGCGATCATGCCCTCGGCGATCAGGTGCGGCGGCGTGCCGCGCTTGTCGAGGGTCTTCACGTAGAAGGGCTCGGTCGCGAAGGCGCGGGCCAGCAGGGTCGCGAGCTCGGTGCCGAGCGAGCGGTCGACCGCGAGGAACGGAGCGCCGTCGGTGCCGCGGATCAGCCGGTAGGGGAATTCCGCCTCGTCGAGCACCTCGCCGATCGCGATCAGGTCTTCCGTCCAGGCTGCTTTCGGCGTCGTACTCGAGTTCACCAGCGAGAACAGACCGGCGTGGACGACGACGTCGTCCCGGTCGAAATGGCGGGGACGCAGGAGCGGGGACGGGAGAGCACGGACGGAAGGCATGATTCACATTATCCGCCGCCTGTTTCCCGTGCGTTACCGCCGGATCAGCTTGACAGCGAGTCGAATCGCGCGAAGGCCTCGTCGGCGGCGCTCTGCGCATCCCGGGCCCGGTGCCCCTCCTCGGCGAACGCGACGCCGAGGGCCGCGGCCGGCTCGCCGAGCCGGGCGGCGCGAGCGGAGTGCTCGCCCAGTGCGCGGCGTGCGGCGAGCGCGTCGCGCTGCTCCCCCAGTGCGTCCGCGATGTCCTCCGCGACGCTCCCCCTCCGGTGCACGCGGGGGCCGACCGCGGAGGGGACGACCGAGCGCCACGCCTCGACGACGTAGCGCAGCCGCTTCGCCGCCTTGCGGACCTCGTGCCGATCCGGTCCGCTGCGCGCCGTCTCCAGACGCGACAGCTCCTTCTTCAGCGACCGCTTCACCAGCTTCCGAGCGCTCGAGCCCGCCTTCGCGGTCCTCGGCGGGTCGCCGATCAGCTCGTCGAGCGACGCCAGCAGGTCGAGGTACCGGCCGCCGCGCAGAGTGCGGGCGACGCGGCGGAGCGCGACACCGTGCCGGCCCTCGATGTCGACCAGGATGCTCGACTCCGACACGGCGGCCGCGGGCAGCTGCTCGGCGGCGGCGGCGAGACCGGCGCGCAGCCGGGCTCCCAGCACCTCCTCGTCCCTCGCGGCGCCGAGGACTCCGCCCAGCCAGCGCAGCTCGTCGCGGATCGGATCGGTGGCGCTGCGGTCCAGGACCGAGCGGGAGGCGGCGAGCACGCTGCGCAGCCGCCGGCAGAGCGTCCGCATCCGGTGCAGTGCGTTCTCGGCCTCGAGGCGCACGAAGGGGTCGACGGCGCGGAGCTCGGCCAGCAGCTCGACGACCGCGGCGAGCGCCGCCTCTCCCCCGTCGCGCGGGGCGGAACGGCTCACGTCGATCGGCCCCCCGGTCGCGCGGGCGAGCTTCGACGCGCTCTCGGCCGGTCGGGCGCCGCTCTCGAGCAGCCGCCGCTCCACCGCCTCGAGCACCGCCTCCCCCTCGCCCCCGGGGGCATCGACGAGCTCGACCTCCCACTCCCGCCAGCGCCGCTCGACTCCGGTGCGCTCGTCGCGGGCGACGACGAGGTCGTCGGCCACCTCGGCGAGCTGGCGGCCGTCGGCGGCGAGCACTCGGGTGATCCCCCGCGATGTCTCGAGCAGGGCGAGGGGCTCGAGCCGCGAGCGGCCGACGTGGCCGAGCACCGCCGAGCGGATGACCGCCGGCACCGTGCTGGACTCGGTGAGCGGCGCGTGGATCTCGGTGCGCCCCGCGGAGCCGGGAAGCTTGACGTGCCAGCCCTCGTCCGCTCCGCCCGCCCGGCGCCGCAGGGTGATGCGGCCGCGCGAGAGGGCGCGCCCCGAGGTGTCGAAGTACTCGGCCCGCAGAGCGACCGGGGCCTGGCGCTCCGTGGACGCCACTGGTCCGGCTCCCGCGAGATCGGGCAGCTCGGTCTCGGCGCCGACGTCGTACTTGCGCTCGATCTCGGTCTGCGTGTGCGAGGTGCGACCCCCGGTCGCGGCGGGCTTCTTCGACTTCTTCGCACTCGGCATGGTCCATTCTGCGCACGGCGGACGCGTGCGGCGCACCCCGGGGCGCCCGGGTGCCGCTCCGGCTTAGGCTGAGGGGATGACTGCGCCCGTCCCGCCCGTCGCCCGCCGCGTCCCCCTGGAGCGCCGTCATCACGGCGACACGGTGGTCGATCAGTACGAGTGGCTCCGCGAGAAGGAGGACCCCGGGGTCCTCGCCCATCTCGAGGCCGAGAACGCCTACACCGACGCGGTCCTCGAGCCGCTGGCGCCGCTGCGGGAGCGGCTCTTCGAGGAGATCCGCTCGCGGACGAAGGAGACCGACCTGTCGGTGCCCGTCCGCGAGGGCGCCTGGTGGTACTTCTCGCGCTCCTTCGAGGGCCGCCAGTACGCGGTGCACTGCCGGGCTCCGATCAGCGGGCCCGACGACTGGACCCCGCCCGCCCTCGGAGAGGGCGCCGAGCTCCCCGGCGAGCAGATCGTCCTCGACGGCAACGCCGAGGCGGAGGGGCACGAGTTCTTCTCCCTCGGCAGCTTCGACATCAGCGCCGACGGCCGCTACCTGCTCTTCGGCACGGACGTCGAGGGCGACGAGCGCTACACGCTCCGCATCCGCGACCTCGCGACCGGCGAGGACCTGCCCGACGTCGTCGAGCAGACGGGCGGCGGAGCGACCTTCGGCGCCGACGCCCGCCACGTCTTCTACCCGACCGTCGACGAGTCGTGGCGGCCGGACACGATCATGCGCCACGAGGTCGGCACCGACGCCGCCGCCGACGTGGTCGTCTTCACCGAGCCTGACGAGCGCTACTGGATCGGCGTCGGCCTCACCCGCAGCCGCCGCTTCCTGGTCATCGAGATCGGCAGCAAGATCACCAGCGAGTGCCTCCTGCTCGACGCGCAGGACCCCACCGGCGAGTTCCGCTCCGTGTGGCCGCGGCGCGAGGGAGTGGAGTACGAGGTCGAGCACGCCGTCCTCGACGGGCGAGACCGCCTCCTCATCGTGCACAACGACGCGGCGCTCGACTTCGAGATCGTGGAGGAGCCGGCCGATCTCTCCCTGAGTGCCGAGGAGCGCGCGCAGCAGCGGCGCGTCGTGGTGCCCCACCTCGCCGGTCGCCGCATCGAGGGCGTCGACGCCTTCGCCCGGCACGTGGTCGTCTCCTACCGGTCGGAGGGCGCGACGCGCCTGGGCCTGCTCCGGGAGGGCGACGGCGAGGCCGCGCTCGACGAGATCGTCTTCGACGAGCCGCTCTACGATGCGGGGCTCGCCGGCAATCCGGAGTGGGAGCAGACGTCCCTCCGCCTCGCGTACACCTCGTTCGTCACCCCCTCGACGGTGCTCTCGCTCGACGTCGCGACCGGCGGGCGCACCGTGCTGAAGCAGCAGCCCGTGCTCGGCGACTACGACCCCGAGCGCTACGTGCAGCGCCGGGAGTGGGCGACGGCGCAGGACGGCACGCGGATCCCGCTCTCCCTGGTCTGGCGCCGCGACGCCGCCGATCCCGACACGGCCCCGGCTCCGCTGATCCTCTACGGCTACGGCTCCTACGAGGCGAGCATCGATCCCGGCTTCTCGATCCCCCGGCTCTCACTGCTCGATCGCGGAGTCGTCTTCGCGATCGCGCATGTGCGCGGTGGCGGCGAGATGGGCCGCTCGTGGTACGAGAACGGCAGGACGCTCACCAAGAAGGCGACGTTCACCGACTTCGTCGACTCCGCCCGGCACCTCGTCGAGGCCGGGTTCACGACTCCGGAGCGGCTCGTCGCCCAGGGCGGCTCGGCCGGCGGTCTGCTGGTGGGCGCGGTCGCGAACCTCGCCCCGGAGCTGTTCGCGGGCGTCCTGGCCCAGGTGCCGTTCGTCGACGCGCTGACCTCGATCCTGGATCCGTCGCTGCCGCTGACGGTCATCGAGTGGGACGAGTGGGGCGATCCGCTGCACGACGCCGAGGTCTACGCCTACATGAAGTCCTACTCGCCCTACGAGAACGTGCGGGACGGAGTGCGGTACCCGCGGATCCTCGCGACGACCAGCCTCAACGACACCCGGGTTCTCTACGTGGAGCCGGCGAAGTGGGTCGCGCGGCTCCGCGAGGCCGGGGCGCCGGCTCTGCTCAAGATCGAGATGACGGCCGGGCACGGCGGGGTGAGCGGCCGCTACGAGCGCTGGCGCGAGGTGGCCTTCGAGTACGCGTGGATGCTGGACGTGCTCGGAGCCTCCTGAGCGTCCCGCTCCGGATCCGGCGGCCCCGCCGCAAGCCCCACCCGTGTGTCACCCCCGACGCGTAGGGTTCGGGGTGCCGACGAAGGGAAGAGCATGAGCGCAGGCCTGTCGATCGACCGGATCGCCGCATGGGTGGCGGATCAGCGGTGGTACGCGAGCAAGGGGCGGCGCCCCGAGCTCGAGGTCCGCGGAGCGTGGTCGCTGCACCCCGAGGGCGGTGAGGTGGTGGACCACCTCTTCATCGACCGGGCGGGGACATCGCCCGTGCTCTACCAGGTGCCCGTGTCCGTGCACCCGGCACCCGTCGCCGGCCTCGAGGACGCGCTCGTCTACTCCGACGGCGAGCGCTGGGTCTACGACGCCCCGCGCGACCCCTTCTTCGCGCGCGCTCTGCTCGGCATGATCGCCGACGGCGGCCGCTCCGACGAGGACGGCGCCGAGGGCGGCGCCCGCGCCGAGGGGCACCGGCAGCCGGGTGCTGTGATCGGCGCGTTCGCGTCGTCGAAGGTGCTCAGCGGTGAGCAGTCGAACACCTCCGTCATCGTGTCGACCACGGCGGAGGACGGCTCCGCCGGCACCCCCGTGATCGTCAAGGTCTTCCGAGCGCTGCACCACGGCGACAACCCCGACGTGACGGTGCAGTCGGCGCTCAACGCGGCCGGCAGCGCTCTGGTCCCGCCCGTCATCGGCAACGTCACGGGCGAGTGGGACGATGAGGGCGAGCCGAGCGGGCGGGCCTTCGGGCACCTCGCCTTCGCCCAGGAGTTCCTCCCCGGTGTCCAGGACGCGTGGCGGGTCGCCCTCGAGGCGGTCGGCGCCGACTCCGACTTCACCGGCCCCGCCCGCGAGCTGGGCTCGGCGACCGCCGCGGTGCACGCCACGCTCGCCGACGTCCTCGAGACGGAGGAGGCGACTCCCGAGGTCGTCGAGCGGATCGTCGCCACCATGCGCCGTCGCCTGCGGATCGCCTCGTCGGAGGTGCCGGTCATCGCAGAGGACTCCGAGGCGATCGACGCCGTCTTCCGCGCGGCCGCGGCCGCGCCCTGGCCCCGGCTGCAGCGCATCCACGGCGACTACCACCTGGGGCAGGTGCTCCTCGTCCCCGGACGTGGCTGGGTCCTGCTCGACTTCGAGGGCGAGCCCCTGCGTCCGATGAACGAGCGGCGGATGCCCGACGTGGCCCTGCGCGACGTCGCGGGCATGCTGCGCTCCTTCGACTACGCCGCCGGAGCGCACGAGCAGAGCTCCCCCGGCTCGAGTCGCGCCGAGTGGGCCGCGGCGAGCCGCGCCGCGTTCCTCGAGGGGTACTCCGAGCGCGCGGGCGACGCCGTCGAGGCGCACCGCGCCGTGCTCGACGCGTTCGAGCTCGACAAGGCCGTCTACGAGGCGATCTACGAGGCTCGCAATCGCCCCCAGTGGCTGTCGATCCCGGTCACCGCGGTGCAGCGGCTCGTCGGACGCTCGTAGGGTGCAGGTATGAGCGAACGCGACGAGAAGTCCGACGAGAAGCCCCTGGACCCGCTGAGCGACTTCAGCATCCCGGGTGACACCGATCTGCACACCGACGGCGACGCCTCGGGGGCCGACGGAACCGAGGTCGCGGAACCGGGCTCCGCGGACGACCGGAAGTAGGACCTCGGGAGGGGCAGCCGGATCACCGGCGGCTCCTCCCGCCCTCGTTCCGGGAGAGCGCGGGCGCCGCTCCGACCGGACCCGCTGCCGCTCACCGTGTCAGAGCCAACCCCAGCGCTTGAACAGGCGGTGCAGGATCACGCTCGACGCGACCATCAGCCCCAGCGCGGCCGGGTAGCCCCACGCCACGTGCAGCTCCGGCATCACGTCGAAGTTCATGCCGTAGACGCTCGAGATCATGGTCGGCGCGAAGAAGATGGCCGCCCAGGCCGAGATGCGCTTGACCTCGTCGTTCTGCTGGTTGCCCGCCTCCGCCAGCCGCTTCATGTCCTCGTTCTGCCGCTGCGCGACGAGGGTCGCGTTCACCGCGAGGATCTCGCGGAGGGTCGTCCGGAAGCCCTCGACGCGCTCGTCGACGACGGCGACGTGATCGGCGACGTCGCGGAGGTAGCGGCGCAGCTCGACGTCCTCGCGGAACACCTCGAAGTCGGTGACGAGGCGTCCGAGCATGCCCGTGAGCGGCCGGGTGGCGCGCTGGAAGTCGAGCACCTCCTGGCTCAGCTCGTAGATGCGCCGTGACACCGCGGGGTCCCCCTCGAAGACCTGGGCCTCGATCTCGTCGATGTCGTTCTCGAGGCCGGCGACCACCGGCGAGTACTGGTCGACCACGGCGTCCAGGATCGCGTAGAGGACCGCCACCGGGCCCTTGCGCAGGAGCTCGGGGTCGGCCTCCATCCGGCGCCGCACGAGGGAGAGGTCCGGCTTCTCGGAGTGCCGGACGGTCACCACGAAGTTCGGGCCGACGAAGAGGTGCAGCTCGCCGAAGTCGACCTCCTCGCGCTGATCGGCGTAGCTCGCGGCCCGCAGGACCACGAACATGTCGCTGCCGTAGCGCTCGAGCTTCGGCCGCTGGTGGGCGCTGATCGCGTCCTCGATCGCGAGGGGGTGCATCGAGAACTCGTCCTCGAGAGCCGCGAGCTCGCCCTCGGTCGGGCGGTAGAGCCCGATCCAGGCCATGGCGTCGGGGAGCCGCTGCAGCGCGGAGAGCGCCTCCGGGATGCTCCCGGGCGAGACGATCCGGCGGCCGTCCTGGTAGATCGCGTTGTCGACGGTGCTGGTGCGCGGCGGAGCCTCGACGGGGCGCAGCCGCTCGATCGGGGCGGTGTCCTCGGCGGCCGCGCGCGTACGCGAGCCGAGACCGAGGGAGGGGACGCGGGGAAGCTTCACGGTCGACTCCTCTCGCCTTCGCCGACGACCCATTGTGCACCTCCCGGTGAACAGCGGGTGTCCGACGTCGATCCGCCCCGACGCGGCCGGGCGGTCGGGCGGTGTCGGAGGCCCTCAGTAGCCTGGAGCGAGTCAGGGGGGCCACCCCGCACGCCAGGAGGGACGACGTCGGTGAAGCTGCTCCACACCTCCGACTGGCACATCGGCCGCACCTTCCACGGTCATTCGAGCGTGCCCGCGCTGCGCCGGGTGCTCGAGGCGCTCGTCGCGACCGTGCGCGAGGAGGCCGTCGACGTGGTGCTCGTGGCGGGCGACGTCTTCGACTCGGCGGTGCCGGCCGGCGAGCACTACGCCCTGCTCACCCGCACGCTCGAGGAGCTCCGCGGCGCCGGCGCCGAGGTCGTCCTGACCAGCGGCAACCACGACTCCCCCGCGCGGCTGGGCTTCCAGGCCGGGCTCCTGCGCACCTCCGGCGTCCACGTGCTCACCGATCCCGAGGCGTACGCCGAGCCGGTCGTGCTCCGCGACGAGCACGGGGAGGTCGGCGTCTACGGCATCCCCTACCTCGAGCCGGCGCTCTACCGCCACCGGCACCCCGAGGAGTCGCTCCGCCGGCACGAGGACGTCCTCGCCTTCGCGATGCGGCGGATCCGCGCCTCGGCCGGGGCCGCCGGGCGACGCTGGGTCGTCCTCTCGCACTGCTTCGCCGTCGGCGCGCCCGCCGGCACCGTCGAGCGCGACATCACCGCCGGGGGCATCGACTACGTCTCGGTCGACCACTTCGCCGACGCCGACTACGCCGCTCTCGGGCACATCCACGGCCGGGCCGAGCTGCTGCCGAACGTCCGCTACTCCGGTGCGCCCCTGCACTACTCCTTCGGCGAGGCGGCGAAGCCCCGCGGCGGCTGGATCGTGGAGGTCGGCGCCGACGGGCTGCAGGACGTCCGCTGGTCGCCGCTTCCCGTGCCCCGCAGGCTCAGCGTGATCGAGGGGCGGCTCGACGAGCTGCTGGCCGATCCGACGCTCGCGCAGGAGGAGCAGGACTGGGTCTCGGCCGTGCTGACCGACGAGGTGCGCCCCCTCGACGCGATGGCGCGTCTGCAGTCCCGATTCCCCGGCTGCGTGACCCTGGAGCACCGGCCGCCGAGCGCGCCCGCCGGCGAGCCGACCGCCTACGCCGAGCGGATCCGCGGGCGCAGCGACGTCGAGATCGTCGACGACTTCCTCGCCCACGTGCGCGGCCGCGGCGCCTCCGACGCCGAGCGCGGGATCGTCCTCGACGCTCTCGCGGCGGTCGACGCCGAGGCCCTGCGGTGAGGATCCGGCGCCTCGCCTTCGCCGGACTCGGACCGTTCCGCGACCCTCAGGAGATCGACTTCGACCGACTCGAGGACGTCGGCATCTACCTCATCGCGGGCCGCACCGGCGCGGGCAAGTCGACGATCCTCGACGCGATCAGCTTCGCCCTCTACGGCTCCGTGCCCCGCTTCGACGGCACGTCGGCACGACTCCGGAGCGATCACAGCGCGCCCGAGGACGAGACGTTCGCCGAACTCGACTTCGAGGCCGCGGGGCGGCTCTACCGGATCCGGCGCTCGCCCGAGTACGAGCGCCCGGCCAAGCGCGGGGGCGGCACGACGCGACAGGCGGCGAAGGTCTCGCTCCTGGAGTGCGTGGGCGGCTCCTGGAGCGGCGTCTCCTCCAGCGCGAAGGAGACGGGGATCGAGATCGGCCGCATCGTCGGGCTGACGAAGGACCAGTTCCTGCAGGTGATCCTGCTGGCGCAGAACCGCTTCCACGAGTTCCTCCTCGCCAAGAACGACGAGCGGCAGAAGCTGCTGCGCACGCTCTTCGCCACCGAGCGCTACGAGCTGCTCCGGCGGCGCCTGCTCGATCAGCGGCAGGAGAGCGCCGCCGCCCTCGAGGAGGAGAGGTCGGCCGTCGCGGCCCTCGCCGACGAGGCGCGCCGCCTGGGCAGGACGGAGGAGGGCGAGGTGATCGATGCGGCGTGGTTCGCGGGTCTCGTCGCCTCCCTCGCGCCGGCGCTCCTCGAGGCGCGGTCGGACGTCGATCGGGCCGACGACGCGCAGATCGAGGCGCGGGCGGCCCTCGACGCCGCGTCGCTCCTCCGTCGCGCCCAGGATCGCCGCTCCCGAGCCCTGCGCGAGAGCGAGGAGCTCGCGGTCGCCGAGGCCGTCGTCGTCGCCCAGCGCGAGCGCGTCGAGCTCGCACGTCGGGCCGACGGAGTACTCCCGGTGCTCCGGTCGGCGGCGTCCGCCCGCACCGCGGCCGAGAGGGCGGCCGCCGAGCGAGACGGCGCGGCCGAGCTGTTCGGCGCCGTGCTCGCGGAGCCCGCCGAGCGAGCCGGGGCCGCCGACCGGTCGGAGGCTCTCGGGCGCCGCTTGGGAGCACTGGCGGAGGCCCTCGCCGAGGAGCGCCGGATCCCCGATGCCGAGAAGGCGGTGGAGCGGGCCGAGCGCGCTCGTGCGAAGGCTCTCGCCTCGCTCGAGCGGCTCGATGACGAGCTGAAGGGGCTGCCGGTCCGGCTCGACGCCCTCGCCGCGGAGGAGGAGTCGCTCACTCCCCAGGCGGCGACCGTCCCCTCCCGCACCGAGGAGCTCGCCGCGCTGGAGCGACGGATCGCGGCCGCCGTCGAGCGCGAGGCCGCCGCGTCGTCGCTCGCGTCGCTCCGCACGGCCTACGCCGAGACCGGACGCCGGCACCGCGACCTCGCGGCCGAGCACTCGGCCCTCGTCTCCCGCCGGTTCGCCGGCTTCGCCGGGGAGCTCGCCACGGCCCTGGTCCCCGGGGAGCCCTGCCCCGTCTGCGGTGCTCACGAGCACCCGCGTCCGGCCGAGCACGGCGACCTCGCCCCGGTCTCGACCGAGGACCTCGACCGGGCCCGGGCAGCGGTCGACGCGGCCGCTCGGACCATGGACCGCGCCCGTGATCGCGAGAGCACCGCGGCGCTCGCGCTCGCCGCGCTCGAGGAGCGGGCGGGAGTGGACACTCCGGCCTCTCTCGACCTCGCGCTGATCGAGGGGCGCGAGCGGCTGGCCACCGCCCGCGCCGCCGCGTCGCGCTGCGAAGCCCTGCGGAGCGAGCGCGGCACGCTGCGCCGCCGGCTCGACGAGCTGACCGCGCTCCGCGAGAGCGCCCGCACCGACGACGACCGCCTGACCCGGGAGGCGACGATCGCGGCCGAGGCGCTGCGGACCCTCCTCGAGAGGGTCGAGGCGCAGCGCGACGGCGCCGACAGCATCGCCTCCCGCGTGGCCGAGCTGACCGAGCGGCGCCGCGTCGCCGATGCCCTCGTGGCGGCGGAGGACCTCCTGGTCGTGCGCACCCGTGCCGCCGATGAGGCGCAGGAGCACCTCGCGTCGGTGCTCGCCGAGCGCGGCTTCGAGAGCGCGGCCTCCGCCGAGGCGGCGGCGCTCACCGCGGGCGAGCGTGCGCGGGCCGAGGCCGTCGTCGCCGAGCACGAACGGCGCCGGGCCGCCGTCGACGCGGTACTCGCGGAGCCCGAGCTGCAGGGGCTGCCCACGACCCCCGTCGACCTCGCCGGCGCCGAGGAAGCGGCCCGGCTCGCCTCCGCCCGCCGCGACGAGGCGCGCTCGCGGCTCTCGGTGCTCGAGCACCGCGCCGCACGACTGGCCGAGCTGGCCGCCCTCGCCGAGAGCAGGCTGCTCTCGCTCGAGGGCCGGCTCCGTCGGCACGAGGAGCTGCGCGCGCTCGCCGAGACGATCGACGGGCGCGGGCAGAACACGCGTCGCATGGATCTCGAGGCGTTCGCGCTCGCGGGCCGCCTCGAGGAGATCGTGGGCGCGGCGAACCTCCGCCTCGGCGCGATGACGAGCGGCCGCTACTCGCTGCTCCACGACGACTCCCTCGCCTACCGCAACGCCTCCTCCGGCCTCGGGATCGAGGTGCTCGACGCGTTCACAGGCGTGCGCCGCCAGCCCGCCTCGCTCTCGGGAGGCGAGACGTTCCTCGCGTCACTCGCGCTCGCCCTCGGTCTCGCCGACGTCGTCACGGCCCAGTCGGGCGGCATCACGCTCGAGACGATGTTCATCGACGAGGGCTTCGGCTCGCTCGACGCCGAGACCCTCGAGACCGCGCTGGGCACGCTCGACGCGCTGCGGTCCGGCGGTCGCACGATCGGGCTCATCAGCCACGTCGACGCGATGCGCGAGCGGCTGCCGATCGGGCTCCGCGTCGTGGTGGGCGCCCGCGGCGACAGCACGCTGCGCACCGACTGAGCGCCGCTCCCTGCAGTTCTGCCCCGGCCGCGCTCCCCGCACTGCGACCCTGCACTAGGGCCTCGAGGACCGGTGCCTCGCGACCGCGTCCGTGTTGCCGCAGCGCGCGGAGCAGTAGCGCTGCCGGCCGGCGCGGGACTCGTCGACGAACACCCGGTCGCAGCCTCCTCGGGCGCAGACGCCCATCCGGAGCCCCGCCGCCGCGGACACGAAGAAGGCGAGACCTCCTGCGGTCACCGAGCGCACCCGGGTGACGACGTCACTGCCGTCGGGAACGAGGTGCAGATGCGGCGGCATCCCGTCGTGGGTGGCGACGAACAGCGATCCGGCGACCTCCGCGAGCAGGCCGTTCACCTCGCCGCAGCGCGCCTGGACCGAGCCGGCCGCGAAGACGCGCCGCAGCCGCGCCGCCCAGTCCCGCAGCGCCAGCGTGTCGGACGGAGCGAGGCCCGGCTCGCGGACGCCCTGCGCCTGCAGCAGCGGCTCGATCGGGTCGTCGGGCGCGGCGTTCACCAGCGCGGCCGCGAGTCGCGGACCGACCTGGTGCCGGTGGTCGAAGGTCATCCGCCGACTGTAATGGTTGAACGCCTCCGATCCCTTACGAGAGCATCGGTGCATGCACGAGCACCGCTGGACCCGACTCTCCCGCCACTCGACCAGCGAGGGGGTCGTCGGTTATCTACTCTGCCCCTGCGGCGCACGGGAGATCGAGCTCGTCCCGCTCGCTCCTGCCGTCGTGCTCGCCGCCCGAAACTCTCCGACCAGCTGCTGGTGACCGGACGACTCGGGATCGCCGTCGCGGGCACGGCGAGATCGTGGTCGCCAGGCACTAGGGTCGTGCGCAGTGACACGGGGTGCCCGCCTGGGCTGAGAGAAGACCCGTTGAACCTGATCTAGTTCGTACTAGCGAAGGGATGTCGCGAATGAGCATTCGCACGCCTGCCCACCCGACCCTCCACGACCTCGACGGGGCCGCCGTCGGCCGCGATCTCGAGGAGCTGCGCCGCAGGGCGCCACTCGTCCAGTGCATCACCAACGCGGTGGTGACCGGATTCACCGCCAACAGCCTCCTCGCCCTGGGGGCGAGCCCCGCCATGGCCGATCTCCCGGGCGAGGCGGGCGTCTTCGCCGGGCTCGCGTCGGCGACGCTCGTGAATCTCGGGACGCCCGGGTCAGAGCAGCGCTCCGGGGCGCGGGAGGCGATCGCGACCGGGCCGCTCTGGGTGCTCGATCCGGTCGCCGTCGGGCCACTGCCGGTCCGCACCGCCTTCGCCGCCGAGATCCTCGACCAGGGGCCCTCGATCATCCGCGGCAACGCCTCCGAGATCCTCGCCCTCGCCGGTCTCGGTGCCGGCGGTCGGGGTGTCGACGCCGTCGACGGGGCCGAGGATGCGCTCGACGCCGCGAAGGAACTCGCCCGGCGCACGGGAGCCGCCGTCGCTGTCTCCGGCCCCGTCGACGTCGTCACCGACGGAGTCGCGGTCGTCCGTGTCACCGGCGGGCACCCGCTGCTGACCCGCGTCACGGGCGGAGGCTGCGCCCTCGGCGCCGTGATGGCCGCCTTCCTCGGCGCCGCCGACCCCGCCCCCGGAGCCGCCCTCCGCGCCGCCGTCGCGGGCTCGGTCGTCTGGGGGATGGCCGCCGAGCGCGCGGCGCGCACCGCGGCCGGTCCCGGCTCGTTCGCCGTGGCCCTCCTCGACGAGGTCTCCTCCCTCGACGCGTCCGTCGTCGCGCAGGGGGCGAGGATCGCGTGAGCGCCCTCGACCTCTCCCTTTACCTCGTCACCGACACGCGGCAGTGCGGAGCGCGCGGCGTGCCGGCCGTCGTGTCCGCCGCGGTCCTGGGTGGCGTCCGCACTGTCCAGATCCGCGACCACGACGCCTCGGCCGCCGAGCTGCTCGCCCTCGTCCTCGCCGTCGCCGACGTGCTCGACGAGCGCACGACCCTCGTGGTGGACGATCGCGTCGACGTCGCCCTCGCCGCCCGCCTGGCCGGAGCGCGGGTGCACGGGGTCCACCTCGGGCAGTCAGACCTGCCCGTCCTCGCCGCCCGGCAGCTCCTGGGCCCGGACGCCGTCCTCGGACTGACGGCGAACACGCCCGCGCACCTCGAGGCCGTGCACGCCCTGCCCGCGGGTACCGTCGACTACCTGGGCGTCGGAGTGATCCGGCCGACCGCGACGAAGCCCGACCACCCGGTACCGCTCGGGATCGACGGGTTCGCGGATCTCGCGGCCGCGACTCCGCTCCCCTGCGTCGCCATCGGCGGCGTGGGCCTGCACGATGCGGCGGCCCTGCGCGCCGCGGGGGCCGCCGGCCTCGCTGTCGTCTCGGCGATCTGCACGGCGGAGGATCCCGCAGCCGCCGCTGCGACCCTGCTCGCGGAGTGGGACCGGTGACCGCGCGCATCCCGCGCGTGCTCAGCATCGCGGGCACCGATCCGACGGGCGGTGCGGGCATCCAGGCCGACCTCAAGTCGATCGGCGTGCTCGGCGGCTACGGCATGGCGGTGGTCACGGCTCTCGTCGCGCAGAACACGCACGGGGTCCGCTCCGTGCACCTGCCTCCGGTGACGTTCCTCCGCGAGCAGCTCGACGCGGTGAGCGACGACGTCGCGATCGACGCCGTGAAGATCGGCATGATCGCGACCGCCGCGATCGGCACGGGGATAGCGGACTGGCTCGACGCGGTCCGTCCGCCGCTCGTGGTCGTCGATCCGGTCATGATCGCCACGAGCGGTCATCGTCTGCTCGACCCCGAGGCCGAGGAGAGCGTCCGCGAGCTCGTCCGCCGGGCGCATCTCGTCACCCCCAACCTCCCGGAGCTCGCCGTGCTGGCCGGCGCCGAGGAGGCCGGGGACTGGGCCGAGGCGCTCCGGCAGGGCGCGGACGTCGCCCGCACGCTCGGCACCGCCGTGCTGGTGAAGGGCGGGCATCTCGACGGCCCGTCGACTCCGGACGCGATCGTCACGCCCTCCGGCGAGACCCGCGAGACCCCGGGCGAGCGCGTCCCCACCTCGAACACGCACGGCACCGGCTGCTCGCTCTCCTCCGCCATGGCCGTGCTCCTCGTCGGCCGGACGGGTGCCGTCGACGACCTCGCGGCAGCGCTCACCGAGGCGAAGGAGTGGCTGACCGGCGCACTCCGCGGCGCCGACGCCCTCGAGGTCGGCACCGGCAACGGGCCGATCGACCACTTCCACCGGCTCCGCACGCCCGCCTTCTGCGAGGCGGTGTGGACCGAGACCGAGCCGCTGCGCCGCGAGATCGACGCCCTGCCCTTCGTCACCGCCCTCGGCGACGGCACGCTCGAGCGCGACGACTTCGAGTGGTACCTCGCGCAGGACGCGCTCTACCTCTCGGAGTACGCCCGCGTGCTCGCCGTGGCCGCCCAGCGGGCGCCGAGCGCCGAGGAGCAGGTCTTCTGGGCCGAGAGCTCTGCGCAGGCGATCGCGACGGAGGCTCAGCTGCACCGCGATCGGCTCGGCAGCCGATGGGACGAGCCCTCCGACACCACCCGGGGCTACGTCGACCATCTGGCGGCCGTCGGAGCAAGGGGCGGCTACGGCGAGCTCGTCGCCGCGCTGCTGCCGTGCTTCCAGCTCTACGCCGATATCGGCGAGCGACTGGCGGCGGCGAACCGGCCGGGGCACCCCTACGAGGACTGGCTCTCGACCTACGCCGACCCCGGATTCGCCGCCGCGACCGCGAGGGCGATCGCCGTCACCGAGGCCGCAGCCGCACGGGCCGGAGCGACGGAGCGCGCCGCCATGCGCGACGCGTTCCTGCGCTCCAGCCGCTTCGAGCGCGACTTCTTCGCGGCTCCGCTCAGCCGATCGCCTCGCGGAGGACGTGCATGAGCGCGTCCAGCTGAACCGTGTCGGCCGAGGCGGTCTCGGCGTCCGCGCCGTCGAGCGCGCGGGCGGCGAGGCCCGCCTTGGCGTCGATCAGCTCGGCGATCTTCGCGTCGATCGTGTGCGCCGCGATGATGCGCCAGGCCGTGACCGGCTCCTCCTGGCCGATGCGGTGCACCCTGTCGATCGCCTGCGTCTGCTCGGCGGAGGTCCACGAGAGCTCCGCGAGGACCACGTTCGAGGAGGCCTGCAGATTGACGCCGACTCCCGCCGCCGTCAGCGAGCAGACCGCGACCGAGACGTCGGGGTCGGTGTTGAAGGCGTCGATCTGCGACTGCCGGAACGTCGCCGTCTGGTCGCCGCGGATCGAGACGGACGCGAGCTCGCGCTTCTCGAAGGTCTCCTCGGCCTGGTCCATCACGTCGACGTGCTTGGCGAAGAACACGACCTTGCCGACCGAGCGGGCCAGCTGCGAGGCGTAGTCCGCGGCCAGCGCGGCCTTGGCCTGGCCGATGCGGCGCACCATGGTGAAGACGTTCTCGCCGGTCTTCGCCGACTTCGACTCCTCGAGCTCGCTCTGCGCGACGATGCGGATGAACCGCTCGCTCTCGTCCGAGTCGAGCTCGTGCGTGATCGAGGCGGTGACGGCCTTGTACCGCTGCAGCATCCGGGCGCCGAGCTCGCGCTCGGCCTTCTGGATGGAGCGGCCGAGGTCGTCGTCGAGCTCGACGGGCAGGTCGACGATCCGCTTCGAGGGCAGGTCGGCGGCGACGTCGATCTTCTTCCGCCGCACGATGCCGAGGTCGATGACCGCCTCGCGCGCCTCGGGGTAGAAGCCGGTGTCGGCCGGGGTCAGACCGGTCTCCTCGAGGCTGCGCATCAGGTCGGGCCCGGGCTTGGTCTCGTCGATCCAGCCCAGGAAGCGCCAGATCGCGCGGAAGTCGTCCACGTCGTTGATGAGCGGCGTTCCCGTGAGGGCGATCATCAGCGGGTCGTGGCCGGGAGTCGTCTCGCGGATCTTCGACGCGAGCGCGAGCACGCTCTGCGACCGCTGCGAGCGCAGGTTCTTGATGAAGTGCGCCTCGTCGACGACCATGCCGCGGAAGCCGAGGCTCCCGAGCCAGCCCAGGTGGCGGTCGAGGATGTCGTAGTTGACGATGACGACGTCGGCGAACGCGTCGAGGGTGGTGCCGTCGCCGTGGATGACGGTGGCGCGGCGGTGCGGGGTCCAGTGCTCGACCTCGCGGGCCCAGTTCATCTTGACGACGTTGGGCACGACGGCGAGCAGCGGGTAGGACCCGGTGACCGAGGCGGCGAGCAGGCTCTGCGCGGTCTTGCCCAGACCCGGCTCGTCGGCGAGCAGGAAGCTGCGGTGGCCCTCGCGCGCACTCTCGATGAAGCGCGCCTGGTGGGCCATGAGCTCGCGGCCGCGGGGCGAGACCCGGTCGATCGCGGGCGGCTCCGGCAGCTCCATGCTCGCGGCGCGGCCGCCCGCTCCGTACTCGAACGCCTTGAAGAGCGGACCGAGCAGCTCCCAGTCGTCGAGTCGACGTCGGGTGGGAGCCGGGGCGGCGGCGATCGAGAAGTCCGGCGGCAGGAACGGGTTGGCCAACTGGCGCGCGCGCACCGACGGCGGGACGACCTGGTTGACCGGCGCCTCCGGCTTGGGCTCCGGCTCGGTCACGATCAGCAGCTCGTCGGGGCTCAGCTCGGCACCGGCCTCGAGCAGCCAGTCGCGGCGGAGCTTCTGCGCGGCGGGGGTGTAGCCGGCCTCGGACTCCAGGAGGCTGATGAGGCTCGTGTCGCGGGCGGCGGTCTTCGCGAGGATGGTCGCGATGCCGTCCAGGCGCTTCATCTCCTCGGCGCGCTGCGAGTCGCTCAGCTCGGTGTCGACCTTGACGCGCTTGCGCTCCTCGCGCATGAGCAGGGCGATGACGAGGAACTTCGTGCGGTTGGTCGGGCCGACCTTGCCGGTCTGCGCCTTCGCTTCCACCTCGCGGACGCGTCGCGCGAGGATCGGGATGATCCCGGCGTTGTCGCCTCCGCGGGGCCGCGACCGCGGCCTGCTCCCGGCCGCGTTCGTACGACGCGTCTGACCACCGGACTGACGCTGGCCGCTGCGAGCCATGCTCCTCCTCGACGTTCGACGGGGGCGCAGGAGGGGTTCCCGGGCTCTACCGTCGGCATTGCACTGAAAGTGTCTTGCGCTGGCCACCCGGCCTCCGAGGAGGCGGACGGCGTCAGTGCATCCGATGGCCGTCGGGAGCTCCGAGCAACGGATCTGAGACCCGGTCGCAGCATCCCCGGCGCGCGGGTGCGACCCCATCCTACCCCGAGCAGGCGCCGGGCCTACTCCGCGACGGGGACCTTGATGATCAGACCGGCGGCGACCACGACGCCCACCGCGGCGAGGTGGAGGGAGGCCCAGACCTGGTCGGGGAAGTCGAAGGGCAGGACCGGGTTCCACAGCACGAGGATCGGCACGAGTCCGACGAGCCAGAGGAGGGAGCGCGCCTGGATCGCGAACCAGCCGATCACCGCCGCGAGGATCGCGACCGGGTACCGCACGAAGTCGTAGGCGTCGCCGCCGACGAGGGCGAGCCCGGCGAGCAGCACGATCGCGGCGAGCACTCCCGGGGCCAGCGCCATCCTCGCGGTGCCGCGGGACGGATAGCGGCCGGCGGGGCCGCGGGACGTGGGAGCTGCGTTCACTCCTCGATCGTACGCGGCGCTCCGGGCCGATACCCCCGCCGGGTATGCGGTCGTCGGCGTAGGCTGGCCGGGTGATCGACGATCTGAAGAAACGGTCCCTCCACCGCGCGCGCATCCTCGAGGGGCAGATGCGCGGCCTCGCGAAGATGATCGAGAACGAGGACTACTGCGTCGACATCGTCACGCAGTCCCTCGCGATCCAGAAGTCGCTGGGTTCGCTCAACAAGCTCATCGTCGAGAACCACCTGCGCACGCACGTGACGACGATGTTCGACGAGGGCGGTGAGGCGCGCGAGGCGGCGATCGCCGAGCTCGTGAAGATCTTCGAGCTCTCCAACAACCGCTCATGACCCGCCTCGTCGCCCTCCGCGGCGACATCACCCGCGAGGACGTCGACGTGGTCGTCAACGCCGCGAACTCCTCCCTCCTGGGCGGAGGAGGGGGTGGACGGAGCGATCCACCGCGCGGGCGGGCCGGAGATCCTCGAGGAGTGCCGCCGTCTGCGCGCGAGCACGCTGCGCGACGGCCTGCCGGCCGGGTCCGCGGTCGCCACGACCGCCGGGCGCCTGCCCGCGCGCTGGGTGGTGCACACCGTCGGCCCCGTCCACTCGCGGAGCGAGGACCGCACCGCCGTGCTCGCCTCCGCGTACGCCGAGTCGATCGCAGTGGCCCGGGGCCTCGGCGCGCGGACCGTCGCGTTCCCCGCGATCTCGGCCGGCGTCTACGGCTGGCCGATGGACGACGCGGCGAGGGTCGCGGTCGAGTCCGTCCGCGCGGCGACGACCGACGACGATCCGATCGTCGAGGTGCGCTTCGTGCTCTTCTCGGACGAGGCGCTCGCGGAGTTCATGCGCGCGCTCGCCTGATCACCGGTCGCATCGAAACCCCGAGCTGCGTCCTCTCGTCCCGCACACGGAGGAGGGAGCGGGACGAGAGTGAGCGCCGCCGAGCCCCTCGGGGATCCGGCAGGCGCGTGAGGGCTAGGCCGTCTTGGGCCGCGCGAACTCGTCGAACGGCAGCGTGATCGGGCGGGTGCGCGGCGGCATCCGCAGCAGCGCGTCGAGCGCCGGCCCCAGCGCCCCGCGCCAGGCGGCGTAGCCGTCCTCGTTCAGGTGCAGGCGGTCCGGGCTGTACCGGTCGTCCATCGCCCCGTCCTCCGTCGCGAAGACGGGCCAGAGGTCGAGGTACGCGGCGTGCGCCGTGGGGGCGAACTGCCAGAGGTGGCGGTTCACGTCCCGGATCTGCGGCGCGAACTCGTGCCCGCGCGGCAGGACCGAGTTGACCAGGAGCCGCACGTCCGGGAGGTCCCGGCGCAGAGTGGCGACGATCGTCTCGATGTTCCGGACGATGTGCTCGGTGGTGCGGTGCCAGGCGAGATCGTTGGTGCCGATGAGCAGCACCACCGTGTCGGGGGCCTGCTCGACCAGTTCGGGCAGACGCGCCACTATGTCCGCGGTGGTCGCCCCTCCGTGGCCCTCGTCGACGACCGTCGACGAGGTGAGCCACTCGTCCCAGGCCCCGGCCTGGATGATGCTGTCCCCGACGAAGAGGACCTTCCCCAGCTGGAGATCGCGCCCCGCGTCCGTGTCCGACGGCTCGCTCATCGTGCTCCTCTCGTTCGGTCCGGAGGCGGTGTCGCTGCTCTCCGGAGTCTCCATTGTCACCGCTGCGCCCCGCGCCCGCCAGGGGACCGCTCGTCACCGGAGTCCGGCAGATCGAGCGCTGTGGCGGTGATCCGGTTCGCCATGCCGTTGAAGACGATGCCGTGGAACGGCAGGACGGCGAGCCAGTAGAGGCGTCCCGCGAGGCCCTGAGGGAAGAAGACGGCGCGCTGCGTGTAGAGCGATCCGCCGCCCTCGGAGGGCTCCGCGCGCATCTCGAGCCACGCTCCACCCGGCACCTTCATCTCGGCGCGGAGGCGGAGCAGCGTGGGCCGCTCGATCGCCTCGACGCGCCAGAAGTCGAGCGCGTCTCCCGCGTGCAGGCGCTCGGAGTCGCGGCGCCCGCGCTGCAGGCCCACTCCCCCGACGAGCTTGTCCATCCACCCGCGGATCGCCCAGGCGAGCGGGAAGGAGTACCAGCCGTTGGTGCCGCCGATGCCCTCGATGACGCGCCAGAGCTTCGCCGGGTCGGCGTCGGTGCGACGCTCCTTGCGGTCGACGTAGACCGTGTGGCCCGCCCACTCGGGGTCGCTCGGCAGCGGATCGCTCGGTGCGCCGGAGACCTCGGCGTTCTGCCAGCTCGTCTCGATCTCGCCGGCCTGCATCTTGCCCAGCGCCAGCCGGACCGAGCGCCGGTAGGGCGTGAGCCCGCCCTCGGGATCGGGGATGAGCGAGCGGATGTCCTGCTCCCGCACGATGCAGTCGTACTGCAGGGAGGCGATGATCGGCACCGCCAGCGAGGCGCGGGATCGGCGTCACGAGGTTGACCCACTGCGACGCGAGCCACGGGGTGAAGACGGGGAGGGAGGCGATCGGCCGCTGCGGCAGCCCGGCCTCGACCGCGTAGCCGTTCATCATCTGCCCGTAGCGGAGCACGTCCGGACCGCCGATGTCGAAGGTGCGGTTGAGCGTACGGTCCTCGAGCGACGCCGCACCGATGAGGTAGTGCAGCACGTCGCGCACGGCGATCGGCTGGATGAAGTTGCGCACCCACTGCGGGGCGGGCATGTAGGGCAGGATGTCCGTCAGATGGCGCACCATCTCGAAGGACGTCGAGCCGGAGCCGATGATCACGCCGGCCTGGAGCGCGATGGTCGGCACGCCCGACTCCATCAGGATCCGGCCGACCTCGGCCCGCGAGCGCAGGTGCTTCGACAGCTCCTGGCCCTCGGGGTGCAGACCGCCGAGGTAGACGATGCGGTCGACGCCGGCGGCGAGAGCGGCCTCGGCGACGTTCGTCGCCGCCCTGCTCTCGATCTCCTCGAACTTGGCGTGGTCGGCTCCCGAGCCCATCGAGTGGACGAGGTAGTAGAGGACCGAGACGCCCTCGAACGCGGCGGTCAGCGACTCCGCATCGCCCAGATCGCCCTGGGCGACCTCGACCTGCTCGGACCACGGCACCTCGGCGAGCTTGCGCGGATCCCGGACGAGGACCCGCACGCGGAAGCCCGCTTCCAGCAGGCGCGGGGTGAGCCGGCCGCCGATGTAGCCGGTCGCACCGGTGACGAGCGCCAGCGGGCGCGACGGATCGGAGGAGGATTCGCTCATGTCGGCCACCGTACGCCGATGCCCTGGGCGCCTCCCCCGCTGGTGCGGGCGGTCCTGCGCTGCTAGGACTTGCCGAGGACCGTGCGGACGCGGCTCACGTCGTCGTTCATCTGCCGGATGAGCGGCTCGACGCCCTCGTAGGCGACCATGCCGCGGATCCTCGAGACGAAGGCGACGTCGACGATCCGGTCGTAGAGGTCGAGCGTCTGATCGAGCACGAACGCCTCGACCTGCTTGGGCGGGACCCCGATGAAGGTGGGATTGCTCCCCACGGAGATCGCAGCGGGGTAGGTGCGCCCCTCGACGCTCAGGCGCCCGGCGTAGACGCCGTCGGCGGGGATCAGGCCCTGCGACTCCGGCGACAGGTTCGCCGTCGGGAAGCCCAGCTCCCGCCCGCGCTTGGCCCCGTGCACGACGACGCCGCGGACGACCGGCTCGTGACCGAGCAGGCGGGTGGCGTGCTCCACGTCGCCCTCGGCGAGCAGGTCGCGGATCCAGGTGGAGGAGACGCGGCGGCCGTGCTCGGGCCGCACGTCGTCGATGAGCTCGACCTCGAAGCCGTGCTCGGCGCCGAGCGCCCGGAGCAGGTCGATGCCGCCGGCACCCCGGGCGCCGAACCGGAAGTCGGAGCCGACGAGCACGACGCGCGCCTCGAGCGCGTCCACCAGGATCTGCTGCACGAACTCCTCGGGCGAGAGCGAGCGGAACTCTTCGTCGAAGGTGAGCAGCAGCGTCGCGTCCACGCCCGTGCCGGCGAGCAGCTCCAGCTTCTGCTCGTTGCCGACGAGCGCGGGCGGGCACTTCTCGGGGGCGATCACGCTCAGCGGGTTGCGATCGAAGGTCACGACGACGGCGGCGAGTCCGCGCTCGCGCGCCCGCTCGTGCAGCGTGCCGATCACGGCGCGGTGCCCGGAGTGGACACCGTCGAACTTGCCGATCGTCACCGCGGAGGGGCCGACCCCGGCGAGGTCCTGCGCTCGCGTCTCGACGCGCATCAGAGCGCGCTCCTGCGGCCCTGCACGCGCAGCCACCAGAGACCCAGGACCGGCAGGACGAGCGGGATGAGCAGGTAGCCCGCGCCGAAGGCCGACCAGACGGTCGACTGGCGGCCGAAGGGGTCGACGCTCGTCAGGCCGAGCAGCTCGGGTGCGAGGACGCTGATCGCTCCGACGACGACGACGCCGACGAGCTCGAAGGTGATGGTGACCCACGCCACCCGCTGCCAGAACGCCCCGCGCGCGACGAGCGCCACGGTCGCGACGATGTAGACGACGGCCGAGAGGGCCGAGAGCGAGAACGCGAGCGGGGCCTCGTCGAAGCGGTCGATGATCTGGAAGACCGAGCGGCCGGTCGCTGCCAGGGCGAGGATCCCGTAGACCGTGACGAGCAGGCTGCCGACCCCCTCGAGCGGGTGGAGCGGACGGGACGGGACGGCCGGTTCGGGGTGGAGGCGCCCCGATCCTCGGCCTCGCTGGAGTGTGTGGACATCGCAGAGTCAATGCTAGGCGCTCGAAGCCGGGCGCCGGCCCGGACGCCTCACGCGACCTGGACGAACCAGATCTGGTGCATGCGGTACACCATGACCGCGATCGAGAGGCAGGCGGCTCCGAGGATCACCGTGCTCCACCGCGTGCGCTCAATCAGGGCCCAGAATCCGGCCGCGAGCGGCAGCAGGAGCGCCGAGATCAGGTAGATGTAGTACTCCGGCAGACTGCCGGAGGGGTTGTTGCCGATCAGAGGCGAGACGATCGCGACGGCCAGCTGCACGATCAGCAGGAGCTCGACGATCGCGGTCGCGCCGACCGACACGTCGGACGGGCGGCGGTTCAGGAGCCCGAGGATCAGGCAGAGCAGTCCCGCCGCGACGGCGACCGCCACCTGCACGATCGTGAACCACTCGATCACGGCGCGACCGCCCGCACGTCCTCCGTCGGGAAGTTGACGACGCTCTTGAGAACCGAGCCGCGGCGCTCGGCGAGACCGATGAGCCTCTCCCCCGGGGCGACGGCGGCCAGCAGCCCCGTGGAGTCGCGCAGCTCCTCCGGGACCGCGATCCGCTTGCCGTTCGCCAGGTCCGCGGAGGACTGCGCGTCCAGCCGCAGCAGCGGGAAGAGCTCGGCCGCCACGGAGGTCGGAGTGAGCAGAGCGGTCGGGACGTCCAGCTCGTCGATCTCGCCGGCCGCGGCGACCGCGAACGGGCCGACGGCCGTGCGGCGCAGCGCGGTCAGGTGCCCCCCGACTCCGAGCACGGCGCCGAGGTCGCGGGCGAGGGCGCGGATGTAGGTGCCGGACGAGCAGGTGACCCGGACGTCGAGGTCGAGGAAGCCGTCGACCTCGCGGCGGGCGAGGACGTCGAAGGCGCTCACCGTGACGGGACGCGCGGGGATCACGACCTCCTCGCCGTCGCGGGCGCGGGCGTAGGCGCGGCGTCCGTCGATCTTGATCGCGCTGACCGAGCTCGGGATCTGCTCGATCGCGCCCGTGAGCCCCGCGATCCCGGCGTCCACGGACCTCTCGCCGATCGCGGCGACCGCGGCCGGCGGCGCGCTCTCGAGCACGTAGCCCTCGCGGTCGTCCGTCGTGGTGGAGGCGCCGAGGCGGATCGTCGCCTCGTACTCCTTGTCGAGGCCCACGAGGTACGTGAGCAGTCGGGTCGACGGACCCAGGCCCAGGATCATCAGGCCGGTCGCCATCGGGTCGAGCGTGCCGGCGTGACCCACCTTGCGCGTGCCGGCGCGGCGCCGGGTCCGCGAGACGAGGTCGTGGCTGGTGATGCCACCGGGCTTGTCCAGCAGGAGGATCCCGTTCGGGGCCGTCACCGGAGGAGTGGGGGTCGCGAACACGGGTGCGAGGATACACGCGCCGGTCGGGAGCGAGCCGCGGGAGCAGGCGGCGACCGCGCCGTCCTAGGCTGGTCGGATGAGGATCGCAGTACTCGGGACGGGCGCCGTCGGCGGAACGATCGCCGCCCTCCTCGACCGGGCCGGGCACGACGTCGAGGCGACCGCCCGAGGAGCGCACCTCACCGCGATCCGGCGCTCCGGCATCCGCCTCGACGGGGCGTGGGGCGAGCACACCGCGTGGGTCAGGACGGGCGAGACGCTCGACCTGGTCCCGGACGTCGCCTTCCTCTGCACGAAGGCCCAGGACGCCGAGGACGCGCTGCGCGCGAATCGGCGCACGGTCGACGGCGCGCTGATCGTTGTCGTGCAGAACGGCCTCGACGGGCTCCAGGCAGCCGCCCGGCAGGTGCGCGACGCCTCCCTCGTGGGCGCTCTCGCCCTCTTCGCCGCCAGCCACCTCGAGCCGGGGCGCGTCACCGTGACGGCTCCCGCGACCACGACTCTCGGAGTCCCCGGCAGGCCGGCCGACGACGAGGTGCGGCGCGCAGCCGCCGTGCTCGGCGAGGCGGTGCCCGTCGCGGTCACCGACGACTTCCTCGGCGCGCAGTGGACGAAGCTCCTGATCAACGAGGTGAACGCGCTGCCCGCGATCACGGGGCTCTCGGTGCAGGAGACGATCGCCGAGCCGCGACTGCGCCGACTGCTCGCCCGCGCGATGAAGGAGGCGGCCCGCACCGGCCTCGCCTCCGGGGTCCGCTTCGGCGCTCTGCAAGGACTCTCGGAGACCGCGGTCCGCGCTCTCGCGGCCGCTCCCCTCCCGGTGGTCGAGCTCCTGCCCCGGAGGATGGCGAAGGGCATGGGCGACGTGCCGAACCCCGGATCCACGCTCCAGAGCATCCGCCGCGGCGTGCCCAGCGAGATCGACCACCTCGCGGGGGCCGTCGTGCGCACCGCGCACCGGCTCGGCCGGGAGGCCCCGGTCAACCAGCTCCTCGTCGAGCTCGTGCACGAGGTGGAGCGCTCGGGCGCGTTCCTCGCTCCCGACGAGGTGGCCCGGCGGGCCTCGGCCGTCTGACGTCGGGCCGGCTCAGCAGGAGTCGGCGAAGACGCGGCGCGGGTGCTCCGGATCGCGGACGTCGATCAGCACCGGCGCGAGCCGGCGCGGATCCGTGCTCGCCCGGTAGGCGGGGTCGACCGGCGGCTCCTGGGTGTCGAGCCGGATGCCGAGGTTCCACGCTCCGCGCAGCTCCGGGCGCAGCGCGAACTCGCCGTCGACGAGGAGCACCGCGTCGCGGCCCGCCGTGCGCCAGCGCGGCTGCCTCGGCTCGTCCCGCACGGAGTCGAAGGCCGCGAGCACGAAGCCGGTGCTGCCGCCGAGCTTGAACGGGTCGAGCAGCACGCGGCGCAGGAGCTCGTAGTCGTAGCGCAGGCGGTAGGCGCGCTCCTCCTCCGGCACGGAGGCGTCCTCCCGCTCCGTCCGCGCCCGCTGGAAGTCGCTCAGATGCGCGACGAACGCACCGTGGCCCGCCCGGGCGAGAGCCGCAGCGAGATCGTCCGCGAAGGACGCCGAGACCACGGGATCGTCGCTGTCGATCGCGACGGCGACGCGACCCCTGGCGTAGTTGTGCAGCACCTCCACCGCGAGCGCGTCGAGCACATCGACCTTCTGCGGAGCCCACTTCGTCATCCGTCCACGATACGCGGCAGCGCCTACGCTGGTCGGATGCCCGCCGCATTCGCCCCCGCGATCGTCGAGTGGTTCCGCCGCGACGCCCGCGACCTGCCGTGGCGCCGGGAGGGCTTCCCCGCCTGGGGGACCCTCGTCAGCGAGTTCATGCTCCAGCAGACGCCGGTCGTCCGCGTGATCCCCCGCCTGGACGAATGGCTCCGCCGGTGGCCGACGCCCGCCGACCTCGCGGCCGTGCCCTCGGGCGAGGCCGTCCGCGCCTGGCAGTCGCTCGGCTACCCGCGCCGCGCCCTCCGTCTGCACGGGTGCGCCGTCGCGATCGCCGACGAGCACGGCAACGTCGTGCCCGAGGACGTCGACGCGCTCCTCGCCCTCCCCGGGGTCGGCGACTACACCGCGCGCGCCGTCGCCGTCTTCGCCTACGGCCGTCGCCATCCCGTCGTGGACACGAACGTGAGGCGGGTGATCGCCCGGGCCGTCGCCGGATCCGGCGAGCCCGGTCCGCCGCGCACGACTCCGGATCTCGCGGCCATGGAGGCGCTGCTGCCCGACGACGTCACCGAGTCGGCCGTCTTCAACGCCGGGATGATGGAGCTGGGCGCGATCGTCTGCACCGCACGCTCCCCGCGCTGCGACGTCTGCCCGATCCGCGACTCCTGCCGCTGGCGCGCGGAGGGCTACCCGGCCTACGACGGGCCCGTGAAGGCGCGCCAGAAGAGGTTCGAGGGGTCGGACCGGCAGGTCCGCGGCCTGGTGCTCGCGGAGCTCAGGGCGTCGCACGGTCCCGTCACCGAGGCGGAGGTGCGCTCGCTCTGGCCGGACGCCGAGCAGCTCGACCGGGCTCTCGCCGGGCTCCTCGCCGACGGTCTGGCGACGGGCACTCCCGAGGACGGCTACCTCCTCCCGCACGCGTGAGCCGAGGGCGGGCGTCGGAGGACACGGGTAGCGTGGCGCCGTGACCCGCCGCCGTCTCCGCCTCCCCCGCCCCGACTCCGACGTCGATCGCGCGCTGGCCGCCGTCCGAGCCGAGAACGACCTGCCGGGCGATTTCCCCGCGGACGCCCTGGCGGAAGCCGCGGCGGCCGACCGCACGGCCGACGACGACGGCCGGATCGATCTCACGGCGATCCCGTTCGTCACGATCGACCCGCCCGGCTCCCTCGACCTCGATCAGGCGCTCCACCTCGAGGAGTCCCCCGGCGGCGCCGTCCTCCGCTACGCGATCGCCGACGTCCCCGCCGTCGTTCGGCCCGGAGGCGCCCTCGACGCCGAGACGCGCCGCCGCACGCAGACCTACTACCTGCCCGACGGCAGGGTCCCCCTGCATCCCGCCGTGCTCTCGGAGGGAGCCGCGTCCCTGCTCCCCGAGCAGCGGCGCCGCGCCCTGGTCTGGACCGTCGAGCTCGGGCCGGACGCCGAGCCTCGCTCCGTCCGCGTCGAGCGGGCCCTGGTCGCCAGCGTCGCGCGCCTGGACTACGCGGGAGTGCAGCGCGACGCCGGGAACGGCGTCCTGTATCCCTCGATCGCCCTGCTGCCCTGGTTCGGCCGCGAGCGCCGGGCACGCGAGTCGGAGCGGGGCGGCGCGAGCCTGACGCTGCCCGAGGAGGAGATCGTCGCCGACGACGGCCGCTACCGCGTCGAGCGCCGCGCACCCCTCGAGTCCGAGGACTGGAACGCGCAGGTGTCGCTCCTGACGGGCATGGCCGCCGCGACGATGATGCTCGACGCCGGAGTCGGGATCCTCCGCACGATGCCGCCCGCGGACGCCGAGACGGTCGCCGCCTTCCGCGCCCGCACCGAGCTCCTCGGAGCCCCGTGGCCCGCCGACGAGCCCTACGGCGACTACCTGCGCCGCCTCGACACGGGCGATCCCGCACAGCTGGCCGTCATGCACGCCGCCGCGGCGCTGTTCCGCGGCGCCGGCTACACCGCCTTCGACGGCAGCCGACCGGAGCAGCCGGAGCAGGCCGCTCTCGCCGCCCCGTACGCCCACGTCACCGCGCCGTTGCGCCGCCTCGTCGACCGGTTCGGCCTGGCCGTCTGCCTCGCGGTCAGCCGCGGAGAGGAGCTGCCGGAGTGGCTGCGCGCGGCTCTGCCCGTCGTCCCGGCGCTCATGGCCGCCGGCGACCGCCGATCGGGAGCCGCGAACCGCGCCGCGACCGCCGTCGTCGAGGCCGCGGTCCTCCGCGGCCTCGAAGGCTCCGTCTTCGTCGGCGTCGTCGTGTCGACCGCCCGGACGCGCTCCTCCGTGCAGCTCCTGGATCCCGAGATCACGGTCGACGTGCAGACCCCGCTCACGCCGGGAGCCCGTGTCGACGTCGTCCTGGAATCGGTCGATGTCGCCACGGGCTCCGCGGTCTTCCGTGCGGTGGATCAGTCCTCGTCGTCGTCCTCGCGCGGCTTGACGTAGGGATCCTCGTCGCCGGCGTAGCTCGCGCCCGCCGCCAGCGTCTGCACCTGCGAGTCCTGGTTGCGCGCCGCGGCGAGCAGGTCCTCGATGTGCTTCGCGTTCTCGGGGACCGCGTCGAGGATGAACTCGAGCGACGGGGTCAGGCGCGACGTGATGTTCTTGCCCACCTCCGTCCGCAGCATGCCGGTCGCCGCTTTCAGAGCGGCGGCCGAGTCGGTGCGCTCCTCATCGGTGCCGTAGACGGTGTAGAACACCGACGCGTGCTGGAGGTCGCCCGTCACCTGGACGTCCGTGATGGTGACGAAGCCGAGCCGCGGGTCGCGGATGCCGCGCTCGAGCCGCTTGGCGACGATCACCTTGATCCTGTCGGCGAGCTTCCTCGCCCGTGCCGGATCTGCCATAGCTGGTCCTCACCTCTCTCTCGACGGGCCGTCGGGCCCGTCCTCTGATTATTCTCCCGCGCCGCGAGACGGCTCCCCGCCTTGACGTCCGCCGTTCAGGCGGCTGGGGGTGACGTCGCAGACGGAACGCCTCACGACGCCTCCTTCCCGCGCACCTGCGGTGCGCCCGCCAGACCCGAGCCAGGAGGCGTCGCGAGGCGTTCCGCCCGCTCCTCCGTCCGGAAGGAATACCCGTCCCGAGCTCATCCCGCCCGAGACTCTCCTCCTGGACCAGTGGAGCGTCACCCACCGGAGTGGAGGGGGCGGCGGCGTCCTCTTCGCGTGCCCGGCTCGGGTCTGGCGGGCGCCCGCAGGGCGCGGGAAGGGCACGCGAAGAGGATGCCGTCGTTCCGACCGGCCCAGGAAGACGACCGGGACCGCACCCCCTCCAACGACGGAGGAGGCCCGGGGCGAACCCCGGGCCTCCTCTGCGTGTCGGATCAGCCTCGCGGCTTCTCCTTCATCTCGATCGTCTCGATCTCGTCGCCGATCTGGATGTCGTTGTACTTGCCGAGACCGATACCGGCCTCGAAGTCCGTACGGACCTCCGTGACGTCGTCCTTGAAGCGACGCAGCGACTCGATGGCGAGGTTGTCGCCCACCACGACGCCGTCGCGGATGACGCGCGCCTTGGAGTTGCGGGTGATCGTGCCGGAGCGGACGATGACACCCGCGATGTTGCCGAACTTCGAGGAGCGGAACACCTCGCGGATCTCGGCGACACCCGACTGGACCTCTTCGAACTCGGGCTTGAGCATGCCCTTGAGCGAGTTCTCGACCTCTTCGATCGCGTTGTAGATGACCGAGTAGAAGCGGATGTCCACTCCTTCTCGAGCAGCGCGCTCGCGGGCCTTCGGGTCGGGGCGGACGTTGAAGCCCACGATGATCGCGTTGTCGATCGTCGCGAGGTTGACGTCCGACTCCGTGATCGCACCGACACCGCGGTGGATGATGCGCAGCTGCACCGAGTCGTCGACCTCGATCTTGACGAGCGACTCCTCCAGCGCCTCGACGGCACCGGACACGTCGCCCTTGATGATGAGGTTGAGCGACTCGACCTTGCCCTCTTCGAGAGCACGGGTGAAGTCCTCGAGCGAGATGCGCTTGCGGGCCTTGGCCAGCAGGGCGTTGCGCTGAGCGGCTTCGCGCTTCTCGGCGATCTGGCGCGCGGTGCGGTCCTCCTCAGTGACGAGGAAGGTGTCACCGGCCCGGGGCACGGACGAGAGTCCCTGCACCTGGACCGGACGCGACGGCACGGCCTCGAGGACGGCGTTGCCGTTCTCGTCCGCCATCGCACGGACTCGGCCGTAGGCCGTTCCGGCGACGATCGCGTCTCCGACGCGCAGCGTTCCCGACTGGATGAGCACGGTCGCGACCGCGCCGCGTCCCTTGTCGAGCTTCGCCTCGATGGCGACGCCGCGTGCCTCCTTGTTGGGGTTGGCGCGCAGGTCGAGACCGGCGTCCGCGGTGAGCAGCACGGCGTCCAGGAGGTCCTGGATGCCGGTGCCGGCACGGGCCGACACGTCGACGAACATGACGTCTCCGCCGTACTCCTCCGCGACCAGTCCGAACTCGGTGAGCTGCTGGCGCACCTTGGCCGGGTTGGCGTCGGGCTTGTCCACCTTGTTGACCGCGACCACGATCGGCACGTTGGCCGCCTGGGCGTGGTTCAGCGCCTCGATGGTCTGCGGCATGATGCCGTCGTCCGCCGCGACCACGAGGATCGCGATGTCCGTGACCTGGGCACCGCGGGCTCGCATGGCGGTGAACGCCTCGTGACCCGGGGTGTCGATGAAGGTGATCGGGCGCTCGATGCCCTCGTGCTCCGCGACGACCTGGTACGCACCGATGTGCTGCGTGATGCCGCCCGCCTCGCCGGCGACGACGTTGGCGTTGCGGATCGCGTCGAGCAGGCGCGTCTTTCCGTGGTCGACGTGACCCATGACGGTGACGACGGGGGGACGGATCTCGAGGTCCTCGTCCGTCTCGTCGTCGAGCTCCTGCTCGAGGTCGAGACCGAAGCCCTCGAGGAGCTCCTTGTCCTCGTCCTCGGGCGAGACGACCTGGATCTTGAAGCCGAGCTCCCCGCCGAGCACCTCGAAGGTGGCCTCGTCGAGCGACTCGGTCGCCGTCGCCATCTCGCCGAGGGCGAAGAGGACGGTGACCAGGTTGCCGGGGGGCACCGGCACGCCGGTCATGGCCTCGATCTTGTCGGCGAAGTCCGAGATCGACGCGCCGCGGCGCAGACGGATGACCGTCTTGCCGTCGCCGCGGGGGACGCTGACGCCGCCGAGCGACGGGGCCTCCCTGAGCTCGAACTCCTGACGCTTCGTACGCTTGGACTTCCGGGCCTTGCTCTTGCCGCCACCGCGGCCGAAGGCACCTGCGGTGCCGCCGCCGGGTCCGCGGCCACGACCGCCGCCGCCACCGGGACGCGGGGCGAAGCCGCCGCCGGCACCGGGGGCGCCGCCGCCGGGACGCTGGAAGCCGCCGCCTGCGGGGCGACCGGCTCCACCGGGACGACCGGCTCCTCCGCCGGGACCGCCCGGACGCTGGCCGAAGCCCGCGGGGCGCTGGCCCATGCCGGGTCCACCCGGGCGGGGTGCGCCGGGGCGGGGTGCGGCAGGACGGGGGATGCTGCTCGGGGTCGGGCGCGAGCCCATTCCCTGCGAGCTGGCGAAGGGGTTGTTGCCGGGGCGCGGAGGGGTGGGACGCTGTCCCATCCCCTGGTTGCTGGCGAACGGGTTGTTGCCGGGGCGGGGCGCACCGGGACGACCGGAGCCGCCCGCTGTACCACCGGCGCCACCGGGACGGGGGGGGTTGGCGGCGGGAGCCGGACGAGGCGTGACGGGCTTGGGTCCACCGGCGGCGGGGGCGGCAGCGGGCTTCTCAGCGGGGGCGCTGGGAGCCTTCGCGGCGGGAGCCTCTGCGACGGGGGCCTCTGCAGGCGCGTCGGCGGCGGCCTGCGCACGGGCTGCGGCTGCAGCCTCCTGCGCGGCCTGGGCCTGGGCCTGGCGCTCGGCGACCGACATCGGAGGAGCCGGCGCCGGAGCGGGCGGCTTCGCCGGACCGGGGACCGGAGCGGACGGACGCGCGCCGGAGGGGGCGCGGCGCGCCGGGGCGGGCGCTGGTGGCGGTCGGGGCCGGCGCGGCGGTTCCCGCGCTGCCCTGGAGTGCCTGGCGGAGCTTGCGGGCCACGGGGGGCTCGATGCTCGAGGACGGTCCCTTGACGAACTCGCCCAGTTCTTTCAGCTTTGCAAGTGCGACCTTGCTATCGACGCCGAGTTCGGCTGCGATCTCGTGTACGCGTGGTTTTGCCACTTCTCTCCTGTCTTGGGCCTGCGCCCAAGACGGGGCAGGCCATCACAAACGGACGGATCTCATTTCGAGCCGCTCATCAGTCGTTGCTCATGATCAGTTCACGGGCCGTTCTGCCTGTTCTCTCTGCGATGCGACCGTGCCCTGCGTCGATTCCCCGTGAGGAGGAACCGGGCCGGTCGGACCGCGGGTGATGTACCGCTCCAGCTCGCTCGAATCCACGCTCTCGCGCGTCTTGAACGCTCTGGGGAACGCGTGGCGCTTCACCGCGCGTTCATAGCACTCGTACGTGTCGTGCAGCCACGCTCCCCGACCCGCACGAACAGCGCGCGGATCTACCGCGAGGGAGTTCGAGTGGAGGACGAGCCTCAGAAGAGAGGCCCGGGGGGCGCGCAGACGGCAGCCGACGCACGTTCTGACGGGTTCCACTCTACTCCCTCGACTCCGGGAGCGCTTGCCCGCACGGCCGATGCTCGGGGATCACTCCCCGTCCATCACCGAATCGGGCTGGATGTCGATCTTCGCGCCGGTCAGCTTCGCGGCGAGTCGGGCGTTCTGACCCTCCTTGCCGATGGCGAGCGAGAGCTGGTAGTCGGGGACGAGCGCCCGCACGGCCTTCAGGCTCTGGTCGATGACGAAGGCGCTGGTCACCTTGGCCGGCGACAGCGCGCTGGCGACGAAGGTGGGCAGATCGGAGGAGTAGTCGACGATGTCGATCTTCTCGTTGTTGAGCTCGGCGGTGACGGCGCGCACGCGCTGCCCGAGCTCGCCGATGCACGCGCCCTTGGCGTTCACTCCGGGCTCGGTCGCGCGGACCGCGATCTTGGTCCGGTGGCCGGCCTCGCGGGCGAGCGAGACGATCTCCACGACTCCGGAGGCGATCTCGGGGACCTCGAGCGCGAACAGCTTGCGCACGAGCGACGGGTGGGTGCGCGAGACCTGGACCGAGGGGCCCTTCGGCCCGCGGCTGACGCTGGTCACGTACACGCGGATGCGGCGGCCGTGGCTGTAGTCCTCGCCCGGCACCTGCTCCTCGGGAGCGAGGATCGCCTCGATCGAGCCGAGGTCGACGTGGATCATCCGGGGGTTGGGGCCCTGCTGGATGACGCCGGCGACGATGTCGCCCTCGCGCCCCTTGAACTCGCCCAGGACCTTCTCGTCGCCGATGTCGCGCAACCGCTGGTTGATGACCTGCTTGGCCGCGAACGCGGCGATGCGGCCGAAGTCGCGCGGCGAGTCCTCGGACTCGCCGATCACCGCTCCCTCCTCGTCGACCTCGGGCACGAAGACCGAGACGTGGCCGGTCTTGCGGTCCAGGTGCACGCGGGCGTCCACGGCGGTGGCCTTGTCGGCGTCGTCCGCCTGCCCGATGTGCTTGAGGTAGGCGGTGAGGATCGCCTGCTCGATGATCTGCACGAGTTCCTCGAAGGGGATCTCGCGCTCGCGCTCCAGGAGGCGCAGAACGCTCAGGTCGATGTCCACGGCGGGCCTTTCTCTCTATTCACTTGGCGTCGCACAGTGCGACCACGTCGAAGTCTCGCCCGACGCCGGGCGATCACCGGCCCCCGGAGGAGCCCGGCTCGCGCGTCGGGACCATTGATCCTACCGGACCGCAGCGCACAGCGCCCCGGGGTCAGGCTCCGAGACGGCCGAGCGCCTCGGCGACGGGGAGCTGCTCCCGCTCCCCGGAGCGGCGGTCCCACAGCTCGACGATCCCCTCGGCGGCGCTGCGGCCGGCGATGACGATCACCGGCACGCCGATGAGCTCGGCGTCGCCGAACTTGACGCCCGGGGAGACCTTGGGCCGGTCGTCGATCAGCACGTCGCGGCCGGCGCTCTCGAGCGAGGCCCCGACCGACTCCGCGAGCGCGAGCGCCGCCGGGTCCTTGCCCGTGGCGATCACGTGCACATCGAAGGGCGCGACGTTCCCGGGCCAGATCAGACCGCGGTCGTCGTGGTTGCTCTCGGCGATGATCGCGAGGATCCGGGTGACTCCGATGCCGTACGAGCCCATGGTGACGGCGACGAGCTTGCCGTTCTCGTCCAGGACCTTCAGCCCCAGCACCTCGGCGTACTTGCGGCCGAGCTGGAAGACGTGGCCGATCTCCATGCCGCGAGCGGTCTCGATCGGGCCGGAGCCGTCGGGTGCGGGATCTCCCGCGCGGACGTCCGCGACCTCGACCACGCCGTCCGCGGTGAAATCGCGTCCGGCGACCAGGTCGAGGACGTGCTTCCCGGCCGTGTTGGCCCCGGTGATCCATGCGGTGCCGTCGATCACGCGCGGGTCGAGCAGGTAGCGGACGCCGGTGGTCGATTCCTCGCCGAGCACGGCGCCCGCGGGCGACCAGGGACCGATGTAGCCCTTGACCAGGCCCGGGTGCTTCGCGAAGTCGGCCTCGGTGGCGGCCTCGACCTCGGCGGGGGCGAAAGCGACCTCGGCGCGCTTGAGGTCGATGTCGCGGTCGCCGGGCAGGCCGACGATGACGAGCTCGCGGGAGCCGTCGAGAGCGATCAGCGCGAGGACGACGTTCTTGAGGGTGTCGGCCGCGGTCCACGCCCGGCCGTCCGCGCGGGGCTCGCGGTCGTTCGCGAGGTCGACCAGGGTCTGGATGGTGGGGGTGTCGGGCGAGTCGAAGACCCGGGCCTCCGGCTGCCCGTCGATCGGCAGCGCCTCGGGGACGGGCGTGCGGTACGCCTCGACGTTGGCCGCGTAGCCCCCGGCCGAGCGCACGAAGGTGTCCTCGCCGACCGGGGTCGGGTGCAGGAACTCCTCGCTCCGCGAGCCGCCCATCGCGCCGGCGTCGGCCTGCACGATGACGTACTCGAGTCCGAGACGGTGGAAGATCCGCTCGTACGCGTCGCGCTGCAGCTGGTAGCTCGCCTCGAGACCGGCGTCCGTGTGATCGAACGAGTAGGCGTCCTTCATGGTGAACTCGCGACCGCGCAGGAGCCCGGCACGCGGACGCGCCTCGTCGCGGTACTTGTCCTGGATCTGGTAGATCGACAGGGGCAGGTCCTTGTAGGAGGAGTAGAGGTCCTTGACCAGGAGGGTGAAGAACTCCTCGTGGGTGGGGGCCAGCATGTAGTCCGCGTCCTTGCGGTCCTTCAGCCGGAACACGCCGTCGCCGTACTCGGTCCAGCGTCCGCTCGCCTCGTAGGGCTCGCGCGGCAGGAGCGCGGGGAAGTGCACCTCCTGGGCGCCGGCCGCCTCCATCTCCTCGTGGATGATGCGCTCGATGCGGCGCTTCACGCGCAGTCCGAGCGGGAGCCAGGCGAAGACGCCCGGGGCCTGGCGGCGGATGTAGCCCGCGCGCACGAGGAGGCGGTGGCTCGCGACCTCGGCGTCCGAGGGATCCTCTCGGAGGGTGCGGACGAACAGGTGCGAGAGACGGGTAACCACGAGGGACGATCCTATCCGCAGGCCGCGCGCGGGGTGCGCGCGGTCAGTCGGGGATCCGCGAGAAGACGAGGCTGCCGCCGGTCCCCTCCAGCACGATGTCCTCGGGGGTACCGCCGATCGCGACGGGCGCCGACAGCAGTGCGAGCAGCCGGATCTCGGCGGGTCCGGGACGGTCCTCGCACTCGTCCCGCCAGGCGGGCTCCTCCTCGGGGACGAGCAGGGCGTCGTCGATGGTGAACGGCGCGGTCACGCTCGAGCACTCCGTGCCGACGACGAGCGTCTCGTAGCCGTCGACCCTCTCGGTGCGCAGGCGCACCCGCGCGTCCTCGACCCAGGCGGAGTAGGGCCCCTCCCCCGACGCCGCCGTCAGCACCCAGCGGTCGCAGCCGAACGGGTCGGCCGAAGTGGGGCGATCGGTGCAGCCGTCGATCCCGGCGGCCGAGGCGGGCCGGAGCGACGCGACTCCGGCCGCCGAGAGGCTGGCCGCGACGATGATCAGGGCGAAGCGGAGTGCGGGGCGGACCATCGCGATCCGCTCCCGCTCCGGCTCAGTTCGCGCCGACGGTGACGACCGGGGCGCCGGTCGAGGTGTCGTCGGCGGGCATCTCGGCGGCGAGGCGGTTGGCCTCCTCGATGAGGGTCTTGACGATCTCGGCCTCGGGCACGGTCTTGATGACCTCGCCCTTGACGAAGATCTGGCCCTTGCCGTTGCCGGAGGCGACGCCGAGGTCGGCCTCGCGGGCCTCGCCCGGTCCGTTGACGACGCAGCCCATGACCGCGACGCGCAGGGGGACGCTCATGCCCTCGAGGCCGGCGGTCACGTCGTTGGCGAGCGTGTAGACGTCGACCTGGGCGCGGCCGCAGCTCGGGCAGGACACGATCTCGAGCTTGCGCTCGCGGAGGTTCAGGGACTGCAGGATCTGCAAGCCGACCTTGACCTCCTGGGCGGGCGGGGCCGAGAGCGACACGCGGATGGTGTCGCCGATGCCCTCGCCGAGCAGGATCCCGAAGGCCGTCGCCGACTTGATGGTGCCCTGGAACTCGGGGCCCGCCTCGGTGACGCCGAGGTGGAGCGGCCAGTCGCCGCGTGCAGCGAGCTGGCGGTAGGCCTTCACCATGACGACGGGGTCGTTGTGCTTGACCGAGATCTTGAAATCGTGGAAGTCGTGCTCCTCGAAGAGGCTGGCCTCCCACACGGCGCTCTCCACGAGGGCCTCGGCGGTCGCCTTGCCGTACTTCTGCATGAGGCTCGGCTCGAGCGAGCCGGCGTTGACGCCGATGCGGATCGAGACGCCCGCGGCCTTCGCGGCAGCGGCGATCTTGCCGACCTGGTCGTCGAACTTGCGGATGTTGCCCGGGTTCACGCGGACCGCCGCGCAGCCCGCGTCGATCGCCGCGTACACGTAGTTGGGCTGGAAGTGGATGTCGGCGATCACCGGGATCTGGCTCTTCTTGGCGATGATCGGCAGCGCCTCCGCATCGTCGCGGCTCGGCACCGCGACGCGGACGATGTCGCAGCCGGAGGCGGTGAGCTCGGCGATCTGCTGGAGCGTCGCGTTGATGTTCGTGGTCGGGGTCGTGCACATCGACTGCACGCTGACTTGGGCGTCGCCGCCGACCAGGACCTTCCCCACCTTGATCTGACGGGACTTGCGGCGGGGGGCGAGGGTCTCGGGGACCTTGGGCAAACCCAGATTCACTGCTGGCACCCGCCCATCGTACGCGCGCCGCCCGCCCCTCCGTCCGCTCGCCGCGTCTTCCCAGCCGCCGCCTCCTCCCCCGGCCCTCACCGAAGGAACCCCACCCCGTCGAGGGAGCCCGCTCCCCCTGGTTCCCCCGACCTTCCGAGGTTCCCTCGCGCCCCGGCGCGGTCGCGCCGGCCGGGACGCCGGGCAGCGACCGGCGTCACCGTCAAGGCGAACGGGTGAATCGCGTCCCAGCGATTCGCCGCAGCCGCCCGAACCGCGCTCTGTGCATGGCAATGGCCCCGGAGAGCCGCCCGCGGAACGCCGGGCGAGGACCGGCCCCACCTTCAAGGCGAACGGGCGAATCGCGTCCCAGCGATTCGCCCCAGCCGCTCGCACCCCGCTCTACGGAACGCAACAACCCCGAGGAGACGACCGCGGAACGCCGGGCGAGGACCGGCCCCACCTTCAAGGCGAACGGGCGAATCGCGTCCCAGCGATTCGCCCTAGCCGCCCGCACCCCGCTCTCTGCAACGCGACAACCCCGAGAAGCCGACCGCGGAACGCCGGGCAGGGACCGGCGTTCACAACAAGCTCAGAACAGCTGGATCGGCTTCACGATGTCGGCGTAGATGAGGAGGGCGCTCATGCCGCCCAGCAGCAGCACGACCGCGTAGGTGAGAGGGAGGAGCTTCGCGATGTCCACGGGTCCGGGGTCGCGTCGTCCGAAGAGCTTGGCGATGCGGCGGCGCAGTCCCTCCCAGAGGGCGCCGGCGATGTGGCCGCCGTCCATGGGGAGCAGCGGGACGAGGTTGAAGACGAACAGCGCGACGTTGAGCGAGGCGAGCACGCCCACCATGGTCTGCACTTTCGACACCACCGGCAGCTGATCGGAGGCGGCGATCTCGCCCGCGATCCGGCCCACGCCGACCACGCTGATCGGCCCGTTCGCGTCGCGCTCCTCCTGCCCGAACGCGGCCTGCGCGACGTCGAGGAGTCGCTGCGGGAGGTTCAGGATCACGCCGGCGACGCTCGTGACGTTCTGCCAGACCGTCTCCGGCACCGCCGTGATCGGCTGCTGCACCAGCGCTTGCGAGGGCGAGATGCCGATGAAGCCGACGGTCTGCGTCCGGACGGCGCCGGAGTCGTCCAGGACCGCGTTCCCCGCGTCGTCCGTGACCGCGACCTCGTTCTCGGCGGGCGTGATGGTCAGGGTGAGGGGCGTGCCGTCCCGGTCGACCTCGACGGCGAGCGGCACGCCGGCCGACTCGCGGATGATCGGGGTCAGGTCGTTCCAGCTCGAGACAGCGGTGCCGTCGATCGACACGATGGTGTCGCCGGGCAGCAGCCCCGCCGCCGCGCCGGGCGCGAGCGGGTCGTCGGGCGAGCAGCTCTCGGCACTCGTGTCGGAGGCGGGCACGACGCACTGCGAGACCGAGGAGATCGTGGACGTGTTCTGCGCCACTCCGATCCCGCAGAGGAGCACGGCGAACAGCACGGTCGCGATGACGAGGTTCATGAACGGACCGCCGAACATCACGATCACGCGCTTCCAGACCGGCAGCCGGTAGAAGGCGCGGTGCTCCTCCCCCTCGCCGATCGTCTCGGCGCTGGCGGCCCGGGCCTCGTCGATCATGGTGGAGTAGGCGCCGCGGCGCGGCTCGGGAGCGGACTCGTTGCCGTTCAGGCCGTTGAAGAAGCCGGTGCTCGACTCGGCGACCCGGTCGCCGGGGTTCTTGGGCGGGTACATGCCGATCATCGCGATGTAGCCGCCGAGCGGCAGCGCCTTGATCCCGTACTCGGTCTCGCCGCGGCGCCGCGAGTAGATCGTCCGGCCGAAGCCGATCATGTACTGCGTGACCTTCACCCCGAAGAGCTTGGCGGGAACCAGGTGCCCCACCTCGTGCAGGGCGATCGAGAGGGCCACGCCCACGGCGATGATGACGACGCCGAGGACGAAGAGCAGCACGGATTCCACCGACACACTGTAAGCCGGTGCCGGTCGCCCCCGCTGGGCGGGCGCTGGAGGATCCCGATGAGTCAGGGGGCCGCCTAGGCCGACGCGATCCGCTCGTCCGCGGTGCGCCGCGCCCACGTCTCGGCGGCGGCGAGCGACTCCCGGGTCAGCGCCCCGTCGACGGAGTGGGCGTCGACGACGGCCTCCACCGTCGCGAGGATGTCGAGGTAGCCGATCCGGCCGGCGTGGAACGCCTGGACCGCCTGCTCGTTCGCGGCGTTGAACACGGCGGGGTAGGACGCTCCCGCCGCTCCCACCTTCTTCGCCAGGCGCACCGAGGGGAACGCCTCCTCGTCGAGGGGCTCGAAGGTCCAGGAGTGCGCGCGGGTCCAGTCCAGCGGCACGCCGACTCCGGCGACGCGGTGCGGCCAGTCGAGCCCGAGGGAGATCGGCAGGCGCATGTCCGGCGGCGACGCCTGGGCGATCGTGGAGCCGTCGACGTACTCGACCATCGAGTGCACGACCGACTGCGGGTGCACGGTCACGTCGATCCGCTCGTACGGGATGTCGAAGAGCAGGTGCGCCTCGATGACCTCGAGGCCCTTGTTGACGAGGGTCGACGAGTTCGTGGTGACGACCAGCCCCATGTCCCACGTGGGGTGGGCGAGCGCCTCGGCCGGACTCACGTCGCGGAGGGAGTCGCGGTCGCGCCCGCGGAAGGGCCCGCCGGACGCGGTCAGGACGAGGCGGCGCACCTCGCGGTGCTCGCCCGCGAGCAGCGCCTGGGCGATCGCGGAGTGCTCGGAGTCGACCGGCACGATCTGCCCGGGTGCCGCGAGCGAGGTGACCAGCTCGCCGCCGACGATCAGCGACTCCTTGTTGGCGAGCGCGAGGCTCCGCCCCTCCTCGAGGGCGGCGAGGGTCGGGCCGAGTCCGACCGAGCCGGTGATGCCGTTGAGGACGACGTCGGCCTCGACGCCGCGCACGAGCTGCTCCGCCTCGACCGCGCCGAACGCGGTGTGCTCCACGCCGAAGGCGCGGGCCTGCTCGGCGACCATCGCGCGGTTCGACCCGGCGGCCAGCCCCACGACCTCGAAGCGGTCGCGGTTGGCTCCGATGACGTCGAGTGCCTGCGTTCCGATGGACCCGGTCGAGCCGAGGATGATGACCCTGCGCATCCGCCCATCCTGGCACGCTGCGCAGGGCCGCTCCCGGGTCAGCTCACCGCGAGGATGTCGATCACGAAGACGAGCGTGTCGGTGCCCGAGATGCCGGCGTTCGCGTTGCCCGCCTCGCCGTAGCCCTGGGCCGGCGGGATCACGACGACGACCTGCGAGCCGACGGTCTGACCGACCAGCGCCTCCTTGAAGCCCTCGATCACGTCACCGGTGCCGAACGACGCCGGAGTGCCCGTGCCCCAGCTCTGATCGAAGACCTCGCCGGTGCCCCACACGGTGCCCTGGTACTGCACGATCAGGCTGTCGCCGTCGGCCACGACGGCCCCGTCGCCCTTCTTCAGCACGCCCAGCTGCAGCTCGGCGGGCGGATCCGTCTCGGGGATCGTGACGGTCGGCGCACCGTCCTCGGCGAGCGCCACCGTCGGCAGCCCGTCGACGGGCGGCTGCGGCTCACCGGTGGCCGCGGTCGGCACGATCGACTCGACGTCGATGACCATGACGATGGAGTCCTCCGCCGCGATGCCGAAGTCGGCGCTGCCCGCGTCGCCGAACGCATCGGCCGGCGGCACGACGGCGACCACGCGGGAGCCGACGGTCGCGCAGTTCACGGCCTTGACCAGACCCGAGAGGTACTGCTCGGTGTCGACGGCGAACGCCGCGCGGCCGCCGGACGCGTAGGTGCTGGCCGAGAACTCGGCTCCGCTGGTCGCGTTGTAGAGCGTGTAGTCGACCAGGACGGTGTCGCCCTCCGCCACCTCCTCGCCCGTGCCCTCGATCACGACCGTGCGCTCGGTCTCGTCGACCTGGAGGGGGGACGGGAAGACGGTGATCGGCTTCGTCGCGAAATCGCCGCTCGTCTCGACGGTCGCCGAGGCGTCGCCCTCCGAGACGCAGCTGAGCGGAGTGGGCGACGCGCTCGGCTCCGCCTCCTCTGCTCCGCCGGTGCAGGCCGTGAGGCCCAGGGTCGCGCCGACGACGGCGAGGATCGCGAATGCTCTGCGCACGGGGGTGCCTTTCCTGCCCGGTGGAGCCGGACGACGTTCGAGGGACACCCCCATGCTCCGTCACGCGCCTAGGGACGACCTGGAAGCGCGGCGCCGGACCCCTCGTGCAGGAGCGCCGCCTAGCATGGGGGCATGCGTGAATTCTCGGTCCCCCAGTCCCGCGCGCTCGTCACCGAGCTCCCCGGCCCGCGCTCGATCGCCCTCCAGGAGCGCCGCGTCAAGAGCGTCTCGCGCGGCGCGGGCACCCTCGCGAACATCTACATGGACCACGCCTCCGGCGCCGTCCTGGTCGACGTCGACGGCAACCGCCTCATCGATCTGGGCTGCGGCATCGGGGTGACGACCATCGGCCACGCGCACCCCGCCGTCGCCGCCGCGGCCGCCGCCCAGGCCGAGAAGCTGACGCACACCCTCTTCACGGTGACGCCGTACGAGAACTACGTCCGGGTCGCGGAGAAGCTCGCCGAGATCACCCCGGGCGACTTCGAGAAGCACTCGATCCTCGTCAACTCCGGCGCCGAGGCGGTCGAGAACGCGGTCAAGATCGCCCGCAAGTACACGGGCCGCCGCGCCATCGCCTCGCTCGACCACGCCTTCCACGGCCGCACGAACCTGACCATGGCGATGACCTACCGCCCCTACCCCGAGCGCGCGGGCATGGGTCCCTTCCCGGGCGAGATCTACAGCCTCCCGATCAGCTACCCCTTCCGCGACCCCGAGGGCATGACGGGCGAGGAGGCCGCGGAGCGCTCGATCGACTACATCCGCACCCACATCGGAGCACAGGAGCTCGCGGCCCTCTTCGTCGAGCCGATCCAGGGCGACGGCGGCATCATCATCCCGGCGCCCGGCTACTTCCAGCGCCTCTCCGAGTTCTGCACGGAGAACGGCATCGTCTTCGTCGCCGACGAGATCCAGGCCGGCATCGCCCGCACCGGCACGTGGTACTCGATCGAGCACCACGGAGTCGTCCCGGACCTGATCACCACCGCGAAGGGCATCGCGGGCGGCTTCCCGCTCGCCGCCGTCACCGGCCGCGCCGAGATCATGGACGCCGTGCAGCCCGGCGGCATCGGCGGCACCTTCGGCGGCAACCCCGTCTCCACGGCCGCGGCGCTCGCCACCTTCGAGGCGATCGAGTCCGAGGGGCTCCTCGAGGAGGCGCAGCGCGTCGAGCGCGCCCTGTGGGCCCGCATCGGCGACTGGGCCGAGCGCTTCCCCGTCGTCGGCGAGGTGCGCGGCAAGGGCGCCATGTTCGGCGTCGAGCTCGTGCACCCCGGCACGAAGAAGCAGAACCCGGAGGCGCTCGCCGCGATCCTGAAGCACGCCACCGCCAACGGCGTCATCCCGCTCGATGCGGGCAGCTGGGACAGCGTCCTGCGCATCATGCCGAGCGTGGTCATCAGCGAGGAGCTGATCGACGATGCGATGTCCGTCCTCGAGGAGGCGCTCGCCCAGCTGGGCTGAGCGCTGCTGTTCCGCCGATCGTGTCCCCGGACATGACCGGCGGGGCATGCGTCCGCCGGTAACGTCGTGCGAATGCGGACCGACGACGACCACGACGCGCCGACCCTCCCGGCATCGGTCTCTCGGCGCGATTCGCCCGCCTCGCGATGGGCGGCATCGGCCGGATGGTCTACCGGCCCATCATCGAGGGCCGCGACAACGTCCCCCTCACCGGCCGGGTGATCCTCGCGAGCAACCACCTCTCGTTCATCGACTCCCCCGTCCTCACGCTCCTCGCGCCGCGGCCGGTGCAGTTCCTCGCGAAGGCCGACTACTTCACCGGTACCGGTGCCCGCGGGGCGCTCTCGCGCTCCTTCTTCACCGCCGTCGGCGCCGTGGCGGTCGAGCGCGGCGCGGGTCAGGCCGCGCAGGAGGCGCTCGACCTCGGCCGCGCGATCCTCGAGCGCGACGAGGCCTTCGCCGTCTATCCCGAGGGCACGCGCTCGCGCGACGGCCGGCTGTACCGCGGGCGCACCGGAGTCGCATGGCTCGCGCTCACGACCGGCGCACCGGTCGTCCCCGTCGGCCTCATCGGCACGCAGGAGCTCCAGCCGGTGGGGGTCGAGGATCCCGCGCCTGCACCGCATCACCGTGCGCTTCGGCGATCCGCTCGATCTCTCGCACCACGGATCGGCCGACTCGGGCCGTGCGCGCCGCCACGCCACCGACGAGGTGATGACGGCGATCCACGCGCTCTCGGAGCAGGAGGCGGCGGGCGTCTACAACGAGTCGCCGCCGACGACGACCGCCGAGCGCATCCGCCGCGCCCTGCCGCACGAGCGGCGCTGAGCCCGGGCGGACGCGCCTCCGTTCAGCCCGCGGCCACCGTCTCGGGCTCGTGCTCGACGGGGAAGGCGACGGAGTTGGCGATGAAGCACAGTCGCGCCGCCTCCGGGTGCAGCGACCGGGCGAGCTCGATCATCGACGGATCCGCCACCGTCACCCGGGGGCGCAGCGTCACCGAGGCGAACCGGCCGCCGTCGCCCTCCTGCACCATGCGGCCGACCGCGTCGTCGACGTAGTCGGTGACGACCACTCCGTTCTTCACGGCCACGTGCAGGTACGAGAGCAGATGGCACTGCGCGAGCGCGGCGAGGAGCAGCTGCTCCGGATTCCAGCGGTCCGGGTCCCCGCGGAAGGGCTTGTCGGCCGAGCCGAGGATCACCTCGCGCCCGTCCGCGCGCACCGTGTTCTGCCGGCCGTAGTCGCGGTACCCGCTCGTGCCGGTGCCGCGGTTCCCCTCCCAGACGACGGAAACCGCGTAGTGGTGATCGATCTGCATCGGATTCCTTCTTCCGCTCCCTGGATCGAGCCGGTCTCGTCCGTCTGGACCCCTCGCCGCGGAGGACCCGCGGGTAGGATCGCAGGACCATGACAGACACGCTCGCCCCCCAGGTTCCCACGTCGGCAGTCCCGCAGGAGAGGCTCGTCGCGACCGAGATCCCCGGGCCCCGCTCGAAGGCCCTGCACGAGCGACGTCTCGCCGTCGTGCCCACCGGCGTGGGCACCGCGCTCCCTGTGTACATCGACCGCGCGCACGGCGCGATCCTCGTCGACGTCGACGGCAACCGCTTCATCGACCTCGGCGCCGGCATCGGAGTGACCACGATCGGCCACACCGACGACGAGGTCGTCGCCGCCGCGACCGAGCAGCTCGGCCGGCTCACGCACACCCTCTTCACGGTCACGCCCTACGAGCCCTACATCCGCGTCGCGGAGCTGCTCGGCGAGCACACCCCCGGCGACTTCGCCAAGAAGACCGTCCTCGTGAACTCGGGTGCCGAGGCGGTCGAGAACGCGGTCAAGATCGCCCGCAAGCACACGGGCCGGCCCGGTGTCGCGGTCCTCGACCACGCCTACCACGGCCGCACCAACCTGACCATGGCGATGAACTTCAAGGCGCTGCCCTACGGCCTCGGCTTCGGGCCGTTCGCGAGCGACATCCACCGAGCACCGAGCTCCTACCCGTACCACGACGGGCTCTCGGGGGCCGAGGCCGCCGAGCGCACGATCTCGTACCTCGAGAAGACGGTCGGGGCGTCCGCCCTCGCCTGCCTCGTCGTCGAGCCCGTGCAGGGCGAGGGCGGCTTCATGGTGCCCGCCGACGGGTACCTGCCCGCACTGCAGGAGTGGTGCACCGCGAACGGCATCGTCTTCGTCGCCGACGAGATCCAGTCGGGCATGGCCCGCACCGGCGCCTGGTTCGCCAGTGAGCACTTCGGTCTCGTACCCGACCTCGTCCTGTCGGCCAAGGGCATCGCGGGCGGCCTGCCGCTCGCCGGGGTCACGGGTCGCGCCGAGATCATGGACTCGGCCCAGGCCGGCGGTCTGGGCGGCACCTTCGGCGGCAACCCCGTCGCAGCCGCCGCCTCCGTGGCCGTCTTCGAGCGCATCGAGCGCGAGGGCCTGCTGGCCGAGGCCGACCGCATCGGCGCCCGACTCGGGGCCGCGCTGCGCGAGCTGCAGGAGCAGTACGACATCATCGGCGACGTCCGCGGCATCGGCGCCATGATGGCGATCGAGCTCGTCCTGCCCGGAACGGCGACGACCACGAAGATCCCGAACGCCGCCGCGGTCACCGCGATCACCGAGTACGCGGCGTCGCACGGCGTGCTCGTCCTGAGCGCCGGTACCTACGGCAACGTGGTGCGCTTCCTGCCGAGCCTCGCCCTCACCGACGACCTGCTCGACGACGCCGTGTCCGTGCTGCGGGAGGCCTTCGCCACCCTCTGACCCTCCTTCCCACCACCCGACGGCCCGGGCCCCCGCACAGGAGGCGCCGGGCCGTCGGGCAAGATGGGGGGATGTCTGCAGGAACCTTCACCGTCGCGGAGTCCGTCGAGCTCGCCGTCGTCGAGCGCTCGGGCTTCGTCGAGTCCCGCCATGCCGGCTCGGCCGTGCTGCTCGACACGGACGGCCGGGTCTCCCGCACGCTCGGCAACCCGTCCGCTCCGATCCTCCCCCGGTCGTGCCTCAAGCCCTTCCAGGCCCTCGCTGTCATGACGGCGGGCGTCGAGCTGAGCGGCGCGGAGGCGGTCATCGCGACGGCGAGCCACGCGGGGATCCCGCAGCACGTCGCCCTGGTGCAGAACCTGCTCTTCCGTGCCGGGCTCGATCACACCGCGCTGCAGTGCCCCGCCGACTGGCCGAGCGACTCGGCCACCCGCGCGCAGCTCCTGCGCGCCGGCGCGACGCAGGATCCGCTCTACATGAACTGCTCCGGCAAGCACGCGGCCATGCTGCTGGCCTGCGTCCAGAACGGCTGGAGCACGGACGACTACCTCGAGCGCTCCCACCCCCTGCAGCAGCACATCGTCGACACGATCGAGCGGCTGACGGGCGAGCGCGTCGCCGGTACCGCGATCGACGGCTGCGGTGCTCCCGTGCACGCCCTGCCGCTGACCGCGCTGGCGAAGGGGATCTCCCGCATCGTGTCGTCCTCCGCGGCGTCGCCCTTCGGCCTCTACCGCCAGGCGGGCGTCCTCACGAACGCGATCCTCGAGAACGCCTGGGCCCTCGACGGCCCCGGCCGCGACAACACCGTTGTCATCGAGCGGCTCGGCCTGGTGGCGAAGCTCGGGGCGGAGGGCGTGCTGGTCATGGCCTCGCCCGACGGCACCACGGTCGCACTGAAGATCCTCGACGGGAGCCTGCGCGCGGCGACGGTCGTCGCGCTCAAGCTCCTCGTCGAGGCCGGTGCGGTGGAGCGGGGGGCGGCGAACGAAGTCCTCGTGCGGCTGAACCCGGTCGTCACGGGCGGCGGGCGCCCGGTCGGCGCGATCCGCGCCTCCTACGTCTGACGCCCGCTCACTGCAGCCGGGCGATCCGCTTGGCCCTCGCGGCCGAGGACACCTGCGTGACGACCACGATCACGATCGCCAGGAGGAACACCGCCGACGCGATCACGTTCGCCTCGGCCGGGATCCCGCGGGCCGCCGCGATGTAGATGTACTTCGGGAACGTCGTGACGGATCCGGAGTTGAAGTTCGTGATGATGAAGTCGTCGAAGCTCAGCGCGAACGAGAGCAGGGCCGCGGCGAGGATGCCGGGCAGCAGGAGCGGGAAGGTGATCCGCCAGAACACCTGGCCCGGCGACGCGTAGAGGTCGCGTCCCGCCTCCTCGAGCTTGGGGTCGAGGCTCGCCACGCGGGCCTTGACCGTCACCACGACGAAGCTGATGCAGAACATCGTGTGCGCCAGGATGATCGTCACGAGCCCCTTCTCGGCCCCGACCGTGAGGAACTGCGCGGCGAGTCCGGCACCGAGCACGACCTCGGGGGTGGCCATGGGCAGGAACAGCAGCAGGCTGATCGCCGAGCGGAAGCGGAAGCGGAAGCGCACGAGGGCCAGGGCGATCATGGTGCCCAGGGCGGTGGCGAGCACCGTGGCGACGGCGCCGACGAGGAGGCTGTTGCCGAACGCGGTCATGACCTCCTCGCTCGTCCACGCCGAGATCCACTTGTCGAAGGTGAATCCGCGCCAGGCGATGTTGCTCTTGCCCGAGTCGTTGAACGAGAAGACGAACGTGTAGGCGATGGGGATGAGCAGGAAGATCAGCGCGAGGGCCGTGTAGACCCCGAGCCCGAGTCCCGTGAAGCGGCGCGGACCGCGGACGGGAGCCGGTGCGGGCGCACCGAGCGCCTCCTGAGCGCTGGCGACGGGCCGGTCGGCGGTGGCGGTCACAGCAGGTCCTCCGTTCCACTTCGCTTCACGTAGAAGCCCACGATGATCAGGATCACGGCCATCAGCACGATCGAGAGGGCTGCGGCGGCCGGGTAGTTCTCGAGTGTCAGGAAGTTGGCCTCGATCGCGTTGCCGACCATCGACGTCTGCGAGGAGCCGAGGAAGTCGCGGCTGGCGTTGATGTAGTCGCCCGCCGCGGGGATGAAGGTCAGCAGCGTTCCCGACACGATCCCGGGCATCGACAGCGGCACGGTCACCTTCCAGAAGACGGACGCCGGATGCGCGTACAGGTCCGACCCCGCCTCCAGGAACCTGGTGTCGAGCCGCTCGAGCGTCGTGTAGAGCGGCAGCGTCATGAACGGGATGAAGTTGTAGGTGATCCCGAAGATGACGGCGATGGGCGTCCCGGTCAGGTGCCCGTCCGCCGGCAGGATCGCGACGGCCTTGAGCCCCTGGACCAGCGGGCTCTCGTCGGCGAGGATCTGCTTCCAGGCGAGGGTCCGCAGCAGGAAGCTGATGAAGAACGGCGCGATGACCAGCGTCAGGAGCAGGTTCTGCACCAGCGGCCACGGCCGCGCCTTGACTCCGATGAAGTAGGCGAGCGGATAGCTGATCACGAGCGCGAGGACGGTGGCGATCAGGGCGTAGCCGAACGAGCGGACGGCGTGCGGCCAGTAGTCGGCCATCACGACGAGGTAGTTCTGCCAGGCGAAGCCGGGGGCGTACTCGCCGATGTCGCCGTCCGGGATCTCGGCCTGGAACGAGGTGAGCACGAGCGAGATCAGCGGCGCCAGGAAGAAGAGCAGCATATACGCGATGCCCGGCAGCAGAAGCACCAGCGCGAGCGTCGAGCGCCTGCGGATGGGCGCGTCGAGCGGGTTCGCCGGACCGGAGGCGAACGCGGCGAAGGCCATGCCTACGCTCCCCCGGCTCGCCCGGCCAGCAGGCCGCGCTTCTGCAGCGCGATCGCCCGGGTCGAGTCGTCGGCGTCGAACCGCGGCACCGACCCCGGCTCGTCGGCGAGGCCGAAGCCGTGCTCGGTGCTCCAGCTGACCCACACCTGGGCGCCCTCGCCCACGACCGGTCCGAAGACCATGTTCTGGGCGAAGACGACCACGGGTCCGAGCCCCGGCATCTGGAGGGTGTACTGCGTGCTGACCCCGCTGAAGGAGACGTCGACGACGATACCCGGGCCCAGGACGTTCCGATCAGGCAGATCGCCGGGCGCCTCGGTCAGCAGCAGGAGCTTCTCGGGGCGGATGCCGATGGTCACCTCACCGCTCGTGCGCGCCGAGCGGGCGGAGGGGACCGTGATCCGGTGCCCGCCGGCCTCGACGGTGAGGGCCCGGTCCGTCGAGCCGACGACCTCGCCGGTGAAGAGGTTCGACTGACCGAGGAAGTTCGCGACGAAGGCCGTGCGCGGGAGCTCGTAGAGCTCCTCCGGAGCGCCCATCTGCTCGATCCGGCCCTTGTTCATCACGGCCACGGTGTCGGCCATGGTCATGGCCTCCTCCTGGTCGTGCGTGACGTGGAGGAAGGTGAGACCCACCTCCTCCTGGATCGACTTAAGCTCGAGCTGCATCTGCCGGCGGAGCTTGAGGTCGAGCGCTCCCAGCGGCTCGTCGAGCAGCAGGAGCGCCGGGCGGTTCACGATCGCCCGGGCGAGGGCGACGCGCTGCTGCTGCCCACCCGAGAGGGAGGAGGGACGTCGCTGCGCGAGGTGGTCGAGCTCCACGAGGCGGAGCGCCTCGTGCGCCTTGCCGACCGGGTCGTCGATCCGCCGGCGCTTGAGGCCGAAGGCGACGTTCTCGAGGATCGACATGTGCGGGAACAGCGCGTACGACTGGAAGACGGTGTTCACGGGCCGCTGGAAGGTCTTGGTGGCGGTGACGTCCTCTCCGCCGATCAGGATGCGGCCGGCCGACGGCTCCTCGAGCCCGGCCACCAGGCGCAGAGTCGTCGTCTTGCCGCAGCCCGACGGGCCGAGCAGCGCGAAGAACGATCCGGCCGGGATGGTCAGATCGAGCGAGTCGATGGCGGTGAAGCCGGGGTACTGCTTGCTGATCCCGACCAGCTGGAGGTCGGCGCCGCTCTCGGCGAAGGTTCCCGTCGCCATCAGATGCCCAGCAGCACTTTCTGGAACTCGGCCTGGTAGTCCTTCTCCTCCGAGGCGGTGAGCGTGCGGAACACGTGCGCCTGCGACAGCGTCTGCTCGTCGGGGAAGATCAGCTGGTTCTCGGCCAGCTCCGGGTCGATGCTCTCCATGGCGTCCTTCGCTCCGTCGACAGGGGTGATGTAGTTGACCCAGGCGGCCACCTCGGCGGCGACCTCCGGCTCGTAGTAGTAGTTCATGAGGGCTTCCGCGTTGGCCTTCCGCTTCGAGCCCATCGGCACGACGAACGTGTCGTTCCACAGCGTGCCGCCGGAGTCGGGGAGCGCGAACTCCCACTTGTCGCCCGCCTCCGCGTTGATCAGGGTGATGTCCCCGGACCAGCAGATGGCGGCGAGGGTGTCCTCGTTCTGCAGATCGTTGAGGTAGGCGTTGCCCTTGATGTTGCGGATCTGACCGTCGTCGACCTGCTTCCGGAAGACGTCGATCGCGTTCATGAACTCGTCGTCGCCCCAGGATCCGGCGATGTCCGTCCCCTGCGCCTGCATGATCAGGCCGATCGTGTCGCGCATCTCGCTGAGCACGCCGACGCGTCCGCGCAGCTCCGGATCCCACAGGTCCTCGACGCTCGCCAGCCCGTTCGGCAGCTTCTCCTTGTTCCAGCAGATGCCGGCGAAGCCCGCCTGCCACGGGAGCGAGAGGTGGCGGCCCGGATCGAAGTCCGGGTTCGCGAGGGACGGGCTGAGGTTGGCGAGGTTGGGGATGTTGGCGTGGTCCAGCTCCTGCACGAAGCCGCGGCGGACGAGCCGCGAGACCATCCACTCGGTCAGGCAGACGGTGTCGGCGCCGATGTACTGCCCGAGCGCCAGCTGGTCCTTGACCTTGCCGTAGTACGAGTTGTTGTCGTCGACCGCGACGTTGTAGGTGACCGAGATGCCGCTCTGCTCCTCGAAGGCGAGGAGGGTCGGGTACGCGCCCTCGTCGTCCTCGTCGAGGTAGGCGGGCCAGTTGTCCCAGACGAGCCTGGGGTCGTCGGCGGATCCGTCGGCGGCGGCCGTGGGGGCCGGACGGCTGACCGGCGCGCACGCGGCGAGCGCGAGGGCGCCCGCCCCGAGACCGAGACCGCCGAGGACCGCGCGACGCGAGAGCATCGCGCGCCGCTCGCGCTCCCGGGAGCGGGCGACGGCGATCGCCTCGCGGAGAACGGGATCCCTCGGGAGGGGACGGGTCATGGCTGCGGCTCCTGACTTCGTCGGTGCGGCGGGAGGGCTCACCGGCGTGAACGTGGGGAAATACTGGCACAGCGCCGGTGGCCTGTCGACGCGCAACAGACGAAACCGGACATTCGGAAACATGATCGTCACGAATTCCGCGCTTCCGGGCCCTCCTGACCACGGATTCCTCCGGTTCGGCCGACCTCGGGCACAGTGTCGGGCCACCGCGCCCTGCGGACCTCCCCGTGCTGCTCGACGAGGAAGGATCCCTGAGCGCAGAGCGGAGGATCGGGCAGCGGTCCGAGGAGGATCCGCGCCTCCGTCGGCGGGACATCGAGCACGACCAGCCCGCTCCGACGCGCCAGGGCGAGGAGTGCGCGAGCGGACGCCCATTCCGCGGCGGTCCCGACGACGACCCCGTCCGGGAGCGCGCCGTCCGAGGCGAGCGCCTCGGGCACGCTGCTGGTCGCGCACCACTCCTGCATCCGCGACCGCAGCGCGACCGGAGCGTTCGTGACCACGACCACCGGCGCCGCGTCGAGCGGGACGGGCTCCGGCCTCCGCCGCACCCGGGCGGCGTGCGGGGTCGACGGGGCGAAGACCTGGACCCGTTCGCCGCGCCACCACCCCCTCCCGGCGGCAGCTCGGGACGGTACGGCTCCCCGTCCCCGGCGAGCAGCTGGTGCTCCTGCCTGCTCGCGGTGCGCAGCAGGAGGACGTCGTCGACTCCGTCTCGGAGCGCCGCGATCCCGTCCGTCGTCCGCCGCGCCGACAGCACGATCCTCCGTCGACCCGAGCGCACCGCAGTCTGCAGGGCCTCGAGCAGTCGTCGCCTCCCGTCGTCGGCGCAGCGGCGCAGCAGCAGGTCGAGATCGTCGATGACGACGGGCCCCTCGCCTCCCGTGACCGAGTCCCACACCTCCTCGAGGTCGTCGGGACCGAGGACCGCCTGCCCGGGGATCTGCACGGCGAGCTGCCGGAGAGCGGTGGAGCGCCCGGAGCCCGCTGCCCCGAGGACGAGGAGCGAGGACCGGGTGAGCTCGACGACGTCCTGCCTCTGCTCGCTCGGCCTGTCCACGACTCCGAGGAGCAGCCGTCCGGCCTCCGGCGCAGGAGCCGGCAGGAGGGAGGGCAGCGGATCCAGCCACGGACGATGCACCGGCACCTCCCGATCCGCGGGCAGCGCGGCCCGGACCGCATCGTCCGTGCGGGGCAGAGCCGCCTGCACGAGAGTGCTCCGTCCACCGTGCGAGACGATGCAGCGGCCCGGAGTGCGGTGCGGGATCCGGGCGGCGGCGTCGCTGCCCACCAGCGATCGCGAATCGGCGGCGTCGTGCACACGCAGAGCGATGCGGAGGCCGCAGTTGGCGGCGACCGCATCGCGCACGACGCCGACCGGCCGCTGGGTGCACAGCACGAGGTGCACTCCGAGCGACCGGCCTCGGGCGGCGATGTCGGCGAAGGCCCGGTGCAGATCGGGCGAGCGCTCGAGGACGACCGCGCACTCGTCCACGACCACGACGAGCCGCGCGAGCGCTCCCACGGGCAGTCTCGCGATGTCGGGAACCCCTCGCTCCGCCAGCAGCCGCTCACGGCGGCGCAGCTCGGCGGCGACGCTGGCGAAGGCGCGGTCGGCGCCGTGCTGATCGAGATCGGTGATGACGCCGGTCACGTGCGGCAGCGCCGCCAGCGGAGCGAAACCCGCGCCGCCCTTGAAATCGGCCAGCAGGAAGGTCACCGCCGCCGGACCGTGCCGCGCCGCGAGGGCGAGGACCCATGCGACGAGGAGCTCGCTCTTGCCGCTCCCCGTCGTCCCGCCCACGATGGCGTGGGGCCCGTCCGCGACCAGATCGATCTCGACCGCTCCCACGGGTCCCGTCCCGAGGACGACCGGCAGCCCCTTCTCGCCGCCCACCCGCTCGAGCGCACCGAGGTCCGACAGGCTCACGGACTCCGGCAGCGCTCGCTCGCCGGCCCGACCGGCCGAGCGGGCGAGGGCCTCCGCGAACCGCAGCGCCTCGCCGGCCGAGACGTAGGCCACCGTCAGCTCCTCGGCGCGGCCCGCGCTCTCGCGGCCGATGACGCGGTCCGGACCGCGTCCTCCGAGCTCCAGGACGCAGCGGCACGACGGAGGGAGTTCGGACGCGGACCTCGCGAGGACCAGCAGGCCCGCCCCTCCCGCGGGCGTCGCGTCGGCCCCCGTCTCGCACACCTGCCACTGGACGGCGGACGTCTCCCCTCGCACGTGAGGGGCGGACCGGAGGCAGTCCCACTCGCGCCCCGGGGGGAGGACGATGCCGAGCTCGTCAGGGGCCACCAGCTCCAGCGCCTGGAGCAGGAGCCCCCGCGCGACGGCCCGCGCGACGACGGGCGGCCCGACGATCCCGGTCCCGGCCGAGAACGGGACACGGAGCGGCGCGTCCGCGATCGACCGGACGTCTCCACCCTCCGCCGCGATCACCGTGCCCCGACCCAGGACCGGCTCGAACTCCCCTCGCCCTCCGCCGCCAGCGGGCGTCGGCCGGAAGTCCGCCGCGCAGGACGGCCCTGGCGTCGGGAGCGGCGACCCTCATCGCCTCGAGCTCCTCCCGGGCCCGCGCCGCCTGCGCCGCGTCGTAGGCCCGCAGCTCCTGGTCGTACCGCTCCGCCTCCCGCCGCACCGTCCGGCGCCGGACCCTCGCCGCGTCCAGGGAGGAGGCGATCACCACGACCGGGCCGAGCGCGGCGAAGGCGAGCATCATCGGCGAGCGGGTGACCGCGTACAGCACGACCGCCGAGAGGACGGGGGCGAGCGCCGCGACCCAGGGGAAGGACGGGCGCGCCGGAGCGGAGGGCCGTATCGGAGGGCGGGGTGCTGCCAAGCGGATCGGGGAGGGTCATCCCCCCATCAGAACGGAGGACGCCCGCGCGTGGGAGGTCAGCGGGTGATCGGGGGACGGCTGGTGCCTGTGGAGGAGCCGTCGACCCGCTCGACGGCCATCTCGACGGAGGAGAGCAGCACCCGGCTGCCGATCTTCGCCCGGTAGCGGCGCCCCGCCTCCAGCGGGAGCGGTGCCTGCGTCGGAGCAACCAGCACCGTGCCGTTCGCCGACCACCGGTCCCTCACCCACAGCCCGCCCTCGTCGAAGCCGAACTCGAGGTGCGTCTTCGACAGCGACCGGGTCTCGTCGGGGATCGCGAGGATGTGGCGCACGTTCTCGCCGGGATCCGGCAGCGGCTGCCGTCCGACGAGTCCCGTGCCCGTCACGATCGCGTGATGACCGGTCCCGAAGGACAGGCGGACGAGGCCCTGGACCGGAGGGGCGAGAGGCGCGCCGGGTGCCGGTCGGCGGTGGCGCCCCGGTGCGAGCCCGGGCAGCCAGGCGCGGCGCGAGGGATCGAGCACCGTCGTGTCGCCGGACGACGTCGGGCTGGAGAGCCCGGGGGTCGCGTGCGTCGCCACCGGGCTGCCGCACTCGCCGCAGAGGATCGCGCCCGAGGCGAGGGTGGAGCCACACGTGCTGCAGATCACCGAGAACGCCCTTTCCGTCCTCCATGCTATCCGGCGTCCGCCGCCCACCGCCCGGACGGCGGGGATCAGCCCGGTTCGCCCGTGACGTCGAGCACGTCCACCACGATGACGGTGACGTTGTCCCGGCCGCCGTTCTCGAGCGCGGCGTCCATCAGAGCGTCGACCGCGTCCTGCGCACTCGTGGTCGAGGAGAGGAGGTGCTCGAGCCCCGCGTCCGTCAGCTCCTTCGTCAGTCCGTCGGAGCAGAGCAGGAGTCGCGAGGGCGCGATCACCGGCACGAGCCGGTAGTCGGGGACGGGAGCCTCGTGGAAGCCGACGGCCCTCGTGATCACGTTGCTGTGCGGATGCACGTCGGCCTCGTCGCGCGAGATCAGCCCGGCGTCGACCAGTTCCTGCACGACCGAGTGGTCGACGGTCAGCTGCACCAGCGACCCCTGGACCCACAGGTACACCCGGGAGTCGCCGATGTTGAAGACCGACCAGTAGGGCTCGCCTCCGACGGCGGTCAGCGCCGCTCCGGTGACGGTCGTGCCGGTGCCGCGGTCGGCCGACTGCGACTGGCGCGCGATGTCGCTCACGGCGTCCCGCAGAGCCCGGTCGATCTCCTCGGCGCCGACCGTCGCTCCGGTCGCCGCCGTCGAGAGCCGGGAGACGACGGCGTCGCTCGCCACCTCGCCCGCCGCGTGGCCGCCCATGCCGTCGGCGACCGCGAAGAGCGGGGACTTCGCCAGGTAGCTGTCCTCGTTGCCGCTGCGGACGTGGCCGGTGTGCGTCCTCGCGGCCCAGCCCAGCGTCACCTCCGCCGACGGCGCATCGGAGCTCCACGCCGAGACGGGGACGGTGACGGAGGCGCGGCCGCGGCCGATCTGCGTCATCGCGTCTCCTCGTCTGCGCTGCACCGCCCGCGAGCGGCGGAGGACCCTCCGATGCTACTTGCTGACGACGGGGCGGCAGAGCGCTCTCCCGGCCGAGCGCGCGGCCGGAGGCGACCGCCTCGGGAGCGGGTCGCACTGCTTCTCCGGACGACGGTGGAATCCGTGCACGGACGGGGGCCGAGCGTGCGGATTCACTTGCCGCGGTACCTCTTGACTGCCAGGATCGTCGCATGAGCCCCAACCGCCCTCCTTCACAGCGCCCCGTCCAGCTCGACGACGTGTCGAAGGCGATCATCGAGCAGCTGCAGGCCGACGGGCGCCGCTCGTACGCCGAGATCGGCAAGGCCGTCGGTCTGAGCGAGGCAGCGGTCCGCCAGCGGGTGCAGAAGCTCACCGAATCCGGCGTGATGCAGATCGTCGCCGTCACGGATCCGATGCAGCTCGGCTTCTACCGTCAGGCGATGATCGGCGTCCGTGTCACCGGTGACACGCGCGACGTCGCCGACCGCCTCGCCGCGATTCCCGCCGTCGACTACGTGGTCCTCACCGCGGGCACCTTCGACATCCTCGCCGAGGTCGTCTGCGAGAACGACGACGACCTCATCGCCCTCCTCAACCAGGAGATCCGCTCGCTGCCGGGAGTCCTCTCGACCGAGACCTTCGTCTATCTCAAGCTCCACAAGCAGTTCTACAACTGGGGAACGCGGTAAGCCATGACCGATACAGCCTTTTCCACCGACGCCCTCGAGTCGGGCGACGCCGTCAGCGGCACCGACGCACCGAGCGGGGTCGACGACGCCGCGCTCCAGAAGAAGGCGAAGGACCACCTCTGGATGCACTTCACCCGGCAGTCCGTGATGGACTCGGGCGCCGGCGTCCCCATCATCACGCGGGGCGAGGGCCACCACATCTGGGACAGCACCGGCCGCAAGTACTTCGACGGCCTGTCCGGCCTGTTCGTCGTCAACGCGGGCCACGGGCGGCGCCGCCTCGCCGAGGCCGCCGCCAAGCAGGCGTCCGAGCTGTCCTTCTTCCCCCTGTGGTCCTACGCGACCCCCTCCGCCATCGAGCTGGCGGACCGTCTGGCCGACCACGCGCCGGGCGATCTCAACCGGGTCTTCTTCTCGACCGGAGGAGGCGAGGCCGTCGAGACGGCCTTCAAGCTCGCGAAGCACTTCTGGAAGCTCCAGGGCAAGCCCGGCAAGCACAAGGTGATCTCGCGCTCCGTCGCCTACCACGGCACTCCGCAGGGAGCTCTCGCCATCACCGGCATCCCCGCGATGAAGTCGATGTTCGAGCCGCTGGTCCCCGGAGGATTCCGCGTGCCCAACACGAACTTCTACCGGGCCCCGCAGCACGGGGACGACCTCGAGGCGTTCGGCGTGTGGGCAGCGGACAGGATCGAGGAGATGATCGAGTTCGAGGGTCCGGACACCGTCGCCGCGGTGTTCCTGGAGCCGGTGCAGAACTCGGGAGGCTGCTTCCCGCCCCCTCCCGGCTACTTCCAGAGGGTGCGCGAGATCTGCGACCGCCACGACGTCCTGCTCGTCTCGGACGAGGTGATCTGCGCCTTCGGCCGGATCGGGCACATGTTCGCGTGCGACGAGTACGGCTACGTCCCCGACATGATCACCTGCGCGAAGGGGATGACGAGCGGCTACTCCCCCATCGGAGCGACCATCGTCAGCGACCGCGTCTACGAGCCCTTCCGGCACGGCCAGGTGTCGTTCCCGCACGGCTACACCTTCGGCGGGCACCCGGTGTCGGCGGCGGTCGCGCTCGAGAACCTCGACATCTTCGAGGAGGAGAAGCTCAACGAGCGCGTCCGCGAGAACTCGCCCGTGTTCCGCTCGACGCTCGAGAAGCTGCTCGATCTGCCGATCGTCGGAGATGTGCGCGGAGCCGGGTACTTCTTCGGCATCGAGCTCGTGAAGGACAAGGTGACGAAGGAGACCTTCGACGAGGACGAGTCCGAGCGGCTGCTCCGCGGGTTCCTGTCGAAGGCGCTCTTCGACGCGGGCCTGTACTGCCGCGCGGACGACCGGGGCGACCCGGTGGTGCAGCTCGCGCCGCCGCTCACCGTCGGCCCGAAGGAGTTCGACGAGATCGAGCAGATCCTGCGCGGCGTCCTCACGGAGGCGTGGTCGCGGCTCTGAGCGACGAGCGCGCCGCGGAGTCACGCGGCGCGCTCCTGCCCGACCAGCCACGGTGAGCGCTCGCCTCGCCCGAGTGCCGCGAGCAGTCGCCGTGCGCTCTCCTCGTGCGGATCCGTCCGTCCCGCCTCCCCTGCCACGCGCGCGGCCTCCTCGGGATCGCCGGTGGACCAGTGCAGGACGGCGAGCAGGACGAGCACCGCTGCCCGCTCGGTCCTCGGAGTGAGCTCGGCCACCGCCGCGACGAGGGTGAAGGCCGAGAGGAGCGCGGCCCGCGGCGTCACCGCACGCGGCTGGGAGACCAGCGAGAGGGCGTGGCCGACCCAACCGGGACGCTGCGCACTGACGATCAGCGCGGCCGTCAGAGCAGGTCTCGGGAGACGGCTGCCACCGTCCGCGGTCCGCCGCAGCAGCCCGTCGACACTGCCCCGGAGACGCGCGGGCAGCTCCGCTCGAGGATGACGGTCGAGCAGTGCGTCGACGTGCTCCGCGACCGACCGCGCCTGCTCCGGCGCCTCGCCGATCGCACCGGTGGAGGATCCGTCGATCGAATCGTCGTCCGCGTCGAGGACCTGGACCACGTCGACCGACAGCGCCCGGGCCCGTCCCCGGAGCGCTGCCGCGACTGCCCCGCCTCTGCGCGCGCTCGAGGTGTAGACGACGGCGACGACGGAGTCGGCCCGACCGAATCGTCCGAGCGCCCCGAGGAACGCCCCGACCGAGGGCGCAGGGTCTCCGCGGGGCAGGTCGAAGCGCAGGGCTCCGGTCGTCGACCCGTCCCGCACCGGCAGCAGGACGACGCTCTCGCGAGGACGGAAGCCGACGAGTCGCGGCACCTGCGCGAGGGCTCGTCGGTGGAGAAGGGAGGCGGTCGTGTCGTGGAGAGTCATGGCTGCACAGTGGCGGCCCGCACGCGGCGCCGCTCGCCCACTCGTCCGCCTCCGAAGACGACCGGGCCGAAGGCGCTCCTGTGGAGGAATCCCGGCCGCCCCCTGCGCCCTCTTCTCCGAAGACCGCGTGCGCCGCCACCCCGCACTCCCCTGGCTCCTCCCCACGCGCCCTCCGCCCGACCTGTGCACCGATGTCCGATTCCCGCCGGTCGCGGCGGGGACGCGTCGGTACTCTCGTGGCATGAGAACGACTCCCCCTCCTCGTCCGCCGCACGACGAGCCCGCTCGGCAGGATCGAGGTGGGCGGTGACGGCGAGTCCGTCGTGTCGCTCGCGATCGCGAAAGCCGACGAGCTCCCCCACGACCACCTCCGCGAGTCGGACGATCCCGTCCTCGACGCGGCCGTGACCCAGCTCGACGAGTACTTCACCGGGACTCGCAGGACCTTCGATCTGCCTCTGAGGCTGCGCGGCACGGTCTTCCAGCTCGAGATCTGGCGGGCGCTGCAGGGTCTGGGCTGGGGGGAGATCACCTCGTACGGGGCCCTGGGCGCCGCCACCGGGCGGCTTCGAGCGGGGCGCCCGATCGGAGGAGCCGTCGGTCGCAATCCGATCCCGATCATCATCGGCTGCCACCGCGTGCTCGCGGGCGACGGGCGCATCACGGGCTACAGCGGCGGCGAGGGCGTGCCGACGAAGGCCTGGCTGCTCGATCACGAGGGGATCCCCCACCGATGACGACGGCCGACGGCGTCCTCGTCGGCGAGGACGGCCTCGCCCGCTGCGCCTGGTCGGGCGAGGACCCGGAGTACCGCCGCTACCACGACGAGGAGTGGGGGTTCCCGCTCCACGGCGACCGCCCGCTCTTCGAGAAGATCTGCCTCGAAGGATTCCAGGCCGGTCTGTCGTGGATCACGATCCTCCGCAAGAGACCGAAGTTCCGACAGGTCTTCCACGACTTCGAACCGGACGCCGTGGCTCGGATGGACGGCGACGACGTCGAGAGGCTGATGGACGACACCGGCATCATCCGCAACCGCGCCAAGATCATCGCGACGATCGAGAACGCTCAGGCCGTCGTGGCGCTGCGCGAGCGCGACGGCGAGGGCGCACTCGATCGTCTGGTCTGGTCGTTCCCGGACGAGCGCAGGTCATCGGCACCGGTCTCCGTCGACCAGATCCCCACGACTACGGCGTCCTCGCTCGCTCTCGCCCGAGCGCTCCGGAAGGCCGGGTTCCGCTTCGTCGGCCCCACCACCATGTACGCGCTGCAGCAGTCGGCCGGCATCGTCGACGACCACGTGAGGGGCTGCTTCCGCGCGGTCGGCTGAGTCAGGCCTCGGGAACCACCAGATCCAGTTCGCCCGTCGACTCGTTCAGGGAGAGCTCGAATCCTCTGCCCGCCGACCACGCCGCGAGCTCCGAGAGCGAGTCGGTCTCGACGGCGTCCTCCGCGAGCGCCCGCACGAAGTGCCCTTTGCTCAACTTGTTGAAGTGGTTCAGGTTGCGGAGCACCCCGTCGGCGCCGCGCGAGCGCACCCGGACGAAGAACCGGCCCTCACCGCTCGCCAGCGGGCCGAGGGCCGCGTAGGCCTCACTCCGGAGATCGAGCACCAGACCTTCGAGCGAGGACAGCGCCGCGCCCGCCGACCCGGCCCACCACCGCTTGAGCGGCTTCCCCGGGATCCGGGAGTCGTGCGACAACCGGTAGGCGGGAATGGGGTCCAGCGCGGCGACCGGGCCCCAGAGAGCCGACTGGATGAGCACAGTGCGCGCGAGGAACGATCGCGCCGCCCCGTCCAGGGTCTCCGCACCGAGCGAGTCGTAGAGGACTCCGTCGAACCGGTCGATCGCCGGCATCGCCGGGGCGAGGGGAAGCTCCGCGTTGCGCTCGATCTCCCCGCTCTGCCGCGGGCTGAGCTTCAGAGCCCGGGCCGACGCCTCGCGATCGGCCGAGAGCTCCACCAGCGCGTCGCGCAGCTCGCGTCGGAGCGACGAGAGCTCCGGGAACGCGAGCGCCTCGAGGGCGAACGCAAGAGCGCCCCCGGGGCGCTTGGTCTCGGACGGCGGCAGCAGGACGTGCACGGTGCTCCTTCGGTTGCTCGCGCCCCGCTGGGCGCACGACGGAGGGGCCGGGCGATCGTGATGATCGCCCGGCCCCTCCGGTGCCGCGGTGAGCGGCGGTGTCTCAGACGAGCGCCGCCTCGCGGGCGACGACGGTGACGACGTCGTTCTCGACGGACAGGAATCCGTCATCGGCCTGCGCGGTGATGCGCGAACCGTCGACCGCGGTGACGCGGACCTCACCACTGGCGAGGATCGCCAGCAGCGGCTCGTGCCCGGCGAGGATTCCGATCTCGCCCTCGACGGTGCGGGCCGTGAGCTGCTTCGCCTCTCCCGACCACACCTCCGCGTTGGCGGAGACGACGCTGACCTTCAGGGTCCCGGCCATGATCAGCCGTTCTCCTTCTGGATCTGGACCCACTTCTCCTCGACGTCCGAGATCGAGCCGACGTTGAAGAACGCCTGCTCGGCCACGTGGTCGAACTCGCCCTTGGTGATCGCGTCGAACGACTCGATGGTGTCCTTCAGCGGCACGGTCGATCCCTCGACGCCGGTGAACTTCTTCGCCATGTACGTGTTCTGCGAGAGGAACTGCTGGATGCGGCGCGCACGCGACACCGTGATCTTGTCCTCCTCGGAGAGCTCGTCGACACCGAGGATCGCGATGATCTCCTGCAGCTCCTTGTTCTTCTGCAGGATCTGCTTCACGTTCGTCGCCACGCGGTAGTGGTCGGCGCCCAGGTAGCGGGGGTCGAGGATCCGCGAGGTCGAGGTCAGCGGGTCGACGGCCGGGTACAGGCCCTTCGACGCGATCTCGCGCGAGAGCTCGGTGGTGGCGTCGAGGTGCGCGAACGTGGTTGCCGGCGCCGGGTCGGTGTAGTCGTCCGCGGGGACGTAGATCGCCTGCAGCGAGGTGATCGAGTGTCCGCGGGTCGACGTGATGCGCTCCTGGAGCACACCCATCTCGTCGGCGAGGTTCGGCTGGTAGCCCACCGCGGAGGGCATGCGGCCCAGCAGGGTCGACACCTCCGAGCCGGCCTGCGTGAAGCGGAAGATGTTGTCGATGAAGAGCAGCACGTCCTGCTTCTGCACGTCGCGGAAGTACTCCGCCATCGTGAGCGCCGACAGGGCGACACGGAGGCGGGTTCCCGGCGGCTCGTCCATCTGGCCGAAGACGAGGGCGGTCTTGTCGAAGACGCCCGCCTCCTCCATCTCGGCGATGAGGTCGTTGCCCTCACGGGTGCGCTCGCCGACACCGGCGAACACCGACACTCCACCGTGATCCTGCGCGACGCGCTGGATCATCTCCTGGATGAGGACCGTCTTGCCGACGCCCGCTCCGCCGAACAGGCCGATCTTGCCGCCCTGCACGTACGGGGTGAGGAGGTCGATGACCTTGATGCCGGTCTCGAACAGCTCCGTCTTCGACTCGAGCTGGTCGAACGCAGGCGGCTTGCGGTGGATGGGCCAGCGCTCGGTGATCTCGAACGACTCGCCGTTGATCTTGCCATCGGCGTCGGCGTTGAGCACCTCTCCGATGACGTTGAAGACCTTGCCCTTGGTCACGTCGCCGACGGGGACCGAGATCGGCAGGCCGGTGTCGTGGACCTCCTGACCGCGGACGAGTCCGTCGGTCGGGTTGAGCGAGATGGCGCGGACGAGGTCGTCGCCCAGGTGCTGCGCGACCTCGAAGGTCAGCTTGCTCGAGACGCCCTCGACCTCGACGTGCGTGTAGAGCGCGTTGTAGACCTCGGGGATCGCGTCGTGGGGGAACTCGATGTCAACGACGGGGCCGGTGACGCGGGCGATGCGGCCGATGGCCCCGCCCGACGTCCCGGTCGCCGCCTCAGGTGCGGTCAGTGTCATTGCTTCTTCCTTCTTGGTCTCACCGCACCCGGGGCGCGGAGTTTCGTGTCTGGGGAGGAGAGCCGTCTACTTGGCGGACGACAGGGCGTCCGCGCCGCCGACGATCTCCGCGATCTGCTGCGTGATCTCGGTCTGGCGGGCGTTGTTGGCGAGACGCGTGTAGGTCTTGATCAGCGTGTCGGCGTTGTCGCTCGCCGACTTCATCGCCTTCTGACGCGCTGCGTGCTCCGACGCCGCCGACTGCAGCATCGCGTTGAAGATCCGGCTCTCGACGTAGACCGGGAGGAGGCGGTCGAGGACCGTCTCGGGGTCCGGCTCGAACTCGTACAGCGGGTAGAGGTCGCTGTTCTGGTCCTCCGCGCCCTCGACGACCTCGAGCGGCAGCAGACGGACGACCGTCGGCTGCTGGGTGACCATGCTGACGAAGCGGTTGTACACGAGGTGGATCTCGTCCACGCCGCCCTCTTCGTCATCGAGGTTGTACGACTCGACGACCGCGTCGGCGATCTCCTTCGCCGTCTCGAACACGGGCTGGTCGGTGCCTCCGGTCCAGACGCGCACGCTGGGGCGCTTCCGGAACGAGAAGTACGCGTTCGCCTTGCGGCCGACCAGATAGAAGACGACCTCCTTGCCCTCGCTGCGCAGCAGCGAGGCCAGCTCCTCCGCCTCCTTGAGCACGCTCGAGGAGAAGGCTCCTGCGAGTCCGCGGTCGGAGGTGAAGATCACGATCGCGGCCGTGTCCAGCTTCTCGCGCTCGGTCGTGAGCGGGTGCTCGACGTTCGAGTAGGTCGCGACGGCCGACACGGCCCGCGTGATCGCGTTCGAGTACGGAGCCGCGGCGGCGACGCGGTTCTGCGCCTTCTGGATGCGCGAGGCCGAGATCAGCTCCATGGCCCGAGTGATCTTCTTGGTCGTCTGGGCCGAACGGATCTTCGACCGGTAGACCCGAAGTTGCGCTCCCATGTGTCTCCTGTAGTCCTTGTGTGACGAATCGCCGGGGTGCCGCTGTTAGCGACGGACCTTGACGATCTTCTCCTGGCCGACCTCGTCGGCCGAGATCGCCTGGTGCTCTTCGCGCCCGACCGAGGCGAGGGGCTTGCCCTCACCGGTCTGGAACTCGAGCTTGAAGCCGTCGACGGCACGTGACAGCTCGGCGACGACGTCGTCCGAGAGCACGTTGGTGTCGCGCAGCGTGGAGAGGACCTGCGTGTTGCGGCCCAGGTAGTCGAGCAGCTCGCGCTCGAAGCGCAGCACGTCGGGGACGGGCACCTCGTCGAGCTTGCCGTTCGTGCCGGCCCAGATCGAGACGACCTGCTCCTCCACGGGGTACGGCGAGTACTGCGGCTGCTTGAGCAGCTCGGTCAGGCGTGCACCGCGGGCGAGCTGACGACGGGACGCCGCGTCGAGGTCGGACGCGAACATCGCGAAGGCCTCGAGCGAGCGGTACTGGGCGAGCTCGAGCTTGAGCGTTCCCGAGACCTTCTTGATCGACTTGACCTGAGCGTCACCGCCGACTCGCGAGACCGAGATGCCCACGTCGACCGCGGGACGCTGGTTCGCGTTGAAGAGGTCGGACTGCAGGAAGATCTGGCCGTCGGTGATCGAGATCACGTTGGTCGGGATGTACGCCGAGACGTCGTTCGCCTTGGTCTCGATGATCGGGAGGCCCGTCATCGATCCGGCGCCGAGCTCGTCGGACAGCTTCGCGCAGCGCTCCAGCAGACGGGAGTGCAGGTAGAAGACGTCACCCGGGTACGCCTCGCGCCCCGGCGGGCGGCGCAGGAGGAGCGACACGGCGCGGTACGCCTCGGCCTGCTTCGACAGGTCGTCGAAGATGATCAGGACGTGCTTGCCGCCGTACATCCAGTGCTGGCCGATGGCCGAGCCGGTGTAGGGGGCGAGGTACTTGAAGCCGGCGGGGTCGGAGGCCGGGGACGCGACGATCGTCGTGTACTCCATGGCTCCGGCGTCCTCGAGCGCGCCCTTCACCGAGGCGATGGTCGAGCCCTTCTGGCCGATGGCGACGTAGATGCAGCGGACCTGCTTGTCGGTGTCGCCCGACTCCCAGTTGGCCTTCTGGTTGATGATCGTGTCGATCGCGATGGCCGTCTTGCCGGTCTGGCGGTCGCCGATGATCAGCTGACGCTGACCGCGGCCGACGGGGATCATCGCGTCGATGGCCTTGATGCCGGTCTGCAGCGGCTCGTGGACCGACTTGCGCGACATGACGCCGGGAGCCTGGAGCTCGAGAGCGCGGCGGCCCTCGGAGGCGATCTCGCCGAGTCCGTCGATCGGGTTGCCGAGCGGGTCGACCACGCGGCCGAGGTAGCCGTCGCCGACGGGGACGGAGAGGACCTCGCCGGTGCGGGTGACCTCCATGCCCTCCTCGATGCCGGAGAACTCGCCGAGGACGACGACGCCGATCTCGTTCTCGTCGAGGTTCTGGGCGAGGCCCAGGACGCCGTTCGAGAAGCGGATGAGCTCGTTGGCCATGACGCCGGGGAGTCCCTCGACGTGGGCGATGCCGTCGGCGGCGTCGATGACGTAGCCGACCTCGGTCGTGGAGGCCTTGCCCGGCTCGTACGACGAGACGAAGTCCTTCAGCGCGTCGCGGATCTCATCCGGGCTGATGGTGATATCTGCCATGGGAATTCCTATTCGTTGGGTCCGTGCGAGCCGAAGAGGTCGTCGGGGCCTGACCTGGATGGTGCGGGGAGCGGGAGTGGCGCGAGCCGCCCCCTGAGGATACGTGCGCCCGTCAGGACGCGAGCTGGAGCTTCAGGTCGGAGAGCCGTGCGGACACGGTCCCGTCGATGACCTCGTCGCCGACCTGCAGCCTCATCCCGCCCAGGAGGGAGGGGTCGACGAGCATGTTGACGGAGACCGGACGGTCGTACTGCCGCGAGAGGGCGGTCCGCAGCCGGTCGAGCTGGTGCGGGGCGAGCGGCGAGGCGACCGAGACCGTGGCGATGGTGAAACCGCCCTGGTCGGCGACCACGCCGGCGGCGAAGCGGACGAGCTCCGGCACGCGGCGACCGCGCGGGTGCGCGATCAGCTGCCGGAGGATCGCCAGCGTCTCGGCCGACGCCTTGCCCTCGAGGAGCCGCTGGATGAGCGACACCTTCGAGTCGGCGGCGGCGAGCTTGCTGCCGAGTGCCAGCTCGAGTCCGGCGTCGGACGAGACGACCGCGCCGAACATCTGCAGCTCGCGCTCGATCGAGACGCCCTCGGGTGCGGAGGAGGCGATCGCACGGACCCCCACCTCCTCGATCCCGGCGACGAGGTCGCTCGGGCTCGACCAGCGGTGTCCGGCGATGACGGTGAGCAGGCGCTTGGCAGCGACGTCGAAGGGGGCGAACACGCGGGCCACGAGGGCACGCTTGCTCGCCGCCTCGACGCTCGGGTCCGAGAGGGCCGAGCGAAGCTGCGCCTGCGAGTCGATGACCCGGGCCGCTTCGAAGAGCTGCTGAGCCGCCTCGAGCGACACATGGCCGTTGAAGGCGGAGAGCTCCGCCTTCGCGGCGGCCAGAGCCTGTCGTGACGCGCTCCCCATCAGCTGTTCGCCTTCTCCGAGGCCTCGAGGTCGGCGAGGAAGCGGTCCACGATGGCGGACGCCTTCGCGTCGTCGTTGAGGCTCTCGCCGATCACGCCGGAGGCGAGATCGATGGCGAGGGTTCCGACTTCGGAGCGCAGGGCGACGACGGCCGACTGGCGGTCGGCCTCGATCTGGGCGTGCGCGTTGTGCAGGATGCGCTCGGCCTCGGCCTGAGCCTGCTCCTTCTTCGCCGCCACGATCGCGTTGCCGTCGGCATTGGCCTTCTCGCGGATGACTCCGGCCTCGGCACGCGCTTCCGCGAGCTGAGCGGTGTACTTCTCGAGAGCGGCTTCCGCCTGTCGCTGAGCCTCGTCGGCCTTGGCGATGTTCCCCTCGATGGCGGCGGACCGCGCGTCGAGCATCTTCTGGATGCGCGGCAGAACCAGCTTCCAGAAGAAGAACAGGAGGATGAGGAAGATCACCCCCGACCAGAAGAAGTCGTAGAACTCCGGGATCAGAATGACCTCGGGGACGTCACCTTCTTCCGCAGCGATGTTCACAGCGGTGCTGAACACGACTACGCCGCGAAGATGAAGTAGGTGGCGAGGCCGATGAGGGCGAGCACCTCGGTGAACGCGATGCCGAGGAACATCGTGGTCTGGAGGCGGCCGGCCATCTCGGGCTGGCGCGCCATGGCCTCGACGGTCTTGCCCGCGACGATGCCGACACCGATGCCGGGGCCGATCGCTGCGAGGCCGTAACCGACCGTCGCGATGTTGCCGGTGAGTTCGGCGAGAACGGTGACTGAGTCCACGAGTGGGTCCTTTCAGTGGGGTGATCGTGTGAACGGGTGGGAGCCCGTGAGTTGTGGTGTCAGTGCTCCTCGGCGACGGCCAACTGGATGTAGACCGCTGCGAGGAGAGTGAAGATGTACGCCTGGAGGACGGCGACGAGCAGCTCGAAGAGCGTGAAGGCGCCTCCGAAGGCGAAGGTCACGACACCGAAGAGCTTGAAGCCCGGGTCGACCTGCGAGCTGAAGAGGAAGAACTGCGTGGCCGAGAAGCACAGCACCAGCAGGAGGTGGCCGACGATCATGTTCATCACGAGTCGGAGGGCGAGCGAGAGCGGACGGATGATGAACGTCTGCAGGAGCTCGATCGGCGTGAGGATGAAGTAGATCAGGAACGGCGCTCCGGGCGGGAACAGGGCGTTCTTGAAGAAGCCCATCCCGCGGTCCTTGATGCCGGCGTAGATGAACGTGACGTACGCCACGAGACCGAGGAAGAGCGGCATCCCGACGACCGACGTTCCCGCGATGTTGAGGAACGGCACGATTCCCGTGAGGTTCATCGCGATGATCGCGAAGAAGATCGTCACGAGGATCGGGAGGAAGCGACGGGCGTCCTTCTCACCGAGGATGTCCTTGGCGATCGTGACGCGCACGAAGTCGAAGGCCATCTCGACGACGCTCTGGAAGCGTCCCGGCACGATGCGCATCTTGCGCGTCCCGAGCCAGAAGAACAGCATCAGCGCGATGACCGCGATGAAGCGGACCAGCATGACGCGGTTGATCTCGAAAGGGGTTCCCTCGAAGAGGAAACCGGGCGGGAAGAACTCCGAGATCGACGGGGTGTGGAAGTCACTCTCACCGGTCGAGGCAGAGACCAACAGGGTCACAGCGTTAGCAAACAGCGCTAGCTCCTGGAATTCGGGGCGTGGCACGCGGCAGCCGGATGATCTTCATCATTCGGACACAACGCTCTCGCGACGACGAAAGGTGGGGGTCTTTCCGCTCGGACGGCGTTCGTACTCGACGACCGACATCAACGATGAGACGACCTGAGGACGGGCACACGTTCGCCTGCGGATTCGTCCCTACTGTAGCAACAGAACGGCCTGAGAGCCGAATCGTGTCGCTCTCAGAAAGCGCACGGGTGGCGCTCACCTGGCGATGTCGCTCACGTTCGGCATCCGCGAGCGCGACACCACGAGGACGTCGATCGCGAGCGAGCCGAGCACTGCGACGATGATCGTCACGAACATGGCCGTGCTGTTCAGCCACGGCTGGTCGCGGAGGACCAGTGCGGCGATGACGAACAGCACGAACTTCGCCAGCCACATGCCGAGCACGACGGCGAAGAAGCCGCCGATGTCGAGCCGGTTGGCGACCAGGATGCTGACCGCCGTGAGCGCGACCATCACTCCGCCGATGACGGCTCCGACGAGCGCGCCGATCGCGCCCTCTCCCCCGGCGACGAGGGCGCCGACGATCGCACCGACGACGGCGAGAGCGGCGATGAACGCGCCGCCGAGCACGAGGGTGCGGCGCAGGATCGGCACCGAGGCGGGCTGGGGGCGGGTGGTGGCCGGGATGTCTCCGGTCATGATGCTTCCTTCCGCGCCGTCGAGGGCGCTGCGGTGTCCCGGCCGAGCGGCAGGCCGACCGGAGGGTCGACCGGGTCCGCTGCGGACGCGCGGTCGAGGGGATCGAGGACGGGCGACGCCTCCGCCGACTGGGCGGCGGCTTCGAGCCGCTTGCGCCGGCTCAGCGGAGCGAGGGTGACGACGGTGCAGGCGACGAGGCCGACGCCGAGGAACGCCAGCGGGATCCAGATCACGTCGACGACGAAGATCAGGAGGCAGCCGAAGGCGATGACGGCGGTCCAGGAGTAGAAGATGAGGACCGCGTGCAGGTGCGAGTGGCCCATGTCGAGGAGCCGGTGGTGCAGGTGCTTCCGGTCGGCGCTGAAGGGCGACTTGCCGGCGCGGAGCCTGCGGAACACGGCGAGGCCGAAGTCCATCAGCGGCACGATCAGGATCGCGAACGGCAGGATGATCGGGATGAACGCCGGGAGCAACTCCTTGGCCTTCAGCTGCGCCGGGTCGATCTGACCGGTGACCGCGACCGCCGCCGTGGCCATGAGCATGCCGACGAGCAGCGCTCCCCCGTCGCCCATGAACATGCGCGCGGGGCGCCAGTTGATCGGCAGGAAGCCGGCGCACGCGCCGACCAGCACCACCGCGATGAGCGACGCGAGGTTGAAGTAGTCCGTCGGCGAGGTGCGCTGGACCAGGAGGTAGCTGTAGAGGAAGAAGACGCCGTTCGCGATCAGGGCGACTCCGGCCACGAGTCCGTCGAGCCCGTCGATGAAGTTGAGGGCGTTGGTGACGAGGACGATCGCCAGCACGGTGATGATCAGCGACATCCAGGGCGAGCCGACCGTGAGGCCGCCGATCGGCAGCGAGACGATCTGCACGCCCTTCCAGGCGATCAGCCCGGCCGCGATCAGCTGCCCGGCGAGCTTCGTCGTCCAGTCGAGGTCCCAGATGTCGTCCGCCACGCCGATCAGCACGATGAGGAGGCTGGCCCCGAGGATCGCGAGGATCGGCTCGGGATTCGCGAAGACGAGACGGAAGTACGGCACCTGCGAGGCGATGCCGAACGAGACGACCATCCCGAGGAACATCGCGATTCCGCCGAGGCGCGGCGTGGGCCGCGTGTGGACGTCGCGAACCCTGATCTTCGGGTAGAGCTTGAACCTGAGCGCGAGCTTCCAGATGATGAACGAGAGCGCGAAGGTCACGCCCGCGCACGCGAGCGAGACCAGGACGAAGGCGATCACGGGCTACTCACCCGGGGCGGAGTCGGGGCGCGCGGTGCCGCTCGCCGCCGGCTCGTCCTGCAGGCGCGCGCCCGAGGCCCAGTCGGGCCGGGCGGAGGGAGCGGGCTGCTCGACCTCGGGCTCCATCGGCAGCGAGGCGTCGAACGACTCCCCCGTGGGCTCCGCCTCGGCGACCGCCGGAGCGGGGGTGACCTGCGCCGACTCGTCGGGCAGCAGGTCCCCGACGACGTCGCGGATGCTCTCGGCCGACACGACGCCCTGACGCAGGATGCGCAGCGTCCCGCCCTCGAAGCTCAGAGCGGTGGCGTCGACGATCGTCGACGACTCGCTGGCTCCGGCCGGGCGCTCGGTGTAGCCGGTGCCCGCGGCACCCGCGTCGAGGTAGACGTCGACCGCGTCGCCCAGCTGCTCGAAGGCCTCCTGCGCGGTGGTGGCGGAGGGACGGCCCGTCTTGTTCGCGGAGGAGACGGCGAGCGGGCCGGTCTCGGCGAGCAGCTCGAGCGTGACGGGGTTGTTGGGCATGCGCAGCGCGACGGTGCCCTTGGTCTCCCCCAGGTCCCAGACGAGCGACGGCTGGGCGTGCAGGACGATCGTGAGCCCGCCGGGCCAGAAGGCCTTCGCGAGCTCGCGCACGGGCTCCGGCACGTTCTCGGCGAGGGCGTCGAGTGCGGCGACATCGCCGATCAGGACGGGCGGAGGCGACTGCCTCGTCCGCCCCTTCGCGTCGAGCAGGCGCTGCACGGCCGCGGCGTCGAAGGCGTTGGCCGCGACTCCGTAGACCGTGTCGGTCGGCAGCACGACGAGCTCACCGCGTCCGATCGCCGTTCGCGCGAGCCGGGTGCCGGTGAGGAGGTCCGTGTCGACGGAGCAGTCGTAGATGCGTGCCATAACGCGGCAATGATACTCGGCAGCCCCCGTCCCGCCGCCCCGTCCTCGGCCGAGTCGGCGCTCGTCACGCTCTCCTCGTGGCGACGGCGAGGTCATCGAGGCGCGATCCAGGAGGTGCTCGAGCCGTGCCGACCGCGGGGGGAGGCAGTGCCGACCCGCTCCGGCAGCCGTCGAGCCGCCGACTCGCGCCGACGTCGCACCACGATCGGTGCCGGGCTCCTGAGCTGCTGGACAGCAGACGTCCGCTGCGGGAGCGCTGCGACCAGGAAGAACAGGACGCCGGGGAACGGCGCGAGAAGGAGGTCGAACGAGAACGTCAGCACCAGGAAGAGGATGAGGAGCGATCGCCGCGTCGAATCCCCCGTCGCGAGCAGCACCGCGCACAGTGCCGCGAAGAAGCCGAGCCCGACGACCCCCTGAGTGGCGAGCAGGTAGACGATCCAGTTGTCCACGACCTGGAAGTTGTAGGGCGAGTACAGGATCCCGGATGTGTAGAGACTGATCTCCGATCCCACGCCGGAGCCGAACAGCACTTCGACGTCGGAGCGCCCGAGCACCGTCGGCAGTGATCCCCAGGACGAGGCGCGCTGCTCGTACGAACCGGAGTCGATCGTCGCTGCGACGATCGACCCGAGATAGGAGGAGAACGTGAGGGCGGCTCCGACTGCCGTCAGGAGTACGGCGGCGTTCCTGACGAGACCGCTGCGCTTCGACTCGGCGATCAGCCAGAACCCGCACGAGATCAGGACGGCCGCGATCACACTCCGCGTTCCGGACATCGCCAGCCCCGTCACGAGAACGACTCCTGACGCGATCCGCGCCGCGGGTACGAGCCGCACGGCATCGGTCACCACGACGAGCAGCCCGACCGCGCAGGCGACCGCGAAGAAGATGGGGTGGCCGAGAGTGCCCTGCCCGCGCGGGAAGGCCCCGTCGAAGAGGGGGTTCGGTCGCGGATCGTCGTTGCGGTACCCCCACACCGGCTCGATCGAGTTCACCGCCCAGTAGGAGCCCAGCGCTACTTCGACGAGGACGAGCACGAGGACGATCCGGAGCAGCAGAGCGACCTCGTCGGACGAGAACGAACCGACGACGACAGCCACGAGAACGCAGGCGAGGCCGTAGCTCGCGATCCTCACCAGCGGATAGGTCTCGGCGATGAGCACCGAGCCGACGAGGACCACCGACCACCACGACGCCGCCAGGAGGTAGGCGCGTGATCGCCTGCCCGGCAGGGCGGGGACCCGGACGAGGCAGATCATCGAGGACGCGCTGAGGAAGGCGAGAGCGTAGGACAGCATCGCGCCGGACTGGTTGTCGTTCGAGAACACGAAGAAGACGGCGAGCGCCGCACCCAGGACGATCGGTCGGGCGACGGCGCGCGGGATCAGGAGCGCGAGGATCAGCCAGACGACGGCCGCGACCAGGACAGCGAGGAGGGTGTCGGCGCTCATCGTCGGGCTCGTCGCTCGAGTTCACCGAGGAAGCACTCGAACTCGCTCGTCACGTACTGCTCGAGCGACGCGCTCGCACCCGTGTAGTCCGACGGCTCCTCCGCGAGCAGTCGGCGGAGCTGGGAGGCGAGACGGAGCGGATCCTCGGGCGGCACGGTCCTCAGTTGATCCCCGACGAGGTCGCGGATCTCATCGAGAGCCGGACTCTCCCGAGTCACCACGACGCGCCCGGCGGCGAGGCCCTGCCAGACCTTGTTCGCGATCACGGAACCGGCCTTCTCCGATCCCCCGAAGACGCCGAGCACCACGTCGTGCTCGGCGAGCAGCCGGTCGAGCTCCATCACAGGGACGGCGTCGAGGAAACGGCACAGGTGCGCCGCTCCGCCCTCGTCCGCGAGCCGCCGCATGTCCTGGACGCCCCCGTCGTGCTGGGCCGTCCCGACGAAGGTGAACCGCACGTCCTCGTCTCGAAGCTCGATCAGAGCTCGGACGATCGTGGGGACCCCGTGGAGGGGCAGGTACGAGCCGTAGAAGAGCACTCGGAGCGGTGACCCCTCGGAGTGAGGGCTCGCGGAGACCCAGCCGGGAGCTCCGACGGGCAGCGACAGCGCCACCTGCCGACGTCGGCCACCGCTCCGGATCCTGGCTGCACGGACCCGCGTGTCGACCAGGACGACGTCCGCCAGGACGACCGACCACCAGTCGATGAGCCGGTAGATCCACGCGCGCAGGGACCTCGGCGAGCGCGCACCCCAGTCCAGCACCGTCGTCTCGTATCTGAAGACGAAGCAGTCGACGACCAGGACCGCGCGACGCGCCTTCGCGACCGCCCAGGCGAACGGGACGAAGGGCAGGGAGAACTCGGAGACGACGATGACGTCGGCGCCCCTCGAATCGATGATCAGTGATCGCAGGTCGACGAGTGCTCGGCGGACGAGCGAGGTCGCCCGCGAGCGATCGTGCACTGCGACGCGGTGGCCCGCGGAGCGCAGGGACGACCTGATCCGCGAGTTGCGCGGGTAGGAACGGTCGTCGACGCGGTACTGCAGTATCGAGAGCGGCTTCACTGTTTCTCCTCAGGGGTCGGGTGTTCGTCTCCGGGGACACGGCTCTGCTCCGCGCGCATCCGCACGAGTCGCCGTCGCAGGACGACCACCTGTACGAGGAGGACGGCGGCTTCGGCCGACGCCTCCCCGATGACAGCGCCGAGAGCCCCGTGCGAGGCCGCGAGGAGCGGCACGAGCGGCAGTCCGAGCGCGGCGCCCGCCAGCGCGCTCCAGGTGATCCCCGAGACCCGCCGCACCGCGACGAGTGCGAGGCCCCCGGTTGCTCGCGACACGCTGACGAGGAGGATCAGCGCTCCGCCGACGGTCGTCTCGCGGTGGGTCAACTCGACGACCCCGGAGAACAGCATCTCGGCGAGAGCCGGGCCCGCGAGCGCGAAGAGCAGACCCGCGACCGCACCGATACCGGCATTGATCGCGATCGCCCGAAGAGACCGCGACACCCGGATGTCGCGGGTGGCACCACCGCCGACCCAGCCCTGCATCGCGTTGGGGAAGGCCTGCAGACCGGTCAGGAGCATGCGCTGCGACCTTTCCAGCGCTCCGAAGACCGCGACGGTGCCGGCGGGTGCGACGGCGCTGACGAGGGCGACCGGCAAGGCGATGTAGACCGCGCTCAGCGCTCGCGCACTGAGCGCGCTGAACTGAGCTCGTGTCGCGCGGAGCACGTGCCTCCAGCCGAAGGAGCGCAGGTCCCTCCACCGTGTGCCGACGACCCTCATGCCGAGCAGTGGGCAGCAGACGGCGGGAAGCACGGAGGCGGCGACGTACAGCCAGAACGGCCCGCCGAGCGCCATGCCGACCGCCGAAGCGAGCAGGAGCGAGAGGCGTGGGAGGGACTCCACGAGGAGGACCAGCGACGGACGACCCATCCCGATGAAGACCCAGACGGTGTTGAGGCTCCCGAACGCACCGGAGACCGCGATCAGGGCGGCTTCGACCCTGTGCCCCGGCTCGACCAGCGCGACGGCCGCGACGACGAGGAGGAGGGATGTCGGCAGGAGGACGAGCGCTTTGGTCAGCGTCGAGAGCGCGACCGTGCGGGCCCGGTTCCGCGGCTTCTGACGGGAGACGCGCTGGGCTCCGTTGACGCCCCAGCCGAGCTCGACCAGCACCGCCCCGGCCGAGCCCAGCGATTGAGCAACCACGAGCGCCGCGAACGTCTCCTGTCCGAAGCGGCCCGTCACGATCGGCAGCACGAGGAGCGGGGCGACAGCGTTGAGCAGCGGCAGCAGGACGAAGCCCAGCACCCGACGCGCTGTCGCACGGCCGACCGGCCGACGGCGACGGGCCGACGCGGTGCTCACGTCCTGTCGCCCGGGGAGGAGGGACTGCGGTGGTGCCGACGGACGATCCGGAAGCGCGCCAGAGCGATCAGGCTCGGAGCGAGGAGGATCGCGTCCGTCGCATAGCGCCGGCCGAGCCGCCGAGGCTCGGATACCAGCCGGTGCAGCCATTCCAGACCGAGCTTCTGCAGGATCATCGGCGCACGGACCGCCGTGCCCGCGAGGAAATCGACAGCGGCTCCGACCCCGAGGGAGACGGCCCCGCTCCCGCCTGCGCGCAGAAGTGCCGCCTGGACCTCCTCCTGCTTCGGTGAGCCGAGGCAGAGTGCGAGGATCTGGACGCCCTCTGCGCGGAGGCGGGCTGCGAGGGCTGCCAGATAGGCCGGATCGTCGAGGTCGCTGCTGCTCGGGCCCTCCGCCAACCTGATGACGATCCCGGGGAACCGCTGACGCAGAGCATCCGCGGCTCGCGCCGCTACTCCCTCCCTCCCGCCGATGATCGCGAGGGCCAGGCCCTCGACGGCAGCTCGTCGGCAGACCTCCGTGAACAGGTCGATACCGGTGACGCGGGTGGCATCGGAGTGGCCGTAGCCTCGCGCGAGCCACACGAGAGGAGCGCCGTCGAGGACCACCAGCGCCGCGCGTCCGTAGTGCCGCCGGAAAGCCTCCGAGTGCTTCCACCGCACGAAGTGATCGGTGTTGGGCGTGACGACGAGCTCGTCCCGGCCGCCCCTCGCCAGCTCGAGGACGGCGTCGGCGGCCTGATCGAGTGACGTGATGCTGGCGGGCATCCACTCGAGACGGCCGGTGATGTAGGAGGTCATCGGTGCGTTCCTCTGCGATCGCGAGTACTCACGGGAGCGGCGGGCGCGACGGCCGGGCGGATCATCCGTCACCGCCGCTCCGGCTCGACACGCGGCGAGCGGTGTCGTGGATGCGGAAGAGCGCTCGACTGAGCGCGGCGAAGAGCACGGGTGCGTGCTTGAGCACGAGCGCGAGGAGCAGGAGTCTGGGCCGACGGGCGGAGCGGAGGAGATGGACGTCCTGCAACGCCGCTGAGCCGAGGGCGACGCCACGGCGGACGAGCTCCGCATCGGAGTTCTGGCGGATGGGAGTCAGCGCGACGGGGATCGCGTAGAACCAGGTCGTGAACCAGTCGCTCAGCCGAGCCGGCACCTCGTCGAAGACCCTCTCGAGCGCGGCATCCATCTCGTGAGCGCACGTGAGCAGATTCCCGAGGTCCGGGTTCCGGCGGCGGGTGATGGACGAGGCGGTGTAGAGGTAGGAGTAGAGGACCTCGGGGATGAAGAGGACCCGCTGCGCCTCCTGCACGGCCCGCAGGACACCCACGAAGTCGGACTGCGACGACAGCAGCGGGAACTGCTGCTCGTGGAGGATGCTCCGGCGGAACAGCTTGTTCCAGAGGAAGCCGTGCATCCTCCCGAGCGCCATCCGCTCGAGTGCGGTCTCGGACGAGACGAGCTCTCGGCGCGCGAGACCGTCGATCACCCGTCCCGACCGGTCCGCTCCGATCCTGTAGAGCGCACGGCAGACGACGATGTCCGCCGACGCCCGCAAGGCCTCCTCGCGCAGGGTCCGCAGGATGCGCGGTTCCCACTCGTCGTCGACGTCGACGAACCAGACGAAATCGGTCGTGCTCTCGAGGAGAGCCCGGTTCCGAGCAGCCGCGACGCCTCCGTTGGACTCGAGGCGGATGAGCGTCGCTCCGCTCCGACCGTCGACCCACTCCCCCAGCAGACGGTGGGTGCCGTCCGTCGATCCGTCGTCCACGAGCACGACCCGGTCGCCGATCCCGAGCGTCTCGCCGAGTCGGACGAGGAAGGAGGGCAGGCTCTGCTGGGCGTTGTGGCACGGAGCGATGACGGTGACGCCTCCGAGCGCTGTCATCGTCGCCGTCCGATCAGCCGGTACGCGGTGAGGATCGGAGCGAAGACGACGTCCTGGGATGCACTGTCCTCGACCCAGCGCTCGGCTCGGGCGGCGGAATCCAGGAGGGCTTCCGGATCGGCGAGGACCTCGTCGAGCAGATCGCCGATCTCGGAACCCGATGCGTCCGGCGAGAACGTCACTCCACGCCCGTCCCCGAGGAGGGCGGGCACTCCGCCGACCGCTGTCGCGACGACCGGACGTCCACGAGCCATGGCCTCGAGGAGCACGAGTGGGGTCCCCTCCCACTTCGACGTCGACAGGAGGAGGTGCGCGCGGTCGAGCTCGCCGACGATGTCCGCGCTCGCTCCCGCGAGTTCGACGATGCCGGCCGCCCGCACGCGTTCCCTGAGGCGCTCCTCGAGCGGACCGTCGCCCACCCACCGCCCGACGACGCGTCGACGGGCGGCCAGGTGCTCGACAGCACTGATGAACCGTTCGGGGTCCTTCTGCTCCGTCAGCCGCCCGATCCCGAGGATGTGCAGCGGCTCGGCAGCGAAGTCGGCAGCCGCCGAGCTCTCGGTCGACAGGTGGGCAGGAGCATTCCCCGTGGCGACGACTCGTGATGCCGGACGGTGGAAGTCGGTCACCACCATGGTGCGGATCGAATCGGAGACAGCGAAGACGCGGCGGGAGCGATACGAGAGGAATCGGTGGTCCCGCGTCGGAAGGTCGGTGTGCGCGTGCTCGACGACCGGAACGCGCCTGACCGTGCCGACGAGGTGGGCGAGGAGCGCCTGCCGCCGCTGGTGCGCGTGCAGAAGATCCGGCGAGAAGGCTCGGACTGCTGCATCGAGGGAGAGGAGTTCCCTGACGAACGAGGAGCGGTGCTGCGGCACGACGAAGGTCGGGGCTGTCAGACCGGCGGCGAGCGGGCCGTCCGCTCCCCAGAATCCGGGTCGGCAGTCGTGCTTGCTGCTCCACAGTCCCAGAGAGAGCGCGACGCGCTGCGCTCCGCCGTTCTCGAACGTGTCGAGGACGTGGAGGATGCGCAACGGTCGGCCGCCGCGGGGCGTCACCGTCCTCCTCCTGTCGACCGAGGCGCGGCCGTCGGGAAGTACCGGGCCAGGTCGGCCACGAAGTTCTCGACGTCCTCCTCGATGAGGTGCGGGTCGATTCCGAAGACGCCCGAGAGGTCGCGGACGATGGCAGCACTCGACTCCCCGTGCACGAGGGCCCGGCGCCAGATCTCGTAGCCGCTGCTGGAGAGCACGACCGGAGCCTCGTCGGGACGTCCGAGATCGAGCACGTAGACGTCGTCACCATCGGATTCCACGACGAAACCCGCCGACGGCGCCTGACCGGCGTTCGACCGAGGCGACCGCGGGTCGTCGACGGCTGCCGCCGGGGCTGCGACGGCTGTCTCGCCGAGGTGCTCCGCGGGCGGGATCACGGTTCGGTCTCCGCTCCGCTCGTCGGCCCGTCCGAGCCGGGCGACCTCGCGCAGATCGGCGACCGCGGAGGGCAGGCGCCGGAGGCCTCGGAGGGAGCGCTCGGCTCTGATGCGCAGACGGACGATCGATCGGGGGCGCTCGACGAGGGCAGGGTGGCTGGCTTCCAGGTCAGCGCGAGTAGGGAAGACCGCGCGTGCGATCAGCAGGCCCTTCAACCGCCACGGAGCGATCGCGATCGCATGCAGCCAGTTGAAGGTGTGGCGGTCCGACCGACGGCGCACCTCCCAGAGGGACTGACCTGTCCGATGTGCGGGGTCGGCGTCCGCCGGCACTCCCCATTCCTCGAGCAGCACCGCCAGGGGGCCCTGGGCGCCGAGCTCGACGGAGGCGTCCCGCACCGCCTCTCGATCCGCCGCGGACCAGCCGCCCACGAGGACCGCGAGCCGCTCGACGGCGGCGCGCGAGTCCGCCGAGCGGCCGCTGCGCAGGTGGTGGAGCGCATGGACGACGACGTGATGGGCCCGGTCGGGAACCGGAACCGCCGACTCCTCGTACGGCATGAGGACTCTGGACGCCCAGATGGACTCGAAGACGGCGCTCTCCGCGGACAGCGCACCGGGGAAGGATCGGTGCACGTCGATGTCGCAGGGCCACCAGGGGTGAACGAGAGTCACCGAGTGGTCGATGAAGAGCGTCCAGCTCAGAGCTTCGGGACGACGAGCCCACCCTGCTGCGCGGAGAGCGGCGAGCGCGGACTCGAATCGCCTCGGGTCGACCCAGAGATCGACGTCGGCCGAGCTGCGCGGCGCGCGGATGCCCTGCCACGCGAGCGCCTCGCCTTTCACGATGAGCCCCCTGACTCCGGCCGATGCCGTCAGATGCAGTGCGAGGACTGCGGCGAGCCGGAGCGCTACGCGCTGCGGCAGAACATGGTTGCCGGGTCGGTCGTCACGCATGGACGATCTCCAGGGCTGCGGTGAGGACCTCGTCGGCGTGGTCAGCCCACGTGCGCTCCGCAGCGATCTCCTGCGCACGCCGGGACAGCAGACTCCACTCGGCCGCCACCCTCGCGAGCGCGGCCGAGTAGTCGTCCGCTGTCGCGTCCGCCTCCACGACGACACCGGCGCCGTCTTCGCAGAAGGCCGCCAGTCCGGTCTCGCGCGTCACGATGATCGGCAGGCCGGCGGCCATCGCCTCCATCCCGGCGCGCTGCTGCCCCTCCTCCCTGCTGAGGAGGACCATCGCGTGCGAGCGGCGGAAGATGTCGGCCACGCCGCTGGGACTCTGCCGTCCCACCGACCGCAGCTTCGCGTCGAGGGAGTCGAGCGATCGTCTCCTCTCCGCGACGAGAGTGATGTAGTCGACGTCCTCCAGCCTCGCCAGACGGTCGACCCGATCGATCCCCGTCCGCCACTCCGGCTCGCCCAGCGTCACGAGCCGGAGGGGTCCGTCCGGACGTTCGGGGAGGTCGACGGACACAGGAGGGAACCCGTAGCCGCTCACGACGACCGGGACCGAGCCCCAGGCGGGGTCGGCCGCGATCGCCCGGGTCGGAACCGTCACCGGGAAACGGGCGTACTCCTGCTGCCCCCGCCGAACGGCGGACGCAGAGGGGCGCCAGGAGCCGCGAGGCGAGTCGGCCAGCAGCCGGGCCTGCGTGCGCACATGGGGGCCGCTCCTGACGAGGACGGTCGCCCTCGGGAGCCGGGTGCGTGGTCCGAGCTCGTGAGCCGCTCCGGCCCAGACGACGAGGACGTCGGCGTCCGCACCGGCGATGACGCGGGCCGCGAGGCGACTGAAGAGAGCGAGCCGCGCCGTCTGGAATGCACCGTGGGAAGAGGTCCACCCTGCTGTCCCCACGTGGACCGGCCGGACGTCCGCTCCCGGGAAGGCCTCCGGCTCCGACGTCACGACGACCACCCGGTGGCCCTGCTCGCTCCACGCACGCTCGAGTTCCGGCGCGTGCCACGAGCCGGGCACGACCAGGAGGATCGTCAGGGCCGGCCTCGCCGTCGTCGCGGTCACGCCGCGACCGCCGAGCGGATCCGGGCGAGCCTGGAGCCGAGGTACCGCCGCTCGAGCGGCCGCAGGACGCGGACCGCGGCCTCGACAGCGTCGAGCTGCTCGGTGACGTGCTCGGGGGCCCCTCCCCTCGGGAAGCCGGCGCGACGCCAGGCGAACCAGGACGGGACGAACCCGAGCGTCTCCGCGCCGAGCCGGCCGAACGCCTCCTCGACGAGCGAAGTGTCGCTCTTCGAGCGGTTCCAGGTCGGGTCGACCGTGATCTGCCCCGAATGGCGGAGGTAGAGCACCGTGGGGACCGCGTCGCGGATCAGACGGTGCCCGGCGGTGCACGCCCGGAGGTAGAGGTCGAAGTCCTCCGCCGCGACCGCCCGGTACCCTCCGAGGCCCCTGACCACGTCCGTCCGCGCGGTCATCGTCGGATGCATGAAGGGGTTCTCGAGGAGAAGAGCGAGGGGCACCGCGGCCGTCGAGAGCGCGGGGAAGAGCTGCGGCCGCAGGATCGGGAGGGGCGGCTTGCGCACCACGACAGGAGAGAAGACCGCATCCACGCCGGTCGCGAGGAGGCCCAGCTGACGTCGGAACCTCCAGGGGAATGCGCGATCGTCCGCATCGAGAACGGCGAAGACCGGGGTCCGCACCTCGTCGAGCAGGGCGTTGCGGGAGCCCGGGATGCCCAGCGGGGAGCTGTCGTCGAGGAGCCGCACGCGAGGATCGCCCGCTCGTCGGACGATGTCACCCGTCCGGTCCGAGCTCCCGTCGTCGCGGACGAGGATCCTCCCGCTCGATCCGAGCGCACGGAGCAGGCTCCGGATCGATCCCCCGATGGTCGCTTCCGCGTTCCGGGCGGTCATGCAGACGGTCACAGCATCCACGCGGCCAACGCCTCCTCCTGACTGCGCTCAGGCGGAGAGCGCAGACGAGGGGACGCTAGGGCCGAGCGTCCCGCAGTCGAATTCCTGGCGTGAATCGCGACGCGGAAAGAAGCAGCAGGAGTTGCCGACGGAACGACCGGGCGCGGAGGTCCGTCCCGCCCCGCGACGCCGAGGACGACAGAAGGTGCCGAATCGGCTCACGAGCATCGGGAAACGCGTCGTGCGTGCGATTCTTCGCGACGGACAGGGTGCAGATCCCCTCGGAAGGCGTGGCATGCGAATCCTCCACCTCAACGACACGCTGACGAACTCGGCGAACGGCATCAACAACGTCGTCGTCGATCTCGCGATCCGACAGGCGCAGCAGGGGCACACGGTCCACATCGCCTCTGCGGGCGGTGACTTCACCCCGCTCGTCGAGGCGTACGGGGTGGAGACCTCCGTACTGGACTTCCGGCGCCGGTCTCCTCGTGCCGTCCCCCTCCTGATGCTGCGGTTGCGCACGCTCCTGCGGGCGTTCCGAGCGGACGTCGTCCACTCGCACACCCTCACTCCCGCCCTCCTCGCTGCGCTCGCAGCCCCGCTGACGCCCCGCGTCGCCACCGTGCACAACGAGTTCCAGCGCGGGGTGGGCGTGATGGGGCTCTCCCACGTCGTCGTATGCGTGAGCCGAGCGAACGAGCGGGACTTCGGACGTCGGCTGCTCTGCTGGGGTCGCACCACGACCATTCAGAACGCGCCGCTCGGATCCCCCCGCCGGGAGGGAGCGGTCGCCCCTGCACCGCTCGAGGGGACCGCCGTCATCGCGGTCGGATCGATCACGCGCCGCAAGGGATCGGATCTCCTGGTCGAGGCGTTCGGGCGAGTGGCCTGCACCCGACCAGACGCGCACCTCTACTTCGTCGGCAACCTCGACGAACCCGACGTACTCGCTCCTACGCGCGGCCAGGAGTGGGAAGACCGCATCCACCTGACGGGCTCGGTTCCCGATCCTCGCGCCTACATGCTCGGCGCATCGATCGCCGTCGCCGCCTCTCGGCGCGAGCCGTTCGGGCTCGTCGTCATCGAGGAGCGCGAAGCGGGACTCGCCTGCGTCGTGAGCTCCGCCGACGGCCTGCCCGAGGTCGCAGGCTTCGGCGCCGCCGCTCGGATCTTCCCCTCGGGCGACGTCGACCGGTTGGCCGCCGAGCTCGCGCTGCTCCTCGACGACGAGGAGGTCCGAGAGGAGTACGCCGCTCGCGCAGTTCTCGACCTCGATCATTACGACGTCTCACGGATGACCCGTGAGTACCTCGATGTCTACGAGGCGCTCGTCGAGCGCCGCTTCCCGCGGCGACGTCCGCGGGAGAGCACATCGAAGCGCGCCTAGGGGAGAAGGTCCTCGGAGTCGCACAGAGCAAGTCGATCCTTCCTCACCCGGCCGGGCCCTCACAGGGGGCCACGCTGCGCCGAAGTCGGGCTCGAAGCACCCTCCTGGGCAACTTTCCGGAAACCTGCCCGGGGTACCTTGGATGGGTGATTCAGCTCCTTCCCCTCGACCCGGCGTGCTCCTCGCTCCGCCGACGCGGCAGCTCGCCTCGCGTCCTCCCGTCGTCGTTCCGCCGCTCGCCGAGGGCGGCTCGATGAAGGGGATCGTTCTGGCGGGTGGGTCGGGGTCGCGGTTGTGGCCGATCACGAAGGGCATCTCGAAGCAGTTGATGCCGATCTACGACAAGCCGATGATCTACTACCCGTTGTCGACGTTGATGATGGCCGGGATCGATGAGGTCCTGGTGATCACGACGCCGGAGTACAACGATCAGTTCCGGGCGCTGCTGGGTGACGGGTCGAGTCTGGGGATGTCGATCTCGTATGCGGTGCAGGAGTCGCCGGACGGGTTGGCGCAGGCGTTCCTGACCGGTGAGGACTTCATCGGCGACGACTCGGTCGCGCTGGTGCTGGGGGACAACATCTTCCACGGGACGGCGCTGGGGACGGCGTTGGCGGCGAACACGGTCATCGAGGGTGCGGTGATCTTCGCGTACCAGGTCGCGGATCCTCGTGCGTACGGGGTGGTGGAGTTCGATGACGAGTTCCGTGCTCTGTCGATCGAGGAGAAGCCGCAGTCGCCCAAGAGCAACTACGCGGTCCCGGGTCTGTACTTCTACGACAACGACGTCGTCGCGATCGCGAAGACGATCGAGCCGTCGGCTCGGGGGGAGTTGGAGATCTCGACGATCAACGAGCGCTACCTCGAGTCGGGCCGGTTGAACGTGCAGGTCCTGGATCGTGGGACGGCGTGGTTGGACACGGGGACGTTCGATTCGATGATCGAGGCGACCGAGTTCGTGCGGGTCATCGAGCAGCGTCAAGGGTTCAAGATCGGCTGCATCGAGGAGATCGCCTGGCGTAACTCCTGGATCGACGACGCCCAGCTCGCCGACCTCGCCGCCCCCCTGGTCAAGAGCGGCTACGGCGCCTACCTCAAACGGCTGCTCCAACTCGAATCCGCGTCCCCGGGCCAGTGACACCGAGCAGCGGACCGCGCCTGCGCTAGCGTCGATCCCGAGCGAATCCGCCTCTCCCTCCCCCTCCTTTCTTTCTCCACTACGTGCAGGAGTACTCGTGCGAATCCTCGTCACCGGCGGCGCCGGCTTCATCGGCAGCAACTTCGTCCACCTCACCCTGAGCGAGCGTCCGGACGTCCAGATCACGGTGCTCGACAAGCTCACCTACGCCGGCAACCGCGACTCCCTCGCTCCGGTCGCCGACCGCATCACCCTCGTCGAGGGCGACATCATCGACGCCGAGCTCGTCGACCGCCTCGTCGCCGACTCGGACCTGGTCGTGCACTTCGCCGCCGAGTCGCACAACGACAACTCGCTGAACGATCCAAGCCCGTTCCTCGAGACGAACATCATCGGCACATACACGCTGCTGCAGGCAGTGCGGAAGCACGACGTCCGCTACCACCACATCTCGACTGACGAGGTCTACGGCGACCTGGAGCTCGACGACCCGGCGAAGTTCACCGAGCAGACGCCCTACAACCCCTCGAGCCCCTACTCCTCGACCAAGGCCGGCAGCGACCTGCTCGTGCGCGCCTGGGTCCGCTCCTTCGGCGTCAAGGCCACGATCTCGAACTGCTCCAACAACTACGGGCCCTACCAGCACGTCGAGAAGTTCATCCCCCGCCAGATCACCAACGTGATCGACGGCATCCGCCCGAAGCTCTACGGCGCCGGCGAGAACGTGCGCGACTGGATCCACGTCGACGACCACAACAGCGGCGTCTGGGCGATCATCGAGCGCGGCGAGATCGGCGAGACCTACCTCATCGGCGCCGACGGCGAGAAGAACAACCTCGAGGTCGTCAAGCTCATCCTCGACGAGTTCGGCCTCGCCGAGAACGCCTTCGACCACGTCACCGACCGTCCCGGCCACGACCTGCGCTACGCGATCGACTCCACGCGCCTGCGCACCGAGCTCGGCTGGCAGCCGCGTTACACCGACTTCGAATCCGGACTCGCGGCGACCGTGAAGTGGTACCGGGAGCACGAAGCGTGGTGGCGTCCGCAGAAGGCGGCGACCGAGGCGAAGTACGCGGCTCAGACCGACTCCTGATCGGAATGCTTCAGTGAGGCTCGTGGATTTGATGAACCAGCTGCATTTCAAGCAACCGCATCACAAAATCAGATGCGGCCTCCAGCGCAGTCGCACGGTCGACATCGAAGCCCAAAATCAACGAGGCTGCGACCTCCTCCTCCGAGCAAATCGATCCGAGTCGGTCCCAGGCGACGAGCGACGGGCCCTCAAGAACGACAGGAACGAAACGTCGCGGACCGCTCAGAGGCAGGACGTACGCCGCATCACCTATTCGAGATTGAGCAACAGCATCAGCCTGTACGAACACGACTCCCTCATCTCTTCACCGGCAGCACAAAGGTAGCGAAAGGAAGCGAAGTTGAGCAAGCTTTTACCACTGAGCGTTGCTACTCAGCTCGCGCACGCTCTCTGCGCGTCTCTCGCGGATGAGAATGGCGTACGAGCACTCTCGATCAAAGGCCCAGTAGCTATTGAGTACGGCCTCCGCACGCCCTATCACCCAAGCGACGCCGACATCCTCGTCGATCCGAGGCAAGTCGACGTCCTCGTGGACAAACTCATCGAGCACGGTTGGCGGAAGCGACCGGCCGAGGAGCTACCACGGGTGCTCGAGAACCACTCGGTGACGCTCATACACAGCGATTGGCCCTGCGATCTAGACATCCATAAAGGCTTCCCGGGCTTTTTGTCCAATGCATCGGTCGCTTTCGAACTCCTCTGGAAAGACCGCACAACGATCAACATCGCAAACCGCGATTGCCTCGCCCCCTCAAGAGCGGGGAGTTGGACGATCTCCGCACTGAACCACATTCGGGACGGGTGGAAACGTGATGCGCCCGATATTAGCACTTTCTACGTTGAATACGCGCGCCGTAATTTCACGGCCGAGGAATTAGCGAGCATCGCAAGCGAAGCGCAGATCACCGGAACCATGGAGACGATGCGCTCAATCTTTTACGAGTTAGACATATATCAGCCTTCCGCATACTCAAGGTCTCCGGGGCTCGTAAGCTGGGAAATCCGCCGAGAGCTGGGGTTAAGTCCTGCTGTGCCGATTTTGACCGCCGCTCTCAGTCGTGACTATAAACAATTTCTTAAGATGATCTGGGGCTTGATCCAGGGGCACCTTGGGAATCCAGGCAAGCTCCGCTTGATTCCGGAGCGCATCATTCGCACCATCCCGCAGCTTGGCGGATGGGCATGCACAATTCGAGCAATACTGCAGTCCGAAAAACCTTCCAACGCTACCGGCTTTGCTCAAATTCGTACCGCAGCCGCGCAGTTTGACGCCCGCAGCCAGGGGGATAACAAGGGTCAAGACGCGCATGCTTCGTCTCCCAATCGCTCAGCGGCAGGAAGCTCGACCTGATGAGATTGTCGGACGCGAGAGTTCAAGCACATAACGAAAGAGGCGCAGACTAATGCTTATAGCCGTTGCAGCTGTTGCTTTTCTCGTACTACTTGTAACCTTTCCCCGCCGCGGCGTCGGACTGCGTGGTTATGTTTTGGGCGTCGCGCTCCTGGTTCTATCCGTTGGGTCAAGCACCTCAGCGCCGGATTCCGTCCGATACGCTTCAATCGCGACAGCTGCGGTCATGTTGCTCATTGGGTGGTCCTTCGGAGACCGGACTCAGACGCGCAAGATCTCCCGGTGGGTCCTCCTGCTCTGGTTCGCCTGGTCGATCGGCGTGTCCCTATTCGCCGAGCGATCGCCGTTGAGTTTGGCCGTCCTTGTCGGCGTCCCACTCCTCCTGGTTCCTGTCGTTTCGCGCTTGACCGCTCCTGACATCAGGCCTCTTTTACGATGGACGGGCCTGACCCTGCTTTTGCAATTCGTGATCGGGGTCGCAGAATTAACGATTCTTCCGGAACCGATCTTTGGCTACCGAAATCTCTCAACAGATGGCCTACCAGTAATCCGCTACAACCCCTTCCTCCCCGGTCTCGTACGAATACAAGGGACTACCGGGCACCCAATTATCTTCTCACTCGTGATGATGACCGGTCTCCTCCTTTTTCTGGCCCTGGGGTCAAGAGTTTCGCGATGGTTCCGCATCGGCTGCGTCGGGATCGCAGGCGCCGGATTGCTACTCTCCGGAACACGCAGCGCTTTCGTCGCCGCCGCCGTCGGAATACTAGTATTTTTGTTCTTTGCCCCGAATACGAGGACACGCCTAAGAAACGTGCTGTGGATCACTTTCGCCGGAGCTGGGGTGTGGATTGGCGACTTCGGGCTCTCAGCGATCGCTTCGGAGGCAGTGGAATCAGATTCGTTCGCTCACCGACTAGAGGGCTGGATCAGCTTTGACCAGCTCATACACCGCTCGTCCCCTACTGGAACGATCGGGAGCGGCTTCTTCTCCGAAGAAGCAATTTTCGCGCAGGGCCTGCTTCAGCAAGACGGCTTTCAGGTTATTGACAACCACTTGATCTGGACGCTCGCAGTCAGCGGAGTGGTCGGTCTCGTGGGAATGGTCGGAGTATTTGCGATGTCCTGGTTTGAGTCCGACCGTCTCGGCAAGGCGCAAATCGCGTTAATGCTGACGATGTCGTTCTCCTTCGATCTGCTGACGTGGCTCGTGTCGGCATCGCTGTTCGTGCTGGCAGTCGCGCTCCCTCGCGACCTGGTCCAAAGCGCGGACATCGTCCCCCTTCGACGAGTCCTCACTGAGCAGCAAGCGAATTCATCAATCATTCGTGAATCATCGCGAACCCGACACCCATGGCGGCACCGTCAAGTGAATGCCCCGCCACTGAATCGCGCGACCGCTACACGTGGGAAAACTAATGCCGCACCCGCCGAAAGGCCGTCTGATGCCCTTTAGGAAAGATGCCGAAGTTTTTGTAATTGGCGACTCCATCAAAACGAATTCGCTCGGCCGCGCACTCAGCATGGCGATTACCGCGACACTGGTCGGTACTGTCAACGTGCTAGCTTTCGACGACGGCCCACAGTGGGCAGGCGCGCAGCAGTTCGGCTTTGAGGTCCGCCCTTTCAAGAGGCGCCATTTCGCTGCGATAGAGTCCGAGGTCCGTTCTGCCGCGGCAAGTCGGAGAGTCGTCATTTGGATCTCGAAAGGCACTGATCCAATGCCGCAACTAGCACGTAGGCTCGCCGGTATTACGAACGTTACCCTCATCGCGGACTTCGACGACGACGATGTGTCGATCATGCAATCCTTCGTCTCGGAGTCACGCGTCAACGCTCTGAAAATGAACGTCATGCGTCGGAAGTCTCCGCAGCGCCTGCGTCGGAGTCAAGCAAAAATTGCCGCCATCGCTGACATCACCACCTTTTCAAGCAGCGGATTGCGTGGGGTCTACAAGCGCAGGTTCGGGTGGCTCGGACCATCGGCGATTGTTCCGCACACGCGCATAGAGTCCTCCGGGACCGAACTTACTCCTGCCGCCGATGAGCCGATCCGACTGGGCTTCATCGGCACCGTTCGTCGTTATAAAGGAGCCGACGCCCTCGTCGCAATACTTCGTGCTGATCCGTCCTCACTGTTGATCACGTTCTCGCAGAACTGAGTCCGCCGGAGGACGTCTCAGACAGATGGATCACCTACCCGTCGAACACTCCCCTTGGCGAGCTCTACGGCAAGATCGATATCCTCCTTCTTCCCATGGACTCCAGCGATGCGGCAGCCCGATATCAGCTTCCCGCCAAGCTGGTCGATGCGGCAGTATACGGAAAGGCAGTGGCCGCCACGCCTACAGAGCCGATTGAGGAGTTCGCCGCTGCCGCATATCTGCCCGTGACCGACTGGACCAAACCTCGGGTGGTGCTCGAAGCAATCCGTACTGCAGACCGGCAAGCGCTTGGCCGCGCGTTGCGGAGCCGTTACGACCTCACCTTCTCCCCAGAAGCCACGGCAAGTCAGCTCAAAGAGATCCTGCGCGCAGGGCACACCCCGCTAGACGAAGGAGAGCCGAATGATTGATGTACCTGCGGGAATCAACGTGCCCGTTTTAGGGGTGATTGTGACGCCTATGACAGCCGAGAACGTGGCGGAGCTCGTTTCCGGCCAGCCATCGCAGGCGACCCTCGTTCTCAACCATAATCTTCACAGTACGTATTTCCACTATAAGCACGAGTGGTTCCGGGAGTTTTATGCTAGGAGCCGCATCGTCGTCATTGATGGATGGCCAGTTCTCGCCCTTGCATCACTGCGCGCGAAGCTCGCTCCTGTCGTGCGTATCGGCTCCACCGACTGGATTCAAGCGTTATGGGAGCGGAAGGAATCCCAGCCGCTTCGGGTCTTCATTTTGGGCGGCTCCGTCGAGGTGAACGCGCGAGCTGTCAACGCTTGGCAGCAGGTTCGGCCATCGGATCGGGTCGCCGGCAGATCCGGATACTTCTCTGCCTCGGACGAAGCGGATATCCTGCAATCGGTGTCTGATCACAATCCGACGCTCGTGCTGATTGGACTCGGTATGCCAAAGCAGGAGGCCTTCCTTGACAGGCATTGGGAGCGTCTCCCCACCGCTTACATTGCGACAGTTGGAGGTGCGATTGACTATCTGGCTGGCGCTGTGTCGCTAAGCCCTCGATGGCTCGGATCAGTCGGACTCGAGTGGGCTTGGCGGTTCATTCATGATCCCCGACGCCTCTTCACGCGCTATTTCATCGAGCCGTTCGGCCTTGCCATGATGATCGCGAAACGACGGACCGAACGAATGGGTCGCAAATGACGCCGCAACACTCAGTGACGGTTGTGATCCCTACGCTCGGGCGGGATGGCCTTCGCAGGGCACTGGCCTCAGTTCGCCGTCAAACGCACCCAGCGCGATCGACGATAGTGGTGCTCGACGACGCCTCACGAGTAGAAGCCGTTCGAGGGCTCCTCGATCAGGAGCTGCTAGTCGTCACGAGCGGTGGTACTGGCGCTGCGAACGCACGCAACCTGGGAGTGGCCAAAGCTCGGAGCGACTTCGTCGCTTTCCTCGACGATGACGACTGGTGGGAGCCGGAGAAGCTGGCGCTGCAGATCTCTGACCTGCTTGCGTCTGGAGGCGATGTTTCCTACACCGAGACCGTTTTCCATGAGACCGACGGAGATGTACGCGTACTGCCCGTCCGCCAGCGCCGTCGATTGGAATCCATCGCCAGTTATCTAGTCACTCGCCCCCGGCTGAAGCACGGGACCGGCTACATCCAGACGAGCGCGCTACTGGCGAGGACCGAACTTCTCCGGACACAGGGTTGGGATCCGGCGCTCAGAAAACATCAGGACTGGGATTTGATTGCCAGGCTAGCTGCTCAAGGTCACTCCTTCGCGTTCTTGCCTCAGCCTTTGGTGCATGTCCAGCAGGGCTCGGTGGGTTCGATCTCTAAATCAGCTGATTGGCGAGCGAGCAAGGTCTGGCTCGAGCGTCACGGGTTCGCCCTCGATAGGAGGTCCCGAGGCGATTTCGCTGCCACGCAGTTGCTTCGTAGCGCGGCTTCGACCCGGGACGGTGCGGGAGTTGTCGTGGCGCTCAATGAGATGATCCGTCACCCTCCTCACCTAGCTGCAGTCCTCGTCGGCCTTCACGGTTTCCTAGAGCGTTGATGCGAAGCAATCGCGGCCGTTCGACGCCTTCCGGTGCCGTGGCGCGGTTAGTCGGCTTCGCACTCATTCCGCTGGTAAGTGCCCTGAGCCCGTTGGTCGTCATCCCGGCGCTAACGGCCACCTTCGGCGCAGAAACGTGGGGTACGGTGGCGCTTGCTCAGTCCATCGGCTCCGCCGCAGCCGTCGTGATCGAACTCGGCTGGGGTCTGAACGGACCGCAACGGGTCGCGCGGGCCTCGGAGCGGGCCAGGCCACAGCTATACGCTCTCGCGTTGTCGACCAAATTGCTGATCTTCGTTCCGGTCGTCGTGCCAGCGGTTGTTCTCACGGTTCTTCTCGCGCAGACGGATCCGGTGGTTGCTGCGTTGATAACAGCGGCGACGGCCTTGAGCACCTTGTCGCCAAACTGGTTCTTCATCGGCACAGGCCAGCCACGCCGGATTCTACTCCTCGACGCCCTACCGAAACTGCTCACGAACGTCGTCGCCTTCCTTGCGATCAGTTTCGCGGGAGCTCCCCTGCTCGTGTATCCCGCTCTGCTATTCATTGGGACTGCGCTCCCTCCAGTTCTCGGGTGGGCGGCGGTCGGTTCTAGTGCGTCGATGGTTCGCTCCTTCGGGTTGAAGCGGGTAGTGCGTTGTATACGAGCGCAGAGCGTCGCACTGCAGGGACGACTGGCGAGCGCTGCCTACATCGCGCTTCCTATCGCGATCGTCGGGGCGGCCTCGCCGTCCGCTCTCGTCTTGTTTTCCGCCGCCGAGAGGCTGCAGCGTCTCGTCCTCGCTCTGCTGTCCGCGTTTCCAAATGCCATGCAGGGCTGGGTGGGAAGTTCTGACTCTCCGTCGAGCCGACGTCGTCGGCTCACGGTCGCCCTCCGTCTCAACATCGCTCTTGGACTTGTCGCTGGACTCGCCTTCTGGGCCTTTGGAGGACTGGCGTCCAGAATCCTTTTCAGCGGTGAAATCAATCTTCCGTATCATATAACTGCACTTTGCGGTGGAGTAATCGCAATTACCTGCGTTTCGCGGGCCACAGGCGGACTGGGCTTGGTGGCAGTCCGCCGAATAGACGCACTCCGCAACAGTGCGCTCGTCGGTGCGATGGTCGGGCCACTCGCGATCTGGGTTCTTGCAGCTTCTTTCGGGTCGACCGGCGGACTACTCGCAGAACTACTCACGGAGTCAATCGTGCTATCGGTGCAAGCGGTCATTCTGTATCGAGCGTTGCGACGGACGAGTAACGAGATGGATGGATGACGTCGTCAGTCAAACGTTGGCTCGGCCTATGACTCGGGTAGATAGAAATTGGAAAATAAAGTCTCGGCTTCTCGCAACAAAAAACGAACCGCCGCCTGGAGCGTAGCTCTGCGGGGTCTGACGTCGATGACACTATGCGGGCAAAAGACACTAATGCCGCCCAAGAAGCTGCTGACGGCCAATCCCTCTTGCGTACCTCCCGCCGGGAACGCCTAAGCGTCGGCAGTCGACCCGACCGCCCGCGGACTCGTTGCTTCTAGCACGGACATCGAATGACCGCCTCTGACCGAACATGGGTGCCGCCGGCGCTGGCCCAAAGCAGGACGACGCGTCGCCCAAAGTCATCCGCCACCCGCGCTGCCGCCCATAGCAGTGCTGAGCGGGCGTGCTGGAGCTGCCGAGGACCAGTATGGGTCTAGCGCGGACCCCGTCGGTGACCTACAGCCCTGATTACGCCGCCTCCACGGCTCGTTAGCGTTGAACCACCATGAGCTTGCAGGTGCAAGTGATCGTCGTTGCAGGACCATCAGCAGCCTGACATCTGAAGCGGTCCGCCAACCGGCGCCGGTCGACTCGTAGACGACGCTCACCCTCGGCGCGACTTCAGGGTCTGCTTCACTGACACCCGTCCAGGGGAGGCAGCGTGCGAAGCATCTTCAGGCGCCTCGATGGAACCGATTGATTATGTACCGTTCGACGTAAACAATCGTCTTCTATAGCCCACGAGAGCCGTCCATGAAGAGCATGCCCTCATTTGATCGAGAAGCGAAGAAGAAACCAATTGCCCGCTTGGTGAACTCGCTCAGCAAGCTACTTTTTTTGCGCCGGGGTGCAGTTCTCGTAGCAGCTGTTCTCGTGCTGGGAATCGTCTCGCCGATGTCAGCAAACGCAGCGGAGGTTGCGGTGCCCAGGGCAGCTGATGTCCGGACCGACCACCCTGCACTGGGGCTGGATCAGCAGCGAGTCGCGGCGTTGAAGGCAGACATCGTCCGAGACCCAACTGCGAAGGCCATCTACGAACGTGTTCGAGTGGAAGCCGACAAGCTCCTCGTCAAGCCAGTTCTCACCAAGTCCTCTCCTGACGGAATCCGCATCCTCGATACAGCGCAGACGCTGACTCACAGGTCGAACATCCTCGGGCTGGCATACCTACTCTCAGGCAATGGGAAGTATGCTGATCGTCTTTGGCAGGATCTAAATGCGGCTACTCGTTTCGATAACTGGAATCCGGATCACTTCCTCGATACCGCCGAGATGACGCAGGGCGTAGCAATCGGCTACGACTGGCTGTACGACAGATGGACTCCCGAGCAAAGAGGACAACTGACGGGCGCAATTCAGCGCTTCGGCCTCGAGCCGTCTCTTCCCGTCTACTCTGCCCCGGCAGACTCTTCTGGCCCGTACAAGTACGGCGGCAACTGGGCGAGAGTCGGCAACAACTGGAATGTCGTGGTTAACGGCGGCATGATTTCTGGGGCTCTGGCGATCGCGCGCGACAATCCTACGCTCTCGGACAAGATTCTGGCCTTCGCCGTCCCCAGCATGAGGATCGGACTCGCGAAATTCGCTCCCGACGGCGGATACGCCGAGGGCCCCCTTTATTGGGAGTACGCCACTCGATACCTCGCATCATCCCTTAGTAGCCTCGATGTGGCAACTGGGAAGGATTGGGGACTGTCCTCGTTGCCCGGAATTAGCCAGACTGGATATTTTCCTTTCTACATGAAGGGCGCATCCGGATTGATGTACAACTTCGGGGACAGCGACCGCGAACTCATGAATCCCCCTTCCCAGGTATACTTGGCTAGGAAGTTCAACAATGCGGACTTCGTGCGGACCGACGCGATTCCGACAGGCAATGATGCGCAGCGTCTGATCTGGTTAAGCTCCGATCTCTCCCCTACCACGTCTTTTAGTGCGGCTCGCGATCGTACCTACACAGCGGCCGGTGTCAGCACCATGCGATCCTCGTGGGATTCCGACGCCTCGTCCGTTGCCTTTCGCTCATCGAATACGCCGATGGAAGGACACCAGCATCTTGATGCGGGTTCGTTCATATTTGATGCACTTGGACAGAGGTGGTCGTCGGACCTCGGAAGAGACAACTACAACCTCGACGGCTATTTCGATCAGAGCACCCGATGGGACATCTACCGCAATCGCTCAGAGGCCCACAGTACCCTCGTTCTTGACCCGATAGGTGCAGCGAAGGTGAGTGCTACTGCCAAAGCATCGCCCGTCCGCGACGAATCCAACGCATCATCTGCTCTGGCGGTTAGCGACTTTTCAAGTCTCTCGACGCCGGGGACGTCTTGGAAGCGGGGCGTGAAACTGTTCGACGGACGACAGCAACTCCTCGTACAGGACGAGGTCCGCCGCCCCGGTCCTTTCGTTGGGATGTGGTCAATGAACACAGAAGCTCACATCAACGTCTCAGCGGACGGACGAAGCGCGGTCCTCTCCTCCGGCGGCAAGCAACTTCTCGCGAGAATCACCTCTGCGGATTCACACCACTTCACAATTGCTCCTGCGTCGCCTTTGGCGTCCTCTCCCAGTCCGCAAGGGCAGGCATCCAATGAGGGAAGCCAGAAGCTGACAATTTCGGCCTCCGCTATCGACTCCCTCACGATCGGGGTGCAACTCACCCCGCTGCACCAGGAGCTAGAGCCTCAGGGTCTCGAACCGCACATCGAACTCCAAAACTGGCGCCTCGACCCCGTCGGAACATCGCGCGCTGCCAGCATCAAAATCGGCGGTTCCACGCTCAAAGATTTTGATCCATCGCGCGTCACATACCTTGCAAGCGTCGATCCATCAGCACCAATTCCCTCAGTCGTCGCGCTCGGATCGACGAATGCGGTCGTGCAATCGACAACGCCCGCTCAGCTTCCGGGTTGGGCGACGACGACGATAGCCGAGCCCGGTCAGACCCCGACCACGTATCGGGTGCTCATGACGAAGGGGTTTCTCACCATCTCCGGTGCGACAGCGTCTCGGACGACCGCTGGGGCCCCTGCTCTCACCTTCGACGGAGTGAACGGACCGTACTGGTCGACATGGGGAATGAACTCCATCACCTGGCAGCTGGCTCGTGCAAGCCCTGTCCAACGCGTGGCGATCTCATGGGTAGCCAATTCGAAGAACCTCACCAAATACGATCTACTCAGTTCAGCTGACGGCTCGACGTGGGTTCCGCGGCATTCGGGGTCTTACACGGGTACTGGCGGATGGAGTACCGCGCTCGTCTCGATGCCGAGCGATACCTCCTTCGTACGACTGGTCGGGAATGGCGATGGCGCGACTGACGTATGGACTGCGCTGCGAGAAGTTGAGCTGTACAGCCACCTCGTCGAGAGACCACAGACCCCCACCCAGCAAGGCCTTGCGACTGTGACTCCTACCGTTTCTAGTAAGACGCTCAACGCGGGCGAAACGCTCAAGCTCGACGTTACGGGCAAAAGCTCCACAGGAATCACCGTTGCTGGTTCTCAAATGGGGCTCAATTGGGGTTCGTCGAATCCTGCGATCGCGAGTGTCGACGACAACGGTGTAGTGACAGCGCACGCTTCGGGAGAAGCGACAATTGGAGTCTTGGCGTCCTATGGGACCCAGACCAGATCGGCTGCGACCGCAGTGACGGTCGTGGACATGACGAAGGTGCGGCTTTTCCCGATGGCGGACACCTACGTTCAGGGTGGCTCGTTTGCCAACACCAACTACGGCTCGATCACGGGCGCGCTCGTGAAAACCAGTGCTTCCAACTCCACCGATGAAACGTATACGCGAATCGGATACATGCAGTTCGACCTCGGTCAGCTGAAGGGCAGAAATGTCACAGGAGCGACATTGACAACGACAGCCGCCATCACCGACGGAGGAACCAGCGTCCTTCTCGACTTCCACGACACAGCGACAAGCTGGACAGAAAAGACCCTGACCTTCGCGAACAAACCCGCGCTCGGCAACATCCTCGGCAGCACCCTCGTCGACACGAACAAAACCACCCGCACCACCGACCTGACCACCGCGATCGCCGCGAAAGCGACAGCATCCACACCCACGCTGTCTCTGGGAATCAACCAGTCCCACCTCCCCGCCGGCAAACCTGGCAACATGGTCCGCATCGAAACCCGCGAATCCACCACCACCCCATACCTCGACATCACGTTCGACAACCCGATCTCGACGGGAGCGGACCGTTATCCCGGAAGTGTCGCCGTTTCACCGGCTCCTAGCAACTTGAATGTCGGTGAGAAAGTTCAGCTGACTCCAGAAGTCAAAGACACCACTGGCTCCCTGCTTGCCGCAGGTGACACTGCAATCTCCTACACGTCGTCGAATCCGCTCGTTCTCGCCACCACGGCAACAGGAGAGCTCAGCGGTATCGCAACCGGCACGAGCACACTCACTGTCAAAGCAACTCTCAATGGAGTGACTGCAACCCAGGCATACTCAGTGACAGTGGTCGACGCGTCTCGGATGCGGCTTTTCCCGATGGCGGACACCTACGTTCAGGGTGGCTCGTTTGCCAACACCAACTACGGCTCGATCACGGGCGCGCTCGTGAAAACCAGTGCTTCCAACTCCACCGATGAAACGTATACGCGAATCGGATACATGCAGTTCGACCTCGGTCAGCTGAAGGGCAGAAATGTCACAGGAGCGACATTGACAACGACAGCCGCCATCACCGACGGAGGAACCAGCGTCCTTCTCGACTTCCACGACACAGCGACAAGCTGGACAGAAAAGACCCTGACCTTCGCGAACAAACCCGCGCTCGGCAACATCCTCGGCAGCACCCTCGTCGACACGAACAAAACCACCCGCACCACCGACCTGACCACCGCGATCGCCGCGAAAGCGACAGCATCCACACCCACGCTGTCTCTGGGAATCAACCAGTCCCACCTCCCCGCCGGCAAACCTGGCAACATGGTCCGCATCGAAACCCGCGAATCCACCACCACCCCATACCTCGACATCACGTTCTCGGACTGAGTATCGGAGCCGTCGGCGCCCGTGCAGAACGCGACAGGCTTCTCGAAGAGGGCCTCGAGAGGGCGCTCGCGGCTTACTAAGCGAAATTGAGCTACTGCGCTTGACAGGCAGATCGCAAATAGGTGTGCCAGACGGGGCGCTCGTCAGCGCCGGTCGATACGCCGTTCAGTGCACCGCCACCGTCGACCGATCCCGTCCCGTCAGGTCCCGCTGCGTCGTCGCCCCCCGCCACCCGTCCGCCGTCAGCAGCTCCCGGATCTCCGCCCCCTGCAGCTCTCCGTGCTCGATCACGAGCACTCCCCCTGGCCGCAACAGCCGTCGAGCAGTCATGGACAGCGAGCGCACTACATCGAGCCCGTCCTCTCCTCCGTACAGCGCCGCCGGCGGGTCGTAGAGCCGCACCTCGGGGTCCCGCGGGATCGCCGCGGCCGGAATGTACGGCGGATTCGACACGACGACCGACACCGTCCCGTCGAGTTCGGGCAGCGCTTCCGCCAGATCCACGAACACGATCCGCGCGTTCTCGAGCCCGAGTCGATCGCGGTTCCCGCGCGCCCAGATGAACGCCTCCACCGAGTTCTCGACCGCGATGACGCGGGCGTGAGGGACCTCGTGCGCCAATGCGAGCGCGAGCGCGCCGCTGCCTGTGCCCAGGTCGACCGCGAGGGGTGACGGGTCGGCGACCGACCGCAGTGCGTCGATCGCGAGCTGTGCGACTCCCTCCGTCTCCGGGCGCGGCACGAAGACGCCGGGGCCGACCGCGAGCTCGATGCTGCGGAACGGGGCGACTCCGGTGATGTGCTGGAGCGGCTCGCGGGCCGAGCGGCGCTCGATGAAGCGGTCGAACGCGTCGACCGTCGTCTCGTCGAGGGAGAGGCCGGTGATCAGGCGCGCCTGCAGCTCGCCCCGGCCGAGGCCGAGGAGGTGGCCCAGCAGGAGCTCGGCGTCGATGTCGGGGTTGGGGACGTGCGCGCGGGTCAGACGCGAGACCGCGTCGGCGAGCAGGGCGCGGGCGTCCACGGAGGTGGTCACCGCGGTCACGACTCCTCGGAGCCGATCTCGGCCAGGCGGGCCTCCTCGTCGGCCTGGATGGCGCTCTCGACCACGGGGTCGAGCGCTCCGTTCATGACGCCGTCGAGGTTGTACGCCTTGTAGCCGGTGCGGTGGTCGGCGATGCGGTTCTCGGGGAAGTTGTAGGTGCGGATGCGCTCGGAGCGGTCCATGGTGCGGATCTGCGTCTTGCGGGCGTCGGAGGCGGCCGCGGCGATCTCCTCCTGCTGGCGGGCGAGGATGCGGGCGCGCAGCACGCGCATGCCGGCCTCGCGGTTCTGCAGCTGGCTCTTCTCGTTCTGCATCGAGACGACGATGCCGGTCGGGAGGTGGGTGATGCGCACCGCGGAGTCGGTCGTGTTGACCGACTGGCCGCCGGGGCCGGACGAGCGGTAGACGTCGATCTTGAGGTCGTTCTGGTTGATCGCGACCTCCTCGGGGGCGTCGACCTCGGGGAACACGAGCACACCGGTCGTCGAGGTGTGGATGCGGCCCTGCGACTCCGTCACGGGCACGCGCTGCACGCGGTGCACCCCGCCCTCGTACTTCAGGTGCGCCCACACGCCCTGCGAGGGGTCGGTGGCGTTGCTCTTGATCGCGACCTGCACGTTCTTGTAGCCGCCGAGGTCGGACTCGTCGCGGTCGAGGATCTCGGTCTTCCAGCCCTTCGCCTCGGCGTAGTGCAGGTACATGCGGAGCAGGTCGGCGGCGAACAGCGCGCTCTCGGCTCCGCCCTCGCCGCCCTTGATCTCCATGATCACGTCGCGGCCGTCGTCGGGGTCGCGCGGGATCAAGAGGCGGCGGAGCTTCTCCTGGGCGACGCGGAAGGCCTCCTCGAGCTCGGGGACCTCCTCGGCGAACGCCTCGTCCTCGCGGGCGAGCTCGCGGGCGGCCTCGAGGTCCTCTCCCGCCTGGATCCACGCGGCGTGGGCCGCCTTGATCTGGCTCAGCTCGGCGTAGCGGCGGTTGACCTTCTTCGCGCGAGCCGCGTCGGCGTGCAGTGCCGGGTCGGAGAGCTGCGTCTGCAGATCCTCGTGCTCGGCGAGGAGGACGCTGACGGATTCGAACATGAGGGGCCTGGCTTCCGGAGTGTGGTGGGAGAGGTGGGTCTCGATACGCCGCCTTCGGCGGCTACTCGACCAGCACGGTCGAGGGATGCGGTCGGCTGTTCAGGACGGGGGGTCTCGATACGCCGCCTTCGGCGGCTACTCGACCAGCAGGGTCGGGGTTGCGGTCGGCTGTTGAGGACGGTGGGTCTCGATACGTCCGCTTCGCGGACTACTCGACCAGCAGGGACGGGGCGAGAGGCCCGCGGAGCGGACTACTCGACCAGCAGGGATGGGGCGAGAGGCCCGCGGAACGGGCTTCTCGACCAGCAGGGGCCCGGGGACGCGAAAACGTCCGCGGCCGCCCCGGGTGGGGGCGACCGCGGACGTCGGGGCGCTAGTGGTGGCCGTTGCCGTGACCGGCGGTGGTCGGGCCGACGGCGGACTTCGAGACCTGCATCAGGAACTCGACGTTCGAGGACGTCTCCTTCAGGCGGGACAGGATGATCTCGAGAGCCTGCTGCTGGTCGAGGCCGGCGAGGGCGCGACGCAGCTTCCAGGTGATCTTGACCTCGTCCTGGCTGAGCAGCATCTCCTCGCGGCGGGTGCCCGACGCGTTGACGTCGACCGCCGGGAAGATCCGCTTGTCGGCGAGGTGGCGCGAGAGGCGGAGCTCCATGTTGCCGGTGCCCTTGAACTCCTCGAAGATCACCTCGTCCATCTTCGACCCGGTCTCGATGAGCGCCGTGGCGAGGATGGTGAGCGAGCCGCCGTTCTCGATGTTGCGCGCCGCGCCGAAGAACTTCTTGGGCGGGTACAGCGCCGAGGCGTCGACACCACCCGAGAGCACGCGGCCCGAGGGCGGCGCGGTGACGTTGTAGGCACGGCCGAGGCGGGTGATCGAGTCGAGCAGCACGACGACGTCGTGGCCCAGCTCGACGAGGCGCTTCGCACGCTCGATGGCGAGCTCGGCGACGGTCGTGTGGTCCTCGGCCGGGCGGTCGAAGGTGGAGGCGACGACCTCGCCGCGCACGGTGCGCTGCATGTCGGTGACCTCCTCCGGACGCTCGTCGACCAGGACGACCATGAGGTGCACCTCGGGGTTGTTCTGCACGATCGCGTTGGCGATCTGCTGCAGGACGATGGTCTTGCCGGCCTTGGGCGGCGCGACGATCAGGCCGCGCTGTCCCTTGCCGATCGGAGCGACGAGGTCGATGATCCGCTGGGTCAGCTTGCCCGGCTCGGTCTCGAGGCGCAGGCGCTCGGTCGGGTACAGCGGCGTGAGCTTCTGGAACTCGACGCGCGCGGCGGCCTCCTCGACGGTCTGGCCGTTGATCGAGTCGACGCGGACGATCGCGTTGTACTTCTGGCGGCCGCCGCCCTCGCCCTCGCGGGGCTGGCGGATGGCGCCGACGACCGCGTCGCCCTTGCGCAGGTTGTACTTCTTGACCTGGCCGAGCGAGACGTAGACGTCGCTGACACCGGGCAGGTAGCCGGTCGTGCGCACGAAGGCGTAGTTGTCGAGCACGTCGAGGATGCCGGCGACGGGGATGAGGACGTCGTCCTCGCCGATCTCGGGCTCGAAGTCGTCTCCGACGGTGGTACCGCGGCGCTTGCGGTCGCGGTAGCGGCTGCGGCGGCCGTCCTCGCCCTCCGCCTGCTGGCCGTTCTGCGAGTTCTGGGCCGGGCCGTTCGACTGCGCGGGAGCGGCCTGGTTGCCCTGGCCGCCGTTCTGCGGCTGGTTGCCGCCCTGGCCGTTCTGGCCCTGCTGGTCGGCGCCCTGGCGGTCCTCGCCGCGGTTGCGGTTGCGGTTGCGGCGGTTGCGGCCGCGGCCGGTGCCCTGCTGGTCGCCGTTCTGCTGGTCGCCCTGGTTCTGATCGGAGTCGCCCTGCACGTTGGTCGATTCGTCGGAGGACGACTCGGCGGCGTCGGACTGCTCCGGCTGCTCGTTCTGCTCGGCGCTGCCACCGCGGCTGCGGCGACGGCCGCGACGCTCGCGCTGACCGCCCTCGCGGTTCGAGTCGTCGGACTCGGGCCCGTTGGGGAGCTCGATCTCGATGACCGGCTTCGCGGCCTGCTCGGCCTCGGTGGCCGGCTCGATCACGGGGAGGTCCGGGATGAGCGACTCGACGCCGGTGCCGCCGGGGATGTTCACGTGCTCGCCCGCGGCGACCGTGCCGCTGGACGCGCGACGCGAGCTGCGGCGGCGAGGGGTGCGCTCGGCGGGCTCGGCGACCGGCTCGGCGGCCGCGGGCAGCTCGATCTCGACCGGAGCCGACTCGACGACGGGCGCCGGCGCCTCGTCGGCGGTGGGAGCGGCCTGCTCGAGCACGTCGGCCGTGTCGGCCTCGGTGCTCTCGACGGGCGGCTCGAGCTCGGCCGGGGCCTCGACGACCGGAGCGGCCTGCTCGGCCAGGTCGGCGGGCTCGGCCTCGACGCTGGTGGCGTCGACGACGGGCTCATCGGCCGCCGCGGCGGCGCGGAGGTCGGTGATCGCCTGGACGAGCTCGCCCTTGCGGAGCTTGGAGGCTCCGCCGAGACCGAGGCTCGTGGCGAGCGCCTGGAGCTCCGCGACGCGGAGTGCCGACAGGTCGGCATTGAGTTCCACGGTGGAGCCGTGGGTGTTGACATCTGTCACTGGAGAGGGTTCCTTCCCCCCGGGAACGACTGCTCACCGGGAGAGCTCATCGACCGTGCGGTTCCATCGCGTGTTCTGATCCACGCGATGCTCTCGGTCGAACGCGCGAACCCCCCTCGGTACTCGCAGAGGGGGCACGATCGACCGGACGCTCAACTGCAAGAGAAGCAGGAGGACGCCCTTCACACGATGTGATGGCCGTGATTATCGGGACGATCCCTCGGACAGATTCCGCTCGTTACGCGGTTCCTCGGGATGCAATGCCCACTGTAGCACCCTTGAAGTCGACGGCCAGCATGTGGGCGCGCCACGGCGAGTGCGCCTCCTTCTCGACCAGTTCGGCCGCCTCGAGGCGCTGCGCGGGGTCGCTGCAGAGCACGAGGACGCTCGGGCCTGCACCCGAGACGACGGCGGCGTAGCCGTGCGAGCGGAGGAGCGCGATGAGCTCGGACGTCTGCGGCATCGCGGCGGCGCGGTAGTTCTGGTGCAGCTTGTCCTCGGTGGCCGCGAACAGCAGCTCGGGGCTCTGGATCAGCGCGGCGATCAGGAGCGACGAGCGCGACACGTTGAAGACCGCGTCCTCGTGCGGCACGCTCTGCGGCTGCAGGCTGCGGGCGAGCCGGGTCGACATCTGGTGCTCGGGCACGAAGACGACGGGCGACACTCCGCGGTGCACCATGAGTCGCTTCGAGCGCGGCCGCAGCGGGGCGTCGTCCGCGCCCGAGGGCTCGACCCACGCGATCGTCAGACCGCCGAAGAGGGCGGGCGCGACGTTGTCGGGGTGCCCCTCCATCTCGGTCGCGATGCGGAGGAGGTCGTCGGCGTCGAGCTCGACGACACCGTCGAGCAGGCCCTTGGCGGCCATGATGCCCGAGACGATCGCGGCGCCCGAGGAGCCCATCCCGCGACCGTGCGGGATGATGTTCCGCGCCGTCACGTCGATGCCGGGCATCTCCTGCTGCTGGTCCTTGAACGTGTAGGCGATCGCCTGCACCACGAGGTTCGTCTCGTCGGTCGGGACCTCCCCCTCGCCGACACCGTGGACAGTCACCCGTGCGCCGGTGGCGGAGACCGCCGTCACGTCGAGCTCGTCGTACGACGAGAGCGCCAGCCCGAGCGTGTCGAAGCCCGGCCCCAGGTTCGCGGAGGTCGCCGGGACCTTGACGTGGACGGTGCGGCCGACGGGAACCGCCGAGGTCATGCGCCGGCCAGCCCCAGCACGTCCGCGATCGCGGCGGTGTCCACCGGCACGACGGTCGGAGTGATGTCGGAGCCGTCGGCGGTGCGGAGGGCCCACTGCGGGTCCTTGAGTCCGTGGCCCGTGACGGTGAGGACGACGGTCGCGTCCTTCGGGATCGCTCCGGCCTCGGCGCGCTCGAGGAGGCCCGCGACGCTGATGGCGGAGGCCGGCTCGACGAAGATCCCGACCTCGCCCGCGAGCAGGCGGTAGGCCTCGAGGATCTTCTCGTCGCTGATGGCGCCGAAGTAGCCGTCGCTGACGCTGCGCGCGTTCAGCGCGAGCTCCCACGAGGCCGGGTTGCCGATGCGGATCGCGCTGGCGATGGTCTCGGGGTGGCGCACGGGCGCGCCGTGCACGATCGGCGCGGAGCCCTCGGCCTGGAAGCCGAACATGCGGGGCAGCTTCGTCGCCTCGCCGCGCTCGAGCTCCTCGGAGTAGCCGCGGAAGTACGCGGTGTAGTTGCCGGCGTTGCCGACGGGGACGATGTGGAAGTCGGGCGCGTCGCCCAGGACCTCGACGACCTCGTACGCGGCGGTCTTCTGACCGGCGATGCGGTCGGGGTTCACCGAGTTGACCAGGTGCACGGGGTAGTTCTTCGCGAGGTCGCGCGCGATGTCGAGGCAGTCGTCGAAGTTGCCCTGCACCTGGAGCAGCTGCGCGTTGTGCGCGATCGCCTGGCTGAGCTTGCCGAGCGCGATCTTGCCCTCGGGCACGAGCACCGCGGCGGTGATGCCGGCATGGGTCGCGTACGCGGCCGCGGACGCGGACGTGTTGCCGGTCGAGGCGCAGATGACAGCCTTCGCACCGTGCTCGACGGCCTTCGAGATCGCCATGGTCATGCCGCGGTCCTTGAAGGAGCCGGTGGGGTTCATGCCCTCGTACTTGACCCAGACCTTCGCGCCCGTGCGAGCCGAGAGAGCCGCTGCCGGGATGAGGGGCGTGCCGCCCTCGCCGAGCGTGATGACGGGGGTCGCCTCGGTCACATCGAGGCGGTCCGCGTACTCGTGCAGGACTCCGCGCCACTGCTTCGCCATCTCAGGCTCCTTCAACTCGTAGAACTGACGTCACGGCGCCGACGAACCCGTGGGACTGCAGCGCGGTGACGGTGGCCGCGAGATCGGACTCTGCCGCCGCGTGCGTGCCGATGACCAGGGTAGCGGTCGGCTCGATGCGCTCCGCACCGGCCGGCGCCTCCTCGAGCGGATCGCTCGTGGGCGGGGTCTGCACGAGGGTCTCGACCGACACTCCGTGGTCGGCGAACACGCCGGCGATCTGGGCGAGCACTCCGGGGCGATCGAGCACCTCGAGCGTCACCTGGTAGCGCGTCGTGACGTGCCCGATGGGGAGGACGGGCAGCCCGGAGCTCGCACTCGTGACCAACCCCGGGCCGCCGACGACGTGGCGGCGCGCGGCCGAGACGACGTCGCCGAGGACGGCCGAGGCGGTCTCGATGCCGCCGGCTCCGGCTCCGTAGAACATCAGGCTGCCCGCGGCCTCGGCCTCGACGAAGACGGCGTTGTTCGCGCCGTGGACGGCGGCGAGGGGGTGCGAGCGGTGCACGAGCGCCGGGTAGACCCGGGCCGAGACGCCCTCCTCCCCCGTCTTCGCATCGATGAGGCGCTCGCAGATGGCGAGCAGCTTGACGACGTAGCCGGAGTCGCGGGCCTGATCGACCTGCTGCTTCGTGATGCCGGTGATGCCCTCGCGGTGCACCATCGTGACCGGCACGTCGGTGTGGAAGGCGAGGCGCGCGAGGATCGCCGCCTTCTGCGCGGCGTCGTAGCCCTCGATGTCGGCCGTGGGGTCGGCCTCCGCGTAGCCGAGCTCGGTGGCGCGCGCCAGCGACTCCTCGAGCGTGGCGTGCTCGGTGTCCATCCGGTCGAGGATGTAGTTCGTCGTGCCGTTGACGATGCCGAGGATGCGGTGGACGCGGTCTCCGGCCAGGCTGTCGCGCAGCGGGCGGATGATCGGGATCGCTCCGCCGACGGCCGCCTCGTAGTTGAGCTGCGCCCCCACCTGGTCGGCCGCCTCGAAGAGCTCGTTGCCGTGCGCGGCGAGCAGCGCCTTGTTGGCGGTGATGACGTCGGCTCCGGACGAGATCGCCTTGAGGATGTAGCTGCGCGCGGGCTCGAGGCCGCCCATCAGCTCGACGACGATGTCGGCGCCGAGGATCAGCGCTTCGGCGTCGGTCGTCAGGTACTCGCGCGGGATGTCGGCGGTGCGGGGTGCGTCGAGGTCGCGCACGGCCACTCCGGCGAGCTCCAGCGGAGCGCCCACGCGCTGGGCGAGCTCGTCGCCGTGGTCGAGGAGGAGGCGCGCGACCTGGGCACCGACGGACCCGGCACCCAGGAGGGCGACCCGCAGGCTGCGGTACTCGATCATCGGGTGGTGGCCTTTCGTTCGATGCCGGCATCGCGGCGGAGGAGGTCCTCCTCGGTCTCGCCGCGCACGATGACGCGGGCCTCCCCGTCGCGCACGGCGACGACGGGAGGGCGGCCGAGGTAGTTGTAGTTGCTCGAGAGCGACCAGCAGTAGGCACCGGTCGCGGCGACGGCGAGCAGGTCGCCGGGGTGCACGTCGGCCGGCAGGTACTCGTCGTGCACGACGATGTCGCCCGACTCGCAGTGCTTGCCTGCCACGCGCACGAGCGCGGGCTCCGCGTCGGAGGCGCGGTTCGCGACGCGGGCGGAGTAGTCGGCGCCGTAGAGCGCGGGGCGGGCGTTGTCGCTCATCCCGCCGTCGATGCTGACGTAGCGGCGGACGCTCGTGGAGTGCTCGCCGCCGACGACGACGTCCTTGATGGTGCCGACCTCGTAGAGGGTGAGGCCGGCGGGGCCGATCAGCGAGCGGCCGGGCTCGATCGCGATGTGCGGCACGGGGATCCCGCGGGTGGCGCACTGCTCGGCCACCGCATCGGCGATGGCGGCGGCGATCTCCTCGATGGGGGTGGGGTCGTCGGCGCTCGTGTAGGCGATGCCGAAACCGCCGCCCAGATTCAGCTCCGGCACGGGACCGTCGGCGAGCAGCGCCGCGTGCACCTCGAGGAGCCGCGAGGCCGACTCCGCGAACCCGGCGGAGCCGAAGATCTGCGAGCCGATGTGGCAGTGCAGGCCCAGGAAGCGCAGGCTCGCGTGGGCGCGGATCCGGGCGACGACGGCGGGGCAGTCGGCGAGCGAGATGCCGAACTTCTGGTCCTCATGCGCGGTGGCGAGGAACTCGTGGGTGTGCGCGTGCACGCCGCTGTTCACCCGGAGGCGCACGTTCTGCACGCGGCCGTGCCGCTCCGCCGCCGCAGCGATGCGCTCGATCTCGATGAGGCTGTCGATGACGATCGTGCCGATGCCCGCCGCGACCACGCGGTCGATGTCGGCGACGGACTTGTTGTTCCCGTGCAGACCCATGCGGGCGGGGTCGACACCCGCGGCCTGGGCGACGGCGAACTCGCCGACGCTGCAGGCGTCGATGTTCAGGCCCTCCTCGCGCATCCAGCGCGCGACCTCGGTCGAGAGGAAGGCCTTGCCCGCGTAGTAGACCGTGACATCGGTGCCGATGCGGCCGAGCTCGCGCTCGAAGGCCTCGCGCGTCCGCACCGCTCGACGGCGGGCGTCGGCCTCGTCGACGACGTAGAGGGGCGTGCCGAACTCCTCGGCGAGCCGATCGGCCGTGACTCCCGCGACCTCGAGGACACCGTCGGAGCGGCGCCGCGCGTTGTCGGACCAGACCGCCGGCGCGAGCGCATTCGCATCGTCCGGCTGCTCGAGCCACTCGGGCGCGAGCGGATGACGCGGGGCACGGACGTGCGCGTCGTCGTTTTCCACGGGTGAGACCTCACAGGAGAGAGTGGGAGCGTCACTGCGTGGCGAGCGAGTCCGGATTGACCCCTGAAGCCAGCAAGTTCGTTGAGTGCTGTCGGTGTTCGCCCGCAGGAGACGCGGGCACAGGGCTCCGATCCTACCGGGCGGGTGCGCCCGCCCGAGTGCGACCGAGCCGTCCGCTCAGGGGCAGACGCCGTTCTCCTGCTGCTCCGGGTCGCTGAGGAAGGTCGGAGCGAGCGCGAAGTCGGCGTTCAGCGACTCCGCAGCGACCTGCACGCCCGTGAGGGTGAGCCCCTGCGGCACGGAGTCGGCGATGCAGACGGAGCGAGGACCGAGGAGGCCGTCGGCCACTCCCCCGAAACGCTGCTCGACATCGGCGGCGGTCAGCGTGGTGCCCGCGACGGTCACCTCGGACGGAGTGAGCTCGATCGCCCCGTCCGCCACGCCGAGCTCGATGCCCACTCCGGCCGCCAGCGAGAGTCCGAGCACCTCGACCGAGGTGTTCACCCGCACGAGCGGTGCATCGAGGGTCACGGAATCGATCGGCACCTCGCTGCGCGCGGAGACGAGGGAGGTGACGGAGGCGGCATCGAGCGCGACGGTCGCGGTGCCGGAATCGAGCGCACCGGTGCCGCTCGCGGGCACACCCTCGAGGGTCACGTCGATGTCCCCGTTCAGCTCGCCGAAGGCGACGCCGTCGCTGCGGACGTCGAGGCGGTCGAGCGTTCCCGAGACGAGCTGCGGCAGCACCGCCCATCCGGCGACGTCGACCTCGACCGGGTGGTCGGCCGGCAGCGACAGCGCATCGCGGATGCTCGCCGCCGCGGTGTCGGCGACCGCGCGGCGGGCGAGCGCGTCGCCCACGACCGCCGCGACGACGAGCAGCACGAGCACGACGGCCACGACGACGACGGTGATGAGTCCCCGACGTCGTCGGCGGGGGCTCTCCGAGGCGCTCACATGCGGTCCGGAGCGGTGACGCCCAGGAGCGAGAGCCCGTTGCGCAGGACCTGGCCCGTGGCCTCGTTCAGGCGCAGCCGCGTGGAGTGCACGGCCTCGATCGGGTCCTCGCCCTGGGGCACCACGCGGCAGTTGTCGTACCAGCGGTGGTAGAGCCCGGCGATCTCCTCGAGGTAGCGGGCGATGCGGTGGGGTTCGCGCAGCTCTGCGGCGTGCGCGACGATGCGCGGGAACTCCTGCAGGCCGCCGAGCAGGGCCGACTCGGTCGCGTGCACCAGCGTCTCGGGAGAGAAGGGCTCGCGCGGCACTCCGGACGCCTCCGCCTTGGCGGCTACCTGGCGGGTGCGCGCGTGGGCGTACTGCACGTAGTAGACGGGGTTGTCATTGCTCCGCTTGGTCAGCAGATCGAGGTCGATGTCGAGCGTCGAGTCGGCGGAGGAGCGCACGAGCGAGTAGCGCGCGGCGTCGACGCCGACGGCCTCGACCAGGTCCTCCATCGTGACGACGGTGCCCGCGCGCTTGGACATCCGCATCGCCTGCCCCTCGCGCAGCAGGTTGACGAGCTGGCCGATCAGGATCTCGAGGTTGACGCCCGGAGTGTCACCGAAGGCCGCGCACATCGCCATCATGCGGCCGATGTAGCCGTGGTGGTCGGCGCCGAGCATGATGATGGCCCGGTCGTAGCCGCGCTCGCGCTTGTCGAGGTAGTAGGCAAGGTCGCCAGCGATGTAGGCCGCCTCGCCGTCGCTCTTGATGATGACCCGGTCGCGGTCGTCGCCGAAGTCCGTGGTGCGCAGCCACGTCGCTCCGTCGGCCTCGTAGATGTGGCCGAGGCCGCGCAGCCGCTCGATCGCGCGCTCGACGGCGCGCGACTCGTGCAGGGAGTTCTCGTGGAAGTAGACGTCGAAGTCGACGCCGAACTCGTGCAGGCTCTGCTTGATCTCGCCGAACATCAGCTCGACGCCGATGGAGCGGAACGTCTCGTGCAGCTCCTCCTCGGGCAGGACCGAGAGGTCGCCCGGGTAGGCGGCGACCACGCGGTCGGCGATGTCCGCGATGTACGCGCCGCCGTAGCCGTCCTCGGGGGTGGGCTCTCCGCGGTGCGCGGCGAGGAGGCTGCGGGTGAAGCGGTCGATCTGCGCGCCGTGGTCGTTGAAGTAGTACTCGCGGGTCACCTCGGCGCCCTGCGCGAGCAGGACGCGGGCCAGGCTGTCGCCGACCGCGGCCCAGCGGGTGCCGCCGATGTGGATCGGGCCGGTGGGGTTCGCCGAGACGAACTCGAGGTTCATCTTCACGCCGGAGTAGAGGGAGCCGGTGCCGTAGGACTCCGCGGCGTCGACGATGACGCCGGCGAGGGCGCCGGCCGCAGCGGCGTCGAGCCGCACGTTGAGGAAGCCCGGTCCGGCGACCTCGACGGTGGCGACGCCGTCGACGGCTCCGAGCCCCTCGGCGAGCTCGGCGGCGAGCTCGCGCGGGTTCGCTCCGAGCTTCTTCGCGAGCTTCATCGCGATGTTCGACGCCCAGTCGCCGTGGTCGCGGTTCTTCGGGCGCTCGAGGACGACGTCCGAGAGGGCGACCTCGGCGTCGCTCCCTCGTCGCTGCACGGCGTCGAGGACGAGGGCGTGCAGGGAGGCGGCGAGCTGTTCGGGAGTCACGGGGGTCGATTCTACCGGCCGGGTCCCGGGCCGACGGGGCGCCCCCGGCCCCGCCCGGCGAGCGCTTGCTAGGGTGCGACCCATGCGCCGCCCCGCCGCCCTCCTCCTCGCCGCCGCCGTCGGCGTCCTGGCGGGCTGCTCGGGAGCGCCCGAGCCCGCGCCGAGCGCCTCGACCGCGATCAGCGGCACTCCGGTCCCCCTGACCTGCGAGGAGCTCGTTCCCTCCTCGGCCCGCACCGGTCTCTGGTCAGGATTCGCGCCCGACGACTCCGTCGAGCGGACGGACGTCTCGACCGAGATCGCGGGCTACGACGGTCTGGTCTGCGGATGGTCCGACGATGCGGGGGCCGCCTTCCAGCTGGCCGTGGCGCACCTCGACGCCTCGCTCGTCGAAGCGCTCAAGAACGAGTTCTTCCGCACGAGCAACGCCGTCCCGACCTACGGCAAGCCGCCCGCTGTCGAGGGCTACTACGAAGTCGCGTCCGGCCGCGGAGTGGCGGACGTGCTGCTCGACGAGCACTGGATCGAGGCCTCGAGCGCCTCGTTCATCGAGCCGGGCGATCCGGAGCCGCTCGTCCGCGCGGCGGTCGCCGCGCTCGCCGGCTGAGCTCAGCCCAGCCGGACGGGCGAGACGTGGTCGTCCTCGACGATCACGTCGCACTCGGCGTCGACGCTCATCGCCGTGAGGGAGAGGTCGGTGAGGTAGCTGCTGAGGAACGCGGTGTCGGCCGTGTCGCGGCCCGACGAGATCCGGAGCATCGAGCCGCGCGGAGCGAGCCGCGTCGCGTCGATCACGTGCCAGGCGCCGCCGACCCAGGCCTCGGTGACGGCGTGGAAGTCGCGCGGCTCGAGGCCGGGAGCGTAGACGGCGGTGACGCGCGCCGGGATGTCGAGAGCACGAAGCAGCCCCGCGCAGGTGTGCGCGAAGTCGCGGCACACGCCCTGACCGCTCTCGATCACCTGGGCCGCTCCCCCGGTGGCCACCGTCGAGCCGTAGACGTAGGAGAGGTGCCCGTTGACCCACGCCTCGACCGCGGTGAGCGCGTCGAAGCCTTTGGCCCGCCCGAACTCGCGCCGCGCGACGCCGCCGAGCGCATCGGCCTCGGCGTAGCGGCTGGGCCGCAGGTACTCGACCAGCTCGAGCTCGCTCGGCTCGTCGGGGGCGCCCCGGCCGGTCACGCTCGCGCGGTACGCGACCCGCATCTCGCCCTTGTTCGCCTCGACCCGGTGCACGCGGGCGCCGTGCCGCCCAGGGAACTCGCGGACGGGAAGCTCCTCGCCGTCGAGGCGGACCGAGAAGGAGTCGTCGAACGACTCGCCCGTCGCCGTCGCGGCGACGAGGAAGATCAGGTCGGTCGGCCCGTTCAGACGCAGGTCCATCGAGGCGGAGACGGTGCGCAGCATGGCTCCATCGTGGCACGTCGTGCGGCACGTTCCGGCGTCGGATCGGCCCACGCCCGGGTGCTAATGTGGTCAGGCACTCCTGGCCCCCATAGCTCAGGGGATAGAGCACTGCCCTCCGGAGGCAGGGGCGTAGGTTCGAATCCTACTGGGGGCACCACTACGCCACGAACAGATGGCAGCGCTGGGCCCGAGTGACATCTCCGTGCTTGCGGTGCAGTGTGAGGTCGCTTCGCATGACCTCCAGCAATGAGCTGCTTGATGCAGGAGAGCTCATTGCTTGTCTAATTCATCATTGGTGCGGTCGAGAGCGTGCGAGAACCGTGCATAGACGCGGTGTGGGGCGGGCAGACCGTTCTCGGACTTCGCCTAGCTGAGACCCGGATAGCGAAGCGCCATGACACGCAGAGGTCTACGAGCTCAGGCGCTTTCTCGCCATCCCATGTTTCACCTGCCCACGAAACGACCCGCAGAGATCGGCGGCCGCGGCTGCGTTCGCCTGAAGCACGCCAAGGAGCGGATCGCAGCGAAGCAGAGCACTAGAGGTGCTAGGAGTAGCCAGACGACGCCGGACAAGGCGACACGAGCCCAAATAGAAAGATTGATGCGCATTATTGTCCCGCCTTCGGGTGACGGCATGAGTACTGTGGTGAATGTATCAGGGGCGCCTCGCAAGGGACAGAGCTGTCGCGACCTGCTGTCCGTCAGGCGCGACCCGAAACAAAAGCGACTTCTGGGAAAACATCAGATGCGTCCTCAGGAACCGCCGTTCCTGAGAGCCGAGCCGTAGGGTGATCGGCGTGAAGATCCTTGTCGTGGAAGATGATCCGGCCATGGGCGAAGCTCTCGTGGGAGGCCTTGGCGACGCCGGCTACGAAGCCGTGCTCACCACGAACGGGGTGGACGCGCTCGTCGCGTTCACGAACGCCGAGTTCTCGGCGGCCATCGTCGATGTGATGCTGCCCGCGATGTCGGGCTTCGAGATCTGCCGCCGAATCCGTGAGCTCGGCCGGTCGACTCCGATCATGCTGCTCACCGCCCGGGACGCGATCGAGGACCGGGTGTTCGGCCTCGACGCAGGCGCCGACGACTACCTCACCAAGCCGTTCGCCTTCACGGAGCTCAACGCCCGGCTGCGCGCGCTGCTGCGTCGCAGCCCCTCGCTGATGTCGACGTCGATCGAGGTCGGCCGCATCACGGTCGACGGCTCGAGCATCAGGCGCACCGCCGACGGCAGCCGCATCCACGTCAGCCCGAAGGAGCTCGAGCTCCTGAAGCTCCTCATCACCCCGGTCGGGTCGGTCGTCACGCGCCAGCGCATCCTGTCCGAGATCTGGGGCGGCGGGGAGATCGTCGACAACAACATCGTCGACCAGTACGTCAGCTATCTGCGCAAGAAGCTGCCGACGGAGGAGACCGGAGTCGGCATCGTGACAGTGCGCGGCAAGGGCTACTTCCTCCGCCCGGTCGAGTAGCCGTGACCGCACCGGCGCAGCCCGCGGGCCCTCGCCAGACCGCCCTCTCGATCCGTGCGCGCATCACGATCGGCAGCGTGGCGGTCGCCACGGTGCTCTTCGCTCTCGCGGCGCTCCTCTTCTACCAGGTCGTGTCGGGGATCGTGGAGCGCAGCGAGCGGACGATCCTGACCTCGATCGAGGACGAGATCCGCCGCGACATCTCAGCGGGGAACGTGCCCCGGGTGGAGGGCTCCTCCACCGGGCAGCTCTACCTCGCGCTCGATCCCGACGGGACGGTGAACGCGTCGACGATGCCCACCACCCTCGGCGACGCCGTCGTCGACGATCTGCGCGAGACGGGCGCTGACGCGACCGCCCGCTACACGAGCATCACGACGGGCAGCACGAGCTACCTCGTCCGCGTGGCCGCGGTCGACGACGACGGAGCGACGTGGTCGGTCGTCACCGCGCGCGACCAGGCCGCCTCGCAGCTGGTCCTCGACGACTTCGCGCACGTGCTCGTCTACGCCGCGATCTTCCTCGTCGTGACCTTCGGCCTCGCCTCGTGGATCCTGACCGGCACTGCACTGGCTCCGGTGCGGCGGATGCGCGCCCGGGCCGACGAGATCGCGGCCGACCCGGGTCAGGGTGATCAGCTGCCCGTCGTCGGCACGCGCGACGAGATCGACGAGCTGGCCGAGACGCTCAACGCGTTCCTGCAGAAGCAGACCGCCTCCCTCGCCCGCGAGAAGCAGATGGTGTCGGACGCGAGCCACGAGCTGCGGACGCCCCTGGCCGCGCTCTCGGCGCAGCTCGAGATCGCGCACCACCGCGTCGAGGACCCGGCGGCGGTCGATCGGGTGATCCTGGATGCGCGCAAGAGCGTCGACCGCCTCGTGCGCCTCGCCTCGGCGCTGCTCGACATCTCGCGGATCGAGAGCAGGTCGGTGCGGCCGACGTCCGCCTTCGCCGATCTCGTCGACGAGCTGGTCGGCGCGGTCGACCGCACCCGGCTGCTCGCCTCCGAGTCGGACGTCGAGATCGACTACGAGATCGACGAGCGGGAGCCCGCCCGCCTCTACGGAGTCGCGGCGCAGGACTTCGGGCGCGTGATCGACAACCTGGTCCGGAACGCGATCCAGGCGCTGCCCCGCGGCGGGATGGTCGTCGCAGCGCTCTCGCAGCAGGACGGACGGCTGCTCCTGTCGGTGGCGGACGACGGGCCGGGCATGCCGGACGAGTTCATCCCGGTGGCGTTCGACCGGTTCTCGCGGCCCGACGACTCCCGCACCCTCGCCTCGGGTGGCAGCGGCCTCGGGCTCGCCCTCGTCCACACGACGGTGCTGTCGGCGGGCGGCACGGCGGGTCTGCGGAACCGTCAGCCGCACGGGCTGGTCGTGGAGATCGTGCTGCCGCCGGTGGGGTCGGCGGCGAAGTAGAGGCGCCCCCTGCTGATCGAGTAGGCCCGCGGAGCGGGAGTACGCAAGGCGCGGGGTCTCGATACGCCCCTACGGGGCTACTCGACCAGCAAGGGGAAGACGGGCAGCACGCCTCCGCCCGCTGATCGAGTAGCCCGCACCGCGGGCGTATCGAGATCCGCAGCATCCGCAGACCCGGGGTCTCGACACGCCCCTGTGGGGCTACTCGACCAGCAGGGGGAAGAGGAGCTGCACGCCGCCCTCAGCTGATCGAGTAGCCCGCACCGCGGGCGTATCGAGATCCGCAGCACCCCGCAGACGCGGGGTCTCGATACGCCCCTGCGGGGCTACTCGACCAGCAAGGGGGAGGCGGGGGACGACGAACGCCCCCGGCCGGAGCCGGGGGCGTTCGAGGTGGATCAGCGTTGGTCGTCCTCGGGGCGGACGGGCACCGGGTCGCCGGCGTTGGCGGGTGGCGGCGCCCAGCTCGCCTGAGGCGCCTCGGCGGCGGCGCCCTGCCCGTCGAGCAGGTTGCGGCCGCGGTTCACGACCTCGGGGTCGGCGAGCACGGAGTAGCTGGTCGCGATGACCTGCATCGTCGACGTGAAATCGCGGCGCCGGCGGTTGACCGCGTACGACGCGAGACCGAACAGCATGCCGAAACCGGCGCCGAGCAGCACGGCCGCGATCAGGAACGAGAACTGCGTGGTCGGGGAGAAGATGATCAGGAGCAGGCCCAGGAAGATTCCGAACCAGGCTCCCGAGGCGGCTCCCGCCAGCGCCACGCGCCCCCAGGTGAGCTTGCCGGTGACGCGCTCGACGCTCTTGAGCTCGTTGCCGATGATCGCGAGCTGCTTCACCGGGAAGTCGGCACGGGCCAGCACGTCGACGGCGGCCTGCGCCTCCTGGTACGTGTCGAAGATCGCGAGGATCTCGCCGCGCGGGATGGTCGGGAAGACCGCCTTGCGGCCGTTGAACGGCGTCTGCTGAGTCACCCGCTCAGACTGGCACAGGGGTCTTGGAGGACTCTGGGCGGCGATGGTGAGCACGCCGAACGTCGGTCGGGAACGCTCGGCGGACATCCCGGTGGGCGGCACTAGGTTTGTAGCCGTGAGTTCCGCCAGAGTCTTCGTCGCGCGCTTGGTCGGATGCACCGTCTTCGACCCCGCCGGCGACCGCGTCGGCAAGGTCCGCGACGTGCTCCTGGTCTACCGCCAGAACGATCCGCCCCGCGTCGTCGGGCTCGTCGTCGAGATCCCCGGACGCCGCCGCGTGTTCGTGTCGATCGGACGCGTCACGAGCATCGGCAGCGGCCAGATCATCACCACCGGTCTGATCAACGTGCGCCGCTTCGAGCAGCGCGGCGGCGAGGTCCGCGTCATCGCCGAGCTGCTCGGCCGCCGCATGACGTTCGTCGACGGATCCGGCGACGCCGTCGTCGAGGATGTCGCGATCGAGGAGGTCGGACCCGGGGAGTGGCAGCTCGCGCAGCTGTTCGTCCGCCGTCCCAAGACGAGCCCCTCCCCCTTCGCCAAGGGCGCGACCGCGTTCGCCGGCTGGCGCGAGGTCCGCGAGACCGTCTCGGGCGAGGCGCAGTCGGCCGAGCAGTACGTCGCGAGCCTCGCCGAGCTCAAGCCCGCCGACCTCGCGAGCACCCTGCTCGACCTGCCGACCCAGCGCATGCTCGAGGTCGCGGGCGAGCTCTCGGACGACCGGCTCGCGGACGTTCTCGAGGAGATGCCCGAGAGCGAGCAGGTCGAGATCCTCGGTCAGCTCGACGACGACCGCGCCGCCGACGTGCTCGACCAGATGCAGCCCGACGACGCGGCCGACCTGATCGCCCAGCTCTCGGACGAGCGCGGCGAGGCCCTCCTGGGCCTGATGGAGCCGGAGGAGGCGGACGACGTCCGCATGCTCCTCAGCTACGCACCCGAGTCTGCCGGCGGCCTGATGACGACCGAGCCGATCATCGTGTCGTCCGAGGCGACCGTGGCCGAGGGCCTCGCCCTCATCCGCCGTCACGAGCTCGCTCCCGCCCTCGGAGCCGCGGTCTGCGTCACCCTGCCGCCGTACGAGCCGCCGACCGGCCGCTTCCTCGGCATGGTGCACTTCCAGCGGATGCTCCGCTACCCGCCGCACGAGCGCCTGGGCACCCTGCTCGATCAGAGCTTCGACCCGATCACGCCGGACACGTCCGCCGCCGAAGTCGCCCGCATCCTCGCGAGCTACAACCTCGTGTCGGTGCCCGTGGTCGACGAGACGCACCGGCTGGTCGGCGTCGTCACCATCGACGACGTGCTCGACTACCTGCTCCCCGAGGACTGGCGCAGCCACGACGGCGACGACGAGCCCCGCTCACCGGTGAGCACGACCACGCGGGGCATCCCGCTGGTGCCGCCGCCCGCGAAGGCGGCGAACGGCGGACGACGACGAGGATGGAGGGGCGCGCGTGGCTAAGGACGCGAAGCAGGATCGGCGGCTCGACGCCCCGAAGGGACTCCGCACGCGCGTGCTGCCCCTGCGCAACCGCCAGAGCAGCGACCGCTTCGGGCGACTGACCGAGTCGTTCGCCCGCGGAATGGGAACCCCGTGGTTCCTGTTCGGCATGACGATCTTCTGCGTGTTCTGGCTCGTCTTCAACACCTACGGACCCGAGGACGCGCGCTTCGACTCGCAGGCCCTGGGCTTCACCGTGCTGACGCTGATCCTCTCGCTGCAGGCCTCCTACGCCGCTCCCCTGCTCCTGCTCGCGCAGAACCGGCAGGACGACCGCGACCGCGTGCAGATCGAGCAGGACCGCCAGCGCGCCGAGCGCAACCTGGCCGACACCGAGTACCTCGCCCGAGAGGTCGTGGCCCTGCGGCTCGCGATCCGCGACATGGCGAGCAAGGACTTCATCCGCTCGGAGCTGCGCAGCCTCGTCGAGGAGCTCGAGAAGGACCGGACGGAGACGAGCAGGTCCGAGCGCGGCGATGTCTGACCCGACTCCCCTCGAGAGCGCGGTCCTCGCGTCGCTCGCGCGGGTCGTCGATCCCGAGATCCGCAAGCCCATCACCGAGCTCGACATGGTCGAGTCCGTGACCTCGGCCGCGGACGGCTCGGTGGACGTCGCGATCCGGCTGACCATCGTGGGCTGCCCGGCGGCGTCCGCGATCGAGCGGGACGTGACGGAGGCGGTCGCCGGCACCCCCGGGGTGACCGGTGTCCGCGTCTCGGTCGGCGTGATGACCCCGGCCCAGCGCACCGCGCTCACGGAGCGGCTCCGCGGCGCCAAGCGCAGCATGCCCTTCGGGCCGGACTCGCTCACCCGCGTCTACGCCGTCACCAGCGGCAAGGGCGGAGTGGGCAAGTCGACGGTCACCGCGAACCTCGCCGTCGCCCTGGCGCAGCAGGGGCTCTCGGTCGGGCTGATCGACGCCGACGTGCACGGGTTCTCGATCCCCGGGCTCCTCGGCCTGATGCACGACGGGCACGTCGACGGCCCCACCCGGGTGGGCGAGCTGATGCTCCCGCCCGTGGCGCACGGGGTCAAGGTCATCTCGATCGGGATGTTCCTCGAGGGCGACACGCGCGGAGCGGCCGTCTCCTGGCGCGGTCCGATGCTGCACCGGACGATCTCGCAGTTCCTCACCGACGTCTACTTCGGCGATCTGGACGTGCTGCTGCTCGACCTGCCCCCGGGCACGGGCGATGTCGCGATCTCGATCGGCCAGCTCCTCCCGCACGCGGAGGTGCTGATCGTCACGACGCCGCAGCCCGCGGCCGCCGATGTGGCCGAGCGCAGCGGCGCTCTGGCGCGCCAGTCGGGTCAGACGATCATCGGCGTCGTCGAGAACATGGCGGGTCTGCCGCAGCCCGACGGGTCCGTGCTCGACCTGTTCGGCACCGGTGGCGGGGCCGAGGTGGCGCGCCGTCTGAGCGCCTCGGGGAGCGAGGTGCCCGTGATCGCGTCCCTGCCGATCAGCCGTCGCGCTGCGCTCCGGCGGAGACATCGGCGTCCCGGTCGTCGTCGGGGCACCGGAGGATCCGGCCGCGGTGGCGATCACCGCGCTGGCGAGGACGCTAGCGGCTCGGCCGCGGGGCCTGACGGGGCGACGACTGCCGATGAGCGTCGGCTGACCCTCTGGCGGGACCGGCCGCTCACCCGTCGCCGACGGGAGCCGTTCGGGTCAGGTCGCCTCGGAGTCGATGGGCGGCGGAGCGACGGTCGAGAGCTGCCCCTCGCCGTGCGAGCGCTTCATCGTCGTGTAATAGCTGTCCTGCGTCGAGGCCCGGCTGCCGGGCCCCGTCGTGATGGGCGCGCCGACCTTCGTCGGAGGCTTCACGGTGGGCACGGGGTCGTCCTCGAGGAGGGCGTCGCGGATGATCCGACGAGGGTCGTACTGGCGCGGATCGAGCTTCCGCCAATCGACCTCGTTGAACTCCTCGCCCATCTCGTCCTTGACCCGCTCGCGCGCCTGCGTGGCGAATCCGCGCACCTTGCGCACGAGCTGACCCAGCTGCGCGGCGTAGTGCGGGAGGCGATCAGGGCCCAGCACGAAGACAGCGATCACTCCGATGATGAGGAGCTTGTCGAACGTCAAACCGAACACGGGACAAGAGTAACCCGCCGCGCCTGCGGCACCGACCCCGCGCGCCACCGTAGCCTTGCCCTGCGCGGACGCGATCCGTCCACCGCACCGACAAGAGGAGCTCGACCGTGTCCGACAAGGATGCCAACTGGAAGTACGCCGAGGACGCGGTCGTCGAGCCCGAGGCCATCGCCTCCGCCCGCCGCCTCTCGGTCGAGCTGGGCATCGACGCCGTCTCGCCGTCCATCGGGGCGCAGTCCTCGCTCATCGCGGCCGCGGCGCGCGCCTCGCAGATCATCGAGATCGGCACCGGCACCGGAGTGAGCGGCCTGTGGCTGCTCGACGGCGCCCCCGAGGCGATGCTGACCTCGATCGACTCGGAGGCGGTGCACCAGCAGCACGCGCGAGCGCAGTTCCACGAGGCCGGCGTGTCCCCCAACCGCCTCCGCCTCATCCCGGGACGAGCGCTCGAGGTGCTGCCCCGGATGAACGAGAACTCGTACGACATCGTCTTCGTCGACGGCGATCCGCTCCAGGTCATCGAGAACGTCGAGCACGCGCTGCGGCTCGTGCGCCCGGGCGGCACCGTGCTGATCCCTCACGCCCTCTGGCGGGGACGGGTCTCGAACCCGGCTCAGCGCGACGAGATCGCGTCGGCGTTCCGCACCCTGGTCGCCGAGATCAGCGCGTCCCCCGCCGTGGTGAGCATCCTCTCCCCCATCGGAGACGGACTGCTCCAGGCCAACAAGCGCCGAGCCTGACGCGCCGATCCGTCCTGGAACGAGGGAACGCCCGCCGCACGGTGTGCGACGGGCGTTCTCGACGGTGCTGGTGGTGCCGCCGTCAGGCGGGGGTCACCACCGATGCGAGAGCATCGTGCAGCTCTTTCGCCTCTGCATCGTTGACCGAGACGACGAGTCGTCCGCCTCCTTCGAGCGGAACGCGCACGACGATGAGTCGACCCTCCTTTAACAGCCTCCATCGGTCCGTCTCCGGTCCTGGGCTTCATGGCCGCCATAGAGTTCCCCTTTCGTGACGTATCCCCCTATTATCGTGCATCCGCGGTGTTCGAGAAATCGCGCTCTCCGGCGAGCCCGCGGGACGTCGATCACGGGGGCGTCCAGTCGTAGCCGTCGACGGCCCAGCAGGCCGAGATCCAGAGGATCTGACCGCCGATCCCGGCCAGGACCAGTGCGACCCGGAAGAGCGGCGATCGGGGCACGGCGAGTGCTCCGACCAGCGGGAACATCGGCCCGAGCAGCCGGAACGTGCTCGACTGCGGGAAGAAGAACGCGAACAGGTACACCGCGTAGCCCGCGATCCACGCGCGGCTGACGAGGTCGAGCCGGCGCACCCACGGCGAGGCCATGACGCCGATGAAGGCGGCCACGAGCAGCACCACCAGGACGATGCCGATGGCCGGCGACTGGAACCACCACTGGCCCCACCACGCCCCGCCCTGGAACCACGAGGTGAAGGGGAAGAGCTCCTGGTAGCCGATGTAGGAGGAGCGCCAGGCGAGCTCGGTGTCGGTGTAGGCGGTGATCGACCCGGTGACCGCCCAGGCCGCGATCGGCCAGAGGAAGCCGACCACGAGGCCCCAGACCGTCAGCGCCACGGTGGGCAGCCAGTCGCTGCGCTCGAAGGGCTCGCGCGAGCGTCGGAGGAAGCGGACGAGGACGTAGAGCCCCATCGCCGCGGCGAAGGCCAGCCCGCTCGGCCGGGTGAGGCCCAGCAGCAGGACGACCGGGAAGACGAGCGCGTACCGCCCGCGCACGAGCAGCAGCAGGGTGATCGCGGTCAGCATCATCGCCGCAGACTCGGCGTAGGCCAGCTGCAGCAGCGGCGAGGTGGGAGCGACGCAGAAGAGCAGCACCGCGACCAGCGACTGCGTCTCGCTGAGCGAGTGCCGGAGGAGGCGGTAGAGGACCAGGGAGGTGACCGCTCCGCAGACGACCGAGACGGTGACGGCGGCGGGCGCCCATCCGAGGCCCGTGACCAGCATGAGTAGGCGGACCACCGCTGGGTAGAGCGGCATGAACGCCCAGGCGTTCTCGCCGATCTCGCCCGCCTCGGTGACCGGGAGGGTGGAGGGGTAGCCGGAGAGGGCGATGATCTCGTACCAGCGCCCGTCCCACATCGAGGCGAAGGCGGAGTAGGAGGGGGACGGGCCGGTCCAGGAGTTGGCGGCCTGGTTCGCGGCGAACTGCAGCAGGATCACGGTGGTGACCAGGCGCGTGAGCACGAAGACGGCGAGCACCCGCGCCCACCACGGGACGAGTCGGAGCCGGGCCCGTCGACGCGCCGTCGACGCCGGAGCGACGGCGGTCACGCGGGGGTGCTCAACCAGCCGCGGAGACCGTCGGCGCAGGCCGTGATCTCGTGCACCGCGACGCGCTCGTCGTCGGCGTGGGCCTTGAGGGGGTCGCCGGGGCCGTAGTTCACGGCCGGCACTCCCATCGCCGAGAAGCGCGCGACGTCCGTCCATCCGTACTTCGGCTTCGCCTCGGCGCCGACGGAGGAGAGGAAGGCCTGAGCGAGCGGCGCGTCGAGGCCGGGGCGGGCGCCCTCGGCGAGGTCGACGACCTCGACCTCGAAGCCGTGGAAGAGCTCGCGGAGGTGCTCGACGGCCTCGGCACCGGTGCGGTTCGGAGCGAAGCGGTAGTTGACGTGGACCGTGCAGAGGTCGGGGATGACGTTGCCGGCCACTCCTCCCGAGATCCGCACGGCGTTGACGCCCTCGCGGTAGACGAGGCCCTCGACCTCGACCTCGCGCGGCTCGTAGGCGGCGAGCCGATCGAGGATCGGTGCGGCCGCGTGGATGGCGTTCTCGCCGACCCAGCTGCGGGCGGAGTGGGCGCGGAGTCCGCGGGTCACGACGTCGACGCGCAGGGTGCCGTTGCAGCCGCCCTCGACCTCGCTGCTCGTCGGCTCGCCCAGAACGGCGAAATCGGCGGCGAAGAGGTCGGGGCGGTGGCGGGCCAGCCGTCCGAGGCCGTTGAGGTCGGAGGCGACCTCCTCGTTGTCGTACCAGATCCAGGTGACGTCGACCGCGGGCTCGACGAGCTCGGCGGCGAGGACGAGCTGCACGGCGACCCCCGCCTTCATGTCGACGGTGCCGCGCCCGACCAGGTACTCGACTCCGTCGATGCTCTCGTCGACGACGGGCAGGTTGCCGTTGATCGGGACGGTGTCGAGGTGACCGGCGATGACGACGCGCTGCGCTCGGCCGAGCGAGGTGCGCGCGACGACCGTGTCCCCGTCGCGGATCACCTCGAGGTGATCGCAGGCGGACAGCGCCGCCTCGACCGCGTCGGCCAGTGCCGACTCCTCCCCCGAGACGGACGGGATGTCGCACAGCACCCGCGTCAGCGCGATCGGATCGGACGCGAGATCCAGCCTCACGAGGGGCGGAGCGGCGGGGGTCGGAGCGGCCATGGCACCCAGGGTAGCGGCCGCGGGCCGCGCGCTACCCTGGGTGCCATGACCCCCGAGCACTCCGCCGACTCCTCCGCGCCCGCCTCCGCCTGGGGCTACGGGCTCGCCACGATCGCCTCCGACGGCACCGTCCTCGACACCTGGTTCCCGGAGCCGCGCCTGGGCACGATCCCCGCCGGCCGCGACCCGTGGATCGTCCCGGCCGAGTTCGAATCGCTCGCGGGAGAGGACCCCCGGCGCGAGGTGCGCATCGACGTGGTGACCCTGCAGATCGACCTCTCCTCGCCGCCGGCCTCGACGTCGGACGCCTACCTGCGCCTGCACCTGCTCTCGCACCTGCTCGTCCAGCCGAACACGGTGAACCTCGACGGCGTCTTCGCGCACCTGCCGAACGTGGTCTGGACCAACGCCGGACCGGTGTCCCCCGACTCGTTCACGCGACTCCGCCCGTCGCTGCGCCGGCACGGCATCCAGGCCGCCGGGATCGACAAGTTCCCCCGGCTGACCGACTACGTCACTCCGGCCAAGGTGCGGATCGCGGACACCTCGCGCGTGCGCCTGGGCGCGCACCTCGCTCCGGGCACGACCGTGATGCACGAGGGCTTCGTGAACTTCAACGCCGGGACGCTCGGCAGCTCGATGGTCGAGGGTCGGATCTCGCAGGGCGTCGTCGTCGGCGACGGCTCCGACATCGGCGGCGGTGCGTCGATCATGGGCACGCTGTCGGGCGGAGGCACGCAGCGGATCTCGATCGGCGCCCGCGCCCTGCTCGGGGCGAACTCGGGCATCGGGATCTCGATCGGGGACGACTCCGTCGTCGAGGCGGGGCTGTACGTCACGGCGGGCACGAAGGTCGTGGTGGTCGGAGGAGCGCCCCGGTCCGACGGGCGCCCGCAGACGGTGAAGGCCGTCGAGCTGTCGGGCGTGCCGAACCTGCTGTTCCGCCGCAACTCGCTGACGGGCGCGGTGGAGGTGCTCCCCCGCACCGGTGCGGGCATCGAGCTGAACACGGCGCTGCACGCCTGAGGCCGGGTTGCGGGGGGGTCTCGATACGCCCGCGAGCGGGCTACTCGACCAGCAGAGAGTTCTCCCGCTGCTGACCCCCGCTGGTCGAGCAGCCGTCGCAGACGGCGTATCGAGACCACCCCTCCCGGAGACCGGGGTCTCGATACGCCCGCGAGCGGGCTACTCGACCAGCAGAGGGGGGTGAACGGACGATGCCGCCTCCGCAGGGCGGAGACGGCATCGGGGCGGCGGGTCAGCTGCCGGTGGGCCAGTGGCGCTCGGAGGCGCCCATGTAGAGCTGCTGGGGGCGGCCGATCTTGGTCTGCTTGTCGATGTTCATCTCGCGCCAGTGGGCGATCCAGCCGGGCAGGCGGCCGATCGCGAACAGCACGGTGAACATGCGGGTCGGGAAGCCCATCGCCTTGTAGATGACCCCGGTGTAGAAGTCGACGTTCGGGTAGAGGCGGCGCTCCTTGAAGTAGTCGTCCTCGAGCGCGAGGGCCTCGAGCTCCATGGCGATGTCGAGCAGCGGGTCCTTCACTCCGAGCGCCTGCAGCACCTCCGAGGCGCTCTCCTTGACGAGCTTCGCGCGCGGGTCGTAGTTCTTGTACACCCGGTGGCCGAAGCCCATCAGGCGCACGCCCTCCTCCTTGTTCTTCACCCGCTCGACGAAGGTCTGGACGCTCTCGCCCGACTCGCGGATGCGGCCGAGCATCGTCAGGACGGCCTCGTTCGCTCCGCCGTGCAGCGGGCCGAAGAGCGCGTTGATGCCGGCGGAGACGGACGCGTAGAGGTTGGCCTCGGTCGAGCCGACCAGGCGCACGGTCGAGGTCGACGCGTTCTGCTCGTGGTCCTCGTGGAGGATCAGCAGACGGTCGAGCGCCTTGGAGAGGACCGGGTCGACGTCGTACCGCTCGGCCATGGTGCCGAAGTTCAGTCGGAGGAAGTTGTCGACGAAGCTCAGCGAGTTGTCGGGGTACAGGAACGCCTGGCCGATGCTCTTCTTGTGCGCGTACGCGGCCATGACCGGCAGCTTCGCGAGCAGGCGGATCGTCGTCAGCTCGACGGCCTCGGGATCCTTGGGGTTCGAGCTGTCCTCGTAGTAGGTGGACAGGGCCGAGACTCCCGCGGAGAGCACCGACATCGGGTGCGCGCTGTGCGGGAGCGCGTCGAAGAAGCGCTTGAGGTCCTCGTGCAGGAGCGTGTGGCGGCGGATGCGCTCGTCGAAGCCCGCGAGCTCGTCGGCGGTGGGCAGCTCACCGTAGATGAGGAGCCAGGCCACCTCGAGGTACGTCGCGTTCGTCGCGACCTCCTCGATCGGGTACCCGCGGTACCGCAGGACGCCCTTGTCGCCGTCGATGTACGTGATCTGCGACTTGGTCGCCGCCGTGTTGACGAAGCCGTAGTCGAGCGACATGAAGCCGGTCTGCTTCGTCAGGGTCGAGAAGTCGATGCTCGAGGCGCCGTCGACGCTGCGGAGGATCGGGAAGTCGGCGGTGCGGTCGCCGAAGGTGAGCGTCACCTTCTCGGGCTGGGCCTCGGCCGCAGCCGGCGCGCTCTCCGTGGCGGGCTCCGGTGCCTCCACCGTCGCGGTTCCGTCGCTCTGCGTGCCGGATTCGGTCACAACGCCTCCCAGGTCGTCACGGTCGCTCCCCGGGCAGCGCGCTCGCACGGAGCAGGCGGCGCCGGGTGTGGGCGGTGCAGTCGGCGCCGTTGTGTGGCGACATCGACCGAACCTCCTACAGCCTAAGGGCACAGCAGGGGACCTGCTGCACCGGCCAGTGCTCCGGGGCGCGCGTTGTGGGATACCGCCATGACCCGCCCTGGGAGGGAGGCGGGACGCCCGCGGCGGCGGTCTAGGAGAGGCCGGCGGAGAGGCGCGACGCGGCCGCGTCGATCCGCTCGTCGCCGGCGGTCAGCGACAGCCGCACATGCTCGGTGAAGTGGTCGCCGTAGAAGACGCCCGGTCCGGCGAGCACGCCGATCCGCGCGAGGCGCTCGATCGACTCCCAGGCGGGCCGCCCCTCGGTGGCCCAGAGGTACAGGCCGGCCTCGCTGCGGTCGATGCGGAAGCCGGCGGCCTCGAGCGCGGGGCGCAGGCGGTCGCGACGGGCGCGGTACCGCTCCTTCTGCTCGGCCACGTGCGCGTCGTCGCCCAGGGCGGTGATCATCGCCTCCTGCAGCGGACCGGGCACGATCATGCCGGCGTGCTTGCGCACGGTGACGAGGCGGGCGATGAGAGCGGAGTCGCCCGCGACGAACGCGGCGCGGTAGCCGGCGAGGTTCGACTGCTTGCTGAGCGAGTAGACGCCCAGCACGCCCTCGCGGCTGCCGCCGACGACCCGCGGATCGAGGATGCTCGGGATCGGCTCGTCGGCCCAGCGGCCGTCCCAGCCGAGTTCGGCGTAGCACTCGTCGCCGGCGATGACGGCGCCGAGCTCGCGGGCACGGGCGACGGCCCTCTGCAGAGCGGGGACGTCGAGCACCGCGCCGTCCGGGTTGCCGGGAGAGTTCAGCCAGACCAGGCGGGTCCGCTCGGGCCACTCGTCGGGGTCGTCGGAGGCCAGGACGGAGGCACCCGCGATCGAGGCCCCCATCGCGTAGGTGGGGTAGGCCGCGCGGGGATGGACGACGACATCGCCGTCGCCCAGGCCCAGCAGGAACGGCAGCCAGGCGACGAGCTCCTTGGAGCCGATGGTCGGCAGGACCTCGTCCACTCCGAGCCCCGGGACCGCCCGGCGACGCGCGAACCACGCCGCGATCGCCTCGCGCAGAGCCGGGGTGCCGACCGTCGTCGGGTACGAGTGCGCGTCCGTCGCCCGCGCGAGGGCGTCGCGGATGAGCGGGGGCGTCGGGTCGACGGGCGAGCCGATCGAGAGGTCGACGAGGCCGTCGGGGTGCGACGACGCGAGCGCCGTCGCGGGACCCATCAGGTCCCAGGGGTAGTCGGGCAGGGCTCCGAGCGCCACCGGAGGGCCGCTCAGTGGCCCTGGGGCGGGAGGACCGCGATGACCGGGTGATCCTTCGCGATCACGCCGACCTTCGCCGCTCCGCCCGGGGAGCCGATCTCGTCGAAGAACTCGACGTTGGCCTTGTAGTAGTCGGACCACTCCTCGGGGAGGTCGTCCTCGTAGTAGATCGCCTCGACGGGGCACACCGGCTCGCAGGCACCGCAGTCGACGCACTCGTCGGGGTGGATGTAGAGCGAGCGCTCGCCTTCGTAGATGCAGTCGACCGGGCATTCGTCGATGCAGGCGCGGTCTTTGACATCGACGCACGGAAGTGCGATCACGTAGGTCACGGTCGTGGCGTCCCTTCGAACAGAGGCTTCTATCGTACGCGGAGCGACGGGGCGTCGAGTCCCGCGGCGGGCTTCCGCGGCTCCGAGAGCGCTGGGGACGCCGGACCCAGCCGCGGCCAGGCGATCACCACGAGGGCGATGAGCGCGGGGACGAAGGTCCACGCGATGCCGAGGCCGTTCGCGGGCACCAGGACGGATCCTCCGGCGCTGCGCAGCGCCAGCAGCCCGATGACCCCCAGCAGCCCCATGGCCGTGCAGAAGGCGACGAAGCGGTCCACCATCACGATCCGCAGGCCCAGGAGCAGCAGCAGCACCGCGACGAGGGACGCGGCGAGGCCCACGGGCAGCACGGCGTCGCCGACGACGACGGTGCTCTGGTGGGCGACGGTGGTGATCGCTCCGACGACCGCGCCGACGAGCACCGAGAGGGCGCCGGACACGACCCGCGAGCGCAGATCGGGGCGCTCCTCGGCCACCGGCTCCTCGACCGCGGCCGCGGGAGCCGGGCGGAAGCGCTCGATACGGGCGATGGGGAACGCGGGACCGCTCGAGAGCCTCGCCGTCCCGTCCTCGACGACGATCTGGGTGCCGTGGGCCTCGAGTGCGGCGCGCTTGCGGGCCCAGTCGTCGGCGCTGAGCTCGAGGACGACGTCCCCGGGTGCGGGCGGAGCGTCCTCGGGCAGGACGGCAAGGAAGCGCAGGCCGAGCAGCTCGGCCGCCTGCCGGGCGATGGCCGCGGTGCGAACGTGGTCCGGGTGCCCGTAGCCGCCCCCCGCGTCGTACGAGAGGACGACCTCGGCCCGGGTCTGCTGCAGCACGGCGATCAGGTCGGCGATCTGCTCCTCCTCCGAGCCGGCGGTGAGGGCCGCCGGGTGCACGGGCTCGAGCGGCTCGGGGACGCGGCCGGGCCCCCACTGCATGCCGGAGTCGCGGTAGACGCGCGGCGAGAGGCCGCGCGCCCGAGCGCCCTCGGCGCCGAGGAAGCGGTGGTCGGCGACTCCGAGCGCCGTGAGTGCGACGACCAGCTCGGACGTGCGGTGGGAGGCGAGATCCTCGGAGCCCTCGAGTGACGCGAGGTCCTCCGGGATGACCTCGCCGCACTCCCCGCGCGTGGCGGTGACCACCGTCACCGAGGCGCCCTGCGCCACGAGGTGCGCGAGAGTCCCGCCCATGGTGATGCTCTCGTCGTCCGGATGCGCGTGGACGGCCACGATCCGCTCGTCCGCTCCGACTGGGCTCGCGTCCACACTCCTACCTTCCGTTCGGCGCGCCGGTGCGTCCCGCGCCGCTTCTGGACAGGCGATCGGGCAGAGCACTACAGTCGACTCCGGTAAGGCAAGGCTTACCGAAGGTTCGGGCCCGGGGCGGGGGTCGTCCCCGTCCCTCCCCGCGATCGACCGAGAGAACACGCGTGCTCGCAAATTACCTCATCGGCCTCCGCGAAGGCCTCGAAGCGGGCCTCGTGGTCGGCATCCTCGTCGCCTACCTGACCAAGCTCGGGCGCCGCGACGTGCTGCCGCGCCTGTGGACCGGCATCGCCGCGGCCGTCGCGATCTCGCTCGTGACCGGGGCGATCCTCACCTGGGGACCGTACGGACTGTCGTTCCAGGCGCAGGAGCTGCTCGGCGGCGGGCTCTCGATCCTCGCGGTCGGGCTCGTCACCTGGATGATCTTCTGGATGGGCGCGAACGCCCGGAGCCTCAAGGGCGAGCTGGAGTCGCGGCTCGATGCGGCCGTCGGCGGATCCGCCCTCGGCATCGTGGTCCTCGGCTTCGTCAGCGTGGGGCGTGAGGGCATCGAGACGGCCCTGTTCGTCTGGGCGAGCGTGTCCTCGAGCAGCGCCTCCTCGGGGGCGGACGCCTGGATCGGCACGATCGGCGCACTCCTGGGCATCCTCTCGGCGGTCGTCATCGCCTACTTGATCTTCCGCGGCTTCGTCCGGATCGATCTCGGCCGGTTCTTCACCTGGACCGGCGGCTTCCTCATCCTGGTCGCCGCAGGCGTGCTCTCGTACGGCGTCGGCGACCTGCAGGAGGCGGCCCTGCTGCCCGGCTGGGGCGCTCCGCTCTTCAGCCTCGGCCCCGTGGTTCCCGCACCGATCGCCGCGATCCTCGGCGGGCTCTTCAACTACACCCCCGAGCCGACCGCGCTGCAGTTCGCCGCATGGCTGCTCTACCTCGCCGTCGTCGGCCTGCTCTTCGTCCGCCAGGTCCGGCTCCGCCGACCGCGTCGGGGCAGCGCGGCCCCGGTCGCGACCCCCGCTCCCACCTCCGTCTGACTCCGGCTCCGCCGGTGCGTCCTGCCCTCTACTCCAGGAGAACCATGCCCTCGCGCGCACTCCCCCGTCGCTCCCCGCTCCCCCGCGCCCTGTCCGGCCTCGCCGGCGCCGGTGTCCTCGCGCTCGCGCTCTCGGGCTGCGTCCCGAACACCGCCGCCTCCTCGTCCGCGGCTCTCGACGTCGCGATCAGCGACGAGTCGTGCGATGTCTCGGCCGCGACCGCCGAGGCCGGCGCCGTCACCTTCTCGCTCGCGAACGACGGCTCCGACGTCAACGAGTTCGAGATCCTCGCTGACGACAAGCTGCGCATCGTCGGCGAGAAGGAGAACGTCACTCCCGGCCAGACGGTGTCGTACGTCGCCCAGCTCGAGCCGGGCACCTACTACACCGCGTGCAAGTTCCAGCAGGTCGGTGCTCCCGTGGGACTGGCGGAGTTCACGGTCACCGGCGAGGCGACCGAGCAGTCGGCCGACGAGAAGGCGGCGACCGAGTCGGCCGTGACCAACTACGTCGCCTACGTGAAGTCGCAGGCGGGCGAGCTCCTCCCCGCTGTGCAGGCCTTCGCCGATGCCTACACCGCCGGCGACGACGAGACGGCCCGCGGCCTCTTCGCCTCCACCCGCGTCTTCTACGAGCGCATCGAGCCGACCGCGGAGGCCTTCGGTGACCTCGACCCGAAGATCGACTACCGCGAGGTCGACGCAGTCGCGGAGGGACTGGACTGGACGGGCTTCCACCGCATCGAGAAGGATCTGTGGGTCCCGGCGCAGGACGCGCTCAACTCCGACGGCACCAGCGCGTACCTCGACTGGGCTCCGTCGACTCCTGAGCAGCGCGCCGAGTTCGGCCGGGGTCTCGTGGACGACGTGCAGAGCCTCTACGACCTCGTGAACGCCGACGACTTCACCGTCTCGGTGGGCGACATCTCGAACGGCGCCATCGCGCTGCTCGACGAGGTCGCCGCCGGCAAGATCACCGGCGAGGAGGACTGGTGGTCGGGCACCGACCTGATGGACTTCGCCGCGAACGTGCAGGGCGCCGAGGTGGCCTTCGGCAACGTCGAGCCGATCGCGTCCGCGTCGGGCGACGACGGCGCCGACCTGACCGCCGACATCACGACCCAGTTCACCGCTCTCGACTCGCTGCTCGCGCAGTACGGCTCGATCGACGCGGGCTTCGTCTCCTACTCCTCGGTGACCGACGAGCAGAAGAAGGAGCTCTCGGACCAGGTGAACGCCCTGTCCGAGCCGCTCTCGCAGCTGACCCACACGGTGCTCGGCGTCGAGGAGCCCGCGGAGTAGATGGACGACCAGCAGAACGCCGCGGCCGACATCGACTCCGACGCCGCCGACCCCGTCGAGCAGCCCCGCCGCCTGTCGCGGCGCGGGCTGCTCGGCCTCGTCTCCGCGGGGACGGCCGGCATCGCGGCGGGAGTGGGCGGTTCCGTCGCCGTCGCCTCCGCGACGAGCGCCACCGCCTCCGGGGCGTCGAGCACCGTGCCGTTCTTCGGTGCGAATCAGGCCGGCATCACGACCGCCGCGCAGGACCGGCTCCACTTCGCGGCCTTCGACGTCGCCTCGGGCACCTCCCGCGAGGACCTGATCGAGCTGCTGCAGGACTGGACGCTCGCGGCGTCGCGCCTGACACGCGGGCTCGACGTCAGCGAGGAGGGCGCCGTGGGCGGCCCCGACACCGCCCCTCCGGACGACACGGGCGAGGCGCTGGGGCTCGACGCGACAGCTCTGACCATCACCTTCGGCTTCGGTCCCGGCCTCTTCGCCGACGCGGACGGCGTCGATCGCTTCGGGATCGCGGACCGGCGGCCGCCCGCCCTCGAGACGCTCCCCCGGTTCCGGGGCGACGCGCTCGTCCCGGCTGCGAGCGGCGGCGATCTCTGCATCCAGGCCTGCGCGAACGACCCGCAGGTCGCGGTGCACGCGATCCGCAACCTCAGCCGCATCGCCTTCGGACGGGCGTCGCTGCGCTGGTCGCAGCTCGGCTTCGGCCGCACGTCCTCCACGTCGACCGCGCAGGCCACTCCGCGGAACCTCTTCGGGTTCAAGGACGGCACGGCCAACGTGAAGTCGGAGGAGACCGACGCGGTCCAGGAGCACGTCTGGGTGCAGGAGTCGGACGGGCCGGACTGGCTCGTCGGCGGCAGCTACCTCGTGGCGCGCAAGATCCGCATGATCATCGAGACGTGGGACCGCAGCCAGCTCGGCGAGCAGGAGCGCGTGATCGGCCGCAGCAAGGGCTCGGGGGCGCCCCTCTCGGGCGGCGACGAGTTCGCGGAGCCGGACTTCGCCGCGACCGGCGCCACGGGGGCGCCGCTCGTCGACGAGGCCTCCCATGTGCGGCTCGCGCATCCGTCGGTCAACAACGGCGCGCGGCTGCTGCGTCGCGGCTACAACTTCGTCGACGGCAACGACGAGCTCGGACGCCTGAACGCGGGACTGTTCTTCCTGTCGTTCCAGCGGTCACCGGAGCAGTTCGTCACGGTGCAGCGCTCGCTCTCGGGGGATGCGCTGAACGAGTACATCAAGCACGTCGGCTCGGCGGTCTTCGCGGTGCCGCCCGGCGCGCGGGGCGAGGGCGACTTCGTGGGGTCGGCGCTCTTCGCCTGACGCAGAGGGGGCGCCCCTCCCCGCTGATCGAGTAGGCCGCGCAGCGGCCGTATCGAGATCCGCGACCCCCGGAGCACGTGGGTCTCTAGACGCCGCTGCGCAGCTGCTCGACGGGCTGGGGGGACGAGACGCAGAAGACCGGCCGGAGGTGGACCTCCGACCGGTCTCGAGCCGAGCGGGCGCGCAGGGCGCCCGACGGGATCAGCCCTGCTTCTTCAGACGGCTGGTCTGACGGGCGCGCGCGTTGGCGTCGAGCTCGACCTTGCGGATGCGCACGATCTCGGGGGTGACCTCGACGCACTCGTCCTCGCGGGCGAACTCGAGGCACTCCTCGAGCGTCAGCTGACGCGACGGCGTCATCGACTCGAACGTGTCGGAGGTGGACTGACGCATGTTGGTCAGCTTCTTCTCCTTGGTGATGTTCACGTCCATGTCGTCGTTGCGCGAGTTCTCGCCGATGACCATGCCCTCGTAGACCTCTTCCGTGGGGTTCACGAAGAAGGTCATGCGCTCCTGGAGCGCGATGATGGCGAACGGAGTGACGACACCGGTGCGGTCGGCCACGATCGAGCCGTTGTTGCGGGTGACGATGGCGCCGGCCCACGGCTCGTAGCCGTGCAGGATCGCGTTCGCGATGCCGGTGCCGCGCGTGGTGGTGAGGAACTCGGTGCGGAAGCCGATCAGACCGCGCGAGGGGACGATGAACTCCATGCGGACCCAGCCGGTGCCGTGGTTCGCCATGTTCTCCATGCGGCCCTTGCGGGCGGCGAGGAGCTGCGTGATGGCGCCGAGGTACTCCTCGGGGGCGTCGATCGTCAGGTGCTCGAACGGCTCGTGCGTCTTGCCGTCGACCTGGCGGGTGACCACCTGGGGCTTGCCGACGGTGAGCTCGAAGCCCTCGCGGCGCATCTGCTCGACGAGGATCGCCAGCGCGAGCTCGCCGCGGCCCTGGACCTCCCACGAGTCGGGGCGGCCGATGTCGAGGACCTTGAGCGACACGTTTCCGATGAGCTCGCGGTCGAGGCGGTCCTTGACCATGCGCGCGGTGAGCTTGTGGCCCTTGACCTTGCCGACGAGCGGCGAGGTGTTGGTGCCGATGGTCATCGAGATCGCCGGGTCGTCGACCGTGATGGCCGGCAGCGGGCGGATGTCCTCCGGGTCGGCGATGGTCTCGCCGATGGTGATCTCGGGGAAGCCCGCGATCGCGACGATGTCGCCGGGGCCGGCGGACTCGGCCGGGTAGCGGTCGAGCGCCTTCGTGATCAGCAGCTCGGTGATGCGGGCGTTCGTGTGCGTGCCGTCGTGGTGGACCCAGGCGACCGTCTGGCCCTTCTTGATGTTGCCGTTGAAGACGCGCAGCAGCGCGAGGCGGCCGAGGAAGGGCGAGGCGTCGAGGTTCGTGACGTGGGCCTGGAGGGGCGCCTCGTCGTCGTAGGTCGGCGCCGGGATGTGCTTCAGGATCGCCTCGAACAGCGGCTCGAGGTCCTCCGCGTCGGGCAGGGTGCCGTTCTCGGGCTTGTTCGAGGACGCGCGGCCCGCCTTGCCGGAGGCGTAGACGACGGGGACGTCGAGGATCGCGTCGAGGTCGAGGTCGGGGACGTCGTCCGCCATGTCGGAGGCGAGGCCGAGGAGCAGATCCTGGCTCTCGGCGACGACCTCGTCGATGCGCGCATCGGGGCGGTCGGTCTTGTTGACCAGCAGGATCACGGGCAGCTTGGCCTCGAGCGCCTTGCGGAGCACGAAGCGGGTCTGCGGGAGGGGGCCCTCGGACGCGTCGACGAGGAGGCAGACGCCGTCCACCATCGACAGGCCGCGCTCGACCTCGCCGCCGAAGTCGGCGTGGCCCGGGGTGTCGATCACGTTGATCGTGATGGGGCCCTCGGTCGCGTGCTTGCCGCGGTACGAGACCGCGGTGTTCTTCGCGAGGATCGTGATGCCCTTCTCGCGCTCGAGCTCGTTCGAGTCCATCGCGCGCTCGTCCACGTGGGCGTGCGCGTCGAAGGAGTTCGTCTGCTTGAGCATGGCGTCGACCAGGGTGGTCTTGCCATGGTCGACGTGGGCGACGATCGCGACGTTGCGCAGGTCGGAGCGGGTGGCACTTGCCATGTGAACGGACTCGTCTCGTGTTCTCGTGCATGAAGGGGGACCCTCCATCGTACCGCAGGCGCGCCGCGGAACGACGGAGGGCCCCGATCCGGTCCGATCACCCCGCGGAACACGGGACTCTCGGGCGCGGAACGGGGCCCTCGCGGCGGCGGATCAGACCGCGAACTCGATCCCGGCGCCGGGGATCGCCGCGAGCAGCTCGCGGGTGTACTCCTGCTCCGGGGAGTCGAACACCGTGTCGGTCGGCGCGTGCTCGACGATGCGACCCTTCTGCATCACGCAGACGTCGTCCGCGATCACGCGGACCACGGCCAGGTCGTGCGTGATGAACAGGTAGGTCAGTCCGAGCTCGGCCTGCAGATCCGCGAGCAGGCGGAGGATCTGCGCCTGCACGAGCACGTCGAGCGCCGAGACGGCCTCGTCGAGCACGACGATCTCGGGCTTGAGCGCGAGTGCCCGGGCGATGGCGACGCGCTGGCGCTGACCACCGGAGAGCTCGTTCGGGTAGCGCCCGGCGATGACGCGCGGGAGCGAGACCTGGTCGAGCAGCTCGAAGACGCGCTCGCGCTGCGAGGCGCGGTCGCCGACCTTGTGCACCCGCAGCGGCTCCGAGATCGTGTTGCCGATGTTGTGCAGCGGGTCGAGCGAGCCGTACGGGTCCTGGAACACGGGCTGCATCGACCGGCGCAGCGCCAGCATCTCCTTGCCGCGGAGCTTCTCGGTGCGACGTCCGTCGATCGAGATGGCCCCCTTGGTGGCGGTCTCAAGACCGAGCACGAGGCGCGCGATCGTCGACTTGCCCGAGCCCGACTCGCCCACGAGGGCGGTGGTGGTGCCCTTGGGGATCGAGAACGAGACGTCGTCCACGGCCGTGAAGTCCTCGGCCTTCAGCCCGCCGCGGCGGATCTTGAAGACCTTGGTCAGGTTCTCGACCTCGATCATCGGCTTCGTCGTCGTGGGGGCGCCCGTGTGGGTGCCCGCCGCGCGGACGAGGTCGACCTCGGCGACGGCGGCGGACTCGCCGGGCACCGACTCCTTCGCGGCTCCGGCGGTCGACTGGATGCGGCGCGAGGCGAGGCTCGGGGCCGCGGCGATCAGGCGCTGCGTGTAGGGGTGCTGCGGGTTCTGCAGCACCTCGACCGAGGCGCCGGACTCGACGATGCGACCCTTGTACATGACGATGAGCTTCTCGGCGCGCTCGGCGGCGAGGCCCAGGTCGTGCGTGATGAAGAGCAGCGCGGTGCCGTCGGTCTTCGTCAGCGTCTCGAGGTGGTCGAGGATCCGCCGCTGCACCGTGACGTCGAGAGCCGAGGTCGGCTCGTCGGCGATGAGGAGCTGGGGCGCCGCGGCCAGGCCGATGCCGATCAGGACGCGCTGGCGCATGCCTCCGGAGAACTGGTGCGGGAACTGCTTCAGCCGCTTCTCCGCGTCAGCGAGACCGGCGTTCTGCAGCACCTCGATCGCCTTGGCGCGCACCTCCTTGCGGCCGGTCGCGAGACCGTTCGCCCGGATGGTCTCCTCGACCTGGAAGCCGACCGACCACACGGGGTTGAGGTTCGACATCGGGTCCTGCGGCACGTAGCCGATGCGGCGGCCGCGGATGTCCTCGAGCTCGGAGCGCGTCGCCTTCGCGAGGTCCTTCCCGTCGAAGAGCACGGAGCCGCCGGTGACCTTGCCGGAACCGGGGAGCAGGCCGATGATCGCCGCGGCGGTCGTCGACTTGCCCGAGCCCGACTCCCCCACGATGGCGACGGTCTGGCCGTGCTCGATCGTGAGGCTGACACCGCGCAGGGCGGGCACCAGGCCGCTGCCGGTCTGGAAGCCGACCTCGAGGTCGGTGACCTGGAGCAGGGGCCCCTTCGGAGTGGTCGAGTCGGTCATCGGAGGGCCCTCGCCTTCGGGTCGAGCGCGTCGCGCAGGGCCTCGCCCATGAGGATGAAGCTCAGCACGGTGATGGTCAGCGCGGCGGACGGGTAGATCAGCGTCTGCGGGTTGGTCCGCAGGTCGCGCTGGGCCTGGCTGATGTCGTTGCCCCACGACATCACGGAGCCGGGGAGGCCGACGCCGAGGAACGACAGGGTCGCCTCCGCGGTGATGGCCGCGCCGAGCGAGATCGTCGTGACGACGATCACGGGGGCGATGGAGTTGGGCATGACGTGGCGGAACAGGATCGCCATGCGGGACAGACCCGTGGCGGTCGCCGCTCCGACGAAGTCCGACTGCTTGACCCGCAGGACCTCGGACCGCAGGACGCGGGCCGTGGTCGGCCACGCGAACGCGCCGATCGCCAGGGCGATGACGAACACGTTCCGGTGGGCCGAGAAGACCGACATGATGACGACGGCGGCGAGGATGTAGGGGATCGAGAAGAAGATGTCGCCCGCGCGCATGATCACGGTGTCGACCCAGCCGCCGAAGAAGCCGGCGAGTGCGCCTCCGATGACACCCGTGATCGTGGTGATCAGGATGACGATCAGACCCACCGTGAGCGACGTCGACGTGCCGTGGACGATGCGCGCGTAGACGTCGCAGCCCTGCTTCGTGTAGCCGAGGAGGCTGCCGTCGCCGGGGCCCTGGTTGCTGAAGCCGAGGTCGCAGGCGCGGGGGTCGATCGAGGTGAAGAGGTTCGGGAGCAGCGCGACGGCGACGATCAGCACGATCAGGGCGCCGGAGATCCAGAACATCGGCCGGCGGCGCAGGTCCTGCCAGGCGTCGGTCCAGAGGTTGCTGGGCTTCTCGTCGAGCGAGACGGCGTCGACCGAGGCGATCGGGGTCTCCTCGAGCGGTGCCACGAAGTGATCGATGCGACGGGGGGCGTCGCGGTTCATCTCATTTGGCATAGCGGATCCTCGGGTCGAGTACGGCGTAGAGCAGGTCGACGAGGATGTTCACCACGAGGTAGAACAGCACCATGACCGTGACGAAGGAGACGACGGTCGGCCGCTCCCCTCGGATGATCGCCTGGTAGAGCGTGTTCCCGACTCCGGGAACGTTGAAGATGCCCTCGGTGACCGTGGCGCCCACGATCAGCAGGCCGAAGTCGGCGCCGAACTGGGTCGTGACCGGGATCAGCGAGTTGCGCAGGATGTGCACGGGCACGACGCGCTTGCGCGAGAGGCCCTTGCTGTACGCGGTGCGCACGAAGTCGGAGCCCGCGGTCTCGATGACCGAGCCGCGGGTGAGCCGGATGGCCGAGGCGACGACGAACAGGGCGAGCACGATGGCCGGGAGCAGGAGCCGCTCGAACGTCGGCGAGCCGCCCACCGTCGGTGAGAACCAGCCCAGCTGCACCGCGAAGAAGGACTGCGCGATGAAGCACAGCACGAAGATCGGCACCGAGACCAGGAGGAGGCTCACCACGAGCGCGCTGGCGTCGAAGAACGAGCCCTTCCGCAGACCGCTGATGAGGCCGATCGTGAGAGCGACGACGATCTCGATGACGATCGCCATCATGGCGAGGGTGAGCGTGACCGGGAACGTGCGGGCGAGGATGTCGTTCACCGACTGGCCCGAGAAGGAGATGCCGAAGTCGCCGCGGACGACGCCGCCGAGGTAGTAGAGGTACTGCACGATGAACGGCTCGTTCAGGTGGTACTGCTCCTCGAGGCGCGCGAGCAGCGCGGCGTTCGGGGTCTTGTCGCCGAAGAGGGCGAGGAGGGGGTTCCCCGGCATGGCGAAGACCATGAAGTAGATCAGGAACGTCGTCCCGATCAGGACGGGGACGGCTTGCAGGATGCGTCGGACGATGTAGGCGAGCACGTCAGCCCTGCCTGTTCCGGTGTCGCATGGTGGACCTCATTCGATCGTGACCGAACAAGGCGCTCCGCCCGCGGGAACGGTCGTGCCGTCCCCGCGGGCGAAGCGCCCGTCGTGTCTGATGTCAGCTCTTGGTGATCTGGTAGAACAGCGGAACCGAGTTCCATCCGAACTCTACGTCGGACACGGTCTCGCTGTAGCCGCCGGTCACGTTGGCGTACCAGAGCGGGATCGACGGGAGGTCCTGGAGCAGGACCTCCTGAGCCTTCTGGTAGTCCTCGTTCGCGGTCGCGAGGTCGGTCTCGGCCGAGCCGTCGGCCAGGAGCTGGTCGAACTCGGCGCTGGAGTAGTCACCGTCGTTCGACGAGGCGTTGGTCGCGTACAGCGGGCCCAGGAAGTTGTACAGACCCGGGTAGTCGGCCTGCCATCCGGTGCGGAACGCGGTCTCGATCGAGCGGTCGACGATCTTGGTGCGCGCCTCGGCGAAGGTCGGGTAGGCCTCGCCCACGGCCTCGATGCCGAGCGTGTTCTTGACCGCGTTCGACACGGCGTCGACCCAGCCCTGGTGTCCGCCGTCGGCGTTGTAGGCGATCGAGAAGGTGCCCGTCCACGGGGAGATCGCGTCGGCCTCGGCCCACAGCTTCTTCGCCTCGTCGGGGTTGTACTCGAGCACCTCGGCGCCCTCGAGGGAGTCGCTCCAGCCGTCGATCACCGGGGAGGTGAAGTCGGACGCGGGGGTGCGGGTGCCCTCGAAGATGACGTCGGTGATCTGCTCGCGGTCGAAGGCCATCGAGATGGCCTGGCGGCGCAGCTTGCCCTCTTCACCGCTGAAGTGCTCGAGGCGCTCCGGGATGGTGAAGGACTGGAACACGGCGGAGGCCTGGTTGACCGCACGGTCGCCGAGGTCGCTCTCGAAGGTGCCGAACGCGGAGTCCGGGATCTGGTCGATGACGTCGACGTTGCCCGCGAGCAGGTCGGCGTACGACGCGTCCTGGGTCGCGTAGAACGTGATCGTGATGCCGCCGTTGACCGGGACGCGGGGTCCGTCGTAGTCGGGGTTCACGACCAGGTCGATCTGGACGTCGTGCTGCCACGCGCCCTCGCCGTCGAGCATGTACGGGCCGTTGCCGATCGGGTTCTCACCGAAGGCGTCCATGTCGTCGTAGGCGACGCTGGGCAGCGGGTAGTAGGCCGAGTAGCCCAGGCGCTGCGGGAAGTCCGACTTGGGAGCCGAGAGCGCGACGGTGAAGGTGGTGTCGTCGACGACCTTCAGACCGGTGAGCTCGGTGTCCTCGTCGTAGCTGAAGCCCTCGATGTCCTCGAAGAAGTAGCTCTGGAGCTGCTCGTTCGAGTACTTCGCGCCGTAGTTCCAGGCGTCGACGAAGGACTGGGCCGTGATCTCCTCACCGTTGGTGAAGGTGCGACCGGGCTCGATCGTGATGGTGTAGTTCTGCGCGTCGTCCGACTCGACCGACTCGGCCAGGTCGGGCTGCGCCGCGCCCTCGGCGTCGTAGTAGTAGAGACCGGCGAAGATCTCGTCGAGGATCTTGCCGCCGCCGACCTCGTTGGTGTTGGTCGGGACCAGCGGGTTCTGCGGCTCGGAGCCGTTGGTGAGGATGATCGCGGCGGAGTCTCCGGCCGCATCTCCCCCACCGTCGTCGTTCGAGCTGCTGCAGCCGGCGAGGACCAGGGTGCTCGCGGCGACGAGCGCCAGAGCTCCGAGGCCGAAACGTCTGATTTTCACTATTCCTCCAGTGGTGTGAGGGCGCACGGGAAGTGATTTCCCGGATGCTGTGGTCGCCGCGCGCGTGGCGACGGCCTCGGCGCACGGGAGACTGTTGGCCCCCGCGCAAGTGCCATCGACGAGACTATGTATCGGCTCGCTATCTGCACAAAAGCATGTGGAAACCGTTACACAGCGGTAACCGGGAGGTGGAATCCTTGCGCGATTCCGCACGAAACCTGCGTGATGGGCCGTCTTCGCGCAACGCATCGATTCAGAGGAGCTCCACGCAGTGTCCACCACGCTGACAGGATCCATGCAGCCACGAGGGCGGATCCGGACAGAGATCCTGCTCGTCCTGGGCCTCTCGCTCGGCGCCTCCGCGATCTACTCCGTCGTGTCGATCACCAACCGGCTGACGCGTGACATCGCTCTCTCGGAGCAGACGGCGACGCTGAACGGAGCGCTCAGCGACCGGCCCGCGTTCGACCTGATCTACCAGCTGCTGGCGCTGTTCTTCGATCTGGTCCCGGTGGCGCTCTGCGCGTTCCTGCTCTGGCAGAGCTCCGGACGGCCTCTGGGGCGGCTGGGGCTCGACCTCCGGCATCCGCTGCGCGACCTCGGTACCGGGACCGTGCTCGCGGTCGCGATCGGTGCGCCGGGGATCGCGCTCTACGCCCTCGGCCGCGCGCTCGGAGTGACCGTGGCGGTGGTCGCCTCACCGCTCGACACGTACTGGTGGACCGTGCCCGTGCTCGTGCTCTCGGCGATCCGCGCCGGGATCCAGGAGGAGGTGATCGTCGTCGGCTACCTCTTCGCGCGGCTCCAGGATCTGGGCTGGGGGCAGTGGCGGATCCTCTTCGCCAGCGCGCTGCTCCGGGGCAGCTACCACCTGTACCAGGGCATCGGGCCGTTCATCGGCAACGTGATCATGGGCGTCGTGTTCGGGCTGTTCTACCAGCGCTTCGGCCGCACGCTGCCGCTCGTGATCGCGCACTCGATCATCGACATCGTGTCGTTCGTGGGGTATCCGCTGGCGGTGGCGCTCTGGCCGGAGCTGTTCGCGGCGCCGGAGCCGCAGAAGTAAGGCTGATCCGACCGATCCGCGCAGTCTCATTCGTAATCCGTCGGCCACCCTTCTTTCTGCAGTCGGGCGCGCTGAGATGGACTCCACACGTGCTGTCGGCGTCCGACGAGACGGGCGAGCGCGGTCTCGGTCTCGGTCCACTGGTGCAGCACCTGACGGGACGACAGCCGCACGACGACGAAGCCCCTCGCCTGCAGAGCGAGGGTGCGTCGGTAGTCCTCCTCGAGCTGCGCCGAGCCGCTGTGGAACGCGCGGCCGTCCGTCTCGACGGCGAGGCAGTCGCCGAAGACGTTGTCGACCAGGCCGACACCGGCGACGGACACCTGCGCACGGACTCGGACCCTGAGTCGGACTCCTGCCAGACGCGCCCTCGTCTCCGAGACCCGACTGGCATCCCGGCACGACGAGATCGAACACGCGCCGCCGACCGACAGGTGCACGTGGGCGGAGGTCCATGAGCTCTCCGTAGGGCAGGAGCCTCCTCTCGACGACGGAGTCGAGAGCCATCACGGCCTCCTCCTCCGGCAAGCAGGAGACCACGTGCAGGACGCTCGAACGGACGCCGTCCCGCGATGACGTCTCCGGACCGCATCCGGGCCACTCCCGCCAGTGGAGGCGCACGCCGCGCGAAGGCGAACGCACCGCATTCGGACGAACGGCGACGTGCAGCGCGTCCTCAGCCAGAACCCACACCCGTCGAGTCGCGAGCGCTGAGACGCAGGTGAGGAGACCGCCTGCGGCGACAGCGGCGATCTCGCCTGGTTCGATGCCCCGGAGAGCGAACCACCCGCGCCGGACGCGGAGCACAGAGCCCTCGCGTACCGCCGTCTCGAGATGGTGCCGCGTGCAGCCGGCAGCGGCGAGCTGCGCGGCGGAGCCGACACCGCCGAGGCCGGTGAGAACGAGGTGCACAAGGTCCATGCAGCGAGGATGCGCCGCGGGCGATCTCGACGGGCGAGGCCGCGGTCGAACTGTGGAGGACGTGAGGGATCAGGAGGGAGGTGAGGGAGAGAGGATCCGCACAGAGTAAGGCTGAGAGGCCGCGATTCCCGAGATATCGGGATGTCGCGCCTCTCAGCCTCAGTTGCGCCGGGCCGATCAGGCGAAGGCCTCGATCGGCGGGCAGGCGCAGACCAGGTTGCGGTCGCCGAAGGCCTGGTCGACCCGGCGGACCGGCGGCCAGTACTTGCCGCGCACGAGCGAGCGGACGGGGTAGACCGCCTCCTCGCGCGAGTACGGGTGCGTCCACTCCCCCGTGACCAGGCACTCCGCCGTGTGCGGGGCGTTGCGCAGCGGGTTGTCGTCCACCGGCCACTCCCCCGCACCGACGCGGTCAGCCTCGGCCTTGATGCCGATCATCGCGTCGATGAAGCGGTCGATCTCGGCGAGGTCCTCGCTCTCGGTCGGCTCGACCATCAGCGTTCCCGCGACGGGGAAGCTCATGGTCGGGGCGTGGAAGCCGTAGTCGACGAGGCGCTTCGCGACGTCATCCACGGTCACTCCGGTCGCCGCGGTGAGCGGGCGGATGTCGAGGATGCACTCGTGCGCGACCAGGCCGTTCTCACCCGTGTAGAGCACCGGGAAGTGCTCGCGCAGACGAGCGGCGACGTAGTTGGCCGAGAGCACCGCGGCACCGGTGGCGGCTCGCAGGCCGTCCTCGCCCATCATGCGGGCGTACGCCCACGAGATGGGAAGGATGCCGGGGCTGCCGTAGGGGGCCGCCGAGACCGGGACGCCGCCGTGCACGACCGTCTCCCCGTTCTGGCCCAGGGCGTGCTCGAGGCGCTGGGCGAGCGGGTGCCCGGGCAGGAACGGCGCGAGGTGCGCCTTGGCCGCGACGGGTCCGACTCCGGGGCCGCCACCTCCGTGCGGGATGCAGAACGTCTTGTGCAGGTTGAGGTGCGAGACGTCGCCGCCGAAGTCGCCGAAGCGCGCGAAGCCCAGCAGCGCGTTGAGGTTGGCACCGTCGACGTAGACCTGCCCGCCGGCCTCGTGGACGAGGCGGCAGATCTCGGAGACCTCGTGCTCGTAGACGCCGTGCGTCGACGGGTACGTGATCATGAGCGCCGCGAGGGCCGGGGCGTGCTCCCCGATCTTGGCGCGCAGGTCGTCGAGATCGACGTTGCCGAGCTCGTCGCAGGCGACGACGACGACCCGCATGCCCGCGAGCACCGCGCTGGCGGCGTTGGTGCCGTGCGCGCTCGACGGGATGAGGCAGACGGTGCGCTCCAGGTCGCCGTTCGCGCGGTGGTAGCCGCGGATCGCGAGCAGTCCCGCGAGCTCCCCCTGCGAGCCCGCGTTGGGCTGCAGCGAGACGGAGTCGTAGCCGGTGAGGTGCGCGAGCCAGCGCTCGAGCTGGTCGATGAGGGCGAGCGAGCCCTGCACGTCGGCCTCGGGGGCGAACGGGTGCAGATTCGCGAACTCGGGCCAGCTGACCGCCTCCATCTCGGCGGCGGCGTTGAGCTTCATCGTGCAGGAGCCGAGCGGGATCATGCCGCGGTCCAGCGCGTAGTCGGCGTCGGCGAGGCGCTTGAGGTAGCGCATCATCGATGTCTCACTGCGGTGGGTGTTGAACACCGGGTGCACGAGGAACGGGGTGGCGCGCTCGAGCGCGACGGGGATCGAGCGCGAGGAGGCGGCGAGGAAGCCGTGCGCCGAGTCGAGGTCGCCGATCGCGACGGCGAGTGCGACGACCTCGGCGGTCGTCACGGTCTCGTCCAGCGAGACCGCCACCGTGTCGGCGTCGACGAGGCGCACGTCGAAGCCGGCATCGCGGGCGCGGGCGACCGCCGCCTCCGCGCCGTGCGGCACGACGACCGCGACGGTGTCGAAGAAGTCGGCGTGGCGGAGGGAGTGGCCCCGGTCGAGCAGGAGGCGCGCGAGCAGCGCGGCCCGCGAGTGCACCTGCTCCGCGATCCGCGCCAGGCCGTCAGGACCGTAGTAGACCGCGTACATGGCCGCCATGACGGCGAGGAGGACCTGCGCCGTGCAGATGTTCGACGTGGCCTTCTCTCGGCGGATGTGCTGCTCGCGGGCCTGGAGGGACAGGCGGTAGGCGGGATGGCCGTCCGCGTCCTGGCTGACGCCGACGAGGCGGCCGGGCAGCTGGCGCTCGAGTCCCTTGCGGACGGCCAGGTAGCCGGCGTGCGGTCCGCCGAAGCCCATCGGGACGCCGAAGCGCTGCGAGGTGCCGACCGCGACGTCCGCCCCGAGCTCGCCCGGCGAGCGGACGAGGGTGAGGGCGAGCAGGTCGGCGGCGACGACTCCGAGGCCGCCGTGGGCCGTGACCGCGGCCAGCACGGCGGAGGGGTCCCAGAGGTGCCCGGAAGCGCCGGGGTACTGCACGAGCGCGCCGAAGCACTCGGGCACGTCCTCGGCGTCGGTGCGCGAGAGCGGCAGCTCGACGATGCGGATGCCCACCGCCTCGGCACGGCCGCGCAGGAGCGCGAGCGTCTGCGGCAGCGCGTCGGAGTCGACGAGGAAGACATCGGTGCGCGCCTTGGAGGCCCGGCGGGCCAGGAGCATCGCCTCGACGACGGCCGTGCCCTCGTCGAGCATCGACGCGCCGGCGGTGTCGAGACCGGTGAGGTCCGACACCATCGTCTGGAAGTTGATCAGCGCCTCGAGGCGTCCCTGCGAGATCTCGGGCTGGTAGGGCGTGTAGGCCGTGTACCAGCTCGGGTTCTCGAGGACGTTGCGCTTGATCACCGCGGGCGTCAGCGTGCCGTGGTAGCCGAGGCCGATCAGGGGGCGGCGCACCGTGTTGCGGGAGGCGAGGGCGCGCAGCTCGGCCAGCGCCTGGGTCTCTGTCGCAGGGGCGGGCAGCACAGGCGCGAGGTCGCGCACGCGGATCGACTCGGGGACGGCGGCGGTGACCAGCGCGTCGACGGAGTCGTAGCCGAGGGCGGCCAGCATCCTGCGCTGGGCGTCGGCGTCGGTCCCGATGTGGCGGGACTCGAACTCGGAGGGGGTCCGGACGGTCGACATCTACTCTCCGACCAGCTCGCCGTAGGCCGCGGCGTCGAGCAGGCCGTCGGGCAGCGCCTCGAAGCGCACCTTGATCAGCCAGCCCTCGCCGAACGGGTCGGAGTTGACGAGCTCGGGGCTGTCGACGACTCCGGAGTTGGTCTCGAGGACCTCGCCGTCGACCGGAGCGAAGAGCTCGCCCACAGACTTCGTCGACTCGATCTCGCCGACGACGCTGCCGCCCTCGACTCGGGAGCCCGCGTCGGGCAGCTCGACGAACACGACGTCGCCGAGCTTGTCCGCGGCGTAGGCGGTGATGCCCACCGTCGCGACGTCACCGTCGACGGAGATCCACTCGTGATCGGAGGTGTACTGCAGGTCGGAGGGGACGGCCATGTCAGATCTTCTTTCTGGAGTAGAAGGGGAGGGCGGTGACGGTCATGGGGAGGCGGCTGCCGCGGATGTCGACGGAGACGGTGGTGCCCGGCTGCGCCTGGGCGGGGGCGACGTACGCCATGGCGATGGGGACGCCGAGCGTGGGCGAGAGGACGCCGCTGGTGACGACTCCGATCTCGTCGCCGCTGTCGGAGAAGACGGTGTAGTCGGCGCGGGCGGCGCGGCGCCCCTCGCCGACGAGGCCGACGAGCACGGGGGCGTCCCCGGCCGGGCCCTCCTCGCTGGCGGCACGGCCGACGAAGTCGATCGGCTTGCCGAAGGCGACGACGCGGCCGAGGCCGGCCTGCGCCGGGAAGATCTCGCGGGAGAGCTCGTGGCCGTAGAGCGGCATGCCGGCCTCGAGGCGGAGGGTGTCGCGAGCGGCGAGGCCGGCCGGGACGAGTCCCGCTCCGGCTCCGGTCTCGGCGAGCGCCTCCCACAGGGCGGGGGCGGTGTCGGGGGCGACGTAGATCTCGAAGCCGTCCTCGCCGGTGTAGCCGGTGCGGGCGATGAGGATCGGATGCGCCTCGAAGGTCGCCGGCACCGCGCGGTAGTAGCGCAGCTCCTCGAGCAGGCGCGCGGCGTCGTCGGTGTCGAGCACCGCCTCCGCTCCCCGCTCCGTCTCGACGGCGAGGCCCTGCACGTTCTGCAGGATCTCGAGCGACTTCGGGCCCTGGATCGCGATCAGCGCGACGTCGTCGCTCTCGTCGAACAGCTCGCAGTCGAACATCGCCGTGCGGTCGCGCAGCTGCTCGGCGACCACGTGCCGGTTGGAGGCGTTCGCGACGACCATGAAGCGGTCCTCGCCCGTGCGGTAGACGACGAGGTCGTCGATGACGCCTCCGGTGCGGTCGAGCAGCAGGGTGTACTTCGCCCGGCCGACGGCGACGGCGCTCAGATCGCTCGCGAGGGCGTAGTCGAGCGCGTCCACCGCCTCGGGGCCGACGACCAGGATCTCGCCCATGTGGGAGAGGTCGAAGAGGCCGGCGGCGGTGCGCACCGCGTGGTGCTCGGCCAGATCGCCGGAGTAGCGCACCGGCATCCACCAGCCGGCGAAGTCGGTGAAGGAGGCGCCTGCCGCCGCGTGCACGTCGTGCAGCGGGGAGTAGCGCGGTTCGGGGGTCTCCGCGGGAGGGGTCGTTCGGTTCTCGGACATGAGTTCTCCAATTCGTCGCAGTGCTGCGCACGCGCCCGCACAGGTCGATGGTGCGAGGCACAGCAGTGCCGTGGGAACTCCCCCTCTGTCGGGATGCCTGAGAGGTTCACGTCGCTCGGAGCGGCGCTTTCACCGTGGGCTGCCTCGTCGGAGTGATCGCACCGCGCAGGCGGCTCGTCGCTCCGCGACGCATTTCCAGAGTGGCCAGTTCGACGCGGTACAAGACCTGAGAGATTGGCGGGGAGGCTTGCTCCTTCGGTGCCGACGGAGTCGGCTCTCCCGCGTCGCGTATGCGGCCCGGTATTCGGTTGTCCGCTCACCCTAGCGGGGTGCTGCTTGCGCTGTCCCCTCCCCCCCGAGATGCCACTCCGGTTCGGCTCCCTCGGCGTGTCCCGTTCCGGAGTGGCATCTCCCGGAGACCGACCTGGGGTTTGGTGTTCGGGTCGGAGTGACACTAAGCTCGGCGCAGCACTTACAGTCAGTGTGACTCTTAGTAGGGATCCGCCATGGATGCAGCCGTACCGCAGCTCGCGGTCTCGACCGTCATCTTCGCGCTGCGCCCGCATCCCGAGACCGGGGCGAGCACCGTCTGGATCCCGGTCGTCCGCCGGATCCGGGAGCCGTTCGAGGGCCTGTGGGCCCTGCCGGGCGGGCCGCTGCGCCCGGACGAGGACCTGGCCGAGGCCGCCCGTCGGACGCTCCGAGAGACCACCGGACTCGCTCCGCGCTACCTCGAGCAGCTCTACGCCGTGGGCGGGCCCGACCGCTCCCCCGGCGAGCGCCGAGTCGTCTCGATCGTCTACTGGGCGCTCGTGCGCACCTCAGAGGCCGACGAGGCGATCGTGGGCGAGAACGTCACCTGGCTGTGCACCGACCTGCCGCTCGAGCTGGCCTTCGATCACGGGCTGATCGTCGACTACGCCCTGTGGCGCCTGCGCAACAAGATGGAGTACTCCCGCATCGCGCAGGCCTTCCTCGGCGGGACCTTCACCCTCGCCCAGCTGCGCGAGGTGCACGAGGCCGTTCTGCAGAAGCCCCTCGATCCGGCGAACTTCCGCCGCTCGATCGAGGCGTCCAAGACCGTGGTACCCACCGAGCAGCGCCTGGCGGGCACCCGCCACCGCCCTCCGCGGCTGTACCGCTACGACGAGTCCGTGGCACTCGTCGACAACGGGCCGCTGCCGGTCTGAGCACCGGCACCGCCCGTCCGTCCGCACCATCCGAGGAGAGACACGTGACATCCGTCGACAGCACCATCCAGCTCATCGAGCGCGGAGCCCCGGGCGAGACCTGCGCCCCCGAGCTCGCCGACGCGCCCTGGTCGTTCGACCTCGGGTTCCCCGCCTACGGCCCCGGCGCGTCCCAGGCCGATCCGATCCCCGCCGAGGCTCCCGTCCAGGGCCGCCTGCCCGACGCGTACACCGCGGCGAGCGCCGACGAGCTGCACCACCGCATCCTCGCTGCGAAGCAGACGCTCGGCGAGCGGGTCGTCGTGCTGGGGCACTTCTACCAGCGCGACGAGGTCGTGCAGTACGCCGACTTCGTGGGCGACTCCTTCCAACTCGCGAAGGCGGTCGCGAGCCGTCCCGACGCTGAGGCGATCGTCTTCTGCGGCGTGCACTTCATGGCCGAGACCGCCGACATCCTGTCGCGGCCCGACCAGGCAGTGATCCTGCCGAACCTCGCTGCGGGCTGCTCGATGGCCGACATGGCCGACATCGACTCCGTCGAGGACGCGTGGGCCGAGCTCACCGAGCTCTACGGCACCGAGCCGGACGCCGATGGGCGCGTCCCGCTGATCCCGGTCACGTACATGAACTCCTCCGCCGCGCTCAAGGCGTTCTGCGGGCGCAACGGTGGAGTGGTCTGCACGTCCTCCAATGCGGCGACCGTGCTCGAGGACGCGTTCGCGCGCGGGCAGAGGGTGCTCTTCTTCCCCGACCAGCACCTCGGTCGCAACACGGCGAAGGCGATGGGGGTGCCGCTCGAACGCATGCCCATGTGGAACCCGCGGAAGGCGCAGGGCGGCTCGGACGTGCAGACCCTCCTGGACGCGCAGGTGATCCTCTGGCACGGCTTCTGCTCGGTGCACAAGCGCTTCACCGTCGGGCAGATCGAGAAGGCGCGCGCCGAGCACCCCGGTGTCCGTGTGATCGTGCACCCCGAGTGCCCGATGGCGGTCGTCGACGCCGCCGACGAGTACGGATCCACGGACTACATCGTGAAGGCGATCCAGGCGGCCCCCGCGGGAACGACCTTCGCGATCGGCACCGAGATCAACCTCGTGCAGCGCCTCGCCGCGCAGTACCCGCAGCACACGATCTTCTGCCTCGACGACGTCGTCTGCCCGTGCTCGACCATGTACCGCATCCACCCCGGCTACCTCGCCTGGGTGCTCGAGGGGCTGGTCGAGGGCACCGTCCACAACCGCATCTCGGTCGACGACTCGGTCCAGGCCGAGGCCAAGGTCGCCCTCGAGCGGATGCTCGCGGCCGTCCCGCCCACCGGCCCGACGGCTCCGACGGCGGCCTGACGTGTCGCGCGTCGTCGTCGTGGGCAGCGGCATCGCCGGGCTCGTGACCGCCCTGCTCGCCTCCCGCCGCCACGAGGTGGTCCTGGTCACCAAGGGCGCGATCGAGGAGTCGAGCACGCGCTGGGCGCAGGGCGGGATCGCCGCGGTCACAGCCGCGGACGACTCCGTCGCCCTGCACGTCGAGGACACCCTGACCGCCGGTGCCGGGCTCTGCTCGCGCTCGGCCGTCGAGGTGCTCTGCTCCGAGGGTCCCGCCGCCGTGGCCGCGCTGCTGGCCTGGGGGGTCGCGTTCGACCGCGACGGCGGCGACCTCGCGCGCGGACTCGAGGCGGCGCACTCGCGCTCGCGCATCCTCCACGCCGGCGGTGACGCGACCGGCGCCGCGATCGAGGGGGCGCTCGTGTCCGCGGTGCGCGCCGCCTCCGTCACGGTGATGGAGCGGACCGCGCTCGTGGATCTGGTGCGCCGGGGTGCCGCGATCGTAGGGGCCGACGTGCTGCGGGGCGGCTCCGTCGAGCGGATCGACGCCGACGCCGTCGTCCTCGCGACCGGCGGCGCGGGCCGGCTGTTCAGCCACACCACGAACCCCGAGGTCGCCACCGGCGACGGGCTCGCCGCCGCTCTGCGCGCGGGAGCCGAAGCCGCGGACCTGGAGTTCTACCAGTTCCACCCGACCGCCCTCGCGCTGCCCGGCGGCTTCCTCGTCTCGGAGGCCGTCCGCGGCGAGGGAGCGGTGCTGCGCGACGCCGCGGGCGAGCGCTTCATGACCGCCGTGCACCCCGACGCCGAGCTCGCTCCCCGCGACGTCGTCGCCCGGGCGATCGCCGAGCGGATGCGGCAGCAGGGCGGACTGCCCGTGCACCTCGACGCCCGGCACCTCGACCCCGCGGTGCTCGCGAAGCGGTTCCCGAGCATCTCGGCCGCCTGCCGGGCGAACGGCCTCTCGCTCGCCGAGGACCTCGTGCCCGTGACGCCTGCCGCGCACTACTGGATGGGCGGCATCGCGACCGATCTCGACGGACGCACGAGCCTCCCGGGGCTCTTCGCCGTCGGCGAGATCGCCTGCACCGGCGTCCACGGCGCGAACCGGCTGGCCTCGAACAGCCTGCTCGAGGGCGTGGTGTTCGCCCGGCGGGTGGCCCGGGCCCTGGACGCGCCCGCCCCGGCGACTGCTCCCGCGACGGAACCCCGCCCCGTCACTCCGCTCTCCCTCGACCGCTCGGCGCTGCAGGCGGCCCTGTGGGCGGGCGCCGGGGTGTCGCGCGACGCGGCGGGGCTCCTGGCGGCTCGCTCCGCGCTCGTCGGAGTCGCCGCCCCCCTCTCGCTCCGCACCCTCGAGGACGCGAACCTCGTCGAGTGCGGCCTGGCCCTGATCGACGCGGCCCTCGCGCGCTCGGAGTCCCGCGGCGCCCACCACCGCACCGACCACCCCGGAACCGAGGCGACCGCTTACCGCGTCGCCGGAAGAAGAAAGGTCGCCGTCCCGTGCTGACCCGTCAGAGCATCGAACGCCTCGTCACCCTCGCGCTGGAGGAGGACGCCCCCTGGGGCGACATCACGACCGAGACGCTGATCCCGGCCGACGCCACCGCCTCGGCGCGCCTGGTCGCGCGCGAGCCCGGCGTCTTCAGCGGCGGGGCCGTCCTCGTCGGCACGATGCTGCAGGCCGACTCCCGCATCCGGACGAGCGTCCTCGTCGAGGACGGGGCCTCGTTCACCGCCGGCGCCCTGCTCGCCGAGATCTCGGGCCCCGCCGCGGGCGTGCTGCGCGGCGAGCGCGTCGCGCTGAACCTGGTGCAGCGGATGAGCGGCATCGCCACCCTGACCGCCCAATACGTGAAGGCGGTCGAGGGCACGCGGGCGCGGATCGTCGACACCCGCAAGACCACCCCCGGGCTCCGTGCCCTCGAGCGGCACGCGGTGCGCAGCGGCGGCGGACGCAACCACCGGTTCTCCCTGTCGGACGCGATCCTCGCGAAGGACAACCACCTCGCGATCCTCGCCCAGCGCGGGATCGACCTCACCGCCGCGCTCCGGGCCGCCCGCGCGGCCGTGCCGCACACCACGCACATCGAGGTCGAGGTCGACCGCTTCGACCAGATCGAGCCGGCGCTGGCGGGCGGGGCGGACACGATCATGCTCGACAACTTCACCCCGGAGCAGCTCGCCCAGGGTGTCGCGCTGATCGGCGGCCGCGCGGTCGTCGAGGCCAGCGGCGGCGTGAACCTCGAGACGGTGCGCGCGATCGCCGAGTCCGGCGTCGACGTGATCTCGGTCGGTGCGCTGACCCACAGCGTCCGCTCGCTCGACCTGGGGCTCGACATCGAGGTCGAGGCGCCGCGTCCGTGATCTACCTCGACCACGCCGCCACGTCGCCGGTGCGCCGCGAGGTGCTCGAGGCGATGTGGCCGTTCCTGACCGGCGAGTTCGGCAACCCGTCCAGCAGCCACGCGCTGGGCGACGCCGCGGCGCGCGCGCTCGAGCAGGCGCGCGGCCGCGTCGCCCGGTTCCTCGGCGGGCGCGCCTCCGAGACGCTCTTCACCTCGGGCGGCACGGAGTCGATCAACACCGCGGTGAAGGGCATCGCCCTCGGCGATCCGCGCGGGCGGAGGATCGTGATCTCGGCGATCGAGCACGAGGCCACGGTGGAGTCGGCCGAATTCCTGCGCCGTCTGCACGGGTTCGAGGTCGCCGTCGCCCCTGTCGACTCCGACGGACGCCTCGATCTCGAGGCGCTCGCAGAGCTGCTGACGCCGGAGACGGCACTGGTGTCGGTCCTGGCGGCCAGCAACGAGATCGGGACCGTGCAGGACGTGCCGGCGGTCGCCGCGATCTGCCGCGAGCGGCGCATCCCGCTCCACGTCGACGCGGTGCAGGCGGCGGGCTGGGTCGACCTGCCCGCGATGGGAGCCGACGCGGTGTCGATCTCGGGGCACAAGCTCGGCGCCCCGAAGGGCGTCGGCGCGCTGATGCTGCGCAGCCGCCTCGCCTTCGAGCCGCTGGTGCACGGCGGGGGGCAGGAGCGCTCGCGGCGCTCCGGGACCGAGAACGTGGCGTCCGCCGTCGCGCTCGGCACGGCGGTGACGCTGCTCGATCCGCTCAGGTCCGAGCGCGTCGCCGCGGTGCGCGACGCGTTCGCCGGGCGCGTCGCCTCGCTCGTGCCGCGGGCAGTGCCGACGGGGTCGGTGCAGCACCGGCTGCCGTCCATCGCGTCCTACGTGGTGCCCGGTCGCAGCGGCGAGTCGATCCTGCTGGCGCTGGAGGAGCGCGGGGTGGTCGTGTCGAGCGGCTCGGCCTGCGCGGCGGGCCGCGACGAGCCGTCCGAGGTGCTGCTGGCGCTGGGGATCGAGCCCGCTGTCGCCCAGACGGCCGTGCGGTTCAGCTTCGGAGCGGAGTCGTCCGCCGAGGACGCCGAGCGGGCCGCATCGGCGTTCGCCGAGGTCGTCGAGCGGACCTGATCGCACGGATCCGCGACGGATGTCGCAGGATCGGGAATGTCGGGGGCACCTGGGAGAGTTCTGACACCTCGAACCTCCGCATCCGGTTCCGACGGCGCCGCCGCGATGCGTACCCGCTCCTGAGCCCTTCAGGAGCCTTCACGACACGACGCACGACCGGAGAACCGCCTGTGACCGAGCGCACCCTTCCCGAGACGCGGGAGTCCGCCGCACCCCGAGACCGCACGCCGGCGCCGTCGGCCGTGCTCGAGCCGCGCAGCCGCCTCGTCATCAGCCTGCTGCTGGTGTCGGCGTTCGTCGTGATCCTCAACGAGACGATCATGAGCGTGGCCCTGCCCGACCTCATGGCCGACTTCGGCGTCGAGGCGCACGTCGGCCAGTGGCTGTCGACGGCGTTCATGCTGACGATGGCCGTCGTGATCCCGATCACCGGCTACCTGATCCAGCGCCTGCACACCCGCACCCTCTTCGCGGCCGCGATGTCGCTCTTCAGCCTCGGCACGCTCAGCGCCGCGCTCGCCCCCACCTTCGAGGTGCTGCTCGCCGCCCGCGTCGTGCAGGCGAGCGGCACGGCGATCATGATGCCGCTGCTCATGACCACGGTGATGACGCTCGTCCCGCCGTCGATCCGCGGACGGATGATGGGCAACATCTCGATCGTCATCTCCGTCGCCCCCGCGGTCGGCCCGACCATCTCCGGCGTCATCCTCAACTTCCTCAGCTGGCGCTGGATGTTCTGGATCGTCCTCCCCATCGCCGTCGGCGCGCTGCTCCTGGGCCTCCGCAAGGTCGAGAACGTGACGGAGCCGAGGAAGATCCCGATCGACGGTCTCTCGATCGTGCTCTCGGTGCTCGGATTCGGCGGACTCGTCTACGGTCTCAGCTCGCTCGGCGAGGGCGGCGAGGCGGTCGTCGCTCCGTGGGTGCCGTTCGTCGTCGCGGCGATCGGCCTCGCGGGCTTCATCGCGCGCCAGCTCTCCCTGCAGAAGACCGATCGCGCGCTGCTCGATCTCCGCACCTTCACCTCCGGCGGCTTCACGATCGCGATCGTGATGATGGCCGTCAGCATGTCGGCGCTCTTCGGCACTCTGATCCTCCTGCCGCTCTACACTCAGAACGTCCTGGGCCTGACGCCGCTCGAGACCGGGCTGCTGCTGCTCCCGGGCGGCCTGCTGATGGGACTGCTCGCGCCGTTCGTCGGCCGCGGCTACGACCGCTTCGGCCCGCGCGTGCTGCTGGTGCCCGGCTCCGTGATCGTCGCCGCCGCGCTGTATGGCTTCACCGCCCTCGACGAGAACTCGTCGTCCTGGTTCATCCTGACGCTGCACATCGTCCTCAGCCTCGGACTCGCCTTCGTCTTCACTCCGCTGTTCACAGCGGGACTGGGCTCCGTGAAGCCCCGGTTCTACTCGCACGGCAGCGCCATCATCGGCACCGTGCAGCAGCTCGGAGGCGCGGCCGGCACGGCGCTGTTCGTCACGGTGCTCTCGATCCAGTCGGCCGCGCTCGCCCGCGAGGGCGCCGACCAGGTCGCCGCGTCGGCGGGCGGCATCCACGCGGCCTTCGTCTGCGGTGCGTCCATCGCCACCCTCGCGATCGTCGCGGCGTTCTTCGTCCGTCGTCCGACGGAGTCCGACGCGCCGCTGCCCGTCGGTCACTGATCCGCCTCCCCCGCCGTGCCCGGCGGCCGCCCGCACGCCGGGTCGGCTGCCGGGCACGACGTGTTCACCCGCCGGACACCCGGTGGTCCTACCGTGACGCCCCGGCCGTGGCGATCACTCCGCTCGGCCGGAACGGAGACCGGACGTGGAGACGACCCTCGCGCAGGACCACCTCGACGCCGGCGCCCTCGCGGCGCCGCCTCGGACGCTCATCGATGTCCTCCGCGAGACGGCCCGACTGCACCCCGACGCGTCCGCGCTCGAGGACGCGGCCGGAGCGCTCAGCTACCGGGAGCTCCTCGCCCGCGTCGTCGGCGCGGCCGGCGAGCTGACCGCGGCGGGAGTCCAGCGCGGCGACCGCGTCGGCGTCCGCATGCCGAGCGGATCGCGCGAGCTCTACCTCTCGATCCTGGCAATCCTCGCGGCCGGCGCCGCCTACGTCCCCGTCGACGCCGACGACCCCGAGGAGCGCGCGCAGCTGGTGTTCGGCGAGGCGCGCGTGCGGGGCGTCGTGACCAGATCCGGCCGCTTCGAGCGGATAGACGACGGCGTCGACGCACCGGCGCGCCTCTTCGCCCCCACCGCCCCGCACCCCAGCACCGCCTCGATCCCGCTGCTCCAGCCCCCCGCGCTCGAGGACGACGCGTGGATCATCTTCACCTCCGGCTCCACGGGCACTCCCAAGGGCGTCGCCGTCAGCCACCGCTCCGCCGCCGCGTTCGTCGACGCGGAGGCGCGGGTGTTCCTGCAGAAGGAGCCGCTGGGTCCGGGGGACCGAGTGCTCGCGGGCCTCTCGGTGGCGTTCGACGCCTCCTGCGAGGAGATGTGGCTGGCGTGGGGTCACGGGGCCTGCCTCGTGCCGGCTCCCCGGTCCCTCGTGCGCAGCGGCATGGACCTCGGCCCCTGGCTCACCACCCACGGCATCACCGTGGTCTCGACCGTGCCGACGCTCGCCGCGCTCTGGCCCGCCGAGTCGCTCGAGAACGTGCGCCTGCTCATCTTCGGCGGCGAGGCCTGCCCGCCCGAGCTCGCCGAGCGCCTGGCCGTCGACGGCCGCGAGGTGTGGAACACGTACGGGCCCACCGAGGCCACCGTCGTCGCCTGCGCGGCCCCGCTCGGCGGCCCGGGACCGGTGCGCATCGGCCTCCCGCTCGACGGCTGGCGGCTCGCGGTCGTCGACGCCGACGGCCACCGGGTGGAGGAGGGCGGCGTGGGCGAGCTCGTCATCGGCGGAGTCGGCCTCGCGCGCTACCTCGACGCCGCGAAGGACGCCGAGAAGTACGCTCCCGCGCCGCTGCTCGGCTGGGAGCGCGCCTACCGCTCGGGCGACCTCGTCCGCTACGAGGCCGAGGGCCTCGTCTTCCAGGGGCGCGCCGACGACCAGGTCAAGCTCGGCGGCCGTCGCATCGAGCTCGGCGAGGTCGAGGCCGCACTGCAGGGGCTCCCCGGCGTCTCCGGAGCGGCGGCGGCCGTCCGCACGACGTCGGCCGGCAACCAGGTCCTGGTCGGCTACCTCGCCCTGGCCGCGGGACGGCCGCTCGACCGCGATGCCGCCCTCGCCCGACTGCGCGAGGAGCTCCCGGCGGCGCTGGTGCCCCTCCTGGCCGTGGTCGACGAGCTGCCCACCCGCACGTCCGGCAAGGTCGACCGGGCAGCGCTGCCCTGGCCGCTCGAGGACACCGCACCGGCCGACGACGCGCTCGACCCCGAGACGGCCTGGCTCGCCACCCGCTGGCGCGAGGTCCTGGGCGTCCCGGTCGACGAGAGCGCCAATTTCTTCGACCTCGGCGGCGGTTCGCTGGCCGCCGCGCAGCTCGTCGCCCGGATCCGGGAGCGCGACCCGGAGTTCACCGTCGCCGACGTCTACGCCCACCCCCGTCTCGCTGCGATGGCGGCCGAGATCGCGAGCCGTGGTGCCGGCCCGGGTGCCGTGTCCGATCACCGCATCGCACCCGTCCCCCGGCGGATGCAGGTGCTGCAGACCGTGCTCGGCGCACCCCTCCTGATCCTCGGTGGCACGCGCTGGCTCGTCGCGCTGCTCACCGTCTGCTCCCTCCTCGACCTGCTCCCGGGCTTCGGGTTCCTGCCGACCGTCGAGCTGCCGGTGCTCGTGCCCGCGTTCGTGCTGTTCTGCACGCCGTTCGGACGGATGGGCCTCACGGTCGTCGCGGCACGCCTGCTCCTGCGCGGCGTCCGCGCGGGCGACCACCCGCGGGGCGGAGGGGTCCACCTGCGGCTGTGGCTCGCCGAGCAGGTCGCGCACCAGCTCGGCGCCGTCAGCCTCGCGGGCGCGCCCTGGGTGTCCTACTACGCCCGCGCGCTGGGCGCCCGCATCGCCGACGACGTCGACCTGCACTCCCTGCCCCCGCTCACCGGCATGCTCACGCTGGGCCGTGGCGCGGCGGTCGAGCCCGAGGTCGACCTCTCGGGCTACTGGATCGACGGCGACGTGGTGCGCATCGGCGCGGTGCGCGTCGGAGCCGGCAGCACCGTCGGTGCCCGCAGCACGCTCCTCCCCGGCGCGAGGATCGGCAAGAACGCGCAGATCGAGCCGGGCTCCGCCGTCTTCGGACGCGTGCCCGCCGGTCAGCGCTGGGGCGGCTCGCCCGCCCAGCGCCTGGGCAAGGCGAACGCCGGCTTCCCCGCCGAGCGCCCTCCGAAGGCGACCGGGTGGGTCTGGGCCTACGGACTGGCCGCCGTGGGTCTCGCGGCCGTCCCGATCCTCTCCTTCGGCGCGGGGGTCGGAGTGATCGCCGTCGCCGTGCAGGGCTCCCCGGGTCTGGGCGACGCCGTCGGGCGCGCGCTCGCCGCGCTGGTCCCCGCTGTCGCCCTCACGGGAGCAGCTCTCGCGGGTCTCGTGGTCCTCCTCGTCCGCCTGCTCGGCCGGGGCGTCGTGCCGGGCACGCACGCGGTCCGCGGACGGATCGGCTGGCAGGTCTGGTCGACGGAGCGCCTGCTCGATCAGGCCCGCACGCTGCTGTTCCCCCTCTACTCCGGCCTCTTCACCCCGGTCTGGCTCCGGCTGCTCGGTGCGCGGGTCGGCCGCGACGTGGAGGCGTCCACCGTGCTCCTCCTGCCCGCGATGACGACGATCCGCGACGGGGCGTTCCTCGCCGACGACACCCTCGTCGCCTCCTACACCCTCGGCCGCGGCTGGATGCGGCTCGCCCGCGCCGAGATCGGCGAGCGCGCGTTCCTCGGCAACTCCGGCATGGCCGCACCGGGGCACACAGTGCCGGCCGGCGGTCTCGTCGCGGTGCTCTCCTCGGCCCCGCGCAAGTCCAAGCCGGGGTCGTCCTGGCTCGGCTCGCCGCCCGTGCGGCTGCGGCGCACCGTCGTCGAGGCGGAGTCGGCGCGCACCTTCCGCCCGCCGACGCGGCTGCGGGTCGCGCGCATCGTCTGGGAGCTGTTCCGCTTCGTCCCCGTCGTCGTCTCGGTCGCGCTCGGCTTCGGCGTCGTCGTCGCCCTGCTCGCGCTGGTCGGGACGTTCGGCGCGATCGTCACCGCGCTGCTGAGCGGAGTCGTCCTGCTGGCCGCCGGCGCGGTCGCCGCCACCGTCAGCACCGCGGCGAAGTGGCTCCTGATCGGGCGCGTGCGCGCGGGCGATCATCCGCTCTGGTCGTCCTTCATCTGGCGCAGCGAGCTCGCCGACACGTTCACCGAGATGGTCGCGGCGCCCTGGTTCGCGCATGCGGCGGCGGGGACCCCGCGCTCGTCTGGTGGCTCCGGAGCCTCGGCGCCCGCATCGGGCGGGGCGTCTGGTGCGAGAGCTACTGGCTCCCCGAGGCGGATCTGGTGGATCTGGGCGACGGAGCGGCCGTCAACCGCGGGTGCGTCGTGCAGACCCACCTGTTCCATGATCGAATCATGAGCATGGATGCCGTCAGCCTGGACACCGGAGCGACCCTCGGACCGCACAGCGTGATCCTGCCCGCGGCCCGCATCGCCGCGCACGGCACGGTCGGCCCCTCCTCGCTCGTCATGCGCGGCGAGCTGGTGCCCGCAGGGAGCCGCTGGAGCGGCAATCCGATCGGCCCGTGGCGCGAGGTGCGCGTCGCCGATTACCACGCGCCCGTCGCGTGAGCCCCGCCCAGCTCGGTCTCGAGACCGCCGGCGACACCTACGTCCCCGGGATCGGGAACGGCGGCTACCGCGTCGAGTCCTACGAGCTCGAGCTCGACTACCGCGTGTCGAGCAACCGCCTGGCCGCACGCGCACTGATCCGCGCCGTCGCCCTCCAGCCGCTGCGCCGCTTCACCCTCGACCTCAGCCGGCTCAGGGTCGGCCGGGTCCGGGTCGACGGACGCCGGGCCCAGTACGCGCAGACGCCGCACAAACTCCGCGTCACCCCGGAGACCCTGCTGCGCCCCGGCGAGCCGTTCGTCGTCGAGGTCGAGTACAGCGGGCATCCCGGGCCCCGCGGGAGCCACTGGGGCGAGCTCGGCTGGGAGGAGCTCACCGACGGCGTGCTCGTGGCGTCGCAGCCGACCGGAGCGTCGACCTGGTTCCCCTGCAACGACGACCAGGCCGACAAGGCCGCGTACCTCGTCCGCGTCACGGCGGAGGAGGGCTACACGGTCGTCGCGAACGGGGTGCTGGTCGGGTCGAGTGCCCGGTCGGGCCGGCGCACCTGGGTGTACGAGCAGCGCGAGCCCACGGCGACCTACCTCGCGTCGGTGCAGATCGGGCGCTACGCCCTCGAGGATCTCGTGCTCGCCGGGGTGCCCGTGACCATCGCCCGTCCGGCCGCGCTCGCCACACGCGCCCGCCACGATTTCGCCCGGCTCGGCGCGATGCTGGAGCTCTTCGTGCGCCTCTTCGGCCCCTATCCGTTCGCGCGGTACTCCGTGGTCGTCACAGCCGATGTGCTCGAGATCCCACTCGAGGCGCAGGCCATGGCGGTGTTCGGCGCCAACCACGTCGACGGCCGCGGCGGCTCGGAGCGGCTGATCGCCCACGAGCTCGCGCACCAGTGGTTCGGCAACAGCGTCGGCGTCGCCCGCTGGCGGCACATCTGGCTCAACGAGGGCTTCGCCTGCTACGCCGAGTGGCTCTGGTCGGAGCACGCGGGCGGACCCTCCGCCGACTCGCTCGCCCGGCGCCACCACGCTCTGCTGCAGGTCCAGCCCGAGGACCTCGTCCTCGCCGACCCCGGTCCCGTGTCGCTCTTCGACGACCGCGTCTACAAGCGCGGTGCGCTCACGTTGCACGCGCTGCGGCTGAGGGTCGGCGACGACGCGTTCTTCGACCTCGTGCGCGAGTGGACCCGGCGGTTCGCCTCCGCCGCGGTCACCGACGAGGACTTCCGCGAGCTCTGCACCGAGCTGCTCGACGACCCGGTCGACGAGCTGCTCGACACGTGGCTCCTCGACGAGGAGCTGCCGGAGCTACCGGCCCGCTGAGACGAGGGACTCGGCGAGCGTGTCGGAGTGCTCGCGGCGCCAGCCGATGATGGGCCCGGTGCCACGACCCTGAACCGGACCGAGCGCGACGCTGACGCGGAACGCCGGGTCGAGCCGCGGCTCGGCGAGGCGGAACCGGACGCCGTCGAGGCGCGCCTCGGCGGCGATCCGCGACTCGTGGACGAGGACGCGGTGCGGATCGACCTCGAGGCCGCGCCCGTCGGCCTTCAGCACCGCCTCGATCCGGGTCCAGTGCAGGATCGGATCGGCGGGTCGCGCCGCGCCGACCCAGAAGGGCGCCCCGGCGACCCGGGTGATCTGCGCGCTGCGCTCTGCGGACCCGGCCGTCGGCTCGATGTCGACCCCGACCGTCCCCGCGGTGCTGGCCGCGACGACCACAGCGCCCGCGCAGTGCGCGATGCTGACCGACAGGCTCGCGAGGAGCGGATCCGCTCCCTCCAGCCGCGGGCGCCCGTGCGGACCGGAGCAGCCGGCGCAGTTCGCCACCACGTCGATCGCGGCCGCGTCGCCGCCGGTGAGCTCGGCCGCGAGCATCCGCAAAAGCACGCGTCCGAAGACGAAGCGCTCGGCGACGGACGCGGCCGGAGTGCTCGCGTAGCGCTCGCGCTCCGCTCCGGTGAGCAGCGGGAGCAGCCGCTCCGCGTCCAGGCTCTGCTCGTCGAGTGAGAGCCAGCGCAGATGCACTCCGGGCAGATCGTGCCCGCCGTCCCTCGTGGCCGCCCCCGGCGCCGTCCCCCGCACGCCCGTCCCCCTCAGAACCGTCTCGGGGCGGTGATGTGCTCGCCCCGCTCGTAGACCTCGCCCGCCGGGCCCACGATGAGCGGGTCCGGTCCGTGAGCGCCGACGACCTCGTCGTCGCGGCCGTCGTACTCGTGCAGGCTCAGCACGTGGCGCATCGCCTCGAGGCGGGCGCGCTTCTTGTCGTTGCTCTTCACGACCGTCCAGGGAGCGTCGTCGGTGTCGGTCGCTGCGAGCATCGCCTCCTTCGCCGCGGTGTAGTCGTCCCACTTGTCGAGCGAGGCGAGGTCCATCGGCGAGAGCTTCCACTGGCGCACCGGATCGATCATGCGGATCGTGAAGCGCGTGCGCTGCTCCTCCGCCGACACCGAGAACCAGAGCTTGACCAGGTCGATGCCGTCGCCGGTGAGCATGCTCTCGAAGAGCGGCGTCTGGCGGATGAACTCGTCGTACTGAGCCGGGGTGCAGAACCCCATCACGCGCTCGACTCCGGCGCGGTTGTACCAGGAGCGGTCGAACAGCACGATCTCGCCCGCGGCGGGCAGGTGCGAGACGTAGCGCTGGAAGTACCACTGCGACGCCTCGCGCTCGGTGGGCTTCTCCAGCGCGACCACGCGCGCGCCACGGGGGTTCAGGTGCTCCGTGAAGCGCTTGATCGTGCCGCCCTTGCCTGCGGCGTCGCGGCCCTCGAAGACGACGACCAGGCGGCGCCCGTGCTTCTTGATCCAGTTCTGCAGCTTCAGCAGCTCGATCTGCAGGAGGCGCTTGCCCGCCTCGTACTCCTCGCGCGACATCCGCTCGTCGTAGGGGTAGCCCTCGCGCCAGGTGTCGATGCGCGTGCCGTCGCGGCGCAGGAGCACCGGGTCGTCGTCGTCCTCGTCGAGCACCACGAGATCGCGGGCGTCGTCGGGGGTCAGGGTGCGGAGGAGCTCGGGGTCGACGCGAGCGGTCTCGGAGGCGGCGGTCACGCGCCGACGGTAGAGGGCTCGGGCGACGCGGGAGTGAACAGCCGGTGTCCTGGCGCGGGGCCCGTGCCGGACGTACCCTCGTCGCATGTGCCGGAACATCCACACGCTCCACAACTTCGAGCCCGCCGCCACCGACGACGAGGTCCAGGCCGCCGCGCTCCAGTACGTCCGCAAGATCAGCGGGACCACGAAGCCCTCGAAGGCCAATCAGGAGGCGTTCGACCACGCCGTCGCCGAGATCGCCCACATCACGGGGCACCTCCTCGAGGACCTCGTGTCGGCCGCTCCGCCGAAGGACCGCGAGGTCGAGGCGGCGAAGGCGCGCGAGCGCTCGGCGAAGCGGTTCGCGACGGCCTGAGAGTCAGGCGCCGAACGCGGCGGGCGGCAGGTCCGTCTCGCCCGACTCGAGCGCGTCCACGATCCGCTTCGCGACGGCGTCCGGAGCGAGCCCGGCCCCGAAGCGAGGGGCCTCGCCCGCCAGCGGATGCTGCGACAGCTCGGTCTCGGTGTGGCCAGGTCGTGCGTCCAGGAGCAGGATGCCCGCCTTCCTGTACTCGCGCGCGGAGGCCTTGACGAAGGAGTGCAGTGCCGCCTTGGACGCGGAGTACGCGGCGAGACCGGCGGTCGGCGCCTCGGCGACGACTCCGCTGATCGTGACGGCGAACGGCTCCCGGCCCTCGGAGGCCGAGGCCGCCAGCGGGGCGAAGGCGGCGGTCAGCACGCGGATCGGCGCCAGGGCGTTCACCTCCACGAGCTCCTCGAGCACGGTCTCGTCCAGTTCGGCCGACGGCCCGAAGGCGACGACGCCCGCGGCGATCACGACGCCGTCGAGACGCCCGTGGCGCTCGAGAGCCTCCGCGATCAGCCGGCGGGGCGCGTCCTCCCCGCGGAGATCGGCGACCAGCGGTCGCCCGCCCAGGGCGTCGGCGTCACGGCCGGACCGGACGGTGCGGGCTCCCCGGCTCTCGAGCTCGTCGGCGATCAGCCGGCCGAGCCCTCCCGAGGCGCCGAGGACGAGGACGACAGCGTCGTCGAATCTGCTCATGGCCGGAGCCTATCCGGGCGCTCTGGCGCGGATCGCTACTTCCGCGTCGACTCCCTCGCCCTTACCCTGGGCGCCATGCCGCGACCCGAGACACGTACCGTGCTGCGGAGCCTCGTCGACGTCCTCGAGGATCCCGCCCCGATCAACGCCGGCCACGCCCGCCACGTCGCGGAGCTGATCGAGGACGTCCTCGAGGAGTCCGTGCACACCGGCAGCACCCCCGTGGCTCTCGCCGCGATCGTCCTCGAGGACGAGTCCGCGGAGGACCCCGGGCGCTGAGCGCGGCGGCGCACCTGCACAGCTGAGGCTGCGAGCCGCGATGCACGGGCGAACTCCGCATTCCTGCCGCTGAGCCTCACTTCCGCGGGCCTCGCTCCGCAGACCCGCGCCGGCGGGCCTCTCCATCCCCGGGCCCTCCTCACCGCGCCGGTAGACTCGTCGGGCTGAGACGAGGGGGGCTCCGGTGCAGCAGGACTCGACGGCCGCGGCCGGCTGGTATCCCGACGGTGTCGGCGCGTTGCGCTGGTGGGACGGCGAGCGCTGGATCGGGGACCGGAAGTCGGCGAGCGACCACTCCCCCGCCCGGATCGTCGACGGAGAGGCACCCCGCTACCGGCTCCCGAACGCCGACGGCACTCCCATTGTCGACGTCGTCGGCGAGTCGGACCGCCTCGAGGAGATCGCTTCGCTCCTCGGCCGCGCCCTGAAGAAGGACGAGCGGCACGAGCAGCGGATCGACGTGCAGCTGGTGCCGGAGCCCGACCGCCCCGGCGACCCCACCTCCGTCTCCGTCCGCGCGCAGGGCCGTGTGATCGGCTACCTCCCCGACTCCGCGGCGTACCAGCCCGCTCTGGCCCGGATCACGGCCAGCGGCCTCGTGCCGACGACCGGCGCGCACCTCAGCGCGACGCGGACGACTCGCGGACTGCGCGCCTCCGTCCGCCTCGCGCTGGTCGACCCGGAGCTGCTGACCCCCGTCAACGCCCTGCCGACCGGCCCGTACTCGCTCATCCCCTGGGGCCGCGGCCTGCAGGTGCTGCGCGAGGACGAGCACTTCGCCCGGCTCGTCGACGTCCTGCCCGGCGGTGGCCGCGGACTCGTCATCGTGACGCTGCATGCTCTCGACGACCGCATCGAGGTGCTTCTGGACGGCGCCCGCGTCGGCGAGCTCTCCCCCGCCGTCTCGCAGCAGTTCGCGCCGACCGTGCGGCACCTGACGAGTCTCGGCCTGACCACGGCCGCGTACGCCGCGCTGCGCAGCTCCCCGCTGCAGGCCGAGCTGACCCTGCAGGCGGCTCGCGCCTCCGAGCTGCCCGAGCACTGGGTCGACGGGCCTCCCGTGACCCTTCCACCGCTGCTGCCGCGCACCTCCGCCTACGACCTGCCCGCCGCATACGTGAAGCCGCTTCGCCCCACTCCACTGACCTCGGAGGAGGCCGCACGCGCGACCCGGAGGCTGGTCGCGTGGATCGTCGTCGGCACCTCGCTGCTGGTAGGCCTCTCGAGCTGGATCCTCGGCGACCTGCTGAACTGAGGCGATTGGCCGCGTCATCGGCCAAGCTACAGCTACGACCGAAGCCGTCGCCGTTACGTCAATGTCCGAATGAGCGCGCGACCCTGAGAGAAGGACGGCCTTGCGTGCGGTGCCGTGCCGAGCGACATTAGGACCCGCACGAGTCGGACGTAAACGTTCTTCTAGGTCGCTAGCGTGGGCCGTAAGCGCGAGGTGGCGCGCTAAACCGCAGAACGGTCGAGCAATGCCGCATACCATTCCGCCCACTTGTTGTGAAATCTGCCCTCCGCATACCGCCGTCGGTAGCCTCAGGAGTCGGTCGCACCGTCGCCTCTTATTTGCTGACCCTGCGCGAGTCGGTAACGGTCGCCAGAGTGCGCGCTTCTTCGATCAGTCGAATCTTTATCGCCATCCTTTAACGGCGACGGAAGGACGGCACCTTGCCAAGCAAACGCGAACTGCCTCACGGCTTCGCCCGCAACACCAAGCAATGAGCCCGCTAGTCACGAATGGCGAGTCGGCCGGACTCTTTCAGAATGGCCCCAGGAGTTCCCATCGGCCCTCGATTAAAATAATCAAAATTGTCCTCCGTCTTTTCGAAAGCACGAAAATTGGTACATTCACGGAGCGGGTGACTAGGAAACGCTCTTGCAGCATATTCAAAGCAAAACTTCGACATCAGGGGCCCACGTTGGGCGCAGCGTTGACAGTCTTACTTGCCGTAAAATCTGATGCACGCCTTACGGCAGAGTCGCTCAACGTCCTAGTCCTGCCACACGGTACTGATTAGCCGACCTGGCGAATCCAGTCGCGCAGGTAAAGGGTAATCCGGCCGACTTCGTGCATTTCCAACAGGTTGTTGTGCGCTACTATATTCCGGCTCTTCTCCAACTCGTCGAATCGACTTACGACCCAATTGATATCGGGGAAAAGGTCCTCAAACTCCTCCCAATTGTTTCGGATGAGCGAGGCGAGGTCACCAAAGTCAGTGTAATAGATTTCAGTCGCACCACGACGCATGTGCCACCGGTCCTTGCCTTCCGCCTCCTGCCGCTTCTCGACCTTCGCTTTCAGTCCGCTGGTGGCGGAACGATCCCACCATTCGGACCCGCGCCGCTCGGACAGCCTCTCGCTAACGACCTCGCGAACCGAGTTCTCAAAAACAAAAAAAGCGAGGTACGCCGGGAGCGCCTTCATTGCCGAAGCGCGAAGCTCGGCAGAGTAGTCCTCCAAAGGCATCACCCGCTGAAGTGCCAGCGGATCGGTGGCGGCGCGAACTGCGATGCCGTCAGACTCGAGATCGTTCAGAGCGGACTCAACGGTGAGTCCCGCAAAAAGCCATTCTCTCAATGACGACTCGGTCACATCAATTCCGCCCTAATCGCTTGAAAGATTGCGCGATAAACGCTGACATCATTGGTTGGAGGAAGATGTATGTGGATGTCATGGTGCAATTGAAATGACTCGACACCAACCCCGTTCCCGATGCTACGACCTTGACCGATGAATTCGCCACCGCCGTTTCGATTTCCTCCGCTACCACTCTGATCGCCCGCATTCTCCGGCACCGCAGAGTCCTCAACTTCAACAGCTACGGGATCCTGGAGAGACGGGGCCCAGTCTGCTTTTGCCGCGAGAGCGTGAAATGTCGACGCCATTTTCGCCGCTACCGAGTCGCCCGCTCCTGTGAGGTTCTTGGCGATAGCTTGAATCTGCCCTTTAGATTTCTCGTACACCCGTTCGTCTGCAAGGAACAATTCCGGCCACCCGTCCCGCAGTCCCTGCGCCAATACTCTCCTAGGCTGTGTGCCCCGGTAATCGTTGTAGCGCTGAGTTGGCGATCCGTCAGCCGTCAGGAACCCGAGTTGCCGCAGAACTTTGATGAACGGTCGATCGTTTGACGACCCGAACCCGAGAGTCGACTTCAGGAAATCGTGCGTGAATTTAGGTGGAGTCCCAGCAGTCTGAATTTTGTCAAGAATTGCATTAACATTCACAACCGACGGCATGTACGGTATTTCGGCAGGCACTTGTTCCTCTTCGATTTTCGCAGGCGAGATGCATCAACTGTGCCAGACAACTTGCGAGGGCGGAAGGCTCGAAAATAGGTCGAGTCTTGATTGCGGCCCGTTGCGAACCGGTCCTCACGACGGCGACCCGTCATGCCGTGGGGTTGGTCGCGTGGGCGAGCGAGAGCAAAGTAGGGAGGACGCAGTCAGCTCTATGGTGGAAGATCGAGTAGCCCAGGGGCGATTTTTGCGCCCTCGCAAGCGGTCCTACCGAGGTCTCACGTTCGAGGTCACGTCCCGGCCGTACGCGACAGTCGCGGGAACCGGCACCCGCTGGCGACTCACGCTGGCATCTCTAAGTACCTGCGTAGGGGCTACAGATATCTTTCGCGTTGGCCCCAGACGGCGGCGACGTGAGTGACGCAGTTCATCCCGCCACGTCGGTAACCTCGCAGGGGTCTCGCCTCTACTGACGCCCGACGTCCGTTCGAGCCTGCTCGTGATGCAGCATTCGCCCGCACGACGGGCGAAATTGACCTGAACCACGACGAGCAGGACCGTAGTTGGCCGCGACAAGCATTGCCCACTGATCGCGGACCGACCAATCTACTGAGACCGGCGAACGCTCCTGAGACCGACGAACGGCCCTATCGGTAGCGCAAGTTCGCAAGCACGGACTCGAGCGTGGTTGACGACGCTCCCGCGCATGAAGTAGATTCCAAGAGCGCGCGTGGCACTCCGGCTGAGTGTAGGCCTTAGGTCTGGACGAGGACATCGCTCCTCTCCCTGGGTTCGACTCCCTCGCGTGAGTACTTACGGAGTTAGCGCCGTCGGTAGTCACGCGAGGGGGTCATCGACTACATTCGCCATTTCTCGAGGTAACACGTGATGAGCCGACCGAAACGCGGGAGCTTCCCTCGCTCCGAGGACTATTCTCGGCACTCGGAAAACCTCCGCGCCATCCGCGCGACCTGGCGGCAGCTAGACCGGCTGCACAAAGCCGCTATCCGACGCAATGCTCAACCCGAGATCCATGCACTGGCCGAATGTCAGTACCTTTACTTGGGTATCGAAGCCGAAGCGCGCTTGCGAAAGACCCTTTTCGACCCGACTGGATTCACTGAAGCGCAAAGACAATTGGTCCTCGGTGAAAAAACGCAAATAGATCGCTGGTTGCGCGCCGTAAAGGTCGCCTTTGGGATTCATTACCACAAAGCAGCTGTCGTAGAGTTCGACCGAAAACTGCTTGATTCGGTTGCTCAACATCGATACGACCAAATCGCAAGTATTTTGAATTCAGAACTTCGGCCCGTCATCGAAAATCGGAATAAGATCGCTCACGCTCAGAGCGTATGGCAATTGAAGTCGATGTCAGACGGAAATTTCAAAGCAGGAAGTACTCGGATAGACTTCGGCGACTATTGGGATCTGAAGAATCTCCGCAATGCCCTTGAGGCGATCGGAGAGATCGTCCTTACTTTGGTCGTGTCGCTTCCGACATTTGAACGCGATTTCGATAGTCACTACACCAGACTTACACTCGCCCGAGCGAACATAGACGCAAACTTGAATGGTTCCGAGTACCAAAAGTTTGCACTGGAGTTGGCCCGCACCATAGTGCGCACTGGCGCAGCCGACTAGCGCTCGAAATATCGGTATTGCAGCGACTCATCTAGTCGCGACGGGTGGAAATAGAAACTTCTCTACGGAAGTTGAGAACGATGACAGGCTCAGCGGACGTGTTGGCAGGAAAGATCGGGTATCCCCGGGATACCGATACAAGTCACACGTTGAAGCGGAACTCCACCACGTCGCCGTCCTGCATCACGTAGTCCTTGCCCTCGATGCGGGCCTTGCCCTTCGAGCGGGCTTCGGCGATCGAGCCGGTCTCGACCAGGTCGTCGAACGAGATGATCTCGGCCTTGATGAAGCCCTTCTGGAAGTCGGTGTGGATCACGCCGGCCGCCTGCGGAGCGGTCCAGCCCTTCCCGATCGTCCAGGCGCGGGTCTCCTTCGGGCCGGCCGTGAGGTAGGTCTGCAGGCCCAGCGTGTCGAAGCCGATGCGCGCGAGCTGGTTGAGGCCCGACTCCGTCTGACCGGTCGACTCGAGCATCTCGGCCGCGTCGGCCTCGTCGAGGTCGATCAGCTCGGACTCGATCTTGGCGTCGAGGAAGATCGCCTGAGCGGGAGCGACGAGTGCCGAGAGCTCGGCCTTACGGGCGTCGTCGGTGAGCACGGCCTCGTCGACGTTGAAGACGTAGATGAAGGGCTTGGCGGTCAGGAGCCCGAGCTCGCGGATCGGCTCGAGGTCGATCGTGGTCGCCGAGAGCGGCTTGCCGGAGTCGAGGAACTCGCGCGCCTTCTTCGCGGTCTCGAGCACGATCGGCTCGATCTTGCGGCCCTTGAGCTCCTTCTCGTACCGCGCCTCGGCCTTCTCGAGGGTCTGCAGATCGGCGAGGATCAGCTCGGTGTTGATCGTCTCCATGTCGCTCGCGGCGTCGACCTTGCCGTCGACGTGCACGACGTCCGAGTCCTCGAAGCCGCGGATGACCTGCGCGATCGCGTCGGCCTCGCGGATGTTGGCGAGGAACTTGTTGCCGAGACCCTCCCCCTCGGACGCGCCGCGGACGATGCCGGCGATGTCGACGAACGAGACGGGCGCGGGCAGGATGCGCTCCGAGCCGAAGATGCCGGCGAGCACCTCGAGGCGCGGGTCGGGCAGGTTCACGACTCCGACGTTCGGCTCGATCGTCGCGAACGGGTAGTTCGCCGCGAGCACCGTGTTCTTGGTCAGCGCGTTGAAGAGCGTCGACTTGCCGACGTTGGGGAGACCGACGATTGCGATAGTGAGAGCCACGGGCATCCATCCTACGGCGTGGCGGAGCGGGACCCGCGTGCCGCTCGCGGACGGCGTCGGAGGTGCGTGAGAGGGTGAAGAGGTGCCCATCGACTTCACCGCCATCGACTTCGAGACCGCCAACTCGCACGGAGCGTCCGCCTGCTCGGTCGGGCTCGTGAAGGTCCGCGACGGCCGGGTCGTCGACCGGGCGGGCTGGCTCATCCGCCCGCCGCTCGGCTACGACGACTTCCTCGAGTGGAACACCCGGATCCACGGCATCCGCAAGGCGGACGTGCGCGACGCACTCGGCTGGAGCGACCAGTTCGCCGATCTCGCCGCCTTCGCCGACGGCGACGTCTTCGTCGCGCACAACGCCGGCTTCGACATGGGCGTCATCCGCGCCGCCTGCGCCGCGACGGCGCTCGAGCACGCCGAGTACGACTACCTCTGCTCGCTGCAGCTCGCTCGCAGAACGTACGAGCTCGAGTCCTACCGCCTGCCGTTCGTCGCGCGGGCCGCCGGCTTCGACGAGTTTCGCCACCACGACGCGTCCGCCGATGCCGAGGCGTGCGCCGCGATCGTCGTGCACGCCGCCCGGCGCCACGGCGCGGGAAGCATGGCCGAACTCGGAGAGCTGGCCGGAGTCGCGCTCAAGCGCCTGCGCCCGGCCGCGCCCGTCGCCGCCTGACCGGGGTCAGGCCCCGGCACGCGGGTCGCCGAACCAGTTGCTGAACAGGCGCCAGAAGTTGCGGTTGCCGTACGCCGAGCACGCATCGCCCTCGCCGTACAGGTTCGCGAGCGCCGCCTCGTTCGGCTGGTAGGGCGTGTAGTAGTAGAGACCCGCCGTCGCCGCGTTCTCGATCAGCACCGGGGCGGTGCCGCACGAGGCGTCCGGCGAGTACTGCACCTCGCTCGTCTCCCCTACGGGGTACCAGTCGAAGCTACTGTCCGGGTTCGCGTAGCGCTGGAACTGCCACGCCGCTCCGTAGACCTGCCCGAAGAAGCCGAAGTAGTCGCTGTCGCAATCGGCCGTGTCGGGGCAGCCGTAGCCCGTGGCGCTGCGGAACTGCCGCTCACTCGGGGCGCTGTCCGTGACCAGCGACTGCTCCTTCTGCAGGAGCACCAGGAGCACTGCCGGGCTCACGTCGCAGGCGGCGGCGACACCGCCGATGATCTCGGCGGCGGACTGCGACGCTCCGCCCGCGTAGTCAGCGCACTGCTCGTCCGCGGCGAGGTCGCCCGTGTCCTCCGCGTAGTCGCGGAGACACGGCACGCTCTCACCCGCGCACTCGAGGACCCGGGCGTCGAGGAACGCCTGGATCGCGGTCGGCGCCAGCGCATCGCCGTCGAAGAAGACGGCGTCCGAGACGATCTCGCCCGGATCGAACCCCGATCCGTCGACTCCTCCCGAGAGGTCCGTCCACATCCGCACGCTCGCGGCCCGGACGGGCCCAGCGGCGCTCGCCCCGAGATCGCTGGACCCGGTCAGCAGCACCGCCGCGACGAGGGCCGCGAGGATCGCCGCCCCTCCCCGCCGACGTCGCACGTCGCGCGGGGAGGGATCGGCCGAGCTCATCCCTCCACGCTAGCGGGCACCCTCGACGCGCTCAGCCGCAGGACGTGAGGCGCGCCACGGAGTCGGAGAGCGTGCCGGGTCCGCCGAGCAGGACGACCTTCTTCGTGCCGAAGCGCGTGAGATCGTCGAGCACCGCCTGGGGCACGCAGTCCTTCCGGACCGCGAAGAGCGGGCTCGAGGTGTAACCGGCCGCGGTGGCGCCCGCGAGGGCGTCCGGGAAGTTCTCCCCCGTGGCGAAGTACACCGTGCGCGCGGTGCCGAAAGCGGCCCGGTTGAGCTTCTCGGAGGTGTCGTAGCGGTCGCTGCCGCCGATCCGCGTCGAGGCGATCGGGAGGGAGTTCTTGATCCCCTCGCTGACCGAGAGGGCGCTGCCCGCGATCGTGAGCGTCTTCACGCCGAGCCTCGTGATGAGGCTCTTCGTCGTCGCGTCCGCGGCGGGCAGGCCGCCGTTGACCAGGATCACCGGCGCCTTCGCCGAGCCGGCCGCGGCTCCGGCACTGAGAGCGTCGGGGAAATTCTCGCCCGTCGCCATCCACGCCTTCGACGAGCCCTGCGGGAAGGCGTACTCGATGATCTTCCGCGAGGTGTCGTAGCGGTCGCTGCCGCCGATGCGCTGGATCGAGCCGGTGTAGCGGGCGAGGTCGTTCTTGAGAGCCTCGCTCACGCTCAGCGGCGAGCCGACGACGACGATCTTCGCGGGCTTGAGGCGCGACAGCTCGTCGCGGACCGGCTGCGTCATGGAGTCGCGGTCGACCAGGAGCAGGGGGCCACCCTGCTTCGCGGCAGCGGGTCCCGCGCTCAGCGCGTCCGGCGCGGAGGCCCCGGTCGCGATGTAGACGACCGGGACTCCGGCCGCGAACGTGGACTGCGAGACCTTGACCGCCGTCTCCTGGCGGTCCTTGCCCGCGAGGCGGTCGACCTGGATCGAGCCCTGGCTGCTGGCCGTCGAGCAGCCGAGATCCTTCGAGCCGGGGCCGCGGGCGTCGCCCGTGCCCACCCAGCGGTTCCACTCCACGGAGGCCGCGCTGACGCAGACCGTGTACGTGCCGGCGGCCGACGCCGGTGCGCTGACGGTGAAGCCGTGGTTCGGACCGGCGGCGGGGTACTCGCCCGGGATGTCGCTGCGAGCACCGTTCGCCGTCGCCGTGCGGACCGTCTTCGACCCGTCGGGCGCGGTGATGGTGACGGTCGTCGCGAGGGCGGCGCGCTGGGTCGTGGGGTCGACGGTCCAGCCGGCGGCGGTGAGCACGCCGCCCGAGATGCGGGGCGTGTCGACGCGACCGGCGGGCGCGACTCCGGCGTTCGCGAGGGAGCCGTTCCAGTCGCTGAAGATGTACCAGAAGTTGATGTTGCCGTAGGTGGCGCAGGCCTGGTTGCCCGTGTTCGTCAGTGCGTAGTCGTTGGGCTGGTAGGGCGTGTAGTAATAGAGGTTCGCCGTGGCCTGGTTGCGGATGGCGACCTCCGTCGAGCCGCACGAGGTGTCGGGGTTGAACTGGATGCGGGGAGAGGTCCCCGCCGCGTAGGCGGTGAACCTCTGGTCCGAGCCGGGCGGGTTCGCGTACTTCTTGAACTGGCGCGCCGCTCCGTAGACCTGGGTGAAGAATCCGGCGGAGCCGTTGTCGCACCCGGTCCCGTCCGGGCAGTTGAAGCCGGTGGCGCGGTTGTAGAGGCGCTCCGTGGGGCTCGTGGTCGAGACGAGGCTCGTCTCCTTCTGCACGAGCACCGCGAGGACCAGCGGATTGATGCCGCAGGCCTCGCCGACGCGGACGAAGATCGTCGCCGCCGACTCGCGCGCGCTGCCGCGGTACTCCTTGCACATCGGGTCGGCGGCCTTCGTCGGCGTCGCCTGGCTGAACGCCTTCAGGCACGGGACCCCGTTGGGCGTGCCGGAGCAGTTGCGCCCCTTGTCGTCCAGCGTCGCCTGGATCTGCGCGACGGTCTTCGCGTCGCTGTCGAAGAAGTTCGCGTCGCTGAAGATGAAGCCCGCGCGGAAGCTCTTCGTGCTCTCGGCGGCGTACTGCACCTTCACGTCGCCCGGATCCTCGTCGGCGACCGCCACGGAGGCGTCGACCGTGCCGGGCTCGACGAGCACCGAGGCGGGAGGCAGGACGTCCTCCGCCGCGGAGGCCGCGGTGACCGGGACGAGAACGGTGCCGAGCCCGACGGCGACGGCGAGGACGGCGGTGAGCAGGCGCGATGGACGGCGGTGATTCCCCATGATTGCGAAGCCTATTGGCACCGGGAGGCCCCCTTTGGCCCTCGTCCGGGCGCCGCGCCGCTGACGTCCCGCTCGGATGTCGGACGTCCGTGGTGTCATCGCCGCATGGACACCTCCTTCCTCGTCGGGCTCGTCATCGGCGCCCTGCTGGCCGGTCTCGCCGTCGCCCTGTGGGCCCGCTCCCGCACGCCCGATCAGGCGATCGCCCTCGAGCTCGCCACCGCGAGCGCCCGGGCCGACGGCCTGGAGGAGCGCCACGAGGCCGTGGTGGAGCAGTACCGCGAGCAGCTGGGCGGCGCCCGCGACCAGGTGCGCGAGCTCCAGGAGCAGCTGCGCGCGGTCGCCGAGCGCGAGCGGCACGACGCCCGCATCCTGCAGACCCTCTCCCCCGTCGCCGAGAGCCTGCGCGGCATGCAGGAGGCGGTCCGCCGGCTCGAGAGCGAGCGGGCCGAGCAGTTCGGAGCGATCACCGAGCAGCTCGAGGGCCAGCGGGCGGCGGGCGAGCGGCTGCGCTCCACGACCGAGACCCTCGCGTCGGCCCTGCGCTCGAACTCCAGCCGGGGCGCCTGGGGCGAGACGCAGCTGCGCAACGTCGTCGAAGCGGCCGGTCTCGTGCAGCGGGTCGACTTCGACGTGCAGTTCGGCCTCGAGGGCGAGGCGGGCCGCGGCCGGGCCGACATGGTGGTGAGGCTCCCCGGGGGCAAGGCGATCGCCGTCGATGCGAAGGTGCCGTTCGACGCCTACCTCGAGGCGAGCGCGATCCCGGCGGGAGCCGGCGCCGACGAGGAGGCGCGCCGTGCCGCCCTCCTCCGGGCGCACGTGCGTGCGCTCCGGGGCCACGTCGACGCCCTCGCCGCGCGGTCCTACTGGTCGGGCCTGCCCGCCAGTCCCGAGTTCGTCATCGCCTTCGTGCCGAGCGAGCCCCTGCTCGCGAGCGCTCTCGACGCCGATCCGACCCTGCTCGAGTACGCGTTCCGCAAGCGGGTCGCCCTCGCCTCCCCCGTCACGCTCTGGTCGGTGCTCAAGACCGTCGCGTACACGTGGCAGCAGGACGTCCTGACGGACGACGCGAAGCGCCTGCTCGATCTCGGCAAGACGCTGTACTCGCGGCTGAGCACGCTCGCCGATCACGCGGAGGGACTGCGCCGCTCGATCGAGAAGACGGTCGACTCCTACAACGCCTTCGCCGGCTCCCTCGAGTCGCGCGTGCTCGTCACCGCCCGGCAGTTCGACTCCCTCGACGAGACGCGCGTGATCGCTCCCGCCCAGGGCGTGAGCTCCTCGCCCAGGCGCCTCACGGCCGTCGAGCTCGTCGAGTCGGAGAGCCTCTCGGACGAGCGCACCGCCTGAGGTCCGCACCGCGGACGACGGAGGGGCCCGGCGCCGCAGCGCCGAGCCCCTCCGGAGGGAACTGCCCCGAGTCCTAGATCCACTTCTCCGCGAGGTGCTGCGCGGTGACGCGGCGGATGGTGCCCGAGCGCGAGCGCAGGACGATCGACTCCGTCGTGATGACGTGGCCCTCCTTGCGCACGCCCTTCACGAGCCCGCCGTTGGTCACGCCCGTCGCCACGAAGTAGGTGTTGTCACTGCGGACGAGGTCGTTCGCGTGCAGGACGCGGTCGAGGTCGTGTCCGGCGTCGAGTGCGCGCTGGCGCTCGTCGTCGTCCTTCGGCCGCAGGATGCCCTGGATCACGCCGCCGAGAGCTCGGATGGCGCAGGCGGTGATGATGCCCTCCGGCGTCCCTCCGATGCCGACGCACATGTCCAGTCGCGAGTCGTGCCGGGCCGCATTGATGCCGCCCGCGACGTCGCCGTCGAGCAGCAGTCGCGTCCCCGCGCCCGCGGCGCGGATGTCCTCGATCAGCTTGGCGTGGCGCGGGCGATCGAGGACCGCGATGCGCATCTCGTCGACCGGCTTCCGCTTGGCGCGGGCCAGCGCCCGGATGTTCTCGCCGATCGGTCGCTCGATGTCGATGATCCCGACGCCCTCGGGCCCGGTGACGATCTTCTCCATGTAGAAGACGGCCGACGGATCGAACATGGCGCCGCGGTCGGCGACGGCGATCATCGAGAGCGCGTTCTGGCGGCCGGCCGCGGTGAGCGACGTGCCGTCGATCGGGTCGACGGCGATGTCGGCCGCCGGTCCCGAGCCGTTGCCCACGTGCTCGCCGTTGTAGAGCATGGGCGCGTTGTCCTTCTCGCCCTCGCCGATCACGACGACCCCGTCGAAGTTGACGGTTCCGAGGAAGGTGCGCATGGCGTCGACGGCGGCGCCGTCGGCGGCGTTCTTGTCGCCCTTGCCGATGAACGGCACGGCGCGGATGGCCGCGGCCTCGGTGGCCCGGACGAGCTCCATGCCGAGGTTGCGATCAGGGTGGAGGTAGAGCGAGTCGTTGTCGGTATCGGTCACAGCGCGGAGTCCTTCGCGTTCGATGTTCGTGCAGACGGCGTCGTCGCAGGACCCGCGAGAGCGGGTCCCCATCCCGCTCGAAGCCTAGCGGAGGCACCGCTCGGCGCCCCGGGGGAAGGCCCGCACCGGCCTCGCTAGACTCGACCGCGACGCGGGCCTCGCCCGACCCCCTCCCGTTCATCCGTCAAAGGAGATGCCATGCCCGTCGCTACCCCGGACCAGTACGCAGAGATGCTCGACAAGGCGAAGGCCGGCGGTTTCGCCTACCCCGCCTTCAACGTGTCGTCGTCGCAGACGATCAACTCGGTCCTGCAGGGCCTCACCGAGGCGGGCTCGGACGGCATCATCCAGGTCACCACGGGAGGCGCCGACTACTTCGCCGGCCACACCGTGAAGAACCGCGCGGCCGGAGCGATCGCCTTCGCGAAGTTCGCCACCGAGGTCGCCAAGAACTACCCGGTCACGGTGGCGCTGCACACCGACCACTGCCCGCAGAACGCGCTCGAGGGCTTCGTCTACCCGCTGATCGCCGCCTCCGAGGAGGAGGTCAAGGCCGGTCGCGAGCCCCTGTTCCAGTCGCACATGTGGGACGGATCGGCCGTGCCCCTCGACGAGAACCTGGCCATCGCCAAGGAGATCCTCCCCCGCGTGAAGAACATCAACGCGATCCTCGAGGTCGAGATCGGCGTCGTCGGCGGCGAGGAGGACGGCGTCTCCCACGACATCAACGAGCACCTGTACACCACGCTCGACGACGCGATCGCGACCGTCGAGGCGCTCGGCTTCGGCGAGCAGGGCCGCTACATGGCCGCTCTCACCTTTGGCAACGTGCACGGCGTCTACAAGCCCGGCAACGTGCGTCTGCGCCCCGAGCTCCTCCGCGAGATCCAGGACGGCCTGCAGGCGAAGTACGGCACCGCGGCCCTGCCGCTCGACCTCGTCTTCCACGGCGGGTCGGGCTCGACCGACGAGGAGATCGCCGAGGCGGTCCGCAACGGCGTCGTGAAGATGAACATCGACACCGACACCCAGTACGCCTTCAGCCGCTCGATCGCCGACACCGTGCTGAAGAACTACGACGGCTTCCTCAAGGTCGACGGCGAGGTGGGCAACAAGAAGATCTACGACCCGCGCGCCTGGGGCAAGATCGCCGAGACCGCCATGGCCGCCCGTGTCGCCGAGGCGACCCGTCAGCTCGGCTCCGCCGGCAACTCCGGGAAGTAGGACTCCGCTCCGTGACGAACGCACACGACCAGTCGGGCGGCTCCGAGCGCCCGAAGCCGCAGTACGGCGAGTACGCGCCTCCCGGCTGGTCGTGGAACCCTCCGGCCGACACGGTGGTCCCGGATCCCCGCGGCTCCGAGACCGAGCCCCGTCCCGCCACGGCTCCGTCCAAGCCCACGGCCGCGCACCCGGTCGACCGGCTGCTGACGATCGTCCTGCTGGCGCTCGGCGTCTTCTTCGCCGTGCCGACGCTGCTCGATCCCTCGAGCTTCGCCACGACGCTCGAGGACCTCTACACGAGTCAGGGCATCGGCACGTACGCGTCCCCGGATCTGGCCCGCACGCTCGGAGTGGCGATCGCGCTCGCGCAGTCGCTCATCGTGGCCTTCGCCGTCTGGATCTCGATCCGCCGTCTCCGCGCGGGCAAGCGCGCTGTACTCGTCCCGATCCTCGGGATCGTGGCCACGGTGGTCCTCTCGATGATCGTCGCCGGCATCGCGATCCTGGGCGACCCGACGTTCGCCGACTACGTCTCGCGCATGTCGAGCCAGGGCGCCGCCGGCCTCGACGCCTGAGCCCCGCGCACGGAAGAGGCCGCCCTCCCCTCGGGGAAGGCGGCCTCTCGTACGTGAGGGAGCGGTCAGCCGCGGACCGGCGCCGTGGTGCGGCCACCGATCGCACGGGCGTCGCGCTTGCCTGCGACGTCCTTCCGGAGCTCCTTGGGCAGCGAGAACATGAGGTCCTCCTCCGCCGTCTTGACCTCCTCGACGTCGCCGTAGCCCGCGGCCGCGAGGTCGTCGAGGACCTCGCGCACGAGGACCTCGGGCACCGAGGCGCCGCTGGTGACGCCGACGGTGCGGATGCCCTCGAGCCACTCCTGCTTGATCTCGCTCGCGTAGTCGACGCGGTACGCGGCCTTGGCGCCGTACTCGAGGGCGACCTCGACGAGGCGCACGGAGTTGGAGGAGTTGGCGGATCCGACGACGATCACGAGCTCGGCGTCGGCGGCGACCTTCTTGATCGCGACCTGGCGGTTCTGCGTGGCGTAGCAGATGTCGTCGCTCGGCGGGTCCTGCAGGTTCGGGAAGCGCTCGCGGAGGCGGCGGACCGTCTCCATCGTCTCGTCGACCGAGAGCGTTGTCTGCGAGAGCCAGACGACCTTGTCCGGGTCCTTCACGACGATGGTGTCGACCTCGTCGGGGCTGCCGACCAGGGTCACGTGATCGGGGGCCTCTCCGGCGGTGCCCTCGACCTCCTCGTGGCCCTCGTGGCCGATCAGGAGGATCTCGAAGTCGTCGCGGGCGAAGCGGACGGCCTCGCGGTGCACCTTGGTGACGAGCGGGCAGGTGGCGTCGATCGCCTGCAGACCGCGGTCGGCCGCTCCCTGCACGACGGCGGGCGACACCCCGTGCGCGCTGAAGACGATGTGGGAGCCCTCGGGGACCTCGTCGACCTCGTCGACGAAGATCGCCCCCTGGCTCTCGAGCGTCGAGACGACGTGCACGTTGTGCACGATCTGCTTGCGCACGTAGACCGGGGCGCCGTAGTGCTCGATGGCCTTCTCGACGGCGACGACCGCGCGGTCGACTCCGGCGCAGTAGCCGCGCGGAGCGGCGAGGAGCACGCGCTTCGCGCCGTCGACGGGGACGTCGCGGAGGCGCCCGGTGGCGCGGGGCATGCGCGGCATGGGCAGGCTGATCGAGACTTGACTCACCCCCTGATTCTATGCGCTCGCAGCTGAGCAGGGGCCGATGCGCTGTCGGAGGCATCCCGTACGGTGGTCGACGCGGGAGCGCCCCCGCTCCCCACCGCCCGCCCGAGCGAAGGCACCGATGACAGACGCCCCTCCCACCGCAGAGAACCCCTGGCCGGTCGGCCTGCTCGCGAGCAAGCTCAAGGGCTGGATCGAGCGCCTGGGCACGGCGTGGGTCGAGGGCGAGATCACCCAGTGGGGCGTCTCGGGCGGGAACGTCTACGGCAAGCTGAAGGACGTCTCGGGCGATGCCACTGTCGGCTTCACGATCTGGTCCTCCGTGCGCTCGCGCATCCCGGCCGATCTCGCGCAGGGTGCGCGCGTGATCGCGCTCGTCAAGCCGAACTACTGGCTCAAGGGCGGCACGCTCACCATGCAGGTGTTCGAGATGCGCCACGTCGGCCTCGGCGACCTGCTCGAGAAGCTCGAGCGCCTGCGCCGGCAGCTCGCCTCCGAGGGGCTGTTCGAGCCGGGGCGCAAGAAGCGGCTCCCCTTCCTCCCCCACGGCGTGGGCCTCATCACCGGCAAGGACTCGGACGCCGAGAAGGACGTGCTGCGGAACGCCCAGCTGCGCTGGCCCGCCGTCCGCTTCCGCGTCGTGCACGCGGCGGTGCAGGGCGAGCGCACGGTGGCCGAGGTCACCGCCGCTCTGCGCGTGCTCGACGCCGACGAGGGGATCGACGTCATCGTGATCGCCCGCGGCGGCGGCGATTTCCAGAACCTCCTCGGCTTCAGCGACGAGTCGCTCGTGCGGGCCGTCGCCGCCTGCGCGACCCCCGTCGTGAGCGCGATCGGCCACGAGGCCGACCGCCCGCTGCTGGACGACGTCGCCGACCTGCGCGCCTCCACGCCGACCGACGCGGCCAAGCGCGTGGTCCCGGACGTCTCCGACGAGCTCCTCCGGGTGCAGCAGGCGCGACTGCGGATGACCACCCGGGTGAGCGGTCTCGTCTCGCACGAGGTCGACCGGCTCTCGCAGCTGCGCTCCCGGCCCGTCCTCGCGAATCCCCGGGTCCTCGTGGACCAGCGCTCCGAGGAGCTCACCCGCTGGGTCGCCCGCGGGGCCGAGCTCGTGGAGCGGCGGATCGAGCGCGCCCACCTCGAGGTCGAGCGCCTGCACGGGCACCTGCGCGCCCTGTCGCCGCAGCACACGCTCGACCGCGGCTACGCGATCGTGCAGAACGCGTCTGGCCACGTCGTCCGGTCGCCCGGCGACGCCGAGGCGGGCCAGGCGCTCGTCCTGACCCTCGCCGAGGGAGCCGTCGCAGTCCGCTCGGAGGGCCCAGCGGACGATCCCGCCGGTCGCGGCTGACCCCTCGCCGACCTCCTGCACCGCGCCTCCCCCGCATGCCCCGATCGATAGGATCAACACCATGGCCGACGCCCGCACCGACTCCCCCGCTCCCGAGGGACTCGACTCCGACGTCTCCGAGTTCAGCTACGAGCAGGCCCGCGACGAGCTCGTGCGCGTCGTGTCCGAGCTCGAGCAGGGCAGTTCCACCCTGGAGCGCTCCCTGGCGCTCTGGGAGCGCGGCGAGGCTCTCGCGGCGCGGTGCGAGGAGTGGCTGATCGGCGCACGCGCCCGCCTCGAGGCCGCCCGCTCCGGATCGAGTGCCGGATGAGCCGCCGCAAGGAGCCGCGCGTCGTCGCCGAGCTCGGCCGTCCCGAGACGCCCGCCGAGATCGCCGCCCGCAAGGCCGAGAACTCCCGGCTCTACCGCCAGCGCAAGACGGTGAACAACCTCGTCTTCTCGCTTCTCGCCACCGTCGGAGTCGTCGCTCTGATCGTCCTGATCGTCCCGCGCGGCGACGGCACGGAGCGTCCGGCCATCGACGTCCCGCTCGTCGCCTCGCAGCTCCAGCTCGGCGAGACCGAGACGCTCGCCGTGCCCGACATGCCGGAGGGCTGGTCGGCCAACGCCGCCGAGCTCCGCACCGACGGCGGCATCGACTACTGGTACGTCGGCCTGCTGACCCCCGCTCCCGACTCCGGCTACATCGGCGTCAGCCAGGGCTTCGACGCCGACGAGGCGTGGGTCGCCCGCCAGCTCGACCGCGCCGGAGCGACCGGGGTCGAGCAGATCGACGGCCGGGAGTGGACGGTCTACGACCGCCGCGACTCCGGCCAGGACACCGGCAACACCCCGTACGCGCTCGAGACGACCGAGGGCGCCAGCACGTACCTCGTCTACGGCACGGCACCCGTGGAGCGCATCCGCGAGGTCGTCGACGCCGTCTCGCCCCAGATCGGCCAGGAGGAACAGTGACGAACCACGACGACAGCCTCGAGAGCGGCGCTCCGCAGACCATCCCGGTGCCGCGCGAGTCGCGCCCGCCCGCCTGGGTGTGGAAGGAGATGCTGCGCGGCAATCAGCGCTTCGTCGCCGGCGAGCCCCGTCACCCCCGCCAGGACGTCGAGCGCCGTGCGGAGCTCGCCTCCGAGCAGCGCCCGCTGGCCGCTCTCTTCGGCTGCAGCGACTCCCGCCTCGCAGCCGAGATCATCTTCGACCTCGGTCTCGGCGACCTCTTCGTCGTCCGCAACGCCGGCCAGGTCATCGCCGACTCGATCCTCGGCTCCCTCGAGTACGCGGTCGCCGTGCTCGGAGTGAAGCTGATCCTCGTCCTCGGGCACGACGAGTGCGGAGCGGTGAAGGCCGCGATCGAGTCGCAGGCACCGGGCGCCCAGCGCCTCCCCCCGCACATCGAGCACCTCATCGAGCCGATCATCCCCGCAGTGCGCCGCGTCGTCGGGCCGCAGCCCGACGGTCGCGTGCTCGTCGACCCCTCGGCCACCGACACCCTCGTGGTCGGCCGTGAGCACCTGCGCGACACGGTCGCCGAGATGCTGCAGCGCTCCCCCCTCATCGCCGATGCGGTCGCCACGGGCGCCCTGGCCGTGGTCGGAGCGAACTACCGGCTGTCGGACGGCACCGTCGTCTCGGACGTCGTGCTCGGCATCGACCCGCCGCAGTTGAGCCCCTACCTCTCGGAGCAGGAGCGAACGCTCAGCCCCCTCCAGTCCGCCGCGTCCTCCGACGCGGCGGTGCCCGGCGCCGAATGACCGGCTCCGGCGAACCGCACCGACGATCAGACAAGGACGAACACAGCGTGGTGGATCACCTCCCGACCGACTCCGGCGAATTCCGCATCGAGCACGACACGATGGGCGAGGTGCGCGTCCCGCGCGATGCCCTCTACGCCGCGCAGACCCAGCGCGCCGTCGAGAACTTCCCGATCTCGGGGGCCGGACTCGAGTCCGCCCAGATCAAGGCGCTCGCGCGGATCAAGAAGGCGGCGGCGCTCGCCAACGCCGAGCTGGGCGTGCTCGACGCGGACATCGCCCAGGCGATCGCCGAGGCGGCCGACCTGATCGTGGCCGGCGGCTACGACGAGCACTTCCCGATCGACGTCTACCAGACCGGCTCGGGCACGTCCTCGAACATGAACATGAACGAGGTGCTGAGCAGCCTCGCGACGACGGCGCTGGGCCGCCAGGTCCACCCGAACGACCACGTGAACGCCTCGCAGTCCTCGAACGACGTCTTCCCGACCTCGGTGCACGTCGCCGTCACCGGTGCGCTCATCGAGAGCCTCATCCCCTCGCTCGAGCACCTCGCCGAGGCGCTCGAGGCCAAGGCCGAGCTCTGGAGCGAAGCGGTCAAGTCCGGACGCACGCACCTGATGGACGCCACGCCCGTCACCCTCGGCCAGGAGTTCGGCGGCTACGCCGCGCAGATCCGCCTCGGCATCGAGCGGGTGCAGTCGGCACTCCCCCGCGTCGCGGAGGTCCCGCTCGGCGGCACCGCCGTCGGCACCGGCATCAACACGCCTGCCGGATTCCCGCAGAAGGTCATCGCGCGCCTCGCGGAGGAGACCGGGCTGCCCGTCACCGAGGCCCGCAACCACTTCGAGGCCCAGGGCGCCCGCGACTCGCTCGTCGAGGCGTCCGGCGCGCTGCGTGTGCTCGCCGTCAGCCTCACCAAGATCAACAACGACCTGCGCTGGATGGGCTCCGGACCCAACACCGGTCTCGGCGAGCTGCACATCCCCGACCTCCAGCCCGGCTCCTCGATCATGCCCGGGAAGGTGAACCCCGTGATCCCCGAGGCGGTGCTCATGGTCTGCGCCCGGGTCATCGGCAACGACGCCACCATCGCGTGGGCGGGCGCCTCGGGCGCCTTCGAGCTCAACGTCGCCATCCCCGTCATGGGCACGGCGCTCCTGGAATCGATCCGCCTGCTCTCCACGTCGTCCGTCCTGCTCGCGGACAAGACCGTCGACGGGCTCGAGGCGAACCTCGAGCGCGCTCGTGCCCTGGCCGAGTCGTCGCCGTCGATCGTCACTCCGCTGAACAAGGTGATCGGCTACGAGGCCGCCGCCAAGGTCGCGAAGAACTCCGTCGCCAAGGGCATCACGGTCCGCGAGTCCGTCGTCGACCTCGGCTTCGTCGAGCGCGGCGAGGTCACCGAGGAGCAGCTGGATGCGCTGCTGAACGTGATGAGCATGACCCACCCCGGCTGAGTTGTTTGGTCGGCTTTCCGAGGTGGGCGCGTTCCGTAGAGCGTCCTCCGTTCGGCTAGCGCGAAACGCTGGCACGCGCCGGCGTTCTCTTGGTCGTCCCGCGCCCGTGGCGCAGGACGACCCGCAGTCGGCCCTCCGAGGTGGCCGCGTTCCGTAGAGCGTCCTCCGTTCGGCTAGCGCGAAACGCTGGCACGCGTTCCGCACGTTCGCCTCGCGGACCGTCGGCTGGTCGTCCACTGATCTGGGGAATCAGTGGAGGGCGAGGACGAGCCAGAAGGCGGTGAGCTGGAAGGGGCCGAAGGGGATCCGGGAGGAGTCGCCGTGGAGCAGGAACGGCAGGGTCCAGGCGCCGGCCAGGAGGAACGGGAGCAGCACTCCTACGATGACCGCCTCCGGCGGGAGCGCGGAGAGAGGTAGCGCGAGTGCGCTCCCCAGCTTCACATCGCCCATACCCAGGCCGCCCCCCATGTGCAGGGCCCCGAGCACGACGGACGCCGTCAGAGCGGCGAGTGCCGACCGATCCCCGCGCCCCGACAGCATGTCCCCGACCACCGAGGCGGCACCCGCCGCGAGCAGCGGCAGGGTCAGCGCGTTCGGCAGGCGGTGCTCTCGGACATCCCCGAGGACGAGCGGGACCGAGATCGCCGCGATGAGCACCGCGACGGCGAGCGACCCCACGGGCAGAGGCGAGGTCACCGCGACCGCGATCAGCGCACTCGCTCCGAGGGCTGTCGCGGTGAGATCGCGCAGGGGAAGGGTCGCCGACAGCATCCGCAGACCGTAGCCGCCCGCGGACCGATCCCGTCGGCACTCTCCACAGGCGCCGGGTCACTCCGGCGCGGGCACCGGTCCGAGCCAGGCGTTCGCGAAGGTCGAGTGGGCGGACTCGTCGTCGGACGGGTGGAACAGCCCGGCGAGCACGTCCCGGTACAGGCGCGACAGCTCCGAGCTCCGCGAGTAGGCCGAGCCGCCCGCGACCCGCACGGCGCTCTCCACGATCCGCAGCGCTGCCTCCGTCGTGCGGATCTTCACGCCGACGAGGGAGGGTAACCACGCGGCACCGCGGTCGACGAGGGCGTCGACGTCGGCCGCGGCCGAGCGCAGCGGAGCATCCAGGCCGTCGAGCAGGATCGCCGCGTCCGCGATGCGCCAGCGGATGTCCGGGTCGTGCGCGAGGGCGCGTCCGCCCGCTTTCAGCGACGTGCGGCGGTGGGCCGCCTCGACGGCCAGGGCGAGCGCGCGCTGCGCGATGCCGAGGTAGACCGAGGCGATCAGCAGCTCGAACGCCGAGAAGATCGCGAACACCAGCGGATCCGCGTTCGGCCCGACGGGCAGCGAGCGCACCATCCGAGACGCCGGGATGCGCACCCCGTCCAGCACCGTGGTGCGGCTCTGGGTGGCCCGCATGCCGAGCGTGTCCCAGTCGTCGCGCACGCTCAGACCGGCGACGGGGTCCGACGGAGCGTCCCGGTCGATGAAGCCGTGCACGAGCCGGGGCTCGGCTCCGCTGTCGTCCCTGCCGAAGACCCCGAGTCGCGTCCACGCCGGCGAGAGGGAGGTGAAGATCTTGGTGCCCGTGAAGCGATATCCGCCGTCGGGCTGCCGATCCGCGCGGACGAGGGAGTCGAAGAGGACGAGGTCGTTGCCCGGCTCGCTGTTGCCGAAGGCGAAGACGTGCCCCGCGGCGGCGTCCGCGAGCACGTGCTCGAGGGAGGCATCGCCCCGATCGCGGAGAGCCTTCGCCACCCCGGTCCAGACGAGGTGCATGTTCACGGCGAGCGCCGTCGCCGGAGCGGCGGTCGCGAGCCGGGTCTGCTCGGCCGCCGCCTGCTCGAGGCCGAGGCCGCGCCCGCCCAGCTCCTCGGGCACGAGCAGCGCCAGGTAGCCGATCGCGCGGAGCTCCTCGAGGTCGTCGGCGAAGAAGACGTTGCGCTCGTCGTAGTCGGCGGCGCGTAGGCGGAAGCGCTCGAGGAGCGCGTCATCGAGGATGCTCACCCGGGCCACGCTACGCCCGTCGGCCGGCGCTCCCCTCCTCGTGTCGTCCTCGGCTCGCAGAACCGCGTCCGGCGCGCAGGAACCCGAGGATCCTGCGCGCCGGACGCGGCTGAGAGATCGGCTCCTACGCCAGCTCGTTCGACTCCAGCATCTCGGTCACCAGTGCCGCGATCGCCGAGCGCTCGGAGCGCGTGAGCGTGACGTGCGCGAACAGCGGGTGCCCCTTCAGCGTCTCGATCACCGACGCGACTCCGTCGTGCCGGCCGACCCGCAGGTTGTCGCGCTGGGCGACGTCGTGGGTCAACACGACCCGCGAGTTCTGCCCGACCCGCGAGAGGACTGTCAGCAGCACGTTCCGCTCGAGCGACTGGGCCTCGTCCACGATCACGAACGCGTCGTGCAGCGAACGACCGCGGATGTGCGTGAGCGGCAGCACCTCGAGCATCCCGCGCTCGATCACCTCGTCGAGCACGTTCTGCGAGACCAGCGCGCCGAGCGTGTCGAAGACCGCCTGCGCCCACGGGTTCATCTTCTCGGCGGCGTCGCCGGGCAGGAAGCCGAGGTCCTGGCCGCCGACCGCGTACAGCGGACGGAAGACCATGATCTTCTTGTGCTGGCGCTTCTCGAGCACCGCTTCCAGCCCGGCGCAGAGCGCGAGAGCCGACTTGCCGGTGCCGGCGCGGCCGCCGAGCGAGACGATCCCCACCTCCTGGTCGAGGAGCAGGTCGATCGCGAGCCGCTGCTCGGCCGAACGGCCGTGCAGCCCGAAGACGTCGCGGTCCCCGCGCACCAGCGTGATCTGCCGCTTGCCGGTCACCCGAGCGAGAGCGGAGCCCCGGTCCGAGTGGACCACCAGTCCCGTGTTGATGGGGATGCCCTCGACCGCGTCGGTGAAGAGGCGCTCCCGGTCGTAGAACTCGCTCATCGCACCGCCCTCGAGCGTGATGTCGTCCATCCCGGTCCAGCCCGACTCCGGCGCGAGCTCGGCGAGGTACTCCTCGGCGGCGAGACCGATCGACGCGGCCTTCACGCGCATCGGCATGTCCTTGGAGACGACGGTGACGGTCGAGCCCTCGTTCGCCAGGTTCATCGCGACGGCGAGGATCCGAGCGTCGTTGTCGCCCAGCTGCAGCCCGCTGGGCAGGACCGACATGTTCGAGTGGTTGAGCTCGACCCGCAGCGTGCCCCCGTTGCCGACGGCGATCGGGAAGTCGAGGCGCTCGTGCTTGACGCGCAGCTCGTCGAGGTGCCGCAGCGCCTGGCGGGCGAAGTAGCCGATCTCGGGATCGTGGCGCTTGCCCTCGAGCTCGCCGATCACGACGATCGGCAGGACGACCGCGTGCTCCGCGAAGCGGAACATGGCCATCGGGTCCGACAGCAGCACCGACGTGTCGAGCACGTACGTGCGCAGGAGCTGATCGGAGGAGCCGGCGGACCCGTGCTGCGCTCGGCGGTGGATGCCGCCCTGCGCTCCGGCCTGCTGGTCCATACCCTGGGGAACTGTCACGACGACTCTCCACACCCCGGGGGCTTCGACACCCCCGGCTCACTGTGCGAGCCGGCCATCGGTGCGTTCCCGCACCGCGCAGTTCCCTTCACTGGTCTGCGCGATATCGAGCCGTACTTGTGTGGCCGTCTCGACCAGGCGCTTCACCTGATGTCTCGAACATAACCCCGCGAATGACATCCGTGTGCTTCCCACCGCTACGAATGTGTAACCAGTGTGTGAACGCGCGGCTCCGCTCAGAACGCGGCGCCCGTGCCCGCCGAGACGAGAGCGGCCCGCAGTGCCGCGAGCGTCTCGTCGGTGGTGCCGGCGTGAGCGCTGAAGCGCACGGTTCCGGGGCGCAGCCGCGCCGTCACTCCGTGGACGTCGAGGGACGCGCTCAGGGGTGCGAGCTCCTCGGCGGCCGGCTCGACCACGACGATGCCCGCGCGCTCCCTCTCGTCTCGAGAGCTGATGAGGGCGAGCCCGAACTCGTCGGCGAGGTCGACGATCGCGCTGACCCGCTCGGCGATCCGCGCGGCGATGGCCGTCACTCCCACTGCGGCGATGTCCTCGAGCGCGCCGGCGAAACGCGCCTGGGCGATCGGATCGGGGTTGGTCACGCTGAACGCGCCCGCGCCGGATCGGGGCGGTGCCACCTCGTCCCACGGCTCGACGGCGTCCGCTCCGGTCCATCCGGAGAGCACCGGCGAGAGCCGCTCGAGCGCGCGCTCGCTCAGCGCGAGGAAGCCCGTGCCCCAGCCCGCCCGCACCCACTTCTGCCCGCCGGACACGACGACGTCGGCCGCGGACCAGGGTGCGTCGACGACGCCGAACCCCTGGATGGCGTCGACGATCAGGAGGCGATCGCCGATGACGTCGCGCAGGCCCTCGAGATCGGCGAGATGACCCGTGCGGGAGTCGACGAGGCTGACCGCGACCGCCGTCACCTCCGGGGTGAGGTGCTCGCGCACCGCGTCGGGAGTCACCCGGCCCGGCCCGCCCGGCAGCCACACCGGCGTCACGGCTCCCAGCGCCTGCTGGGCGCGCACCGCGGCGAAGGGCAGGCTCGGGAACTCCCCCGCCGACAGCAGCACTCCCCCGGTGGCGCCGAACATCGTGTGCAGAAGGCCCGTCGAGGTGTTCGGCTGGAAGACGATCTGCTCGGCCGGGAGGCCGACGAGTCCCGACACGGCGGAGCGGACGCGCGCGTCCTGTGCCGCCAGCTCGCCGAGCGCCCGCCCTGTCTGCAGCAGCCGGGTCGCGGCGTCCTGCTCGGCGACGGCGGTGGCCGAGATCGGACCGATGCGGGCGAAGTCGAGGTATCCCGTCTGCTCCGAGAAGGTGCCGAGGAAGTCGTCGATGCCCAGGGTGCTCGTCGTGCTCATGCCGGCCCTTCCGATGAGTGGTGCAGCGGTGATCAGCTGCCGAAGCGGCGGTGCCGCCCCGCGTAGTCGCGCAGAGCGCGGAGGAAGTCGACCTCGCGGATGTCGGGGCCGAGCGCCTCCATGAAGTAGAACTCGCTGTGCGCGCTCTGCCAGAGCATGAAGTCCGAGAGGCGCTGCTCCCCGGAGGTCCGGATCACGAGGTCCGGATCGGGCTGACCGCTGGTGTAGAGGTGCTCGCCGATGAGCTCGGGGGTGAGCAGCTCGGCGACGTCCTCGATGGAGGACCCGCGCTTGCCGTGCTCGTCGAGGATACTGCGCACGGCCTGGGCGATCTCGTGGCGACCGCCGTAGCCGACCGCGAGGTTCACGTGCAGGCCGGTGTGCCGCGCCGTCCGCTCCTCGGCCGTGTCGAGCGCGGTGATCAGCGACTCCGGCAGACCGTCGTCGGAGCCGACGTGCTGCACCCGCCAGTCGGGCTGCTGCGAGACCTCCTCGGCGAGATCGGCGATGATCGCGATCAGCTCGGTGAGCTCGGAGCTCTCACGGCCGACGAGGTTGTCCTGCGAGAGCAGGTAGAGGGTGACGTGCCGGATGCCGAGCTCGTCGCACCACTGCAGGAACTCGTGCACCTTCGCAGCCCCCGCGCGGTGCCCGTGCGCGGCGGTCTCGAGCGCCCGCTGACGTGCCCACCGACGGTTGCCGTCGATGATCATCGCGACGTGGTTCGGCAGCGTCCCAGGAACGAGGCTCGACCGCAGGCGCTTCTTGTAGACGCCGTAGAGGAGGTCCCTCCCCACAGGCAGTCTCGGCTTCGGCACATCGCTACGGTAGTCGATGCCCGGGGCGCCGAAGGGTCACCGCGTACCGAGCGGCGCTCGGCGGGGTCACCGGAGCGAGCCGTATCCTGAGCCGTATGAGCCACCGGCCGACGCCCCCCGCCCCCGATCCGGCTCGCCGGTCCTCGCCCGCCGGGGACGACGCGGTGGCGCGGGACGACGCCTCAGGACCGGATCTCCCGAACGTCCCGCTCGTCGACGACGAGATCGAGAACGGCGCGGTCCTCGACGCGAAGCCCACCTGGCGCGGCTGGATCCACGCGGGACTGTTCCCGCTCGCGATCGTCGCGGGCGCCGTCCTCGTCGGGGTGGCGGACGGCGCGGCGGCCAAGTGGGCGGCGGTCGTGTTCGCGACCTCCTCGCTGCTCCTCTTCGGGAACTCGGCGCTGTACCACCGCTTCGACTGGCGGCCGAGGACGAAGATGATCCTGAAGCGGATCGATCACGCCAACATCTTCCTGCTCATCGCGGGCACCTACACGCCGCTCGCCGTGCTCGCCCTGCCGCCCGAGCAGGGCACGCTGCTCCTCGTGCTCGTCTGGTCGGGCGCGCTGCTGGGGATCGGCTTCCGGGTCTTCTGGATCTCGGCACCGCGCTGGCTCTACGTGCCGCTCTACCTCCTCCTGGGCTGGGCGGCCGTGATGTACCTCGGACCCCTGCTCGAAGCGAGCGCGACGATGATGGTCCTCGTCATCGTCGGCGGGCTCTGCTACACGGTCGGAGCCGTCGTCTACGGGATCAAGCGGCCCAACCCCGTTCCCGGGGTCTTCGGCTTCCACGAGATCTTCCACGCTCTCACCGCGGTGGCGTTCCTGTGCCACTGGACCGCGGCGCTGCTGATCTCGATCGACCCCGCGTACAACGGGGGCTGAGTCCGCGTCAGCGGTCGGAGGAAGAGCCCTCGGGTCGCTCCCGGGCCGCTGCGGCGTCGCGCTCGCGCTCCTCGGCGTCGAGCCGCTCCGCCACCTGCTCGCGGTAGGTCGTCCGGCGCACGCGGCGCACCATGTCCAGGGCGAGGAGCACCGCGGCCACGGCGATCACGAGCATCGTGATGAAGCCGAAGAGACCGGGCGTCACCGTGTCCTCGTTGAAGTCCGGAGCCGGGGACGGGGTCGCGGCGGCGACGCGGGCCAGCGCGAGACCGGCCGCGTCGACGACGGTGGAGACGGCGGCGGGGATCATGCGGGTCCCTCCTTCTGCTCATCGACGGGGTAGGCGACGTCGACTCCGGCGAAGAGATCGGTCTCGGGGGTCGGCGCCTCCACGCGCGACTGCACGAGCTGGAAGTCGTCGGTGGGCCACGCGGCGTCGATCGCCTCGTGCGGGAGGAAGAAGAACGCGTTGTCGGGAGCGACCTGGCTGGCGTGCGCGCGCAGCGCGGCGTCCCTCCGGTCGTGGAACCCCGAGATCAACACCTGGGTCGTCGCGAGGTAGGGCGCGTCGTCCGTCCAGCGCTTCATCTCCTCGAAGGTCGCCAGGCGCGGGTCCTCGGGGTCGAGGGAGCGCAGGTGCTCGGCGATCGCCCGCAGCTTCTGACCGCTGAAGACGCGGTCGTAGTAGAGCTTCGCGACCGACCACGGCTCGCCGAGCCCCGGGTACTCGTCGGGCTCCCCGGCGGCGCGGAACGCCTCCATCGCGACCTGGTGCGCCCGGATGTGGTCCGGGTGCGGGTAGCCGCCGTTCTCGTCGTAGCTGATGATCACGTGCGGCTTGAAGCGGCGGACGAGTCGCACGAGCGGAGCGGACGCCGTCTCGAGCGGGAGCGCCGCGAAGCTCGACGGCGGCACGGAGCCGTCCTCCTCCATGCCGGAGTCGACGAAGCCGAGCCAGGTGTGCTGGACGCCGAGGATCCGCTGAGCCTCGGCCATCTCGAGGCGGCGCAGGCCGCCCATGTCCCGCTCGGCGTGCGCGCGGGCGGCGAGCGCCTCGTTGAGCACGGAGCCGGCCTCGCCCCCGGTGCAGGAGACGACCATCACCTCGGCGCCCCGGTCGGCGTAGGCCGCGAGGGTCGCGGCGCCCTTGCTCGACTCGTCGTCGGGGTGGGCGTGCACGGCGAGGAGGCGCGGGACCTCCCGCACCTCCGAATCGACGGAGACCTCGGCGGCCTGGGACACGATCGCTCGATTCCTCGGGGTTTAATGGGGTCGACGCGGCGGCTCTTCGAGCGCGCGTCGTCCGTCAAGAGTAGACGCAACATCCAGGGAGTTCCGTGGTCGCCCGCACGTCCGACAGCTCCGAGCGGAGCGACGAGATCGCGGAGGGCGCCGAGGGCACCGCTCCCGAGCCGGACGGGTTCCCCGAGGCCGGTCCCCTCGCCTCGCGTTACGGACGCACGCCCCGCACCCGCCGCGGAAACCGCTGGCTGTTCGGCGCCGTCGCTCTGGCCTTCGTCGCCGTCTTCGCCGCCTGGGTGGTCTGGGCGGGTCTGGACAGCGGACGCGACGGCGTCGACGTCCAGGACACGGCGCACCAGGTCGTCGACGACCGCACCGTGACCGTCTCCTTCGACCTCACCGCGCCGGTCGGCACGGAGGTCGCGTGCGCCGTCCAGGCGCTCAACGAGCAGTCCGCCGTAGTGGGCTGGCTCGTCGTCGAATACCCCGCCTCGGACGACCGCTTCCGCTCCTTCACCGAGACCGTGCGCACCACCGAGCTCGCGAACACAGGTTTGATCTCGTCCTGCTGGCTCCCGTAGGGTTGCCGGGTGCCCTGACGGACTCGTCGGGGCCTTGTCTTTTTCCCGCCGCCGCCGGGCGCCGGGCGGAACGGACGACGGGGTGCGAGCTCCTCGGCCCGCCGCTCGGACGCGCTGCACGCGGCAGTCACGTGAGGAGCCCACCATGGCCGACCAGCCTCAGGTCACCTGGATGACCCAGGAGTCGTACGACCGCCTCCAGGCGGAGCTGAACGAGCTGTCCACCGCCGGACGCGAGGAGATCGCGAAGCGGATCGAGGTCGCTCGCGAGGAGGGCGATCTCAAGGAGAACGGCGGCTACCACGCCGCCAAGGACGAGCAGGGCAAGATCGAGGCGCGCATCAGGCAGCTGACCTCGCTGCTGCGCGAGGCCGAGATCGGCACGCCCCCCGAGAGCCACGGAGTGGTCGAGGCCGGCACGATCATCACCGCCGAGATCGCGGGCGACGAGTCGCGCTTCCTGCTCGGCAACCGCGAGATGGCGGGCGAGAGCGACCTCGACGTCTACAGCCCCCAGAGCCCGCTCGGCTCGGCGATCATGGGCCTGAAGCTCGACGACTCGACCAGCTTCGAGGCTCCCAACGGCCGGACCATCACGGTCCGGATCGTGAACGTCGAGACCTGGAACGGCCACTGATCGTCCTCCGGTCGCCCGTCCGCGGTGTTGTCGTCCGTCGCCGTACCTGACGGTACGACTCCCTCCTCCGCCTCGCGGACGCGGTGTTGTCGTCGATCGCCGCACCTGACGGTACGACTCCCTCCTCCGCCTCGCGGACGCGGTGTTGTCGTCGATCGCCGCACCTGACGGTACGACTCCCTCCTCCGCCTCGCGGACGGACGACCGGGTAACGATCCGCCGACCGAGACGCCACCTGTGAGGCCCCGGAGGGGCCGGCGGGTGGCGTCTTCCGTCGGCGCAGGTCAGTTCTGAGACACCCTGGGCTCGTAGCCGGCGTCGCGGAGGACCTGGAGGACGCGCTCGGCGTGCTCGGGTCCGCGGGTCTCGACGCTGATCTCGAGCTCGACCTCGCTGATCTGCAGGCCCCGCCCGTGCCGGGTGTGCAGCACCTCGACGACGTTCGCGTTCGCCTCCGAGATCAGCTCCGAGATGCGGGCGAGCTGGCCCGGGCGGTCCGGCAGCCCGATGCTCATCTTGAGGTAGCGCTCCGACGCGGCGAGTCCGCGGCTGATCACGCGCTCCATCATGAGCGGGTCGATGTTGCCGCCCGAGAGGATCACGGCGGTCGGTCCAGCATCGCGGATCTTCCCGGTGAGGATCGCGGCGATGCCGACCGCGCCGGCGGGCTCGACGACGAGCTTCGCGCGCTCGAGCAGGACCAGAAGGGCGCGGGCGATGTCGTCGTCCTCGACCGTGACGACCTCGTCGACGACGTCGCGGATGATCTCGAAGTTGAGCGTCCCGGGCATCGCCACCGCGATGCCGTCCGCGATCGTCGGAGTGATCGTGATGAGCGTCGGCTCGCCGCTCGCGAGAGACAGCGGGTACGGGGCCGCGTTCGCCGCCTGCACCCCGATGACGCGCAGGGTGCGCCCCTCGCGGGCCGCCTTCTGCTTGGCGGCCGAGGCGACGCCCGCGATCAGACCGCCGCCTCCGATCGGCACGACGATCGTCTCGACGCCCGGAGCCTGCTCGAGGATCTCGAGGCCGATGGTCCCCTGCCCCGTGACGACGTCGGGGTGGTCGAACGGCGGGATGAAGACCGCTCCGGTGCGCTCGGCGAACTCGATCGCGGCCGCGAGGGCCTCGTTGAAGATGTGGCCGCTCAGCACGACGTCCGCGCCGTAGTCGCGGGTCGCGGCCAGCTTGGGCAGGGCGACTCCGATGGGCATGAAGATGGTGGCGTCGATGCCGAGCTCGCGGGCGGCGTAGGCCACGCCCTGCGCGTGATTGCCGGCCGAGGCCGCCACGACGCCGCGTGCGCGCTCCTCGGGCGAGAGGCGCGACATCCGGAACACCGCTCCGCGGATCTTATAGGAGCCCGTGCGCTGCAGGTTCTCGCACTTGAGGAAGACGGGCGAGCCCAGCACCTGGGCGAGGAAGGTGCTCGTCTCCATGGGGGTGTTCGCGATCACGGGGGCGATCACGCTGCGGGCCTCCTCGAACTCGAGGAGGGACGGTCCGACGACGCGGCTAGTCTGCATGCTCTGCGGCAACTTTCTCGGGGGTTCGGGTGGGCGAGCGCCAGGCACCGCTCGCGACGTAGTTGACCATGACGTTGAGGGTCGCGACGAAGGGGACCGCGAAGAAGGCACCGGCGATGCCCGCGACGATGGAGCCGCCGGCGACCGCGAGGACGACCGCCAGGGGGTGGATCTTGATCGCCGATCCCATCACGAGCGGCTGGAGGATGTGCCCCTCCAGCTGCTGCACGCCGAGGACGACGATCAGCAGGATCAGGGCGATGAGCGGACCGTTGTAGACGAGGGCGATGAAGACCGCGAGAGCTCCGGTCGCCACCGCGCCGATCACGGGCACGAAGGAGCCCAGGAACACGAGGACGCCGATCGGGATGGCCAGCGGCACCCCGAGGAGTGCGGCGCCGACGCCGATGCCGACGGCGTCGATGAACGCGACGAAGATCTGCACCTTCACGAAGTTGGTGAGGGTGACCCAGCCGGCGCGTCCCGCGCCGTCGACGGCGGGGCGCGCGCGGTGCGGGAAGAGGCGCACGACCCAGCGCCAGATGTTCGGGCCGTCGATGAGGATGAACAGGGTCGAGAAGAGGGTCAGCAGCACGCCGGTGAGCACGTGGCCGATCGTCGATCCGACGCTGAGGGCCCCGCTGACGAGCATCCCCGAGTCCTGCTGCAGAGCAGTGAGCGCCTGCTGCGCGTACTGGTTGATCTCGCCCTCGGTGAGGTGCAGCGGCGACTCGAGGAGCCAGGCCTTGAGGTCGTCGTAGGACTCGACCGTCTGGCGGCTGAGATCGTCGAAGCCCTGGTACACCTGCGTGACCACCAGGAAGAGCAGCCCGCCGATGATCACGATGATGCCGAGCTCGGCGACCGTGATCGCGAGCCACTTGGGCCACCGGTGCCGCTGGAGGAAGCCCGAGAACGGCACGAGGAGCGCGGCGATGACGATCGCGACCAGAAGCGGGATGACGATGAGACGCAGCTCGATGATCAGGAGCGCCAGCACCGCGAGGGCGGCGACGACCACGAGGACGCGCCACGCCCAAGCCCCGGCGATGCGCATCCCGTCGCTCACGAAGGCCGAGTCGGGACCCGGACGGGACGTCCCCGGCACGCGCTGAACGGGCGGCGGCGCGGTGTCGACGACGCGGGGGCCGGAGGAGCGGCGGGACCTGCCGAGTCTCATCTGCCCAGACTAGGCCCCGGTGCATTCCGGAGGCGGTATCGACTGCGAGGACTCAGGAGGAGGCCCTCACGGCCACCGGGCGGGACGGTGCGGAGTCGCCGTCGATCATGATCGGCCCCCGCGGCCCCGCGCCGGGAACCGGTGGGGAACGCCGGGCGGCGTCCGCAGACGATGTCGGAGGCCTTCGCTAGCGTGGTCGGACCATGACCGAGCAGCTCTCCCCCGCCCTCGCGCGCCGCATCGCCCTCGCCGCGCAGGGCTTCGAGCGCCGCGGCCGCCGCGCGTCGGCACGCGGCAGATCGTCCAGGCCGTCGACCGCATCCGGCCCCTGCAGCTCGACTCGGTCAACGTCTTCGAGCGGAGCCACTACCTGCCGCTGCTCGCGCGCCTGGGACCGTACGACCGGGCCCTGCTCGACGCCGTCGCCTTCACGCCGAGAGGGCACTACCTCGAGTACTGGGCGCACGAGGCCGCGCTGATCCGCCGGGCCGACGTCCCGCTCTACCGCTGGCGGATGGAGCACTACCGCCGCACCGCGCTCCCCGAGCACGAGGGGGTGGGCCGCCGAGAACAGGTCCACGCTCGACTGGCTGAGGGCGGCTCTGGCCGACGGGCCCCTGCGCGCCTCCGAGATCGAGCACGAGTCGAACACCCGCACGGGCCCGTGGTGGGGCTGGTCCGACATCAAGCGCGGCCTCGAGGTGCTCTTCCGCTGGGGCGAGGTGGTGAGCGCCGGCCGGACCCGGTTCGAGCGCTCCTACGCCCTCGCCGATCGGATGCTGCCGCGCGAGGTCCTCGAGACCGAGGTCTCCGAGCAGGACGCCGTCCGCGAGCTCGTGCGCCGCTCGGCCGTCGCCCACGGCATCGGCACGCTCGGCGACCTCGCCGACTACCACCGTCTGCGGCAGGCACCGGCGCTCGCCGCGGTCCGCGACCTCGTCGACTCCGGAGAGCTCGTCCCCGTGGAGGTGCGCGGGTGGGAGCGATCCGGTCGCCCGATGGCCCTCTGGCGCCACACCGCCGCCCGACGGCCGCGCACGCTGCGAGCCGACGCGCTGCTCTCCCCCTTCGATCCCCTCGTCTGGCATCGCCCGAGAGCCGAGCTGCTCTTCGGCTTCCACTACCGGATCGAGATCTACACGCCCGCCGAGAAGCGCGTGCACGGGTACTACGTCCTCCCGGTGCTGCTCGACGACGTCCTCGCCGCCCGGGTCGACCTCAAGAGCGACCGGCAGAGGAGGGTGCTGCGGGTGCAGGCCGCGTGGCTCGAGCCCGGCGCCCCCGCCGACACGGCCGAGCGGCTCGCCGTGCTCCTCGTCGAGGCCGCGGCCTGGCAGGGGCTCGAGGGCGTCGAGGTCGTCGAGCGGGGCACGCTCGCGACGGCGCTGCTCGCCGCGCTCCGCACCGGGCACGCGGATGTCCTAGCGTGAGCGGCATGGTGGACGAACGCTCCGGATCGATCGCGCTCGCCCTCTCCGAGAAGTGCGTGGGGCTCCTCCTCGAGCGCGGCACGGTGAAAGGCGTCAGCTCGATCGACCTCGCGCACGCCGCCGGCATCTCGCTCCGGACCTTCCACCGCTACCTCGGCGGCAAGGAGGACTGCGTGCGGCCCGTGCTCTACGCGGCCATCGCGGCGATGGGCCGCGAGCTCCTCGCGCGCCCCGCCGACGAGCCGCTGCACCGCGCCCTCGGCGCCGCCTTCGCCGCCGCCGCGTCCGGGCCGCAGCTCGATCGCACGCTCCGGCTGATCCCGCTGCTCACCGAGACCCCCGCCATGCGCGCGGTCTGGGCGCAGTCCCTCCACGACGGCGAGGCGGCCCTCACCCCCTCGATCGCCGAGCGGATGGGGATGGAGCCCGAGGAGACCCCCCGGGCGGCGGTCCTCGCCACGGTCGTGATGGCGCTGGTGCGCCGAGCGCTCGTCGACGCCGTCGCCACCGGAGTCGATCCCGCGCCCGTGTTCGACGAGTACCTGACGACGCTCGGCGGCGGACCGCTCGCCGCGCCGACCGGGCGCTGAGGCCGCCGCACGGCCCCGCTCAGGCGGCGGTCACCGGCCTCCGCATGGGGAGCTCAGAACTGGACGCGCGGCGGCTCCGAGATCGCGGCGAGGTTGTCCACCTCGAAGAAGTCCCGCTCCGAGAAGCCGAGCCGCCGCGAGAAGAGCGTGTTGGGGAACACCTTCACCTTGGTGTTCATCTCGCGCACGCCGCCGTTGTAGAACCGGCGGGCCGACTGGATCTTGTCCTCGGAATCGACGAGCTCGCCCTGGAGCTGGAGGAAGTTCTGGCTCGCCTGCAGCTGCGGGTACGCCTCCGCGACGGCGAAGATCGACTTGAGCGCCTTCTGCATGTGGTCCTCGGCGACGGACGCCTCCGCCGGCCCCTGGGCGGACAGCGTCTCGGCCCGGGCGCGCGTCACCTGCTCGAACACCTGGCGCTCGTGGGAGGCGTAGCCCTTCACCGAGTCGATGACGTTCGGGATCAGATCCGCGCGCCGCTTCAGCTGAACGGTGATGTCGCTCCACGCCTCGTCGACCCGGACATTCAGGGTGACCAGGGAGTTGTAGGTCGCCCAGAGGTAGATCCCGAGGATCACCACGAGGGCCACGACGACGATGAGCGGGACCAGCCATTCCATGCCGACAAGTGTAGGGAACACGGGTCGGCCGCTCTCACGGGCACGGCGCTTTCGCAGTGTCCGTGAGGACGTCTACTTCAGCGTCTTCTGCAGCAGCACCGTGCTGAGCCAGCGGTTGAACTTGAAGCCGACCCGGCCCATCCGCCCCACCTCGACGAAGCCGTACTGCGCGTGCATCGCCAGCGACGCCTCCGCGCCCTTGTCGGCGATCACGGCCATGATCTGCCGGATGCCCACGGCCTTCGCCCGCTCCAGGAGCTCGGTCATCAGCGCCTTGCCCAGGCCCTTGCCGGTGGAGGCCGCGCGGAGGTAGATCGAGTTCTCGACCGTGAAGCGGTACGCGCGCTTCGAGGACCACGGCGAGACCATCGCGTAGCCGAGGATCTGGCCCGACGGCGACACCGCGACGATGAAGGGCAGCCCGAGCTTCTGGTTCCTGGTGAACTTCGAGCGCCACTCCTGGATCGTGGAGTCGTCCTCGTCGAACGTCACGACGGTGTTGCGCACGTAGTGGTTGTAGATCTCGCGGATGTCGGGGAGGTCCTCCTCGCGCGCCTCGCGGATCTCGTACGAGAAGTCGGGCTCGGGCGGAGGCGTCCTCCGCAGGTGCGGCGGCAGGACGCGTCGCTGCTCGTACTCTTCCTCAAGCATGGGGGTCCCCTCCGTCGATCCGGGCCGCTCGCGCGGACAGCGTCCAGCGTATCGGCGCACCGCCCGGCCCTGCGGCGCGGCCGCTCACTCCGCCAGGCTCCAGTCGACCGGCTCGGCGCCGCGCTCGACGAGCAGCGCGTTCGCCCGGCTGAAGGGGCGCGAGCCGAAGAAGCCCCGCGAGGCCGACAGGGGGCTCGGATGGGCGCTCTCGACGATCCCCGCGTCGCCGAGGAGCGGGCGGAGGTTCGCCGCGTCCCTCCCCCAGAGGATCGCGACGAGGGGAGCGTCCCGTGCCGCGAGCGTCCGGATCGCGTGCTCGGTGACCGCCTCCCAGCCCTTCCCGCGGTGCGACGCGGGCGCACCGGGAGCGACGGTCAGGACGCGGTTGAGCAGCATCACGCCGCTGCTGGTCCAGGCGCCGAGGTCGCCGTGCTCGGGAGGAGCGACGCCGAGGTCGTCGCGCAGCTCGCGGTAGATGTTCTGAAGGCTCCGCGGCACCGGGCGGACGTGCCGCTCGACCGCGAAGGAGAGCCCGATCGGGTGCCCCGGCGTCGGGTACGGGTCCTGGCCGACGATGAGCACGCGCACGTCGGCGAGCGGTGCGCGGAAGGCCCGGAGCACGTCCGCCCCCGCGGGCAGGTAGTGCCGGCCTGCGGCCACCTCGGCGCGCAGGAAGTCGCCCATCGCGGCGATGTCGGGGCCCACCGGCGCCAGCGCCGATGCCCAGCCCGCGTCGATCAGGCCGGCGCCCGCCAGCTCCTGCAGATCCACGGGTCAGCTCGCGGCGAGCGTGGCCACGAGCACCCCGGTCTCGCCGGCGCTCGCGCGCCAGACGGACCCGGCACCCGAGACGCGCAGGGCTCCTGTGCCGACCGTCAGAGCGGTCGACTCGTCGATCGCGACCCCGCCGTCGACGAGGCCGGCCTCGACTGCGGCCACGAGGCGGCCGAGGGTGCCCCACTGCGCGGCGTGCACGTCGATCGAGACGTCGACCAGGCCGATGCCTTCGAGCACCGTCACCTCGTCGAGCTCCTCCGCGGCGTCCTCGGGCGCCACGACGACGCCGCCGATCCGGGATCCGCCGACGATCGCCCGGTCGGCCGCGATGGCGGCGCCGGCCGAGAACCCGGCGTAGGGAGTACCGGAGGAGACCAGGTCGCGCAGGCGCTCGAAGGAGTCCTCGAGGGCGTCGCGGTACGCGGGGGTGAGCCCGCCGCCGACGAAGATCCCGTCGACCTCGTCGAAGACGGACGGATCGATCCGGCCGCCCTCGGGCTTGAGCACGGCGACCGGCTCGATCGGGCCGACCGATGCGAGCGTCGCCGCGTATCCGGAGTAGGCCTCGGGCCCCAGACCGTCGTGCACCACGACGATCGCGATGCGCGGGCCCTCGATCCGACCGGCGTCGACGGCGCGGGCGCGCGCCTCCGCCAGGAAGGCGCCGTAGAGGTCGGAGTCGTGCTCCGGCCCGCCTCCGCCGCCGATGAGGTGGACGCTCATTCGCCGTCCTCCGCGAGAGCGCCGTCGACCGGAGGGAGGGCCGACCAGGGGAAGACGATCCAGCGCGGGGTGCGGCGCCAGAAGAAGTCCGGCTCGAGGACGGTGCGGGGCTTCGTGTAGAGCGTGACGGTGCGGACCTCGGCACCCATGGCCTCGATCAGCTTCACCGACAGGGCGAGCGTGTGGCCGGAGTCGGACACGTCGTCGACGAGCAGGACCCGCTTGCCGCGGACCGAGGCCTCGTCCAGGAGCGGAGGGAGCACGACGGGGGCGGCGAGCCGCGCCTCGACGCCGGTGTAGAACTCGACGTTCAGCGCCCCGCAGCTCTTGATGCCGAGGGCGTACGCCACGGCTCCGGCGAGCAGCAGACCGCCGCGGGCGATGGCGACGACCAGCTCGGGCCGATAGCCCGTGGCGACGACGTCGTCCGCGAGATGCCGCGCGGCGTCGCCGAACTCGAGCCAGCCGAGGACCTCCTTCTCCGTGGCGGCGAGGAGGGCGGCGGAGTCGTCGGCGTCGGAAACCATGAGGGACAGGCTAGAGCGTCGCGCGCCTCCGCGTCACATCGCCCGAGGGCGGGCGGACGCCCCCCGTCAGAGCTTCGGAGCCAGCGGACCTCGGACGACCTTGTGCGGCGCGGCCTGCGCGACGGGCTTGATCGTCACCAGATCCAGGTTCACGTGCGCGGGCAGCTCCACGGAGGAGACGATCGCTGCGGCCACGTCCTCGGCCACCAGGGGCGCGGCGACTCCGTCGTACACCTTGTCGGCCCGCTCCTTGTCACCGCCGAACCGCACCAGGGAGAACTCCTCGGTGTGCACCATGCCCGGGGCGATCTCGACGACCCGGATCGGCTCGCCCGCGAGTTCGAGGCGCAGGACGGCGACCAGCGCGTGGGCCGCGAACTTGGCCGCGTTGTACCCGCCGCCGCCCTCATAGGCGACGTGGCCGGCGATGGAGGTGACCGTGACGATGTCGGCCGAGCCCTCGGAGCCGGCGTCGGCGACACCGCGGCGCAGCAGCGGCAGGAGCGCGCTGGTGACCAGCTTCACCGAGAGCACGTTGATCTCGAACATCCGGGTCCAGTCGGCCGGGTCGGACGCCTCCACGGTGTCGAGTCCGAGCGCGCCGCCGGCGTTGTTGACGAGCGCGTGCACGGCGCCGGTCTCGGCGAGGTGGTCGCGCAGGGCGTCGACCTGGGCGGAGTCGGTCAGATCCGCGGTGAAGAAGGTCGCGCCCGTCTCGGCGGCGAGCGCCTCGAGCCTCTCCTGCCGACGAGCCACGGCCACGACGTCCCATCCGTGCTCCCGGAACAGGCGGACTGTCGCCGCACCGATCCCTGAACTCGCTCCTGTCACGACGACGCGTCGAACCACGCTCGTCCCCTTCCGTCAAGCCTCGGACACCACCGACTCCGTCGTCGCCCCCAACGCTAGTCTGACCCGGTGAACCCCGCCGACCCCGCACCCGCGACCGGCGGAGTCGGCGCTCCCCCAAGCGCCGCGTCCCGCTCTGGGACAACGCCCGCTTCGTCTGCGTGACCCTGGTGGTCATCGGGCACGGGATCCAGCGCCTCACCGCCAACTCCGACGTGTCGCTGATCGTCTACCTCACGGTCTACGCGTTCCACATGCCGGCGTTCGCCATCATCTCCGGCTACTTCTCGAAGGCCGGAGCGCCGAACGCGCGGGCGATGCGCCGGGTGATGACCGACATCCTGCTGCCCTACCTGATCATGGAGACGGTCTGGACGCTGGTGCAGCTGGCGGTCGAGGGCAAGACCGAGTTCAATCCGACCAAGCCCAGCTGGACGCTCTGGTTCCTGCTCGCGCTGGGCATCTTCCGTCTGGTTCTCCCCTACCTCGCGCTCCTGCGCTGGCCGCTGCTGATCAGCGTCGTCCTCGCGGTCGGGGTCAGCTACTACGACAACATCGACTCGACCTTCTCGCTGGCGCGCGCGATCGGGATCCTGCCCTTCTTCGTCTTCGGCTGGCGGCTGCGCGGATGGCGGGCAGGCTCTCAGCTCCTCGTCGACCGCTGGCTCGCTCTGCCGACGGTCAGAGTCCTCGCGGTGCGCGCCGTCGCCCTCGTCCTCTTCGCCGTCACGGCGCTCGTGATGACGGTGAACATCGACGCGTTCCGGGCGGCCGACCTTCGCTACTGGTTCTTCTACGACCGCCCCTACGACGCCCTCGGCGAGACGGAGTGGTGGGCCGGCCTGGTCCGCCTGGCGCTGATGCTCACCGCGGTCGTCCTCTCCCTCGCCCTCTTCACACTCATCCCGCGCGGGCGCACGGTGCTGACGCACTGGGGCCAGTCGACGATGTACGTCTACCTGCTGCACAGCTTCGTCCTCTACCCGCTGCGGGAGTCGGGGGTGCTGTCGGCCGCGGACAGCACGTTCGCTCTGGTGCTGATGATCGTGCTCTGCATCGCTGTCTCGGTGGTGCTCTCGCTCGGCTGGACGCGGACCGTCTTCCACAAGCTCGTCGAGCCGCGCGCCGCCTGGCTCTTCGCCCCGGTGCAGGACGAGCGGCCCGAGCGGCCGCGGCGCGCCGATCCGACGGGCTCCAAGCGCGATCCGCGCGCCGCGCCCGATCGCAGCACGCCCGACCGCACCGCACCCCGCTGAGGCTGTCTTCGTCGCGGGATGACCTCGTGTGTCGGCGGACCTCGCACCCGCCCGGCCGCCCGCCTAGGCTCGTCGCGGCGGAGAACGGACTCCGCCCCTCCGCCGTCACGACCCGATTGGACGCACCATGACCGACCCCGCCCAGTGGCAGTTCGAGACCAAGCAGATCCACTCGGGAGCGGCGCCGGATCCGGTCACCAAGGCGCGCGCCACGCCGATCTACCAGACGACCTCCTACGTCTTCGACAACGCGGAGCACGCGAAGAACCTCTTCGCCCTCGCCGAGTTCGGCAACATCTACACCCGCATCCAGAACCCGACACAGGCCGTCGTGGAGGAGCGCCTCGCCGCGCTCGAGGGCGGCTCCGGCGCCCTGCTCCTCGCCTCCGGCCAGGCGGCCGAGACCGCGGCGGTCCTCAACATCGCGCACGCCGGCGACCACATCGTCTCGTCGTCCTCGATCTACGGCGGCACCTACAACCTGTTCAAGTACACACTGGCCAAGCTCGGCATCGAGACGACGTTCGTCGAGAACCAGGACGACCAGGAGGAGTGGCGCCGCGCGGTGCGCCCGAACACCAAGCTCTTCTTCGCCGAGACCATCGGCAACCCCAAGATCAACATCCTCGACATCCGCTCCGTCGCCGACGTCGCCCACGCCTCGGGCGTGCCGCTGATCGTCGACAACACGATCGCGACGCCGTACCTGATCCGCCCGTTCGAGCACGGCGCCGACATCATCGTGCACTCGGCCACCAAGTTCCTCGGGGGGCACGGCACGGTCATCGGCGGCGCCATCGTCGACGGCGGCACCTTCCCGTGGACCGAGAACGCGGAGAAGTTCCCCGGCCTCACGACGCCGGACGAGTCGTACCACGGCGCGGTCTACACGGCCGCGGTCGGCGACTCCCTCGCCTACATCATCAAGGCCCGCGTGCAGCTGCTGCGCGACCTCGGTGCGTCCATCGCCCCGGCGAGCGCCTGGCAGCTGATCCAGGGCATCGAGACCCTGTCGCTGCGCATCGAGCGCCACGTCCAGAACGCGCAGGAGATCGCGGAGTACCTCGAGAACCACTCCGATATCGCGTCGGTGAACTACTCCGGTCTGCCCACCTCGCCCTGGTACGCGGCCGCGAACCACTACGCGCCGAAGGGCGTCGGAGCGGTGCTGTCGTTCGAGCTCAAGGGCGGAGTCGATGCCGGTCGCGCGTTCGTCGATTCGCTCACCCTGTTCTCGCACCTCGCGAACATCGGCGACGTCCGCTCGCTCGTCATCCACCCCGCCTCGACGACGCACTCGCAGCTCACCCCCGAGCAGCAGCTGACCGCGGGCGTGACACCCGGACTCGTCCGCCTCTCGGTGGGCCTGGAGAGCATCGACGACCTGCGCGCCGACCTCGCCCAGGCCCTGCGGGCGGCCCGCGCCGTGGTCGAGGCGTCGCGCGCGAACGCCTGACCCGGCCTCGCGACACGTCACCGGTCGCGAAGGAACGGACGAGACCCCCTGCCGCGGCGGGGGGTCGAGTCCGTTCCGGCAGGACGCCGGGGGGCGTCGCGAGCGCGCGCGGGGCGGCCCTTCGAAGGAGGGGCGTAACACACGACGGCGCGGGGGCGGCGCTCTGACACGATGGAGACCGCTATGGACTGGCAGCAGACACTCGAGGACACCGTCCCTTCGGCGTTCGTCACCGAGCGCCAGCTCCGCTCGGTGATCGGCAAGCCGCCCGCCACCGGGGCCTGGCGCGACGGCGATCATCCCGGCAACCGCCGCTTCGTCGACGTCGGCCCCTTCGACTTCGAATCGGGCGGGCACCTGCCGCACCTGCGGATGGCCTACGAGACCTGGGGCGAGCTCTCCCCCTCGGGCGACAACGCGATCCTCGTGCTCCACGCGCTGACCGGGGACTCGCACCTCGTCGGCCGCGGCGAGACCGGCCACGCGACGGACGGCTGGTGGTCGGGACTCGTCGGACCCGGCGAGGTCATCGACACCGATCGCTGGTTCGTGGTCGCCCCGAACATGCTCGGCGGCTGCCAGGGGACGACCGGGCCGGCCTCGCTCGCTCCCGACGGGCACGAGTGGGGCGCGCGGTTCCCGTACACGAGCATCCGCGACCAGGTCCGGGCGCAGGTCCTCTTCTCGGACCTGCTCGGGATCACGCGCTGGCACACGGTCATCGGCGGCTCGATGGGCGGGATGCAGGCGCTCGAGTGGGGCATCGACCATCCGGAGCGCGTGGCCCGGCTCGCCGTGCTCGCCGCTCCCCCGCGTGCGACCGCCGATCAGATCGCGCTCAACTTCGTGCAGCTCGAGGCGATCCGCAGCGACGCGAACTTCGCCGGCGGCGCCTACTACGACGCCGGCGACGGTCAGGGCCCGTACCACGGGCTCGCCCTGGCCCGCCGGATGGCGCTGCTGAACTACCGCAGCCCCTCGGAGCTCAACGACCGCTTCGAGCGCAGCTGGCAGTCGGGCCTCAGCCCGCTCGGCGGCGGAGGGCGATTCGCGGTCGAGTCCTACCTCGACTTCCACGGCAACAAGTTCACCCGCCGCTTCGACGCCAACAGCTACATCACGCTCGTCGAGGCGATGAACTCGCACGACGTCGGCCGCGGCCGCGGTGGCGAGGCGGAGGCGCTCTCCCGCATCACCAGCCCGACCCTCGTCCTCGGCATCGACAGCGATCGGCTCTTCCCCGTCGAGGGTCAGCGGATCATCGCCGCCCATGCGCCGGGCAACATCGATGGAGACGAGGTGGCAGTGATCAGCTCCCCTTCGGCCACGACGCCTTCCTGATCGAGGACGACGTGGTCGGCGGGCACCTCTCGCGCCTGCTCGCCGTGTGAGCCGCTCCCGACCCGGGCGCCGTCAGTGGCTATCGTGAGTCGGGGGCCCTTCCCCCGACGATCCGAGGGAGTCGCGCCGTGCCCATGATCCGCAGCGTGCGGGAGCGCGACCGCCTCCTGCAGCAGTCCGCGCGAGCAGTGGGTCTGCTGACGGACAGTGCGGCGCTCGTGCTGGTCCTCGTGCCGGGCACCCTCGACCCGCTGGCCCAGCCCTTCGCCGTCGCGCTGCTGCTCGGACTCGCCGTGGTGCACGTCCAACTCGGCCGGAGCGGCAACCGGCTCTGGCTGGTCGCCAGCGGGGTCGGCGGGCTCCTGCTGGGCGCGGGGATCGCCGTCGACGTGGCGGACTCCCCCGGTTTCGCGGCGTTCGTGCTCGCGAGCACCGTCAATGCGATCACGAGCACCGTCGCCGTGGTCGTCAGCACGTCGCCCCGCCGGGCACTGACGCTGCTCCCGATCCTGCTCGCGAGCCTCGTGCCGTCGATGCTCGCCGCCAGCACCGCGATGACCCTGAACGTCGCGATCCTCAGCCTGCTGCCGTGGGGCTGCCTCTGCGCTTTCGCCCTCTGGATCAGCACCGCGGTGCCGCGGGTGGTGCGGCGGATCGACAGCATCGGCAACGCGCACCGCGTCGAACGGCAGGCCAGCGAGACGGAGGCGCAGCGTCGCCAGGGTGCCCGGCTCCTGCACGACACGGTGCTCGCCACGCTGACCCTGCTCGCCCACTCCGGGGTCGGCGTCTCCGTCGACGCCCTCCGCCAGCAGGCGGCCGAGGACGCGCAGCTCCTGCGGCAGCTGCGGCTCGGCGGCACGCCCACCCCGAGCGCCTCCGGCTCGTACCAGCTGACGAGCGTCACGAGCGCGCCCGCCGCGCACACCCTCGAGGGTGTCAAGAACCGCTTCGGACGCATGGGCCTGGACGTCATCTGGCACGGCTCCGGCCAGATCGTGCTCAGCGGCGCCGCGCTCGACTCGTTCCTCATGGCCCTCGCCGAGTGCCTCGGAGAACGTGCGGCGGCACTCCGGGGTCAACTCGGCCGATGTCACGATCACCGAGGACGACGGCACGGTGCGGGCGATGGTGACCGATGCAGGGGTCGGCTTCGACATCGGAACGGTCCCCGCCGCCAAGCTCGGCTTCAAGGAGTCGGTGGTGGCCCGGCTCGCGGATGTGGGCGGACGCACGCGCCTCTTCAGCGCGCCCGGCGCCGGCACGACCGTCGTCCTGGAAGTGCCGAAGTGACCGAGCCCGTCGCCCCGCTGCTCAACGGAGCTCCCCGCCGCCGGGGGCGCCCCTCGCGCGCGGCGTCCTCGGCCAAGCAGCAGCACGAGGGGCTCGGCACGAGCTATCTCGGCAGCGGCCTCACCGGCATCGCCCTCGCGATCATGGGGTACGAGCTCCTCGTCTTCCTCGGCAGCCTCGACGAGTACTCGATGCCGGGTCTCGGAGCAGCGGCGTGGCTGCTGCTCGGAGCGACCTTCGGAGCGACAGTGCTCGCCATCCGCCTCGCCGGTCAGAGCCTGCCCTCCTGGGCCTACGCGGCGTTCCTCGCCGGGGCGTCGGCCGCCGTCGTGCTCGATCTGGCCGCCGTGCTGGGAGCGGGCTCGCAAGCGGCCCCCACCGCCGCCGTGGCCGCAGCGGTCGCGCACACCGCCCTCATCGTGCACCGGCGCGGAGTCGAGATCATCGCCGTCGCGCTGGTCATCACGGCCGCCGAGCTCGCGGTCTTCGCCGCAATGGGGTGGGGCGACGCCGACGCGGTCTCGGTCCGCGTGAGCGCCCTCGTGCTCACCCTGACGCCCGCCGTGGTCGTCGTCGTGATGATGCGCGGCTTCCGGCGCATGGTGCAGCTCGAGATCGACCGGGCCCTGGTGCAGAGCACGACCGCCGGACCGCGCTACGCGGTCGGCATGCTCGCCTCGGAGGAACTCGCCCGCCTCGACCTGGCCGCGGAGCGCCTGCTCGCCGAGGTCGGCGACGCGAGCACGCCGCTGCCCCTCGACGCCGACCGGGCCGCGCACGCGGCGTCCCTCGCGACGCAGCTGCGTCTGCACCTCATCGAGGGCCGCCGCGAGACCTGGCTGCACCACGCGATCCTCGAATCCGAGTTCCTCGCTCCGCTCGTCCATCTCGACGATCCCGACGGCACGGCCGGGCTGCTCGGCCAGGCCCAGCGCGACGGCCTGCTCTCGGCCATCTGGCTCATCCTCGACGGCGCCGTCGGCACTCCCGCAGCCCTCCACGTCGAGGCCGGATCGCCCCCGTGAGCCCGCCCCGGACGCGCCCGCGCGCACTCTCCTCGTCCCGATCGCACTCCGATGCGAGGGTGTGCCACTGCGCGGAGTGGATCCCGCGACGTGGGAGGCTATCGCTCAGGTCGGCGCCTCGCGCACTCCGTCCCGCGACAGTGAGCTGCGGATCGAGATCGACTGCCTGGTCGAGAACCCGGTCGACCGATGACCGGCGGCCGCGAGACGCCGATGAGCCAGAGCCCCCAGACCCCGGGACCCCCCGAACCGCAGACGCCCCGAACAGCCGAAGGACTCCGATGACCCACTCCGCCGAGCCGAAGATCACCCTCGCCGTCGTCGACGACCACAAGATGCTCCTGGGCGCCCTCACCGAGTGGATCAGAGGAGCCGCCTCCGACATCCAGCTGGTCGCCGCCGTCGCCTCCTGGCCGGAGCTGCTCACGCACCCGGAGTTCCCCGTCGACGTGGTCCTGCTCGATCTCGACCTCAAGGACAACATCCCGATCTCGGTGAAGCTCTCGACGTTGAAGACCACCGGGGTGAAGACGGTGCTCATGAGCACCTACTCCGAGCCCGCCGTCGTCCGCGAGGCCCTGGCGTCAGGAGCCCTCGGCTACCTCGTCAAGACCGAGGACGCCGACATGATCGTCGAGGCGATCCGCGCGGCGAAGGACGGCCACTCCTACATCTCGCACGAGCTCGACATGGCACTGTCCACCGGTGACTCCGACGGCGCGCCCAAGCTCAGCGCGCAGGAGCGCCGCGTCATGGCCCTCTACGGAGGAGGCGAGCCCGTGAAGTCCGTCGCCTTCGAGCTCGGCATCTCGGAGGAGACGGCGAAGTCGTACCTCAAGCGCATCCGCGAGAAGTACCGCGTCGTCGGCATCGACGTGGGCACCAAGGTCGCTCTGCGCAAGCGCGCCATCCACGACGGGATCCTGATCGAGACGGATTGAGCTTGTCTGCCCGGCGGTCCCCGCCCGCCGGGCCGCAGTCGGCTTCTCCACGGGATGAGTACCGCAGAGCGGCTTGCGGCGCCCTGCGTGAATCCGCTGGCACGCGGATTCACGTCGCGGGGCTCGGACGGTGTCGTCCTGCACGGCGGTCCCCGCCCGCCGTGCCGCAGTCGGCTTCTGCACGGGGTGAGTACCGCAGAGCGTCCTGCGGCGCCCTGCGTGAATCCGCTGGCACGCGGATTCACGTCGCGGGGCTGCACCCTTCGCACGGCGGTCCCCGCCCGCCGTGTCGCAGTCGGCTTTCCGACGAGGGCGCGGACCGCAGAGCGGCCTGCGGCGCCCTGCGTGAATCCGCTGGCACGCGGATTCGCGTCGCAGGGCTCGCGCCGGGGTCGAGCCGCGATGCGGGAGCATTCTGCTGGTCGAGTAGCCGGCCGGAGGGCGGCGTATCGAGACCCACGTCCTCCCGCGGCTCCGGCGGAAGAACGCCGCTGCGCGCGCTGGGGCACAGCTCGCGAGCCTGCGGGGCACGCAGCCGGGGCGCAGGGCGGCACATCGCGGTGCACCGCCCCTCCTCTCGCCAGTGTCGCGAGCTGCGAGACGCCGCCCGGCGTCCGCTACAGGGCGTTGATGGGGACGCTGCCGGTGCCGGGGGCGGCGGGCTCGCGCGGGGCGGGGTAGGCCGTGCCGCGGGCGCGGTCGATCGCGAGGCTGCCGAGGGCGAGGAGGATGCCCGCGGCAGTGAGGACCACGCCCACCCAGATGGGTGAGAGGTAGCCGAGTCCGGCCGCGATCGCGACGCCGCCGAGTGCGGCGCCGACGGAGTTGCCGATGTTGAGCGCGGAGTGGTTGAGCGCGGCGGCGATCGTCTGACTGTCGCGCGCGACATCCATCAGACGGGTCTGGATCGCGGGCGAGGCACCGGCCGAGAACCCGGCCGCGAGGAACGCGAACACCAAAAGACCCACCGGCGTCGTGGCCGTGAGCGCGAGACCGACGAGCGAGACGCCCACCCCCGCGAACAGCACGATCAGAGCGAGCCGCACGTTCTTGTCCGCCGCCCAGCCGCCCGCGAGGTTGCCGACGGTCATGCCCAGTCCGATGACGACCAGGACCCACGGAACGGCGCCCAGCGGCAGACCGGTGACCTCGGTCGAGAGCGGGGTGATGTAGCTGTACATGGCGAAGAGACCGCCGAAGCCGATCGCGCCGATGGCGAGCGTCATCCAGACCTGCAGGCGTCCGAAGGCCTTGAGCTCGTTGCGCATCGTCGCTGCAGGGTTCCCCGGCTGGTGCGGCACCAGGAGGGAGACCGCGACGACGGTGGCGGCGAAGATGGCCGCCACCACCAGGTAGGCGGAGCGCCAGCCCGCGTTCTGTCCCACCCAGGTGATCGCGGGAACCCCCACCACGTTGGCGATCGTGAGACCGGACAGCACGAAGGCGACGCCCTTGCCGCGGCTGCCCGGCCCCATCAGATCGGCGGCGACGAGGGAGGCGATGCCGAAGTAGGCGCCGTGCGGGAGCGCCGCGACGAACCGGGCGACCAGCACGAGCTCGAAGGTCGGCAGCAGCGCCGAGGCGATGGTGCCCAGCGTGAAGGCGACGAGCAGACCGAGCAGCAGGCGCTTGCGCGGCCACCGGGCGGCGGCCGCAGCGATCGTGGGCGCTCCGACGACCACCCCGAGCGCGTACGCCGAGATCAGCATCCCGGCCTGCGAGTTCGCGAGCTCCGTGTCGGTCGCCCAGACGCCGGGGAGCAGATCGGCGGCGAGCTGGGGCAGCAGTCCCATCGCCACGAACTCCGTGGAGCCGATGCCGAAACCGCCCATCGCGAGGGCGAGGAGGGCGAGACGGGTCCGGGCGGGCGAGAGAGTCACCGGACCAGGGTACGGGCATTCCGAGCGGTGTCGAAACGATTCGAGCGGGAGAGCGCTCCCGCTCGGCTCACTCCCCCAGCGCCTGCCCCAGCCGCTCGATCTTGGCGTCGATCTCGCCGGAGTAGCCGGGCCGGATGTCGGCCTTCAGCACGAGCGAGACGCGCGAGCCGAACGTGCCGACCGCCTCCGTCGCCCGCTTGACGACGTCGAACACCTCGTCCCACTCCCCCTCGATCTCGGTGAACATCGAGGTGGTGCGGTTCGGCAGACCGGAGTCGCGCACGATGCGCACCGCTGCGGCGACCGCGTCGTGGACGGAGGCGTCGGGGCCTTCGCCGCCCGAGGGAGCGACCGAGAACGCGACGAGCATGATGACCTCCTGCAGCGCGGCCGCCGGTCGGCCGCTGGGTCCGAGCCTACGAGCCCGGAGGGGATCAGCGCGCGAGGGCGGAGGCTCCGAGGGGGACGTCCTCGAAGCGGGTGACGACTCCGCGCGATCCCGAGCGCCAGAGCTCGCGCACGACCCAGCCGAGCAGCATCAGCAGCAGCACGTTCCGGACCGACAGCACGAGCACCATCCACCAGTGCGACCAGAGCAGGAAGAGGTACAGGTACGGGTAGACGAGCTGCGTGAACGCCGCGACCCACAGGGTCAGCTTCGCGGGGATGCGGAAGGCGTCGCGGTCGACGACCAGCCCGGCGATCACCGGTGGGGCGAGCCAGACGACGTACTGCGGCGAGAGCACCTTGTTGACGTCGATGAACACCACGACGAAGGCCAGCGCCAGCAGCGGGAGCAGGCGGGCGGCCGAGGCGCCGGAGCGCAGGGCGCGAAGACCCAGACCCGCGACGACCAGCATGGCCGCCGCGAGCAGCGGGGTCATCAGATCGGCCGCGACGTCCGTCCCCGGTCCGTGCATCTCGAAGGTGTTGATGTCGGCCGCGTACCAGACGTAGCTGCCGGAGCCCGGGAGCACCGAGAGCCACATCCACGGCGTGCTCACCACCGCTTCGATCTGCAGCCCCCGGGTGGTCTGGTCCGAGACGAAGCTGAAGACCTGCTCGCCCCCGCCGACCAGCACGACTCCGAGCACGATGACGGCGGAGGCGAGGACCGGCACGACGATGCGCCGCACTCGGCCCCGCAGCACCAGCACGGCGGCGGCGAGCACCGCGGCGGGCCAGACCTTGACCCAGGTGGCGATCGTCAGCAGGAGCGCGGAGGCTCCCGGCCGCGTGCCGACCCACAGCATTCCGGCGATCACCGGCGGAGCGGTGAACGCGTCGATCCGCCCGACCGCGATGGGGCCGAGCAGGACGAGGAACAGCAGCCACCAGCGTGCAGCGGCCAGTCGCGCCGACCGGCGGCCGTGCAGGAGGAGACCGAATGCCGCCGCGTCGGCGAGAGCGACGAGGACGAGCCAGACGACGTCGTACCCGGCGGCACCGAAGAGCCACGAGGCCGCGATCGGCGCCCAAGCGAGGATCGGGTAGACCCAGCCCGTGTCGATCCCGGCGACGCCGCCTCCCTCGACCGCCGTCTGCATCCACTGCTTGTAGACGATGCTGACGTCGCCCATCGGCAGTCCGGGCGCGAACAGCGCCAGCACCGCCAGCAGCAGGTGCACCAGGGCGAAGCCGCCCCAGAGCACGGCGGCCGAGTCGCGGTTCTCGCGCAGCCAGACCGTGGGGCGGGTCCTCGCCGGGGTTCCTGGGGTCGTCACGGCGTCATCATAGAGCGGCTGTCGAACGGCATCCTGGCAGGCGCGGAGCGCCGGAGCACCGGTCAGTAGCCGGCGAACGCATCGGTGCGGACCCGCTTCGCCCCGGCCCCGCGGAGGGCGCCGCGCACCGAGTCGACGAAGGTCGGCGAGCCCGAGACGTAGCCGACGCGGCGGGGCGCGTCCGGGACCAGATCGGCGAGCGAGGCGGCCGTCAGTCGGACCGACGAGTGGGCCCAGCCGTCGGGGAGCGCACGCGGCGCGTCGGGCGACAGGAGCACGACCCGCGCTCCCGACGCCTGCAGCAGCTCACGGTACGCGGCGTCCTCGAGCGTCGCCGCCGCGTAGACCACCACGACATCGCGCGCGGGGCCGTCCGCGAGGGCCCGCAGCTGGCTGGCGAACGGAGTGATGCCGATGCCGCCCGCGACGAGCAGCAGCGGCACGGAGGGATCCGACGGCAGGACGAAGTCGCCGCCGACGCCCGTTGCCCGCACGACGGCGCCCGGCTCGAGGTCGGCGAGGGCGCGCTTGAAGCTGCTCGCCTTCTCGGGCACGCGCATCGCGATCGCGATCTCTCCGTCCCGGGGAGTGGAAGCGATCGAGAAGGTGCGACGGCTCCCCCTCGCATCGGAGCGGTGCGGCAGATCGAGCTCGATCCACTGCCCGGGCTCGAAGCGCAGCGGCGAGGCCGACCGGAAGCGGTACTCGGTGATGCCCGGCGCGATCGACTCCGCGGAGCGCAGCTCCAGCGGCAGGCGTCGACGCTGGCGGAACGCGAAGGCGAACGCGAGGGCGTTGCCGACCACGAGGCCCAGCTCGGGGCTCGAGTAGAGGATCCCCCAGTGGAACGGCACGCTGGTCAGCAGCGCCGCCACCACCGCCACGACGAGCTGCTGCGAGCGGCGGGGCGCCAGCGTCAGCGGCTCCGTGAGCATGAAGGCGCCCGCGAAGACGAACGGGTAGGCCGTGAGGACCGACAGTGCGGCCGCCCCGACCTCCTGGCCGGCGAGGACCGACTGGGCGACGGACACGGATCCGGCGACCAGCACGAAGACGAGGAAGATCGACCAGCGGCGCACGCGCGCCACGATCAGCAGCGCGGCGACGAGCACCCAGGGCCACAGAGCGCCCGTCGGCAGCACCCAGGCGGCCGCGGTCAGCGACCCCTCCGCCGGGGTGCCCTCGAGCAGCCCCTGGGCGAGGGCGACGAGCAGGACCGCCACCGCGGCCGGGTTGAACACGTGGCGCCCCCGCCAGGCGAGGACGTACTTCGACGCCGCCGCGATCGCGCCCACCAGCGCGACGACGAGCAGGGCGTCCGGTTCCGCGGTGGGGAAGAGCAGGAAGGCGATCAGGAGCCCGGTGACGAGCGAGGACTCGAGGTGCGCGGGCGAGGCGCACCGCCTTCGCGAGCAGCCAGGTCACCGCGGTCGTGGACGCGACGGCGACCACCGCGGTGGCGGCGATCTCGAGCGGTCGGAAGAAGATCAGCCCCGCCGCGGAGTAGCCGAGCGCGACCGCGAGGAGCGCGGCGAGCGTCATCCAGACCAGGCGGTACATGGTGATGCGCCCGAGGGCGCGATCGAGGGTGCCGATCATCGGAAGACCTCTCCGGGGAAGCGGGGCGAGTGGTGGAGGGTGCCGTCGCTGAACACGCGGACGAACTCGAAGTCGAAGCGTTCGGCGAGAGTCTCGGGAGGGCTGACGAACAGCGCCGTGGCGAGTCCGTCGGCGAGCAGAGCCGTGTCGGCGATCACCCAGGTCGCGACCACGGTGTCGACGGGTCGGCCGGTGCGCCCGTCGAGGACGTGGTGGAGACCGTCGCCCCAGGCGCGGCGGTTGCTGGCGGAGGCGCAGAGCGCACGCTCGCCGGGGACCGCCACTCCGATCGCCCGCGCCGGGTCGTAGGGGTGCTCGAGAGCGACGCGGAAGGGACCGGCGCTGCGGGCTCGGAGGTCCCCTCCGGCGTCGACCACCGAGTGCTCGACACCCGCGGCGTCGAGCTCGGCCAGGACGAGATCGACGAGCTGGCCCTTCCCCGCTGCGCCGACGTCGAGGACCACCGCCCGTGACGTCGACACGACGCGACCCCCTGCCGCGCGGGCGTCGGACCAGGAGGGCGGAGCGGAGACGGGTTCGCGCGCGACGAGCGTGTAGTCGGCGTCGTACCCCAGCTGCTCGAGGGCGTCGCCCACGAAAGGCGTCACGGCGCCGTCGGTGAGCCCGTGAAGGGCGTCGTAGAGGGCGAAGAGCGCGTCCGCCTCCTCCGGGAAGACGTGCTCGCCCGGCTCGGTGCGCAGGCGTGACACCGCCGAGTCGTCGCGGAATCGCGACCAGGTGCGGTCGTACTCCCCGATGCGCGCCTCGACGCGGGAGCGCACGCCCGCGCCGAGGGCGTCACCGGAGTCGATGCGCCAGACGGTCCCGATCGCGTCGAACCGCCAGACGTGCTCGAGCACGTGCCGGTCGTCAGGCCGCGGCATCGGCCTTGATGGTCTCGACAGCATCGTTGAAGCCGCCGGAGGTGAGGGAGGACCCCGAGACGACGCTCACGTCGAGCTCGTCGAGGGAGACCCCGACGACCTCGCCGGAGATACCGCTCGCGAAGCGCTCCTGGTACTGCTCGCCGGTGGGGTTCTCGGACTGCGGGGTCACCGTGACGGCGGTGACGACGCCGCCCTCGAGCGTGAGCTCGACGCCGACGGTCTCGTTGCCCCCGGGCGAGGTGTACGCACCCTCGGCGTCGTAGGTGCCGTCGGCGTACGCGCTGTCGCCGGCGGCGGCGTCACCCGCGGCGGCGTCGGTCGAGGTGGTCGCAGGCTCCGACGCGGCGGAGCTCGGGGCCGTCGTCTCCTCGGCGGAGTCGGTGCCGGCGGTGGCCGTGCTGGAGCAGGCGGCGAGGGCGGCGAGGGTTCCCGCGCCGGCCAGGAGGGTCAGGGCGTAGCGGACGGGGAGTCGTGGTCTTCGCGGTCATGTCTGTTCTCCTGAGTGGGGGGCGGACGCGGCTGTCGCTCCCGACCGTAGGGACGGGAGTTGTGGGGTTCCGATGAGGCACCCGTGCGGCTCCAGTGACAGACCCGCGCCGAGCGCTTCTCCCGGGACAACGACCCGGCGGCGGCATCGGTTCAGTGTCGCCGACCCATAGCTTGGCTGTCCTTCTCCCCGGTCAGTCCAGGAGGCTCGCGACGACCCGCGGGAGGTGCTCGGCGATGTCGAGGGCGGCGATCGGCCCCCCGCTCGACGCGGACTCGCCCGCACGGGCGTGCAGCACGGAGGCGGCCGCCGCGACGGACACGAGCTCCCGGTCGCCGAGGGCCGTCCCTCTCGCCTCGGCGTCGGCGGCGCTCCCCGCGAGCAGGGCGCCGAGCACTCCCCCGAGCACGTCGCCGCTGCCGGCTGTCGCGAGCCACGGAGTCGATCCGCTCACGTCGAGCGCGACGTCGCCCGCCACCACGTGGGTCGTGCTGCCCTTGAGCAGCACGCAGACCTCGAACCGCTCGGAGGCGCGGCGCGCCCATCCGGCCGCGTCCGCCGCGATCGACGTGGCGTCGACGTCGACTCCGGCCCGCTGGAGCATGCCGGCGAGCTCGCGGAAGTGGGGCGTCACGATCACCGGTCCGTCGACCTCGCCGATCAGGTCGAGCGCCCCCGCGTCGAGCACGACGGGCACTCCCGAGTGCAGCTGCTCGAGCAGCACTCCCCGCTCGGAGTCGGAGCGGTCGTCGGCGCTGGTCCCGGACCCCACGAGCCAGGCCTGCACGCGCCCCGCACCGGTCACCACTTCGGGCCGCCGAGCGAGCACGAGCCCCGTGGGCCGCTCGGGGCCCAGGTACCGCACCATGCCGACCCCCGTCCGCACGGCCGCCTCCACCCCGAGCACCGCCGCCCCCGGATACCTCTCGGACCCGGTCGCGACCCCCAGCACCCCCTGCTGTACTTGTCGTCCTCGGCCCGCGGCCGCCTGACCACGCGCCCCGCATCCTCCGCCGTGAACCTCGTCATCTCCCCACCCTAGATCGCCCCACTGCACCCCTCCTGCCCGCGCACGACGTCCCTCGCCCCGCTGCCTCGCGCACTCAGCGCGCGCCTCCCCGCACCGGCCCGCGCGCCCCGCGCACGGCCACCCCGCACCGGCTCGTGCGCCCCGCGCACGGCCCCTCCCCCTCCGGCTCGTGCGCGCGGCGCACGGCCCTCCCCCTCCGGCTCGTGCGCGCAGCGCACGGCCCTCCCCCCAACCGGAGTTGCGCGCGGGGCGTGGGTGGTGCAGTCGCAAGGCGGAGGAGGAAGCGATACCGGCGGTATCGCGCCCGACGACAACGCCGCGAATGCGCCGCCCACGCCCCGCGCTCACCGGCGGGTGGCGTCGTCCACTTCGCCGACGAGCTCCTCGATGATGTCCTCCAGGAACAGCACCCCCGTGGCCGTCCCCTGCTCGTCGAAGGAGCGGGCGAGGTGCGCTCCGGTGCGGCGCATGATCGCGAGGGCGTCCTCGAGGTCGGTGGCCTCGAAGATCGAGGCGAGCTGCCGGATCCGCTTGGCCGGGATGGGCAGGCGGAACTTCGCTCCCTCGGTGTCGCCGTCGAGGTCGAGGACGTCCTTGAGGTGGATGTAGCCCTCGGGTGCTCCGTCGGTGCCGAGGACGACGTAGCGCGAGAAGCCGTGCTTGGCGACGGCGCGCTCGACGTCGGCCGGTGTCGCGCCGGCGGGGAGGCTGACGATGCCGTCGAGCGGGAGTGCGACGTCGTGCACCTTCTTCTCGGTGAACTCGAACGCGGCGAGGAGGGTGCTGGAGTCGCGCAGCGTGCCCTCCCGGGTCGACTGGTCGACGATCGTCTGCACCTCCTCGAGGGTGAAGGTGCTGTTCGCCTCGTCCTTCGGGTCGACCCGGAACAGGCGGAGCACGCCGTTGGAGATCGCGTTGAGCGCGACGATCAGGGGGCGGATCACCCGGGCGATGGCGACGAGCGGGGGCGCGAGCAGCAGCACCGCCTTGTCGGGCATCGAGAACGAGATGTTCTTGGGCACCATCTCGCCCAGCACGACGTGCAGGAACGACACGATCAGCAGGGTGATGACGAAGGCGACGGTCCCGGTCAGCTCCTCCGGCAGTCCGACGGCGTGTAGCGGGATCTCGAGCAGGTGGTGGATCGCCGGCTCGCTGACGTTCAGGATCAGCAACGAGCAGACGGTGATGCCCAGCTGCGTGGTCGCCAGCATGAGCGTCGCGTGCTCCATGGCGGCGAGGGCGGTGATCGCGCTGCGGCGGCCGCTCTCGGCGAGGGGCTCGATCTGGGAGCGGCGCGCCGAGATGACGGCGAACTCCGCTCCGACGAAGAAGGCGTTCGCGGCGAGCAGCACCACGAGCCACGCTATTCCGGCCCAGTCACTCATCGCCGGCCTCCTTGCGTGCTCGGTGGGACCGTCCCGCGTCGGCCAGCGGGTCCGGCAGGGTGTCGGGCTCGGCGTCGGGGTCGGGGGTGAAGCGGATGCGGTCGATCCGGCGCCCGTCGAGGCGCTCGACGCGGAGCGAGCCGCCATCGACGGCCACCTCGTCGCCGGCCTCGGGCAGTCGTCCGAGCTCGCTCATGATGTAGCCCGCGACGGTCTCGTAGGGGCCGTCCTCGGGGATGGCGACGCCGACGCGGTCGCGGACCTCGTCGGGGCGGAGCATGCCGGGGAACGTGGTGGAGCCCGGCAGCTTCACGACGTCGGGACGGGAGCGGTCGTGCTCGTCCGCCACCTCGCCGACGAGCTCCTCGACCAGGTCCTCGAGCGTCGCGACGCCCGCGGTTCCGCCGTACTCGTCGACGACGACCGCGAGCTGGAAGCCGCGTCCGCGCAGCTCCGTCAGCAGGACGTCGAGCTTCATCGTCTCCGGCACGCGCAGCGGCTCGGAGCGCAACGCCGTGACGGGCACCTCGGACCTCTTGCCGCGCGGGACGGCCACGGCCTGCTTCACGTGCACGACTCCGACGATGTCGTCGATGTCGTCGTCCGTGATCGGGAAGCGCGAGAGCCCCGTGGTGCGGGCGAGGTCGAGGACGTCCTGCGCCGTGCTCGAGCGCTCGACGGTGGAGAGTCGGAGCCGGGGGGTCATCACGTCGCCGGCGCTGAGGGCCGAGAAGCGGAGGGTGCGCCCGAGCAGGTCGGCCGTGTCCTCCTCGAGCAGCCCGGCGCTCGCGGAGTGCCGGACGAGGCTCGAGAGTTCCTCGGCGCTTCGCGCCCCCGAGAGCTCCTCCTTCGGCTCGATGCCCATGAGGCGCAGGAGCGCGTTGGCGCTGCCGTTCAGCAGGGCGACAGCGGGACGGAAGACCGTGGTGAACGCCGTCTGCAGCGGGACGACCAGCTTGGCGGTCGCGCGGGGCAGAGCGAGGGCGAAGTTCTTCGGGACGAGCTCGCCGAGGATCATCGAGAGCAGCGTGGCGATGACGATCGCCACCACGGTCGTGATCGGCGAGACCGCCGCCTCGGGCAGCCCGAGGCCGAGGAAGGGCTGCTCGAGCAGCGTCGACAGGGCCGGCTCCATCGTGTAGCCGGTGAGGAGCGTGGTGAGCGTGATGCCCAGCTGCGCGCTCGAGAGGTGGGTCGACGTGACCTTCAGCGCCGCGATCGTCATGCCGAGCCGCGTCTCGCCGCGGTCGCGGCGGGCCTCCAGGTCGGCCCGGTCGAGGTTCACCAGGGCGAACTCGCTCGCGACGAAGACGCCGGTGCCGAGGGTCAGGAGGAGACCGACACCGAGCAGGAGCCACTCAGCACCCATGGAGGGCACCTCCGCTCGACGTGCGGAGGATCCGACCGGCGCTGTTCAGCGCGGCGGGGAGATCGGGGTGCGGGGGCCGGACGGTGCGGTCCGACGGCGGATGAGCAGAGGGAGGGTCGTCCATTGTGCTGCCGAGTCTACCGGCGGCACCGCCGCCGACGGGGCGCACTCCCGAGGATCAGAGCCACTTCTTCGCCTTGAACACCGCGTAGAGCCCGACGCCGAACACGACCATCAGCCCGAGCGCCCAGGGGTAGCCGAACTCCCAGTGCAGCTCGGGCATCTCGTCGAAGTTCATCCCGTACACGCCCGCGATCAGGGTCGGGGCGAAGAGGATCGCCGCCCAGGACGAGATCTTGCGCACGACGTCGTTCTGCGCGAGCCCGGTCTCGGTCTGGCGACGCGAGACGAGCGTCGAGTGCACGGTGAGCGCCTTGTCGAGGATCGCGCGCAGGGCGTCGACCGCCTCCGTCACCCGGATCGTGTGGTCGAGGACGTCGCGGAGCGAGCGGTGCAGCTCCACGTGGTCCGGCGACGCCCCCTCGGCCGGCGTCTCCTCGGCGAGCGCCCGGAGCAGCGCGGTCAGCGGCTGGACGGAGCGCTGGAAGTGGATGACCTCGCGCGAGAGCCGGTAGATGCGCTCCGAGAGCCTGTCGTCCGAGTCGGCCCCGAAGAGCTGGTCCTCGATCTCGTCCACGTCGCCCTGCACTCCCGCGACGACCGGGGCGTACTCGTCCACCACCTGATCGAGGATCGCGTACAGCACCGCCTCCGGCCCCCGGGCCAGCAGCGCCGGGTCCTCCTCCAGCCGACGGCGCACCCGCGCCAGATCCGGGGAGTCGGCGTGCCGGATGGTCACCACGAAGTCCGGCCCGACGAAGACGTGCAGCTCGCCGAAGACGACCGTCTCGTCGGCGTCGAGGTACCGCGCGGGGCGCAGCACCACGAAGAGCCCGTCGTCGTAGCGCTCGAGCTTCGCGCGCTGATGCCCGCTCAGCGCGTCCTCGACGGCGAGCGGATGCAGCCCGAACTCGTGGGCGACGGCCTCGACCTCCTCGCGGGACGGCCGGAACAGGCCGATCCAGGCCATGCCGTTCTCCTCGCGCATCAGCTCGAACGTGTCCTCGAGGGAGTCCGGGTTGCGGATGCGGTGGCCGCCGACGTACACGGCGTTGTCGACGATGGTCATGCGCTCGGTTCTAGCAGACCCGCGCCGGGCTCCCGCTGACGGGCGGGACTCCGGCTCTCAGGTCACCAGCTGACCGGCAGCGCCTTGCCCTCCTCGTAGCCCGATGCTGACTGCAGCCCGACGACGGCGCGCTCGTGGAACTCCGGGACGCTGCGCGCTCCGGCGTAGGTGAACGACGAGCGGACGCCGGACGTGATCATGTCGAGGAGGTCCTCGATCGACGGGCGCAGCGGGTCGAGGTAGATCGTCGACGACGAGATCCCCTCGGCGAAGAGGCGCTTGCGGGCGAGCTCGTACGCGTCCAGGCGCCCGAAGCGCTCCTGCACGGCCTTGGCCGAGGCCATCCCCCAGCTCTCCTTGTAGACGCGGCCCGCGGCATCCGTCCGCAGCTCGCCCGGCGCCTCGATCGTCCCCGCGAACCAGGAGCCGACCATGACGGAGGCGGCGCCCGCCGCGAGGGCGAGGGCGACGTCGCGCGGGTAGCGCACTCCCCCGTCGGCCCAGACGTGCGCACCGAGCTCGCGGGCCCGCTCCGCCGTCTCGAGCACGGCCGAGAACTGGGGCCGGCCGACCGCGGTCATCATGCGGGTCGTGCACATCGCTCCGGGCCCCACTCCGACCTTCAGGATGTCGGCGCCCGCCTCGACGAGGTCGTGCACCGCCTCGGCGGTGACGATGTTGCCCGCGGCGATCGGCACCCCGAGGTCCAGCGCCGAGACCGTGCGCAGCGCCCGCAGCATCGCTTCCTGGTGCCCGTGCGCGGTGTCGAGCACGAGGACGTCGACGCCCGCCGCGACGAGTGCGCGCGCCTTCGCAGCCACGTCGCCGTTGATGCCCACGGCCGCCGCGACGCGCAGACGCCCGTCGGCGTCCAGGGCGGGGTCGTAGATCGTCGAGCGCAGCGCGCCGGTGCGCGAGAGGGTCCCGACGAGGGCGCCGTGGTGCAGCACCGGGGCGAAGTCGAGATCGGCCGCGACCATCAGGTCGAACGCCGCCCGGCCGGTGGTCACGTCGTCCGCGTCGAGGGAGGGGGCTGCGTGGTGCACGAGATCGCCGAGCCTGGCGTCGGACAGGGCCGTCGCGAGGCGCGAAGCGGGGACGCAGCCCCTGACCGTCCCGTCCTCCTCCTGCACGACGAAGCCGTGCCCCTCGACCGCGGGCAGGATCGCGAGCGCCTGCTCGACCGTGGTGGCCGGATCGGCGGTCAGGGCGCCCGAGAAGGCCACCGGCTGGTCCTTCACCCAGCGGATCGCGGCGTCGAGCGACTGGAGGGGCATGTCCTGCGGGAGGACGCCGAGACCTCCGCGACGGGCCAGGCCCGCCGCCAGCCGCGGCCCGGTCACGGAGTTCATGTTCGAGGAGACGAGCGGGATCGTCGCACCCGTGCCGTCGCCCGGTGCGAGCGAGACGTCGAGCCGGCTCGTGACCGAGGAGCGGCCCGGCACGAGGAAGACGTCGGAGTAGGTGAGATCGCCTGTGGGGGTTCCGCCGGAGAAACGCATGCCTCGAACGGTACTCCGACCCGCCCGCGGGGCTGCCGACCGAGATCCGGGATAGGCTTGACGACCGGGACGGGACCAGGCGACGAGGCCGGTCCTCACGGGCGAGGACGACGTTCTCGCAGGTGAGGTGCAGGCATCGAGGGATGCGCGGGCCCGTCCGGATGATCGAGGACGAATCAACGGAGAGAGTGGGCGATCGGCTGTGTCGAGCCAGTTGACCGGAGTGGGAACAGACCAGGGCGCGGAGGACTTCGGGGCCAACGAGTGGCTCGTGGAGGAGCTGTACGAGCAGTACAGCGCCGACAGGGCCTCCGTGGACGAGTCCTGGTGGCCGATCCTGGAGCGCTACGGTCAGCAGCTGGCGGCGAAGTCGCCCGCCGCGGCAGCGCCTGCGGCCCCGGCCGCCCGGCCCCCCGCCGAGAAGCCCGCCGCGGCCGGCCCGTCGACGAGCGCAGGCGGTGCGGTGACCCATCCCGTCACCTCGCAGCAGCCGGGCGCCGCCCCCGTGTCGCGCACCACGTCCCAGGAGCCCAAGAAGGCCCCGATCCCCGCCGATGCACCCGTGGGCACGCCCGCCGCGGCCGAGGCGGAGGCGCAGGAGGAGGACGTCGTCACTCCCCTGCGCGGCATGGCGAAGAGCCTCGCGACCAACATGGACGCGAGCCTCACCATTCCCACCGCCACGAGCGTGCGCACGATCCCGGCGAAGCTGATGATCGACAACCGCATCGTGATCAACAACCACCTGCGCCGCACGCGCGGCGGCAAGGTCTCGTTCACCCACCTGATCGGCTGGGCGCTCATCCGCGCGCTCAAGGACTTCCCGAGCCAGAACGTCTACTACGACGAGCCCGGCGGCAAGCCCTCGGTCGTCGCGCCGGCGCACGTCAACCTCGGCATCGCGATCGACATGCCCAAGCCCGACGGCACCCGCGCGCTGCTCGTCCCGAGCATCAAGCGCGCCGACACCCTGAGCTTCACCGCCTACCTGTCGGCCTACGAGGACCTCGTCAAGCGCGCCCGCGGCAACAAGCTCGTCGCCGGCGACTTCGCCGGGACCACCCTGTCGCTGACCAACCCGGGCGGCATCGGCACGGTCCACTCCGTGCCCCGCCTGATGAAGGGCCAGGGCTGCATCATCGGCGCCGGCGCGCTGGAGTACCCGGCCGAGTTCCAGGGCTCGTCCGAGAAGACGCTCATCGAGCTGGGCATCGGCAAGACGATCACGCTCACCTCGACCTACGACCACCGCGTCATCCAGGGCGCGGGATCCGGCGAGTTCCTCAAGATCGTGCACGAGCTGCTCCTCGGCGGCCGCGGCTTCTACGAGGACATCTTCGCGGCGCTGCGCATCCCCTACGACCCGATCCACTGGTCGACCGACATCGCCGTCGACCTCGCGGAGCGCGTCTCGAAGACCTCGCGCGTGCAGGAGCTCGATCAACTCGTTCCGCGTCCGCGGCCACCTCATGGCCGACGTCGACCCGCTCGAGTACGTGCAGCGCTCGCACCCCGACCTCGCCATCGAGAGCCACGGGCTCACCTTCTGGGACCTCGACCGCGAGTTCGTGACCGACGGCTTCGGCGGCAAGCGCCAGCTCAAGCTGCGCGACATCCTCGGCATCCTGCGCGACTCCTACTGCCGCACCGTCGGCGTCGAGTACATGCATATCCAGGATCCGGAGCAGCGGGCCTGGATGCAGCAGAAGCTCGAGCGCGGCTACGAGAAGCCCGGCCACGACGAGCAGCTGCGCATCCTCGGCCGCCTCAACGAGGCCGAGGCGTTCGAGACCTTCCTGCAGACGAAGTACGTCGGCCAGAAGCGCTTCTCGCTCGAGGGCGGCGAGTCGCTCATCGCCCTTTTGGACGCCGTCCTGCAGGGCGCCGCCGACGAGAAGCTGGACGAGGTCGCGATCGGCATGGCGCACCGCGGTCGACTGAACGTGCTGACCAACATCGCCGGCAAGACCTACGGCCAGATCTTCCGCGAGTTCGAGGGGACCCAGGACCCCAAGACGGTCCAGGGCTCCGGAGACGTGAAGTACCACCTCGGCACCGAGGGCACCTTCCGCGGCGCCGGCGGCGAGGAGATCCCCGTCTACCTGGCGGCGAACCCCTCCCACCTCGAGGCCGTCAACGGCGTGCTCGAGGGTGTGGTCCGCGCCAAGCAGGACCGCAAGCCCATCGGCACCTTCACCACCCTGCCGATCCTCGTCCACGGGGACGCGGCGATGGCGGGCCAGGGCGTGGTCGTCGAGACGCTGCAGATGTCGCAGCTGCGGGCCTACCGCACCGGCGGCACCATCCACATCAACATCAACAACCAGGTCGGCTTCACCACGCCTCCTCACGAGGCGCGAACCTCCATCTACTCCACCGACGGAGCGAAGACGATCCAGGCGCCGATCTTCCACGTGAACGGGGACGACCCCGAGGCCGTGGTGCACGTCGGCCAGCTCGCCTTCGAGTACCGCCAGCGGTTCCACCGTGACGTGGTCATCGACCTCATCTGCTACCGCCGCCGCGGTCACAACGAGGGAGACGACCCCTCGATGACGCAGCCGCTGATGTACAGCCTGATCGAGGCCAAGCGCTCGGTGCGCAAGCTCTACACCGAGGCTCTCATCGGGCGCGGCGACATCAGCCAGGAGGAGTACGACCGCTCGCACCAGGACTTCCAGGACCGCCTCGAGCGCGCCTTCGCCGAGACCCACGCGGCGCAGACCGGGGCGATCCCGGTGATCTCGCCCGACGGCGACTCCGTCGCCGACCTCGAGCTGCCGGACGCGCAGCAGGGCGAGGACTACCCGGGCGAGCCCGAGAGCACCGGCGTGAAGGAGGAGGTCGTCCGCCTGATCGGCGACGCCTTCAACAACCCGCCCGAGGGCTTCACCGTGCACCCCAAGCTCCAGCAGCTGCTGGCCAAGCGCCAGGAGATGAGCCGCTCCGGCTCCATCGACTGGGCGTTCGGCGAGCTGCTCGCGCTCGGCTCGCTCCTGATCGAGGACACTCCGGTGCGCCTCGTCGGCCAGGACACCCGCCGCGGCACCTTCGTGCAGCGCCACGCGGTGCTGCACGACCGCGGCAACGGCCAGGAGTGGCTGCCGCTGATGAACCTGTCCGAGCAGCAGGCACGCCTGTGGATCTACGACTCGCTGCTGTCGGAGTACGCGGCGATGGCGTTCGAGTACGGCTACTCGGTCGAGCGCCCCGACTCCCTCGTTCTGTGGGAGGCGCAGTTCGGCGACTTCGCCAACGGCGCTCAGATCGTGATCGACGAGTTCATCTCGTCGGCCGAGCAGAAGTGGGGCCAGCGCTCGTCGCTCGTCCTGCTGCTGCCGCACGGCTACGAGGGTCAGGGTCCCGACCACTCCTCCGCCCGCATCGAGCGCTACCTGCAGATGTGCGCCGAGAACAACATGACGGTCGCCCGCCCCTCGACCCCGGCGTCGTACTTCCACCTGCTGCGCCGTCAGGCCTACTCGCGCCCGCGCCGGCCCCTGATCGTCTTCACTCCGAAAGCGATGCTGCGACTGCGCGGAGCGTCGAGCGCCGTCGAGGACTTCACCTCGGGCCGCTTCGAGCCGGTGCTGGACGACGCGCGGGTGCAGGACGCCTCCGCCGTCAAGCGCGTGCTGCTGCACGCCGGCAAGGTGCACTACGACCTCAAGGCGGAGCTCGAGAAGAAGCCGGACGACGGCATCGCCCTCGTGCGCCTCGAGCAGTACTACCCGGCTCCGATCGAGGGGCTGCGCGCGATCGCGGAGCGCTACCCCGACGCGGAGCTGGTGTGGGTGCAGGACGAGCCCGAGAACCAGGGCGCCTGGCCGTTCATCGCGCTCGAGGTCGCTCCGCAGCTCGGCCGCCCGATCCGGGTCGTGTCGCGTCCGTCGGCGGCGTCCCCCGCCGCCGGATCGGCCAAGCGCCACGCCTCGGAGCAGGCCGACCTGCTGTCGAGGGCCCTCACCCGCTGAGCTCCGGCTCGTGAAACGACGTTCGGCTCGTCAGAACCTCAAGTTCTGACGAGCCGAACGTCTTTCTGTGAGCCGAATGCTGCGAGACGGAGTGTGCGCGCCGAGGGCCGAGCGCCGAGGGGCGGCGAGCCCAGCGGAAACGTCTTTCCGCGCCGGACGCGCGAGCGCGCCGGCCTGGAGGGTGCCGGCTACGCGCTGACGGACGCCGTCGAGTGCGTCGCCTGCGCGTCGCGCAGCATGCCGAGCACCTGGGCGCGGAGGTCCTCCGGCGCCGTCTCCTTGCACGCGCGCTGGACCGCGACGGTCAGCACGACGCCGACCTTCGCCTCGCCGGAGCAGTCCGGGCAGTTCGCCATGTGCTCGCGGATGTCGGCGGCGTCCTCCTTGCACAGCTCGTTGTGCAGGTACTCCTCGAGTTCTGCCTTCGCCTTGGTGCAACCGCAGTCGGTCATTTCGTGCTCCCGGAAGTGAAAGCGGCGCGGAACCCGCGCTCGCGTGCGTAGTCGGTGAGTCGTTCGCGCAGCATGCGGCGGCCGCGGTGCAGCCGGCTCATGACGGTCCCGACGGGGGTCTTCATGATGTCCGCGATCTCCTGGTAGGAGAATCCCTCGACGTCGGCGAAATACACGGCGAGCCGGAAGTCCTCCGGGATCGCCTGCAGGGCCTCCTTGACGGCGGTGTCGGGGAGGTGGTCGATCGCCTCGGCCTCGGCCGAGCGGCTGGAGGTGGCGGTCGTCGACTCGGCGCCGCCCAGCTGCCAGTCCTCGAGCTCGTCGATGGCGCTCTGGTACGGCTCGCGCTGCTTCTTGCGGTACGAGTTGATGAAGGTGTTGGTGAGGATCCGGTAGAGCCACGCCTTGAGGTTCGTGCCCTGCTCGAACTGGCGGAACGCTCCGAAAGCCTTGGCGAACGTCTCCTGGACGAGGTCCTGGGCGTCCGAGGGGTTCTTCGTCATCCGCAGACCGGCCGCGTAGAGCTGGTCGATGAAGGGGAGAGCCTGCTGCTCGAAGAGCGCGCGGAGATCGACGGGGGCGTCGGGCTCGACGGTCGCGGCGTCGTCGAGGGACTCCTCGACGGTCTCCTCGATCGTCTGCTCCGCCTCGTCGGGCGCCGGCGCCTCGGCGGCGGTGCGGGGGCGTGTGGTGTCGTCGCGTGTCATCACAAGCGATCCTAAGCCGCGGGGGCTCGCGAGCACCGGGGTTGCCACTGCGCTCGGGAGTCGCGGGGGACGCTCGAGGACCGCTTCCGCTGATGCTGACGCCATGCTCCGCCTCCGTTCCTCCGCTGCCGACTATCCTGATAACCGATGGTCTTCTCGCGTTATTCCGCTCCCGAGTTCGATCCGTACGGCGACGCCCGCGCGCTCCCCGGAGAGGACGACTGGTCGGCGCCCACGGCACCCGGTGCGCTCGACGCGGTCGTCGAGCTCCCCGGCTCCAAGTCGCTGACGAACCGCGAGCTCGTGCTGTCGGCGCTCGCCTCGGCTCCGTCGACGCTCCGCGCACCGCTGCACTCCCGCGACAGCGCACTGATGATCGAGGCGCTCCGCTCGCTCGGCACCGGAGTGAGCGAGTCGGGCGCGACCGGCGCGTTCGGCGCCGACCTCGTCGTCGATCCCGCCGACGAGCTGCTGGGCTCCACGACGATCGACTGCGGACTCGCGGGCACGGTCATGCGCTTCGTCCCGCCGCTGGCGGGACTGGCGCTGGGTCCGACCACCTTCGACGGCGACGCGTACGCCTACAAGCGGCCGATGGGCGCGACGATCGCGTCCCTCCGCTCCCTCGGTGTCGATGTGGCCGACGACGGCCGCGGCTCCCTCCCCTTCACGGTGCACGGCTCCGGCTCGGTGCGCGGCGGCGACGTCACGGTCGACGCCTCCCGCTCGAGCCAGTTCGTCTCGGCGCTGCTGCTCGCGGGCGCCCGCTTCGACGAGGGCCTGCACCTGCGCCACGTCGGCGACCGCCTCCCCAGCCAGCCGCACATCGACATGACGATCGCGTCCCTCGCGGCGCGCGGCGTCGTCGTCGGCACCCCCGCTCCCGGCGAGTGGACGGTCGAGCCCCAGCAGATCTCGGGTGCCGACGTCCTGCTCGAGCCCGACCTCTCCAACGCCGCGCCCTTCCTCGCCGCGGCCCTCGTGACCGGCGGCCGGGTGCGGCTGCGCAACTGGCCCGAGACCACGACGCAGGTCGGCGCCCACCTCGAGCGCTTCCTCCCCCTGTTCGGTGCGAGCGTCGCGCGGGACGGCGGCGATCTCGTCGTCACGGGCGGCGCCGAGATCCTCGGAGTCGACCTCGACCTGTCGGAGGGGGGCGAGCTCGCTCCGGCCCTGGCCGCACTGGCCGCACTCGCCTCGACTCCGAGCACGCTCACCGGCATCGGTCACATCCGGCACCACGAGACCGACCGCCTCGCCGCCCTCGCGGCCGAGATCACCGGCCTCGGCGGCTCCGTCACCGAGCTCGAGGACGGCCTGCGGATCGAGCCCGCCCCGCTCCACGGCGGTCGCTGGCGCACCTACTCCGACCACCGCATGGCCCACGCCGGAGCGATCATCGGACTGGTCGTGCCCGGAGTGGCGATCGAGGACATCGCGACGACGTCGAAGACCCTCCCGCAGTTCCCCGAGCTGTGGCGCGCACTGGCGGGATCGGTCTAGCCGTGTCCTGGTGGACCGACAGCGGCCTGGACGCCGACGGAGTGCTCGACGACTTCGACGGCTACGACGAATCGGATGCGCGGGTCCGGCCGAACCCCAAGGGCACCAAGCCGCGGACCAAGAACCGGCCCAGCTACGAGGACGCCGAGATCGCGATGGTCCTGGGCGTCGATCGCGGCCGCTACACGGTGATGATCGGCGACGGCACCCCGGAGGAGCACGAGTTCACCGCGGCCAGGGCTCGGGAGCTCCGCCGCCAGGCGATCGTCGCGGGCGACCGGGTGGACGTCGTCGGCGACACCACGGGCGACGAGGGCACCCTCGCCCGGATCGTGCGGATCCGCGAGCGCTCGACGCTGCTGCGCCGCAGCGCCGACGACACCGACGCGATCGAGCGCGTCATCGTCGCGAACGCGGACCAGATGCTCTGCGTCGTCGCCGCCGCCGACCCCGAGCCGCGCACGAGGCTCGTCGACCGCTACCTCGTCGCCGCGTTCGACGCCGGCATCACGCCGATGCTCTGCATCACCAAGACCGACCTGGCCGACCCCGCCCCGTTCCTGAAGAACTTCGAGGGCCTGGACCTGCGCGTGTTCCTCTCGAGCCAGGACGAGCCCCCGGTCGACGAGATCGCCGAGGCGCTGCTCGGCCACGAGACGGTCGTCGTGGGCCACTCCGGCGTCGGCAAGTCCACGCTCGTGAACAAGCTGGTCCCGGATGCGCACCGCGCCACCGGCCACGTGAACACGGTGACCGGACGGGGCCGCCACACGTCCTCCTCCACCGTCTCGCTCCGCGTGGAGCGCGGCGACCGGCGCGGCTGGGTGATCGACACCCCCGGTGTCCGCTCGTTCGGACTCGGCCACGTGAACACCGACAACATCCTCGGGGCCTTCACCACCCTCGCCGTCCTGGCCGAGGACTGCCCTCGCGGCTGCACGCACCTCCCGGACTCCCCCGACTGCGCGATCGTCGAGGCCGTCGAGAAGGGCCTGCTCGGCGCGAGCGGTCCCGAGCGCCTCGACTCGCTGCAGCGGCTCCTGACCACCTTCGCCCCCTCCGACGGAAGCAGACGATGACCGGTACGACCCTCCCCCCCGATCCCCGCCGACGAGAGGCTCGCCGTCGGCGACACCGCTCCCGACGTCACCCTCCCCGACCAGGACGGGAAGCCCGTCGCCCTGGCCGACCTCCGCGGCACGCGCGTGATCCTCTTCTTCTACCCGCAAGCGGACACCCCCGGCTGCACCACCGAGGCGTGCGACTTCCGCGACAGCGTGTCGTCGCTCCGCTCGCACGGCTACGAGGTCCTCGGGATCTCACGGGACACCCCGGAGGCGCTGCGCCGCTGGGCGGACGAGCAGCACCTGGACTACCCGCTGCTGAGCGATCCCGACATGGCCGTCCACCGCGCCTACGGCGTCTGGGGCGAGAAGAACTCCTACGGCAAGACCGTCGTCGGCGTGCTGCGCTCGACCTTCGTGGTGGGCCCCGAGGGCGAGCTCGAGTTCGCGCAGTACAACGTGCGCGCGACGGGCCACGTGCAGGCGCTGCGCAAGAAGCTCAAGCTCGTGTGACGGTCGGCCGTCGGGCGCTCGGCCGTCAGAAGCCCTCGTTGAAGCGCGGGGCGTAGTCGGCGCCGAGCGCCGTCAGCTCGTCGGCGGTCAGCTCGAGCTCGACCGAGGCCACCGCGTCCTCGAGGTGGTGCATCTTCGTCGCTCCGACGATGGGCGCCGTGACGGCCTCCTGCTGCCGCACCCAGGCGAGGGCGACCTGAGCTCGGGGCACGCCGCGCTCCTCGGCGATCCGGGCGACGGTGGCGGCCGTCGCCCGGTCCGCCTCCTCCTGCTGGTGGTAGAGCGTCTTGCCGTACAGGTCCGTCTCGGTGCGCCCGGTCGTCTCGTCCCAGTCGCGGGTCAGACGACCGCGGGCGAGCGGCGACCACGGGATCACACCGACGCCCTGGTCCACGCAGAACGGGTGCAGCTCGCGCTCGTCCTCGCGCTGGATCAGGTTGTACTGGTCCTGCATCGACACGAAGCGCGTCCAGCCGCCGAGGTCGGCCGTGTACTGGGCCTTCGCGAACTGCCATGCCCACATGCTCGAGGCACCGATGTAGCGCGCCTTGCCCGAGCGCACGACGTCGTGGAGCGTCTCCATCGTCTCCTCGATGGGCGTCTTGGGGTCCCAGCGGTGGATCTGGTAGAGGTCGACGTAGTCGGTGCCGAGCCGGCGCAGGCTGTCGTCGATCGCGCTCAGGATGTGCCGACGCGAGAGTCCACCGCCGTTGGGCCCCGGGCGCATCCGTCCGTGGACCTTCGTGGCGATGACGACCTCCTCGCGGACCGCGAAGTCGGCGAGCGCGCGCCCGACGATCTCCTCGCTCGTGCCGTCGGAGTAGATGTCCGCCGTGTCGAAGGTCGTGATGCCGAGCTCGAGCGCGCGGCGCAGGAAGGGCCGCGACTCCTCCTCGCCCATGCTCCAGGCGTGCGCCCCCCGGTCCGAGACGCCGTAGCTCATGCAGCCGAGGATGATGGAGGAGACCTGGAGACCGCTGGAGCCGAGTCGGGTGTGCTGCATGGAGGAGCCTTCGTGTCGGGGACAGGACTCCTCAGCCTGACACCGCCGGGCGCCCGGCGCTAGGCGGGGTCGCGGCGGGTCGCGGCCACGACGCTCGGGAGGAAGATCATCGCGGTGGCGGCGAGGGCGGGAGCCAGCAGCGCCCAGCCGATGTCGGGTGCGGCGTACTGCCCCTGGAAGGCGCCGAGCGCGACGGCCATCTGCACGAGCTGCATCGTCAGGGCGGAGCCGCGCATCCAGCTGCGTCGGCGGATCGCACCGAGGGTGGTCGCCGCGGCCCAGCCCAGGGCGATCAGACCGAGCACCACGATGGCGATGCCGCCGCCCGGCGTGTCCGGACGGGTGGTGAGCAGCTCGAGCAGGAGCCACCCCGAGAGCAGAGCGACCGCGAGCGTCTCGAGGCCGAGGATCGCGATGAGCACCAGGAGCCCGAGAGGACGCCCAGCGCTCTTCGAGCCGGTCGGAGTGCCGTTCCCATCAGTGATCACAGCCACATCCCATCCAGGACTCTTGATTCGGGTGAGCCACCATGAGAGGCTACTTGAGTTCGTTTCACCGCTCACAGGGTCGTGGGTTTCCGCAGATGTGAACAACCCGATCCTGTCGAGCCGCGAGGCCCGATCGCGACACGGGTGAGCTCGTCCGGATGAATCGAGCGCCACCCCGTCCACCACCCCGAACCGCCTTGCGCAGCCGCGTGAGGCCTCGTGGCGTGCGCCGGTGAGTGCGCTCGTGCCGTCCGCCTCCGAGGTCGATCGTCGGCGTGACTCGATCATCTCACCCGAACACTGCGTGGTTCCTCCACGCACGCCTTCACACAAGGAGCACCTGCATGGACTGGCGCGACAAGGCCGCTTGCCTCACCGCTGACCCCGAGCTTTTCTTCCCCGTCGGGAACACCGGACCCGCGGTCGACCAGATCGAGAAGGCGAAGTCGGTGTGCGCCCGGTGCACCGTCACCGAGGTCTGCCTCCAGTACGCGCTCGAGACCGGACAGGACTCGGGCGTGTGGGGCGGCCTCAGCGAGGACGAGCGCCGCGCCCTCAAGCGCCGCGCCGCCCGCGCCCGCCGCGCCTCCTAGGCGCCCCGGCCGCCCGGCGGCCCGCAGCTCCCGACCCCCGCTCGCCCCTGGCGACGGGGGTCGCTCTGCTTCCCGGGCCGACGCGTCAGTCGCGGGAGCGGGCCAGCCAGCGCAGCGGCACCTCGATCGTGACCTCGGTGCCGCGGCCGACCAGCGTGTGCCAGTCGATCGTGCCGCCGAGCTCGCCCTGGATGAGGGTGCGCACGATCTGCGTGCCGAGGCCCGAGCCCACCTTCCCCTCGGGCAGGCCCACCCCCGTGTCGCGGACCTTGACCGTGAGCACGTCGTCGTTGCGCGTCGCGACGATCTCGACGTCGCCCTCGCGTCCGGCGAGACCGTGCTCGACCGCGTTCGTGACGAGCTCTGTCAGCGCCAGGGCGAGCGGAGTCGCGTACTCGCTCGGCAGGTTGCCGAAGCTCCCGCTGAGCTTGGGGTGCACGGTCGTGTTGTGCGTCGAGGCGACCTCGGCGATGAGCATCAGGACGCGGTCGAACACCGCGTCGAAGTCGACGTCCTGGTTGAGACCCTCCGACAGGGTGTCGTGCACGACGGCGATGGCGGCGACGCGGCGCATGGCCTGCGTGAGCGCCTCGCGTGCGAGATCGGAGTGGGTCCGGCGCGCCTGGATCCGCAGCAGCGACGCGACGGTCTGCAGGTTGTTCTTGACCCGGTGGTGGATCTCGCGGATCGTCGCGTCCTTGGTGATGAGCTCGCGCTCCTGGTGGCGCAGCTCGGTGACGTCGCGGCAGAGGACGACGGCACCGACCCGCTCGCCGCGATCGCGGATGGGGATGGCGCGCAGCGACACCGTCACTCCGCGGGCCTCGATGTCGGTGCGCCACGGCGCGCGCCCGGTGACGACGAGGGGCAGGGACTCGTCGATGACGAGCTTCCCCTGGATGAGGCCGGTCGTCACCTCGGCGAGGGACTCCCCCTCGAGCTCGTCGACGAAGCCGATGCGGTTGAACGCCGAGAGGGCGTTGGGGCTCGCGAACGTCGTGATGCCGTCGACGTCGAGGCGGATGAGCCCGTCGGAGGCGCGCGGCGCGCCTCGGCGGGGGCCGGTCGGGGCGCCCAGATCGGGGAAGTCGCCCGACGCGATCATCGAGAACAGGTCGTTCGCGCAGTCGTTGAACGTCAGCTCCTGACGGCTGGGGGTGCGCGTCTCGCTGAGGTTCGTGTGGCGGGTGACGACGGCGATCGGCCGCTCGGTGGTCTCGGGGTTCGACGCGCCCAGGCGGCGGATGACCGGCACGGCCCGCACGCGGGTCGGGGTCTCCTCGAACCAGTCGGGAGCGGAGGTGTCGACGATGCGCGCGGACTCGAACGCCTCGACGACCTGCGCGCGCCACTCCGACTTGATCCGCTGGCCGACGAAGTCGCGGTAGAACAGCGTCGCCGCGCTGGAGGGGCGCGCGTGCGCGACCGCGACGAAGCTGTCGTCCGCGGTGGGCACCCACAGCACGATGTCGGCGAAGGCCAGGTCGGCGAGCAGCTGGGCGTCGCCGACCAGGAGGTGGAGCCATTCGACGTCCGCGTCCGTGGAGCGGCCGTGGGCGAGGACGAGATCACTGAGGGTCGACACGACGACCAGCCTAGGCGCTCGGAGTCGGGCGTCCGGGCGGTCTGGAGGGGCCGCCGCCACCGTTGCGCCGCCCGCGGATCCGAGCCGTGGCGACGACGCCCCGCGGAGTCCTCGCGGAGTCAGACCCCCCGGCCGGCGGGAGTCGCGGGGAGGACGACGCGGACGCCCTTCTCCCTGAGCGCCTCCGCGAGCTCGGGCGGCGGAGGCGCATCCGTGACGAGGTAGTCCGCCCGCTCCAGCGCGGCCACCTGCGCGAAGAGGGTCCGGCCGAACTTGGTCTGGTCGGCCAGGATCGCGACGCGCTCGCACCGCGCGATCATCTCGCTCATCATCACGCCCTCGGCCAGGTTGCTCGTCGAGTAGCCGCTCTCGGCCGAGACGGCGCCGACCGAGATGAGGCCGATGTCGCAGTGGAGATCGACCGAGCTGCCGGAGTCGGAGTGCGCGAAGCCGACGGGGCCGACGGTGGACTGCCCGCCGAGCCGGACGGCCCCTCCGAACACGAACAGATCGCGGCAGACCTTCGACCCGATCTCGGCGGGGACGCGCAGGTTGTTGGTCGCGATCGTCAGCTCGCGGTGGTCGTGGAGGTGCCGGACGACCGCGAGCGACGTCGTGCCGGCGTTGATCATGACGACGGATCCGTTGTCGACCAGTCCGGCGGCCAGGGACCCGATCCGCTCCTTGGCCCCGCGCTGCAGACTCAGGCGCACATCGAGGCGCTTCTCCGTCGCCGGCATCACCGACAGGCTGACGGCACCGCCGTGGGTGCGGACGAGGTAGCCGTCGGCGTCGAGCTGGTCGAGATCGCGGCGCACCGTGTCGGCCGAGACCGAGAACCGGCGGGCGAGCGCGGCCACGGTCACCTCTCCCGCCTCTGCCACGTACGCCGCCAGATCGGCCTTCCTCCCGGCGGGGAGCCGGAGGGGCTGGTCGGTGACCAAGGACGAGTCGTCGGTGTCGGGCATGGGGGTTGTCTAACACCGGGCGCAGGAACACGCAACTTCGGGCGCCCCCGTCCGCGGTGTCCCGCCTTTGCTCGGCATCTGTGGCGCATCGAGGAGTTTCCTGCATGTTCTTGCGTTCCTTAGCGGCACTGGTTACCTTCGCAGAAGACAAGCGCATGAATGCGCACACAACAGCAGACAACTGCAGAGTTGCAGGGGAGTGACATGAGCAAAGGTGCTCGCATCAGAAGAGCCGTCGTCTTCACCGTCAGCGCGGCGTTCGCCGCGACGATGATCACCGGCTGCAGCCAGGGCGGCGGTGCCTCCGAGTCGGGAGGCGACGTGACCCTCGAATTCGCGCAGTGGTGGGAGCCCGAGCTGTCGGACGGCGCCCTCCGCGGACTCATGGACGAGTTCGAGGCGGCGAACCCCGGCATCACGGTCGACCTGCTGAGCGGCCCCTACGCCTCGACGAAGGAGCAGCTCTTCGCCGGAGCCGCCGCCGGCACCATGTCGGACGTCGTGGGGCTGGACGGTGCGTGGATCAGCGACTTCGCCAAGCAGGGCGCTCTCGCGGATCTCAGCCCGCTCCTCTCCGACGCGGGCTTCGACGAGAGCGAGCTCTCCTCGACGGTCGTCGTCGACGGGAAGACCGCCATGGTCCCGGTCGTCAACTTCGTCTACCCGCTCTTCACCAACGACGCTCTCCTCGCCGAGGCGGGCGTCACCGCTCCCCCGTCGACCCGGAGCGAGTTCGAGGCGGCGGCGAAGGCGATCACCGCCCTCGGCGGCACCACGAGCGGCTGGGTGCTGCCGCTCTCGAGCGATGCGCCCAACGGCATCCAGAACGATGTCATGTCGTGGGTCTGGGCCTCCGGCGGGAGCATGCTGGCCGACGGGAAGCCCGATCTGACCAACGCCGACGTCACCAGCGCGATCGAGTACATCGCCGGCCTCGACGAGGCGGGCGTGATCGCTCCGGGAGCCGCCACGATGAAGGAGCAGGACAAGGTCGAGGAGTTCACGAACGGACGCGTCGGCATGATGATCGACTCCCTCTCGCACATCGCCACCATCCGGGAGTCCAACCCCGACCTGAAGTTCAGCATCTCCGCCATCCCGGCGGAGGACGGCTTCAGCGGCGAGCGCGGCATCCCCTACGCCTCCTGGGGCATCGGGGTCTCGGCCAGCAGCGAGCACCCGGCCGAGGCCGCGAAGCTCGTGTCGTTCCTGATGAGCGCCGACACCAACTCCGAGCTGTCGACGCTGGCGAACGCCTTCCCCGGCAACACCGCCTCGACGCCCGACTTCTCGGACAGCGACCCGCTGTACCAGCAGGCGTTCGACATCTACTCGGCCGGCTACCCGGCGAACGAGTTCGTCGGGCTCCCCGTCGCCGAGCAGCTGATGCGCGAGTTCGACGAGCAGCTGCAAGCAGCCCTCAACGGCGATCAGAGCGTCGACGAAGCGCTGGAGAAGTCCCAGGAAGCCTGGCTCGGCGAGTTCTGAGCCGTGCCGCATCCGACACCGGTCGTGCCGCGGGGGTCCCACCCCGCGGCACGACCGCCCCTCACCCCGCCGCAGACAGAAGGAGGAGCGCCGTGGTCTCCCTGCTGAGCACTCCCCCGCGTCCCGCCGCGGGCACGCCCGCCCCCGCTCCGGCCGGGCGCCGGTCCCTGCGCGGCCTCGCGCCGTACCTGTACCTCTCGCCCACGGCGATCGTGATGCTGGTCCTCATGCTCGTGCCGGTGCTGCTGGTGATCGGCTACTCGTTCTTCGACAACGTGATCACGAATCCGAAGCCCGTGTTCGTCGGGATCGCGAACTACGTCGAGGTACTCGGCGATCCGAAGTTCCGCACGGCCACCGGCAACACCATCGTCTTCGTCGGCGTGAGCGTCGCCGCCCACCTCGTCCTCGGACTCGGGTTCGCGATGCTGCTGAACTCGCCGCTCGTCCCGACCCTGGCGAAGTCGCTGTTCCGGGTCGTCTACGTGCTGCCGTGGCTCTTCACCGTCGCGATCATCGCGGTGCTCTGGCGGCTCCTGCTCAACCCCAACGGCGTCCTCAACTACGCGCTCATCTCGCTCGGGCTGACCGACACGGGTGTCGAATGGCTCGCCTCCCCCGCGACCGCGCTGCTCTCGGTGACGTTCATCAACATCTGGGCGGGCTACTCCTTCTACATGATCACGCTCCTGGCGGGACTGCAGGGCATCCCGCACGACCTCTACGAGGCGGCGAAGGTCGACGGAGCGAGCTCCTGGCAGCGCTTCTGGAACGTCACCATCCCTCAGCTCAAGCCGATCATCATCAGCATGTCGGTCCTGGACATCATCTGGACCTCTCAGCAGTTCGCCCTGATCTGGATGACCACGGGCGGCGGACCGATCGACGCGACCGAGATGCTCAGCACTTACACCTACAAGCTCGCGTTCAGCCGGTACGAGTTCTCGGTGGCCTCGGCCAGCGCCGTCCTGATCCTCCTCCTCACCATGGTGCTCGCCGTCTTCTACGTGCGGAACCAGAAAGCCAGGGACTGACGTGACCGCCACCGCACCGCGACCGCCCGTGCGCACGCCGAAGCTGATCGCCGCCAAGGCCGGAGTCTGGATACTCCTCCTGATCGGTGCCGCCTTCGCCGGGCTGCCCATCCTCTGGATGGCCGCGAGCTCGTTCAAATCGAACACCGAGATCTTCGAGTACCCGCCCCGGCTCATCACCGACACGTTCTCCTTCTCGGCCTACGCGGGGATCCTCGGCGATCCGACCAAGGTGCGCTTCTTCGTCAACAGCTACGTCGTCGCACTCGCGGTCGTCGTCGTGACGCTCGTCGTCGCGATCCTGGCCTCCTACGCGTTCAGCCGGTACGAGTTCCGCTTCAAGCGGCCGATCAACGTCGTCATCGTCAGCATCCAGGCGGTGCCGCCTATCACGCTGCTGATCCCGTTCTTCGGGCTGATGGTGACGCTGCGCCTCTACAACACCTACCAGGGGCTGATCCTCACCTACCTGGTCTTCACCCTGCCCTACGCGATCATCATGCTGACCGGCTACTTCAACACCCTCCCGCGCGACCTCGACGAGGCGGCGCGCATGGACGGGGCGGGTCCCATGACCGTGCTCTGGCGGATCCTGGTGCCGATCGCGATCCCCGGGATCGTCTCGGTCGGCATCTACACCTTCATGATCGCGTGGAACGAGTACCTCTTCGCGCTCACCCTCACCAGGACCGACGACATGCGCACGGTGCCCATCGGCATCCAGCTGCTCATGGGCCAGAACTCCTACGAGTGGAACGAGATGATGGCGATGAGCATCCTCGGATGCGTTCCCGTCCTCCTCCTCTTCCTCTTCTTCCAGCGGTACTTCATCGGCGGCATGACCGCCGGGGCCGTCAAGAGCTGAGTCGCGCGACCGCGCGTCCGGAACCCATCACCACCCTCACGAGAAGGACTGTCAGAGAATGCTTGTATCCGGAAAAGATCTGCTGGACGTCGCGAACGCGAACGGGTTCGCCGTCCCGGCGTTCAACGTCAGCGACTACGCCATGATGACCGGGCTCTTCGAGATCAGCGAGGAGAAGGAGTCGCCCCTGCTCATCGCGATCCACCCCGATGAGCTCAGCCACACCGGAGTGGACATCCTGCACTCGATCATCGCCCGCGCGCACCGCTCCAGCGTCCCCGTCACGATCCACCTCGACCACGGTGCGACCTACGAGCAGGTGCTGCTCGCGATCAAGTCGGGCTTCACCTCCGTCATGATCGACGGCTCGATGCTGCCGTACGACGAGAACGTGGCGATCACCAAGCGCGTCGTCGACGCCGCGCACGCGGTGGGAGTGTCGGTCGAGGGCGAGCTCGGCACGATCGGCAAGACCGACAACGAGGCGGAGGACGGCGCCGCGAACATCATCTACACCGAGCCGGACGAAGCGGTCGACTTCGTGGCGTCGACCGGGGTCGACAGCCTGGCCATCGCCATCGGCACGAGCCACGGGCTGTACCCGGCCTCGATGAAGCCGGCGCTCAAGCTCGACCTCCTCGCCGAGATCAAGAAGCGGGTCGCCGTGCCGCTCGTCCTGCACGGCGGGTCGAACAACCCGGACGCCGAGATCGCCGAGTCGGTGAAGCGCGGGGTGAACAAGATCAACATCTCGAGCGACATCAAGGCCGCGTACCACAAGCGGATGCGCGAGGTCCTGGCCGATCCCTCGGTCCGCGAGCCCAACACCATCCAGCCGCCGTCCATCGCCGCCATGAAGGAGACCGCGGCCGAGAAGATCGACCTGTTCGGCTCCGCCGGCAAGGCCTCGCTCTACTAGGCCGGAGGGGACAGCGTGAACGAGAGGATCGTGCTCGGCCTCGGCGGGACCGTCGACTACGAGATCGACTGGGACGACTCCGTCGTCCAGGCGCTCGTGGACGACTACGGGATCCGCCGGGACGAGCTGACCAGGACCGCGGAGATCGCCTCCGAGCGGGACCTGGTCGTCACGATCCTCGCGTTCCTCGCCGACGGTGCGGGAGGGGAGAGATTCGCCTCCTCCTCCCGCATCGTCGAGGAGTTCGCACGACGGTTCCCCTTCCGGACCACTCTCGGCGGCACGGGGATCCGCGCCGGCTACGCCCTCGCGGTGCACGGGCTCGTGGCGACCCAGCACCTCGTCAGCATCGACGACGAGGTGCGCCGACTCCTGCCGGCGGGCAACGACTCCGTCTCGAGCGCCGTCGAGGACAGCACGGATCCGCACCTCATCGTGCAGTTCCCGCGCGGAGCGACGGTGCGGCTGGGGACGGACGTGCTCGAGGCACCGCATCCGAACCGGGTGATCGTCTCGAACGACCCGCCGAACCGGGAGCTGCGGATCGCCGAGGGGCTCGGCGAGGTCCTGACGGACGCGCAGGTGCTCCTGATCTCGGGATTCAACAGCATCCAGGACATGGCCGTTCTCGACGAGCGCCTGCGCACGATCGTCCGCCATCTCGAGGCGCTCCCGCGCGACGCCGTGGTGATCTACGAGGACGCCGGGTTCCACCTGCCCGCGCTCCAGCAGCGGGCGCGAGCGGCTCTGCTGCGCCGCGTGGACGTGGTGAGCATGAACGAGGACGAGCTGCAGGCACTGCTCGGGCGGCCCCTCGACCTCCTCGACCCGGAGGCGGTGGTCTCCGCCCTCTCCGTCGCCTCCTCCGCACTCGGCTCCCGTGACCGGGAGGGTCCCGTGCTCGTCGTGCACACCCGGCACTGGTCGGCCGCCGTCGGGGTCGGCGCCGAGCGCTATCGAGGGGCCCTCGCGGGTGGCGTGCGGATGGCGAGCACGCGCTACCTCCTCGGCGACGCGATCACGGTGGAGGACTACGACCGGATGTCGCGCCTGCCCGTCCAACCGGGCGGTGAGCGGGTCTGCGCGCTCGTCGAGACCCGACTCGACGCCTGCTGCCTCCCGGCCCTCGTCCTCGAGACGGACAGGCCCACCACGATCGGCCTCGGCGACTCCTTCGCCGGCGGATTCGTGTCGGCGCTCGTGCGAGGTGCCGCGGCCTGACTCCGGGTGCTGCGCGCGGCGCTCCCGGCGGATGCGCGAGCGGGTCCATCGAGGCCGGGTGCTGACCGCCGGCCTCCCGGGCGACCGGAGCCGAGGAGCGCGGACGCCGACGGGAGCGACTCATCCGGGCGCCGGTGGTCTCGATCCGGCCCACGGGGCGCTCCTGGTCACCGCACCTGCGCCGTTGCGCGCCTGGTTATCCACAGTGGCGCGTCGGCACAGGAGGTGAGCATCGCTCGACTGCTTCGATGGGGCGTCCCCTCGCGCCTGACCCTGAGCGCGATCCGCACCGCCCGAGCAGAAAGGTGACCCGACCCATGGATCGCTCGTTCCACCTCCGGAGCACTCCGCATGAGCCGCCCCTCGCACGCCTTCGACTACCGCTCCCTCCCCCTGGAGCCCCTCACCCCGTCCACCCCGACGGCGGTGTTCTTCGCCGCCCAGCCGGCGACGCGGGCCGAGCTCCCCGATCCGGAGCCGATCCTGTCGAGGCTGACCCTGCTGGTCGTCGAGATCCTCGCGGGCTCCCGTGACATCGACCAGATCGCGCGCTGGCTGACGGACGACGTCTACCGGCATCTGCAGAAGCGCGTCGTCCTGGCCGCGCGCGCCCGGAGCCTCCAGGGCCGTCCGGCGCACCGCATCCCGTTCACCGTCGGGAGGGTGGTGATGTCGGAGCCACGCGACGGAGTGGTCGAAGCGGTGATCCTCGTGCACAACCGAGTGCGCACCCGCGCCGTCGCCATCCGTCTCGAGGGCATGGACGCCCGGTGGCGTGCGACCGCCGTCAACGTGCTCTGAGGACGACCGCCGAAGACACCGCAGGCCCCGCCCGCCGCACGAGCGGGGACGGGGCCTGCGGCGCGGGCCTCAGCGGCGCTTGGACTGCGCGCGGCGCTCCTGGCGGTTGGCGGGGGTGTCGTCGTCCGGCGGGGTCTGCTGACCGAACGCGCCGGTGGTCGCCGCGTCCTCGGCCTCGCCCTCGGGCAGTGCCGCGCGGGCCTCGGCCGCGCGCGCCTTGGCGGTGGCCGCCTGCTGCACCTTGCCGCGCTGGTCGCGCACCTCGACTCCGCCCGAGTCGCTCGGAGCCGAGTAGCTCAGCTTCTCGACCGGGGCGACGGGCTCGGCGAGCCCCTTCGCCGCGACTCCGGCGACCTCGCCCTGCTTCTGCGTCACCTCGACCTCCAGGTTGAACAGGAAGCCGACGGTCTCCTCGCGGATCTGCCCCATCATCTGCTGGAACAGGGCGAAGCCCTCGCGCTGGTACTCGACCAGCGGGTCGCGCTGCGCCATGGCACGCAGGCCGATGCCGTCCTTGAGGTAGTCCATCTCGTAGAGGTGGTCGCGCCAGCGGCGGTCGATCACCGAGAGCACGACGCGGCGCTCGAGCTCGCGCATGGCCGGCGAGCCCAGCTGGTCCTCGCGGCGCTGGTAGGCGAGCTTGGCGTCCGAGAGGATCTCGCGGCGCATGAACTCCTTGTTGATGCGCCCTCGGCTGCCCGCCTCCTGCACGACCTCGTCGATCGTGAGGCTGATCGGGTAGAGGGTCTTGAGCTCGGTCCAGAGGGCGTCGAAGTCCCAGTCGTCGCCGTTGCCCTGGCCGGTGTGCACCTCGAGGATCTCGTCGATCACGTCGACGAGGAACTTCTGGGTGCGCTCGTGCAGGTCGTCGCCCTCGAGGATGTGGCGGCGGTCGGAGTAGATCGCCTCGCGCTGGCGGTTCAGGACGTCGTCGTACTTGAGGACGTTCTTGCGGATCTCGGCGTTGCGCGCCTCGACCTGCGACTGCGCGCTGCGGATGGCGCGCGACACGACCTTCGACTCGATGGCGATGTCGTCCGGGACGTTGCCGCGGCCCATGAGCGCCTCGGCCGCGCCGGAGTTGAACAGGCGCATGAGATCGTCGGTGAGCGAGAGGTAGAAGCGGCTCTCCCCCGGGTCGCCCTGACGGCCGGAGCGGCCGCGAAGCTGGTTGTCGATGCGGCGCGACTCGTGGCGCTCGGTGCCGAGGACGTAGAGGCCGCCGGCGGCCTGGACCTTCTCGGCCTCCTCGGCGACCTTCGCCTTGACGCCCTTGAAGACGTCGTCCCACGCCGCCTCGTAGTCGTCCGGGGTGTCGACGGGGCTGAGGCCCTTGGCGGTCATCTCGGCGACGGCCAGGAACTCGGCGTTCCCGCCGAGCATGACGTCGGTGCCGCGGCCGGCCATGTTGGTGGCGACCGTGACGGCGCCGAGGCGACCCGCCTGGGCGACGATGGCCGCCTCCCGCGCGTGGTTCTTCGCGTTCAGCACCTCGTGCCGCACGCCCTTCTTGGCGAGCAGGCGCGAGAGGTACTCGCTCTTCTCGACGCTCGTGGTGCCCACGAGGACGGGCTGGCCCTTCGCGTGGCGCTCGACGATGTCCTCGACGACCTGCTCGAACTTGACCTGCTCGTTCTTGTAGACGAGGTCCGGGTTGTCGATGCGCTGCATCTTGCGGTTCGTCGGGATCGGGACGACACCGAGCTTGTACGTCGCCATGAACTCGGACGCCTCGGTCTCGGCGGTTCCGGTCATCCCCGAGAGCTTGGAGTAGAGGCGGAAGTAGTTCTGCAGCGTGACGGTCGCGAGGGTCTGGTTCTCGGCCTTGACCTGCACGCCCTCCTTCGCCTCGATCGCCTGGTGGATGCCCTCGTTGTAGCGGCGGCCGGCGAGGATGCGCCCGGTGTGCTCGTCGACGATCATGACCTCGCCGTTCAGCACGACGTAGTCCTTGTCCTTCTTGAACAGGGCTCGGGCCTTGATCGAGTTGTTGAGGAAGGAGATGAGCGGGGTGTTGGCCGACTCGTAGAGGTTGTCGATGCCGAGGTAGTCCTCGACCTTCTCGATGCCGGGCTCGAGCACGCCCACGGTGCGCTTCTTCTCGTCGACCTCGTAGTCCTCGCCCTCGACGAGGCGCTTGGCGAGCCCCGCGAACTCCGAGAACCAGCGGTTCGCCTCGCCCGACGCGGGGCCGGAGATGATCAGCGGGGTGCGCGCCTCGTCGATCAGGATCGAGTCGACCTCGTCGACGATCGCGTAGAAGTGCCCGCGCTGGACCATGTCCTGCGCCTGCCACGCCATGTTGTCGCGCAGGTAGTCGAAGCCGAACTCGTTGTTCGTGCCGTAGGTGATGTCGGCGGCGTACTGCTCGCGGCGCTGCTCGGGGGTCTGGCCCGCCAGGATGACGCCGGTCGTCATGCCGAGGGCGCGGAAGACGCGCCCCATCAGCTCCGACTGGTACGACGCGAGGAAGTCGTTGACCGTGACGATGTGGACGCCCCGGCTGGCGATGGCGTTGAGGTACGCCGGGAGGGTCGCGACGAGGGTCTTGCCCTCGCCGGTCTTCATCTCGGCGATGTTGCCGAGGTGCAGGCCCGCCCCGCCCATGAGCTGGACGTCGAAGTGGCGCAGGCCCAGGGTGCGCCGGGACGCCTCGCGGACGGCGGCGAACGCCTCCGGCAGCAGGTCGTCGAGGGACTCGCCGTTCGAGTAGCGCTCGCGCAGCTCGACGGTCTCGTTCTTCAACTCCTCGTCGCTGAGGTGCGTGAAGTCCTCTTCGAGGGCGTTGACGGCTTTCGCGTAGTTCTCGAGGCGGCGGATGATCCGCCCCTCCCCGACGCGAAGGACCTTTTCGAGAACTGAGGCCACGGGGTACTCCAAAACGTAGAAGACAGGCGCCCGGCGCCAGAGCGCGGACCGCGACCAGCCTAGTCGCGGAGCGCTGGACGCGGACGGAGGACGCGTCCGCCCTCGGCGGACGCACGGACCGGCGGACGAGGACGGGCCCCGGTGCTGCGCACCGGGGCCCGTCCGAGGAAGGTGCGACTCAGCCCGCGGCCTGCTGCGCGAGCTCGTCCGCCTCGTCGCCGAGGGAGATCACTCCGTAGTCCCAGCCCTTGCGGCGGTAGACGACGCTCGGCCGACCCGAGTCCGAGTCGATGAAGAGGTAGAAGTCGTGCCCGACGAGCTCCATGTAGTCGACGGCGTCGTCGACGCTCATCGAGACGGAGGCGAAGACCTTCTTGCGGATGACGACGGGGCAGTACGGCTCCTCCTCGACGTCGTCGACCGCCTCCGCGGGCGGGCTCTGCACCGGGATCACCCCGGTGCTCACGGCCTCGAGGACGGCGGCGTCGGCCGGCTGGATGCCGACTCCGCTGAAGTCGGCGGCAGCGGCGTCCCGCAGGGACGTGGGGCGATGCTGGCCCCGATGGACCTTCTTCCGATCCTTGGCTCGTCGCACGCGTTCCAGCAGCCGACCGAGGGCCACGTCGAACGCCGCGTACTTGTCCGCGCCGTCGGCCTCCGCCCGGACGACCGGGCCCTTGCCGATCAGCGTCAGCTCGACGCGGTCGCCACCGCTCGCGCCCTTGGACTCGCTGTGACGGCTCGCCCTGATCTCGAGCGCGAGCGCCCGATCGGCGAGGTGCGCCACCTTCTCCGACTTCTCCGTCGCGTACGCGCGGAAGCGATCGGTGATGCCCAAGTTGCGTCCTGTGATGTCGATGTCCATGACAACCTCCCAGTCGAGTACGGCGTGCCGCCTTTCTCCGGGCGGACCGTTCACGCCGTGCACCCGAGCGTAGACCCCGGTCACCGAAGTGTCACCGGAAGTTCACCGCACCGCGCCTCGGAGTCGCCGGGAGTCGTCTGCGGATCGGATGCTCGAGCGCAGTGGCGTCGCCGCCAGCGCCGCAGCGGCGCGTACGGTTCCGCCCGCGGCCTCGACCGCGCGCCGGATCTCGAGCAGCGTCGCGCCGGAGGTGACCACGTCGTCGACGAGGACCACCTCCTCGCCGACGAGGGACCGCCCCGCCCGGAACGCGCCGTCGAGGTTGCCTCTGCGCTCGATCCGGTCGAGCCCGACCTGGTCCACGGATCGGCGGACGCGGCGGACCGGATGCGCAGCGCGTCCGCCGCAGGCGCGCACCAGCAGGTCGACCGGGTCGTAGCCGCGCTTCACGCGGCGGCCGTGCGATCCCGGCGGAGCGACGAGCGGCGCCGGCCGGCCGGCCAGCGCGAGGGCGAGCGCCGGACGCAGGCGGGCGGCGAGCGGGTGCGCCGCGTCGGTGCGCCCCTCCTCCTTCAGCGCGACGACCAGGCGGCGAGCGGTGCCCTCGTACGGCACTCCCGCGAAGACCGCGAGCGGCCGCCCCGCGGGACCGATCAGTCGCGGAGGCGGCATCGGCAGCCGGGCGAGGGCGAGGGTGCACTCGGGGCAGGGGGCTGTCGTCGCCGCCCGACCGCATGCAGGGCAGTCGACGGGGAGCACGACGGCCAGCGCGTCGAGGAGCCGGGAGCGGAGCATCCGCCGAGGATGCCGCCTCGGCGACGGACGCCACGCGCCACCGGGTCCGCTCCGTCGTGGAACGTCCTGGGGAGGAGCGCTCAGGACCCCATGCCGGTCTGCGTCGCCAGGAGGCGGACGTCGGTCGCGATCGTCTGCCAGGCGGATCCGCGCTGCTGCCGCAGCTCGCCGCCCTCGGCCAGGATGCGGATCTGCGTGGTCGCGTTGCCCGCGGCGATCTGGCGCGCACCGGTCGTGGTGCCCAGCGGCGTCGATCCGCCGCCGAGCTGGTGCAGCGTGACGGCGTCCTCGCCCGTGGACGCGCGCACCACCGACACGACGTCGAGCTCGTCCGTCCAGCCCGCGGTGACCGCGGTGCCGAGCGTCGAGGAGAGGACGACGGGCTCGCCGACCGCCACGGGATCCCCGTTCGCCGACCGCGTGATGCCCGCGACGAGAATGGAGGCCTGCTGCCCGTCCTGGACGAGGGCGAGCATCCGGCTGCCGTCGCGCGACACCGACAGCGAGGCGAGGGTCTCGACCTCGGACCAGGCCGTCGCCACCTGGAAGGAGCCGGCGCCGTCGGGGGCGTAGGCCACCAGCTGGTTCGGCGCGGCCGAGGGCACGGACCACACGTAGCCGAACGGGTCGATGGCGGGCGCCGTCAGCCCCGCGCGGGCGTCCAGCAGGACGTCCGGCTGCTCGGGGGCCACGAGCGAGACCCCGGCCGCGGAGAGCACCGCCGCCGCGGCCTCGGAGTCGGCACCCCGCTGCTCCCCCAGCGCGACGGCCGACGGCGACAGCGCGCGCACCCGGTCCGAGACCGCGGTCTCGGTGAGGCCCGCCGATCCGAGGAAGCCGAACGCGTCGTCGGTGAGCACGAGGGGGCGCGTGTCGACGCGGGGGCTGATCGGCAGCCCGCTCACCTCGGCGGGCACCTCGATCGGGTTCTGCTCGACCGAGAGCGCCACTCCGGTGACGTTCGAGACGGAGCCGAGGCTGCGGCTGAGCTGCAGGCGCATGAGCCGCCACTGGCGCTCGTCGGCCTCGAGCGCCGCCGGGTTCAGGTCGACGACAGCCTGCTGCGCCTCGACCGGCACGGTCTCGGCGGCGAGGGAGGTGCCGGTCGGGAAGGCGGACACGACCGCGCCGGAATCGCTCAGCCAGGGCGTGGGGCCGCGGAGCAGCTCGGTGACGATCGTGGTGCTGGTCGAGCTGTCGGCCCGCGAGGCGAACCAGCGCAGGTCGGGCACGAGGTAGGTGTAGGAGGGGTCGAAGAAGTAGAGCGCGTGGGTCGAGAAGACCTGCTCGAACGTGGTGCGGTCGATCACGACACCGCTCGGCGGCGAGCTGATCCGCCACTCCCCGTCCTCCTGCACGAAGCCGTAGTCGAGGCTCAGCGCGGTCGTGGAGGCGACCTCGGTGTACACGCCGGTCGCGTCGATCTCGGCCACCGGAGTGATCGAGAGGGTGAGGGTCGAGGAGGACTGCTGCGTCGGCGAGCGCTGCCCCTCGTCGACGGTGACGTGCTCGCTCGGCGTCCAGTCGGCTCCGGCCGACAGGAACTCGCGCGCGATCTTGTAGTTGCTCTGCGGACTGGAGGCGGCGTCGATGAACCCGGTGAGGATCTCGCGCTGGGACGCGCCCTCCGCCGGACCGGAGGGCAGGAAGTCGTACTGCAGGTCCTGCGGCGCGGAGTCGGCGCGCCCGACGCCCACGTCGCCGTCGCGCGGGATGCCGGCGCAGCCGACCAGCGCGAGCAGCACCGCCGCCGTTCCTGCGAGCGCGTGCAGGGCGCGCCGGCTCACGAGACGGCCTCGGGCAGGGGCGGCATGACGATCGGGCCGGTGAAGGCCTGCTCCCCCGCGTCGACGGGAGGCAGCGGGAGCGGCGAGGACTCGATGCGCTCGCCCCGGCGCCGGGGGATGGTCAGGCGGAAGCACGCACCGCGGTCCGGCATCGACCACACCTGCAGCCAGCCGTGGTGCAGGGCGGTGTCCTCCTGGGCGATCGACATGCCCAGCCCGGTGCCGCCGAGCGTGCGCTTGCGGGAGGGATCGGCGCGCCAGAACCGGTCGAAGACGCGCACCACCTCCTCCGAGCTCATGCCGTGCCCGTAGTCGCGGACGGCGAGCGCCACGGCCGTCGCGTTGCTGTCGACGGTGACCACGATCTCGCGGCCGTCGCCGTGCTCGATGGCGTTGCCGAGGAGGTTGCGGACGATGCGGCGGATGCGGCGCGCGTCCATGTCGGCGTCGAAGTAGCCGCCGGGCGCGGAGAGGGTGAGCACCGACCCGTTCGCCTCCGCGATCCCGCGCATCCCGTCGATCTCGTCGCCGGCGAGGCGGACCAGGTTCACCGGCTCCAGCTCGAGCTCCGCCGATCCGGCGTCGTGCCGGGAGATCTCGAGCAGATCGGCGAGCAGGCTCTCGAAGCGGGCGATCTGCCCGTGCAGCAGCTCGACCGTGCGCTCGGCCACGGGCGGGAAGCCCTCGCGCTGGTCGTAGAGGACGTCGCCCGCGAGCTTCATCGTGGTCAGCGGGGTGCGCAGCTCGTGCGAGACGTCCGAGACGAAGCGCTGCTGCACGCGGCTGAGGGTCGCGAGCTCGCTGATCTGCTCCTGCAGGCTGTCGGCCATGCCGTTGAAGGAGCGGGCGAGCGTCGCGATCACGTCCTCGCCCTTCTCCGGGATCCGCACGTCGACGTCCCCCGCTGCCAGGCGCTGGCTGGTCTCGGCGGCGACGCGCACCGGGGCCACGACGATGCGCACGACGACCCAGCTGACGGCTCCGATGAGCAGGATCAGCAGGAGCCCGGCGACGTTCAGCACCTGCTGGACGAACTGGAGCGTGCGCTCGGCGTCGGCCAGCGAGTAGCCGATGTAGAGCTCGTACCGCCCGGCGGAGCTCGGCAGCTCGAGGGTCGAGCCGACGAGGATGCCGGGCTGCTCGTCGCCGTCGGCGTCGAGGGTCACCGACTGCCAGTACTGCCCCTCCGACCCCGCCTGCACGCGCTGGCGGAGCTCGTCGCTGATGATGCCGTCCTGCAGCTCGCGGTTGTAGATGTCCTGCGGGGCGAGCGAGGACGCCTCCTGGTCGGGAGAGCGGACGATCGCGATGAGAGCGGAGGAGGACGCGTCGCGGATGGCGGTGCGGACCGAGCTCATCACCTCCTCCATGTCCTGACGGGTGGAGACGGTGGCCGCGTCGAGGTAGCCCTGCGCCGCGCGGGTCGCCCGCGAGGTGTCGCCGGTGACCTGCGTGAGTCGCGACTGGAAGAGGTTGTCGCTGATGCTGTACGAGAGGTACGCGCCGGTCGATCCGATCGCGATCCCGCTGAGCAGCACGGTGATGGCGACGGCGCGGAACTGCAGCGAGCGCCGCCAGACGCGGAGGACCCGACCGGGCCAGCGCCGGACGCCGGCCGTGGGGAAGCGGCGCGCGGACGACACGGTCAGCCGGGGACGACGGCGCCCGCGCGGTAGCCCACGCCGCGCACGGTCATCACGATGCGGGGGTCGTCCGGGTCCTTCTCGACCTTGGCGCGCAAGCGCTGGACGTGGACGTTCACCAACCGGGTGTCGGCCTTGTAGTGGTAGCCCCAGACCTGCTCGAGCAGCATCTCCCGCGTGAACACCTGCTGCGGCTTCGAGGCGAGCGCGAGGAGCAGGTCGAACTCGAGCGGGGTGAGGCCGATGCGGGTGTCGCCGCGGCGCACCTCGTGCCCGGCGACGTCGAGGCTGAGGTCGCCGACCTGCAGCACGGCGTTGGCGGCGACCTGCGCGGGGCGCAGCCGGGTCTTGATCCGCGCGACGAGCTCCTTGGGATCGAAGGGCTTCACCATGTAGTCGTCGGCGCCCGACTCGAGCCCCTGCACGACGTCGGAGGTGTCGGACTTCGCCGTGAGCATGATGATGGGGACGCCCGACTCGGCGCGCACCTCGCGGCACACCTCGATGCCGTCCATCCCCGGCAGCATCAGGTCGAGCAGGAGGAGATCGGGGCGGGACCTGCGGAAGGCCTCCAGAGCACCCGAGCCGTCGGCGCAGAACGAGACGTCGTAGTCCTCGGCCCGCAGGACGATGCCGATCATCTCGGCGAGGGCCGCGTCGTCGTCGACCACCAGAATGCGCGCGCTCATGAGCCTGTCTTCCTCGTTCCTCCCGCGCCGGCCCCCCTGGGCGCGCGCGGATGTGCTCCAGGCTAACCGAGTCCGCTCGACGTTCGGCGGGACGCGGGAGAGGAGCCTCGGACACGCCTGTGCCAGCATGGGAGCGATGACCGACGCAGCTCACTGGCCACCGCCCTCCGGTCCCTCGGACGAGGCGGGCGCGCAGGACCGCCCGCCCGTCGCAGCCGACGCGCCGCGCCCTCCCGCTCCCGTCGCCCCGAGCGCCTGGTCACCCTCGAGCCCCTGGCACTCCACCGCGCCCACGGTCGCTGCGAGCGGGTGGACGCCGCCCCCGCGCCCCGGTCTGGTGCCGCTGCGTCCCCTCGGCTTCGGCACGCTGCTCGGCGCTCCGTTCCAGGTGCTGCGCCGCAGCCCCCGGACGACCCTCGGACCGGCCCTGCTGATCCAGGGGGTCGGCTCGGTGCTCGCCCTCGTGATCTACGGAGTCGTCGCCGTCCTCGCCCTCGGCCGCATCGACCAGGCGGAGGCGGCCGACCGCGACGCCGTGGGTGCGGGCTCGATCGCGATCGTGATCCTCGCCGCCCTCATCCCCCTGGGCGTCTCGCTCGCCACAGGCGCCCTGGTGCAGGGCCTCGTGGTGCTCGAGGTCTCGCGGGCGGTGCTCGGAGAGAGGCCGACGCTCAGGCAGCTCCTCGCCCGGCTCCGCGGTCGCTTCTGGGCGCTGGTCGGCTGGACGGTCCTCCAGGGCATCGGGCTCTCCCTGCTCGTCCTCGTCGCCGTGGCCGTCGCGGTCCCCCTCTTCGTCGTGGGCGCGCAGGACGCGGGTGCGGGCGCGATCGTCGGCGGCGTCCTCGTGCTGCTCGTCGCGGCGGCATCGGCGACGGCGCTGGGCGCCTGGATCGGGACGAAGCTCGCCCTCGTGCCGAGCCTCCTGGTCATCGAGCGCCAGCCGCTCCGCCGTGCCGTGGCGCGCTCGTGGGCGCTGGTCGCCGGCGGGTTCTGGCGCACCTTCGGCGCCCTGGCCCTGATGCTCGTCATCGTGCAGGTCGCGGGACAGGTCGTCGCCACTCCCCTGAGCCTGCTCGTGCCGATCGGCGGTGCTCTGATCGCGCCCACCGACCCGGAGGCGCAGATCGCCGCCTCGCTGGTCGTCACCCTGCTCTCGCTGGCCGTCGGACTCGTGATCGGCGCGGTCGGCACGGTCCTGCAGGCCGCCGTCACCGGACTCGCCTACCTCGACCGCCGGATGCGCCGCGAGGGCTTCGACCTCGTCCTCCTGCGGCACGTCGAGGACCGCGCGGCGGGCCTGGACTCCCCCGACCCGTTCCCGGCCCCGGAGCGGACGCCGCGGTGATCCGCGCCCTGGCCCCCGCGACCGCACTGGACCCCGACGCCGAGGAGGCCCGGCGCCTCCTGCTCGAGGAGCTCGCCGACCCGCGCTACCGGGCGGCGGAGCCGAGCTGGTTCGACCGGGCGGTGCAGGCCGTCCGCGACTGGTTCTCGTCCCTCACCGTGCCGACGGACGGCCCGGCCGTCCCGATCGCCGCGGTGATCGGGGTCCTCGTCGTCGTCGCGCTCGTCGTCACCGCGCTGCTGATCGCGGGTCGGCCGAGCCTGCGCCGCCGCAGCGCGCTCCGCGGGTCGGTGCTGGCCGCGGACGACGGGCGCTCGTCGGCCGACCTCCGGGCACTCGCCGAGGCCGCCGCGGCGCGCGGGGACTGGAGCGAGGCCGTGATCGAGCGGTTCCGCGCGCTGGTCCGCTCCCTCGACGAGCGGACGCTGGTCCGCGCCTCCCCGGGCACGACCGCGCACGGCTTCGCCCGCCGCGCCCAGGCCGTGTTCCCCGGATCGGCCGCCGATCTCGGGCGCACCGCCGACGACTTCGATGCAGTGCGGTACCTCGACCGACCGGGCGGACTCGAGGAGTACTCCCGCGTCCGCGCACTCGACGACGCACTCGCGGTCGCGGACCCGACGCTCCCGCTCTCCGCGGATCCGCTCTCCGGGGGCCCCCGATGACGGCGCGGACCGATGCCGTCTCCACCCCGACCCTCGGTGCGCTGCTGCGCCGTGGGCGCGTGTGGGCGGCGCTCCTCGCGCTCGTCGCCGTGGGCACCGTGCTGCTGACCGTCGCCACGGGGGCGCCGGCGCTCGCGCCCGACCTCGACGTCGACAGCGCCGCCCCGGACGGGTCCCGCGCCGTCGCGCAGGTGCTGCGCGAGGAGGGCGTGACCGTCGACCGCGCCGACGACCTCGACACGGCGCTCGGGGCCGCGGACTCCGGCGCGGTGCTCCTGGTCGACGACGCCGACGCCGTGCTCGACGAGCAGCAGTACGCCGACCTCGAGGACGCTTTCGGCTCGATCGTGCTCGTCCGCCCGACCGCCACCGCGCTCGACGCCCTGCTCCCCGGGGTGGCGTCCGCGGGCGTCCCGCTCGCGGACGGGTCGCTCGACGCCGACTGCGCCGTCCGGGCCGCCGCGCGCGCGGGGGCGATCCCCGCGGGCGGTCGGGCCTACCGCATCGTCGAGGGCGAGGCGACGGGCTGCTTCCCCACCGGGGACGACGCCTTCGCGCTCGTCACGGGCACGAGCCCCGGAGGCGCGGACGTCGCGGTCCTCGGCGACGCCGACGTGCTCCGCAACGGGACGATCGACGAGCAGGGGCGCGCCGCCCTCGCCCTGAATCTGCTCGGCGCCCAGGAGCGCCTCGTCTGGTACCGCGTCGGCTTCGACGATCTGCGCGGCGAGGGCGCCGTCGATCCGGCCGATCTCGCTCCCGGCTGGGTCACGCCCGTGATCCTCCTGCTGCTGGCCGTCGGAGTGGCCTCGGCCGTCTGGCGGGGACGCCGCTTCGGTCCGCTCGCCGTCGAGCCGCTGCCCGTCGTCGTGCACGCGAGCGAGACCGCCCGCGGCCGCGCGCGCCTCTACGCGCGAGGGAGCACCCGCGTCCGCGCCCTCGACGCGCTGCGCATCGGCACTCTCCGCCGCGTCGCCTCGATGCTCGGCCTGTCCGCCTCCGCGGGGGTCGACGAGATCGTGAGCGGCGCATCCGAACTGCTCGGCGGCGACCCGGTCGCCCTGCGCCGGCTCCTCGTCGAGGACGAGCCCGCCGACGACGCGTCGCTCGTGCGCGCGTCCGACGACCTCCTCCGCCTCGAGAGCGCCGTCCGCGCCGCCCTCGCCCCGACTCCGCACCCCGTCCGACGACAGGAAGGCACCCTCCGATGACCGACTCCCCCCTCCCGCCGATCGCCGAGGACGGGCTGCGCGCAGAGCTCGACCGCGTCCGCACCGAGGTCGGCCGCGCCGTCGTCGGGCAGGACGGCGCGGTCTCCGGCCTCCTCATCGCCCTCCTCGCCGGCGGGCACGTCCTGCTCGAGGGCGTCCCCGGAGTCGCGAAAACTCTCCTCGTGCGCGCCCTGTCGCTCTCGCTCGGGCTCGACACCCGCCGCGTGCAGTTCACCCCGGACCTCATGCCCGGCGACATCACCGGCTCGCTCGTCTACGACGCGTCCACCTCCGGCTTCTCCTTCCGGGAGGGCCCGGTCTTCACGAACCTGCTGCTCGCGGACGAGATCAACCGCACCCCGCCGAAGACCCAGGCGGCGCTGCTCGAGGCGATGGAGGAGCGGCAGGTCAGCGTCGACGGGCGCACCCTCGCCCTCCCCGATCCGTTCCTCGTGGCCGCCACGCAGAACCCGGTGGAGTACGAGGGCACCTACGCGCTGCCGGAGGCGCAGCTGGACCGCTTCCTCCTCAAGCTCGTGCTCGAGATCCCGCCGCGCGACGTCGAGGTCGAGGTGCTGTCGCGCCACGCGGCCGGCTTCGATCCGCGCGATCTCCAGGCGGCGGGGGTGCACCCGGTGCTCGACGCGGGGCGGCTCCGGGCCGCTCAGGACTCCGTCCGCCGGGTCGGAGCCGGAGCCGACGTCCTCGGCTACATCGTCGACATCGCCCGCGCCACGCGCGAGAGCCCGAGCGTGAAGCTCGGCGCGAGCCCCCGCGGCTCGACGGCCCTGCTGGCCGCCTCACGGGCGTGGGCCTGGCTGAACGGCTACGGCTCGATCACTCCGGACCACGTGCAGGCCATGGTCCTGCCCGTCCTGCGGCACCGCCTCCAGCTCCAGCCGGAGGCGGAGCTCGAGGGCGTCCGGACGGAGGCCGTCCTCGGCGGCGTCCTGCAGCAGGTCCGCGTCCCGGTCTGATCCGTGCACCTCTCCGGACGCTCCGTCCTCGTCCTCCTCGTCGGCCTCGTCCCCGTCGTCCTGCTCGGCGGGCGGGCGCAGGTCGCCTTCGCCGTGCTCGCGCTCTGGCTGCTCGTCTGGGCCGTCCTCGTCGGCGTCGATCTGGCGGTCGCCGGCTCGCCGCGCGCCGTCCTCCTCGAGCGCATCGTGCCCGATCGCGTCCGTCTCGGCGAGCGCGCGGAGGCGGAGCTGCTGATCACGAGCACCGGGCGCCGCCGCGTCCGCGGAGTCGTCCGCGACGCGTGGGAGCCGTCGGCGGGGGCGCTGCGCACCCGCACGGCACTGGACCTCCCCTCCGGAGAGCGCCGAGCCGTCAGGACGGTGCTGGAGCCGCGCCGGCGCGGCGAGCGGCACGCCCTCCATGTGACGATCCGGTCGGACGGACCCCTGGGGCTCGCCGGGCGGCAGGCGACGCGGTCGGCTCCCGCGACGGTGCGGGTGCTCCCGCCGTTCCGCTCCCGCCGGCACCTGCCCTCCCGGCTCGCCCGGCTGCGCGAGCTGGAGGGCCGCACGAGCGTCATGATCCGAGGGCAGGGCACCGAGTTCGACAGCCTCCGGGAGTACGTCCGCGGCGACGACGTGCGCTCGCTCGACTGGCGGGCGACGGCGCGGCGCCGTGAGCCCGTCGTCCGCACCTGGCGCCCGGAACGGGACCGGCGCGTGGTCGTCGTCCTCGACACCGGGCGCACCTCTGCCGCCCGCATCGCGGACGAGCCCCGGCTGGACACGGCGATCGAGGCGGCTCTGCTGCTCTCGGCCCTCGCGGCGAGCGCGGGCGACCGGATCGACGTGCTCGCCTTCGACCGCGCCCGACGCGCCCGCGTCCACAGCGCCTCCGGGAGCGAGGTCCTCGGCCGGGTCGTCGACGCCCTCGCTCCGGTGCAGCCGCAGCTCGTCGAGACCGACTGGTCGGCCGTGCCCGCGCAGGTGCGGGCCCTCGTCCCGCAGCGCTCCCTGGTCGTCCTCCTCACAGCCCTCGACTCGGTCGGCGCCTCGGAGGGGCTGCTGGCGGTGCTCCCCCAGCTGACCCGCACGCACACGGTCGTCGTGGCGTGCTCGCTGGATCCCGAGCTCGTCGAGATGGCGGCCGACCGGAGCGACCGCGCGACCGTCTACACTGCGGCAGCCGCGGAGCGCTCGCTCGGCGACGCGGACCGGCTGGCGGCGGCCGTGCGCCGGCTCGGCGGCGACGTCGTCCTCGCGACGCCCGAGAAGCTGCCGCCGGCCCTCGCCGACCGCTACATCGCCCTGAAGGCGGCCGGCCGGCTCTGATCAGGCGTCGGCGATGCTGCGGGAGCCGCGCGCGAAGCGGTCGAGGTCGCCGGTCTCCCCCGCCCGGGCGGCCCGGCCGCCGAGCACGATCATGTAGGCGAGGAACGCGAGCAGCGCCACCGACCCGATCCCGATCTTCACGAACCACGGCCACGGCGCCGGCGTGACGAAGCCCTCGATGATCCCGGCGACGAACAGCACGAACACGAGCCCGATCGCCACGGTGAACAGACTCCGGGCGTCCTCCGCGAGCGCCTGGCCGCGGGTGCGCGCTCCCGGCGCGATCCAGGCCCAGAAGATCCGCAGTCCCGCCGCGGCCGCCACGAACACGGCCGTCAGCTCGAGCTGCCCGTGCGGGGCGATGTAGAGGAAGAACGTGTCGCCCTCGCCGTAGTGGAACATCACGGCGATCGAGGTGCCGAGGTTCTGCGCGTTCTGCAGCAGGATGTACGGCACGTAGACGCCGACGATGCCGAAGGCGACGCACTGCGCGGCGATCCAGGCGTTGTTGGTCCAGACCTGGCCGGCGAAGGACGCGGCCGGGTTCTCGGAGTAGTAGTCGACGAAGTCCTCCTGGGCGAAGCGTCGCAGCTGCTCGTCGTCGCCGAGCGAGGCGAGCAGGCGGGCGTCCCCCAGGATCCACACCGCGAACAGCGTCGACACGAGCGCGGTGGCCAGGGCGACGGCGAGCGTGAGCCAGCGGAGGCGGTGCAGCGCGGCCGGCAGCGTCACGACGGCGAACCGCGCGATCGCCGCGAGCGGCTCCTCCCCGGTGCCGGTGAGCCGGCCGCGCGCCCGCGAGAGCGAGACGGCGAGCCGGGCGCCGACGGCGGTCGATCCCGCCGTCGAGGCGATCGCGGCCAGATCGGCGGACGCCGACTGGTAGCGCTCGACGAGCTCGTCCGCCTCGTCGCCGGTGAGCCGGCGCTTGCGCGAGAGCTCGTCCAGGCGGCGCCACTGCGCGTCGCGCGCGGCCGAGAGAGCGTCGATGTCCATCTGTTTAGATGATAGCCATGGGCATCGATCGGCTGGACGAGGGCGAGGACGACAGCCTGATCACGGGTGAGGCGATCGCCCTCGAGGTCCCTGTGACCTCCTTCGTCCTCCGGGCCTGCGGGGCGGTCATCGACCTCGTCGCCGAGATCCTCCTGGCCCTCGCGCTGTTCTACCTGGTCTCCGTCCTCGCCGGAGGGGACGGCCTCGACCCGTCCGCCGCGGCGGCCGTCGGCATCGCCGCTCTCGTCACCTCCCTCGTGCTCGTCCCGGTCGCCGTCGAGACGGCCACGCGCGGACGCTCGCTCGGGAAGCTAGCGGTCGGAGCCCGGGTCGTCCGGGACGACGGCGGAGCGATCTCCTTCCGTCACGCGCTGGTGCGCGGGATGACCGCGGTCCTCGAGATCGTGATGACGGCCGGCGGGCTCGCCGCCGTCGTCGGGCTGCTGTCCCGCCGCTCCCGACGGCTCGGCGACGTCCTCGCCGGGACTCACAGTCAGCTCGAGCGCGTCCCGTCGGTCGTGGAGCTCCGCGCCGAGGTGCCGGAGCCGCTGCTCGGCTGGGCGGCCACCGCCGATGTCGCGCGGCTCCCCGATGCTCTGGCCCGCCGGCTCGCGCAGTTCCTGCGGAACCGGACCGGGATGACCGAGCCCTCCCGCTCGCAGCTGGCCGCGTCGCTCGCGCACGAGGTGTTGGCCTCGGTGTCCCCGGTGCCCTCCGCGCCGGCGGAGGACTTCCTCCTGGCCGTCTCGGCGCTGCGCCGGGTGCGCGAGGAGCGCGCCCTGCGGCTCGCCGCCGACCGCCTCGACCGGCTCGCGCCGGTCCTGGCCGGCGCGCCGCGCGGTTTCCCCGACCGCTCGGGTCACTCCTCGGCGGACGGCTCCCGGTAGCGGATCGTCGTCCAGCCCTGCGGGACCGAGAGTCGGGCGTCGTGCGCCTCGCAGAGGTCGTAGCCGTGCGGGTCGGGCGCGGGGCTCAGCGGGCCGACGGCGACGACCGAGTCGCGGTAGTCGTAGGTCAGAGTGACGGCGGCCGGAGCCCGGCAGCCCGTCCGCGAGCACTGCCGTCCGGTCATCGCGCCCACAGTAGCAATAGGCTGGGGGCATGCCCCGTGCTCGTCGCTCCACCGCTCGTCAGGCGGCATCGGTGCGGGGCGGCTCGAGGGACAGGCACGGTCGCGGCATCCGCGGCCCCGTCACCGGGCCCCACCTGCCCCTGCTGCAGACCCGCACCGACTTCTTCGAGATGACGGTCGGATCCGCCATCGACTACCTCCGCGGCGCCTGGCCCGACGAGCTGGCGGGCATCCGCGTCGACATCGCGGCGACTCCGGACGTCGATCCTGCGCGGCTGCGGGCCACGGGCATCGCCCGCTGGCGGGTGGACCACGCCGAGCGCCGCATCACGCTCTACCGGGTGCCGATCCAGCGCCTCGCCAAGCTGCACCGTCGCGACGAGTTCCACGAGCGGATGCTCATCGAGAGCCACGTGTTCCGCGCGGTCGCCGAGCTCCTCGGCCGCGACCCGTGGGACATCTCCCCGGACCGCTTCCGCCACCTCTGACGCCCAGGGCGCCGCCGCTCAGTGCGAGTAGACCGTGATCGGCGACGAGAGCGGACCGGGCGGGACGATCGGGTAGGCCGCGAGGCGCCCGTCGCTCGCGATCGACACCGACGCCTGCACCGGCTGATCGCTCGTGACCACGAGCGGGTCGACCCCGGGGTCGACGGTCGCGGAGGCGAAGGGGCCGATCTCGACGGTGCGCGAGCCCGAGGCGGAGTCGAGCACCACGGAGGCGGTCGTGTCGCTGCCGTTCGCGAGGTGCAGGCGGGCCCCGGGCTCGCCCGTGCTGGCCACGCCGAAGGGCGTCGAGGTGGACGTGCCGGAGGCGAACCAGGCGTAGTCGGTGCCGGCGGAGCCGGTCGACGTCGTGCGTCCCGCCGCGACGACGGGCTCGTCCGAGGTGAGCGTGATGCGGTAGGAGCCCTCGGCGAGTCCCGACAGCGGGACCTCGCCGACCCGGCCGGCCGGCACGACGACCTGCGTCGACGTCCCCGCGCCGCTCGGGTCCTCGTTCGCGACCTCGATCGAGACGGTGCTGTCGGCCTCGCCGGGCGCCAGGATCCTCAGCACGGGGCTGCCGGCTCCGCCCGTGCCGTCGTCGCTGGACGTCTCGGCGGGAGGGGTCGAGATCCGGTAGCCGGAGACGACGGTCAGGGTCGACGGGGCCGCCGACGGAGCGGTCGTCTCGACGCCCACGGGGGTGAGGCCTGCGATGGCGGTGCTCTGGAGGCTCGCCGCGATCTCGCCGCCGCGCGCGGTCATCCGCACGACCGGCTGCACGACGTCGGGCGCGAGTCCTGCGAGGGGCAGTGCGCGGACGGTCCCGGGCGGCACGACGATGCCCGTCGATCCGGTGGCGGCGATCGGCCCGTTCTCGCCGTAGAGCGACAGGTCGACGGTGGCCGCCACCTCGCTCGCATTGGCGAGGACGAGGACGGAGGTCGAGCCGACGTCCGTCGAGCCGCCGACGATCCAGCTGTCGGCCGAGGGCTCGGCGCACCCCAGCGCGCTCAGACCGGAGACGGTCTCGGTCGCGATCGACTGCGTCGTCGCGCCTCCCGGCGTCGGGTCGGCGCCGGCGGGCACGACCAGGCGCGCGATCCCGCTGCCGGGCGCGGCCACGTCCGGCTCGTCGAGGACGGCGGAGTCGGTCGCGACGCCGTCCGGCCAGACGGCCGAGCGCGATCCCTCGAGGGCGCGGAGCTCCTCCGGATCGGTCGCGTCGAGGAGGTCTCCCCCGCAGACGAGAGCGCTGTCGGCGGCGACGGGGGTGACGGAGACGCCCTCCGCGGCCCGGGTCGCCGCGGGGAGCGGGAGCAGCTGGGGCAGGACGACAGCGGTGGCGGCGAGCACGACACCGACCGCGCCGACCGCGGTCCGCATCGCGTTGCGGCGGCGACGGGCGGCGGAGGCGCGCCGGTCGCGCGGAGGCTTCGGCGGGACGGTGGCGACGGAGTCCGTGCCGGCCGCCGCGCTCCGCTCCTTCGAGAGTGCACGCGCGGCTCTCCGCTCGGCGCGCGTCGGATCGACCGGGGGCGGGGGGACCGCGGGCATCTTCTTCTCCTGGTCGCGGGGATCAGACATCGTCGGTCCCGTCGTCGAACTGGCCGGTGGCCTCGCCCGGCTCGTCGTCCATGCCCGCGACGGCGGCACCCGACCGGGCGCGTTCGAGCGACATCCCCGTGGGGACGGCCAGCAGGACCGCGACGAGGAACACGAGCAGCAGAGCGGTCGTGTAGGCGATGCCGAAGGGGCCGACCACGTCCTCGGGAGCGGCCTCCACGCGCTGGTCGTCGGGGTCGACGGCGCTCCAGAGGAGGCCGTAGTTCGTGTCGCCGACCGCCGAGAACGCGGGGTTGCCGTCGAGCGAGACCGCGGCACGGGCCTGCACGGCCGACGCCGCGTCGCCCGCCTGCGTGTCGTCGGCGTCGGTGAGCACCACGAAGCGGACGCCGAGCTCGTCGAGCGCCCCCTCGACGTCGTAGCCGGAGCGCGACACGAGGTTCCCGGCGAGCTCGTCGATCTCGTCGGTCCTCTCGGCACCGGTCGCGGCGAGGGTCGACTGCTGGTCCAGCGTCGCTCCCGCGCCGCGCTCGAGACGGGCGAGGATCCCGCCGTCGTCCTGCGGCACCAGAACGATCGTGCCGACGCGCGGGTCGTTCTGCGCCTCGGCCGCGACGTACGCGGGGAGCGATCGATCGGAGGTGCTCGCGATGGACGAGCCGTCGGAGGCGGGGAACGCCAGCGCGAAGGGACCGACCGCGAGAGCGGCGGTGATCGTGACGACGAGGGCGGTCACCAGGCGCAGCGAGGGCAGAGCACCGAGCGACAGCGAGAAGCCGATCACCAGGCCGAGCCAGTAGAGGCTGAGCCCGGTACCGCTCCACACGGCCACCGACTCGGAGCCGGCGGTCGCGACCTGGATCCCCTGGGCGAGGGAGGCGGTGAGCAGGCCGGCGGCCGCGACTCCCACTCCGCCCAGGGCGGGGAGGTTGTTCGGCAGCAGGAGGGATCCGAGGGCGGCGACGATCAGCGGGAGCACGAGCACGAGGGTCGCGAGCGGAGCGGCCGCCTCGGCGATGCCGAGCCGGTCCGAGAGGAAGCCGGTCCAGTCGCCCGGCAGCCCCGCCGGGACGCCCGCGAGGAGCGAGAAGAAGTCCGCCCGGACGGAGGGCAGAGGCACTCCCGGGTCGGCGAGGACGGCCAACCAGTTCCCGCGGGGCGCATGGGCGACGACCAGGGGGAACAGCAGGGCGAACGCGGGGATCGGCAGGCCGGCGAAGCGGCCGAGGCGGCGTCCGGAGGTCGCGAGGATGACGAGCCACACCACCAGCAGCGGCAGCGACAGGATCGGAGCGCAGGCGACGACGGCGGCGGCGAGGAGCGACGCGGTGGCGGAGGCGGACCACGAGCGGTACGCGCCGAAGCCGGCGAAGAACAGCCACGGCAGCAGCACGTGCACCAGGATCGGGCCCGGCCGCCCGTCGGCCTGCGCTGCGTAGAACGCGGGGGCCAGGATCCACGCGATGGCGCCGAACGCCCGGGCGAGGGGTCGCGGCGTGATCCGCGCGACCATCAGCCAGGCGCCCATCGCGGCGAGCGGGAGCGCCGTCAGGTAGAGCAGCACCATCGCGTAGCTCGGCGACCAGAAGGTGATCGACCCCAGCACCGCGAGCACGGCGGCGAAGGGATCGGCCGCTCCGATGAAGCCGGAGCCGAGGTCGCGCCATCCGTAGGCCGCGTTGCGCCACAGCTCGGCGACCGTGGGCGAGAGGGTCAGCAGGCCGCCCCCGCTCAGGGCGGGTGCCGCGATCAGGGGCGTGTAGATGATGAGACCCGCGAGCGCTGCCGCGAGAACGACCCAGATCCCTCCGCTCTGGAAGAAGTGCAGGGGGTGCCGCTCGCGGCTCGCCTGGACCCGGACGGCGTCGTGCCGCACGGAGCGCAGCTGGCGGACGGTGTCCAGCGGGATCCGCAGCGGCGCGATCGCCTTCCAGCCCACGTTCTTCGAGGAGCGCAGGATCTTCCGCGCCCGCAGCACCTTCGTGGCGCCGAAGGCGACGACGACCGCGGCGAGCAGCTCGCCGCCGACGAGTCCCGGCTGCTTGCGGAGCAGGCGGACGACCGCGCGCCCGACGGCGAGCGGCACGAGCGAGAGCCAGTGCAGGACGAGCAGCGCCACGGGCGCGTACGCGAGGCGGCGGTGCAGCTGCGCGGTGCGGTGCTGCCTCGCGCGGCGGCGCTCCCCTCCGTCGATGCGCCGGCCGTCGGGGCGCTGCAGGCCAATGCGGGCGGTCGTGACCCGCGCGTCCGGCACCCGGCTGACGCGGTGCCCGGCCAGGCGGGTGCGGATCGAGAAGTCGAGGGCGTCGTCGACCACGGGCAGACCGGGGTCGAACCCGCCGAGCTCCTCCCACAGGGAGTGGCGCACGAGCATGCCGCCCGCGGCGACCGCGAGGACGTCGGGAGTGGCGTCGTGCTGCCCCTGGTCGAGCTCGTCCTCGACGAGGTGGACCGTGGTGCCGTAGTTCGTGATCGATTCGCCGTAGCTGCGGATGTAGCCGGACCGGGTCCAGTCCATGACCTTCGGGCCGGCGACCGCGACGGAGGGGGCGACCTCGACGGCGCCGAGTAGCGCGGCGAGCGCCCCGGGCTCGGGAGCGGAGTCCTGCGCGAGCAGCCAGAGCCACTCGTCCTCGCCCCGCGGAGGCTGCATCACGCGCACCGCGCGCGCGACGGCCTGGCCGAAGGGCAGGTTCTCGGAGACCTGGACCAGCTGGGACGGACCCCACCCCGCGAGCAGCTCGCCCGTGGCGTCCTTCGAGCCCCCGTCGACGAAGACGGTCGCGTCGGGCTGACGGGTCTGTGCTCGGAGCGCCGCGAGGGTGCGTTCCAGATACGCTGCGCCGTTGCGCGCGACGAGGACGGCGGTTACTCGGGGATACATCGCGGACCACCCTAGGCGATGCCGACGGACCACCCGCCAGCGGCTCGCCGCCCCGCCCCCCGCGCCCGCTCGCCGGCGCCCCCTCCTCGAGGGAGCCCCGTCACCGCCCGCCGCTGATCACCAGGGAGCGAGCCGACGCGGACGCTGCTCCGGGCGGCCGATCGCCTGCGCCGACGCACCGAGCCCTTCCGGCTCCCGGGCGTGCGACCGAGAAGTACGCACAACCTGAGCGGAACACGCCCCATCGCGCAAGCGGCACCAGCCATGCTCGACCCGAGCCGGATCCGTGCCACGCATCCCCTGCGGCAGCAAGCACGCGCAGCCTCGGCGGAGCGTGCCCCACCTCCCCTGCGGTAGCGAGCACGCGCAGCCTCGGCGGAGCGTGCCCCGCCGGGAGGGCGAAGAGCAGGGGGCGGAATTCAGGCCCGGCGTCGGAGCTTGCGGCGCTCGCGCTCGGACAGCCCGCCCCAGATGCCGAAGCGCTCGTCGTTCTCGAGCGCGTACTCGAGGCACTGGGAGCGCACCTCGCAGGACGTGCAGATCTTCTTCGCGTCGCGGGTGGAGCCGCCCTTCTCGGGGAAGAACGCCTCGGGGTCGGTCTGCGCGCAGAGCGAGTCGGCCTGCCAGGAGAGGGCACCGCCGGGCGCCTCGCTCTCCGTGACGATGCCGGGGCGGACGCCGGGCACGCCCAGGCGGATCGGGTCGACGAACCAGTCGTCGGGCACTCCCGCGCGTCCTGCTGCTCCGGAGAGACGGTCTGCTGCGGCGGCGTGGTCCGCTTCGGAGAAACGGTCCGCTCCGCCGACGCTGTCGGGAATCGCCATGCCGTCTCCTACCCCGCCGGTACCGATGAACGGCGACCCGCTCCTCCCGGAGGCGCCGCCCACGTAATTACATCGGTGTCATTCGCTGAGGTCAAGTCGCAGACTGTAAACCCTCAACAACCCGTGGAGGGTTCACGACACTCCGGCGTGTCGCAAGCGTGACGCCGGAGTGCCGTCGGTCAGGAGGTCGCCGCGCTCCGCGCGCTCCAGGCGCTCTCGACCATGTCGGAGAGCGAGTGGCGCATCTCCCAGCCGAGGTCGCGCGCCGCGCGCTCCCCCGACGCAACGATGCGCGGCGGGTCGCCCGGACGGCGGGGAGCAGTCTCGGGCTCGAAGGCGATGCCGGTGGTCTCGGCAATGGCGCGCATGATCTCGCCGACCGAGGCGCCGTCGCCGCTGCCCAGGTTGTAGACCGGCTCGATCGGCTCGCCGGCCGCCAGGCGGCGGGCCGCGGCGACGTGGGCGAGGGCGAGGTCGGCCACGTGGATGTAGTCGCGGACGCACGTCCCGTCGGGCGTGGGGTAGTCGGCGCCGTTGATGCGCGGCGTGCGACCCGCCAGCAGCGCCTCGAAGACGAGGGGGAAGAGGTTGTGCGGACTCGTGTCGTACACGTCCGGGTAGCCGGAGCCGACGACGTTGAAGTAGCGGAGCGAGGCGTGCCGCACGCCCCACGCGCGCCCCGCGTCGGCGAGGAGCCACTCCCCGATCAGCTTGGTCTCGCCGTAGGGCGACTCCGGGCTCTTGGGGGTCTCCTCGGTGACCAGCTCGACGTCGACCGCTCCGTAGACCGCGGCGCTGGAGGAGAACACGATCGAGGACACGCCCGCGCGCTCCATCGCCGCGAGGACCCGGAGGGTCGCGGTCACGTTCTGCTCGTACGTGTGCAGCGGCCGCTGCACCGAGACGCCCGCGTACTTGAAGCCCGCGACGTGCACGACCCCCTCGATGTCGTTCTCGGCGAAGGCGCGGTCGAGCAGCGCCTCGTCGAGGATCGAGCCGCGGTAGAAGGGGACGCCCTCGGGCACGAACGAGGCGTGGCCCGACGAGAGGTCGTCGATGACGACGGGGTCGATGCCCTGCTCGGAGAAGGCCCGGACGACGTGCGCCCCGATGTACCCGGCTCCTCCGGTGACCAGCCATGCCATGTGCGTCCTCCTCGTGATCCACGTCGGCCGTCGACGTCAGCGCTCGGCGCCGTCGCTACCCTATCGGCGCGGTACGACGGCGCAGGACTGGCAGGAACGGGACGCCGAGCGCTATCCTGCCACCGTGCTCCACTCCGTCGCCCTCGTCGCGCTGCCCGGCTTCGCCCCGTTCGAGTTCGGGGTCGTCTGCGAGGTCTTCGGGATCGACCGGAGCGAGCAGGGCGGGCCGCGTTTCGACTTCCGGGTCGTCACCGCCGATCCGGGTCCGGTGCCCATGAGCCTCGGCCTCGACACGATCGTGCTCGACGGTCTCGACACGGCCGAGAGCGCCGACCTGATCGCGATCCCGGCACTCCCGCGCGGACCCGTCGACGAGCGCGTCCTGGCCCTGCTGCGCCGCGCGCACGAGCGGGGGGCGTGGATCCTGAGCGTCTGCAGCGGTGCGTTCGTGCTCGCCCAGGCGGGACTGCTCGACGGTCGGCGTGCGACGACCCACTGGATGCACGCGCAGGAGCTCGCCGAGCGCTTCCCCGCGGTCCGGGTCGATCCCGACGTCCTCTTCGTGCAGGAGGGGCGGATCGTCACCAGTGCCGGCACGGCCGCGGGCATCGACGCGTGCCTGCACATCGTCCGGGAGGAGTGCGGGGCCGCCGCCGCGAACGTCGTAGCGCGGCGCATGGTGGTGCCGCCGCAGCGCCACGGAGGGCAGGCCCAGTACATCCGCACCCCCGTCCCCGAGGTGCGGGCCGACTCCTTCGCCGAGGTCACGGAGTGGATGCTCGACAACCTCGACCAGGAGCTGTCGGTCGAGACGCTCGCCCGGCGGGCGCTGATGTCGCCCCGGACCTTCGCACGGCGGTTCCGCGCCGACCTCGGCACGACTCCGCTCGCCTGGCTCAACCGGCAGCGGCTCCTGCGCGCCCAGCAGCTGCTCGAGGAGACGGACCTGACCCTCGAGACCATCGCCGGACGCGTCGGCTTCGGCACCGCCGCCGTCATGCGGCACCACTTCGTGCGGGTGCTGCAGACGACGCCGGCCGCGTACCGGCGGACCTTCGCCTGCGCCGCGGCGTCCTGACGCGCGCCGCCGCCGGGGGTGCCGCGTCCTACAGCGTCGCGACGAAGAGCGTGCCCGTGCCGGTCACCGAGAGCCCACCCTCGGACGGAGTGACGAAGACGCTGGCGCCGCGCTCGACGCGCGCCTCCCCCTCCGCCCCGCGCAGCACGAAGGCGCCCGAGGTCGCGATCGCGATGGCCGGCCCGGTCAGGGCCAGCTCGACGGCGTCCTCCGAGACGGGCTCGATGACGGCGAGCACGAAGTCCGGCACGTCGGGGCGGTAGATCCGGAGTCCGGGAGCGGCGTCCTCGGCGGCGAGGTAGGGCACCGGCAGCGGCGAGAACTCGAGCACGTCCAGAAGCTCGGGCACATCGATGTGCTTGGGGGTGAGCCCGCCCCGCAGCACGTTGTCGGACGCCGCCATCAGCTCGACCCCTGTGCCGTGCAGATACGCGTGGATGTTGCCCGCGGGGAGGTAGAGCACCTCGCCGCGGGCGAGTCGCACGCGGTTCAGCAGGAGCGAGAGGACGATCCCCGGGTCGCCCGGGTAGCTGTCGGCGAGGTCGCCCACGGTGCGGAGCTCGAGCCGCTCGTCGCCGGCGGCCGCGCGCACGACGGCGTCGACGAGCGCCGCCACCTCGGCGCGGTCGCCGTCGGCGAGGAGCCAGGACACGGCACCGCGGAGGACCTGCTCGGCCTCCCCGTCGAGGGTCGCCGCGAACGCGAGGACCGCGTCGGCGCCGGCGTCCGGCAGACGGGCGGCGAGCTCCGCGAGCAGCGAGCGCGTGCTCTCGGGATCGCGGAAGCCGCACAGGGCGTCGAAGCTCTCGCTCAGCGCGTAGATCAGCTCGGGCTTGTGGAACGGGTCCTTGTAGTTGCGGTTCGCGGCCTCCCGCGCGATGCCCGCCTCGTCCTCCTCGACGAAACGGCGCTGCGCGGTCTCGGCCGAGGGGTGCGCCTGGAGCGAGAGAGGAGCGCCGGCGGCGAGGATCTTCAGGAGGAACGGCAGCCGGGGCTCGCCCGAGACCGGGTCGACCGAGCCCTGCACTCCGGCGAGCGCCGCCTCGGGCTCCCGGGCGATGAAGTCGGCGAGGGTGCGGGCGCCGACCCGGTCCGGCTCGAGGATCCTCGACGGCGATCCGGCGTGTGCACCGAGCCACAGCTCCGCCTCCGGGCCGCCCGAGGCCGGCGTGCCGAGCGCGTCGGAGATGCCGGTGGAGGAGCCCCAGGCGTAGTCGCGGGGGGTGTTGCCGATCGGGATGAACACGGGGCGGGCCTTTCCGTCCGGGGAGCAGTGGGAGCCGCGCCGTCCGGACCCTGCCGGGGCCGCTCCGCTGCGACGGTAGCAGGATCCACAACGGCGACCGCTGGTCGCGGGCACCGGGTTGGCGCTCCCCTCCACCGTTCGTGCCCCGACGGCGTGGTCTTCGTACGCTGGCGGGAGCCGCGTCGCCGCCGCTGGAACACAGGGGCGGCCCGGCTCGAGCGAGGGAGCGACGGAGCACATGGACAGCACGATCTTCGAGACGTTGGCGGCCGACTTCTACGGGTTCGCGGGGAGCCTCTCCCCCGCCGAGAAGGAGCTCCTCGCGGGCATGCGCTCGTTCCTCGAGGAGCAGGTGCGCCCGATCGCCGACGACTACTGGGAGCGCGCCGAGTTCCCCCGCCACCTGGTGCCCGGCATCCACGCCACCGGCGCGATCGGACTGTCGTGGCCCGGCACCCGGGCGATCGAGAACTCCGCGGTCTTCCGCGGCTGGGTGGCGCTGGAGTTCGGTCGGGTCGACGCGGGCATCGCGACCTACGTCGGCGTGCAGAACGGGCTCGTGATGGGCACGGTCCAGGTGACGGGCTCGGACGAGCAGCGCGCGGAATGGCTGCCGAGGCTCGCGTCGGGCGAGGTGATCGGAGCCTTCGGGCTGACCGAGCCGCAGTCCGGCTCCGACTCCGCCCAGGGCCTGCGGACGACGGCGCGGCGCGAGGGCGACGAGTGGGTCCTCGACGGGGAGAAGCGCTGGATCGGCAACGCGACGTTCAGCGACATCACCGTGATCTGGGCCAAGGACGTCGCCGATCAGCAGGTGAAGGGGTTCCTGGTCCCGACCTCGACGCCGGGCTACCGTGCCACCGCGATCGCCCGCAAGCAGAGCCTGCGCACGATCCAGAACGCCGACATCGTGCTCGAGGGCGTGCGGGTCCCGGAGTCGCTCCGCCTGCAGAACGCGAACTCGTTCCGCGACACCGCGAAGGTGCTGCGCCTGACGCGCGCCGAGGTGGCGTGGCAGGCGATCGGAGTCGCGATCGGCGCCTACGACGCGGCACTGCGCTACGCCCGCGAGCGCGTCCAGTTCGGCAAGCCGCTGGTCGGCCACCAGCTCGTGCAGGACCTGCTCGTCAAGAGCATCGGCAACATCACCGCCAGCATCGCTCTGGCGACGCGGGTGTCCGAGATGCTCGACGCGGGCGAGCAGCGCGACGAGCACTCCGCCCTCGCCAAGGCCTACACGACGGCGCGGATGCGGGAGACGGTCGCCTGGTGCCGCGAGGTGATGGGCGGCAACGGCATCGTCCTCGACTACGGAGTCGCCCGCTTCTTCGCCGACGCGGAGGCGCTCTACTCCTACGAGGGCACCCGCGAGATGAACACTCTCATCGTCGGCCGCGCCATCACCGGGACGGCGGCGTTCGTCTGATCCGCAGTTGCGCGGCCCCTCTCTAGACTGATCGCCATGATCCGTCGTGCCGCGCCCTCCGCTCCCCGGGTGCTCGCGGTCGCCGTGCTGACGGTCCTGATCTCCGGGCAGGCCCTGCGGAACCTGGCCGGGTGGTGGGGCTGGGGCCTCGTCGTCGGCGCTCTCCTCGTCGCGGTCGTCGTCGTCGTCGTGCGCGAGCGGCCGAGGCTGCTCTGGAGCCGCACGCCCAAGTCGCTCCTCGCGTTCCTGTGCCTCGTCGTCCTGTCGCTGCTCTGGTCCGCGTACCCCGGTGCGAGCGCGATCGGAGTCACCGCGCAACTCGCCACGACCTTCGGAGGCGTCGCCCTCGGGCTCCTGCTCGGCACCGGCGCCTTCGTCACCGCTCTCGGGCGAGCCCTGCGGATCACGGTCGGCCTCTCGCTCCTCTTCGAGCTGGTGGTCGCCGTCGTCGTGCGGCAGAGCGTGCTCCCCCTCGTCATCGACCTCCCGGCGAGCGGCCGGATCCCCGACGCCTTCTACTGGTCGCAGGCCGCCCTGTTCACGGGCGACCCGATCCAGGGCATCGTCGGCAACCGCAATCTGCTGGGGTTCGCGGCCCTGCTCGGCCTCGTCGTGGTGCTCCTCGAGCTCGCGGCGCGCACCGTCCGGCGGCGCTGGGGCGTCGTGTGGGCGCTGGTGTTCGCCGCGACCCTGCTGCTCACCCGCTCGTCGACCGTGCTGCTCTGCCTCGTCGCCGTCGCCCTCGCCGCGGTGTTCGCGCTCTGGGCCCGCCGCCGGGGCGAGGACGGACGCCGGCCGGTGTACCTCACCGCGGCCGCCGTCGCAGCGGTGCTCGCCCTCGGTCTGCTCGCGGGCCGGGGTGCGCTCCTCGCCCTCCTGGGCAAGAGCGAGGACGCGACCGGCCGCCTCGACATCTGGAGCGCGGTCGCGGCCCTCGCCGCCGAGCGCCCGGTGCTCGGCTGGGGCTGGGTCAGCTACTGGGCGCCCTGGGCCGCGCCGTTCGACACGCTCGCCGAGCGCAAGGGCGTCCTCTACCTCCAGGCCCACAACGCCGCGCTCGACGTCTGGTTCCAGCTGGGCGCCGTCGGTCTCGTGCTCTTCACGGCGCTCGTCGTCTCGACCCTCTGGCGCTCCTGGTTCCGCGCCGTCGACCGACCCCGCCGCAGCGCCACCGCCGCGCTCCCCTACTCCACCCTCTCTCTCGCTCCGCTCCTGATCGTCGTCGCCCTGCTCGCGCAGTCGCTGGCCGAGAGCCGTCTGCTGATCGAGAGCGGCTGGCTCCTGCTCGTCGCCCTCGCCGTGCTGACGAAGCAGCCCGCGAACGAGGCGGAGGAGGCCCTGGCGGCCGAGCCCGTCCCCCTCGCCGGCGAGCGCGCAGGGCGATGACGGGCCGGCGTCCGTCCGCTCTCCCGCCGTACCTGTCGGACGCGGTGGCCTCGCCGCAGTTCGCGGCCGCCCTCGCCCAGTCCACCCTCGTGGTGGTGCTCTGCGCGCCCGCCGTCCGCGGGGTGATCGGCTGGCCCGGCTACATCGCGGCCATCGCCACGCTGACCGTCCTCGCCGCGGCGATGATCGTCCTGCGCCGCGGGATGCTCGACTGGGAGGGGCTGCTGCCGACCAGCATCCTCGTGTTCCTGGGGTGGATCGCGCTGAGCGTGCTCTGGAGCGGGTACCAGTGGTCGACGGTCTCGGGTGTCGTCTACCAGCTCGCGCTCGCGTTCCTCGCCGTCGCGATCGGGGTGACCCGCGACATCATCCAGATCATCCGCTCGGTCGGCGACGTCCTGCGCTTCGTGCTGATCGCCTCCGTCGCCGTCGAGGTGGTGGCGGGCGTGCTGATCGACCGGCCGCTGCGCTTCCTCGGCGTCGAGGGCCAGCTCGCGGTCGGCGGTCCGATCCAGGGCCTCGTCGGCACCCGGAACCAGCTCGGACTGGTCTGCCTGCTCGCCGTGGTCACGTTCGCGGTCGAGCTGATGACCCGTTCCGTCGCGCGCGGCCCGGCGATCTCCTCCCTCGCCCTCGCCGTCGTCACCCTGCTCTTCACCCGGTCGGCCGTGAGCGCGGGGGTGCTGGTGGTCGCCGCCGTCGTCGCTCTCGCACTGCGCTGGGTGCGGCGCGGAGACAGCGAGCACCGGCGGACCCGGCAGTACGCCACCCTCGGAGTCGCCGTCGCCGCCGCTCTCGCCGCCTGGATCTTCCGCTCGCGGATCATCGCCCTGCTCAACGCGGGCAGCGAGTTCGAGTTCCGGCTCACCCTGTGGCAGCAGGTGTGGCGCTTCACCGACCTCGATCCGCTGATCGGCTGGGGCTGGGTCGGCTACTGGCGCACCGACATGTACCCCTTCAACGCCATCGACTACCTCTCGGGCCGGCCGCACTCATCGAGCCTGAACGCCCTGTTCGACCTCGCCCTGCAGGTCGGCGTGGTCGGCGCCGCGCTCTTCGTGGCGCTCGTCGGGCTCGCACTGTGGCGGTCCTGGCTGATCGCGTCCGAGCGCAAGGCGGTCGTGCACGTGTGGCCGGTGATGGTGCTCACGGTGCTGGTCGTCACCGGACTCGCCGAGAGCTCGATCCTGCTCGACGCCGGCTGGCTGCTCGTGGTGATCTGCGCCATGCGCGCCGCGCAGGGGCTCAGCTGGCGGCGCCTCCTGCACCCGCGCGACTGATCCGGCGGCGCCGGGATCCCCGGCGGACGCGCCGTCCCTCCGCCACGGCGCGGAACACCTCGAGGTGCTCCCGGCGGCAGCGCTCCCAGTCGAAGCGGGCGGCCCGGGCCAGGCCCAGCGGAGCGAGCTCCTCGCGTCGGGCGATCGCCTCGAGGATTCCGTCGGCGATCGAGCGCGGATCGAGCGGATCGACGTACACGGCGGCGTCCCCGCAGATCTCGGGCAGGGATCCGGCATCGGCCGCCGCGACCGGGCATCCGGACGCCATCGCCTCGATCGGCGGGAAGCCGAAGCCCTCGTAGAGGCTGGGGAACGCGAGCACCGCCGCCCGCCGGTACAGCTCGGCGAGCTCCTCGGGATCGACGTGGCCGTGCCACTCCACGAAGTCGGGCAGCTCGCCCAGCCGGTCGAGGTCCCCACCGGTCAGCACGAGGCGCAGGTCGTGTCCGTCGGCGCGCAGCAGCCGCATCGCCTCGAACAGCCGCACGTGGTTCTTGTGCGGCCACGCGCGCGCCGGGAAGAAGACGAAGTCGTCGCGCTCGCCGAGGTTCGCCCGGAACCGCGAGGTGTCCACGCCCAGGTGCGAGACGTGCACCCGCTCCTCCGGGATCCCGAGCAGCTCGACGATGCGGCCCTTGGTGAAGGCGCTGATCGTGATGACCGCGTCGGCGCGGCGGGCCGTCGCCTCGTAGGCGACGCGGCGGAACACGCGCTCGACGCGGGGGAAGAGCTCGGGGAGGTCGCGGTGCTGGAGGTCGAACAGCATCTGCACGTGGCCCTGGCGCCGCGAGGGCCACGGCAGCGGAACCGTGAACGGGAAGTAGAGGATCTCGTCACGATCCAGCCGCCGCCTCAGCCGCACGGTGCGCGCGAGCGCCTGCAGCATGCCGATCGCCCGTCGGCGGTGCCCCGCTCCGCTGATGACTCCGTCCGCGACCTGCTCCGGGACGCCCTCGCTGAAGCCGCGCGCGTTCTCGGGCACCAGCACGCGCACGCGAAGTCCCTCCTCGCCGGGACGCGGCACCAGGAGGCGCGTCAGCGCGCGGGCGTAGGTCTCCCCGCCGCCCATCCCGCCCGGGTCGACGGTGAGCACGGCGAGGGTGACGGGGAGCGGTTCCGGCATGGCGTCCAATCGTGTCCGAGACGGGTCAGGATACCGGCGCGCGGTGCCGCCCCGCCGGTCCCGATCCGGACGGCGCGGGAGGCGATGGGTAGTATGTAGCCCGCTGTCATCGACCCACGACGAAACGGACCACCACGTGCCCCGCGCTTTGATCACCGGAATCACCGGCCAGGACGGCCTCTACCTCGCCGAGCTGCTGCTCTCGAAGGGCTACGAGGTCTTCGGCCTGGTCCGCGGGCAGAACAACCCGAAGTACGAGCTCGTGCGCCGGGTCGTGCCCGAGGTGACGCTGCTCACCGGTGACCTCACCGACGTCTCGAGCCTCGTCCGCGTGCTCGCCGTCGCCCAGCCCGACGAGGTCTACAACCTCGGCGCCATCTCCTTCGTGGCGTACTCGTGGGAGAACGCGTCCCTCACCTCCGACGTCACCGGCAAGGGCGTGCTCAACATCCTCGAGGCGACCCGCCTCTACGCCGGCGACGACATGTCGCGCGTGAAGTTCTACCAGGCGTCCTCCTCCGAGATGTTCGGCAAGGTCCAGCAGGTGCCGCAGCGCGAGGAGACCCTCCTCTGGCCGCGCTCGCCCTACGGCGTCGCCAAGGTGTTCGGTCACTACATGACCATCAACTACCGCGAGTCCTACGGCATGCACGCCTCGTCGGGCATCCTGTTCAACCACGAGTCGCCCCGCCGCGGCCCGGAGTTCGTGACCCGCAAGATCAGCCTCGCTGTCGCCCGCATCAAACTGGGCCTGCAGGACACCATCGAGCTCGGCAACCTCGACGCGAAGCGCGACTGGGGATTCGCCGGCGACTACGTCGACGCGATGTGGCGCATGCTGCAGCAGCCCGAGGGCGACGACTTCGTGGTCGCGACCGGCGAGACCCACGAGATCCGCGAGTACCTCGACATCGCGTTCCAGCACGTCGGCATCGACGACTGGACCCCCTACGTCACGCAGAACCCCGCGTTCATGCGCCCCGCCGAGGTCGACCTCCTCATCGGCGACCCGTCGAAGGCCCGCGACGTCCTCGGCTGGGAGCCCAAGGTCTCCTTCCCCGAGCTGGTCGCGATGATGGTCGAGAACGACCTCGTCGAGCAGACCGCGCTGATCAAGTAGTCATGCCCTCCGCTCTCGTCACCGGGGCGAGCGGGCAGGACGGGGGCTACCTCGTCGAGCGCCTGCTCGAGGACGGCTGGGACGTCACCGCGCTCGTGCGCGGGGACGACTCCGGTCTCCCGGCCGCCGTCCGCTCCCTCGAGGGCGACCTCCGCGACGCCACCGGCCTCGGCCGGGTCGTCGCGGAGGCGGCGCCGGACACGATCTTCCACCTGGCCGGGCTGTCCTCCGTCGCCCTGTCCTGGCAGGAGCCGGTGCTGACCGCCGAGGTCACCGGCACGGCCGTCGCCGCACTGCTCGAGGCGGCGCTGTCGCTGCAGGAGTCGACCGGCCGCGAGGTGCGCTTCGTGCAGGCCTCCTCCAGCGAGATCTTCGGAGCCGCGGTCGAGAACCCGCAGACGGAGTCGACTCCGATCCGCCCGGTGTCGCCCTACGGCGCCGCCAAGGCGTTCGCGCACCTGCTCGTGGGCGTCTACCGCGGTCGCGGGCTGCACGCCTCCTCCGGCATCCTCTACAACCACGAGTCGCCCCGCCGGCCCGAGGCCTTCGTCACGCGCAAGATCACCGCGGGCGTCGCGGCGATCGCCGCGGGAACGGCGACCGAGCTGTCCCTCGGCAACCTCGACGTCCGCCGCGACTGGGGCTGGGCTCCCGACTACGTCGACGCCCTCGTCCGCGCGTCGCGGGCCGACGAGGCGGGCGACTACGTCGTGGCGACGGGAGTCGCGCACTCCGTCCGCGAGTTCGTCGCCGCCGCCTTCACCGCCGCCGGGATCGACGACTGGGAGCGCCTCGTCGTCCTCGATCCGCGCTTCGCCCGCCCGGTCGACGCCCCGGAGATGCGCGGCGACGCCTCCCGCGCCCGCGACGTCCTCGGCTGGCGGCCGACCGTCGCCTTCGAGGAGATCGTGGCCCGCATGGTCGCGCACGACCTCGACCTCGCCCGGCGCGCGAGCTGAGCCACCGGGCCTCCGTCTCCCGCCTCTCCCGGGGCTCCGAGCGGACGGAACCGTACAATGATCCCGCTGCCGCCACGGCAGTGCTATGGCTGGGAGACCGATGAGCACCAACAAGTCGACGATCACGCGCGCGGCCGACCGCGTCGACGCGATCGCGCAGGAGCCGTTCCACCAGAGCGGCACCCAGCCGGGCACGAGCCGCGCGAGCGGATTCGTCTCGTCGCTCCTCGACATCTTCCGCCACCGCGAGCTGCTCAAACTCCTGGTGAACCGCGAGCTCAAGGCGCGCTACAAGGACTCGAGTCTCGGCTTCGTCTGGACGCTCATCCGCCCGCTCGTCATGCTGATGATCTACTACGTGGCGATCGGTCAGTTCCTGGGCGCCGCCCGCGGGATCCCCGTCTTCGCGATCTTCGTCTTCTGCGGCCTGACGCTGTGGAACCTCTTCAGCGAGATCGTCGCGACCGGCACCACCTCGATCCTCGCGAATGCGGGCCTGATCAAGAAGGTCTACCTGCCGCGCGAGATCTTCCCGGTCGCCACCATCGGGGCCGCGCTCTTCAACTTCGCGGTGCAGTTCCTGGTGCTGATCATCGGGGCCGCGGCGCTCGGTGCTCTCGAGATCAGCTGGCAGCTGCTCTTCATCTTCCCGGCCCTCGCGGTGACCCTCGTCTACGGGCTCGCCCTGGCACTCGCCCTCTCGGCGCTGAACGTCTACCTCCGCGACATCCAGTTCCTGGTCGAGGTGGGCCTGCTCATCTTCTTCTGGCTCTCGCCCATCACCTACGCGTGGTCCTTCGTCGTCGAGACCGTGCCGCCGTGGCTCGAGCAGATCTACCTGCTCAACCCCATGACCAACGCGATCCTCGCCTTCCAGCGCGCCATCTGGGGTCCCGGCTCGCGCGAGACCATGGTCGAGCAGACCGACGGGACCGTCCGGGCCGTCGCCGGCCAGCCCTGGCCCGCCGACATGGCACTCCACCTCTTCCTCGTCTTCCTCGTCGGGCTCGTGCTGGTGTGGGTCTCGCACCGCATCTTCCGCCGCCTCGAGGGCAACTTCGCCCAGGAGATCTGATCCCATGACTCTCGAATCCGAGATCTCCGTGCCCGACTCCGTGGCGATGCCCACGATCATCCGGGTGCAGAACGCGTCCAAGCGGTTCGTCATCCGCAAGGACAAGAGCCTCAAGGAGCGCGTCGTCAACTTCGGCCGGGGCAAGCAGCACCGCGACGACTTCTGGGCGCTCAAGGACATCGACCTCGAGATCCCGCTGGGCTCGACCGTCGGGCTCATCGGCGCGAACGGCTCGGGCAAGAGCACGCTGCTCAAGCTCATCGGCGGCATCATCCAGCCCACGACCGGAACGGTCGAGCGCCGCGGCCGCCTCGCCGCGCTCCTCGAGCTCGGCGCCGGATTCCACCCCGACCTGACCGGGCGCGAGAACGTCTTCCTGAACGGCGCGATCCTCGGACTCTCCCGCAAGGAGCTCGAGGACAAGTTCGATTCGATCGTCGACTTCTCCGAGATCGCCGACTTCATCGACACCCAGGTCAAGTTCTACTCGTCCGGCATGTACGTCCGGCTCGCCTTCGCCATCGCGATCCACACCGACCCCGACCTCCTGCTGGTCGACGAGGTGCTGGCCGTCGGCGACGAGCCGTTCCAGCGCAAGTGCATGGACCGCATCCGTGCGTTCCAGCGCGCCGGCAAGACGATCGTGCTGGTCACCCACTCCCTCGAGCAGGTCGGCGAGCTGTGCGATCGTGCGATCGTGCTCCAGCACGGCGCGGTCATCTACGACGGCGAGACCGCCCGCGGCCTCGAGGTCCTCCGCAACGGCTTCGAGAACTCGCGCCAGGAGCGGGTCGAGCGCGAGACCGCCGAGGCCATCGTCGAGGCCGAGGAGACCGGTGAGGAGCCCGAGCAGATCCAGCCGGGCGAGATCGTCGGCATCGAGCTGGAGGGCGGCACCCTCGAGGACGGCAACCGCACGCTGCGCCCCGGCGACGACCTGCGCGTGCACGTCACCCTGCGACCCCTGACCAGCACGCCGCTCGAGCGCTGGTTCGTGGGGATGGGAGTCGACACCCCCATGGGGCAGATCGTCTTCGGCACCAACACCATGCGCCTCGGCTTCGAGCACCCCCCGCTGACGGAGGAGACGACGATCACGTTCGACCTCCCCGACATCCGCTTCGGCGGCGGGACCTACGCCGTGCACGCGTCGGCATCGACCCTCGGGAACGGCGAGTTCACCCGCGTGCCCGTGGGCGCGAGGTTCACCGTGGAGCGCAGCGACAAGCGCGTCGGCCTGGTGAGCGTCGCCGCTTCGGCGACCGTGAACGGGGTCACGAAGGCGTGAGCCGCCGCGTGCGCCTGCGCATCGACGCGACTCCGCTCGCTGCAGGGGCGATGACCGGCGTGGGCCATGTCCTCCTCGAGACGGTCCGCGCGCTGGGCGACCCTCGCTTCGCGGAGCGGATCGACCTCGCGCTGTTCGTGCCCCGCTCGGAGCGGGCCGCGGTCGAGCGGGTCGTGCCGGCCGGGACCCGGGTGATCGGGGTGCCGCTCCCCCGCCGTGTGCTCGGCGTCCTGACCCGCACCCCGATCCCGCTCGATCTGCTCGTGGGCCGCGGCGTGTACTTCTTCCCCAACTTCCGCAACTGGGCTCTCACCGCCCGCTCGGCGGGCATCACCTTCGTGCACGACGCGTGCTTCGCCGTCGCACCCGAGCTGGTGCCGGAACCGCGCCGCTCCCTCCTCGCCGCGCGGATGCCGGGCTGGCTGGCGCGCTCGCGCCTCGTCGCGACCGGCACGCCCTCGGCCGCCGCCGAGATCGCCGGGAGCCTCGGGATCCCCGAGAACCGCCTCCGCGTGCTGCCGACCACCGTCGACACCCGCGTCTTCCGGCCGAGGCAGGAGGCGGAGGTGCGCGCCGTGACCCAGCGGCTCGGGCTCTCCCACTACCTGCTCTTCGTCGGCTCGATCGAGCCGCGCAAGAACGTCGCGGAGCTCGTCCGCGCCTACGCAGCGGCCGAGCGCCCCGCCGGGCACACCCTGCTGCTCGTCGGCGGCACGTCGTGGGAGGCGGAGGACGTGCACCGGGCCGTGCGCGACGCGGTCGCCGCGGGGGCCGACGTGCGGTTCCCCGACTCCTTCGTCGAGGACGAGGAGATGCCCGCCCTGATGACCGGGGCCGACGCGCTGGCGCTCGTCTCGCACCACGAGGGCTTCGGTCTTCCCGCCCTCGAGGCCGTCGCGACCGGCACTCCGGTCGTCGTCTCCGACATCCCCGGGATCCGGGACGCACTCCGCGGCAACGAGCACGCGGCCGTCTTCGTCGAGCCCGGCGACCGGCGGGGTCTCGTCCGCGCTCTCCGAGCAGGCCGTGAACGCCCCCGGCGGGTGCGAGCCGAGGCGATCCGACCGTGGACCGACGCGGCCCACGCGCTGGTGGGCGCCGCCGAGGGCCTCAGCGCCGGCCGTCCGCGGGCCCGGCGCCGCTGATCAGGACGCGGCGACCGCGGGCGTTCCCGTCAGGAAGTCCCAGAGGGAGTCGGCGTACTCGGCCCACGACGAGTTGTCCCGGGTGAGGGCCTCCGTGCGCAGACGCTCGAGGAGCTCGTCGTCGGTCAGCAGCGCGCGCATGCCGCGGGCGATGTCGTCGTCGTCGCGCGAGTCGACGAGCACGGCTCCGCCCTGCGACGCGATCTCGGCCATGCTGCCGAAGCGCGCCGTCACGACGGGGGTGCCGACGGCGAGGGACTCGGCGACCGGCAGGCCGAAGCCCTCGTTGAGCGAGGGGAAGACGGTGAAGCGCGCCAGCCGGTACGCGCTCCAGAGGAGTTCGTCGGTGATGGCGGAGTGCGACGAGACCTGCCGGCCGTCGTTCTGCAGCTCGCCCAGTCGGACCTGGAACTCCTCGCTGTTCCAGGCGTTGCCGCCGACGAACACCAGTGCGAATCGCTGCCCCTCGCGCCAGAGGAGCTCCGCCGCGTGCAGCACGGCCAGGTGGTTCTTGCGCGGCTCATGGCTTCCCACGCACACGACGAGCGGCAGATCCTCCGAGAGCAGGTCGGCCCGGGCCCGGAGGAGCCCGTCCTGATCGACGACGCCGGCCTCGGAGGGCAGGATCACCTCGCGGATCTCGGGGCCGGTGCGGCCGACCCCGCGGAGCATCTCGCGCCAGCCGCCGTACTCGATCGCCGCGGCCTCCGAGATCGTCGCGACGCGGTCCATGTGGCTGACCGCCACGAGGGTGCGCGAGAACGCGGCGCTGATGCCGATGTGCGCGGTCTCCGCCGTGGTCAGGGGAACGCAGTCGAAGCCGATGGTCGAGGACGCGTTGCCGCTGAACTCGGCCAGAGCGGCGATGCGCGAGGTGCGCTCGTCCTCGGTCGCGAGCTCCGGGAGGATGTAGCGCGAGCGCCACGGCACGAGGATCTCGGCAGCCGGGTCGGCCTTCGCATCCGGGAGCGTGCCGTACAGGGCGTTGCGGCGCAGGGCCGGATCGAGCTCGCGGAGCGTGCGGCCCGCGCCGTCCCAGCCCACGAGGACGATCTGGTGGCGCTGGACCCACTCCGCGATAGTCTTGCGGACGACGCGCTGGATGCCGGTGGCGAGCCCGGTGCGCGCGGTGTGGTGCACGTCCACGACGACGGCCCCCGAGACCACGCGGACTCGGGGCGTGCGCAGGCGGTTGAGGACGAAGCCGTTCGCCCGGCTGCCGATGAGGGAGCGGACGAGGGCGCGGGGCCCGTCGAGCCGCACGAGGCGGAGCGCGTCGACCACCTCGTCGCGCACGGGCAGGGCGCCGGTGAGGACGGAGAGCGTCAGCCACACCTCGTCGCTGCCTGGCTCGGCGAGCGCGTCCGCGAGCTGGTGGACGAGACCGTCGGCGACGGCGGCCGGAGCGATCTCGGGGGCCAGTGCCTCCAGCAGCACGCTCATGCGGTCCACGGCGAGTGCATCACGCATCGACGTCCTCCTTCGTGATGACGGAGCGGGCGGCTCCCCGACCGTCGGGGACGAGCGCGTCCCACAGCTCCTGCGCGTAGTCGTCCCAAGTGCGGACCGGTCGAGCGAGAGCCTCGGCACGGAGCTGCTCGATGCGCTCGTCGGAGTCGAGCAGCTCGCGCATCGCGGCGAGCAGCGCGTCGTCGTCGCCGGGGTCGACGGTCACGCAGCCCCCGTCGCGGGCGATCTCGGCCAGCGAGCCGTGATCGGACGTGATGACCGGGACCCCGAGGGCGAGGGCCTCCGCGACGGGCAGTCCGTATCCCTCGTGCGTCGAGGGGAACACGAGGAAGCGCGCGTTCTCGTAGGAGGCGATGAGCTTGTCGTCGCTCGCCCCGCGCCACAGCTCGACGGTGCGCCCGCGGTTCTGCGCCTCGCGGATGCGGACGTCGAAGACCTTCGTCGACCAGTCGTTGCCGTTGCCGATGAAGCGCAGCGTGAACACCTCCCCCTCGCGCCAGAGTCGCTCGGCCGCGTGCAGCACGGCGAGGTGGTTCTTGCGCGGCTCGGTGCTTCCGACGGCCAGCACGAGCGGGCCGACGACCGAGGGGGCGATCGACGCGTCGACCGTGTTGGGTCGGTCGACGGGGAGGGCGACCGTGCTGATCCGCGGCCCGACGAGGCCCTGGGCCGGGAGTGCGTGGGCGAAGCCCTCGAACTCGGCGGAGGCGGACTCGCTGATGCCGGCCACACGGTCGGCGTGCTTCACGATCGAGAGGTAGTTCACGAAGCGGGCGGTCTCGATCCCGGGGACGGTCTCGGCGCTCACGACAGGGATCGCGTCGTACCCGATGAGACCGACCGAGTTGCCCGAGTGGGCCGCGAGGGACGCGTAGGGAGCGCACAGGTTGAATCCCGGGACTTCGGGGATCAGCACGGTGGAGCGGAAGGGCACGACGAAGCTCACCTGGTCCGGATCGCCGTCCTGCCAGGGCTTGGAGCGGCTGACCTCGTAGTCCACGACACGCTCGAGCTCGACGGGGCTCAGACGGCGCATGGCCATCGAGCCGTTGACCCAGGCCACCGGCAGGACGTCCTTGTCGCCGTGCCAGCGCCTCATCGTGTTGCGCACCACCCGCTGGATGCCGGTCTGGTGGGCGTGGCGCGCGCAGAAGTCGACGTCGGCGACCACTGCACCGGTGACGATCTCGACCGTCGATCCGAGGTCGGCGTAGCCGGTGGTCGCGCGGGCGCCCGCCGCGAGGAAGACGCGGATCGCCTCGTCCGGCTCGCAGAGCTCGAGGGAGCGGCGGAACCAGAGGAAGAAGTGCTCGACGGGCATGACCGCGAGGAACGCGGCGAGCGCGAGCCACGTGATGTCGTCGGACGCGCGCCGTTTCGTCTCTCTGGCGATCGCGTCCAGGAGCGGCCCGGGGCCACGACCCAGGAGGGCCGCGCGCCGGTGCTCGTCCTCGATGACGAACGGGGCGAGCTGGTCGAGGCGCTGCTGGAGGAACGCCCGCCGCTGGGAGCGGGTCGACTGCTCCGCCATCAGGCGCGGCGGCCGAGTCGGCGGGAGACGTACCGGGCCGTGTGCCCGACCGCTCCGCCCACACCGAGCTGGGAGGCGCGGATCTGGAAGAGGCGGACGGCCCGGAGAGGCTTCGTGACCCGCCACGAGAGGGTCGACTCGAACGGCGCCGCGGCGACCACTCCACCGACGTGCATGTGCTGGAGCCACTCGTCGAGAGGATCGTTCAGCAGAGCGTCGAGGCGCGCTCGGAGCTCCTCGACGGTCTCCTCCTGCGACGGAGCGGCGGTCGCGGAGTCGGATGCTGCGGGGTGGGAGTCCTCGCGGGGCGGCTCGTTCTCTGTCACGTCAGGCACCCGTACATATTAGGCGGACGTCGCGGAGCCGACCGACTCGAGGGCGGTGCGGTCGAAGAGGTCTCGGTACTGCGCCACCACGGTCTCCCGCGAGTAGAGCTCCCCGGCGATGCGCGCACCCTCGACGCGGTCGAGGGTGTCCGAGCGGATGCTCTCGATGGCCCGCGTGATCGCCGGCGCGTCGCGCCGGGGCACGATCCGGCCGAAGCCGGTGCGCTCCACCGGCGTGCGGACGCCGGGCAGATCGGAGGCGATGGCCGGTGCACCGGCCCGCATCGCCTCGACCTGCACGATGCCGAAGGCCTCGAGGGCGTTGATCGACGGGAGGGCGAAGATGTCGAGCGACGCGTAGAAGTCGGGGATGCTCTCCTCCGCGACGAAACCGAGAACGGTGATGCGGTCGTCGCCGCCGATGCGCCGGCGCACCTCCTCGATCACGCTGCCTCCCGCCACCGCGGCGAAGTCGCCTCCGATCAGGAGGCGCGCGTCCGGGTCGTCGAGGGCGCGGAAGCCGTCGACGAGGTAGCCGATCCCCTTCTCCTCCACGATGCGCCCGAGGAAGCCGACGTGCAGCCCGTCGCCATGGCGGAAGGTCGGCGATCCGCCGGTGCGGTCGCGGGTGGGCGGCGGGATCTCCTCGAGGTGGCCGCGCCGGAGGGTCGACGCGAGACGCGAGTGCGTCGCGTAGTCGAAAGTGGTGACGACGGTCACCGTCGACAGCCGGACGGCCGCTCGGCACGAGGCGTCCATGGCGGCCATCTGGAAGCGCTCGAAGGCACTGGAGCCCAGCGTGACGTCGCAGTTGTAGGTCGAGATCACGGGGGTGCCGGTGCGGGCGATCGCGGCGACGACCCCGGACTCGAGCATGGGGAGGTGCATGTTCACCACGCGGCTGCGGCGCGCGTACCGCGCCGCGACGACGGGGAAGGAGGCGGACAGCAGGCCCTTCCCGATGCGGACCTGGACGGCGCACCGGACGACCTCGACTCCCGCGAGCACCTCGTGCGACGCGAGGGAGTCGTCGTGCTTCTGGGCGACGACGACCACGCGCCTGCCCTCCGCGGCGAGCGACTCCGCGACCATCCGGACGACGTCGGTGAGGCCGCTGACGTAGGGCGCGTAGTAGTTGAGGACGAAGAGGACGTCGATGTCGCGGTCGGGACGGGGCACGCCGCTCCTTTCGGGTTCTGAGCAGGATCGGGTCGTGATCGGGATCACTGCGGTCGGGTGACGGCCGCGACCCGGACGAGGTGCAGGGCTCCTGCGATCACCGATCCGACGGCGAGCGGGAGTACCGATCGTACGACATCGTCGACGGGGAGCAGGAGGGCGAGCGCCCCGGCGACGGCCCCGACCAGCCAGTGCGCCGAGAGCGCGGCGTGGTCGCCGAGGGCGGCCAGTCCGTCCGAGGCGACGAGGGCGACCAGGAGCAGCGAGACGGCGGCGGCGATCGAGCCGATGCCCACCGCGTCGGGGGCGGCGACGGCCGGGAACGCGAGGGACATGACCCAGGGGCCCAGCAGCGAGGCCGTCGCCGTGACGAGGACCGCGACCGCGGCGGCCGCGCCGACCGCCACAGCGACAGCGCGCCGCGCCCGGGGGCCGTCCCCCTCGCGGATCGCTCCGGCGACCACCGGCAGGTACATCGACTGGATCGACTGGTACACGAAGATCGGGATGCGCGCCAGCGTGACCGTGGACAGCACGGCGCCCGCGAGCGCCCCCGGCGAGAACGCGGCGGCGAGCAGCGGCGGGGAGTTGAGCAGGAGCTGCAGGACGATGGTGCCCAGGACCAGGCGGGACAGCCCGCGGCGCACCTCGGCACCGGTCGGAGTGCGCGCGGCGTCGGCCCGCGGGCCCCGCTCCCCCTCAGCGCGAGCAGCGCCGGGAGCGCCGATGCGGCGGCGGCGACGGCGACGAGACCCGCGAACGCCGCCGTCTCGGGCAGGAGCAGCGCGACCAGGAGCGCGAGGACGATCCGCGCGACGCCCTCGGACGCGACGACCGCTCCGTAGAGCGCGCGACGGCCGGTCCCCGCGAGATGCCCGCGCACCGAGAACTGCACGGCGTATCCCGCATAGCTGAGGACGAGCGCGCCGAACAGCAGGCTCGAGCGGGCGGAGAAGCCCACCAGGCCCGCCCAGACCGCCGCGCTCACGACGCCGGCGAGGAGAGCGAGCACGAGACCGCGGCGCAGCATCGACCCGATGACCGTCGAGGCCGGCCCGCTGAGCCTGCCCGTGCTGACCAGTCGCGAGGTCTCCTGCTCCAGCGGGAGGAAGACGCCGAGCGCGACGATCACGGTCATCGACCAGAAGACCGAGAACTCGGAGTACGCCGACGCGTCGGTCGTCGCGGCGACGATCAGCACCAGCGCGTACGTCGCCACTCCCGCCACGCCGGCTCCTGCGAGGAGGACGAGCGCGGTCGTGCGAGGAGCGAGCGCCACGCTCAACGGCCGATCAGGGTGAGCTCGTCCAGTGCGACGCGGACGTCGGGGCCGGGTGCGCTCGCCGGGTCCAGCGTCTCGACGACGCACACGCCCGAGGAGGCCGAGACCTCCGCGGCGGTGACCTGGGCGGCGTCGCTCACGGCGGAGCAGCCCTCCCCGTCGAAGTCGACGTCGACTCCGGCGTCCGCCACACCGGCGAGGTTGACCACGGCGAGGCCGACCTCGACGTCGGTGTTGCCGACGACGGCGATGCGCGCGCCGGTTCCTCCGTAGAGCCGCTCGCTCGGGTCCACGAAGTAGCTCCACGCCGGACCCGGCGAGGTGTTGACCGCGGCCGCCGCGGCCCCGGCGCTGAGATCGAGCAGGACGAACGTGCCGTTGCGCTCGAGGACGGCGCTGTCGGAGGCGGCGTAGCGCGCTCCCGTGCCCACGAGCAGGTAACGGGTCGCCGTCCCGTTCCAGAACGAGGACATCGAGAGGTCGCCGCGGTAGCCGAGGTCTCCGCGCAGACTCGGATAGGCGACGTCCGGCTCGTCCTGCAGCTCGTCCGAGATCCACATCTGCTGGAACAGGTCTCCCGTCATCACGGTGACGTCGGCGCCGTCGTCCAGCGCCGCGACCCAGTCGCCCGCCTCGCGGTAGTCCGGGCTGATCTCGCGCTCGCCCCAGGTCGGGATGAGCTGCTGCCCGTAGGCGATGCCGTTCACGGCGACCCAGCCGAGGGAGAGCCCTCCGAGCGCGACCGCGCCGACGATCCGGGCGGCTCCCCCGCGACGCACCAGCGGGACCAGGAGCAGCACGACGCCGAGGGCGCTCACCGCGACGACGAAGGGGCTGACGACGTCGATCATCCGCTGGAAGAAGTACGACGAGCCCCGCAGCGCGCCGTAGGAGGCGAGGAGGACCGACGCGATCAGCACCGCCCGGCCCACCCGGGCCGTGGAGCGGTGCACGGCCGCGACGAGGAGTCCGAGGACGACGACGACCCCGACGCCCCAGACGGTGGCCGAGGACAGGAGCGTCGAGAGGCGGCCGGTCGGAGCGAACCCGTGCAGGCCGACGAACTCGCCGGCACTGGCCAGGGTGCCGAAGACCGTGTCGACGATGTAGTCCTCGCCCTGCTCGGTCGGCGGGGCGGCGACCGCGGCGATGTTCAGGACGTTGCTGACGGTCCTGACCCAGCCGACGGGATTGAGGACGAGCGAGGCGAGCGCGATGACCACCGCGCCCAGCAGGGCTCCCGGGACGGCCCGGACGGGGCGCAGGACGGTCACCAGCCCCAGCACCACGATGACGAAGGAGAAGTACTCGGAGTAGGTGCCGGCGAGCCCCGCGAGCGCGAAACCGGCCAGTGCGACGAACGGGGCGCGGTGCTCCGGCGTCTCGAGGGCTCGCCACACGAGGCCGATCGAGAGGATCGCGAAGGACCCGCCGAGGAGCGAGTCGGCGTTCTGCGCGACGAACTGGTGCAGGACGTTGTTCGAGGTGGCGACGGCGAGCGCCGCGATCACACCGGCCACCGGAGGAAGCCGCAGGATCTGGGCGAGGGAGAACGCCGCCAGGGCGATGAGCGCGATGTAGAGCGCCGTCCACGCGGTGAAGGCGTCGGTCAGGTCGATGCCGGTCAGGCCCGACAGCCAGCCCTGCACGAGCTCCTGCCCGTACCGCAGGGAGAAGAAGAGCGTCTCGGACGCCGGTCCGGCGTTCGGCGCCGACACCCCCGCCACGGGGTCCTGCTCGATCGAGGGGACGATCGTGGTGGCGTTCTCCGAGAACCAGCGCGCGGTGGAGATGTAGTAGTAGCCGTCGTTGCTCAACCCCATCAGGAGCGAGCGCGAGGAGCCCGTCCCGATCATGGGGATGAGCGCGACAGGGATCGCGACAGCCGACACGAGGACGCCCGTGACGGCGCGTCCGACGCCCGAGCGCCCGCCGAGGGAGACGGAGCGGTGCACCCGAGCGCCGATGACGGCGAGCACCACGGCGAGGATCGGGAGCACCCAGGGCGCGACAGCCGTCCCGACGACGAGCGAGTGCAGGTGCAGGTAGCAGACGGCGAGCGCGACGCCCAGGATCGGCGCGGCCGGCAGGACCTGCGCGCGCACCGCCGGCGGCAGGAGCAGGACCACGGCGAGACCGAGGAGCGACAGGATCGCGAGCGCGAGCAGGGCGACGATGATTCCGATGAACACGCGGGCGCGGATCCCCTCCGAAGGCGGTGCGACCGAGCGGCGACCGGGCTGAGCCGTTGCGGGCGACGGCGGCGACGATCCTAGCAAGCCGCGTCCGCGGACCGCCGTCGCCGGCTGCGACTAGGGTGTCGGTGTCGTCCGTTCGGATCGGCCCCCTCGCCCCGCTCACGCGGCCTCCGCCCCGTCTCAGGAACCCCTCACATGCTCACGAGTCTCATCGCCGGCCTGCGTCCCCGCCAATGGGTGAAGAACATCCTCGTGATCGCCGCCCCGCTCGCCGCGGGGATCCTCCTGCAGCCGCCCGTGCTGCTGCGGGTCGCGATCGCCTTCGTCGTGATGTGCCTCGCCTCCTCGGCGATCTACCTCCTGAACGACCTGCTCGACGTCGAGGCCGACCGGGCGCACCCGAAGAAGCGCTTCCGCCCGATCGCCTCGGGCCGCCTGCCGGTCCCGCTCGCCTGGGTCGCGTTCGTGGTGCTCGTGATCCTCGCGCCCGTGCTGGCCCTGGTCTACGGGACCTTCGGGTTCTTCACGATCGTGATCCTCTACATCGCGCTGCAGGTCTGCTACTGCGTCTGGCTGAAGCACGTGGTCGTGCTCGACCTGGTCATCGTCTCGAGCGGCTTCCTCATCCGCGCCGTCGCCGGTGGTCTCGCCACCGATGTCACGCCGTCGCAGTGGTTCCTGCTCGTGACCGCCTTCGGGTCCCTCTTCATGGTGGCGGGCAAGCGCTACTCCGAGAAGCGGCAGCTCGAGGGCTCGAGCGAGACGCGCCGCAGCCTCGCCGCGTACAGCCCGGGCTACCTCCGCTTCGTCTGGCAGACGGCGGCCGGAGTGGCCCTCGTGGCCTACACGCTCTGGGCCTTCGAGCTCTCCGCCCCGGACTCGGCCGTGGCCTGGACGACGATCTCGATCATCCCCTTCGCCGTCGCCCTCCTGCGCTACGCCTACGAGATCGACCGCGCCGAGGCGGGCTCGCCGGAGGACACGGTCCTGGGCGACAAGCCGCTGCTCGTCCTCGGCCTGCTCTGGGTCCTGACCTTCTCGCTGTCGGTCGTCGTCCGCTGACCCCCTCGCAGACGGCCCCCATCGGAGGACGGGCCCTCGCGGGCGACCGGTGTCGGATGACGGCAGGATCGACGCGTCAGCCTTGCGCGGGCACCTCGAAGAGGAGCCAGCGGCCGGCACCCTCGAGGCCACCTCGGGGTCCAGGTCCGGCGACACGGCGCCGACCAGCGACCGCCACGCCTCGGCGTCCTCGGGGTAGGCCGCGGTGTCGACGAGGACCGCGCACGCTCCGCTCCCGCGCACCGCCTCGGCGAACGACGCCGGTGATCCGGAGCCGTCCCACACGTCGAAGCCGGTCGTGCCCTCGATCGATCCGTAGCTCCAGCGCAGCGCGGCGTCGTCGGTGTAGAGGTAGGGCAGCGCCTCGTCGTAGTCGCGCATGCCGCCGATCGGACCGGTGTCGGGGAAGCTCTTGATCGGCAGCTGCACGACTCCGCACCCGTCGGGCAGAGCGTCGTCGACCGAGTCGACCAGCTGCACCACCTCATCGTCCGCCACGGGATCGACCGGCAGGTCCTCGCGGACGCCCAGGAGCTGATCGGACACCGCGACCAGCGCGAGCAGGCTCGCCACGACGACGAGGGAGCGCCGGCGCATCCGCTCGAGCGCCAGCGCGAGTGCGCCCAGCGCGAGGAGGCACAGGACGATGCTCAATCGCGACCAGGCGCGGATCGTCGGACCGACGAGGAAGGCGAACGCCATCCCGAGACCCGTGAGCAGGTAGAAGGCCAGGGTCCAGAGCGTGGCCGCGGCCAGCACGCGGAAGCGGGAGTCGTCGAGCAGGCGTCCGACGGCGGAGCGCCGCAGTCCTGCACCACCGAGCGCCAGGACGGGCAGCGCCGCCAGGAGGACCCCGAGGGCGAGCGACGCGATCAGGGGCAGGCCCGGCGGCTCGGTCATCGGACTCGAGCCGGACTCCGCGTAGTAGAGGACCGAGATCGTGCCGAGCTTCGGGATCCCTGTCGCAGCCCAGGGGAACAGCAGAGGCAGGAACTTCCCGGCGTACAGCTCCGACTCCGCGATCCGCCTGCCCTCGAAGTACGGCGCGTAGCGCTCTCCGTAGCCCAGCGAGAGCAGGAGCAGCTCGGCGCCGATCACGACGGCGAGGGCGACGACGGGCGCCGCTCCCCCCAGCGCGGAGCGCAGCCCTCCTCCGCGGACCAGGCGGGAGACCGCGCCGATCCCCCACACGCCGCCGACCACGATCGCGGCGAAGACGTAGTAGTAGCCGCCGCCGCTGGCGATGAGCAGGGCGACGACGGCGGGGGCGGCCCACCTCCGCAGCAGCGCCGAGCGGCGGCTCGTCGAGGAGCGCGCCCAGCGGCGGAACGGATCGGTCGACTCCCCCGCGACCGCCAGCACGAGGATGCCGAGCAGCGGGATCGTCCAGTAGTTCGCGAGGAAGGCGTGCCCCGAGGCGACGCGGAGGAAGTGGTACGGAGCGAGGGCGAAGACGACCGCCAGAGCGGCGGAGAGCCAGGGGCGGACGCGCAGGACGCGGAAGAACGGGTAGGCGGCGGCTCCGACCGAGCCGAACGTCAGCAGGTAGAACGTGTTCAGCAGCACGATCCCGTTCGGGATCGCGAGCCCGAGGACCGAGACCGTCAGCGCGCTCGCCAGGTCGAACTGCGTGCTGAAGAAGGCGTTGAACCCGTCGGGGAAGCCCAGCGCCCCGTTCGTCGCGAACGGGAAGGACTGCGTCGCGCTCGTGAACAGCAAGTAGTGCAGGATCTGGTCGTCACCGCCCGCCGTCCACCGGCGGGCCAGGTCGCCGGGGTCCAGGCCCAGGGCGAGTGCCGCGGCGAGGATCGGCACCACCGCGGCTCCTGCCGCCCAGGCGACCTCGACGAGGAGCGGTCGGGAGCGGCGGAGAGCGCGGCGCGGCCGTGTCAGAAGTCACGATCCTCCTTCGCCCGGTCGATGCTCTCGCCCACCAGGCGGTTCAGCTCGGCCGCGCCGGGACCGCCCTCGTAATCGTAGATGTCGAACTCCCCGCAGGGCACGACGGCGAGCGGCTCGCCGAGCGCCCGCGTCGCCAGCACTCCCCAGTCGGGATCGTGGTCGGCGAGGACGAAGGTGAAGGGCCGGCGCTCGTAGTCGTCGATGTTGCTCATCCAGAGCTGCGCCGAGAAGTCGAAGTTCACCTGGACGAGCTCGAGGCGCGGATCGCCGTAGAGCTGCAGCGGTCGCACCGTCCAGAAGGATCCGACGCCGGCCAGCTCGCGCTCGCCGATCCAGTCGGTCAGGCACCGCTCGGACGACGAGTCCCGAGTGCCCGCGGACGCCGACGCCACGGACGGCAGCGCGACCGCGGCGACGACGAGCGAGGCGACCGCGGCGATCGCCGCACCCGCACGGCGCACCCCGCGCCGCGGCGTCCTCGGTGCCGCGCGCGCGACGAGCACCAGCGCGGGCAGAACGGCGAACACGGCGACCGGCATGAGGTAGCGCGTGACAGTGCTCCCGGTCACGACCTGCCCCGACAGCATCGCGAGCGCGGCGACGACGGGGAACACGGTGAGCAGCGCGGCCGTGACGTCCGGGTCGTCCCCCTCCGGCGCGCGGAGCGCAGGACGACGACGGGGACGACCACCAGCAGCGCCGCCAGCAGGACGAGCTCGAGCACGCCCGCCGGAGTCGACGCGACCGACTGCACCTGCAGCCGGAGCGCCCCCGCGGCGAAGCGGATCCGCTCGAGGTGGAGGTAGGTGCTCGCGTCCACGGCGACGAAGCGCTCGAACGGCCCGCGCGACGCGTAGCCGAGGACGGCCGAGCCGACCACGGGCGCCGCGAGGAGCATCGCCGCGCGCACGGGCACGACGCGCACCAGCGCGAGCAGGACGACCGAGGCCAGCCACGGAGCGACGACCACGAGCACGAACAGCGGATTCGAGAGGGTCGTGAGCGCGCCGATCACGAGGGCGAGCACCACGGGCACGACGACGGAGCGGCCGTCCCGCCGGCGGCGCAACGCGTGGAGCACCAGGGCGAGGCAGGCCAGCCCCGAGAGGACGACCCCTCCGTAGTACGTCGTCAGCAGGAACGTGGTGGCGAGGGCGCCCTCGTTGTTGAGCGCCCGCCCCTCCGTCAGCACGAGCACCAGCAGGAGCAGGGTCGCGACGACGGCGCCGACCACCGCCTGCGGCCGCCGCGGGGCGACCAGCGAGGCGAGAGCGCGGAGGAGGGCGTAGAGGACGACGACGTTCAGCACCGCGTTCACGAGGAGCGAGCCCTCGACGGACCCGCCCAGCAGTCGGCTGAGCAGGTGGAGCGGGATCTCCGGGAAGAGGAAGATCTGGCTCGTCATCACCCAGTGCAGGGGATCGACGTCGGTGCGCAGCAGCAGCGGCAGCGCGAGCGAGTCCCCCTCGTAGAGGATGTAGTGGCGCCACGGACCCGAGACGAGCACGGCGAGGGTCGCGATCGCCGACGCGGTGACGACGACGAGGCTCAGCACCTCCCGCGCGACGGCCGCACGGCGTCTCCCGGCGGGGTCGGAACCTCCTGCGATCGGCTCCCCCATCAGCGCCGCCGCGAGAATCGGAGCCGCAGGACGAGCAGGAGGTTCCGCGCGAGGGTGTCGCGCGGGATCTTGGACGTGCCGTGCGTGCGGTCGACGAAGACGATGGGCACCTCCCTGGTCCGCTTCGATTCGCGCAGGGCCCGGTGCTTGAGGGCGATCTGGAAGCCGTACCCGGACGCGTCGACGTCCTCGACGTGGATGCGCCGCAGGAGCTCCGTGCTGAAGAGGTTGAAGCCGCCGGTCCAGTCCGTGAGCCGGGAGCCCAGGAGCAGTCGTGTGTAGATGTTGCCGCCCCAGCTCAGCAGCTTGCGGTCCAGGGTCCAGTCCGGCGTGCCACCGCCGCGGACGTAGCGCGACGCGACGACCAGATCCGCTCCCGCACGGACCTCCTCGAGGAATCGCGCCACGTACTTCGGATCGTGCGACAGGTCGGCGTCCATCTGCAGGATCGCGTCGGGCGGGTGCTCCGAGGAGAGGATCCGCTCGAACGCCCAGAGGTAGGCGGCTCCGAGTCCCTTCTTCTCGGCCCGGACGAGCACCTCGACCGAGAACCGGTCGGAGACGAGGCCCGCACCGACCTCGCGAGCCAGTTCGGCGGTGCCGTCGGGCGACGAGTCGTCGACCACGACCACGCGCACGACGGTGTCCGCCTCCCGGGCGGCGACCTCCGCGAGCCGTCGGAGGAGCTCGCCGATGTCGGCGGCTTCGTTGTAGGTGGGGACGACGAGTGTCAGCGAGAGCATCAGGATCCGATTCGTACCGGGACGGCGGCGGCGGTGGACGCGGGCAGCCGAACATTATCAGCGCTTCCGCGGCCCTTCCGCCGAGTGGATGTCCGTGGAACGACTTCTCAGACGCCGTTCGCCTGCGAGGGGGTCACTCTTCAGATCCAGTGCGTAGTGTCGATTCCGTCGTGTTCGTCCGAGCCGATGGAGACGAGCCCGGAGGACACCCCGCACATGCCCCACCGCGAACCGGATCGCAGTGCTCGCAGGAGCACCGTCCGGACTGCCCGCGCCGAGGCGCGCGGCACCGGTGCGCGCGGCGTGCGGCGCGTGCTCGATTCGCAGAAGGTGCGCTTCCTCCTGGCCGGGTGCACCAACACCGCGCTCGACTTCCTCGTCCTCAACGCGCTCATCCTGCTGCTGCACCTGCCGACCCTGGTCGCGAACGTCTTCTCGGTGCTCCTGGGCATCACGATCTCGTACGCGCTCAACCACTTCTTCGTGTTCCGTCACCCGGGTCGCATCAAGTGGTCGACCTTCGCGAAGTTCTTCGCCGTCACGGGCTTCAGCTCGCTGGTCCTGCAGTCGGTCGTCATCTGGGGCTTCGAGGTGTTCTTCGACACCCGTTTCGGCAACTCCCTGCTCTTCCTGCCCAGCTCGGGCGAGAACGCGTTCCTCGCGATCAACGTGGCCAAGGCGTTCGCGGTGTTCGTCGGCCTGATCTGGAACTTCTGCATGTACAAGTTCGTCGTGTTCCGCGCTTCCGCGACGCCCCCGGTGCCCGCGCTCGAGACCGTGTCCCCGGCGGCCGTCGCCGTCGCCGGCGAGCCCCTCGACGTCACCCGCTGAGGCTCAGGGCCGCTTCTCGGGCCCCGTGCTAGCCTCGTCGAGTTCTTCCGACGGAGCCTTCGCCCGTCGACGCCGCACCTCCGGAGGCTCCCATCGCCCGCTCGACGTTGCCCATCGCGGTGGTCGTGGTCACCCACTTCTCGGGTGAGGTCCTGCGCGCGTGCCTCGAGTCGATCCCGGAGGCGACCGAGCACGACGTGCACGTCGTCGTCGTGGACAACGCGACGACCGACGACTCGGTGCGCAGGGTCGTCGAGCGTCGTCCCGAGGTCGTGTTCCACGAGACGGGCGAGAATCTCGGCTACGGCAAGGCCGTCAACTACGCCGTCGACCGCCTGGGTCCGGAGTACGAGTGGATCCTGGTGACGAACCCGGACACCGTGTTCCTCCCCGGCTCGATCGACGCTCTCTACGCCGCGGCCTCCGCCGACTCCCGGATCGGCTCGATCGGCCCGCGCATCCTCGACTCGGACGGCACCGTGTACCCGTCGGCGCGCGCCCTGCCGTCGCTGCGCACCGGAGTCGGTCACGCCCTCTTCGCGCACGTCTGGCCCGGCAACCCGTGGTCGGCCCGGTACCGCCGCTCCCGAGCGGTCGGCACCCTCGAGCACGGGAGCATGACGGCCGGCTGGCTCTCGGGCGCCTGCGTGATGGTGCGCCGCACCGCGTTCGAGCAGATCGGCGGCTTCGACGAGCGCTACTTCATGTACTTCGAGGACGTGCAGCTGGGCGACTCGCTTGGCCGACTCGGCTGGACGAACCTCTACCTGGCGGACGCCCTGGTGTCGCACCTCGGCGGCCACTCGACGCGGCTCGCGTCCGCGCGCATGCTCGCGGTGCACCACCGCAGCGCCTACCTCTACCTCGCGCAGAAGTACGACGCCTGGTACCTGGCGCCGGTGCGTCTCGGGGTGCGCATCGGGCTGCTCGCCCGAGTGGGGCTGATGCGCCTCCGCCCTCACCGCTGAGGCAGAGCGGAGGCGCTCGTCAGCGCCCGAGTTCGAGCAGCCGCTTGAGGTAGGCGCCGTAGCCGCTCTTGACGAGGGGTGCGGCGAGGTCGGCGAGCTGGGTGTCGTCGATCCAGCCGTGGCGCCAGGCGATCTCCTCGATGCAGCCGATCTTGAACCCCTGACGCTGCTCGATCACCCGCACGAACTCGGTCGCCTCGATCATCGAATCGAACGTCCCCGTGTCCAACCACGCCGTCCCACGGTCCAGGACCTGCACGTTCAACCGGCCCGACTCGAGGTAGCGCTCGTTGATCGTCGAGATCTCCAACTCCCCCCGAGCCGACGGCTCGATCGTCTTCGCGATCGCGACGACGTCGTTGTCGTAGAAGTACAGACCCGGGACCGCGTAGTTGCTCTTGGGCGTCTCGGGCTTCTCCTCGATCGACAGAGCCCGGAACTCGCCATCGAACTCCACCACCCCGTACGCACGAGGATCCGCGACCTGGTACGCGAAGATCACCGCACCCTCGATGACCGTGTTCGCCGCCAACGCGGTGCCCAAAGCGGTCCCGTGGAAGATGTTGTCGCCCAGCACCAGCGCGACGGAGTCGTCGCCGATGAAGTCCTCACCGATCAGGAACGCCTGCGCCAACCCGTCCGGCGACTCCTGCACCGCATACGAGATCGACATCCCCAACGACGATCCGTCGCCCAGCAGAGCCCGGAACTGGTCGTTGTACTCCGGCGTCGTGATCACCAGGACCTCATCGATCCCGGCCATCATCAACGTCGACAACGGGTAGTAGATCATCGGCTTGTCGTAGATCGGCATCAACTGCTTCGAGATGCCCTTCGTGATCGGCCACAACCGCGACCCCGACCCACCCGCCAGAACGATCCCCTTCATCGACCCGCCTCCTGCTCGTCGAGACCCGAGTAGTAGGCCCGAGCCTCGTCCCACGTCGGCAGGAGGCCCTGCGCCTCGGCCTCGGCCAGGGTCGGGGCGTCGGTGTCCTTCGGCGAGAGCAGCAGCTCGCCCGCCTCGGCGGGGAAGCGGAGGCCGATCTGCTCGTCGAGCGGGTCGATCCCCTTCTCCCGCACCGGGTCGAAGGTCGAGTTCACCAGGTACGAGACGACGGCGCCCTCGGTCAGGGCGACGAAGGCGTGGCCGATGCCCTCGGAGATGTAGACGGAGCGGCGGTCGACGTCGTCCAGCAGGATCGTCTCGTACTGCCCGAAGGTGGGCGACCCGACCCGGATGTCGACGACGTAGTCGAGCACCGCGCCCGAGAAGCACGACACGTACTTCGCCTGCGACGGCGGGATCTGCGCGAAGTGGATGCCCCGCACGGTGCCGCGCTTGGACACGGAGGTGTTGCCCTGCTTCAGCGAGAGCGGGTGGCCGACCTTCTCGGCCAGGTGGTCGAAACGGTAGAACTCGAAGAACACCCCCCGGTCGTCGGGGAACTGACGCGGAGTGATCTCATAGACGTCGGGGATGTCGAGTTCGCGGATCTGCACGGGGGCCAGTGTAACGAGCGCGTGTTTCCAGGACGCGACGCCCGTGCGGGGGCACCTCCCCGTCGGGCGCGGTGCGCCCCCTCCTCGCCGGACGGCGCCTCCGGCATGATGAACGGGTGACCTTCCTCCTCACGGGCGCCTCCGGCATGCTCGGCACCGACCTCCGCTCCGCACTCGGCGATCGACCCGTCACGGCCCTCGGCCGCCGCGACCTCGACGTCACCGATCTCGACGCCGTGCGCGCCGCGGTCGCGGGGCACGACGCGGTCCTCAACTGCGCCGCCTACACCCGCGTCGACGACGCCGAGAGCGACGAGGAGGAGGCGCGCCGGGTCAACGCGCTCGGTGCGCAGAACCTCGCCCTGGCCGCCGCCGAGATCGGCGCGGCGATCGTGCAGGTCTCGACCGACTACGTCTTCGACGGATCCGCGACGAGCCCGTACCGCGAGGACCACCCGCGCGAGCCGATCTCGGCGTACGGCCGCACCAAGGCCGAGGGCGAGGAGCTCGTGCTCGCCGCGAACCCGGAGCGCGGCTACGTGGTCCGAACTGCCTGGCTCTACGGGGCGCACGGCGGCAACTTCGCGAAGACCATGGTGCGCCTCGCCGGCTCGCACGAGACTCTCACCGTCGTCGACGACCAGCGCGGACAGCCCACCTGGACGGGCGACCTGGCCGTGCGGATGATCGAGCTGATCGACTCCGCCGCCCCGTCGGGCGTCTACCACGGCACGAACGCCGGCGAGACGACGTGGTTCGGCTTCGCCCGCGCCGTGTTCGAGAAGGCCGGGCTCGACCCCGAGCGGATCCGCCCGACCGACAGCGGCAGCTTCGTCCGCCCCGCCCCGCGCCCCGCCTACTCCGTCCTCGGCCACGACGGCTGGAGCCGGGCGGGCCTCGCTCCGCTGCGCTCGTGGGAGGACGCGCTCGCCGCCGCCCCCTCGAGGCGGTCACGCCGTGACCACGACCCTGCGCGTCGTCGTCGACCAGATGCTCGCCCGCGTCCCGGGCGGCATCGGCCGGTACACCGAGGAGCTGACCCGGGAGCTCATCGCGACCGCTCCGCGCGACTGCGAGGTCGAGGCCGTCGTCTCGGCGCATCCGCCCGAGAAGGAGGAGGAGCTGCGGCAGCGCCTCCCCGGTCTCGCCCGCATCCACCGACTGCACCTGGGTCGGCGCGAGCTCTCGCGGGCGTGGCAGTACGGCATCGGCATCCCGGCCGGCGGCGGCATGCTGCACGCACCCAGCCTCTTCGCACCGCTGCGGAGTCACGAGGGCCGCGAGGGCGAGCAGATCGCCGTGACCATCCACGACACCGTGCCGTGGACGCACCCCGAGACGCTGACGCCCCACGGTGCGAAATGGCACCGCGCCATGGCGAAGCGGGCGCGCAAGCACGCCGACGCCGTCGTCGTGCCCACCCACGCGGTCGCCCAGCAGCTGTCCGAGGTCCTCGATTTCGGCGACCGGCTGCGCGTGATCGGCGGCGCCGTCGGCTCCGCTCTCGTGCTGCCCGACGACGCCGACGAGCGCGCTGCGGCTCTCGGACTGCCGGACGAGTACGTCCTGAGCGTCGGGACCCTCGAGCCCCGGAAGGGCCTCGTCTCGCTGATCACGGCGTTCCAGGGCGCGTCCGCCCCGCAGATCCCCCTCCTGATCGTCGGGCCGACCGGGTGGGGCGAGCTCGACATCGCCTCGGTCGCCGACGAGCAGGGTCTGGACGAGCACCGGGTGCGCGCCCTCGGCGTGCTGAGCGACGCCGACCTCGCCGTCGTCCTGTCCCGCGCGACGCTCTTCGTCTACCCCAGCATCGCGGAGGGCTTCGGCCTCCCGGTGCTCGAGGCGATGCACTTCGGTGTGCCGGTGATCCACTCCGACGACCCCGCCCTGCTCGAGGTCGCGGCCGATGCCGGAGTGGCCGTGGAGCGCGCGGTCGCCAAGGACTACCCCGAGCGCCTCGCCCTCGCGATGAGCAGCGTGCTCGCGGACACCGCGCTGCGCGAGCGGCTGTCGATCGCCGGTCGCGACCGTGCGCGCGCCTTCAGCTGGCGCGACTCCGCCGAGCGCGTCTGGGCGCTGCACGCCGAGATCTGACGACCCGCGGGGCCCGTCGAGCTATTCCCCGGAGTCGGGGAACAGCGCCTCGCGCACCATCGAGTGCACGAGGTCGTAGTCGGGGTCCGTCGGATCGATCGCCGGCGGCACCATCTCGACCGAGGAGACCGGCAGGCCCTTGGTCTTCAGCCCCAGCTGCACGAAGTAGCCCAGCATCCCCTGCGGCACGTCGGTCTTGATGACCTGGGATCCCGCCGCGGCGACGTCCTGGAACTTCGAGAGCACGTTGGCCGGCTCGAACTGGCGCAGCAGCGCCTCCTGCACCTGGCGCTGCCGGTTCATCCGGTCGTAGTCGCTCGTCGTGTAGCGCGAGCGGGCGTAGGCGAGTGCCTGCTCGCCGTTGAAGTGCCAGTCGCCGGGGTCGATCCACTGGTTCACGCCCTGCATGACGCCGTCGGAGTCGGGCAGGCCGCCCAGCGGCAGCGGATCCGGACCCGCGTAGGTCACGTCGATCCCGCCCAGCGCGTCGATGAGCTGCGCGAAGCCCTCCATGTCGATGAGCGCGTAGTACTGCACGGGGAGGTCGAGGATCCCCTCGACCGCGTCGCGCATCGCCTCGATGCCGGGCTCGCTCCCGTCGGCGACCGCGTCCGGGTAGAGCTCGGCGTTCTTCAGCTCGACCTCGGTGTAGATGGAGTTGAGCTGGCAGACGTCGACGTTGCAGTTGTAGGTGTTGTAGCCGTCCGGGTAGAGCTCGTGCATCGGGCTCCCGTCCGGGAACGGGATGTTGTGGAAGTCGCGGGGCAGGCCGATGATCGTCGCCTCGCCGGTGGAGGCGTCGAGGCTGACGACCGAGACGCTGTCCGGGCGCAGCCCCTCCCGGTCCTCGCCGGCGTCGCCGCCGAGCAGCATGATGTTGTACCGGCCGTCGACCGGAGCCTCCATCGCGCCCCCGCCGAAGATCGACGAGAGAGTGCCGCGCGTGACGCCGAGGAGGTACGTGCCGACTCCGGCCGTGCCGACCGAGACGGCCAGCAGCGCGACGGTCGCGAACGCCAGCACCCCGCGCATCCTCGGCCGCACGCGGACGACCCGGATGAGCCGCAGGGTGTCGAGGGTCAGCACGAGCCAGACGACCGCGTAGATCACGAGCGCCGCCTGGAGCGCCAGCATCGACAGATCGAACGTCGCGAGGGTGTAGAGCCCCGTCGGGAAGACGAAGTAGAGGGCGACCGCGACCAGCAGAGCGGTCCACAGCGCGAGGGTGAACGCGAGCCCGAGCCGGCCGAGCCGGCGATTGCCCGCGAGGACCTGGGCGGAGCCGGGCACCAGGAAGTTGCCGACCAGCAGCCACCAGGCTCGGCGCGTCATGAACGTGCTGGACCGCACGTCCGGATGGCGCAGCGGCAGGGACACCGCCGTCACAGGCTCGCCACCAGGGCGTCGTTCTTCGCGGCGACCTGGGTCTCGAGGTCCGCGGCGAACGCGACGAGCTTCTCGGAGAGGGCGTCGTCGGCCGTGGCGAGGATCTTGACGGCGAGCAGCCCCGCGTTGCGGGCTCCGCCGATGGAGACGGTCGCGACGGGGACGCCGGCGGGCATCTGCACGATCGAGAGGAGGGAGTCGAGGCCGTCGAGCCGGGCGAGAGGCACCGGCACGCCGATCACGGGCAGCGGAGTCACCGCCGCGAGCATCCCGGGCAGGTGCGCGGCACCGCCCGCGCCCGCGATGATCGCCTTCAGGCCGCGCGACCGGGCGTCGCGACCGTAGGCGATCATCGCCTCCGGGGTGCGGTGCGCCGAGACGACCCGGACCTCGTGGGCCACGCCGAACTCGGACAGGGTCGTCGAGGCGGCCTGCATGACGGACCAGTCGGAGTCGGAGCCCATGACGACGCCGACGACGGGCGCAGATCCGTTCACGAGCGCGTCCGCGCTCACGTGGGGTCTCCGGCGGGGGCGGGGGTCGTCAGTCGGCTCGTCACGGCCACCATGGTACGTGTCAGTCGGTGAGAAGCGCCGCCGCGGCTCGCGCCTCGTAGACGACGCTCTCGAGCTCGTCGCCGGTCGCGTTCACGTGGCCGACCTTTTCGCCCGGGGCGCGGCTGCTTGGAGTAGTTGTGCACCTTCACGCCCGGGTGCTCGGCGAGGACGCGCGGGTAGCGATCGGTGAGGGACTCCCCCACCGGCCCGCCGAGCACGTTCACCATCACGGTCCACGGGTCCCGGCAGCCCGTCGCGCCCAGCGGCAGGTCGAGGACCGCGCGCAGGTGCTGCTCGAACTGCGAGGTCGTCGATCCGTCCATGGTCCAGTGCCCGCTGTTGTGCGGCCGCATCGCCAGCTCGTTCACCAGGATGCGGTCGTCCGTCGTCTCGAAGAGCTCGACGGCGAGGACACCGGTGACGCCCAGGCGCTCGGCGATCGACTCGGCGATCTCGGCGGCGGCCGCCGCGACACGACCGGCCGATGCCGGGGCGGGCGCGAAGACCTCGGCGCAGACCCCGTCGCGCTGGACCGACTCGACCACCGGCCAGAGCATGGTCTCGCCCGAGGGCCGGCGGGCGATGAGCTGCGCGAGCTCTCGGCGGAACTCGACCAGCTCCTCGACGAGGAGCGAGCCGCCCCGGCCGTCCTCGGCGAGCGCCTCGAACCAGTCGTCGGCCTCCGCCGCGCCGCGCACGACGCGCACCCCCTTGCCGTCGTAGCCGCCGCGCGCGGTCTTGACGACGGCGCGGCCGCCGTGATCGGCGAGGAACGCCGCCAGCTCGTCGGCCGACGAGACCTCCGCCCAGTCGGGGACCGGGAGGCCGAGGTCGGCGAGCCTGCGGCGCATGAGCAGCTTGTCCTGCGCGTAGAGGAGGGCGTCGGGACCGGGGTGCACGGCGATCCCGCGGGCGACGAGCTCGCGCAGGATCGGCTGGGGCACGTGCTCGTGGTCGAACGTCACGACGTCGACCGTCTCGGCGAACGCCAGCACGGTGGCCTCGTCGCGGTAGTCGCCGACCTGCGTCGCGGCGAGCGCCGCGGGGGCTCCCACGGTCTCGGCGAGCACGGCGATCTCGATCCCGAGCTCGACGGCCTCGGGGATCATCATCCTGGCGAGCTGGCCGCCTCCGATCACGCCGACGCGCATGGTGCTCCTCCGTCTCCGCCCGCTGGCGCGGGGCGGGACCATGGTACCGACGGGGAGTCCGGACGGATCACTCCGGCGGGAGGGGGTCCGGCCACTCCGGGACCGGCATCGGCGCCGCCGTGATCGCCTCCAGGAGCACGGAGGCGGTGAGCTCCGGGTCCGGCAGGTCCCGGAGCACGAACACGTCCTCGCCGTCCTGCACCAGGTGGACGTCCGCGCAGCGCGCCAGCCGCTGGGCCGGAGTCCGCGACACGCTCACGCTCATCCGCGGGTCGAAGTCGACGACCGCGCGGCGCACCCTGACGAGACCGCGGCGGGCGTGCAGCCTCTGCGGGGTGATCCGGTAGCGGATGCCCGCCCAGCGGGCGAGTGCCGGAGCGCAGAGGAGGAGGACGAGGACGGCGGTGCCGATCGCGATGATCCACCGCTGCAGCGCGAGGTCGAACTGCGCGGCGAAGTAGAAGCCGGTCCAGGTCAGCAGCAGGAGCCCCACGACGGGAGCGACGGCCTTCCGCGCCCGCGGGGCGAGCCGCGCGAGCTCGCGCTCCCCGGTCATCGGAGGGTGCTCACTGGCGCAGGTGCGTGACGTCGCCCGCCGAGAACGAGCGCCGTCCCGCCGGCAGATCGACGACGAGGCTCCCGTCGGCGTCGAGGGCCACGGCGTCGCCCTCGAGGACGGAGCCGTCCGGCAGCTCCACGCGGACGCGACGCCCGAGCGTGCCGCAGCGCTCCCGGACGGCGTCCGCGGTGCCCGCCGCCTCCGCGTCGCCCCGTGCCAGCAGGGGCGCGAGCAGAGCCGACAGCTCAGTGAGGTACGCCGCCAGGACCGCGTCCGCGTCGGTACTGCGGGCCCCGACGAGCGAGAGCGACGTCGCGGTCGGCACGGGCAGCTCGTCCTCGCCGAGGAGCAGGTTCACCCCGGTGCCCAGGACCACGCGCCCGTCGGGCAGCCGCTCGGCGAGGATCCCGGACGTCTTGCGCTCGTCGAGGAGCACGTCGTTGGGCCACTTCACCGCGACCGGCACGTGGACGAGCGGAGCCAGGGCCCGGGCGAGAGCGGCGCCGGCGACGAGCGGCAGCCAGCCGGCCGCCGCGGCCGGCAGAGCAGACGCGTCGACGAGGATCGACGCGGCCAGCGTGCGCCCGGGCGGCGCCTGCCACACGCGCCCGAGACGGCCGCGGCCGGCGCGCTGGTCGTCGGTGGCGACGACGGACAGGTGCGGCCACCCGGCGGGATCCGCCGTCGCTCGCTCGCGGAGGACGTCGTTCGTCGACCCCGCGCTCTCGAGCCAGAGCACCTGCGGGGAGACGGAGCGGGAGAGCGGGAGCTGCATCCCGCCACGGTACCCGCGCCTCCCGTCCGCCCGCTGGAGCAGCGGTGCTTGTCGACATCCTCCCGTCCCGGGCCGCGCTCCCTGTGGCCGGACGACAAGGGGGCCGCCCCCACCCCCGCCGGTAAGGTGAGCGGGTGACCGCGAACATCGAACGTCCCGCGCCCGACATGTACACGACCGCGGGGAAGATCGCCGACCTCAAGGCCCGATACCACGAGGCGGTCACCGCGAGCGGCGAGGCCGCGATCCAGAAGCAGCACGCCAAGGGCAAGATGACGGCCCGCGAGCGCATCGACACGCTGCTGGACCCGGGATCGTTCGTGGAGCTGGACGAGTTCGTCCGCCACCGCACCCACGCCTTCGGCATGGAGAAGAAGCGGCCCTACGGCGATGCCGTGGTCACCGGCACCGGCACCATCCACGGCCGTCAGGTCGCGGTCTACTCGCAGGACTTCACGATCTTCGGCGGCTCCCTCGGCGAGGTCGCCGGCGAGAAGATCATCAAGGTGATGGATCTGGCCCTGAAGACGGGCGTCCCGATCATCGGCATCCTCGACTCCGGCGGAGCGCGGATCCAGGAGGGCGTCGTCGCCCTGGGCAAGTACGGCGAGATCTTCCGGCGCAACACCGCGGCGAGCGGCGTGATCCCCCAGATCTCGATCATCTGCGGACCGGCGGCCGGTGGCGCCGTCTACTCCCCCGCGCTGACCGACTTCGTGATCATGGTCGACAAGACCAGCCAGATGTTCGTCACCGGCCCCGACGTGATCAAGACCGTCACGGGCGAGGACGTGGGCATGGAGGAGCTGGGCGGGGCGCTCACGCACAACAAGATCTCGGGAGTCTCGCACTACCTCGCGAGCGACGAGAACGACGCGCTCGACTACGCGCGTACGCTGCTCTCCTTCCTCCCCGACAACAACCTCTCGCAGGCCCCGGTCTTCGACAACGAGGTCGACCTCGAGACCACCGACTCGGACCGCTTCCTCGACACGGTCATCCCGGACAGCCCCAACCAGCCGTACGACATGCGCGCCGTGATCGAGCACATCGTCGACGAGGGCGACTTCCTCGAGGTGCAGCCGCTGTTCGCCCCCAACATCGTCATCGGCTTCGGCCGGGTCGAGGGCCGCTCGGTCGGCATCATCGCGAACCAGCCGAGCGCCATGGCCGGCACCCTCAACATCGAGGCTGGAGAGAAGGCCTCGCGCTTCGTCCGCTTCTGCGACGCGTTCTCCCTCCCGATCCTCACCCTCGTCGACGTGCCCGGCTACCTCCCCGGCACCGATCAGGAGTGGACCGGCGTCATCCGCCGCGGCGCCAAGCTGCTCTACGCGTACGCCGAGGCGACGGTGCCGCTGGTCACCGTCATCCTGCGCAAGGCCTACGGCGGCGCCTACATCGTCATGGGCTCCAAGCAGCTGGGAGCCGACATCAACCTCGCGTGGCCCACCGCCGAGATCGCGGTCATGGGCGGCCAGGGTGCGGTCAACATCCTGTACCGCACCGAGATCAAGAAGGCCGAGGAGGCGGGCGAGGACGTCGCCGCCGTCCGCACGCGCTTGGCGAACGAGTACACGTACAACGTGGCGAGCCCGTTCCTCGCCGCCGAACGCGGCGAGCTGGACGGGGTCATCGAGCCCTCCGCGACCCGGGTCAGCGTGATCAAGGCGCTGCGGGCACTGCGCACCAAGCGCGCGAACCTGCCCGCGAAGAAGCACGGCAACATCCCGCTCTGAGGCGTCGGCGGCAGCGGCCCCCGGGCCGCGCCGCCGCCCTGTTAGCGTGGGCGCCGACGGCATCGACCGTCGGCGACGGAGGGAGGGCGAGGATGACCGCGGACTCCCTCGCCCGCCTGTCGATCTCGTACACCGACGACTTCCCGGTGCGGGGTGCCGCCATCTCGACCATCGGCTCCTCCTTCGGGGGCGAGACCGTCTCGGCGACCGACGACGTCGCCGCTCGGCTCGACGAGATCCAGCTCGACCTCGGCGAGGGACCCTGCTGGGAGGCCTCCCCGCCGGAGGACCCCGGTGCTCGTCGTCGACGTCCGGGCCGAGGCCGACCGCTGGCCGCTGTTCTCGGCGGAGGCGGGTCTGCTGCCACTGGCCTCGGTCTACGCCTTCCCGCTGCGCATCGCCGGGCTCGACGTGGGAGTGGTGGACCTCTACAACGTCCGCGCCGCCCCCCTCTCGACGGCTGACATCGAGCGCATCCGCTCCCGATCTCCCGGAACGGCCCTGCGCGTCGTCGCCCAGGTGCTCACCGACGACGCGGGCGAGGCGAGCGCCAACGTGCACTCGCGGCGGCTCGTCCACCAGGCGACGGGCATGATCCTCGCCCGTCACGGCATCACTGCCGACGAGTCGCTCCTGCTGCTCCGGGCCCACGCGTTCGCCCAGGGCCGCCCGGTCTCGGAGGTCGCCGAGGAGATCGTCGACCGCCGCACCGGCTTCCCCCTCCTCCCCCTCGAAATCTAGGATCGACAGCATGGCGGCCCGCACACGGGAGCACGACCTCATCGAGACGTTCGTGACTCTCTCCGACACCCTCGTCGACGACTACGACACGGTCGAACTGCTCCAGACCCTCGTCGACCGCAGCGTCTCGCTGTTCGACGCGGCGTCCGCGGGCATCGTCCTGCGCGATGCGAACGGGGTCGCCGAGGTCCTCGCGTCGACGGACGAGGACTCGCGGCTGATCGGGCTCCTCCAGCTCCGCGAGGAGGCCGGGCCCTGCCTCGAGTGCCTCACCACGGGCGAGGCGATCATCGTCGCCGACATCGAGGACGTGCGAGCGGCGTGGGGGCCCTTCCGCGATCGGGCCCTCGAGCTGGGGCTGCGCTCCGTTCACTGCGTGCCCATGCGGCTGCGGAACGAATGCATCGGCTCGCTGAACCTGTTCCGCACGGAGACGGGGACGCTGCCCGACGAGGACGTCGCCGTCGTGCAGGCGTTCGCCGACGTCGCCACGATCGGGATCCTGCACCAGCGCGCGCTCGTCGAGAGCGACACCGTGCGCAGCCAGCTCCAGCACGCTCTGAACAGCCGGGTGCTGATCGAGCAGGCCAAGGGAGCCGTCGCCTACGCCCGCGAGATCTCGCCCGACGAGGCGTTCCAGCTCCTGCGGCGGCACGCCCGCTCGCACTCGACCGCGCTCACCGTCGTCGCGGGCCGGGTCGTGGCGGGCGAGCTGCGCCTGTAGGCGGGCGCCGACCGCACCGAGCGACCGGCGGTTCAGGCCGCGGTCGTCTCCGAGACAGCCTCCCGAGCCTCCGGGCGTGCGCCCAGTGCGCGAGCGAAGGCGAGGGCGTCGCGCGCCGAGAGGTCGGGCAGGTACGCGCGGGCGAGGGCGGTCCCGATCTGCGGGAGGCGCAGCGCGTCGGGGTACGCGAGCCAGAGGCCTTCGTAGCGGGGGTGGAACTTCGCCTTGAAGCGGAACAGCGACGTGAATCCGTACGCCGGTTCGAGAGTCCGCGCGAGGAACTCGAGCAGCCGCGAGAGCACGGTCGGCTCCGGCGGCTCCTCGCCGTCCGCGACCGGAGCGGTCGCGAGCGGCGCACCCGAGAGCGAGACGAACTCGGCACCGTCCTCCTTCGCCCGCAGGGCCGCCGAGGCGATCAGGAACTCCATGATCCCCGGCATCGCATCGTCCGAGCGGCGCATGAAGTCGAGGGTCCAGCCGACGACGGCGCCCTCGCGGCGCACCGGCAGCCAGCTGGTGACGCCCTGCAGGACGCCGTCGGGGCCGACGGCGAGCAGGAGGGCGACCTCGGGATCGCGCGCCTCGTCGAGACCGCCCAGCGTGAAGCCCATCTCGGGCAGCGCCTTCTCGGCGACCCAGCGCTCCGAGAGGTCGACGACGCTGTTCGCGGTGGCGAGCGACAGCTCCGGCCAGGTGGTCCACTCGGCCCGGATGCCGAGCTTCAGACCGCGATTGAGCGGGTAGCGCACCTTCTGCCACTGCTTGCCCGTGAGCTCGAAGCCGGCGAGGTCGATCACGGTCTCCTCGCCGACCGAGACCGCGGACCAGCCGAGGGCGCCGAGCACGGGCAGCAGCTCGTCGTGCACGCTGTAGAAGACGGGCGACCAGCCGTGCTCGTCGCAGTGACGGAGGAAGCCGTCGACCACCTCGCGGCGGCACCCGGGAGCGCAGGCAGGATCGGACAGGGCGATCGCCACCCCTCCCACGACGCGGTAGGCCACGCCGCCCTCGCCGTCCGGAGCGATCCAGTGGTCGTTGCCCTGCCACGTGCCCTGATGACCCAGGCTGCCGGCACCGTGCCGGGCCAGGATCCCGCGGTACCGCGCCTCGTCGCCGTGCAGCCGCTCGGCGTCCGTCGCCCGCAGCAGCGCCAGGACGGCGATGATGACCACGAGCCAGAACACCGGTCCGACCCACTCGAAGACGGACCGCGCGAGCGGCTCCCGGGGCACGGCGATCCGTCCGGCTCCGCCCAGGAAGACCACGGGGACGAAGCGCAGCAGGCCGTCCACCACGAGCCGGGCCGTGCCGACGGCCGGCTCGAAGCTCGACCGCGCGGCGAAGGCGAGGGCCAGGCAGCCGCCCAGCCCGACGGCGAAGGACGCGGCGACGACGCGCCGCCAGCGTCGGGCGGCCGCGCGCGGGGCGCGGATCCGGAAGTGGCGCCGCCCGCCGATGAGGAGCGCCATCACCGCGAGCGGCACCAGAACGGTCGTCGCCACCCAGAGCAGGTACTCGGTGTAGTGCGCGAATTCGGGGTGCCGTGCCGTCCGCTGGAGCGAGAGGACGTCGAGCACGACGATGGCGCCGTTCACACCGAGGGCGAGGACGAGCCCGAGGCGCCGCCCGGACCGCAGGCCTCCGGCGGCCACGAGCAGCAGGACCATCGGCACGAAGGCCAGCAGGATCGCTCCGGGCTCGGCGAGGCTGAGCCTGACGTGGTGCGTGCAGTGCCGCGCGAGGCGGGTGCACGGGTCCTCGAGGTCACCCGTCCCGGTGAACGCGTTCTGGAGCAGTCGGCCGAGGAACGAGAAGGGACCGTACCCGGAGTCGGAGAGCACGGCCACCAGCGGTCCCAGAGCGGTGACCGCCACGATCACGGCGAGGAGGCCCCGCGACTCGCGATGCGAGCTGGGTGCGATCCGGCGGGGGCGGAGCCCTGCGACTCCGCCCGACAGGACCGCGCCGAGCACGAGACCCGCGAGCCCGGCGAGCAGGCGGTGGACGTCGGCGGAGTCGCCGGCGTAGAGCACGAACATCAGCACGACGGCGAAGGTCGTCACCCGCAGTCTGCGGCGCCACAGCGCACCCGTGACGGCCGTGGAAGCCATCAGCGCGCCGACCGCCCCGATCAGAGGATCGAAGGTGAGGTCGCCGAGGGTGTCGCTCGCCCACCACTCGCCTGCCGCGGCTCCCACGACCTGCAGGAGCGACCCGGTCGTCACTCCGATCGCGCCCGTGACGACGAACGAGAGCGCGGTGCGCAGCGGCCCGAGGCGCCGTTCGGCGATCACGAGCACCAGGAGCACCAGGACCGCGTCGAGGACGAGCTGCAGCGGATCCGAGGCGATGAGCAGAGCCGTCACCGCCGTCCAGGGGCGCCCGGCGAGGGTCGTGCCCGGTCCCGCGGCCCACGTCTGCCCGGTGAGCGCCGAGGCGGGTCCCGCCGTCGTTCCGGCGAGGGTGCTCGCGACCAGGAGGAGGGACACGACCGCCACGGCGACGGGCGAGCGGCGCGCCCCCGCGATCACGGAGCGGGCGGCGGCGGAGGCGCGCGGAGGGATCCACGACGGCACGATGGGACTCCCGGTTCGAGAACGGTGCGGTCGTCGCTCCAGCGGCGTCCGGCGTCAGCATAATGACACCCCGCCGCGCGTCGGCCGCGAGTGGCATGCGGTACCGTCGCGGGATGAGTGCTCAGGACTCCTCCCCCTCCGTCGTGATCTCCACCCCCGGTCTCGGCGATCGCGAGATCGCCGCTGTGACCGCTGTCGTCACCGCCCTCGCCGCTCAGGCGGCCGACGTGCCGGAGGAATCGGCCGAGCTCGTGAGCGGCTGGAACGACCGCTCGAACGCCGTCCGCGCGCCGCTGCACCCTGGCCCCGGAGCCTGGCGCTCGTTCTCCGGCTGAGCCCCACCGGGCAGCTGTCGCCCGTCCAGGGGGACGCCTTCCGTAGGAGCCTCGAATTTGTACCCCGATTAGTCCCCTAAAGTGACGACTATCTGGGGGCGTCCGGACTGAGCATGATTATCCGTGTTAGGTGTTCACTCCTCGGAGAGAGCATCGCCAATCACTCGCCGACCAGGGTAACGAGGCGGGTGTTTTGGGGGCGAGTGAGGGCGATATTCGGGTTATTGCCCTCACTCGGGGTTTGACGGCGGGCTGGGCCCCCTCTTCGGAGGAGTGGACAGCCCGCCGCACTCTTTTAACCGGTCCGTTCCGGTGCCCCGGTGCGGCACGGTTCCGCGATCGGGTCGGGCGGGGAGCGACGTCAGGCGGGCTCCTCGTCGACGGCGGCGCACCTCCGAGACCCCCGAGGCCGGGAGGCTACGCGCCGCGCCCGTCGCGGCGGATCTCGACCCAGGCGTCGACCTCGTCCGCGGAGTCGTCGGAGCCCAGCGCGCCGGCACTGCCGTCGTCCGCCGTCCGCAGACCGACCACCGTCACGGCCGACGGCGAGTCGGCGGAGGCGGTCCGCACGACGATGCGGTCCACGCCGTCGCGGATCCCTCCGAGCGCCTGGGCGAGCTCGCTCAGCACGCGACTGCTCTCCTCCTCGGAAGTGTGGTCGAGCCCGCCGTCATCGAGCACCGAGACGGTCACTCCCCGTCGACGCGCGTCGAGGACCAACCGGCGGACCCGGTCGTCCAGCAGCCGCCGGCCCCGGATCTCGTCGCGCACGGACGCCTCGAGGAGACGGCACTCGCGGCGCTCCTCGTCCGACAGCCCCGAGCCGCCCGTGGCGATGCGGCGGAGCATCTCGGAGGCGATGGCGCGGGTCTGATCCAGGCGCACCTCGCGCTCGGAGAGGTGCGCCTCCTCCGCCGCCCGCCACGACGTCGCCGCGCGTTCGGCCGCCTCGAGGACGCGCGCCTCCGAGCCGGCCCGGCCGAGCTCGATGATGAGCAGCTGCGCGATCCCGACCCAGGCGAGACCGCCGATGACGCCGAGCGTCGCGAGGGCGATCGGGCCGGCCCACACCACGGTGTGGACGGCGAGGAAGAGCATGCCTGCCCAGGCGAAGGCGGGGCGGCTGCGCGCGCAGACGATGGTCATGAGCGTGCCGACAGCCGCGATGTACCACGTGGAGTACCCGTTCGACGCGGTGGGGGTCCTGCGTCGGTGCGACCAGGAGCGGGAGGGCGATCGCGACCGCCGTCATTCCGGCGGCGAGCGCCGACTCCATCCGGGTCGTCGATCCCGGCCACAGGGCGAGGACGGTCGCCGCGACGTAGACGGCGACCGCGACCAGGTCGAAGACGCTCGCGGGCGAGTTCCGGAACGAGAAGAAGGCGAGGACGACGTGGTAGAGCGAGAAGCCGGCGCCGAGCGCGTAGAGCAGCGGTCGCGGGTAGGCGATCACGAGCGCGCTCCCGACCGGACCGCCTGCGCGGCCGCGGTCCAGGCGATGCTGACCCGCGTGCCCCGCCCCGGACTCGACTCGACCCCGGCCTCTCCGTCGACGTTGTGGACCCGCTCGAGGATCGAGAGGCGGATCCCGAGGCGCTCGCGCGGCACCTCGGACACCCGGAAGCCCCGTCCGTCGTCCTCGACCACGACCGCGACCGCATCTCCGCGGAGCAGCCCGGTGACGCTCCTGCGCACCCGATCGCTCGGGCCTGCGTGCTGGACGCTGTTCGTGAGCGCCTGCCACACCGCGCCGAGCACGGCCTCGGCGACCGCGCGCGGGACCGCGTCGGTCCTCCCGTCGGCACCGTCGGCGATCCGCACGTCGTTCACCGCCGAGAACGTGGAGGCGGCGTGCGCGAGCTGACGCTCGACCAGCTCGAGGGGCACCGCTCCCTCCGCCACCTCCGACTCCTTCTCGGGGAGCAGGACCGCCAGCGTCCGCCGCGCCATGGAGGCGACGAGCGAGCGCTCGGCCGGCGACTCGGCGGTGGCCGCGGCGAGCAGAGTGGCCAGCACGTTGTCGTGCACGAGAGCGTCGACCTCGATCCGCTCGACCTCGCCCGCGTGCTGGCGCATGGCGGCCTCGTACTGCTCCATCGCGGTCGTCTGGGCCCGATCGACCTCGTCGGCCGACTGACGCAGCACCGTGATGAGGACCATCATGACGAAGCCCACGATGCCGACGTAAAAGGCGTCGAGCACCGCGCGGGTCGGCTCCGCCGCGCCACCGGCGGGGAGCACGCGCAGGACGCCGAAGAGGACGGGGGTGAGGACCGCGTACACGATGACGACGCGCAGCGGAGCGACCACGGTGCAGAAGGCGGTCCCGATCGTCAGCAGGTAGTAGACCCAGGGCGTGTCCGTCGCGACGCCCGGCTGGACCGCGAGCGGCCAGGTCAGGAGCGCGATCAGGAGGCCGCCGGCGGCGAGCACGGCGGTGACCCTGGTGCCGCGCCCCAGCACGGCGGTGACGACCGACGCCGCCATCGCACCGAAGACGAGCACGAGCACCGGCCACGCGACCGCGGGCACGAGGTCCGGCAGCTGGTTCAGGATCGGCGGGATCGTCTGCAGGGCGAAGCCGAAGCCGAAGAACGAGACGACCGTGCCGATGATGCGGTCGATGCGCGTCCGGTTGGCGTGCGCGCGGGCGGGAGCGACCTCAGCGGCCGACATCGCCGTCGTCCGGATCGATGCCGGGCAGGATCCCGTCCTCCACGGCGCGGCGCAGGAGGTCGACCTTGGTGGGCGCCGGCCGGCCGATCTCGACGTACTTGTCGCGGATCCGGTCGAGGTACTCCTTGGCCGTCGACACCGAGATCTGCAGCCGGTCGGCGACGAGCTTCAACGGCAGACCGGAGGCGTACAGGTGCAGGACATCGCGTTCGCGGCGACCCAGCACGGCCCGGGCGAAGTCGTCGTCGGCGTCGATCGCCGACGCCCACTCGAGGTTGTTCAGCACCTCGCCCCGGGCGACCGTCCGGATCGCGGCGACGACCGTCGACATCGGGGAAGACTTCGGGATCACGCCGGCGGCACCGGCGGCGAGCGCCTCCCGCACCGCGACGACCCGGTCGGCGATGCTGTGCACGAGGACGGCGGATCCGCGGACCTGGCCCCACTTCACGTTGGCGGTGATGCTCGATCCGTCGTTCAGCGAGAGGTCCAGGACCAGGACCTCGATCTCGGCTCCGCCGACCACCTGCTCGAGCGCTCGGACCGTCTCTGCGGCGGCGACCACGTGCATCCCCGCGGCATCGATCGCGGCGGCGACCCCGAGGCGCACCGACTCGTGGTCGTCGACGATGGCCACGCGCACGCGCGGATCCTCGGCGGGCTCAGCGTTCATCCGTCCACTCCATCGGGGATCATCGTAGCGAGGGCGGGGTCAGCCGGAGCGGCGCGAGAGGCGGGCGACGGCCTCGACGTGCGAGGTGTTCGGGAAGAGGTCGAAGCCGTCCAGCCGCTCCAGCTCGTACCCGCCGGCGGTGAGCGCTCCGACGTCGCGCGCGAGGGCGACCGGGTCGCAGGCGACGTAGACCAGCTGCGCCGGCGCGAGCTCGACCAGCGCATCGGTGACCGCGCGGCCCGCACCGGAGCGCGGCGGATCGAGGACGACGGTCGCCGAGCGCCAGCGCTCCCGCTCGCGGGCGTCCGCCTGGGCGATCGCGTCGCGGAGGTAGCGGTCGACCCGCGCGGTGACGGCGCGGGCGCCGACCTGGTCGGACAGGTTCTCGAGCGCGTGCTCGGTGGCCCGGGAGTCGCTCTCGACGCTCGTCACGCGGACGCCGGCGCCGAGACGGTCGGCGAGCGCGGCCGCGAGCAGGCCGACTCCGCCGTAGAGGTCGTGGTTCGCGGCCCGCGGATCGCTCAGCTCGACGTCGAGGGCCGACTGCACGGCGTCGAACAGCGCCGTGGCGGCGCCGCGGTGCACCTGCCAGAAGCCGGCGCGGTCGACGCGGAAGGTGCGGTCGGCGACGAACTCGGTGACGACGGTCCGATCGCGGCGCGCACGCTTGTCGGAGGGGTCGTGCACGAGGACGGCCGCGCCGTCGGAACCCGCCGCATCGACGAGGTCGACCACGGAGCCGGGTGCGAGCCGATCGGCGAGGGGCGCGGCCGCGGAGGAAGCCGCGGTCGCGAGCGGCAGGCTCTCCACCGTGACGACGTGGTGGCTGCGCGAGGCGTAGGGGCCGACCCTGCCCTCGTCGTCCACGTGCAGGCGGTTCCTCGTGCGCCAGCCCAGACCCCGCGTGCCGTCGTCACCGGCGATCGTCGACACCTCGACGCTCACCTCGCGGCGGGCGAAGCGGGAGAAGGCGTCCTCGAGGACCGCCCGCTTGAGGGTGCGCTGGTGCTCCAGCGCCGCGTGCCCGAACTCGGCTCCGCCGACGCGCTCCTCCGGTCGGCGCTCGATGGCGGCCTCCGGCCAGACGTGGGGCACCCGGTGCGGCGAGGCCTCGAGCACCTCGAGGGCGTCGGCGCGCCAGAAGCTGTCGTGACGGACCTCGCTGATGCGGGCGCGCACCCGCTCCCCGGGGAGCACGTCGGGGACGAAGACGACGCGGCCCTCGTGGCGGGCGACGAACACGCCGCCGTGGGCCACGTTGCTAATCTCGAGCTCGACCTGCGTCCCGAGTGCGCCGTCGTCCTCGGAGGGACGGGAGGGTGTGCGGGACGCGGACTTCGACATCCATCGAGCATCCCACAGCGGGGGCCCGGCCGCAGGGAGCACGCATGCGCCTCTACCTCGCCTCCACCTCCCCCGCGCGCCTGGCGCTGCTGCGGGCCTCGGGCATCGAGCCGGTGGTCGTGCCCTCGGAGGTCGACGAGCCCGCGGCCGTCGCCCGCGCCGAGGAGGAGGCGGGTGCGCCGCTCGACGCCGACGGGACCGTCGCCCTGCTCGCACGGGCGAAGGCCCGTGCCGTCCTCGGACCGCGGATCGACGGGCTGGTGCTGGGCGGCGACTCCGCCTTCGTGCTCGACGGCGTGGTGCACGGCAAGCCGCACGAGCCGGAGCGGGCGCGGGAGCGCTGGCGGGCCCAGCGCGGCAGGGAGGGGCGCCTCCACTCGGGTCACTGGCTGATCGACCACCGCGGCGGGCGGGTCCGCGCCGAGACCGGGGCGGTCACCTCCGCGGCCGTCCACTTCGCCGCCGACATCGAGGACGACGAGATCGACGCCTACATCGCCACGGGAGAGCCGCTCGAGGTGGCCGGAGCGTTCACCATCGACGGACGCGGAGCCGGGTTCATCTCCCGGATCGAGGGCGACCCCTCGACCGTCGTCGGCATGTCCGTGCCGACCCTCCGCTCGCTGGTGCGCGAGCTCGGCGTGCCCTGGACGGCGCTCTGGAACCGCTGAGTCCGCGGGGGTTGTGAGGAACCGACGAAGCCCCCGCTCTTCTTTGTGGTGAGCCGCCACAGGCATCGCCGAGCGGGCCCCTAGGGTGGGGAACCATGTCGCGTATTACGAAGGTGCTCATCGCCAACCGAGGCGAGATCGCCGTCCGAGTCATCCGAGCCGCCCGCGACAGCGGTATCGCGTCGGTCGCCGTCTACGCCGACCAGGACCGCGACGCGGTGCACAGCCGCCTCGCCGACGAGTCGTACGCCCTCGGCGGCACCACCAGCGCCGAGACCTACCTCGTCATCGAGAAGCTCCTCTCGGTCGCCCGCCGCTCCGGCGCCGACGCGGTCCACCCCGGCTACGGCTTCCTCGCAGAGAACGCCGACTTCGCCCGCGCGGTCATCGACGCCGGGCTCGTCTGGATCGGCCCGAGCCCCGACGCCATCGAGCGCCTCGGCGACAAGGTCTCGGCGCGCCACGTGGCCGAGAAGGTCGGCGCGCCGCTGGCCCCCGGAACCCTGAACCCCGTCTCGGGCGCGGCCGAGGTGCTCGAGTTCGTCGATCAGCACGGTCTGCCCGTCGCCATCAAGGCGGCGTTCGGAGGCGGCGGTCGCGGCCTCAAGGTCGCCCGCGAGCGCGACGAGGTCGAGGAGATGTTCGCCTCCGCCACCCGCGAGGCGGTCGCCGCCTTCGGCCGCGGCGAGTGCTTCGTCGAGAAGTACCTCGACCAGCCCCGGCACGTCGAGACGCAGTGCCTGGCGGACGCCCACGGCAACGTCGTCGTCGTCTCCACCCGCGACTGCTCGCTGCAGCGTCGTCACCAGAAGCTCGTCGAGGAGGCGCCCGCGCCGTTCCTCACGGACGAGCAGAACGCCGAGCTCTACCGCGCGTCCAAGGCGATCCTCCGCGAGGTCGGCTACCAGGGCGCCGGCACCTGCGAGTTCCTCGTGGGCAAGGACGGCACCGTCTCGTTCCTCGAGGTCAACACCCGGCTCCAGGTCGAGCACCCGGTCTCGGAGGAGATCACGGGCATCGACCTCGTCCGCGAGCAGTTCCGCCTCGCCGAGGGCGGTGTCCTCGACTACGACGACCCGGCTCCCCGCGGCCACTCCTTCGAGTTCCGCATCAACGGCGAGGACGCGGGACGCGGCTTCCTGCCCGCCCCCGGCCCCGTGCACGTCTTCAAGGCGCCGGGCGGACCCGGCGTGCGCGTCGACTCCGGCGTCGTCTCGGGCGACGTGATCTCGGGCTCGTTCGACTCGCTGCTCGCCAAGCTGATCGTGACCGGCAGCACCCGCGCGGAGGCGCTGGAGCGCTCGCGCCGCGCCCTCGAGGAGTTCGAGGTCACCGGTCTGCCGACCGTCCTCCCCTTCCACCGCGCGATCGTGCGCGACCCCGCCTTCGCGCCGGAGGGCGACGCCCCGTTCTCGATCTACACGCGCTGGATCGAGACCGAGTTCGACAACACGATCGAGCCGTGGAGCGGTGAGCCGGGAGCGGCCCCGGAGGCCGCAGCACGTCAGAGCGTGGTCGTGGAGGTCGACGGGCGCCGCGTCGAGGTGTCGCTGCCGGGCGACCTGATGCGCTCCTCCGGCCCGGTGCGCTCGGCCTCGGCCGCGAGCGCCCCAAGCGCCGCGGCTCGGGCTCGGTCAGCACCGTGACGGGCGACTCGGTCACCTCGCCGATGCAGGCGACGATCGTGAAGGTGGCCGTCGCCGAGGGCGACAGCGTCGTGGCGGGCGACCTCGTCGTGGTGCTCGAGGCGATGAAGATGGAGCAGCCGCTCACCGCCCACAAGGACGGCGTCGTGACGGGCCTGGCCGCCGAGGCGGGCACGACGGTCTCCGCGGGCCACGTCCTGCTCTCGATCGTCTGACGCGCATCCGCCGCGCGCGGGGCGGGTGACCGCTCCCCGCGCGTCCGTCGTCGGTGGATCTCGATACGCCCGCTCCGCGGGCTACTCGATCAGCGAGGGGAAGGCGCCGTCCCCGGTCAGCGACGGCGGCGGCCCGGGGTGAGAGCCTCGGGCGAAGCCCGGGCGTGAATGCGGTCCGTCCGCGGGAGTCCTGCTCATCGAGCATCGAATCGGTCGGATGCAGAACCTCAGCCGACAGCGCCCGTCAGCCACGATGGCGTCCGGGCCCCCTCCTGACTGTCGTTCTGCACAGCTAGCCTGACTTCTCGAAAGACCGGACGCCGCGATCCGCGCTCTCGACCTTCGATCCGGGATCAGCAGAGGCGAGCCTCCGTAGTGCTGACCCCGCACGAGCGCGAGTGTGAGAATCGCGTGTCAGCGATTCGAAGCAGCGCGACGCGACCCGCTCTGCAGAACGCCCCACCCGCTCAGCCGACCGCGCTGAGCCGCACAGGGGGCGGCTCAGAAAAAGGCAGCAGATCGCGTGCCAGCGATTCGAGACAGCGCGACGCGACCCGCTCTGCGAAACGCACCACCTACGCAGCCGACCGCGCCGAGCCGCGCAGGGAGCGGCTCGGAAAGAGGACCGCACATCGTGAGCTAGCGCTCATCGTGAGCGAGCTCACGATGAGCGCTAGCTCACGATGTGCATGGCACGCGCCGCATCCGAGATCGAGCCGGTGAGGCTCGGGTACACGGTGAAGGCGCGGGCGACCTGGTCGACGGTCAGCCGGTGCTCGACGGCGAGCGCGAGGGGGAAGATCAGCTCGCTCGCCTTCGGGGCGACGATGACGCCTCCGATGACGGTGCCGGAGCCGGTGCGGGCGAAGAGCTTCACGAAGCCGTCGCGGATGCCCATCATCTTCGCTCGCGGGTTCGCGGCGAGCGGGAGCTTGTAGATCTCGCCCTGCGCGATGCCCTCCTCGATCTCGCGCTGGCTCCAGCCGACCGTCGCGATCTCGGGCTGGGTGAAGATGTTCGCGGCGACGTTGCGCACCTCGGTGGGGTTCACGGCGTCGCCCATGGCGTGGAACACGCCCGTGCGTCCCTGCATGGCCGCGACGGAGGCGAGCGGGAGGAAGGTCGTGCAGTCGCCTGCCGCGTAGATCGACGGGACGCTGGTGCGCGCGACGCGGTTCACGCGGATGTGGCCGGACTCCGTCAGCTGGACGCCCGCCTCCTCGAGGCCGATGCCGGCCGTGTTCGGCACGGAGCCGACGGCCATCAGGCAGTGCGAGCCCTCCACGACGCGGCCGTCGGAGAGCACGGCGCGGACGCCCTTCTCGGTCCGCTCGACTCGGTCGGCGCGGGACTTGGAGAGCACGGTCATGCCGTTGCGCTTGAAGACGTTCTCGATGACGGCGGCCGCGTCGGCGTCCTCCCCCGGCAGCACCTGGTCGCGGGACGAGATCAGGGTGACCTTCGCGCCCAGGGCGCGGTACGCGGAGGCGAACTCGGCGCCGGTCACCCCGGAGCCGACGACGATCAGGTGCTCGGGAACGGTCTTGAGGTTGTAGAGCTGCGTCCAGCTCATGATCCGCTCGCCGTCGGGGGCAGCGGTGGGCAGGACGCGCGGGCTCGCCCCGACCGAGACGACGATGGTGTCGGCCTCGATGCGGTCGAAGTCCATGCCCTCCTCGCCGGGCGCGGTCGAGACGATGAGGGCGTTCGAGCCGTCCAGTCGGCCGTCGCCCGAGACGATGCGCACGCCGTGGTGCACGAGGTTCGCGCGCATGTCCTCGGACTGCTGGCGCGCGAGACCGAGCAGGCGCTTGTTGACGGTGGCGAGGTTCACCGCCACCTCGGGGCGGACCGGCTTGTTCGTCTGCTCGGAGCGGGTGAAGAACTGCACGCCGAGATCGGCGGCCTCGCCGATCGCGTTGGTCGCCTCGGCGGTCGCGATCAGCGACTTCGACGGGACGACGTCGGTGATGACGGCCGAGCCGCCCACTCCGACGCGCTCGACGAGCGTGACCTCTGCGCCCAGCTGCGCGCCGGCGATGGCGGCTTCGTAGCCTCCGGGTCCCCCTCCGAGTACGGCGATCCTCTGCGTGCGCTCGAACTCGTAAGCCATGGCTCCCATTGTCCTCCGTCGCTGGGAGTTCACCCAATCGGCGTGGCGCCCGGCCCGGCGCCTTCCGCGCTCGGACCTTCCCGCGGGCCGTGGATAGGGTGGGGGAATGGCCGACCAGACCCCGAATCCGCTCGATTCCGCCGACGCCGATCCTTTCGCGATCGCCCGCGACGCCGCCGCTCAGATCGCCGAGGCGACGGGCGTCGAGAAGCACGACATAGCCCTCACCCTCGGCAGCGGATGGGGCAAGGCCGCCGATCTCATCGGCGAGACGACCGCCACCGTCGACGCGACCGAGATCGTCGGCTTCTCGAAGCCGGCGGTGCACGGCCACGGCGGCACGCTCCGCTCCGTCCTGCTGCCCACCGGCAAGCGCGCGCTCATCATCGGCGCCCGCACGCACTACTACGAGGGCTACGGCGTGCGCCGGGTCGCCCACAGCGTGCGGACCGCGGCCGCGACCGGCGCCTCGGTGATGATCCTCACCAACGGCGCGGGCGGCATCAAGGAGCACTGGACGCCGGGGACCCCGGTGCTCATCAGCGACCACATCAACCTCACCGCCGATTCGCCCCTGGAGGGCGCGACCTTCGTCGACCTCACCGACCTCTACTCCTCCCGGCTGCGCGCTCTCGCCCGGGGGACGCGCGCCGAGCTCGACGAAGGCGTCTACGTCCAGTTCCGCGGTCCGCACTACGAGACGCCCGCCGAGGTGCAGATGGCACGGATCATGGGCGGCCACATCGTCGGCATGTCGACGGCTCTCGAGGCCATCGCCGCACGCGAGGCGGGCATGGAGGTGCTCGGCATGTCGCTGATCACCAACCTCGCCGCCGGCATCCAGAAGACGGCTCTGAGCCACGAGGAGGTCCTCGAGGCCGGTCGGAACGCCGAGGACGATCTCGCCGGGCTGCTCGCGGGCATCACGGAGACCCTGTGAGCGCCGGGATCCGCTCCCTCGCCGAGGACTGGCTCGCCCAGGACCCCGACGCCGAGACCCGCGAGGAGCTCGTGCGCCTGCTGGTCGCCGACGAGGCCGGCGACGCCGAGGCGTCGGCCGAGCTCGAGGACCGCTTCGGCTCGCGCCTCGCGTTCGGCACCGCGGGCCTGCGGGGTGCGATCGCCGCCGGCTCCAACCGGATGAACCGCGTGCTGGTCTCGCAGGCCGCCGTCGGCCTCGCCGAGTACCTCCTGGAGCGCGGCACCGTGCGCCCCGTCGTCGTCATCGGCTACGACGGGCGGAAGAACTCCCGGATCTTCGCCGAGGACTCCGCTGCACTGATGGCCGGAGCGGGCGTCGACGCGGTGCTCCTGCCGCGCCTGCTGCCCACGCCGGTGCTCGCCTTCGCTGTGCGCCACCTGCGGGCGGACGCCGGCGTGATGGTCACCGCGAGCCACAACCCGCCTCAGGACAACGGCTACAAGGTGTACCTCGGGGGCGCGGACGACGGCTCGCAGATCGTGCCGCCGGTCGACGGCGAGATCGCCGAGAGGATCCTCGACGTGGCGCGGACCCGGCGTGTGACGGACCTGCCGCGCGGCGAGTACCGGACGGCCGACGAGAGCGTCGTGACCGCCTACATCGACGCCACGGCCGGCGTCGGGCGCCAGAGCACGCCCCTGCGCGTCGTCTACACGGCGATGCACGGGGTCGGCTGGGAGACCGCGCACCGCGTGCTGTCCGCGGCCGACTTCGACGAGCCGCTGGTCGTCGTGGAGCAGATCGATCCCGACCCCGCGTTCCCCACGGTCGCGTTCCCGAACCCGGAGGAGGACGGGGCTCTGGATCTCGCCTTCGCCACTGCCCGCACCGGACGAGCCGATCTGATCGTGGCGAACGACCCCGACGCCGACCGGTTCGCCGCCGCGATCCCGGACGAGAGCGCTCCGGAGGGCTTCCGCCGCCTGACCGGCAACGAGGTCGGCTCGCTGCTCGGCTGGCGGGCAGCGGAGCGCGCCCGCGCCGAGGGCCGGGTGGGAGGGGCGCTCGCCTGCTCGATCGTCTCCTCCCCCGCGCTGGGCGCGGTGGCGGCCGACTACGGGCTCGCGTTCGTCGAGACCCTGACCGGCTTCAAGTGGATCTCGCGCGTGCCGGACCTCGTGTTCGGCTACGAGGAGGCGCTCGGCTATCTCGTGAATCCGGCGACCGTCCGGGACAAGGACGGCATCTCGGCGGCGCTCGCGTTCCTCGATCTGGCCAGCTCCCTCGCCACCGAAGGGCGGACGATCGCCGACGAGCTCGAGTCGTTCGCCGAGCGCTTCGGGCTCTTCGGCTCGGAGCAGATTTCGCTGCGGGTCACCGACCTGTCCGAGATCGGTCGGATCATGGCGGCGGTGCGCGCGACTCCGCCGACCTCGATCGGCGGGCTCCCGGTGCAGCGGGTCGAGGACCTGCTGGAGGTCGAGGACGGTGCGCCGCCGACGGACGCGCTGCGCTTCACCCTCGACGGCGCGCGCCTCATCGCCCGCCCGAGCGGCACCGAGCCCAAGGTCAAGCTGTACCTCGACGCGTGGTCCTCGGACCCCGACCCCTCGGTGCGCCGCTCCGAGGTCTCCAGCCGCCTGTCCGCCCTCCGCACCGGCGCCGAGTCCCTCCTCCACTGACCCTGCCGCGCCTCCCGCGAGCTGCCACTTCGGTACGCCTCCCTCGGCGCGCCCCGCACCGAAGTGGCATCTCGCAGCGCACGAACGTCGGCGCCGCCCTCGAGCAACTCGAGCGCTTCCCGACCCGACAGGGGCGCCGGAGCACCACTAGACGTCTGGATGACCGGATCGCCGCCCCGCCGGAGCGCGCGATCCGGAATCGCGTGCCAGCGATTCAGGACAGCGCGACGCGACCCGCTCCACGGAACGCACCACCTCGCGAAGCCGACCGCGCTGAGCCGCACAAGGGGCGGCTCAGGAACAAGCACAGCCCGACCGCGCTGAGCCGCACAGGGGGCGGCTCAGGAATCAGCACGGCGGATCAGCCGAGAGCGCGCTCGATCTTCGCCGTGATCTCGGCCTGGTCGAGGTAGTTGTCGATCACGACGACCTCGGCGAAGGTCCGTCCGATGCGGTCGACGAGCTCGCCGGAGGTCAGGATGACCTGCGCGTCGGCAGCGAGGGCGTCGACCGAGGCGATGTCGGAGGCGACGACCTCGGCCTCGAGGTCGAGCGCTTCGAGGGCGCGCTCGGCGCCCAGCTTGAGGATGGCGGAGGTGCCGATTCCGGCGCCGCAGAGGGTGACGATCTTCATGAGCTTCTTCCGTGGTGCGGGGTGTCGTCCGTGAGGACGGCGTTGACGCCGCCGACCGTGCGCGCGGCGGCGAGTGCGCCGATCGCGTCGGGGCGGCTGAGGACGTCGGCGAGGCCGGCGACGAACCCGACGTGGCCGTGCGCCTGAGTGGCGGCGATGCCGATGACGACGGAGACCGGGTCGTTGGTGCTGTGCCCGAAGGCGACGGGCTCGGCGAGCGTGACGACGGAGAGTCCGTCGCTGTGCACGTCGTTGCCGGGGCGGGCGTGCGCGAGCGCGAGTCCCGGGGCGATGACGATGTAGGGGCCGAGGACGTCGATCTGCTCGACCATGCGGCGCGAGTAGGCCGGATCGACGGCGCCGCTGCGCTCGAGCGCGCGACCGGCCTCGAGGACCGCCTCCCGCCAGCTGGCGGCGGGGTGCCGGAGTGCGATCGCGTCGTCGGCGAGGGCGTCGAGGGGCACGGTCAGGCCGCTTCGAAGCCGGCGGTGATCGTCTCGATCAGCTCGCGGCGCTCGTCCAGCGGGAGGAAGCTCGCCTCCGCGGCGTTGATCTGGAACACCTCGAAGTCGTCGAGGTCGTAGCCGAAGGCGTCCGACAGCAGGGCGAGCTCACGGCTGAGGGTCGTCCCGCTCATCAGGCGGTTGTCGGTGTTGACGGTCACCCGGAAGCCCAGCTGGTAGAGCAGGTCGAACGGGTGGTCGACGAGCTCGGTGCCCCAGGCCGCGACGGCGCCGGTCTGGAGGTTCGAGGACGGGCTGAGCTCGAGGGCGATCCTGCGGTCCTTCACCCACTCGGACAGCTCGCCGAGGGTCACGTAGCTCGCGTCGTCGTCCTGGCGCTCGATCGCGATGTCCTCGGCGAGCCGCACTCCGTGGCCGAGGCGGAGGGCCCGGCCGTCGAGGAGGGCGGAGCGGATGCTGTCGAGACCATCGGCCTCGCCCGCATGGACCGTCGTCGGGAAGTGCGCGGCCGCGAGGAGCTCGAAGGCCGGGCGGTGGCGGGAGGCGGGGAAGCCCGCCTCGGCGCCGGCGATGTCGAAGCCAAGGGCTCCGCGCTCGCGGTGCCGGAGGGCGAGCTCGGCGATCTCGAGCGAGCGGTCGGTGTGGCGCATCGCCGTGATCAGCTGGCCCACCCGCAGGCGCGAGCCCCGGGCAGCGGCCTCCTGGACGCCCTGCTGCAGTCCCTCCTGCACGGCCTCGACCGCCGCGTCGAGTGTGAGCCCCGAACGCAGGTGCTGCTCGGGCGCCCAGCGGACCTCGCCGTGCACGACCCCGTCGGCGGCGAGATCGAGCACGAACTCGCGCGCGACGCGCTCGAGGGCGGGCGCGGTCTGCATCACCGAGACCGTCGTCTCGAACGTCGCGATGTAGTCGGTCAGCGATCCGGAGTCGGCGGTGGTCGTGATCCAGCGGCGCAGCGCTTCGGGCTCGTCGGCCGGCACGGCGACGCCGGCGGACGCGGCGAGCTCGAGGATCGTCTCGGGGCGGAGCCCCCGTCGAGGTGATCGTGCAGCGAGACCTTCGGCAGCTCGTCGATGAGGATGCCCTCGCCCGGGAGGAGGTACTCCTCGATGGTGTCGGTCACGGTGCTCCTCGGTGTCGGGCGACGGTTCGCGGACCACCCTACTGCCGAGTGCCGACGCCGTGACGGGAGCACTCCGCACCCCGTGGAGACGGCACGGATCCGCGGCTGGGGAGGAGCCGCGTAGGGTGCGGGTATGAGCGGACGACGGATCATCCTGGACTGCGACCCCGGCCACGACGACGCGCTGGCGATCCTCCTCGCCCACGGCAGCCCCGCGATCGAGCTGGTCGCGATCACCACGGTGGCGGGCAACCAGACGCTGGAGAAGGTGACCGCCAACGCTCGCGCGGTCGCCGCGATCGCCGGACTGACGGGCGTCCCGATCGCCGCCGGGATGCACCGCCCCCTCGTGCGCGACGCCGAGCCCGCGCCGGACATCCACGGCGAGAGCGGCATGGACGGTCCGGCTCTCCCGGAGCGGCGCCCGGCCCTCGATCCCCGCCACGCCGTCGACCTGATCATCGAGGAGGTCCTCGCAGCACCCCCTGGCTCGATCACACTGGTGCCGACCGGACCGCTCACCAACATCGCGATGGCGGTCCGGCGCGAGCCGCGACTCGCGGAGCTCGTCCGCGAGGTCGTCCTCATGGGCGGAGGGGTGCAGGGCGGCAACTGGACGGCGACCGCGGAGTTCAACATCCTCGCCGACCCGGAGGCGGCCCACATCGTCTTCGGCGCCGGCTGGGACGTCACCATGGTCGGCCTCGACGTCACGCACCGGGCACTCGCGACGGAGGACGTCGTCGCCCGGTTCCGCGGCGTCGACTCCGAGGTCGGCCGCTTCTGCGTCGGGCTCCTCGACTTCTTCGCGGCGAGCTACCGCGACGCGCAGGGCTTCGACGCGCCCCCGGTGCACGATCCGGTCGCGGTGGCGTACGTCATCGACCCGTCGGTCCTGGAGGTGCGCCGTGCCCCGCTCACGGTGGAGCTGCGCGGCGAGCACACCGTCGGCATGACGGTCGCCGATCTGCGCACCACCGCTCCGGTCGGCTGCCGGACCTCCGTGGCGACGGCGATCGACTCCGACCGCTTCTGGGATCTGGTGATCGGGACGGTCGCCCGCCTCTGACGCCTCAGGCGATGCGCTCCGCCACGAGCGGTCCGCCGTCGAGGACGGCCTCGCCCTCGTCGCCGATGCGGTAGGCGCCCTCGAGCGCGGCGAGAGCACGCTCGAACCGCGCGGGCTCATCGGCCGAGAGGGTGAGCAGCGGGTCGCCCCTGCGCACCCCGTCGCCCGGCTTGGCGTGCAGGTCGATGCCCGCGGCGTGCTGCACGGCGTCCTGCTGGCGCGCCCGACCCGCTCCCAGGCGCCAGGCAGCGATGCCGAACGGCAGCGCCCGCTGCTCCACCAGCACTCCGTCGCGCTCCGCAAGGACGACGTGCGTCTCGCGGGCGACGGGGAGGGCCGCCGTCGGATCGCCGCCCTGGGCGCGGATCACCGCGTTCCAGGTGTCCATCGCCGCGCCGCCGTCGAGCGCCCGCTCGACATCGGCGTCCGGGAGGCCCGCCAGCGCGAGCATCTCGCGGGCGAGGGCGAGCGTGAGCTCCCGTACATCGGCGGGGCCGCCGCCGGCGAGGACCTCGACCGACTCCCGGACCTCGTTGGCGTTGCCGATGGCGAGCCCGAGCGGCACGTTCATGTTCGTGAGCAGGGCCGTGGTGCGCACCCCCGCGTCGTTCCCGAGGTCGACCATGGCGCGCGCCAGCTCGCGCGAGCGCTCGATGTCGACCATGAAGGCGCCGGAGCCGAACTTGACGTCGAGCACCAGCGCATCGGTCCCCTCCGCGATCTTCTTCGACATGATCGAGGAGGCGATCAGCGGGATCGCCTCCACCGTCCCCGTGATGTCGCGCAGGGCGTAGAGCTTCTTGTCGGCCGGCGCGAGTCCCGAGCCGGCGGCGCAGACCACTCCGCCGACAGTGCGCAGCTGCTCGAACATCTCGTCGTTGCCCAGCTCGGCGCGCCAGCCGGGGATCGACTCCAGCTTGTCGAGGGTCCCGCCGGTGTGGCCGAGTCCCCGACCGGACAGCTGCGGCACCGCGACGCCGAACGACGCGACGAGCGGCATCAGAGGCAGCGTGATCTTGTCGCCGACTCCCCCGGTCGAGTGCTTGTCGACCGTCCTCTTGCCGAGCCCGTCGAAGTGCATCCGCTCGCCGCTCGCGATCATCGCCAGCGTCAGGTCGCGGATCTCGTCACGCCCCATCCCGTTCAGCAGGACGGCCATCGCGAAGGCGGCCATCTGCTCGTCGGCGACGTAGCCGCGGGTGTACGCGTCGATCAGCCAGTCGATCTGCGCGGTCGACAGGGAGCCCCTGTCGCGCTTGGTGCGGATGATGTCGACGGCGTCGAAGGCCTCGACGGGAGTGGAGCCGGTCATGGCGGTGCTCGATTCGTGTGCGGGGCGGGCGGGGGCGGGGGCGGCGGCGCCGCTACTCCCCCGCGTAGGCCTGGAGGGTGCGGGGGCCGAACGCGTCGGGGATGACCTCGTCGATGCTCCGCAGTCCCGAGACGGTCTCGAGGACCATCCCCTCCGCGGAGTGCTCGAACAGGAGCTGACGGCAGCGGCCGCAGGGCATGAGCGTCGCACCGTTGCCGTCGACGCACGTGAAGGCGACGAGCTTGCCGCCGCCGGTCATGTGCAGGGACGAGACCAGCGCGCACTCGGCGCAGAGGCCGATGCCGTACGAGGCGTTCTCGACGTTGCAGCCGGAGACGATCCGGCCGTCGTCGACGAGGGCCGCCGCTCCGACCGGGAAGTTCGAGTACGGGGCGTAGGCGCGGCCCATGGCGTCGTTCGCGGCGGCGCGCAGCGCCTCCCAGTCGATGTCGGTCACGGGACCCCTCTCAGGACTTCAGGTACGGCTTGCCGGCGGCCGCCGGTCCGCGGGACTGGCCGACGAGACCCGCCACGGCGAAGATCGTGACCAGGTACGGGAGCATCAGCATGAACTCGCTCGGGACGGGCGAGCCGATCACGCCGAGCACGTTCTGCAGGTTCGTCGCGAAGCCGAACAGGAGGGACGCGAGCGTCGCCTTGATCGGGTCCCACCGGCCGAAGATCACCGCGGCCAGGGCGATGAAGCCCGCACCCGCCGTCATCTCCTTGCCGAAGGCCCCGACGGCGTCGAGCGTGTAGTACGCGCCGCCGATGCCGGCGATCGCTCCCGCGAGGGACACGTTCCAGAAGCGGGTGCGCGCCACGTCGATGCCGACCGTGTCGGCCGCCTGCGGGTGCTCGCCGACCGCGCGCAGGCGCAGTCCCCACTTCGTCTTGAAGAGCCCCCACCAGACGGCGGCGATGGCGACGTACATCAGGTAGACGATCACGGACTGCTTGAAGAGCACCGCGCCGATCACCGGGATCTGGCTGAGCACCGGGATCGGCAGGGTCTCGAATTGCACCGGCGAGTTGAAGGTCTCGGCGTCGGAGGTGAGGACCTGCGAGTAGAGGAAGCTCGTCAGACCCGTCACGAGGACGTTCAGGACCACTCCCACGATGACCTGGTCGACGACGTACTTGATCGCGAAGGCCGCGAGCACGAACGAGACGAGCACGCTCGCCAGCATCGCCGCGACCAGGCCCAGGATCGGCTGACGCGTGATCGACGCGACGACCGCGGCCGTGAACGCGCCCGCGAGGAGCTGCCCCTCGATCGCGACGTTGACGACGCCGACGCGCTCCGAGATGACGCCGCCGAGGGATCCGAAGATCAGCGGAGTGGCGAGGCCGACGGTGCCGAGCAGCAGTCCCGAGACGGGCAGGGTCGCTCCGGCCGAGGCCCAGACGAGGAAGCCGAGCAGGAAGACGAGCGCGAACACCGTCGAGAACCACAGCGGGATGCGCCGCGCCGCACGGGCCGTCATCGCGGCGAGCACGGTGAGCGCGACAGTGGCGACGGCCACGACGACGCCGGTCGGCCGGGTCGGGAAGGGGAGGTCGGGCAGGGCGAAGAAGTCGCCGCCCGCTGCGAGGCGGAACGAGCTCGTGCCGTCGCGCCCCGCGACGACGAAGAGGACGATCGCGAGGAGGGAGAAGACCCCGAACGCGATCGGCGCCTTCCAGCTGCGCACGGGCACGCGCGAGGCGTCGACGTGGGCTGTGGTGGCGAGGCCGGTCATGCGGAGACCTCCGAGGCTCGGCGCGTGCGGCGTCTCGGGGCGGCCCCGGGAGTGGGCAGGCGGAAGATCGCGCGCACCAGCGGCGGCGCGGCGATGAAGAGGACGATCAGCGACTGGACGACGAGGACCACGTCGATCGGGACCCCCTGCGCCGCCTGCATCGAGTAGCCGCCGGCCTTGAAGGCGCCGAACAGGATGCCGGCGAAGAAGACGCCCCACGGCCGCGAGCGCCCGAGGAGCGCCACCGTGATCGCGTCGAACCCGATGCCGGCGTCGATCCCGGAGGTGAACCCGGTGGTGACCGTGCCCATCACCTGGGCACTGCCCGCGAGGCCGAGCAGGCCGCCGGAGAGGAGCATCGCGTACACGTAGCTGTTCTTGACGTCGATGCCCGCCACCCGAGCCGCGTGCGGGTTCTCGCCCACCGCCCGGAACTTGAAGCCGATGCTCGAGCGGTTGAGCAGCCACCACACGAAGACGGTCGCGAGGATCGCGAACACGAACCCGAGGGTCAGGGAGTAGCTCGGCCCGAGCAGCGACGGGAACACCGCCGTCTCCTTCATCGCAGGGGTCTTGGGGTTGTTCGAGCCCGGAGCCTGGAGGGCGCCCGGGGTGCGCAGCAGGTACGAGATCAGGTAGAACGCGACGTAGTTGAGCATGATCGTGAGGATCACCTCGTGGGCGCCGGTGCGGGCCTTCAGCAGGCCCACGAGTCCGCCCCAGAGAGCGCCTCCGAGGATGCCCGCTGCGAGCGCGACGACGAGGTGCACGCCCCACGGCAGGTCGAACGAGAAGCCGACCCAGCCCGCGCACGCCGCGGCGATCAGCATCTGCCCGCGGCCGCCGATGTTGAAGAGGCCGACGCGGAAGGCGAGGGCGACCCCGAGGCCGCCCGCGATGAGCGGAGTCGCGAAGGCGAGCGTGTCGGTCAGCGGCTTGATGCCGTTGGCGAAGCCCTCGCGCCGGAAGTTGTAGACGGAACCCTGGAAGAGGGAGGAGTACGCCCCGGCGACCGACTGCCAGATCGCCTGCAGGGTGTCGACCGGACGGGCGAAGAAGTAGCCGGACGCCTCCTGGACGTCGGGGTCCGTCGCCGCGATCAGCACGCCGCCCGCGATCAGCGAGAGCAGCACGGCGAGCACCGACATGAGAGCGGTGCCCGAGAGGATCTCGCGGAGCACGCGGGACGCGCCGCTCTCGACAGCGCCGGGGCGCGCCTCCTGACCCGGCTTCTGGCCGGGCTCGAGGCCGGTGGACTTCTCGGTCTCCGCGTCGGGGTCGACCGCGGGCAGTTGCGCGTCGCTCACGCCGCCGCTCCCTTCTCGGCGGGCGACTGCCCGGCCATCATGAGTCCCAGCACGTCGCGGGGGGTGTCGGCGGGCACGATCCCGATGATGCCGCCCTTGTACATGACCGCGATGCGGTCGGCCAGCGCGGCCACTTCATCGAGCTCGGTGGAGACGACGATCACGGGCACCCCGGTGTCTCGGGTCTCGACGATGCGCTTGTGGACGAACTCGATCGAGCCGACGTCGATTCCGCGAGTGGGCTGCGCGGCGATGAACAGCCGCAGTTCGCGGCTGAGCTCGCGGGCGAGGACGACCTTCTGCTGGTTGCCGCCCGAGAGCCGGCCGACGTGGGTTCCGATCCCCTGTGCCCGGACGTCGAACTCGCGCACCCGCTCCTCCGCGAACCGGTCGAGCTCCTTGAGCCGGAGGTTCAGGCCCTTCACGAAGGGGCCCCCGTCGCTGCGGTCGAGCATCAGGTTCTCGGCGATCGTGAACTCGGCCACCAGGCCGTCCTCGGTCCGGTCCTCGGGCACGAAGCCGACACCGGAGTCGAGGACGCGGCGCACGGAGAGTCCGTCGAGCCGCTTGCCGTCGAGGGTCACGGCGCCCTCGACCCGCTCCTGCAGCCCCATGATCGCCTCGGTGAGCTCGGTCTGGCCGTTGCCCTGCACGCCGGCGATCGCCAGGATCTCGCCGCGGCGGACCTCGAACGAGACGTCGTCGACGACGGCCTGCCCGTTCGCGTCGCGGACCGTGAGGCCGCTGACGACCAGCGCCTCGTCGCCGGCGCGGGCCGGCTCCTTCTGCACGGTCAGCTCGACGGCGCGGCCCACCATCAGCGAGGCCAGCTCGGCGTTGCTCGCGGTGGGCGAGGCCTCGCCGACGACCTTGCCGAGGCGGATGACCGTGATGCGGTCGCCGACCTCGCGCACCTCGCGCAGCTTGTGGGTGATGAAGACGATGGCGGTACCGGCGGCGCGCAGCTGGCGCATGATCGCGATCAGCTCGTCGGTCTCCTGCGGGGTGAGCACCGCGGTCGGCTCGTCGAACACGAGGACCCGGGCATCGCGCGAGAGCGCCTTGATGATCTCGACGCGCTGCTGGACGCCGACGGGCAGATCCTCGACGATCGCATCGGGATCGACGTCGAAGCCGAAGCGGTCCGAGATCTCGCGGACCCGCGTGCGGGCCGCGGCCAGATCGAGGCGGCCGCCGGACTTCGTCTGCTCGTGCCCGAGCATCACGTTCTCGGCGACGGAGAAGACCGGCACCAGCATGAAGTGCTGGTGCACCATGCCGATGCCCGCCTTCATGGCGTCGCCCGGCCCCGAGAAGTGCTGGACGACGTCGTCGAGCAGGATCTCGCCCTCCTCGGCCTGATAGAGGCCGTAGAGCACGTTCATCAGCGTCGACTTGCCGGCGCCGTTCTCGCCCAGGAGGCAGTGGATCTCACCGGGTTCGACGGTGAGATCGATGTGGTCGTTGGCCACGAGGGCGCCGAAGCGCTTCGTGATGCCCCGCAGTTCGAGCTTCATGGAACCAATCTAACTTTCAGCGAGGCTCCCGACGTCGGCGGGGCTCGAGGACGATCAGCGACAGGGAGGACGCGTGCCGCGCCGGCGGTGCCCGCGGGGGATCACCCAGCGGCAGAGAAAAGAGGCCGGCCGGCTCCGGGAGGACTCCCGGGGCCGGCCGGCCTCTTCCCGTCGACTAGGAGGCGGCGGGCGCCGACGGCGACTCGACGGTGATCGACCCGTCGATGATGCCCTCGGTGATCGCGTCCAGCTCGCCCTGCAGGTCCGGCGAGACCTTCGACTCGAAGTCGTGGAACGGGGCGATGCCCACTCCGTCGTTCTCCAGCGTGCCGACGTACGGCGTGGCGTCGAACTCGCCGGCGCCGGCCGAGGCGGTCACGTCGGACGTGCCCTCCTTGATGCCCTTGAGGATCGACGTCAGGTAGAGGTCGCCGCCGTCCGGGTACGTCTCGTACAGGTCGGCGTCGACACCGACCATCGCGATCTCCTTGCCGGAGTCGCGGATGGCCTCGATCGCGGACTGGAAGATCGGACCGCCGACGGGGAGGATGACGTCCGCGTTCTGGTCGATCAGCGACTGAGCGGCCGACTTGGCCTCGACGCCCGGCGCGAAGCCGCCGGTGAAGGAGCCGTTCTGCGACGCGACATCCCAGCCGACGACCTTGACGTCGGCGCCCTTTTGCTCGTTGTAGTACGCGACGCCGTCGGCGTAGCCGTCCATGAAGATCGTGACGGTCGGGTACGGCTGTCCGCCGTACGTGCCGACGACACCGGTCTTCGAGTACGACGCGGCAGCGTAGCCCGCGAGGAACGCGGACTGCGACGTGTCGAACGTGATCGGCTTGACGTTCTCGAGATCGATCGAGGCGTCGTCGATGATCGCGAAGTCGATGTCGGTGTTCGCCTCGGCCGCGGCCTTGGTCGCATCCGCGAGAGCGAAGCCGACGGTGATGATCAGGTTGCAGCCCTGGTCGACGAGGCTCGTCAGGTTCGGGGCGTAGTCCGTCTCGGACTCCGAGGTCACGTCGATGGGATCGACGCCCAGCTCGTCCGCGGCCTCGACGAGACCCGTGTAGCCGAGCTCGTTGAAGGACTTGTCGTCGAAGCCTCCGGCATCGGAGACCATGCAGGGCAGGAAGTCGCTGCCCGCGGCGGCGCCCGAGTCGCCCTCCTCGGGAGCGGAGGCGCAGCCGGCGAGAAGCGCGGTGACGCCCAGTGCGGCCAGACCGCCGAACGCGGCCTTACGCGTGGTGATAGTCAAGAGATTCGTCCTCCAGGATTCGGCCCGAGCGTCGTGCGCAGCAGGGCGTCGATCCGCTCACGTTACCCAATGTGACGATTCACTCACGGCTCCCGGGGACAGCGTTCGGAAGTCGTTACACAGTGTTGATTTTGTGGAGGAGGCGCTGAGCGCCTCCTCCACCGCGGACGGCTCTCAGAGGTGGCGCGTTTCCGAGAGCAAGGTGCTTCGGGCTGGCGGACATCGCTGGCACGCGATCTACGCTCACGGCCCTCCACCGTGCGCTCGAGGTTCCGAGCTGCTCGGCCCCCTGCGCGCTGCGCGCGGACGGGTGCGGACAGAGGGAGGGTCGCGCTGCCGAGGCCCGGGGGTGGGAACGACGAAGCGCGGCGCTCCGGAGGGAGGCCGCGCTTCGGGGGGCTAGAGGACGTCGGTGCGGCCCGAGAGGCGGAGGGCGTCGACGACGCCCTTGACCTTCTGGGCGTTCTCGGTGGTGGTGACGAGGAGGGCGTCGGGGGTGTCCACGACGACGATGTCCTTCACTCCGATCAGGGCGATCGTGCGGTTGCCGCCGCTGACGACGATGCCGGTCGCGGAGTCCGCCAGGACGCGGGCGTCCTCGCCGAGGATCGCGAGGTCCGAGCGCAGACCGCTCGCGTGCAGCTTGGCGATGGAGGCGAAGTCCCCGACGTCGTCCCACGAGAAGTGCCCGGGGATCACGGCGAGCTTGCCCGCCGCGGCGGCCGGCTCGGCGACGGAGTAGTCGATGGCGATCTTCTCCAGACCCGGCCAGATGCGGTCGACGACGGCGCCGCGCTCCGGGGTGTCCCACGCCTCGGCGAGCTCGAGCAGCCCGGCGAGCAGCTTCGGCTTGGAGCGGCCCAGCTCCTCGAGGAGCCGATCGGCGCGCGCGATGAACATGCCCGCGTTCCAGAGGTACTGCCCGCTGCCGACGTAGCGGCGGGCCGTCTCGGCATCGGGCTTCTCGACGAAGGAGTCGACGGCGAGCGTGTGCGCGGCGCCGTCGATCCCGAGGTGAGCACCCGTCTTGATGTAGCCGAAGCCCACCGCCGGCTCGGTCGGCGTGATGCCGATCGTCGCGATGTAACCGGCGTCGGCGGCGATGACCGCCTCCGCGACGGCGTCGTGGAAGAGGTGCTGCCCGCTGATGACGTGATCGGCGGCGAACGAGCCGATGATCACTCCGGGCTCGCGGCGCTCGAGGATCGCGGCGGCCAGGCCGATCGCCGCGGAGGAGTCGCGCGGCTCGCTCTCGAGGACGACGTTGAGGTCCTCGAGGCGCTCCAGCTGGCGCTCGACGGCGGCGCGGTGCGCGCGCCCGGTGACCACCATGATCCGGTCGGCGCCCGAGATCGGCGCGAGCCGGTCCCAGGTGTCGCGCAGCAGGGTCTGGCCGGAGCCGGTCAGGTCGTGCAGGAACTTCGGGGCGTCCGCCCGGGAGAGCGGCCACAGCCTCGAGCCGATCCCGCCTGCGGGGATCACGCTGTAGAAGCGGTCGAGCGGGGCGCGGCCATCGGTCTCAGGTGATGTCATGTCCGCAGGATACAAGGGCGCCCGGCCGCGACCGTCCGTTCACCGGGCGGCGCTCCCCCGTTCACGCGGGAGCCGTAGCGTCCGGGTTGTGAGAGTCGCGGTCGTCACCGAGAGCTTCCTGCCGTCGTTGAACGGCGTGACCACGAGCGTCCTGCGGGTGCTCGACGAGTTCGCGGCCCGCGGGATCGAGGCCCTGGTCGTCTGCCCCGCCGCGGGCGCGCCCGCCCGCTACGCCGGTCACCGGGTGGTGGAGCATCCCGCCATCGCCTACCGCGAGTTCCCCGTCGGGATCCCGACGCTCGCCCTGACCCGCGAGCTGGCCGACTTCGCGCCGGACGTCGTCCACGTCGCCTCGCCGTTCCTCCTGGGGGCGCGGGCCATCGCCTCCGCCGGCCGACTCGGAGTGCCGAGCGTGGCCGTCTACCAGACCGACGTCGCCCGCTTCGCGGCGCGCTACGGGATCCGCGGAGCGCGGGCGCTCGCTTGGAAGGTGATCCGCCAGATCCACGCCGGGGCCGATCTCACGCTCGCACCGTCGAGCAGCGCCCTCGACGACCTGGCCGCGGCGGGCATCGAGCGGACGGCGCTCTGGGGACGGGGAGTGCAGAGCGATCGCTTCCACCCGCGGATGCGCTCCTCCTCCTATGCGCACGACGTGCGCGCCGGGCTCGGCGCCGGGGACTCCCTCGTCGGCTACATCGGCCGGCTCTCTCCCGAGAAGAGGGTGGAGCGACTGGCCGCCCTCACCTCGCTCCCGAGGACCGATCTGGTCGTCGGCGGGTACGGTCCCTCCTCCGCCCGGGTCGCCTCGGCTCTGGGATCGCGCGCGCGCATGCTCGGCCGCCTCGACGGGGAGCGGCTGCCGGCGGTCTACGCCGCCCTCGACGTGTTCGTGCACACCGGCACCGAGGAGACCTTCGGCCAGACGGTGCAGGAGGCGCAGGCGTCCGGCACCGCGGTGGTCGCCCCGCACGCGGGCGGGCCGACGGACCTGATCGAGCACGGGGTGGACGGTCTGCTCTACGCGCCCGAGAGCGACTCCGATCTGCGCCGTCAGGTCGAGCGCCTCACCCGCGACCCCGCGCTGCGCGCCAGGCTCGGCGAAGCGGGTCGCCGTCGCGTGCTGCACCGCACCTGGAGCGCGCTCACCGACGAGCTGCTCGCGCACTACGCCGCCGTCGGAGTGCCGGCGGTTGTGGAGCACCGCAGCTAAGGCTCGCCTTAGCCGCGCTTGATCCGATCGCCGTTTAGAATCGGAGGGCGATATTCTCGTCGCTCCCCCGCCCCGTCCACGTCCACGAGACGCGGAGCAGGTCAGGCCGTCGGAGTGCACAACCAGGGAGGGTTGTCCGTGTCAGTTCAAGCTGCTCAGACCCTCGCACCCCGGAAGCAGGGGAAGATCCGGCGTCCGGCCGGAACCCTCTACCGCGGTCGCGAAGGCATGTGGTCGTGGGTGCTCCACCGGATCACCGGTGTCGCCATCTTCTTCTTCCTCCTCGTCCACGTCCTCGACTCGGCTCTCATCGCGGTGAGCCCCGAGGCGTACGACGCGGTCATCGGGACCTACAAGAACCCGGTCATGGGCCTCGGCGAGACGGGTCTGGTGGGCGCGATCGCCTTCCACGCCCTCAACGGCCTGCGCATCATCCTGGTCGACTTCTGGAGCTGGGCGACCCGCAACCAGCGCCTGCTGTTCTGGGTCGTCATCGGCCTGTGGGTCGTGCTGATGCTCGGCTTCGCCCCGCGCCACCTCATGTTCGTCTTCAGCGAGGAGGAGGGGAATGAGCACCGTCGCCGCCCCCCGCACGCCGCACACCCCGACCCGCTCCTCCGGGACGAACTGGGAGAAGTGGGGCTGGATCTACATGCGCGCCTCCGGCGTCGTGCTGATCGTCCTGATCTTCGGCCACCTGATCTACAACCTCCTCCTGGGCGACGGCATCAAGGCCATCGACTTCGGCTTCGTCGGCGGCAAGCTGGCGAACCCGTTCTGGCAGTGGTGGGACGTCCTGATGCTGTGGCTCGCCCTCATCCACGGCGGCAACGGCATGCGCACGCTGGTCAACGACTACGCGACCTCCCCGCTGCTCGCCCGCGCGTTCAAGGGCGGCATCCTCGTGGCCGTCGTCTCCCTGATCGTCCTCGGAACCTGGGTCGTCTTCGCGTTCGATCCGTGCCCGCCGAACACGGCGGCCGAGCTGCTGCCGTCCTTCTGCGGCGCGTGACGCACCGCTGACACCCAGGGAGGAGGCGCTGCGGATCACCGCGGCGCCTCCTCCCGGGTCAGGCACCCCCTCCCGTCCTCCTCACCCGCACAACGGAGCACCCACCCAGTGAGCACAGCAGGCCACGTACACACCGGCGGCGACCAGAGCGCCTTCACGCAGACCGTCGGACCCGACGGCGTCCACTACCACCAGTTCGACGTGGTCATCGTCGGCGCCGGTGGCGCGGGGATGCGGGCGGCCATCGAGGCCGGACCCAAGGCGAAGACCGCCGTGATCTCGAAGCTCTACCCGACGCGCTCCCACACCGGGGCGGCGCAGGGCGGCATGGCCGCCGCGCTCGCGAACGTCGAGGAGGACAGCTGGGAGTGGCACACCTTCGACACGGTCAAGGGCGGCGACTACCTCGTCGACCAGGACGCGGCCGAGATCCTCGCGAAGGAGGCCATCGACGCGGTCATCGACCTCGAGAACATGGGCCTGCCCTTCAACCGCACCGAGGACGGCAAGATCGACCAGCGCCGCTTCGGCGGTCACACCCGCGACCACGGCAAGGCGCCCGTGCGCCGGGCCTGCTATGCGGCCGACCGCACCGGCCACATGATCCTGCAGACGCTGTTCCAGAACTGCGTCCGCCTGGGCATCAACTTCTACAACGAGTTCTACGTCCTCGACCTCGTGATGACGAAGGTCGACGGCGTCGACAAGCCGTCCGGAGTCGTGGCCTACGAGCTCGCGACCGGCGAGCTGCACGTGTTCCAGGCGAAGGCGATCATCTTCGCGACTGGCGGCTTCGGCAAGATCTACAAGACCACCTCGAACGCGCACACGCTCACCGGCGACGGAGTCGGCATCATCTGGCGCAAGGGCCTGCCCCTCGAGGACATGGAGTTCTTCCAGTTCCACCCGACCGGCCTCGCCGGTCTCGGCATCCTCCTCACCGAGGGAGCGCGAGGAGAGGGCGCGATCCTGCGCAACGCCTCGGGTGAGCGCTTCATGGAGCGCTACGCCCCGACCATCAAGGACCTCGCACCCCGCGACATCGTCGCCCGCTGCATGGTCCAGGAGGTCGCGGAGGGCCGGGGCGCCGGACCGCACAAGGACTACGTGCTACTGGACTGCACGCACCTGGGCGCGGAGGTCCTCGAGACCAAGCTCCCGGACATCACCGAGTTCGCCCGCACCTACCTTGGTGTCGACCCGGTCGTCGAGCCGGTTCCGGTCATGCCGACCGCGCACTACGCGATGGGCGGCATCCCCACGAACGTGAAGGCCGAGGTCCTCTCGGACAACACCACGGTCGTCCCCGGCCTCTACGCCGCCGGCGAGTGCGCCTGCGTGTCGGTCCACGGGTCGAACCGCCTCGGCACCAACTCCCTCCTCGACATCAACGTCTTCGGCAAGCGCAGCGGCAACAACGCCGCCGACTACGCCAAGACCGTCGACTTCACTCCCCTGCCCGCCGACCCGGCCGGAGCGATCCGCGACATGCTCGCCTCGCTCCGCGACGCCACCGGCACCGAGCGGATCGCCTCGATCCGCAAGGAGCTGCAGGACGAGATGGACAAGAACGCCCAGGTGTTCCGCACCGACGAGTCGCTCGAGCAGGTCACCGGCACCATCCAGCGCCTGCGCGACCGGTTCCGCAACATCTCGGTCCAGGACAAGGGCAAGCGCTTCAACACCGATCTCCTGGAGGCCGTCGAGCTCGGCTTCCTCCTGGACCTCGCCGAGGTCGTCGTCTTCTCGGCGCGCAACCGCAAGGAGAGCCGGGGCGGTCACATGCGCGACGACTTCCCCAAGCGCGACGACGACAACTACATGCAGCACACGATGGCGTACCTCTCCGGTGACGCCCACTCCTCCGATGCCGGTGACCACATCCGGCTCGACTGGAAGCCCGTCGTGATCACCCGGTACCAGCCGATGGAGAGGAAGTACTAGCCATGTCGACCGCTACCCTCGAGCAGCCCCCCGCGGCCCCCGCCGCCCCGGAGGCGTTCACCGTCACGTTCATCATCCGCCGCTTCGACCCCGAGGTGGACGCCGAGCCGCGCTGGCAGGACTTCGACGTCGAGATGTACTCGACCGACCGCGTCCTTGATGCGCTGCACCGCATCAAGTGGGACCAGGACGGGTCGCTGACCTTCCGCCGCTCCTGCGCGCACGGCATCTGCGGCTCGGACGCGATGCGCATCAACGGGCGCAACCGCCTGGCCTGCAAGACGCTGATCAAGGATCTCGACATTTCGCAGCCGATCTACATCGAGGCGATCAAGGGCCTGCCCCTCGAGAAGGACCTCGTCGTCGACATGGAGCCGTTCTTCGCGTCGTTCCGCGAGGTGCAGCCGTTCCTGATCGCCAACACCCCGGCGCCCAAGGGCAAGGAGCGCGTGCAGTCGGTCGCCGACCGCGCCCGCTTCGACGACACCACCAAGTGCATCCTCTGCGCCGCGTGCACCTCGTCCTGCCCCGTGTTCTGGACCGACGGCCAGTACTTCGGCCCGGCTGCGATCGTGAACGCGCACCGCTTCATCTTCGACTCGCGCGACGACGCGGGTGGAGCGCGCCTCGACATCCTCAACGACAAGGAGGGCGTGTGGCGCTGCCGCACGACCTTCAACTGCACCGAGGCGTGCCCGCGCGGCATCCAGATCACCCAGGCGATCGCCGAGGTCAAGCAGGCGGTCATCCGCGGCCGCGCCTGATCGCACCCCTCGAACGGCCCCTCGGATCCCTGATCCGGCGGGCCGTTCGTCGTTCCCGGGCTCCCTCCCCGCTCGGGTGACAGCCGACACGGACGGCGGCCCTACCCTGGAGGCATGACGGAGGCGGCAGACACCCCGCGCGGCATCCCGGCGCTGATCGAGCGGGTCCTGCGCACGCGGCCCCTGCGGGTCCTCCTGCACTACTCCGAGACCGGCGGGCCGCTCTTCGCCTCGGGGCTGGCGTTCCAGGCGCTGTTCGCCGTCTTCGGCGCGCTGTTCGTGTTCTTCGCCGTCTTCGGATTCTGGGTCCGTGGGGACACCGTCCTGCGCGACTCCCTCATCGGCATCGTGCAGCGCTCGATCCCCGGGCTGATCGGCGGCAAAGGCTCCCTCGTCTCCGTCGACACGCTGCTGGACCAGTCGATCCTCGGCTGGACCGGAGTCACCGCCGCCGCGGTCCTGCTCTGGACGGCGCTGAACTTCCTCGGCAGCCTGCGCCAGGCGGTCCGCATCCTCTTCGCCCTCCCCGGTCCGACGACGCTGTTCGTCCTCCTGAAGCTCAAGGACGCCGGCCTCGCGCTCGTCTTCGGAGCGGTGCTGCTCGTCTCCGCTGCCCTCTCGGTGTTCTCGACCACGTTCGTCGACGTCGCCCTCGACTTCCTCGGCGTCGGCAGCGACTCGGAGCTCGGGCGCATCACCGGTGGTGCGGTCGGACTCCTGATCATGCTCGCGCTCGACACCGCGACGCTCGCGGGGTCGTTCCGGATCCTGTCGGGCATCCCCATCCCCTGGAAGAACCTCTGGGTCGGCGCACTGATGGGCGGCATCGCTCTCGGCGCGCTGAAGGTCCTCGGGACCCAGCTGCTCGGAGGCGCGTCGCGGAACCCGCTGCTCGCCTCCTTCGCGGTGCTCATCGGTCTGCTGATCTGGTTCAACCTCGTCTGCCAGGTGATCCTGATCGTCGCCTCGTGGATCTCGATCGGCATGAGCGACGCCGGCATCTCGGCGCGGAAGCTCACGCCCGAGGAGCGCGAGAAGGAGCAGGAGGAGCAGCTGCGCGCCGCGCGCCGCACGCTCGCCGAGGTGGAGCGGCAGCGCCTCACGGCCGCCCTCGCCGACGCCTCCCTGCTCAAGCGGCGTCGGATCGAGAAGAGCCTGGCGCGCCTCGACGAGGAGCTCGCCGACCTCTCGGCCTGATCCGGCCCCTCGACCGGGGACGGGGGCAGGTCCTCCTCGTCGCCGCGTGCCGGCCCACGCAGGATGCCGCGTGTTGTGCCACGCTTGTCGGACATGTCCGTTTCTGTTGACACCACAGACAAACGGGTCTAAAAAGATATAAACGCAGATCCGCCCCGCGGAACGCGAGCACCACTGGATAGAGACGACGGAGTCGACATGTACGCACCGGAGCGCCACCAGGCGATCCTCGACCGTGCCCGCACCGAGGGTCGCGTCGAGGTCCGCGATCTCGCCCTCTCCCTCGCGGTCACCCCCGAGACCATCCGCCGCGACCTCACGAGCCTCGAGCGCCGTGGACTGCTGCGCCGGGCGCACGGCGGCGCGATCCCGGTCGAGCGGCTGGGTATCGAGCCCGAGGTCGCGGCCCGTGAAGGCCACCTCGCGGGTGAGAAGGACCGCATCGCCACGGCCGCCCTCGCCGAGGTGCCCGACGGCGGATCCCTCGCCATCGACGCCGGGACCACCACCGTCCGGCTCGCGGAGCTGCTCCCCCTGGACCGCCGGCTGACGGTCGTCACCCACTCCCTCCCCGTCGCGATGGCGCTCGTCGGCCGGCCCAACATCGACCTGCACCTGCTCGGCGGCCACCTGCGCGGAGTGACGCAGGCGGCCGTCGGACCGTGGGTCGCCCAGGCGATCGCCTCGGTCTCGGTCGACGTCGCCTTCATCGGCACGAACGGCATCAGCCGCGAGCGGGGCCTGACCACGCCGGACCTCGACGAGGCGGTCGTCAAGTCGGCCCTCATCGCCTCGGCCCGCCGCGTCGTCGTCCTGGCCGACCACTCCAAGTTCGGCCGCCAGGACTTCGGCCACGTCGCGCCGCTGTCCGCGGTCGACACCGTCATCACGGACAGCGGGATCGACGACGAGCTCGCCGACGACGTCGAGTCCGCAGGCCCCGAGGTGGTCCGCGCATGATCGTCACCGTCACCGCCAATCCGAGCATCGACGTCACCCTCTCGACCTGCGGCTTCGCCGTCGGCGAGGTCAACCGGGCGCACGGCGTTCGGCGCGACCCGGCCGGCAAGGGCGTCAACGTCGCCCGCGCCCTGGCCCGCAACGGAGTCGAGGCCACCGCCGTCTACCCCGCCGACGCCTCGACCGGACTCGATCTCTCGTCGATGCTCGAGGCGGCGGGGGTCCGCTCGGCCAGCTCCCCCATCGCGCAGCCGATCCGCACCAACATCACCGTCGTCGACGACGCGACCGGGCGCACCACCAAGATCAACGAGCCCGGCCCGGCGATCAGCCCCGAGGAGGCGAAGGCCCTCTCGGAGCTCATCTGCGACCACGTCGTCGCCGCGCCGCGCTGGCTCGTCGCGTGCGGGAGCGTCCCTCCGGGACTCGGCGCGGACTTCTACGCGTCGCTCGGTCGACTCGCCCTGCACTTCGGCGTCCCGCTCGCCGTCGACACCTCCGGAGCGCCCCTCACCGCGATCATCGCGGCCGGGACCGCGACACTGGTGAAGCCCAACCTCGAGGAGCTCGAGGAGCTCCTCGGCCGCTCCCTGCCGACGGTCGGAGACGTCGTCGACGGAGCACGCGAACTCCTCCGCCTCCCGGACGCGCGAGCGCTCGTGAGCCTCGGAGAGCACGGCGCCCTCCTCGTCACGGCCGACGCGTCGTGGTGGGCGGGCGCACCCGCCGTCGTGCCTCTCAGCACCGTCGGGGCAGGGGACAGCACCCTCGCGGGCTACCTCTCGGCCACCGACGCCACGGAGGCGGAGCGCCTCGCGACAGCAGTCGCGTGGGGCACCGCCGCCGTCCGGCTCCCGGGCAGCGAAGCCCCGGGGCCCGACTCCCTCCGGCTCGACGACGTCATCGTCGTCGAGTCCCCCGACCCCCACCTCCCGATTGGAGAACTGAGCGCATGACTGCACTCACCGAGGCCTCGACCGTCATCGTCGACCTGACCGCCGCCACCAAGGACGAGGCCACCGCGCAGCTCGCGAAGACGCTGGCCGACGCCGGCCGCGTCACCGACCTCGACGGGTTCCTCGCCGACGTCCGCGACCGCGAGGCCCAGATGGCCACCGGCATGCCCGGCGGCATCGGGATCCCCCACGCCCGCTCCTCGCACGTCGTCGCCCCCAGCGTCGCCGTCGGCATCGCGAAGCAGGGCGTCGACTTCGGCGCCCCCGACGGACCGGCCGACCTGATCTTCCTGATCGCCGCGCCCGATGGAGCCGACCAGGCCCACCTCAAGATCCTCGCCCAGCTCGCCCGCAAGCTGATCCACGAGTCCTTCACCGGGTCCCTCCGCGCCGCGTCCAGCGGCCAGGAGGTCGCCGACATCATCGCCCGAGAGGTCGTCGTCTCATGAGGATCGTCGCCGTCACCAGCTGCATCGCCGGCATCGCGCACACCTACATGGCCGCGGAGGCCCTGGAGCAGGCCGCGAAGAAGAAGGGGTACGAGATCCAGGTCGAGACCCAGGGAGCCGCGGGCTCCGACCCGATGTCGGACCAGACGATCGCCGACGCCGACGTCGTCATCCTCGCCGCCGACCTCGAAGTCCGCGGCAAGGAGCGCTTCGCCGGGAAGCCGACCCTCGAGGTCGGCACCTCGGAGGCGCTCGCGAAGGCCGCCGAGGTCATCGACCGCGCCGTCGCCACCGCGCAGGCCGCACCGCCCGCCGCTGCTGCGACCTCCTCCGACGCCCCCCGCTTCGTGGCCGTCACGAGCTGCATCGCAGGCATCGCGCACACCTACATGGCCGCCGAGGCGCTCGAGCAGGCCGCGAAGAAGCGCGGGTACCCGATCCACGTCGAGACGCAGGGAGCCGCCGGCTCCGAGGAGATGACCGCGGGCGACATCGCCGACGCGGACGTCGTCATCCTCGCCGCCGACCTCGAGGTCCGCGGCAAGGACCGCTTCGCCGGCAAGCCGATCCTCCAGGTCGGAGTCGCCGAGGCGCTCGCCAAGCCGGACGAGGTGCTCGATCGGGCGCTGGCCCTGCGCAGCGCGAGGCCCGCCGACGCGCCTGCCCGCGCGCAGGCCGCCGCCGCTCCCGCCGCCGCCCCCAAGAAGGTCGGCGTCGGCACGCGCATCCGCCAGAACCTGATGACCGGCGTCTCGTACATGATCCCGTTCGTCGCGGCCGGCGGTCTGCTGATCGCCCTGTCGTTCCTGTTCGGCGGGTACCAGATCGTCAGCTTCACTCCGCAGCAGATCATCGACAACGGCTTCAACCCGGTGAACATCACCGACTGGGCCGGAGTCATGTTCCTGATCGGAGGAGCGACCTTCGCGTTCCTCGTGCCGGTGCTGTCGGGCTTCATCGCCTTCGGCATCGCCGACCGCCCGGGCATCGCCCCCGGATTCCTCGGCGGCGCTGTCGCGGTGACCGTCGGAGCCGGCTTCCTCGGCGGACTCGCCTCGGGCTTCATCGCCGGCTACGCGGCGCTCTACATCTCGCGGATCAAGCTGCCCGCGGCCTTCAAGTCGCTGATGCCCGTCGTGATCATCCCTCTGATCGCGACCTTCATCACCGGCTTCCTGATGTTCGTCGTCCTCGGGGCGCCGCTCCGCGCCCTGAGCGAGGGACTCTCGTCCTGGCTCTCCGGCCTCACCGGCGGCAACCTCATCGTGCTCGGGATCATCCTGGGCCTGATGATGGCGTTCGACATGGGCGGCCCGGTCAACAAGGTGGCCTACGCCTTCGCGACCACCGGACTCGCCTCGGTCCCCGCCGACGGCGACCCGAACTCGGTGCAGTTCAAGGTGATGGCGATCGTGATGGCCGCCGGCATGACGCCGCCGCTGGGTCTCGCCCTGGCCACGACGCTCCGCAAGCGCCTCTTCACCGACGCCGAGCGCCAGAACGGCAAGGCCGCCTACCTGCTCGGCGCGTCGTTCATCTCGGAGGGGGCCATCCCGTTCGCCGCGGTCGACCCGCTGCGCGTGATCCCGTCCGCGATGATCGGCTCGGCCGTCACCGGCGCGCTCGTCGCCCTGTTCGGCTCGACGCTGCGCGCTCCGCACGGCGGAGTCTGGGTCACCGGCCTCGTCGGGCAGCCGATCCTCTACCTGGTCGCGATCCTCGTCGGAATGGTCGTCACCGCGATCGCCGTCATCATCGCCAAGAGCATCAAGCGCGCCCCCGTGGTCGCCGAGGTGCCCGAGCCCGTCACGGCTCGCCCCGTCGCCGCGGTCTGAACCGCCGCGACCCCCGAACGACCGTCCTGAGCGGTCCCACTGACGGCCCCCGCCTGCGCCGCCTTCTTCTTCTCCGAGGGAAGGTGGTGCAGGACGGGGGCTGTTCCTTTTTCCGCGGCGGTCCCCGCCCGCCGCGGCGCGGTCGGTTTTCTTAGGGGGGTGCGTTCTCGAGAGCGGGGCGCGGACGGCTACGACGAATCGCTGGCACGCGATTCGCCGGTTCGCCTCGACGATGGGCGGCGGTCTCCGCCCGCCGCGGCGCGGGTGGCTTCGCGACGGGGCGCGTTCCCAGAAGCGGGTTGCGAGCGGCTACGACGAATCGCTGGCACGCGATTCGCCGGTTCGGCTGTGCTCATCTCCGCGGCGGTCCCCGCCCGCCGCGGCGCGGGTGGCTTCGCGACGGGGATGCGTTTCCGAGAGCGGGTCGCGGACGGCTACGACGAATCGCTGGCACGCGATTCGCCGGTTCGCCTCGAACACGAGCGGCGGCGGTAGCGCCACGCGCAACCTCAGCTCCGACAGGGGTGACTCGGCTGTCAGGGGTTTCACCCACGTCACAGCTGAGGTTGTGATGCCGAGGCCGGCGCGGAAGCGAGGACACCCGGTGCGCCGCGGAGGGCCCAGCCATCGGGGGTCGGGGGCAGAATTTGAGCTGAGACGCGTGCTCAGTCGCCATCGTGGATGAGCGGCGGTCCTCGCTGACGTTCTGCGCAGCGGGAAGAGACGCGGTTGCCGGGAGGGGCGTGTCGGCGGCCGAGAATAGACTGCTGCGGTGACCAAGAAGCTCCTCCGCATCGCCTCCGTCAACGTCAACGGAGTGCGCGCCGCGTTCCGCAAGGGCATGGGCGACTGGCTCGCCGCGCGCGACGTCGACATCCTCGCCCTCCAGGAGGTGCGCGCGTCCACCGACGACCTCACCGGGCTGCTCGGCGACGAGTGGGACGTGCTGCACGACGAGGCGACCGCCAAGGGCCGCGCCGGAGTGGCGCTCGCATCCCGCGATCGCGCGACGATCCACCGGGTAGCGCTCGGAGCGGACGACTTCGACTCCGCCGGGCGCTGGCTCGAGGCCGACTACGAGGTCGGCGACCGCACGGTCACCGTCGTCTCGACCTACGTGCACTCGGGTGGAGTCGGCACCCCGAAGCAGGACGAGAAGGTGAAGTTCCTCGACGCGATGACCGAGCGGCTCCCCCAGCTGGAGGCACACAACCCGCTCGCCGTCGTGATGGGCGACCTGAACGTCGGCCACCGGACCCTCGACATCAAGAACTGGAAGGGCAACGTCAAGAAGGCCGGCTTCCTCCCCGAGGAGCGCGCCTACTTCGACCGCTTCCTCGGCGCCGAGGGCGAAGAGGGCTACAACGCCGGAGCCGGCCTCGGCTGGATCGACCTGGGCCGCCGCTTCGCCGGCGAGGTGCCCGGCCCCTACACCTGGTGGTCGCAGCGCGGCCAGGCCTTCGACACCGACACGGGGTGGCGCATCGACTACCAGCTCGCCACCCCCGAGCTCGCCGCGCTCGCGCGCAGCTACGAGATCGATCGCGCCGACAGCTGGGACACCCGCTGGTCCGACCACGCCCCCGTCGTCGTCGACTACGAGCTCTGACCCCTCCACCACTCCCCTGCGCGATCACCGCGCCACCGTCTGCAACCGAGGCCTCACCATGACTCCCACCGCTCCGGGCGCCAAGCCCGTCATCTTCTCGGGCATGCAGCCCTCCTCCGGATCGCTGCACCTCGGCAACTACATCGGCGCGCTCACGCAGTGGGTCGCTATGCAGGAGGACTTCGACGCGTACTTCTGCGTCGTCGACCTCCACGCGATCACCGTGCCGCAGGACCCGGCCGAGCTGCGCGAGCGCACCCGCGCGACGGCGGCCCAGTACATCGCGGCCGGCATCGATCCCGAGCGCTCGACCCTGTTCATCCAGTCGCACGTGCCCGCGCACGCGGAGCTGGCGTGGATCCTCAACACGGTGACCGGCTTCGGCGAGGCGAGCCGCATGACGCAGTTCAAGGACAAGTCGGCGAAGCAGGGCGCGGAGGCGGCCTCGGTCGGCCTCTTCACCTACCCGATCCTGATGGCCGCCGACATCCTGCTCTACCAGACCGACGCCGTGCCGGTCGGCGAGGACCAGCGCCAGCACCTCGAGCTCACCCGCGACCTCGCTGGGCGCTTCAACACGCGCTTCGGCGAGACGTTCGCGGTCCCGGAGCCGCACATCGCCCGTGAGACCGCGAAGATCTACGACCTGCAGAACCCCGGCGCCAAGATGTCCAAGTCGGCGGAGTCGGACGCTGGTCTGCTGAGTGTCCTCGACGAGCCGAAGGCGACCGCGAAGAAGATCATGCGCGCCGTCACCGACACGGAATCGGAGGTCCGGTTCGACCGTGCCGCCAAGCCCGGGGTCTCGAACCTGCTCACCATCTACTCCGTCCTGGCCGACCGGACCGTCGAGTCGCTGGAGCAGGAGTACGCGGGTCGCGGCTACGGCGACCTGAAGAAGGGCCTCGTCGAGGTCGTCGCCGCGACGTTCGGCCCCATCCGCGCGCGGACGGCCGAGCTGCTGGCGGATCCGGCCGAGCTCGACCGTGTGCTGTCCCGCGCCGCCGACCGCGCCTCCGAGACCGCCGAGAAGACCCTCGCGACCGTGTACGACCGCATCGGCTTCCTCCGCCGCACCCGCTGACCCGTGCTGACGCTCGCGCTCTTCGACCTCGACGACACCCTCTTCCGGCACGCCCGGGCGGTGCAGGAGGGCATCGTCGCGCACGCCGCGGCGCTCGGGAGCGCGTACGCGGGTGAGCCGGCCGATCTCCAGCGGCGCTGGTACGAGCTCGAGGAGGAGCACTACCACCGCTACCTGGCGGGCGAGCTCGACTACGAGGGTCAGCGGCGCGCCCGCGCGATCGCCTTCGCGGCGGACGCGGGCATCGAGCTGACGCCCGAGGAGGCGAGCGAGTGGTTCGCCTCCTACCTCGAGCAGTACGTCGCGGCCTGGACGCTGCACGAGGACGCGCTGCGGGTACTCGACCGGCTCGAGGCGGCGGGCGTGCGGATCGGAGTGATCACGAACGGCGACCTCGACTTCCAGACGCGCAAGATGGACGCGATCGCCCTCTCGGAGCGCGTCGAGCACCTGATCGCGTCGGGCGAGGTCGGAGTGACGAAGCCGGATCCGCGGATCTTCCACGTCGCCTGCGAGCGCTTCGGAGTGGCTCCGTCCGACGCGCTGTACGTCGGTGACCGCCTCGGGACCGACGCGATAGGCGCCGCCCGGGCGGGCCTCCGCGGTGTCTGGCTCGACCGGGTGGGCGGACCGGAGCACGGACGCGAGCTCCCGGAGGACGCCCGGGAACTGGGTGTGCGGCGGATCGGGTCCCTCGACGAGCTGCCGGAGCTGCTCGGGCTCTGAGCGGGACGGCTTGCGGGGCGATCTCGGCGAGGCGGGGTCTCGACATGCCGCTGCGCGGCTACTCGACCAGCGAGGGCGGGCGCCGTCGGGGGAACGAGAAGCGCCTCGGCACGACCCGAAGGCCGCGCCGAGGCGCTTCACCGATCCGGAGATCAGCGTTCCCGTTCGCCGCGCTCCGCGAGGCGAACCGGCGGAACGCGTGCGAGCGTTCCGTCGTAGCCGGACGCGAGACGCTCTCCGCATCGCGACCGTCTGCGAGAGCCGACCGCGCCGCAGCGGGCGAGGACCGCTGCGGAAGGGGTTACGACACGTCTTCGTCGACCCAGTCGAAGGTCTTCGTGACGGCCTTCTTCCAGAGGCGGTACTGGCGGGCGGCCTCGTCCTGGTCCATCGAGGGGGTCCAGCGCGAGTCCTCCTGCCAGTTCTGACGCAGGTCGTCGAGGTTCTCCCAGAAGCCGACCGCAAGGCCCGCGGCGTACGCGGCTCCGAGCGCGGTGGTCTCGGCGACGACCGGTCGGACGACCGGGACGCCGAGGATGTCGGCCTGGAACTGCATCAGCAGGTTGTTGGCGATCATGCCGCCGTCGACCTTGAGCTCCTGCAGGGGCACACCGGAGTCGGCGTTGACGGCGTCCAGGACCTCGCGGGTCTGGAACGCGGTCGCCTCGAGCGCTGCGCGGGCGATGTGGCCCTTGTTCACGTAGCGGGTGAGCCCGACGAGCGCGCCGCGCGCATCCGATCGCCAGTACGGCGCGAAGAGACCCGAGAACGCCGGCACGAAGTACGCGCCGCCGTTGTCCTCGACGGTCGCGGCGAGCGCCTCGACCTCGGGAGCCGAGCCGATGAGGCCCAGGTTGTCGCGCAGCCACTGGATGAGCGAGCCGGAGACCGCGATCGAGCCCTCGAGCGCGTAGTGCACCTCGCCGTCGCCCAGCTTGTAGCCGATGGTGGTGAGGAGGCCGTTCTTGGAGTGGACGATCTCGGTGCCGGTGTTGAAGATCAGGAAGTTGCCGGTGCCGTAGGTGTTCTTCGCCTCGCCCGGGTCGAACGCCGCCTGGCCGAAGGTGGCGGCCTGCTGGTCGCCCAGGATGCCCGCGATCGGGACCTCGCGCAGCAGCGACGAGGACTCGACGTGGCCGTACACCTCGGAGGAGGAGCAGACCTCGGGGAGCATCGACTTCGGGACGCCGAACGCCTCGAGGATGTCGTCTCGCCACTCGAGGGTCTCGAGGTCGAGGAAGAGCGTGCGCGACGCGTTGGTGACGTCGGTCTTGTGGACGCCGCCGTCGATGCCGCCGGTCAGGTTCCACAGGACCCAGGTGTCGGTCGTGCCGAAGATCAGGTCGCCCGCCTCGGCCTTCTCGCGCGCACCCTCGACGTTCTCGAGGATCCACACGATCTTGGTGCCCGAGAAGTAGGTCGCGAGCGGGAGGCCCACGATCGACTTGAAGCGGTCCGCACCCTCGTCGCCGGCGAGGCGGTCGACGATCGACTGCGTGCGGGTGTCCTGCCAGACGATCGCGTTGTAGACCGGCTTGCCGGTCGTCCTGTCCCAGACCACCGCGGTCTCGCGCTGGTTGGTGATGCCGACGGAGGCGATGTCGTGGCGGGTCAGGTCGGCACGCGAGAGCGCCTGGCCGATGACCTCGCGGACGTTGTTCCAGATCTCGATCGGGTCGTGCTCGACCCAGCCCGCGCGCGGGAAGATCTGCTCGTGCTCCTTCTGGCCGGTGGAGACGATCGATCCCTTCTTGTCGAAGATGATCGCGCGGGACGACGTCGTCCCCTGGTCGATAGCAATGACGTAGTCAGCCATAAGTGATTACTCCTTCGTAACGGGGATGAGTGGAGCGCGGATCAGAGGATGGGGAGCAGGACCAGCGAGGACCAGCCGGCGAGCAGTCCGCCGACGATCGGGCCGGCGATCGGCACCCAGGAGTAGGACCAGTCGCTCGAGCCCTTGCCCTTGATCGGCAGGAGGGCGTGCGCGATGCGGGGGCCGAGGTCACGGGCGGGGTTGATCGCGTAGCCGGTCGGGCCACCGAGGGAGGCGCCGATCGCGATCACGAGGATCGCGACGGGCAGCGCACCGAGCGCGGCGAGTCCGCCGTCGCCCTGGCGTCCGCCGCCGAAGCCGATGACGACGAAGACGAGGACGAAGGTGCCGATGACCTCGGTGACGAAGTTCCAGCCGTAGGAGCGGATGGCCGGGCCGGTCGAGAAGACGCCGAGCTTGTTGGCCGGGTCGGGCTCCTCGTCGAAGTGCTGCTTGTAGGCGAGCCAGCAGAAGACGGCGCCGAGGATCGCACCGAGCAGCTGCGCCGCGATGTAGGTCAGGATCGACACGATGTCGACCGGCACGCCGGAGCCGAACTCCTCAGCGCCGCTCGCGACCAGGCCGAGCGTGACGGCCGGGTTGAGGTGCGCGCCCGAGTTGTACGAGACGATCACACCGGAGAAGACCGCGAAGCCCCATCCGATGTTCACCATCAGGAATCCGCCGTTGAAACCCTTGTTCTTCACCAGCGCCACGTTGGCGACGACGCCGCAGCCCAGGAGGACGAGCAGCGCCGTCCCCACCAGTTCCGCTAGGAACACCACTCCGAGATTGTCCACGATGACCTTTTCCTCCGATTCGAGCGGACGCACGCAGGCGTCCGGCGCGGGCATCGATGCCCGACGTGTGTGAAGTTATCCGCGCCCCGACACCCCGACAAGGAGCGACGCGTGCACGTTCGTGCGTATCAGCGACGGAAGTCCCGGGGCGAGGACGATCGCGCCGGGACTTCCGTCTTCTTCCGCCTGTCTCCGCTTACGACGCGGGGACGGCGGTCGGCGTCTGGACGGAGGTGCCTCCGACGTCCACGCCGTTGTACTGCTTGAGGTGCGAGATGGTCGCGTCGACCTCGTCGGCGCGCGTCGCCTCGTCCCAGCCCAGGACCGACCCGGTGTGCTCGGCCAGCTCCTCGAGGAGCTCGCGGCTGAGTCCGCCGGTGAAGGCGTGGTTCGTGCGGCGCATGACCAGGTCGATCAGGTGCACCACGCTCTCGTGGCGGGCCAGGTAGCGGATCTCACCGGTGGTGAAGTCCTTGTCGAAGTCGAGGGCCTCGTCGTGTCCGTCGGCGAGGGCCTCGATGACCTCCTGCGCGCGGGTGCCGTAGCGCTCGAGCAGCTGGCCCGTGCGGGCGGAGGACAGGCCGGAGCGGTGCTGGCTGATCCACTGCGCGCGGGACGCGTCGGTGCGGGGGTAGCCCTTGCCGCCTCCGATGGCCGTCTTCACGGTCGAGACGCGGCGCGTCACTCCGATCTTCGCGAAGACCTCGTTCGAGAGGTGCTCGGAGAGGGCGCGGAAGGTCGTCCACTTGCCGCCGACCAGGCTCAGGACGGGGTCTTCCCGTCGGGCAGCGTCGAGGGCTCGATGCGGTAGTCGCGGGAGACGAAGCCGGGGGTCTCGTCGTCGTGACGGGGCAGGGGGCGGATGCCGGAGAACTTGAAGACGATCTGGTCGCGGTTCACCGGGATGGAGGGGAACACGTGGCTGACGAGCTCGAAGAAGTAGTCGATCTCCTCCTCCGTGCACACGGCCGGCTCGTTGGGGTCGGCCTCGATGTCGGTCGTGCCGACCATGACCCGGCCCTTGAGCGGGTAGATGAGGACGATGCGACCGTCGCTGTGCTCGAAGAACATCTCGCGTCCCTCGCAGGCCTCGACCAGCTCGGGGTTGTCGAGCACGATGTGCGAGCCCTTGGTGCCGCCCATGAACTTCGTCGTGGTGCCCAGCGCCGTGTTCGTGAAGTCGGTCCAGGGTCCGGAGACGTTGACGACGACGTCGGCCTGGAAGGCGAACTCCTCGCCGGTCTCGCGGTCGCGCAGGAGCACGCCGCCCTCGGAGGTTCCGACGGCCTCGACGTAGTTCGCCGCGCGCGCCTTCGTTCCGCCGACGAGTCCGTCGCGCAGGACGTCGAGCGCCAGGCGCTCGGGCTCGTGCACCGACGCGTCGAAGTAGGTGGCGGTGTACTTGATCTTCGGGTCGAGCTTGGGCAGTTCGTTCAGCGAGCGCTTGCGGCCGTGGAACTGGTGGCGCGGCACGACTCCGCCGTCGCGGGAGAAGAAGTCGTACAGGGTGAGGCCGACCTTGATCAGCAGAGCGCCCCGCTCCTGCGGCTTGCCCGACTTGTGCGTCAGGAACCGCATCGGCGCCGCGAGGATGCCCGAGAACGTCGAGTAGATCGGGATCGTGGTCTGCAGCGGCTTCACGTAATGGGGAGCGATCTTCAGCAGGCCGTTGCGCTCGTGCACCCCCTCGTTGACGAGGCGGAACTCGCCGTTCTCGAGGTAGCGGATGCCGCCGTGGATCATGTGGCTCGAGGCGCTGGACGCTCCCGAGACGTAATCGCCGCGCTCGACCAGCGCGACGTCGACGCCGTTCAGCGCGAGCTCGCGGAAGGTTCCGATGCCGTTGATGCCACCGCCGATGACGAGGACGGTCGCTCGGGGGGTGTCCCGCAGGGCGGCGACGCTCTCGCGGATCGCGGGGGTTCCGGGAGTTCCGACAGACTGTGCCACTTCGTACTCGCCTTCGTGTCGTGTGTGATTCGTCGAGGCCTTCGCGGCAGTATCGGCACCTGGGGGGCGACGATTGATTTCGCGGAGGAATACAGCCATCCTTGACCCGGGAACACATCCGGTCAATACGGGTGGAAATACGTGCAAGGAGCATCTGTGACCCCTGTCCGACCGGTCGTCGAACTCGACGAGACGACGCACGCGACCCATCCCGACAAGACCCGCGACGCGCTCCGCGCGGCTCAGCTCTACTACATGCAGGACCTGACGATGGACGCCATCGCGCACGAGCTGCACACGTCGCGCTCCTCCGTGTCGCGGCTCCTGTCGCACGCCCGCGCGACGGGCCTCGTGGACATCCAGATCCGCTCCCCGCTCGATCGCGCGAGCGCGCTCTCGGCGGAGGTGCGCGCGCACTTCGACATCACGGCGCACATCGTCCCGGTTCCGGATCACACCAGCGAGATCGACCGGCTGGAGCGCGTCGCCCTCTCGGCTGCGCGGATCCTCGGCCAGTTCATCGACTCCAACATGATCGTCGGCATCGCGTGGGGCTCGACGATGAGCGCGATCAGCCGGCACCTCATCGCCAAGGAGACGCACAACACCCAGATCGTGCAGCTGAACGGCGCGGGCAACACCGAGACCACGGGCATCAACTACTCCAGCGAGATCCTCCGCCGCTTCGGCGACGCCTATGCGGCGAAGGTGCAGCAGTTCCCGGTGCAGGCGTTCTTCGACGATCCGCTCACCAAGCAGGCGGTGTGGCGCGAGCGCTCGACCAAGCGCGTGCTCGAGCTGCAGCAGCGGATGGACGTGGCCCTGTTCGGCCTCGGCTCGCCGTTCGCGGCGGTGCCGTCGAAGGTCTACATCGGCGGCTACCTGGAGCCGGACGACTTCACCTCGCTGAGCGAGTCCGGGGTCGTCGGCGACGTGGCGACGGTGTTCTACCGGGCCGACGGGACCTGGGACGACATCCCCATGAACGAACGTGCAAGCGGCCCGGACCTCTCCACGGTGCGGCGGGCGGCGCGGCGGATCTGCGTGGTCTCGGGGGCGTCGAAGCTGCCGGGGCTCCGCGGGGCGCTGAACGCCGGGCTCATCACGGACGTCATCCTCGACGAGGGCACCGCTCGGGCGCTGATCTCGGACTGACGCCCTCGCGGGATGCCGGTCCGGTCACGCCACGCGGGGCGTACCGGAGTGGCGTCTCGCGGAAGGGACGTCAGGACTCGCGGGCGTGCGCGTCGAGGAACTCGTAGACCTCGGCGTCGTCGATGCCGGGGAAGGTCCCGGAGGGCAGGGGCGCGAGCACGTGCGCGTGCAGACGGGCGCTGGGCCAGGCGTTGCCGTCCCAGCGCGCCGCGAGCTCGGCGGGGGCGCGGCGGCAGCACGACTCGTCCGGGCAGCGGGACAGCTCGCGGCGGTCGGTGTCGCGTCCACGGAAGAAGCGCGCCTCGGCGAAGGGGACCCCGACCGTGATCGAGAACTCCTCCGTGGCGGTCGTGCCGGTCTGCGACGCCGACCAGAAGGTGCCGGCAGGAGTGTCGACGTACTGGTAGTACTCCGTCGTGCGGTTCGTGCGGCTGAAGGCCGAGCGCGCCGACCAGTAGCGGCAGACCACCTGGCCCTCGACGGCTCCCGTCACGTCCGTCGGCAGCGGGAGGTCGTCGTTCTCGTAGGCCTTCTGGATCGATCCGTCGCCCAGCACCCGCAGGAAGTGCATCCGGATGTCGAGGTGCGAGGTGAGGAGGTTCGTGAAGCGCAGCGCGGCGGCCTCGTGAGTGACGCCGAAGCCGTCCCGGAAGTCCTCGACCGAGATGTCGCGGCCGCGCTTCGCCTCCTGCAGGAACGCGACCGCCGGCTCCCGCGGCATGAGGCACGCGGCGGCGAAGTAGTTGATCTCGAGGCGCTGACGGAGGAAGTCGGCGTACGTCACGGGGCGCTCGTGCCCGAGCAGGCGGTGCGCCATGGCCTGCAGGGCGAGCGCCCGCAGGCCGTGGCCCCGGGGATCGACGCGGGAGGGAGGTAGATCCGCCCGTTGGCCAGGTCGATCACCGAGCGGGCGGAGTGGGGGAGGTCGCCCACGTGGATGATCTCGAAGCCGAGGTGCCTCGCCATCCGCGAGACCGAGCTGTGCGTGAGGGCACCGCCGCGGTGCCCGACCGTCCGGAGCATCTCCCCCGCCACGCTCTCGATCTCGGGCAGGTACGCGTTGCTCTCGCGCAGCTGGAGTCGCTGCGCGGTGTTCGCGCGCCGCGCCTCCTCGGGGGTGGCGCTGGCCTCGTTCCTGCGCCGCGCGAGTTCGCGGTACACACCGAGGAACGCCTCCAGGACCGGTGTCGCGAGGCCCTTGTTGGCCTTGAACTCCGGCAGGCCGAGAGAGCGGTAGAGCGAGCCCTTCTGCACCCGGGCCAGCTCGATCTCGAGTGCGGCGCGCTCGCTCGGCGGCTCGTCCGAGAGCAGCGCCGCGAGCTCGACTCCGAGCGCTGAGGCCAGCGCCTGCATCAGCGAGAGGCGCGGTTCGCGGCGCCCCGTCTCGATGAGCGACAGCTGGCTCCCGGAGACGCCGACCCGCTCGGCGAGCTGTCCGAGGGTGAGCCCGCGGCGGGTCCGGAAGTGCCGGATCCGCTGCCCGAGCAAGGCGGCGTCGGTGCCGGGCGGGGTGGCGCTGGATGCGGTCACGACGAGCTCCTGCGATCGGTTGTGACAAATGCGGGAAAAGAGCCTTTCTTGACAGTCCGGAGACCGTCAAGAGACCCCGATCCTCCTCCATTCTGGCTGCAGGCGCCACACGGACGCCCCTCGACGCACTGATCGAGGCCGACTCCCCACCCGTCGACGACGACATCCCAGAAAGCGGAGCGACCATGAGCATCTTCACCAACACCGTGCGGCTCGAGCCGGGCACCCTGACCGCCCCCACCCCGACTCCCGCGGTCGCCGTCCCGCCCGCGCCGCTCGCGCTGCGACGCTGGGTCCGAGAGACGGCGGCGATCCTCCAGCCCGACGCGATCGAGTGGAGCGACGGCTCCCCGCCGAGTGGTACCGCCTCACCGCGCGCATGGTCGAGGAGGGCAAGCTCCTCCCCCTCAACCCGGAGTGGCGCCCCGGCTCGTTCCTCGCCCGCACCGATCCCGACGACGTCGCCCGAGTGGAGGACCGCACCTTCATCTGCACCACGGACGAGGCCGACGCCGGCCCCACCAACAACTGGCGCGAGGCGTCGGCGATGAAGGCGGAGATCGCCCCGTACTTCGAGGGCGCGATGCGCGGGCGCACGATGTATGTCGTGCCGTTCTCGATGGGCCCCATCGGCGGCCCGCTCTCGCAGCTCGGCGTGCAGCTCACCGACTCCGCCTACGCCGTGCTCAACATGCGGATCATGGCGCGCGTGGGCGCCGCTCCGCTGGCCGCCTTCACCGAGGAGACCGCGTTCGTGCGGGGCGTGCACTCGGTCGGCTTCCCGCTGCGCGACGCCGACGGCGTCACCCGCGACGACGTCTCCTGGCCGTGCAACGAGACGAAGTACATCACCCAGTTCCCCGAGACCCGCGAGATCTGGTCGTTCGGCTCCGGCTACGGCGGCAACGCCCTGCTCGCCAAGAAGTGCTTCGCCCTGCGGATCGCCTCGGCGATGGGCCGCGAGGAGGGCTGGCTCGCCGAGCACATGCTCCTCATCCGCGTCGTCTCGCCGGAGGGGCGGCGGTACCACGTGGCCGCGGCGTTCCCGAGTGCGTGCGGCAAGACGAACCTCGCGATGATGCAGCCGGCCCTGCCGGGCTGGCGCGTCGAGACCCTCGGGGACGACATCACCTGGATGAAGAAGGGCGAGGACGGGCGGCTCTGGGCGATGAACCCGGAGACGGGCTTCTTCGGCGTGGCGCCCGGCACGGGGCGGACCTCGAACCCCAACGCCGTGCACACGCTGTGGGGCAACACGATCTTCACCAACGTGGCGCTGCGCGAGGACGGCGACGTGTGGTGGGAGGGCCTGACGGACGACGTCCCCGAGCGCCTCACCGACTGGCGCGGGAAGCCGTGGACGCCGGCGTCGGGCACGCCCGCCGCGCATCCGAACGCCCGCTTCACGGCGCCCGCGCTGCAGTGCCCCTCGCTCTCGGACGACTGGGACGCCTTCGAGGGCGTGCCGCTGGACGCCATCGTCTTCGGCGGGCGTCGGGCGACCAACGTGCCGCTCGTGACGCAGGCGACCTCGTGGCAGCACGGAGTGTTCCTGGGCGCGACGATCGCCTCCGAGAAGACCGCCGCAGCGGAGGGCACGGTCGGCGAGCTCCGCCGCGACCCGTTCGCGATGCTCCCCTTCTGCGGCTACAACATGGCCGACTACTTCGCGCACTGGCTCGCGATCGGGGAGGACCTCGGCGAGAAGGCTCCCGCGGTCTTCCAGGTGAACTGGTTCCGCAAGGGCGCCGACGGCTCCTTCCTCTGGCCCGGCTTCGGCGAGAACGCCCGGGTGATCCAGTGGCTGGTGCGCCGACTCGAGGGCACGGCCGACGCGCGCCGCAGCCCGCTCGGGGATCTCCCCGTGGCGATCGACACCCACGGGTTGAACCTCTCGGACGCCGTGAAGGCCGAGCTGTTCTCCGTGCCCGTGGACGCGTGGCTGGACGAGTGCGCGCTGACCGAGGAGTTCTTCGCCCGCTTCGGCGAGCGCCTCCCGGCCGAGCTCACCGCCGAGCTCGCGGCGCTCCGCTTCCGGCTCCTCGCCCAGGAGCTCGCGGTGCCGCACGCGGCCTGACCCGACTCGCAGGCCCCGCGCCTGCGCTCCCTGTGGCCCGCGGGAGGATCATCCCCCTTTCCTCGCACCTCCCGCGGGTCCACTCCCCTCGCCTCCCGCACCCGGAACACTGGACGACATGACCGACCGCATCACCCTCCGCTTCCTCGCGGCTCCCCAGGACGCCACCGCCGACGGCCGCAGCGCCCAGGCGGGGCGCGTGCTCGAGTGGATCGACAAGGCGGGCTACGCCTGCGCCGTCGGCTGGAGCGGCGGCTACTGCGTCACGGCCTACGTCGGCAACGTGCACTTCACCCGGCCCATCGTCGTCGGCAACCTGATCGAGGCGAGCGCCCAGGTGATCCACACCGGGCGCAGCAGCATGCACGTGCTCGTCCGGGTCGGCTTGGCGGATCCGCGCACGGGGGTCTACGAGGCCGCCACCCACTGCCTCCTGATCTTCGTGGCGGTCGACGCGGAGAAGCGGCCGCGCGCGGTGCCGGAGTGGCTGCCTCGCTCGCTCGAGGACTCGGCGCTCGCCGAGGGCGCCGCCGCCCGCATCGCCGGGCGCCGGGCGCTGCACGAGGTGATGCGCGAGCAGCGGTACACCGACGAGGGCACCGGGCCGCGCATCGTCTTCCGCTTCCTCGCGGCTCCGGGCGACGTCAACTGGGGCGGCAACGCGCACGGCGGCATCGTGATGCGCTGGATCGACGAGGCGGCCGACACGGTCGCCCAGCGCTGGAGCGGACGCGACGCGGTCGCGGTCTACTCCGGAGGGATCCACTTCTACCGCCCCGTCCGCATCGGTCACCTGGTCGAGGTGGAGGCGCGCCTGATCCACACCGGCGGCCGGAGCATGCACCTCGCGATCCACGTGCGCTCGGGGGACCCGCGCACCGGCGAACTCGAGCTGACGACCCAGTGCATGAGCGTCTTCGTGGTGCCCGGCGCCGACGGCACCGCAGAGCCGGTGCCCGCGCTCGAGCCGCGGAGCGACGAGGACCGCCGGCTCGACGCGCACGCGCTCGAGCTGATCCGCCTGCGAGCGGCCCTGCCGCCGCTGCCGCTGGATCTCGCGGTGCTCGCTCCGGTGGAGTGAGGACCGCCGCCGCTAGGGTCGGAGGATGCTCCCGATCCTCGTCGTCAACGGACCGAACCTGAACCTGCTCGGCACGCGCGAGCCCGAGGTGTACGGCTCGGACACGCTGGCCGACGTCGAGTCGCTGGCGACCGACCGCGCGCGGAGCCTCGGCCTCGAGGTCGAGTTCTTCCAGAGCAGCTCGGAGGGCGCGATCATCGACCGCCTGCACGCGGCGCGCGGCACCTGCTCCGGAGTCATTCTGAACGCGGGCGCCTACACCCACACGTCGATCGCGATCCGCGACGCCGTGCTGGCGACGGAGCTCCCGATGGTCGAGGTGCACATCAGCAACGTGCACCGGCGCGAGGAGTTCCGCCACCGCTCGTACCTCTCGGACGTCGCGGTCGCGGTGATCGTCGGGGCGGGCATCGCGGGCTACGGCTACGCGATCGACGTGCTGCACCGCACGAGCGCATCGTAGCCTCGGGGGCATGACGCACCAGGACCCCGCCCGCTCCTTCGGAACCGCCGTCGACGCCTACGAGCGGGGGCGACCGGGGTACCCGGACGACGCGGTGGACTGGGTCCTGTCGCACGCGCCGGATCGCGCGCCGGCCGCTCACGTGCCGCAACGCGCGCGGGCCGCGGGAGCGGACGCCTCCGATCGATTGCGGGTCCTGGATCTGGGCGCCGGGACCGGGAAGCTCACCGCCTCCCTCGTCGCCCGCGGGCTCGACGTCACCGCGGTGGAGCCGGACGAGGCGATGCGGGGGCGGCTCGTCGAGCTGCTGCCCTCGGTGCGGGCCCTGCCGGGCACTGCGGAGGAGATCCGGCTTCCGGACTCGTCCGTCGAGCTCGTGACGATGGCGCAGGCCTGGCACTGGGTCGATCCGGAGCGGGCGAGCGCCGAGGTGGCGCGGGTGCTCGTCCCGGGCGGGGTCGTCGCCCTCGTGTGGAACATCCGCGACGAGAGCGTGCCGTGGGTGCGGCGCCTCGGGGAGGTCGCGGGCTCCTCCCCCCGCTGAGCGCTTCGAGACGCTGCGGCCGCCGCTGGGCGCCGCGCTCGAGCGCCGGGCCTTCGCGGCCTTCGACTGGATGCACGAGATGACGCGGGAGGCGCTGCAGGACGTCTTCGCGTCGCGGAGCTATGTCATCGCCCTGCCGGAGCCGGAGCGGGCCGCGGTGCTCGCAGCGGTCTCGGGAGTCGTGGACGGCCTGCCGGGCGAGCGCATCGGGATGCCCTACGCGACCCGGGTGACGATCGCGGGGCGCGCGGGCTGACAGACCCCCTTGGCTCGGGGATCTCGATACGCCCCTGCGGGGCTACTCGATCAGCAGGAGGACGCGAGACCCGCCCGGACTACGCGACCTCGTTCGGGTCGCCGCCGACGCGGCCCGCGCGCTCCAGCGCGGTGATCGCGTCGCGCTCGTCGTCGCCCAGCTCGAAGCCGAAGACGTCGAGGTTCTCGGCGATGCGCGCCTTGGTGGACGACTTCGGGAACACGATGTGCCCGCGGTCGAGGTGCCAGCGCAGCACGACCTGCGCCGGCGTCACTCCGTGCGCCTCGGCGGCCCCGGTGATCACCGGCAGCTCGAGGAGGGGGTACTTGCCCTGACCGAGCGGCCCCCACGCCTCGGTCGCGATGCCGTGCTGAGCACCGAACGCGGTCACGGTCGGCTGCTGGTGGTAGGGGTGCAGCTCGATCTGGTTGACGGCCGGAACCACGTCGGTCGCGTCGAGCAGGCGCTCGAGGTGCGGCACGAGGAAGTTCGAGACGCCGATGGAGCGGGTGCGGCCGGCCGCCTGCAGCTCCTGCATCGCCTCCCAGCTCTCGACGTAGCGGTCCTGGGCGGGGCTGGGCCAGTGGATGAGGTAGAGGTCGACGGAGTCGAGCCCGAGCTTCTCGAGGCTCGCGTCGAGAGCGCCGGGTGCGGTGCCGCGGCCCTGGTCGCCGTTCCAGAGCTTGGTCGTCACGTAGAGGTCGTCGCGGGCCAGGCCGGAGGAGGCGATCGCCCGGCCGACGCCCTCCTCGTTGCCGTAGATCGCCGCGGTGTCGATGTGCCGGTAGCCGATCTCGAGCGCTTCGGAGACGATGCGCTCGGTCTCGTCGGGGTCGACCTTGAACACGCCGAAGCCGAGCTGCGGGATCGAGGTGCCGTCGTTGAGCGTGAGGGTGGGGATGCTGGTCATCCGTCCACTGTGGCGGCGACGACCGACATCCGGCACCCGCTTGCGCTCCGCCCCGATCCCGCCACCGGCCGGGCAGGCGCCGTCGGGCGACTACCCTCGAAAGGCGCCCGCGCGGGTGCGCCGACCGCACGAGGAGCAGTACGTGAGCATCATCGCCGCCGCAGACGGATCCGCCCTGGGCAATCCCGGCCCCGCGGGCTGGGCCTGGTACGTCGACGACGAGCGCTGGGCCGCCGGCGGCTGGTCCCACGGCACCAACAACATCGGCGAGCTGACCGCGGTGCTCGAGCTCCTGCGCGCCACCGCCCACGAGGAGGAGCCGCTGCACATCCTCTGCGACAGCCAGTACGCCATCAAGGCCTGCACCGAGTGGCTGCCGGGCTGGAAGCGGAAGGGCTGGCGCAAGGCCGACGGCAAGCCGGTGATGAACGTCGAGATCATCAAGGCGCTCGACGAGGCCCTGCAGGGGCGCGCGGTGACCTTCGAGTGGGTGAAGGGGCACGCGAACCACCGGATGAACGAGGCGGCCGACGTCCGCGCCCGCGCCGCCGCGACCGCCTACCAGCGCCGGCAGCCGGTCGACGCCGGACCGGGCTGGCCCGACGCCGCGGCGTCGACTCCCCGGATCCCGCCGTCGAGGACGCCCCCGCGACGCTCTTCTGACGCGTCGGGATCGGCAGCAGCGCGTCACGGCAGGACGAGCATCCCCGTCGAGACGAGATCGCGCACTCCCGGCAGCACCGAGGCGCTCACCGCCTCCTCCTCCACGTGCAGGAGCGACGCCACGGCCGCGATGATGGCGGCGAGCGAGAGCTCACCGTCGCACGCGCCGACGACCGCGGCGAGCGCCGTGTCGACGTCCTCCGTGCGCGAGAAGCCGCCGCCCTGGCGCAGCCGCAGCACGGTCGGGTCGTCGTTGCCCGGCCAGTAGTGCCGCTCCTCCGTCACGTCGCGCGCCACGACGAGCGACAGGCCCGCGAGGGTGCGGTCGTCGAGGTCGGCGAGCCGCTCGGCGGCGTCCAGGCAGTGCGCCAGGTGACCGCCGAGCCCCGCCGTCGAGAGTGCTCCGTCGATCCGCTCGAGGCGCTCGAAGGGGGCCTGGGGCGCGCGGGCAGTCGGAGGGTCACGTAGCCGAACCCGACAGCCGTCACTCCGCGGCGCTCGAAGTCCTCGAGCCATGCGTCGACCAGGGTGTCGAACTCCGCTCCGCGGGTCGTGCCGCCGTCGCGGATCCAGGTCTCGGCGTAGACGGCCGGATCCTGCTGCTCGCGCTCGACGATCCACACGTCCAGCGGCGACCGGGCGCCGTCGATCCAGGCGTCCAGCCCCGCGCGCCCTGGCTCCAGCGCCTGCTCGAGCGCACCGCGGGTGTCGGCCAGCCAGCCGCGGACCCGGTCGAAGGCGTCGGCCGACTCGCGGTACTCCCAGTTGCCGAGCAGCTGCGCGACGCCGCCGGGGGTCAGGTGCTCCGCTGCGCCGACCACCACTCGGCGCACGATCTCGTCGCCCTCGAGTCCGCCGTCGCGGTACTCGTAGGAGGGCACCCCGGGCGAGCGCGGGGTGATGACGAACGGCGGATTGGTGACGATGTGGTCGAACCGCTCCCCCGCCACCGGCTCGTAGAGGCTGCCGTGCCGGAACTCGATCGAGTCGATCCCGTTGAGCTCGGCGTTCAGGGCGGCGATCGCGAGGGCCCGGTGCGAGATGTCGGTCGCCACGACGCGGTCGGCGTGCCGGGAGGCGTGCAGGGCCTGGATCCCGCAGCCGGTGCCGAGGTCGAGGACGCTGCCGACCGGGCGCTGGATCATCAGCCCGGTCAGGGTCAGGCTCGCTCCGCCGACGCCGAGGACGTGGTCCTCGGACAGTGCGCGGCCCAGGGCCAGCTCGCCGAGGTCGGAGGCGATCCACCAGGAGGCGGCACCGCGCGAGTCGACGAGGTCGTAGGGCCGCAGATCCAGCGCGGCGACGACGACCGCTCCGGCCTCGGCGCGCACGAGCTCCAGCTCGACCGCGCCGTCGAGCCCGAGGGCGGGGAGCGCCTCCTCCGCCTCCGCAGCCGTGACGGGATCGGCCAGGAGGAACAGCCGCGCGAGCACGGCGCGGGCCCGCTCCTCAACGGATCCCGCCGCGGAGCGGGCGAGCGCACGCCGTGCCGGCACGCGGTCGCCGCGGTGCAGGGCCACGGCGGCCGCCTCCCCCCACAGCTCGCGGACGGCGTCCACGCCGTACCGGGCGCGGAGGAGGTCGTCGCGGAGTCGCGCGATCAGCGCGCGGTCGATCTGGTCGGGAGCCTGCACCGCTCCATCCTCGTGCACGGCTCGAATCCTCGGCGCACCCGTGGCTACGATCGGAGCATGCCTCTCACCGGAGAATACGAACCGAGCACGTCCGCCTGGGCCCGCGAGCAGGCGGAGCTCTACGAGTCGACCGGGGGTGCCGAGGGCAACCTCCTGCGCGGCAAGCCCATCATCGTCCTCACCACCGTCGGCTCGCGCAGCGGCAAGCTGCGCAAGACCGCGCTCATGCGGGTCGAGCACGACGGCGAGTACGTGGTCGTCGCCTCCAAGGGCGGCGCCCCCGAGCACCCCGTCTGGTACGGCAACATGCTCAAGGAGCCGCACGTCGAGCTCCAGGACGGCCCGGTCAAGAAGGACTACACGGCGCGCGTCCTCGAGGGCGACGAGCGCGCGGTGTGGTGGGAGCGCTCCGTCGAGGCCTGGCCCGACTACGCCGAGTACCAGACGAAGACTGAGCGCGAGATCCCTCTCGTGCTGCTCACGCCCTGGAGCTGACCTGAGGATCGTCCGAGCGCGCCTCGGCGCCCCGACCCCGTCACTCCGGATCGACGCGCGACGCGATCAGGTCGAGCACCTTCGGGTGCGACAGCAGCGCGAAGTGCCCGATGACCGAGACCGCGATGTTCTCGCGCGCGCCCACGAGTCGGCTGCCGCCGGGGATGTACTGGTCGCGCATGCCGTAGATCGACGTGATGCGCGAGTCGGCGTCGCGCTCGGCGAGCAGGGTCCGGATGACCGGGCGGTGCGGATGGAACTCGCGCAGTGCGCGAGCGGGCGCGATCCTCGCGAGCGGCGAGCCGGTGAAGGGCGTCGACACCGCGATCATCCGGTCGATGCGCCGCTCGTGGAGGTCGTCGACGACCATCATGTGCTTGCCGATCAGCCCGCCCTTGCTGTGCGCGACGACGATCACGTCGCGCAGGTCGTGCTCGCGCAGGTACTCCTGCCCGAGAGCCGCCGACGCGACGATGGGCCGGGTGTTGTGCCCGAGCGCCGGCAGCACGTGGATCGGATGGCCGGCTCCGTTCAGGCGGTCGGCGACCGGTCGGAGGAACTGCCACGTCTCGTAGACGCCCGGGATGAGCAGCACCGGTGCACGGTCGCCGTCGGCGTAGTGCGAGACGTCCCAGCCGTCGCGCAGATGAGCGAAGCGCGATCCGTAGGCGTAGCGGTAGTCGCGGAGGTAGGCCCGCCGGAGTGACACGGAGCGGCGCGCCTTCCCGGATCTACGCGCCGGCATAGGCCTCTTCGAGCGCCCGGATGTCGAGCCGGTCCATCGTGAGCATCGCCCGCATGGCGCGGGTCGCGCCCTCGGGATCCGGCCCGCCGAGCAGATCGGCGAGCACCGACGGCACCACCTGCCACCACAGCCCCCAGCGGTCGCGCACCCAGCCGCAGCGTCCCTCGGCGCCGCCCTCGGACGCGAGCGCGTCCCAGAGCCGGTCGAGCTCCTCCTGCGTCTGCACGGTGAGCACGATCGACACGGCCTCGGTGAACGGGAACCGCGGACCGGCGTTGATCGCCTGGAACAGCTGCCCGTCGAGCTCGAACGAGACCGAGAGCAGGGTTCCCGGAGCCGGCGAGCCCTCGGGCAGCACCCGGCTGTCGAGGATGCGCGAATTCGGCACGAGCGCCGTGTAGAACTCCGCCGCCTCGCCCGCGGCGTCGTCGAACCACAGGAACGTGCTGACCGCGCCCATGCGCGCCTCCTCGTGCTCGTGCCGGGGACCTCGGGTCAGAGCGGGTTCACTCCGAACGCGGTCGCCAGCTTGTCGATCTTCTTCGCGCGCCCCAGTCGGGGCAGGTCGCTGCCGTCGCGGATCACGCGACCGCGCGCCTCGAACTCGTCGAGGAAGTCGCGCGCCCACGCCACGTCGGACGGAGTGGGGCTGATGACCTCGTTGATGACGGCGAGCTGCTCCCGATCGAGGCAGAGCTTGCCGGTGAGGCCGAGCGAGACGGTGAGCGCGGACTGCTCCCGGAGGACCGGGTGGCTGTTCGACACGGTCGGGCCGTCGATCGGGCCGGGCAGGTCGCCGATGCGGCTGGCCACGACGAGGCGCGAGCGCGGGTACGCCATGGCCAGGTCGTCGGAACTCGTGCCGGTGTCGCGGCGGTAGTCGCCGCTGCCGAACGCGAGCCGGAAGCAGCCGCGGGCGCGGGCGATCGAGACCGCCTCCTCGATCCCGAGGGCGGACTCGACGAGCGCGAGCACGGGGGTCGAGCCGCCGAGGCGGTCGAAAGTCTCGGTGACGTGCTCCGCCGCCTCCGTCTTGGCCAGCATGACGCCCGCGAGCCCCGGGAGGCCCTTCAGCGCGTCGACGTCGTCCGACCAGAACGGGGTGGAGTGGTCGTTGATGCGGACCCAGGCCTTCTTGTCGCCCTTCAGCCACTCGACGACGTCCGCGCGGGCGTCCGGCTTGGCCTTCGGGTCGACCGCGTCCTCGATGTCGAGGACGATCTGGTCGGCCCGCGACGCGTGCGCGGCGTCGAAGGTCTCGGTCCGGGTCGCGTTGACGAGGAGCCACGAGCGGGCGATCTCGGCCGGGACGTCGCGACCCTTGCGGATCAGGGGGGCGGCGGGGGTGGTGGGCAACGGCACGTGGTGTCCTCTCGGTGGCGCGGTCCTCGCTCCGCGGACACCGCCGCCGGGCGACGGTGCCGCGTCCAGGGTAGCGGCATCGCCGGCGGGCCTCGCGCTCAGGAGCGCTCCGCGAGCCCCTTCGCGAAGGCCGCCTGGCCCACGTGCTGGGCGTCGTCGTCGACGACCGAGACCAGGCGGACGCCGAGGGTCACCGGCGGGTCCCACTGGCGGTCGACGACCTCGGCGAGGTCCTCGTCCGACAGCGTGTCGAGGTAGGCGAGCGTCGCCTCGTGCACGGCGTCGTGGTACTCGGCGAGCAGGTGCGCCGGCACGGCGGCGAGCGCCGCCACCTCGGACGGCTCCTGGCCGTAGCCGCTCGCGCCGGGCTCGAACGGCAGCGCCGAGCGACCGTGGAAGTCGTCGGCGGTCCACACCTGCTCGTGACCGGCGAGTGGAGCGAGGTGGTCGTCCTGCACCCGGGTCAGGTGCCAGATCAGCCAGGCGGGCGAGTTCGCCTGTGCATCGGCGCGGAAGCCGAGCTGCTCGGGGGTCGAGTCGTCGAGCACCGCGTGCACGTTCTCGTGCACCCGGGCGAAGGCGTCGCGGAGGAGATCGATGGCTGCGCTCATCCGTCCAGTCTGCGCGCGCTCCGGCGCCCGCGTCACCCCCGCGGCGAGCCTCGGAGCAACCGCGGAGGCTGATGCCCGATAGTTGCTCCGTGACCCCCGGATCCCCGTACCTGGCGACGAAGCCGTGGCTGTCCTCCTATGCGGAGGGCGTCCCCACCGAGATCGACCCGCCCACCCAGACCCTCGTCGACCTCCTCGAGGACTCGGTGGCCCGCTACCGGCGCGGCACCGCTCTCGAGTTCTTCGGCGCGGGCACGACCTACGTCGAGCTCGGCGAGAGGGTGTCCCGCGTCGCGGAGGGGCTGCGCCGGCTCGGCGTCCGCCCGGGCGACCGCGTCGCGCTGGTGCTGCCGAACTGCCCCGAGCACGTGATCGCGTTCTACGCAGCGCTGCGGTTGGGTGCGATCGTCGTCGAGCACAACCCGCTCTACACGCCGAGGGAGCTGCGCCGGCAGTTCGAGGACCACGGCGCCCGGGTCGCGGTGGTCTGGGACAAGGTCGCCGACGTCGTGGCGACGATGCCCCCCGACCTCGGCATCGAGCGCGTGGTCTCGGTCGATCTGACGGAGTCGTTCCCGCTCGCCAAGCGCCTCGCGCTGCGCCTGCCGCTGCCGAAGGTCCGCGCCGCCCGCGCGAAGCTGACGGGTCGGCCGCGCACCCGCTCGGTCATCCCCTTCTCGCGCCTCGTCGGCAACCGCCGCCTCTCGCGCGCGCACCCCCGACCCGCGCTCGGCGACACCGCGCTGCTGCAGTACACGAGCGGTACGACCGGCACCCCGAAGGGGGCGATCCTCTCGCACGCGAACCTGCGCGCGAACGCGATGCAGGGTCAGGCCTGGGTGCCCGGGCTCCGCGAGGGCGATGAGACCTTCTACGCGGTCCTCCCCCTCTTCCACGCCTACGGGCTCACACTGTGCCTGACCTTCGCGATCAGCATCGGAGCGAAGGTCGTGCTGTTCCCGACGTTCGACGTGGGTCTCGTGAAGGCCGCGGCCAAGTCGTCGCCGCCCACGTTCCTCCCCGCCGTGCCGCCCGTGTACGACGCGCTCGCGCGCGCCTCCGAGCGCGGCGAGCTCGATCTGCGCGGCATCCGCTTCGCCATCTCGGGAGCGATGGGACTGCCCGTCGCGACCGTCGACCGCTGGGAGCGCGCGAGCCGCGGTCTCCTCGTCGAGGGCTACGGCATGACCGAGAGCTCGCCTGTCGCGGTGGGGAACCCGGTCGGACCGACACGCCGCCCCGGCACCGTCGGCGTGCCGTTCCCGAGCACCGAGATCCGCCTCGTCGACCCCGACGACCCCTCCGTCGACCGCGGGCCGGGCGAATCGGGCGAGCTGCTCCTGCGCGGACCGCAGGTGTTCCAGGGCTACTGGAAGCGCCCCGACGAGACCGGCGCGACGCTGCTGGCCGACGGGTGGCTCCGCACGGGCGACATCGCCACCGTCTCGGCCGACGGCTTCGTCACGATCGTCGACCGGGCGAAGGAGCTGATCATCACGGGCGGCTTCAACGTCTCGCCGTCGGAGGTCGAGGGCGTGCTCGAGTCCCACCCCGACGTGTCGCGGGCCGCCGTGGTGGGGCTGCCCCGCCCGGACGGCGGCGAGAGCGTCGCCGCAGCGGTCGTCCTGCGCGCCGGTGCGGCCGTCGACCCCGAGGCGCTGCGCGACTTCTGCCGTCTGCACCTCACCCCCTACAAGGTGCCCAAGCGCGTGGTGCCCGTCGACGAGCTGCCCACCTCGCTCATCGGCAAGGTGCTGCGCCGCGAGGTGCGCGACAGGCTTCTGGGCTGAAGGGAGGAGGACGACGTGGCCAGGATCGTGCAGTACCGCCGGATCGGCGGACCCGAGGTGCTCGAGGTGGTCGACGCCCCCGAACCCGAGGCGCCTGCGGGCGGTCTCGTGGTCGCGGTCCGCGCCGCGGGCGTCAATCCGATCGAGTGGAAGGTCCGGTCGGGTGTGCGGCCGAGCCCGCCGCTGACGGAGCCGCGACGGCTCGGCTCGGACGGCGCGGGCGTCGTGACCGCGATCGGCTCGGGAGTCGAGGGCTGGAGCGTCGGCGACGAGGTGATCGTGCAGGGCGCGACAGGCACCTACGCCTCGGCGGTCGTCGTGCGCCCGGAGAGCCTCGACGCCAAGCCCGCCGATGTGTCCTTCGAGCACGCGGCGGCACTCGGCATCCCGATCGGCACGGCCTACCAGGCCGTCGCCTCGCTCGGGGTCGAGGAGGGGTCGACCTTCCTCGTGCACGCGGGCGCCGGAGCCGTCGGGCAGGCCGCGATCCAGTTCGCCCGTGATCGCGGCGCCCGGGTGATCGCCACGGCGAGCCCCGCGAACCACCAGCTCCTCCGCGAGCTCGGGGCGGAGCCCGTCGCGTACGGACCGGGGCTGCTGGCACGACTGCGCGAGGCCGCTCCGGACGGTGTCGACCGCGTGCTCGACGCCGCGGGCACCGACGAGGCGATCGAGGCCTCCCTCGCCCTCGTCACCGACCCGCAGCACGTCGGCACCGTCGTCGTGGGCGCTCGCGCCGCCTCGCTCGGCATCCGGGCCTGGTCGGGCGGCAACCCCGTGCCGATGACCCCGGAGGAGCTGCACCTGCGCCGCGAGGCGGTACCGCTCGCCGCGCGGCTGCTCGCGGAGGGCCGCTTCCGCGTCGAGCTCGGGCCCCGCTTCGCGCTCGAGGACGTCGTCGAAGCCCATCGCGCGAGCGAGGACGGCCACGTCCGGGGCAAGATCCTCCTGGTGCCCTGACCGGCGCCTCCGCCCGCTCTCACCGTCGAGAAGGAGTCCCGCCATGACCGCAGAGGACCTCGTCCCCGTGATCCTCGGGGGTGCGCGCACCCTTTCGCCCGCTTCGGCGGCAGCTTCGCCACCCTGTCCGCGACCGAGCTCGGTGCACACGCGGTCCGCGCGGCCCTCGTGCGCTCCGGAGTGGGGGCGGCCGACGTCGACGCGGTGATCCTCGGCCAGGTGATCCAGGCCGGTGCCGGGCAGGGTCCCGCGCGCCAGACCGCGATCCTCGCGGGGCTGGGCTGGGACGTGCCGGCGGTGACGATCAACAAGCTCTGCCTCTCGGGGCTCACGGCGGTGATCGACGCGGCACGGCTCATCCGGACCGGCGAGGCGTCGGTCGTCGTGGCCGGCGGTCAGGAGTCGATGACTCGGACCCCGCACCTGCTCCTCGGCGCACGCGACGGCGTCGGAGTCGGCGCGAGGCCGCTCGAGGACGCCCTGCTGCACGACGGCCTGCTCGATCCCTTCGACCAGCGCATCATGGGCAGGGTGACCGACGACGGCAACGCGGAGCGCGGGATCCGGCGCGAGCGCCAGGACGCCTACGCGGCGCTCTCGCACCGGCGCGCGGCCGCCGCTCGGGAGTCGGGGATCCTCGCCGAGGAGATCGTGCCCGTGGCCGTTCCCCAGCGCCGCGGAGCCGACGTGCTCGTGTCCGAGGACGACGGCATCCGGCCGGACACGACCGTCGAGGTCCTCGCGGGCCTGACGCCCGCCTTCACTCCGGAGGGGACCATCACGGCCGGCAGCTCCTCTCCCCTCACCGACGGTGCCGCGGCACTCGTCGTGGCGAGCCGCGGATGGGCTCGCGCCCGCGGGCTCTCCTGGATCGCCGAGATCGCCGAGCACGGGCAGGTCGCCGGGCCCGACAACTCGCTGCACTCGCAGCCGTCGGCCGCGGTCCTCCGTGCGCTCGCCCGCCGGGGGTCGGCCATCGCCGATCTCGATCTGATCGAGATCAACGAGGCCTTCGCCTCGGTGGTCCTGCAGTCGGCCGACGACCTGGGTCTGGCCCCCGAGTCGGTCAACCTCGACGGCGGAGCGATCGCGCTCGGCCATCCGGTCGGCGCGTCGGGTGCGCGTCTGGCCCTGCACCTCGCGCTCGCCCTGCGGCGGCGCGGGGGCGGCCTCGGAGTCGCCGCCCTCTGCGGCGGCGGCGGGCAGGGCGAGGCACTGCTCCTGCAGGTCTGACGCCCTCCACGAGATGCCACTCCGGCACGCCCGGCGCGGCGTGTCGCGTACCGGAGTGGCCTCTCGCGACCGGTCGCGACCGCGCCCGCCTCGGCGTCCCGTCAGACCCTCCGGCTACGCTCGCGGCATGAGCATCCTCAGCCCCGACGGCCTCGAGTTCGTGACCGAGCGGCACCTGGCCACCCTCTCCACTCCGGGCCGCGGCGGACGTCTGCACGTCGTCGCCGTGGGCTTCACCTACGAGGACGGCGTCGTGCGCGTCATCACCTCGCGCGAGAGCCAGAAGGTGCTCAACGTGCGCCGCGGCGGCACCGCGACCGTCGGCCAGGTCGACGGCGTCCGCTGGTTGAGCCTGGGCGGTCCCGCCTCGATCGAGGAGGAACCCGAGGCCGTCGCGCACGCCGTCGATCTCTACTCGCGCCGCTACCGCGTGCCCCGCGACAACCCGCTCCGGGTGGCGATCCGCATCGACGTCGACTTCGCCCTCGGCTCGGCGGGTCTGCGCGCGGAGTAGCCGGCGTGCGCGCGACCGACGCCCTGCGCGCCGACGGCTCCGTCTCGTCGCTGCGCACCCACCGCTACGTGCGGGTGTCGCTGTGCGCTGCGGTGCTGCTGCTCGCCGCAGGAGTCGGCCGGCACCTGGTCGCGGTCGGCCCGCTCCGCTCGATCAGCGCCGCCTATTACACGCCCGGGCGCTCGGTCCTGGTTGGTGCGCTGTTCGCGGTGTCCGTCGCGCTGGTCGTGCTCGCCGGGAGGAGTCTGCGCCGCTACCTCCTGCTGCTCGGCGGGATGACGGCGCCGCTCATCGCGCTCGTCCCCGTGCCGCTGCGCTCGGACGAGCTCGCGATGCTGACGGGCACCGGCTGCCCCGCCGGCGTCGCGCGCTGCCTTCCGGCGAGCGCGACTGAGGAGCTCGCGGTCGGGATGCTCGCCTACCTCCTCGTCGCTGCGGCGGTCCTCGTCGCCTCCGTCGCACTGCTGGCCCTCGATCGCCGGCTGGACAGGATCGCTCTGGTGCGGATCGCCGTCGCGGCGGTGCTGCTCGTCGCCCTCGCCGCCGCGTCCGCGACTCCGGCCTTCGCGGTGACCGGCCACTACGCGGCCGCCGCCGTCTTCTTCTTCCTGATGGCCGCGGTCGCGGGCGTGCACGCGCACGCGGTGCGATCGGAGGGGGTGCGCGGCCCCGGCTCGCCGCGCGGCTACTCGATCGCGTACGCCGTGCTGGCGGTGCTGCTCGCCGCGACCGACCTCGCGCTGGTCGCGCTGGTGCTGACCGGCCGCGGGGAGGCGCTGCTCGGGGAGCAGTGGCTGCTGCTGGTCGAGGCGCTGGCGCTCGCCCTCTTCACCGTCTTCTGGGTGCTGCAGACCGTCGAGAACTGGGCGGATCCGGACCCGTCGCTGCGCTGACGCCCGGCCGGCGCCGGCTGCGCCCCTTCCGGCGGCGACAGGGGGGCCGCCCGGGGACGGGCCTCGCCCGGCCGGCAGGGGCCACTCGGCGTTCACTCGCGATCGAGCGCCTTTCCGAATCGCCCCGAAGAGGGCCCGGAGCCTCCCCCGAGACCCTCTTCGCGCCGACCCGGAGCGGAGCGCAGGAGACCGTTCCCCGGTTGACCCCGGCAAGCGGACCCGACCCCATGAGCCCCGAGGACACGCTCCCTGAGCAGGCCCGGCCCCCACGAACCCAGAAGGCTCACCCGCGAGCGGGACCTTCATGAACACAGAAGGCCCGCCTCTCGAGCGGGCCTGACCCTGAAAAACACAGAAGGCCCGCTCTCCGAGCGGGCCTTCTGATCGTGCGGTGGATCCGAGGGGATTCGAACCCCTGACCTCTTCATTGCGAACGAAGCGCGCTACCAACTGCGCCACGGACCCGTGCCTTCCGAGCCGTCTCCCGGCCCGAACAACTCGTCCACACTAGCACGCCGGGGGGCGGGCTCCGAATCGACGAGTGGAGGCGTCAGGCCCCGCGGCGGCGCTGCAGCGCCTGGTCGAGGTCGATCGCGTCGACGCCCTCGACGACGCCCATCGAGGCGAAGCGCGAGGACGGACGGGGAGCCTCGGGGACCGGCACGGGAGCCGTGGCGCGGGGGGTGCGGATCGGCGCGACCTCGGGGGCCGACGCGGCCGCGCGCTGCGCGAGCTCCGCCTCCGCCGCCGCAGCGCGCAGGCGCTCGACGGCGTCGATGGAGGCCATGGCGCTGGCGGCCACGGTTCCGCGCGAGAGGTAGAGCGGCTTCGGGAGCGGCTTCGGCGTCCAGCTCACGGCCTCCGCGGCGGGGGCCTCCGCCTCCGCGGGCGCGTCCTCGGCCAGCTCGGCCTCGAAGACCTCGGCCGGGCGGCGCGACGCCGCGACGGTCGTCGCGGACATCGACGCGGGAGCGGCCGCGCGGCGCCGACCCGGAGCGAGCACCAGCAGCGTGCCGAGTCCGGCCGCGACCAGCAACCCGCCGACGGTCGGCACCACGCCGTTGCCGCCGAACGGCAGCATCACGAGCCCGACCAGGGCCGCGACGAGGCCGACCAGCACCGCGAAGGCGGCGGTCTGCCGCCAGCGCAGGACGCCGGGCTCCGTGCGAGTGCTCTGCTTCGTGGTCGCGGCCGCCCGTCGCAGCGCTTCGCGCGCCGCCTTCTCCGCCTGTGCCAGCTCCATCGCCTGTGCCTTCTCTTCGGCTCGTCGTCGTGTCTCGGTCGCCCGGAGGGTGCGCTGCTGGAGCGCGACCTCGCGGGCCGTCGCCTCCGCACGCACGTGCTCGGGTACTTCCGCGGTCTCGGCGAGGATCCGCAGCGTCTGCTGCAGCCTCACCGCGTTGCGCTCGGTCGCGTTGTACGACCGGCGGCGCATCCACGTGGGGATGAGGTAGGCGACCCACAGAACGGCGGCGAGCGCCCAGACGACGCCCCCACCCAGCCAGTCGCTACTCATGCGACCCACGCTAGGAGTCGGAGGTGCTCCCGTCCGTCATTACGGGTAGGTGTGTCCGCGCGGATCGCCGATGAGTCGGCTCCCCGTCCGGGGGATGCCCGCCCCGTCCGGCGGCCCCGAGAGCCCGGAACGGTGCGATGCGCGCTGGTCGGCCTCGCTGGGTGTGCCGACGTCGTGCGGCACCTGGCCGTCGAGATAGCGGCGCAGGACACCGCGCGGCACCTCCTCCGCCACCAGGGCGAAGCAGAAGTGGTCGCGCCAGTCGCCGTTGATGTGGATGAACCGGCGGCGCAGTCCCTCGTAGCGGTAGCCGAGCTTCTCGACCACCCGCAGGCTCGGCCGGTTCTCGGGACGGATGCAGATCTCCATACGGTGCAGCCCCAGATCGAGGAAGGCGTGATCGGTGGCGAGTGCGACGGCGATCGGAGTGATGCTGCGGCCGGCGAACCGCTCGGCCACCCAGTAGCCGATCGACGCCGACGAGAGCGAGCCGTAGCCGATGTTCGAGATGTTCAGCTGCCCGGCGAGTTCGCCGTCCCACTCGATGAGGAACGGCACCCCTCCCCCGGCCCGCGCGTTCTGCTGCAGGGAGCGGATGCTCGCGCGGACGTCGAAGGCGGCACCGCCGCGGGGGTCCGACGCCTCCCACTGCCGCAGCCACGCCCGATTGGCGATCAGCTCGCGCTCGAGCGGGCGGGCGTCGCGCACCCGGATGGGGCGGATGGTGACTCGACCCTCGGAGAGCGTCGGGATCGGCAGCGGCATGTCCCGACTGTACTGCGCGCACGAGGTCGCCGAAGGGGGTGGACCGGGCGGCCGGCATCGGAGACGGATGCGCCGTGGCGCTCGGTCCCCTCACGCACGAGATCCCCCGCGGCGGCGGGGGATCTCGACGATCGGGAGGACCCCGGGGAGGCTCCGGGTCAGAGGGTCTCGACGAAGTCCTTGAGCCAGGGCTTGAGGTCCTTACCGAGGTCGTCGCGGTCGGAGGCGAGCTGCACGATCGCCTTGATGTAGTCGAGCTTGTCGCCGGTGTCGTAGCGGCGGCCGCGGAAGACGACGCCGTAGACGCCGCCGAACTCGGCCGGGTCCTGAGCCATGCGCTCGAGCGCGTCGGTCAGCTGGATCTCGCCGCCCTTGCCGGGCTGCGTCTCCTCGAGCACGCCGAACACGTCGGGCTTGAGGACGTAGCGGCCGATGATGGCGAGGTTCGACGGAGCGTCCTCCTTCGACGGCTTCTCGACGAGGCCCGTGATCCGGACGACGTCGTCCTCGTCGGTGGTCTCGACCGCGGCGCAGCCGTAGAGGTGGATCTGGTCGGGGTCGACCTCGAGCAGGGCGACCACGGTGGTGTCGCGCTTCTCGGCGACGTCGATCATGCGCGTGAGGAGCGGGTCGCGCGCATCGATGAGGTCGTCGCCGAGCAGGACCGCGAAGGGCTCGTCGCCCACGTGGCGCTGCGCGCGGGACACCGCGTGACCCAGGCCCTTGGGCTCTCCCTGGCGGACGAAGTGCACGTCGGCGAGGTCGCTGGCGTACTTGACGTGCGCGAGCTTCGCGTCGTCGGCCTTCTTGCTCAGGTTGAGCTCGAGCTCGGGCACGGAGTCGAAGTGGTTGGCGAGGGCGTTCTTGTTGCGCCCGATGATGACGAGGACGTCCTGCAGACCCGCGTCCGCCGCCTCCTCGACCACGTACTGGATGGCCGGCTTGTCGACGACCGGGAGCATCTCCTTCGGGATCGCCTTGGTCGCCGGCAGGAAGCGGGTGCCGAGCCCTGCGGCGGGGATGACGGCTTTGCGGATTCGAGTGCCCATGGGGCGTCACTATATCGGCGGCGGTGGTCGGGGATGTTTCCGAGGAGGGTGCCGGAGCGGCCCCTCTTGTGGGACGGGTGGCAGTGAGCGCGCCTCAGCCGAGCGAGGGCCGCGCCGATCCCGCACGCGGGCCCCGATCTAGACTGAGCGCATGCCAGCCGACATCACTCACGAGAAGCGGGCGCTGCGCGCCGAGCTGCGCGAGCGCCGACGCACGCAGACGACCACGGCCCGCGAGCAGGCCACGGCCCGCATCACCGAGCACCTCGTCGACCTGGTCACCCGCTACGGGGCCAGGTCGATCGCGTGCTACCTGTCGGCACCCGACGAGCCGAGCACCCGCCCGTTCCTCGGCTGGGCCGAGAGCCACGGCATCCGCGTGCTCTTCCCCATCTCGCGGCAGGACGGCCTGCTCGACTGGGCGGTCGGCGACGGCCACACCGAGACGCAGGGCCTGTTCGGCATGCCCGAGCCCGTCGGAGCTCTGCTGGGGCCCATCGCGATCAACGACGTCGACCTCATCATCGTTCCCGCTGCCACCGTCGACCGGACCGGCATGCGGATGGGCTGGGGCCGCGGCTACTTCGACAAGACCCTCGGCTCGATGGAGAAGTGCCCGCCCGTCTACGCGGTCGTCTTCGACAGCGAGCTCGTCGACCACGTGCCGAGCGAGGTGCACGACCAGCCGGTCGACGGCGTCGTGACCCCCTCCGGCGTCCTCGACGTGCAGCGCTGAGCCCTCCTCTCCCCTCTCCCACTCCCCCTCTTCTCAGGAGCACCCGTGCCCACCTACTCCTACCGCTGCACGCAGTGCGGCAACGCCTTCGACATCCAGCAGAAGTTCACCGACGACACCCTCACGGAGTGCCCGAGCTGCCAGGGCGCGCTGCGCAAGGTCTTCAGCGCGGTCGGAGTCACGTTCAACGGCTCCGGGTTCTACCGGACCGACTCGCGCGCGTCCGGCTCCAAGAGCTCGTCGTCGGGGTCGGGCTCGGGCGACTCGTCGTCGGGGAGCTCGTCGGCGGCGCCCGCCTCGACCGGCGGTTCCGGCGGCTCTTCCTCGAGCGGCGGATCGTCGTCGGGCGGATCGTCCTCCGGCGGATCCTCGTCGTCCTCGTCAGGATCCTCTTCCTCTTCCTCCTCTTCCTCCTCCTCCGGGTCCTCGTCCTCCGGGAGCTGACCCGGTCCACCGCCCGCCGGCAGAAACGGAACAGACCATGATCAACGGCTTCAAGGAGTTCATCCTCCGCGGCAACGTCATCGACCTGGCTGTCGCCGTGGTCATCGGCGCGGCCTTCACGACGATCGTCAACGCGATCGTCACCGGGATCTTCAACCCGCTCATCGGGGGGATCTTCGATGCGTCGTCGCTGGAGAACCTCGGCTGGACCCTGCGCGCGGCGCAGAACGGCGAGCCCGCGACGGTCCTTGCCTGGGGAGCCGTCCTCTCGGCCCTCATCCAGTTCGTGATCGTCGCGTTCGTGCTCTACTTCGCGTTCGTGCTGCCGATCAACCACCTCAAGAACGCGGCGTTCAAGAAGAAGATGGACGACGCTCCCGCCGCCGAGGACAAGGCGCCGACCGAGCTCGAGCTGCTCGCCGACATCCGCGACCTGCTGGCCAACGGCGGCACCGCCACGACGGCCAACTCGGGCAAGCACGTCGACTGATCCGTCCTGTTCTTCCTCGCCGAGGCGAGGAAGAACCGCGGTCGGCTCTCCGAGGTGGGCGCGTTCCCGAGAGCGTTGTGCGAACGGCGCGTGCGAAACGCTGGCACGCGTTTCGCACGACGCCTGCACCCTCGGGAGGTCGCCCCTCTGATCGTCCATCCGTCATCCGAGCTCGTCGAGCGCGGATGACGGGTCCTGTGGACAGGGATCTCGATACGTCCGCTGCGCGGGCTACTCGATCAGCAGGAAGGCTCGCCGCAGGAGAGAGTCGCGCACACCCTGCTGGGCGAGGAGGCGTCGCAGGCGTCGGCTCGAGACCCGCCGGGTGCGGAGTCGGGGATCTCGATCCGCCCCCTGCGCGACCTGCAGAGGGGGCCGCCGACGCACGACCGCCGCGCTCCACCAGCAGGACGTTGCGCCGATCCGTCAGTAGTGGGGTGGGACGTCCTGGCGGAGACGGGAGTCGTTCGGCCCGGTGTCCGGGCGGGGCGACGGAGTCTCCGGGTCCGCGACGGGCGGGTCGTGGGGCGACGGGTCGGTGCCGGGCTTCGCCGGCAGGGACGCCCGACGGCCGCCGCGCGAGCGCCGGAGCGGCCGATCCGCTCCGGCGGGCGCGGCGGTCGGCAGGTCGTCGCTCACTCGTCGGGCGACTGGATCTCGATCGGCTGGGTCTCGCTGGAGACGGGGGCCTGCGCCGCCCTCGCCACGACCACCGGGGCCGCCGCCTCGGACGGAGCGCTGGGCGCCTCGTCAGCCGGAGCGCCGATGAGTCCGGCGACCCGCGCGGCCACGGCCTCGGGGTCGGCGAACAGCTCGAAGTTGTGCACGCGGAGGTAGTGCCAGCCGAGACGCCGCAGCAGCTCCGGGCGCAGTCGCAGCGACACCCGGAGGCTCTGCGTGCTGACGTCGCGATCCGTCTCGACGACGACGGCACGGGTGCCGTGCGCCGCGACGAGGGCGAGCTTGCCCTTGTGCCCGATGTTGACCCGGAGCCCGCGGCGCTCGAGACGCGCGGCCAGGTCGACCAGCATCGGCTCGGAGTAGTCGTCGCGGTCGCTGGGCTGGACGCGGTCCTCGGCCTCCTGCAGCACCTGCGCGAGTGCGACCATGCCGTGGCGCATGCGCGACTCGTCGATGTCGCCCGGTCGGAAGCACGACACGATGTCCATCGACCGGCGGGCGCGGGTCATCCCGACCGCGAGCAGCCGCTCGCCGCCGGCCTCGGCCAGCGCACCGAAGTTCGACAGCAGGCGCCCGTGGGGCGTGCGGCCGTAGCCGATCGAGAAGATCACCCGGTCGCGGCTCTGCGCGACGGACTGCTCGAGTGTGACGACCGCGAACGGCTCCGGGCGGTCGCCCAGGATGAAGTCGTTGAGGTCGGCGCGCTTGGCGAACGCGGTGAGCACGGCCTGCTGCACGCGCACGGCGTGACGGGGGCTCGCGGTGATGACCATGAGCGACTCGCGCGGGCGGATGACCGCGTGCTCGAGCACGAGCTCGACGACCTTCGCGACCTCGGCGTCGACGGACTCGACCGCTCCGGAGTCGTTCTCGGGCATGCCGTGGCCGCTCGCGATGTAGTGGAAGCGGAGCGAGTCGTGGCCGAGGAACGAGCCCGCCCACGGGAGCGAGTCGATCCGGCCGCCGTAGAAGCGGCGGTTGACGAGCTCGGCGAGGTCCTCGCCGCCCGCGCGGTAGCTGCGCGTGAGCGTGACGGTGTTGAGCAGCTCGCCCAGGCGCGCCAGGGCGGACTGCGCGTGCAGGGCCTCGACGTCGGTCCGCGTGGCGGAGCTGCCGAACTCGACGCTCTCGTCGACCCGCAGGCCGAACGGGGTGGGCGTCTGCGTGACCGGGTCGCCGAACGCGACGACCTGCTTGGCGCGGCGGATCGCTCCGACGTTCTCGGCGAGCGTCGTGGCGCCGGCGTCGACCAGGAAGACGGCGTCGAACGTGGTCTCGGTGCCGATCCGGTGCACCTCGTAGGGCGAGGCGAGCCACGCCGGAGCGAGGACGCGCGACAGGTGCGGGGCGGCCTTCTGCAGCTCCTGCGGCGTGGTCGCCGCCTCGGTGCGCAGCAGGGCCCGCAGCGCGTCGCGCTCCTGCGGCCAGTCCACGAGCCCGATCTTCCAGGTCTCGGAGAGCTTCCAGGCCAGGAGCTCCGCACTCGAGGCGGCGTGCGCCTCGTCGACCAGCTTGAAGTCGGCCTCGAGCCGGTCGAGCACGCTCGTGTTGCCGCCGAGCAGCGCGCGCTCGTCGGTCAGCATGATCTCGAGCGCCGAGCGCCACCAGGCGAGGTCGAGCTCGATGGCGACCACCTCGGCCGGCACGTGGCGGCGCGAGAGGTCGGTGAGCAGCGGGTCCAGGCCCCACTCGCGCAGCGTCGAGAGCAGCGTCGTGCGCTCCTGCAGGTTCGCGAGCACCTCGCTGTCCTCGGCGAGCCCGGAGACCATCGAGGTCAGCTCGGCCAGCGGGAGCGAGGCGAGCTGCGTGGTCGAGCCCAGGCGGCCCAGCGGCTCGTCGAGGCGGCCGAGGTCGTCGGCGACCTGCTGGTACGCGACCTGCACGTCGGCGACGCCGACCGGCACCTCCGGCACCGTGCCGGCCACCGCGTAGCGCTGCCACAGCGTCCGCTGCTGCTGCACGCGGCGCAGCGACGCGTTGAGGTCGGTGACGTGCGCGCCGGGGCGCATGTACTCGCGGGCGAGCTTCTTCAGGCGGCGGCGGTTGGTCGAGGACATCTCGGCGGCGTCGCGGCGCGGCGACGTCGCGACGATGAGGTCCTGGATCGAGCGGTCGAAGACGGCGGGCTGGAACTTGTCGAGCGTCTCGCGGACGTCCTGGAGCAGGCGCAGGTAGATGCCGAGCTCGGCGACCGACTCGAACGGGCGCATCCGGGTCTGGCCGATGACGTCCTGCGCGCGGTCGAGCAGGCGCGGGAGGTCGCGCAGGTGCAGGCGCTTGGCCAGCTCGTGCGCCGCCTCGGCCTCGCTGGTCGACTGGAAGTGCGCGCCGTACCAGGGCGAGTCGCCCGGGCCGTAGCGGAACTCGCCCAGGCGGGCCGACTCGATCAGCATCTGCGTCGCCTGCGGCCGGCTGTGCGCCAGAGCGGTGACGGCGCGGCGGTCGAGCCTCGCGGTCGTCGACGGGGGCGTGCGCAGCTGCGAGAGGCGCGCGAGCTCCTCGAGGGCCTGCAGGGCCGAGACCCCGAAGCTGTCGTCGCGGCGTGAGAGGGCCCCGCGGTAGTCGAGGAGCACCTTGCGCAGGCGCAGCAGGGCGTCGTCGATCTCGCTGACGGAGGGCCGCGCGGCCTTCTCGTTGCGGCCGATCGACTGGATCAGGTCGCGGCGCAGGGTCCGCGGGCCGACGGCGATGCCGCCGAGTCCCGCCGAGACGAGGCGCTGGTGGATGCTGTCGAGGCTCGAGCGGCGCGCGCCGACCACGAGGACGCGCTTGTGCTGGGCGGCGAGCGCCCCGATCGCGTTCACGATGGTCTGCGTCCCGCCGGTGCCCGGCAGGGTCTTCACGACGAGGGAGTTGCCCGCCGCGATGTTCGCGATGACCTGCTCCTGCTCGGCGTCGGCGTCGAGCAGGAGGTTGTCGGTCGCCGGCGGACGCTCGTCCTGCGGGATGATCGACGCCACCTTCTGCGACTGCTGGAGCGAGCGCTTCGCGGCCGGGTTGCCCGCCACCGCGTCGAGCACGGGGTGCTCGAGCATGCGCGCGTCGCGGAGCATGTCGCCCGCCACGTCGGCGAAGCTCGACACCACGAGCCGCGGGTGCACGGCGAACCACGGCAGGTGGGAGGTCAGGCCGCGGAGCTGGTCGATGACCGGCTGCGGCTTGAAGACACCGCTCTGCACCGCGAGCTCGACGAACTGCTCGGGGTCGATGGTGATCCCGAACTGCTGCTTCAGGGCGCGCGCGAGCTGCGGGTTGAAGTACGGCTGGCCCTTGAGCTTGAGCTCGAAGTCGCGGCCGTAGCGGCGGATGGCGAGCGGGCGCAGCAGGACGGGAGCGGTGAACTCCGTCTCGCCGGCGCGCCACTGCGCCAGCCCGATCGCGAGGTGGACACCCTCGATGCCGCGGACCGAGCGCAGCTCGATCCCCTTGTCGGTGATCGCCGCGGCCGCGTTCTTGGCGGTGCGCAGGGCGAGCTCGTCGCGGATGAGCGAGGAGAGCAGGGTGGTCTTGCCCGAGATGAAGGGGGGAAGGCCGCCGGGATGGGTGGTCGACAGCTCGATCCGCGTACGGGGCGAGTCGACGAAGTGCAGGAGCGGCGAAGGGCCGCCCACCTTCGCGAGCTCGTCACGCCACGACTGCCACACCGGATCCGCGACGTTGCCGCTGCGGTAGCCCGCCTCCCCGCTGGTCACCTGTCCGGGCGAAGCGGTGGCGGAGGGGAGCCGGAGAGCGGACGCCTCCCGGGGGTCACCGGATTCGGGTGAGGTCGCCACCGGTCCGGCTCCTGGGAAATCGTCGACACGTTGCACACGGACACCCTAAACCGGGTACATGCGAAAGCCCGTAGCGACGCGGACGACGCTCTGACGGGGCGACCGTGACGTCGCGGGGTCCGGATCAGGAGGTCCAGGAGCCCAGCGGCGGGGCGGTCTCGACTCGGCGCTCGTCGTCGGTGACGCGGATGCGGCTGCCGATGCGGTCGTGCCCGCCGGCGCAGGCGACCGCGGTCATCACGAGTGCCGCGTGATCGCGGGTGAGGTATCCCAGTGCGGCGCGGAGATCGATCGGCAGCCCGGTGGCCAGCGAGAGCGCGACGCGCGCGACGGCCTCCTCGGACAGGTCGAGCCGGTGCACGTGGCGCTGGAGCGCGCCGAAGTCGATGGACGGGTGCTCGCCGGCTCGCGTGCGCAGCACCCAGGGGCGCGCGGAGCCGGCGCAGCCCGCTCGCGCGAGCAGCTCCTCCGCGAGGCGCACGGACGGACCGGCGGGCAGGCGGCTCACGCCGACGCCTCCGGGGTGCGACGGCGGATCGCGCGCGCCACGACGGGGACGATCGAGACGAGCAGGCAGAGGGCGCCCGCGACCGCCGGAGCGAGCCAGCCGAGCACGCTGACCTCTCCGACGTCGGGGCCGAGGTACTGCCACTCCGCGATGGCGTGGACGAAGAGGGAGAAGAAGCCGAGGGCGACTCCCGTGAGGCCGGCGACGAGGTCGGCGGGGCGCACGATGCCGCGACGAGGCAGGGCCGCGTCGGGATCGTCCGGAGCGGCGTCGCTCGTGATCGTGCTGACGAGTCCGGTGAGGGTGGGGTCGGGCATGGGATCGATCAGACCAGGGATGCGGGCACCGCGTCATCGTCCCGAAGCATGATGTCGCGATCCGTGGGACTGGTCCTCAGCGCTCGGACGGACGCGATCCGAGCGAGGACTGGAAGCGGAGGAGGTAGCCGTCGGGATCGGTGACCAGGACCTGCCTGACCCCCGATTCGCGCACGCCCGTGCGGTACCAGCGCGTCTCGGGCTCCCCGAAGAGCACGACGCCTGCTCGGCGCAGCGCCTCGGCGACCGCGTCGGCGTCGTCGACGCGGATCTGCAGGTTCGCGCCGCGGCCGAGCGGCCGCTCGAGCGGCGCGGTGATCCAGTCGCGGCCGAGGCCGACGGTGTCGAGCATCACGTGCGCGCCGCCGCGCACGAGGTACGCGAAGCCCTCCTCCGGACGGGAGTAGCGGAGGACGAAGCCGCAGGGACCGCACCAGAACGCGAGGCTGCGCTCGAGATCCTCGACGAGCAGCTCGGGCACCAGGTCGGGGTCTTCCGCACTCACGCTCTCATCGTGGCATGGGCGCGCGGAGCAGTTCACGACCGCTGGGTAGGGTGCCGGGATGGACGCTCACGACCGCGACTCCCGGGATCCCGCGCCCGAGGAGCAGGACCTGTGGCCGCTGCGGCAGGCGCCGCCCGCGTTCCCCCTCTCGGCGATGCTGCTCGTCCCGGTCGGCATGGCGGTCCTCGGCGGCATCGGGGTGCTCGCGCTCGTGCAGCTCGACTTCCTGCCGATCCGGATCCTGATCGTCGCGGGACTTCCCTACGCGGTCGTGGCGCTCCTGGTCGCGACGGTCCTCCGGCTCCGCGTGCTCCGCCGCCCGATCGACGAGCAGGCCGACGACCTGTACGCCTCGGGGAGGAGTCCCGCACAGCGCATCAGCTTCGCGGTGGCCGTGTGGCTGCTCGTCCTCTGGGTCGTGATCGCCGCGTGCTGGATCACGGCCGCCGGCTCGCCGATCGTACTGCTCGGCGGCCCGCTGGCCGCCGGAGCGCTGATCTCGATCGCGGCGAACGCGCGGCTGCTCTACTCTCCCCGGGTCGCCCTCGCCGAGGTCGAGGCGGTGCGCGCACATGCTCCCGGCCGTGGGCCGATCCTCGCGAACTGGGTGCTGGCTCCGCTGTCGTGGTTCGCCTTCGCGATCCCCGCGGCGGTGCTCTCGGGAGACCGCCTGCTCGGATTCTGACCACCAGGCCGGGCACGCGCGACGCTCGCGGGCGTCGTCGACGTGCCGCTGCTCGAGAGTCGGAGGACGCGGCTGCGGTAGTCGAGGCCGGGAGCGGTCAGCTCGCCTGCTCGGGCGCCTTCGTGCGTCCCGGGAGCAGCAGCAGACCCGAGACGCCGACCACGATCAGCAGGATCGCGACGACCGTCACGAAGGAGGCCAGCGCGAGCACGGGCATGATGATCGTCAGGATGCCGGCGATGACGGAGGCGATACCCGCTGCGATCGGCAGCCAGGCCGGCCCCGAGACGGTTCGACCGCTCGTGATGCTCGAGACGCCGTCGAGGATCCAGCCCAGGCCGATCACCAGTCCGAGGACGGTGAGCGACTCGAACGGGTTCGAGAGGCAGAGGATGCCGGCGACCAGGATGAGCGCGCCGAGCAGACCCGCCAGCCAGCGCACCCGCGCCTCGAGACGGGACGCGGTGAAGGCGAGCAGCAGGCGGAACACACCCGCCGCGATCAGGTGGATGCCGAAGACGATCGCGACGGTCAGGAGCGTCGGGCCCGGGATCAGCACGGCGATCACCCCGAGGGCGATCGCTATCAGCGAGACGCCGATGATCCAGCTCCGCTCGACGGCGGTGCGGGACAGGGCGGGAGCGGCGTTCTCGGACATGGCGTTCCTTCGCGTCGGGGGCTGACCCTCGAACGCTAGGGCACCCGGGGCGCGGCGCACACGGCCTTGCGCCCGCGCCCCGGGACTGTCAGAGGCGGATCCGGCGCAGCAGCTGCGCGTTCGCCGCGACGACCACGGTGCTAGAACTCATCAGCAGAGCACCGACCTCCATCGGCAGGACGAACCCGAGCGGAGCGAGCACGCCCGCCGCGAGCGGGACGGCGACCACGTTGTAGCCGGCGCCCCACGCGAGGTTCTGGCGCATCTTCGCGGCCGAGGCCTTCGAGAGGGCGAGGACGCGCGCCACCGCCCGCGGGTCGTCGGAGGCGAGCACCAGCCCGGCCGAGGCGATCGCCACATCGGTGCCGGCGCCGATCGCGATGCCGACGTCGGCTCCGGCGAGCGCCGGGGCGTCGTTCACTCCGTCGCCGACCATCGCGACGCGACGGCCCTCGGCCCTGAGCCGCGCGACGACGTCGCTCTTGCCTCCGGGGAGGACTCCGGCGATCACCTCGTCGATCCCGAGCTCCCGGGCGACGCGGCGGGCGACCGGCTCGGCGTCGCCGGTGACCAGCGCCACCCGGACGCCCTCGCGCTGCAGTGCGGCGATCGCCTCCGCCGACTCCGGGCGCACGGCGTCCTCGAGCACGAGGGCGCCGAGGATCGCGTCGTCGCGGAGCACGTGCAGGACGGTCGCGCCGCGCTCGGACGCCTCGGCGCTCTCGGGGAGCGGCTCGAGGCCGAGCTCGGCGAGCAGCGCCGGGCCGCCCACGGCCACGCGGTCGCCGCGGACGATCGCCGCGACTCCGATGCCGCCCCGGGTCTCGAAGGCCTCGGCGCGCAGCTCCGACTCCCCCGCAGCCCGGACGATCGCGACGGCGAGCGGGTGCTCGCTCTCGCGCTCGACGGCGGCGGCCAGGGCGAGCGTCTCGGATCCGCCGAGGACCTCGACCACCTCGGGACGGCCGAGCGTCAGCGTGCCGGTCTTGTCGAAGAGCACGGTGTCGACGGAGCGCATCGCCTCGGAGAGCGGCGCGATCGGTGACGAGGATGCCGGCGCGGGCCGCCTTCTCGGTCGCGATCGACACCACGAGCGGGATCGCGAGGCCGAGGGCGTGCGGGCAGGCGATGACGAGCACGCTGATGACGCGGACGAGGGCCGTGTCGGGCCGGCCGAGCGCCAGCCAGACGATCGCGGTGACGACCGCGGCGCCGAGCGCGAACCAGAACAGCAGCCCCGCGAACCGGTCGGCGAGGATCTGCGCGCGCGACGAGGACGACTGCGCCTCGGCGACCAGCCGGCGGATGCCCGCCAGCGCCGTGTCGTCGCCGACGGCGTCCACGCGGACCCGGAGCCGGGCGTCCGTGGCGACGCTGCCGGCGACGAGCCGGTCGCCCACCGTGCGCACGACGGTCCGCGACTCCCCCGTCAGGACCGACTCGTCGACCTCGGCGGCGCCCTCGACGATCTCGCCGTCCGCCGGGACGCGCGATCCGGGGCGCACCAGCACCACATCGCCCACCGTCAGCTCGTCCGGACGGACGCGCTCGACGCCTCGCGCCGTCTCGCGCTCGGCCGCATCGGGCAGCAGCGCTGCGAGCGAGTCGAGGGCGCTGGACGCCTGGGCGAGCGAGCGCATCTCGATCCAGTGCCCGAGGAGCATGATCACGACGAGCAGCGCGAGCTCCCACCAGAAGTCGAGCTCGTGCGGCAGCAGGCCGGTGCTCGCGCCGAGCGAGGACAGGAAGGCGACCGAGATCGCGAGGGCGATCAGCAACATCATGCCGGGGGCGCGCGAGCGGATCTCGTCGACCGCCCCCGACAGGAACGGGCGTCCGCCGACCACGAAGAGCACGGTGCCGAGGAGCGGCGGGACCCAGGCGACCCAGGCGACGTCCGGGAGTCCGTAGCCGACGAGGTCGGCGAACATCGGGCTCAGGAGGACCGTCGGCACCGCGAGGACCAGCATCGACCAGAACAGCCGACGGAACATCGCGACGTGCGCGGAGTGGTGGCCGGCGTGACCGCCTCCGTGGCCGTGGTGACCGGAGTGGTCGTGCGCGGCGTGATCGTGCGCGGCGTGGCCGTGCGCCGCATGGTCGTCGTGCCCGTGCGCGGCGTGATCGTCGCCGCGCGTCCCGCGGCCGTGCCCTGTCCGTCCGGACGTGGTGTCGTGCGTCATGCGCATCTCCTTCCAATACCCCCGGGGGTATCAACAGAAGATGTCGCCGACTATTCCCGCCCGCCCCGCGGACAGCCGCCGGGACGGACGGTGCCGCCCCCGATCAGTGCCGTCGACCCGTGCCCCGCGCGGCGCGGTGCCGGCGGATGCTCCGCACGATCAGGAGCAGCACGATCACTCCGACGGCTCCGTAGATGATCGCGTCGAGCACGCCCGCGTACCGGTCGACGAGCTCGTACTGCGTGCCGAGCGCGGCGCCGAGGCCGATCAGCAGGCCGTTCCAGACGCCGGAGCCCAGGATCGTGAGTCCCGAGAACAGCAGGAGGTTCATCCGCTCGGCGCCGGCCGGGAGCGAGATGAGGCTCCGGACGCCGGGGATCAGGCGGCCGAACAGCACAGCCCACGTGCCGTGACGGCGGAACCAGCCGACCGCCTTCTCGAAGTCCTCGCGATCGACGAGCGGCAGCTTCGACAGCAGGCGGATGGAGCGCTCGGTGCCGATGCGGTAGCCGAGCCAGTAGAGGACGAGACCGCCGAGGTACGCGCCCAGAGTCGCGGTGATCACGACGAGCACCAGGTTCATCCGGCCCTGCTGGGCGAGGAAGCCCGCCAGCGGCAGAACGAGCTCGCTGGGGATCGGCGGGAACACCGTCTCGATCAGCGTCAGCAGGCCCACCCCCGCTTCGCCGAGCGCGGCGATCACCCGCGCAGCGACGCCGACCAGTCCGGAGAGCTGGTCGATGCTGTCGGAGGAGGAGGCGGAGGCCACGGAGGCAGGGGCGAGGGCGAGGGTCGCGATCGTCATGACTGAGAAGCTACTCAGTGCCGGAGCCGTTCACCTGGGAATCCGACGGCGCGGCCGGACGCCCGCTCAGGGAGCGCCGGTCAGCACGACGGCGTCGGAGTCCTGCAGGCGCACCTCGACCGACGCGATGTCCGCGAGCGGGACGCCCGTCGCGAGCGTCGGGTGCATCGAGCTCCCAGGGGTGCTCGTCCAGGACCCGATCGGCTCGGCGCTCCCGGAGCGGTCGATCACGTACATGACGTAGCCGACGGAGCGGGCGGTCGGCGAGGACCCCTCGGCGCTCTCTCCCCAGCTGCAGTCCATGTCGATCCGGGTGCCCCAGTCCTCGGCGACGAACTGGACGGTCGCCTCGACCGGGACGCCGGGCTCGCTCGCGAGCGACACGGTGTAGCCGGTGGTCTCGACCGGGGGCAGCGCGTCGCCGACGATCACGGGCAGGGCGATCGCCGCGGCGGCCGACACCCCGGCGGCCGCCAGCACGAGGCCGGCGATCCGCAGCCGGGTGCGGCGGCGGACGGAGTCGGTGGCCGCCGCCAGGCGCGACAGGAGCGCGGGCGGCGCCGGGGCCGGGGCCTGCTCCGGGGACTCGAGCAGGCGCAGCGCCTCCTCGGCGCCGAGGTGCGAGAGGAGCCCCGGCAGCGGCACGAACTCGCCGAGCGCCTCCCGGCAGCCCGGGCAGCCGCGCAGGTGCAGCTCGTAGGCGCGGCGGTCGGCGCTCGACAGCGACCCGAGGAGGTAGGCGGCGTCCCAGTCGCGGAAGGCGTCGCCCTCGGCCCGGTCGTCGTGCGGTGCGGTGCTCACAGCTCCGTCACTCCCCTCTCCTGCAGAGCGAGCTTCAGAGCTCGCATGCCGTAGTGCATCCGCGACTTCACGGTGCCGGGCGCGATGCCCAGCAGGTCGGCGATCTCGGCCACGGACCGACCGCCGTAGTAGGCGTGCACGATCACGGCTCGGTGGTCGTGGCTGATGCCGCTCAGCGCGTCCGAGAGCAGCCAGGCGTCGAGCACCTGGTCGGTGCGGTCGGCGGAGGGGCGCTCCGGCACCTCGTCGGTGCCGATCTCGCGGGCGTACCGGGCGCTGCGGCGGTCGTCGATGACGAGGTTGCGGGCCACGGTGTAAAGCCAGGAGCGGGCGGCGCCCTCGCCCTGGGCGAGGATCTCGGGGTGCTTCCACGCGCGCAGCAGCGCCTCCTGCACCACGTCCTCCGCCATCTGGCGGTCTCCCGTGAGCCGGAGGACGAACCTCCACAGCGCCGCCGAGTGCTCGTCGTGCAGCGCACGCAGCAGCTCGGCCTGTTCCTCGGACATGCACCACCTCTGCTCACTCCAACGTAAGCACCCCCGGTCCGGTTCACCACCGGCGCGGGTTCGCATCGCCGCCCGCACTCTGGTACTCCGGGTACGGTGACCTTCCCCGACGCCGCCGACGCGGCCCGCGTGCGCGTGTTCCTGCGCGAGAACCGCGAGCAGATCCTCGCCGACGTCCGCCACCTCGTGATGATCGAGAGCCCGAGCGACTCGCTCGAGGCGCTCGGCGAACTGCACGCCTACCTCGTGCACTGGGTCGGCGAGCGCCTCGGGCACGCCGCCGAGATCGAGCACCGGCGCGAGCAGGACGCCCCGGGCGCCTCGAGCTGGACCTTCGCGGGCAGCGCGCCCGGGCGGGGCCCCCGCGGCTCGCGCCCCTTCGTGGCCCTGCTCGGCCACTACGACACCGTCTGGCCGCTGGGCACGACGCGCTCCTGGCCGTTCTCGCTCGACGGCGACCGGCTGAGCGGGCCGGGCACCTACGACATGAAGGTCGGGCTGGTGCAGATGGTGTGGGTCGTCGCGGCGCTGCGCCACGCGCGGCTCGCGCACCCGGCCGTCCGCCTCGTGATGAACGGCGACGAGGAGGTCGGCAGCCTCACCTCCCGCTCGTTCCTCGAGCACCAGGGCCGGGGGGCGGAGGCGGCGCTCGTCTTCGAGGGCGCGATCGGCGACGCGGTCAAGACGGCCCGCAAGGGCATCGGCAACTTCGTCGTCGACGTCGTCGGCGTCGAGGCGCACGCGGGGGTGGAGCCCGAGAAGGGGGCGAGCGCGATCCACGAGCTCGGCGTGCTGATCCCCCGGATCCTCGGCATCGCCCGGCCCGAGGCGGGGACCACCGTGAACATCGGCCTGGTCGGCGGCGGCAGCCGGGTCAACGTGACCACCGCTCGCGTGCGGCTGGAGCTCGAGGCGCGCATCCGGAACTCCGCGGAGGCGGCCCGGGTCGAGGCCGAGATGAACGCGCTGCAGGCCTCGGACGAGCGGATCCGGATCGAGGTCCGCGGGTCGTGGCAGCGCCCGGTCTTCGAGCGGACCCCGGCGGTCGGCGCCCTCTACCGGCGTGCGGAGCGCGTCGCCCGCACCATGGACCTGCCGCTCACCGAGACCGCCGTGGGCGGCGCGAGCGACGGCAACCTGATCGCGGCCCTCGGCATCCCGGTGCTCGACGGCCTCGGCGCTCCCGGAGCGGGAGCGCACGCACGCGGGGAGTCGGTGAGCGTCGAGGGGATCCTCGACCGCACCACCCTCGCCGCACTGCTCGTGGCGAGCTTCGCCGCGGAAGGGGACTGACCGTGCTGCACGAATCACGACCGGTGGGGATCGTCATCGACGCACCCGCCGAGGAGGTCTACTCGTTCATCGTCGACCCGTCGAACCTGCCGCTCTGGGCCGCCGGGCTCGCCGAGTCGCGCGTGGAGGAGGTGGACGGGCACTGGTTCGCCGACTCCCCGATGGGACGGGTCGAGGTGGTCTTCGCTCCGAGGAACCCCTTCCTCGTCGCCGACCACCGGGTGATCACGGCCGAGGGGCGTGTCTTCGACAACCCCCTCCGGGTGCTCGCGAACGGCGACGGCGCCGAGGTGGCCTTCACCGTCCGCCGGCAGGAGGGGATGACGCTGGATCAGTGGGACGACGACTGCGGACGCGTCGCCGCCGACCTCGAGACCCTGCGCGGGCTGCTGGAGCGCCCGGAGGACTGAGCGGCCGCTAGATTCGTTGCAGCCCGGCGAGCGCCGGTCGCCCGCGCGAGAACGAGGGACGCCATGACCTCTCCCGACCAGACCCCCGTCCGCCCCGTCGGCGGCATCGAGCTCAACGGGCTCGACACGATCCAGGAGTCGGAGCGGCACGGCCGCCCGCGCGACCTGTTCTGGCCGTGGTTCGCGGCGAACGTCTCGGTGCTGGGACTGAGCTACGGCTCGTTCCTGCTCGGCTTCGGCCTCTCCTTCGCGCAGGCGACGGCGGTGGCGGTCATCGGCATCGTCGTGTCGTTCCTCTTCTGCGGCTTCGTCGCCGTGGCGGGCAAGCGCGGATCGGCGCCGACGATGGTGCTGAGCCGAGCGGCCTTCGGCGTGAACGGCAACCGCCTCGTCTCGGTCATCTCCTGGCTGCTCACCGTGGGCTGGGAGACGGTTCTCGCCTCCCTCGCCGTGCTCGCCACCGCGACCGTCTTCGAGGAGTTCGGCTGGGACGGCGGTGTGCTGACGAAGGTCGTGGCGCTCATCGTCGTGGCGGCGCTGATCGTGATCGCCGGCGTCGTCGGCTTCCGGCTGATCATGCGCCTGCAGCTCGCGATCACGATCGCCACCGGAGTGCTCACGGTGGTCTACGTCGCGCTCGTGCTCGACGACATCGACCTGGGAGCCGTCGCGAGCCTCCCCTCCGGATCGGCGGGGGCCGTGATCGGCGGTCTGGTCTTCATGATGACCGGCTTCGGGCTGGGCTGGGTGAACGCCGCGGCCGACTACTCCCGGTACCTCCCCCGGACGGCGGGCACCGGAGGCGTGATCGCCTGGACGACGATCGGCGGAGCGGTGGCGCCGGTCGTCCTGGTGGTCGTCGGGCTCCTGCTCGCCGGATCGTCGCAGGAGCTGTCGGACGCCATCGCGGCCGACCCGATCGGCGCGCTCGCGTCGATCCTGCCGACCTGGTTCCTCCTGCCGTTCATCGTCGTGGCTCTGCTCGGGCTCATCGGCGGCGCGGTGATGGACATCTACTCCTCGGGGCTGGCTCTGCTGAGCACGGGCCTCAAGGTCTCGCGGCCGGTCGCCGCGGGCATCGACGGCGTGCTGATGGTGCTCGGGGCGATCTACGTCGTGTTCCTCGCGGGCGACTTCCTCGGCCCGTTCCAGGCGTTCCTGATCACGCTCGGCGTGCCGATCGCGGCATGGCTCGGCGTGTTCCTGGCCGACCTGCTCCTGCGCCGCCGCGACTACGACCAGGAGGCCCTCTACGACGCGCGCGGACGCTACGGCAGCGTGTCGATCGCGCCGGTGGTGCTCGTCGTCGTCGGGTCGGTGATCGGCTGGGGCCTCGTGGTGAACACCACGCCCGGCTTCGGCTGGGAGGGCTACCTGCTCGCACCGATCGGCGGTCGCGAGGGCGAGTGGGCCTACGCGAACCTGGGCGTCCTCGCCGCGCTCCTGATCGGGTTCGTCGGCGCCCTCGTCACGTCCTCGGCGAGCGTGCGCCGCCAGGAGTCGCGCGCGTGAGCCTGCTCGTCGCGATCGATCTGCAGCACGTCTTCGCCGACGCCGATTCGCCCTGGGGCTCGGCGGAGTTCGAGCGGGCGGCCGCCGGCACCGCGCGGCTGATCCCGGCGTTCGGCCGGCAAGTGGTGACCACGCGCTTCGTGGCACCCGCCGAGCCTCAGGGCGCCTGGGTGCCGTACTACCGCGAGTGGCCCTTCGCCCTCGTGCCGGACGAGGACCCGCTCTACGCCCTGATGCCCGGCTTCGAGGGGCACCGCGTGCTCACCGCGACGACGTTCGGCAAGTGGGGGCCCGAGCTCGAAGCGCTGCTCGACGAGTCGCGCGAGATCGTGCTGACCGGGGTGTCGACCGACTGCTGCGTACTGTCGACCGCGCTGGCGGCGGCCGATGCGGGAGTGCGGGTGCGGGTCGTGCAGGACGCCTGCGCGGGCGCCTCCGAGGCCGATCACCGGCGGGCGCTGGACGCGATGGCGCTCTACGCGCCGCTGATCGAGCTGACGAGCGTGGACGAGGTGCTCGCGCAGGACCGCTGACGGGTCCGGGCCGTGCGGCCGTGGGCGACGACCGGCATGATGGTCTGATGCCCAGCACGGACGGCCGCGAGACGGCAGCACCCCGGATCCTCGTCGTCGGCGAAGCGCTGATCGACATCGTCGAGCGCGACGGAGCGAGCAGCGAGCACGTCGGCGGCTCCCCCGCCAACGTCGCGCTCACCCTCGCCCGCCTCGGACGCGAGGCGACCCTCGTCACCGACATCGCCGCTGACGAGCGCGGTCGTCGCATCGCCGAGCACCTCGGCGCCTCGGGAGTGGAGGTCGTGCACGGCGACGCCGCGCGCACCTCGACGGCGAAGGCGCGCATCCAGCCCGACGGCTCGGCCGAGTACGACTTCGACCTGTCGTGGAACCCGCCGGCGGCGGACCCGACCGCGTTCGGCCACGTGCACACCGGCTCCATCGCCGTCTACCTCGAGCCCGGCGGCTCCGCGGTGCTCGAGCTGCTCGAGGCGCTTCCGGCCGGCACGACCGCGAGCGTCGACGCGAACATCCGACCGGCGCTCGTGGGAGGGCACGCCCAGGCGCTCGCGCGTTTCGAGCGCGTCGCGGCGGCGTGCGAGATCGTCAAGCTCAGCGACGAGGACGCGGAGTGGCTCTACCCCACCGTCCAGCTCGACGAGGTGCTCACCCGGATCCTCGGGCTCGGCGCGCAGCTCGCCGTGATCACCCGCGGCGGCGAGGGCCTGCTGCTCGCGTCGGCCGTGGCGCGGGCGACGGTGCCCGCCGCGCGGATCGTCGTGGCCGACACCATCGGAGCGGGCGACTCGGCGATGGGCGCGATCCTCGACGAGGCGCTCCGCCAGGCGCTCGGCGCGCCGAACGGGATGCTGCTCGACGAGCCGTCGCTGCGGGCGATCGGACGCTGGGCCGCCCGGGTCGCGGGCATCACGACCTCGCGCGCGGGTGCGAACCCGCCGACGCGCGCCGAGGCATCGCTCCCGGAGTAGGCGCTCCCGGCAGCAGGCGCTCCCGGTGAGGGCTGCCGGTGATCGTCACGGGCTCGTCACACGCGGGGACTTCCGCTCGGCCTCCCGGTCGTCCGAGACTCGAGCATGGGAACAGCACCGAGCTCCACCGCCACGGTCGTCCTGCTCGTCGGTCCGGGGACCGACGGCCTGCTGCGCGACCTCGACGCACTGCCCAACGTGGACGCCCGACCGGGCACCGGTCCGGGCACGCATCCGTCAGCCTCCACCTACCTGCTGCACGACGCGGATCCGCTCGAGCACGTGGCGAACGCCTGGATCGAGTTCTTCGAGGACCGGGCGACGCACGGCGCGCTCGACGTCGAGATCGAGACCGCGCTCGGCGTCTTCCGCCGCGGCGAGGCGTCCCTGCCCGACTACTACGTCGTGCTGGAGCCGGAGTCGGCGCCGGTGAACTGGAAGCACTGGTGGCTGGGGGTGCTCCCGCACGCGGCGCCCGCGCGGGTGCTGCCGAGCGCCTCCGACGCCGGGGCCGTGCGCAGGCTCCTGTCCCGCCTGCCGCAGGGGCGGCCGTTCCCCGATCCCGCGTCGTGGCTCCCCGACGTGCGCTTCAGCGTCCCGGACCGCATCGGGCTGGTGTGAGCAGGCCGTTGCCCGCGCCCGCCTCCGGGTCGATACTGATCGCGATCGCAGTCCCCCGTGAGGAAGAAGGCCCGCCGTGCCCACGAGTCTCAGCCCCTACATCGGCTTCGCCGGCAACGCCCGCGAGGCGATGGAGTTCTACCGTTCAGTGTTCGGGGGCGAGCTCCAGGCGAGCACGTACGCCGACTTCCAGGCGAGCGAGGACCCCGCCGATCAGGACCGCCTCATGCACTCGCAGCTGACGCTGCCGAACGGGCTGCTGCTGATGGGGTCCGACAGCCCGAGCGCGATGCCGGCGTCCGAGGGCGCCCGGATCCAGATCGCGCTCTTCGGCGACGACGACGCCGAGCTCAGCGGCTGGTTCGCGGCGCTCGCCGAGGGCGGGGAGACCCCGATGCCGCTCACCGAGTCGCCCTGGGGCGACCGCTTCGGCATGCTCGTCGACCGGTACGGCGTCGAGTGGATGGTCAACATCTCGCCCGCATCCGACTGATCGTCCCGATCGGCCTCCACGCAGGCGCAGAATGGAGGGACCGCGCGGCGTCGGTCGCGAGCGGTCACCCTCCCTACTGACGAAGGCTGCAGATGACGATCACGCTCGGGTACAAGGCGTCGGCGGAGCAGTTCGGTGCACGGGAGCTCGTCGAGCTCGCCGTCGCAGCCGAGCGGCACGGATTCGAGAGCGCGGTGGTCTCGGACCACTTCCAGCCCTGGCGCCACACCGGCGGCCACGCCCCGTTCTCGCTCGCGTGGCTCGCCGCAGCCGGCGAGCGCACCTCGACCATCCGGCTCGGCACCTCCGTCATGACGCCGCACTACCGCTACAACCCCGCCGTGATCGCGCAGGCGTTCGGCACCCTCGGCGTCCTCTACCCGGACCGCATCATGCTCGGCGTCGGCACGGGCGAGGCGCTCAACGAGATCGCGACCGGCTACCAGGGCGCGGGCGAGCAGACCTGGCCCGACTTCAAGGAGCGCTTCGCGCGCCTCCGCGAGGCCGTGCGCCTGATGCGCGCGCTCTGGGCGGGCGACCGCGTCTCGTTCGACGGCGAGTACTACTCCACCCACGAGGCGTCGATCTACGACAAGCCCGAGAGCGGCGTGCCCGTCTACATCGCCGCGGGCGGTCCGGTCGTGGCGAAGTACGCCGGTCGCGCCGGCGACGGCTTCATCTGCACCTCGGGCAAAGGCATGGAGCTCTACACCGAGAAGCTGCTCCCCGCGGTCGAGGAGGGTGCCGCGGCCGGCGGGCGCGACTCTTCGACGCTGGACCGGATGATCGAGATCAAGCTCTCGTACGACCCCGACCCGGCGCTCGCACTCGAGAACACGCGCTTCTGGGCGCCGCTGTCGCTCACTCCCGAGCAGAAGCACTCGCTGACCGATCCGGTCGACATGGAGCGGGCCGCCGACGAGCTGCCGATCGAGCAGGTCGCCAAGCGCTGGATCGTGGGCTCCGACCCCGACGAGACGGTGGCGCAGATCACGCCCTACGTCGACGCGGGCTTCACCCACCTGGTCTTCCACGCGCCCGGCGACGACCAGCAGCGGTTCTTCGACGCGTTCGAGCGCGACCTCGCGCCGCGACTGCGCGCGCTCTGAGCACCGCCCCGCCCGCCGGCCCCGCGCCGACCGATCCCTCCGGAAGAGCCGCCACCCGCATGACCTCCCCCACGGCCACCGTCCTCGACCGCCTCGCGCACGGGGAGCCGATCACCCGGGCGAGCGCCGAGCTCCTGCTCGGAGCGCGCGGCGACGACCTCGAGCTGCTGCTCGCCGCGGCGGGCGCCTTGCGCGACGAGGGCCTCGCCCGCTGCGGTCGGCCGGACGTGATCACCTACTCGCGCAAGGTCTTCGTGCCGCTGACCAAGCTCTGCCGGGACCGCTGCCACTACTGCGTCTTCGTCGAGACGCCCGGGGGCTCCTCGCCAAGCGCGAGTCGACGTTCATGGAGCCGGAGGAGATCCTCGAGGTCGCCCGCGCAGGGGCCGCGCTGGGCTGCAAGGAGGCCCTGTTCACCCTCGGCGACCGCCCGGAGGACCGCTGGCCCGTCGCCCGCGCCTGGCTCGCCGAGCACGGCTACTCCTCGACCCTCGAGTACGTGCGGGCGATGGCGGTGCTCGTGATGAGCGAGACCGGCATGGTCACGCACCTCAATCCCGGAGTGATGTCGTGGGCGGAGCTGCAGCGGCTGCGGCCGGTCGCGCCGTCGATGGGCATGATGCTCGAGACGACGGCCACGCGGCTGTGGTCCGAGAAGGGCGGCGTGCACTACGGCTCGCCCGACAAGGATCCGGCGCTGCGCCTGCGCGTGCTCGACGACGCGGGCCGCAGCCGCGTGCCGTTCACGACCGGCGTGCTCCTGGGCATCGGCGAGAACGACGCGGAGCGGGCGGACGCGCTGTTCGCCATCCGCGAGTCGCACGAGCGCTGGGGCCACGTGCAGGAGTGCATCGTGCAGAACTTCCGCGCGAAGCCGCGGACGGCGATGCAGAACGAGGTCGACCTCGAGCTGCAGGAGTACGTGGCGAACGTGGCCGTCGCGCGACTGGTCATGGGGGCCGACGTCACGATCCAGGCTCCGCCGAACCTCACCGACGAGCAGGAGCTCGGGCTGCTGATCCGCGCGGGGATCGACGACTGGGGCGGCGTGAGCCCGCTGACCGCCGACCACGTGAATCCGGAGCGGCCCTGGCCGAACATCGACGATCTCGCGCGGCTGACGGCGGCGGCCGGGTACCGGCTCCGCGAGCGCCTCACCGCGCACCCGCAGTACCTGCGCGACGCGGCGACGTGGATCGATCCGCGGGTCGCGCCCTACGTCCGGGCGCTCGCCGATCCGGAGTCGTGGCTCGCCGACGAGGCGGCCCCGGTGCTCCCCCGGGCGTACCGCGAGGAGCTCGAGGCGCCCGCCCGCCCGGTGCCGTCCTCTGCTCTCGCGCCCGTGCTCGAGCGGGCCGCGGCGGATCCGGCCGGTCTCGGCGACTCCGATTACGAGGCGCTGCTCGCGGCGGACGGCGACGACCTCGAGGCGCTCGCCGCCCTCGCCGACGACGTCCGCCGCTCCGCGGTCGGCGACACCGTCTCGGTCGTCGCGAACATGAACGTCGACACCTCGCTCTGGCGTTCGGGGCTCGACGAGGACGCGCTGCGCGAGCTCGCCGACGAGGCCGTCGCGTTCGGCGCGACCGAGCTGTGCCTGCAGGGAGCGCTCGCGCCGGGACTCCCCGGCGACGACCTCCTGCTCATCGCGCGGACCCTGCACGAGCGGCAGCCCTCGCTGCACCTGCACGCGTTCCGGCCGGCCGAGATCCGCGACGCCGCCGCGCGGTCGGGGCGCACCGTGCCGCAGATGCTCGACGCGCTGCAGGAGGCGGGCGTGTCGAGCGTGCCGGGGACGGCCGCTCGGATCCTCGACGATCGCGTCCGCGCGATCCTGAGCCGGGGCACCGACCCGAGCACCGCCGAGTGGACCGAGTCCGTCACCACCGCGCACCGCCACGGCCTGCGCTCCACCGCCACCATGGTCTACGGGCACGTCGAGACCCCGGAGCAGCAGATCGCGCACCTGCGCGCGCTCGCCGCGATCCAGGACGAGACGGGCGGGTTCACCGAGTTCATCGCCATGCCGTTCGTGCCGGCGGAGGCGCCCGCCGAGGTCGTGGCCCTCACCCGCGGCGGACCGACCCTGCGCGAGACGCGGGCGGTGCACGCCGTCGCCCGCCTCCTCCTGCACGGCCGGATCCACCACGTGCAGACGGCGTGGACGAAGCTCGGGCTGCACGCCTCCCAGGTGCTCCTGCGCGGCGGCGCGGACGATCTGGGCGGGCTGCTGCTCGACAGCGCTCTGCGACCGGAGTCGGGCGCCGAGGCGCACCGCTCGCTCGACATCGCGACGGTCGACCGGCTGATGCGCGAGATCGGGCGCGACTGGCGGCAGCGGACGACCGACTACGGCGTCGTCGATCCGTCCCGCGCCGTGCCGCGGACCGCCCCTGCGGCGACGGGCCCCGTGCGGGTGCGGCTCCCGCTGGCGCGACGCGCGTCATGACCCGCCGCGAGGCGTTCCTCGATCGGCAGGCCTCGCTCGTGACGGAGTCGCGGGTGCTGCTGGACGATCGCCCGGTGCGCCTGTGGACGGCCGGCGACGGGCCGGTCGTCGTGCTGCTGACGGGTCCGGGACGCGGAGCGAGAGCGGACGGGGTGCTCCTGCTGCCGATGCTCGCGCGCCGGCGGAGGGTCGCGGCTCTGGAGCTCCTGGACCTCGAGGACCCGTGGCGGGACGGGCCGCGCGCCGTCTCGGCCGTGCTCGATCTGCTCGGTGCCGAGGAGGCCGTCGTGGTCGGCCACTCCCTCGGCGCCGCGGTCGCGATCGCGGCGGGCGCGGATCCGCGGGTTCGGGCCCTCGCGCTGATCGCCGGCTGGGCGCGGCCGACGGAGCGGCTCATCGCCACCGCGCGGCTGTGGGAGTCGCTCGACGCGGCCGCGCGCTCGGACTTCTCGAGCCTGGTCGCCGTGCGCTCGCTCGCCGAGCTGGGCCCGGAGCGGACCCCGCCGTTCGGACCGGAGGCGGGAGTGCTGCTGGCGGCGGCCGCTCGGGCCGATGCCGCAGACGCGGCCGCGCGGCTCGCGATCCCGGCCCTCGTCGTCGGCTGCACCGCCGACTCCGTCGTCGGGATCGAGGGCGCGCAGGCGCTGCTCGGGACGATCGACGACGCCCGCTGGGCCGAGATCGAGGCGGGCCACGCGGTGCTCGCCGAGCGCCCGGCGGAGCTGCTGGCCCTGCTCGAGCACTTCCTCGCCGATCCCTCGCGGGACGCGGCGGGCAGCGTGCTGCCCCGGATGAGCGTCTGATGGCCGTCGAGGTCGACGTCCTCGTCGTCGGAGCGGGCTTCGCCGGCATCGGAGCCGCGGCGCTGCTCGCCCGCCGCGGCGGCGCCTCCTTCGCGGTGCTCGAGCGCGCCGACCGGGTCGGGGGCACCTGGCGCGACAACCACTACCCGAACGTCTCGTGCGACATCCCCTCGCACCTCTACTCCTACTCGTTCGCGCCGGAGCCGGACTGGTCGGCGTTCTACGCCCCGGGTGCCGAGATCCAGGCCTACCTGGAGGGCGTGGTCGTGCGCGAGCGCCTCGAGCCGCACCTGCACCTGGGCACGGACGTGCTCGGGATGGAGTTCGACGAGGAGTCGGAGCGGTGGGACGTGCGGACGTCGCGCGGCGACTGGTCGGCCGCGGTCCTCGTGATCTGCGCCGGGCGGCTGTCGGAGCCTCGTCTGCCGAGTGTCCCGGGCCTCTCCTCTTTCACGGGGTCCGCGTTCCACTCCGCGCGCTGGCGGCACGACGTCGACCTCGACGGAGCGCGCGTGGGCGTCGTCGGGTCGGGAGCGTCCGCGGTGCAGATCGTGCCGCACCTCGCGGAGCGGGCGGCCGAGGTGGTGCTCTTCCAGCGGTCGGCGCCGTACGTCGTGCCGCGGCGGAACCGCGAGTACGCTCCCGCCGAGCGGCGCTCGCTGGCCCGGGTGCCCGGCGCGGTGCAGCGGCTCCGGGAGGAGCTGTTCTGGCGCGCGGAGCTCGGCTTCGCCGGCCGGGTCGGGGTGCCGGCCGCGATCGACAGGCTCCGCGACGAGGCTCTCGGGCACCTCGCGGCGCAGGTCGCGGATCCGTCGCTCCGCGCCGTGCTGACACCCGACTACGAGATCGGCTGCAAGCGGGTGCTGCTCTCGGACGACTACTACCCGGCGCTGACGCAGGAGCACGTGCGCGTCGTGCCGGGTCCCCTGCGCCGCGTGGAGGGCTCGGCGGCGATCGGCGACGACGCTCGCCCGCACGAGGTCGACGTCCTCGTCTTCGCGACCGGGTTCCACTCGACGCGGCCGCCCTTCGCGCGCCGGGTCCGGGGCCGCGGCGGCCGGCTGCTCGCCGAGCACTGGGCCGACGGGATGCGGGCCCACGCGTCGACGGCGGTGCACGGCTTCCCGAGCCTGTTCGTGATCAACGGCCCCAACGCGAGTCTCGGCCACAACTCCGCCGTGCACATGATCGAGTCGCAGCTCGCCTACGTGCTCGCCGCCCTGGACCACCGCGACCGCTCGGGCGCCGGGGCGCTCGAGGTGACCGCGGAGGCCGAGGCCGCCTCCGTCTCCCGGATCGACGAGCTCAGCGCCGACACCGTCTGGACGAACGGCGGCTGCGAGAGCTGGTACGTCGACGCCGGTTCGAAGCGGCTGACGCTGCTGTGGCCGGACTTCGCGTTCGCGTTCCGCGAGGAGCTCGGGCGCTTCGACCCGGCGGCGTACGCGGGCTGACCGGGCCGTTCGGCGGGCGGAACCCCTGCTGAGAGCGGTCGTCGCGCACGATCGTCGCCGAGGTCGCCTCCCGGTGGAGGTTCCGAAGGACCCACCCTCGTGCGTCGACCCTTCCGCGCTCGACGCAGGAGCCGGAGGGAGGATCATGGACGCACCCGAGCCCTCCGCACGACAGGACCACGCCATGCCGGTCGAACCCGCCTCCTCCGTCGCCCCGCCGCCTCCGCCCGCGCTGGATCACGACCGCGCTCGCGACCTGCTCCGGGAGCGGTACGGGATCGAGGGGATGCTGCACGAGCTGGGGAGCAATCAGGACCGCAACGTGCTCGTCGAGGCCGACGGGCGACGACTGCTGCTCAAGGTGGCCAACCCGGCGACTCCGAGCGGAGTGGTCGCGGCGCAGACCCGGGCGGTCGCGAGACTCGCCGACGAACTGCCGGGGCTCCGCCTCCCGCGCGCGATCGCGGATCGGGAGGGCCGGGTGCTGCAGGAGCTCCGGCTCGGCGACGCGGACTGCACCGCGCGCGTGCTCGACTTCGTGCCGGGTCGCACGCTGTCCGGCTCCGGGTACCTCTCCCCCGCGGTCGTCCGCGCGATGGGCGGGCTCGCGGCCCGCCTCGACACTGCGCTCGCCGCGCATCCGCTCGACGGCCTCGAGGAGCCCGGGCAGTGGGATCTTCGGCGCGGCGGAGAGGTGGTGGCAGCGTTGATCGAGCGGGTGCCCCGCCGGGCCGCTCGACGCCTCCGCACGGCGGCCGAGGAGGCGCTCGCGGTCGTCGCTCCACTCGCCGCGGCGCTGCCCGTGCAGCTCGTGCACGGCGATCTCACGGACGACAACGTGGTGGTCGATGCGGGCGCGGTGCCGGACGGCGTCATCGACTTCGGCGACCTGGGCGCGGGATGGGCCGTCGGCGAGCTGGCGGTCACGCTCTCGTCGCTCCTGCACCACGCCGACGCCGACGCCGCCTCGGTGCTGCGGGCGGCGGTCGCCTACGACGCCGTGCGTCCGCTGTCGGATGCCGAGGCGGAGGCGCTCTGGCCGCTCGTCGTGCTGCGGGCGGCCGTGCTGGTGGTGAGCGCCCACGACGTCCTCGCGGGCGACCCGGGCAACGAGTACGCGCGCGAGAACCTCGAGCACGAGCAGCTGATCCTGGAGCGGGCGACCACGGCTCCCCTGCCGGTGCTGCAGGCGCTGGTGCGCCGCGCGCTGGGCCGCAGCTCCGCTCCGTCGCCCGTCACGACGACGGTGCCCGCGCTCGACGTCGAGGCCGCTGTGATCGACCTCTCGCCCGAGAGCCCCGCGCTCGACGAGGGTCGCTGGCTCGACCCGGGGATCGAGGAGGCGCTCGTCGCCGAGGCGCTGGAGCACGCGCCGGCCGCGGTGCTCCGCCACGGCGAGCGCCGCCTCACCCGCGCGCGGCCGCACTCGGCGCACGAGCCCGAGGCCGTCGCCCTGCACGTCGCGCTGCACCTCGCCGAGCCCGCCGAGCTGGTCGCGCCCGTCGACGCGGAGGTGGTCGAGGGTGCCCCCGGGACGCTGGTCCTGCGCGGGGAGTCGGTGCTGCTCCGTCTCGAGGGAGTCGAGGACGCGCCGGCGGTCGGCGCCGGCCTCACGGCGGGCGAGCGCATCGGACGCGTCGCCTCGGCCGTCCGCGCGCAGGCCCTCCCCCGCGCGTTCGAGGAGGTCGAACCGCCGCTCTTCGCCGGAGGGTCGTGGGCCGACGCCTGGCTCGACGTCGTGCTCGACGCCACTCCCCTGCTCCTGGGCCACTCCCTGCCCGCGCCTCTTCCCGACGCCACCGTCCTCCCCCGTCGGCTGGCGCACCTGGCCGACGTGCAGGAGCACTACTTCGAGGAGCCGCCCACGATGCTGCGCGGCTGGCGGGAGCACCTCGTGGACGACTCCGGACGCGTGCACCTCGACGTGCTCAACAACGTCACGTCGATCGGCCACGGGCACCCGCTGCTGGCCGAGCGCGTCGCCCGGCAGTGGCGTCTGCTCAACACGAACTCGCGCTTCTCGTACCCGGCGATCGGCGACTTCGCCGAGCGGCTGGCGGGACTGCTCCCGGAGGAGCTCGACACCGTGCTGCTCGTGAACAGCGGATCGGAGGCGGCCGATCTCGCCCTGCGCATCGGGCGCGCGTGGTCCGGACGCGACGACGTCCTCGCCGTGCGCGAGGCGTACCACGGCTGGACGGCGCTCTCGGACGCCGTCTCGACCTCCGTCGCCGACAACCCCGACGCCCTCGAGACGCGCCCGCCCTGGGTGCACGCGCTCGACGCCCCCAACAGCTACCGGGGCCTCCACCGCGGTGACGATGCGTCCCGCTACGCCGAAGAGGCCGTGGCGCGGATCGAGGCGCTCGCGGCCGCGGGCACCCCGCCCGGCGCGTTCATCGCCGAGGCCTACTACGGCAACGCGGGCGGCATCCCGCTGCCCGACGGGTATCTGGTGGCGGTCTACGCGGCGGTCCGCGCGCACGGCGGCCTCTGCATCGCCGACGAGGTGCAGGTCGGCTACGGCCGCCTCGGCGACTGGTTCTGGGGTTTCGAGCAGCAGGGCGTCGTGCCCGACGTCGTGGCCGTGGCCAAGGCGATGGGCGACGGGCACCCGCTCGGAGCCGTGATCACGACCCGCGAGATCGCCGAGCGCTACCGCTCGCAGGGCTACTTCTTCTCCTCCGCCGGCGGCAGCTTCGTCAGCTCCGTCATCGGTCTGACCGTGCTCGACGTGATCGAGGGCGAGGGACTGCAGCAGAACGCGCGCACCGTCGGCGCCCACCTCCGCAGCCGCCTCGAGGAGCTGGGCGAGCGGCATCCCCTGATCGGCGCCGTGCACGGCCACGGCCTCTACCTGGGCCTCGAGCTCGTGCGCGATCGGGAGACGCTCGAGCCGGCGACGGAGGAGACCCGCGCGATCTGCGAGCGCCTCCGCGAGCGCGGCGTGATCGTGCAGCCCACCTCCGACCGCCAGTGCGTGCTGAAGATCAAGCCGCCGCTGTGCTTCACGATCCAGAGCGCCGACTTCTTCGCGGACCAGCTCGACGAGGTGCTGACGAGCGGATGGTGACCGGGGCCGAGGTCGAGCGCGCGCGGGTGCAGCGGCGCACCCTGATCGTCATCGTGCTCAGCCAGGTGCTCGGCGGAGCGGGGCTGGCCGCCGGAGCGACGGTCGGCGCGCTGCTCGCGCAGGAGCTGCTCGGCTCGGAGGGGTTCGTCGGCATCCCGACGGCGCTCTTCACCCTCGGGTCGGCTCTCGCCGCGTTCCTCATGGGGCGTCTCACCCAGCGCTCCGGTCGGCGGCTCGGTCTCGGTCTGGGCTTCGCCGCGGGCGGCGTCGGGGCGATCGGAGTCGTCGTCGCGGCCGCGACGGACGGGATCGCGCTGCTCTGGGTGTCGCTCCTGGTCTACGGGGCCGGGAGCGCCGCGAACCTGCAGGCCCGCTACGCCGGCACCGACCTCGCCCTGCCCGAGCGTCGCGGCACCGCGATCAGCATCGCCCTCGTCTCGACCACGGCCGGCGCCGTCGCCGGGCCGAATCTGGTCGAGCCCCTCGGCGGGCTCGCCCTCTCGCTCGGACTCCCCGCCCTCGCGGGTCCCTTCCTGCTCGCCGCGGCCGCCTACCTCGCGGCCGGAGCGGCACTGCTGGTGCTGCTCCGACCCGACCCCTTCCTCCTCGCGCGCCGGCTGGACGCGGCCTCCGCCGCTCCCTCCGCCCCCGCCTCAACCGGACGCCTGCGCCTCTCGCCGACGGCGCTCGCGGGCGCGGTCGTGATGGTGCTGACGCAGATCGTGATGGTCGCGATCATGACCACCACTCCCGTGCACATGAGCGCGCACCGGCACGACCTCGGCGACGTCGGCCTCGTGATCGGCCTGCACATCGGAGCGATGTACCTCCCGTCGCTCGTCACGGGAGCGCTCGTCGACCGCGTCGGTCGGGCACCCGTGGCGGCGGCGTCCGGAGCGCTGCTGCTGCTCGCAGGTCTCGTCGCGGCCCTCGCCCCCGGCGAGTCCCTCGTCGGCACGATCGCCGCCCTCGTCCTCCTGGGCCTCGGCTGGAATCTCGGGCTGATCTCGGGCACGGCCCTCGTCGTCGCCGGAACCGTGATGCAGGACCGCGCCCGCACGCAGGGCACGCTCGACGTGCTGATAGCCCTGGCAGGAGTCGGCGCCGGGGTGCTCTCGGGCGTCGTCGTCGCCGGGCCGGGCTACGCCGCGCTCTCGCTCGGCGGCGGGGTGCTGGCGCTGCTGCTGCTGCCGGTGCTGGTGCGGCTGCGCCGATCGGAGGCGTGAGACGAGCAGGCACCGGCCGTCGCGCGACTCCCGCCCGCGACTTCCGTCAGACCAGCGCCTTCCGCATCCGGTGGTTCACGAGGGCCACTCCCCCGCGCACCGGATGCTGCCGCCCCACGACGGTGAAGCCGTGCCGCTCGAAGACGGGCCGGGCCGTCAGGCTCGCGTCGGTCCCGAGCTCGACCGCGCCCTGAGCGCGGGCGAGCGCCTCGACATGCGCCAGGAGCGCTGACGCGACGCCCCGTCGACCGTGGTCCGGCGCGACGAACAGCATGTCGATCCAGCCCTCCGCGTCGACGTCCGAGAAGCCGACGACCTCGGCGCCGTCGAGGGCGACCACGGTCGGCCGAGCCAGGCGCGCGGTACCCCACCGGTCGTCGCGGTCGTCGCGGCGCGCCCACGCCTCGATCTGCTCCGACGAGTAGTCGGCGGAGGCGGTCCGGGTGACGGCGTCCAGGAACACCTGCAGCGTCGCGGCGGCGTCGGCCGAGCGGTAGGGGCGGATCGGCACCGGCATCCCCCCAGTATCGCGACGTCCGTCCCACGCTCACCGCGCCGGGGTCAAGCCCATCGATTCCCGGGTGGCGCCTTCCTACCCTCGGAGCCATGAAGCACATCAGCTACGCCGACAAATCCCTCCTCGCGGGCGACGACGTCGTCGATCTGCTGCTGCACTACGCGGCCCGTCTCGCCGCTGCCGGGTCCGCGGACGACGTGGACGTGCACGTCTTCAGCTCCGACGGCGACGAGACGATCGCCACCTTCGTGCTCGGCCCCGGCATGGGGATCATGGCCGAGGTCGCGCACTCGAGCATGGAGGCCCCGGACAACTCCGAGGCGATCGCCTACCTGCGCGAGAAGCTCGAGCTGCTCGACTCGCCGCCGCACGGCGGGCCGATGGATCCGGACGACACGGCGCTCGACTCCTTCTACTCGGAGCAGTTCGCGCCCGACCCGCGCGACACTCACCGGGACTGACCGGTCAGGGCAGGATCGCCTCGACCTGCCTCCGCACGTCGATCAGGATCTCGTCGATGCTCGCGCCCGCATTCGCGGTCAGGGACATCGAGAGCAGCAGGATCGCGCTGAGCACGTGGGCCAGGATCGCCGCGCGCTCCGCGTCGACCCGCCCCTCGCGCTGCAGGAGCGCGGCGACGGCCTCCTCGGTGCCCGCCACGATGCCGAGGGCCTCCGCGTGGCGGGGCTCCTCAGGGTCGCCGTAGACCATCTCGCGGAGGTAGGTGCGGCCGTTCTCGACCTGCGCCCGGTTGCACTCGACGATCGGCCTCGCGAGCGCCATCAGCGCGTCGACGGGATCCTCGATCTCCTCGGCCGCGGCGCGGCCCCGCTCCAGCGCCCCGACATAGTTCGCGTTCTGCACCAGGAGCAGCAGCTCGCCCTTGGTCTTCGCGTAGAGGAACAGGGTGCCGGTGCCGATGTCGGCGCGATCGGCGATCTGCTGGGTCGTGACCTCGTCGACGCCGTGCTCGGCGAACAGCTCGCTCGCGGCAGCGGTGATGCGCTCGAGCTTCTCGAGCTTGTTGCGCTCGCGGCGGCCGACGGGGGCGGGATGCACAAGGGCTCCTGGGGAGAACGGACGACGGGAAGAGATCATCCTCCCACGCCGCGCCGCCCGAGGGGCTCCGCAGCCGGATCCCGGCGGGCGGGGTCGCCGATCCCGTGCCGCGGCGGGGATAATCGAGTGCGATGCGTGAAGACGACGATGTCGACCTGGTGATCGACGCCTGGGCCGAGGCCCTGCCCGACCTCGACTTCGCGCCCCTCGACGTCGTCTCGCGGCTGCGGCGCCTCAGCCCGCGCGTGCAGGAGTTCCGCCGGCAGGCCTTCGCCGTCAGCGATCTGGCCCCGTGGGAGTTCGAGCTGCTCTCGATGCTCCGCCAGAACGGCGCGTCCGGGCTCACCCCCTCGGCACTCGCCGCCCGCCTCGGCATCTCGAGCGGCAACCTCGCCAACCGGCTCGACCGACTCGCCGCCCGCGGGCTCGTGCTGCGCGAGCAGAACGCCGCCGACTCCCGGAGCAAGATCGTCTCGCTGACCCCGCGGGGCACGAAGCGGGTCGACGAGGCGATGCGCCACCTCGTGCACGCCGAGGGCGAGGTGCTCGCCGACCTCGACGCGAAGCAGATGGCGGTCCTCATCCAGTGCCTGCGCACGATCAGCGAGACGCTCGACCGGCTGGAGTGACGCCGCCCCGGTTCCCGTCGGCCCCCGGCGAGTTGTGATACTCGACGGATGCGGATTCTGGTTGTCGACGACGAGGTGCGGTTCGCCGACGGCGTCCGCCGCGGGCTCGAGGCCGAGGGTTTCTCCGTCGATGTGGCGCACACCGGCGTCGACGGTCTCTGGCGCGCACGCGAGACCGGGTACGACGCGATCGTCCTCGATCTCATGATGCCGGGGATGAGCGGATCCGCCCTCTGCCGGACCCTCCGCGACGAGGGCGACTGGACTCCTGTCCTCCTGCTGACGGCGAAGGACGGCGACGGGGATCAGATCGCCGGTCTCGACGCGGGCGCGGACGACTACGTCGTGAAGCCGTTGGACCACTCCGTCCTCGTCGCCCGGTTGCGGGCGCTCGTGCGGCGCGGCCGTCCGGAGCGACCGGTGGCGCACCGGTTCGGGGACCTCGTGATCGATCCCGCGTCTCGGGAGGTGCGCCGCGCCGACGTCGCGATCCGCCTGACCGCCCGGGAGTTCGCCGTCCTCGACTTCCTGGCGCGCCGCAGCGACCGGGTCGTCTCGAAGCAGGCGATCCTCGTAGGCGTGTGGGACGACGCGTTCGACGGCGACATCAGCATCGTGGAGGTCTACGTCGCGCGGCTGCGGGCCAAGATCGACCGGCCGTTCGGCACGGAGTCGATCACGACGCTCCGAGGAGCCGGTTACCGGCTGCGGGAGGCGCAGGCGTCCGATGGCTGAGCGTCCTGCCGCCTGGAGCATCCGCGTCCGGCTCACCGTGCTCGTCTCCGCGGCGATCCTCGTGGTCCTCGTCGCCGGTGCGGTGGCGTTCACGGCGCTCCTGGAGCGCTCGCTCGTCGACGCCGAGGCCTTCACCGCCGGTCAGCAGGCCCGGCAGATCGCGGGTGACACCGAGAACGCCGGCCGGCTGCCGGCCTTCACCGCCGACGAGGTGGTCATCCAGTTGCAGCGGCAGGGCGCGGTCGTCGCCGTCGCCGACCCCGAGTCCGTGTCCCCGGTGCCGCTCCCGGTCCGCGAGGAGCCGACCGTCGTCACGATCACCGGCACTCGGTTCGTGGTCTCATCGGCTGATCTGCAGCTCGGCGGGGATCCGCGCGAGACCGTCGTCGTCGCACGGACCCTCGCGGGCGCGGAGGACGCCGTCGACTCCGCCGCCGGGCTGCTGGCCGTCGCGGTGCCCGCCGTCACGCTCGTCGTAGGGGCGGCGGTGCGCTTCGTCGTGGGCCGCTCGCTCCGGCCGGTCGAGCGGATCCGATCCGACGTCGAGGCGATCGAGGCGGCCGACCTCGAGCGTCGAGTGCAGGAGCCGCGAGGGCGGGACGAGATCGCCCGCCTCGCGCACACCATGAACGGCCTCCTCGCGCGGCTCGAGCGCTCGCAGGCGGCTCAGCGCGCGTTCGTCTCGAACGCATCGCACGAGCTCCGCTCCCCCGTCGCCGCGATCCGCCAGCACGCGCAGGTCGCGCTGCGGCACCCCGAGTCGATGCGCCTGGCCGAGCTGGCGCGCGTCGTCGACGACGAAGCCGAACGGATGCAGTCCCTCGTGTCGGGGCTGCTCCTGCTGGCCCGTATCGACGAGCGCGCCCCGAGAACGCTCGACGACGTCGACCTCGACGACATCGTCCTGCTCGAGGCGCAGCGCCTCCGCGCGCTGGGGGCCACGGTCGGCAGCGCGGGGATCGGCCCTGCCCAGGTGCGGGGAGACGAGATCCTCCTCCGCAGCGCCGTGCGGAACGCCGCCGACAACGCCCTCCGCCACGCTCGCTCCGTCGTGGTCTTCAGCGTGCTGCGCGAGGGGGACGAGGCGGTCGTCCTGGTCGACGACGACGGACCCGGAGTGCCGGAGGCCGACCGGGAGCGGGTGTTCCGCCGCTTCGAGCGCCGCGACGACGCCCGAGCGCGCGACACCGGAGGATCGGGGCTGGGTCTCGCGATCATCGCCGAGGCGGCGCGGGTGTCCGGGGGGACGGCACGGCTCCTCGAGTCGCCGCAGGGTGGCGCGCGCCTCGAGATCCGGATCCCCGCGCAGGGCGTGTAAGGCTGGCGAAAGGGTCCGCCGGTCACCCTGGTCGGGTGGAGATCCCCGCCTACCTCAGAGTCCTCTGGCACTACCGCCTCGCGGTCGTCGCCGCCGCCCTGCTCGCCGCCCTCGTCGCGACGGCCGTGCACTTCACCATCCGCGACGGCGCCCTCGAGATCCGCGCCGAGCGCGAGTACAGCGCCGCGACGACCGTGCTGCTCGGAGGCGGCCCGCGCAGCCCGTTCCTGTCGGAGTCCCCGCGCTGGAGCGCGTGCCCGGCATGAGCGCGGCGCAGGAGGAGGACCTCAGCAGCACCGCGGTGGTCTACGCGTATCTCGTCAGCGGTGAGACGGTCCGGTCCGAGGTCGTCGCGCGGCAGGGTCCCCTCGGTGAGCGGGAGGGCGTCGGCGGAGTCCGCCGCACCACCCAGCCGTCCGGCTCCGAGCGCAACCCCGGACGTGCGTCACTGCCGATCCTCTCGATCATCGGCACCTCGCCCGATCCGGCCCGCGCCGTCGAGCTCTCCCGAGCGGCGACGTCCGTGTTCCTCGAGCAGGCCCTCGCCCGGCAGAACGCCGACGGGATACCCCAGGAGCGGCGCGTGACCTTCACCGTGACCGACGAGGGCGCTCCCGAGCCGGGCCCGCTCGGCACCGTCGCCCTCCCCATCGCGGCCACAGGAGTCGCGGTCTTCCTGCTCGGGCTCCTGGCGATCCTCGCGGTGCACGGGCTCCGGCTGCGCCGAGCGGCCGCGTCTCCCGCTCCCCTCGGGAGCAGCGGGGACGAGGACGACGCAGCGATCGAGCCCCGGCGCGAGCGGACCTCGGCGCGGTGACGACGTCGCTACTCCCGCCCGAACGAGAGGTCAAGCCCGTGGGATGCGGGTCCCGTCCGACGTAGCGTGACGTGAGCGCGATGAGGTGAGAACCGACGCGCTACGACACGCGAAAGCGGAGAGCACCATGACACAGACACCCATCATCCAACCCGCGCGATGGAGCCGGAACGGAATCCGGATCGTCGTCGTCCCCGGGGCGGAGCTGCCCCAGTTCCGACTCGAGACCGACCGCCGACTCCTCGGCGACCCCTTCATCCCGACCGGCCCCTTCTCGACCGTCGAGGAGGCGGAGCGCGCCGCCGAGATCGTCGCGTCGGCCCTGAACGCCAAGATCCCGGCCTGAGCGGAGACCCGGGGCAGAGTTCCGCCGGGAGCGTCGAGACGTCGCTCCCCGTCGCGGGCATCGGAGAGGACCCCGTGCGCACCCTGCTCCTGACCGGCGAGGGCCGCTACAGCGATCCCTGGCATCCGTTCGCCGGGACGAGCGCCGCCGTGGCCGGCCTGCTGTCGGATCGCGGGCACCGCGTCGAGGTGCGGGGCGATGTCGACGACGCGCTGTCGCGACTCGACGACCTCCCCGACCTCGTCGTCGTGAACGTCGGCCTCCCGCGGGACGGAGCCGCGTCGCCGGCCCCGACGGCGCGAGCCGGTCTCGCGCGGCTCCTCCGCTCACCCGTGCCCCTGCTCGGGCTCCACGTCTCGTCCACGAGCTTCGTGGACGCCGACGAGTGGCCGCGGCTCCTCGGAGGCCGCTGGGTGCACGACGTGTCGATGCACCCCGACTTCGGTCCGGCGCGCATCCGCATCACCGGCGCGGGGCACCCGGTCACCGCGGGGGCCGCCGACTTCGAGCTCGAGGACGAGCGCTACTCCTGGCTCGAGGTCTCGCCGTCGGCCGAGGTCCTGGCGGTCCACGAGCACGAGGGGATCGACCACCCCCTGATCTGGGCGCTCGAGCGTCCGAGCGGGGGCCGCACCGTCTACGACGCGCTCGGCCACACGGCCGCCTCGTACGACTCCCCCGCGCACCGGGCCCTGCTCACGGGCGCGCTCGACTGGCTGGGCGTCTAGACCAGCTCGGCGTCTAGACCAGCTCGGCGAGCGGCCCGGTCGGCAGCGCGATCCAGCCCTCCGCACGGGCGGCCTCGCGGTGCTCCTCCGGGATCGGCAGCGTCGCGCCGAGCGCGTGGGCACGGGCGTTCAGCGCCGCGATCACCGCGTCGAGCGCGTCGTTCGAGCGCGCCATCAGCGCGAACGCCTCCGCGGGTCCCTCGAGCCACGGAGCGGCGCGGCGCAGGGCGTCGACCGCACGCGGCACCGCCTCGGGCCGGGTCTTGTAGCCCGCGGTGTCGATCTGCCAGTGCCGGAGCGCCGCTGACGGATACACCTCCACCAGACGACCGGCCCCGGACCGGTCCACGACCTCGCCCTCCTCCTCGAACGCCTCGAGCAGCTCGGCGCAGCGCATCGCGGTCATGCCGAGCCGATCGGTCGAGACGCTGAGCGGCCAGCGGCCGGTCGCCTCGCGGGCCGCGCGGTCCGTCTCCCGGTACGCCAGGCGCCGGCGCCAGTCGCGCCCTGCGAGGCTGCGCGGAGCGACCTCCCGACGCGTGTGGGCGTGCACGAAGGCGGCGAACTCCAGCGGCCAGCCGAACGCGCAGTCGATGCCGACCGTCGTCGCGCCGCGCGACAGGGTCACGATGGCGGCGTCGGAGGAGTCGAGGGCGACCTCGCGGATCCTCACCCGCCCCGCGCTCCACTCCACGGCGGCCCGGGCCGTTCGGGCCGGCTCCGCAGCGAGGTCGACACCGATCGTGAGCACCTGGTCAGGCTAGCGCCGCGGACTCGCCGGTACTCTCGGCAGAGCAGTGACGCCGTCACCCGAAGGAGCGCTATGAGAACCGCAGTCGCCCTCGTCCGGATCGTCGTCGCCCTGACCGTGCTCGCGGCCGTCGTGGCCACGGCCCTGGACACCGCCTCGCGCACCCCGCTCATCCCGTGGAACTTCTTCGGCTTCTTCACCATCCAGGGCAACATCCTGCTCGCGGCGATCCTGCTCGTCACCGGGGGCCTCTCGCTCGCCCGGCGTCCGCAGAGCGGCGGGCTCGTGCTCGCGCGCGGTGCCGCGACCGGGTACATCGCGATCGTCGGAGTCGTCTACAACCTGCTGCTCGCGGGTCTCGCGGGCGGAGTCACGCTGCCGTGGGCGAACACGGTAATGCACGTGCTGTTCCCCCTCTACGGCGTGCTCGACTGGCTGCTCGTGGGCGATCGCCCTCCCCTCCCGTGGCGGCGCCTCTGGGTCGTCGTGCTGTACCCCGTCGTCTGGCTGGTCGTCGTCCTGGTGCGCGGTGCGACCGACGGCTGGGTGCCCTACCCGTTCCTGGACCCGGCGAACGGGTACGGCTCGGTGGCCGTCTACGTCGCGGCGATCGCCGTCGCGTTCGTGCTGGCGGGCGCGCTCGCTTGGGCGATCAGCCGACTGCGGATCCTCCGCCCGGCCCCCTGACGAACGGCAACCGCATTCCGGCCGTTCTGGGGCCAGAGCCGCAGGAGCGCCCGACGCCCCCGGGACCTAGCGTCGACCTCGGCGGCCCCCGTCGCCGATGACCGAGAGCGATCCCCCATGCCGAGTCACGTCCTCCCCCGCCCGCGCCGATCCGCCGGGAGGAGCCGCCTCGCCGCTCTGGCCGCCGGCGCCGTCCTCGCCCTGACCACCGCCCTGGTGCCCGCCGGTGCCGCGTCCGCCGCCACGCCCACGCTGTCCGTGCTCGCCCTCGGCGACTCCGTCACCCAGGGCTACGGCACCTGCGGCTCGTTCGCCGACTGCCCGCGCAACAACTGGTCGACCGGCACGAACACCACCGTCAACTCCTTCACCCAGCGCCTGCGCGCGGCGAACCCCGGCACCACGGTCACCGCCGTGAACTACTCGGTCTCGGGCGACCTCATCGCCGCCGTCCCCTCGCGCGTCGACACCGCCGTCGCCGCGGGAGTCAAACCCGACGTGGTGACCCTGCTGATCGGCGGCAACGACCTGTGCTCGGCGAAGAACCCGGTCGCCGCCGACGGCTACACGATGACGCCCGCCTCGACCTTCAGCGCATCGGCGACGACCGCGATCACCAAGATCCGCAGCACCTGGCCCGCGGCCAAGATCGTGCTGGCCTCCATGCCCAACGTCGCGGGCGAGTGGGCCGTCGTCCGGAGCGGCTTCGGAGCCGTCATCTGGTCCTCGGGCAACATCTGCCGCACCACCCGGGGCGTCTCCGCCACCGGCGCGAAGCTGAGCACCACGGCCGCCAGCGCCTCCGCCGCCGCGGCCAAGACGCGGACCGCCCAGTACAACACCGCTCTGCAGAACGCCTGCGCCGCCGCCGGCACGCTCTGCGACTACGACGGCGGAGCGCTGACCGCCACTCCGGTCACCAGCAGCCTCATCGGCAAGGTCGACTACTTCCACCCCAGCATCGCCGGCCAGGCCAAGATCGCCTCTGTGCAGTGGAGCGCGTCGAACTTCGCGACCACGGGCTGAGCCGGAGTCGCCGGCGCGGGTCCGTCCGCGCCGACGGCGGCATCAGGCGTCCTGCGGTCGCTCGCCCTCGAGCCGGCGACGCCGCTCTTCTGCGAGGCGGGCGTAGTGCGCCTCCTCGCGTTCGAGGTCGGCGAGCTGCTCCTCCGTGGACTTCTGCGCGGGCCGCACGACGATCGTCTGCGGCGCCGCCGGGCGCCGGCGCTGCCGGGGCGTGCGCCCGCCGGGGATGAAGGAGCCGCCCTCGCCCCGCTTCCACTCGTGCCCGAGCAGGAACCAGATCGTCACTCCGATGAGCGGGATGAACACGATCAGCAGGATCCAGACGATCTTGGGCAGGTTGCGGACGACGTTGTCCGGCTGGCGCACGACGTCCACGAGCGCCAGGACCATCAGCACGACGGTCAGCAGCGAGAAGAGAGTCCCCATGCACCGAGGGTACGTGCCCCCGGTCGCAGGGACCATCCGCGGAGGGCCCCCTCAGTCGACCGTGGCACGATCGGAGGATGAGCGAGCCGACCCCCGACCGCCCGCGCACCCGTACGCGCGTCACGCCCCGACGACTCGCAGCCCTCACCTCGGGCGTCGTGGCGCTCGCAGGGATCGCGCTCCTGGCGCTCGTTCCGCTGCAGTACGCCGCGCTCGCCCGTCGAGGGTTCGACGCCGCGTGCCTGGCGAGCGTCGCGCGAGTGCCCGCCGAGGAGGGCGAGCTGCTGCGCGGCGGGTGGTCGTGGTGGCCGCTCGGCGCGTCCTGCGACTGGACGCTCCTCGACGGCACGGTGGTGCGGATCCTGCCGGACTGGTCGACGACCGCGGTCGCGATCACCGGGGGCGCGCTGCTGCTCGTCGGGATCGTCGGCGCGGCGCTCGCACTGCTCGTGCGGCGCCGCGCCCGTCCGGGGCCCGGGGGACGATCCGACGCCTAGCGGGTCCGACGGCCGGGCGGACCAGCGGACCAGCAGCCCAGCGGACTGGCGGTCCAGCGGCCTGGCGGTCCAGCGGTCCAGCGGTCTAGCGGTCGAAGAACGACCCGAGGTCGCCGAGGTCCGGCATCTGGAAGTCCGACACCTGCTCGCCGAGCCCCGACACGTGCTCGCCCGCACCCGAGACGAAGTCGCCCGCCGAGCCGGTGATGTCGCCGAACTCCCCGAGGTCGCCGAAGCCGCTCAGGCCCTCGAGATCGACTCCCTGCAGGAGGGAGCCGCCGACGCTGCTGAGCACCGCGCCGCCGGCGACTGCTGCGAGCAGACCGCCCGCGGCACCGAGGCCGACCCCCGCGACGGCGCCGACTCCGGCGCCTGCGAGGGCTCCCCGGGTGCCGGGCTTCGAGAACATCTTCTTGAGGAAGCCGGGGTTCTGCGCCTCGCCGCGCGTGGCCGCACGGGCGAGGTCGTCGGGCGCCGAGGAGCGCGGCTGCTCGTTCGCGGGCAGCTCGTCGCGCAGGCGCGCCTCGACCTGCGAGCGCTGCGCCGGCGTCAGCTTCGCGAACGCGTCGCGGTGCACCTGCTCGAGCTGCTCGGGGTCGGCGGTGCGGAGGAGGTAGTCGTAGCGCGCGATCGCCGCGCGATCCTCCGCGGACACGACCGGCTGCCCGGGGCGGGCGTCCTGCGGTCGAGAGGAATCGCGGGGCGCGGGGGCGCCGTACTGGGGAGCGGGGCGCGAGTCGCCCGTCACCTTGTCGGCGGCGGTGCGGACCAGATCGCGCCAGTCCGTCCCTCCGCTCGAGGAGGCGGGGCGCGCGGCGGAGCTCGTCGAGCTCTTCGAGTCGAGCGCCTTCGACGCCATGCTGAGGATGCGCTTGAGAGTGCTCACAGAAGACCTTCCGTCGGGTATCAGCGTCGATCATCCCGGTCCCGCCTGAGCGAAGGCCGTCCGAACACCCTCCGAGCGCCCTGAATCACCGCACCGGCTCCGCGGGCGCGGGCGGGACTCAGGCGCGGAGGCCGCGCCGCAGGGCGCTCGCCGTCCCGCGGTCGTCCGGTCGGATCCCCCGGCCGTCCGGTCGGGCGGCGGCGTCACCGCACCGCCAGACTCGAGCACATGCCCTCGACAGCGTCCCTCCCCGTCGTCCGCCCCGAGACGACAGCGAGGCGGTTCCCCTACGTGCCCCTCGTCGTCCTGATGCTCCTGAGCTTCCTGCTGGTGACCGCCGAGTTCCTGCCCAACGGCGTCCTCACCGAGATGGCGGCCGGACTCGACGTCACGCCCGGCCAGGCCGGCCAGACCGTCACGGTGACCGCGTTCGTCGGCCTCCTCGTGGCTCCGACGATCGGCCTGATGGTCCCCCGGCTCGACCGCCGCAGCCTGCTCGTCTGGACGGCCGTCGCCGCCGGCGTCTCCGGGATCCTCGCCGGTCTCGCGCCCACCCTCCCGCTCGTGCTGCTCTCGCGACTCCTGCTGGGAGCCGCCATCAGCGCCTTCTGGTCCATGTCGATCACCGTCGCGGCCCGGGTCGCCGGCCAGGACCGCGTGGGGCGCGCGACCATGTTCACCAGCGCCGGGCTCTCCCTCGCGACCGTGGCAGGCGTCCCTCTCGGCGTGATCCTCAGCGAGCTCGTCGACTGGCGCGCGGCGTTCGTCCTGATCGGCGTCCTCACCGCGCTCCTCGCCGTCCCGCTGCGCCTCGTCCTCCCGAGCGTCCCCGCCGCTCCGGCCGCCGGGCTCGGGATCCTGCTCGACACGGTGCGCCGCCGCGGCGTGCGCCAGGGCTTCGCCGGGCACGTCCTGATCGTCCTCGGCCACTTCCTCGCCTACACGTACATCCGGCTCGCCCTGGAGCGCACGGACGGCGTCGACGCCGCGACAGTGGTCGGTCTGCTGGCGCTCTTCGGCGCCGGCGGCCTGATCGGCAACATCGTCATCGGATCGGTGATCGACCGCTCCTTCGCCTTCTTCGGCGTCGTCGCGCCGGTGGCCATCGCGATCGCCGTGGGAGCCGTCCTCCTGCTCCCCGGTCTGATCGCCGCCGTCGCCGTCGCCGTGTTCGTCTGGGGCTTCTTCTTCGCCTCGTGGCTCATCATCGTCAACGCCTGGGTCGGCCACCGCATGACCGACCGCCTCGAGGCGGGCGGCAGCCTCGTGGTCGTCGGCTTCCAGGCCGCGATCGTGGTGGCCGCCGGCGTCGGCGGCGTGCTCGTCGACCAGGTCGGCGTCGAGGCCGACTATGCGATCGGCGCGGTCCTGCTCCTCCTCGGCGCGGCACTCTTCGGCTCGTCGAACCGGCGGTCCGCCGTCTGAGCGCTCACGCCGCGCGTCGTGCCGTCCGCCACTGCGACGGCACGACGCCGACGTGCCGCCGGAACGCGCGGCGGAAGCCGTCGTCGGAGGAGTAGCCGAGCGCCCGCGACGCCTCCGACACGCTGCGCCCCGCCTCGAGCAGGTCCTTCGCCCGCCGCATCCGCACCTCGGTGACGTAGCCCGCGGGGGTGCGTCCGAAGGCCGCGCGGAACCGCTCCGTGAGCACCGTCCGCGACATCGCCCCGATGCTCGCGAGGCGGTCCACCGTCCACTCGAGGCCCGGCTCGCTGTCCACCGCCGCGACCACCCGGTCGAGGTAGGCGTCGCCGGTCGTCGGCAGCGCAGCGGCGGTGTCGCCGACGGCCCACGCCCGCACCACCGACAGCAGCACGGTGCGCACCATCAGCAGGCAGATGACGGGGTCACCCGACCGCACCGTCCCGTCGACGGCCGTGCCGAGCTGCGCCGCCAGCGCCGCCGCGGCCGGCTCGAGCCGCGCGAACCCGCCGGCGATCACCAGCTCCGGCAGCGGCAGGAGGCATGCCGAGGCCTCGAGCTGCACCTCGACGACGGTCAGCCGCGCCCCCGACCGGGAGGCGATCTCCACGGGCTGCCCGCCGAACGTCAGTAGAGCGTCACCCGCCCGCAGCGCCCGCGGCGGGCGGACGGCCGTCGCCTCGCCGGCGGGGAGGTCGAGCTCGCAGGCGGTCGCGCACGGAGCGAGCGCGGTGATCGCGCCCTCGACGACGTACAGGAGCACGACGGCGCCCGGTGCGAGTCCGAGGCGCTCCCCGGGCGGCACCGTCACGCGCCGGGTCGCCCCGAGCGTCACCTCGAGCGAAGCCAGCACGTCCTCGAGCACCACGGGTTCGATCGTCACCCTCGGGGCAACGCCCGCTCCTCGTGCACCATTCCGGTGGCGCGAACGCCGTCGGCTCCGGACGGGGTGACCTGCCTCCCGTATGACCCGGTGTGACGCCGTCCCTCGATCAGTCCGGCTCGTCTGCCTACGGTGTCCGCATGACCCTCACCGACACCGCCATCACCCTGGACTCCTCCCCCGCGCTCCGCTCCGAGCGCCTCGACGCCGCGTCCACCGCGTGGGGCGAGCGGATCGACGCCGACCGCTCGTCCGCCCACCTCACCTACCGGGTCGGAGGGGGCGGCGAGGGCGCCGTGGCCAGCCGCATCACCGCCGGCCGGCACTCGTTCCTCGTCGACGAGCCCGCGGCTCTGGCGGGCGACGACGTCGCCGCGAGCCCTGTGGAGGTCGCCCTCGGCGCGCTGATCTCCTGCCAGGTCGTGGTCTTCCGCCTCTACTCCCACGCTCTGGGGATCCCCTTCGACTCCATCGACGTGCAGGCCGAGGGCGACCTCGACGCGGCCCGGCTCTTCGGCAAGGACGAGGCGGTGCGTGCCGGGTTCACCGCTGTCCGCCTCTCCGTCACCCTCACCGGCCCCGAGAAGGAGGAGCGATACGAGGAGCTGCGCAGCGCGGTCGACGCGCACTGCCCGGTCCTCGATCTGTTCGCTCACGAGACGCCGATCAGCACCTCGGTCCAGAAGGGCGCGTGATCGCGCGCACCCCCTCGCTGCCGCCAAGGGTGCACGCCTCGTCACCGGGCGCCGAAGCGGGACCGGTACCCGGACGGCGTGCTGCCGAACGCCCGCGCGAAGTTCTGCCGCAGCGTGACGGGGTTCCCGAATCCGCAGTCCGCCGCGATGCGGTCGACGGTCAGATCGGTCGTCTCGAGCAGCCGACGCGCATGATCGAGTCTGCGCGAGCGCACCCAGGAGGCCGGAGTGGTCCCCGTCGCCGCACGGAACGCCCTCACGAACGAGCGACGGCTCATCAGCGCCACCGCCGCAAGGCGCTCGACGCTCAGCTCCTCCTCGAGGTGCGCCAGGGCCCAGGCGGAGGCGCGCGCGATGCGGTCGTCCTCCGGCTCCTGGGGCAGCGGCCGCTCGATGTACTGCGCCTGCCCGCCCTCGCGGTGCGGCGCGACGACGAGGCTGCGCGCGACCCGGTTCGCCGCCTCCGCTCCGAGTGCGCTGCGGACCACGTGCAGGCAGGCGTCCAGACCGGACGCGGTGCCCGCGGAGGTCAGGACGTCGCCCAGGTCCAGGTAGAGGGCGGTGGCGTCCACCGCGATCGACGGGTGGCGCGCCGCCATCCCCGCCGCCGCCTGCCAGTGGGTCACCGCCGCACGGCCGTCGAGCAGGCCGACGTCGGCCAGGACGAGCGCGCCGAGGCAGAGACCCGCGACCCACGCGCCGCGAGCGTGCGCGTCCAGGAGCACGCGGGTGAGGTCCGCGCCGGGCGCGCGTCCGTCGTCGATCCAGGAGGGGATCACCACGAGATCGGCGGTTCCGGCCGCCTCCGGACCCTCGACACCGTCGATCCGGTAGCCCTCGGCCGTGCGGATCGAGCCGGGCCGGTCGGCGAAGAGCACCGTCTCCCACTCCGCGATCCCGAGTCGCCGGACCTCGTCGAAGACCGTCTGCGGCACCGAGAGGTGGAACATCGTGACGCCGTCGACGGCGTGGATCGCGATCCGCACGGGCACCTCCTCCGCTTGGCCCGGATCCATCGTAGGGGGTGCCGGTGTGCCACTGGTCGCGCCGAGCATCCGCCGTCAGGATCGGAGCACCGCCCCGCACACCCAGGAGACGACACCATGACCGCACCCCGCCGCGCCCTGATCCTCGTCGACGTCCAGCAGGAGTACTTCGCCGGACCTCTCGAGATCCGCTTCCCGCCACACGCCTCCTCGCTCCCCCGGATCGCCGCCGCGATCGACGCCGCAACCACCGCCGGCATCCCCATCGCCGCCTTCCAGCACAGCGCGGGTGAGGGCGCTCCGGTCTTCGCCCCCGGCACAGAGGGCTTCGCGCTGCACCCCGAGATCGAGCGCCGCCGCACGACCGAGTGGACGTCGATCACCAAGCGCTTCGGCACGGTCTTCGCCGGCACCGATCTGCTCTCCTGGCTGCGCGGGCACGATGTCGACACCATCACCCTGGTCGGCTACATGACCAACAACTGCATCCTCGCCTCGGCCGCCGAAGCCGAGACGCACGGACTCGCGGCCGAGGTCCTGTCGGACGCGACCGGCGCCATCGCGATCTCGAACGCGGCCGGCTCCGTCGACGCAGAGACCGTGCACACCACGCTGCTCGCCCTGCTGAACTCGAACTTCGCGGCCGTCGGCACCACCGGCGCCTGGACCGACGCCGTTTCGACGGGCACTGCCCTCCCGAAGAGTGACCTCGGCTCCTCAGCCGTCGCCGGCACCGAGCTCGCCATTCACTGATCCGAAGCGGCTAGCCGTGATGCTCTGGGTGGGATGGGCGAGAGCCCTGAGCGGACGACATCCTCGACAGTGTGCTCGGGCGTCGTCCACTCGACATCCTGGCAACACGGAAACAGGTTCTCAGCCTCGACCACGAGGGGACTGGTCCCACCCGGCCGGGCGGGCGCCGCCGTCCTGCCGGGTCCTCGTCTGCAACGCAGACGACACGGCGATCCGTCTGCCTTGTTACCGTGAACAATTAACGATACGGTCCGATCACCACACCGCGCGGAACCCTCTCGTCGATCTCGATCACCAGCAGGCAGACCGCAGCGGCGCGGATTCGAAGACGAACCCGAAGGGACTCTTGTCGATGAGGACGAGACGACGACACTCGAGCACACGCTCCCTGACCATCGCCGCCCTGGCCGCCGCCGCGCTCGTCGCGAGCAGCACCGTGCCCGTGGCGGCCGCCGAGACCGGGGCCGCGGCCGCGGTTCCGACCCCCGAGCAGAGCCTGCTCGGCTCGTTCACGTTCGACGCGGCGCCCAGCGGCGGTGCGTTCACGGACCGCTCGGCCCGCGCGAGCGTGCAGGGCACCGCAGCCCTCGTCGCAGGGCAGGAGGGGCAGGGACAGGCCGTGCGCCTCTCCCCGTCGTTCTGGCTCGACGTGAAGGCCGCCGACGGCACTCCCCTGCTGAAGGGGCGCGACAGCATCACGCTCTCGTACGACAGCAGGCCCGACTCGACCACCAACACCGGCTGGTCGGTCTTCGCCGCCCGCTCCGCCGTGCGCCAGGAGTTCGCGCAGGAGCACTACCTCGGGATCCTCGATCGCACGACGGGGATCACCGTCGAGCGCTACGACAACGCCGGCAGCCGCGACACCTCGGGCAACCTGACCGCGCCGAGCGCGACCACGGCGTGGAAGCACGTCGACCTCGTGATCTCGGGCTCCACGGCCCGCGTCTACGTCGACAGGAAGCCGGTGGCGGTGAATGCGTCCGGCAAGACCCTGACGCAGATCCTCGGGGCGGCCGGGGGCGTGCTGCAGGTCGGCAAGGCGAACTGGGGCGGCGGCGAGTACTTCACCGGACTCCTGGACAACCTGCGCGTCTACGATCGAGCGCTCACGAGCGCCGAGCTGGGCGCCGAGAGCACGACGGTCGCGACCGATGTCGGAGCGGCGCTCGCCGTGCCGTCGACGCTCCTCTCGGACCTGCCCTCGCAGGTGCTCGGACGCACGATCACCTGGAGCGCGACCGGCGCGGGCGCCGCCCGCATCGCCGCGAACGGAGCGGTCGACACGACCGGGCTCACCTCGGCACCGGTCGCCGTCCGCGTGCAGGCCGCGGTCGACGGCGTCGCCCAGACCTTCGCCTGGGACGCGCGCCTCGTCGCTCCCGGCGGCCGCATCGCGACCTACGTCAAGACGGTCACCACGACGAACGGCGTCAAGGACGATCCGATCGCCTACAACGACGATCGCCGCGCTGACGCGCTCTACGCCGCGGCGCTGCCCACCGGCGCGAGCACGTGGGAGCCGCTGAACCGATCGCAGGCGATCCTCTCCGTGGCGAACGACGGCAACCAGGCCGATCGTCCGAACGCGCAGGTCGGCTCGCCCAGCCTGTTCCGCACGGCAGACGGGTCCCTCGGCGCGGTCGCCGGCCAGAACAACGCCACGGACTCCGTCTACCTCTGGACCTCGCCCGACGGGCGCTCGCTCACCCAGCAGCGCGCGATCCGCCTCGCACCGGGCTCCGTCGTCACCGATCCGCGCATCGTCCATGACGCCGCGGCGCAGAAGTACAAGGTCTTCTGGACCGACCTGCTCACCGGCGAGGGCCGCGTCACGCTGCTGAACGACCTCGCCGCGGGCACGACCCCGGGCGCCACGACCCGAGCCGACGCCCGGACTCTCGGCGTGCAGGGCGCGGGTCTCCCGTCGTTCACCACTCAGAACCAGGCGAGCGAGTTCAGCCTCACGACCACCGAGTTCGACCTCTTCTACAAGAACTACGTCGATCTGCAGAACACCGGCGTGAAGCCGGTCGGAGCGAGCGTGCCGCAGGGCGCGACCGCCGCTGCCGTCGACACCGCACTCCCGGACCAGGTCGTGCTCGACTACAACGACGGCTCCACCAAGAACCTCCCGGTCGACTGGGCGGAGGAGTCGCTCGACACGACCCGGCCCGGCACCTACGAGGTCACCGGCACCGTGCAGCAGCACCGTGAGGAGATGGTCAGCGACGCCCGCGCCGATCCGCACGTGTTCTTCAACGAGGACGACGGCTACTACTACCTCACCGGCTCGCACTACGCCCAGTCCTCGCTCGAGCCCGTGAACGAGAGCCAGAGCTACCGCAAGATCGGCCTGAAGCGCGCGACGACGATCGAGGGTCTCAAGGACGCTCCGGAGCAGATCGTCCTCGACCCCGACGCCGGCACTCCCGGACGCGAGGGCGAGTTCCCCAACACGCACTACGGCTGGGGCGGCTTCATCTGGGCGCAGGAGTTCCACAAGATCAACGGCACCTGGTGGATCGTCGCCGGCATGAACAAGGGCTACGCGCCCGTCGGCGGCTGGTGCGACAACACCGTCCTGATCCCCTACACCGGCACCGACGCGTCGATCGCGGCCGGCGGATTCCTCGAGCGCGGCAACTGGGGCGAGCCGGTGATCCTCGAGGGCGCCGCCTTCGACGTCAGCTACTTCGAGCGCATGGAGGCCGGGGCGAAGCAGGGCTACTGGGTCATGCCGATCGACAAGCAGATCCGGATCTCGAAGGTGAAGCAGGGACCCAAGGGCACCGTCCCCCTGGTCGACGGAACGCTCAGCCGCGTCTACGGCGAGAGCCAGCCGTGGGAGATCGGCAAGCAGTCGCCCACTCCGTCCGACACCACCGAGGGCCGCGACCAGGGCATCGTCGAGGCGCCGTTCATGGTGCAGCAGGGTGACAAGATCCACATCACCTACTCCGGCGGGACCGTCGACAAGTTCTACACCCTCGGCATGCTGAGTGCAGACGCCACCGCGGACCTGCAGAACCCCGCCAGCTGGACGCAGACGCCGTTCCCCGTGCTCACCACCAACGACACCTCCGCCGGGCGGATCGGAGCGGACGAGGACGACTACTACACGAAGGACCACGCGGGCGGCGGGCACAACTCCTTCCTCCACGACACCTCCGGGAACCTCCTCCTCGCCTACCACGCGCGGCCCTACCCGGAGCCGCACCAGGCCAGCGACCCGAACGGCGCAGGCGGCCTCTTCGACGCCGACCGCAACACCTGGTTCAAGGCCGTGAACGTGCGCGCCAACGGCGCACTCGATCTGTCGCTGACGAAGGCGCAGGAGGTCGCGCCGGGCAACCGGACCGTCCGCGCCACCGTCATCGTCGAGGCCTCGACCGCCCCGGTCACCGCCACGGCCGTCTCGCGGTGCGTCGCCGGCAAGGTCGTCGTCACCCTCACCGCCAAGAACACGGGCGCCAGCGCCGCCGAGATCCGCTGGAGCACCCCCTGGGGCGCGAAGGTGCAGCAGGTGGGCGCGATGAAGACCTCGTCCCTCGCGATCTCGACTCGCGCCACGTCGGTGGCCGCGGGGACCCTCACGGGGACCGCGACCGCGAGCGGCGTGCAGACGCCGGTGACCGCGACGTACACGGCCGCGCGCTGCAGCTGACGGCACCACTCCGGGCGGGAGGGCGCTCAGCGTCCTCCCGCCCGGCTTCCGGCCGCGCTCGTGCGTCCACCTCGATCCACCACGGCGCCGAGCGGCGCCGCAGATACGAAGGAGTATCGATGACCTCCGTCCGTCTTTGGAGGACCGCCCTCACCGGGGTCCTCGCCTCGATCGTCGTCGCAGCGGGGGTGACCCTCCCCGCTCTACCCGCAGCCGCGGCGGAAGACCTCCTCGTGCAGTACGACTTCTCCCAGCTGACCGGCACGACCGTCCCCGACTCCTCGGGCGGCGGCCGCGACGCCGTCCTCCGGGGCACCGGAGCGAGCGTCGTCGGTGACGAGCTGCGCCTCCCCGGCGGCGCGAGCGGCAGCTCGGCCGCGTACGTGGAGATGCCCCGCGGCCTCGTCGACGGCCGCGACACCCTCACCATCCAGTCCTGGCTGCGCAACGACACCGGCGCGGGCAACTACGCGGCGGCCTTCTTCGGCACGACCGAGAACCTGCCGTCGCAGTACTGGCTGCTCAACCCGCGCGACCCCTCCGGCCGCTTCAAGTCCGTCATCACGGCGAGCAGCAACCCCTCCGCCCCGTGGACCACCGAGGCCGGGATCTCGGGCTCGAGCACTCCGGCCGGCCCGACCACCGACGCGCAGTGGGGCCTCTACACGACCGTGCTCGAGCCCGGGAAGCTCACCGGCTACTACAACGGTCGGCTCATCTCGCAGGTCACGACGAACCGCTCCGTGTCCGCCCTCGGTACGAATCTCGTGGGGTACATCGGCCGTTCCTCCTACCCCGATCCCTTCTACCGCGGTGGGGTGCGCGACTTCGAGATCCGCACCTCCGCGCTGACCGCCCAGCAGGTCTCGGACGCCTACTGGACCGGGGTGGACCCCGCCGTCCGCACGGCGGCACTCGCCTCGGACGCCGCGGCGATCGACCTCGGACCCGGCAGAGTGACCGCGGACCTCCGCCTCCCGACCACGGGTGCGCAGGGCTCCCGGATCACGTGGACGAGCTCCGACCCGGCCCGCATCAGCAGCACCGGAGTCGTCACCCGGCCCAGTAGCGGATCGGACGTGCCCGTCACGCTGACCGCGTCGCTCGCGCTCGGCGGAGCGACCACGAGCCGCTCCTTCGAGCTCACGGTCGCCACGCAGAACCCTCAGGCCGATCTCGACGCGCTCGCGCAGGGAGTCGTCCTGCGTCCGACCGTCGCCGACGGCGAGGTCCTGCCCGCCGCCCCGACCGGCTCGACGATCACCTGGACGACGAGCACCGCCGGTCTCGGCGTGGTCGACGGCGCACTCCGCGTCACCGGCTCGGCCGCGGTCTCGGGAGTCGTCACCGCCCAGCTGCGCTCCGGCACCGCGACGAGCGCCAAGGCGTTCGACGTCCGGGTCCTCCCGACGGCGCAGGCGCGCTACCTGCTCTCGTACGAGCGCACGCCCCTCGCCACTCAGGTCTACGGCCCGAAGCTCGCGTACAGCATGCACCTCGGCCTCGGCGCGACCCGCACTGGCACCACCGCCCTGAACGAGAACTACGGCGTGCTCTTCGCCGACGCGCAGCCGACCGGCACACTCGACCTCGTCGAGACCCGGACGCTCCGCGACCCGTACGTGTTCTCGCTCGCCGACGGCGGCTACGGCGTGCTCGCCACCCGCACGCTCGCGAACGGCGACGTCGACCCCGCGCACCGCGGCACTCCCCTGCTGTTCACCTCCACCGACCTCGTGGCGTACGAGCCGGCCGGATTCCTCGACCTCGGAGTGTCCGCGGCCGTCGATCCCCGCGCCGTCTGGGACTCGGCCGCCGGCGTCTACCGCGTCACCTGGAAGGACGCCCAGGGAGCCGAGTACTCGCGCTCGTTCGGCGATCTCGCCGACCCCGCCACCCGCGGCGACCTCCGCGCCGGCGGGCTGACCCTGTCGGACCCCGCCGCCACGACGACGATCGAGGGCGCGGTGCCCTCGAACGTCCTGGTGCTCCCCGCCCCGGCCGCGACCGGCCTCGAGAACCGCCTGGGCCGCCTCCGCAACACCACCGTCCAGGTCGCCGGTACCACGGTCGCCCAGGGCGCCGCGGTGCCGACGCCCGGGACGGCGACGCTCTCGTACACCGACGGATCGACGAAGCAGCTGCCCGTGGACTGGTCGGCCGCCGACCTCGCCGCGGTCGACACCTCGAAGCCCGGCACCTACCAGGTCTCGGGGACCGTGCGGCAGCGCGACTACGCCGCCCCGTTCCTCCGGGCCGAGGCCGACCCGAACATCCTGAAGTGGAAGGACCGCTACCTCTTCATCTCGACCGACGACCGCGGCGACGACCAGCCCGGCATGTTCCTCCGCAGCGCCCCGACAATCGAGGGCCTGCGGACCGCGCCCGACAGCGTCATCGTGCAGAAGGGCACCGCCGGCATCGCCGGCTGCTACTGGGCACCGGAGCTGCACGAGCTCGGCGGCGAGCTCTACGCCTTCTTCTCGCCGTGCATCGGCGCCGTGGACTGGCAGCGGGTGACCGCCTACGCGCAGAAGCTCCGCACCGGCGGCGACCCGACCGTTCTCGCCGACTGGGAGGCGCCCCGACCGGTCCTGAAGCAGGACGGCTCCGCTCTGCAGCGCGACGCGCAGCACCCGGGCATCAGCCTCGACATGACCGCGTTCCAGGACGGCGGACGCACCTACGTCGCGTGGTCGCAGCGCTACATCACCGGCGGAGTCGTCGGCGACGCCGAGCTCTGGATCGCGACGATCGATCCGGCGAACCCGTGGCGGCTCACGAGCGAGCCGCGCAAGCTCATCACCGCGTCGCTGGGCTGGGAGACGAACACCAGCAACGTCGCGGAGGGCGCCACGGCGATCTTCCGGGACGGGAAGGTGTTCCTGACCTACTCCGCCTCCAACGTCGACCGCACCTACGCGATCGGGCTCATGGTCGCACCCTCGGGCGCCGATCTGACCGATCGGTCGGTGTGGACGAAGTCGGACGCGCCGGTGGTGAAGAGCGACCCCGTCGCGAACCTCTGGGGCCCGGGGCACAACAGCTTCACGGTCGACGAGGACGGCAACGAGGTGCTCGTGTTCCACGCGCGCGCCGACGGCAGCACGAACCGCGACGCCTACCTCCGCCGCATCCACTGGGCGGCCGACGGCCTCCCCGTGCTCGACATGACCCGTGCGGAGGAGGTCGCGACGGCCAACCGGACCGTCCGCACGACCGTCGTGGTCGAGGATTCCGCGGCGAAGGTCACCTCCAGCGCCACCGCGCGATGCATCTCGGGGAAGGTCGTCCTGACGATCGCGTCCAGGAACACCGGCACCGACAGTGCGTCGATCCGCTGGAGCACCCCCTGGGGCGAGAAGACGCAGCTGGTCGGCGCAGGGAAGACCGGCACGATCGCCATCTCGACCCGTGCTGCGTCGGTCACCGCCGGCTCACTGTCGGGAACGGCGACGGTCGGTGCGGCCACCGCACCGATCAGCGCGGCGTACCCGGCGCTGCGCTGCGGCTGACCGCTCCCCCCACGCGCGAAGACCAGCGCGCCTCACCGCAGCACTCGCGCGGTGACGCACCTCAGAGAGGCCGCCGATCGCTCCTCGAGAGCGGTCGGCGGTCTCCAGGGGTCACGAGCCTCCCGTCGTCCGTCCGGGCCACGGGATTCCAGGGAAAGGGAACACGCATGACCAGGACAACGACGTCCCCGCGCAGAGCACGGGTGCTCGGCGCCCTCGCCGCCGCGATCTTCGTCGGCCTCACGACACTCGGAGTGAGCACGCCCTCTGCCGCCGCCACCCCCGTCGCGACCGGCACCGATCAGGAGATCCGCAACGAGCACAGCGGACTCTGTCTCGACGACTACCGGTTCGACACCACGCCCGGCGCCGAAGTGCGCCAGTGGAACTGCCTCGAGGGCGCCAACCAGCTGTGGGAGATCCGCGACCTCGGCACCGGCTTCGCCGAGATCAAGAACCGCCACTCCGGCCTCTGCCTCGACGACTACGACTGGAGCACCACCCCCGGCGCCGACGTGCGCCAGTGGACCTGCAACGGTCTGCCCGTGCAGCAGTGGAGCATCACGGATGTCGGCGACGGCTACAGCAGCATCGCCAACCGCCACAGCAGCCTCTGCATCGAGAACAAGGACTCCGCCCAGGTCGACGGCGCCGTGATCCAGCAGCAGACCTGCACCACCAGCACCGCTCAGCGCTGGCGCATCACGAACGCCGCCGTCGACGAGGTGACCTACACCGTCTACCGCGAAGCGAATCCCACCGCCGACCAGCTCGACGCCTACGCCCGCATCGACGCGGCCGTCGGAGCAGCCGTCGACCGCTACAACGCCCGCACCGGCATCTCCAAGCACCTCCGCGTGTTCTACAACCCCGGCGTCCCGACGGCCGAGGCCAACCTCGACGGAGTGATGAGCTTCGGGGCCGACCGCCGCTACATGGTCGAGGGGACCGCCCTCCACGAGATGGGGCACACCCTGGGCATCGGCACCAGCGGCGGCTACTACGCGAAGTGCGTCGACGGAGCCTGGACCGGCCCCACCGCCGTCGCCCTCCTCCAGTCATGGGACGGCGCAGGAGCCCGGCTCAACTGCAGCAACCCGCACATCTGGCCCTACGGCCTGAACTACTCGAACGAGTTCTCCGAACTCGCCTTCGAGCGCAACGTCGACATCACCGAGGCGATGATCATCGACGGGATGTGACCTGACCGCGGAGCCCCGCCGTCGTCCCTGGTCGGGGCGGCGGCGGGGCTCCGTCGTTCCCTGCGCGAGGCGATCTCGCGGGACGGAGCGCTCGCACCCGGCCCCCACCACCCCTCGCACTCGACGCCCCTGACCGCATCGGAGGGCCGAGGACACGACGAGAGGCGGGCCGGACGTCAGGCCCGCCGCGAGGCGTTCGATCTCAGCTGCAGGTCGTCAGGGCGTACGCCGCCTGCATCCTCGTCCGACGCGTCGTGCCGCCGGACTGGGCTGAGAGGTCCACCGTCACCGGGCCCGCGGCGACGGTCGCCTTGCGGGTCGAGAACGCCTGCGTGACGGTCCGTCCGGCAGCGACCGAGACGGTCTTGGTGCCGAAGTCGGAGGTGAGGACCGCCTCCACGGCCACCGCCCCGGCATTCCCCCTCGTCAGGCCGATCGGCGTCGTTGTCGGTGGGAGTCCTAGCGGCAGCTGAGTGCCCCGTAGGGGGCCGAGACGCTGGTGGACGCCCCTCCGGTCGTGGCGGTCACTGCTGCTGAACCGGCGGAGACGGACGTCGAGCGGGTGCTGAACGTGGTCGTCGCTCGAGCACCCGGCGCGAGGGCCGCGATCGACTTGGTGCCCGCGGAGGTGACGACGCGCACTGCGGCCGGCTCCGTCCCGCGGTTGGTCGTCGTCACCGTCAGCACGACCTTGCCCGCGACGCAGCGCGGGACGGCCGAGGCGGTCACGTCCACTCCGCCGACCGCCGTGAGGGTCGCGACCGCCCGGGTCGCCGCTCCGTTCGCGAGAGCGCCGCGCACCACGAGGGTCTCGCCGGCGCGATCGAGGACGGACGCGTCGAACGCCTCCCAGGCCACCGCGACCTGCTCGGTGCGCCCGCCGCTGAAGGTCGCCTGCACTGTCGCCGGGAGGGCGACGCTCGTCGATCCGACCTGCACGTCCTGGGCGACCGGGGCGACCGACGTGACCAGCAGCTCGGGCTGGTACGCGCCCAGCAGCGCGTCGCGCTCCTCGCGGGTGATGCCGATCACCGAGCCGTGGCGCGGAGAGGCGGGCAGCGAGACCCGGTCGTCGACGGCGGGGTCGAGGTAGGTCCAGCCGGGCTGCGAGACGTCCTCGGTGTGGAAGGCCTGGTACCCGGTGCCGGTGAACCAGTCGGCGAAGAGGTAGTAGCCGGAGCCGTTCACGTCGCCCTTGTTCGCGGGGAACACGGTCGGTCCCTCGACGATCTGGTCGTAGCCGGCGTTCCGCGCCACGCAGTTCTCGACGACCGACCAGTCGCCGCCCACCGGGTAGTCGACGTAGGTCGAGCGCAGGCTCGTCGAGCGCTCGGTGACGATGTCCTGGCAGCCCGCGTTCCCCGACACCTCCTTGGTGAAGCGGAAGTAGTCGTCGCCCTGCTTGAGCACGGTGGCGTCGATGCGGTCGCCGGAGTCGACCCACACCTGCGGCTCCGAGAAGGTGCGGAAGTCGCGGGTCGTGGCGTAGACGATGCGCGAGTCGGTGGTGCCCGGAGCGCCCGTCACGTGCGGCTGCCCCTCGGGGTACACGCGCGAAGACCAGTAGACGACGTACTGCCCGATCGACTCGTCCCACTGCGCCTCCGGAGCCCAGGTCATGCCGGCCCACTCGGGCGAGACCTCGATGTGGCGCTGCTCCGACCAGTTCACGAGGTCGGTCGACTCCCAGATCTCGAGGTGCTTCGACCCGTTCGTGAACGACTCGGGCCAGGTGGTCTTCGTGATGTCGAGGTCGGTGGCGAGCAGGAAGAAGCGGTCGCCCTCGACCGAGCGCACGATCGAGGGGTCGCGCAGGCCCCGGGTGCCCTGGGAGGAGGTGAGCACGGGAGCGCCGTCGTTCAGCTCGGTCCAGTCGAGCGAGTCGTTGCCGTTCGTGGTCGCGAAGCGGATCTGCTGCTGATCGGTGGAGTTGCCGCTGAAGTAGGCGAAGAGGTAGGCCTCGTTCTCGGCTGCGGCGGGAGCGGCGAGGACGGTGAGCGGCAGGGCCACCGTGCTGGTCGCGGAGCCGCGGCTGATCACGGCGGTGAGCGTCACGGAGGCGTCGGTTGCGCCGCGCACGACCGCGCCCTTCTCGACGATGTCGGCGACCCCCTCCGTGGTGCTGCCGCTGGGGGCGTCGGAGTCGCTGACGACGGCGTCGTCCGACGAGGTCCAGGCGATCGCGACGCGGTCGGCGCCGGGCTCGGCGTCGCGGCCCTGCAGATCGGCGAGCGTACCGGGCAGTGTCACGGCGCCCGAGACCCGCGCGCGCTCCTCGGCCGAGAAGGCGGGAGCGGCGAGCAGCGCGGCACGGGCGGCGGCCACCCAGACGGCGTCGGAGCGGGCCGGGCCCGAGGTGACGGGAGCGGCGGCCGTGGCGGCGGGACCCGTGCCCGCCGCGTTCTCGGCGCGCACGGCGACCGTGTAGGTGCCCTCGGCGACCCCGCGCAGCACGGCGGTGCGGGCGGTCGCGGGGAGCGACTCCGTGACGGCGGTGCCCCCGCCGACCGGGGTGAGGGTGACGCGGTAGCCCGAGACGGGCGCGCGGCCGGAGCCGGCGGGCGCGCCGGTCCACGAGACGCTCACACTGTCGTCGGTCGACGTGCCACTGACGCCGGACGGCTGGACGGTCGGCGCGACGAGGTCGGCCGAGTGCAGCGCGGCGACCTGCTCGGCAGTGAGCGCCTCGTCGAACACCCGCAGGTCGCGGAAGGACCCGGCGTAGGTGGGGTCGGTGCGGTAGTTGCTCTTCCCGATCAGCACGCTCAGCGGGCCGGCGAACCCGGCGATGCGCGTGGTCTTCGGCACCGCCGGGCCAATCGGCACGCCGTCGAGATAGCCGCGGATCGAGTCGGCCGTGATGACCGTGGTGTACTGCGCCCACTGGGAGCGAGGCGCGGCGGGCACCGAGTTCGCCGCCGAGGACGGCCCGACCTCGGTCGACCAGGGCTGGGAGGCGCTGGCCCCGTTCGTGAACACGCTCTTCGCGGAGCCACCCGGGTTGGAGGGGTTCAGGAGCCAGTAGTTCGTCGGCACGTCGGGGTTCGCCGCGGTGCCGAAGAAGAGGGCGGAGTAGTTGCCGTTCGGCACCTCGCGCTTCACCCAGGTCGAGACGGTGAGGTCCTCGCCCTGGTCGGTGACCACCGCGGCGGGGAGGCTCGCGTGGGGGCCGGTGCCGGAGCCGCCGGGCAGGGTGAGGCCGTCGGCCCAGGTCACGGCGCCGACCGCACGGCCGTCGTAGTCGCCGGCGGTGTCGACAAGGTCGGTGCTCAGCGGGTAGTGGGCCGCGGGGGCGGGCGGGGTCGCGGCCGAGGCCGCTCCTCCGCCCGCGACGAGACCGGAGGCGAGGAGCAGTCCGCAGACGGCTCCGGAGAGCAGGGCAGTGCGACGGGAACGGCGCATGTCACATCCTTGTGAACGACGGAATTTCACCATGTTACCGTGAACAACGACGTGAGTACAACGCGGATCACCGATCCCGGAACGCGCCCCCACCCTCACCGGGCGACCGTCAGCTGCGGCAGGCAACCGGCAGAGCTTCTGCTGACCTCCTCGAGGAGGAGCTCGGAGGTCGTGGCTTCCCGAAGCCCGCCTCGTCGCCATCTGCGACACTGAGCAGATGTCCGCCTCCCGTCAGCTGCGCACCCTCCGGGGTCTCGCCGCGGCGGTGGTGGCGACCTTCGCCGCTCTGTTCTCGCACGTCGTCGGCGGCGGGGACGCTCCCGGTCCTCTCGGAGTCTTCGCGCCGCTGGTGCTGTCCGTGCTGATCTGCACGGCTCTCGCGGGCCGTCGGCTCTCGCTCCTGCGCGTGTCGCTCTCGGTAGGGGCGAGCCAGCTCCTCTTCCACTCGCTCTTCGAGCTCGGAGCGTCCGGTCCGTCGGGTACCGGCGGGCACGCGCAGCACTCGGCCGCAGTCGACGTCAGCGGGATCGCCGCGGCGTCGGCGGGTCACGCGCCCATGCAGCTCTCGCACGCCGTCGCCGCGGTGGTGACGATCGCCGTCCTGCACCGCGGCGAGACCCTGCTCCTCGCCGTGGCGCAGACGACGGCGCACGCGGCCGCCCGGTTCGCACCGCTCGTCCTCCTCCCCGTGCCCGCCCCGGCGCCCGCGACGGCCCGGGCGTTCGAGCAGCGCGACATCCTCCCGGTCGCTGCGGGGACCTCCCCGGACACCTCCCTCGACGCGGTCCGCCGGCTCCTCCCGCCTCCTGACCTCTGACGCGCACTGGGAAGCGGACTCCCCGCACCGGTGCACGGCCGCTGCGCCTGCACGTCCGACACGATCGGGCCGTCCAAGCGCGAGCGTCCCGCGTCCCCTCGGAGAGAACTCCCGCGCGTCCTCCCCCGGGCGCTCAGGAGCCGATGAGCGGTGCCCTCGCGGACCGCTCTCGAAGGGAGCCGCCCCTGTGGCGCACACATCGAGCACCGACGACTTTCCCGCACCCCATCCCGTCACCGTCACGATCCCACCGGTCGAGACGGTCCTCCTGCTGGCGGTCCCCGCGGCGGTCACGATCACTCTGCTGGCACTGACGATGACGCGAGCCGCCGAGCCGCCGCTGCTCATCGACCCCGGCGGACTCGTCAGGCAGGGCCTGCCCGCCTCCCGAGCCGTGCACGACATCGCCGCGACGCTCACCATCGGGCTGCTCACCGCGGCGGTCTTCCTCCTGCCCGGTCAGCGCATCGCCCCCGGAGTGGTCTCGTACTCGCAGGACCGGGCCCTGCGCTGGGCGCGCTGGGCGGCCGCCACCTGGGTCGCGTCGGCGATCGCGGTGCTGGTCTTCACTGCGGCGAACGCGATCGGGCAGCCGCTGGACAGTCCGGGGTTCCGGACGCAGTTCCTCTTCTACGCCACCGAGCTCGAACTCGGGCAGACGCTCGTCACTTCGATCGGCTGTGCGACGGCAGTGCTGCTGATCACGATGCTGGCCCGGCGTCTCGCCTGGGTGGCCGCCGCGAACGCCCTGGCGGTTCTCGCGCTGCTCCCGCTCGCACTGTCGGGGCACGCCTCCGGCTCCGACGAGCACGCGAACGCGGTCAACAGCGTCGCCGTGCACCTGGTCGGAGTGACCGCCTGGGCCGGTGGGCTCGTCGCGATTGTTCTGCTGCGCCGAGCGGTCGGCGCCGAGATCGGAGTGGTCGCGTCGCGCTACTCCGTCCTCGCGGGCTGGGCGTTCGGCGCCGTCGCGTTCTCGGGACTCGTCAACGCGTCGCTCCGCGTGGAAGGCCCGGCGGATCTCGCGACCCCGTACGGGCAGCTGCTGCTGGTGAAGGCCGCGGCGCTGCTCGCGCTCGGCGGCGCGGGCGCGTGGCACCGCCTCCGGGTGCTGCCCCGCTTGCGCGAGGACCCCTCCGACCGACGGGCCTTCACGAGCATCGCCGTGGGCGAGCTGGTCGTCATGGCGCTCACCATCGGCGTCTCGGTCGCCCTGTCGAACAGCGCCCCACCCGTGCCCCAGGACCCCGTCGTCGGCGATGCCCGCCGCGGGCTGCTCGGATTCCCGTACCCGCCCGAAGCGACTCCGTGGCGGATGCTCACCCAGTGGCACATCGACGCCGTCTGGCTCGCGATCGCAGCAGTCGGCGCGGTGCTCTACCTCGTCGGCGTCAACCGGCTCCGCCGACGCGGCGACGCCTGGCCTCTCGGCCGCACGCTCGCCTGGGTCGTCGGCTGCGCGGTGCTCGCGTGGACGACGAGCGGCGGTCCCGGCGTCTACGGGCAGGTGCACTTCAGCACCCACATGATCCAGCACATGCTGCTGATGATGGTCGTCCCGCCGCTGCTCGTCCTCGGCGGACCGGTGCTCCTGGCGCTGCGCGTCCTGCCCGTGCGGGGCGACGGTGGCAGAGGGCTGCGGGAGTGGGTCCTCGCGCTGGTGCACTCCCGCTACCTGCGCGTCCTCTCCTCCGCCCCGGTCGCCGCTGTGCTGTTCGCGGGGAGCCTCGTGGCCTTCTACTACACGGGCTGGTTCGAGTGGGCGATGTTCTTCCACCAGGGCCATGTGCTCATGACCGTGCACTTCCTGGCCACCGGCTACCTCTTCTTCTGGGTCCTGATCGGAGTCGACCCCGGGCCCGCGCGGCCGGGCCACGTCCTCCGGCTCCTGGTGATGCTCGCGACGCTCGCCTTCCACGCCTTCTTCGGCCTGGCGATCATGTCCCAGACCACGGTCCTGGGCGAGGACTGGTGGACGGCGATGGACTACACAGACACCACCGCCCTCCTCGCCGACCAGGGCGTCGGCGGAGGCATCGCCTGGAGCGCCGGCGAGCTGCCGATGGTCCTCATCGCCCTCGTGGTCCTCACCCAGTGGATGCGCTCCGACGAGCGCGCAGCGCGCCGCTACGACCGCCGCGCCGACCGGGACGGCGAGGCCGAGCTCTCGCAGTACAACGACCGACTCGGCGTCTTGGAGGCACGGAACACGGGCTCGCAGCGGCCGAGCGTGCCGGCACCTCCCGCCGGACCGCCCAGCGCACCGTCCCCGACGGACCCGGAGTCCGCGCCATGAGACTGCGCGCTCCGTCCTCCCCCTCATCAGCACGCCCCACCAGCAGAGAGGCTCTCTCATGAGCACCCGTACGAAGATCGTCCTCGCCGCCTCGTCGGCCCTTCTCGCCGTCGTCGCACTCGTCGTCGCACTCGCAGTCCTGCGCCCGTTCTCGCCGTCGAGCGAGGCACCGACGATCGCCCTCGCCCCGAACAGCCACGTCCTGGATGACGCCGGGAACGGAGCGGTCACCCTCGTCGAGTTCCTCGACTTCGAGTGCCCGTCCTGCGCGGCCCTGCACCCCGGCATCGAGGAGCTCCGGGAGGACTACGCGGGTCGCGTCACGTTCGCCGTGCGCTACTTCCCGCTCCCGTCGCACGCGAGCGGCGAGGCCTCCGCGGTCGCCGTCGAGGCGGCCGCACGCCAGCACCGGTTCGAGGACTTCTACCAGCTGATGTTCGACACCCACCCCGAGTGGGCCGGCAGCAGCGAACCGCAGGCCGCGCTCTTCCGCGAGCTCGCCCGAGAGATCGGCCTCGACTTGGATCAGTACGACGCCGACGTGGCCGACCCGTCGACCCTCGAGCGGGTCCGCTACGACTTCGACGCCGGTCGAGAACTCGGCGTACGGGGCACGCCGTCGATCCTCGTCGACGGCGAGCTGCTCGACGTCCATCGTGTGGAGGACATCCGCGACGCACTCGATGCGGCATTGCGCCGCTGATACCGGGCGCATCAGAGGGAGGCCTGCTCGCTGAGAGCGGCCTCCCTCAGGGGCGGACCCGACGTCGCGCAGCCGCCCGAGTATCGACCGAGGGTGCAGGCCGAGCACCGAGGACGTTCTTCGACGATTCCCCAGCAGCGGGGCGACGACGCCGGCGTCGAAGTGGAGTCACGGGATGCCACCCCAGGTCCTGGCGCAGTGATGCCACCTGACACGGGTGAACGGGCCCTGCCTCACCGGACGTCGCGACGCCGCCCCGCAACGCCACGACGTCCGTCACCGCATGATCAACTGCTCAGGCGTCGATGTCCTGCAGCCACTGCTCCACCGTGCGCGGCGAGAGTCCCAGCAGGACCTGCGCACTGCGCGCCTCCTCGATCAGTTCGTCCGTCTGCGTGGCGCGCCAGCGGTACGAGTCGATCACGGGAGTCATCCCCTGCTCACCGAACAAGGGGATCGTCATCGCGCCGAACTCATCGGGGGTCTGCGCGTGGAAGGTCACGTCCTTCCCGAAGTAGCGGGTGAAGCCGGCGGCGAGATCCTCGCCGAGGAGTCCGGGCAGGGCGCCGACGGCGACGACGCCGGCCACGTCGGTCCGCTCGAACAGGCGCACGGCAGCGTCGGCGACGTCGAGGTGCGAGCTCCAGGACACGCGGAAGTCCTCCCGGATCGGGTACGGGAGGACGGCCTGCTCACGGACGGAGGCGATCACCGGCGGGAGGAGGAGGTTCTCCAGGTAGAGGCGAGGCGCGAGGACCGCGGTCGGGATGCCCGTCGCGGCGAGCCCACGCGCGAGGACCCCGTGCGGGCTGTCGTCCGTCTCGCCGAGCGGGTAGCCGCTGGTCGAGAAGACCACTCGCGCGGGGCGGGCCCGGTCGACGGCCGCGGCGATCGACCGAGCGTGCTCGAGCTGCTGCGTCGGAGATCCCAGAGCCAGATGGATGAAGACGCCCTCGGCACCGCTGTAGGCCGCGACGAGGCTGTCGACGTCGGAGGCGTCGACAGCGACGGCGGGTCCAGCAGTGAAGGCACCGGGGGTGCGGACGGCTGCGGTGACGGTCTTGCCGGAGCGGAGGAGTGCGGCGGCGACGGGAGCGCCCTGCGCACCGGTCGCTCCGTGAACGATGTAGGTCATGAGAGCATTACTGCAGACGTTGCACCGGTTACGTCAACTGCAGTAATGATGAGAGGGCCGATTCGATGTCGTTCTCCGCTGATCAGTGGCCCGAGTGCGGGATAGCGCGCTTCCTCACCCTCCTGGACGGCCCCTGGGCGACGCTCGTCGTCCGCGAGCTCCTGAACGGCCCGATGCGGTTCGGCGACCTGATGAAGGCGCTGCCGGGAGTGAGCGCGCACACCCTGACCAACCGGTTGCGGCGCTTCGAGACGTACGGGCTGGTCACGCGCACCGCCTACGCGGAGATCCCTCCGCGGGTCGAGTACGAGCTGACTCCGGTCGGTCACGGTCTGCGGCCCGTGCTCGACGCGATGAACGACTGGGCCGGAACCGTGCCCCGCATCGACAGC